>CAVWSM010000025.1:282500-431219 GCA_963757805.1 uncultured Actinomycetota bacterium | reverse complement strand
CAACGAAGTAGTGGCAATGTCACGTGAAGAGAAGATACAACGCATAGTAGGCAAGCGCATTACAGACACCAACCCGCGGCCCGAAGCACATTGCTTATCGGATAATCAGAGCTGTCCCTCCAGTCTGGTCCCGGGACACCCACCAGGGTCCTGCAATCTTAGCCAGCGACGTCCATGCCTCGGGTCGGGCGACGACACTCGGCCGCGAAAGGCAGGCGGAATCGATTCAGAGCGACGTCGCCGCGTGCACCCTGGCTATGGCCGGCCCATGCCGCGGTAGGTCCAGCCGGCCGCACGCCACGTGTCGGCGTCGAGGCAGTTGCGGCCGTCGTCGAAGCGTGGCGCGCTGTACGCCGTCCGTGACGGCGGGCGGGTCGAGGGTTCGGAACTCCTGCCACCCGGTGAGGTGCCGCTCGATGTCGGCGCCGTCGCAGGCGTCGAAGGTGGGCGTTCGTACTCGAGCGTCGGGAACATGCGAGCCGCGTTGGGCATGGCCTTGGGGTCGTACACGCTCACATGCCCGGCCTGCAGCTGGATCTGGCCGGCTACGTGAGGGCGGGGGAGTCGTGGATGTCGTCGGTGCCGGGCTTGAACGCGGCGCCGAGCACGGCGACCTGCTTGCCGAGGAACGAGCCGCCGACGAGCTCGCGAGCCAGCTTAAGGACGCGGCTCGGCGGCGCATGTTGATCGCATCGACCTCGGCGAGAAACCCCAGGGCTTGCGGGGCGCGAGCTCGCCGGCCCGCGCCATGAAGCACGCGATGTCCTCGGGTAGGCAGCCGCCGCCGAAACCCACGCCGGCGTTGAGGAACGCGCGTCCGATGCGCTTGTCGTACCCGATCGCGTCGGCCATTATGTAGACTTCGCCGCCGTTGACTTCGCAGATCTCGGAGACCGCGTTGATGAACGAGATCTTGGTGGCGAGGAAGGCATCGGCGGAGACTTTGACCGGTCAGCCGTGGGCCGTCAATTGAACGACCAGCGGGGCTCCAGTTGGCCGACGGAGTTTCGTCGACCTCCCGCCGAGCACCTGCTCGGACCAGTCGTCGGTGACACCGAGACGAGGCGGTCAAGGAGGAGATGGTGTCGTTGACGGCGTATCCCTCGCGGAGGAATTGCGGTTTCCACGCGGAGCCGTGCGGCATCGCCAGCGGGCGCGGCGCTGCTCCAGGCGCGTCGCCAAGGCTTCAGCGGTGCCAACCGGTCACGGTGGACTTTCCGACGACCAGGCATTCGCCGCCCAAGGTGTGGCGCGGGGCTCCACCGCGGCGTTGTCGCAGGTGTAGATGAGCCGCCAGCGAATTGCGCTTCTTGCGGAGTCCCGGCGGCCGATGATGGACGTCGCCGACGTTAGCCGCCTCGGCGTGCGATGTCTTGAGCGCAGCCGGCCGGACTCGACGCGCCTTTGTGTAACAGGGGCTCGAGGCCCGTTTCGTACAACGGGACCGTACCCCGGCTGAGCATCTCGATCTTGACCTTGTCATTGTTCAACACCCGACACGTCGAAGCCGAGCCTCAGCCATTGCACGCCGCGTGAGTGGCGCCGAGGTCCCGGTGCCGATTACCGTGGATTCGCATGAGTCTCCCTTCGTTGGCACTGTCTCGCCCGGTCATGACATTGCGGGCGGACAGTGCAGATCGTGTGCTACTCAGGCTCGCGCGATGGGCGAGTCCCCAGCGGTGACGACAGTGTCGCCGAGATCATGGCGGATCTCCCGGAAGACCCACTTCGATAGACCAGAATCTGATCCCGATCCGAGGACCACACCGACGACGTTCGCTGAGAGTTGTCCACCAGCGGGCTCTGTAGGCCGAGGCTGTAGTGGCTGAACCCGAGGGTCGGCGTCTCCGATCCCGACTCCCCGGCGTTGAGCAGGAAGAAGCGCGAGTACTCCGGGCGACGCCGGTCCGCGCCCTGTGACGGAAGGTCCACAGTCTGTTACCGGCGCACGTGACCAATGTGGCGATCGCGCCCGAGGCTACCTTGGCCGTCAGGGGTTGGTCGTGGAGCAGGCCCTGGCCCGTCGGTCCGCCGTACCGCATCAGGTTGAAGAGAATGACATCGACCACATATCCGACGCCCCCCACAGCGAGGAACCTCATCACCTCGCAGTACAGACATTGCAGGCCGTACCAGAAGGTGCGCAAGCGTGCCATACGGTTCCTGTCGGCGTGCTCGTCTCAAGGGCGGGTACCAGATTACGCCGTCCCCCGGCGTGTGCAGGATCTGGTCCGGCCGGAGGTCAGCGCCGTGTCGGTACCCTGCCGACGTGAGCTTTCCGGGTTGTCGGATCTTGGCGGCGGTCAACTGGCGCGAATGATGTACGAGGCGGCGACGCCGACGGGCATCGGTTTTCGTCTACTAGCGTCGTCGCACGATGATGTCGCGGCGCTCGTTGTCCCGGGCACGGTCATCGGCAACGAACGGGCGTTCGAGGACCTCGCCGCCCTTGTCAAGGATGTTGACGTCCTGATCTTCGACGCGGAGCACGTGCCGAGCGAGCATCTCCGCGCGTTGGAGGCGTCAGGTACGGCAGTGCGGCCGGACCAGACGCCCTTGTTCACGCGCGGGACAAGGCTGTGATGCGGGGAGCGGCTCTCCAGATCGGTGTGCCTTGCCGCGGTTCCGGGTTGCGGCCGACCCGGCCGACGCCGCGCAGTTCGCCGACCGGACCGTGGGCTGGCCGCTCGTGCTGAAGATGCGCGCGGCGGCTATGACGGCAAGGGCGTGTGGACCGTTGAGGGTCGCCAAGATCCGGCTCTTCCGAGCCCCTTCCGCCGCCGGCGTCCCGGTTGCTGGCCGAAGAGCGCCGTCGATTCGTACGCGAGCTGTCGGCTGCCGTGGTCGCCCGCTCTCCCCACGGCCAGGCGGTGGTGTACCCGTGGTCGCGTCCGTCCAGCGAGACGGCATCTGCGTTGAAGTCACTGCTCCGGCCCCCGGGTTGTCCCCGACGAGCTAATGGTCCCCAAGCCGAGCAACTGGCGCTCACGGTGGCGAAGGAGCTGGACGTGGTGGGCGTGTTGCCGTCGAGCTGTTCGAGACTCGGGACAGCCGGCTCTGGTCAACGAGCTGGCTATGCGTCATCACAACAGTGGGCATTGGACGATGAAGGGCGGAGACATCCCAGTTCGAGAACCACCTCCGCCGCAGACCTGACCTACCCCTGGCTCGCCGCGGGCGCGGGCACCCTGGACGGTGATGATCAATGTGCTGGGCGGCGACCTGGATGATACTACTCGGCGTACCGGCACGTGATAGCGCGTGACCCGGCACCCGATCCATGGTACGGCAAGCGCCGTCCGACCGGGTCGCCAGGTAGGACATGTGACCGTGTCGGGACTGATCTTGAGGACGTCCGCAGCCGCGCGCCAGGCATGCGGCGGCCTTCCTTGCGGAGAGATCGTCGATTGGTCATCCGTGCTGCTCAGGTACCTGGCCCCCGTGACATCCGCAGTGAATGACCGCGCACGCGGCCAGACTCCGCCAGAGGTCGACGAGGCAGCCGACGACCGGAATCCGGACGCCTCCGTCGTTTCGTCACGCGTGCCGCTGCGAAACAGCTCGTCCCAAGCGTCCCGAGCCGACGGATCTTCGTCATCCTGCTCGCGCTCGGTGTCCTCCGCCTCGATCACGATCAGGCTTGGTCCGTCACTCATCGGCTCCCGGGTCTTTCTCGGGCTGGACCTGCTCAACCTCTTCGCGCCGTGGTCTGCCTCCGCGGCGGAAGAGACAACGGGCACATCGCAGTTTGTTTCCGATCAGATCGACGGCTATTTGCCGGCGATGCACGAGATCGCTGAGCGCTTCCGGCAAGGTGACCTCGCGAGATGGACGAGTCTTGTCGGGGGCGGCGGGCCCTTGCTTGCAACCCCCGACTTGGCCCTCTTCACCCCAGGAAGATGGCTCTATCTCGTTCTGCCACTTGCACTTGCACCAGGTTGGTCGAAGCTGCTCGAGATGTGCTTCGCGGCGCTCTTCACCTACCTCTTCACGCGCCGGCTTGGTGCCTCCAAGTTGGCTGCAGGTCTGGCCGGCTTCATCTATCCGCTCACCGGCTTCATGATCGGTTGGACGAACTGGCCCCAGGCCGCGGTCGGATCCAGCATCCCGATGCTGTTTTGGGCGGTCGAACGATTCGTGCAGGAAACGCGCATCCGGGCGGCGATTCCGATCGCACTTGCGTCGACCCTCCTGGTGTTCGGGGGATTTCCGGCTGTGGCCGGACACGCCTTCCTGGTAGTTGGCGGGTACGCGGTGGTCCGCAGCCTCGCGGTACACCGCGGTCGACTACGAGAAACGAGTCGTATTCTGTTCTGTGCCGGAGTCGCCGTGACCCTCGAATCGGGTTGGCCGCCTTCCAGTTGTTGCCTTTCGCTCACCGCATCCTCGGAGGTACGGACCTTTCATACCGCGAGGGCGGGTTCTTCTCGAACGTTCCGGAGCATTACCTGTTGACGAGCATCTTCCCGCAGAGCTTTACGGGAAATGACGTATGGACCGGTTCCGGTAGCCCGATCGACCTGAACAGCTATGTCGGATCCGTGGTCCTGCTTCTCGCAGCTCTAGGACTGCTCGCCGGAGCCTGGGGTGTCGTTCAGCGAAGTGTCTGGTTCTATTTTGCTGCCGTCGTCTGCGTGAGCGTGGGCTTGATCTGGTTCCAAGGGCCCTGGTCCAACTGGCTGGACGCGCTGCCACTCTTTCATGGCAACCCGATCGGTCGCATCCGTGCCCAGCTTGGTATCCCGGCGGCGGTCCTGGCTGCGGCTGGCGTCGACCTCCTCAGGGGCCATTCCTGGGTGCGCGCTAGCCGCCAGGTCCCGACCCGCCAGGTCATCATCGTCGCTGTAGGCATCACAGTGGCCGTGTGGGCCGCGGGGGTGGCGTTCGCCGACTCGAGGATCCTCCTTGCTTCCGGAGCTGCGTGCAGAAGATGTCCTCCTAGCGGGCATTCCCGCGGTAGTCATTACCGTCTTGCTCGCCGTCGGAATACGCTGGGGAGTCGCGCGGTCGGCAGCAATTGGTGCGGCGATCGTGGCGATCTCGGCCCAGGCGACTGTCGCGACCGCCTTCTATTGGCCGACCGCCGAGCGATCGGCGTTCTACCCGTCGTCGGACGGCATCCGGTACATCCAGCAGAACGTCGGTCATGATCGAATCGCTGGCTCTGGATTCGCCATCCGTCCGAACATCAATCAGATGTTCGGATTGCGCAGCATCATGGCGCACACGTTCTATCCGGAGCAGATGAAGGACCTGCTGGAGAAGATCTATCCTGATGTGCTCATTGGCCCCACCTACGCGCAGTTGCTGACCGTACCGGACCTCTGGGTCGGTGCCGATGGCCTCGATCGACTCGGCGTGCGCTACCTGATCGGCGACGACAACGCTCCGTACCCGGGGACAAGGGACTTTCCCGTACCGATCCCGGGCGACCTCGATCCGCTGGCACAACTCGATGCCCAGCGGGCACTCACCGCCGGACGGACGTACTCGACAACGATCGCCTCGGGTCCGCTTCGTGGTGTGAGTATCCCGTTGACGTTGCGTTCAGAATCGGACGTGTCGGTAGCGCTCAAGGATCATGACGGTCGACTCATCACCGAAAACTCTGTACGCACGAGACCAGGATCATGGAACGTGCCGGTCCCGCTGGCCGCCGAGCCCGAGGGCATGCCGCCTGTCACCGACTCCGAATCACATATGACAGTCGAGGTGAGTGTTGACCAGCCGAACGTGTTCGGAAGCTTCGACGCCAACGGTGACATTCGAATACAGCCGGTGCGAAGCCCCCAGGAGCCTGACAACGCACGTCTCGCTTTCGCCGGGGACGACCTCGTCATCTGGGAGCGGCTTGGCGCGCTGCCACGCATCCGCTGGGCAGACGACGTCACGGTGATCAAAGACGATGGGATCAGGTCTGGCGGCGGCAGCCAACGCCACGATCGACGAGGACGGCGTGATCCTTTCGGCCCTACCGGGACAACCGATTGTAGACACGGACTCTTCGCCGAGCCGGTTCGAGGTTGTGCGCGACACCGGTGACGAGATCCTGGTCGAGGTGACGACACAAAGGCCGGGGTTCGTTGTCATCGCCGACAGCTTGGGGGTCGATTTCGAAGCCAGCGTCGACAGCTCACGCACCGAGATTCTCGACGCGGACTACGCGGTCGGTGCGGTTTACGTGCCCGAAGGAACCCATCAGGTGCATCTGCGATACAACCCTGAGGGAAGCGCCCTCGGTATGGGGGTGTCGGCAGGGAGCGCGCTCATGCTCACGGGCGTCCTCCTCGTGCCTCCGACATGGTCAGGGTTCAAGCGGCGACGCCTCCGGGCAATGACGGTAGGCCGCCGATCGGTTGGCGAGGAGCCAGTCACGTGAGTGAGGCCGTGGTAAGCGTCGTAATGGGCTCCGATTCGGACTGGCCGACCATGAAGGCGGCCGCCGAAGTGCTCGAAGAGTTCGGTGTTGCGAACGAGGCCGACGTCGTCTCCGCACGCCGCATGCCGAAGGCAACGATCACATACGGGGCGACCGCGCACGCGCGTGGCCTGAGGGTGATAATCGCTGGCGCCGGGGGCGGCCCATCTGCCGGGCATGCTCGCCTCGGTCACGCCGCTGCCGGTTATCGGTGTGCCGGTGCCTCTAAAAGCATCTAGACGGCCTGGACTCTCTTCTTTCGATCGTGCAAATACCGGCGGGGGTACCGGTCGGCGACAGTGTCCATCGCTGATGCGCCGAAACGCGGGACTACTTGCCGTTCGCATTCTGGGGGTCCGCCGACCATGCCCTGCGCACGCTCATGGAGGAATCCAGGCGGGCCTGAACGCCCAGGCAGTCGGCAAGGGTGACGAGCTCAGGCGCCGCTGACGCAATCGCATGGTTCATTGGCGAGGCGGCGGCAAATTCCTAGTATCAGACCCGAACGGTGGAGCAACCTATTGAAGCGCTGGCACCCCATCCGACGTTGACGCCATACGCGCAGACTCGGTAGGTGCCTGGACCTTTGGCGATGGTCAACGAGAACCCGTGGCGCTCGCCGTATCCGGGATATGCCCTCCCACATCAGGGCGGGAGAGGTTCGCCTGTACGGGTTGACCGGCGCCCGAGACGTCGATCCATCCGTATATCGACGAAGCGGTGTCCGGGTCGAGCGTCCAACCTGTCACACGAATGCCACCGGGTACAGCGACCGCTGAGTCCAAGTGGCCCACAGGATTGTGGTTATAGACGACGGCTGTTACGCAACCAAAGGGTGTGCTTGCCCCGGCGCTCACGTTGACGGCGGTCGTACATACCCGATGACCGCCGACGCTAGCCGGAAGCGAGATGTCGAATCCGTGGGCGCTTCCGTACCGTGGAAATGCCTGTCCTAGATCGGGGCGGTTTCGGTTCGCGGTGACAAGGTGCGCCCCTGCCGTCCACAGTGATCACAAGTTGGATCGGCGATGTCACGTCTGGGTCGATCGCCCAACCCTTGACACGCACTCCGCCATTGGCTTCGCTCACGGATTCGACACGGCCGAATGGACTGTGATTTTCAATGTTCGCCCAATGCGCGGCTGCTCTCTGATGAAGGGCAAATGCGCGTATCCCGAGTTACCCGGGCAAGCGGTCAGCGCCGCGTCTCGATGGCCCGAGACGACGCTGAGCCGTACGACCGTTCCGGCTGGGAACTTGTTGGAGCCGCCGGAGACGACGGTCGTGAGCCCGAGAGGGTTGCGCTCGTACATCCCAAGCTTCCAGCCGACGACTCTGCCGACAGACGCCATCATCTGCGAGGTCGGCGTAACGCTGCTGAAGTCGCCGATCATGGAAACGCCCACGGACAGACTGTTGAAGCCCTGGGTGTGCGCACCCACGACGCCTAGCCGGATGCCCCCGGCCCGACCCTCGAAGATCCGCCCGAAGCGGTCGACGAGGAAGTTGTAGCCGATGTCGCACCAACCTCGTCCCTGTACGTGGTACGCGTACATCGAGCGAATCAGGGCCGGGACCTGGTCCGGCGGAGTAGTTGTTCGTGTTGACGGTGTGGTGGACGAACGCCATGTCGACACTGGAGTTCGTTGATGGCGCGCAAGTGCGCAGGCTCTCGTCCGCACCCCATCCCGCGCGGGAAATGATCGGCGGTAGCACGGATTCTCCGCTGCTCGACGGGGCACTCGCCGCGGCCAGCGCAACGGCATCCTCATCCGCCGCCGCGTCGCCCGGATCCACCAGGACAGCCTTGACCTGCTGAGGTTGAGCACCATCCGTGGTGTCCATGCGCACCTGGACCGCGTTCGCGTCATCGACGAAGAGAGGCTCTGTCGCGGCCCGGCCAGCCGCTTGTTGCCCCTCTTGACTCCGTGGGTCCGGGCCACCGTCTGCCAGCTCGAGCTCTTGCCAATCGGTCCACCCTTGGCGCTCGCGGACGCGGACCTGAACGGCCCCGCCTGCAGGGGTCGACGCCTGCGTCCCAGACCACGCCGACCATCTCGAAGGAGGCCGTCTCCAGCTGCTTGGTCAGAACCTCCGGCGTTGCCAGTGCCGAACCGCCGGGTGCGCGTGCGCACCCATTTGGCCAGCTTTCGCCTGTAATCGGTCCATATCGGCCCTGAGCGCGGCGGCGTCGACGCCGGAGATCCGAAGCTCCTCGACCGAAGGTTGGACGGGCGTCGGCGCCGACCTGCGGCGGGGCGGCGGCGACACTGGCCGACGGAAGGCCGGCGACGAAGGCCCAGACAAGTGCAGAGGCAACGACTGTGGGGATACGGCGTAGGTGCATGGTTCTGTCCTCGAGTCGCACAGCGATCGGCCGGAGCGTCCAGGCTAACCGCGAACTGAGCACCTGGCGCGACAGGAACGCTGCCTCCGGGCGCGTCGCGAGGCGATTAGCGCCAGCGAACTTGCACTCGATCTTCGTGAACAGCGACCGGTGCAGCCGCGCGGGTGAAGCGTCAGCGCAGCGTGTCAGAAGCTGCCTCATTCGGCTGATAGCGTGCCGGTGTATTTTGCCGTTCCCCCTTCCCTCATGAGGACCGGACCTTGGCCGAACAGACTTCCACGGACGCGCCCGAAGGATCGATCCCACTCCAGTCGCGGCCACCCTCGAGCCGCCCGCTGGACCGGCGGGACAAGGCCCTGTTCTACCTCGACCGGTCCGGACGAGGCCTGGAGATCGGACCGTCCTACTCGCCGCTCCTGCCGAAGGAATCCGGGGCCAGAGTCGAGACCGTCGATCACGCTCCAAGGGACGTGCTCGTCGCGAAGTATCGCTCATACGGCGTCCCCGAGGACAAGGTCCGCCTCATCGAGGAAGTCGACCACATCTGGGAGGGCGGCAGCCTCGTGGACGCGGTCGGAGGGGGCAGCCAGTTCGACTTCGTGATCGCGTCGCACGTTATCGAGCATTCCGTCGACCTCATCGCGTTTCTGCAGGATTGCGACCGCCTCATCAAGACCACGGGCCGCGTATCACTGGTCGTGCCCGACAAGCGCTTCTGTTTCGACCGGTTCAAGCCGCTCACGTCATTGGGCGCGGTTGTCGACGCTCACCTGCGACCCACACGCTTTCATACGCCGGGTGCCGCTCCTGGATCACCAGGCGTACGCGTGTGTCAACGGCGATCAGATTGCCTGGTGGCCGGACTATGTCGGCGATCTCCAGCTGCAAGATCCCGAGATAGCGCAGGGCGAGCGAGTTATTGCCGACGGCGTGGCGCAAGACGAATACCACGACGTGCATCGATGGATGTTCACACCCGCGTCGTTCTCTTTGTTGATCCACGATCTGCGCCAGCTTGGCTTTCATTCCCTGGTAGAGATTGGTTCGTTTGACACGGCTGGGTTCGAGTTCTTCGTCACTCTGGCGAAGTCCGATGACCCCAAGCCGGTCAATCGACTCGAGTTGCTACAGCGGATCGAGCAGGAGCTCATGAGCGTCACTACCAATGCACAGGGGGACGCGAGGCCGGGCGATGCAGACACGCAGCCTGCCGATCCGCGCGTGGTCGCGCTGGAGGCCCGCCTGGCGGAGGTTTACGCGTCGACGTCGTGGAGGCTTACCCGGCCGCTGCGTGCACTCGCCAGCCGACTTCGGCGGAGTGATTACTAGCCGACGCCCTAGGTTGCAGGGTTCGTCCACGAAGTGGTTCGTTTCGAGGAACCAATCGTGTGAGTGACGCGTCTCTTCGATGCCCAGTTGATGTGAGGGGAGTCACTGTGACGTCCAGACCGAAGTTGACGCGTTAAGTGGTCGGCGTCGCCGGCGCTGGCGCGGTAATGATCTTGACGCTCACGCCCCCCGCCGTTCCGAATGACAGCGCGCCGTTTCGAGCACGACAGAGACAAGTGCACCCAGAAGTAATCCGCCCACGATCCTGGAATGCCCCTTCGAGCGTTAACCTCGCCGCGGATTCGGCGTCCCAGGTGCCCTCATTGCCCCAGGGCGTTGACGGCAGCGACCGCCTGGTGCTGGACGAGACACCCACCAGAGTTCGTTGTGTGTGCCTATCTCCAACCACGCAGCCCTTCGGGGGCCAGCGGGTCCGTGGTGCTCGCAGGGGATCTCGACCGGGTGGCTGAGGAACTCATGTGGATACCACCCCGCGGCGCCCGTCCCCCAAACCTGCACGGCAGCCCTCCGTCCCACCGACAATGATTGGTACTTGATCGGACCTCAGCTATTCCTCCGGCACAATGTGGGTGGCTGCGCCCCACGGATGCGGACGCGGAAGCGCGTCAAATGGAATCTTCTCGGGTCACTGGTCGGCTTAACGTGCGCTCGCCTGGTACAACGCGGGGCGTTGGGTTCAACAGCCGACAACCGATCAGGATTCGTGCAGCAGATCAGCCGGACGACTCGGCCAAGAAACGCGTATAATTCCGGGCCACCCGATCTCGGTGTCTGTCGAGACCTGCGACGGATTCAGCGCCGTTACCCACCTCACAATGACTTCCGGTTTTGAGCGACTTGTCGACGCACTAAATTCCTTGCCTAGCGGTCCGACATCGAGCGGTTGTGATCCACGAGGCGAGGAGATGATCGCGTACACCCTGGTCTTCCGCTATGCCGAGGCTCCTCCTGTCGAAGTCCGGTTCTCGCCCAACTGCACGCCCCACGTGACCAACCACAACCTTGAAGCGGTTGACGACGGGACCGTCAGCCGGCTTGTTGATGCACTGCTGGAGCGGCCGTCGACATGAGGAGCGCTGTGAGGTTGTCCTAGACGGACCGCCCGCGGGTTACGGTCGTCACCCTGAGCACGCGGACGGCAGACCGCCGGACGCCCGACTTGTCCGACCATGCCCACCGCTACCGTAGACTCGGCTGCCATGAAACGAGGCCCGCATCGGCGGCGCGAGCGGCACGGTCGTCGTCGCGAGGTCGCTCCTGACGATCGTCGGCAGCGACGGGTCCCAATCTGCTCAAGGCGAGTGTCACAGTGGTAACTGAAAGCCGACCGTCGACTCTCCCGGGCGGCAGAAGTGTCACTCTGCCGCTCATCGAGTATCGCAGCCTCATCTGGAATTTTGCGCAGCGAGACCTCAAGGCGCGATTTAAGAGCACGGTGCTCGGGTGGAGCTGGTCCCTAGTCGTTCCGCTGGCCAGCCTGCTCATCTATTCAGTCGTCTTCTCGGTCATCTTTCGAATGGAACCGCCCGCTTTCGGCAACGGGCGCGATGGTCTGTTTCCGGTGTGGCTGTTTGCCGGACTTACCGTCTGGGGTTTCTTCAGCAACAGCATTAACGCCGGAATTGGTTCCCTGCTTGCGACCGGGACCCTCCTGAAGAAGATCTACTTCCCGTCCTATGCGCCGATCCTCGGCACGTTGGTTGCGGTCGCCATCCAGTCGCTCGTGGAGTTCGGGCTGCTGCTCGTCGTCCTTGCTCGCGCTGGGCAACGTGAGCTGGACCTGGCTGCTTACGCCGTTCTGGGCACTCATCATGTCTCTTGTTCTCGGCAGGGCTGGCTGTGTCGCTGGGAATCTTCAATGTGTTCTTCCGCGACCTCGCGCACATCGTGTCGGTGTTGTTGCAGCTGCTCTTCTACGCCACTCCCATCATCTACACGCTGGACTTCATCCCGGAGACCTACGGCGGCATCCCGCTACGGGCGCTGATCGAAGCCAACCCGCTGGCGCAGTTCGTCGAGCTCTTCCGTGACCTCACCTACGACCTCACCCCCGGCGACCCGCTGAGATGGGCTTACGTCACCGGTTGGGCCGTCGCCATGGTGCTGATTGCCCGGTGGGCCTACGCGCGACGCGGCCAGGATCTGAGTGAGGAGCTATGAGCGACGTCGCCATCCGGGTCTCGGATCTGTCCAAGCGATTTCGTCTGCAAACCGAGAAGCGCAACTCGCTTCAAGGAGCGCTTCGTCCGGGAGGCGGCGATCGCTACCACGAGTTCTGGGCGCTGCGCGACGTCAGCTTTCGACGTCGAGCGCGGCACCACCTTCGGTCTGATCGGCCACAACGGCTCCGGGAAGTCGACGCTGCTGAAGATGCTGGCCGGCGTCTACCGGCCGACGAGCGGCTCCGTCACCGCCGATGGTCGGGTCTCGGCGTTGCTCGAGCTCGGCGCCGGCTTCCACGGCGATCTCACCGGCCGGGAGAACATCTACCTCAACGGCGCGATCCTCGGGATGTCCCGCAAGCAGATCGACGCGGCGATGGACCGGATCGTCGACTTCGCCGGGATCGGCGAGTTCATCGACTCGCCGGTCAAGGTCTACTCGAGCGGCATGTACGTGCGGCTCGGCTTCTCGATCGCGGTGACCGTCGATCCCGAGATCCTCATCGTCGACGAGATCATCGCGGTCGGAGACGAGGAGTTCCAGCGAAAGTGCTTCGACCACCTGCACGGCCTCCGCAAGCGGGGCACGACCATCGTGCTCGTCTCCCATGCGCATGGGACTGGTGACAGACCTGTGCGACAACGGCGCGTGGCTCGACCACGGCCGGGTTCGCTCCGTTGGCGACATCCGGGGCGTCGCTGACGACTACCTGCTCGACGTCAACGCACGCGAGTCCGGCGGAGCCCAGGCGGAGCCGAATGCCGTCGACGCACGTGAGTCGGCGCGGATCAGGCGAAGTGCGAGTCACCGACGTCGAGTGGCTCGGACCGCGACGGGACGCGCCGTACCCTTCTTGGTGCCCGGCGAGCCCTGCACGGTCCGCATGCGCTACCAGGCCGACGAGGCCAGTTGAGAACGTCGTGTTCGGGCTGGGCTTCGTCCACGAGTCGGGCGTCACCGCGGCTGGCCCGAACTCCGGCCAGGACGATCGGGTCCTGCGACTTGATGCCGGCGAGGGCGCGGTCGACTTTCACCTCGAGCGGCTGCCGCTTCAGCCAGGCACCTATCTCGTGTCGGCGGCGATCGTCGATCGAGGACACGTGTACGACTATGTTGACCGCGGGTTCGAGCTGAGGGTGCGCGTCTGGCAGATCCGCATCGGACGAGCCCGGGCTGGTCCGGTTCTTCGGAACCTGGTCGCTGTCCGACGCAGCGGGGACGTCACGTTTTCACGAGAGGCGAGTTGGATGATCACTGGTGCGGAGCTCGACCGCGCTGCTGCACGCGTCTGAGCACGGGCTTCCCCGACCGGGCGCTCAACCTGATTGCGACGACGCCCAACCTGGAGGACGAGGACGAACTTCGCTCAGCACCTCTACGCCGCGATCAATGACAACCCACGACCAGAAGACCAGGCGCGGCTCATCGGTGACCTCCTTCGTGACGTGTCCGCCGACCAAGGCTCTGGTCAACGAGTGCTACCGGGCAGCGTTCTACCTCGGCCCGCACTGGGCGGAGATGGCCGAGAACCCGCTCTACGCGCGTTTCCTGGCGAACCGGTCAAGTGCCGTGCTCGACAAGTGGATTCACTACTTCCCGATCTACCACCGGCACCTGGAGCGCTTCCGCGGCCAGGCCGGTGCGCGTGCTCGAGATCGGCGTCTACCGAGGCGGCGGGCTCGACATGTGGCAGGCGTACCTCGGGGACAAGGCGGCGATCGTCGGCATCGACGTCGACCCCTTGGCCCAGCAGACGCGGTGCTGGGCCGGTATCGCGTGGAGCTCGGCGATCAGGAGGATCCTGAGTTCCTCCGTGCAGGTCGCCGAGGACCACGGCCCGTTCGACGTCATCATCGATGACGGTGGACACACCATGGCGCAGCAGATCGTGTCTGCCGAGACGCTGTTCCCGCTGCTCAACGACGGTGGCGTCTACATGGTCGAGGACTGTCACACGTCGTACTGGGCGGACTACGGCGGTGGCCTGGGCAAGCCGGAGAGCTTCATCGAGTGGGCCAAGAAGCGCATTGATGACATGCACTCGCGATACGACGCAGGCATCGATCAGAACAGCGTCTGGGCGACGCATGTCGACGGGATGCACGTCTACGACAGCGTCATCGTCCTCGACAAGAAGCGGCGCTTCCGCGCGTTCAACGAGATCTCGGGCAGTTCGTCGTATCTGTTTGCCGAACGCTTCAGCGAGGTCCTCGGGGTCGAGCTGCTCGCGACGCGCGACGCCGCGCTTCGCGAGCGCGACGAACTGCGTGCCCGGGTCGACGGCCTGACCAGGCCACCGATGCAGCAGGAGTGCCAGCGCTGCCTGGCATCGCGAGGATCACGACGAGCTCAGACTGGCGCGAGCGGAGCTAGCCCAGTTACGCGAGTCAGCTGGCCGACATGGGCGGACGAGCTGACTCAGTCGACGACGGATCTTGACCGGACACGCAACCAACTGCTGGAGAGCTGGGAGCAAGTCCGACAGATGCGCAAGACGACTTCCTGGCGGATCACGCGCCCGCTGCGTCTCATGCGGCAATTTCGTGGATGATGGTGCTCAACCAACGGCGAGCAACGCCGCAGGGCACTGGATCTCGTCGCAGGGAAGGTCATCGGTCGAGTCCGGCGCCGACGACGTCTGCGAGCCTGCACGCCCACGAGCCGTCGTCGCTGTTGCTCGCGCACTTCGCGTCGACGGCCGCGTCAGCAGTTCCTTTCGCACGCTGGTCCGTGAGCTCCGCGAGGCGGACTATGGCGTGCTCGTCGTGTCCGCCGCTGAGGTGACCGGCGGCACTCGACTGGGGCGGCGGCATGCCACCGGGCACGGTCGTCTTGCGCAAGCCGAACGTTGGCTATGACTTCGGGTCCTGGTCCGTCGGCCTCGAGTTCCTCGCGCTCATGTGCCGGCTACGAACGGGTGATTCTCGCCAATGACAGCATGGTGGGACCGTTTGCGAGCATCCGAGCCCTCTGCTCGACCAGTTCGAGACGCTCCGGCGCGGACGTCTGGGGTCTCACCGACACGCGACAGTTCAGCCACCACCTGCAGAGCTACTTCCTTGGGCTTTCGCGGAGGTGTTCTCGACGAGCCGGCGCTGCGCGAGTTCTTTCGCGGCGTCCGGCAAGAGCCCACGAAGCAAGCGGTCATCCGGCGCAACGAGATCGGCCTGAGTCGGCTGCTGTCCACGGAGGGGTATGTCTGGGAGGCAGCATTTCGCGCGCGAGCGGTTCGTCGAGCTTCGGCGAGAACCCGGTGATCCGAGGCTGGCACCAGCTGCTCCGAGCGGGGTTTCCCGTTCGTGAAGCGCGAGATTGTCCGCCAACCCATCGATCGCCCCAGGAGGAGACCGTGTTGCCGAGGCAGTCAACGCCGTCTACGGAGTCCAGCTCTCCGACTGGCTGTGACGGACGAGCAGAAGGATTACGAGAGTTCATGAGGCGAATCACAGTCGCTGGCGTCCGCCGGAGGCTGTCGCGCTACAAGGCGGCGCTCGCTGTCGCAGATCCCGGCAAGGATCGCCTGGACGATGAGCCGTTCGCGGCGGCGCTTCCGCGCGTGGCAGGCCCGGCAGGCGGGGCAGACGGAGCAGCGGCTTCCCAGACGCCTGGCGCGATCCATCCGGCCCTGCCCTTCAACGAGCCGGCCGTGTCGCCGTGGTCCTGCACGTCTTCTACCCCGAGCTGCTGCATGAGATCGTCGAGCAGCTCGCGCGCATCCCGGTCGAGTTCGATCTTCTGGTCACCAACGCGACGGAGCTGCCAATCCGCATCGACGGCACGGCCATCCCTCGGCTGCGATCGCTGGTCGTGCTCGACGTCGAGAATCATGGTCGGGACATACTCCCGCTCGTTTCGTCTGGTCAACGCCGGCCTTCTCGATCCGTACGAGCTGGTCCTCAAGGTGCACACGAAGCGCAGCGTCTGGCGCGAGCAGCACACGACGCTCGAGCGGCACCGGAGAGACGCTGGCGGGGCGACCTGCTCGCAGCGCTGCTCGGGTCGCAGCGCCAACGTCGAGGAGATCCTCAGCGCCTTCGCAGAGACGCCGAACCTCGGTGTCGTGACGGCGGACGGCAGCATCCTCGGCCCCGAGTACTGGGGCGGCGACGAGGCCATCACCCGTGTCGCTGCTTCGTCGCATCGAGCTGGACCTCGACGCCGAAGCAGCTGCAGTTCCCGGCCGGCTCCATGTACTGGATCCGCGGCTTCGTCCTGCAGGGCTTGCGGTCGCTGAACCTGACGCCGGACGACTTCGAGCCGGAGGACGGGCAGGTCGACGCGACGACTGCACACGGCGTCGAGCGAGCGATCGGCACTGCTCAGCGTCGAAGCCGGGCTTGCCGTCACGGTAGAGCGCAAGCCCTCGCACCGGAGGATCGCGGCGGCGTGGCAGCGCTTCCTGCTCGAGTCGCCGCGCGCGACGCCGCGTACGGGTCATTGCCCTTCTACCTTCCGCAGTTCCACGCCTTCCCAGACAACGACCGATGGTGGGGACGGGGCTTCACCGAGTGGACCAACGTCACTGCCGCCCATCCCGTCTACGAAGGCCATCACCAACCGAAGCTTCCGGGCGACCTCGGCTTCTATGACCTGCGCATCGACGACGTGCGGCAGGCGCAGATGGATCTGGCCTCCGCCTTCGGCGTCGAGGGCTTCATGTACTACTACTACTGGTTCGCCGGCAAACGGCTGATGTCGATGCCGATCGAGAAGCTCCTGGCGAGCGACACGCAGAAGCCCTTCTGCATCATGTGGGCCAACGAGAACTGGACGCGACGGTGGGATGGCCGACAGTCCGACATCCTCATCGGCCAGGAGTACGAGCGCGTGCCAGCAACGACCTTCATCGATGACGTCATGGAGTTCCTCAAGGACCCACGTTACATGCGGATCGATGGTCGACCGGTGCTCGCTGTCTACCGGATCGCCCAGATCCCCGACTTTCGAGTCGGTGATTGCGCATTGGCGCGACGCGGGCCCGCGAGGCGGGCGTTGGCGACCTCGTTGGTCTTGAGCGTCGACGTCGCGCAGGAGTTTGACGGGCTCAACAAGAGCCGGCGGAGGCCGGGCTCGATGGCACACTCGGGCTTTCCGCCGCACAACCTCAAGTGGGCGTGGCTGCCGCACAAGGACCTGCGATGTCGACCCCCGGTTCACCGGGAACATCCTTAGCTACGAGGCGATGGTCGAGGACGCCGAGCGTCGCATGCTCAGTCTGGCCGACGATGCCTTCCCGGGTGTCATGGTCAACTTCGACAACACGGCTCGTCGGCAATGGGCGTCCGACCTCTGGTACGGGTCGAACCCGTACACGTTCCGCCGATGGCTCGCATCGGCGGCATCAGCCGTCTCAGCCCGCGACCCAGAGCGACGCATCGTCTTCGTCAACGCATGGAACGAATGGGCGGAGGGCGCGGTGCTCGAGCCGAACGACCGTTTCGGGCGTACGTTCCTGTGTGCTGTCCGTGACGTGGTCTACGGCTGACGACCACGATGTCCGAGCTTGCCGAGCCCAACTCGTCAGGCGCTCCATCGTCGTTCCTGTCTATGGCCGGATTTCCCTGGCGGTGCGTTGCCTCGAGGCCATCGACCGAACGGTGCGGCCAAGTGTGCAGGTCGTTGTGCATCGACGACTGTGGGCCAGAGCGGATCACAGTGACTGAGGTTCGTCAGGCACTAGGGATGCCGCGGCCGCCCGTGGCGACTGTTGAGGCCAATGACGGAAACCTTGGCTTCGTGCGTACTGCCAACACGGCGTTCGCGTTGCTCGCTGGCGAGGACATTGTGCTGGTCAACAGTGACGTCGATGTCCTGCCTGGATGGTGGGATGCGCTGCAGCGCGCTGCGACCGGCCATGGCGTGGCCTCCGCGAGCGCGCTCACTGACGAAGGAACGATCCTGTCGGTACCGGCGCTGCGGACCCTCCGCGAGGTGGACGCGAGGCTCGTCAGCCGAATCGTCGACGCCGCGGGCGTACGTGGCATGACCGCCACGATTCCTGTCGCGGTTGGCCATTGCGTCTACTTCAAACGCGCCGCGCTGGAGGCCGTCGGTGACTTCGATGAGGCCTTCTCGCCGGGTTATGGCGAAGAAGTCGATTGGAGCCTGCGAGCCAGAAGGGGCGGATGGCACCACGTTGCTGCACTTGACAGCCTCGTACTCCACGAGGGCGAGGGCAGTTTCAGCTCGTCACCTTCGCAGCGGCGGGCCCTCATTCGCCGCCATGAGGTTCGGGTGGCGGCCCGGTACCCGCGAGAGTTCATCGGCATTCGAGCGTTCGCTCGAAACCGTCGAACCGACCTGTGGCGGGCCAAGAGCCGGATCACCTTGGCGGTGGCCGGGCGCCCTAGTTGAGCGCCCCGGTCACGCACCACGGTTGTGTCAGGATCGGCCCATCACCCGGTTGATGATTGAGCGCTTTGCCGGGACGGCCGGCCGGCCAGCAGCCTGGCCGGGCGCCCGCCGGCGAAGCACAACGAGGGCCTGGTCGAAGAGAACCTGCGAAGGTATCCACTTGACGACATCGAAGCCCGCCGCACCCCAGGTCCGCGTGATGAATTCTGGGGAAGCAGCGGCCCACCCGTAGTAGTCCCCCGACAGGACGCCTCCGCCGCCGGATCCGGCGTAGACGAAGCCGCCGCGTCATAGTCACGCTGCGCTGCGTCGACGTCGTCCACCAGCGTGGAGAACGACCTGGAGAAGTCATCGCCTTGGCCGCTTTGCATCGCCTGTTGAGCCCCCCGGATCTTGCCGAAGAAGATCGAGTCCAAGACTGTGATGAACGCAAACCCTCCGGGCCGCACGATCCGACCGAACTCTTCGGCCCAGGATCGGTGTGCGTCCTCGGAGAGGTGCGAGAAAACACTGAATGCGAACGCGCTGTCGAAGGTGGCCTCCCCGGCGATCGTCGGGGGCGCCGGAGACACGGCCATGGCGTTCAGCCCAGGTAGCGTCGCGTTGACGATGGCGATCATGCCCGGGTCCACATCGACGCTGTACAGACGCTCACGGGGCACCCGAGTGAGCAGAACCGCGAGATCCGCCCCACCCGCAACCGAAGTCAAGGACCGGGCCTGACTCGGCCAGCGATCGTCCGCCGCACTCTACGCGGACCTGGTCGGACACGGTGATGAAACTGGAAGCCTCCTCGTAGGCCGCCCTGAAGGAGCTACCGACGACCTGCTGCTGGAGCCACCCAGGCGGGTTCAAAGGGATGCTCGACGCGAGATCGGTGGGCTCAGGCAGCTTCTCGACCGAAGGCGCTTGGGCCATCGCCTCGATTACCTTGTCGGCGAATGGCCGCTCGGTGGTCATGCGATGTACTCCCAAGCAGGTGATGCACGAAGGCGTCTCAGCTTTGTCACTTGAATGCGGGACTGTAGCACTGTGAGCCTCGCCGCGGCATCGGGAAGGGTAGTTCACCAGCTTGGTCGGCGCTCTGCTGTGTCGACGGCACGTGAAAACTGGGACTCCTCGGCTTTCCGTGGGTGATCGCGTTCCTGATGCGAGCGGTTGTGCTTGATCGTGTAAGGCGATTGTGGGCGTTCGGCGGCCGAGGTTGCGGTGACGCGCACGCGGCGTCCTCGTAGGTTTCGGAGCTGCCAAGCAAGCCGGAACCGTCCTTGGAGCGACGCGTGCGCGCCACCACTGCATTCAACAAGATGCTCGCCGTTCCCGGTGCCGACGTGGTCGGTGTGACGTTCACCCCGGCGGGGATCATCGTCGACGTGCGGCGCCGCGCCCGCCGGCTGACCTGCCCGTGCGGCTGGTCGACCCGCGCCGTCTATGACCGCGTCGGTGCGCCGTTGGCGCGGCCTGGACCTCGGGCACGCGCGCGGCTGTTCCTGCAGGCCGAGATCCGCCGCCTGGACTGCCGGGCGTGCGGCCGGGTGCGCACCGAGACGGTGCCCTGGGCGCGGCCCGCCGCCCGGTTCACCCGCGACTTCGAAGACGTGCTGGGGTGGCTGGCGCAGCGGATGGACAAGACCGCGATCACCCGGCTGCTGCGCTGCTCCTGGGAGGCCGTCGCCGGCATCGTCGCCCGGGTCGTCGCCGACCACCTCGACGACGCCCGCCTCGACCAGGTGTACCGGATCGGGGTCGACGAGGTGTCCTACCGCAAGGGCCACCGCTACCTGACCGTGGTCGCCGACCACGACCGCGACGGCGCGGTCGATCTGGGCCGGCGAGGGCAAGTCCGGCGCCACCCTCGATCAGTTCTTCGACACTGCTCGGACCCCAACGGCTGCGCAACGGACTCCAGGCCGCCTCAGCGGACCTGCACGGCGCCTACCACGGCGTCATCGCCAGCTCGCGCCGCATGCGGCGGTGTGCGCCGACCCGTTCCACGTCATCAAGCTGGCCAACGCGGCGCTCGACGAGACCCGCCGCTCGAGTGGAACACCGCCCGCCAGGCCGCCGAAGTCGGCCGGACCGCAGCCCGCTAGCAAGGGTCCGCCAAGACCCCGCCGCGCCACGCTGATCAAGCACACCCGGTGGGCGCTGCTCAAGGACCCCGCCACCTGGACCGACCGCCAACGCGAGCAGCTCGCGCAGCTGCGCCGCGACCCGCCACGTGCTCTTCCGCGCCTGGCTGCTCAAGGAAGAGCTGCGCGACCTCTACCGGCTACGCCACCCGGACGACGCCGCCGACGCCCACCTCGACGCCTGGCTGGCCCGGGCCAGCCGCTCCCGGATCCCGGCGATGCTCGACGCTCTCCCGCACCATCCGCAAGCAACCGCGACACGCATCCTCGCCGCCGTCGAGCTCGGCCTGTCCAACAGCAAACTCGAGGGCCTCAACTCGCAAGATCCGGCTCATCAACCACCGCGGCTACGGCCACCACACCGCCACCGCAGTCATCGCGATGATCTACCCCCTCCCTGGACCCTGGCCGTAACCGAGCCGGGGAGGGAGCGAGGTGTTACTCGTGGAGGACTGGGCGGAGATCCGTCGGCTGCACCGGTCGGAGGGCATGCCGATCAAGGCGATCGCCCGTGTGATGGGGGTGTCGCGGAACACGGTGCGTGCCGCGCTCCGTGCTGCGATCCCCGCCGCGTTACGAGCGCGACGGTTCGGGGTCGATCGTGGACGCGGTGGAGCCGCGGATCCGGGAGCTGCTCAAGGTGTGGCCGGACATGCCGACGACGGTGATCGCAGAACGGATCGGCTGGACTCGCTCGATCCGGGTGCTGCGCAAGCGGGTCAGCGACTTGCGGCCGGTGTATCTGCCGCCGGACCCGGCGTCGCGCACCGCCTATGTGGCCGGGGAGATCGCGCAGTGCGACTTGTGGTTCCCGCCGATCGAGCTGCCGGTCGGGTTCGGCCAGACGAGGACGGCCAAACAGCTGCCGGTGTTGACGATGGTGTGCGGCTACTCGCGGTGGCTGTCCGGGCTGCTGCTGCCGACCAGGACGTCGCAGGATCTGTTTGCTGGCTGGTGGCAGCACATCGACGCGTTGGGCGCGGTGCCGCGGGTGCTGGTGTGGGACGGCGAGTCCGCGATCGGCCGGTGGCGCGGCGGGCGCAGCGAGCTGACCGCGGAGTGTCAGGCGTTCCGCGGCGTCCTCGGCGCGAAGGTGCTCGTGTTGCGGCCGGCCGACCCGGAAGCCAAGGGCATCGTCGAACGGGCGCACGACTACCTGGAGCGCTCGTTCCTGCCCGGCCGCACGTTCTCCTCGCCGGCCGACTTCAACACGCAGCTGGCGAGTGGCTCAGGTGGTGAACCGGCGGCCGCGTCGCGTGTTGGGCTGCGCGCCGACCGACCGGGTCGACGCCGACAGGCAGGCGATGCTCGCCCTGCCGCCGGTGGCGCCGCAGACCGGGTGGCGCAACTCGCTGCGGCTGCCGCGGGATCACTACGTGCGGTTGGACAGCAACGACTACTCGGTGCACCCGGCCGTGATCGGACGCCGGGTCGAAGTGACCGCGGATCTGCAGCGGGTGCGGGTGTTCTGCGACGGGCAGACCGTTGCCGATCACCAGTGGGTCTGGGCCTGGCATCAGACGATCAGCGACCCGCACATGTCGAGGCGGCGAAACGGTTGCGGCGCGAGCGGATCGGCGTGGTGCGTCCGGTGCCCGAGCCCGACGTCGAGGTGCGCTGCCTGGCCGACTACGACGACGCGCTCGGACTCGACGACCCTCGAGGGCGGGGTGGCCTGATGCCGCCACCAAGGCAGCGGCACGGGACGTGGCCGCCGAGATCAACTACCTGACCCGGGCGTTGAAGGCACCCACCCTGCGCGAGTCCGTCGGCCGGTTGGCCGAGCGGGCCCGCGCCGAGTCGTGGACGCACGAGGAGTTCCTGCTCGCCTGCCTGCAACGCGAAGTCTCGGCCCGCGAGTCACACGGCGGCGAGGGCCGTGTGCGCGCCGCCCGGTTCCCGGCCCGCAAGAGCCTCGAGGAGTTCGACTACGACCACTCCCGCGGCCTCAAACGCGACACCATCGCCCACCTCGGCACGCTCGACTTCTCACCGCCAAAGAGAACGTGGTGTTCCTCGGCCCGCCCGGCACCGGCAAGACCCACCTGGCCATCGGGCTGGCGATTCGGGCCTGCCAGGCAGGGCACCGGGTGCAGTTCGCCACCGCCTCCGAGTGGGTCGCCCGGCTCGCCGACGCGCACAGCCGCGGACACCTGCAGACCGAGCTCGTCCGGCTCGGCCGCTACCCGTTGCTCATCATCGACGAGGTCGGCTACATCCCGTTCGAGGCCGAGGCCGCGAACCTGTTCTTCCAGCTCGTGTCGCTCTCGCTACGAACGCGCGTCGCTGATCGTCACCTCGACAAGCCGTCGCAATCTGCATCACATGCGGGTAGGCCAGGCGGGTCTAGCCACGCAGTCACCCAGGGCGTCCCGGGGTACATCCGAGTCTCGCAATGCGCGCGTGTGAACGTACCATCACCCGTCCGGCGATCACTCTGGCCTGCTCGGCCCAGCGTCCAGAGGCATAGTCGCGGCATTGCCCAAAGCTCCCCCCGCGAAGGTTCGCTCGCGGCGGAGCCCCGAGGCCATGGACTGGTCTGGGTTCTCCGAGTCGGCGCGGGAATCTCTGGCGATAGCCGATATGGAGGGCGACTTGGTAAAGGCTGGGACAAGAACGGGAAACATGCCTGGGAGCGAGGGAGACCCTCGACTGGCCGTACGGCTAGATGGGTTGTGCTCGTCAGCGGCGGTGTGGCGCTGTTGACGGCCTGGGTCTTCCGCAGCGCCGGTCGGCTCAGTGCCGGACGACACCGGAGCACATCGCAGCCACGCCTATGGCGTCGCGACTGGCAGAAACTTTGCCGGGACGCGAACTCGTCGAAGTCGGGAACTTTCCCTTTGAGCCGGTCGCGACTATTACCTACACAAACGTTCGCATTCCAGCCGCATTAACGACGATTATCCGAATATCGACTGCTACCGTTTCGATTCGACGAGCCTGCTCTGCGGCCCGGATGCCGCGCGTCAGCCAATCGCATTGTCGACGCGCAGACCTATATAACGCTACTGGTTATCCGGTCCCCGATTATGCGGTCGAGGACTAGTTATGAGGGCCTTGCTGCAGGCTGGTTTATTCTGGCGCGACAACTCTGCTTCTCTCTCGTCTGGCGTCTGCCTTGATGTGCCTCGGGTTACTGGCATTCGCGACCGCCGCTCTCTGCCGTCGATTTTCACCACGCGCCGTGGCGCTCAGCATGTTGGTGGCCCTGACGCCAATGACGATCTACCTCTTCGCTTCCATCAATCCGAGCGGACTGGAAATAGCAGCCTCAATCTCGCTTGCAGCGGCCATCTGCTGCATCCGTCATGAGACGGCTTCAGGTCGGCGACGAGTTGGCGCCGCTGTCAATATTCTCTTTGTCACGACCTCGTGCGCACTAGTTTGGGCGCGACCACTCAGTTGGCTCTGGGCTGTTCTGCTGCTTCTGCTGCTTTTCCCGCGACATCGCGACGGCACGCAACGACCATTCACCGCGTTGCATCCGATCGCACTTGCGGTCACTGCTCTCAATCTCGGATTTGCGCTCCTATGGACGTGGCATGCATCGAGGCTTCGCACCCTGGAGACGATCTACTCTGAGCAATGGGCAGAGTATCCGATTGGAGCGCGGATTCTGCTCGTCTTCCTTAAGTTCGGCGACATCCTCCAGCAATCGATCGGCGTGTTCGGTTGGCTGACAGCCCCATTTCCGCTGATCGCGGTATTTCTCCGACTGTTCATCGGGGCTGTAATAGTTAATACCGCTTGGCGAGGAAGCGGTACCCAGGCAGTCACGCAGGACTCAGGCGTCGCTCTTCCTTATTGCCTCTTGCGCAGCCGTTGCGCTGTACAGCCGTGATCGCCGCCACTGGCTGGCAGGGTCGATACGTGCTGCCGGCGTTTGCTGCGTTCTTCATCCTGCTCCTGCCCGCACTTAGCGGCGGGTTGGTTGATGGAACACGGCGAGTTATGACAGGCATCGTCATTCTCGTGTTGGGAGTCCAGCTCCTGGGCCTTGTTTGGAATCTGTGGCGACACGCATATGGCTTTGCGACCTACAACGTCCGGCTTCCCCCAGCGCCGCTGCCTCTGAAATCTTTGGGCTGGAGCCCGGTTCCCGGGCAGGAGATCGTCATCCTGTTGGCGATTCTTGGCCTCGCAATGATTGGCACCGCCGTGCTCTGGCCATCAAGGGGGACTGCGATTATTCCGGAGCGCATTCGGCGGGAGACATTCCGGCACCCAAATGGCGCGATAAGTGAGAACGACTCGCAGACTGCTCTCCCTGGCGCTGGCCTGCGGCGATCTGATGAGACCCATTGACCTTAACGTGTCATTGGCCAGCTTGCGTCTCGGGTGTGGCCACTGAGAGCCCCGCCCCACACGTAGCGTTGAACAGGTTCGTTTGTGCGGCGGATCCCTGCTGGGCGTGGACCTCGAGCACGACACTCCGCAAATTGGAGCAGTGCCGCGTCGGACACAATCATCGGTCACGGGCGTGCATGGACGGCACGAACTGCAACGTACCGGTCTGACTGCCAGGGCGGGCATCGAACTGCGCTGAGTTGGGACTGCTACTCCCGAAGCACTCCGGCAGTCATGGGTATGAGCAGCGCGCTATACCTAGGTCCGCAAAGAGACACGCGAGTCTCCAGGTCCAAGTCGACCTGCCGACGATCCCCCTACGCGGGCACTTCGTTTCCGACAGCCACCTGGCAAGAAAAGTTGGAGCATGGCCGCTGCGAGCCCCGACGCTTGCAACCGCCTTGGCTCCGTGTCGGCTGAGGCTTTCGGTGCTTCAGGCGTCGGCCTCGAGAGGAAGCATGACGTGTTCGAACACGTAGGCCACGTCCCTTGCGAAGAACACATCGAGACCGCCAGCGAAGAACACTAGCGAGACCCCAAAGATCATGACACGTCGGGTGACGAAGTCCGACAAATACGGCAATTGTGCCTCTCCGGTCCTAGGCGACCGAGACACGTCTGCAACCCAGAAGCCGGTCGGCTCCGGGGCCCACGTTCACGCCGTGAGCGCAAACCTGATAAGTGCCTGGAGACCGCTGAATGACGGTTGAGAACCCATGCGCGGGTCCGTACGCCGGGTAGGCGTTTCCGACATCAGCGCGGTGGCCGTTGGCCAGAACTGGGGAGCCTTGCCCAGAGACGTCCAGCCATACATAGATGGGATCCCGAGAGTCCGGGTCAATGGCCCAACCACTGGCGCGGAGACCACCGGGTACGGCGGAGACGCGGTCGAGCTGACCCACTGGTGGGCCGGCAGGCAGGGTCAGCGATGGATCCCGAGGAACGTCTACCGTGAGACACCCGAGCAGGGAATCCCCGCCCGGACCGACATTGATGCCCCACGCGCAGACTCGATGTCTTCCCGCCGACTCGGGGGACCTCATGCTGGAATCCGTGATTGGGGCCGTAGTCGGGGTAGACCGCCGCGACATCAGGACGAGCTCGCGCTGCATGTGTCGGGCCACCCTTGCCATCCACGTCTACCCACACATAGATGGGGCCGACGGAGTCCGGGTCGATCGCCCAACCACGTACGCTCAGCGAGTTGGCGGTGACTCTGAACCCGTTCGAGGTTCCCGAAGGGGCGTCCGGCGGGGGTCCACCAGCTCGACCGCATACCAAGCCGCAGCGCTGCCTCAGCTGTGATTGTTGCAGACCCGGTGGTGCAATCGACGCGCAGTGACGTGATGCGGCCCCCGAGATCCCCCCTGCCGTCGCGACCAGCCACGACCATCTGGCGGAGTTGACCCGCGCCAGGGCAGTGCGCTTGAACACGTGAGACAGGCAGCATGTCGGTCCAGCTGCTCACCGGGTCGTTGGGTGCCGCACCGGAGTAGGGGTCTTGCCTGGCCTGCAGATACGGCCTCCCACCATCGACCGACCAACCGCCGTTGCTGGCCGAGAACTGGGTGAGTGCCGGACCGTCGCCGTAGTACAGCGCAAGACCCTGCGTAGCATCCACAGCCGCGCTGGTCGAGGAGCTCTCCAGCCCGGTCAGCACGCCCCTTGCGGAGACGATCCGTCCGCCGTAGACCTGGCATGCGGTCGTGTCACACAGGTCCCAGGCGCCGCCGGCAGCCGACACCGCGCGCGCGTACGTGCGTGCCGCCATGGCCTGGGCTTGCAGCGCGGCGGTGGCGAAGGATGCCGGCATCTCGCGTGGAACGACGCCTTTGAGGTACGACTGCAGATCCAGGACGTTGACGGCCTGGGCATTGGTGGACCCGGTGCGGACTGCGCGAATCCGCCCCCAGTACTGGCGGCCGTCCCCCGACAGGTTTGGGTTGTACAGCCAGGCGCCGGACGGCCCGCCAAATCGAATTGGACCCACTAGCTGGGTGCGGCCGCTCAGGGCCAGCGGCGCCCAGCCGCTGCTCGTCCGCCGGACCACTTGCATGAAATTCGCTTGGATGAAGACCGCGTGGAATCCCCCCTGACTGAGGATGCCCTGTGCACCGGAGCCCAAGTCGGTTACGGTCACCGACTCATTGCCGTAACGCCCGAAGACGATGGCATTACCAGCGAACTGTTGGAGCTGGACTCGTATGGGCGGATTGCCGATGTTGACGGATCTGGTGCCAGGGTAATAGAAGCCCAGAATCTGGTTCCGCGTGACACCTTGCAGTCGCCGCCCCCTGGGCTCCCCACTGGGACAGGCCCTTCCCATGGCCCCATCCGTGGCCGGATATTGCCCAGGAGCCGCTCGGAGGAACTGGATAAGTCTCCACCGGCGCCGAATATCGCCGCTGGCACTCCGGAAAGCACGGTGGCGGAAATGACCACCGCGGCAAGAAAGGCACGCCACAGAAACCTCACGACGGTTCAACCGTAGCCAGGGGGTCGTAATCCTGCAGACCGTTCTCAGAGTTGGTCCGGCACTGACGTGTTGTCGTGGGATCGGTCAGGACTCGCCTGCCGGCAGGCTCCCATCCCGTGGAGATGGCGTCGAACAGCGCGCTGGCCGCCGCCTCGTCCCACCGAACAACCGATCCGATGCCCGTCGATCGTCGGAGTGTCGGCGACCGGGACCGTCAGCGTGCGACCGTCCGGGCCGGTCGCCTGCCGCATCCCCAACGCAAACCGCGCAAGATCAAATGGCCCGGTCTGCTCGCCGACGGTCACCGCGTCCGAGCCGGCGAACATCGTCCGCCAGTAGCGGATCGGATTGATCACGGTCATCGGCGAGACGGCCTTGTCGGCGATCTTGCCGATGACCTCCCGCTGCCGCTGGACGCGGTCGAGGTCGCCGAGCGGAGTAGCGCGCGACCGCACGTAGCCCAGCGCGGTCGGGCCGTCGAGCGTCTGGCAACCCGCCGGGATATTGAGGTTGGCCATCGGGTCGACCATCGGCTCAGGTGGGCAGACCTCAACGCCGCCGACGGCGTCGACCAGGTCGGCGAACCCGGCGAACCCGATCTCCACGTAGTCGTCCACGCGAATACCGGTCGAGGACTCCACGGTCTGGACCAGCAGCTCAGGGCCGCCGAAAGCGTACGCGGCGTTGATCTTGTTGTCGCCCCGCCCGGGGATCTCGACCAGCGAGTCCCGGGGGATGCTCATCAGCACGGTGTCGCCGCCACCGTCGGGTATGTGCATCAGCAAGATCGTGTCGGTGCGACGCCCCTCGACGTCACCAGTGCCGAGCTCGGCCTGCTGCTCGGGTGTCAGGTCGTCGCGGCTGTCCGAGCCGACGATCAGGTAGTTGCGCCCTGGCCCGTCCTCGGGTCGGCCTCCATCGGGCTTCGCGTCGACCGAGTCGATGCGGAAGTACGCCACCAATGCCACCGTCACCAGGTAGACCAGCCACGCCACCAGCAGGACGACGAGCCAGCGAATGATCGTCCGCGGTCGCGGCGGCTTCCGACGACGCGGCGGTTCGGCCGCGGGCGTGACATCGGGCTGTTCGGCCTCCCGTGTCGCCGGCCGCTCCGGCATGACGGGCATCTCGCGAGTCGGCATCGGGTCCTTGGCCCCACGACCGTACGTCTTGCTGACGAAGGTCGTCGGGCGCTCCCGGTCCGGTTCGGACCCCGATGGCGTGGTCACGTCAGGCACGGTACCTCGCCAGGCCGTACGGTCTCCTGCGTGGACACGCCCTCGCACGATCTCACTGGCCGCCCGACCTCGGCATCACGGACGTCGCTGTCCCAGATCATGACCGCAATCGACACCAACCTCCTCGGCTCCGTTCACGGTGGCGTGATCATGAAAATGGTCGACTCCGTCGCAGGAGCCGTGGCGCAACGGCACAGCGGTGGGCCGGCGGTTACTGCGTCGATGGACGAGATGGCGTTCCTCGAGCCGGTCCACGTCGGCGACCTCGTCCACGCGCACGGCCAGGTCAACTGGACCGGCCGCACGTCGATGGAAGTCGGCGTGCGGGTCCTGAGCGAGCCGTGGAACGAGGCCGGCGTCGCCCCCAAGCGGGTGGCGACGGCCTACCTGGTGTTCGTCGCTCTGGATCCAGCAGGGCACCCCCGCCAGGTGCCGCCGGTCCTGCCGGAGACCGACGAGGACCGGCGCCGGTTCGCCGAGGCAGAGATCCGTCGTACGCACCGACTGGCACGTCGAGCGGCGATTCTGGCTTCCCGCGAGCAGCAGACATCCACTTGATCGTCGCCCGGCGTGTTGGCCTCGGCGACCGTCCAGACCGCCGGAATACTCCGTAGACGTGTCGGCCCCACCCAAGAGCTCGTTGCACGAGGGGGGCCAGTGTGTCGATCCACGGCGACACGGAGCGGCGCGCGCAGTCCGTGCGGTTCCGGCGGGCGCTGAGCCTCCTTGGCATGACCCTAGTGGCGCCCGGGATCGGCCCAGATCGTGGCTGGCAACCGTGCACTAGGGCGTTTCGCGCTGCGGTGGCGATGATGGCCGCCGCTCATGGCGCTAGCCGTCGGCGGGCTGTGGCTGCTCTCGCCCAGGGCCGTGATCGCGCTCTTCGGCCATGAGTCGGTGCTCGGCGGTAATCCGCTACGTGCTGCTCATCCTGGGTGGCCTCTGGGCCGTTCTTTTCATCGACGCCTGGCGGCTCGGCCAGCCGATGACGCTCGCGCGAACACACCGACTGCGGATATTCGGACTGACGGGCGTACTCGCCATCGGCACGTCAGCCGCTGTGCTCGTCGCCGCCAACGCCGTCGGCAGCATCCAGATCGTCGTGTCGGACGTGTTCACCGGCGGCGGCGCGGGGGAGCGCGATGGGCGCTACAACATCCTGCTGCTCGGCGGCGACGCGGGCGAAGATCGGGATGGCCTGCGGCCTGACAGCATCACGGTCGCCAGCGTTGACGCCGAGACGGGCGCGTCGATCCTGTTCGGGCTGCCGCGCAACATGCAGAACGTGCCGTTCACCGAGGACAGCCCGATGCACGACGAGTGGCCGGACGGGTTCGACTGCGGGGATGAGTGCCTGCTCAATGGTGTGTACACCTGGGCAGAGGACCATGCCGATCTCTTTGAGGGCGAAGACCGGCCGGGAGTCGCTGCCACGCAGTCGGCGGTCGAGGCGATCACCGGGCTGGAGATCAGCTACACCGCGCTGATCGACCTGCAGGGCTTCGAGCAGCTGGTCAACGCCGTGGGCGGCGTGACGATCAACGTCGGGAAACGCGTCCCGATCGGCATCGAGCAGCGGCCGGATCCAGGGGTGGATCGAGACCGGCGAGCAGAGGATGGACGGCGGCACGGCGCTGTGGTTCGCCCGGTCGCGGCGCGACAGCAACGACTACGAGCGGATGGCCCGGCAGAGATGCGTGATGTCGGCGATGCTCAAGCAGATCGACCCGCAGACGGTGCTGACCAACTTCCAGTCGCTGGCGGCGGCTTCGGCGGAGACGATCTGGACCGACGTGCCGGTGACGGATCTTGCCGGATCTGCTGTCGATCGCCGGCAAGGCGCGCGGCGCAAGCCCCGGTCAGCGTGAGTTTCGTCCCGCCGCTGGTCGAGCCGGTGCATCCGAACTTCCGGCGAGATCCGGCAGACTGGTCGAGGACGCCATCGATCCGCCGGAGCAGCCCGAGACAGGCAACAGTGGAGCCGTCAGCTCGAGCAGCCGGCGAGTCAGGCACAGCGACAGGCGGCGCCGGCGCGAGGCACCCGTCTGTGTGGGCTAAGACGAGGGCCGACGCTGCCGCCCGCTCAGCGCGCCCAAGTAGGGTTCTGGGCTCGTGGACATCCGAGAACTCTCGATCGCAGACGCGTACGAGCTGACCCCCCGCCAGTTCCGCGATGACCGGGGTGTCTTCCTCGAGTGGTACCGCTTCGAGGCGCTCGAGCAGGCCCGCGGACACCGCCTTGACCTCAGGCAGGCCAATGTCTCGGTGTCAGCGCAGGGCGTGGTCCGCGGTATCCACTTCGCTTCGGTGCCGCCGAGCCAGGCTAAGTACGTCACCTGCATGAGCGGCGCCGTACTCGATGTGATCATCGACATCAGGCTGGGATCGCCAACGTTCGGCCAATGGGAGGCCGTTCGGCTGGACGACGTCGAGCGCAAGGCGGTCTATGTCAGTGAGGGGCTTGGACACGCGTTCATCGCGCTCACCGACGGGGCTGTGGTGTCGTACCTCTGCTCCGAGGTCTACTCGCTCACGCGCGAGCACGGCGTGCACCCGCTCGACCCGACGATCGCCATCGAGTGGCCGGCAGGCCTGACTCCCCTGCTCTCACCCAAGGACGAGGCAGCCCCCACGCTGGCCGAGGCGGAGGCGCAGGGGCTCCTCCCACAGTACGAGGACTGCGTCCGGTTCTATGACGAGCTGCGGACCGACTCGAAGGCCTGAGCCAACGACTCCTGCCAATCCGGCAGAGGCTCGATACCCTCCGCGAGCCCAAGCTTCGTGCCCGAGCACTGAGTACGCGGGGCGTGGCGCGGGCCGCGGGAACTTGTCCGTCGTCGTCGGGCGTACCCGCTCGGGGTCGGCTCCGAGCCGCTCGAAGATGGCGCGGGTGAGGCCGAACCACGTCGTCTCGCCAGACGACGTGCCGTGGTAGATCCCCGGCGCCGCGTCGGCCTCGACCAACCGCACGATCTGCCTCGCCAGATCAGCCGTCCAGGTGGGCTGGCCACGCTGGTCGTCCACGACCTCGAGTGTGTCGCGTTGTGCCTCGAGGTTGATCATCGTGCGGACGAAGTTCGGCCCACCGGCACCGTAGAGCCAGGCGGTCCGGACGATCCATGACCGCTCTGGCAGATGCGCTCGGACGGCCCACTCACCCGCTGCCTTCGTCCGGCCATAAGCAGACCTCGGCGCGACCGGGGCCTCCTCGGCGTACGGCTCCTTGGCCTGCCCGTCGAAGACGTAATCAGTGGAAACCTGGACCAGGCGCGCCCCGGTCCGAGCGCACGCGCTCGCTAGATTGGCCGGACCGACCGCGTTGACGTTGAACGCCCTGGCCTCATGTTCCTCGGCAGCGTCGACTGCTGTGTAGGCCGCGGCGTTGACGACGACGTCTGGGCGGATCTCGTCCAATGCCAGCTGCACCTCGTCTGCGGAGGTCACGTCGAGGTCGCCTCGCGCGAGGGCGACGAGGTCACGACCCGTGAGGGACACCTGCAGGTCGAGGCCGAGCATGCCGCCGGCGCCAACGATGAGCCACTTCATCGGGTGGGTCGTATATGCGTTGTGGGAGTCGCCATGATCATCCTGCTCGTTGAACGGGTGGGCAAGGTCGGCCACCGAGTCTAATCCGCGACGAATCGCCGTCTGGCGAGGCAGGTAGGCTGTCCCGCCATGCGTGGAATCATTCTCGCTGGCGGCTCTGGCACCCGGCTGTACCCGATCACCAAGGGCGTCAGCAAGCAGCTCATGCCCGTCTATGACAAGCCGATGATCTACTACCCGCTGTCGACGCTCATGATGGCCGGCATCCGGGAGATCCTGATCATCACGACGCCGGAGGACCAGGCGCAGTTCCAGCGGCTGCTGGGGGATGGGGCGGACCTCGGCATCTCTGTGGCCTACGCCACGCAGCCGCGCCCGGAAGGCCTCGCGCAGGCGTTCCTCATCGGCGCCGACTTCATCGGCGACGAGAGCGTCGCCCTCGTCCTGGGCGACAACATCTTCTACGGGACGGGGCTGGGCTCGAGCCTGCGGCAGAGCGTCGACCCGGACGGCGGTCACGTGTTCGCCTACCACGTCGCCGAACCGTCGGCCTACGGCGTCGTCGAGTTCGACGGCGACGGCCATGGTCATCTCCATCGAGGAGAAGCCGGAGAAGCCCAAGAGCTCCTACGCCGTGCCGGGCCTGTACTTCTACGACAACGACGTCGTGGAGATCGCTCGAAGCATCAACCCCAGTGCGCGCGGCGAGCTCGAGATCACGGCCGTCAACGACGAGTATCTGCAGCGAGGACAAGCTGCGCGTGACCGTGCTCGAGCGCGGGACCGCGTGGCTCGACACCGGGACGTTCGCGTCGATGATGCAGGCGGCCGAGTTCGTCCGCGTGGTCGAGGAGCGGCAGGGGCTGAAGATCGGCTGCATCGAAGAGATCGCCTACCGGCAGGGCTTCATCGACGCTGACCAGCTGTGCTGCGATTGCCGAACCCCTGCGCAAGAGCGGCTACGGCGAATACCTGCTGAACCTGCTCGAAACCGCGTGACCGCTGAGCGCACCTCCCGCACGCCGGCCGGAGCAGTCCATCGCCAAGACGGGCGACGTGTGCTCTTCATCTCTCCGATGGCTGAGGCTGGCGGGTCGGACCATGCGTTGCTGCGCATGGCGTCCCAGCTGGCCGCTGAGGGTTTCATCTGCCGCGTCGTCGTGCCGGCGCCGTCACCGCTGGAGGCCGAACTAGTTCGAGCGGGCGTGGCTGTTTCTGTCGTCCCCATGCGCGGATCACCACCGCGGGTGGTCTGCTCTGGTGGGTGCGCTATGCGCTGGAGTGGCCAGTCGCCGTGGCGCGGCTGTGGCGTGTGGCCCGGCGTCATCGCGCTGATGTCATCGCATCGAACTCGCTGCATTCGTGGTATGGATGGGCGGTCGCGGCGATGCTCCGCCGTCCACATGTCTGGCATGCGCGCGAGATCGTGATGCAGTCGCGGGCGGCCCTCTGGCTGGAGCGTCGCCTCGTAGCGCGTTTCGCCGACCTGCTTATCGCGTGCTCCGAGGCGGTCGCCGAGCAGTTCCGTACAGCGCTGCCACAGGAGCGAATCTGCGTTGTCCACGAGGACGTCGACCGTGCCGTGTTTCACCCGGAACCGGACGACATCGCTAGTCGTGAGGCCGGCCCAGTGGTGGGTTTCGTAGGGCGCATCGACACGTGGAAGGGTGTCGACGTCCTGCTCGAGGCGTGGCCGATGGTCCTCGAAACCGAACCGGATGGCCGGCTGCTCGTCGCGGGTCCACCGGTTGCAGGGAAAGAGCAGCACTACGCGGATCTGGAGTCGCGCGCGCACGCCCTGGCCGGTGTCACGTGGTTTGGGCCGGTGGGTCCCGACCAGGTGGCGGCGATCTTCCGACGGCTGGACGTGCTCGCCGCACCGTCCACTCTGCCGGAGCCTTACGGGCTGGTGGTGGTCGAGGCACTGGCGAGCGGGAGTCGCGTCGTGGTGACCGATTTCGGCGGTGCACCCGAGATTGTTGCCCGCGCCGAGCGGGGCTCCGGGATTGCGGTTCGGCCCAATGACTCTAAGGCGCTCGCTGCTGCAATCACCAGGCTGGTCGCGGCCGGGAAGGAACAGGAGCGACACAGCCTCATCGCGCCCTTCCCCTTCGATTGGGGCACCCTCTATGCCTCTAGGGTGCACAGGTGGAGACGGTCATGAGCGACCCGAGCGTTGAAGGACCTGCGCCCGAGCGACCAGCGGTTCGGGTCATCGTGGTGACCTATTCGCCCGGCCATCTCCTCGACGGTCTGCTCGACTCGCTGCCAAAGGCGTGCACGACACCGTACGAGGTCGTGATCGCCGACAACGGCTCCACTGATGGGGCGCCTGAGCGTGCGGCGCGGGAACACGGAGTCCGCATTGTGCGCACCTCGACCAACGTTGGCTACGGCGCCGCAGCGAACGTCGGTGCGCAGGGGCGGAGACCGAGTTCCTGTTGGTGTGCAACCCAGATCTGGTGTTCGCGCCCGGCGCTGTGGATGAGCTCATCTCGGCGGCGGAACGCTGGCCAGGAGGAGGCTCGTTCGGGCCAGCGGTCCTCGAGCCAGATGGCTCCCTCTACCCGAGCGCCAGAGCGCTTCCCGTCGTGGGTCATGGGATCGGACACGCGCTGCTCGTCCGAGTGTGGCCGAGGAATCCATGGACCCGGGCCTACCGACGAGAGGATGTGGCCGTTGTCCGAGCGCGCCGCAGGATGGCTGTCTGGCTCGTGCCTGCTGCTTCGTCGACGGGCATTCGATGCCGTCGGTGGCTTTGACCCAGGCTTCTTCATGTATTTCGAGGACGTCGACCTTGGAGACCGGCTCGGTCGCTCTGGTTGGCAGAACGTCTACGTGCCCGATGCGCGAGTCACGCATGTCGGCGGCACGACGACGTCGCGCGAACCCCGACGCATGCTCAAGGCCCATCACGAAAGTGCCTATCGGTACCTCGCTAAGCGTTATCGTCCACCGCTTCGCTGGCTATTGAAGGCCGGGCTACAGATCAGGTACGTCGTGCTTCGGGCGCGCACGGGTCGAGACCGGACCTAGGAGACCTTGTGGAAGCGATCCTCCTAGTCGGCGGCAAGGGCACCCGCCTGCGCCCGCTGACGATCAATACGCCAAAGCCGATGCTGCCCGTGGCTGGGGTGCCGTTCATCGCGCATCAACTCGCCCAGGCCCGGGCCGCCGGCGTCGGACCACGTGGTGTTGGCGACGTCCTATCGAGGCCGAGGTCTTCACGGAGTGGCTCGGCGATGGCTCGCGGCTGGGGCTTGAGGTCGAGTACGTCACTGAGGACGTTCCGCTCGGCACTGGTGGCGCGATCCGCAACGTCGCCGACAAGTTGCGGAGCGGCCCAGACGAGCCAGTCCTGATCTTCAACGGTGACGTGCTGTCGGGCCACGACATCGGGGCGCAGCTCGACCTGCATGCCAAGCACGACGCGGACGTCACGCTCTATCTCACCGAGGTGGAGGACGCGCGCGCCGTTCGGCTGCGTCCCGCTTGACGACGACGGTCGGGTCACCGCATTTCTCGAGAAGATGCCCAACCCGGTCACCAACCGCATCAACGCCGGCTGCTACGTGTTCCGGCGCAGCGTGATCGACACGATCCCGCACGGCGAGGTTGTCAGCGTCGAGCGGCAGACGTTCCCCGGCCTGCTCGCCGAGGGGCGCGTCGTGATGGGGTACGTCGACACGGCGTACTGGCTCGACCTCGGCACGCCTGCCGCGTTCGTAAAGGGCTCCCGTGACCTCGTCCTCGGACGGGTCCAGTCGCCGGCCGTCCCGGGCCCGACCGGCGAGCAGCTCGTGCTCCGCAGCGCGCCGTGTCGATGGTTCGGCCGATGTCCGCGGTGGTTCGGTCGTCGGCGCGCGGGCGATCGTCGAGGAAGGCGCGGTCGTCGACGGATCGGTCCTTCAGGACGGTGCCGTCGTCCGTGCCGGCGCGGTCGTCCTCGACTCCGTCGTTGGCGTCGGCGCGATCGTCGGCGCGCGCACCATCGTCGACGGCTGTGTGATCGGTGACGGGGCGCGCGTTGGCGCGGACAACGAGCTCGCTCGCGGCAGCCGGGTCTGGACCGACGTGACGATCCCCGACCGCTCGATCCGCCTGTCCAGCGACCAGAGCTGAGCTCTGTCGGGCGCCGGCCGCCAGGCCGACCAAGCAGGGGACATGATCTCGGTCAGCCGCGTGTCGGGCGGGTCGCCGGCGCGGCGTGGCTGGATCACCGACTGTCCGCCCAGTCCGGTGACCGGGCCTTTCATCGCCCGAACTGGCACGCACAACGCCGCACCCGCCTCCGCGCTGGGACCAGGCGCGGGCGACGCCGACGACGAGAAGGGACCGGCCGCTGCCTCGCACCCGCTCCGCAGCAGCGTTAAGAAACCTCTCGGTCCGTCAACGGATGGAGGAGGTTGTGCGTCATCTCTCCATTGCAGACAGCGGGGGAGGTAGGAACCATGCGGCTCCGACTCACAGTGATCATGATGACGACGCTCGGCGGTGCCCTGGTCGCGTGCGGTGACGGCTCCGCGGAGACGGCGTTGCGCAGATCAGCCACCCCTCGACTCGACTGAGCTTCGGCGCCCGCGATCACGCCTGCGCCGAGCAGCACAAGTACGACAGTGCCCTGCGATCGCGCCGAAGCGCTGAGCGCGGTGCTTGCGAGTGGCGCTGCTGAGGGGGCCGGGCACATCGACTATCTGAAGTGTCTCGACGGATTCGGCTGGGCGCTCTACGGCGTGGACGCTGACACGGAAACGGCGCACGTCATCTTGTCAGTCCATGACCGACGGCTACCAGGTACTGGACCTTGGCACATCGCTTTGCCCGCTTGACTCGAGAATGCCGGCCGAAGTCGCCATGGCCATCGCACCGTCACGGGCGGCAGCTAACGACTGCCCGGAACCGGGCTCGTCCGGCGGCTGAGATTCGGTGGGAGCCTTGGCAGATCAGCCGCCGCAGGTCTCAGTCGCGGGCCGCGCGCCAAGCTGACCACGCCGACGACACGATCTCCGGCAGCCCGTGCCGAGCGGTCCAGCCGAGCTCGTCACGGATCCGCGACACATCGGCAACGAGCCTCGGCGGGTCGCCGGCGCGCCGCGGCTCGACCACCGGCGTCACATCCAGCCCCGTCACCCGGCCGATCTCGTCGATCACCTCGCGCACCGAGGCGCCCGAGCCCGTGCCCACGTTGAACGTGTCGTACGGCCGCTCGTCCCGCCCCAGGTAGTCCAGCGCCGCAAGATGCGCGTCGGCGAGGTCGAGGACGTGTACGTAGTCGCGGATGCAGGTGCCGTCCGGTGTCGGGTAGTCGTCGCCGAACACCCGCGGCGCCTCGCCGCGCTCCAGCCGGTCGAACACCATCGGCACCAGGTTGAGGATCGCCGGGTCGCCGAGCTCGTCCCAGCCGGCGCCGGCCACGTTGAAGTAGCGCAGGTTGGCCACCCGCAGCCCCCATGCCCGCGCCGCCGCGCGCGCCAGCCACTCGCCGACGAGCTTCGTCTCGCCGTACGGGTTGATCGGCTGCTGCCGGCCCGTCCTCCGCGTACGAGATCGACGTCCGGCATCCCGTACGCAGCCGCGGACGACGAGAACACCAGCCGCCCCACGCCGGCCGCCTCCATCGCCGTCAGCAGGTTGGCCATGCCGCCGAGGTTGGACTGGTAGTAGTACGCCGGCCGCGCCACCGACTCGCCGACCTGCTTGCGTGCCGCGAAGTGGATCACCGCGTCGACGCCGTGCTCGCCCATCATCTTGGCGAGCCGCTCCGGCGCGTCGTCCCGGGCGAGGTCGAGCACCTCGAGCGGCGCGCCGCCGACCCGATCCGCTCGGCCGGTCGACAGGTCGTCGACGACCACGACGGGCGTGCCCGCCTGCTGCAGGAGACGGACGACATGGGCGCCGATGTATCCGGCGCCACCGGTGACGAGCACAGCCATGGCGCCGACCCTATCCGCCGTACGTGACCCGCTTGACCGCTTCCCGTACCGCGCGAAACCTCACGCCACGCCGCGTGAAGTCCCGAATCCGCGGTCGTACCCGTCCCATTCTGCTGACATGTCCGAATCCAAGCCACGGCGGCGGACCCACCTGCCTGGCCTGGACGGCATGCGAGCGATCGCAGTCACCGCCGTGGTTCTGTTCCATCTGGACGCCAAGCTGGCTCCCGGGTGGCTTTCTGGGAGTCGACGTCTTCTTCGTCGTCAGCGGGTTCCTGATCACCCAGCTACTGCTGCGGGAGCTTCGCGACTCCGGCCGGTTGGCGCTCGGTGCCTTCTACTTGCGTCGCGCGCGCCGGCTGCTGCCGGCGGTTCTCGTCGTGATCGCCGTGGTGGTCGTCGCCGGGCTGCTCTTCTGGCCGGAGGAGCGCGAGACTCTTTGGGAGAGTGCGCTCTCGAGCCTGGCGTACGTGACGAACTGGTGGCTGATCTTCGACGACCAGTCATACTTCGAGTTCACCGGCCAGCCGCCGCTGCTCCAGCACCTGTGGTCGCTCTCGATCGAGGAGCAGTACTACCTCCTGTGGCCGTGCGCGATCTTGGCTGTCGTCTGCTGGGGACGGTCGGTGAGCGGCGGAGCGCTGACGGCTGCGCGGGCTCGCCGACTCGCCGTCATCGCTTTCGGGTTGGCGCTGGTTTCAACCGTCCTGATGGCCGTGATCGCTGTCAGCTCTGGCGTGCCGTACGAAGCGGACTCGGCTCGGGTGTACTTCGGGACCGACACGCACGCCACGGGACTCCTGCTGGGTTCAGCCGTCGGCGCCTGGGCCGTGTCGAACGACCAGCGTCGCCGTCGCTCGATCTTGACCACGCGGGCGTGGGACTTGTTGGCCCTGCTGGCTCTTGCCCTCGTCATCTGGCAGCTCCGCCGCGTGGACGAGTTCGACCCGGGTCTCTATCGAGGCGGCTTCCTGGCTTTCGATGCTCTCGTTGTGCTCGTCGTGTTTGCCGTGACCCGTCGCGGTAGCGCCCTTGGCCGAGCGCTGGATCGTCCAATTCCTCGTTGGGTCGGCCTGCGTTCCTACTCGATCTACCTGTGGCACTGGCCCGTGGTCGTCCTGACCATGTCCCGTCTGGATGCGTACGGATCGCAGTGGCTGCTCCAGGCCTTGCGGGTTGCCCTGATCCTCGTACTCGCTGAGCTGAGCTACCGATGGGTTGAGCAGCGCTTCCGGTCGCACCAGCCGGCGGCCGACCGAGGCCGAGGTCGTCGTCAGCCGTCGCGCGCCGTTCACTCGGGCGTCTTGATCGGAGTGGCCGGCACGGCGGTGGTTTTCATGTCGGTCAGCTCGGCGCCGACCCGCGTGGCACCGGCAGAAGCAGCGCCACCAGCCGACCAGGTCACCGTTGTGTCGCAGCCGCCTCCCTCCGCTGCGTCACCAGCGTTTGCCTCCGCACCTGCACCCGCGGCACCGCCGCAGGTCAGCGCGTACGGTGACTCGGTGCTCCTTGGCGCGCAAGGCGCCCTGCAGGCATCCGGCACGTCCATCACCGTGAGCGCAGCCCAAGGGATCCAGGCCCACCAGATGCTGGATGCTGTCGCTGCAGCGGCGGCAGCGCAACAGCTCGGCAGCGTCGTGGTGATCCACACCGGCAACAACGGCATCATCAACCCATCGCAGCTGGCGTCGACGCTCGATGTGCTTCGGGATCGTCAACGGGTCGTCCTGGTCAACGTTCGAGTGCCACGCAACTGGGAGAGTCCGAACAACCAGACCATCAGCAACGTCGGCTCCAGCTACCCCAACGTGACCGTCGTGGACTGGCACTCGATCACGGGAGAGCATCCGGACTGGCTGCATCGAGACGGCATCCACGTGACAAGGGATGGCGCCGCCGGTTACGCCACCCTGGTGCTTTCGGGCGCCGCCTAGACCTGGGTGGTGACCCGCTCGGTTTGGATCCGGGCTGGTCGCCGCTGTGCGTCGGCATTGCGTACGAGCACCACTGACCCATCCACCACCAGCGGCACGAGCAGCGCGGCGACGACCGTGTCGAGATCGAGCTCGTCGCGCTCGACGAGCAACCGCGTTCCCGCGGGAACGTCCATTGCCCGAGCCCGCGCCAGCAGTTCCACCTGCTCGCGCAGATTGCCCGCCACGAACCGATCCCCGTACGCCGGCACCTCGACCGCATAGTCGAGCACCCGCGCCGGCAGCGGCTCCACGAACCGCCCGCCGAGCGGCCGCAGCGACAGCGCCACGACCTCGCCCGCGTCACCCTCAGCGGCGGCAGACAACCAGATCCGGCCCCACCACCGCCACGTCAACGCCGGTCGACTCGCCAAGAACGACCTCAGCCCCGACCGCCCACGCCGACATCACCCACACCAGCGACTGCCAGTGCGCCGGCAAAGAAATACCTACGCGCGCGTCACGATCAGGGATGCCCAGCCCGTCGACCAGCAGATTCGCCGTCTTGGCGACCCAGTTCTCGTACGTCGCCACCGACAGCTCGACCCGCTCGCCGGTCGCGTCGTCGTAGTAGGTGATGAACGGCCGCGCGCCGTCACGAGCGAGCGCCCCCCGCAGCAGCGCGTACGGCGACTCGAGCACCACTACAGATCAGAGCGCGTTGGGCTCAGGCGAGTCGCTGAACGGGTGGTCCTGCACGAAGTCGCGTACGGCCTCGCCGGACAGCTCCCCGCAGTACTGCCGGAACGAGTTCTCGACGCCCCAGTGCGACAGCGCGTACGACATGTCGTCGGGGAACGCGCCCTCGGTCCGCTCCGGGTCCCACGGCGCCACGATGAACTTGCCCGCCACCTGGTCGGACACGTCATCGGACTCGGTCACCTTGGTCGCCAGGTCCTCGAGCGTGTCGAGGTCGGCGTCCGAGATCGACGGGTCGTACCACAAGATCGTGTAGCCGTGCTCGAGGTTGTGCACCAGCCGCTCGACCTCCGGCGTGTCGTCCACCGTGTAGAACTTCCGCTCGAACGTCGCCGGCGCCGAGTAGTGCGGGCCGGACGCGGGCGGCGCGCTCGTGTACTCGATCGCCTCGCCGTCGGGCCGGTGGTCCTGGGTGCCCGCCTGCGCGTCCTCGACCACCGGGTCGCAGGAGGCGTCAGCGGCGGCCACGCCGAACGTGCCCCAGCCCTTGTTGGCCGGGTTGTTGCGCGACTGGTTGATCAGCGGGATCGCGGCCGCGGCGATGATGCCGAGCGCGAGCACCCCGCTGACGCCAAAGACGAGCATCTTGCGGCGCCGGTCGGCGCTCTCCTGCTCCTTGCGCAGCGCCTCGACCCGGGCACGGCGGTCCACGGCCTGCTGCTTCTTCGAACTCTGCGCCACGGGGCTCTCTCTTCGGCGGGTATGTCAGGGGACACCGACCGTGAAGTCTACGGTGTCTGCCATGACGATCGGCGCGCGCTCGGGGTTCCGCTCGGAGCGAGTGGCCGACGACACACCGGGCAAGGTCCGCGAGTGGCAGGCGCCGTACGCGATCAACGTCCACCGCACCCTCTCCGTCCACCGGCGCGCCAGCGATCCCACCTACCGGATCCAGCCCGACGGCAGCGTCTGGCGAGCCGTACGCACCCCCGCCGGCCCGGGCACCCTTCGCCTGCGCGCCGACCCGTCATCCGGATCCGTACACGCCACCGCCTGGGGCCCCGGCGCCGACTGGCTGCTCGACTCGGTCCCCTCGATGCTCGGCGCCGACGACGACATCGACGGTTTCGCGCCGGTCGAGCCGGTGCTGCGGGATGCTTGGCGGCGTACGGGCGGCAGCTGGCGCATAGGCCGTACGGGGTTGGTGCTCGAGGCCCTGATCCCCGCCATCCTCGAGCAGAAGGTCACCGGCACCGAGGCGCACCGCGCCTGGCGCACGCTGCTCCGCTGGCACGGCGAGCCCGCCCCGGGCCCCGCGCCCGCCGGCATGCGGGTCGCCCCTGACGCCGAGACCTGGCGGCACATCCCCTCGTGGGACTGGCACCGCGCCGGCGTCGGACCACAGCGTTCAGAGACCGTCGTACGTGTCGCGCGCGTCGCCAACCGCATGGAAGAGGCGTGTACGTTGCCGCCGGCCGAGCGGGCGCAGCGGCTCACCGCGATCCGCGGCGTCGGCGTCTGGACCGCCGCGGAGACCCTGCAGCGGGCGGTTGGCGACCCCGATGCCGTCTCCGTGGGGGACTTCCACATCCCGCGATTGGTGATCTACAACCTGACCGGCCGGGTCTCCGACTCCGACGAGGAGATGCTGGAGCTGCTGGCGCCGTACGCCGGCCATCGCTATCGAGTCACCCGGATCCTGGAGATGGCGGGCGTCGGAGCTCCGCGGTTCGGGCCGCGGCTCGCACCGCGTGACTTCCGCGCGATGTGAAGGCGCGCTTCGCGGGTCCCCGCAGATCGATCATCGGTACGCTGCGCCCATGGGCGTCACGTGGGCTACCCGAGGCGGCAAGGCCGTCTGGAACGGTCGCCTGCTCGCCGAGTGGGTCGCGCCACTTGTGGACGGCATCGTGAGCATCCTCGATCCCCGGACTGTCTGGCTGTTCGGGTCGGTGGCGCGTGGGGATGACACCGGTGACAGCGATATAGACCTGTTGGTCGTGCTCGACCGCTTCGATCCTGCGGAAACCGCCTCCCTGCGGCGGCGGGTCGTAGAGGCGGGGTCGGTGTCGGTGCCGTTCGATGTCGCATTTACGGATCCGGGCCGGTTTGCGGAGAGGTCACGGACCGCCGGCACACTTGAGCGGGCTGCGGCACGGGAGGGCCACGTCGTCTATGAGCGGGAGTGAGCCCGCCGCCCCGTCGACTTCCGGTGGGCACGAGTGGCTGTCCAAGGCGACCGAGGACCTAGCGGTGGCCGAGTTGATTCTTGAGAGCGACGTTGCCGCCAGGTGGGCCGCGTGCTTCCACGCCCAGCAGGCAGCGGAGAAGTCCTTGAAGGCAATGCTCGTTGCCCAAGGGATCGACTTCCCACGCACTCACGCGTTGGAGGTTCTCGTTGATCTGCTTGGCGGAGCTGCGAGCTCTTCGATCGCGGGGAGTTGATCGAGCTCTCCAGCTGGGCGGTCGTTGGTCGCTACCCAGACACCAACCTGGAGCCGAGCGCCGAGCAGGCCGCTAGTTTGGTGGCCACAGCACGATCTGCTGTGGACACGGCAAGGGCTCACATCGCCGGGGATCCCATCGTCGAGGCGACTGGAAGCGTGTCGGGGTTGGCAGCGGACGCGGCCGCCGCCCATGATCGAGACCTGTACGACGACACGGACAGAGGTCGTCCGTCGGTCCCTGGGTCCCCGACCAATCCATGATTGGGACCAGCGCAATCACTCTGTGATCAACCCGGCTGGGCCCTCATCGTGGGGGTCGTCGTCCAAGGTCAGCTTCAGTGCAGCCTGCTCCGCGTGCGTCAGCGCTCGCGCGAAGTCATACGTACGCCGGAGCATGAAGTCGACCCGCTCGGCCACGGCCGCCGCCGTCAGATGACGGCTCGGATGTCATCGCTGCTGATCTTGGCCCCATGATGGCATCGAGCACTACCGTCGGGTATGGCCATGACCTTGCGCCTGCCAGCCGAGTTGGAGGCCGAGCTCCGCCTGGCCGCGGAGGAAGATCGTCGCAGCGTGCACCAGACCATCGTGCTCGCCATTGAGACATTCCTTGCCATGCGCGAGACCCAGGAGATCAAGGCCGATCCCGGAGCCCTCCGGGCCCTCGCCGAGGCTCGCGAGGCCGTGCATCGGGGCGATGTTGTCCACGGCGCCGAGGCCGTTCGCTCGTTGCGGAACCGTCCCCTGAAGTCCCCGGCGAGGCGCGAGCTGGGTTTCGTGGAGGCCAGGGTGCCTGAGGAGTTTCACGAGGGCCTTGGCGACGACGAACTCGGATTGTGGGACTCGACGTCGTGAGGGTCCTCCGAAGGCCCGAAATGCTCCGCGGCCTGAGGGTGCGCGTGCGCTGCTAGCGGCCGGCTGTATCTGCAGCACTCCCCGGCGGCTCTGTCTACCAGGCAGGGACCGCATCCAATGGGGGACGCCATGGGCCGGCTCGAGGCACTGCGCCGCATCAACCGCGACAGCGCGCTCAAGGAAGAGATCCTCACCAGGATCAGCGAGGGCGCCGCGCCGCTCGAGCGCCTCGCCGCCCCCGAACGAGCCACCGCCGACGCCGCCCGCCGCCTCATCGAGCACCCTCCAGCCCGGCGGGACGACCCCGGGCTGGAGGCGATCATCCTCGTGATGGGCCGCCCCGTGCTGCTCGTCAACAACGACGACTTCGACGTCACCACGCTCGACACCGACACCTGGAAGGCGCGACTCAAAGACGCGCAGCCCGCCCTCAAGTCCGCGATCCTCTCCGTCGGCCGGATCGAGCTCGACAACAACCCGCAGTTCGACTGGGTCGGCACCGGCTGGGTCGTACACGACGACGTCATCGTGACCAACCGGCACGTCGCCTCCGAGTTCGCCCGGCGTGTCGGCAACCGCTTCGTCTTCCGTACGTCGTTCCAGGGCGAGATGGGCGCCCGCGTCGACTTCAAGGAAGAGCACAACGGCCGATCGCCGGCGGAGTTCCGCATCGTCGACATCCTGCACATCGAGGACGACCCCGGCCCCGACATGGCCTTCCTCCGCGTCGACTGGGGCAGGACCGCCGCAGCCAAGCGTCGTACGCCCATCAAGCTCGGAGACGGTACGACGACAGGCAGCGGCGTCGCGGTCATCGGCTACCCCGCCAAGGACACCCGCACGCGCATCCCCGACGAGATGGACCGCATCTTCGGCAACGTCTACAACGTCAAGCGGCTCGCGCCCGGCGAGATCACCGACGTACGCGACCAGGAGCAGCTCGTCACCCACGACTGCACCACGCTCGGCGGCAACTCCGGCTCGGTCGTCGTCGACCTCGCCACCGGCGACGCCGTCGCGCTGCACTTCGCGGGCGGGAGAAGGACCGCAACTTCGCCGTGACCGCGCCGACCGTACGTGCCCGGCTGGACCAGCTCCTCGGAACGGGCTCCGCCCCGGCAAGGAGCCGCCCGCGTCCGCGCAAGGGCGTGGCCACACTCGCCACCTTGGGCCCGAGGGCGGCAGACATGCGGGGGCGCACCGGATTCCAGGCGGACTTCCTCGGACAAGAGGTGCCGCACCCCAAGCTCAGCCGCAAGCTCCGCACCGCGCTGGCGCCGGTCAAGGACAAGGACGACGGCATCCTCGACTACACGCACTACTCGGTGCGGATGCACAAGGACCGCCGGCTCGCGATGTACACCGCGGTCAACATCGACGGCACCAGCGCGCGCAACGTACGCCGTACGCGCGACAAGTGGAACAAGGACCCGCGGCTGGCGGCCGACATGCAGATCGGTAACGAGCTGTACGAGCACAACAACCTCGACCGCGGGCATCTCGTACGACGCCTCGACCCGGCCTGGGGCGACTCGCTCGACGCGGCCGCCGCGGCCGCCGAGGACACGTTCTTCTACACCAACGCCGCGCCCCAGCACGCGCGGCACAACCAGGACCTGTGGCTCAGCCTCGAGGACCACATCCTCGGCAATGCCGATGTGCGCGACCTCAAGGTCAGCGTGTTCAGCGGCCCGATCTTCCGCGACGAAGACCGTGTCTACCGCGACGTCCGGATCCCCGAGGACTACTGGAAGGTCGTTGCGATGGTCAACGACGAGACCGGGGAGCTTTCGGTGACCGGGTACGTCGTCAGCCAGCGCGACTTCATGGGCGACCTGGAGTTCACGTTCGGCGAGTTCGAGACCTACCAGGTCCCGGTGGCCACGATCGAGGAGCAGACGGGGCTGAGTTTTGGGCCGCTGAACGAGTGCGACCCGCTGGCTCGGATTGAGGGCGTCGCAGCGCGCCGGCTGTCGTCGGGCGACGACATCGTGCTGTGATGCCCGGCGGGCGGCTGCACCGCGACCGTGTCGTGGATGAGCTTTGGCCGGACCTGACGCTTGACGTGGCACTTCCCCGAGTGCACAGGGTCGCGCACTACGTCCGCCGCGTTCACTTGGCTGTCGTGCGAACGTCGGTGGACGTAATCCCCGCCCGGCAACGAGCCGCGTCCAGCGGCTGCTCAGCCTGGTTGAACAGCTCCGCCGCCTGGTACAGCAGGGCGTCCGCTCTCGCTTCATCGCCTTCGGCCAGGCTGATATGGGCTCGTGCCTCGAGGATTGCGCCCTGCCAGGACGTGCCCTCCCACAGGTCCGCTGAGCGTTCGGCCACGGCAAGGTGCCGCTGGGCCTCGTCCACGTCCCCAACGTCCGCACAGGCCATCGCCGCGGGGACCGCGAGCATGATGTCGCAGAACGAGCACGAGTCCTCGGCGCCCAGCGTCTCCGTTGCCTGGTCGACGACAGCCCGGGCTGCCTGCGGATCGGGAGCGGCGAGGATCATCGTGCCGAAGATCCGTTGCACCACGTGCAGAGCCATGATCGACCACCGGCCGCGCAGCAACGCCTGTCTTAACAACCGCGTCGCCTCGTCCCGGTCGCCTTGCCACAGCCTGACCTCGGCGAGCCGTTGCAGCGAGGCGGACTCCCCACCGGGTGCGCCGATCTCGCGGTGCAGGTCGACGGCGTCCTGCAGCTCACGCCCGGCCTCGCCGATGTCACCGGCGAGGAGTGCGGCCTCTCCCAACAGTGCGGTGGCAAAGGCCTCGGCTCGCAGGACTCCCGTCCGGCGCGCCGTTTCCCGCAGTGACATGGCGAGTGCCTTGACTTCGCTGTACGGCGTTGCCCCATAGAGCAGGAACTCTGCGACGCACACGTACGGATCGAAAATCGTGCTCGCGAGTGCCGGCGCGTCCTGGGCGCGCTGAAGCTCGGTGTGGAGCCGGTTGAACAGCTGTCCCCGGTGGTGGGCCACCAGCGCCTCCAACGTGAGGAGGTCAAGCCGTTGCCATGTGTTGCCCTCGGCTCCGAGGACACGATCGATCTGCGAGGCAACGTTTCCCGCGGCTTCGATGTCACCGCTGAAGTACGCGAGGAGTCCCTGAGCGAGCAAGATAGCGACGTCGGCTGGTCCGCCGTCGGCTTCGAGGCCGTCGAGGACGGCTGCTGCGGTGTCGAGGTCGCCCTCCCTGGCGGCGGCGGTTCCCATGCGTGCCCGCAGCAGTGGCCGATCGTCTGCGGCTGCCAAGGAAAGCGCGTCACGGTAGGCCTCGATCGTGTCCCGGTCTCCGACGGCCGACAGGAGATAGGCACGTAAGGCCAGCAAGCGGGCGCGGTCTGCCGACTTGGCGTGCTCTCGTACCGCATCCACCAGAGCGAGCGCGTCGCGATAGGCCCCCAATGCCGCCTCGGTCTCCACGGCTTGAAGGACGTAGGGGACGGCGTCGGATCGTTGCCCCGCTGCGATCAAGTGATGAGCGACACGCGCAGGAGCGGCGCCGATTGCGCTCAGTCTCTCGGCCGCCTGCCGATGGAACTCTCGCTCCTCTGCAGGTGCGATGTCGTCGAACAGTGCGTCCCGGATCAGCGCGTGCCTGAACCGAAATCCCGAGTCGGTACGAACGACCACGAGCGCTGCCAGCGCGGCATCCAACGCGGCGTACGCCTCGGGCTCGGGGAGCCCGGTCAGCGCGATGAACTCGTCCGTGTCGAAGCTGTTGCCGATCACGGCGACCCGCCGGAGCACCCCGCGGACCTCGACCGCCATCCGGTCAAGCTCGACTGCGCCGGCGACCTCAGCCTGCAAACCGGTGGCGGACGCCCGCGCCATCTCGACAACGACGAAGGGCAGGCCGCCGGAGACATCCCAGATCTGGTCAAGCACCTGGTCGGTCGCCTCCGGGGCCGCGGCTCGCGCCAGCCTGTCGACGCTGGCCCGGTCGAGTGTGGGCAACGGCAGCGGGACGGCCATGTTGCGTTGCAGCAGGCTGGCCGTGACCTGTTCGATCTGTTGCGCACCCGGGCGGTAGCCGACGACGATGAGCGCGCGCTCACCGGCTGCGCACCGGGCGAGGTAGTGCAGCAGCCGAAGGCTCGCTTCGTCTGACTCGTGCATGTCGTCGACTGTGAGCATCAGGCCGGTGCCCGCCGCTGCCAGTCGCAGCAGCTCGGCGGCGGCGACGAACAGGCGCTGGTGCGAACCCTCGCCGTTCCAGGTCAGCTCACGCCCGGCAAGGCCGCGGTCGATCTCCTCGCGCAATGTCTCGTCGAGCCCGTCCAGCAGCGCCGGGTGTTGCCGGCACAGCTCGGAGAGGGCGCCGAGGACGGGCGCGTACGGCCAGGCTCCTTCCACCGCCGCCGCGCCACCGTGCCCGGTGCGCCAACCATCACGCGCGGCCCGGGCGCGCGCCCAATCCAGCAGTGCGGACTTCCCCACGCCCGCGGGACCAGAGACGAGTACGGTGCGGCCATTCCCTACGCCAGCCTCGGCAAGCAGGTCGGCTAGTACCTTTTGCTGCGGTCCGCGACCGACGAGAAGTTGCTCGCGAGCCCGCGGCTGCTGGGCGGACACCTCGGCAAACACCTGGTCCCGCGCGGCTAGCACCCGCGGACTCGCTGTCACACCGAGCTCGCGGCGCAGCGCGGCGTCCAGCCGCTCGAACTGGCGCAGCGCAGCGCGGTTGTCGCCGGCCGCAACGTGCCGGCTCACCAGCGCCAGGGTGGCCTCCTCGTCGGCAGGGTCTTCCGCGAGCAGCCGGTCCCACCGCTCTGCTCGCCGAAGCACATCGACGTAGCGCAGCCTCAGGCGCTCCCGGCGGCTCTCTGTCCACGGTTCATAGAGGTCGCCGGGCAGGAGCGTGCCTCCATACGCATCGACGGCCGCAGCCGCATCGGACGACGTGCCGGATGTGGCGGCGACATCTGCCAGCGACTCGAACACGTCGACGTCGATGACGACGTCCGCGTCGGGCAGCAGCGCGACGGACTCGCCGCGCAGCACCACCGAGCGGCGATCCTCGCCCAGGCCGAGCCGGGCATAGTGGGCGACCTTGTGCAGCCGCGGCGCGGCGTCTGCCACACTCAGGTCCGGCCACAGCAGGTCAATGACCTGTTCGCGATGCCGCTGACGACCTGGTGACAGGGCAAGCAGCTTCACCAGGGTCGCCGCCTGGCGGCGCGGCCACGCATCGGCCGCAAGAGGGACACCGTCGATCACCACCTCGAAGGTGCCCAGCAGCCTGATCTCGATTCTTCGCGCCATAACACCCCAGCTCACCGGCGACCGTTCATCCATCATCGGCGGCGCTCGGGGCGGCTGCACACCCGCCAGCGTCAGGCGATGCGCCAGTTGGCACCTGATCCGGCCTCCCGCAACGCGTCCAGACTCTCCAGGCGCTCGACTTGCTCGGTCATTGCGGAGCTGGCCTCGAGCAGGAGCCGGCGCAATTCCGTCATCGACCACGTGCACGAGGCGATTGCATCCGCTACGCCGAACAACCGCTCCGCCATCCGGTCGCGTGCCGCCTGGTAGCCGAGGAGGCCCCCCGCCTCGCTCGCCGCGCCGGCACGGATGTCGCCCACCGCCGCGGAGAGCAGCTCGGCGTCCCGGAACGCGTCTGTGATGCCGTGGGTGCTGAGCGGATCTTCGAAGGCGCCCGCGTCACCAACGAGAGCCCAGCCGGGACCCCACGCCTTGCGCCGATAGCCATGTTGGCCGGCAAAGCCGCGCAGCCGACCAGGCGGACGCGCAGCGGACACCCGCTTCCACAAGTCGGGCGACACCTGCTGCAGCAGGGCGCTGAGCGCCGGAGTGGTGCCGGCCGAGCGTACGAGGCGCATGCGCTCCCTCGTCGTACCAACGAAAACGCACGTCTGGCCGTCGTTGGTCGGGATGAGGCCCGCGGCGACCCCAGGTGCGTAGAACCACTCGAAGCCCTCGGCGGGCAGGTCATCCCAGTAGCCGTACAGGCAAGCAGTTGCGCTCGATGCCGTACGGATCATCGGCGCGCCGACCGAACTCGCAACGAACGAGCGCACCCCATCCGCGCCGATGACGAGCGGCGCAGAGGCGACAAAGCTCTGGCCGTGCGTGTCGTGACCTGCGACGCCGATGACGCGGCCGGACGGATGGCGGAGGAGCTCGGTAGCGCTCGTCCGGAAGCGCATTTCTGCGCCAGCCTCAACCGCGGCATCGGCGAGGACGCGATCGAGGACGGTGCGCCGCGGCGCGTACAGGGCTCGTACTCCTGCAGCGGGCTTGAGGGAGACGCGCACGGCATCGCCCGGGTAGTGGAACACGACGCGAGTCACCGGCGGTGTCCCGGCTGCCTGGATGCGGTCGAGCAGGCCCCATCGCTGCAGCTGGAGGACCCCGCCGCGCATGAGGGCGTGCGTGGACACGGTGTCGCTGCCGTAGTTGGACCGGTCGAGCACGAGGATCCTCAGACCCTGTCGCGCGAGCAGCATGGCTGTGGCCGAGCCCGCGCAGCGCGCGCCGACGATGATTGCGTCGTACGTCGAGGTCACGGTTCTTCCGCTCGTTTCAGGGCAGCCCGGTCGGCACCGACGAGGTGCTCGACGATGGTCCGCGCGTCGTGTCGTGCTCCGTCGATGAACTGCGAGTTGCGCCGGTGCATGAACCGCAGCCCGACGACATAGAGGCCGCGTTCGGGCGTGATCCCGCGGTACTGCTCGACCTCTCCACTGGAGGCGACTGCGCCGGGCACGCGCAGCCACGGGTAGGCGTGGTGGAACCCGGTGGCCCACACCACCGTGGAGATGCCCGCTGTGCGCAGATCCAGGGATTGCTGCGCGCTGGTAAGGCGAACCGGCGCCGGGTCGGCCGCGGGAAGGACCTCGTCCTCGAGCCCTGCTATCACCACGTGCTCGTCGATGGTGCGGAGCATGCGACGCAGCCGTGCCTCGGCGGCGGCGGTGGTGAAGGGCAGGTCGTCGCGGAACCGCGCCCAGCTGCCATCGAGGCCCGCGAGCCGTCCGGTCACGACGACTCCAAGCTCGTGCAGCCGGCGCAGGTTGAGTTCCGGAGCGCCTTGACTGCCGGTCAACTGGGCCGAGGGCTCGCGCCGCGCCTGAGATGCGTCGGTGTCGTCGACCGTACGGTCCAATGCGCCGATCTGCTCCAGCCACCACATGATGTCCATGCCGCGGTACTGCCTTGGCAACCTCGTGTGCGTGCCTGCGGCAAGGACGACGGCGCGGCCGGCCCGGCGCAGCTCGGCGGCGATCTGCACACCCGAGGCCGATGCCCCGACCACAAGCACGCCACCGTCGGGCAGCGATGCGGGGTTGCGGTAGCGACTGGTGTGGATCTGCCTGATCTCCGGGCGCAAGCGAGCAGCCAGCTTGGGCACCTGCGGACGCGGGCCGGCCGCGGCGACGACGTTGCGGGCTCGCCAGGCGCCGCGAGTGGTGCGGATCCGGTAGCCGCCGTCAACCGCGCACACGTCGAGCACCGATGTCTGCTGCTGCACGGGGGCGTCAAACGATTGGGCGTACGACTCCAGATAACGTACGAGCTCCGCCGCCGCCATGAACCCCTCGGGATCGCGACCCCGATAGGTCCACTCCGGCAACCGGCTCATCCAGTTGGGGGTGAGCAGGCGCAGCGAGTCCCACCTCGCGCTACGCCAGCTCTCGGCCAGCCGGCCGCGGTCGAGGACGACGTGGTCACGTCCCGCGTCCGTGAGAAGACGACTGGTCGCCAGGCCGGCGTGTCCGGCGCCGATGACGATCGTGTCGACGTGTCGCATGCCTGTCCTTACGTTCGTGGTCGCGGTTGGGGTTCGCAGTCACGGCGCCTGCCCGGCCTCGTGAGCCGGACAGGCGTGCCTTTGGGGGATGGTCGGTGCGTCAGGTGACGGTGACGTCGACGCTGACGGGTACGGAACCGGTGATGACATCGAACACGGCGGAGCGTGCCTGGGACTGCTCGACGAGCGCCCGAAGCTTTTCGGGTGGCGCGTCACCGGCGATCTTGAAGCTGACCCGGATCTGGTTGTAACCGTTGCGGACCTCGTCGGACAGCCCGAGGATGCCGAGCAGGTTGATGTCGCCCTCGACGGTCGACTCGACCTTCGAGAGCTGGACCCCCCGCGCGGCGGCGATGTTGGCCAGGCCGGACGTGAGGCACGCTGCGAGTGCGGCGAGCAGGTACTCCGCCGGGGGTCGGAGCGTTGTCCTGCCCGACGAGCACGGTGGGGTGGTCGGCGTCGAACGTGGTCTCGTGCTTGTGCTCGAGCTCCTGGCCGGCGCCGAAGAATCCGCGAATCGAGGACCGGTTGTGCGTGCCCTTCACCCACGTGTTGGTCGCGCGGAACTGGAACTCGGCGATCTCCGGCTGCGCCTTGACTGCGTCGAGGGTGGCGAACAGCGTCGGTGTGTCGACCCCGTTGAGGGGAGGTCGTTCGGTAGTGGCGGTCACTGCGGACCCCTTTCTTCGTGACGGTCGTTGGCAACGTAGGAAGGCCGGCCTTCCCGAAACCTTCCGGTGAGCTCTTCGGTCGATCGACCGATCTAGGGGTTGAGCCTGCTCGCGCTAGCGCGCTACTGTCAAGGTCGATCGACCGACCGATTGCTTTAGCGGAGAGGACCCATCCAGTGGTGGACGAGGAGCCAGGCGACACCCGCTCGCTGATCCTTGGGGCGGCCCGCCGTCGGCTGCTGGCCGAGGGCTACGCGGGCCTGTCGACCCGCAAGGTGGCCGAGGAGGCGCGGGTGTCGCTCAGCCAGCTGCACTACCACTTCGGCTCCAAGCAGGGCCTCGTCATGGCGCTGTTCGCGGAGGAGAACCTGCGCCGCCTGGAGCGCCAGACCCGCATGTATGCCGAGGACGAGCCGCTGTGGCGGCGCTACGAGCGCGCCTGTGACTACCTCGAGGACGACTTGGAATCCGGCTACGTGCGGTCACTGCAGGAGATGATCGCCGCAGGCTGGTCGAACCCCGACATCCGTGATGCGGTTCGCGACCTGCTCGGTGGCTGGTTCGCCCTGCTGATCGAGGTGGCCCGCGAGGCCGAGCAGCGCCACGGCCCGCTCGGTCCGTTCACCGCCGAGGAGGCGGCCACCCTGATCGGCTCGGCCTTTCTCGGCTCGGAGGCGCTGCTGCTGCTCGGCTTCGACCGCGAGCTGCTGCCTATCCGCTCGGCGCTGCGACGCGTCGGCGTACTGATCAGGCGCCTCGAAGAAGAACCAACCGCAAGGGGGACGACGAATGACGCAGGCATGCCAGCCGTCCGTTGACGGCGACGTCGAGCGCGACGGCGTGCGGGTGCACTACGAGGTCTACGGCTCCGGGGAGCCCACGGTCCTGCTGCTGCCGACGTGGTCGATCATTCATTCACGCCACTGGAAGATGCAGATCCCCTACCTCGCACGGCATTGCCGTGTGCTCACCTTCGACGGGCGCGGCAACGGCCGCTCGGACCGGCCCGACGTCTCCGAGGCGTATGACGAGCGGGAGTTCGCGGCGGACGCGCTGGCGGTCATGGACGCGACGGCGACGGAACGCGCGATCATCGTCGGCTTTTCGCTTGGCGCCCAGCGCGGACTCATCCTCGCTGCCGACCATGCCGAGCGGGTCGAGGCCGCCGTCTTCATCGGGCCCTCGTATTCCGGCGGCGGCGATCCGATCCCGGAGCGCATGGTCCCGTGGGAGGACGAACTCGATACCGACAAGGGCTGGGCGAAGTACAACAAGCACTATTGGCTCCGCGACTACCGCGGCTTCCTCGAGTTCTTCTTCTCGCGGTTCTTCGCCGAGCCGCACTCAACGAAGCCGTTCGAGGACTGCGTCGGCTGGGGGCTCGAGACGACGGGCGAAACGCTGGTGACGGCGCAGTACGGCGCGAAGCACTCGCCCGAGGAGTTGCGGGAGCTTGCGCAGCGCGTGCGGTGCCCGGTGCTCGTGATCCACGGCACCGACGACGCGATCGTGTCTGCGACCCGTGGTGCGGCGCTCGCCGAGCACACTGGCGGCGAGCTCGTCCTGCTTGAGGGCTCGGGGCATGGCCCGCACGTGCGCGACCCGGTCAAGGTCAACCTGCTCCTGCGCGACTTCATCAAGCCGGCGCCGCCGCCGCGGCGCTGGGTGCGCGGCAAGTCCCGTCGCAAGCGAGCGCTGTACATCTCTTCGCCGATCGGCCTTGGCCACGCGCAGCGCGACGCCGCGATCGCCGATGAGCTGCGCAAGCTGCACCCGGACCTCGAGATCGACTGGCTCGCCCAGCACCCGGTGACCCGAGTCCTGGAGGAGCGCGGGGAGCGGGTGCATCCTGCGAGCGCCTTCCTGGCCAACGAGTCGACGCACATCGAGAGCGAGTCGGCCGAGCATGATCTGCACTGCTTCCAGGCGATCCGCCGGATGGACGAGATCCTGCTCGCGAACTTCATGGTCTTTCACGACCTCGTCCGCGACGAGGACTACGACCTGTGGATCGGCGACGAGGCGTGGGAGCTCGACTACTACCTGCACGAGAATCCCGAGCAGAAGCGGGCAGCGTACGTGTGGCTGACCGACTTCGTCGGATGGCTACCAATGAACGGACGGCGGCGAACGTGAGGCGGTCCTGACGGCCGACTACAACGCGGAGATGATCGAGCACATCGCGCGTTTCCCGCGCGTACGTGACCGCGCCGTGTTCGTGGGCAACCCCGAGGACATCGTTCCCGACGCGTTCGGGCCTGATCTGCCCCTGATCCGCGACTGGACCGAACGACACTACGGCTTCGCCGACTACGTGACCGGATTCGACCCGTCCGACTTCGCCGACCAGACGAGGCTCCGGCACGAGCTCGGCTACCGAGATGACGAGCAGGTATGCATCGTCACCGTTGGCGGCTCGGGTGTCGGCCAGCACCTGTTGCGGCGGGTGATCGAGGCGTTTCCCAAGGCGAAGCGTCGCGTTCCGGCACTGCGGATGATCGTCGTCACGGGCCCGAGGATCGATCCGGGCACGCTCCCGCGGCACGAGGGGCTCGAGCTGCGGGCGTACGTGCACGAGCTCTACCGCCACCTCGCCGCCTGCGACCTCGCGATCGTGCAGGGTGGACTGACGACGTGCATGGAGCTGACGGCGAATCGGCGGCCGTTCCTGTACTTCCCGCTCGCCCACCACTTCGAGCAGAACATCCACGTCGCCCACCGGCTTGACCGCCACCGGGCGGGCCGGCGGATGGACTACGCCACCACCGACCCAGACGCCATCGCCGAGGCCATCGCCGCCGAGATCGGCCGCGACGTCGACTACCGGCCGGTCGCGACCGACGGTGCCGCCCGGGCCGCCGGCCTCATCGCCGAGCTTCTGTGATCCGTCGCGCCGGTGGCTCGATGGCCGTGGGTGACGACATTGTTCGGTAATCGCGCTCGGCACCACGGAAACGGCTTGCTTGCCCGCCATACTTCGGCGCATGGACACCGGAGCAGCCGCGGCCCGACTCATGAGGAGCGGTTCGTTCGAAGTGCGCCTTGATCCGGTGATGGCCTTGCCGTTGTTCACCCCGGAAGGTGAGCGCCTCTGGGTGGAGGGCTGGGAGCCCACCTACCTATCGGGTGCGACCGACGAGGTGGGGGCGGTGTGGAGCACGTCCCTTGGAGCTCACACCATTTGGGTGACCGTGATGCGCACGGGTGACCAAGTGGCCTATGCGCGGGTGTCCGACAACGGCACCGCTGGCCTGGTCAGTGTGTATTGCGAACCGGCTTACAGCGGTGGCACGACCGTCCACGTCAAGTACGACCTGACGGCAACCTCTATCGATGGCGTGGCGCTGTTGGAGGCGTTTGCGGCCGGGTTTGACGAGATGCTGGAGACGTGGCGCGTACGCATCGCGCTGCGGTTGAGCGAGATCTGACTGGCCGACTCCGTGTGAGCTCCTACCAGAGTCGCTCGACACCAAAGGCCGCGAAGGCAGGGTCCTGCGTCACGATTGGTAGGCGTTCCAGCTCGCTCTGTGCGGCAAGCATGCTGTCGAACGGGTCACGATGAGCTGTGACGTAGCCCCCGGCTCGCAAGCTGTGCAGGTGCGTGATCGGTAGGTGCTCGAAGGCCTCGGCTGCTACCAGCTCGGAGTATCGGTCGGCGGCGTGCGGGACGCCCTCCAGCTTGCCGAGCCGCTGCTTGGTCGCGATCTCCCATGCCGAAGCGGCGCTGACGAACACCGTGTTGGCGCTGTCCCGGACCACGTCTCGAGCTGCCTCGGACAACCGATCGTCGTCGGTGAACCACCACAGCAGTGCATGGGTGTCCAGCAGTACACGCATCAGGCCGGGTCCCAGGCTTCCAGCTCCTCTTCTGGGAGTGGCTCGAAGAATTCCGGACCCACCCGTCCCCAGAGCCCACCCGGCTCTCGCCCTGACGGCTCCGCGGCCAATGGCACCATCCGCGCGTACGGTTTTCCGGCCTTGGCGAGGATGATCTCCTGGCCGGCGTGCGCTTGCTCCAACAGCTTGGAGAAGTTCGTCTTCGCGTCATGCACGTTCACCACCATCGTCATGCCAGACTCCTGTTCAGGCCGGACTAAGTTACTGGACTTAGTCTAGCGCTCGTCCCGATTTCCACGGAACACTCAGCGGACGAGCAGAAAGTCCGCGGGATCGCGTTCCGGCCGATCGCGCGGGGGAGCAGCAGCGTGGCCGACTGCCACCGAACCCATCGGCTGCCAGTCGGCAGGCAGGTCGAGCACGTCGCGTACGACATCGGGGCAGAACAGCGTCGACGACACCCACGCCGACCCCAGACCCTCGGCGGCCAAGGCAACCAGCAGGTTCTCGATCCCCGCACCCATGGCGAGCAGGAACATCGCCCGCTCTGCGGCGGCCCGCCGTTTGTCGGGGTAGGCGTGCATGCCGTCGGCGACAAGGCATGGCACCACGAGGTACGGCGCGCGCCGCAGCACCTCGCCACGCCGTACGCGCTTTGCGATCGACTCCTCGGAGAAGCCGTCACCGCGCAGATCAGCCACCCACGCGTCGCGCATCGCGTCGAGCAGCCGGGTTTTGACGTCCGCAGACTCCAGCAGCACGAACCGCCACGGTGTCGTGTGATGCGGCGCGGGTGCGGTGATCGCGGCGGCTACTGCGCGGCGTACGACCTCTGGGTCGACCGGCACATCGCTGAACTCGCGAACGGTGCGCCGCGCCAGCACCGTCTCACGAGAACCCGTACGGAACATGTCATCCGCAGCGCGCCGGATCAGTTCCCGCGCGCCTGGGCCGTCGTCCTTCGTGACGTATGCCTGAAGGCCGCGCACGACCGCCACCGGAACGCCCGCAAGCTTGCCCTTCACGAGCTCAGCCGCGGCTGCGATCTGGTCGCCGAGTGCCGTCACAGTCATGCCGAGCTCGTTGCCGTACGAGTCCTTCTGCCCGCGCAGGTCTTCCAGCACCTGCACGCCGGCCGCGCCGATCGCAACATCGACAAGGCCTTCGCGCCACGGACGTCCAAACGTGTCGGACAGGATGACGCCCACGTCGACGCCCAGTCGCTCGCGTACGCCCGCACGCAAACGACGCGCGGAAGCGTCCGGGTCCTTGGGGAGCAGCAGGACGCAGCCCGGCTGCACGTTGGAGGAGTCAACCCCGGCCGCGGCCAGCACCAGGCCATGCCGCGTTTCGACGATCCGCGTGTCACCGCGGCGCGCCACAAGCCGTACGGTCTCCGCGTCGATCGCCGCTTCCCGGTCGGCGCCACGCATCACCCGGCCCTCGGACTTGCTCACGATCTTGCTCGTGACGACCAGGATGTCGCCGTCGCGCAGCTCGGGCGCGGCGGTCACGATCAGATCGGCTATGTCGTCGCCGATGCGTACGTCCGGGATGCCCTCGACGCCGCGGATCTCGTACGCGCTCATCTGTGTAGGGCCGCGGCGAGGTCGAGCGCCTCGCGCGCCATTGCTGCCGTCGCGTCGACGTCACGCATGAGAAGCGGTACGGCGCGGCAGCGCACGCCGACTGCCTCAACGCTGGTCACCGCAGCGGCATCCACCTCGTCGACGAGCCAGCCGTCGAGCAGCCCGTCAGCCGCGCGCGCCCCGTAGTGCTCCGCAACCGCCGCCGCGTCCGCCTCGACTCCTATCGCGGCGAGCACCCGGTCGGCCATGCCGCGCACGGGCGCGCCGCCGACGATGGGGGACAGGCCGACGACAGGTGCCGCGGTTCCGCGTACGGCCTCGCGGATGCCGGGCACCGACAGGATCGTGCCGACGCTCACCACGGGGTTGGACGGTGCGAACAGTACGACGTCCGCCGACGCGATCGCCTCGATGACGCCGGGGCCGGGGGTGGCATCGGATGCGCCGACGGGAACGACCTCGTACGCATCGGGCTTCGCGTGCAGCCGCACCCAGTACTCCTGGAAGTGCACCGCCTTGCGGCCGCCGGGCGCGTCCGGGTCGGCCACGATCACGTGGGTCTCGACGCGGTCGTCGCTCATGGGCAGCAGCCGTACGCCCAGATCCCATCTGTTGCACAGCGCCTCGGTGACCGCCGACAGCGGGTAGCCCGCTGAGAGCATCTGCGTGCGCACGATGTGGGTGGCGATGTCGCGGTCGCCGAGGCCGAACCAGGTGGGCTCGACGCCGTACGCCGCCAGCTCGTCCTTGACCGTGAATGTCTCGTCGGCCCGCCCCCAGCCACGCTGCTCGTCGTGTCCGCCGCCGAGGGTGTACATGATGCTGTCGAGGTCGGGACACACCCGCAGGCCGAACAGCGTGATGTCGTCGGCGGTGTTGCCGATGACCGTTATCTCCGCATCTGGCGCAGCCGCCTTGAGCCCGCGGAGGAACCGGGCCCCGCCGATACCGCCTGCGAGCACTGTGATCCGCATTCGCTGACCGTACCGAGGGCGCGCGGCCCTGGGCCTACGCGGGGCGCCCTGCCCGAAGTCCCGTGCGCTGACCTGTGTATTTGCCCAAATACCAGATCCCGGGTTGACTATCGTGGATTGCAGGCATGTAATTTCATACGTGTCGTTCATTCGACCGGGCTCTGGTCCGGTCGTCGACGGGGAGAAGCGACATGGAGTCGAGGGCAAGGAGGCGATCGTGTCGGAGTGGCTAGAGCTGCTCTCCGCAGACGCCGAAGAGCTGAGCTGGCAAGAGCGCGCCCTGTGCGCGCAGACCGATCCGGAGTCGTTCTTCCCCGAGAAGGGCGGGTCGACCCGCGAGGCCAAGAAGGTCTGCCTCTCGTGCGAAGTGCGGGCCGAATGCCTGGAGTATTCGCTGCAGCACGACGAGCGGTTCGGCATCTGGGGCGGGCTCTCCGAGCGTGAGCGGCGGCGGCTGCGCAAAAAGGCAGTCTGATCAAGGGCGACTTGTCAGGCCAGCCGAGCGCATCCGCCCAGGTCAGCGGGTCGGACAACCTGACAAGTCGCGGGGGAGCGGCGGGGAGGCTCGGAAGCGACGAGCCCCCACGAAACAGCCCAGCCAACGCATTCAGCCACGTCGCGTAAGGTAAGTGGCCGACCCAGCCCGGTGGCCAACGGCTGCGCATGCCGGGCGCAGACCCTGCACCCCAGCCGAGGCGACCGAAACCTTCTATGTCGACCACTCTCCCCGACCACCGGTCCCTACAGACCGACCCCGCCGAGCTGATCGATCCGGTCGACTCGGACTTCGTGGGGCTCGAGGAAGAGTTCGGCCCACCGCCCGTCGATCCGCGCGAGCTCGCCCGCCATCACGTGACCGCGGTGCTCGTGAGCCACGAGGGTCACCGCTGGCTCCCGGCGGTCCTCGACGCGCTCGCGCAGTCGCACCGCGCCCCCGACAACATCGTCGCCGTCGACACCGGCAGCAAGGACGACAGCACCGAGATCCTCCGCCGCACGCTCGGTGACCCGGCTGTTGTGGTGACCAAGCGCAACACCGGCTACGGCGCCGCCGTCATGCAGGGCATCACGGCCGCGGACGCGCGCCTGCCCGTACGCGACGGGCGCACCGAGTGGATCTGGCTGCTCCATGACGACTCGGCTCCCGAGCCGGGGGCGCTGCTGGCGCTGCTGGAGTGCGCCGTGCGCCACCCCGAGGCCGGCGTCATCGGGCCGAAGGTGCGCGGCTGGCGTGACCCGCGCCAGCTGCTCGAGGTCGGGTTGACGACGACGTCGAGCGGCCGCCGCTACACCGGTCTGGAGCGTCGCGAGTACGACCAGGGCCAGCACGACGAGGTCAAAGAGGTGCTGGCCGTCGGGTCCGCCGGCATGCTCGTACGCCGCGACGTGTGGGACCAGCTCCGCGGGTTCGACCCGATGCTGCCGCTGTTCCGCGACGACCTCGACTTCGGCTGGCGCGCCAACATGGCGGGGCACGTCGTCGTCGTCTGCCCCGACGCGATCGTGCACCACGTCGAGGCGGCTGCGCACGGCCGGCGACGCATCGGCGCGACACGGCAGCGCCCGCACCTGGTCGATCGGCGCAACGCGCTGCATGTCCAGCTCGCCAACGCTCCGGGCAAGCGGCTACCAATCGTTGCGCTGCAGATCATCCTCGGCAGCATCGTCCGCACGGTCGGCTTCCTCTTCGGCAAGCTGCCTGCTACCGCGTTCGAAGAGATGGTCGCCCTCGGCGCAGTGATTCTCCGCCCCGACCGGCTCATTCGCGCCCGGACCGCGCGGCGCCGGCTGCGCAAGCGCCCGCCCGAGCGCATGAAACACCTTTTCCCGGCGACCGCCCAACAGCTGCGCCACACGTCCGAGGCGATGCTGTCGGTGATCTCCGGCACCGGGGCGGGCCAGGACCTCACGGTCGCCCGCCGCCGCGCGAGCGCCCCGCTCGACTCCGACGAGGACGCCGAGTTCGAGGCCGACGACCTGACGTTCTGGCGAGTGTTCGTCCGTCCAGGTGTGCTCCTGCCGGTGATCCTGCTCGTGATCGCGCTCGTCGCGTCAAGGCACCTGCTCTTCGGCGGCCGGCTCATGGGCGGGGCGCTGCTGCCGCCGCACCAGTACCTCGGCGACCTGTGGAGCACCTACGTCACCGCGTGGCACGGCGTCGGGCTCGGCAGCCCGTCGGCCGCGCCGCCGTACCTCGCCGTCGTCTCGCTCATCTCGCTGTTCACGCTCGGCAACGTCCCCGCCGCGGTCACCATCCTGATGCTCGGCTGCGTTCCGCTTGCGGGACTGACCTCATACCTCTTGCTGAGCCGGCTCGTGACGTCCCGGTCGCTGCGGGTGTGGGGCGCGCTCGTGTACGCGCTGCTGCCGGCAACCACCGGCGCCATCGCGGCGGGGCGGCTCGGCACCTGTGTCGCGATCGTGGCTACGCCGATGCTCGCGCTTGCGATCGGTCGCACGCTGGGCGGCGGCCCGCAGCGACTCGGGCCGTTCCGCGCCTCGTGGACGGCGGGCTTGCTGCTTGCCGTTGTCGCAGCGTTCGTCCCGCTGGCGTGGCTCGTCGCCGTCGTACTCGTCATCGGCGCCGTGTTCGCCGGCTACCACTCGCAGGATGTGCTGCTGCGGTTCGCCGTCATCCTGGCTGTTCCGCCGGCGTTGCTGGTGCCGTGGACGTTCGAGCTGCTCCGCGACCCCGTGCAGCTGTTCGGCGAGGCCGGCCCGCCCGGCCCCGGACTCTCCGACCCCGACCTCCCTTCGTGGTTTGTCGCGCTGGGGCACCCAGGCGGGCCTGGCTCCGCGCCGTTCTGGCTGTTCGCGGGCGTGGTCGCTGCGGCGGCCGCTGTGTTGCTGCGCGCCGATAAGCGTCCTACGAGCCTCGCGGGCATCGGCCTTGCTCTGGTCGGCCTCGTGCTCGGCATCGTTGTCTCGCGGGTGCCGGTCACCGGTCCGACGCTTGACTCACCGGTCGCCGGGTGGCCGGGATACGCCACCGCGCTCGTCGTGCTCGGCTGCATCGTTGCGGTCGCCGGGGCGGCGGAGGGCATGTACGGGCGACTGTCGCGCTCGGGCTTCTCGTGGCGCCAGCCGGTGGTCGGCCTGCTCGCCTTCGCCTGCATGGTCACGCCGCTCGTTGCCGCCGGCTGGTGGGCCTGGCGCGGCGCCGACGACCCGTTGCAGCGGCGCGACCCGGCGGTCTTGCCGGCCTACATCGTCGAAGAGACCGCCAGGCCGGCCCACCCGACGACGCTCGTGCTCGAGGAGCAGTCCGACGGCGAGGTTCGCTACGCCATCTTGCGTAAGGCCGGCCCACGCATGGGTGACGCCGAGACCGGTCCGGGGCACAGCAACAGCGTGCTCGACCAAGTCGTCGGCGATCTCGTGAGCGGTCGCGGTGTCGACGATGTCGGCTCGCTGGTCGAGCTCGGCGTCGGCTACGTCTTCCTGCCGAGCCCGGCCGACCCTGAGCTGGCCGGCGCGCTCGACACCGTCACCGGACTCGTACGCGCCAGCGCGACCGACGGCTCAGCGGTCTGGCGGGTCGACGCGGACGTATCGCGGCTGCGCATCCTCGAACCCGACGGCACCACCCAACCGCTGCCCTCCGGCACGATCAGCGCGTCCCTGCGCATCGACCCGGGCCCGGAGGGCCGCCGCCTGCTGCTCGCCGAGAACGCCGACCCCGGCTGGACCGCGACGCTCGAGGATGCCGGCCTGGAGCCGCTTGTGATCAACGGCTGGGGGCAGGGCTTCGAGCTGCCGGAGTCCGGCGGGCAGCTGGAGGTCGGGTTCGACGGCAGTTCGCGCACTCGCTGGCTGTGGGTGCAGGCGGCACTGGCGGTGGCGTTCTGTGTTCTCGCGCTGCCCAGCGCGCGGCGGCGGGTCGGCGTCGAGGATGTCGCCGATGACGAGCTGGACGAGGGCGTTACCGTCCCTGCGCGCGAGTCCGTTGGGCCGCGCGAGCCGGAGCCGGTCAGCATCACCAGCCTGCCGCTCGAGGCCCCGGCCGAGGCACCGCTTGACGCTCCCGTCGAGGTGACCGCCGAGGGCGACGGGGATGCTCGTCGCCGTCGCCGTCGGGCCACCACCTCCGCCGCCGTCATCGGCGGCAAGTCATCCGGCGGCCGTCGCCGTCGAGGCAGTGACCGGCCGATGACCGCCGCGGAATGGTTGGGCGAGCCCGACGACGTGGACCTCGACCTGCCGCTCTCGGCGCCGAGTGCGCCGCCACCAACCACGAGGCCAGCACAGACTCCGCCCGCGGCTCCACCCAGGGCCACCCCGCAGGTGCAGCAGCCCACGTACGTGCCGCCGGCGCCGTACGTGCCACCGTCGCCGGAGCCCATACCGATGCAGGAACCGGAGCCCGAACAGCCCGTGTTCGAGCCGTTGCCTGAGCCCGAACAGGAGGCGCCGGCACCGTCTGGTCGCCGAGCAGCGGGCAGACGCGCCCGAAAGCAGCCGGCCGAGCCGGTGGAGAAGCCCAGCCCCGCGCAGCGTGGCGGGCGCCGAGCCCGGGGCCGGCGGGCAGCTGGCCGCACGGCCGAGCAAGGAACAGACCAGCAAGGAGCAGGCGAGTGAGCAGGGCCGCAAGGCGAGCACGTACGGCAGACGCCGATCGCGCGCCGCGCAAGCCGATAGTCGGCGGCTCGCGCCGGCTGCTGCTCGGCGTGCTCGGCGCGTCCGCGGCTGCCATCCTCGTCGGCACGATCATTGGCCCGCCCGAGTCAGTGGTCGAGGCCAACCCCGGCGCCGACCAGCTAGTGACCCGGACAGCCGTCGTCTGCCCGTACGTCGGCGGCCAACCCGGCTCCACCGACACGATCAGCATGTCGGTGCTGCCTGAGGTCGCCGACGTCGCCGTCGCTGAAGGCCAACCGCCGGCCACGGCAACCCCGTTGCTCGGCGAGACGCAAGAACCACCGCTCACGCAGGCCGATGCTCGCGGGCCGCTCGTCGGTGCGCAGGTGAGCACCGACAACCCGCGCGGCTACGTCGTTACGGGCTCCGACGCGCTGGCGCCCGGCCTGGCCGCAGAACAGTCGACCCTTGCGGAGGCCGACGACCGGCACGGGCTTGCCGACGCTACCTGCGCTCCCGTCGACCGCGAGGCGTGGTTCGTCGGCGCCCGCGGCGTCGTGGGTCACCGGGCTCGCCTCGTGCTCAGCAATCCCACCGACTCGTCGGCCGTGGTCGACGTCGAGGTGTGGGACGAGAAGGGCCGCGTACGGACTCCCGCCGCCGAGGACCGCGCGGTGCCGGCGCACGGGCAGGAGACGCTGACGCTCGACGCGCTCGCGCCGGGCAGTGCGCAGCTCGCCGTCCACGTACGCGCCAACCAGGGCCGAGTGGCCGCTGCCTTGCATGCGTACGAGACCGAGGGCATCGACCCGCGCGGTGTCACGTGGATCCCGCAGTCGACGCTCGGCACCCGGTTGATCGTCCCCGGCGTGCCCGGCGCGGGGCAGCGCTTCCTGCAGGTTGCTGCTCCGGGCGACAGCGACGCGATCGTGTCGCTGCGCGTGCTTGGCCCCGACGGCGCGTTCAGCCCCGCCGACCAGAGCGTGCTCACCGTCCCTGGCGGCACAGCTGTCGAGGTGCCGGTCGACACCGCAGTCGGCGACACGGCCTCGGCGCTGGAGCTCACCAGCGACGTCGACATCACCGCCGCCTTGCGGGTGATCGCACCTGCCGCCGAGGAAGGGGATGCGCCGGACCTCGCCTACACCGCAGCCGTCGCGCCACTGGAGGAGATCGGGGCGACGCTCGGCGCCCGGGTGACCGGCGGTTTCGCGACCACGTTGCTCATGACCTCGACAGGGGAGACCAGCACCGAGGCGACGGTCGAGTTCTACGACGCCGAAGGCACGGTCATCGGCACCCAGGACGTGGCTGTCCCGGCGGAGTCGACGCAGGTCGTGCAGGTCGCCGCGCCGCCGTCGGGTGACCGCGTGACGATCGTCGTACGACCGCGCGACCCGGGCCAGCTCGCCGTGGTGCGCGAGACGTCGGGGAGCAATGACTCGGGGGCGTTCCTCGACCTCGTGCCGCTGCGCGAAATCCCGGTCAACGTACGGGTTCCCAACGTCTCCGCTGACCTGCTGACCGGCCTGTCCTGATCAGCTTGTCAGTCGGACTCGTCCCCGCCATAGCCCGGGTCGACCTCATCGGGCTCGACCCCCAGCAGCTCGGCGATCTCCTCGACGACCACGTCGTGGACGAGCGCGGCAAGATCGCGCGGCGAGCTCGCCCGGGTCTCGATCGGCCGCCGGTAGACGACGATCCGAGCCGGCAGCGAACCCTGGGCGGGGAACGTCCGCGCCAGCGGGACCCAGTCGCGGCTCCAGTCATCGAGCGCCGGCACGTCGTCGACCGCGAACTCCACTGTGGCCAGCTGCGACTCCACGTGTCGGCGGACGTGCTCGACGGCCTCGAGCACCAGCTCGTCGAAACGCTGCGCGCGGCTCGCCCCGATCGGGACCGCCGCCGGCGCCAGCGGCCCGCGCATCCCACGGCCGTGCCGGTCGCGACCGCGGCCCTTGCCCAGACCGCCCGGCCCGGTGGGCCCGCCTCGATGCCGCCACTTCCGCACGGGCGAGAGCCTAGCCGCCGAGCCTGACCGGCCGGCGGGGCCACGAGCAGCGGCCCATGACGGGCGCCTAGGGGGGCGCTTCAGGGGGCGTTCCACTGCGGGCAACTTCGTGCCCTGAGTGGAACGGGGGTGTTCCGTTGCGGGCAACTTCGTGCCCTGAGTGGAACACCCCGTGGACCGACCCACCCTCCCAGACCCGATCAGTGCGCGTCCCTACTGCCGCAAACCGTTCCGCGACGCTAGGTTTGCTTGCCGTGAGCCCGGTCCGTCGTTGTTCGCGTGCCGCCTGCGGGCGGCCTGCCGTCGCAACCTTGACTTACGTGTACGCGGACTCGACGGCGGTCCTCGGCCCGCTGGCCACCTACGCCGAGCCGCACTGCTACGACCTGTGCGCCGAGCACTCCGAGCGGCTGTCGGCGCCCCGCGGCTGGGAAGTCGTACGGCTCGCGCCCGACCCCGCCGCTGGCAAGCCGAGCAGCGACGACCTCGAGGCGCTTGCCAACGCCGTGCGCGAGGCTGCCCGGCCCGATCCGGAGCGCGAGGCAAAGGCCACCGAGGTCGGGCGACGCGGCCACCTGCGGGTGCTGCCGGGCCCAGACGCCTGACCGCGCACGAAGACCAGAGCCGCGGGCGGTAGGGTCGCCGCCGTGACCGACCTGTCCGCAGTGTTCAAGGCGTACGACGTCCGCGGCGTCGTGCCGGACCAGCTCGACGCCGACCTCGTACGCAAAATTGGCGCGGCCGCCGTCCAGGTGCTCGGCGTCGTCGACGGCGATGACGCCCCCGGCGCGATGGTCGTCGGCTACGACATGCGCCCGTCCTCTCCCGACCTGGCGGCCGCGTTCGCCGAGGGCGTTACCAGCCAGGGCGCCGACGTCATCGACATCGGCCTGGCGTCGACCGATCAGCTCTACTTCGCGAGCGGGCACCTGGGGCTCCCCGGCGCGATGTTCACGGCGAGCCACAACCCCGCGCAGTACAACGGCGTCAAGCTGTGCCGCGTCGGCGCGGCACCGGTGGGATCCGACACCGGCCTCGACGAGATCCGCGCGTCGGTCGAGGCGGGCGGTCCCGCTCCGGCGGCGGGCGCCGGACACGTGGAGAAGCAAGACCTGCTCGGCGCCTACGCCGACTACCTCAAGACACTCGTCGACCTGTCGCACATCCGGCCGCTCACGGTGGTCGTCGACGCCGGCAATGGCATGGGCGGCTACACGGTCCCGTCAGTCCTGAGCGGGCTGCCGCTGACCGTCGTACCGCTCTACTTCGAGCTCGATGGCACCTTCCCCAACCACGAGGCCAACCCGATCGAGCCGGAGAACCTGCGCGACTTGCAGGCCAAGGTGCTTGAGACCGGTGCGGACATCGGGCTCGCGTTCGACGGCGACGCCGACCGCTGCTTCGTCGTCGACGAGCGCGGCGAGATCGTGTCGCCGTCCACGCTGACCGCGCTCATCGCCGTGCGCGAGCTCGCCAAGGAGCCGGGCGCGCCGATCATCCACAACCTCATCACGAGCCGCGCGGTCCCGGAGATCGTGGCCGAGCACGGCGGGGTCCCGGTGCGCACGCGGGTGGGGCACTCCTACATCAAGGGCGAGATGGCAAAGACGGATGCCATCTTCGGCGGCGAACACTCCGGGCACTTCTACTTCCGCGACTTTTGGCGGGCCGACTCCGGGATGCTCGCGGCGCTGCACACGCTGGCCGCACTCGGCGAGACACCGGAGGGCACGACGCTGTCGTCGCTGCTCGCCGACTACTCCCGCTACGTCGCGTCGGGTGAGATCAACAGCACCGTCGATGACCAGGCAGCCCGGATCGCCGCGATCCGTGCGGCGTACGAGGGTCGCGACGGTGTGACCATCGACGAGCTCGACGGACTCACGGTGACCGCCAAGGACTGGTGGTTCAACGTACGGCCGTCCAACACCGAGCCGTTGCTGCGCCTTAACGCAGAGGCGGCTGACGCCGAGACCATGACGAAACTGCGCGACGAAGTGCTCGCGCTCATCCGCGGCTAGACCGAAAGAGGACAATGAACACTACTGCCGACAGTGCTGACCGCCCAGGCATCGAGCCCTGGCTACTCGAGATCCTCGCCTGCCCGGCGTGCACCTCGCCGCTCCGGCATGACGAACCGGCGGCCGAGCTCGTGTGCACCTCGTGCGGCCGCGCCTACCCGATCCGCGACGGCATCCCCGTGCTGCTCGTCGACGAGGCCCGCCTCCCGGACGCCTGACCGGGCCGCGGCGTGTTCGACGACTCGCTGCTCGATGATCCGGAGGCCCTCGCCTCCGCTGAACCCGCTCTGCGCGAGATAGCTGGCTGGGGGGCCGAGGTGCGGCGCGCTGCCGTCGCGGCCGCCAACGCGCTCCAAGACCTGGACCCGGCCGACCGGCCGCGCGCGGTCGTGGCCGGAGGGGCGGACGGCCGGCTGTTCCGCGCAGTGCTCGAGCCCGTGTGCCCGGTGCCGTTCGTCGCGTGGCCGCATGTCGGCCTGCCCGGCTGGGCCGGACCGCTCGACCTCATCGTGCTCGTAAGCACCCGCGGCTCCGACCAGGAGTCGATGGCCATCGCCGCCGAAGCCGTACGCCGCGGCTCCCGGCTCCTCGTCGCCTGCCCGCCGCAGTCGCCGGTCGCCGAGGTTGCCGCCGGCCGCGGCAGCACCGTCATCCCCGCCGGCAGCACCGACCCGCTCGCCCTCTCCGTGCCCGTACTCGAAGCACTGCATCTGCTTGGGCTTGGCCCGGAGGTTGAGAGCGAGCCGGTCGCTGCGGCCCTCGACACGGTGGCTGTCGAGTGCGGCCCCAGCCGGGAGGTCGGCGACAACCCGGCCAAGGAGCTCGCTCTCGGGCTGGGCGACATGACCCCGCTCGTCTGGGGGGCATCGGTGCTCGCGGCCCGCGCGGGGCGGCGCATCGCGGAGGCCCTCCGGGCCGCGACGGGGCGCCCGGCGTTGGCCGGTGATGCCGACCAGCTGCTCCCGGTGCTGGCCGAGGCGCCACAGGCCGACATCTTCGCCGACCCGTTCGCCGATGACGTCGCGGTAGCGCGTCCCGTACTCGTGATCCTGGACGACGGCTCCGACTCGCCATCGATCCGGGAGGCGCGCGGTGCGTTGCAAGCGGCGGCGGACGGCATAGGCGTACGGATCGTGCGCGTCATCGCCACCGATGGTCCGGACATCGGGCGGTTCGCGTCCCTGCAGGCGCAGGGGCGGTTCGCAGCGATCTATCTTGCGCTCGGCCTCGGGCGCACGCCCGAGTGGCGGTCCTGAAGCGATCGGTGCGTCCAGATATCCTCGGCAACACCATGCTGCAGCTGACAAACCAGGTCCGTACCTACGCGTGGGGCTCGCCGACAGTGATCCCCGACCTGCTCGGCATCCCCGCGACCGGCGAGCCGCAGGCCGAGCTGTGGCTCGGCGCACACCCGCAGGGATCGTCCTCGGTCGTGGTCGACGGCGTGGAGCGGTCGCTCGCCGACCTGTTCGCCGAGGCCGGCCCCGAGCTGCTGGGCGCCGACGTGGTCGCCGAGTTCGGGACAGATCTGCCGTTCCTGCTCAAGGTGCTGGCTATCGCGGCGCCGTTGTCGCTGCAGGTGCACCCGACCATCGAGCAAGCCCGCGACGGCTATGCCCGCGAGGATGCCCGCGGCATCCCGCTCGACGCACCCAACCGGCTCTACCGTGACCGCAACCACAAGCCGGAGATGTCGGTCGCGATGTCGCGGGTGGAGGCGCTCGTCGGCTTCCGCCCGGTGCCCGAGACCCTGGAGCTGCTTGAGCTGCTCGACTGCCGCGACCTCGACCCCTACTTCGAGGCGCTGCAGGTGCGCGACGAGCGGTGGCTGCACGAGGTGATGGTTGGGCTGCTGGGCGAGATAGGCGTCGACCGGCCCGGCTTGGTCGCCGCGGTGGATGCCGCCTGCGCGCGCGTTTTGCAGCAGGAGACGCGGTTCGCTCCCACGCTGCGAGCCGTACGTCGCATCGCCGCCGCCTACCCCGCCGACCCGGGCGTCGTCATCGCACTGTTCATGAACTTCGTGGAGCTCGCGCCGGGCGAGGCGTTCATCGTCCCTGCCGGCATGGCTCACGCCTACCTGAGCGGCACGGTGATCGAGCCGCAGGCCACCTCCGACAACACGCTGCGCGCCGGGCTCACGCCCAAACACGTCGACGCACCAGAGTTGCTTGCGGTGCTCGACGCGTCCGAGACACCGGTGCAGTTCGTGCGACCGGAGCCGGGTGCGCCGGGCGTGCAGTGGTACGTGCCACCGGTGCGCGAGTTCAGACTTGCGCGGATCGCGCCAGGCGGCTCGCGCGCCGACCTGTCCGTCGACGGCCCAGCGATCCTGCTCTGCGTCGAGGGCGAGACCAAGGTCCGCTCGAGCGCCGGCGACACTGTCGGCCTGAGCCGCGGCCAGTCGGTGTTCGTTCCCGCCGGCGAGGCACCCATCACCGTCGAGGGCGACGGTGTCGTGTTTGCGGCGACGACCAACCTCAACGCGTAGGACTGGAGCGCTCATGGCAGCGAGTGGCGGTACCAGGGCGGTCGTGGCGGCGCTCCTGGCCAACCTCGGCATCGCAGTAGCGAAGTTCATCGCGTGGGCGCTCACCGCGTCGTCGTCGATGCTGGCCGAGGCGATCCACTCGGTGGCCGACTCCGGCAACCAGGCCCTGCTGCTGATCGGCGGACGACGGGCGCGCCGCGAGGCGACCCCGGAGCACCCGTTCGGGTTCGGCCGATCGCGGTACATCTACGCGTTCATCGTGTCGATCGTGCTGTTCAGCGTGGGCGGGCTGTTCGCGCTGTACGAGGCCTACCACAAGTGGGACGAGACCCGGGAAGGTCACCCCAACGAGCTGCTCGAAGGCGGTTTGTGGTGGGTGCCCATCCTCGTCCTGCTCGTGGCGATCGTGCTCGAGTCGTTCTCGTTCCGCACCGCGATCCACGAGTCCAACCTCGTTCGCGGCCGCGCGTCGTGGCGCGAAGTTCGTCACGCGGGCCAAGGCCCCAGAGCTGCCGGTCGTGCTGCTCGAGGACTTGGGCGCACTGATCGGCCTCGTGTTTGCGTTGATCGGCGTCTCGATGACCGTCATCACGGACAACGGATACTGGGACGCGGCGGGCACCGCGGCCATCGGCATCCTGCTGGTGATCATCGCAATCGTCCTGGCCCGGGAGACCTCCAGCCTGCTCCTCGGCGAGGCCGCCACCGTCGACGACGTACGTAAAATCGAGACTGCGCTCGCTGACGACCCCCGCGTCGAGCGGGTGATCCACATGCGCACGCTGCACCTCGGCCCCGACGAGCTGCTGGTCGCTGCCAAGATCAGTGTCGCGGAGCGGATCACTGCCGACGAGGTCGCCGACACCATCAACGAGGCCGAACGGCGGGTTCGCGCTGCCGTACCCATCGCCACCAACGTCTACATCGAGCCCGACATCTACCGCGCCGACTACACACCGGAGCCGCGACCCGAGGTGCCGCACGCACCGTCCGGTCACTGACTCCGGGCGCGAGTGCCGCTAGACTGGCGCGCGCTGGCGCAGGAGATGCCGCAGGCCCAGAAGGGCCGCGCCGGACTGCCGAGGACATCGGGTCCCGGCAGTCTCAGGCTGTCTTCCGGAGCGGCGAGCCGACGCACCGTACTTTGGTGTGGAGGTGAGCGCGACCAGACAACACGAAAGGAAAGCCATGTCGCTCGACTACAAGGTCGCCGACCTGTCCCTGGCCGAGCTCGGCCGCCACGAGATCCGCCTCGCTGAGCACGAGATGCCCGGCCTCATGGCCATGCGCCGTGAGTTCGGCGAGAGCAAGCCGCTCGCGGGTGCGCGCATCGCCGGCTCGCTGCACATGACCGTGCAGACGGCGGTGCTCATCGAGACTCTCGTCGCGCTCGGCGCCGAGGTCCGCTGGGCCTCCTGCAACATCTTCTCCACCCAGGACCCGGCCGCTGCTGCGGTCGTCGTCGGGCCGACCGGCACCGTCGACGCCCCCGCGGGCGTGCCCGTCTTCGCCTGGAAGGGCGAGACGCTCGACGAGTACTGGTGGTGCACCGAGCAGATCCTCACCTGGCCCAACGGCGAGGGTCCCAACATGATCCTCGACGACGGCGGCGACGCGACGCTGCTCGTGCACAAGGGCGTCGAGTTCGAGAAGGCCGGCGCAGCGCCGGACCCGTCGACCGCCGACTCCGAGGAGTTCGAGGTCGTGCTGCGGTTGCTCAACCGCACGCTCGCGGAGCAGCCCGGCAAGTGGACCGAGGTCGCGTCTGCGATCAAGGGCGTCACCGAGGAGACGACCACTGGCGTGCACCGGCTGTACGAGATGCAGAAGGTCGGCCAGCTGCTCTTCCCGGCGATCAACGTCAACGACTCGGTCACCAAGAGCAAGTTCGACAACAAGTACGGCAGCCGCCACTCCGTCCTCGACGGCATCAACCGCGCCACTGACGTCATGATCGCCGGCAAGACCGCGTTGGTCTTCGGCTACGGCGACGTGGGCAAGGGCTGCGCGGAGGCGCTGCGTGGACAGCGTGCCCGAGTCGTCATCGCCGAGATCGACCCGATCTGCGCGCTGCAGGCGGCGATGGACGGCTACCAGGTGGTCACGCTCGAGGACGTCGTCGAGACCGCCGACATCTTCATCACCGCCACCGGCAACTTCAACATCATCAAGGCCGCCGACATGGCCCGCATGAAGCACCAGGCGATCGTCGGCAACATCGGCCACTTCGACAACGAGATCGACATGGCCGGGCTCGCCAAGACCGACGGCATCAAGCGCGTCAACATCAAGCCGCAGGTCGACGAGTGGGTCTTCGCCGACGGCCACTCGGTGATCATCCTGTCCGAGGGCCGGCTGCTCAACCTCGGCAACGCCACCGGTCACCCGTCGTTCGTGATGAGCAACTCGTTCACCAACCAGGTGCTCGCGCAGCTCGAGCTGTTCACCAAGACGGCCGACTACCCGACCGGCGTGTACGTGCTGCCCAAGCAGCTCGACGAGAAGGTCGCCCGGCTGCACCTCGACGCGCTCGGCGTGCGACTGACGACGCTGTCGTCGGAGCAGGCCGACTACATCGGCGTCCCCGTCGAGGGCCCGTACAAGCCGGACCACTACCGCTACTGAGCGCCGATCAGATCAGTCGCGTAGCGGCGCCCTCAAGGCTTGCAACGCAGGGCCCGCTTGCCTTGCCGGCTCGTCACCGGGGCGCCGCGTAGCCACCCGGCGTGCGTGCAGACTCCGACCGAGTGGCAGACGCTTCGACGCGCACCGGCTCGCGCGGCGCTTCCTCCTGCGGTACGTCCACCGGCACCGGCGTCAGGCCTTGCGGCCAGTGCACAGCGGCGGAGGCGTACGCATGGAGGCCGAGCTCGGCCCGGCGGCGGCGCTCCGCGAGCACTGCTTGCAGATAGGCCCATGCCGGAGTGCCGGCGGGTGGTGGCGGCGACACGTACGCGGCAACTGAAGCAGCGAGCTGCCCGCCCATCGCTTCGGCCGCGGCGGGCGTGAGCGTGGGCAGCCGGACGAGATAGGTGCGTACGGCCAGCGCCAGGTCGTCGGGCAGCGCGGTGAGGTCGAGCCCGCGGGCCCAGGCCGCGAGCGGCGCCGGCATCGGCGGTGGCGGCAGGACCTGCGCGGCCGTGCGCACCTTGATCACCACGGTGCCGGCGAGCAGGTCACCGACGCGCTTGCCCTGCCGGTTGAGCATCGAGCAGATGACCGCGCCGGCGCCCAACGTCAGCCAGAAGTCGACGAACAGGCCGGCCAGCGCCCGGGTGAAGGCGTGCCGGAACGTCGTTGGCCCGCCGTCGTCGCGGACGACCCGTAGGCCCAGCGCGAGCTTGCCAAGCGATCGGCCGCGGGTCAGCGTCTCGATGAGCGTGGGGTAGCCGACCAGGATCCCGACTTCGGTCGCCAGCAGGACGGCCGCCGCCATCGCCGGATCCGCGGTCGTCAGCAGAGCTCCGACGAGGTACGCCGCCGCGATGGCGAGGATGACAATCACGACTGCATCGATGACGAAGCCGAGCGCCCGAGTGGGCAGTCGAGCGACCCGCAGGTCGAGGACGACTGCCTCTCCGGTGACGAGCTCACTCACGGGTCGGCGCTCCCTACCTGCTGGGGGAACACATAGTCTGCCAGCGACATGGATCTGGATGCGTACGTCCTCGCTCACCGCCCGCAGTGGGATCGGCTGGCAAAGCTGTCCGGCCGACGGCGCCTGTCCGGCCCCGAAGCCGACGAGCTCGTCACTCTGTACCAGCGGGTCGCCACGCACCTGTCCGTCGTACGCAGCGCCGCCCCAGACGCCTCGGTCGTCGCCGAGCTGTCTACGTTGCTCGCTCGCGCGCGCGGCGCGGTCACCGGCGGCTCGGATCCGGGGCGGCGCAGCCTTTCGCACTTTGTGCTCGCCGGGTTCCCTGCGGCGGTCTATCGAAGTCGGCGTTGGTGGGTGCCCACGGCGTTCGTCTTCGTCGTCGTGAGCTTTGCGGTCGGCTGGTGGGTGGCCGCCAACCCTGACGTGCAGGCGTCGATCGCCGCGCCGGACGAGATCCGGCAGCTGGTCGAGCAAGACTTCGAGAACTACTACTCGGAGAACCCCGCAAGCTCGTTCGCCGCGCAGGTGTGGACCAACAACGCACTGGTCGCGGCCATGTCGCTCATCACAGGTGTGCTGCTCGGGTTGCCGGTCATCTATCTGCTGTGGTCCAACGCGGTCAACGTAGGCGTGTCCGGGGGGCTGATGGCGGCCAACGGACGGCTCGACATCTTCTTCGGGCTCATCACGCCGCACGGGTTGCTGGAGCTGACGGCGGTGTTCGTCGCAGCGGGAACGGGACTGCGGCTCGGCTGGACGGTGATCGACCCCGGTGGTCGCCCGCGGGCGCAGGCGATCGCGGAGGAGGGCCGCGCCGCGGTGGGGGTGGCGATCGGGCTCGCCGGTGTGCTGCTGGTGTCGGGGGTGATCGAGGCGTTCGTGACGCCTTCAGGGCTGCCCACCTGGGCGCGCATCAGCATTGGGGTGCTGGCAGAGATCGCGTTCCTTGCGTACGTGTGGGTGCTCGGCGGCCGGGCAGTCCGGGCCGGGGAGACCGGCGACATCGATGTGCACGACCGCGGTGCTGTCGTCCCCGTCTCCGCCTGACCCTGCACTTCTGCATGCAATTCTGCATGAGTCTGGGTAGCCTAGGGACATGGCAACTCTCCTGCAGGCGCGCGTACCCGACGAGGTCGCAGACACCGCCAAGGCCCGTGCCAAGGAAACTCATCAGTCGTTGTCCGCCTACATCACCGACTTGCTGCGCCGCGACGCCGAGGCCGTGCGCACGGCGGCGCTCTGGGACGACTACGAACGCTTCTACGCCGATCCGGTCAACAAGGAGCAGGCGCAGCGCGACGCCGCGGAGTTTGACGCAACCATTGCCGACGGCCTGGACGATGACGATCCAGTCGTGAGAGACCAGTGAGGCAGGTTCACCGCAGTGACCTGTGGTGGGCGGACTTGCGGCCACACCGTGGACATGAGCAGACCAAGGTCCGACCTGTCCTAGTGGTGAGCGACGACCGCATGCACACATCAGGCATGTCGGTTGTCGTGCCCCTGACCGGCACACCGGGTCCGTTCCGCGCCGAGATCGATCACGATGGATTGGGCAAGATCTCATACGCGCAGGCCGATCAGATCCGCTCGATCTCTGTTGACCGGCTCAGTAATCACATCGGGAACGCGACCAGAGAACACATGTCAGCAGTCGAGGAGCTGCTGCGGCTCGTGCTGGTGCTGCCCATCCGCCCGTAATGGGGATTGTCCGGCTCAGAGGCGTCCGGCGGCCTTGAGCTCGAGGTAGGCGTCGGCCAAATCCGGTGCCAGCTCGGACGGTGGCGCATCCACCACCTGTACGCCGCGTTGCGCAAGCAGCGCGATCACCTGCTGCCGCTCGGCCAAAGCCTGCTCCGCCGCTGCAGCGCCGTAGACCGCGTCGGTGTCGTCGCGAGCGGCCGCGACCGAACGCAGAGCTGGGTCGGCCACCGACGCCAGCACGACGGTGTGTCGCCGCGCCAGCGGCGCCACGACGGGGAGCAACCCCTCCACCACCGAGGCTGTCTCCAGCCCCGTGCACAGCACGACCAGGCTGCGCCGCCCGGCCCGGTCGAGTGCCTCCGCGACAAGCCCGCGAAAGTCGGCCTCGACCAGCGCCGGCTCCAACGTGGCCATCGCTTCGACGGCGGTGGGCAACAGCTGGGTCGCCGACGCACGGGTCACTTCGGCGCGTACGCGTCGGTCATAGGCCAGCAGGTCGACCCGATCGCCTGCGCGACTTGCGAGCGCCATCAACAGCAGGGCGGCATCGAGCACCGCGTCGAGTCTGGGTGCGTCGTCCACCCGCGCCGCAGACGTACGGCTGGTGTCGATGACGAGCAGGATGTGCCGGTCGCGTTCGGGTCGCCAGGTGCGGACCATCACGTCGGCGGCGCGGGCGCTCGCCCGCCAGTCGATGGAGCGTACGTCGTCGCCGGGGACGTACTCGCGCAGACTGTCGAACTCAGTGCCCGCCCCGCGCACGAGCAACGCCTGCCGGCCGTCCAGGTCACGCAGCCGAGCCAGCCGCGACGGCAGGTGTCGCCGCGACGCGAACGGTGGCAGCGCCCGGATCCGGCCGGGCACCGCGTGCGACACCTGCCGGGCGGCCAGGCCGAGCGGCCCGTACGACCGTACGGTCACCCGGTCGGCGAGCCGGTCGCCGCGACGCGTCGGCGCGAGGATGACTTCGTACGTGCGCCGCTCACCGGACCCGATGTCGAGTGTCCACCGCCCAGGCGTCGCGCCCGCCGAGGGCTGCCAGGCGTCGCGGATGACTCCGCGGACTCGCCGCGACCCCGGGTTGGTGACGGTGAGCTGTTGCTGCGCGGCTTCGCCCAGCCGTACGCGCTCGTCACCCGAGCGTACGAGCTGCAGCGGCCGTACGGCTCCCGCCATCGCTAGGTCGATGAACACGCCGAGCAGCAGGACGCCCTCCACCACAGCGATTCCCGCCCATGACGGAGCGACGGTGGCAACGATGACCGCCCCAAGCGCAGCCAAGGCGGCGAGCCGGCCGGTCACTGCCATCTCGATCGACCCCGGTCAGCGGGGGACGGGGACGGTGGCGAGCACGGTGTCGAGCACCGAGTCGGGCGAGACGCCTTCGAGCTCGGCCTCGGGACGCAGCGACAGCCGGTGCCGCAGGGTCGGCCGCGCCAGCGCCTTGACGTCGTCAGGTGTCACGTAGTCACGACCGGACAGCCACGCCCACGCACGCGCGGTCTTCAGCAACGCGGTCGCGCCGCGCGGCGAGGCCCCAAGCTGCAGCGACGGGCTGACCCGGGTCGCGCGGCACAGGTCGACCACATAGCCGATGACCGCGGGGTCGACCCGTGTCGTCGCGACGGCCGCGCGGGCGGCGGCAAGGTCGTCGACACCGGCGACGGCCCGCAGCCCCGCGCCGGGCAGGTCCCGCGGGTCGAAACCCTCGGCGTGGCGGCGGACGATGCCGATCTCGTCGTCTCGGCTGGGTAGGTCCACGGTCAGCTTGAGCAGGAACCGGTCGAGCTGCGCCTCCGGGAGCGGGTAGGTGCCCTCGTACTCGATCGGGTTCTGTGTGGCCACGACGACAAACGGGTCGGGCAGCAGCCGTGGGCGTCCCTCCACCGACACCTGCCGCTCCTCCATGGCCTCGAGCAGGCTGGCCTGCGTCTTGGGCGGCGTGCGGTTGATCTCGTCGGCGAGCAGCAGGTTGGTGAAGACGGGGCCTTCCTTGAAGGAGAACTCCGCCGTGCGCGCGTCGTAGACCAGCGATCCGGTCACGTCACCCGGCATGAGGTCGGGCGTGAACTGCACGCGCGTCGCGGTGAGATCGAGGCCTGCCGCGAGCGACCGTACGAGGAGCGTCTTGGCGACGCCAGGCACTCCCTCGAGGAGCACGTGGCCGCGGCAGAGCAGCGCGACGACGAGCCCGGTCACGACGGAGTCCTGGCCGACGACGGCCTTGGCGACTTCGGCGCGGAGTGCGATGAGCGCGTCCCGGGCGGTGTGCACGGTCTGGTCGGTCACGGGCGGCGAACCTCCTGCTCAAGGGTTTCCAGATCATGCGCGAGCTGCACCAGTGCGGCGTCATCGGGTGGCTCGGGACCGGCCAACAGTGCGTGCGTCACCGCCGGGTCGCGGCCGGTCCGCGCCGCTGCAGCGGCGACAACGGCCCCGATCGGGGCGTCCTTGGGCAGACCGAGAACAGCGACGATGCGTACGAGGCTCCCGGCGCGGAGCACTCCCGCGGCGTGGCCCCGCGAGCGCCCGCGGCGGTAGAGCCTGGCCCGCCCGTACACCGTCTCCGAGGCCGGCACGACCACAGGCAGCGGCTCGGGCACCAGACGGCCAAGCCGGCGGGCGCGCCAGATCGCAGCAAGGGCGGCGGCGATCCCAAGCTGCCACACGGCGGGCTCGACCCAGTCGGGGAGCAGCGCGGTGAACGAGGTCTCGTCCCCTGGTGCGGTTTCGATGGTCGGGCGGTACCAGACAAGCCTGTCGTCGGCGCCGAGCAGGTTGAGCGCGAGCGCGGCGTTGCCCTCCTCGTCGAGGTGTTCGTTCATCAGAGGCTCTGGCGCGCCGAGCACGGTGACGGTGCTCGCTGCGGTGGTGGAAACGAGCAGACCCGCACCCCCGCTGCTGGGGTAGCAGTGGGTGATCTCCGCGCCGACGACCTCGTCGTCGATCGCGTATGCGCCACCGAGCAAGGCCGGCCCTGCTCGCACGGCGGCGTCCAGCTCACAGTCGGGCGCAAGCACCTCTGTCGGGGCGGGTGCGAACGTGGCCTCCGGCAAATACGTCGTGACGTCGTCCCCTGGCGCAACGAGCACCAGGTCGGGGCCGATATCGACGAGGTCGACCACGGTGTTGACAGAAACCAGCCCGGGCACGGTCACAAGCACCGTGCTGTCCGCGGTGGCGGCGTCGAGCGCCGCCGAGCTCGTGCGCGCCTCGATCACCTCGACGCCCTGGTCCTCGAGCAGCTGCACGACCGCGCCGGCACCGAACCGGTCGACCCCCTGCGGATCGAGATATCCGCGCCGTTCCCGCGACGAGACCAGGGCCAGGACGATGGCCGCGACCAGCATGACCGCGCCGATGATGAGCGGCCAGCGCAGCCGCCGACCTCGCTCGGCGAGTGTGGGTCCGGCGGGGCTGCTGGTCACCGCCACGGTCATCGCGGCGGCTCCTGTTTCGACGCAACGCCACCCCGCGTCGAACCTATCGACGCTGGGTGCCGTTGCGCCGAAACAGCGGCGTCGACGAGCGCCCGCAGGCGCGCGTCGTCGGCCTCGGTCGCCGCATAGTCGCCGTAGCGCACCCGGTCGAAAGCCACGGCGCCCTCGCGCAGCGCGGCAGCGCTGGATGGCAACGCGGCGCCGGCGTCGAGGGCCGCCTCGTCGGCGGTACGACCGGGTCGAGCCTCGATGACGTTGCGTTCCTCGAGACCGCGGACAACCCCGCGGAACCGCTCGACGACCGCCGTGCGCCAGTCACCGCGGGCAGCGGCCGCGTCCGCGGCGGCGAGATGCTCGGCCGCCGACACGACCCTCTCGCCGAACAGCTCACCCGCGGCTGTCCGTGGGTTGCCGAGGCGGACCTGGCGGCGCACCGCGAGTCCGATGATCACGAGAAGGGCGACAGCAGCAAGGCCGGCGAGCCACTGGCCCGGGCTGGCTCCCGCCGCACCGTCGAGCACGTCGGCAATGCGGTCCAGTACCCATTGGACAATCCGCTCCGGCAGAGACGGCTCGTCCTCGTACTTCGGGTCAGCCAGCTCGCGCTCGGCCAGTCGACGCGCCTCGTCGCGGTCGATCTGAACCGTCACGGGACCGGGCCGGCCGGTGTCGGAGGCGGCGGTGTGCGGCCCGGGATGCTGACGCCCGCGGCGCGGGCGAGCTCGATGTCGAGCCCCTCGCGGCGAATGCGGCGGTCGACGTACAGCAGCACGATGAGGGCCGCGCTGAACGGAGCGGTCAAGGTCGTGACGAGGATCGCGCTCAGGGCGTTGACGAGTAGGAACAGCGGCGTCGGGCTGCCATCAGCGTTGACGAATGCATCTCCGGCGATCTCGGGCAACAGGAACGACACTGGCGTCGTCACCACGCCGCTGATGATGAAGGTCAGGATGACACCGAGCAGCCAGACGCCGAACGTGCGCCACCACGAGCCGCGCACCAGCTGGGAGGACCGGCGCAACGCCTGTCGGATGGTGGCGGGCCGCCCGTCAGTCGTCTCAAGCATGAAGGCCGGTGTCGACAGCACGAGCCGTACGTAAATCCAGAGGGCCAACGGGGCCGCAGGCAGGAAGAGGAACAGTGCGGCCAACGCCGCTGATTCGGCGCCCGCGATGACGAGCGCGACGACCAATACGGTCGTGATCAGGAACGGCGACAGTGTGATGAGGCTCACCGTCAACGTGAGCAACACCAGCTTTGGCAGGCGCCCACGGGCGGCCCGCCACGCCTCACCCGGGCTGACCTTGCGGCCGAGAACCGCTCGGCTGACCACCACCGTGAGCATCCCGGTGAGGAAGATCGACGCGAGCCAGGTCACGATCGCCGAGATGCTCAGCGCCACCAGGCCGGCCCCCAGGAGCGCCTCCGCCTGCTCGGTGGTCACCGTGTTGTCGGGGTCGACGCCTGTGACGTCTTCGACGAACAGCCAGAGGGCGAACGTCTCGACGACCTGTACGACGACCGCCACGAGCGCCGAGATGCCGAGCATCGCAGCGGGGTTCTCCCGCAGGCTGGCCACGGCCCCGTCGAGCAGCTCGCCGACGCCGAGCGGTCGGAGTGCGACAACACCGGGCTTCACGTCGGGCCGCGGCTGCCCCCAACCCCAGCCCGGCGGTGCCGGCTGTCCCCAGACCGGCTGCTGCGGCTGCTGCGGCTGCCACCCGGGCTGCTGAGGCGGCGGCTGCGACCCGGGCGGCTGCCAGCCGGGCTGCTGCCAGCCCGGCTGCTGCGGAGGCGGCTGCTGACCACCCGGAGCCGACCACCCTGGGGTGCCTGGTGTATCAGACATCACACTCCGTTGCTTCGCCGCTGCGGCTCGCCGTCGCGCAAATCGTGCCACGCCCGGCCTCCCGCGGTGACCGGGCATTACGCGCAGCCGGGATCAAGGTGTCAACATGGGTGCATGAAGGGTCGTGTCCTTATCGTTGACGATGACACCGCGCTGGCGGAGATGCTCGGGATCGTGCTGCGCAGCGAGGGCTTCGAGCCGCTTGTAGTCTCCCGCGGCGATGAGGTCATGGGCCTGTTCCGCGAGGCCAAGCCTGATCTCGTGCTGCTGGACCTCATGCTGCCTGGCAAGGACGGCATCGACGTCTGCAAGGAGATCCGCGCCGAGTCCGGCGTGCCAATCGTGATGCTCACGGCCAAGACCGACACGGTCGACATCGTGGTCGGCCTGGAGTCCGGCGCAGACGACTACGTCGTCAAGCCGTTCAAGCCCAAGGAGCTCGTCGCGCGGGTGCGGGCGCGCCTGCGCCGCACCGACGAGCCGAAGGCTGAAAGCATCGAGATCGGTGATCTCAAGATCGACGTCGCCGGCCACTCCGTGCGCCGCAACGGCACCCCGATCGCGCTCACGCCGCTGGAGTTCGACCTGCTGGCCTGCCTGGCCCGCAAGCCGTGGCAGGTGTTCACCCGCGAAGAGCTCCTGGAGAAGGTCTGGGGCTACCGGCACGCCGCCGATACCCGGCTGGTCAACGTGCACGTCCAGCGCCTGCGCTCCAAGATCGAAATGGATCCCGAGCGCCCTGAGCTCGTGGTGACCGTTCGCGGTGTCGGCTACAAGGCGGGCACCCCCTGAGTGACACCCCCGCCCTGCCGCAAGAGCGCCGGGCCGGGCCGCTAGGGCGTACGGCCTCCGGTGTCTTCGGCTGGCTGCGTCGCGTCACCCGTACGATCATCATCGCCTGGCAGAGCTCGCTCACCCTGCGCGTGCTCAGCTCGACGTTGGCGCTGTCGCTGGTTGTTGTCACGCTCTTGGGCGCGACGCTCGTCCGCCAGGTCACGGACGGTCTCCTGGAAGCACACCGCGACCAGTCCGTTTCGGAGTTCGCCGCGGGACTCGCCGACGCGCAGGCCCAGCTCGAGCAGACCGCCGACGTGACGGCCCCGGCGCTGGCCAGCCAACTGACCGACGTTGTCCAGGATCTTGCCACGCGGGGAGGGGACACCTACGACGTTGTCCTGCTCGCCGGCCCCGATGTCCCGGTGCCGCTGCGGAACCCGGTGACGTCGCGGCGGGTCTTGCCCGGAAGCGTGCCGTCATCGCTCCAAGAAAGGGTGGGCGACGAGCCGCTGGTGTTCTCGACCTACACCGAGATCGAACGCAGGGGCACCACGGACGGCGAGTCAGGGCTAGCGGTCGGCGGACAGCTTGACGTGCCAACCGTGGCGTCGCCATTCGGGCTCTATTTCTTGTTTCCGCTCACAGACCAGCAGGAGACCGTCGATCTGCTGCGCAACGGGCTGGCGACCGCCGCCCTCCTTCTGGTCTTGCTGCTCGGCGCGATCGCGTGGCTGGTGGTGCGCCAGGTCGTCGACCCGGTGCGCGTGGCAGCCCGCACCGCTGAGCGGTTCTCGGGCGGGCGGCTGCAGGAGCGCATGGCCGTACGGGGTCGCGACGACCTCGCCCGGCTGGCGACGAGCTTCAACCAGATGGCGGCCAGCCTGCAGCGGCAGATCCGCCAACTGGAAGAGCTGTCGCGGTTGCAGCGGCAGTTCGTCTCAGACGTGAGCCACGAGTTGCGTACGCCGCTCACGACCGTCCGCATGGCCGCTGACGTGCTGCACGAAGCGCGTGACGCGTACGACCCCGAGACGGCACGAGCTGCGGAGCTGTTGCAGACACAGCTCGACCGATTCGAGGATCTGCTGTCCGACCTGCTGGAGATCAGCCGGTTCGACGCCGGAGCGGCGGTGCTCGACACCGACCAGGTTGACGTCCGCGACGTTGTGCGGCTTGTCGTCGACGAGTCTGGCTCGGTGGCCAGTCGCCTGAAGACCGAGCTGCGGCTCGAGCTGCCCGACCAGCCATGCCTCGCCGACGTCGACCGGCGGCGCATCGAACGCATCCTGCGCAACCTCGTCAACAATGCGATCGAGCACGGCGAGGGCAAACCCGTGATCGTGCGCGTCGGAGCCGACGATGAGGCGGTCGCCGTGTCGGTGCGCGACCACGGCGTCGGCCTCAAGCCGGGGGAGTCGTCGCTCGTGTTCAACCGGTTCTGGCGTGCCGACCCGGCCCGTGCGCGCACGACCGGTGGCACTGGCCTCGGCCTGTCGATCGCGCTGGAGGATGCGCGGCTGCACGGCGGGTGGCTGCAGGCCTGGGGCGAGCCGGGTGACGGCTCCAATTTCCGGCTGTCCCTGCCCCGTGCGGCGGGAGCCGAGTTGCGGCACTCGCCGCTGCCGCTCATCCCTGAGGACGCAGAGATCGCGTCGGCCATGCGCGGCGTCGGCGGCCCGTACCAGCGCATCGAGGTGATGCCCGATGCGCGTTGATGTTCGTGCAGTCGCGGTCGGCGTGATGCTGCTGTTGCTCGCCGGCTGTGGCGGCCTGCCGACCTCCGGACCGGTCGAGGAGGGCGTGCCGATCGCCGCCCGGTCGGAGCCGCCGTACGTCGGCAACTTCCCCGTCGAGCCGGAGGACGGTGCCGACGAGGTCGCCATCGTCGAGGGTTTCCTGGCGTCGATGCGGAGCTACGTGCCCGGATACCCGGGCGCCACCGCATACCTCACTCCGGAGGCAAGCACCAGCTGGGATCCGTCCGCGCAGATCGAGGTGTTCGACGGGACGGCGGCGGCCGCACGGAAGGTCGCCGACGGCCAAGTGCTCCTATCCATGCAGCTCGCCGGGCGGGTGCACGCCGACGGCACCTATGCACCCGCGGCCGACGGCGAGACAGCTGAGATCACGATCCCGCTTACCCAGGTCGACGGGGAGTGGCGGATCGCAGGGCCGCCGCCCGGCCTGGTGCTGTCGGAGTCTCAGTTCGAGCGGGAGTACGCCCCGTACGAGGTCTACTTTCCCGAACCCGTCTCGGGCGTCCTCGTGGCCGACCAGGTCATGCTCCCCGTCGGCGGCGCCAACCAGTCGACGCTGCTGGTGCAGTCGCTGCTGCGCGGACCGACGGCGTGGTTGTCTCCGGCGGTGGCGACCGCGTTCCCCGAGGGGACCGCGCTGGTCACCGACAGCGTTCCGGTACGTGAGGACGGCGTAGCCACGGTCAACCTGACCGAGCAGGCGCGGACCGCATCGCCCGATGCGCGGAGCCGGCTGGCCGCGCAGCTGTTCGTCACGCTGAGCAGCCAGCTGCCTGCGGAAATTCGAGAGGTCGCCATCACGGTGGAGGGGACTCCGCTCACGGTCCCCGGTGCTGACGACGGCGTGGTGTCTGCCAGCACGGTGCGCGGGTTCGACCCGACCTCCCCGTCCCGCGGCAGCACGATCTATGCAGTGCTCGACGGCAGGGTCGTCACCGTGCTGCCAGATGATGACGCGACAGCGCCGGTGGGCGGGGCGTTCGGCGAGGAGGGCGCGGGAGTCCGCTCGGTTGGCGTCTCGCTGGACACCGGCTCGGCGGCTGCCGTCGACGCCTCGGGCACCCGGTTGCTGCGCGCGCGGTTCGAGGGTGGTGCGCTGGACGAGATGGCGACCGGTACGGATCTTTCCGCTCCCTCCTGGGATCGGGAGGGGTCGGTCTGGACCGTCGACCGGACGGCCGATGGGTCCCGGTTGCTACGAGCCAGCGGTGAAACCGTCACGACGGTGGTCGCTCCTGAGCTGCTGCCGTGGCACGTCGAAACCGTGCGCATCAACGCCGATGGAGTGCGAGTGCTGCTCGTGGCGGAGCAGGGCGAGCGCCGCGTCGCGCTCGTCGGTTTGCTGCGCGAGGAACAGCCCGATCGACAGGTGCCGCTGAGTCTCGTCAACCTGCAAGAGGTGCCGTTCGAGGAGGGCGCCGTGCTCGACGCCGACTGGATCGACGTGTCGCAGATCGCGGTGCTCGCCGAGTCTGCGGGAGAGTCCGTACGAACCCCGTACATCGTGGCGGTCAGTGGGCTAGAGCCGACCGCGCGGCAGGATGTGACCGAGGCACGAGGAGCTGGCGGCTTCGCCCGCGGCACTTGAGCGGATCGTGGTGTCGACGCCGGACGGGCGGTTGCAGCAGCAGGACTCGCGGGGCCGGTGGCTGGCAGTGGGCGACGGGTTCGCGCCGGCCTTTCCGGGTTGACCGACGCGCGGAGCTGGCGACTTGTCAGGTTGTCAGACCGGCTGACCTCCCGGGAACGGGCTCGACGGCCTGACAACCTGCGCAGCAGGGGGCTCGTCAGGTTGTCCACATCGCGCCGGGGAAGTCGTTCCCCGTCCACAGATTGGTTCCATCCGCTGCCCCCGGACGGCTGCCATCGGCACGCTCTGTGCATGACTTCGGTGATCTCGGGAGTGCTCGATTTGTTCGCCGGCACACGGTGCGCCGGCTGCGGACTGCAGGGCACGTTGCTCTGCGCAAGCTGCTCGGCTGACCTGAGCCGGCCGCCCCGGACCACGGTGCCGACACCGTGCCCAGCCGGGTTTCCGCCGACCTGGACGGTGTCGCCCTACGACGGCGTGGCGCGGGCGGCGCTGCTGGCGCACAAGGAGCACGGCCGGCTCGCCCTGGCGCGGCCGCTCGGTCTTGCGCTCGCCGGAGCCGTGCGGGCTGCTGTCGTCGAGTCGCGGGCTGGGCCCGAAGTGAGCGTCGCCATCGTGCCTGTGCCGTCGCGGCGCGCGGTCACGCGGCAGCGTGGGCACGATCCGCTGCTGCGCATCGCGCGGGGCGCTGGTCGGGTGCTGCGAAGGGAGGGCCTGGCTGTGAGCGTGGCGCCGGTGCTCCGTCAAGCCCGTCGCGTCGCCGACCAGGCGGGCCTTGATCGGTCCGCCCGCAGGGCCAACCTGGCCGGCTCGCTGCGGGTGCCGATAGGCCTGCGTCCGCTGCTGGCGGGTCTCGCAGTGGTCGTGGTGGACGACGTGGTCACGACGGGAGCAACCCTCGTCGAGGCCGCCCGGGCACTGTCCGTAACCGGCCGGCCGGTGCTCGGCGCAGCCACGATCGCGGCGACCGTGCGACACGCCGTGAGAAGCGTCCCACCTTCCGGGCTTCGGGTACCGACCGGAGAGCACCAGCGACTAACGTCTTTGTATGGCACCCGCCCGGGTGAGCGTGAGCGAGCGCCGGTCTGCTTCGGTGGTCCGGCAGGCCCCGGGGGCGGAGCCCCAGGCGCGGGCCGGCCACGTCTCCTCGGGCTTTCCTCGAGAGCCAGGAGGTCCCACGTGGACATCGTCGTTAAGGGCCGTCGCTGTGAGATCAAAGATCGGTTCCGCCAGCACGTCAACGACAAGCTCGGACGTCTCGAGCGGTTGAACAACCGCGTCATTCGCATAGATGTCGAGGTTTCCAAGGAGACCAACCCGCGCCTCGCAGACTTCGCCGAGCGCGTCGAGCTCACCGTTCACTCCAAGGGCCCGGTGATCCGAGCGGAGGCCGCCGCTCCCGACAAATATGCTGCGCTCGACCTCGCCACCGAGCGCCTGGAGACCCAGCTGCGCAAGGTCGCCGATCGCAAGCGCGTGCATCGTGGTCACCGCACTCCGGTGTCCCTGGCGCAGGCCACGGCCGTGTTGGACAACCAGGCTGCTCCGGCAGTCGAGCAAACCCCCGTCGACTACCTGGAGGAGCAAGCCGCCCGCTACGCCGAGCGGCCCGAGGGCGCCGGTCCCGTCGCAGACGAGGGTCCGATGGTCGTCCGCACCAAGACGCATCAAGCCAAGCCGATGAATCTCGACCAGGCGCTCTACGAGATGGAGCTTGTCGGTCACGACTTCTACCTGTTCGTCGACTCGGACAACAAGCTGCCGAGCGTGGTCTACCGGCGACGTGGTTACGACTATGGCGTCCTTCACCTTTCGCTGACACACGACGACTGATCCGCACATCGGTCGGTTGTCTGCGGCGGCTGGCACCATCAAGTCATGCCGCGCCGACCAGAGCTGCTGTCCCGTCCACAGGCCAGACGAGTCGCTCTAGCAGCACAGGGTTTCGCGACGCCACGCCCGCGCGGGCAAGTTGACGGGCGCGGGCTGCGGCGAGTCGTGCGGCACACGGGCCTGCTGCAGATCGACTCGGTCAACGTGCTAGCACGCGCCCACTACCTGCCTGTGTTCAGCCGGCTCGGCCCCTACCCCATGTCACTCATCGACCGCGCGGCGGGACAGGCGCCGCGCACTCTGTTCGAATACTGGGGCCACGAGGCCTCGCTGCTGCCGGTCGAAACGCAGCCATTGCTGCGCTGGCGCATGGAGCGCGCCCTCGACGAGGCATGGGGAGGAGTTCGGCGCATCGTCGAAGATCAGCCGGCCTTCGTCGACTGGGTGCTCGACGAGGTTCGCCAACTTGGCCCGATCACCGCAGGCGAGATCGAGCACGACGCGCCCCGACCGGAGCGCACCGACTGGGGGTGGAACTGGTCAGAGGTCAAGCGCGCCCTCGAGTGGCTGTTCTGGTCGGGCCAGGTCACCGCGGCCGGTCGACGAGGGTTCGAGAGGTTGTACGACCTGCCCGAGCGGGTGCTGCCCGCGGACGTGCTCGCGACCCCCACGCCAGACCCGGCCGACGCACAGCGCGAGCTCGTCCGCATCGCCGCGCGGGCGCACGGCGTGGCGACCGAGCAGTGCCTCCGCGACTACTTCCGGCTAAGCCCCGTGGAGACGCGCGCCGCGATCGCCGACCTCGTGGAGATTGGCGAGCTCACGCCCACACGCATCGAAGGGTGGCACCGGCCGGCCTATCTGCACCGCGACGCGCGGCTTCCTCGGCGAGTCGACGCGCGAGCGCTCCTGGCACCGTTCGACCCGTTGATCTGGGAGCGGGCGCGCACCGAGGCGATCTTCGGCTTCCGCTATCGCATCGAGATCTACGTCCCGCCGGCCAAGCGGGTCTACGGCTACTACGTGCTGCCCTTCTTGCTCGGCGACCAGCTGGTTGGCCGCGTAGACCTGAAGGCCGACCGGCAGGCCGGCGTGCTGCGCGTTCAGGCGGCGTGGGTCGAGCCCGGGGCACCCGGCGACACCGCCGAGGAGCTTGCCGCCGAGCTGCGCAGCATGGCCGACTGGCTAGGGCTCGACGACGTGGTCGTCAACGGGCGCGGCGATCTCGCACCGCACCTGTCGGCCGCCGTCGCGCTCGCCGCCGCGTGACACGTTGATCATGGAGAAATCCACCACCACTGAGCAGCGCTCTGGTGGATTAGGCCATGGTCAATTCCTGGATGACGGAGGGTCGTCCATCAGCAGGTCGTACCAGTACAGGTCGACAACCACCCCGCCGCGGATGCGGTCACCGGCCCGCTCGATCCCCATCGGCCGGAACCCGGCGCGCTCGATCACCCTCCGCGACGCCTCGTTGCCGTCGGCATGGGCCACGACCAGTCGCCGAAGCCCCATTCCACCGTCGGCCTCGTCGATGAACGCGTGCCGGGTGAGCAGCCGTACGGCCTCGGTCGCGACGCCCTTGTCGCGCGCCGAAGGGTGCAACCAGTAGCTGATCTCCCCGCCCCCATCGTGCTGCTGCATAGCCCCCACCGACACCGCGCCGATCGCGGGACCGCCCTCTGGCAGCGCCAGCGCCCAGTACGCGCTGCGCCCCGCTGCGGCATCCTCGCGTCGGGCCTCGATGAACGCCCCGGCACTCTCCCTGGGGTATGGAGTCGGGAGTCCGCCAAACCAGTGCTGCGTCACCGGGTCGTTGAACGCCTCGAAGATCGTCTCCGCGTCCTCGTCCTCGAGCGCACGCAGTGTCACCTCGGGTCCGCGGATCACGGGGGTTTCCAGCCATTTCGTCGCCGGCCGCATCGCCTCGCCCGCAAGCAGGGTGCCGATCCACGCGTCACGCAGCTCGCCGCGCTGCGCACACAGAGCCCGTACGGTGCCCTCAATCCGGAACCCGAGCCGCCAGGCCACCCGGCGCGAAGCCCAGTTGCCCACATGCGCGCGCCACTCCATTGCCCGCAGACCCAGGCCGTCAGCCGCGAACCCCCAGCCGATGGCGAGCACGGCCGCGCGAGTCATGATCCCTTTGCCGCGGGCCCACGGTGCCAGCCCGAAACCGATCTCCGCCCGCCCGTTGCTCTCCGGGCGAAGCGACACAGACCCCGCGAAGCGGCCCCCGAGGTCAATCGCCCAGGTCAGATCGCTGCCGTCGGCCCAGCTCTTCGGAATGAACTCGATCACAAACTGTTCCGCGTCGGCCCGACCGTACGGCGTTGGCACCGTTGTCCAGCGCACCGACTCCTGGTCGTTGCACTGCTCGATGATCTCGTCGACGTCGTCCAGGGTGGCCTGTCGGAGGCGGACATCGCCGTCAGTGAGCTCAACGGGTTGCATCCCGGCATGGTCGCACGGGCACTGATCCCAGGCGCGAGGCGCGGAGCGGCGAGCCGGAGGCGAGCGCGACCAGAGGGCACTTTCCTGGTGCGGGCCACGTACGATGGCTCGACGGGGCGCCACCGCGCCCGCACCCCGGGCTGACTGCCCGGCCACCCGGACTCGCGTCCAAGGAGCGAACCAGCGTGCCTGCCCTGTTCGACAAGATGCTTCGTGCTGGCGAGGGCAAGATCCTCAAGCGGCTTCACCAGGTCGTGGTGCAGGTCAACGCCCTCGAGGACGACTTCGTCGCGATGTCGGACGACGAGCTGCGAGGGATGACGGCAGAGTTCAAGCAGCGGTACGAGGCGGGCGAGACGCTTGACGACCTGTTGCCTGAGGCATTTGCTACCGTCCGCGAGGCGGCGCATCGCACACTGGGCCAGCGCCACTTCGACGTCCAGCTCATGGGTGGCGCGGCGCTGCACTGGGGCAACATCGCGGAGATGCGCACCGGTGAGGGCAAGACCCTCGTGGCGACCCTGCCGTCCTACCTCAACGCGATCGCGGGCACTGGCGTTCACGTGATCACCGTCAACGACTACCTCGCGCAGCGCGACGGCGAGTGGATGGGCCGCGTCCACCGTTTCCTCGGCCTCACGGTCGGGACGATCGTCAACCAGCTGCCGTCCGACGTGCGCCGCCAGCAGTACGCCTGCGACGTCACCTACGGCACCAACAACGAGTTCGGGTTCGACTACCTGCGCGACAACATGGCGCTGTCCAAGAACGACCTGGTCCAGCGCGGCCACCCATACGCGATCGTCGACGAGGTTGACTCGATCCTCATCGACGAGGCGCGCACGCCGCTGATCATCTCCGGCCCGGCCGACCAGCCGACGCGGTGGTACACCGAGTTCGCCAAGATCTCGCAGCGGCTGCGTCGTGAGACCGACTACGAGGTCGACGAGAAGAAGCGCACCGTCGGCATCCTCGAGTCGGGCATCACCAAGGTCGAGGACGTCCTCGGCATCGACAACCTGTACGAGAGCGCCAACACCCCGCTCATCCAGTTCCTGCAGAACTCGCTGCGCGCCAAGGAGCTGTTCAAGCGCGACAAGGACTACGTCGTGATGGACGGCGAGGTGCTCATCGTCGACGAGCACACCGGCCGCATCCTCGCCGGTCGCCGCTACAACGAGGGCATGCACCAGGCGATCGAGGCCAAGGAGGGCGTGACGATCAAGCAGGAGAACCAGACTCTTGCGACGATCACGCTGCAGAACTTCTTCCGGCTGTACGAGAAGCTCGCGGGCATGACCGGCACGGCGATGACCGAGGCTGCCGAGTTCGACAAGATCTACCGGCTCGGCGTCGTGCCCATCCCGACCAACATGCCGGTCGCCCGCGTCGACCAGTCTGACCTCGTCTACCGCACCGAGGAAGGCAAGTTCAACGCAGTTGTCGAGGACATCGCCGGGCGGCACGAGAAGGGCCAGCCCGTGCTCGTCGGCACGACGAGCGTTGAGAAGTCCGAGCACCTGTCGCAGCTGCTGCGCAAGCGCGGCATCCCGCACGAGGTGCTCAACGCCAAGTTCCACGAGCGTGAGGCCGCGATCGTCGCGCAGGCGGGGCGCAAGGGTGCTGTCACCGTGGCCACCAACATGGCCGGGCGCGGCACCGACATCATGCTCGGCGGCAACCCGGAGTTCATCGCGCGCGCCGAGCTCAGGCAGCGCGGGCTCGACCCGGTCGAGACGCCGGAGGAGTACGAGGCGGCGTGGGTGCCCGCGCTGGAGAAGTACACCGCGCAGGTCCAGGCCGAGCATGACGAGGTCGTGAGCGTCGGCGGGCTCTACGTGCTGGCCACCGAGCGGCACGAGTCCCGCCGCATCGACAACCAGCTGCGTGGCCGGTCAGGGCGGCAGGGAGACCCCGGCGAGACGCGGTTCTACCTGTCGCTGCAGGACGACCTGATGCGGCTGTTCAAGTCTGACCTGGTCGAGCGCACCATGTCGCTGCTCAACTTCCCCGAGGACCAGCCGATCGAGAGCAAGCGTGTGTCGTCGGCGATCGCCAGCGCGCAGACCCAGCGCGAGGCGCAGCACTTCGAAGCCCGCAAGGACGTCCTCAAGTACGACGACGTGCTCAACCGCCAGCGTCACGTCATCTACGACGAGCGGCGCGAGGTGCTCGAGGGTGCCGACATGCACGAGCAGGTCCGGCACATGGTCGACGACGTCGTGGCCGACTACGTACGCGCCGAGACGTCAGAGGGCTACCCGGAGAGCTGGGACCTTCATAAGCTGTGGACCGCGCTCAAGACCGTCTACCCGATCTCGCTCGAGATCGACGATGTCACCGACGCAGCAGGCGGGCTCGATGGGCTCTCGCAGGAGTTCCTCATCGGCGAGGTTGTGGTCGATGCGCAGGCCGCCTACGACGCCCGTGAAGAGGCGCTCGGACCCGAGGTCATGCGCGAGCTCGAGCGCCGCGTCGTGCTCACCGTCCTCGACCGCAAGTGGCGCGAGCACCTCTACGAGATGGACTACCTGCGCGAGGGCATCGGCCTGCGCGCGATGGCGCAGCGCGACCCGCTCGTGGAATACCAGCGCGAGGGCTACGACCTGTTCGCCACCATGATGGACGCGATCAAGGAAGAGTCCGTCGGGCTGGTCTTCAACCTCGAGGTGCAGGTGGGCAAGCCCGAGGAGGAGGCGGCCGCAGCCGCCGCGGAGAAGCCAGTGGTGGTGGCCAAGGGACTGATCCAGCCCCAGCGCCCGCAGCAGCTGGAATACACCGCGCCGACTGTCGACGGCCAGGGCGGCGTCGTCACGCGCCAGGACGGCGGGCCCAGCGCGCCGGCCGCGGCGCCGGCAGCGCCGTCCGCGCTTTCGCGGGGGAGCGCCACGGCAACGGCGTCCAAGGCGCCGACCGCCGCTGCTGGCGAGAAACCGCAGACCTACGCCAACGTCTCGCGCAACGCGCTCTGCCCATGCGGGTCGGGCAAGAAGTTCAAGCGCTGCCACGGCGCCGACCGCTAGTCCGCGAGGCCGGCCCTCGCTGGATCTAGTCCAGGCACTCCCGAGCGAGCCGGCCGGCGGTCGCGCCATAGCTGCCGCCGAAAAGCGCCGCGTGCACCAGCACCGGGTGCAGTTGATGTAGCGCCACTCGCTCTTCCCAGCCCGGCGCGAGTGGTGCGACGTCCTGGTAAGCCGCGAGGATGCGGTCGAGGTGCGGCGCGCCGAACAGCGCGAGCATCGCGAGGTCGGTCTCGCGGTGCCCGCCGTGCACAGCTGCGGCGTCCACCAGCCAGCCCCGACCGTCGCGCCCCCAGAGCAGGTTGCCGCTCCACAGGTCACCGTGGATCAGGGCGGGAGGCTCGGCTGGTCCGGCGAGCTCGGCGATCTGCTCGATGACGTGCTCGACAGCCGTCAGATCGCTGCGGCTGAGCGCGCCATCGTCGTACGCCATGCGCGCGTACGGACGGATGCGACGCTCGACATAGAACTCGGGCCACGACCCCAACGGGCCGTTGGGCAGCGGTAGCCGGCCGATGTAGCCGTCGCCGTCACGGAGGCCGAATTCCGGTCGCCCATGGGCGTGCATCCGCGCCAGCGCACGCCCGGTCTCATTGGCAACCCCGGTCGTGGGCCCGCCCTCGTCGATCCATTCGAGGACGAGGGTGTCGGCATCGACCGCGATCACCTCGGGCACTGGCATCCCGTCTGGCGCTCCACGCAGGATCTCCAGACCGCGCGCCTCCGCCGGGAAGAAGTCAGGCGGCGCCCCGGGCTGCCGCTTGACGAACACGCGGCGTCCGTCTGCGAGCCGCTGTGGCGGCATGCGTTGACCTCCTCGGGTTGACCTCCGGAAGTCATACCCCGTGTGACTGGTCTAGACGAGCGTGAGCTCGGTGCAGCGCCAGCGTCCGTCGAGGCCTTCCAGCCGAAGCGCCATAGCGCGGCAGCGCGGACCGTACTGCACCACAGCGCTCGCCTCCACCACGCCATCGGCCGGCAGGCAGATGCGCACAGTGCGCAGCTTGGCGCGCAGGCGTGGAGCGGTCGATCGGCGCGAGGCCGCCTTCAACCGCACGCCGAGATGGCTGTAGACGCGCTCGTCCAGCCATGGGCTCAGCTGGGTGAGCGGGCGCACCCCCGCCAGGACCTCGATCGTCGCCTGGCTCAGCCGTGCGATCCACACCTTGGGGTCGGGCAGGGTGGAGGTCGGCGTGGGTTGGCGGGCGCAGAAGGTGTCGACGTCGTCGTCACCGTCGGCCGCGGGTGGCGGTGCCGGCTCGTCGACGATCAACCGCAATTGGGCCGGTGGCTCGGGGATCGCCGCGACGCCACTGCGCAGCCGGAAGTCGAGCGCCAGCGCGCCCTGCGTCGGCGGGTGGGTGACCCGCGCGACGCCGAGCTCGTCGTCGTACGGCGGTGCACTGTCCGGCGGAGGAACCAGTCGCAGCGTCGGCTTCGAACTCGACGTGCTCGGGGCGGTGGTGCGGATAGCCACGGGGCCTCCCTCGACCAGGTGGTGCGGGTGAATGGGTTGCTGGGTGAGTTGTCAGGCCGGCGGGTGCAGCACTGTGCCGGGCCGGATGACGTCGGGATCGGGGCCGATGACGGCGCGGTTTGCGTCGAACCACCGGGGCCACGTCGCCGCGATCTCGGCATCGCTGGCCGCGGGGCCGAGAACCCGGCCGGCGATGGCCCAGAGCGAGTCGCCTCGCCGCACGACCACCTCGTCGGGTACCGCCTCGCCATCGCGTGGGGGTGTCGACACGACAGCGACGTCCGGGGTCGGCCCGGGAGCCGGCGCGGACGGTGCAGGGATCGAAGGAGTCCAGCCGAGCGTGCTCGGGAGAGCGGCCACTGGTGCCTGAGACGGAGCAGACACGGCCGTCGCCGTGCGCGCGGTGTCTTGCACCGGTCGGCTGACGTGGGGGAGCGCAGCGAACATCTCGTCGTCCGCGGATGCGACCCCCAGGCTCGCAGCTGCGGTCAGCTGCCCGGCGCCGCCGAAGCGACCACCGGGAGACTCGCCGTGCCGACCGCCACTGAAACACCCAGGACGAGGTGCACGACGTGGCGTGCGGTCGCCGGCGTGATCCCAACTGCTAGGCCTGCCGCGGCTCGACCAACAGCCCCTGGGAGCGACGCGAGCGCAGAGATCACGATAGCCAGCGCCAGCCAACCGCTCAGGACCGCGGCGCCCACGCCAGACACAGACACCACCAACCCGTCGAGTCGAGCCGGGTCGGCGGCGAGACCGATCTGGGCGAACACCGTCATCACGCCGCTCAGCGCGGCGACGACGAGGATCGCTCGGGTGGTCCTGATCACGTTAGTCATCCACTGATCCTTGGTACGGGCATTTGCTTGCGTTTGCTTATGACAACCTATGAACAAGGAGGGTGTCAACTATTTGTCTTGACGCTGTGGAAGGCTTGGGGCTGTGGTGATGCGTTGGGATGCCCTGTTCGCGGACTTCGAGGCCCAGCTCGAGGCGGCCGAGGCAGCCGAGCTTGCGGGTGAGGTCGCCGACCGCACGCGGCGTGAGCGGAGTTCGGTGCACCTGCTCGAGCGGCTGACAGCTGCTGCCGGCCAGGTCCTCCGACTGCAGGTGCTCGGCCTGGGCTCGATATCCGGGCAGGTCGAGCGTTCCGGCCCGGGCTGGACGCTCGTCCTCGACGAAGCCGGCCGCGAGGTCGTGGTGTGTCTCGGCGCGGTCACCGGGATCTACGGGCTGCCGGGTTCGGGCGCCATTGTGACTACACCTGGCAAGGTGGCGGCAAAGCTAGGGCTGGGCCACGTGCTGCGGGCGCTGGCGCGCGATCGCGCGACGCTGCGGATTGCCCTCGTCGATGGCGCGGCGGTCACCGGCACGATCGACCGCGTGGGCGTCGACTTCTTCGAGCTGGCCGAGCATGGCTATGCCGAGGCTCGCCGCGGCGGCGAGGTACAGGCTGTCCGCGTGGTGCCGTTCACCGGTTTAGCGGCCGCTCGGCGCGCCTAGCCGGAGTGGTTTCTGTGGCTCCCATGGTGCGCATGCTCGCCCGCGTCACTCGCCGCCAGCGCGGGCACGGTGAGCGCTGAGACGCCGAGCGCTCCGGTGAAGAGGAGGCCTACGACCGCGGCTGCGTGCCGGCCGTGCACCGGGTCGCGAGCCGAGCCGCGCCACCGGGACAGCACAAGAGCGGCCAGCACTCCGATCTCCAGCACCACGGCGAGCCCGTCACTGACGCCGACCGGTTCGGCCACCCCGGCGTCAGGACCAAATGGCAGTCCCGCCGTACGGCTCACAACCCACGTCAGGACCAGCCCCAGAGTGAGCCCGCTGAACGCTCGGCGAAACGGCGCTCGCGGCAGGCAAAGGGCAGCGACGGCCCAGGCGAGCTGCAAGAGCCCAACGATGAGGAGGAACGCGCCTTGCGCCCACCAGTGCTCGGCGTGCTCGCGTACGACAGACAGGTGCACGAGGCCGGCACCTAGGCTGGCGAACGCCGCCCACGCCTGCGCAACATCTCCGAGCATCGATCCCGATCGCTGGGGGTTGCTCGGACTCACGCGTAGGACCTGCGGGCGTGAGTCGACCTCGACGCGATCCGCTTGTCCTGCGACAGCCCGACGCCCAGCAGCACCATGGCACTGGCGAGGTGCAGGGCGTTGTCGGGTCCGTTGAGCGCGAGGATGTTGGCGTCTGAGGTGGTCAGGAACAACCCGGCGATCCCCACCAGCAGGTAGACCCCGCCGACAAGGCTGTTGACGCCCTTGGCGGTGCTCGCGCTGGTCAGGGCCGCGGCCAGGAGCACCGCTCCGACGGCCACGTGGACGATGTTGTGCAGCGGGTTGAGGTCGAAAATGATGAGGGACTTGCCATCCGTTGCGGCGAAGCCCACGCCGCTGGTCACGGCGAAACCGACCAGGCCGACGAGCACGTAGACGATGCCGAAGACTGCGCCGAGCAGGCGGTTGGGGGATGTGCGCATGACAGGCTCCCACGGCGTGCGAACGGTCCGGCGGACAGCCGGTTCACTCGGTGTTCGAGCCAGGGTGCGCGTTGGATGGGTTCAGTCGGTGTCTGTTTCGTCGGCCCGGCCGAGCGGGTTGCTGCGGACGTACACCTTCGTCTCGGCGTACATCCGCTGGATGTAGTCCTCCAGCGCGCTCGCCTCCACCCGCCACTGACCACGGCCGCCGATGCGGATCGCGGGGAGGTCGCCGCTGCGGACCAGGGCGTAGACCTGAGCACTCGACACGTTGAGCACCTCCGCCACGTCTGCCAGCTGCAGGAATCGCGGGTGGTCTCCAGCCATGTGCTCTCCTCGTAAGTATCGCTGTCCACAGTCTGGCACCGATTGACCTGGATTGGCCCACGTTATCCACAGTTAATGCCGACAGACTTCGACTGATTACGCTGGTGCGTACGCTGTGCAGGCAAGCATGCCCGCCGATTTGCACAACTCGGGCAAAATAGGCGGGCACTGCCCAACCGCCACACGGGGACACGATGATCGAGACCGCCACACCACCTCGCCAATCCGGCCCGCCTGCCGAGATGGCCTCGCCCTCGGCGAGCCGCCTGGGCCGCGCCCGTTGGCTGGACGCGCGCCTCGTCATCGGCCTGCTCCTCGTCCTGGGCTCTGTCGCGATCGGTGCGCGTGTCATCGCCGCGGCCGACGAGACGACCCTCGTCCTCGTGGCTACCGATGACCTCGAGCCGGGGATGATCGTCGGTCCCTCGGACTTGCGTGAGCAGGCAGTGCGCATCGACAGCGGGCTGGGGCGCTATGTCGCCGCCGAGTCGTCGCTTGACGGCTACGTGGTCCTACGGCCGGTCGGTGCGGGCGAGCTCATTCCCGCGGCGGCGGTGGCGCCGTCGGATGCCGGCGTGACCAAGGATCTGCGCTACCTGACGATGGCGATCCCGTCGTCGGAGCGCCCAGCCGGTCTCGGGCGCGGCACTCACGTCGACGTCTGGGTCGACCCCGACGACGGCGCCGGCTCTGCCGACGAGCCTCGCGTTGCCGAGCAGCTGCTGGCCGACGCCGTCGTGACCGAGTACGACCAGGGCGGCGGCGGGCTGGCCGGCCCGTCCGACACGGTGTCCGTGACCCTGGCCGTCACGGCCCAAGCTGCTGACACGGACGCCGTTCTCGCGCAGCTGATCACTGCCGCGCGGGCCGAGCAGGTGTTCCTCACCGTCGTGCCGCAGGAAAGCGCTCGATGACTGTCCCCGTGCTCACCGCCGTCACCGGTGCGCCCTGGGAGTCGCAGCTCGTCGCCGGCCTCGAGCGAGGAGCGTTGGGCGTTGCCGTCGTACGACGCTGCGTCGATCTCTCTGACCTGCTCGCGGCCGCGGCGTCCGGACGCGCCCGCGCCGTCCTGCTCTCCGCTGACCTGCGCCGGCTCGACCGCGAGGCCTTGTCCCGACTCGCCGTCGCCCGGGTCGCTGTCGTCGGCGTCATCGCGCCCGGTGACGAGCAGGCGGAGCGGCAGCTTCGGCAGCTCGGCATCGGCCATGTGCTGGCCGCCGATGCCGATCCGGCCGACGTCGCCGCCGCCGTCCGAGCCGCGGTTGACGAGGACGTCACGGCTCCGGCGGGCTATTCCGACCCGGGCGCCGCTGCCGATGAGCTCGCGACGCTCGCGCCGTCCGCTGGTTGGGCCGGAGGGCCAGATCCTGAGGAGCTCGAGCCGGGCAGCGGCCAGCTCATCGCCGTCTGGGGGCCTACCGGCGCGCCCGGCCGCACGACGCTGGCGGTCACGCTGGCAAGCGAGCTAGCCGAGATCGGGCGGCGCACGCTGCTCGCCGATGCCGACACCTACGGCGGGGTCGTCGCGCAGGTCCTCGGGCTGCTCGACGAGGCGCCTGGCCTCGCTGCCGCGACCCGCGCCGCCAACAACGGCCAGCTCGACGTACCCGCACTGGCACGCCATGCGCGGCAGGTCACCCCGCATCTCAGGGTCCTCACGGGCATCGCACGAGCCGATCGGTGGCCGGAGCTTCGGCCGGCCGCCCTCGAGGTCGTCTGGGCGCTCGCCCGCAGCCTTGTCGAGGTGACCGTCGTCGACTGCGGGTTCTCCCTCGAGCAGGACGAGGAGCTCTCCTTCGACACCACTGCGCCGCGGCGCAACGCAGCGACCCTCGTCACGCTCGCCCAGGCCGACGCCATCGTCGCCGTCGGCACCGCCGACCCGGTGGGCATGCAGCGGTTCGTGCGCGGGCTGACCGACCTCCGCGAGCTGGCGCCACAGGCCCGCATCCGTGTGGTGGTCAACCGGCTGCGCCGCGGGCCGATCGGCGGCGAGGCCCGCATGCAGATCGCAGACGCGCTGGCCCGCTATGTGGGGATCGACGACATCTGCTTCGTGCCCTACGACCGCGGTGCCTGCGACCGCGCCATCGCGCAGGGCCGCACGTTGACCGAAGTGGCGGCCGACTCGCCGGCGCGCACCGCCTTCGCCGCGCTGGCGGCCGACCTCGCCGGCACTCCGGCACTCCGGCGGCGCCGCGGCTTGATCCGCGCGGCGGGCCGTTGACGCTGCGCAGGCTGCTCGTCGACTGGGGCGGTGTCGTCTCGGTCACCCAGAAGCGGGGCTGATGCGCGCGCTCGTGACGAGCGTGCGTGCGACCGGCGTCCGCGTCGCCGTGGTCACTGACGCTGCGCCGCGCGAGCTCGAGCCCGAGCTCGACGTCGTGGTGGCTGCAATGCCCACACCGCCGAGGAGCTCGCGATCCTGTTCCACCTCTAGCCGGGCAGTCTCCCCGACGTTCCCGCGGCGACGCTTCTTGACGCATCCCGGCCGTTGGACTCAGATCCCGACACCCGAGCTGGGTTGCTTTCCGCAGCCATGTTGTCGGCAACCACGCCTTCGCGCGCGCCGCCTTCGAGACGCAAACCAGAGATGACCCCGGCACGGTCCTCGTGGGAGCGGTTCTGACTGAGCTTGGCCTTGGCGTCAACTTCTTCGATGGTGAACTCGATGCCGACTATGGCGCGCAGCTGCTGTTGGACGAACTCGTGCGGGGCATCAGCCACTGACCAGGGCTGGGCGCGACGCTGCTCATGCAGGTCCGTCAGCCGGGTGACCGCATCGAGGAGCCACTCAGGATCCTGGCGGACCACGACGCGGCCCTTGAACTGAACCGCCGAATAGTTCCAGGTTGGGACGACTCGACCGTGCTGTGCCTTGGACGGATACCACGCGGGCGAGACGTAGGCCTGGGGTCCCGCCACGATGCTCAGCGCGGGGCTGCCGGCATGGATCAACGTCCAGTGTGGATTGGCCCGCGCCATGTGAAAGATGAGTCGCGTGTCGTCCCAGATGACCGGGAGCAGCGTCGCGACAGGGAATCCATCCGGCCCGACAGTAACGAGCTCGGCGGAGCCGACGCTTGCAACGAGATCGCGGACCTGGTCGGCGTCCTCCATCGCGTTGAACCGGGGTACGTACATGTCCGCGACCGTACCTTCGCGGCAGCCGCCCCTGCAGAGTGAAGGGTTGTGCACGACACGGGCAAGCGAGTCGCGCGCAACGCTTCAGTTTGCGGGAGGCGCGACCGCCGCGATCTGGATGAGATTGCCGCACGTGTCGTCGAACGTCGCCATCGTCACCCCACCCATCTCTACGGGTTCCTGGGTGAACCGCACACCGAGCGCACGCAGCCGCTCGTACTCCGCGGCTACGTCATCGACCGCGAACGACTTGTACGGGATCCCGTCGCCGACCAGCGCGTCCTTGAACGGCTTGACCGCCGGGTGGTCATCCGGCTCCAGCAACAGCTCGACACCGTCCAGCGCATCCGGCGACACGACGGTTAGCCATCGCGCATCGCCGACCGGGATCTCGGTTTTCTTCACGAAGCCCAGTACGTCCGTATAGAACGCGAGCGCCTTGTCCTGGTCGTCGACGAAGACGCTGGTCACGTGGATTCTCATGGTTTCGCCTTTCGGCCAGGGGCTGGCCATCGCTCGGAGATGCCCTGCAGAGGAGACGTGTCGAGGTAGTGGAACTTGAAGCGCCCGTCGCGTCGCGTCGTGACGAGCCCGGCGGACTCCAGAACGTCGAGATGCTGCGAGATCGCCTGCCGGGACGCGCTGACCGAGTGCTTCATGGTCAACCGCGCGCAGAGCTCGAACAGCGTCTGCCCATCGCGATCAGTCAGCTCGTCGAGGATTGCCCGCCTCGTTGGGTCCGCGAGCGCCTTGAACACGTCGCCCACGCAGGCGACAATAGGCAAGCAGCCACTTGCCTGTCAATCAGGCGGCGAACAACAACCAGAGTCCGCCCAGCGTGTAACCGACCATCACGACCAGCAGCGGCAGCTGTCCGACCAGCGCCTGCCGTCGCGGGAAGAGCCGTACGGCCCGGTCATGCGCCGCGACCACGCCGACCACGTGCCCGACGACGACGGCGGCGACCTGCACCGTCGCGACCAGCGTCGGCTGCCGTGCGATCCACCGGTTTGGCGTCCAATCACCCGTGCCGAGCAAGTTGGCGCCGGTGCCGAGCGGGTCGGACAGGTAGACGAGCGTCGCCTGACCCTCGAGCACCAGCAGGGTGAAGTAGTGCGCGACGATGTAGCCCACCGCGATGGGTACGAGTGAGTGCGCGAACAGATTGGGCAGCTGCGTCCGCCGTACGTGCGCCAACCGCCCGGCCAGCGCAACCGACAAGGCGTACGTCACTCCCACGAACGCCACGAACCCGATCAGCGCCAGCGTCGCGGTCAGCGTCTCGGGCAGCGGCGAGTCACGCAGCCATCGGCCGTACGACGGATGGCCGGTCAGCGAGTCGTACGCCGTCGAGCCGAGCAGCACGCAGACGACCGCCGCGAGGCCGGGCAGCAGGCGGCGTGCCGTCGAGCCCGGCGAGCGGGTTGCGGGCCACCAGGACTCCGTCGCCGCGCCGACCGACCCAGGACAGCCGCGCCGCCAGCCGCGACCACGCCTCGAACGGGTCGGCGTTGGTGAACCATCCCGACCCCAGCAGCGCGGCGCCGACCAGCGACACCGCCACGAAGAGCGCGAACCAGGTGCGGATCACGGGCAGCGTGGCGCGGTCGGGCGCGACCAGCTCGAGCCAAGTGAAGGCCAGCAGGCCGGCCGCCGCGGGCCACAACCCCAGGCGTGCGGGATAGCTGCGCAAACCGCCCGCCGCCGGGTCGACACCCGCCGCCCGGCACACCCAGCGATGCAGAGTGCGCAGCGGGTTGAGCCGCGCGTAGACGGGTCCAAACAGCAGCGCGAGCGGCACGAGGCCAACCCACAACAAGACGTAGACAACGCCCGCCGTCGGGTTGGTCGCTCGATCCGGGCCAAAGATCGCTGCTACCGCGACATAGCCGGCGGTGACGACGCCGAGGATCGCCAGACCCATGCGCGTTGCCGGCGCGACCGCGAAACGAGCCAGCCAGGTCGGCAGCGGGCGGCCCGCGGTCGCCGCGTCGTATCGCGGCTCTCGCCAGGCGTACGCGAGCACGACGAAGGTGATGACGAGCGCGATGACCGCACCCAACAGCGCGTACGAGAACGGGATCGGCAGGTCTTGCCGATCGCCAACCCCGTGCGCGAGGACGGTCGTCGTCACGGGTGGGTCACTGCACGGCGAGCTGGACGAGCAGCAGTTCGCTCTCGTGCGTCTCGACCTCGAACACGCCTGGCTCGTCAGCGACGAACTCGAGCGTCGTCGGGACGCCGGGCTCGAGTGCCGCCTCGAGATCGAAGCCGTGTACGTGCAGCTCGTCGGCGACGTCACTCGTCACGACCAGCCGGACCGTCCGGCCGAGCGGCACCGCGACCCGGTCGGATGCAGTCTGCACTTCGCCGCCGGCGATCGTGACCTCGATCAGCTGCACCTGGTCGACCTCGCTCGGAGTCTCCTCGGGCGTCGCCGACCCGCTCGGGCTCGCAGTCACGCTCGGCTCGGTCGTCGGCGACGACGACGGCTCGTCATCCCCGCAACCCGCCAGAGCGAGCGCAGCGAGCACGGCCACCAGAGCGTACGAACGAAGCGAGCGCATGCCGAGCAGACCTTCCAGACAGTGACGATTGTGGACAAGATCCTCCCATGCCAGGCAGATGGTCGTGTCCTGCCTGCGGGCTGGGGTGCGCAGCGTCACACTGGTCGCGTGACTCGACGAGGCCGGGCTCAGCGAACCCCGCGGCGCGGCCTTGTGCTTGGTGCCGGAGGGGTTCTCGGTGCCGCGTGGACGATCGGGGCGCTGTCCGCTCTCGAGGAGGCGCGTGACCTCGACCTGCGCGAGGTCGACCAGATCCTGGGCACCTCCGCCGGTGCCGTGCTGGCCGCGCTGTTCGGCGGCGGCGTGTCGATTCGCGAGCTGCTCGGCCATCAGCGTGGTGCCAGCTTCGGCGACGGACCGCTGGCCGGCCACGAGTGGGACTACGACACCGCCACCGGACCAGCGATGCCCGGCCGTCCGGCCGCCCGGCTCGGCGGCGGCGCGATGCTCGTACGCAACGTGCGCCGCATCCGACGCATGCCTCCGGCGACAGTCCTCGCCGGACTCGCGCCGGAGGGCAGGGGGTCGCTCACCGCCGTCGGCACGCTCGTCGAGGCAGTCACCGCGCCCGACGGCTGGTCGCCGCACCCGGGCTTGACCATCGTGACGCTCGACTACACCTCCGGTCGCCGGGTGCCGGTCGGCCGGCCGGGATCTCCGCGGCTGCCGCTCCCGCGGGCGGTCATGGCCTCGTGCGCCATCCCCGGCTGGTTTGCCCCCATCGAGCACAACGGGCATCGCTACGTCGACGGCGGCGTCTGCTCGGTGACCTCCGCGGACCTCATGGCCGGCCTCGGCCTCGACGAGGTGCTCATCGTGGCGCCGATGATCGCCTTCGGCAGCGATGAGCCGCGGTCGGCCATCGGCCGGCTGGAACGCCGCTGGCGTTTCGCCTCGACCCGGCGGATGCTCCGCGAGACCGACAAGCTGCGCGCCGAGGGCGTACGCGTCACGGTCCTCGGACCCGGCCCCGACGACCTGCGGGCGTTCGGTACCAACGCGATGGACTTCAGCCGACGGCTCGAGGTCCTGGAGACGGCGCGCGCCACTCAACGGGCTGCGCTCGACCGCAGCCTCGCGCGGGCCGGGGTCGGCTGATGCGCGTCTACCTCCCCGCGACTGTGCCACTGCTGCGCATGCTCAGCCGCGAGGGCGGACTGGCCGACATCGACGTGGCCTACGCCGTGACCCCGACCCTGCGGGAGGCCTACCTGGAAGGAGATCTCGAGGAGCTCGAGTACGCCGCCGCCGCCGATGCCGCCCGCGCCAGCCTGGCCCTGCTCGCGGCCGACCCGACCGCACCGCCGCGCCGCGTGGTCGTCGCCGCCGACGTGCCTGACGCCGCCGCCACACCCGACTCCGGTCTCGGAGTCGCCGCCGTACGGCTCACGGCACCGGTCGCGCTCGACCGCGTTGCCTCGATCCACATCGACGAGCCGGAGGCGGAGGAGGTCGTACGCGCAGCAGTGGCCGCTCTTCCCGCTGCAGATGCCGGCGACGACGACGCGGAGTTCACCGTGGACGAGGCCGAGGGCTTCGAGCTGCTCTGGTATGCCACCCAGGAGCTGCCCGACCTGCTCGCCGGTTTCGGAGCCGCCGACCCTGACTAACCTGTGTCGGCATGGATGCGGTCACTCAGGTCCCGGAGCCGGTCAACGATCCCGTGCTGGCGTACGCACCCGGCAGCCCCGAGCGTGCCCAGGTGGAGCAGCGGCTGGCGGAGCTCGGCAGCGAGCGCGCCGAGCTCACCATGACGATCGGCGGCGACGCCAAGCTCGGCGGCGGCGAGGAGATCGACGTCGTCGCCCCGCACGACCACCAGCACGTGCTCGGCACCATGCGCAATGCCACGCAGGACGACGCGCGGGCCGCGATAGCCGCGGCGCACGAAGCGGCACCTGCCTGGCGCGCGCTGTCGTTCGACGACCGCGCGGCGGTGTTCCTCAAGGCGGCCGAGCTGCTGGCCGGCCCGTGGCGGCAGACGCTCAACGCGGCGACGATGCTCGGCCAGTCCAAGACCGTCGCCCAGGCCGAGATCGACGCCGCCTGCGAGCTCATCGACTTCTGGCGGTTCAACGTCCACTTCGCGCGGCAGATCATGGCCGAGCAGCCGATCGCCAACTCACCGGGCATCTGGAACCGGCTCGACCACCGGCCCCTCGAAGGATTCGTCTACGCCATCACGCCGTTCAACTTCACCGCCATCGGCGGCAACCTGCCGACAGCTCCGGCGCTGATGGGCAACACGGTGATCTGGAAGCCCAGCCCGACCCAACAGCTTGCCGCACACCACACCATGCGGCTGCTCGAGGCGGCCGGCCTGCCACCGGGCGTCATCAACCTCGTCACCGGCGACGGACTTGCGGTGTCGGAGGTCGCGCTCGCGCACCCAGACCTGGCCGGCATCCACTTCACCGGCTCGACCCCGACCTTCCAGCGGCTGTGGCGCACCGTCGGCGAGAACATCGCGGACTATCGGTCGTACCCCCGCATCGTCGGAGAGACCGGCGGCAAGGACTTCGTCCTCGCGCACCCGAGTGCCGACGTGGACGTCTTGCGTACGGCGCTGGTGCGCGGCGCGTTCGAGTACCAGGGCCAGAAGTGCTCGGCTGCCTCCCGCACCTACGTCGCGCGCAGCGTGTGGGACCGCATGCGCGACGACTTTGTGTCCCTGACCGACTCGTTGACCATGGGCGACACGGCAGACCTGAGCAACTTCATGGGCGCGGTGATCGACGACCGGGCGTTCGCCAAGCACAAGGCCGCCATCGATCGGGCCAAGGCTGACGACTCGATCACGGTGGTCGCCGGCGGCAGCTATGACGACTCGGATGGCTACTTCGTACGCCCGACCGTGCTGGAGTCGACCGACCCGACCAACGAGGTGTTCACCACGGAGTACTTCGGGCCGATCCTCGGCGTCTACGTCTATGACGACGGCGACTACGACCGTGTCGTGGCGCAGATGGAGTCGGTGGCGAAGTACGCCCTCACGGGCTCGATCATCGCCCAGGACCGCGGCGCCATCGCGCAGGCGACCGAGGTGTTGCGGTTCGCGGCCGGCAACTTCTACGTCAACGACAAGCCGACCGGCGCCGTGGTCGGTCAGCAGCCGTTCGGCGGTGGTCGCGCGAGCGGCACCAACGACAAGGCCGGCGCGGCGCAGAACCTGATGCGCTGGACGAGCACACGGGCCATCAAGGAGACGTTCGTCCCGCCGGTGCAGCACGACTACCCGCACATGGCCTGACGCTGCGCGCCCATCGCCGGGTTGTCAGGCTGGCGGGTCGCATCTTCGCAGGTCGCACGGGCTGACAACCTGACAAGTCGTAGTCGATCTTGCGGCCGGACAGCCGACCAGCCCATCTGTCGAGTAACCTGTGCCCACCTCCGCAATGCCGAACAACCCCCGAGAGGGTCAGCGCCCATGTCCGAGTCCGTGCCTTCGCGTCCGCTTGTCGCCAAGGCCGTCCACCTGCTGGCCAACCCGCGCACGAGCGCGGCCGACGCGGGGCTGGTCACCGCCGTGGCGCTGCGGCTGGCCGCGCTCGACTGTTCCGGTGAAACCGCCGCGCGGCTGGTGACGGCCGCCGACCAGGTGGTCAGTGGAGTGGCCGAGATCCTGGGCAGCAAGGGCGGCACGACTGAGTGGGGTGACACCGCGGAGGCGATCGCACTGCTGCTCGCCGACCGACCGGTGACCCGCCAGCACCTGATCTCGGTGAAGTCGACGCTCGGCTCGGGCGACAAGGTGGTGGACCTGGCCGACCGGCTCCGCTCGGTCACCGAGGAGCTGCTCGAGCCCGACGATCTTGCCCGCGCGCTGGCCGCTGCGGTCATGGCCCCGGTTGAGCTGCTCGACGCCCTCAGCACGCAGAGCCAGCCCCGTCGGGCGCGCCGCGAGCCGGCCCCCGAGCCGCTGCCGCAGCCGATCCCGCTGCGCCGCACCAACCCCTGACAATCGACACCGCCCACAACACGTTCGTCGCGGCGGCAGCCGTCCCCGTTGACGCCTAGCGCTGCCCGGCGAGCCAGTCGCGGCCGACCCGGCCCTCCGACTTGACCGCGGCGAGCAGGGCGTCGCTCGCCATCTTCTCGACCTTGCCGCCGATGAACGGCACCGAGACGTTGATCTCGCCGTCGAACTCCTGCGTCGTCGACGTGTCCGAGCCCGTCAGCGACAGGCGGCCGCGAACGGACGCCGGAGCACCTGCGATCTCGACCACGAACGTGCCCTCGCGCGCGCCGCTCGCGTCGGCCGGGCCCCAGGTGTCGGTCTGCGTCAGCTTCAAGGTCTCGCCCACGAACCGCCGGACCAGGTCGGGCAGGTCGGCGGGCAGCACGCGCATCAGCCGCACCTCGGCGCCGCCGTCGGGGAGCTCTTTCACCGCCGCCTCGTGGGACAGCGCGCCAGTGGCCTCGGCCTTGCGGGCGAGGAACGCCGGGTCACAGATCATCGCGAACACGGTTGCAGGGTCGGCGTCGTACGACAGGCGAGTCGACATGTCCATGCCGAGCATTCTGCCGGACGGGGGCTCGACCCCTCGCCGTGACGAATCCCGACTAGGGTCGGAGTGTCCGTACAACGTCGTACGGGAACCGACCCACCGGGGATGACAATGCACAACCGGCTGGACGACGCGAAGGCAGAGTTGCTGGCTCGAGCCGCGGAAGTCGTAGACCGCACCGACGGCGGAGCGCCGCTCGACCTGGAGCCGTTCCTCCGCAACTACTACCGCCACGTGCCCCCCGAGGACCTCGTCGACCGTGACCCGGTCGACATCGTCGGGGCGGCGCTGTCACATCGGCAGCTGGCCCAGCGGCGACCGCAGGGCACTGCCAACGTCCGAGTGTTCACGCCCAACCTGGAGGAGCACGGTTGGTCGGCCGGCCACACGGTTGTCGAGATCGTCACCGACGACATGCCGTTCCTCGTCGACTCGGTGACGATGGCGCTCTCCGCCGAGGACCGTCCGATCCATCTCGTCGTACACCCGCAGCTGGTCGTCCGCCGTGACGTCACCGGCGAGCTGCTCGAGGTGAGCGAGGTCGCCGAGTCGGAGCGGGCGGGAGCCGATCGACCCGACTGCATCGTCGAGTCCTGGATGCACATCGAGATCGACCGCGAGACCAACGCTGACGACCTGCGCGCCATCGAGGAGCGGTTGCGCGCCGTGCTGCGTGACGTGCAGGAAGCCGTCGAGGACTGGGACAAGATGCGGGAGCGGGCACGGTCGGTCGCCGACACGCTCGCTTCCGAAGAGCTGCCCGTCCCTGACGAAGAGCACGACGAGGCCGTCGAGCTGCTGCGCTGGCTAGCCGACGATCACTTCACGTTCCTCGGCTACCGCGAGTACGTCCTCGACACCGTCGACGGCGAAGACGTCCTGCGCGCTGTGACCGGCACCGGCCTCGGCATCCTGCGCACCGACCAAGGTTTGTCCGGGTCCTTCGGCAAGCTCCCACCGACAGTGCGTGCCAAGGCGCGGGAGAAGACCCTTCTCGTGCTGACCAAGGCCAACTCGCGCGCCACGGTGCACCGCCCGGCGTTTCTCGACTACGTCGGCGTCAAGGTGTTCGACGAGCACGGCGAGGTGATCGGCGAACGCCGCTTCCTCGGTCTGTTCACCGCGGCGGCCTACACCGAGAGCGTGATGCGCATCCCGGTGCTGCGGTCCAAGGCACGAGCGGTGCTCGATGATTCGGGCTTCGCGCCCAGCAGTCACAGCGGGAAGGATCTGCTGCAGATCCTGGAGACCTATCCGCGCGACGAGCTGTTCCACACACCTGTCGATGAGCTCGTGCGCACGGCCGAAGCCGTGCTGCACCTGCAGGAGCGCAGGCAGCTGCGGCTGTTCGTGCGGCAGGACCCCTATGGCCGCTACCTTTCCTGCCTCGTCTACCTGCCGCGGGATCGCTACGACACCGCGGCGCGGCTGCGGATCCAGGACATCCTGCTCAAGGCGACCGGTGGGAAGAGCATCGACTACACGGCACTCGTCGGCGAGTCGGTGCTGGCCCGCCTGCACTTCGTCATCCGCTTCGCATCTGGCGCCAAGCTGCCGGAGATCGACGAGGCTCAGCTCGAGCGGGAGCTGACCACGGCGACCCGTGCGTGGGCCGACGACTTCGCCGACACCCTGGCCGACCAGGTCGGCGAGGAGGAAGCCGCGCGGCTCATGCGACGGTACGGGCGGGCGTTCCCGGAGGCGTTCAAGGAGGACTTCCCGGCCCGCATCGCCGTCGCCGACCTGCGGCGGCTCGAGGAGCTGCCCGACGGTGACGGCCTCGCACTCAACCTCTACCGGCCGATCGGCGGCGGCCCCGACGAGCGCCGGCTGAAGATCTACCGCACTGGGCCGCCGGTGTCGCTCACCACTGTGCTGCCGCTGCTGTCGCGCATGGGTGTCGAGGTCGTCGACGAGCGTCCCTACGAGCTCGAGCGCGCCGGCAACGGCACCGCCTACATCTACGACTTCGGGCTTCGCTATGACGGCCAGGGCAGGGAGGTTGACGCCCGCGCAGAGCGAGACGGCAAGGAGCGGTTCCAGGACGCGTTGCTGGCCACGTGGTTCGGCGGGGCGGAGAACGACGGGTTCAACGCGCTCGTCCTGGCGGCCGGCCTCACTTGGCGACAGGTTGTCGTACTCCGCGCCTACGCGCGCTACCTGCGGCAGACCGGTATCCCGTTCTCGCAGGCCTACTTGCAGGAGTCGCTCGTCACCCACCGCGGCATCGCGCAGCTGCTGATCGAGCTGTTCGAGACGCGGTTCGACCCCGAGCGGTTCGGTGATGACCACGAGGCCAGGCTGGCCGCCGTCAAGGACATCAGTGCGCGCATCGAGTCGGCGCTCGACGAGGTCGCAAGTCTCGACCAGGACCGCATCCTGCGCGCATTCCATGGCAGTGTGCTCGCGACCTTGCGCACCAACTACTTCCAGCCCGATGCGGCTGGCGAGCCCAAGCCGTACCTCTCGTTCAAGTTCGACTCGCAGTTGGTGCCCGACCTGCCGCAGCCGAAACCGCGGTTCGAGGTCTGGGTCTACTCACCGGCTGTCGAGGGCGTGCACCTACGGTTCGGCCCGGTCGCCCGTGGTGGGCTGCGCTGGTCCGACCGCCGGGAGGACTTCCGCACCGAGGTCCTCGGGCTGGTCAAGGCGCAAGCAGTCAAGAACGCCGTGATCGTGCCCGTCGGCGCCAAGGGCGGGTTCATCGGCAAGGCACTGCCCGACCCCGGCGCCGACCGAGAGGCCTGGCTGGCCGCTGGCATCGAGTGCTACCGCACGTTCATCCGCGGGCTGCTCGACCTCACGGACAACCGGCTGCCGGATGGCGCGATCGCGCCGCCGCAGTTGGTCGTACGACATGACAGCGACGATCCGTACCTCGTCGTCGCGGCCGACAAGGGCACCGCAACGTTCTCCGACATCGCCAACGAGCTGTCCATCCAGTACGGCTTCTGGCTCGGCGACGCCTTCGCGTCCGGCGGCTCGGCCGGCTATGACCACAAGGCGATGGGCATCACCGCGCGCGGCGCGTGGGAGTCGGTCAAGCGGCACTTCAGGGAGATGGGCCGCGACAGCCAGACCGAGGACTTCACGGTCGTCGGCATCGGTGACATGTCCGGCGACGTATTCGGCAACGGCATGCTGCTCTCCGAGCACATTCGACTGGTGGCCGCCTTCGACCATCGGCACATCTTCCTCGATCCGACTCCGGACGCGGCTTCGTCCTTCGAGGAGCGCCGGCGGCTGTTCGAGCTGCCCCGGTCATCGTGGGCCGACTATGACCCGGCCCTGCTCTCCGAGGGCGGCGGCATCTACCCGCGCTCGGCGAAGAAGATCGCGATCACCCGGCAGGTGCGCGAGGTGCTCGGCATCGACGCAGAGGTCAACTTCATGACCCCGCCCGAGCTGATCCGCGCGATCCTCAGAGCCCCCGTCGACCTGCTCTGGAACGGCGGGATCGGCACCTACGTCAAGGCCTCCACCGAGTCGCAGGCCGACGCCGGCGACAAGGCCAACGACGCCGTACGCATCGACGGTGCCGAGCTGCGGGCGCGGGCCGTGGGGGAGGGCGGCAACCTGGGCTTCACCCAGCTCGGCCGCATCGAGTACGCCCTGCAGGGCGGACGCATCAACACCGACGCGATCGACAACTCTGCTGGCGTCGACACCTCCGACCACGAGGTCAACATCAAGATCCTGCTCGAGGGTGTTGTTCGTGCGGGCGACCTCACCACCAAGCAGCGAAACGAGCTGCTCGCGCTGATGACGGACGAGGTCGCCGACCTGGTGCTAGCCAACAACCGCGGGCAGAACGTCGCGATTGCCGCCGCGGTCACGCAGGCGCCGAGCCTGCTGCACGTGCACCGGTCGTACGTACGCGCCATGGAGACCGCCGGCGTGCTCGATCGACGACTGGAGTTCCTGCCGACCGAGCAGCAGTTCGCCGACCGGCAAGCCGCAGGCGGCGGGCTCACCGCACCGGAGCTGGCGGTGATCCTGGCCTACACCAAGAACAGACTCTTCGACGAGGTAATCAGCACGAGCCTGCCCGACGACCCGTACCTGCGTGACCAGCTGCACGGCTACTTCCCGCAGGCGCTGCAGGAGCGGTTCCCCGCCGAGATCGACGCACACCCGCTGCGCCGCGAGATCATCACGACGACACTCGTCAACGAGGTCGTCAACAACGCCGGCACGACATTCGTGTTCCGGCTCGGCATGGAGACGGGCAGCGCGACAGAGGATCTGTTCCGGGCCTACGCCGTGGCACACGCGGTCTACCGAGTCGACGAGATCTGGCAGGAGGTGTCGCGCCTCGACAACGTCGTGCCGGCCGAAATCCAGACCTGGATGCGGTTGCAGGCTCGCACCGTCGTCGAGCGCGCCACCCGCTGGCTCGCCGTCAACCGCCGACCGCCGATCGACATCGCGTGGCAGGTGGGCTTCTTCGAGGCGCCGATGGCGCGGCTGCTGACCGAGCTGCCCGGGTTGCTGACCGGGGGCGAACTGGCGTTGTACGAGAGCCGGCGCGACCGGATGCTTGGTGCCGGCGTACCGAAGGAGCTCGCCGAACGCATCGCTGTGCTGTCGCCGGCCTACGCCGGCCTCGGCATGATCGAGACCGCGGTCTCCACGGGCACAGATCTGTACGAGGTGGCGCAGGTCTACTACGCGCTCGGCGAGCGGCTCATGCTCGACCGGCTGCTCGACCGCATCATGGGACTGCCGCGCGCCGACCGGTGGCAGACCATGGCACGCGCGGCGCAGCGCGACGAGCTCGGCTCCCTGCACACGCAGCTGACCGGGCAGGTCCTGCTCGGCACCGAAGAGGGCGCCGACGCGGCTGCGCGCGTGGAGGCCTGGGTGGAGTCCGAGCCGGCCGTGGTCGGTCGGGCCGTCGAGACGCTGCGCGAGCTTGTGGATGGTGAGGCGTTCGACTTGGCCCGGTTGTCGGTGGGGCTGCGGGTGATCCGTGGCCTGCTGCGCTCGCCGGGCGCCGCGTAAGCCTGGGGGCTGCGTCGATCAAGGAAGAGTTCGGCACGCAGCTCTGGCCAATGTCGGGTTCGTCCTTGATCGGCGAGCGAATTGGCATCCCCTGTCGAGGGTTATCCACAGGCTGTGGATGGCTGGCGCAGCGAGCAGCCGAATCTCACTAGCGTCGAGGTCGTTCCGTGCGACCGGACTTGTTGCCCGGTCGCACCTTCACTGGGCAGGAAGGACCTCGCCGATGAGCGGGATCAGGGTTACCCCAGAGCAGCTGCAGACGCTGTCGGCCAGCGTTGCGCGCGGCTCGGGCGACATCGACGGCACCCTCGGCGCGCTGCGCGGCCAGATCGCCCCGCTCGTCGGCGGCGAGTGGGCGGGTCAAGCGTCGGTGCAGTTCAACGGGCTCTGGGAGAAGTGGCAGCAGAGCGCGCGCGGCCTCAACGAGGCGCTCGCGGGCATCAGCCAGCTGCTGACACAGGCCGGCTCGTCCTACGCGCAGGCCGAGCAGCAGATCGCGGCGACGTTCCGCGGCTGAGCGGGTGCGCGGCTGCCCGACGCGCCTGACCGTCTGCCCGGGTGCGCGGCTGCGCGGCTGTGCGGCTGCCCGAGTGGATCATCCGACATCTGCCTCGCCATGCATGAGCCCGCGGATGTCGGATCCTTCACATCGACGCGGAAACCGTTCGACCTCTCCCGCCGAGGCTGCCTAACCTCGCAGCCATGAGCTTCGCTTTCCTGGTGGTCCGCCGTGCGCGCCAATGGGCAGCGGCGGCCAGGCGGGTCCGCCCGGGGCGTTCAGCGCCGAGCCGGGTCCGCGCGCCTCGACCAACGCGCAACAGCGTCTTCGCGCGGCGAATGGGAATGGCACCCGCTCGCTGACGCGTGGGCGGCGCGCATCGTCGGGGAAGCGGGAGTGCGACCGGGTGACCTCGTTGTCGATGTCGGCGCGGCTCGCGGTGGGCTAACGCGGCATCATGTTGCCGCGGGCGCTCAGGTGATTGCTGTTGAGCTGCATGCCGAGCGGGCTCGGGTGCTGCGGCAGCGGTTCGCCTCCGAACCGGTCACCGTTGTCCAGGCTGACGCCGCGTCACTGCGCCTGCCGCGACGACCGCTCCGCGTCGTGGCCAACCCACCGTACTCGATCTCCAGTCCCCTGCTGCGCCGCTTGCTTGCCCCCGGGTCGCGGCTGCTCGCGGCCGACCTCGTTCTCCAACGGGCCGTGATCCGGAAGTTCGCCGAGGTCGGGCACCGGGCGCGGGACGATGGCTGCGCGAATTCGAGGTGCGGCACGGCCGCTCGCTGCCGAGGTCTGCCTTCCGGCCAGCCCCTGCGGTCGACTCCGCCGATCCTGCAGGTGCGCCGCCGTCGCTGATCGGGTCGTGCCGAGCCCGGCTGCCGTGCGACGTCAGGCCGCGATCGGGACCTGGACGGAGGTGAGCGCGCCATGCCGGACGAGCACTCCGCGGCCGGGGATGCGCGTACCGACAACACTGCGCGGCAGGCGGGCATTGAGCACGTCACCGTCGACGGTCGACTCTGGGCACAACAGCACACCGAGGCGGTGCTTGCGAGCCTCGACCGCGACTCCGCGGAACGCGCTGAGCAACTCGCTTGTTGCGCCGGCCACAATGAGTCCTCGCGTGGCTTCGCGGATCTGCTTGGCATACCACTCGAGCGCCTGGCCGACCGGTGTATCGGTCAGCAGCTCCACATCGTCGACCAACACGGTGAGCGGGTCGGGAGTGTCGGCCAGCAAGGCATGCAGGTCGTCCTCGGCGGTCACGGTAGTGATCGTGCCGAGCACGCCGGGTCGGCCGCCGAGCTGACGCAGCGGAGATGGACGCGGTGCCACGAGCACGACGCGCTCTCCGCGGTCGAGCAACGACCGCGCGATAGTCACGAGCGTGGTGGACCGTCCAGTCCGCGGCGGCCCGCACACCACCATGGCTGGGCCGTCGACGCTCAGGTCGACGCCGATCGGCTCAAGCTCGTCTCCGCCGACGCCGATCGGCACCCACAAGCGTGCTGCAGCTTTCGGCGCCAGCAGTGCGGGGTCGTAGCCGAGCCGCTCAGGGAGTGGGTCGACTCGGAACGGGAGGGGCGCGCCCGGCGATGCCGCCTCCAGCATCGGCACGGTAGGGGCCCAGCCCACCTGCACCTCGGCTGCAGTGCCGACCTGTACCGCTCGCCCGGGCGGCATCTCGTCGGGCAGCTCGCGCGCGGTCAGGCCGGCCAGTGCGAAGTCGCCGCGATCGGCGAGTCGCAGCACGAGCTTGTCGGGGACCAGCGTCGCGAGGCGACCCGTGAGCATCGACCGGTCTCCGGCCACGACAACTCGCAGCCCGACCGCCGCGCCGGAACGGACCAGCTCGAGCACGGCATCCGAGAGGCGCCCGCCATCGATGTCGTCGAGCGCGGCGGTCATCGACTCCCATCGGTCGATCATGAGCACCAGATAGGGCAGCTGCTCACCAGGTGTCGCGCCAGCACGCTGCGCGGCGACATCGGGAAAGCCCTGCCGTGCAAGCAGTGCCGAGCGACGCCGGACCTCGTCACGCAACCGTGTCAGCAACCGGTCGATGCGGTCCACCTCATCGGCTCCGACCACAGCGCCACAATGCGGCATTGCGTCGAGTGACTGCAGAGATCCACCGCCGTCGATGACGTGCAGGTGCACATCAGAGGTGGTTGCGCCGGCGCTGATGGACGCGGCCACGGCACGCAGGGTGGCGGTGCGACCGGATCGCGGCGTGCCCACGACCAGCAGGTGTCCTCCGCGGTCGAGATCAAGTCCGACGACCTCACGGATCTGCTCGCGGGGACGATCCGCGACGCCGTACGGCAGGAAGGTTGGGCGATCGGCGCAAGCAGCCGCCAGCAACTCGTCGTGCGAGATCTGCGCGGGCAACGGCGGCAGCCACGGGCTGCGCGCCGGCTCGACGTCCAGCCTTGCCGCAGCGGCGGTCGTCACCTCGACGATGCCGGCCAGGTCGCTCTGCGCATCTGGCGCCGCCTCGCCTCTTGGGGGGAGTGGGTCTCCGAGACGTTGCCAGTGCCAGTCGAGCACGCGGGGTCCCGTTGCCGGAGCGGCAGACCCGGTGACGCGTGCGGCCTGAAATGGCTCTAGCGCCTCACCCGCTCGCCGAGCCAAGGCACGGCCCGGCGCTCGGCGCGGGAGCGCCGCGGCATCGCGGACGTCGAGCACGTCGACCGAGTCGGCTGCGTCGGCCATGCGCAGGGCGATGCGGAGGCCAATGTTGGCGCGGATGTCGGCGGAGACAGCGCCGGCGGGGCGCTGTGTGGCGAGTACCAGGTGCACACCAAGCGATCGCCCACGCATCGCCACACCGACTAGCCCACGCACGAAGTCGGGAAGCTCCTCAGCCAGCGACGCAAACTCGTCAACCACAATGACGAGTCGTGGCAGATCCCTCGCGCGGCCGGCGCGGGCCGCGTCGTCGAGGCTCGTGCAGCCGGCCGCCGCGAGCGCGCGTTCTCGCCGCTCAAGCTCGGCAGTGAGTGAGGCGAGTGCGCGCCGCGTCAGGTGATCGTCGAGATCGGTGACCAAACCAACTGTGTGCGGTAGGCGAGCGCACTCGCCGAAAGCCGCGCCGCCCTTGTAGTCGACGAGGACGAAGGACATCTCGTCGGGGCGGCTGCTCAGAGCGAGTGACGCAACCAGGGTCTGCAGCAGCTCCGACTTGCCCGAGCCGGTTGTCCCGGCAACCAGCGCGTGTGGGCCGTCGCGGCGCAGGTCGATCTCGACCGGCCCACTGGGGCCTAGCCCCAGGACTGCCCGCGGCGCGCCCGCGTCGCTGGCCCATTGAGCAGCCACCGACGCAGGATCGAGGTCGCAGCCGACAAGGTCGAGCAGCCGTACGGAACTCGGCAACGTCGCACCGCCCTGGTCCGGCGTTGCGTCGCTGAGCGCAGCAAGCGCTCGGGCGACCCGCTCTGCCCAGGAACGGGACACCGCGTCAACGGTGCCGTGGATCGGCTCGGCGTCCGCGATCTCAACGCTCAGCTGCGTCCCAACCTCACCGTGGACCAACGCACGAGCCCCGCATTCGTGTGGCAGTGACTCCGCCGTGTCAGAGAGACAGACGGCGTGGATGCCGACGCGCGGCCCCTCGGCAAGCAGTCGAGCGACGGCGGGAGTGGACCGAAGCTCCTCCGCGCCGTCGAGCACAACAACGGTGCGCGGCCCGGACCACGTCGCAGCCGCTGGCCCGTCAGCGGCGAGGCGTGCATCGAGAAGTGCGCCGAGCTCGTCGACGCGAGCGGCCACCTGCGCCTCGTCGAAGCCGAGCAGCGCGCGGCAGTCTTGTCCGTCACACGGCGCGACGTGCGGCAGCCATCGCAGCCACGCCCAATCGGCCGAACCATCACCGGGCGCCAGCACGACGACCGAGAGATCACGCGGGCTGTGCAGGCCGGCCAGCTGACCGAGCACCGAACGGACGACGCCAACGACCATGTCCCGCGGACCGGCCACGCCGAGCACGCCGGCAGCAGCCAGTGGAATCGCGATCGGAGCATCGGCGAGGACGGGCGGCTCGACGTGTGGCTGCACGCCTGCCGCGGTGCGCACAGTGACTCCGGCGCGCAGCTGGCCCGTCCCGACCCGCACGTCGAGAAAGTCGGCGTCGCCGGGGCGGCGCAGCCAGAGCCGCGGAGTCGGGGCACGGGCGGTGAGCAGCAGCTCCGCCGGGTCTGGGTGCGTCGCGGCTCGCCACGCAGCCTCCCGTCGTACGGCGTCATCAATGGTCGAAGTCGCCTCGGCCAGCGCCGCCTCGTACCGCTCCTGCGCTGCCTTCGCTGACCGCTGCCGGCGAGCCCGGTCGGTGAGCCATTGGGCGGCCATCATCACCGGCGACAGCAGCGCGAACGCCAGGAACATCGGACCCGCTATGAGCGCGAACACCCCCGCCGCGCCGAGGGGGAGAAGCGTGGCGAGCACTGGGAACCGCAGGGGCTCCGGCTCGGCCGGCTCCGCGGGGAGAGACACGTCGGGCAGCGTGAGCGGGGGCTCTAGTCGAGGCGGTCGATTGACGCGCAGACCACCCTCGCCATCGGCCTGTAACGACGCGGACGCATGCTGCGGAGCGGTGATCGTCAGGGTGCTGGACCCGACGCGGAGCCGCGAACCGAGTGTGAATTGCATCGCATCGCTTCCGACCTCAACGCCGTCGACCGATGTGCCGTTGGTCGAACCGAGATCGCGAACGGTTGCACCAGACCAGTCGAGAGTGAGCTCGGCATGTGCCCGAGAGACGTCGGGGTCGTCGATGCGGATCGGCGCACCGAACGCGCGGCCGATGGTGTGTCGTCCGGGCCGCAACTGGTGCAGGCCGCCGGCGTCGGGGCCGGACTCCACCCGTACGAGCAGCGCACCGGATGGCCCGAAATCGACCTCTGCCAGGCGGCCGCGCGTGAGCGCGGCACCGCGCAGCAGGGGCGGCTGCCCGAGGACGGCGTCGGGACGCAGCGCCACGCCATCCACGCACGGCGTGACCCCATCCGGCCCGAGATCGACATCGGCCAGACGGGTGCCCTCAGGCACGTCCAGGAGCACGTCTCGGGCGCCGCCATGCGCCACCAAAGTCAGGGGAAGTTGCACGCTGACGAGGCTGCCGCATCGGCAGATTCGGTGTGTGAAGTTGTCCACAGACTGTGGACGGCGGACCTACACATCCCTCGCGAAATGGCACAATCCCTCCGGCACCGCCGCACCGTGGCGGGCAAATCGGGGATCTGGGAGGCACTGTGTCCGCGCTCGACATCGTCGACGCCGAGGTTCGCGACGCTGTCCGCCGCCAGGGACTCGACCCGATCGCCCAGCCCGGCACTGTGCGCCGGATCATCGACCAGGTCGTGAGCGCATACGACGAGCGCAGCCTCACGACTCCGCTGCCGCCGTTGGGCGATGTCACCGAGCTCAGCCAGTCGGTGTTCGACGCGGTCGCCGGGTTCGGTCCGCTGCAGCGCTACCTCGACGACCCCACGGTCGAGGAGATCTGGATCAATGAGCCCAGCCGGGTCTTCATCGCCCGCCACGGCCGCAGCGAGCTCACAACGACCATTCTTCGGGCCGACGAGGTCCGAGACCTCGTCGAGAAGATGCTCAAGACCTCTGGGCGCCGCGTGGATTTCTCGGTGCCTTTTGTGGACGCGATGCTCCCTGATGGCAGCCGGCTCCACGTGGCGATTCCCGATGTGACGCGTACGCACTGGGCGGTCAATGTCCGCAAGTTCGTCGTGCGCGCCACCCATCTCGACGACCTCGTCGACCTTGGCACTCTGACGGCACCTTCGGCGCGCTTCCTCGAGGCCTCGGTCGCCGCGGGGCTCAACATCCTCGTCGCCGGCGGCACGCAAGCGGGCAAGACGACCTTGCTCAACTGCCTCGCCGCCGCAGTCCCGGCTCGGGAGCGGATCATCACCGCTGAAGAGGTCTTCGAGCTCAAGATCCCACTCCCCGACGTGGTCGCGTTGCAAACCCGACAGGCGAGCCTCGAAGGCACCGGCGAGATCACGCTGCGCCACCTCGTCAAGGAAGCGCTGCGCATGCGTCCCTCGCGGATCATCGTCGGTGAGGTGCGTCAGCAGGAGGCCCTCGACCTGCTCATTGCCCTCAACTCTGGCTTGCCCGGCATGGGCACCATCCACGCCAACTCGGCGCGCGAGGCCATCACCAAGATGTGCACGCTGCCGCTCCTCGCCGGCGAGAACATCGGGTCGCGCTTCGTCGTCCCGACAGTCGCCGGGTCGATCGACCTGGTCGTGCACATCTCCACCGACCATGACGGCTCGCGCCGCGTCGGAGAGATCGTCGCGGTCCCGGGACGGGTCGAGGACTCGGTCGTCGAGCTGGAGCCGATCTTCGTACGACGTGACGACCGGCTGGTCCGGGCCGACGGCTACCCGCCGCATGGCGAGCGCTACAGAAGGGCCGGCTTCGACCTAGCGACTCTGCTGGGCGACACCACCTTGCGCGAGGGAGCCGCCTGATGGGTGTCCTCCTCGGACTGGCTCTCGGCCTCGGCTTGCTGCTGATCTACCAGTGGCGCGTTGCCCCGACCGGTGCGTCGCGCGATCGCCGAGGCCGTACGGTCCTCGACCGGTTGGCCGACCTCATCGCCGAGGCCGGGCTCGAGTCGGTTCGGCCAGGACAGCTGCTGGGCTCCTGCCTCGGCGCGGGGTTCGTCGCGACGGTGGTCTTCTTTGCGTTCTCGCGCACCGTTGCTGTCGCGCTGGTCTTCGGAGCCGGAGCTGCGTTCGCACCGATCATGCTGGTCCGCTACCGCGCGCGGCAGCGCCGACAGGAGCTGCGCGAGCTGTGGCCGGACGCGGTCGACAACCTTGCGTCAGCCGTACGAGCAGGGCTCTCGTTGCCTGAGGCTCTGACCCAGCTTGGTCACCGTGGGCCGGAGGGGTTGCGACGGCCCTTCATACGGTTTGGCGAGGAGTATCGCGCGACCGGCCGGTTCGCGGACTGCCTAGACCGGCTCAAGGAGCGGCTCGCCGATCCCACTGGCGACCGCATCGTCGAGTCGCTGCGCATGGCTCGGGAAGTTGGTGGCAGCGACCTCGGTCGGCTGCTGCGCACCCTCTCCGCCTTCCTGCGTGAGGACGCCCGCACCCGTGCCGAGCTGGAGTCGCGCCAGGCCACAGTGGTCAACGGCGCACGGCTTGCGGTCGCGGCGCCGTGGGTCGTGCTCGCGCTGCTGTCGTTCCAGAGTGACGCGATCCGCGAGTACGACAGCCCCGCCGGCGTCGCAGTGCTCCTCGTCGGCGCAGGGCATCTGCGTGATCGCCTATCGACTCATGCTGCGGCTGGGTCGCCTGCCTGAAGAAGCGCGAGTGCTGCGATGACCGCAAGCGCCATCACGGGCGGGCTCGTCGGGCTTGTCGCCGGTCTAGGGCTGCTGCTGGCAACCGCCCGGCTGCCCGCACTCCGCAAGCCAACGCTCGACTCCCGACTCGCGCCATACCTTGCCGACCGGCGCGACCACGAGCGCCGCATCGTGCTGTTCGATCGCACAGTCACGCCGTTCCCCACGCTCGAGCGCATCCTTCGGCCGCATCTGTCCCGCGCGGCCGACGTGCTCGGGCGGGTGCTTGGCGGCAGCACCACGGTTCGTCGGCGACTTGAGCTGGCCGGCGATGGACGGACGCTGCAGGAGTTCCGCATCGAGCAAGTGGTGTGGGGCGTCGTGGCGTTCGGTGTCGCGCTCGGGCTGTCCTTCTTGGCCCTCGTCAACGGCAGCGCTGACTCGCCCGTCGGGCTTCTGCTGCTCTGTCTGCTCGCCGGTGTGGTCGGGGTGCTGGCGCGAGACCGGCACCTCTCGCGGCAGGTGCGAGACCGCGAGGCTCGCATGCTTGCCGAGTTCCCGACGATTGCTGAGCTGCTTGCGCTGTCGGTCGCCGCGGGTGAAGGCGCTGTCGGCGCGCTGGAGCGTGTTGCACTCGTCGGGCGAGGTGAGCTCGCCCGTGAGCTCGGCCGGGCGCTTGCCGAAGCACGAGCCGGCATGCCACTCGTCCAAGCGCTGGACGGCATCGCCGAGCGCACGAGCCTGCCGTCGCTGGCCCGCTTCGTCGACGGCATGACAGTCGCGCTCGAACGCGGCACGCCGCTTGCCGATGTGCTTCGCGCACAAGCCGCCGACGTACGCGAAGAAGGCAAGCGCGCACTCATCGAGGCGGGCGCCCGCAAAGAGATCACGATGATGATCCCCGTCGTGTTTCTCGTAATGCCGGTGACCGTCCTCTTCGCACTCTTCCCTGGGTTCCTCACCATCCGCTCGCTTGCGGGCTAGCACGGAAAGTCAAAGGAAACACACATGAAGTCCATTCGAACCGCGACCCTCGCAGCGAGCATGCGACTGCGCCGAGCAATCGCACGCGATGACCGTGGCGATGTTCCCGGCTGGGTCATGGTCACGCTGATGACGGCGGGGATCGTGGCGGCGCTCTGGGCGTTCGCCAGCGACGCCTTGCAGGATCTGTTCAGCGACGCGCTGGACAGCGTCCGCGGCGACTGACCGCCACTATCGAGCTCCGACACGTGCCTCGACACGATGACGGTTCGGCGGTCGTCGAGTTCACCCTCGTCTCCGTCCTGCTCGTCACGCTTTTCCTCGCCGTCCTGCAGGTCGGGCTCATCATCCACGTACGCAACACGCTCGTGGCTTCTGCGGCTGAGGGCGCCCGCTACGCGGCCAACGCCGACCGCGACTTAGACCACGGCATCCGGCGTACGCAAGCGGAGATCGCCGCGTCGATCTCACCTGACTTCGCCGGCGGGGTCAGCGCAGGGTACGTCGAGCGCAACGGCGTCACCCTGGTCGAGGTGCGCGTGCAGTCGACGTTTCCGTTGCTGGGGCTGCTCGGTCCGGCCGGCTCGCTCGAGGTCGTAGGCCATGCCGTCGAGGAGGCGCCGTGACCCGCCTCGCTCAACTCGCCCGACGCTTCCGCGACGACTCCGGCAACGCGATCCTCGAGTTCCACTACCTCGGCATCCTGTTGCTCGTACCCCTCGTCTACATCATGCTGTCGGTGCTTGCCGTGCAGCAGGGGTCGTACGGTGCCACGCAGGCCGCACGCGAGGCCGGTCGTGTCTACGCGCGCACCGGCGATGCCGACCTCGCCAGGTTTGCAGCGCAGGTCGCCCTCGACGACCAGGATGTCGACGCACCCATGCGGCTCGACATCGACGGCGACTACGCCCCCGGCGCCGAGATCACCGTCGTGGTGAGCACCGTGGTCCCGCTGCCTGGCCTGCCCGACTTTCTTGACCGATGGCGCCAACGCCGCGATCCCGGTCGAAGCCGTACACGTGGTGGTCGTCGATACCTATCGGAGCAGTCAATGAGCACGCTCAGCCGTCTACGCTCCGACGATTCGGGCCAGCTCGCGATCATGATCATCGGCTTCGCCGTCATCGTCATGATGTTCGTCACCCTGATCGCCAACACGTCCAAGGCCTTCCTCTGGCGACGTTCACTCTCCTCGTGGGCCGACGCGGCCGCTCTCGCCGCGACCCAGACGGCGGGCGAGGACGTGATCTTCGACGGCGGCCTCACTGGCAACCTGCCCGTCGATGAGGCGGCGGCCGAGACGTTCGTTGTCGACTACCTGGACCGCCAGCACCTCGCAGAGCGCTATCCAGACCTGTCCGTCGACGTCGCCGTCGACCAGAGCACCGGCGTGGTGACCGTGACCCTCTCCGCCACGATGCCGCTGGCCTTCGTCAACGATGTGACCGACTCGTTCGGCGAGGGGGTACCGATCGAGGGCAGCGCCAGCGCGGTGGCCCCGCTCCGCTGAAGTACCCTCGATAGACGTGGCAGCCCGCGACTACGACACCGAGATCAAGGCCCTTTCCCAGACGCTGACGGGGATCGAGTCCGTTCTCGACCTGCCCAAGCTCCGGGCGCAGTTGGCTGACCTCCAGCAGCAGGCCGCCGCCCCCGACCTCTGGGACGACGTGGACCGGGCTCAGAAGGTCAACAGCAAGCTGTCTTCCGTGCAGGCCGACCTGCGCAAGGTCGAGGACATGCGGCGCCGGGTCGACGACCTGTCGATCATGCTCGAGCTCGCCGCCGACGAGGCTGACGAGGATGCCTTCGCCGAGCTCGACAGCGAGCTCGACGACGTACACCGCCTCGTCTCCGACCTCGAGGTCCGCACCCTCCTGTCCGGTGAGTACGACGCCCGCGAGGCGCTGGTCACCATCCGGGCCGAGGCGGGCGGAGTCGACGCCGCCGACTTCGCCGAGATGCTGCTGCGGATGTACCTGCGATGGGCAGAGCGTCACGGCTACAAGACAGATGTGTGGGACACGTCCTACGCCGAAGAGGCTGGCATCAAGTCAGCGACCTTCGCGGTGCACGCCCCCTACGCCTACGGCACCCTCTCGATCGAGCAGGGCACCCACCGGCTCGTCCGCATCAGCCCGTTCGACAACCAGGGCCGCCGCCAGACGTCGTTCGCCGGCGTCGAGGTGCTGCCCGTCGTCGAGCAGACCGACCACGTCGAGATCGCCGACGACGATCTGCGCATCGACGTGTTCCGGTCGTCCGGCCCCGGCGGCCAGGGGGTCAACACCACCGACTCCGCCGTACGGATCACGCACCTGCCGACCGGCATCGTCGTCTCCTGCCAGAACGAGCGCTCGCAGCTGCAGAACAAGGCCCGCGCCATGGAGGTGCTGCAGGCCAAGCTGCTGGAGCGCCGCCGCCAGGAGGAGCAGGCCAGGCTCAACGCGCTCAAGGGCGACTCGGGCGGGTCGTGGGGCAACCAGATGCGCTCCTATGTGCTGCACCCGTACCAGATGGTCAAAGACCTGCGCACCGAGTACGAGGTCGGCAACCCGCAGGCGGTCTTCGACGGCGACCTCGACGGCTTCATCGAGGCCGGCATCCGCTGGCGCCGGCAGACCGTCGACGCCACCTAACGGCAAGATCAACAGGACTCTCCGCACGCGACACGCTGACGGCGAGTCGCTCGCGAGGAGGCTGTCGATCTTGAGCCTAGCAGTGTCTGGAAGACGGCGCGGATCGCTCGCGCCAAGGCTCATAAATATCGGCATGTCACGATTTCGTCACCCTTGAGATGGCATAGGTCATCGGTGCAGTAGGGTTCCCCCGCACCCAAAGATCATCAACCTTTGTCCGCCTCGGCGAGCCCGGGGCTGGGGGAGAACGCATGCGCGCATTTGCCAAACCGCTGGCTGCTGCCCTCGGGGCGCTGCTCAGCGGCGACCGCCGTCGTCGGCGTCGGGGCGGCCCCTGCGGCAGCCACCGGCAAAATCCGAACTGTGAGACACTCGACCTCCCCTCCCTGTTCAAGGTGGAGGGCGCCGTAGAGCGGCGGCGAACGAGTGCGTCACGCGGCACCGTGTCCGAGGACGGCAAGTACCTCGACGTGACGCCGGCCGAAGGCGTGAGCATCACCGCCGTCATCGTCAAGGGTGGCCAGAACGACGACGGGCAGGGCCACGAGGTCTACGACCCGACCGACTCCTGGCAGGACCTGACGCCCACGTGAAGAACGGTGAGCCGCAGGACATCAGCCACTGGGAAGTCTGCGGTACGAAGACGAGACGCCCGAAGCCCGTCGACCTCAAGATCAAGAAGAAGATCCAGGGCGACGCCCTGGAGAGCCCGGTCACGTTCACGATCAAGGTTGTCTGCGACCTCGACGGCACCACCGTGGTCGACGAGGCGCTGGAGATCACGGTGCCGCAGGGCGAGACATGGGCGGTGGACTACATCGAGGATGTCCCGGTCGGGGCGACCTGCGACATCTCCGAGCCGGCCGAGACCATCCCCGAGGGCTGGGAGCTCGTCGACATCTCTCGACGAGGAGATCGTCATCGGGCAGGCTCTCGAGGACGCACGATTACCAGAAGGTGATCGTGATAACCAGCGGACGCCGAAGACGCCCGAGCCGAAGGTCGACCTGTCGATCGTGAAGGCCGACGGTGACGTCGTCGTGGCGCCGGGCGACGCCTTCACCTACACGCTCACGGTCACCAACAACGGTCCAGACGACGCAACCGCCGTCGTCGTCGTGGACGAGCTGCCCGCCGAGGTCGACGTCGTCACGCTCCCCGAGGGCTGCGAGGAGGAGGAAGGTGCAGTGACCTGCGCCGTCGGTGACCTCGCCGTCGGTGAAGAGTGGGTCGGCGAGATCGAGGTCGTGGCATCGTCGGATCTTCCAAGCGAGGGCGAGTGCGCGTTCGACAACGTGGCGAGCGTCAGCGGCCACGAGGACGACACCAAGACCGACAACAACATCTCAACGGTCACGACTGAGTGCGACGTCCCGGAGCAGCCGCCTGCGCCTCCGACCGTCAACGTGTCCGTGCACAACCCGATCTGCGACGGGGACGTGCCCTACCTCCAGTACGCCGTCGAGACCACCGGCACCACCGACACCACGGTGGACATCACCTGGGTCAACCCCAACGGTAACGACGTCCCGATGAACAACCTGCCACTGACTGGCCGCGTCCTCTGGCCGGGCGCAGTGGTCAACGCTGACGGCACGCCGGCGGACTGGCCGGGCTGGCGACTCGTCAACGGCGAGTGGGTCGAGGGTGACGAGTTCGACTGGGTGCGCCCCACGGTTTCAGGTCCAGTTCACGGTCAACCCCGACGCAGACCGTGACCGTGGCCTACCCGCCGTCCTCGCCGGACTGCGACGCCAACCCGGACACGACTGTTGGCGGGGGCAGCCTGCCTGTCACCGGCAGCAGCTCGGCCATGCTTGGCGCCGTTGCCGGCGGTCTGGTGATCGCCGGTGGTGGTCTCCTGCTGCTCCGCAAGCGCCGCCTGCAGCCGCAGGACTGAGGCACCGCAACAGCACAATCGGCACAGATCGGGACTCGGGCGGCCACCAGGCCGCCCGAGTCCCGACCGTTACTGGCGACTTGTGACAAACCGCACAGACGGGTGATCCACCTGGGCTGGCTCCGTCGCAGTGCAGGGGGCGTCATGAAGGCAACGCGCAGGTCAACGGTGCGCGCCATCGGAAGCCTGATCGCGGCGCTGGCGGTGGCCGGTCTCTCGGTTGTCCCGGCCGTCGGCGCAACCACACCGTCACCAGGCCCAACCACTGTCGAGCCGGGCTATTCGCCGACGCTACCGCCGTCGCTCAGCTTGCGGATCCTCACACCGATCTGCGACAACGACGTGCCCTATCTCCAGTACGCGGTCGAGGTGGTCGGCTCCGACCGACACGACGGTCGACATCACGTTCATCAACCCTGGCGGAGCTTCCGTCACCTATAGCAACCAGCCCCTCTCCGGCCGCGTCCTGTGGCCCGGAGCCCTGGTCGACTCCTCCGGCAACCCGCTCGACTGGCCGGGGTGGACGTTCAGCGAGGCCATCGGTAAGTGGGAGGAGGGCGACGCGGCGTCGCGCTCGTCACAGCGCCTGACCCGCCGCCGCCCCCGGGGTGCAGGACGTGCTCCGGAAGGCGACGTAGACTCTCGCTCGGCCGATGGCGCGTACGCACGTACGCGCCGACCCCGAGCAGCGGTCGCGAGGACACGTGATCCGATTCGAGAACGTCAGCAAGCTCTACCCCACCCAGGGCCGTCCGGCGCTGGACGACGTCAGCCTGGAGGTCGAGAAGGGCGAGTTCGTCTTCCTCGTCGGCACGTCGGGGTCGGGGAAGTCCACGTTCCTGCGCCTGGTCCTGAAGGAGGACCGGCCCACCAACGGGCGCATCCAGGTCGCGGGCAAGGAGCTGGCTCGGCTCTCCAGCTGGAAGGTCCCGCAGCTGCGCCGGCGCATCGGCACGGTGTTCCAGGACTTCCGGCTGCTGCCCAACAAGACCGCGTTCGAGAACGTCGCCTTCGCGCTGCAGGTGATCGGCAAGGGACGCTCGCAGATCCGCCGCGACGTCCCGGCCGTGCTCGAGCTCGTGGGCCTGCAGGGCAAGGAAGACCGCTACCCCGACCAGCTCTCCGGTGGCGAGCAGCAGCGGGTCGCGATCGCGCGGGCGTTCGTCAACCGCCCGCTCATCCTCCTCGCCGACGAGCCGACCGGAAACCTCGACCCGCAGACCTCTGTCGGCATCATGAAGCTGCTCGACCGCATCAACCGCACTGGCACCACTGTCGTCATGGCGACCCACGATCAGTCGATCGTCGACCAGATGCGCAAGCGCGTCCTGGAGCTCGACACCGGCCGGCTGGTCCGTGACCAGTCCCGGGGCGTCTACGGCTACGCCCGCTGACACCCTGCCCTACGGACACCGTCCCCGACGTTCGGACCTTCTTCGATGCGATTTCAGTACGTGTTCCAGGAGATCGGCACCGGTCTTCGCCGCAACCTGACGATGACCGTGGCCGTGGTCGTCACGGTCACGATCTCGCTGTTCCTGCTCGGACTTGCCCTGCTCATGCGTGCGCAGGCGTCCACGATGAAGGACTACTGGTACGACCGCGTGGAGATCTCGGTCTTCATGTGCAACGCCTACGACACCGGCGAGCAGTGCGCGACCGGTCAGGCCAACGAGGAGCAGAAGGCAGCCATCCTGCAGACGCTCGAGTCGCACCCTGAGGTCGAGAGCGTCCAGTTCGAGTCGCAGGACCAGGCCTACCTGCGGTTCCAGGACCGCTTCCAGGACTCCATCGCCGAGAGCATCACGGCCGACCAGCTACAGGAGTCCTACCGCGTCAAGCTGCAGAACCCCGAGCGGTACGAGGGAGTGGTGTCTGCGGTCGCCGGACTCCCGGGCGTCAACCAGGTCGTCGACCTGCGCCAGATCCTCAGCAACTTCTTCCGGATGCTCAACCACATCCAGTTCGGAGCACTCGCGCTCGCGGGTCTAGCGGTCCTGGCGGCGCTGCTCCTCATCGCCAACACGGTCCGCGTCGCGGCGTTCAGCCGACGCCGAGAAACCGGCATCATGCGCCTCGTCGGCGCGTCCAACTTCTACATCCAGCTGCCGTTCGTCATCGAAGCCGCGATCGCGGGACTGATCGGTGGCGCGGTCGCGTGCGGCTTCCTCGCGGTCGTCGAGGCCACGGCGATCCAACGCGTCGCCGCGCCGGCCCTGTCGTTCACGTCCTGGGTCGGCTGGTCCGACGTGTTCGCGATCATGCCGATCCTGCTGATCACCGGTGTGGCGATGGCCGCCGTCACCGGATTCATCACTCTGCGTCGCTACCTTCGGGTCTAGCGCTACGGAGCGTGACGCCCCGTTGGGGTGCCATCTCCCGACATGGGGTGTACGGTCGCTGACGGCACCTGTGTGACGGAGGTGACACCTGTGACCAGAGGGACGGCTGACCGTCGAGGGTTGCCCGCGCGGCGCGTGGCCGCCGTCCTGATGGCTGCGGTGATCGCGTTCCTCGGCGCGGCGCCGCCGACGCAGGCCGCACAGCCGGAGGAGCGCAGGCGCGCCGTCGAGCAGCAGCTGCAGCAGAAGCGCCATGAGCTGGCCGAGTCCAACGCCGCCCTGGCCCAGGCCACCCAGGCCTACCTCGACGCCGAGGCCCAGCTGCCCGGCGCGCAGGCGGCCCTCGCAGCGGCCCAACAGCAGCTCGCGGCGGCGCGCGACCATCTCGTCGTCGTCCAGGCGCAGCTCGTCGCCGCCCGCGCCGCTGACAAGGCCGCGGCCGAAAAGCTGGCCGCTGCCGAGGAGGAAGTTCGCAAGGCCGAGGCGCGCGTCGCCGAGATGACCGCCCGCATCGACGACCAACGCACCCAGATGGGCCGGCTTGCTGCGCGTGCCTACCAACGCGGTGCCATGGGGCAGCTGGAGACCTTTGTCTCGGTGCTGCAAGCGGACACGCTCGACGACTTCAACCAGCGCGTCACCTACGCGCAGACCGCGATCACGTCGCAGAACGAGATCATCGACGGGCTCCAGGATGAGCGCGCCGCGCTGGCCAACGAGCGCGTACGGCTGGACACCTTGCGCAAGGAGGCCGAACGGCTGCGCAAGCTCGCCGCCGAGCAGCTCGCCCGCACCCAGGAGCTCGAACGGCAGGCGCGCGAGGCCGAGGCTGCTGCGACGGCGCAGGAGAAGGCCGCAGCCGACGCTGCGGCGGCAGTCCAGGCACTGGTCGCCCAGCGCTCGGCCGCTCAGTCGGCCGCACAGGCGGCGGTGGCCGAGGATCAGCACGAGGAGGCTGCACTCGAGGCCGAGCGCCAGCGCATCGAGGCCGAGATCGCCGAGCGCGCCCGGCGCGCGCAGGAGGAGGCGGCGCGCCAGGCAGCGGCTGCGGCTGCAGCCGCGGCAGCGGCGCGCGGATCCGGTGGCGGCGGTGGCGGCGGTTCCGGTGGCGGTGGCTCTAGTGGTGGCGGCGGTGCCCCAGCCTCCGACGGTGTCCTGTCCTGGCCGGTCAGCAGCGTGCACATCACCTCGGGCTACGGCTGGCGCGTGCACCCGATCTCCGGCGTGCGGCGTATGCACACCGGCACCGACTTCCGCGCCTACTGCGGCACCCCGATCCTTGCGGCCGCCTCGGGCGAGGTCGTCTGGGCGCAATGGCGCGGCGGCTATGGCAACCAGGTCATGGTCGACCACGGGGTGCTCGCCGGCCGGTCCATGATGACGTCCTACAGCCACCTGAGCCGGTTCGCCGTCGGGCCTGGCGATCGCGTTGCCCGGGGCCAGGTCGTCGCATACGCCGGCTCGACGGGATCCTCGACCGCCTGCCACCTGCACTTCGAGGTCTACGTCAACGGCAGCCATACCAACCCGATGGCGTGGTTCTGACCCAACGCCAAAGTGGATCATGCGACAGTGCGACATCTCCGTGGCCAGATCGGCCGCAGTTGCCGCACTGTCGCATGATCACCGCGATTCAATCGGCTTCGGTGCCCGTGAGCACCCATGACATCCTTGACGGCATGGCTCGGGAAAGCGGTCGCAAGGTCGTCGCGTCCAACCGCAAGGCGCGGCACGACTATCACATCGAGGACACCTACGAGGCCGGCATCGTCCTGACCGGCACCGAGGTGAAGTCGTTGCGCGCCGGCCGGGCCTCCCTGCTCGACGGGTTCGCGCAGGTCAGCGGCCACGAGATTTTCCTGCACAACGTGCACATCCCCGTGTACGAGTCGGGCACCTGGACCAATCACGAGCCGCGCCGCACCCGCAAGCTGCTCCTGCACCGCGACGAGATCGCCAAGCTCGACAGCAAGACCCGCGAACGCGGGCTCACCATCGTGCCGCTCGCGCTGTACTTCAAGGACGGCTACGCCAAGGTCGAGATCGGGCTTGCCCGCGGCAAGAAGACATACGACAAGCGGCAGTCGCTCGCCGAGCGGCAGGCCAAACGTGAGGCCGACCGGGCGATCCGCTCGCGCGGCCGCGGCTAGCCGCCTCCGTGCAGGTGCGGGGAGCCGGGCCCGACGACCGGCCCGCAGTGGAGGCGTTCCTCGCCGTTCGCGGCTCGGTGCGCGTGGCGCGCCGCGGCGAGCTGGTGTCCGCGCTCGATCACGCATCGCTGCTGGCCGTCGGCGACGACGGCATTGAAGGGGTGCTTACGTACGTCGTCACCGGCGCGGACTGCGAGATCCTCACCCTGCACGCGGCTCAGAAGACGAGCGGCGTGGGCACCGCCCTCGTCTCCGCGGTTCGCGAGCTCGCCTGTGACGCGGGTTGCACTCGCCTCTGGGTGCTGACCACCAATGACAACCTCGATGCGCTGCGGTTCTATCAGCGGCGTGGGTTCCGGCTGTCGGCAGTGCGGCCGGGTGCGGTGGACGTTGCTCGGGCCGAGCTCAAGCCCGAAATTCCCTTGGTCGGGGACTACGGCATCGCCATCCGCGATGAGATCGAGCTCGACCAACCACTCTGAGCCGCGGTCCGTCCATCAAAGAATCCGGCGGGCGACGGACGGCCGGTCCGCCTCCGCGCCGTCCGGTTCGGAGATCCACGGCCCGGTGCCCTCGCTCGGATCGATGACGCCTGCCTCGAGCCAGGTGTGCTCCCCGGCCAGCACCGAGCGAGCAAGTCGTACGTCGACGTCGTCGGTGTTGCGCCACATTGACTCAAAGAGCTGCTCGACGCGACCCCGCGACTGAGCACAGAACGCGGCGGCCAACGCATACGCCGACGCCGCGTCGGGCGAACCGGCCAGCGCGAGCCCGCGCGCCCGTACGCACGCTGCAGCCATCACGAACAGCTCCGCCCCGATGTCGACCACCCGCGCGAGGAAGCCCTGTCGCCGCTCCAGCCCGCCCTGCCAGCGCGCCATGCCGTAGAACGTCTGCCGAGCCAGCTTGCGCGAGGACCGCTCGACGAACCGCAGGTGCGTGGCCAGCTCGCCGAATTCCTCGTACGACTGCTTCACCTCACGCCCGGGACCCTTTGCAAGCGTCGGCAGCCAGCGCGCATAGAAGCCGCCGGCGCGTACAGCGGCTTTCGCCTTGCCGGTCAGCGCGACGTCGGGGTCGATGACATCGCCGGCGGCCTGCAGGTGCGCGTCGACCGCTTCGCGAGCGATCAGCAGGTGCATGATCTCGCTCGAGCCTTCGAAGATCCGGTTGATGCGCAGGTCGCGCAGCACCTGCTCGGTGGGCACGGCCCGCTCGCCCCGGGCACGCAGCGAGTCGGCCGTCTCGTACCCCCTGCCGCCACGCACCTGCAGCAGCTCGTCGGCGATCGTGTAGGCCATCTCGCTGCCCCATAGCTTGGCGATCGCGGCTTCGATGCGGATGTCATGGTCGCCCTGATCCGCGAGGCGGGCGGCCACCTCGAGCGCGGCCTCCATGCCGTAGGTGGTCGCGGTCATGAAGGCGATCTTGTGCGCGATCGCGGCGTGCTCGCCGACCGGGCGACCCCACTGGACCCGTGCCGCCGACCACTCACGGGCGATCTTGACCGACCACTTGGAGGCGGAGAGGCACAGCGCCGGGATCGACAGGCGGCCCGCGTTGAGAGTGGTCAGCGCGATCTTGAGTCCCTGGCCCTCGCGCCCGACGAGGTTCTCGGCGGGGACGCGGACGCGGTCGAACCTCGTCACGCCGTTCTCGATCCCGCGCAGTCCCATGAACGCGTTGCGATGCGTCACCGTGATGCCCGGCGAGTCGGCTTCGACGACGAACGCGCTGATCCCGCCCTTGCTGCCGTCGGACTTCGGCACCCGTGCCATGACCACGAGAAGCTCGGCGATCACCCCGTTGGTGGTCCAGAGCTTGGTGCCGCTGAGCTCGTAGGCGCGACCGCCGTCGACCGGCGTCGCCGTCGTGTGCAGCCGGGCCGGGTCGGACCCGACGTCGGGCTCGGTCAACAGGAACGCGCTGATCGCACCGCGCGCGCAGCGGGGAAGGTAGGCCTGCTTCTGCTCCGCCGAACCGAACAGCTTGACCGGCTCGGGCACGCCGATCGACTGGTGAGCCGAGACGAGGGCGCCGATGCTCGCATGGATCGAGCCGACCACCCCGAGCGCCCTGGCGTACGTGGACTGCGACAGGCCCAGCCCGCCGTACTCTGTCGGGATCTTCATGCCGAACACACCGAGCGCGGCCAGCCCCTTGATCAGCGCGTCGGGGATGAGTGACTCACGCTCGATGACGGCGCCGTCGCCCTCGGTGCGGCAGAACTCCTCGAGCCTGGCGAGGAACGCTTCCTCGGCCGCCGTCTGTGCAGGATCTGCCGGCGGCGCCGGATGGATGAGGTCGAGACGGAACCGCCCGAGGTAGAGCTCCTTGGCGAACGACGGCGCTCGCCACTCCTTCTCGCGGGCGGCCTCGGCCACGGCGCGGGCTTCGCGTTCGCTGACGTGCGGCTGGCTGGTCATCGTCGACCCCCGAGGTGCCGGAGTAGCTTGCTACTCACCAGTGTTACCCAGGAGTAGCCCCGAGGGAACCCCGATCCCTTCCAGACGGTGAGAGGGTCCAGGAATGTCCGGTGCATGGGCAGAGGGTTGATCCAGGGTAACCTTGGAGGGCTTCGGTCCGCCGAGGTTGCTTGACAATTTCAGAGGGGGTGACAGGTTTCGACGTCGGACGTTGAACCAGGTGAAGCGAGCCGAGGATGCTGCGTGACCTCGTAAACCATCGTGGCAAAACCAATAACTGCCAACAAGACGCAGTCCCAGTTCGCCCTCGCCGCCTGAGCGAGGCCCGAACTGTGTCGACCCGGGAGTGCTCTCGAACCGGTCTCGGCATCATCTAGAGAGCTCTACGTTCGGTCCCGGTCACGGGGATCGCACGGACACTAAACAGTGACTGAGCCCGTCAGCGACTTGCTTGCGTGATCGCTGGGGCTGAGAAAAGCACAGCAAGCTGCGCTCGGAGAAGCCCTGGCGAGACGCCGATGGACCCGGGTTCGATTCCCGGCACCTCCACCAGATCGACCAAACGTCACGTGACCGTCGGTCCGGGGCGTTTGTCCTCCGAGTCGCGCACGCGCCGACAGAGCAGTGCGCGGGTCGTCGATCGCCCGGATGGACTCGGGATAGGTCGTGCTGTCTTACTCGGCCAAGCCGCAACAGTGCGGGCGGCCGCGATAAACGCGCGACCGCCCGCAGTTGTCGGGTGTGACCTGGGCTCAGCGCACCGACTTCCGCTCGTAGATCGCCATCGACCAGGCGTACCCGGCGACCGCGATCACGACGCACCATCCGATCGCGAGCACCGGGCTCCAGCCGAGCGGTGTGCCGAGCAGCAGCCCGCGGATGGCCTCGATGAACGGCGTGAACGGCTGGTACTGCGCGAACCACTGCAGCCACTCCGGCATCGACTCGGTCGGCACGAAGCCGCTGCTGAGGAAGGGCAGGAAGGTCAGCACGAGGGGCAGATTGCTGGCCGTCTCGACCGACTTCGCCTGCATGCCCATGGCGACCCCGAGCCAGCTGATCGCGTACGCGATGAGCACGATCAGGCCGGCGGCGGCGATCCACTCGATCGGTCCGGCGGTCGGGCGGAAGCCGATCAGCAGGCCGACGCCGAGCACGAGCGCGACGGCGATGATCGCCTGGATGGTATTGCCGAGCACGTGCCCGGCGAGCACCGCAGCCCGCGAGATCGCCATCGTGCGGAACCGCGCCGTGATGCCCTCGGTCATGTCCATCGCGACCGTCGTCGCGGTGCCGCCGGCGCTGCCCGCGATGGTCAACAGCAGGATGCCCGGCATGACGTACGCGACATACGCCTCCCGCCCGCCGGCCGGATCCGCGCCGGGCAGGCCGGCCCCGATTGTGCCGCCGAACACGAACACGAAAAACAGCAGGAGCACCACCGGCCCCACGATGGTGAACACTGACAGGCCCGGGTAGCGCACCATGTGCAGCAGGTTGCGGCGCAGCATCGTGATCGCGTCGGCGATGACGTGCGACTGCCGACGGGTGCCCGTGGTCGGGCGCTGGGCGGCCGGGAGGGGGTGTTCAGGGTGGTCATGACTCGGTTCCCTTCGTGTCGACCCGGCCGGTGAGCGCGAAGAACACGTCATCGAGGTCCGGCGTGTGGATGGTGAGGTCGTCGACCTCGAGGTCGGCCGCATCGAGGCGGTCCAGCACGGTGCGCAGCGCGCCGACCCCGCCGTCGCTCGGCACGGTGAGCGCGAGGCCGGCGTCGTCGCGGGCGGACTCGGCGAGCAGGCGGGAGGCGGCGTCGAGCGCCGCGGCGTCCGCGAACCGGAGTCGGATGTGCCCGCCGGGCACGAGGCGCTTGAGCTCGTCCGGCGTCCCGTCGGCGACGATGCGGCCGCCGTCGAGCACCGCGATGCGATCCGCGAGCTCGTCCGCCTCGTCGAGGTACTGGGTGGTGAGCAGCACGGTCGTGCCGTCCGCGACGAGGCCGCGCACGATGTCCCACATGGTGTGGCGGCTGCGCGGGTCCAGGCCCGCGGTGGGCTCGTCGAGGAAGATGACGCTGGGCGTCGAGACGAGGGTCATCGCGAGGTCGAGGCGGCGCTGCATCCCGCCTGAGTAGGTGGCGAGCGGCTTGCGGGCAGCGTCGACGAGGTCGAACTGCTCGAGCAGCTCGGCCACCCGCGTCTTCGAGCGCTTCGCACCGAGGTGGCGCAGCCGGGCCATCAGCAGGAGGTTCTCCTCGCCGGTGAGCAGTTTGTCGACCGCGGAGAATTGGCCGGTGAGGCCGATCGCGGCGCGCACGCCGTCGGGGTCGCGCACGACGTCGCATCCGTTCACGAATGCCGTGCCGCCGTCGGGCCGCACGAGCGTGGACAGGATGTGCACGGTCGTCGTCTTGCCGGCGCCGTTCGGGCCGAGCAGCGCGGTGACGGTGCCCGCGCCCACGGTGAGGTCGACGTCGTCGAGCACGACCTTTCCGCCGTAGGACTTCCGCAGCCCGTGGACTTCGATCGCTGGCGTGTTCATGTGTTTCGTTCCCTTCTGTTGGATGCCCGAGTTCACCGGGCGCGCTGGATGCTGATGTCGCCGAACTGGGTGCGTGCACGCACTGCGACGGTCTGTTCGGACGCGTCGGGAGCGCGGTCGCCGTCGAGCTCGTTGCGCACATGCCCTTGCTTCGAGGACAGGTCGAGCCAGGCGGGAACGCCGGGCCGCACGCCGATGGTGACCTGGCCGAAGCCGCTCTCGACCTCGATGGAACCGCTCGAGACCTCTCGCAGCTGGATGCTGCCGTACGCGGTCTTCGCCGCAACGGAGGCGAGCGCCTTCGTGATCTCGAGGTCGCCGTAGGAGAGCTTCGCGTCGAGGTCGCCGCCGGACTCCCCGACCAAGATGGTGCCATGCGACGCCTTGAGGATCGCGTCGCCGGTGACCGTGCCGACCCGGATCTGACCGTGGTCGGCCGTGATCTCGATCCCGCCCTCGGCGGTACCCAGGGTCGCGTTGCCGTGCGAGGCGCGCAGCCACAGGTCGCCGGTGGTGTCGACATCCACGGGACCCAGTCGAGCTCTTGATGCGGGTGGCGCCGAGGCGGCCGACGGTGCGCAGGCCGCCGACCGCAATCTCGGCGGTGAGCCGCGACCCCGTCGGCAGCTCGACCTTCACGTCGACCGACTCGGTCGGGCCGAGCCAGCTGATGCGGGGCCGCGGGCCCGCAATGGTGACCCGCTGGCCGTCGAAGTCGACCTTGGTCTCCTCCGCGCCTCGGCGGTCGACCGCCTTCGCGGGGTTGGTCGGCGACACGGTCACGACCGTGTCGGCGCGGTCACTTGCGAAGACCTCGATCCGGCCGACCTGCAGGTTGATGGCGAGGTCGATTGGGGTGGGGGTGTTGTAGGTGGGCATGCTGACGCTCCCTTTCTGTGGGCGTATTTGTCCGACCCCGCGGGTCCGCGTGGCTGGTGGATGTGGTCGGCTGAGCGGGTTAACGCACCCAGCCCGCGAAGTTGTCCCCGGTGCGCAGCGTGCGCTGCGCAGATCGTCGTTGCTTGGGTTGGAGAGCGGCCGCAATCGCACGGACCAGCCATGTGTTGACGGACAGGCCGTCAGCCGCCGCCGCCTCGTCCACCCGCGCCTTGAGGGCGTCCGGCAGGCGGAGCGTCGTGCGCGAGGTGCTCGCGTCGTCGAGGTCGACGGTTGCAGCGGGCAGCTCGTCGGTCTCAGGCTCGGTGTTCGACTGGGTAACTACGAACTCGATCTCTCGTCCGCGCAGCCGCATGTCAACCGAGCCAGGTGCGAGGTCGCGGGTGATCTCGCCGACTGCGGCCGACAGAACGTCGAGTAGCACGAGCCGCGTCGCGGCATCCAGTCCGGCGGCGAGTCGCTCGGCGACGGCGCGAGTGTCCTCCGCGCCGTTCTCCGCGGCATCCACCAATGGCGCTGTAGGTCGCTGACGTACTGTCCGAGTTCCATGGCACCATGATGACACCATCATGGTGTCATGTCAAGCCATCGTGGTGTCATGGGTTATGACACACGTGCGGCGACCCTGGTGGTCCCGGCGCTCAGGGCGTTCTTGGGGCCTCGCCAGACTCCGACCCGAGTGATCTTGAACCCTCTGGCAGCGGTTTACGTAGTACCTCCGACGGGGCTCTTGCTCACGGAGGTGCGCAGTGAAGAAGCTGACCGCAGTGTTGTTCGGATCCGTCGCCACTGTCGCGCTAATGGCGTCGGCCGTGACGAGCTCGGCAGACACGGGTCGTGGCCATTCCTCGGGCGACAAGGTGCTCGAGTTCGACACCATGGTGGCCGTGGCCGGGCCCTTTGTCGGCAACGTCAACCCCATTAGGGGCATCAACGGCGGCGGACTCCCGTGGCAGATTGACGAAGCGAAGGGCGAACTGCGGAGCAACGGCAAGGTGGACGTCCGCGTGGAGGGCTTGGTGCTGCTCAATGCGGCCCCTGTCCCCGAGGCGCTGCGGGGAACCAACCCTGCATCGGCATTCCGGGTGATCGTCAGCTGTCTTAGTGCGACCGATGGTGGCGTGACCACGGTGAACGTGGCGACTAATCCGTTCCCAGCGACACCCGACGGCGACTCCAGAATCAGGGACCGGGTCACGCTGCCGAGTCCTTGCGTGGCCCCCATCATCTTCGTCGGACCATCGCCAACGACCTGGTTCTCGGCGACCGGTCTGAGCTGAAGCCACCGGTAGATGCCACGGTCCTGCGGCGCCGCTCGCGGTGAGCCGGCACGACGAGCGGCGTCCCGGTCTCCGGGTCGTCAATCACCTGGCAGACCAGGCCGAACACCTCGGCGACCAGCTCAGGAGCTCGGCTTCGAGATGCCCGAGGGGCTCGACGCGGTGACCGGCCAGGAGTTCGGCGCCAACCTGAGCCAGGAGCGCACCGACCTGCTTGACGTCGACGCGCTGGTCTGGCTGCTTGACAGCTACGACGTCGACAGCCAGAAGATCGAGTCCAACCCGCTCTACACCTCGCTCAACGTGAGCACGCAGGGTCGCGACATCTTCGTGGCGGGCGACAAAGAGAAGGCCTACTACGGTGCCACGTCGTTCATCTCAGTGTTGAGCCTGCCGATGTTGCTCGAGGGCCTGGTGCCGCAGCTGGCGGCGGCAGTCGACGGCGACCCGGCCACTGAGGTCCCCATGGTCACCGAGCCGATCAGCGTGGGCTGACCGCCTGGGTCGCGAGCTGGCCCGCTCCGCGCAGGGTGATGTCGTTGCATGCCTCGCAGATCTCCTGGGGGATCACACCGATCCGCATGAGGATCGCGAAGATCCGGCAGCCCACGCAGAAGTTGAGCGCCGCCTCGAGCGTGGCGAAGACGACCATCATCACCAGCAGGGCGTTGGCAAACGTGGTCCACCCGAGGACCAGGCTGCTGACCGCCGCGGTGGTCGTCACGACAGCGCCGATGGTCTGAGCGAACCGCTTTGGCGGGCCGGGTACGGGCTTGGCGGCGCCGAGGCGCGGTGCCACCACCCGGGTGGCGAGCAGACCGTACGGGCTGAGCCGCGGCCCGGTCGCAACGCGCGCCCAGAAACCGTACGCAATCGGCACCAGCAGCCAGTGCCAGCCGGTGACCAGTGTGAGCAGACAGGACACCGCGACAAGCGCCGCGACCACGCGCGCCGCCTTCTCGTTGACCGGGTTGGGGAAGCCCAGAATGCCTGCCATAGGCCGAGCGTGCGGCATCGATCCCGCTAGCGCCCAGCCCGTCTCGCCATCTGAGCAGCGGCGGATCCCTCGTCGGAAGCAACCCGGCGCCCGCGGGGTTATCGCAGGCGTGAGCGAGGGTATGGGTCAGGACGTGGAGATTCGCGCCAATCCCGACAGGTGGCGGTTCGAGGCCTACCTCGGCGACGAGGTGGTCGGTGCGCTGCGCTGGCGGCACAAGGGACAACGGCTCGCGTTCATCAGCACCAATGTCGAGCCCGCCTACGAGGGTCGCGGCATCGGCGGGCAGCTCGTCAAGACCGGACTCGACTGGGCGCGCTCCGAGGGCAAAGAGGTCATCCCCGTGTGCCCGTTCGTCCGCGCGTACGTCGAACGCCACCCCGACTATCTGGACATCATCGCGGCTTGACGTTCACTCGAAGGGGTAGCGCAACCCGATCTGAGCGCGGACGCCGTCGAGCAGTCGCATCATGTCGAGCGTGTCATCGAGCGGCAGCAGCGGGCTTTCTGTGAGCCCCGCACGCAGGCACCGGTTGACCTCATCGATCTCGTGCGTGTAGCCGATGCCGGTGCGCGGAACGGTGATCTCCTCCGCCTCGCCCCCTTTGCGAAGCAGGCGGAACGCTTCGGGGTGCGGCAACGGGTGCGGCACCACGATGGTCCCCTCGGTGCCATAGATGGAGCCCTCTGCCGGAAGGTCGATCTCCATCGAGCAGCCGAGCGACGCAGTGCTGCCACTGGGATGCGTGAGCAGCAGGTGCGTCGACAGGTCGGCGCCGTTGTAGAGCCGCGCCGCTGCGTCGACGTGATCAGGTGCGCCGAGAATCAACCGCGCGAACGTCAACGGATAGACACCCAGATCGAGCAGCGCGCCACCGGCACGCGCGGGGTCGAAGAGTCGGCTTGTGATGTCGTACGGGACGTGGTTGCCGAACGTCGAGTGCACGTGCTTGACCTCGCCGATGGCTCCGTCCTGTGCGAGCTCGACGATGCGGCGGATGGCCGGGATGAATCGGGTCCACATGGCTTCCATGAGGAAGAGACCGCGGTCGCGGGCGAGCTTGACCAACGGCTCCGCCTCCGCCGCGGACACGGTGAACGGCTTCTCGCAGAGCACCGCCTTGCCGGCTTCGAGCGCCAGTCTGGTTTGTTCGGCGTGCGACTCGTGCGTCGTACCGATGTAGACGATGTCGACGTCGGGATCGGCGACGAGTTCTTCGTACGACCCGTACGCACGCTCGGCGCCGACTATGCCCGCGAACGCCTCCGCGCGGGAGAGGTCGCGCGCACCGACCGCCACCAGTCGCGAGCCGCGGGACCGAGGTAGGTCTGACGCGAAGCTGTTGCTGATGTTGCTGGCGCCGAGGATGCCCCAGCCGATCACGCGCTCATCCGACACGCGATCAAACTACCGGGCCGCGCCGAGCCGGTCGCGACCTCGCAAGTGAGAGGGCCTTGGCCGAGGCATCAAACTGCCGCACCCCGCCGGCGTCCGACGGGGTGCGGCAATAACAGGGCGGTCCATGGCGTCTAGTTGAGGTGCGCCACTCTCGCGCTGTCGTTCCGGGCTTCGATGGCCTTGACAGTCTTTCCCAGTTCCTTTCCCAGAACGCGCTTGCCAAAGGTCCCGAGCACAATCCCGAGCACCCGTCCCTTGAGGTTCTTGCCCTCGCGCACCACGACGACGTCCAGTTCGGTCGTCCCGTTGGGCTGCCGCGTCAGGGTGTAGGTGTGCCCCGAGGCGCCTCCCCACACGTTGGAGTCGGTGGTCTTCATGGTGACGCGGTGGGGATCGGACCAGTCGTAGTCCAGGCGCTCCCAGATGCCGCCCGAGCCCTCCGTAACGTCCGCATGCCCGGGGCCTTGGTCATGCACCTTGAGGTACTCGTCGGCGCTCTTGCCGAAGAGCTTCGAGCGGCCCGGCCCGAAGTCGGTGAGCCCGGCGACGAACTGCTCGGGCGTCGCGGTCGTCGTCTCCTTGAAGTGGATCGTGGACATTTTGTCCTCCTTGACTTGGTGGTCTCTGCTGGCTTGTTCGCAGTGTGCGCGGTCGGGCCACCCGTCGCCCCAGTGGAAGACCCCGGTCGGTCTGGTGGGGCCGCCCCGGTCTCGAACGCCGCGGACCGCCGGGACCGACACGCGATCAAACTGTCGGCGTACCGCCCGTTGTGTCCGGGGTGTTGGTTACGGTCCCCTCATGGTGGTGGTCCGACTGGGTCGGTGGCGAGCTCTGCGGTGGTCGCTCGTCGCGCTGCTGCTCGTGGGCGCCGTGATCGCGTGGCTGGTCGGTCCGCCGGAGGTGTGCCGCGAGGCCGTGGCGGGGTCGCAGGTCGTGACGATCTGCGAGCCGATCAGTGTGGCGTCACCCGTTGTCTTGTTGGGGTTGTTGCTGATCGGCCTGCTGCTCGTGCCGGACTTGGCGGAGGTGCAGATCGCCGGCGTGCTCGGGCTGCGCCGCGATGTCGAGGAGGCCCGGGCTGCGCTCGCGGTGACGCAACGGCAGGTGGCCGAGATGCAGGTCGCGAGCATCGCGAGCTCTCGCGCCGACGCAGAGTCGGTGGCCGAGGTCGAGTCGCATGTGCACGTCCACGTCGAGCGCCAGGCCGAGACGGCTGCGGCCGTCCAGGCAGCTCGCGCGGGGGGTCCGACGGAGGTGTCGCGCACCGGCCCGGGCGGCTACGCATTGGCGGCGCTGCACGCGGGCATGCTCGGGCTGGCCGGGTTCTTCCCGGCGTGGTGCGGGCCGGTGCAGGTGCTCGGGCTCTCCGAGGACCCGGAGCAGGGCTGGGTGGTGACGCACGACTGGTTCGGGGTCCGGTCACGCTTCGCCGAGCGGGCCGTTCGGCTCATGCGTGAGCCCGGCGAGGCTGTCGCGGTCGACATCGACGACGAGGCCTGGGTCGCGGGCTGCCTCGCCACCGATGACGACGGCCGCGTGGTCGGTGCGCTCGCCGTGGTGCTCGACCCGCAGCTGCCGACTCCGCAGTCCGGCGACCTCGACCTCGCCCAGGACCGCATGGAGTCACTGGCAGCGGCAGTCGAGACGGCAGCTCGCACCTATGCCCGGCTGCTGGTCGATCTGCTCGGCGAGCGCGGTCGGGGCACCGTTGCGCTCCCATCCACAGGACCCATGGCCCCACCCGAGCTTGCCTGAAGGGAGCACAATGGAAGGCATGAGGATCGAAGTCATCGTGACGCCCGAGCATCGGGCCGAGGCGCTGCGCCGCGCCATCCTCGGTGGCAACGGCTCGACGGTCCGGCTGACCGCGGGGCAGCGCAACGCGCTGGAGCGGTTGCGCGACCGGTGGCAGCCATCGCCAGCGGCAGGGCACGCCCGGGGCTAGCGGAACGGCGAGCCGACGCACCGTTCTTTGGTGTGGAGGCGAGCGTGACCACGGACATGCCGCGTTGACCGGGCCCCCTGCCTGGGTGTCGCTGACGACCGACTACGGGCACCGGGACGGATTCGTTGCCGCCTGCCACGGGGTCATCGCGCAGATCGCGCCGCAGGCGCGGGTCATCGACATCTCGCACGAGATCCCGGCGCACGACGTCCGACACGGGGCTGCCGTCCTTGCCCAGACTGTCCGCTACCTGCCCCGCGCCGTCCACGTCGCCGTCGTTGACCCGGGCGTGGGCACCAACCGCCGACCCCTCGCGGTCGAAGCCCCCGACGGCTTCCTGGTCGGCCCCGACAACGGGTTGTTGCTGTGGGCAGCCGATGCGCTGGGTGGGGTGTCGCGCGCGGTCGAGCTCACCGCACCCCGGTTCCGGCTGGTCACCGGTGCTCGCACGTTCGATGGACGCGACGTGTTCGCGCCCGCCGCGGCGCACCTCACGCGCGGCGTGCCCCTGGACGAGTTCGGGCCGCTCCTCGATCCGCCGTCACTCGTCCGGCTGCCGACACCGAAGGTCGAGGTGTCCGACGGCGAGCTCGTCGCAGAGATCCGCACCATCGACCATTTCGGCAACGTGCAGCTCGCCGCGTCAGCTGACGACCTCGCCGCCGCTGGCCTGGCTAGCGCGAGCCGCGTCACCGTCATAGTCGACGAGCGCGAGCTCACGGCAGCGGTCGGCCGCGCCTTTGGCGACGTGCCCTCGGGTGAGCTCGTGCTGCTCGTCGACTCGGCAGGCTATGGCAGCCTCGCCGTCAACACCGGCCGTGCCGCCGACCTGCTGGGTGTCCGAGCCGGGTCGCTGGTCCGCCTGACGGTCAGCCGGTGAGCGCCCACTGGGCGACGGCGCCCTCGTGCAGCGCCGCGTAAACCCGGTCGCGCAGGGCGTTGGCCTCCGCGTCCGTCAATGTACGGTCGACCGGCCGCAGCACGATCCGCACGAGCGCGTTGACCTGAGCCGGCCCCAACCCGATGCGGTCGCGGGCGACTGGCGGCACCGCCTCGTACGGTGTCTGCGCCAGCAGCTCGACGGTCTCGACAGCGGCCGCGTCCGCTCCCAGCGCGTCTCGCACCCGGTCGCCCAGCAGCTCCTCCTCTACCGGCGGCTGCAGCGCGATCGACAGGTCGCGGCGCACCGCCGGGCGGTTGGACACCGGCTGATACGGAGCCAGGTCACGCAGCTGGCTGCTCACCCGCGGATCGGTCGAACGGATCAGCCGGATGTCTGGCAAGCCCTTGCGCAGCATGAGCACCCGGTCGACCCCCAGCCCGAGCGCTAGACCGGTCCAGCCGCGCAACCCGGCGCCGCGCAGCACGTGCGACGCGGCCAGCCCGCACTCGGCGATCTCGATCCACTCGCCGTCGACGAGCACGTCGACCTGGCGGCCGTGGGTGGTGTACGGATGCACGGCCGGGGTCGTCCGCCACTGGCGGCCGGGGAGCAACACCCGTACGAGGCGGGTGATCATGTCCTCGAGGTAGTGCTCGTCGAGCCGGCGCGACCGGCTCACCCGCCAGAGGTCGAGCTGATGCGGCGTTCCTGAGTGCAGCCGGTCGATGGAGTCGCGCCGATAGACAACGCCGGGCAGTGCCAGCAGGACATCGTCCGGTGCGTCAACCTCCGCGGCGAGCGTGCGCAGCGCGTACGGAATCCCTGCGCTCGTGTGGCTGCGCAGGAGGCATGACTCGCTTACGTAGCGGGTGTAGCGGGCGTCCCGCGTCACCGCCGCGGGCTCGTAGCCGAGGCGGTCGTAGTTGTCGTCCACGGAGACGATGGGCGAGTAGGTGCAGCACGCGGGCGGGCACGCCCCACGCAACTGCGAGGGCTGTGACGGCCTCGTCGACGAGCAGCCGCAACGCGTGCGGCGGACCTTGCCGGCCCAGCTCGAGTGAGGTCGGGGACAGCGAGAGCATCGGCCAGTGCGGCCGGGGTGAGGGTGGCAGACATGAGAATGGGAGCCCTTCAGAACAACGAACCGGATGGGGGAAAGTCACCCCCGACCGGTTCTGCTCAGGCTCCCGGCAGGCCCGCGTCACGCAGCGCGATCACACCCACCGGTCGGCAGCTGCCGGCCGGGGGCGCAGAAATCGCCGCGCGTACGAGCTCATGCGTCAACCGTACTCGATCAGCCGGTCGTCGTGTCGCGGGATTACTGGTCGCTTGCACCCGCCATCCTGAACCGGCTGCTCGGGTGACAGGATGCGAAGAGGCGCTGGTCGTCCGCGCCTGCGGGACAATAGGGAGTTGTGGTGGCAGGTAGTCCGAGCATCTCGTACTCGATCACCGTGCGGCTCGAAGTGCCTGCCGGTGGCAGCGCCGTCAGCGGCCTGACCGCGGCCGTGGAGAAGGCCGGCGGATTCGTCACCGGCCTCGACGTCACCCGCTCACGGCAAGGCCGTCTGCAGGTCGACGTAACGTGCGCCGCGACTTCGACTGCGCACGCCGACGAGCTCGTTGAGGCGTTGCGCGAGCTCCCCGGCGTCACCATCGGCAAGGTCAGTGACCGGACTTTCCTCCTGCACCTCGGCGGCAAGATCGAGGTGGTGTCCAAGGTTCCGATCCGCAACCGCGACGACCTCTCCATGGCCTACACGCCCGGCGTCGCCCGCATCTGCCAGGCAATCGCCGCCAACCCCGACGATGCGCGCCGCCTCACCATCAAGCGCAACACCGTCGCCGTGGTCACCGACGGCTCGGCGGTGCTAGGGCTCGGCAACCTCGGCCCCAAGCCCGCGCTGCCGGTGATGGAGGGCAAGGCTGCGCTCTTCAAGCGTTTCGCCGGGATCGACGCCTTTCCGATCTGCCTCGACACGCAGGACGCCGACGAGATCGTCCGCACGGTGCAGCTGATCGCCCCGGTCTTTGCCGGCATCAACCTCGAGGACATCTCCGCGCCGCGCTGCTTCGAGATCGAGGAGAGGCTGCGGGAGATGCTCGACATCCCCGTTTTCCACGATGACCAGCACGGCACCGCGATCGTCGTGCTTGCCGCGCTCATCAACGCGATCAAGGTGGTCGACAAGCAGCTGTCCGACCTCAAGATCGTCATGGCGGGCGCCGGCGCAGCGGGCCGAGCGATTGCGCAGCTCCTGGCGGCCGCTGGCGCGCAGGACCTCGTGCTCGTCGATCGGGTCGGCGCGATCCATCGCAGTCGCGAGGACATCGCCGGGCGCGACGCGTGGATCCGCGACTACACCAACCCACGGCAGGCCCAAGGCTCGCTGCGCCAGGTGCTCGCCGGGGCTGACGTCTTCATCGGCGTCGCCGCGCCCAACCTGCTCACCGCCGAGGACATCGCCACCATGGCCGACCGGTCGATCGTGTTCGCGCTCGCCAACCCCGACCCCGAGATCGACCCGGTGGAGGCGTCGGAGCACGCCGCGGTGGTCGCCACCGGCCGCAGCGACTACCCCAACCAGATCAACAACGTGCTGGCGTTTCCGGGCGTGTTCCGCGGGCTGCTCGACGCGCAGAGCCGTGCGGTGACGACACCCATGCTCATCGCGGCGGCCGAGGCGCTTGCGCATACGGTGGCCGACGACGAGCTTGACGCCGCCTACATCGTGCCCAGCGTGTTCCACCCGCACGTGGCCGAGACGGTGGCCGAAGCCGTCCGGAAGGCGGCCGAGGAGCACGCCGCGGCGACCGCCGCCACCTCGTGACGGCAGTCAGGCGCGACTGGGCGGTCTTTGGCGCCGCTGTCCTGCTGCAGCTCGTTGTGCTGTACGCGCCGAGCGGAGACGGGCCGTCCGTGCCGTTCGCCGACAAGCTCGTCCACTTCGCGATCTTCGCGCTCGTGGCCTGGGCGGGACGCCGTGTGGGGCTGCCAGTGGTGCCCCTGGTCGTCGCACTCGTGGCGCACGCGCTGCTCAGCGAGGTGCTTCAGGCGACCCTGCTCGACGAGCGCTCCGGCGACCCGTGGGACGTCGTGGCAGATGTCGTCGGCATCGGCGTTGGCGTCCTGCTTCCTAGCCGCCGCGCTCGCGAGATCATGGCAAGGTGACCGACGCGCTGAGCTTCACCGGCCGGCTCCTGGTGGCCACCCCGGCGCTGGTCGATCCAAACTTTGCCCGCGCCGTCGTGCTGCTGCTCGAGCACGGTGACGAGGGTGCTCTCGGTGTCGTTGTCAATCGGCCGACCACCGTCCCCGTCACCGATGTGCTACCCGACTGGGAGCCGATGGTGTCGGCGCCGGACGTCGTCTTCCAGGGTGGCCCGGTGTCGCTGGACTCGGCGCTGGGGCTGGTGGCCGTCTCCGCTGGAGCGGACCCGATCGGCGTCCGCCGGGTGTCTGACGGACTAGGGCTCGTCGATCTCGACACACCTCCGGAGGTGCTTACCGGCGGGCTCAGAGCGATGCGGATCTTCGCGGGCTATGCCGGCTGGTCGGACGGTCAGCTCGAGGACGAGATCACCGAAGGCGCTTGGTACGTCGTCGACGCCGAGCCAGGTGATGCCTTCACGGAGGATCCGGACGACCTGTGGCGGGCCGTGCTGCGCCGACAGCCCGGGCCGCTGGCGATGGTCGCGACGTTCCCGCCCGACCCGAGCCTCAACTGACCGCGAGTGTCGACAGAAGCTGTCGCCTCAGTCGTCCCCGCCCTTGTCGTCGTCGCCGCCACCTTGCGGGAACTTGTCGAACAGTTCCTTGCACTGCGGGCACACCGGGAACCGCTGCGGGTCGCGACTGGGCACCCACACCTTGCCGCACAGGGCGACGACGGGCGTGCCGTTGACCATCGCCTCCATGAGCTTGTCCTTCGGCACGAAGTGCGAGAAGCGCTCATGGTCGCCATCACCGGTGGAAGGGAGGGTCCGGCGATCTTCGATCGTCTCGGCGCCTGGGCTCAGCTGGGTGCTCACGTACCCAGGATAGATGCCAGCCCCAAGTGAGGCGGGCCCGCTAGGCTGCCAACGGCCCGGCTGGGTGGCGCGGCGATGGCGCCCTGCAGCCGGGTCGTTGCTGCCGTGGGCCAAGAAGGGAACCGTGAGCACCTCTGCTGCCGGGCACTTGTCGCCCGCCTACCCGAACCGGGCACCGTGGGGCACCGCAGACAAGCTGCGCGCCTGGCAACGGGCCGCGGTCGACGACTACCTCGCCCGTGACCCGCGCGACTACCTGGCGGTGGCGACGCCGGGGGCCGGAAAGACGACGTTCGCCTTGCGCGTGGCAAGCGAGTTGCTCGCCCGGCGGCAGATCGCCCAGCTGACCGTCGTCGCGCCGACCGAGCACCTCAAACGGCAATGGGCACAGGCCGCCGAGCGGGTCGGCATCGCGCTCGACCCGCTGTTCAGCGGCCGGCGCGGTCGTACGAGCAAGGACTACACGGGCGTGGCGGTGACGTACGCCGGCGTCGCCGCGCACCCGATGCTGCACCGCGCCCGGTGCGAGAACCGCCGCACCCTAGTGATCCTCGACGAGATCCACCACGCCGGCGACTCGCTGTCGTGGGGTGAGGCGGTCCAGGAGGCGTTCGACCCGGCGGCGCGGCGCCTCGGGCTGACCGGGACACCGTTCCGCTCGGACACCAATCCCATCCCGTTCGTCACGTACTCGCCCGGGCACGACGGCGTCGGCCGTAGCGCCGCCGACCACATGTACGGGTATGCGGACGCGCTGCGCGACGGCGTCGTGCGGCCCGTGATCTTCCTCGCCTACGGCGGTGAGATGCAGTGGCGTACCCGGGCCGGCGACGAGGTGGCGGCACGGCTGGGGGAGCCGCTGACCAAAGACCTGACCGCGCAGGCCTGGCGCACGGCGCTGGACCCGCAGGGCGAGTGGATCCCGTCGGTGCTGAGGGCGGCCGACACCCGCCTGACCGAGGTGCGTCGGCACGTGCCCGATGCCGGTGGGCTCGTCATCGCGACCGACCAAGAGCACGCGCGTGCCTATGCGCGGCTGCTGCGCTCGGTCAGCGGTGAGCCCGCCACCGTCGTGTTGTCCGACGACCCGCGGGCGTCCAAGCGCATCCACGAGTTCGCCGGGTCGGACAGCCGTTGGATGGTTGCCGTACGCATGGTCAGTGAAGGCGTCGACGTGCCGCGACTGTCGGTTGGCGTGTACGCCACGTCGGCCTCGACGCCGCTCTACTTCGCGCAGGCGATCGGGCGGTTCGTGCGTGTGCGCCGACGCGGCGAAACGGCATCGGTGTTCCTGCCGAGCGTGCCGGTGCTGTTGAGTCACGCGGCGCAGCTGGAGGCGGAGCGCGACCACGTACTCGCCAAGGCGTCGCACGGCGACGATCTCTATGCCGAGGAGGATGCACTCGTCGCGCAGGCGCAGGCGGGGGAGCAGGTGTCGGACGAGCTCGGTCAGGCCGCCTTCGAGGCGTTGGGCAGTGCCGCGGAGTTCGACCGGGTGCTCTATGACGGCGGTGAGTTCGGCGCTGGCGCGGCGGTGGGCAGCGCCGAGGAGGCCGAGTTCCTTGGCATACCGGGGCTGCTCGAGCCCGAGCAAGTCACGGCGCTGTTGCAGCGCCGGCAGGCCGACCAGCTAGCGGGTCGTGGACGCGGTGCACATCCAGCTGACGAGTCGTCGCCGCGCGACACGTACGAGCAGCTCGCGGTGCTGCGTCGGGAGCTCAATGGCCTGGTGGCCGCTTGGCACCACCGAACGGGGCGGCCACACGGCACCATCCATGCCGAGCTGATCCGCGACTGCGGTGGCCCACCGACGGCGCAAGCGTCGGCCGCGGATCTGCGGCGACGCATCGACACGATCCGTGGCTGGGCGCTGGAGCGCGACGTATAGGTGTCCGGAACCCGCCGAGAGTCGCCTCCGTTGTCATTACTGAGACTGTCCACGACGCGAAGGAGCACCCATGACACTCACCTGCCCGAAGTGCCAAGGCGAGATGCGGCACTACGAGCGCAGCGGTGTAGTTGTCGACCAGTGCACGGAGTGCCGCGGGATCTTCCTCGACAGAGGTGAGCTCGAACGGCTGGTCGATGCAGAGAGCCAGTGGAATCAGAGCAATGCCGCCCCCGCGGCGGCGCGGCAGGCACCCGCCCAGCCGCAGGCACCCGCCCAGCCGCAGCCGTCGTACCAGCCGCAGCAGTCGTACGGACGTGGATACGACGAGCGCTACCAGGGCGGTTACGGCAAGCCCAAGAAGCGCAAGTCGTTCTTCGAGGAGCTCTTCGACTAGGCCTTCTGAAGCTCCGCAGTTCATTTGGGCATCGCCCGGCCGGCTGAACCGGCCGGGCGATGCTCGTTGTGCTGATGCGTAACCAGGTGCCTCACGCGCGGCTCGCCAGGCCGGCTGGCGGAGTCGGCGCTAGTTGGCGGTTGGACAACCTGACATCTTCGCCCGGGCAGTGATCAAGAGGCAAAGATCGAGATCGTTCTGACCTGCAGATTTGGTCCCTGCGGGCACAGTCAGTACTGTTCTGTCTGCCGCGCGATGCGGGACGCTCTGGTGGGCGGCCGGTCTGCGGAATCCTTCCCTGTTTCGAGCTTGGGCGTATTGCGCCTTGGTTCGGTGCTGGGTGGGGCCGGTCTGGGTTTGCCTCGGCAGTCTTGGTCCGGTAAGTTTGGTCGAGTGCCTCCTGCGCCGTTGGTGGGGTGGGTGGGTTCGATGTTTGAGAACTCAACAGTGTGTCTTTTTTGTTGATGCCATTTGTTTGTGCCTCGTGCCTCACTTTTTTGTGGGGTGGGGTTCCTTTG
>CAVWSM010000025.1:0-280000 GCA_963757805.1 uncultured Actinomycetota bacterium | reverse complement strand
TAAATACTTCCTGGTGACCGATAGCGGACGAGTACCGTGAGGGAATGGTGAAAAGTACCCCGGGAGGGGAGTGAAATAGTACCTGAAACCGTGTGCCTACAAGCCGTCGGAGCTGGCCCTTTGGGGTTGGTGACGGCGTGCCTTTTGAAGAATGAGCCTGCGAGTTGCTGGTGCGTGGCGAGGTTAACCCGTGTGGGGGAGCCGTAGCGAAAGCGAGTCCGAATAGGGCGTTTGAGTCGCGTGCTGCAGACCCGAAGCGGAGTGATCTACCCATGGGCAGGGTGAAGCGCCGGTAAGACGGCGTGGAGGCCCGAACCCACCAACGTTGAAAAGTTGGGGGATGACCTGTGGGTAGGGGTGAAAGGCCAATCAAACTCCGTGATAGCTGGTTCTCCCCGAAATGCATTTAGGTGCAGCGTCACGTGTTTCTTGCCGGAGGTAGAGCACTGGATGGCTGAGGGGCCCTATCAGGTTACTGACGTCAGCCAAACTCCGAATGCCGGTAAGTGAGAGCGTGGCAGTGAGACTGCGGGGGATAAGCTCCGTGGTCGAGAGGGAAACAGCCCAGATCACCGGCTAAGGCCCCTAAGCGTGTGCTAAGTGGGAAAGGATGTGGAGTTGCTGAGACAACCAGGAGGTTGGCTTAGAAGCAGCCACCCTTGAAAGAGTGCGTAATAGCTCACTGGTCAAGTGATTCCGCGCCGACAATGTAGCGGGGCTCAAGCACACCGCCGAAGCCGTGACACTCACATGTGTACCTCGCCGGCCCTGTTCGCGGGGCCGGTGCCGGTGTGTGGGTGGGTAGGGGAGCGTCGTGTCGCGGGTGAAGCGGCCGGGTGACCGAGCCGTGGACGCGACACGAGTGAGAATGCAGGCATGAGTAGCGAAAGAGGAGTGAGAAACTCCTCCGCCGGATGACCAAGGGTTCCAGGGCCAGGCTAATCCGCCCTGGGTGAGTCGGGACCTAAGGCGAGGCCGACAGGCGTAGTCGATGGACAACGGGTTGATATTCCCGTACCGGTGCGCAAGCGCCAATGCCGAGTCCAGCGATGCTAACCACCACCAGCCTTGCCGGGCCTTCGGGCCGGGCGGGGGGCGTGGTGGGATCCGAGCTGGTAGTAGGCAAGCGATGGGGTGACGCAGGAAGGCAGTCCAGCCCGGGCGGTGGTAGTCCCGGGGCAAGGGTGTAGGACGCGGCCCAGGCAAATCCGGGCCGCACCGAGTCTGAGACCCGATGCGGAGCCGATTGTGGTGAAGTGGATGATCCTATGCTGCCGAGAAAAGCCTCTAGCGAGCGTGCGCGCCGCCCGTACCCCAAACCGACACAGGTGGTCAGGTAGAGAATACCGAGGCGATCGAGACAACCGTGGTTAAGGAACTCGGCAAAATGCCCCCGTAACTTCGGGAGAAGGGGGGCCGGATCCGTGAACCCACATGCTGGGGGCAGCGGTGATGGCCGCAGAGACCAGGGGAAAGCGACTGTTTACTAAAAACACAGGTCCGTGCGAAGAAGTAATTCGATGTATACGGACTGACGCCTGCCCGGTGCTGGAACGTTAAGGGGACCTGTCAGCCGCAAGGCGAAGCGGAGAACTTAAGCGCCAGTAAACGGCGGTGGTAACTATAACCATCCTAAGGTAGCGAAATTCCTTGTCGGGTAAGTTCCGACCTGCACGAATGGCGTAACGACTTTCCTACTGTCTCAACCACGGACTCGGCGAAATTGCACTACGAGTAAAGATGCTCGTTACCCGCAGCAGGACGGAAAGACCCCGGGACCTTTACTATAGCTTGGTATTGGTGTTCGGTTCGGCTTGTGTAGGATAGGTGGGAGACTGTGAAGCTGTCACGCCAGTGACGGTGGAGTCATCGTTGAAATACCACTCTGGTCGTACTGGATGTCTAACCTCGGTCCGTGAATCCGGACCAGGGACAGTGCCTGGTGGGTAGTTTAACTGGGGCGGTTGCCTCCTAAAAGGTAACGGAGGCGCCCAAAGGTTCCCTCAGCCTGGTTGGCAATCAGGTGTCGAGTGTAAGTGCACAAGGGAGCTTGACTGCGAGACAGACATGTCGAGCAGGGACGAAAGTCGGGACTAGTGATCCGGCCGTGGCTCGTGGAAGCGCGGTCGCTCAACGGATAAAAGGTACCCCGGGGATAACAGGCTGATCTTCCCCAAGAGTCCATATCGACGGGATGGTTTGGCACCTCGATGTCGGCTCGTCGCATCCTGGGGCTGGAGTTGGTCCCAAGGGTTGGGCTGTTCGCCCATTAAAGCGGCACGCGAGCTGGGTTTAGAACGTCGTGAGACAGTTCGGTCCCTATCCGCTGCGGGCGCAGGAGACTTGCGGAGGGCTGTCCCTAGTACGAGAGGACCGGGACGGACGAACCTCTGGTGTGCCAGTTGTCCCGCCAGGGGCACGGCTGGTTGGCTACGTTCGGAAGGGATAACCGCTGAAAGCATCTAAGCGGGAAGCCCGCTCCAAGATCAGGTCTCCCACCACCAAGAGTGGGTAAGGCCCCCCACAGACGATGGGGTCGATAGGCCAGACGTGGAAACCTGGAAACAGGCGAAGCCGACTGGTACTAATAGGCCGAGGACTTGACCACACACACACCACAATTGCTGCGCGTCCACTATGCAGATCTGAGCCAACACGCCAAGGGGCTCCGCCCCCCGGACCCCCCAAACAACCCGCGGGGGTCCGGCCGGCTTGACAGGTTCACAGCGTTTCGGCGGCCACAGCGAAGGGGAAACGCCCGGTCCCATCCCGAACCCGGAAGCTAAGCCCTCCAGCGCCGATGGTACTGCCACCGCCAGGTGGTGGGAGAGTAGGACGCCGCCGAACACACACCCACATTTGAGGGGGCCACCCACCACCGGGCGGCCCCCTCAAACATTTGTGCATATCTGTAGGCACAATTGGGCCCATGCCCGTTGAGACCTCGCAGACCCTCGACAGAGGCCTGCGTCTGCTGACGCTGTTGGCCGAGACGGGGTCCGCGATGACCGTGTCCGAGCTTGCTCAGCGCCTGAGTCTCAACCGCACCATCGTTTACCGCCTGGTCGCCACGCTCGAGATGCACCGCCTGGTGCGCCGCACGGGCGAGGGACAGGTGCAGATCGGCACTGGCGCCCTGCAGCTGGCCAGGGGAGTGCGGCCGGTTATCCGGGACGCGGCTCGACCGATTCTCCGCGGCCTCGCCGAAGCCGTCGGTGCCACCGCGCACCTCACCGTCGTCGACGGCGGCGAAGCGCTGGCGGTCGCCGTCGTCGAGCCGTCCTGGACCGACCTGCACGTGAGCTATCGCGTCGGCAGCCGGCACCCTCTCGACCGCGGTGCCGCCGGTAAGGCGATTCTGGCGGCCCGTGACGAGCCGGTGCGCGAGTACGTGGTCACCCAAGGAGAGCTGCAGACCGGGGCGCACGGCCTCGCTGCACCGCTACGCGACGTCTACGGCATCGAGGGCTCGGTGGGTGTGGTCGCGCTCGGGGCATTCGATGTAACCCAGGTGGCACCCAAGGTCATCACCGCGGCCAGTGCCGTCAGCGACTCCCTTCGCGGCTAAGCGGCGCGGGTCAGCCGATGGTGATCGGGATCGCGTTGGAAGCGATCTCCTGGCCGCCCAGCTGACCGATCACGCGAAACTCCGCGGCTCCGCCCTGCCTTGTGATGATGCTCGTCTGAAAGCCGCCGTCATCACCGGTCGTCGTCGTCACAAGTGACGTGCCGAAGTTCACCCAGCCATCACCGTTGTTGCGTTGCACGGTGAGCGTGATGCCGCCTGCGGCTGGGGTTACCGTGCCGGAGAGCGGGATCTCCTGCCCCGGAGGCGAGCTGGTCACCGGGCTTTCCAGGGTGATGCCGCCCTCAGGCGCCTGCGTCTCCGACGGTCCCGTCGGCTCCGGTGTCTCACCGCCGGTCGGCGTGTCAGTAGACACCGATTGAGGGTCGTTCTCGTCGCCGCTGCTGGTGGCGATGACCGCGCCGCCGCCGAAGCCGACGACGGCCGCGGCGACGAGCGACATGACAAGTGTGGATCGGGACGCAGTAGACATCGGGTACGAATTTAACCCTGTCCGGCCACCGCGGCGCCAGCGTCCCTGGTCACATCCTGGCGAGCCGCCGCCTGCACGAGAGGGAGCGCGCGGTGCGCCACGATCGTCGACAGCGCCATGAACGTGGACGTGTGCACGATGTTGACGTCGGACACCAGGTCGTCGATCACCCGCTGCAGGTCGCCCGTGTCGCGCGCGACGATGCGGCAGATGAGGTCGGCTTGCCCGGTGATGGTGTAGGCCTCCAGCACCTCCGGGATGCGCGCAATGTGCGCCGCCACGGCTTCCCGGGCACCCTGGCGGATCTCCAGCGTGGCGAACGCGGTCACCCCGTAGCCGAGGGCCTCGGGGTCGATGTGCGGCGCCAGCGAGGAGATAACGCCTCGGCCGACGAGCTTGTCGAGCCGCGCCTGCACCGTGCCACGGGCAACCCCCAGCCGCCGCGATGCCTCCAGCACCCCGATGCGGGGTTGCTCGACGAACAGGGCCAGGATGCGCGCGTCGAGCTCGTCGATCTCTGCCATAGTCGCGTACTCCAAGATTGAGCATATTGCCCAGCGTCAGATCAGTTTGGCTGCTCAGATCGTACACATTGACCAGGCATCGTCATGACACTTGTGCAGTCAGCCCAGGTTGCGGGAGATTCCGGTCACCGACGTTCGCGACCCGGAGGCGAGCATGACCACGCAGACTCCCGCGCCCACCGAGCTGACCCCCGAGGAGCGCGACGCCAATCTCGACATAGACCAGCTCAAGCAGCTGGTGGGGCTCGTCGAGTACGACGCCTCGAAGGACAAGTTCCCGGTCACCGGCTGGGACGCGATCGTCTTCGTCGTCGGCAACGCAACTCAGACCGCGCACTACTACCGGTCGGCCTGGGGCATGGAGCTGGTGGCCTACTCGGGCCCGGAAACCGGGAACCGCGACCACAAGTCGTACGTCCTCAAGTCTGGAGCCATCCGTTTCGTTGTCAACGGCGCCGTCGACCCCGACAGCCCGCTGATCGCGCACCACGCGAAGCACGGCGACGGCGTCGTCGATATTGCGCTCGAGGTGCCCGACGTCGACAGGTGCATTGCACAGGCCAAGCAGGCAGGCGCGCGGGTCGTACGCGAGCCGGAGGACATCAGCGACGAGCACGGGACCGTCCGCATCGCTGCGATCGCCACCTACGGCGAGACGCGGCACACGCTGGTCGACCGCAGCAAGTACGACGGGCCGTACCTTCCGGGCTACACCGCCCGGCAGTCGTCGTTCGTCAAGCGCGAAGGCGCTCCGAAGCGGCTGTTCCAGGCCCTCGACCACATCGTCGGCAACGTCGAGCTCGGCCAGATGGACGAGTGGGTGGCGTTCTACAACCGGGTGATGGGCTTCGTGAACATGGCGGAGTTCATCGGTGACGACATCGCCACCGACTACTCGGCGCTCATGTCCAAGGTCGTGGCCAACGGCAACCACCGCGTGAAGTTCCCGCTCAACGAGCCGGCGATCGCCAAGAAGAAGTCGCAGATCGACGAATACCTCGAGTTTTACAAGGGCCCTGGCGCGCAACACCTCGCGCTCGCGACCAACGACATCTTGCAGACCGTCGACTGCCTGCGCGCCGAGGGTGTCGAGTTCCTCGACACGCCGGACTCCTACTACGAGGACCCCGAGCTGCGCGAGCGCATCGGCGAGGTGCGCGTGCCGATCGAGGAGCTGCAGAAGCGCAAGATCCTGGTCGACCGTGACGAGGACGGCTACCTGCTTCAAATCTTCACCAAGCCACTCGGCGACCGCCCCACGGTGTTCTTCGAGGTCATCGAGCGGCACGGCTCGCTCGGCTTCGGCAAGGGCAACTTCAGGGCGCTGTTCGAGGCGATCGAGCGCGAGCAGGAGCGCCGCGGCAACCTCTGAGTCTGTTCCGCCGCAAGTGTTGATCATGGCGACGATGTGATCATTTCGCCCCTGGGTTCAGACCGGGAGTCACGACAGCGGGACCGTCGCAACCTCCTCGAACCGCGGCTGGCGAGGCGACGATCGGTCGGCGACCAGGGCGACCGATGTCGCCGTCCACGCCGCAGCCAGCCGCGCGCCGGCGAGCTCACGCGGCACGCGGCCACGGGCAAGCACGACGTTGGCCTGGAAGGGCTGCGGGTGTGTGACCGGTACGAGAGGCTCGGTTGCTTCGAACACCTCGGCGGCCAGATCATCCAGACCAGTCACCGGAGTGACCAACACGTCACCCCACAGCCGCGTCGTTGGTCCAAGTGAGCACGGAACGGGTGGAATGCCGTCGAGCGCCGCGACAAGCGAGTCCTCGAGGTCGGCCCAGAGCTCTTCCGGCACGTGCCCCAGCGGTCGCAGCTTGACCATCCACTGCTCCGGTGTCGCCCACAAGACGCCGGGCGTCGGCGGGCGCTCCAGTGCGGCAAGCACCGAGCGCACCCTTGGCGGCGGCCACGTGACGACGTGCAAGCGGACCACGCCGACGAGCCTGTCAGGTGCGTTGGGCTGCGGCGAGGCCGCAAGGAATACCGTGAGGGCGTGACGACGGACTTGATCGCCGCGCTGCGCGCCGGGCTCCCGGATGAGGTCGTCATCACCGACCCCGACGTGATGGAGCCGTATCGGCATGACAGAGCGCTGTTCTGCCCAGCTGGGCAGCCGGCTGCGGTCGTGCGCGCTCGGACCACCGAGCATGTCCAGCACGTGCTGCGGACGGCTTCCGCGTACGACTTGCCGGTGGTGCCACAGGGTGCTCGCAGCGGGCTGTCGGGCGCGGCCAACGCACTCGACGGCTGCATCGTGCTCTCTCTTGAGAAGATGGACGCGGTCCTCGAGATCGACCCAGCCAACCGCATCGTCGTCGTGCAGCCGGGAGTGTTCAACGCCGTCCTGTCTCGAGCCGTCGCCGAACACGGGCTGTTCTATCCGCCCGACCCATCGTCCTGGGAGTTCTGCTCTATCGGCGGCAACCTCTCGACCAACTCCGGTGGGCTGTGCTGCGTGAAGTACGGCGTGACGACGGACTACGTGCTCGGGCTCGAGGTGGTCCTCGCGTCCGGTGAGGTGCTGCGCACGGGGCGACGCACGGTCAAGGGCGTTGCAGGGTACGACCTCACCAAGCTCTTCGTGGGCAGCGAGGGAACACTCGGCGTCATCACGGAAGCCACGCTCGCCCTGCGGCCAACGGCGCAACAGCCCCGCACGGTTGCCGCGATGTTCCCCACCGCCGCCGCGGCCGCGGAGGCGGTCACTGCGATCATCGCCGGCGGAGCCGTGCCAAGCCTGCTCGAGGTCATGGACCGCGCATGCCTTCGAGCGGTCAATGCGTGGCGCGACTTCGGCATGCCGGAAGACGCGGCAGCCATGCTTATCGCGCAGAGCGACCTCGGTGGCGAACCCGCACGGGCCGAGATCGCGTCGATCGCCGAGTGCTTCCGCGCCGCCGGCGCGAGCGATGTGGTCGTGGCCGACGACGCCGCCGAGGGCGAGCTGCTGCTCGCCGCGCGGCGCAGCGTCCTGCTGGCCTTCGAGCCGATGGGTGCCACGCTCATCGACGACGTTTGCGTGCCGCGCACCCGGCTCGCCGAGCTCTTCGAGGGCGTCGAGAAGATCGCCGCAGACGTGGATCTCACGATCGGCGTGGTCGGCCATGCCGGCGACGGCAACATGCACCCGACGGTGGTGTTCGACCCCAACAATGCCGACCAGGTCCAGCGTGCCCAGGACGCCTTCGGCCGCGTCATGGGCGTCGGGCTCGAACTCGGCGGCACGATCACGGGCGAGCACGGCGTCGGCGTGCTCAAGAAGGACTGGTTGGCCCGCGAGCTCGGCCCGGTCTCGCTCGGCGTCCACCGCAGCATCAAGGACGCGCTCGACCCGCAGCACATCCTCAACCCTGGGAGGGTCTTCGACCTGCGGCCGTGACCTGATCTTGCGACAAGACGACAATCCACACGGTCGGACGGTGTGGATTGTCGTCTTGTCGCAAGATCGTCCTACGCCCAGTCCTGCCGAGCGGCGTGCCAGCCAAGCTGCATGCGGGTCTCCGCACCTGTGAGATCCATCAGGTGGCGCAGCCGCCGCTGCAACGTACGTGGGCGGGCGGTGCGCCCGCTGGCGGCTCGGTTGCCGCTGCTGGGCCCTGTGCTGCACGGCGAGGCCCACCGCGAGCAGCGGCACCGCGGTGGCCACCGAGAGGAGTTGCCGGCGCCTGCGGCCGGACTGCGCAGTGAAAGGCATGTGCAGGGTCTACCGACGCGACTGTGTTCGTTGGAACACCCTGCGGTGGCGGAGTCATGCCATGGCGCAACTCCGCCACAAGTTGAGCGGTCAGCTGGTGACCGGCTTGCTCCCCGACGAGCCGCCGATGCGCTTGTGCACCTCGGCCTCCAGACGATCGTCGACGACGTCCCACGCGAGCAGCGCGAGCCAGACGATGACGGTCGACGCGATCCAGGTGAACACACCCTCGATCTGCACGCCGTCGCTGATGACGTCGGTCAGCAGCAAGCCGGCCCACGTCGTGGCCAGGCCCACAACTGCGGTCAGGCCGTGCGAATAGCGCTTGCTCACGCTGGCCGCGATCGGCTTGAGGACGAGCATCACGACGGTGAAGAGCAGGACGGCGAAGAAGAACCCGCCTGCGTTGATGTCGAACTTGCCAAAGAGTGCCGCGGCGATCATGAGTGCGAGCGCGTTGGCGACCAAGCCGAGCCCTATGCGCACCAGCCAGTTCATACCTCTGAATCTGGCACATCTCCGGCCGCTCGGCTAGCGGCGCGCCGACCGTACGGTGCCGGTCACCTCGCCCAGACCGATGCGTACGCCGTCGACGCCAGGCGCCCAGCCGCTGATCGTCACCGTGTCGCCGTCCTCCAGGAACGCCCGCGGGCCGCCGTCGGCGAGGCGTACGGGATCGGCGCCGTTCCACGTGAGCTCGATGAGCGAGCCCCGCTGGTCGCGGGCAGGCCCGCTGACGGTGCCGGACGCGAAAAGGTCACCGGTGCGGACGGATGCGCCGTTGGCGGTGAGGTGCGCGAGCTGCTGAGCCGGTGTCCAGTACATCCCGGCAAACGGCGGCCGCGAGACGACCGTGCCGTTCCAGGTGACCTCGAGGTTCAGGTCGAGGCCCCACGGGTCGCCGGGCGAGTCGCGCAGATAGGGGAGCGGTTCGGGGTCGCGCGCCGGCGGAGAAACGCGGGCAGCGGCGAGCGCGTCGAGCGGCACGACCCACGGCGACACCGATGTGGCGAACGACTTTCCGAGGAACGGGCCGAGCGGCACGTACTCGAACGCCTGGATGTCTCGAGCCGACCAGTCATTGACGAGCACGACGCCGAATACGTGGTCGGCGAAGCCGTCGACGGGGATCGGCTCGCCCAGCCGCGACGGGGTCCCCACGACGAAGCCCACCTCGGCCTCGATGTCGAGCCGTTGCGACGGCCCGTAGGTCGGCGTCGACTCGTTTGGCGCTTTGTGCTGCCCGCTGGGACGCACGATGTCGGTGCCGCTGACGACGACCGTCCCCGCTCGGCCGTGATAGCCGATCGGCAGATGGCGCCATGCAGCTGGCAGCGCGGGGTTTTCGGGGCGCAGGATCCGGCTGAGGTTTTCGGCGTGGTGCTGCGATGAGTAGAAGTCGACATAGTCGCCGACCTCGAAGGGCAGGTGCAGTCGTACGGCGTCGCGGCGCAACAGGTGCGGCTCGACCGACGCGCGGTGCGACTCGTCGCTCAGCAGTTCGCGAACCCAGGCCCGTGTCTGTGACCAGACCGGGCGCCCGAGCGCGAGGAACGCGTTGAGCGAGCCGGTCGCGAACGCCGGGCCATGCTGATGGTTGCCGGCGGCTGCCACAGCGGCGAGATCGAGGATGTGGTCGCCGATAGCTACGCCGACGCGCGCCGCATCACGGTCCCCCATGGAGAAAACGCCGTACGGCAGGTTGGACGGAGGAAACAGCGAGCCGTCCGGTATTGGCACCCAGGTCACGGTGCTGCCTCAGGCTGCCGGAACAGACCGAGTGCGACGAGATCGTCCAGCGGCTCGGAGATGCTGCACGACCCGAAGGCCTGGAACCAATCGCGAGCGCGGTCGATGCCGGTGCTCAGCAGCGCCGTGAGCAGCCGCTCGGCGTCCCGGGTGGACAGCACGCGGATGACGTCGGGCACGGACGCGCCGTCGAGGGTCGTGGCAGTGGCGGCGAGGACGTTGAGGAACCCGTGCTGCTCGATCCCGGAGTCCGTATCGGTGTAACGGACCGCGTGGTGCAGCCCGGCCGTCAGCTTGAACGCGAGCTCACGGTCGAGGCACGCCGCGATGAACTCGGCAAGCTCGACGTCACTCGGCACGGCATCCGCTGTCGCACCGCCAGTGCGGAGCTTCGCACGCAGACCCTCCTCCGCGATGATGTCGAGTGTCTGGTCGAGTCCGGGCACACGCGGCACCTCGATGCTTGTCGCGAGGTCAGGCTCGAGCGCCCGCAATCCGGTGGCGGTGCGCCTCGCTGCGCTGACGGTGTCGGACGCTGGCAGCGGCACCTCAGCGCCGCGCAGCACGAGCCGCTCGTCGGCTTGTACGACGTCAGCAGCGTCCAGCACACCCGCCACACCGGTGTCGCCGATGAGGATGACGCCGAGCGGCGGCTGGTCACCTAGGGCTTCCTGCAGCTCGCTCAGGCGGCTCGCTGGACAGAGAAACGGGCCGACCAGGTCGGCGTACCACGTCGTCGCGTACGCGGCGTGCGCCCGCACCGCGTCGGGCATCGGAGCGTTGCCCGGAGGGAAGAGTGCCGCGTCGTCGATGAAGCCATGGAATGGTGAAACACGTGTGGTTGACACTTCTGGGACTTTAACCGACGGTGGTGGTGAGCGGACAGATCCGTCCCATTATCGAACAGGCACGTATCGAACAGGCAAGGACTCGATCATGGCCTATTACCGCAGCCTCGGCGAGGTGCCGCCCAAGCGGCACACCCAGCACCGCCGCCCGGACGGCGGGTTGTACTACGAGGAGCTGATGGGGGAGGAGGGCTTCTCCTCAGACTCCTCGCTGCTCTACCACCGGGAGATCCCGTCGGCGATCGTCGACTCCAAGGTCTGGGAGCTGCCGGACCTCTCGACGACGGCCAACCACCCGCTGACGCCGCGACACCTGCGGTTGCACGACCTGTTCGCCGGGCTTGACTGGAAGGCGCTCGACCCCGTGACGGGGCGCCGGCTGGTGCTCGGCAACGGCGACGTGCGCATCTCGTACGTCGTCGCTGGGGAGACCTCGCCGTTCTACCGCAACGCGATCGGCGACGAGTGTGTCTATGTCGAGTCCGGTACTGCGGTCGTGGAGACGGTGTTCGGCGCGCTCGAGGTGGCGCAGGGCGACTACGTGATCCTGCCGCGGGCGACGACGCATCGCTGGATCCCGAGTGGCGACGACCCACTGCGGCTGTACGCCATCGAGGCCAACAGCCACATCACGCCCCCGCGGCGCTACCTGTCGAAGTTCGGCCAGCTGCTCGAGCACGCGCCCTACTGCGAGCGAGACCTGCGTGGACCGGCCGAGCCACTGCTTGCCGAGGGCACAGAAAAGGATGCAGACGTCGAGGTCCACATAAAACACCGTGGCCCTGGACCGGGCGGCATCGTCGGCACGGTGATGACCTACCCGAAGCACCCGTTCGACGTGGTCGGCTGGGACGGTTGCCTCTACCCGTACGTCTTCAATGTCAGCGACTACGAGCCCATCACCGGGCGCGTGCACCAGCCGCCGCCGGTGCACCAGGTGTTCGAGGGCTACAATTTCGTCGTCTGCAACTTCGTGCCGCGCAAGGTGGACTACCACCCGCTGTCGATCCCGGTGCCCTACTACCACTCCAACGTGGACAGCGACGAGGTCATGTTCTACTGCGGCGGCGACTACGAGGCGCGCAAGGGCTCGGGCATCGGGCAGGGCTCGATCTCGCTGCACCCTGGCGGCTACGCGCACGGGCCGCAGCCGGGCGCCTACGAGCGGTCGATCGGCGTGGAGTACTTCGACGAGCTCGCGGTCATGGTCGACACTTTCCGGCCGTTGGAGCTCGGTGAAGGCGGTCGGGCGTCGGATGACGGCGTCTACGCGTGGACGTGGGCGCGGCGCGGGCCGTCGGACGAATTCGACCCCTCGACCGGCTGAGCTAGCAGGGTCGACGGGATGCTGCGGGGAGGGCGGTCAGCGGATGACGGGTGCACCGACGAGCACGATGCCGGCCTCGCGCATCTCCTCCATAGCGCGAGCGGTCGCGCCGGGCGAGATGCCGGCGGTGAGGTCGAGGATGACCCGCGTACGGAAACCGAAGCCGACCGCGTCGAGTGCCGTCGCCCGGACGCAGTAGTCGGTTGTAAGGCCGACGACGTCGAGCTCCTGCACGTCATGCGCACGCAGCCAGTCAGCCATGCCAGCGCCGCTGGGCTCCACGCCCTCGAACCCGGAGTAGGCAGGGGCGTACATGCCCTTGTCGAACACCGCGTTAAACGGCTGCGGCCCGAGGTTGGGGTGAAAGGCTGCACCGTCGGTGCCGACCACGCAGTGCGGCGGCCAGCTGTCGACGAAGTCAGGGTTCGCGGCGAAGTGCTCGCCGGGATCGATGTGGTAGTCGCGGGTCGCCACGAGAATGTCGTACTCGCGTTCCTCCGGTTCGGCCTCCGCCCAGCGGTGCAGCAGCTCGGCGATCCGGAAGGCGACCTCGGCACCGCCTTGAGCGGGCAGGCTGCCGCCCTCGCAGAAGTCGTTCTGCGTGTCCACGACGGCGAGTGCGCGGGCCATGTCCTAGTCCTCCTCGTAGACCGTGGGAATCACCGGGTCACCACGCGACAGCTGGAACGCCTGCGGGGGAAGCTCGTTGAGCGAGAAGCCGTGTCGATCACGCGCAGCGGCCAGCGTCTCGGCACCGACGGCCTCACCGTTGCTGACCAGCTGCTGTAGGAGTGGTCGGTCGTCTCCGTCGTCGCGCACCTCGTGCCCGATGCCGATGACCTCCGCCTGCGCGACACCGTGGCGGTCGAGCCGGCGCAGCGCGTACTTGCGGCCACCGACGCTGATCTTGTCCTGCGACTTCTTGGCGACCGACATGAGCGGTGCGTCGGCGTCGTCGGATGCCGCGCGTGCCACGAGCTTGTAAACCAGACCCGCAGTGGGCGCCCCGCTGCCGGTCACAAGGGATGTGCCGACCCCGTAGCCGTCGACAGGCGCTGCAGCGAGCGCGGCAATCGCATGCTCGTCGAGGTCGGACGTCACGATGATGCGTGTCTTGGTGGCGCCCAGCGAGTCCAGCTGGGCGCGCACGTCACGGGCCTGGATGAGCAGGTCACCCGAGTCGAGGCGTACGGCGCCCAGGTCCGTGCCGGCGACCTCAATGGCGGTCTGCACAGCCTCCGCAACGTCATAGGTGTCAACGAGCAGCGTCGTCCCAGAGCCAAGCGAGGCGACCTGGGCCTCGAACGCAGCCCGCTCGTTGTCGTGCAGCAACGTGAACGCGTGCGCGGACGTGCCGGTCGTCGGAATGCCGTAGCGCTGTCCCGCGCGCAGGTTGCTCGTCGTGCTGAAGCCTGCGATGTAGGCGGCGCGGGCGGCGGCGACGGCCGACTTCTCATGGGTGCGGCGCGAGCCCATCTCGATGATGGGCCGCCCCGCGGCGGCCACGGTCATGCGCGACGCCGCGGAGGCGACGGCCGAGTCGTGGTTGAGGATGGAGAGCACCAGCGTCTCGAGGAGTACCGCCTCGGCGAAGGACGCTTCCACGATGACGAGCGGCGAGTACGGGAAGAACGCCTCGCCCTCGCCGTACCCCCACACGTCGCCCGTGAACCGGAAGTCGGCGAGCCAGCGGCGGGTCCGCTCGTCCACGATCTCTAGGCGCTCGAGGAACTCCAGCTCGGCCGGCCCGAATCGGAACTCCGCCAGCGCGTCGAGCAACCTGCCCGTGCCGGCGACGACCCCATAGCGCCGCCCGTCAGGCAGGCGCCGGGCGAAAACCTCGAACACGGAGCGGCGGTGCGCCGTCCCGCGAGCCAGCGCCGCCTCGAGCATCGTGAGCTCGTACTGGTCCGTGAGCAGCGAGGTGGGAACTCCCGTCACGCTCGCGAGCCTAGTGGCTGGCGCACTCTCCTGCCGCGGGCCAGTCCGGCGCGGCTCGGGTGCGCGACTCGGGCAGAATGGCTCGGGTGAGCACCGCTCCCGTCGAGCTCGAGCGCCCCGAGGCCGAGGACGTCGTGGTCCCGGATACCCCGTGGCTGACGATCGTCTGGAACGACCCGATCAACCTGATGTCGTATGTGACGTTCGTGTTCCAGAGCTACTTCGGGTATGGCAAGAAGAAGGCCGAGAAGCTGATGCTCGATGTGCACGAGAAGGGCAAGGCGGTCGTGTCGGACGGCTCCCGCGAGGAGATGGAGCGCGACGTCGAGGCAATGCACGCGTACGGGCTATGGGCCACCCTCCAGAAGTCGGGCGACTGATGGGCTCGGCCTTCCGGCGCGCAGCGGGCGGGGCGGTCTCGGCATCCTTCCTCGTCGTCGAGGTCGACCTGCTGCGTTCGCTGGTCGCCCAGCTCGTCGATCTGTTCGACCATTCCGACGGGAAGCCAGGGGAGTCCGACGCCCCAGACGACGACCCGCTCGGTCTCGACGGCCCTCGCGAGCGGCCGGCCGACCCGGTGCTGATGCGGCTGTTCCCCGATGCCTACGCCGACGACGCGGAGGCCGCGGGCGACTTCCGCCGCTACACCGAGCGCGGCCTGCGGTCGAAGAAGTCGGCCGATGCCTCCATCGTGCTCGAGACCCTCGGGTCGGTCGACGGGCAGGCGGACGACGACGCCAAGACCAAGATCGTCCTCGACTCCGACCAGGCAGCGGCCTGGCTGCGCACGCTGACCGACCTGCGGCTGGCTCTCGGGACTCGGTTGGGCGTCGAGCAGGACGACGACGATCGCTGGGACTCGATGCCGGTGGACGATCCGCGGCGCTACGTACACGACATCTATGACTGGCTGGGCTGGCTGCAGGAGACGCTCGTACGCGCGGTCGCGTCGCGTTGGCGCTAGAGACAGACGCAACGACACCCCGCGTCGAACCTATCGACGCCGGGTGCCCTTGCGTCGAAAGGGCGATCGCGCCGTACGCTCGCGTTCGTGCTCGTCATCACCCAGGAGATCGTCGACGCCATCTGGGCGCACGCCCGCCGCGACCACCCGGACGAAGCCTGCGGAGTCGTCGCCGGGCCGGAGGGCTCCGACCGGCCAGAGCGGTCCATCCCGATGCTCAACGCTGCCCGGTCGCCCACGTTCTACGAGTTCGACTCGATGGACCTGCTGCGGCTCTACCGCGAGATGGACGATCGCGGCGAGGAGCCGGTCGTGATCTACCACTCGCACACCGCGACCGAGGCGTTCCCGTCGCGCACCGACGTGTCGTACGCCTCCGAGCCCGGCGCCCACTACGTCCTCGTCTCGACCCGCGACCCGGCTGACCTGGAGTTTCGCTCCTTCCGGATACTTGATGGTGCGGTCACGGAAGAAGAGGTCAAGGTCGTCCCTTCTTATCGGTGAGACCGCGTCGACACAGCGAAAGCGAGACCGATGGCCATCGAGGTGCGGATCCCGACGATTCTCCGTACGTACACGGGCGGTGCCAAAGCGGTCGAGGCCAGCGGTGACACGCTGAGCGAGCTCATCGACGACCTGGAGTCGCGGCATCCCGGGCTGCGTGCGCGGCTGCTCGAGGACGACGGGACACTGCGGCGGTTCGTGAACGTCTACGTCAACGACGAGGATGTGCGGTTCCTCGGGGGCCTGCAGACCAAGGTCGTCGACGGCGACTCGGTGACGGTGCTGCCAGCCGTAGCCGGAGGCTGACAGTGGCGCGTCGGGTGCTGCTCTGATGAGGTACGACTCGCTGCTCGACTCCGTGGGGCATACCCCGCTCGTTGGCCTGCCGCGGCTTTCTCCCTCACCGGAAGTGCGCCTCTGGGCCAAGCTGGAGGACCGCAATCCGACCGGTTCGATCAAGGACCGCATCGCCCTCGCGATGATCGCCGACGCCGAGGTACGCGGCGTGCTGCGGCCAGGGATGACCGTGCTGGAGCCGACGTCGGGCAACACCGGCATCTCGCTGGCCATGGCCTGCCGGCTCCGTGGCTACCGCCTGGTCTGCGTGATGCCGGAGAACACGTCGGTCGAGCGGCGCCAGCTGCTCGCGATGTGGGGTGTGGAGGTGCGCTTGTCTCCGGCCGCCGGCGGGTCAAACGAGGCTGTACGGGTCGCCAAGGAGCTCGCGGTGGAGCATCCCGACTGGGTGTTGCTCTACCAGTACGGCAACCCGGCCAACACCGCCGCGCACTACCAGACCACCGGGCCGGAGCTGCTGGCGGATCTGCCGACCATCACGCACTTTGTCGCCGGGCTGGGGACCACGGGGACGCTGATGGGTGTCGGGCGGTTCCTGCGGGAGAAGGTGCCGTCCGTGCAGATCGTGGCGGCCGAGCCTCGATATGGGGAGCTGGTCTACGGGTTGCGCAACCTCGATCAGGGGTTCATCCCGGAGCTCTATGACGAGTCGGTGCTCTCGACGCGCTATTCGGTCGGGGCCCGGGATGCAGTGCGGCGCGTGCGCGAGCTGCTCTTGGCCGAGGGCATCTTCGCTGGCATCTCGACCGGCGCGGTGCTGCATGCAGCGCTGGGAGTCGCGGCACGATGCGTACGAGACGGGGAGCGCGCCGACATCGCGTTCATCGTCGCCGACGCGGGCTGGAAGTATCTGTCGACCGGCGCCTATGAGGGCACGCTCGATGATGCCGAGGAGCGGCTCGACAGCCAGCTCTGGGCGTGAGCCCCCGAGTGGATCATGCGACAGTGCGACAATTCTGCGGCCAGAGCCGCTTCGGATGTCGCTTTGTCGCATGATCGCTTCATCTTGGGTGCCAGCCGCCATTGCGCAGGGCTTCTTCGAGGAGCTCACCCACCCTGGCTTGTCGATGCCGTACGGCGTACGAACTGAACTGCAGCTCTCGCCGGCCGCGTGCTGCCACGACGCTGATCCGGTCGAGGTCGTCATCCCACTGGAGGATCTCGCCGTGCTGGATGCCGTGAACCTCGGCAGAGACGCCGAACGCCTCCCAGTCCGCGTCGAGGTAGTACTTCCCGTCTCGGCGCCGGAGGATCGCCTGCCGGGTGGGCTCAGGTAGACGCCACCGTCGCCTGATGAGTTCGAAGTCACGCTCTGGGACAGATGCGACCCCGCCGCGCGCATCCTCGATCGACTCGAGGATCAGCTCATGTCGCAGGCAGTTCGCTCTCCGAGCGAGTTGGTCGGCCAATTCCTGCGGTCGGGTCAGTCGCTGCTGGACACCAGCGAGGATGATCGCGCGGGCGATCCGGTCGTGAGGCGCGCGGGAGGCTCCGTCGATCAGGCTGCGCGGAAGCCGTGTCCGTCGCGGCAGTCGCAAAGGGTGGACGTCCTGGTCGCCCAGATAGTGCGAGAAATGCACCTCCAAGCCGTCGCGTCGCGGACGGCGCTGCCCGGCCGGAATGACGAGGTCGACTGCCGTCGGTGGGAAGCCGCGAAACCCGTCGAGCTCGGCCGCCGTCAGCCCACCGAGCGCCGATCCTCGCGGGCCTGCGAGCAGGCAGACCCACAACTCCTGGTCGCGGGTCAACGGTCCATTGTGGTTCATGTACACGTTTCGGTGTGGCATCCGCCACGTCCCTTGACCCACCTCTTGGCGGATCTCCTCCGGGGTCAGCCACGGGGCCACCTGGCTCGGGCGGAACACACCGTTCTGGCGGGCCAGCAGATCCTCCAACGTCGGGCGGTAGCTCCATTCGGGCATGCCACCAGCGTGCTGGACCAGCCGTGCGTCGGGTGGCCCCGTACAAGATCTGTGGACAAGGCGGAGTCCGGATCATGCGACAGTGCGACATCGGCGTCGCGATGTCCCCACAGATGTCGTCTTGTCGCATGATCTTCGACACGTAGCGCGCTCGGCTGACCGCTCCCCGCCACACCGGGCCTTACGCTCGATCCCGATGAACGACGCACCTATCGGCATCTTCGACTCCGGCGTCGGCGGGTTGACCGTGGCCCGCGCCGTGCTCGACCAGCTGCCGCACGAGCCGATCCTGTACGTGGGCGACACCGCCCGCGGGCCCTACGGACCGCGACCGATCGCCCAGGTCCGGGCTTACGCGCTCGACGTCATGGACCACCTGGTCGACGAGGGCGTCAAGCTGCTCGTGATCGCGTGCAACTCGGCCAGCAGCGCGGTGCTCCGGGACGCCCGCGAGCGCTACAACGTGCCGGTCGTCGAGGTCATCCAGCCCGCGGTGCGCCGCGCAGTCGCGGCGACCCGCAACGGCCACGTCGGCGTCATCGGCACGCGGGCAACGATTGCCTCGCGCGCCTACGAGGACTCGTTTGCCGCCGCGCCACACCTGCAGATCACGACACACGCGTGCCCACGGTTCGTCGACTTCGTCGAGGACGGCATCACGCACGGCCCCGAGATCGAGGACGTGGCCCGCGACTACCTGGAGCCGCTGCGCGCCGCCGGCATCGACACGCTCGTGCTGGGCTGCACGCACTATCCGCTGCTGACCGGCGTGCTGTCGTACGTCATGGGCGACGACGTGACGCTCGTCTCGAGCGCCGAGGAGACGGCCAAGGACGTCTACCGCACCCTCGCCGAGCACGGGCTGCACCGCGACGACCGGCTGCCGCCGCCTCGGCACATCTTCCGCGCCACCGGAGACCCGGCGCCCTTCACCGAGCTGGCCAGACGCTTCCTCGGCCCCGAGGTCGACGCGGTCGCCGTGGTCGAGGAGGCCGTGTGAGGCTCACCGTCATCGGCTGCTCCGGCTCCATCCCCGGCCCCGACTCGCCCGCGTCCAGCTATCTCGTGGAAGCGGAAGGCTTCCGTCTCCTGCTTGACCTGGGCAACGGCGCCCTGGGCGCGCTGGCGCGGCACGTACCTATCGAGTCGATCGACGCGGTCGCCCTCTCCCACCTGCATCCCGATCACTGCTTCGACGTGTGCGCCTACTACGTGGCGCGGCGCTACGCTCCGGGCGGACCGCTCCCGCCGATCCCCGTGTACGGGCCCGAGGGCGCCGCCGAGCGCCTTGCTCGCGCCTACGACATGCCGCCCGACCCTGGCATGTCTGGCGAGTTCACCTTCCAGCGCTATCCCGAGGGCGCGTTCGAGATCGGTCCGTTCACGGCCCAGGTCACCCGTGTCGCTCACCCGGTGCCCGCCTACGCGATCCGGCTCACGTACGGCGGCTCCACCCTCGCCTACTCGGGCGATACCGGCCCGAGCGAGCGGCTTGTCAAGATCGCCAGCAATGCGGACGTTCTCCTGGCGGAGGCCTCATTCCAGCACGGCGAGGACAACCCGCCCGACCTGCACCTGACCGGGCGCGAGGCGGGCGAGCACGCGGCCCGCGCCGCCGTCGGCCGCCTCCTCCTGACCCATATCCCGCCGTGGGGCGACCCCGCGCGGGCGCACGCCGAGGCCGCCGAAGTCTTCACCGGGCCAATCGAGCTCGCCGTGAGCGGCGTCTCGCACAAAATCTGACCGAATCGGGTGTTTCGGTCCTATAGTCGCTGACTGGGTTCGAGAAAATCCCTCTCGTAAACGTGCCCTGACGGAGACCATCGACATATGCGCACCCAGATCGACACGCCCTTCCGGGACGCTGCCGCGAGCGACCTGCGGTTGGCCCTCGGCGACGCTCCGGGGGCGCCGCTTGCCGTGTTGCCGGTCACGTTCGGCACTGTGACGTTGAATCTGCGGGTGCTCGACGCCTCGCACAGTGTGCAGCTCGACGCGGACACGACTCAGATCTGCGAGGTCGTCGGAGTTCTGCCCAGAGAGGTCGGCTCCGAGCTGCCACGCTTCGAGCGCCGCCAGCTGCCCGGCGCGATCTACACGATCTCGTCTTTCGCCCGACCGTACGACGTCTCCGCCGTCGAGCGCGACGTCGACGCCGTAGCCGCCAACCCGTACGGCATCGTGGCCGAGCTGTCCGGCGAGCCTGGCGGCGTGACCGCAATTGTTGCCGGCACGGGCGTGCTGCGCACCGTGTGGTGGCGCACCTTGCACGCTTACCCCAAGGCCGGCGAAACCGTCGAGACCACGACCCGCGTCGTCCTGCTCTGAGCCGCCGCGGCGGCGGTCGATAGTCTCGGCGCCATGACGCGACCCGACGGCCGTAGTGCCGATCAGCTCCGTCCTGTCCGGTTCCAGCGCAGTTGGCTGCAGCACGCCGAGGGCTCCGTGCTCGTCGAGTTCGGCAACACACGTGTGCTGTGTGCTGTCTCCGTCACCGAGGGCGTGCCGCGCTGGCGCAGAGGCAGCGGACTTGGCTGGGTCACGGCGGAGTACTCGATGCTGCCCCGGTCAACCCACACTCGCTCCGACCGCGAGTCGGTCAAGGGCCGCATCGGTGGCCGTACGCACGAGATCTCTCGGCTCATCGGTCGATCCCTGCGTGCCGTGATCGACGACAAGGCGCTCGGCGAGAACACGCTCGTCGTCGACTGCGATGTGCTGCAGGCCGACGGTGGCACCCGCACGGCGGCCATCACCGGTTCGTTCGTGGCGCTCACTGATGCGGTGACCTGGATGAGCTCGAAGGGGCTGCTCAGCAGCGATCCCCTCGTTGGCACGGTTTCGGCCGTGTCCGTTGGCATCGTCGAGGGCGAAAGCCGGCTCGACCTCAACTATGAGGAGGACGTCAAGGCCGAGACCGACATGAACGTCGTGATGACGGGTGACGGTCGCTTCATCGAGGTCCAGGGGACCGCCGAGGGTGAGCCGTTCAAACGCTCGCTGCTCGACGGGTTGCTCGATCTCGCCGGCACGGGCTGCAACGAGCTGACGCGCCAACAGCTTGCCGCGCTGGCCTCATGACCGCACGTCTCGTCCTCGCGACTCGCAACAGGCACAAGGTCGAGGAGCTGCACCGCATCCTGGGCGCCGCGAGCCTCGAGGTGGACATCGTTGGGCTGGCCGAGTTTCCCGACGCGCCCGACGTGCCGGAGACGGGGTCGACCTTCTCTGACAACGCCCTGCTCAAGGCGCTCGCCATTGCCCGCGCAACCGGTCTGCCGGCTGTCGCCGACGACTCCGGCCTGGCGGTCGATGCGCTCAACGGAATGCCGGGAGTGTTGTCGGCGCGGTGGGCCGGACGACACGGCGCCGACCGCGAGAACGTCGCGCTCGTGCTCGCGCAGGTCACCGACGTGCCCGACGAGCGCCTCGGCGCGGCCTTCGTCTGTGCCGCCGCGGTCGCGCTGCCGGACGGTGTCTGCGAGGTCGTCGAGGGTGTCGTCAGTGGACATCTCGTACGAGTACCGCGCGGCACCGGCGGGTTCGGCTACGACCCGATCTTCGTGCCCGACGCAGAGACCCGCACGATCGCAGAGCTGCCCGACGCCGAGAAGGACGCGATCAGCCACCGCGGCCGGGCATTCCGCGCGCTCGTGCCGGTGTTGCGGCAGCTGTTGGGCAAGGACGCCGACCAAGTGCCTTGATCTTGCCAGCATGTGGGTGCCCGCTCGCCGGCGGAGCCAGGTGTCAGGCGCCTAGGCATCTGCTAGTCCGGGGACAGCGAGCACTGAGCTGCTGGGCATAGCGCCCACGCACCGGCACCCGGCCGTCCCGCCTCAGCCCGCGTCCAGCCGGGCGATCACGCTGTCTCGCGACTGCTCGTCGGGTAGAGCCGAGGCCGCCGACACGCTGACCATGCGCAGCATGTGCTTCCCCCACGACATCCCGAGGCACAGCATCACGGTCCATAACAGAATGTTCACCACCGCAAGCGCGGGCTCGGCGGTGTTGCTGCCCAGCCAAAGCGCGGCGCCAACGCCGAGCACGCCGACGACGACCACGAGAAAGTCGAGCAAGCCGGCGAATGCGTGGGCCTGCACGATGCTCTTGGAGATATTGCGAGACGGCGTGACCGCCACAGAGGCCTCCTCGCCCGGCGTCAATGTCGGCTTACTTGTATCACCAGGAGGCCGACCGCGACGAAAGACAGCGAAGCCCGCCGCGCATCCTGCGCGACCGGCCTCGCCCCGAGGTCAGAAGGAGAGCATCCCGCTGACCAGCGCCCGCCAGGTTACTGGGCCGACGATGCCGTCGACCGCGACGCTGGGGATGTCGGTGTGCAGGGCCTCCTGGAAGCCCTTGACGAACGCCTCGGTCTTGGGTCCGAAGATGCCGTCAATGGCAAGAGCCGGCTGCGGGTTGCCGGACTGGTCGCGGAAGGCTGCCTCCTGCTGGACACCCTTGACTGCCTCGTTCGTCATGCCCTTCTGGACAGTGACAACCACCGCTGCCCACGTTTTGGGTCCGACGATCCCGTCGACCGTGAGGTTCTTGGCCTGCTGGAACGCGCGCACGGCGGCGTCGGTGTTCGGGCCGAAGTCGCCGTCCACCACCAGGTTGTGACCGTGGTGGCGGAGCAGGTACTGCAGCGTCTCGACCGGGTGGTCATGGTCGCCTTGGCGGACCAATGGCCAGGGCAGGACGCTCGTGGTCGACGTGGTCATGGGGTTCCCTTCTGAGTCTCGGATCTTGCTCACGAAGAGTCACCCAGACCTGGCAGAGATACGCCACTCGACAGAGACGACGAGGCCGACCGCGCAGAGTGCGCGGTCGGCCTCGGTCGTTCTAGCTATTTGTCAGCGAGCGTCGCGGACCGGGCGGTCGTTCCCGCCACGGTACGGGCGGCCGCCGGAGCGGTCGCCGAACTCGCGCTTGTTGCCGAACGAACGACGCTCGCCACCGGCCCGCTCGCCGACCGAGCGGCTCGGGCCACGCTCGTCGAACCCGCGACGCGGGGCACGGTCGTCGTACGAACGGCGCGGGCCGTCGAACTCCCGACGCGGCCGGCTGTCGCGGTCCTCGCCGTCACGGAATGTGCGCTTGGCATTGCTATCGCGGTTGCCGTACGAGCCGCGCGCGGCGCGGTCACCGAACTCCCGGCGCGGGCCGCGGTCCTCGAACTCGCGGCGCGGCCGGCTGTCGCGGTCCTCGAAGGTTCGCTTGGGTGCCCGGTCGTCGCGGTTGCCGTACGAGCCACGCGAGCCGCGGTCACCAAACTCCCGGCGGGGGGCACGGTCGTCGTACGAACGGCGGGGCCGGTCGCCGAAATCGCGGTCGCCGTTCGAGCGGCGGGGGCCACGATCGCTACGGTCGCCGTACGAGCCCCGCCCGTACGAACGGCCGCCACGCCCTCGCTGCGCACGCCCGGCCTCGCGGCGAGCCTCCTCGGCGGCGGCGTGCTCGACAGCAGCCTCCTCCGGGTCACGCGCGCCGAACACGTCGGCGAGGACGTCGTCGCCCGGGCGGGCGTTGACGGGATGTACGGACAGGCCCGCGTCGCGGAGCAGCCTTTGCATCGGCTTGACCTGGTGCGGCAGGGCCAGGGTGAGGACCAGCCCGGAGCTGCCGGCGCGCGCGGTGCGACCCGCGCGGTGCAGGTAGTCCTTGTGGTCGGAGGCCGGGTCGACGTGCAGCACGAGGTCGATGCCGTCGACGTGGATGCCGCGCGCGGCGACGTCAGTCGCGACGAGCACGGGCGTGTGGCCGTCTTTGAACGCCGACAGGGTCCGGTTACGGGCGCCCTGCGTCATTCCGCCGTGGAGCGCAGCGGCGCCAAGCCCCTGCTCCGCAAGGCGGTCGGCGACGTTGTCGGCGCCAAGCCGGCTACGGACGAACATGACCGTACGACCGCGCCGTGCGGCGATCTCGTTGACGATGCGGGCCTTGTCGCGCGGGGCGACCTTGATGACGTGGTGCTCCATGTCGGGCACCGACGCCTCGGCCGGGTCGGTTGCGTGCTCGACAGGGTTGACGAGGTAGCGCTTGACGACCTCCTGCACCCGATTGTCGAGCGTCGCGGAGAACAGCATCCGCTGCCCACCCGGGGCGACCATGTCGAGCAGCTCGCAGACCGCGGGCAGGAAGCCGGTGTCGGCCATCTGGTCGGCCTCGTCGAGCACCATGATCTGCACCTCGGACAGGTCGACCGCGCCGCGCTCCACCAGGTCGGAGAGCCGGCCCGGCGTCGCCACGACGACGTGTGCGCCACGGTCGAGGTCGCGGAACTGACGGTCGTAGGACGCGCCTCCGACGATCGGGGCGAGCCACAGCCGCAGCGCCTTGGCGTACGGCCGAAGCGCGTCGCAGACCTGCAGCGCAAGCTCACGCGTCGGCGCGAGGATCACGGCGTGCGGCTTGCGCGGGGTGGCCCGGCCAGGCACGGCCTCGGCCGTACGGGCCAGCAGCGGCAGGCCGAACGCGAGCGTCTTGCCCGAGCCGGTACGGCCGCGGCCCAGCAGGTCGCGACCGGCAAGTGCGTCGGGGATCGCCGCGGCCTGCACCGGGAACGGTGTCGTGAGGCCTTCGGCGTGGAGGGTGTGGACGAGCTCGGTCGGGAGACCGAGGTCGGAAAAGGACGTGATGGGGGCGTGCGTGGTCAAGGACTTGACCCTTTCCGGTGTAAGGGGCGCGCACCGGAAGAGGGCCTGGCACAGCAGTGCCGCCAGGCATCACGATCGGGACGAGCCAGCAGTTGGACGCCGGGTCTGGCGCCGGTCGGGACTTCTTCCCGACATAGAACTGAGCTGGCTCGCACGGGCTTTGTGCAGCCAACTCGACGCGTTCAGTCTAACGGGTCAGCGTTCCCACGACCAAAGAACGGGGGGCGGGTGACGTTGATCTCTGTCAGGTTTGTCAAGTTGGTCGCATTTGTCGCGCTGTGAGCACGGTGACGGTGCCGTTGTGCTGGGCGTGGCATGTCAGGGGGTGGTCCAGCTCGCGACGCTGCCCGCGCACCGTGTACGTCAACGGCCCGTCAGGTCCGTCGATGTGCACGGTCCACCCGCCGGCGGCGTCAGGCGTGCAGGAGAGCACCGCGAGGTCGTCGATGCCATCCAGTCCCGTCTGCAGCCGCGCGGCGTCCTGTGCCGTCTGCTCCGGTGCGGACAGGCTCGACCGGCCGCGGTAGCGCGACACGAGCAGCCTTCCCGCCTCGTGCGTCGTGGCAAGCTCGGCGACCTCGGAGGGGCGTACGTGCCCGTAGTACAGCCCCTGCGGCAGCGCCACCACGTTGGCCGCGAACCGATCGCCGCCGACGTGGCTGCACTCCCAGACCGCCGACCGCGCGGCGGCGAGCGCAGCTGCCACCGGGCGGCCGCGGATGGCGCAGCACGGGTCGTGCCGGGCATGCGTGCAGACGAGGTACATCGAACCGTCGACCTGGTTGCCGGCGCTGCCGTCGAGCGGTACGTCCAGCAGGTCAGCCAGGCTGTCGTATCCGCCGGTGCGCATGTCTTCGCAACCGGGGCGCGAGTCGACGACATACCACCTTCGCCGCGCCTTCGGGTCGGTACGACCGTGGCGTCGGATGACCAGCAGCCGCGCGTCGGCCGCAGCCGCCCGGCGCAGTAGCGCCCGAGACAGCTCCTCGTCGAGGGTGCTGTCCCACAGTCCGCGCGGACCCCATGCTCCGGGCAGCTCGATGAGCAGCCATCGTCGTACGGGCGGCGCCGAGGCCGCGAGCGGGTCACCGCGGGCCTCGGCGGCGTCGGCGCAACGGAACGCCGGGCTGGCCGCCGCGGTCACGTCTGGTCGGGGACGAGGACGGCTTCCCGCAGAAGTCGTTGCACGAGGCTGACCTGGCCGTCGGTGTCGAGGCCAGGCAGTGACTCGACGGCATGCGGCTTGCCGTCGAGGAGCAGGTCGAGCGCCGGTCCGTTGGCAACTGGCAGCTCCACCGTCCGGCCGCGCAGGTCGAGCTGGATCGTGTCGCCGTGTGTCCGGCGATCGACGCGCAACCGCGCCCGCAAACGTACGCGCATGCCCGGCTCCACCTGTCCAGCCGCGGTCGCCTGCGCAACGGGGGACAGCGGCGCAGGTCGCGTGTCGCGAGTGAGCCGGCCAGCCAGCGCATGTCGTACGGCCTCGACGTCGCCGCGGTCCAGCAGCGCGGCGGCGAGCGCCACGGTCGACGCCACCGCGTCGTCGAGGTCACGCAGGTCGCCAATCGGCAGCGACCGGCGAAGCTCTGGGTCATCACCGGCGTCGGCGACGAGTGCACGCAGCACGTCGAGACGCGTCAAGGGATGGATGCCCAGCGTCAGATGGACGGTCGTGCCACCCAACGCAGTCGCGGCGTGCAGATAGCCGCGCGGCAGATAGAGCGCGTCTCCCGGCCGCAGCACGGTGTCGATCAGTGGCCGCTCGGCGGCTCTGGTGCGGACCTCGGTTGCGCGGTCATTCCACGGCTGGTCAGCGGTGGGTCGGTCGAGGACCGGCTGCCAGATCTGCCACTGCTTGGCCCCCGCGACCTGCAGCACGAAAACGTCGTGCGTGTCGTAGTGGGCCGAGAAGCCTTGCGATTGCGGCGGAGTCACGTAGGCGTTGACCTGCACGGGGTGCGCGAGCTCCGCGGCGAGCTGCGACGTCAGGTCGGCGATCGGTGGCCACACCTGGTGCAGGCCCTGGAGTACGAGCGTGGAGCCGTCGGCATACAGACTGACAAGCTTGTCGGCATCGACCTGGTCGGCGATCGTCGCGCCGGCCGGCCCGGGTGCGGTGAACCGCGCCGGCGGCACCACCTGCCCGTCCTTGGCGACACGCAGGAACGGTGTCCGCAGCCCGCGTCGGGACAGCAGCTCGTCAACGGCCGCCAACGAGAACAGGTCGGCGAAACCGTCCGAAGCGACCTGCTGCCCGAGGAACGGCTGCCGGTCCCAGTAGTCGCGCGCGAAGACGTCGGGCTCGACGCCCAAGCAACGAGTGATGGCCGGACGGTCGTCGCCGACCGTCCGGCTGTCGTCCATCACCACTCACATGCCGCTGTCGGCGCCACCGTCCGCGCCACCGTCGGCACCGCCGTCCGCGCCGCCGTCGGCACCGGCGTCGGCTCCACCATCCGCGCCGCCGTCGTGTCCGCCGGGCACACCCAGCGCACCGCCGTCCGCGGGGCCGTGAGCGCCGCTGTCGGCGCCGCCGTCCGCGCCACCGTCCGCGCCACCGTCATGGCCGCCTGGCACGCCGCCCGCACCACCGTCGGCTGGTCCGTGTCCGCCACCCGCAGGCTCGTCAGTCATCGACATTTGCCACCTCCGCTGCTTCCCGTTGGATGAGCGAGATCGCCGGCATCTCTACCCCGCCGGGCGTCAGTTGAAGCGTTGCAGACACCGGCCGTCTTGGCGACCCGCGCGCAGCTGCGCTGCAAGGTGGAGGATCGGCTGTCGTGGAACGGTGAGCCGACGCACCGTTCTTTGGTGTGGAGGCGAGCGTGACCAGCAGAGTGGAAGGTGCACTGGCACTGCCATCGCCGGTGGTCGTCGTGCTCGTCGGCCCCGGCGCCTCGGGCAAGTCGACGTGGGCATCGACGCACTTCCCGCCGGATGCGATCGTGTCCAGCGACCGGTTGCGGGCGCTCGTCGGTGCGGGCGAGGACGACATCGCGGCAAGCACCGACGCATTGGCGTTGCTGGACGACGTCGTACGGCAGCGCCTTGGTCGACGGCTCACCACAGTCATCGACACGTTGGGGCTGGACGAGCAGCGGCGGCGACGCTGGCGTGACCTGGCCCGCGGCAACGGGATGAGCGTTGTCGCGGTCGCGTTCGACACTCCTGCCGCCCAGTGCCGCGAATGGAACCGCGGACGGCCCAAGCAGATCCCGACAGCAGCACTCGACAGTCAGCTGCGGACCTACAAGCAGGTGCGCGATCGGCTCGACGAGGAGGGGTACGACGCGGTGCTGCGGCCCACCCCCGTACGCGTCGTGTCTCCGTCGTTCGCGACTGCGGCCGAAGCCCGCCAGCGGCAGGCCGACCGTCCGACCGGTCTCCGCTTCGGCCTGCATCTTGGGCGCTTCAGCTGGCCGGGCGGCGCAGCCGCGTCGCGGGCGCGGCTGCAGGAAATCGCGGCATCCGCAGAAGCGGTCGGCGTCGACGCCATCTATGTCATGGACCACCTCCGGCAGATCCCGCAGGTCGGACGCGCCTGGGACGACATGCTGGAGCCCTTTGCCACGCTGGGATATCTCGCCGCCGTCACCGATCGCGTACGGCTAGGGACGCTGGTCAGCGCGGTCACCTACCGGAACGTGGGACTGCTCGCCAAGAGCGTCGCGACACTCGACGTCGTCAGTGGCGGCCGTGCGGTGTGCGGCCTCGGGCTCGGCTGGTTCCGCGAGGAGAACGAGGCGTTGGGGCTGACCCTGCCACCGGTCACGCACCGCTATGCCGTGCTCGAGGACGCGTTGCGAGCACTGCCGATGCTGTGGGGTCCGGGGTCGCCGGCGTTCGAAGGCTTGACGCTGTCGATGCCGGAGACGCTCTGCTATCCGCGCCCTCTGCAAGAGCACGTTCCCGTCATCGTGGGCGGCTCGGGGGAGCGTCGGACCATGCGCCTGGCGGCACAGTACGCCGACGCGAGCAACGTCTTCGGCGACCCCGACGTGGTACGCCACAAGGCAGCCGTCCTCCGCCAGCACTGCCTCGATGTCGGACGTGACCCGTCCCAGGTCGAGCTCACCGTCCTGTCGACCGCACTCATCGGGCGCGACGACGCCGAGGTGTCTGCGTTGGTCGAGCGGCTGCGCCCGCGCGGCCGGTCAACGGCGGTGTACGCGGCCCGAGTGAACGCTGGGACGGTCGACGACCAGGTGGGTCGGCTGCGCGAGCTGGCCGAGGCCGGCGCGGCTGAGGTCATGCTGCGATTACCCGACCTGACAGACACCGAGCCGCTGGACCGGCTCGGCGAAGTGATAGCCGCCTTCCGCTAGCCGCCGCCGGTCTCGTCGAGGAATTGCTTGGCCAACCGCTTCGGTGCCTTGGTGAGCCACCCCTCGACCAACAGCTCCTCGAGCTCTCCCGGGTCGATCTCGTCCAGCCGTACGAGCACCGCCGCGTACCCGTCGAAGTGCGGTGTCGTGAAATAGACGTCAGGGTCCTCGGCGATGAGCGCCTCCTTGGCGCCGAGGTCGGGCACCCACACGCCGAGGATGTCGCCGGTCGGCGCGGCGTCACCGAGCGCCGCGAAGTCGGCGCGGCGCAGCGGCCGCTCCCACGCGAACGACTTGGCTTTCACTCGCCACTGCGCCAGACCTTGCCCTTCGATCTCGTCGGTTTCGGGGAGGCTCAGCGCGAGGCGCCGTACGTCGTCCCACGTGGCCATGACACGCCCTCCCTGAGCGCCCGATCACCAATGGAGCTCTTGGCAGCCCGTGTGGGTGCGCGGCTCCACCTGCAGCGTGGCATGCGCGATGCCGTGCCGGTCGCGGAGCAGGTCGCGCGCCGCGTCGAGCACACCGTGCGACATCGACTCGTCGTCGACGACGAGGTGGGCGGTGGCGACGTTCATCCCAGAGGTGAGGGTCCACAGGTGCAGGTCGTGCACATCGGCGACTCCGGGTAGCGCGGCCAGCTCGTCGTCGATGCGAGCACTGTCGATGCCCGCCGGAACATGCTGACCGAGAATCGCCAGCACCTGACGACCGAGCCCGACAGCTCGTACGACGACGAAAGCACCGATCGCCAGGGCGACGATGGTGTCCCAGACCGAGTCGCCGGTCCAGCCGATGAGCAGCGCAGCCGCGATGACGCCGACCGAGCCGAAAGCGTCGCCGAGCACCTCCAGATAGGCGCCGCGGATGTTGATGCTCTCCCGCGAGCCGGCGCGCAGCAGGGCCAGCGAGATGACGTTGACCGCGAGCCCGATCAGGCCGACGACCAGCATGATCCCCGAGGCCACGTCGGCCGGGTCGCCGATGCGGGCGACGGCCTCGACGATGACGTACACGCCGACTCCCAGCATCAGCAGCACCGTGAAGCCGGATGCGAAGACCTCGGCCCGGTAGCGGCCATAGCTGCGCCGGCCGGTCCGGTCCGGCTGCACCGCGATGCGCGTCGCGACCAGCGAGGCCCCCAGCGCCACCACATCGGTGGCCATGTGGCCGGCGTCAGAGACCAGCGCCAGCGAATCGGCGAAGAGGCCGGCGACAAGCTCGACGACGAAGAACGTCGCCGTCAGGGCGAAGGCAGCCGCCAGCCGCGTACGCCAGCGGGCGCCGGCGTTGGGGGCGGCGTGCTTGTGCCCTGCTGCCATGCGCTCACCTCGCTCGGTCGACCTGCGATGGGACTCCATCCAACGTACCTGGGCGGTGGGCTCGCATTGGTGACCAAGGTCGCTGCGTCAGGGAGCCTTAGCGGCCGGTTCGCCGACGGTCGACACGGGCAGCTGGAAGGTGCGGGCGATCCTGCCCGGCAGATCCCGTCGTAGCCACCTGGACAGCCCGGCCGGCAAAGTCGAGACGATGACCTCCTGAGCATCGAAGCGGCCTAAGGCTGTGCGGACCACCTCGAGCGCGTCTGGGTCGCCGACCTCACCGTCGGCTTGGGCGCCGTTTGCGCGGATCTGGTCGACCGCTTGATCCAGTCGCTGCTGGGCGACGGCATAGGCGAGATTCTGCGGCGACGCCCCCTCCGTTCCGGCAACGCCCACGCCGGTTGCCTGGTCCTTCAAGGGGGTCGCGGGCACCGCCACGTAGAAGGTGTGCTCTTCCTTGTCGATCCGCTGTTGCACAGCCGCGGCCAGCCGCTCGAACTCGAGAGTCTGGTTCGCAACGATCAGGCAACGACGCATGGGGTCTCCCTCGCATCGCCTGAGCCGAGGCGAACCCGTCGATCGTTCTCTTGGACTCGCCGCGACTGGAAACGGCTGAATCACTGTCTGCTACTTGTGCCGTCGACACGCTAACCAGCGCGGATGACCATCACGAAATGTCAAGGTGAACAACCTGGGCTGAGCCGTGAGGTCGGCGCACAACCCACCCCTTCAGTGCGGGAGAGGGGACTCGAACCCCTACGCCCGAAGGCACGGCGTCCTAAGCGCCGCGCGTCTGCCTGTTCCGCCACTCCCGCTCAGTGGCGAAGGTATCTGATTGGCAGCCGATCTAGGCGGCGGGCTCGGCTGGCCGAGCACGCCGGTGGGCGCATCGCCCCTGCGACCTCGCGGGCTCCAAATCGTGCACGCCCTGCGAAGTTGACTGTCTGCGAGTGACAGTTCGGGCAGAGGAATCGGAGGTTGATCTCGCGACAGTCCCTGTAATCGCCGTTGATGTGATCAACATGCAGCGTCAGCGGCCGTCCGTTCCATGCGTCACCGATGCCGCACTCCTCGCATATGTAGGCTCGGCCGACTTCACAAAGGGCTCGGCGCAATTGATGCGGCTTCGCCCTGTTACTGCCGGGAGGTCGAATGATCAAGATTTCTGAGGCCGGCTTCCGTTCGAGCCGCTTGCCTCGATTGTGGGCCTGGCCGGTGAAGTGTGAAGTGTCTAGGTCGAGCCGCTTGATCCGCCTACTGATATGGGCGTGCATGCCACCCGACTGCGCGATCCCGAGGTAGCGGAGCACGCCAGCTACGCTTGTTGATTTGCTGACTGCCTCGCGCAGACTGTCGTCCGGGTACCGCATGCAGGCAGGTTTCCAATGACCCCGGACTCAACCCCTTTGCTACGGGGCCTCAGCGTATGGGCGATCAGAGCCCGAGGTCGCGGCGCAGCTTGGCGACGTGGCCGGTTGCTTTGACGTTGTACATCGCCCGCTCGATCTTGCCGTCAGGGTCGACGACAAATGTGGAGCGGATGACCCCCATGTAGGTCTTGCCGTAGTTCTGCTTCTCGCCCCAGACGCCGTAGGCCTCGTGCACCGTGCGGTCCGGGTCGGACAGCAGCGGGAACGTCAGGCCGTCCTTGGCACGGAACTCGGCCAGCTTGCTCGGCGCGTCTCGCGAGATCCCAAGGACCTGGACCCCGGCGGCCTGCAGCGACGAGAGGTTGTCCCGGAAGTCGCAGGCCTCGGTCGTGCAGCCGGGCGTCATCGCCTCCGGGTAGAAGTAAACGATCACCCGCTTCCCGCGAAAGTCGGACAATGCCACGGTCGCCCCGTCATCGCCGGTGAGGGAGAAGTCGGGCGCGGTGTCTCCTGGCTGCAGGCGGGTGCTGGTCTGGCTCACGGGTCGGTCGCCTCCGGGGGTTCGTACGGCCAGCCCCAGGCTATCGGCCGGCCCCAAGATCGATCCCATCCGCGGTCCCGCTTGTTGCGAATAGTTCGCAAGTAGGATTGCGTTGCACCAGGCGACGCAGGCGCGCACACGAGGAGACCGACGAGATGCACGTCCCCGATGGCTTCCTGGACGTCACCACGTCCCTGGCCACTGGTGGCGTCGCCGCCGGCGCCGTAGCCGTCTCGTTGCGCCGCGCACGCAGCGAGCTCGACGAGCGCACGGCCCCGCTGGCCGGCCTGGTCGCCGCGTTCGTCTTTGCGGTGCAGATGCTGAACTTCCCGGTCGGAGTCGGCACGAGCGGGCATCTCCTCGGCGGCGCGCTTGCTGCGGTGCTGGTGGGGCCCTATACCGCGACCCTTGCGATCTCCGTCGTCCTGTTCGTGCAGGCCTTGCTGTTCGCCGACGGCGGCCTGACCGCGCTCGGCACCAACATCACGCTCATGGCGCTGGTCGGCGTCTGGGGCGGTTGGCTCACCGTGCGCGCGGTCCTTGCTGTGCTCCCGCGGCGGCCAGCCTCGGTTATGCCTGCCTCGTTCGTGGGAGCCCTTGTCTCGGTGCCGCTGGCCGCGCTGGCGTTCACGCTGCTGTTTGTGCTCGGCGGCGCAGCCGACCTGCCAGTCGGCGGGCTGGCCGCCACCATGCTGGGCTGGCACACGCTGATCGGAGTCGGCGAGGCTGTGATCACATCCCTCACGGTGAGTTCCGTCGTGGCGGTGCGTCCTGACCTCGTGTACGCCGCCCGCGGCCTGCGGCCGGCGCTCGAGATCCGCACTGCCCACGGGACCCGCACCGTCCCCGCGGGCCGCCCCGCACCTGTCGGTGGCGGCGGAAGAGTCGGCCCGTTCGTGATCGCCGGTGCGACGCTGTCGCTCCTGCTCGCCGGGGTTGTGAGCTTCTACGCCAGCGGCCGCCCCGACGGCCTGGAGTACGTGGCGGAGAGCAAGGGCTTCGTCGAGTCCGCGACAGACCACGCGTTCGGCGGTTCACCGCTGGCCGACTACGGCGAGGTCGGCGGCATCCCGGTCGGAGTCGTCGGGGTGCTCGGCGTGCTCCTTACCCTGGCCGTGGGCTACTTGCTGTTCCGCCGCGTCAGCCGGCGTGCCGACGAACAGGTCGACGACCGCGTCCGAGCGCGGGTCTGAGCCCGGAGCGGCGCAGCAATGGCCAGCGGTCACACTCACCGGCTCTACCGGCACGGGCACAGCCCCGTGCACCGACTCCCCGCGCACACCAAGGTCCTTGCGTTGGTGGCGTTCGTGGTGGTCGTCGTGGCCACGCCCCGTGAGCACTACTGGGCCTTCGCCGGCTACGCCGCGCTCCTTGGTGCCGTCGCGATTGTTGCCGGGGTCTCCGGCGGATTCGTCCTGCGACGCATGGTGGTCGAGCTGCCGTTCGTGGTGTTCGCGCCTCCTTCTGCCATTCGTGGCGCACGGCCCGCAGGTCGAGGTGCTCGGCATGTCGCTGTCGGAGACCGGGCTGCTCGCCGGCTGGAACGTGCTCGCCAAGGGCACGCTCGGCGTGGTCGCCTCCATCCTTCTTGCGGCGACCACCGACGCGCGTGACCTGCTGCTCGCGATGCAACGGCTGCGAGTGCCGCCGCTGCTGGTCGAAATCATGTCGTTCATGGTCCGTTATGCCGACGTGGTCGCCGACGAGATGCGCCGCATGCGGATCGCCCGGGAGTCACGGGCCTTCCACGCAAGGCACGCCGGTCACATCCCCGTGCTCGCGCGCTCCGCGGGTGCGTTGTTCATCCGGTCGTACGAGCGCGGCGAACGCGTACACGTCGCGATGCTCTCCCGCGGCTATGCGGGCAGCCTGCCGTTGCTCGGTGCGACCCGCGCCGGCGCAACCGACTGGGCTGCGGCCGGCAGTCTGCCAATTGCGGCGGCCTGCATCGCCGCGCTCGCCTGGGGGCTCGCATGACACCGGCGCTCGAGGTGCAGGGCCTGGCGTTCGCCTACCCCGACGGCCACCAGGCGCTCTTTGGCATCGACCTCACCATCGAGCGTGGCGAGCGGGTCGCGCTGCTCGGCCCCAACGGTGCGGGCAAGACCACCCTCGTTCTACATCTCAACGGGATCCTGTCGGGCGGTGTGGGGACCATCCGGGTCGCCGGCCTCGAGGTGAGCAAGCCACACCTGCAGGAGATCCGCCGTCGCGTAGGCATCGTGTTCCAGGACCCCGATGACCAGCTGTTCATGCCGACGGTGCGTGACGATGTCGCGTTCGGCCCGGCCAACCTTGGCATCACGGGTGCGGAGCTCGACGCTCGGGTTGTCGAAGCGCTGCGAGCCGTGGGCATGGAGTCGTACGCCGACCGCCCGCCGCACCACCTCTCCTTCGGCCAGCGCCGCCGCGTCGCGGTTGCCACAGTGCTCGCCATGCGCCCCGAGATCCTGGTGCTCGACGAACCTTCGTCCAACCTGGATCCGGCGAGCCGTCGTGAGCTCGCGAACATCCTGCGCGGGCTCGATGTGACCGTGCTGATGGTCACCCACGACCTGCCATACGCACTGGAGCTCTGTGAGCGCAGCGTCGTCCTGTCCGACGGTGTGCTTGTCGCCGACGGGTCGACTCGAGAGGTGCTCGCCGACGAGGTGCTGATGACCGCGCACCGGCTCGAGCTTCCGTACGGCTTCGATCCGCGCAGCGTTCCAGCGCGTCAGTGAGCCCATAGACCGGTAACTTGATCGTTGTGAGTCAGCCCGCCGCGCAGGGGTCGGAGGAATACAACCCCTACCTGCCCGCATCCCGCCAGGCGATGCCAGGCCCGAAGCGCCCGCCCGACCCGGAAACGCCCGCGCCACCGCGCAAGCCGGAGCAGATCGAGGCCGACCTCGCGGCTGCCCGCGAGCGCCTTGCCGCCACCGTCGACGAGCTGAAGCAGCGGCTCACGCCCTCATCGATCGCAAAGCGCAGCGTCGCCAGCGTGCGCGAGCGCCTGACGACCCGCTCCGGGGCGCCACGACCGGAGGTCATCGCCGCGGCGTCGGTGCTCGTGCTCGGCGTCGCCCTCGTCGCCTGGCGGCGCCGGCGCCGGTGACCCGACGACGTACCCTCTTGGGGTGAGCCCAGACCTGGACAAGCTGCCGATTCGGATGCTGCACGACCGCCTGCTCGTCACCATCGACGGTGACGCGGGTGAACGTCGCTCCAGTGCCGGCATTGTGATCCCCGCGACCGCGCAGGTCGGGCGCAAGCTCACCTGGGCGCGAGTCGTCGCTGTGGGCAGCAACGTCAGCACCGTCCAGGTCGGCGACCGGGTGCTCTGCGACCCGGAGGACCGGGGCGAGGTCGAGGTGCGCGGGGAGTCCTACCACCTGCTCCGCGAGCGCGACCTGCATGCGGTTGCCGCCGAGCGGCTCGACGACGGGCAGACCGGCCTCTACCTCTGAGATTGACCACGTCCAGCAGGTTTCACCCCGCCGTGACAGGGCTTGGGGCCTGTCGGTGGGTGGGAGGTCCTGCTGGACGTGGTCATTCCCGGCCCACCGCAGCTCGGCCGGGATTTGCTGGTCGCCACCGGTCTGGAGCGCGATGACGCGGTGGCCGCCCTTCCGGACGTCACCGCCAGCTGATTGCGCTAAGGCAGCGGATGCGCCTCGTCGAGCAGCCCCGCCATCAGATCGCCGTGCTCGGCAACGCGGGCGAGCACGTCCTCGCTGTCGAACCGCAAGGGCAGCCGTGTCGTCGCTTTGCTTCGCGCAGCCTGCTCCACCTCATCCCAGGTCACCGGGGTCGACACGTTAGGGTGCTCGCGGCCACGCAGCGAGTAGGGGGCGATGGTCGTCTTCGCCGGGTGGTTCTGGCTCCAGTCGACGAGCACCTTGCCGCGTCGCAGCTGCTTGTTCATGTCGGAGACGATCAGTGAACGGTGGTCGCGCTCCAGGCGCTCGGCCAGCTCCCGGGCGTACCCGTGCACGTCCTCGGCGGGCCGCTTCGCGTCCAGCGCGACCATGAGCTGCATTCCCTTGTTGCCGCTGGATTTCGCGTACGGGGCAAGGCCGTCGGCGTCGAGCTGGTCGCGCAGCATCAGCGCGACCTGCGCGCACTGGATGATGTTGGCGGGCGCTCCCGGGTCGAGGTCGAGCACCAGCCGGTCTGGATGCAGAGCCTTGCCCTTTGCGGTCACGCGCCACTGGGGCACATGTATCTCGAGGACAGCGAGGTTGGCGAGCCACACAAGGGTGGCCAGGTCCTCGGCGACCACGTACTCCACGGTGTCCCGGTCCATCGTGCTGCCTGGGCTCGGCAGCACCACCGTCCGCACCCAGCTCGGTGTGCCACGGGGAGCGTTCTTCTCGAAGAAGCTCGCCTGGTCGACGCCGTTGGGCCAACGCTTGCGCGTCACCGGACGTTCGGCGATGTGCGGCAGCAGGGTCGGGGCGATGCGCGAGTAGTAGTCGATCACCTCACCCTTGGTGAACCCGGTCTCCGGGTACAGCACCTTGTCGAGGTTGGACAGGCTCAGCCGACGACCGTCGACCTCAACTGATACGCGCTGCTCCGTCTGCGCCATGCCTCCTCTTTACCGGAAGGCGAGCGCCAGGGCGATGCCTGGCGGGCACGGGTCACTCGTGGGCGTGGGTCGCGACCTGCGCGGCGTACTGCGCCCGTACGTCGTCCATGTCGAGTGCACGGGTCTGGCTGACCAGGTCTTCCAGGACGGTTTCCGGCAGCGCGCCCGGCTGCGCGAACAGCGGGATCCCGTCTCGGTAGATCACCAGCGTCGGGATCGACCGCACGCCATACCGTGCTGCCAGGTCCTGCTGGTCCTCCGTGTCGACCTTGGCGAACGTGACGTCGCTGTGCTTCTCGGAAGCGCGCTCGAACACAGGTGCGAACGTACGGCACGGCCCGCACCAGGCGGCCCAGAAGTCGATCAGGACGATTCCGTCTTTCACGGTCTCGTCGTGGTTGTCCTGCGTCAGGGTCAAAGTGGCCACTCGGCACAGCTCCTTCGGCTTACTCGGCTGTCACGTCCAACACCTGTGCGCGCGCCTGACATTCCGAGCCGGGGCGTGAGACGTGGCACGCCAGGGGCAGGGTAGGGTCACGCTTCAGTCGCCGAGCGGAGGTATGTGAGGAGCAGAGCCGTGGCGCACTTTGATTCTATCGTCATCAATGCGGTCGAAAGTGTACGAAACCAACTTGGAGCAGATGGACTGCGCTCTTTGATCGACCTGGCCCAGCGCGAGGTCGAGCGCACCGAGGCGGCTTGGGCGCAGCTCAACAGCAGCGGAGACGTCGTCGCCGAGACCCCCGGCGAAGACACCCGTCAATTCCAGGCCTTCGTCGAAGAGGGCGAGTCGGTCGACGACGAGCTCCTCTGACCGTTGCGGCCTGCCCTCAGTCCGCTGGCGGCGGCTCGTCCTCGAGCTCGCGAAGGCGACGACCCAGCGGCCACACCGCCCAGAGGCCGACCCCTAGCAGCGTGAAGGCCCCAGCCACGATCCCCGCCGTCTTCGCGGACCACATCGAGTCGAACACCAGCCAGAGGGCGCCGGCCATCGCGAGGAGCAGGAACCCCACGCCCGCCAGCGCGAGCCGGTTGCCGGCCTGCACCAGCGACTCTTTCATCCGCTTGCGGAACACAAGCCGATGGAACGGGACGGGTGCGATCAGAAGCAGTACGGACAGCGCGGTGCACAGCAACGTGACGCTGTAGACCACCCGGCGGCCCTCGGACTCGATCTGGAACCCCTGCAGGAACGGCAGCGAGAGCAAGAACGCAAACAGGATCTGCACACCGGTCTGCGCGACGCGCAGCTCCTGCAGCAGCTCGTTGTAGTTGCGGTCGACCCGCTCCTGCCTGGTCTCGTGCCTGCCGCCGCTGTGTCGGGCCTCGTTGTCCGCGCTGACCACGTACGCCCTCCAACCTCCCCACGGCTACTCAGACCGTTTAGCGAAGCCAGCCGTGACTGTGAGTGCCATCCTGCACCCCGAAGGAGAGTTCACGATGGTGGCGCGGCATGGCACGACTGTGGCGAGCGCGTGCGTGGATCCCCGGGTAGTGAACCTCTACGTCGCGGCACCACTGTCGCGCGATCAATGTTCCGGGCCGCCGCGCAGGACGGGGACAGCCCGCTGCTCCACGGCGACGTGGAACGAGCCGTGCTGCGAATGCTCCGGCCACACCCGAAGGCGAGTCGCTATCCGGTGTCGTCGAGGTCGAGGCGTAGTTGTTGGGCGAGCTGGTGGGCGCGGTTGATGGTGTCGGGGAGTTGGTTGCGGATCGGGCGTTGTTGGGGGTCGAGCCAGATGGGTGGGATGACCCAGGGCAGGTGGTCGCGGAGCACGATGACCCACATGCCGGCGTGCACTTCGGTGTGATGCCTGGGGCACAGCAGCAGCAGATTCGATAGGGCGGTGGGGCCGCCGAGTTGCCAGGGGATCAGGTGGTGCGCGTCGCACCAGCCCGGGAGGGCGCCGCAGCCGGGGATGAGGCAGCCGCCGTCGCGGGCGGCCAGGGCGCGGCGCTGTGCGGGGGTGGCGAGGCGGCGGGCGCGGCCGTAGTCGAGGATCTGCCCGAACGGGCCGACGGTGGCGCGTTCGAGGATGGCGTCGCAGGACAGCACCCCGAGCGCGAGCGGGGACAGGGGGCCGGTCTGCTCGCAGCGGCCGAGCCCGGCCGCGCCGCTGGGCCGCCGCAACGGCGAGCCGGTGCCGGCCGTCTGGTCGGCTGGCGTGTCGTCCGTCCCGGGCGCGTCATCGCGCTCGCCGGGGGTCGCGGTTGCTCCCGGGTTACTGCCCGCGCTCTGCTCGGCGGGGCCGGGCGCGTCGTCGCCGGCTTCGTCGGTGGCGGCCTCGTCGGGGGTGTCACCGTCGGCGGCGTTGCTCTCCTGGGCGCTGTCGCCGGTGGTGTTGGCGAGTTGGTCGGGGGTGGTGTGGATGACGATGCGTGGTGGTTCGCCGCCGCGTTCACCGGCGTTGGCGAGGGCGGCCTTGGCCATCAGCACCAGCGCGTCGGCGAGGCGTTGCGCGGCGCTGCGCGGGTCCTTGACGGGCAGGGTGGGTTGGCCGTGCTCGTCGACCCCACAGGCGGCGGGGTCCGGGGCGGCGTAGTGCTGCAGCGCGGTGCTGAACCAGGCCGAGCCGATCTGGTCGAGCAGGAACCGCCCGGCGGTCATCCCGGTGGCGTCGTGGGCCATCGACAGCGACCGGCGCTGGTGCGCGTCGGGGTCGAACGAGTGGGCGCCGTCGGGGTCGAGGACCGCGAGCAGCGCCTTGGCGACGTCTTCGAAGTCGCGGGGCGCGAACTGCTCGGACTGCTCGGTGAGGAACTGGGCGACCTTGGAGCGTTGCTCGTCCTTCAGGTGGGCCGGGATCCGGCCCAGGGTGCGGACGGCGACGTCGAGGTGCTCGCGGGAGACCCGGCCGTCGGCCAGCGCCTGCCCCAGCTCGTACAGGTCCCCGCCGGGTGCGGTGGCGCGGGCGGCGGCCACGTCGCGGCCCGACCCGGCCTGCCGGTGCCGCAGCCGCAGCCACTCGGCGGTGGACTTGGCGCCGACGTCGGTGGCCACCTTGCGCTCGTCGACCGCGCCCAGCAGCTGCAGGTAGGCGGCCTCGGTGGCGCGGTGCAGCCTGACGATCCCGTCGAACGTAGTCGACCAGTGCGGTGCTGCCCAGGGTCGACGAGTCGGCGTCGAGGACCCGGCCGATGGCGGTCCTGGCTGCGGCCCAGCGCGGACTCCACCGGCGTGCACCGGCGGCGGAGTCGACGTCGCTTCCATACCCATGAACCTACTCGGGGGGTCCGACAGAACTCGAAGACCGCAGCTGACCGGATTCCCTTACACCGCAAGCCTTTCCAGCCACCTCTTTCCACAACCAACGCACCTGTAGACACCGCTGTCCACAGATCCGCACAACCTCCTTGACGCGTCGCCGCACGCTGTGACCTAGCCGGTTCTCCCCGTCGCGTCATGCGACTCGCCAACCGGCTTCGACTCCGGTGATCCCCGTTGCCGCAGGTAGATCGACAGCACGACCATCGAGCCGATGGCGAGCAGCTCAGACTGCCAGTTCTGCAACGAGCGGTTCCAGAACTCCGCCGAGGTCAAGTAGTCACCGAACGGCTTCGGCGGGCGCAGATCCGCGAGCCGCCTGGAGTTGTACGCTGCCCAGCCGGACACCGCCTGCCCCGTCCAGGACAGCAGGAAGAGGCTGCCCATAACCAGCCCGAGCGAGTTGGAGTAGAGCGCCGTCCGCCAGCCACCCGCGCGGACCCACCTGGGGGAGTCACGCCGCACAAAGCGTCCAACCTTCATCTGCTCGTCCGACTCGACGCCGGCTCTGTCCAGCGGCTTGGACTCCGGTGAGCCGCGCTGCAGCAGCCACACCGTGCCGAGGACGTAGAGCGTGAACTGTAAGAACTCCGACTGCCAGTTTTCCGTCACGTCCACCGCAAAGCCGGACGACGTTACGTAGTCCCAGAACGACAGGTCCGGCAACCCGTGGGTGGCCCGCTGGTCGTTCTCCTCCGCCTGGCCGGCGAAAGCCTGGCCCACGAGCACGAGCAGGAAGAGCAGGCCGAAAACCAGGCTCAGGCTGTTGGTGCGCAAGAAGTCCCGCATAGGCGCGGTCATGCGTGCATCAACCCGATTGCGATGGCGCAGGCGCAGCCCACCACTACGAACACGAGATAGACCGAGAACAGGGCGCGCACGTCACGGCCCCTCGACAGTGCATTGGTACGGACTGTCGCCTCGCGCCTGGCACCCCACGGCTACCACCCGCCAGCCGTCCTCGAGCTCGGCGAGGAAGACTGTGTCGGCCTCGAGGACCACGCGCGCCTGACCGGAGAAGACGTCGCTCGCTGAGTCGCCTCCCGCAAGAGGTAGGCCGACATCGAGGATCGCCTGCGCGCAGTCGGCGTCCTCCTCGGCCTCGAGCAACTGGAGCGTCGCCGGTGCCAACAGCCCGCACGCGGCATCCCCATCGCCCTCGGCGACGGCCGCATGCAGCCCAAGTGCCACGGCGGCCGGGGCACTCGACTCACCGCCGCCGCAGGCAGCGGCAGCCGCAACGCAGCAGCACGCCATCACAGACCGGCCGCCCCGGGACATGACCGCGATGCTGCCAGCGCTCGGGTACCGCGCTGTGGCGGCACGCCGACTTTGCGGCGCCACCTATCCTGGTCAGCGTATGGAGACGTCGCCGACAGCCGGCGTGACCGCCGACCTGGCGGCACGTCTGACGGGTCTCACCCTCCGTGACGAGCAGCGGCTGCGGCGCCGGTACGAGGGGCTGCGGCGACTGCCTCAGAGCAAGCGCGACAGCCAGCTCACCGAGCTCGCGACCGAGGTCGGGAGGGCGGAAACCCGAGTCGCTCGCCGCCGCGACAGCGTGCCAGCGATCACCTATCCGCCGAGCCTCCCTGTTGCCGCGCGCCGCGACGACATCGCCACATGCGATCCGCGACCACCAGGTCGTGATCGTTGCGGGCGAGACCGGCTCCGGCAAGACAACGCAGATCCCGAAGATCTGTCTCGAGATGGGACGCGGCGTCCGCGGCTTCATCGGGCATACGCAGCCGCGCCGGATCGCCGCCCGGACCGTCGCCGACCGCATCGCCGAGGAGCTCGGGACACCGCTCGGCGGAACGGTGGGCTACAAGGTCCGCTTCACCGACAAGGTGGCCGAGCAGACCAACATCAAGGTGATGACCGACGGTGTGCTGCTCGCCGAGATGCAGCGCGATCGCGACCTGCTGGCGTACGACACACTGATCATCGACGAGGCGCACGAACGCAGCCTCAACATCGACTTCATCCTCGGCTATGTCAAACAGCTGCTGCCACGACGCCCCGACCTCAAGGTCGTCATCACCTCGGCGACGATCGACCCCGAGCGGTTCTCCCGGCACTTCGACAACGCCCCGATCGTGGAGGTGTCCGGTCGCACCTACCCTGTCGAGGTTCGCTACCGGCCCGTGGTCGACCCCGACAACCCGGAGAGCGATCCCGACCGCGACCAGGTGACAGCCATCTGCGACGCGGTGGCCGAGCTCGTAGCCGAGGGACCCGGCGACATCCTCGTGTTCCTCAGCGGGGAGCGAGAGATCCGCGACACCGCCGAAGCCTTACGTCGCCTGCATCTGGGGCCCACAAAGACCTTCGACGTATTGCCGCTCTACGCGAGGCTCTCCGCGGCAGAGCAGCATCGCGTCTTCGAGGCGCACACCGGACGCCGAATTGTCCTTGCCACCAACGTCGCCGAGACGTCACTGACCGTCCCCGGCATCCACTACGTCGTCGACCCCGGCACCGCCCGCATCTCCCGCTACAGCCACCGGCTCAAGGTGCAGCGGCTGCCGATCGAGCCCATCTCCCAGGCATCGGCCAACCAGCGCACGGGTCGTTGCGGTCGTACGGCCGATGGCATCTGCATCCGGCTCTACACCGAGGCCGACTTCGTCAGCCGACCCGAGTTCACCGAGCCGGAGATCCTCCGCACCAACCTGGCATCGGTCGTCCTCCAGATGACCGCGCTCGGGCTTGGCGACATCGACGCGTTCCCGTTCCTCGAGCCGCCGGACCGTCGGCAGGTGGCGGACGGTGTGGCGCTGTTGGAGGAGCTGGGCGCGTTCGACGTCGACACCGCCGACCCGCGACGACGGCTCACCCCCGTCGGCCGCCAGCTCGCGCAGCTGCCCATCGACCCGCGACTCGCGCGCATGGTGGTGGCGGCCGACAACGAAGGCTGCCTCGCGGAGGTGCTGGTGATCGCGGCCGCGCTGTCGATCCAGGATCCGCGCGAACGGCCCACCGAGCAGCAACAGGCCGCCGACCAGCAGCATGCTCGCTTCGCCGACAAGACATCGGACTTCCTGTCGTTGCTCCACCTCTGGAACTACCTCGAGGAGCAGCAGGACGCGCTGTCGTCGTCCCGGTTCCGCAAACTCTGCCGGTCAGAGTTCCTCAACTACCTCCGCGTCCGGGAATGGCAGGACCTGCGAGCCCAGTTGCGCCAGGCGAGCAAGAGCCTCGGCTTCGTACCCAACGCGACACCCGCGGAGCCCGACCGCGTGCACCAGGCGCTGCTCGCTGGCCTGCTCTCCCACATCGGGCTGTACGACGGCGAGAAGCGCGACTACCTCGGCGCCCGCGGCGCGCGGTTCGTGATCTTCCCTGGGTCGGCGCTGGCCCGCAAGCCACCGGCCTGGGTGATGGCCGCCGAGCTGGTCGAGACATCCCGGCTGTGGGGACGGACGGCTGCGCGCATCGACCCCGCCTGGGTGGAAGCGCTCGCCGGGCACCTCGCCAAGCGCAGCTACAGCGAGCCTCACTGGGAGCGGCGTCGCGGCGCGGTGATGGCTTACGAGCGAGTGACGTTGTACGGCATCCCGGTCGTCGCGCGCCGTCGCGTGACCTACGGCGGGATCGACCCGGTGATCTCGCGCGAGCTGTTCATCCGGCATGCGTTGGTCGAGGGCGACTGGGACACCCGCCACCGGTTCTTCCACGACAACCGCACGACGATTGGTCAGGTCGAAGAGCTCGAGCATCGCGTCCGCCGCCGCGACATCAGGGTCGACGACGAGACGCTGTTTGCCTTCTACGACGAACGAATCCCGGCCACCGTCGTCTCCGCTAGGCACTTCGACAGCTGGTGGAAGAAGGCGAGCCGCACGCAGCCCGACCTGCTCACCATGACCGCCGAGCTGCTAACAACCGCGGGTAGCGCCGCGGTCAGCGTCGACGACTACCCCGACGAGTGGGTGCAGGGCGACCTGCGGCTGCGGCTCACCTACCAGTTCGAGCCGGGCACCGAGGCTGACGGCGTCACCGTGCACATCCCCCTCGAACTGCTCAACCAGGTGCAGGACGTCGGCTTCGACTGGCAGATCCCGGGGCTGCGCGAGGAGCTCGTGACTGCCCTGATCCGTGCGCTGCCCAAGGCCGTTCGCCGCAGCTACGTCCCGGCTCCCAACTACGCGAAGGCGATCGTCGATCGTGTGGGACCGTCCGACGGTCCCCTGCTCGACGTGATGGTGCGGGAGATGCGGCGCATGGGGGGCGCAGCCGTGACAAGGGACGACTTCGAGCTCGAGCGGGTGCCGGCGCACCTGCGTCTGACGTTTCGGGTCGTCGGCCCGCGAGGGAAGGTCCTCGCCGAGAGCAAGGACCTGGAGGCGTTGCGGGAGCAGCTCCGTCCTCGGTTGCAGGCCGAGATCGCCTCGGCCGCATCTGATCTCGAGCGCGAGGGCCTGCGCTCGTGGACGATTGGGCCGTTGCCGACCACCTACGAGGTACGTCATGGCGCGAACGTGGTCCGGTCATATCCATCGTTGGTCGATGAAGGTGACAGAGTCGCCGTACGGTTGCTCGACACGCCCGCCGAGCAGCAGCGAGCGATGCGGCTCGGCACGCGGCGCCTGCTGCTCCTCGACCTGCCGTCACCCGTTACGCAGGTGGCCGGTCGGCTGAGCACGCAGAGCAAGCTTGTGCTGAGCAGCAACCCGTACGGGGGAGTGGCGGCGCTGCTTGCCGACTGTGTGGCGTGTGCGGTCGACAAGCTGGTCGCCGATGCAGGCGGGCCGGCGTGGGACGCGGAGTCGTACGCCAAGCTCCGCGACCGGGTGCGGGCCGACCTGCACGACGCGACTGCCGACGTCGTCGCCAAGGTCGAGCGCGTGCTGGCCGCCTGGCAACGGGTCGAGGCCACCTTGTCGTCGACGACGAGCCTGCCGCTGCTCCCGGCGCTCACGGACATAAGGCAGCAGGTCGCGGCACTGGTGCACGCCGGCTTCGTCAGCGAGGTCGGGTGGGCACGGCTGCCCGATCTGGTGCGATATCTGCGCGCAGTCGAGCGCCGCCAGGAGAAGCTGCCGCACAACGTCAACCGCGACCGCGAGCTCATGCTATCGGTGCACGAGCTGACCACCGAGTACGCGGACGCGGTCGCGGCACTGCCGGCCGATCGGCGGGACGCCGCCGAAGTGCTCAACATCCGTTGGATGCTCGAGGAGCTGCGGGTGAGCTATTTCGCGCAGACCGTCGGAACGGCGTATCCGGTCTCCGACAAGCGCATCCGCCGCGCCCTCGCGGCCCTCCACGGGCGTTGATCATGGAGAAACCCACCACCCCTGCTGCCCAGGGTCGTGGGCTTCTCCATGATCAACACGGAGGTATGCGCGTGCGGCCTAGCGTGGTCCTGTGGTCGACAGGGCGATCACGGTCAGCCTCTGCGGCGATGTGATGCTGGGTCGCGGGGTCGACCAGGTGCTGCCGCATCCCGGCGACCCGACGCTTCGCGAGTCGTACGTCAAGGACGCGCGCCGCTATGTCGAGCTGGCCGAGCTGGTTGCCGGCCCCGTGCCTCGACCGGTCGACTATGCGTGGCCGTGGGGCGAGGCGCTCGAGATCGACGCAGCCATGGCCCCCGACGTGCGCGTCCTCAACCTCGAGACCAGCGTGACCCGCAGCAACGAGTTCGCATCAGGCAAGGGCATCCACTACCGCATGCACCCCGACAACTTGCCCGCCTTGCAGGCCGGCTCGCCCGACGTGTGCAGCCTGGCCAACAATCATGTGCTCGACTTCGGCCAAGCCGGCTTGATCGAGACGCTGGATACCTTGCACAGCAAAGGTTTGTGGACCGTGGGTGCTGGACGAGACAGCACCGAGGCGCAGCGCCCGGCAGTCATCCCCGTTGGTGATCGGCGGCTGCTCGTGCTGGCCGTCGGCCACCCCTCCAGTGGTGTCCCGATTTCCTGGGCAGCGACACCAGTCCGTCCGGGCGTCCATGTCGTACGCGACCTCACCGAGACGACCGCAGCCCATCTCGCACAGCTGCTCGATGACGTACGGCGAGAGGGTGACCTCGCGCTCGTGTCGATGCACTGGGGCTCCAACTGGGGATATGACGTGCCACCGGAGCACGTACGGTTTGCCCACGCACTCGTCGAGCGAGGCGTCGACATTGTGCACGGGCACTCGTCGCACCACGCGCGACCGCTGGAGGTCTATGCGGGTCGGCTGATCCTCTACGGCTGCGGTGACTTCATCAACGACTACGAGGGAATCAGCGGGTACGAGCAGTTCCGCGATGACCTGCGCCCGCTGTACTTCGCCAAGGTCGACTCGGCAACCGGGGCCTTGTTGGAGCTACGCATCGCAGTGCTACAGGCTCGCGCGCTGCGGCTTCGCCGTGCGAGTCCGCGCGACGTCGAGTGGTTCGCGGGCACCCTGTCTGCCGAGAGCGCGAAGCACGGCACCGCGCTGGACGTCGGCTCAGACGGCATGCTCGTTGTGAAAGGTCAGGCGTGACACGAGAGGATGCGCTGCATGCCCGAGATCGTCTACGTCGGCACTTACACAGCGAACGCTGGCGGGCGAGGTCGCGGGATTCACGTGTTCCAACGCGACGCCGGCTCAGGCATGCTCACACCGGCCGGCGAGCCGGTGCTGGTTGACGACCCGTCGTTCCTCGCGGTGTCTCCACGGCTGCCGGTGCTCTACGCCGTCGAGGAGCGCGACGACGGTGCGGTCCGCGCACTCGCGATCGCACCCGACGGCGGGCTCCACGACCTCGGTGCTCGTCCGGTGGGCGGGTCCGCGCCATGCCACCTTCTCGTCACACCGGACGCGCGTTACGTGATCGTGGCGCACTACGGCTCCGGCTCGGTCAGCGTGCACGCCTTGGCGGACGACGGCAGCCTCGGCGAGCGCACTGATCTCGTGAAGTTCGACGGCTCGGGGCCGGACCCCGAGCGGCAGCAGGCTGCGCACGCGCATCACGTGTCGCTGGCCGGCGACAACCACGTACGCGTCGTCGATCTCGGCTCCGACGCAATCCGGGAGCTCACCCTCGACCCCGGCAACGGCCGGCTGCAACCGCGTCGGGTCAACCGGCTGCGGCCAGGCACCGGCCCCCGGCATCTCGCCAAGCACCCCGATGGACGCCTGCTCGTCTCGGCTGAGCTCGAGTCATCGGTCCTCGCCCTGTCGGTGGCCGCCGACGGCGCATTGACCGAGATTGCCACGCAGCCAGCCACGATCGAACCCCCGGCGCGGCGGAACTTGCCCAGCGAGATCGCGGTCTCAGCCGACGGTCGCTTCGCCTACGTGGCCAATCGCGGCGCCGGCACGATCACCACCTTCGACGTGGCGCGTGGCGCGATGCAGCCGGTCGCGGAGAGGTCCGTCCACGGGCGCTGGCCCCGCCACTTCGCGTTGATCGGTGGAAACCTGTACGCCGCCAACGAGGACTCGCACGCCATCTCCGTGTTCCGTGTCGATCCGGAGACCGGCATCCCCCAGGTCCTCCACGAGCTGGAAGTCGCAAGCCCGGCATGCATCGTGGCCGCCCAGGTCTGACTGCTCAGACAGCCAGTCCGACTAGCCGGCCGATGCCATAGGTAATCGCCATGGCCAGGAGACCCCCGGCGACGTTGCGCGCTATCGCGGTGCGCGCGCTGGCCCGACCGAGCCGTGCGCTGATCGTCCCGGTCAGGATGAGCGCGAGGACGACCGCTATCACCGTGACGGGTACGCGCTGCGACGCATGCGGCGGAAGGAGGATCGCGGCCAGTGGGAGCAACGCTCCGATCACGAAGGCCACCAGTGACGATGCCGCTGCACGCAGCGGGCTGACCAGGTCATGCGGGTCCAGGCGGAGCTCCGCTTCGGCGTGGGCCGCGAACGCGTCACGCTGGGTCAGCTCGGCCGCCACCTGCTCGGCGAGGGTGGGGGACAGGCCCTTGTCCTGATAGATCCCGGTGAGCTCGCGCAGCTCGCCGGCGGGGTCCTGGGCTATCTCTCGTCGCTCCCGTTCGAGCACTGCCCGCTCGCTGTCTCGTTGCGCGGAGACCGACACGTACTCGCCCACAGCCATCGAGAGGGCACCAGCCACAAGCCCAGCGACACCCGCAGTGAGGATCGTCGTCCGGTCAGTGGTCGCGCCGGCGACCCCAAGCACTATGCCGGCCACCGACACGATGCCGTCGTTGGCGCCGAGCACGCCGGCGCGCAACGCATTGAGGCTCAGCCTGCCGGATGGCTGGTCCGGCTCGCTGCGCCCCGGATGCGGTTGGCCGACGACCACGCGTCCCAGCGTAAGGGCGCTCAGCCGAGGCGGGTACGGGCCAGTCGGTGAGCCTCGAGCGCGGCGTCGAGCTCGGCCTCGTCGCGCATTTCGTCCTCGCTGGGCCAGATGCCGACGATCAGCGTGAGGATGACGGTCACGACGCTGATGCCCATGATCAGCGGGACGAGCAGCTGGCCCGCGCTCGCGCCGTGCGGTGCCGCCTCGGTCCCGTTGTGGAAGACGCGCATCGCGGACATCCCGGTGTAGTGCATGCCGCAGACGGCCACACCCATGAGCAAGGTCGCGAAAGTTGTCGCCGCGACACCGCGCACGCGCAGCGTGAACCAGAGAGCGACCGTGGCGGCGACCACGGCGATGATCACCGACTGGAGGACCCGGATGCCGTCGTAGTGCACGGTGCCGGGCAGGTGCATCGCGTACATGCCGAGGTAGTGCATGCTGGCCACGCCGAGACCGGCGAACAGCCCCCCGAACAGCAGGGCGGGGACCCTGTTGCCGCCGAAGCCGACGATGAACAGGCCGAAACCCACCACGAGAACGGCGATCAGGGCGCTCGCCACGGTAGCCAGCACGCCGTAGCGGATCGGCAGCCCCGGCACGGTGAACCCGAGCATCGCGATGAAATGCATGACCCAGATGCCGGTGCCGCCGATGGAGATCGCGCCGAGGACGAGCCACCTGCTCCGTGCCTTTCCGGTGACCGCTCGGGCCCGGGAGGTGCACGACAGGCCCAGCGCGGCCCCGGTGCAGGACATCACGTAGGCCAGGAAGGGCGTCAGGATGCCGTAGGAGAAGTGGTGGATGTCGACCATGGTCGGCCCCTCATTGGCGGAATGTCGGAAGTATCGTCCATTTCCAAACTCGCGACGTCAATCCGGCCCCCGACTGAAAGCCTATTGATATCACCCTCTGGGAGATTCCTGGTATCCGCCGCGGCGCCACGGCCGCCCACAGGCCGCCCACGGACACTAGCCTCCCGGGCATGGACCACACCCTGCGGGCAACCGCTGAGCAGCTGGACGCCCAGGACTCGCTGGCGCCGCTCGTCGACGGGTTCGATCGGCCCGATCCCGAGCTGATCTACCTCGACGGCAACTCGCTGGGTCGACTCCCACGATCGACGGTCGACCGCCTCACGGACGTTGTCCGCAACGAGTGGGGGGACAGGCTGATCCGCAGCTGGAACGAGGGCTGGTACGAGCTGCCGGAGCGCGTCGGCGACCTGCTGGGTGAGCACTTCCTCGGCGCGGCGCCCGGGCAGGTGGTCATCTCCGACTCGACGACGGTCAACTTCTACAAGGTCGCCTCCGCGGCTCTGGCCGCCGCGGACGGTCGCCGGACCATCGTCACCGACGTCGGCAACTTTCCAACCGACCGTTACGTGCTCGAGGGCATCGCGGCCGGCCAGGGTGGCACGGCGCGGTTCGTCGAGTTCGACGAGATCGACGGTCCTACGCCCGAGTCCGTCGCGGCAGTCATAGACGACGACACCGCCTTCGTCGCGTTGTCACATGTGGACTACCGCTCGGGTGCGCTGGCCGACATGGCTGCGGTCAATGCGGCAGCCGCAGCTGCCGGGACGCGCGTGGTCTGGGACCTCTGTCACTCCGCCGGCGCAGTGCCGATCGACCTCGACGGATCGGGCACCGACCTCGCCGTCGGGTGTACGTACAAGTACCTCAATGCGGGACCGGGCGCACCCGCCTTCCTCTACGTACGGAAGAAGCTGCAGTCGACACTCCGGTCACCGATCTGGGGCTGGTTCGGGCAACGCGACCAGTTCAGCATGGGACAGGGGTACGACCCGAGGCCCGGCATCGCCCGCTTCCTGGCCGGCACGCCCAACGTGCTGGGAATCGTGGCCGTCGAGGAAGGTGCGCGCCTGCTCGCCGAGGCGGGCATCCAACGACTCCGGGCCAAGGGCATGGCGCTCACCGAACAGGCCATCGCCCTGACCGACGCCTGGCTCGCCGATCTCGGGTTCCGCGTGGTCTCACCGCGGGACCCTGAGGGGCGCGGCTCGCACGTGTCGATCGCGCACGACGAGGCCTACGCGATTTGCCGAGCCTTGATCAACACCGAGCACGTGGTGCCGGACTTCCGCGCGCCAGACCGGCTGCGACTCGGCTTTGCACCCATCACGACCCGGTACGTCGATGTGTGGGACGCCTTCGACCGGCTGCGGCGCCTGGTGGAGAAGGGCACTCACCGGGACCTCCGCCTGCCCGACGTGCCGGTCACCTGAGGCCCGCCGTCTCTTCTGGCCGAGCGCCACGGGCCATCATGAGAGGCATGACGACGACGACGTCAGGCCCGACCGATCCCACCGAGGTCACCTACGGCAGCTACCTCTGCCTCGACGAGCTGCTGGCCTGCCAGCGGCCGCTGACCGAGGAGCACGACGAGCTGCTGTTCGTGGTGATCCACCAGGTCTACGAGCTGTGGTTCAAGCAGATCCTGCACGAGGCAGCGCTGATGCAGCAGCGCCTGGAGGCGGGCAACAGCAGCGGCGCTCTGCACACCGCCAGGCGCATCGCCAAGATCCTCAAGACCATCGTCGGCCAGATGGATGTCCTGGAGACGATGACGCCCCGGCAGTTCGCGTCCTTCCGGCCCAAGCTGGGCACGGCGAGCGGCTTCCAGTCCGGGCAGTTCCGAGTCCTCGAGGCCGTCTTCGGCCGCCGGGACTTCGACGCCTCGGTGCTCAGCGATCCGCAGCTGGCCGCCGCGGTCGAGTCCCGGCCGGTCTTCGACTCACTTCTCCGGTTCCTGCAGACGGTCGGGTTCGACGTCCCGGCTGCCGCCCTCGAGCGGGACCCGCGCACACCGTGGAGCCCCGACGCGGACGTGCAGCAGGTGCTCGCGGAGGTCTACGCACACGAGGAGGGCCCGGCCGTCGAGGTCTGCGAGGCGCTCGTGGACATCGACGAGGGCATCCAGGAGTGGCGCTACCGCCACGTCAAGATGGTCGAGCGGATCATCGGGCTCAGGACGGGCACGGGCGGCTCATCGGGGGCCGACTACCTGCGCTCGACACTGTTCAGGCCGTCACTGCCCGATCTGTGGGCGGTGCGCTCGCTCTGATGACCGCATTCGTCGAGGACGAGTCAGTCCTGTCGCGCCAAGCTCGAGCTGCCGACGAGATTCTGTCGTACGGCCCGGACGCGGACCACGTCGTCGAGGTCTGGCGCCCCACCGCGGCGCCTCGCGACACCTTGGCTCTGCTGGTCCACGGCGGCTACTGGCGGCCGGCCACCGACCGCACGCACTTGCGCTCGGCCGCCGCCGCACTTGCCGACCTGGGCTGGACGGCCGCGTCGGTCGAGTACCGCCGCATCCCGCATGACCCCGACACCACGCTCGGCGACGTGCAGCTGGCCGCGCAGGCGGTGCCACAGCTCGTTGCTCCCGATCTCGATGTCGTCACCGTGGGCCACTCCGCCGGTGGCCACCTCGTGCTCTGGCTCGCCACGGCGGCACCTCCGGCTCGGCTGCGCGGCACGTTGGCCCTCGCACCGGTCGCTGACCTGCGGCTGGCCGAACACCTCGGGCTCGGCCACGGAGCTGTGCGGGCCTTCCTCGGGGGGGCTGCTGAGCAGCGGTCTGACGTCGACCCAACGGTGTTGCCTGGCCCGCGCACGGCGGTGACTTTGCTGCAGGGGGACTCGGACGTCATCGTGCCGCCGTCGGTTACGCATTCGTACGTGCGACAGCACCCGAACACCCGTCTGGTGCCGCTCACGGCGACCGGGCATTTCGCGCTCATCGATCCGCTGGCGCCGGCGTGGACCACGGTGACCGAGGAGCTCGACCGGTTGGCTCGCTAGCGCGCGGCGGGCAAGAGGGATCCGAGCCGCTCCATCAGCGCCAACGACGGCTCGATGGACAGCTCGGTGCTCAGCAGGTCCCGGTAGATGCGGAATTGTCGCAACGCCTCGACGCGGTTGCCCTCCTGCAGATGGGCGTCGATCAGACATCTGTGCGAGCTCTCGCGCAGCGGCTCGATCTCGACCGCCGCAAGTCCCGCATCCACGGCCTCCGCATAGCGACCGCTCGCGCTCAGCCGCTCTGCCAGAATCTCCAACGCATGCAGCCGGAGCTGGCGCAACCGCTCGCGACGCAGCAACACCCAGTCGTCGTACCACCCGGGGAGCAGCTCGTCGGCGATGAGCACGTCCAGCGCAGCAACGGACTGGTAGCGCGGGTCGCGCAGCACCTGGTTGGCCGCGGCGGTCAGGGCATCGACGTCGACCTCGACATCGGACGCCAGCGCCACGGTCTCGCCGTCGATCTGGATGACGTCACGGAGCCCTGCAGCCCGCGAGAGCGTTGCGCGCAGACTCCCGAGCGCGTTGGCCTCGCTGCACTCGGGCCACAACGTGCCCGACAAGAACCGTCGAGGCCGCGGGCCGGTCAGCGCGAGCAGTGCAAGCAACCGTCGTGCGTTGACCGGGCAGGCAATCTCGGTCTCCCCGGCGACCAGGCGCCAGTTGCCTAGGAGGTCGAGCCGGCGCAACGTCGCGCGCCGGACAACGGCCGTCTGTCTGGCCGCAGCACTGCCCATCATCGCCCCCCTCATACGGGTAAGCCTGTGACGGAAAGAGCCGACGCGTTGCCCCGCCGATACACAGCCGCACGTAATTCTGCGAACCGAGCGTGGTCCCGTTCGTCACAGCCTGTCAAACGCAACGCGGAGCGTGCCGTCCCGCGCACGAACCGTGGCCACTCTGGTCCCACTAACCTCATTGGTCCCACTGGCCTCGGTCGTGAAATTCGGTCAACCAAATCGTCACGCTGTCCAAGAGCCCCTCTGCGCTGCTGACCCACGAGATGACCTCGGAGTCCTCGGCCTCGGCATCGATGCTCGTCAGTCGGGCCCGTAGGTGGCCGTCTGTTTCCCGCCAGATACGAATCACGAGAACCCCGACATCGTCGCGTCCCCGCCCGCGTGGCTCGTACTCGCCGGCCGCGCGCAGCGCGGATCGGATCCCGACGAGCAGGTCCTGGCGTCGGTCCGCGGGGTCCTCCTTGCCGCGGTCACTGGGCACGCTTCCTCCTTACCGCCGAGCTCGTGAGCGCATGTCCAGCCCGTGGTCAATCGGGACGCTAGGCCGCCGCTAGGAGGGCGTCACGGCACTGTCACGCCGCGGTCACGGTGCGCGTCACGCCCACGTCACGCCCAATGCGGCTCACTGGGTCTCGGTGCACCGACCGTCCCGACAACACACCCGAGGGGAGGTGACCACCGATGGAGTTCACGATGTCCGAACTTTCCGTGGAGCAGGGTGAACTGCTGCCCGGACGTGAGGCGCTTGGCGCGTTCAACTGGGCCGGAATCGTCGCCAACAACACTGCCCTGGCGCTCAACGCTGTGACGTTCCAGTCTGCCGCGACTGCCGTGGCGGCCCAGGTCATCACTGTCAACCAGTGACGCACCTCTGACGGGGTCCGAACCCCCACGTCTCCTGGGTCGCCCATGCCTCGGCGAGGGCGACCCATGGGCGGGAAAGGAGGCCACGTGCCTAGCGGAATCCTGGAGCCGACCCACAAGTCGGTCGTTACGATGGCCGAGCTCTCCGCTCAGACCGGCGAACTGCTGCCGGCCCGCGAAGCGCTCGCTCTCATCAACATCAGTGTCCCTGTGGTTGTCGGGGTGGGCATCGCCGTGAACGCGGTGACGTTCAACTCGCAGGCCAACGCCCTCGTCGGGCAGTTCGTAACCATCGGGTAGGGCTGAGCTCCCGGTGGGCGGCGGGTCGTTCCCGCCGCCCATCGGTGGAGTGATCGGCGAGCAACGCGGAAGGGGTCTCATGGCGCAGCCCGTCGACGCGATGGACGCCATACCGTCGCGTCGCACCGGTCGCACTGCCCGGCCTCGCACGTGGCGTACGACTGCTCGGGCGCTACGAGGGCTCCGGGTTTCAGTGATGAGCGGTTCCTTGTCATCCGCGCCGACGGCCAGATCGTCCACCTGTCCCGCTTGCTCTACCTGGTGGCGGCCAGCCTCGACGGTCGCCGCGACGACCGCGCCGTATCCGAACGCGTGTCGGCGCAGGTGCGTCGAAGGCTCCCCGAGGAGGGGGTCCGGTTCCTCGTTGCGCAACGCCTGACACCCCTTGGCCTGCTAGCCGGTGCCCGCGTTGCGGCGCCGCCACGGGCGGACCCGCTACTGGCCCTGCGGCTACGCGGCACCCTGCTCACGGCGCGGTACGTTCGGCCGTTGGCCGGGCTGCTCGCTCCGCTGCTGTGGGGTCCGCTCGTGCTGGTCGTCGTGGTGGCACTCGGTGTGCTCGACATGACCGTGCTCTGGGGTGACCAGCTCATGCTGGCGATGGTGGACATCGCCATGCTGCCGAGCAAGATCCTCTCGGTGCTTGGGCTCGTGTTCCTGGCAACCTTCTTGCACGAGCTGGGCCACGCTGCTGCGTGCCGTTATGGAGGCGCCAGCCCGGGGCGCATCGGAGTCGGCATCTACCTCATCTTTCCGGCCTTCTACACCGATGTCACCGATGCCTACCGCCTGGACCGCCGCGGCCGGCTGCGCACGGATTTGGGGGCATCTACTTCAACGCCCTGACGGCGGTGATCCTGCTCCTTGCGGCTCAACAGACCGGCTCGTCAGTGCTGCTGTTCGCGGCGTTCCTCGTACAGCTCGAGGCGATCCAACAGCTACTCCCGAGTCGTACGTTTCGACGGTTACTTCGTGCTCTCCGATCATCGTCGGTGTGCCTGACCTGTTCGGTCGCGTACGTCCCGACGCTCGCGTCGTTCGTGCCGGGTCGACCGGTCGACCCGCGGGTGGCCGAGCTTCGGCCCCGCGTGCGCGCGATCGTCGCCGCATGGGTAGCTCATCGTCGTACCGTTGCTTGCCGCGGCGACAGTCATGCTGCTAGTCCGCATGCCGGCGATGCTCACGTCGGCGGCGCGCACGGTGCGCTCCTTCGCCTCGACCACGGCCGCGGCCTTCGAGCAGGGGGATATCCCGTCGGCCGTGCTGGCTGCGATCTCGATCGTTTTCGTCGTGTTGCCGTTCGTCGGTATCGCGCTGATGTTCACCTCGCTCCTTCGTCGTGTACCACCGCTCGTACGGCACGTACGGGCGAGACGCACTCCCGCAACCGACTCACCGGTCGAACTTCGGCCGGCCGCACCAGCGGAGGTTTCCGTGACCAGTCCAGCAATGCAGCGACCCGAGCAGTCCGACGCGCCCCTGGCAGCCTTGCCCGCCCCGGTCGCCTCGACGACGCAGCTCACCGCGGCGAGCTTCACCGACGACTGGATGCTGCGGCACAAGGCGCGGGCGCCCGAGACCGGCTGGCGCCGCGGCCTCTACAAGGCCACGGGCGGCACGGTGAACCTGGGGCCGAGCCACGCGGAGGAGGAGGCACGCGCCCTGGCCAACCGCGTCCAGCACCCGATCCGTGGTTGCCGACGTGTTGCCGTGCTGTCGCGCAAGGGCGGCGCCGGCAAGACCACCACGACACTGATGCTCGGACACTCGTTCGCGCAGTTGCGCGGTGACCGCGTGGTTGCGCTCGACGCCAACCCTGACGCGGGCAGCCTGGCCCACCGCGTACGCCGGGAGACATCGGAGACCGTCACGAGCCTGCTCGGCGACCGCGACCTCATCGACCGCTACAGCGACATCCGGGCATACACATCGCAGGCCGGCACGCGGCTTGAGGTCATCGCGTCCGACGACGACCCGCGCATCACGCAGGCGCTGGGCGAGCGTGACTACCAGCAGGCGATCGACCTGCTCGACCGGCACTACAACCTCATCCTGCTCGACACCGGGACGGGCATCCTCGACAGCGCGATCCAGGGCGTGCTCGAGGAAGCCGACCAGATCGTCGTCGTCATGCCACCTGCACTGGACGGCGCGCGGGCGGCCGCGAGCACTCTCGACTGGCTAGAACAGCACGGTTATGGTGCTATGGCCGCTGGCGCTGTTGCTGTGATCAACTCGGTGCGGGGGGGTGGGCTCGTGGAGCTCGACCGAATTGAAGACCATTTCGTCAACAGGTGTGCGGGTGTAGTGCGCATTCCGTGGGACCCAGCGTTGGCCGCGGGTGCGCGCACATCCATCGAAGATCTACGTCCAGCCACGCGGAAGGCCTATCTCACGCTGGCTGCGACGGTCGCCGACGGCTTCGACGATCCAGGCGCGCGAAGATGACAGATCGGGTGGGTCGGCCACACATGCAGTCGGTTTTGCGCGCGGCCGCGACGGTCGCCTTGCCCTCGGTCGTCGTGGCGATCCGGCGCGGTAGCGCCCGCCGCTGCGCAGGACAACCGGACGGTCGTGCACCAGTGACCAGCAGGTCAGCTGTCACCAACGATGGCAGCAGCGGCAGCACCACCCGGGTGAACACCAACGATGGCAGCAGCGGCAGCACCACCCGGGTGAACACCAACGACGGCAGCACCAGCGTCCGGGTCAGCACCGAGCAGGAGCAGCAGTGGGAACGTCCGGGTCAAGCGACTTCGCAACGAAGTCGAGGTCACGAACCGGCGAGACGGTCGAGTCAAGATCCGCAGCGACTTGGAGGTTGACCGGACCTCCCGACCGGCCGTGCATGCCATCAACACTGCCCTTGCCTACGCGAGCTGCGTCGACTGTCGCACGGCTGCGCTGGCCTTCCAGATCGTGGTGCTGTCCGAGATCGCCGCTCCCCCGACCTTCGACAACCACGCGGCCGCGGTCAATGACCACTGCACTACATGCGACACCCTCGCCGCCGCGTACCAGTTCGCCGTGGTCGGGGCCGGTGAAGTGAGCCTCACGCGCAGCGGGCGCTCGCAGTTGCGCGATCTCGAGCGAGAGCTGCGCGACCTGCGGCGCGCAGAGGCCACCGGTGCTGAGCTTGCGGCCGCGGCCGAGGCCATCGCCGGTCAGGTACTGGCCGTGCTGCAGTCTGAGATCGTCCTGGAGCCGAGCGACGCGCTCGGACCGCTGTCGCGGTCGGCAGGTGTGAGCGTCCAGCTCTACCGAGAGGTCGACGCCAACCCCGCGCCATGAGCCCGGCGCCCGCGGCGCCACAAATGAGATTTTGAGCCAGCGCGGAACACAGCCGCGAACGGAGGTGTTCGCACCGCAGTGAACGCGCTGGCTCGCCGGATCCAGTTGACGTACCTGACGTTGCTGCTGGGCAACACGCTCGCGGCCTCGTTCATCTGGGGCATCAATACTCTGTTCCTGCTTGACGCCGGTTTGTCCAACTTGGAGGCCTTCGCCGCCAATGCGTTCTTCACGGCGGGCATGGTGATCTTCGAGGTGCCGACGGGCATCGTCGCGGATACCTGGGGCAGGCGGACGTCGTATCTGCTGGGCACGCTGACCCTCTCCGTCAGCACCTTCCTCTACTACCTCCTGTGGGTCGTCAACGGGCCGTTCTGGGCCTGGGCAATCGTCTCGATCCTGCTCGGCCTCGGGTTCACGTTCTTCTCCGGTGCGGTCGAGGCTTGGCTGGTCGACGCGCTGCGGACGGCGGGGTACGAAGGCGGCCTCGAGGTGGTCTTCGGCCGCGGCCAGATGGTGTCGGGCGTCGCGATGCTGGGCGGGTCGGTGCTCGGCGGTGTCATCGCGCAGGCGACCTCGCTAGGGGTGCCCTTCCTGATGCGAGTGGGCGTCCTGCTCGCGATGTTTGTCGTCGCGTTCGTGCTCATGCATGACATCGGCTTCACGCCGCAGCGGGGCGAGCGGCCACTGCGCGCCATCCGCGACATCTGGAACGCGTCTATCGACAACGGACTGCGCAACCCGCCGGTGCGGTACGTGATGCTCGCCGCGCCGTTCTCCGCCGGTGTCGGGATCTACACTTTCTACGCATTGCAGCCGTATCTTCTCGAGCTGTACGGCGACCCCAACGCCTACTCCATCGCCGGTCTGGCAGCCGCCGTCGTCGCTGGCGCCCAGGTAGCGGGCGGGTACGCCGCGCCCAAGCTCCGCCGACTGTTCCGCAAGCGCACCAGTGTGTTGATTCTCGGTGGCGCTCTGAGTGTCGTGATCCTGCTGGGCCTGGGGGTCAACAACATCTTCTGGGTAGCGATCGTGCTCATGGTGATCTGGGGCCTGGTATTCGCCGCCGAGCTGCCCATCCAGCAGGCCTACCTCAACGACATGATCCCGTCGCAGCAGCGGGCGACGGTGCTGTCGTTCGCGTCCCTCATGGGCAGCAGCGGCGGCGTGGTCATCCAGCCCGTCCTGGGCCGAGTCGCCGACGTGGCCAGCTACGGTGCGTCGTTCGTCGTCGGCGCGTTCTTCCAGGCCCTCGCGGTGCCGTTCCTCATCGCCAGCCGTCGGCAGAACTCGCCTGCCGACACTGAGCAGGCCGGCGCGGCTCCGAAGCCAGCCTGAACGGTCCGATGTAAAGACCCGATGAGATCTGTCAGTCGGTGCAGTCAGAGTGGGAACAGGACGCAGAACTTCGCGGCTGAGGCCTGTCACCTTCCGCCGCGTCCCGTTCGTCACCAATACGACCTGAACAGCAGGACGACCGAACAGACAGCGCCATCGCATACCCATCACGAGGAGTCCCAGTGACGGCTTCGGCACCTTCCAACCTGTCCATCCCCAGTCTGCGCGCGGAGTTCGACGGAGCGGTCATCGCGCCAGGCGACGAGAGCTACGACTCGGCGCGTCAAGTGTTCTATGGCGGCGCCGACCGTCGACCCGCGGCCATCGTGCAGCCCGACAGCGCGGCAGGGGTCGCGCGGGTGATTGCGCTCGCCCGCGAGACCGGGCTCGAGCTCGCCGTCCGCGCGGGCGGTCACTCCGGGCTCGGATTCGGTGTGTCCGAAGGCGGCCTTGTCCTCGACCTGCGCCGGCTGCGCGACCTGGAGCTCGATGTGCCCAACCGCACCGCCTGGGCGGGCGGCGGGCTGACCGCGGGTGAATACACAGCCGCAGCCTCGGGGCACGGGCTCGCGACCGGCTTCGGTGACACCGGGTCCGTTGGCATCGGCGGCATCACGCTCGGCGGCGGCATCGGCTTCCTGCTGCGCAAGCATGGCCTCACGATCGACAACCTGCTGGCCGCAGAGGTCGTCACCGCCGATGGCTCCGTCCTCCAGGTCGACGCCGAGAACCATCCCGATCTGTTCTGGGCGATCCGTGGCGGGGGCGGCAACTTCGGTGTCGTCACCCGGTTCAAGTTCCGTCTGCACGAGGTGCCATCGGTCGTGGGCGGCATGCTCATGCTGCCGGTGACACCTGACGTCATCGTCTCGTTCGTCGAGGCCGCCGACGCCGCGCCGCGCGAGCTGTCGACGATCGCCAATGTCATGCCAGCGCCGCCGATGCCGTTTGTCCCGGAGGAATGGCACGGCAAGCTCGTGATTTTCGGCCTCCTCGCCTACGCCGGGTCCGCCGACGCCGGCGAAAAGGCGGTCGCACCGTTCCGCGCGCTTGCCGAGCCCATCGTCGACATGGTCAAGCCGATCTCCTACGCAGAGATGTTCCCGCCGGACCCAGAGGAATACCACCCAATCGCGTCAGGTCGCACGCTGTTCACCGACAGGGTCGATCACGCGACCGCCGCCCGCATCGTCGACGAGCTGCAGACTCCTTCCGCGGCGATGATGCGCGTCGTCCAGCTGCGGGTTCTGGGGGGTGCGATGGCCGACGTTCCCGATGACGCGACCGCGTTTGCGCACCGCCGCGCGCCCATCATGGGCAACGTGGCGGCACTAGGCACGTCAGTCGAGCAGGCCAGGTCGTTCGAGCCGTGGGTGGAGGGCCTGACGCAGACGGTGCGCAACGGCAGCTCCGGCGTCTACGTCAACTTTGTGTCCCACGACGACCCGGCCATGGTGCGTGTCGCCTATCCGGGGAGCACCTGGGACCGGTTGGCGCAGGTCAAGCGTCGCTACGACCCCGATAACCTGTTCCGGTTGAACCTCAACATCCCGCCCGCCTAGTCGGTCAACGCTGCCTGGCGCGACTTGTCAGGTTGTCAGGCTCAAGCCCGACGCGCGGGCCTGCGGAGATGCTCGCATGTGACAGTCTGACAACCTGACAAGTCGGTCGTGGGTCGGTTGCAGCCGGGGCGAGGAGAGCGCCACACCATGCGGGTCGTGTTCGTCGGGGTCGGGCGCATCGGCGCCGCCCATGCCGACGTCGTGCGAAGGCATCCTGCGATCGACAGCCTCGCCCTGGTGGACGCCGACCCCGACCGCGCCAGGGCCGTCGCGGAGAAGCTGGGCGTCGAGTCGGCCTCCGACATCGACGAGGCGATGGCGCGAGCAGATGCCATGGTGGTCACCGCGCCGACCGCCGTGCATCCAGACATGATCGTCCGCGGCGTACGGCGAGGAATCCCGGTGTTCTGCGAGAAGCCGGTGGCAACCGACGTTGCCGGCCACCAGCGCGTGCTGGCGGAGGTGACCGCCGCCGGGGTGCCGGTGCAGATCGGATTCCAGCGCCGTTTCGACGCGGGCTATGTCGCGGTCCGACGGGCCGTGGCCGCAGGAGAGCTTGGCGAGCTGCGCCGCGTACACCTGGTCACCGCGGATCCTGCTCCGCCGCCGTCTGCCTACATCGCCATCTCCGGCGGCATCTACCGCGATCTGCATGTGCACGACTTCGACATCGTGCGCTGGGTCACCGGTCGAGAGGTCGTCGAGGTCTATGCCCTCGGCGTCAACCGAGGCGACGCCTTCTTCGGCGAGGCCGGCGACGTCGACGAGTCCGCGGTCCTCCTGACTCTCGACGACGGGACCCTCGCGACCTGTCAGGGCTCTCGCTACAACGGCGCGGGCTATGACGTACGGATGGACGTCGCCGGCACGCGCGCGACGTGGTCGGTCGGTCTGGACGACCGGACGCCCATCCTGTCGGCCGAGCCTGGTGTCGAGTTTCCGGAGGGGAGTGCCTGGCCGAACTTCTGGGAGCGCTTCACGCCTGCCTACGTCGCCGAGATCAACGCCTTCGTCGAGCTTGTGGAGGGTCGCCGCGACAACCCGTGCACCGTCGCCGAGGCGCTCGAGGCCTTCTACATCGCGGAGGCGGCCACCCGCTCGCGGCTCGAGCGCCGCGCGGTCACGATTGCGGAGGTGCGCGCCGCATGACGGCGCTAGCCGCACGCATTGCCGGCGCCCCGATCTCGTGGGGGGTGTCCGAGGTGCCGGGCTGGGGTTACCAGCTCGGGCCGGATCGCGTGCTCCCGCAGATGCGCGATGTCGGGCTGTCTGCCACAGAGTTCGGCCCGGAGGGGTTCCTGCCCGAGGATCCCGGGGAGAAGGCGCGGTTGCTGCAGTCGTACGGGCTGGCAGCAGTCGGCGGGTTTGTCCCCATCGTGCTGCACGAGGAGACGCACGATCCGCTGCCTGTGGTCGACCACGTCCTGGACTCGTTCGTCGCGGCCGGTGCCGGCACCCTCGTGCTCGCCGCCGCGACCGGGCGCGCGGGCTACGACGAGCGCCCGGCACTCGATGGCGACGGCATGGAGACCCTCCTCACCAATCTCGATCGGCTCGCGGAAAGGGCGTCTCGGCGTGGCATCCGTGCGACGCTGCATCCGCATGTCGGGACGATCGTCGAATCCCCTTCCGACGTGCAGCGCGTCCTCGACGGGTCGTCGATTGCGCTCTGCTTGGACACCGGTCACCTGCTGATCGGCGGCACCGAGCCCGGGCGAGCTCGCAGCCGCGCGCCGCCGACCGCATAGCGCACACGCACCTCAAGGACGTCGACGGAACGCTGGCGGCCCGCGTACGCAACGGCGACCTCAGCTACACCCAGGCCGTGCGCGCGGGGCTCTACCGCCCGCTCGGCCAGGGAGACGTGGACATCGCCGGCATCGTCCGGGCGCTCGAGTCGTCCGGCTACGCGGGCTGGTACGTCCTGGAGCAGGACGCCGTGCTGCCGGCCGAGCCGACCGATGACGGACCAGTCAAGGATGTGCAGGTGAGCGTCGACTTCCTGCGGGGCCTGGCATGAGCGATGCCGACTACGACGTGATCACGGTCGGGCGCATCTGCGTCGACATCTACCCGCTGCAGACCGGCGTGAGCTTCGAGCAGGTCGAGACCTTCGGCAAGTTCCTCGGCGGATCAGCGACCAACGTGGCGGTGGCCACAGCGAGGTACGGGCGACGAAGCGCGGTGATCACGGGCACCGGCGACGACTCGTTCGGGCGCTTCATCCGGCGAGAAGCCCGGCGGCTCGGGGTCGACGACCGATGGATCGCGACGGTGCCCGACCTGCTGACGCCAGGTGACGTTCTGCGAGATCTTCCCTCCGGACAGCTTCCCGCTGTACTTCTACGGCCGGCAGCCGACCGCGGCCGATCTGCAGATCACGCCCGAGGAGCTCGATCTCGACGCTATCCAGGGCGCCGGCGTTTTCTGGGTGACCGCCACCGGCATGTCGCAGGAGCCGAGCCGCTCGGCACACCTTGAAGCGCTCCAGGCCAGGGGCCGGCGGGCGCACACCGTCGTCGATCTGGACTATCGCCCGATGTTCTGGCACTCACCCGAGGAGGCCCGAGCGCAGGTGGCGACGCTTCTGCCGCAAGCGACAGTCGCAGTCGGCAACCTCGACGAGTGCGAGGTTGCCGTCGGCGAACGGGAACCACGGCGCGCCGCCGCGGCGTTGCTCGCGTCAGGTGTTGATCTCGCCGTCGTCAAGCAGGGGCCCAAGGGCGTGCTTGCGAGCACGGCGCACGAGACGGTCGAGGTCCCGCCGGTGCAGATCGAGGTAGTGAACGGCCTTGGCGCGGGGGATGCGTTCGGGGGTGCACTGTGTCACGGGCTACTCGCCGGCTGGCCTCTTGAGCGGGTGTTGCGCTTCGCTAACGTCGCCGGCGCAATCGTGGCCGGCCGGCTGGAGTGCTCGACCGCGATGCCGACTGAAGCAGAGGTGCTGGCTCTGCTGGGGAGCGCGACGACCCCGCCAGCGGAGGTGAGCCATGTCGGTTGACGTGCGCGAGCTCGTCGACATCCGCGTCAACCAGCCACAGGCGGTCGCTGCGGCTGCCGCCGCACGCCTCCGACCGACGTCGTTGCTCGGTCCGACCGGGCGACTCATGGTGATCGCCGCCGACCACCCGGCTCGAGGCGCCCTGCGCGCCGGTGCCGACCCGCTGGCCATGGCCGACCGAGCCAGCCTGCTGGAACGACTGGCCGCCGCGCTTGCCCGACCCGAGGTCAACGGAGTGCTGGGCACGGCCGACATCCTCGAAGACCTGCTGCTCATTGGGGCGCTCGACGGGAAGGTGGTCGTGGGCTCCATGAACCGCGGTGGTCTCGCCGGCACTGTCTTCGAGATCGACGATCGCTTCACTGGCTACGACGCAAATGCCTTGCATTCCATGGGTTTCGACGCCGGCAAGATGCTGCTGCGCATCGACCCCGACGACTCGATGACCGCTCCAACCTTGCAGGCTTGCTCGCAGGCCGTCTCCGACCTTGCCAGCCGACGACTCATGGCCATGGTCGAGCCATTCATCTCGCATCGGCTGGGCGGTCGGCTGCGCAACGACCTGTCGACTGAGGCGGTCATCAGGTCGGTCACGGTCGCGGCGGGGCTTGGCACGACGTCGGCATACACATGGCTCAAGCTGCCGGTGGTCGACGACGGGCCGGCCGGCATGGAGCGGGTGCTCGCGGCATCGACCCTGCCAGCGTTGCTGCTCGGCGGCGAGGTGCCCGATGACCCCAAGGCAACCTTTACGCAGTGGGGCAAGCTGCTCGAGCAGCCGACCGTACAAGGGCTGGTCGTCGGCCGCGCTCTGCTCTATCCCGCCGACGGGGATGTGGACGGTGCGATTGCGCAGGCGGTGAGCCTACTTTGACCAGTCGCCTGCACTGGCCGGCCGGCACCGCGAGCCGAGGGCCTTACACCGTCGAGGTCACGCCTGACAACGCTGGCTGGGGCTACACGTCGCTGCGTGTCGTCGAGCTCCAGCCAGACGGTTCGCTGCATTTCGACACCGGACCCGAGGAGATCGTGGTGCTGCCGCTTGCCGGAGGCTGCGTGGTCACCTGCGATGGCGAGACCTTCGAGCTCGAAGGCCGGCCCGACGTGTTCAGCAGGGTCAGCGACTGCGCATACGCTCCCCGTGATGCGGCCGTTCACATCCATTCGGCTCGTGGTGGCCGTTTCGCGCTTGTCGGGGCACGGTGCGAGCGCCGGCTCCAGCCGCGCTACCGCAAGGCCGAGGACGTCCCTGTCGAGATCCGTGGCGCGGGTGCCAGCAGCCGACAGGTCAACAACTTCTGCGCAGCCGACTCCTTCGACGCCGACCGGCTGATTGCGGTGGAGGTGCTCACTCCCGCCGGCAACTGGTCGTCGTACCCGCCGCACAAGCATGACGAGGAGCGACCAGGAGAGGAGTCGGCCCTGGAGGAGATCTACTACTTCGAGGTGGCCAACGGCGGGTTCGCGTTCCATCGCGTGTACGGCACAACGCAGCGCCCGATCGACCTCCTTGCCGAGGTGCGCGGCGGCGATGTCGTACTCGTGCCGTACGGATGGCACGGGCCGTCGGTTGCGGCGCCCGGCTATCACCTCTATTACCTCAATGTGATGGCCGGTCCGAGTCAGCGTGTGTGGCTTGCACGTGACGACCCTGCGCATTCGTGGGTCCGTTCCACCTGGCCCTCGCAGCAGACCGATCCGCGACTGCCCCTGACAACCGCGTCCGGAAAGGGGGGCTGAGGTGGCGACGACGCGACTGACTGTTGCCCAGGCGACCGTCCGGTTCCTGACGCAGCAAGTCAGCGAGCGCGACGGTGTTGAGCACCGGCTCTTCGAAGGGTGCTTCGGCATCTTTGGGCACGGCAACGTCGCCGGCCTGGGCGAGGCGCTGCTCGAGCTTGAGCTGGATGAGCCCGGCAGCCTTACCTACCGTCAGGCCCGCAACGAGCAAGGCATGGTGCACGCCGCCGCTGCGTTCGCACGGATGCGCAACCGCCTGTCGACGCTCGTGTGCACCACGTCGATCGGCCCAGGCGCGACCAACCTGGTCACGGGCGCCGCGCTGGCGACCATCAACCGGTTGCCCGTTCTGCTGCTGCCGGGCGACGTGTTCGCAACACGCGTGGCGTCACCTGTGCTTCAGGAGCTCGAGGACCCACGCACCTACGACGTCTCGGTCAACGACTCGCTCCGCCCCGTGTCACGGTTCTTCGACCGGGTCTGGCGGGCGGAACAGCTGCCCTCGGCGCTGCTCGGCGCAATGCGCGTGCTGACCGACCCGGCCGAGACTGGCGCCGTCACGATCGCGCTGCCGCAGGACGTACAGGCCGAGGCGCATGACTGGCCGGTGGAGCTTTTCGCCAAGCGGGTGTGGCACGTCCCGCGGCCGCTGCCGGAGCCAGCCGCGCTAGCGCGCGCCGTGCAGACCGTACGTGCCGCGCAGCGCCCGCTGATCGTCGCCGGCGGCGGAGTCATCTACAGCGAAGCCACCGACGCATTGCGGACCCTCGTGGAGGCGACCGGCATCCCCGTCGCAGTGACGCAGGCCGGCAAGGGAGCCCTGCCGTACGACCACCCCCAGGCTCTAGGTGCCATCGGCGCGACCGGCACGACAGCCGCCAACCGCGTCGCGCGGGACGCGGACGTGGTCATCGGCATCGGCACCCGCTACAGCGACTTCACGACAGCATCGCGGACGGCGTTTCAGCATGACCGCGTGCAGTTCGTCAACGTCAACATTGCTGGCTTCGACGCCGCCAAGCACGCCGGCCTCGCCGTCGTCGCCGACGCGCGGGAAGCCTTGACGGCATTGCTTGACGCGTTGGCCGGATGGAGCACAGACCCGGCCTACCAGTCGTCCTACCAAGCTCTCGCGGCGGAGTGGGACGCCACAGTCGAGCGCGCCTACACACTCGGGCACGGGCCGCTGCCTGCACAGAGCGAGGTCCTCGGCGTCGTCAACGAGACGGCAGCACCCACCGACGTCGTGGTCTGCGCCGCCGGATCGATGCCCGGTGACCTGCACAAGCTGTGGCGCACCCGGGATCCCAAGGGCTATCACGTCGAATACGGCTACTCGACCATGGGCTACGAGATCGCCGGCGGGCTCGGCGCCAAGATGGCCAGCCCGGAGCGCGAGGTGTTCGTGCTGGTCGGCGACGGCTCCTACCTCATGATGGCTCAGGAGCTCGTCACCGCCGTCCAGGAGCACATCAAGCTCATCGTGGTCCTCGTCCAGAACCACGGCTTCCAGTCGATCGGGGCGCTCTCGGCAAGCCTCGGTTCGCAGCGTTTCGGCACCGCCTACCGCAGCCGCAACGCGCGCACGGACGCCTCGACGGCGAGACGCTGCCAGTTGACCTCGCAGCCAATGCAGCGAGCCTGGGTGCCCGAGTCCTGCGGGCCAATGGAGTCGACGAGTTTCGCAAGGCCCTTCAGGAGGCAAGGCAGTACGACGGCGGACCCGTGGTCGTACACGTCGAGACAGACCCACTCGTCGACTCACCAAGCAGCGAGGCGTGGTGGGATGTGCCGGTCGCGCAGGCAGCCAAGCTCGAGTCGACACAGCGGGCACGCACGGCGTACGAAGAGGCCAAGCGCGACCAGCGCCCGTACCTATGACCACGAACAGCGAGGGAACCCGGATGCGCACCATCGAGCACTGGATCGGCGGCCAGTCAACCGCCGGGTCGTCCACCCGGGTCGGCCCTGTTTACAACCCCGCCACCGGAGAGCAGCAGGCACAGGTCCTGCTGGCGACACCGGCCGACGTCGACGCGGCCGTGCAGGCCGCGATCAAGGCGTTCGAGCAGTGGGGGCAGGCCTCGCTGTCGACGCGGACCAAGGTGCTGTTCCCTTCCGTCAGCTGGTCGAGGCTCGCGCCCGCGACCTCGCCGAGATCATCGCCGACGAGCACGGGAAGGTGGTCTCCGACGCGCTCGGCGAGGTGCAGCGGGGCCTGGAGGTCGTGGAGTTCGCCTGCGGCATCCCGCAACTGACCAAGGGTGACTACTCCAACGAGGTGTCGACCGGTGTCGACGTCTTCTCCTACCGGGAGCCGCTCGGCGTCTTCGCGGGGATCACCCCGTTCAACTTCCCGGTCATGATGCCTTCTGGTTGCACCCGGTCGCCATCGCCTGCGGCAACACCTTCGTCCTCAAGCCCTCCGAACAGGACCCGTCCGCGTCGCTGCTCGTCGCCCAGCTGATGGGCAGGCCGGCTTCCCGCCGGGGTGTTCAACCTCGTGAACGGCGGGAAGGACGCCGTCAATGCGTTGCTCGACCACCCGGGCATCGAGGGAGTTTCGTTCGTCGGCTCGAGCCGACCGCGGCCTACGTCTACCAGCGCGGCGCGGCGACCGGCAAGCGTGTCCAGGCCTCGGGGGGGCGAAGAACGCGATCGTGGTCATGCCCGACGCCAACATGGACTCCTCGTCCGACGATCATGAACTCCTTCTACGGGGCGGCTGGTCAGCGCTGCCTCGCCAACTCCCTGGTGTGCCGGTCGGCGCCGCCGCCGACGCGCCGGAGGCGTGACCGAGGCGGCGAGTCCGCCTCGGCCGGACGGACTGCGCCAGCGACCTGGGTCCGGTCGTCTCGCCGCCGGCCCGCGATCGCATCTTCGCCGCGATCGGCTGGCGTCGAGGAAGGTGCGGAGGCTCACGATCGACGGGCGACAGGTCAGCGTGCCGGAGCGGCGAAGGCGCTTCTGGGTCGGCCCGACGTTGCTCGACCAGGTGCCTCCCGAGATGCGGGTCTACCGGGAAGAGATCTTCGGCCCCGTGCTGTCGATGACGCGCCGACAGTGTGGACGCCGCAATCGAGCTGATCAACGCGACCGCGTACGGCAATGGCACAGCCGTCTTCACCGCCAGCGGAGAAGCGGCGCGCCGGTTCCGCTGGGACGTACGAGACGGCAACATCGGCATCAACGTCCCCATCCCGGTGCCCATGGCCTACTACTCCTTTGGCGGCTGGAAGGACTCGCTGTTCGGGCAGTCCCACATCCACGGCCCCGAAGGCATTGCGTTCTACACCCGCGCCAAGGCGGGCCACCGCCCGTGGCCGCATGTCGAGCATCCCGTCGGCGCCAGCTATCACTTCCCCACCGCCACGTGAGCGCGACAACCACACCTCAACGAGGAGGCACCATGTCGAGAAAGCGGTACTTGGTGGCGGCGTTGGTCCTGCTGCTGTTGCTCAGTCCCCTGCACCAGTGACGATGACGACGGTGGCGGGAGCGCCGCCGGATCCGCGCGATGGGCGGGGGTGGCGCCGGCAAGTACGGCTACAAGATCGCCGTCGTGACGCACGGCGCGGCCGGCGACGCGTTCTGGAGCATCGTCAAGGCCGGCGCGGAGAAGGCCGGCTCGGACCTGGGTCTGAACCTGAACTACGCGAGCGACGGCGACCCGCAGAAGCAGGCGCAACTCATCGACGCCGCCGTGAACCAGAAGGTCGACGGGCTCGTCGTGTCGATGGCCAACCCGGGCGCGCTCAAGTCGTCCATCCAGAAGGCCGTCGCCGCCGGCATCCCGGTCATCACCATCAACTCCGGCGGTCCGGTCCAAGTCGTTCGGCGCGCTGTCCCACGTCGGGCAGGACGAGTCCGTCGCCGGAACGCGGTCGGCGCCCAGCTCAAGGCCGCCGGGGTGAAGAACGCGATCTGCGTCATCCACGAAGCCGGCAACGTCGGCCTCGAACAGCGCTGCGCGGCGGTGAAGGCGGCGCTGGGTGGCACCACGACCAACCTCCAGGTCGACAACAACAACCTGCCCGCCGCGCAGGCCACTATCAAGGCCAAGCTCCAGACCGACCCGTCGATCGACGGCGTGGTGACGCTGGGCGGGCAGGTGGCGGTCGTCGCCTCGAACGCCATCGCGAGGCCGGCTCCACGGCGAAGCTGGCGACGTTCGACCTCAACGCGGACGTCGCAGGCGGTGCAGAGCGGCAAGATCCTCTTCGCCGTCGATCAGCAGCCCTATCTGCAGGGCTACCTCGGCGTGATGCTCGCCCTGTACAAGTCCAACCTCAACGTCCTCGGCGGCGGCCAGACGGTGCTGACCGGGCCCGACGCTCGTCACCAAGGACAACGCCGCCGAATCGAGAAGCTCGCGGCCGCCGGCACCCGCTGACCGATGCGGGAGGGCCCCGACCCTCCCCGCCCGCCCCACCTGGGAGGTACCATGGCCGGAACCGTCACCGGCGTGGGAAGACGGACGAGCGGGTGGCTCCGGATCGGCATGCTGCGGCGCCTGCTCGTCAAGCCCGAACTCGGTTCGCTCATCGGCGCCCTGATCGTGTTCTTCTTCTTCGCGTCCCTTTCCGACGTCCTCCCCGCGGGGCATCGCGAACTGGCTGGACCCGGCGTCCACGCTGGGCATCATGGCGGTCGCGATCGCGCTGCTCATGATCGGCGGGCACTTCGACCTCTCGGCCGGGCGTGCAGACCGGGACCGCCGCCATCACGACCGGCCTGCTCACGACGTACTACGACTCAACACGTGGGTCGCGCTGCCGGTGTCGTTGGCGCTGGTGCTCACGGTCGGATTCCTCAACGGGTACCTGGTCATCCGCACCGGGACTGCCCAGCTTCATCATCACGCTCGGCACGTTCCTCATGCTGCAGGGGCTCAACCTCGGCGTCACGAAGATCGTGACCGACACGGTCCAGGTGAACAACTTCGACCAGGTGTCCGGCTACTCGGATCCTGCACGCGATCATGGCGAACAGATCAACATCGGTGGCACCGAGTTCCAGATCGCGATCCTGTGGTGGATCGCCGCCACGATCGGCGGCTCGTACCTGTTGCTGCGCACCCGCTTCGGCAACTGGATCTTCGCCGTCGGCGGCGACGAGACCGCGAGCACCAACGTCGGCGTCCCGGTCATGCGGACGACCGTGACGTTGTTCATGATCACGTCGGCCGCGGCCTGGTTCATCGGCAACACCGCTGATGCGGCTCACCTCGATCCAGGCCCAGGCCGGCTTCGGCCAGGAGCTGATCTACATCGTGGCGGCGGTGATCGGCGGCTGCCTGCTCACCGGCGGGTTCGGCTCGGCCGTCGGCGCGTCGCTGGGCGCCCTCATCTTCGGCATGACGTCGCAGGGAATCGTGTACGCGGGCTGGGACGCCGACTGGTTCAAGTTCTTCCTGGGCGCGATGCTGCTGCTCGCCGTCCTCGCCAACCAGTTCGTCCGGCGCTTCGCCGACAGAGAGAGGTGACGTCATGACATCTGCGCGCCCTTGCTGGAGATCCGCAACGTCGCCAAGTCGTTCGGCAACGTCATCTCGCTGCACGACATCTCCACGACCGTGCACGCCGGCCAGGTCACCTGCGTGCTGGGCGACAACGGCGCGGGGAAGTCCACCCTGATCAAGATCCTCTCCGGCGTGCACCAGCCGGACCACGGCCAACTGCTCATCGACGGCAACCCCGTCACGCTCGGCCACGCCGCGGGCCGCGCTGGACGCCGGCATCGCCACCGTGTACCAGGACCTGGCGATGGTGCCGCTCATGGCCATCTGGCGCAACTTCTTCCTCGGCTCCGAGCCGACCAAGGGATGGGACCGTTCCGCCGCTTCGACCGGGAGCTGGCCAAGGAGATCACCCGCCGGGAACTGCTCGACATGGGCATCGACATCCGCGACCCGGATCAACCGGTGGGCACGCTGTCCGGCGGCGAACGGCAGTCCGTGGCGATCGCCCGCGCGGTGCACTTCGGCGCGCGGCTGCTGATCCTGGACGAGCCGACCTCGGCGTTGGGCGTCAAGCAGGCCGGTGTCGTCCTGCGGTACATCGTGCAGGCACGCGACCGCGGTCTCGGGGTCATCTTCATCACCCACAATCCGCACCATGCCTACCCCGTCGGCGACCGGTTCCTGCTGCTCAACCGCGGCCGCAGCCTCGGCGACTTCGCCAAGTCCGAGATCCCGCTCGCCGAGTTGACCCGGCTCATGGCGGGCGGCGCGGAGCTGGAGCAACTCGCCCACGAGCTGGAGCGGGGCGGCGGGGCCGAGGAGGCCGCACAGGAGCTGGAGGAAGCCGTCGAAGAGCTCGGCATCGGCACTGGCGAGCGGCCGTGATCAACCCACGAAGCGAAGTCAGGCGGCAGCCTGTCGTCCGCGCAGGCGCGAGGCGAGGTAGGGCGTGGCGTCGAAGACCTTCAGCGCACCGAACCACACGAACACGATGCCTAGCGACAGGCGCGAGTGACGAGGCTGAACGGCCGGATCACCCGAGCAAGGCGTTCCTCGATGTCTGTCACGTACCCGCCCAGGCGACGAGGGCGCTCGGGCGCAGGTAAGGAAAGGGGCGGACGCTCCTTGGTAATGACGGTCATCACGTTGCTCCCCCTGGAAGTCGCACATCGCCAAGCGGCGACACCAACTCAAGAGAAGGCCACGGCCACGGCTGATACACGCGTCAACGTGGCGTGTTCTCACCACCACGGGCGGTGATCAAAGCGGTTCTCGGCTACGGGCGAGCGCCGTCGATGAGCTGGGAAAGCAGCGCCCGATAGGTCGACGGAGGATCCGGAACGACGGTCATGCCATGGAGCTCCAACGACACGGCTCCGTGCACGCAGCTCCAGACGCGGTACGCCAGGTCGACAGCGTCGTCATTGCGGAGAGCTCCGCGGTCGATCGCGTAGGCGATCTTGTCGACGAGCGCACCGAAGGCGGCGGTGCTGTGCTCACGGAGCTCGCCCTGCTCCTTGTCGAACGCCACCGCCCCCTCGAACATCATCGAGTAGATCTGCGGGTTGGCATGGGCAAATTCGCGATAGCGCCGTCCGCACTCGACCAACCGCTGGATCGGATCGGACTCCTTGCCGTCCTCGATGGTGGTCCGGAGCCGGTCGAAACCACGGATCAGCAGGGCCTCGATGAGCCCGTCCTTGCCCCCCAGATGGTTGTAGACGCCCATGGGCGCCACCCCTGCCGCGACGGCCACGTTGCGCACCGTGAGTGAGTCGACCCCGTCGCGTACGACCACGGCCTCGGCGGCATCGATGAGTGCTCCGCGTACGTCGACGCTCGGGGTCCGAGCGGTGCGACGCGGCGTGCGCGGGGAGGTGGCTGGCACGGGGTCATCCTCCCATCCCGCCCTTGACATCTCGACGGTGCTGTAGCACGGTGTTCTATAAATCTAGCACAGCGTCCTTAGGAGCCGTTTCTTGTGACAATTCCATCCGATACCCGCGTCTCGACAGCACCGCCCCCGCATCCGCGCCGCTGGTGGGTCCTCGGCGTCGTCGGCCTCAGCGTGCTGCTTGTGATGATCGACAACACGATCGTCAACGTGGCCCTGCCGACGCTCGCGCGCGAGCTCGAGGCCAGCACAAGCGAGCTGCCATGGGTCGTCGACGGTTACACACTCGTCTTTGCCGGGCTGCTCCTCGTCGGTGGCAACCTGGCCGACAGGTGGGGACGAAGGCGCACTCTCGAGACCGGCCTGGTGGTTTTCGCCCTGGCGTCGATCGCCGCGTCGCTGGCTGACTCGACCGCACAGCTTGTCGCGGCGCGCGCGGTCATGGCGGTCGGCGCGGCGTTCATCTACCCGGCCACGCTCGCGATCATCACCAACGTGTTCACGGAACCCCGCGAGCGAGCGACGGCGATCGGCGTCTGGGCGGGCCTGTCCGGCGTGGCAGTGGCCGTTGGTCCGGTCACCGGCGGCCTGCTCCTCGACAACTTCGCATGGGGCTCGATCTTCCTCATCAGCGTTCCCCTCGCCGCCGTCGGCGTTCTTCATCGCTGGCCGTCGCGAGATTCCGGAGTCGGCCGATCCCGACGCGGGTCGCTTCGACCTCGTCGGCGCGGCACTCTCGATCGCCGCGATCTCGGTGCTGGTGTGGACGATCATCGAGGCACCCAACAACGGGTGGACCTCCACCACCACCGTGCTTGGGGGCGCCCTCGCCGTTGGCCTGTTCGCCGGCTTCGTGGTCGTGGAGATCCGACGCCGCAGCCCGATCCTCGACGTACGCCTGTTCACCAACGCGCGCTTCTCGGCCGCTAGCGGTGCGATCGCGATGGCGTTCGGTGCCCTCTTCGGATTCATCTTCGTGATTACGCAGTACTTCCAGGCCGTACGTGGCTACGACACCCTGACCGCAGGCCTAGCGACGCTGCCGTTCGCCGTTGTCATCGGAGCGATGTCACCTGTGGCCATCGTGGTCATGAAGCGCATCGGCACCAAGCTGGTTGTCGCGGGTGGCCTGGCGCTCATGGGTCCAGACTTCCTCGTCGCGGCAGGCACGGCGGTCGACGCCGCCTACTGGGGCCCGATCGTCACTGCGATGTCACTGATGGCCGCCGGGCTTGCGTTCACCACGGGCCCCGCGACGGAGGCGATCATGGGTGCGTTGTCGCGCGCCCAGGCTGGTGCCGGTTCTGCGGTCAACGACACTGCCCGCGAGGTCGGCGGCACGCTGGGTGTCGCGGTGATCGGGTCGGTGCTCGTGTCGGCCTACGGCCCGGCGATCGCCGACTCGTTCGCCCGACTGGGCTACCCCGTAGCGCTCAGCGAGGCGGCCGACGAGTCGGTCATGGCCGGGCTGACGGTGGCTGCCACGATTCCCGGGCCGGCCCAGGAGGCGGCCACATTCGTGGTGCGTGACGCCTTCATGGCCGGCCTGGCTGCTGGGTCGTACGTCGCGGCGCTCGCGACCGCGCTGGCTGCTGTGGCCGCCCTCGTGTTCCTCCCGGCGCGGGCGCGTACGGACCACGGGGACGACGTCACCGCCGCGCCGCCTGCAGCCGGCCCGCACCTAGCCGCGACAATCGACCTCGCCAAAGCACTTGGACGGCTGCCACCATGGGCCTCGGTGGACGGAGTTGAAACACCGACCGAGCGTGAGTTGCTGGACGCCGCGCGCGCGGGGGACGCCGCAGCCTTCGACCGGCTCGTCGGAGGCTACCTGAATGAGCTCTACGCGCACTGCTATCGGATGCTGGGCTCGGTGCAAAACGCCGAGGACGCGCTGCAAGAGTCGTTGCTCGGCGCCTGGCGAGGGCTGGCCGGCTTTGAGGGGCGCAGCTCGCTGCGGACGTGGCTCTACCGCATCAGCGCCAACGCCTGCCTGCGCCAGATCTCCCGCCGCCCGCGACGGATGCGCTCGGAAGACAACGCGCCCGCGATCCGGGCGACCAGCGACCTCGGCGAGTGGGTGAGCGGGCCGGTGTGGCTCGAGCCCCTCCCGGACGAGGCGCTACTGGGTGAGCACAGCGGTGGCGACCCCGCAGAGGCCTATCTGCGGCGGGAGAGCGTCGAGCTCGCGTTCGTCGCGGCGCTCCAGCACCTGCCGGGCACCCAGCGAGCCGTGCTGATCCTGCGTGACGTGCTGGGGCTCTCCGCGGCGAAACCCGCCGACATCCTGGGCACGACCCGCGTTTCGGTCAACAGTGCGCTGCAGCGCGCCAGAGCCGCGGTCGAGCAACGAGCACCGCGTACGTCTCAACAGGTCGAGTTGGACGCGCTCGGCACCGAGGGCGCAGCGCGAGCTCGTGACCGCGCTCGTCGACGCCTGGGAGCAAGCCGACGTGGACGGCATCCTCGCCCTGCTTGCCGAGGACGCTCGCTTCAGCATGCCGCCGCTGCCGGCGTGGTTCGACGGCCGCGAGGGCGTCGGCCGCTTCCTCCGCGAGCGCATGTTCGCCACCAGCTGGCGTGTGGAGCCCGATTCGGTGCAAACGGGCAGCTGGCTCTGGCCTGCTACCAACGTGAAAGGGATCTCGGCCCGTTTCGGTTGGTCGGGATGAACGTCCTCACGCTGCGAGCGGGGCGGATAACGTCGCGCTGGACGCGTTCCTCGATCCCGCCGTCTCCAGGGTCGGTTCCGACTGCCGGACGTGCTGGCAACCCGCGCAGCAGGGTGACGCGGAGTTGCTCAGGAACCCCCGCCCTCGAAGTGCACGCACAGCCCGTCGAGCGCGGACTCCAGGTCCTCGCGCACCCGGGCGGCGATCCGCGGCGAGTCAGGCTCCAACGCGCCGGTCAATGACACGTGTACGGTCACGTCCGACCCGCCTCCGACGTGGTCGCTCACCTGAGCCCAACCGGAGTAGTAGCCGCTGCGGCTACCCCACTCGACCCGTCGCTGGTCCGGCAGGCTGACGAACAGTGACTGGCCCTCGGCTGGATGCTTAGAAGAGACAGTCAGGTCCCAAGAGCCGCAGGTGTCCGTGCGCCCAGCCCGCTGTCTGCCGTGGGTCGGCGAGCAGTCCGAAAACTGACCTCGGGTCCGCCGGAGCCCAGCACCGTGCGCTCGAAGTCGGTCATGCCAACCACCGCCTCATGCCTCAGGCTCTGCTTCTGTCGTACACCTTGCGTGCCGGCGCCGCTAGACGGTCAGTCGGAGCCGATGTCGCCACGCAACACGACGATGCCAGAGGACTCCGCGCCGCCGCCAACCTGCTGAAGGGTGACCGTGAGCGTCGGGAAGTCGGCGACGTCGACTCCGGACCACAGAATGATGTCGTCGCTGCCCTGCCGCCCCCGTGGAATGTGCCGATGGTGACCGCGTCGCCGTCGTTGCGCAGCCAGCCTTGGTGGTTGCGCCCGCCGGCGCCGGCGGCAGGCCGGTGATGTCGAGCTGTATCTGGGAAGAAGCCCAGAAGGTGTGGAAGTGATCTCCGCTTGCCCCTCGGCATTGGGCTCCACGTCGGTGCCGGCCAGCGCGACCGTTGTCGCGTCCGGATCATCGTCACCCGTGACGGCGACGACCGTCACGGTGCCGATCACCGCCACGGCCGCCGCCCCAGCGAGCAGCGGCACCCACGCGCGACGGGCCGAGCGCCGGTGGCGTGCCTTGGAGAGCTCGTCGACGGCCTCCGTCGACTGGCCGATGCCCTCCTCGGTGCGGGCACCTTCTTGGCGGATGGCGGCCCAGGCGCGGGCCTCGAGGTCCGCAGGGTGGGTCGGCGGGCACCTCCGGCTGTCGGAGGATGGCGAGCACAGACTCGGGCAGCTCCGGTGGACGATCGTCACTGGTCATGCCCGCTCACTCCCATCTCATTGTCATACGGAGCGAGGTGTGACAGTCGATGGCTCAGCCTGCGGTAGGCGCGATGGGTGCGTGACTTCACGGTGCCGACGGGGACACCGAGCCGGTCCGCCGTCTCGGTGTGCGTAGCCCCTCCCCGTACGCCAGTGCCACGACCTCCCGCTCCTCGATCGGTAGTTCGTCGAGCGCCTGGCGCACCTGCCACGCCTCCCAGGCGCCCTCGAGCGACGGTCCCTCGACCGACGGCTCGGTCACTGGGTCCGCAGTGTCGACCACGGTGTGCCGGCTCTCCTTGCGCCACGCATCGATCGCGGCACGCCGGGTGATGGTGAACAGCCACGGAGCGATATCGGAGCCGGGAGAGTACGACGACGCTGCGCGCCAGGCCTGGACAAAGGCCTGCTGCACCGCGTCGGCGGCCAGCTCCGGCCGGCCGACTACGCGAAGCGCGACGGTGTACATGGGTCCGGCGTACCTCCGGTACACCTCGCTGAACGCCGACTCGTCTCCGGCAGCGAAGCGGCGGAGGACATCCTGGTCAGGTGCGGGCGCCGGCACGAAGGCAAACTTAGCGCCATGCGGTGAGTGCCCCCACAAAGAAGGCTGCCGCCGCGAGCCAGACAAGTGTCGGTACGTGTCGGCGCATCGCACGAGTCCTTCCCCTCTTCGTCATGGTCAGGCGGTCACGATGGTGTCGCCCTGCAGCGCCAGGGGGACCCCGGCGAGGGCTTGTCTGGCGGGCCCGCCAGGACCTCCGGTCGTCGCGTCGAACCGGCTGTGGCACGGGCAGTTGATCGCCCCGTCCGAGGGACTCCACGAGGCAGCCCTGATGGGTGCAGACCGCCGAGAACGCAGCGACGACGTCTCGGACGACCGGGTGAGCACGACCCTCTGGTCGGCGAGCACAACGCCGCCGCCGCGAGGCACGTCCGCCACCCGGGCCAGTGGCGTGCCTTGGCCTGACCCACTCAGACCCGCACTGTTCGGGGCACTGTTCGGTGGGCCATTCCCGTCGAGCGCATCCTTGGCGAGCAGGGCTCCGGTTGCGCCGGCCACACCGCAAACCAGGCCGGCAGCAAGGACGTACGACGATCAACGGTGGTCATAGCAGGTCAGCTCCAGACGAAGTGAAGAACCAGAACGACGCGGTGAGCCAGAGGCCAGCGAGGATGGTGAGCAGCGCTCACCCGAGCACGGGGAGCAGCCAGCGCGGCGCCTTTTCGTCCCCGAGGGTCAGCATCTTGGCGGCGAACGCGCCGTAGTACGCGCAGCCGAGCAACGAGTGCACGGTCGTACGCAGGTCATAGGTCGCAAAGCCGAGCGCCCATAGGCAGTGCAGCGCCACGGGCACGCTGAGGACGAACGCGGTCGTGCCCGACCATCGGTGGAGCGGTCCCACCCACCTCGGCGCAGGCCCGCTGCCGACTCGCCCGTACATGCGCAGAGCCGTCGCCAGCTGTACGACGCCGAAGCCCAGCGCCGCGGTCGTGAGCCAGGCCTTCATCTGCAGCGGCCCGGAGAAACCGAATGTCGTGATCACTGTGCCGGACGGGGCGTGGAGCCGCCCGTACGTGCCGACTGCCAGGGCGACAGCGGCCCCGAACAGCAGGATCAGCAACGGCCTCGTCAGGGCCGACTGTTGCCTGGTCGCTGGGTGGGACACGGCGCTCCTCGGGTCGACGCAGCGGTGTGGTCATGAGCGAGTACGTGGCGACCCGGCCAACCGGTTCTCGCGAACCGACCCGCGACGGTCTGCGTATGCCGAGGGAAGGCGGCGCTCAGGTGCCGACGGCAGATAGAAGGAGCAGGACCATGTCGCACTGGATCCAGTACGAGCTGACCCGCACCCACCTGGAGCAGCTGCACCGCAAGACAACGGCTCAGGCGCGCCCAGCGGCGCGGCACGGCCGGCGCCGTGAGCGGCTGCTTCGCAGGCTCTGGCGGGTGCTGGGCCGCGCCTACGCCCGGTTACCGCGGGCGACTCGCCGTCGACTTCTGCCGCCGGTCCGCGGCTATCCGGTGGCTTCAGCGGCGGACACCGGCCGCGCTGACGCACGTACGAGGGGTGGTGGCAGCCATGGAGCAGATCCGGATCCGGCGGCGGCGGGTAGCACGGCCAGCCGATGAGGTCGTCGAGCCCGTGCCGGTCGAGCCGGTGGTTCGGACCGACGAGGCGGCTGACTATCGCGCGGATCGATGAGCTGCTCGCGCCTGGTGGCGCAACCTGACCTACCGCAGGAACTCCGCAAGGGCGCTGAGGTCTGCGCTCGCCCATGCCGGCGGCGACAGCAGCCGCCACCAGCTCGAGGCGGTTTGCTTCCCCCTGCGTCATCCACGCTCCAACGTTCTTGGCAAGGGTGTGGATGAGGTCCTGGTCCTTGGCGACCAGGTCGAGGCTGAACGCCACCGGCGTCTGGTCGGGTGCAGGTAGGCCGCGCGCTTGTACTTGGACGAACGGCGCGCCGACGGCCCCCGACGCGAGCACGTCGTAGGCCGCGTCCGGTCGAGCCCGGCCGTCTCGGCGAGCACGAGCGCCTCGCTGAGCGCCACGTCGAGCGCGTGCACCGAGGGAGTTGACCACGAGCTTCATGGTCGCGCCGGCGCCGTGTCGCCGAGATGGAAGATCGCGCGGCGAACGCGTCGAGCACCGGCCTGGCCCGGTCGAGCGCCGTCCGCGTCGCCGCCGGCCATCACGGTCAGCTCGCCGCGCTCGACCAGCGGGACGCTGCCCGACACCGGGGTGTCGAGCAGCGTGGCGCCGCCGCTCGGCGACGACTGGCGCCAGGCGCGGATCGTCTCGGGGTCGACGGTGCTGGTGTCGCAGACGACCGTGCCCGTCGCGCAGGCCGGCGAGCAGGCCGTCGGCTCCCGTGTACGCCGCCAGCACCGCGGCGTCGTCGGCGAGCGACACGATGACGACGTCGGCCGGACGCGCGCCTCTCGGCGGTGGCGGCGACCGCGGCGCCGGTCGCCGGCGGCGCCTCGCGCCTCGGCCCGCGCGGGTGCGGTTGTAGACAACGACGTCGAAGCCCGGCCCGCCGCAGTCGGCCCGCCATGGCCGCGCCCATGCGGCCGGTGCCGACGACCGCGCACCCGAGCTGTCACTGAGCATCCACCCGCCGTCGACGGAAGGTCGATGCCGTTGACCGGAGTGGTTCCGGAGCAGGAAGTCGACCGCGTCGACGACGTCGTCCATCGTCGACGTTGCGGCCGGTCGGCGTGTGCTCGCGGACCGTCGGTCGCCTCCGTCTTGCCCGACCAGAACGGGCTGTCGGCGACGATGCCGGGGTGCAGGGCGTTGACCCGGCGCGGCGCCAGCTCGACAGCGAGGGTGTGCACCAGGCCGGTGACGCCGCCGTTGACCGTGGAGACGGTGGTCGAGCCCGGGTAGGGCCGGTCCTTGGCCCGCCCGCCGAACAGCACGAGAGGCGTCGTCGGCCAGCCGGGGCAGCAGCGCGTGGACCACCTCGGTGTAGCCGACCAGCTTGAGGTGACAGGCGATCGCCGCGGCGATGTCGTAGTCCGCGACTGTGTTGATGTCGCGTCGATCGCGGCGAGACGACGTGGTCGACCCGGCCGACGTCCGCCAGGGCCGCGGCGATGCTCGCCGGCTCGGACAGGTCGAGCGCGATGCCCGCGCGGTCGCCGCCGACTCCTTGGCGGCCGTCCCGCGCGCTGGCGTCGCGCCCGGTCAGCGACGACCCGTCGCCCGCGTCGGCGTAGCGCCGGGCGATCTCCCGTCCGATGCCGGCCGTGCCGCCGACCACCACGACGAGCGGCGGTGGGCCATCGGTCATTCCTTGTCCTCCCGCAGGTAGTCCCAGTCGCGCGCGAACCGGTAGGAGTGGCGGGCGGCGGCTGCGGCGCCTGAGTCTCCAGCCAGCGCAGCGGGTCGCCGAGGTTGCGGAAGCTGTGCACGCGCCGACGCCGGCCCAGGCCACGTCCCCCGGCCCGAGCTCGTAGCGCTCGCCGTCGAAGGTCGCCTCCGCGCGCCCTCGAGGAAGAAGTAGGTCTCCTCGAACGGATGGTCGTGGGCGCCGGCCGACGCCGTCCGGCGCGTACTGCACCATGAACATCGTCGAGAGCTGGGCGCCCAGGTCGGAGTCGACCATCATCTTCACCGTGATGCCGCTGTAGACGAGCAGCGCGGTGCGCATGCTCGCCGACACCGCGAGCAGGTCCTGGCTCTGCTTGGCCGGATCCATGTGGCCGGGCGTGATGCGGCCGAAGCGGCGCGTCCGCGGGTCGCGTACGTCGACGGGACCGGCGGCGCGCTACGGGCGGCGCCGGCACCGAGAAGGTGTCGCCGTCGTACCGTCCCGCGGCACCGGGCCCTGCATCTCCGCCCACCGGACCGCGTCGTCGCCGTCGTTGCGCCAACGGTGCGGCACGCCGACCGGGATCAGCCCGTAGTCGCCCGGCGCCAGCCGGAAGCGCCCTCCGCGGTCTCGAGCACGCCGTGCCCTCGACGACGTAGAAGCTCTCCTCGAAGGAGTGCACGTGCGGCGGCAGCTCACCGCCCGGGGCCAGCTCGCAGACGCCGAAGCCCGTGTGCACCGCGCCGCCCGCCTCGTCCACCACCGTCCAACGGCGGTAGCCCGTGGCGCCGGCTGCCCAGCCCGCCGGGGCGACGTTCGCCTCGGCGGCCGGGCGGACGATGTGTCGAATCGTCATGCCGCGCTGCGCGGTCTTGCTCGCTCGACCTCGGCCAGCAGGTAGTCGCGCGAGGCCTCGACGTGCGCGGGCCTTGTCGACGTCGGCCAGCAGCTTGCCGTCGCGCTTTTGACCGCGCCGCGCCAGCACGGTGTCGACGTTGGAGACGTCGGCGCAGAGCACACCGCGGCACCGGGTCGATGGACCGGCCCATGTTGAGCGCGGGCGTCGATGACCACGACGTCGGCCTGCTTGCCGGGGTCAGCGAGCCGGTGCGGTCCTCCAGCCCGGCGACGTAGGCGCCGTCGATGTGGCCGCCACGGAGCATCTGCGCAGCGGTGAGCACGTCCTTCGGCACCTGCTCGTTGGGCTCGTAGCAGCTCAGCGTTCACCCGCCCACGGTCGGCGCCGAACGCCGCCCGCATCTGCGTGAACATGTCGCCGGGCACCGTCGTCACGACGTCGATCGACAGGCTCGGACGCAGCCCCCAGCCCGAGTCGACTTGAGGAAGGGTGGCCAGCCGTGTCCCATCTGAGTCTCGACCTGCGGTGCGATGGAGATCGTGCCGCCGCTGTCCTTGACCAGCTGCCACTCCTCGTCGCTGAAGTGGCAGCAGTGGATGTAGGTGGTGTCGGGGCCCAGCAGACCGAGGTCGCTGAGCTGCTTGATCATGCCGAACCGGCCGGCCAGCCGGCCCATGGCGACGTGGACGGTGATCGGGATCCCGAGCTCGCGGGCCAGCTCCCACTCGGACGCACGACCTCCTCCTGGCAGAAGCCGGTCCGCGGGTGGCGAGGCCCATCGTGAGCAGGCCGCTGTCGGAGGAGAAGTAGGTGTCGCGGATGCGGCGTACGTCGTCGGCCGGGATCGCGATCTTGCTCTCGAACCAGTAGTCGGCCAGCGAGGTGTTGGCGCTGCCGTAGGCGTACTGGGCGCGGATCCGGTCGCCTGCAGGCCCGGATGCCGGCGTCGGGGTGGTCCGGCGTGTTGTTGATGTGCGACCAGTCGACCAGTGTCGTGATGCCGGCGTTGAGGCACTCGAGCGATCCGGCGACGTTGCTCGCGTGGACGTCCTCGGGCGCGGTAGACCGGGCGCGAAGGTGTCGAGCACCTCGACGAAGTAGTCGTCGAGCGTCGCGTTGGGCGCGCAGCCCCGGATCGCCGCCTCCCAGGTGTGCCGGTGGGTGTCGACGAAGCCCGGGATGACGATGTTGCCGGTGCGTCGATGACCTCGGCGTCGGCGCTGATGTCCGGCTCCACTGCGACGATCTTGTCGTCCTCGATGAGCACGTCGGCGCGTGGGAGGTCGCCGATCGTGCTGTCCATGCTGAGGACGGTGCCTCCCTTGATGAGTCTTTGTGCCATGTGCCGCTGCTCCTTTGCCCGGCGTGAAGGTGGGGGTTGCTAGTAGGCGGCGAGCTTGCGTACGGCTTCGACGACCTTGTCGACGGTGGGCATGACGACTTCCTCGAGCGCGTCGGCGAACGGCAGTGGTACGCACGCCGCGGCGACCCGACGGATCGGCGCATCCAGCGACTCGAAGCCCTCGTCGGCGACGATCGAGGCGACCGTGCCGCCCCACCCGCCCTGGTAGGGGTTCTCCTCGACGATGACCAGACGGGACGTGCGTTGCACCGACTCGAGGACCGTGCGCGCGTCCAGCGGGACCAGGCAGCGCAGGTCGATGACTTCGGCGTTGATGTCGTCGCCGGCGAGCTGTTCGGCCGCTGTGAGCGCCGTCGGCACCGTGGACGCGAGTGCCACGATCGTGACGTCGCTGCCCTGGCCGCACGGTGGCCGCCTGGCCGAGCGGGATGACGTGGTCGGGAGGCGCGGGCTCACCCTTGCTGGCGAACAAGCCCTTGTGCTCGAAGAAGACGACGGGGTCGTCGCTGCGGATCGCTGACGCCATCAGCCCGACGACGTCCGCCGGCGTCGACGGCGCCACGATCTTCAGGCCAGGGACGGTGAACACCCAGTTCTCCACCGCTTGCGAGTGCTGCGCGCCGAAGCCCAGCCCGCCGCCGTTGGCCGTACGAATGACCAGCGGCACGGTGACCTGCCCGCCGGTCATGTAGCGCATCTTCGGAATCTCGTTGGCCAGATAGTCGTAGCAGCACGCCAGGAAGTCGGAGAACATGATCTCCGCGACTGGACGGAGCCCGGTCATCGCGGCGCCGAGCGCCGCGCCGACGATGGCCTGCTCGGAGATCGGGGTGTCCCAGACGCGCTGGGGCCCGAACTCCGTGAACAGCCCGACCGTCGTCTTGAAGACGCCCTCGGCCGCACCGATGTCCTCGCCCGAGACAGCACCACGCGTCGGGTCGCGCCGCATCTCGCGGGCGATGCCCTCGGCGACAGCCTCGCGATAGGTCGTCAGTCCGCCACGCGGCACCTCCGTCGGCCCAGACGTCGGTGAGCGCCTCGGTCGGGGTCGGCGTCGGGGGCCGCCTTGGCATCGGCAAGGGCCTGCTGGACCACTGGGCTGCGCGCTCGTCCGCCAGCCCGACGTCGCTCTCGGAGACGCCGAGCTCGGTGAGCCGCCCGCGGGCGACGTCGAGGGGGTCGCGCTGCAGCCAGTGCGCGACCTCGTCCGCCGGACGGTACTTGGCGGGGTCGGCCCGGCTGTGGCCGTAGTGCCGGTAGGTCTGCGCCTCGATCACCGTCGGCCCCTCGCCGGCGCGGGCGCGTTGCGACCGCGCGCACGCGCCTCGTAGACCTTCACCACGTCGTTTCCGTCGATCGACCTGCGACGGCAACCCGTTGGCGGCGGCCCGATCGGCGGCCGGGTTGGCGACCGAGGTGACCGTGCGGATCGGGGTGTACTCCATGTAGAAGTTGTTCTCGCAGACGAAGAGCACCGGCAGCTTCCACACCGAGGCAAGGTTCAGCGCCTCGTGGAAGGCGCCGATGTTGGTGGCGCCGTCACCGAAGAACGCGACCGCGACCTGGTCGGTGCCCCGCAGCTTGGCCGACCAGGCCGCCCCTGCGGCGATCGGCAGGTGCGAGCCGACGATCGCGTAGGAGCCGAGCATTCCCCGGTCGGCCTTGGTGAGGTGCATCGAGCCGCCCTTGGCCTTGTTGAGCCCGGTCGCCTTGCTCATGAGCTCGGCGAGGCACTCGAAGGGGGTGGCGCCGCGGGCCATCGCGTGGTGGTGGCCTCGGTAGGTGGCAACGACGTAGTCATCGTCACGCAGTGCCGCACTCGTCCCGACGGCGACGGCCTCCTGGCCGGACGCGAGGTGCGTGGTGCCCTTGACCAGACCTTGCATGAACAGGTCGTAGGCCAGCTTCTCGTACGCCGCGGATGACCTGCATCTGCTCGTACATCTGCAGCAGGCTCTCGGCGTCGACAGCCGGCTCGGCGGAGTCGTCAAGAGGTTCACGGCGCCTCGCCCCGGCCGGCGGCGGTGTTGAGGTGCGACTGCGACTCACGCAACGTGTCGAGCTGGCCGCCGACGGTCCAGTACTTGCGCCGGCGACGAGCAGCTCCTCGGCGGGGAACTTCGTGATGACTTCGCACCCTTCCGCCGTGACGACGACCTCCTCCTCGATGCGCGCCGCCGACCAGCCGTCGCCGGCCGGCCAGTAGGTCTCGAGCGCGAACACCATGCCCTCCTCGAGCACCTCGGGATGGTCGAGGGACACCAGCCGGCTGAAGATGGGCTTCTCCCAGATCGACAGGCCCACGCCGTGGCCGTACTGCAGCGCGAACGCGGCCTCCTCGTCGGGGAAGCCGAAGTCCTGCGCGCGCGGCCACAGCTCGACGATGTCGGCGGTGGTCACCCCGGGCTTGACCATGGCGATCGCGCTGTCCATGAACTCGCGGCATCGGACGTACGCATCGCGCTGGGCGGGGCGAGGCGCTCCCGACGGCGAACGTGCGGTAGTAGCACGTCCGGTAGCCCAGGTGGCTGTGCAGGATGTCGAAGAACGCCGGGTCGCCCGGACGGATGACGCGGTCGCTGTAGACGTGTGGGTGCGGCGAGCAGCGCTCGCCGGAGATGGCATTGACGCCCTCGACGTACTCGCTGCCGAGGCCATAGAGCACGTTGGCGACGAGTCCGACGCACTCGTTCTCGCGGACGCCGGCCGCAGGAAGGCGTAGAGCTCGTCATAGGCCGCGTCGACCATCGAGCAGGCCTGCGCGAGCAGCGCGATCTCGTCAGGTGTCTTGATGCGGCGTGCCTCGAGGAACACCTGCTGCCCGTCGACGACGTCGAGCCCTTCGGCCTGCAGGGCGGCGAGGATCGGCATCTCGACCAGATCAACGCCGACCGGGTCGTTGGCGAGACCGCGCTCGCGCAGATGTGTGGCGATCTTGCGGGCGACCTCCTGGGCGATGCCGGCGTCGGGGTGGAATGCGCCTCGCAGCGTCGAGATGCCGGCCCGAGCACGGTTCGTGCCGTCGAGCCACGGGTTGTAGAGCTGGTGGTGCCTGGCCGCGGAGCCGAAGTCCCAGATCACCGGCTCACCACCGCGGGGGAGCAACGCGAAGCGGATCAGCTTGTCCATCGCCCACGTGCCGATGTGGGTCGATGTCATGTAGCGGATGTTGGAGAAGTCGAATGTCAGGAGTGACCCGAGGTCCGAGCGCTCGAGGTGGTCGCTGAGCCGCTGCAGGCGTTGCGTACGCAGTCGGTCGAGGTCGACCCGTTGCTCCCAGTCGACCGCGTTCGGCCCGTAGGTGCGGATCGCCATCGGTCCTCCCCGCAGGGTGCCGCCTGTTAAGTAGAAGTTACGAGGACTGAACATGCCGTGGCTAGAGGCAGGACGGCAGAATCTTGCGGAGCGCGGCCGGTGCTCAGTCCGTCTCGATGACGCACCAGATGCCGATGGCCGGTTCGGTGCCGTCGTTGCGGTAGCGGTGGGGTGTGGTCGACGCGAAGGACACGGCGTCGCCTGGGCGCATGACGAGGTCGTCAAAGCCGAGGGTGAGGACGAGCTCGCCCGAGGTGAGATACCCGTACTCCACTCCCGAGTGGCGCATCAGCTGGCCTGTGCTCGACGACGTGCCGCCGGGCGCATAGGTCACGAGGAGGAAGTCGACGTGCGCTCCGGGGACGCGCCCGAGCAGCTCCCAGGTGACTCCCGAGTCGAGCTCGAGGATCTCGCGCTGGTCAGGGCCCACGTGTGGCCCGAGCGAGCGCTCAGTGGTCGGGTCGATGCCGCTGGGTAGCGGGGTCGGTGCGGGTGCGGCGGCTAGAGCGTGGGCGACCGCGGCCAGCGGGCCGGGCAATCCCGAAACTCGTGTCGACGCAGCGGCGCCAGCAGTGTCGAACACGTCCTCCACGGAAATGCCGAGAGCTTTGGTGATCGCGTACAGCGTGCTCACCGAGGGACGGCTGCGCCCGGTTTCGATCTGGGACACCAAGCTGGCCGACACCCCCACCTCGCGGGCGAGGCCGCGCACGGACAAACCGCGGCGCAACCGCTCCGAGCGAATCCGGTCGCCGACGGGGGGCATGGTGTGCGCCAAGCGATCGACCCCTTTCTCGGGCCGATCGTACAGCGTGGTTGAACGGTGCGGGCTCGGCCGGTCAGGCCGCGGGCCGGGCAGTGCGCACGTGCAGGAGCCGCGCGAGTCGCGTCACCAGGCCGACACCTCGCTGCGCTCGGGTCAATCGAGCCGCCTCCAGTCGTTGCTGGCGCGGTGCCCGGGACACCTCCGGCAGCTGGAGCGGCATGAACCTCGCCCGCGCAACGGGCAGCGCCGGCTCGCTGTTGGGCCGGTGCGGGCGATGGTCGCGCTTAGTGCTCACGCCTGACAAGAGCCGGGGCCGGCCGCCCGAGATACATCGGCGCTCGATCCAGGATTAGGAAAGCGGTTTCGTGGGTAAGCGCGCGCGGGTTCCGTACGGCGGCCAATGGAGGCCGCCGAGGAGGTGAGGGGACCATGCGCACACACTCTCGTGCGTTTGCGTTGGTGGCCGCGATGACCGTCGCGTCGCTCACCCTCGCAGTCGGGCCGGGGAGCAACGCTGCTCCCGGCGATCCGGTGGAAGGCCCGGTGCTGCAGGGCGACCAGCAGGCCGAGAAAGTGGTGGACAACCGCCAGGGCGTCGTAGCGCCGGCGGCACCACAGCGGACACAGGCGGCGGCGCCCGGCGTGGCAGCCCGCTTCAACGATCTCGGCACACCCGCGGTTCTCACCGGAACCACGGAGCCGCTGGCGACTGGTCTGCCGGCCGACCCGGTAGCCGCCGCCACGGCGTACGTCGCAGGGCAACCGGGACGTCCTCGGGCTGACCGAGAGCGGCGCCGCGGCCCTCGAGGTGGTGAGCGTCAACCCGATCGGCGACGGTGCGGCCGTGCTGTTCCGACAGCGGTTCGGCGACCTCGTCGCGGGCTACGACGGCCTCCTGGCCGTCGGTGTGCGAGGCGGGGAGGTCTGGCACGTGACCTCGTCGCTGGCCCAAGATGCGGCTGCGCCGGAGCCGGCCACGCTGAGCGAGGACGAAGCGGTACGGATCGCTCTAGCGGACGCCGGGCGTCGACGCCGCAGACACGCATGACGACGGAGCTCGTCGCCGTCCCGACGGCCGATCGGTGCGCGAGCGGCGTACAAGGTCACATTGATCGCCAACGCGGCCGCATCCCGTCGCCTTCTCGACCTTCGTCGACGCTCGCGACGGCAGCATCCTCGTCCGGGAGAACCTCGTCGACCACGAGGAGGACAACCCGGAGTGGGAGGTCTTCCCGAGCTCGCCACCGGTCGACTACTCGACAAACGACACGCGAGTGCGCTGGTGCTTCACTCCCGACGCGCAGTGCGACGAGGCTGTCGGGACGAGCGCGTCTCCGTTGGCCTGGGATGTCGACCCGGCGACCGGCACGTCGACGAACACCACACGTGGCAACAACTCGTTCGCCGTGCACAACTGGAACAGCAACAACGCCGGGTACTGTCGGCACTGAGACGGCGACGGCCCGGCCGAATCGGGACTACGTCTACGACTGGACCAACCAATGGTTCGAGGAGACGCTGTAACCCCGACACCACGTTCACATCTCCGCAACGCAACGACATCGACGCGGCGCGGGCCAACCTGTTCGCGATGCACAACCGCATGCACGACTGGTCCTACCACCTCGGCTTCACGGAGACGGCGTGGAACCTGCAGGGCGACAACTTCGGACGCGGCGAGGACGGTAACGACTTCGAGCGGGGCAACGCCCAGGCAGGTGGCGTCAGCGGCGGCAACCCGCCGACTCTTCCCGGCGCGGGACAATGCCAACCAGATCACGCCAGACGACGGCATCGCCCCGATCACCAACATGTATCTGTGGCAACCGCTCCCCGGCATCTTCTACGCACCCTGCGTCGACGGTGACTTCGACATGTCGGTGATCGCCCACGAGTACACACACGCCATCACCAACCGGATGGTTGCCGGACCGGACGACGGCTTGGACTCGCCGCAGGGCATGAGCGAGAGCTGGTCGGACCTCATGGCGGTCGAGTACCTGTTCGAGCACGGGTATGCCGCGCCCGGGCAGGCAGGCGTTCACGATCGGGCCGTACGTGACGGGTGACCCCGACGCGGGCATCCGCAACTACAACATGAGCGACAGCCCGCTCAACTACAGCAGCGTCGACTATGACTTCGTCGGTCTGCAGGTGCACGCCTCAGGTGAGCTCTGGAGCGCGACCAACGTCGACATCAGGTCGGCGATGATGCAGCGGTACGGCGCCGGCGACCCGGCGCTGCAGAAGTCCTGTGCCAACGGCGAGACGCCGGTGACTGCCTGCCCGGGCAACCGACGCTGGGTGCAGTTGGTGTTCGACTCGTTCCTGCTCATGGCCATCGCGACAACGAGCCATGGTCGACGCGAGCGACGCGCTGCTCGCCGCCGACCAGATCCGGTTCGGCGGCGCCAACCAGGACCTGCTCTGGAACGCGTTCGCCAAGCGCGGGCTGGGGCAGGGGGCCTCGAGCAACGGCCACACGACGCCGACCCGGTGCCGAGTTTCCTCTCGCCGTTCGCCAATGAGGCAACGGTGAAGCTTCCTGCCGGTCGGCGAGAATGACACGCTGGTTTGCCGGTGCACAGCTCTTCGTCGGCGACTACCAGGCACGTGCCGTTCCGATTGCCGACACCGATCCCGCGACCGCACTCCCGGCCCAGGCAAACCTCGTTCCGGGCGCGTACGACTTCATTGTTCGGCACCCGGTCGTGGGCACGCCCGCCTCGACAAGTTCACCCTCAAGTCAGGCAGGTCCGTGATCTGCCGGTGAAGATGCGTGCCAACCTTGCCTCCAGCTCGGCCGGTGCCACGGTGGCGGGCGACGGCATCGACCTGGCGCGCTCGTCGACGATGACGAGGCGACCAACTGGGCGTCGCTCGGCAGCCCTGTCGCCGGAAAGCAGGTGACGGTCGATCTGGCGGGCGGCGTCACAGGTGCGGCCGCGTCCAGGTGAGCGCCCAGCTGCGGCCGCCGATCCCCACCGATCCGGACTCGGCCACGCAGAGCAGATTCTCCGCGTTGCGGTCGTTCCGAGTCCTGGCGTGCCTCCAGTCCGCGCAGGTCGCCTGCGCGGCCGCGGACGATTCCAGGCCGTGTTCACGAGCTCGGCCGATGCCTTTCCGTCGGTTGCGCCGCGGCCACGCTCTACGGAGCTGGAGATCAAGTCGTTCGACATCCCGACGGACCCGAGCGACGCACCTGCGGATCGAAGTGCTGACCAACCAGTGCACAGGTGGTCCCGACTTCGCCGGTGAGCAGGACGCCGATCCGCGGGCCAACACCGACTGCGCCACAGCCAGCGCACAGAGTGGCAACGTGCGGATCGCCGAGTTCCAGGCGTTCATGCACTAGCTCGACCGGCTCCTGAGCCGTTGATCATGGAGAAGCCCACCACCCTCGGCAATTCGGGTGGTGGGCTTCTCCATGATCGTTACGGTCAAGTGCCCTCGCGGCGCAGCCAGGCCGGGCGTCGGCGCCAGACGAAGGCTCCCAGGACCCATCCGCCGAACGCGAGTGCGCCGACCGACGCCCACGACACGGTCTCGTCCGGTCGGGTGGCGGCTTGCGCTGCCGCGACAGGTTCATCAACCGGAGGGGACGGATCGAGCTCGTCGAGCCACGTGTCAAGGTCCAAGGACTCGTCGGGAAGCTCCATGGCCACCTCGACAACAGCCGTGTCGCAGAGCTCCGCGGCGTTGTCACTGCACACCTGGTAGGCGAACTCGTCGTCGTATGCGTCGTCTCCCGCAGCCGCAGCTTCGGGGGTGTAGAGAAGGTCGCCGTCGTCGAGCACGCGCACCGTGCCGTCTTCCGGTTGATCGACAATGACCGGATCGCCTGCGTCGCCGGCGTCGTTGGCCATCGCTTCGACGCGCACAGGTTGGGCGTTCGAGGTTCTTACGACGTCGTCTTCAGCGCGTGGCCGCACCCCGACGGTGAGCACTTGCTCGGAGCACACGTCAGGAGCACTCGGCGCGCAGCTGCGATAGCGCATCGTGTCCCATCCGGTGAATCCGTCGCGCGGTGTGTAGACCATGGCGCCGCCGCTGTCCTCGCGCCCGCTGCCGTGTGACGCCCACGTGGTCCACTGCGGGCGTTGGCTCTCGCCGCGGTCATTGATGCGTACGTCGATGCGCACGCGGACACCTGCCCACGTCATGACGGTGTCGGCGCTAGGCGCGGGCACGACGGTGACGACGACCTCCGCGTCGCTGCAAAGGGGCGGAGCGCCGGAGTCGCAGGCGCGCACGGTGAACGAGTCGCGGCCGGTGAACCCGCCGCGTGGCGCGTACTTGTAGTTTCCGTCCGACGTCAGGTCGACCACTGCGGAGCGGGGTGACGCAGCCAGCGAGAAGGTGAGCGTCTGGCCGGCATCGGAGTCGACCGCGACCGCTCGTCCACTTACCGGCACCATCGCCGAGGTGGAGTGGCCGCCCACAGCAACGACGGGTGGGTTGTTGGCGGGAGCCGGTGACGCGGGTGGCTGCGGCGTCGTTGGCGCCGGGGTAGGGGTCGGCGCAGGTGTCGAGGTCGGAGCCGGTGTCGGATCCGCCGCGGGAGGCGGCGGTGGCGGGGGTGTCGGCGGCACGTCGATCCGCGTGCGAACTTGCGCACGGCCGTCCGAGCCATCGTTGTTGCTTGGGTCAGGGTCAGGCGTCGGCGACGTGGCTGAGGCGCTCACCGTGAGTCGCCTGGCGTCAGGTGCCGGTCCAGCCATCACGAGTGAGCGCGACTCCCCTGCCGCCAGTGCCCCGAGCTGCCAGGTCGCCGTGCCTGCGATGAGAGCGGCCTCCGGGGTGAGCTCGGTCAGCGCGAAAGGCCTCGAGACCTCGGCGACCGCGATGACGTCCTTGGCATCCGCCGGGCCGCGGTTGGTGACCTCGATGCGGTACTCGACGTGCCCGTCGGGGATCGCGTTGCCCGGCCCGACCGCTACCACATCTACGTCGGCCGCACCCTTGGCCGACGGTGCCGCCACAGCCGGCAGCGCGGTAAGCAGACCGGCCAGGCAGACCGCACCGGCCACAGCGACGAGTCGACGCGCCATCGCACACCCTCCAGATGACTCGCCACAGATTCGTATTGGCGGCGGGTTCGGATGGGTTGCGAGGTTTGCGTCAGGGCGCGACGGCGGGCCAGGCGTTACGTACGCAGCCGTTGAGCCCGAACGTCTGCTGCAACATCACCGGCGCCGGCTGCCCTGCACCCGGGCACCCGCGGTGACCATGACCGATGGCGTGGCCCATCTCGTGGTTGACGAGGTAGTGCCGATAGCTCGTGAGGTCGTCGACGTAGGCCTCGATGCCGAACGCCCAGCGCTTGGCATTGAGCACCACGTTGGCGTTGTTGCGGCACGACACCTCGCCATTGGTCTGCAGCGGAGCGCACAGAGCATCGGTGGTGCCAGGAGTCGAGATGCGCACGTGCACGTCGGGATTGGCGTCGACGCGTTGGAACGCGTACGAGCCGGCCGCCGTCCAGCCCTGCGGGTGAGCAAGCGTGGCATCGACAAACGCGGCGACCTCGACGGGGTCGAACGGCAGGCCTGTCTCGACCTCGACTGTGTAGCGGGTCATGCGGCCGGCGCCCACCGCGTTGCCCGTGCCGGGCGCAACCACGAACGTGCCCGGGCCGATGGCTGGCACGGTGATGGGCGGGGGTGCGGGCGGCGGTGTCTCGACGGGGGGTGGTGTTGGCGTCGGGGAGGTGGTTGTCACCGAGGGCGCCTCGGCCTGCGGTGTCGTCGTCGAGCTGTCCTGCGCTGCGGGCGCCGTCCTCTCCGGCGTCGAGCCCTCAGGGACCGAGCCGAGCACGTTGCCGACCACCACCACGGATGCCCCGACCAGGACAGCGATGGCGAGCCGGCCCCGCTTGGTCAGTCGAGCCCGTGGGTGATGGTGGCGGCTGGCTCGAGTGCGTCCACCCGACCCCGGACCGTACCTCCCGGCCACGGCTAGCGCTGTGCCGCACGTCGCCGGACGATCATCACCGCAACCACGACACACCCACTTCCCATCACGACCAGCAGGTGCAGGCCCGCTCCTCGTCAAGCATCATGCCCGATGCCGAGTCGGACAAACCGACCACCCGCCGTGTCAGAAGACCTCGAGGCACCACGGTGCGCGATCGCCGCTGAATGCGCGCGAGGTCTCGGCCAACGCCCCGGAGTGCAGCTCCCGCACCCGGCCGGCGGCCGCGAGTGAAGCCAGGGACGGACCGCCGAGGTAGGCCGCGCCGAGGTCCGCGACGGCCAGCTGGAGGTCGGCCGGGTCCGAAGTCTGGGTGCACGTCGCGCCCTTGCCGTCGCCGGACAGCCGCCAACGGCCGACATTCCAGGGGCAGGTTGGGTCGGTCACGTCGAGCACGACGTCGATGTCGCGCGCATAGGTGCGGGCCGCGAGAGCGCGGTCGACGTCTACGAGTCGGACCCAGAGGTTGTCGGCCAGCTGGAGCTGGACGGCCCGAGGGTCGCCCACGAGATGCTGCAGCGGCTCGTCCGGCGCCGTGGACCGCCACACGATGCGTCGCGTCATGTCCAGGTTGAGCAGGAAGGACCAGACAGCGGCGTACGCCTGCGGTGTGGTGGCCACGACCTCAGTGACCTGGATCTCTCCGTTGGGACCGGCGTCGTTCCACTCCATCTTGATGCGATAGATCGCGTAGCCGCTGGCCTCGCCGGACGGCTCGACATACACGGCGAACCGTAAAGCCGTGGCACCTTCCCGTCGGCGCTCCGGATCGTTCAGTCGTATCTGCCACCAGTTGCCGTCCCGGTCGAGCCACCCCGGCATGTTCGGCCGGACGGCGTCATAGATCGCGCGGAGATGCGGCTCGGCTTCCGACGCTGACAGCACCTGCACGCGGCCCTCGCCGAGGTCGACGGATGGCGGGAACTGCATCGACCGGGTTGCTCCGCTGACTGCTGCGCCACGCGACGCCAGGCCATAGCCGAAGCGCCCGTAGATGCCGGCCTCCGATGCCCACAACGCTGCGATCGCCTCGGCTCCCTGCTCGTGCAGATCTGAGAGCTGCCGCGTCATCATGCGCGTGAGGATGCCTCGGCGCCGATGCGTCGGCGCGACGCTGACCATCGTGACGGCTGCAACGGGCAGCACTGCCCCTGGTACGGACAACATGTGGCTGAGAATGGTGGCCGTGCTGACCATCCGATCGCCGTCGAAACCCGCGAGGGAGCGCTGCGGCTCGAACACGGTGCGCTCGAGATCGCGGTCGTCGTCCCGCGGGTCATAGCCGAGAGCCTGGAAGAAACACTCGAAGAACCGGGGGAACTCATCGGGCTCAATCGGGCGCATCGCCACGTCGCCGCTCATGTCACGTGTCTAATGGATGAGACGGCTGCGCGCGACGGCTTTTCTGTCGGAGATCCGCCGTACGTTCGTACGTATGACTCAGACCAGCGCGGAGCTTTCGGGACACCGCTTCGGGGTGGCGCCGGGCTACCGCCACGGGCCCAAGTTGCTGGAGCCGGGAGTGCTCCTGGGCACCGCCCGGGCCCGACTCAAGTGGTACGACATCCGCCGCCCGAGCGAGGCGATCCCGGCGGCGTCTCGCGCGGAAGCAAGGTCGTTCCTCACCGACGAGCTGCGCTCCGGCCGGCTGGAGCTCGCCGGTGGCCTGGGCTTCGTCATCCTCCACCTGTGCGACGGCCCCATGTATTTGCTGATCGTCTGTACTTGGACCAACAACAACGAGATGTGGGAGACCGTCTACGTCAAGTCCGACGGAGACTATGCGCTGCTCCCGCGGCCAGAGGTGCAGAAGGAGACGCTCTGTGTCTGGGAGCTCGGCGCCGTCTGGCACGAGTCGCAGTCATGGAGCCGCTATCTCTACTCGGCGCGCGACGAGGCCGACCGCCTGGTCTACCTCGCCGACCGTTTCACCGGGGAGATCTGAGCAGTCAGGGCCAATCGAGCACCGCCCTGGCGATCTCGGGCGTATCGACGTCAACGGGGTCGCCGGTCCCGTCGCAGACGACCTCCAACACCGACTCGGGGTGCTGCCGCAAGTAGGCGCGGGCCCCCTCGTCGCCCTGCGCGAGCTCAATGACACCGGCCCAGTGATCCCGGCCCAGCAGCACTGGGTGACCGCGTCGTCCGTCGTACGTTGCCACCGCCAGCGCGGCCCGGCCGTGACCGCTGCCGATCACCCGATGCACAGCCTCGGGTCCGATCCGCGGCGTGTCCACGAGAGCGACAACCACGGCGTCGACCTCAGTGGGAAGCGCTCCCAGGCCGACGCGCAGCGACGACCCCATGCCGCTGTCCCATTGCGGGTTGTTGACGACCGTTGCGTCGACGCCATCTAGCGGCGCAGCGCCGGACACCACCACGACCGTTTCGACGCCGCCCTGCCGCAGGATGCGCACCGCTCGGTCGACGAGCCGCTCGCCGCCGATCTCCAACAGCGCCTTGGGCCGACCGAGTCGCCGCCCGGCCCCTGCCGCCAGGACAAGCCCGGCCACGTGCGACTGTTCCCCGATCACGGCACCCCCAGGGAGCGCAGCGCCAGGAACACGTCGACCTGATCCTCGATCCGCGACAGGTCCCGGTGCGTCAGCTCCTCCACACGTCGTACGCGGTAGCGCACGGTGTTGACGTGTACGTGGAGCTCAGCGGCGCACCTGTTCCAAGACCCGGCACACCGCAGGAACGTCTCGAGCGTCGGCAGCAGCTCGCTGCCGTGGCGGCGGTCGTAGTCGAGCACCGCCCCCAGCAGCCGGGCTGCGAACGCTCGTCGTACGTCGTCGGGCACCGCAGCCAGCAGCGTGACGTGCGACGCAACCTCGTCGCTTGACACCACTGAGACCGGCCCCGCCTTGAGGTCGGCGACGCGGTGCGCGTGGCGGGCCTCGTCGAGCGCTCCAGACAGTGCATCGAGACCGGCTGCAGCCGAGATGCCCACGACCAACCGACCCCGGCCGAGGCCTGCCGCGATCCGGGCGAGCCCGGTTGGCACCTGGTCGAGCGCGGAGTCCCCCTCCGGCCAGGAGAGCAGAGCGATCGCCCGGCCGTCGAGGCAGCCCGACACGACGCCTCCGGCCACAGACCGTCCCACATCGTCGAGCAGCATCCGGGCCGTCTCGGTGAAGTCGGGTCGCCCCGGGCTCGACGCCACTACGACAGCGAACCGCGCCGCAGGGTCGATGCCCAGGTCACGCAGCCGTACGGCAACATCCGCCCGCCCTGTATGGCCGGCGGCGACCAGGCCGATGACCTCGTCGGCGATCCTGCGCTGGAAGCGCAGACCTTCGTCCAGCCGGGCCCGCTCCAAGGACACCGCGGAGGCGAGCTCCCGCACCATCGCGAAGGTTGGCGCATCCCAGGTGCGATAGTCGCCACCGCAGGCGATGAACCAGCCGGTGAGCCGCTGACCAGTCGGTGAGTCCACGGCAAACAGCGAGAACACCTGGCCGCCACTGGTTGTCGCCACGGCCGGCAACCGGTCCGCAGTGAGATGGGCGCGGATCAGACGGTCGACGTCGGCCGGCACCAACGACAGCCCACCAGCTGCGACACAACGGCCCGTGGAGGTGAGCACGGTGAAGGCAACGCCCGTTTCCGTGCTCGCGAGGCGGACCAGCTCGTCCATCCCCAGGCCCTGCGCAACCATCGCCACCAGCCGCCGATGCTTGGTGAGCTGGTCGGCGACCCCCCGGTCGCGCGCCTGGTCCAGCTGCGCCAGCACGAAGGCGCTCACATCCGCGAACGACACCTGCACCGGCACCGCGAGCAGCGGCAGGTGGTGCCGCGCGCAAGCCGCTACGAGGTCGTCAGGCACGCCATCGAAGGCCGCCTCACCCGCGGCCAGCCCAACGACTCCCGCGCTCGCCAGACCTGCCACGAACACCTCGCTGTCGGCGGGGGACCGACGCCACATGAGCCCGGTGAGCACCAGCGCCGCCGGCTGCAGGTACCGGCTCGGGTCGAGCAGGTCCGTGGTAAAGATCGACGCCACCTCGCGGTCGAGCGACTCCTGACCGGTCAGCAGCGACAGGCCGAGCTCCGGGCGCGCCAGCACCTCGCCGACCTTCATTGGATGAACCTACAACTGTCGGACGCCGATGTGTCCGTAGATTCGTACGTGCTGTGCCTGGCTGTTCGAGGCCTCCGGCGGTCTACTTCTGGGAACGCGGGTGCCGGGCGGGGGGACCGGCCCCGCGCCGTCTGTGTCCTCACACTAGGTCGTGACGTTTCGTGGAGTTTCTCCAACCCGCCTCGTGGTCCGACGCCCTGGCAGCCAAAGCCGAGCAGCCCGATGCAGTGCCCATTGCCGGGGGCACGGACGTCATGGTCGACCTCAACTTCGACCGTACCCGCCCGACTGCACTGCTCGACCTGACACGGTGCGCCGAGCTGCGCGAGTGCGGCCCCGACGATGGGAGGGTCACCGTCGGGGCCGGTGTCACGTACACCCGCGTGATTGACGAGCTCCCCGACCTGCTGCCCGGTCTTGCGGTGGCGTCACGCACCGTCGGGTCGCCACAGATCCGCAACCGCGGCACGGTCGGCGGGAACCTCGGCGCGGCGTCGCCGGCTGGCGACTGCCACCCCGCACTGCTGGCCTGCGACGCGGTGGTCGAAGTGGAGTCGGTCCGTGGCCTCCGCCGGATCCCGGTGGCGGAATTCTTCACCGGGGTGAAGCGCAACGCGCTCGAGCCTGACGAGCTGATCCGGTCGGTCAGTATGCCGGCCGCCACTGGACCGCAGGAGTTTGCCAAGATCGGCACCCGCAACGCCATGGTGATCGCCGTCGCCTCGTTCGGGCTCGCCTTGCTCCCCGACCGAAGCCGCGTCGGTACGGGGATCGGTTCGGCGGCGCCAACACCGAGGCGAGCGAGCGAGGCCGAGGAGTTCGCTAACGCGGCACTTGCCGCCGACGGCCTGTGGGAGTCGCGTGCACCCCTGCCGGAAAGTCTGGTGCGCCGCTTCGGGGACCTTGTCGCCGTCGCCGCCGTGCCGATCGACGACGTACGCGGCACGGCGCGCTATCGGCTGCACACGCTCGCAGTTCTGGCGCGGCGCACACTCGGCTGGGCCTGGGACGCATACCGGAGAGGTGCGTGACTCGTGCTGGTGCGCATGACGGTCAACGGCGAGCGACGCCAGGTCGAGGACGTCTGGCCGGGCGAGAGCCTGATGTACGTGCTGCGCGACCGGATGGGCTTGCCCGGCACTAAGAACGCCTGCGAGCAGGGGGAGTGCGGGTCGTGCACCGTCTATCTCGACGGGCTGCCGGTGTGTTCCTGCCTCGTGGCTGCAGGGCAGGCCGAGGGCCGCGAGATCCGTACGGTCGAAGGCCTCGCCGACGGTGATGAGCTCGACTCGATGCAGCAATGCTTCATCGAGGCGGGCGCGGTGCAGTGCGGCTTCTGCACCCCCGGGCTCATCGTGCAGGCGCATGATCTCGTCGAGCGTGTCGCGCACCCTTCGGATGCCGAGATACGGGAGGCATTGGCCGGAAACCTGTGTCGCTGCACGGGTTACGAGAAGATCCTCGACGCGGTGCGGTTGGCCGCGACGCGGCGAGCCGGAGCCCGAGCATGAGCACTGCGCCCGCGCGCTCGCGGCAACCGCTGAGCACCCCGGTCAGCGGAGGCGTGGGAGACAGCGTGCTGCGACCCGACGGCACGCTCAAGGTCAAGGGCGAGTTCGCCTACTCGAGCGATCTGTGGATGGACGGCATGCTGTGGGGCGCCACTCTGCGCAGTCCGCACCCACGGGCACGCATCCGCCACATCGACATCGGTCCTGCGTTGGCGGTGTCCGGCGTGCACGCGGTGCTCACGCACGACGACGTACCCGGCCACAAGCTCTACGGTCTCGAGCACGCCGACCAGCCGGTCCTCGCCGAGGGTGACGTCCGGTTCCACGGCGAGCCGATCGCGATCGTTGCTGCCGACCATCCGGAGATTGCGCGGCGAGCCGCAGCGGCGATCGCGGTCGACTTCGAGGTACTCGAGCCGATCGTCGACCCCGAAGCGGCGCTCCTGCCCGACGCCCCCCGCGTGCTCGCCGATCACCCCGACGGCAACGTCGTACGACACGTCGTCATCCGGCACGGCGACCAGTCGAAGGTCGCCCCCACCGCGGCCGAAGTCGTGGTCACCGGGACTTACGAGGTCGGCATGCAGGACCAGGCGTTCCTCGGACCGGAATCAGGCCTCGCAGTCCCGGCACTGGATGGTGGCATCGACCTCTATGTTGCGACCCAGTGGCTGCATGTCGACCGCAGCCAGGTGGCGTCGTGTCTCGGATTGCCCGAAGAGCTTGTGCGGATCACCTTGGCGGGCGTGGGCGGCGCGTTCGGCGCACGCGAGGACCTGTCGATGCAGATCCACGCCAGCATGCTCGCGCTGCAAACCGGCAAGCCGGTCAAGATGGTCTACTCGCGCGAGGAGTCGTTTTTCGGACACGTGCACCGGCACCCCGCGCGGCTCACCTACGAGCACGGCGCGACGCGTGACGGTCGGCTGGTCTATGTCAAGGCGCGCACCGTGCTCGACGGCGGCGCCTACGCCTCGTCGACGCAGGCCGTCGTCACCAATGCCGCGACTCTGGGCGTCGGTCCATACAACGTGCCCAACGCACACATGGAGTGCTTCGGCGTCTACACCAACAACCCTCCTTGCGGTGCGATGCGCGGGTTCGGGGCGGTGCAGGCGGCGTTCGCATACGAGTCGCAGATGGACAAGCTGGCGGAGGCTGTCGGGCTTGACCCGGTGTCCGTACGCGTGGTCAACGCCATCAGCCAGGGCGACTCGATGCCCACTGGTCAAGTGGTCGACTCCGCTGCCCCGGTGGCCGAGATGCTGCAGCGCCTCGCCGACATGCCCATGCCGCCGCCTCGCCACGACGACAACTTCGACCTCCGGACGCTGCCTGGCGGGGTATCCAACACGACGCACGGCGAGGGGGTTGTGCGCGGCGTCGGCTACGGCGTCGGTATTAAGAACGTCGGCTTCTCCGCGGGCTTCGACGACTTCTCCACGGCCCGCGTGCGGCTCGAGGTCATCGGTGGCGAGCCGGTCGCGAGTGTCTACTCAGCGGCAGCGGAGGTGGGCCAGGGGCTGGTAACGCTGCTCGCGCAGATCGTGCGCACCGAGCTGGGCGTGCAGCGGGTCACGATCCTGCCCGCCGACACGCAGATCGGCGGCGCCGGATCGACGTCGGCGTCGCGACAGACCTACGTCACGGGTGGCGCGGTCAAGGCAGCCTGCGACTTGGTGTTGAAGCGGCTCGCCGAGCGGGGCCGCCTCGGGGAGTCCGGCGACCTCGTGGAGCTGCTCGGTGACGAGCCCATCGACGAAACGGTGGAGTGGCGACACCGTCCTACCCAGGCGCTGGACGCTGATGGCCAGGGCAACGCGCACGTGCAGTACGCGATCGCCGCGCACCGCGCTGTCGTCGACGTCGATGTGGAACTCGGGCTTGTCCGGGTCGTCGAGCTGGCCACGGTGCAGGACGTCGGCAAGGCGATGAACCCGGACGCCGTCGTGGGTCAGATCCACGGCGGTTCGGCACAAGGGCTCGGCCTGGCGCTCATGGAGGAGATCCAGGTGGCGGGCGGAGTCGTGCGCAACCCGTCCTTCACCGACTACCTGATCCCGACCATCCTCGACATGCCCCCGATGCGGGTCGAGGTGCTGGAGCTCGCGGACCCCCACGCGCCGTACGGTCTTCGCGGCGTCGGTGAGCCGCCCACCATCTCGTCGACTCCGGCGATCGTTGCTGCCGTGCGTGCCGCCACCGGCCGCCCGCTCACTCGGGTGCCGGTCCGGCCGGAGGACATCACCGACACCTGGTGACCCTCCGGCCAATCTGCGGGCGCAACGGCGTCGAACAAGCATGCGGATCGCATGATCACTCCGGAGGAGCAGCATGCGACGGACATTCCGACTCCTGGCCGCAATCCCCGTGGCTCTGATCGTGCTTGTGGTGGGAACCGCGAGCGCGAATGCCGCGACTGCCATCGAGTACGGCCTCATCGCGGCTCTGATCTAGCCGCGGCGCCGAACGGTCGCTGGGGCGCCCCAACGTCGCCAGAGCGACCGATTTGCGCCCCGCGCCGTTTCGGCCAGCTGGTGCTGGGGCGCCCCAACGTGGTGGGAGCGACCGATTCGCGCCCCAATGCCGTCAGAGCTGGCCGACGCCGACGACGCGTACGACCGCATGCCCCTCGTCGTCGGAGGCGACCAGGTCGACCTCCGCGGTGATCGCCCAGTCGTGGTTGCCGTCCGGGTCATGCAGCACCTGCCGCACCCGCCACAAGCCATCGCCCTCGTCAACCATGAACAGCTGGGGACCGCGCGCATCGGGCCCGGTGTCGATCTCCGCATATTCCTCGAAGTACGGAGTGAGCGCGTCGCGCCACTCGTCAGCGGTGAGTCCCTCATCGAGCGCGGCCAGCTCCTCGTAGTCCCGCCGCGCGGCTAGCTCGACCCGCCGGAACATCGCGTTGCGCACCTGCACCCGGAACGCACGTACGTTGGCCGTCACCCGCGGCGGCGCCTCGTCGGGCAGCGCGTCCTCGACCGCGACCGGGTCGGGGTTACGCAGTTTCTCCCACTCGTCGAGAAGGCTCGAGTCGACCTGGCGCACGAGCTCGCCGAGCCACTCCACGAGGTCCGTGACCTCCTCGGTGCGCGCGTCGTCCGGGACCGTCTGACGCATCGCCCGGTAGGCGTCGGCGAGGTAGCGCAGCACCAGCCCCTCGGACCGGCCGAGCCCGTAGAAGCCGATGTACTCGGGGAAGTTCATCGCCCGCTCGAACATGTCCCGGGCGACGGACTTCGGCGACAGCTGGTGGTCCTCGACCCACGGATGCCCGCGCCGATAGGCGTCGTACGCGGCGAACAGCAGCTCCTCCAGCGGCCGCGGGTAGGTGACGTCCTCCAGGGCGTCCATGCGCTCCTCGTACTCCATCCCCTCGGCCTTCATCGATGCGACGGCTTCGCCGCGAGCCCGGGACTCCTGTGCCATCAGGACCTGCCGCGGGTCGTCGAGCGTCGCCTCGATGACCGAGAGCACGTCCAGCGCGTACGACGGTGACTCGCGGTCGAGCAGGTCGAGCGCCGCGTAGGCAAACGGTGACAGCGGCTGGTTGAGCGCGAAGTCGCGCTGCAGATCCATGCGCAGCCGCACGGTGCGACCCTGCTCGTCCGGCGACGGGAGCCGCTCGATGACCTCCGCGGCAAGCAGCGCACGGTAGATCGCAATTGCCCGTCGGACGTGCCGGCGCTGAGCAGCTGGCGTCTCGTGGCTCTCGGTCAGCAGATGTCGCGCGTGGGCAAACGCGTCGCCAGGGCGCTGCACGAGGTTGAGCACCATCGCGTGGCTGACCTCGAACCGCGATCCGAGCGGCTCCGGTGACGCATCGACGAGCTTGTCGAATGTGCCGCGGCCCCAGGAGAGCAAACCCTCGGGTGCCTTCTTGCGTACGACCTTGCGCCGCTTCTTCGGGTCGTCGCCCGCCTTGGTGAGCGCCTTCTCGTTCTCGATGTCGTGCTCGGCAGCCTGCACGACGACGGTGCCCATGGTGTCGTACCCGGCACGGCCGGCCCGCCCAGCAATCTGGTGGAACTCGCGGGCCTTGAGGTGCCGCGTCCGCCGCCCGTCGTACTTCGTCAGCCCGGTGAGCACGACTGTGCGGATCGGCACGTTGATGCCGACGCCGAGCGTGTCGGTGCCACAGATCACCTTGAGCAGACCGGCTTGCGCGAGCCGCTCAACGAGCCGTCGATAGCGCGGGAGCATCCCTGCGTGGTGCACGCCAATGCCGTGGCGAACCAGCCGCGACAGCGTCTTGCCGAAGCCTGGCCCGAACCGGAACCCGCCGATCAGCTCGGCGATGGCGTCCTTCTCCTCACGGCTGCACACGTTGATGCTCATGAGTGCCTGGGCACGCTCGACCGCGGCGGCCTGGGTGAAGTGCACGACATAGACGGGCGCCTGGTGCGTGCTCAACAGCTCCTCGAGCGTCTCGTGCAGCGGAGTGACTGCGAACGAGAAGTGCAGTGGTACGGGCCGCTCGGCGCTCGAAACTGTGGCAGTGGCACGGCCCGTACGTTTGGTCAGGTCCTGCTCGAAGAATGTCGTGTCACCCAAGGTCGCCGACATGAGCAGGAACTGCGCGTGCGGCAGCTCGACGATCGGGACCTGCCAGGCCCAGCCACGGTCGGGCTCGGCATAGAAGTGGAACTCGTCCATCACGACGAGGCCCACGTCGGCGTCGGCTCCCTCGCGCAGCGCGATGTTGGCGAGGATCTCGGCCGTGCAGCAGATGATCGGGGCGCCCGGGTTGACGCTGGCGTCACCTGTCAGCATGCCAACCTTGTCGGCGCCGAAGGTGTCGCAGAGGTCGAAGAACTTCTCTGACACGAGTGCCTTGATGGGCGCGGTGTAGAAGCTGCGCCGGCCCTGCGCGTAGGCGAAGAACTGCGCACCCGCGGCGACCAGGCTCTTGCCGGATCCGGTGGGAGTGCTCAGGATGACGTTGGCGCCGGAGACGAGCTCGATCAATGCTTCCTGCTGCGTCGCGTAGAGCTCGATGCCACGCTCGGCCACCCACTCCTCGAACGTGACGAACAGCGCGTCCGGGTCAGGCGTCTCGGGAGCGCGCTCCGCGAGGTTTCGCGCAGTATCGGCCGGGAGGGTCACGTGAAGGCCGCGATCCCGGTGAGCTCGCGCCCGATGACGAGGGTGTGCACCTCGCTGGTGCCTTCGTACGTGAGCACTGACTCGAGGTTGTTGGCGTGTCGCATGACCGGGTAGTCGAGGCTGATCCCGTTGGCACCGAGGATCGTGCGTGCCTGCCGCGCGATGTCGAGCGCTACCCGGACGTTGTTGAGCTTGCCCAGGCTGACTTGCGCCGACGCTAGGTTGTGGTCGTCCTTGAGCCGGCCCAGATGCAGCGCCAGCAGCATGCCCTTGCCGAGCTCGAGCGCCATGTCGGTGAGCTTGGCCTGGGTCAGCTGGTGCGCGGCCAGCGGCTTGTCGAACACCTCGCGGTCCAACGCGTACGACGTCGCGACCTCGAGGCAGTCGCGAGCGGCGCCGAGCGTGCCGAAGACGATGCCGAACCGCGCCTCGTCCAGGCAGCCGAGCGGCCCTGACAGCCCCCGCGCACTCGGGCAGCATCGGCGTCGGCCGGCAGCCGTACGTTGTCGAGGACGAGCTCGCTCGTGACGCTGGCGCGGAGCGAGAGCTTGCGCTTGACCTCCGGCGCGGCGAAGCCGGCGGTGTCGGTCGGCACGACGAAACCGCGGATGCCGTCATCGGTCTGAGCCCAGACGATGGCGACGTCGGCGATGGAGCCGTTGGTGATCCACATCTTGGTGCCGTTGAGCACCCAGTCACTGCCGTCGCGCTTGGCCCTGGTGCGCATCCCGGACGGGTTGGAGCCGAAGTCCGGCTCGGTGAGACCGAAGCAGCCGATCGCGTCGCCCGCAGCCATGCGCGGCAGCCACTGCTGCTTTTGCTCCTCGGTGCCGTAGGCCCAGATCGCATACATCGCAAGCGATCCCTGCACCGACACGAGGCTGCGGAGGCCGGAGTCGACCGCCTCGAGCTCCAGACAGGCGAGACCGTACGACGTCGCGTTGGTGCCCGCGCAGCCGTAGCCCTCCAGGTGCATGCCCAGCACCCCAAGACCGCCCAGCGCCTTGGCCACCTCACGGGCAGGCAGCTCCCCGGCCTCGAACCAACCGGCGACATGCGGCCGCAGCTCCTCGTCGCCGAAGGTGCGCACCGCCTCCTGGATGGCGCGCTCCTCGGCGGTCAGCAAGCCGTCGATGCCGAACAGCTCGAGCGCGGGCACAGGTCGTCGCGCCCGGGCGGTCGGTTCTGTCACAAGGCCCAACATACGGTGGGGGCGTGACTGAACTGAAAGAAGAGCTGCATCGCAAGCTGCAGGCCGCCCGGGCCGGGATCTTGTCGAGGGTGGAGGGGCTGAGCGAATACGACCTTCGCCGGCCGATGACGCCCACCGGCACCAACCTGCTCGGCCTGGTCAAGCACCTGGCCGGTGTGGAGTACGGCTATCTCGGCGAGTCGTTCAACCGGCCGGCGCCCGAGAAGATGTCGTGGATCGAGGACGACTCCATCTGGGACAGCGCCGACATGTGGGCGAAGCCGGACGAGTCCAGCGCATACCTGATCGGGCTCTACAAGCGCGCCTGCGCGCACGCCGACCGGACTATCGCCGAGCTCGACCTAGATGCCCCCGGGTCGGTTGCGCACTGGCCGGAGGAGAGGCGGTCCACGACCTTGGGTGTGCTGCTCATCCGCATGGTCGCGGAGACGGCGCAGCACGCGGGCCACGCCGACATCGTGCGGGAGCTCATCGACGGGCGCGGTGGCCGCGATCACGACGAGATCGGCGACGAGAACTGGTGGCGGGACTACGTCGCCCAGATCCAGGCGGCGGCGGACACTTTCCGCTAAACCCGGGTCCGCGTCGCCATTGGCGGGGTAACTCCTGGTCAAATAGCGACACAGAACTTCCCGGATCTTCGTTGCGCACCCCAATGCACTCCGTCCACATGCGGTCAACGGGAGCACCGACGATCCACAGATGGCTAGCGGGGAGTCGTCAAAGCTGGTGGTCGCCAGCAATCTCGGGTCGTGACGACTCTGGTTGCCGGCTTCGATTGGCGGCAGGTTGCTGCGGCCCAAGACGGCGTGCTGTCACGCGCGCAGGCGATCGAGTGCGGGCTGTCACCCAGCTACATCCGGTCACGGCTGCAGGGCGACTGGCGAACCGTTCATGCCGGGGTCTACGTGACATTCACGGGGCCGCTGCCGTTTCGCACCCGGGTCTGGGCGGCTGTCCTCTATGCGGGTCCCGGCGCCATGGCAAGTCACGAGACCGCGGCGTGGCTCCAAGGCCTGATTGACAGGCCGCCGAGCGCTGTGGACGTGTCCATTCCGCACAAGCGCAAGGTGCGCCGCCAACCTGGGATCCGTCTGCATCGGCGGGTGAATTCGGCGAGCGTGGCGCATCCGGCCCGCCTGCCGCCGCAGACACGGCTCGAGGTCACGGTGCTCGACTTGGTGCATGACACCGAAAACGTTGGACTCGTGATCGATGTCGTGCTGCGCGCCTGCCAACGGCGCTCTGACCAATGCCGCGCGTCTGGCCGCGGCCGCCGGGCGGATGCGACGGCTCCGCTGGCGCCATCTGCTCTGTGAGGTGCTGGATGATGTCGCTGACGGGGTTGCTTCACCGCTGGAACGCCGGTGGCGGCGCGATGTCGAGCAGCCGCACGGACTCCCCAAGGGTCAGCGCAACAAGCCAGAGGCGGGACAGGGTCGCCGCCGATATCGCGACGTCCGATACCGCTCGCAGGGCGTGGTCGTAGAGCTCGATGGCCGCGCAGCGCACCCAGACGAAGAGCGCCATCGCGACCATCGTCGGGACAACGCGGTGGCAGTCGAGGGTGCCGTGGGGCTGCGGTACGGCTGGCACGACGTGGCCGGCAGCCCCTGCGAAGCAGCCATCGAGGTGGCAGTCGTGCTTAGGCGGCGCGGCTGGATCAGCCGACTACGACCCTGTGGCCCGGCTGCCCTGCCGGGCGGGAATCATCCGGGTAACTTTGTGTCGCATAACGACACGTAGTTACCCCGATTATGGCCAGGTGATCGAGGCCGCGATCACTTAGCGACGCGCTCGAGCAGCTGGTCGATCCGCGCGATCAGCTCGGCGGCGTCGTCGGTCTGAACCACCGGCTCGAGGGGCACGGGCTCGACCACCTCGTCGGCTGGGCGAACCGACCGCCGCCGCCGGATCCGAATCTGCTCCATGGCTGCCACCACCCCTCTTGTTGATGAGCCGCGAACCTGTGACGAGATACAGGCCTGACTCATGTTCGGAGCAGAACTCATCGCCGATTGGCGGAGGCGTTTCTAGGCGAAACGGTGGGATGAGGTGGCGGGACGATAGAGGTTCTGTCCCTTCTGCCTGTCCTCGCACGCCCACACGCTGGAGCACGGGCGACGCCGTTACACCTCGCCGCCCTGCCGACGGTTGCGGTAGCCGCGGTCGCGCGTGAGTCGCGACGCACGGATCCGCTTGAGGGTGTAGTCGTCCTCCCGGGAGCCCATGGCCGTCAGCGTCTCGCCGATCCAGGCCTGCTCCTCGAACACCTCAGCGCTCGGCGGAGCGGCAGCAAGGTGGGCCGACGCGGCCGTCAACGTCTCCCTCGCAGCGCCGACGTCACCGTCACGCAGCAACCGCTCGCTCTCCTTCTTGGCCTTCTGCGTCTCGACAATGAGTCGCTCGCGCCGGACCTCGACGTCGGGAACACGTCCGGCGGCGATGTCTGCCGGCACGACGTTGACGCTGATCGGCAGGGTGACAACGTGCTCCGTCAGACCGGGCAGCTCGACGTAGCGAACCTCCAGCTCCGCCACCTTGGCCAGGCCTAAAGCCGCCTTCGAGGGCACCGCGATCTCGAGGACAAGCCTGCGCTCATCGCCGCCGTAGAAGTCGCCGAGCTCGACGAGCACGCCGTCGGTCACAGCGGTGGCCGGGAGGTCGTTGAGCAGTGTGATCGCGGCGACCCCGTCGAGCGGTCGGATCAGCACGCTCGCAGCCTGCACGGTCTTGGCAAGCAACCCGTCGATCTCGGCAGCCACTGCGACGACGGTGCCCTCGGCGTGCTCCGCGAACGAGTGGTTGCCGTGGCCGCCTTGCGAGATCGCCGCAAGGATCGTCTCGTCATAGCCGGTGCCGATGCCGATCGTGGAGGTCGTCACGCGGGAGGACGACGCCTGACGGGCCAGCGAGCAGAGCTGGTCGGGGTCGGTCACGCCCGCGTTGGCGTGGCCGTCCGACAGCAGTAGGACGGTCGCACCGGCGGGGCCAGCCACCCGGCGCGCCTCCTGCAGCCCGCGCAGGTAGCCCGTGGACAGATCGGTGGTCCCACGAGAGTCGATGGACGCGATCAGCTGCTTGACCCGTGGCCGGCCGAGCGCGCCGACGCGGTCGGCGGGCACGAGCACCTGCGCCTCGTGGTCAAACACGACCAGCCCGAGCTTGTCCTGATCATCGAGCCGGTCGACCAGCGCCTGGAGCGCGCGCTTGCCGTGGTCTAGGCGATCGCCTTGCATCGAGCCGGAACGGTCCAGCACGACCACCGCGGTGTGCTCGAGGCGAGGGCCCGCGGTCTCGGGCGCTTTGGGGGCGTCGAGCTGGAGCATCACGGTCACAAGCTCATCGGCCTCGAGGGCCACGGCATCAACGTCGAGGTGGGCGGAAACGTGCACTGTTGCCTCCGAGTGTCTTGGGTGTTGACAGTCTGCGGATAAGGGCGGACAGAACCTCGCTGGTCGAGGGCCAGCGTGTCTACTCAATGGACACTCTACGTCTCCCACGTCATCTCTGTCCAGTTATTTGACAGACTCGTCTGTACACTCACTAGGCATGCGTCAGGATCCCCCCGCCAGCCGTGACGAGCCCGGTGTCGTACGCGTTCGCGACGGTCACCGCGTGACGCTCGGCGCATTCCTGGAGACCCTCGCCAAACGACGCGGTCAGCCGATCACCGCACTGACCGACCAGGCCCAGATCTCGCGGGCCTACTACTACCTGCTCCGCGATGACCGGCAGACCCCGTCTATCGAGACCCTGGCAAACCTGCTCGGCGCGCTCGGTGCGGACTTCCGGTTCGGCACCCCAACTGACGACGCCGACTTCGTCGTGTCGCTAGAAGACGACGAGTGGCTGATCCGCCTTGGCTACGAGGGCCGACGTGCCGCCAGGGCCCGCACCGTACGCGCGATGACGTACGCAGCCAGCCCCCAACCGGACAGCGCGATGCCCGAGGCGGCACCGCCGCCGCGTGCAGCATCAGCACGCGGCGGCCGTACGTTCGTCGTCGCGGCAGGCTCGACCGACTCGCGGACACCTCGTCAGGCAGAGCTGTTGTCACAGCTGGTCGAAGCCGCCGGCAAGCTCGACGAGGAGCGGCTCGAGGCGCTCGTGCGCAACGCGCAGCTGTTCGCCAAGGGCGGCGAGGCCTGAGCCGGGTCCAGCCGGCTCAGGGGCTGACAGCCCGTACGGCCCACGCGGTGGCGGCTACCTCGAACGGCGAGGGCGGCAGCAGCTGCTCGCACCGGGCGCGCAGTGCCTCCCGCTGCTGTTCGTCGAGCGAGGAGACGTACGCGCCAGCCGGTCCCACCCCCAGCGTGTAGGGCTCCCACCACTCCTCGAAGCTTGTATGCGGCGCACGGACCGTCAGCTCGGTGGTCTCGACCTGGCTCAGTCCCGCCGTCCGGAACAACTGCGCCAGGTGACCCTCACGCACCCCCGCCAGCCCGGATTCGTCCATCGCTTGCGGGTCGACCTTGCGCGCGGCGCTCCAGAACGTCGACAGCGGGCCGCGGCCACCGCCGTGGTCCCAGACGCAGGCCGCGACCGTGCCTCCGGAACGGGTCACCCGAGCCATCTCGACGAGCCCCGCGGCCGGATCTGACATGAAGTGCACGACGAGCTGTGCTGCCGCCAGGTCGAATGTGTCGTCCTCGTACGGCAGCTGCTCGGCCGCAGCCATGCGCACATCCACGCCGGGTAATCGCGGTCGAATCGCCGCGATGAAGGGCTCCGACGGATCCACCGCAGACACCGAGTCGGCGCCCAGAACAGCGACGAGCCCAGCGGTCAACGCGCCCGGGCCACAGCCCACGTCGATCGCTCGCTGCCCCGGCCGCGCTTCCAGGACAGCGAGAAACCCGGTGGCGAGTGGTTCGGAGTAGCGACCCATGAACCGGGCGTACGCCTCAGCACTGACCTGAAAGCTCACACCCATACCCTGACGCGATCACGAAGCCCTTGGGTCTGTTTTCGGTCGCGATCTCTTCGTGATCACGGGGGATATCTCGGGAGGACAGCACCCACGTGCCCTCCCTAGACTCGCGAGCGTGGCGTCTCCTGGGCCGGGAGCACTCAGCGTTGGGCCCGGACCGGACGGTCCGGCGGCCGATGCATTGCTGAAAGCCGGGCGGTTCTTCACCCGTTGGGACGAGACGGCGGACGGGCGCGCTGTCTTCCGTGAAGGCGGGCGCCGAGGCGACGTCTTCTACCGCGACAGGTGGAGCCACGACAAGGTCGTCCGTTCCACGCATGGCGTCAACTGCACGGGATCCTGCTCATGGAAGGTGTACGTCAAGGACGGGATCATCACCTGGGAGGCCCAGCAGACCGACTATCCGAGCACCGGTCCGGACCGACCCGACTATGAGCCGCGTGGTTGCCCACGCGGCGCCGCGTTCAGCTGGTACACGTACTCCCCGACCCGCGTCCGCTACCCGTACGCCCGCGGCGTTCTCCTGGAGATGTACCGCGAAGCAAAGGCTCGCCTCGGCGACCCGGTGCTCGCGTGGGCAGACGTCGTCGGCGATCCGGACCGGCGCCGGCGCTATCAGCAGGCCCGCGGCAAGGGCGGCCTCGTTCGGCTGAGCTGGGACGAGGCGGTCGAGATCGTCGCCGCTGCGCACGTCCACACGATCAAGACCTACGGCCCGGACCGATGCGCCGGCTTCTCCCCGATCCCGGCCATGTCGATCGTGTCGCACTGCGTCGGCACGCGGTTCATCCAGCTCATAGGCGGGGTCATGACCTCGTTCTACGACTGGTACGCAGATCTGCCGGTCGCCTCGCCGCAGATGTTCGGCGACCAGACGGACGTCCCCGAGTCCGGCGACTGGTGGGACGCCACCTACCTCATGATGTGGGGCTCCAACGTCCCGGTGACCCGCACTCCCGACGCGCACTGGATGGCGGAGGCCCGCTACCGGGGCACCAAGGTCGTCACGGTCAGCCCGGACTATGCCGACAACACAAAGTTCGCCGACGAGTGGCTGCCTGCACAGGCCGGGACGGACGCGGCTCTCGCGATGGCTATGGGTCATGTGATCCTCCGCGAGTTCCTTGTCGACCGTGAGGTTCCGTTCTTCCGCGACTACGTCCGCACCTACACCGATCTTCCGTTCCTCGTTCGGTTGACGCCGTACGGCGAGGACGGCGCCATGGTCCCGGCGAAGTTCCTCACCGCCGGCGATCTGGGCGACGACACCGAAGGCGCCGCGTGGAAGACCGCGTTGCTCGATGCGTCGACCGGCGAGCCAGTCGTCCCCAACGGGTCGATGGGTTTCCGCTACACAGAGTCCGGCGCCGGCCGGTGGAACCTCGACCTGGCGGGTGTGACGCCGGCCTTGTCATGCGGCCGACATCGCCGGCTCTGAGCTCCATTGAGGTTCTGCTCCCGTGCTTCGAGGCACCCGACGGCTCCGGGTCGGTCACGCGTCGAGGAGTCCCTGCGCGTCGCGTCGGCGAGCACCTCGTCACGACGGTGTTCGACCTGATGCTGGCGCAGTACGGCGTAGGACGTGGCGGGCTGCCGGGGGAGTGGCCGAGCGGGTACGACGACGCGACGACGCCGTACACCCCGGCTTGGCAGGAGGAGATCACCTCCGTGCCCGCGCAGGCGTGCATCCGCATCGCCCGGGAGTTCGCCACCAACGCCGAGGAGTCCGGCGGTCGATCCATGATCATCATGGGCGCCGGCATCTGCCAGTGGTTCCACGGCGACGCGACCTACCGTGCGATCCTCGCCCTGCTCGCCCTTACCGGCTCGATGGGTCGCAACGGCGGCGGCTGGGCCCACTACGTGGGGCAGGAGAAGTGCCGCCCCATCACGGGCTGGATCTCGCTGGCGAACGCGCTGGACTGGACGCGGCCGCCGCGGACGATGATCGGCACCGCTTACTGGTACATGCACACCGACCAGTGGCGGTTCGACGGCTACCGCGCTGACGCGCTGGCCTCACCGTTGGCCGAGGGTCACTTGGCGGGCATGCATACCGCCGACACGATCGCGCAGTCGGCACGACTCGGCTGGATGCCGTTCTACCCGCAGTTTGACCGCAATCCGCTGGACCTTGCCGACGAGGCGGTCGCGGCGCAGCCCGACGCACCCGTCGACCACGTCGTGTCCAGCCTCACGGACGGTTCACTCAAGTTCGGCATCGAGGATGTCGATGCGCCGCAGAACTGGCCGCGCACCCTTGTGCTCTGGCGGGCCAACCTGCTCGGCTCGTCGAGCAAGGGCAACGAGTACTTCCTCAAGCACCTCCTGGGGACGCACTCCAACCTGATGGCCGCAGAGTCCGACCTGCGTCCGCGCGAGGTGGCCTGGCGCGACGAGATCCCTCAAGGAAAGCTGGATCTGCTGGTCAGTGCGGACTTCCGAATGACGTCGACGACGCTGCTGTCCGACGTCGTCCTGCCGGCCGCGACGTGGTACGAGAAGTACGACCTGTCCACCACCGACATGCATCCGTTCGTCCACGCCTTCACACCGGCGATCGACCCGCCGTGGGAGGCGCGCAGCGACTTCGACGCCTTCCATGCGATCGCCCGCGCATTGTCGGACCAAGCACGGAAACATCTCGGCGTGCGCCGTGATCTGGTCAGCGTGCCGATGCAGCACGACACACCCGGTGAGACGGCCCAGCCGGGGGGAGTAGTGCGCGACTGGCGCCGCGGCGACGTGCCGCCCATCCCCGGTCAGACGATGCCGATGCTGCAGGTGGTCGAGCGCGACTACACCGCGATCGCGGACAAGCTGGCCGCTGTCGGGCCGCTCGCCGACCGGCTCGGCTTCACCGTCAAGAACGTCACCTACCGGTTGGAGCACGAGGTCGAACGACTCGCGCGGCTCAACGGGGTGATGCTCGGCGGTGCCGCGGATGGCAGGCCGGCGATGGACACCGACGTCAAGATGGCCGAGACCATTCTTACGTTGTCCGGCACGACCAACGGCGAGCTGGCCGTGCAGGGCTTTCGCACGCTGGAGCAGCGTGTCGGAAGGCCGCTCGCCGACCTGGCCGAAGGGTCGGAGGAGAAGCGCATCAGCTTCGCCGACACGCAGGCCCGGCCGGTCCCGGTCATCACGTCGCCCGAGTGGTCGGGGTCGGAGACCGGCGGGCGTCGTTACGCCCCATTCACCGTCAACGTCGAACGGCTCAAGCCCTGGCACACACTGACCGGGCGCATGCATTTCTTCCTCGACCACGACTGGTTGCGAGACCTTGGCGAGGCGCTGCCGATCTACCGGCCGCCGCTCGACCTGCACCGGTTGATGGGCGAGCCAAAGCTGGGCAGTGACGGCGGCAAGCAGGTCACCGTCCGCTATCTCACGCCGCACTCGAAGTGGTCCATCCACTCCGAGTACCAGGACAACCTCCTGATGCTGTCGCTCTCGCGCGGCGGCCCAACCGTCTGGATGAGCCCCGCTGACGCTGCCTCGATCGAAGTGCACGACAACGACTGGGTGGAGTGCGTCAACGCCCACGGCGTCCTGGTGTGTCGTGCGATAGTCAGCCACCGGATGCCCGAGGGTGTCGTGTACGTGCACCACGCGCAGGAGCGCACCATCGACGTGCCCAAGTCGCAGGCCACCGGGCGCCGCGGCGGCATCCACAACTCCGTCACGCGGCTGCTCGTAAAGCCAACGCACCTCATCGGTGGCTACGCGCAGCTCTCGTACGCCTTCAACTATCTCGGGCCGACAGGCAACCAGCGCGACATGGTGACCACGATCCGCAGGCGTGACCAGGAGGTGACGTACTAGTGCCCCGCGAGCGGAGCGAGCCAATTGGACGCGTATGCGCGCAGCTCGCGATGGTCATGAACCTTGACAAGTGCATCGGGTGCCACACCTGCTCGGTGACTTGCAAGCAGGCCTGGACCAACCGCGCCGGCGTGGAATACGTCTGGTTCAACAACGTGGAGACCCGCCCGGGCCAGGGCTACCCGCGCCGCTACGAGGACCAAGACTCCTGGCGCGGCGGCTGGACGCTCAACAAGCGTGGTCGCCTGCAGCTCAAGGCGGGTGGCCGGTTGAAGAAGCTGTTCGGCATCTTCGCCAGCCCGATCCAGCCCAAGCTCGAGGACTACTACGAGCCTTGGACCTACGACTACGACACGCTCGTCAGCGCACCGCTCGGGGATGACTTCCCCGTCGCCCGTCCGAAGTCGCTCATCACCGGGGAAAACACGAAGATCCGCTGGTCGGCCAACTGGGACGACAACTTGGGCGGAGCATCAGAGATGGGCCACCTCGACCCGATCGTCGAGCGGGTCCGCCGCGAGTCCGAGGACCGGATCCGGTTCGAGTTCGAGCAGACATTCATGTTCTACCTGCCACGCATCTGCGAGCACTGCCTCAACCCGTCGTGCATGGCGTCGTGTCCCTCCGGTGCTATCTACAAGCGGGTCGAGGACGGCATTGTGCTCGTCGACCAGGACCGCTGCCGTGGCTGGAGGCAGTGCGTCACCGGCTGCCCGTACAAGAAGATCTACTTCAACCACAAGACGGGCAAGGCCGAGAAGTGCACGTTCTGCTATCCCCGCGTCGAGGTCGGGCTGCCCACGGTGTGCTCGGAGACTTGCGTTGGCCGGCTCCGCTACATCGGGCTCTTCCTGTACGACGCCGACCGCGTCACCGCGGCCGCTTCGGTCCGTGACGAGAAGCAGCTGTACGAGGCGCAGCTCGACCTGCTGCTCGACCCCAACGACCCGGCCGTCATCGCGGCGGCACGCCAGCAGGGCATCGCGGACGACTGGCTGGACGCGGCGCGCCGATCCCCGGTGTATGCCCTCGCCAAGACGTACCGCGTGGCGCTCCCGCTGCATCCGGAGTACCGCACGATGCCGATGGTCTGGTACGTGCCACCGCTGTCGCCGGTCGTCGATCTGCTTCGCGAGCAGGGGCACGACGCCGAGGACCGCGGCAACCTGTTCGGCGCGATCGAGTCGCTGCGCATCCCGGTCGAATACCTTGCCGAGCTCTTCACGGCCGGTGACACGGAGATCGTGACGACCGTCCTACGACGGCTCGCCGCGATGCGTTCGTACCTGCGCGACATCACCCTCGGGCGGCAGCCCGACGAGTCCATCCCGGCGTCAGTAGGCATGACCGGCCGGGTGATGTACGAGATGTATCGGCTCATGGCGATCGCCAAGTATGACGAGCGGTACGTGATCCCGAAGGCACACGAGGAGCAAGGGCATCAGCTCGAAGAGCTCAGCTGCTCGTTGGACTACGAAGAGGGGCCCGGCATGTACGAGTCGGCCGCGTTCGGCGAAGCGTCCGGGCGGCCCGTGCCAGTGGCTGTCGAGACCTTCCACGCGCTCAAGCAAAGGCAGCAGTCCGAGGACATTGCGCCGGCGGACTCGATGCGCGGACGGGTCAACCTGCTCAATTGGGACGGTGTCGGCACGCCGGAGGGTCTGTTCCCAGCGCACCGCTCGAGCGAGGAGCAGCCGTGAGCACTCGGCTGGTTCACCAGGTGGCCGCTTGGTGTCTCGGCTACCCCGACGAGGCGCTCCTCGACCAGGTTCCGACCCTGCGGCTCGCGGTCAAGCAACTGCCTTCCGGTCCGCCGCGGGATGGCCTCGACGAGTTCCTCGGCTACCTCGCCGGCCCGCCGCTCGTCGATCTGCAGCGGCACTACGTCGAGGTGTTCGATCTATCCCGCAAGCATGCGCTCTACCTGTCCTACTGGACCGACGGTGACACCCGGCGGCGTGGCGAGGTGCTCGCCGCGTTCAAGGCGCGCTACCGGGCAAGCGGCTGGCTGGTCGACACGCGTGGCGAGCTCACCGACTTCCTGCCCATGGTCCTCGAGTACGCCGCGGTTGCCGACCCGGTCGACGGGCCACGGCTCCTTCAGGACTACCGGCCGAGCCTCGAGCTGCTGCGCCTTGCGCTCGAGGCGGCGCGGACCCCGTACGCGCTTGTCCTGCAAGCTGTGTGCGCGACGCTGCCCGGGCCTTCGCCGGCCGACAGAGCCGCTGCCCATGCGATGGCGGCTGCCGGCCCACCGCGCGAGCAGGTCGGGTTGGACGCGTACGACCCGAGGCTGCTGCCGCTGGGCGGCCCGCGCCGGGTGGACGAGCGATGAACGTCGCACTGTGGGGCGTGCTCCCGTACATCGTCATCGCGATCCTGGTCGGCGGCACGGTGTGGCGCTACCGCTACGACCAGTTTGGCTGGACGACGCGCTCGTCACAGCTGTACGAGTCGCGGCTGCTGCGGATCGGCTCGCCGCTGTTCCACTTCGGCCTGCTGTTCGTCATCGTCGGGCACATCGGCGGGCTGGTCATCCCGGAGTCGTGGACCGAGGCGGTAGGAGTCTCGGAGGGGCTGTACCACTTCAACGCGTTGCTCTTCGGCGGCATCGCCGGTTTCTGCACACTCGTCGGCATCGCCATCCTCATCTACCGGCGGCGCACGACCGGCCCGGTGTTCATGGCTACCACCAAGAACGACAAGACGATGTACGTCGTCCTTGTCGCTGCCATCGTGCTCGGCCTCTGGACCACGTTGAATAGCGTCGGTGCCGGGCACGATGCGCACAACTACCGGGAGACGGTGGGGCCTTGGTTCCGCTCGCTGTTCAGGCTGCAGCCAGACATCGACGCGATGGCAGCGGCTCCACTGTCCTTCAAGATCCACACACTCGTCGGGTTGCTGCTGTTTGCCATCTGGCCGTTCACCCGCCTGGTCCACGCCTTCACTGCGCCGTTGCACTACCTGTTCCGGCCGTACATCGTCTATCGCAGCCGCGACGCTCGGCCCGAGCTCGGCGCAACAGCATCGCGGCCAGGATGGGATCCCATCGGCACCCCCGACCGCGATCGGTAAGCCTGCGGGAGGCACCCGTGACCAACACCGAGGCGCCCGTCCTGGAGCGGACCGCGCAGACCCGCAACCTCGTTGTGGCCACGTGGACGTTCGCGATCACCTTCTGGGCGTGGAACATGATCGCCCCGCTCGGGGTCCGCTACACCGAGGAGCTCGGGCTCTCGTCCTCGGAGAAGTCCCTCCTGGTCGCGATCCCTGTCCTCGTCGGGGCCGTGGGCCGGATCCCGGTCGGCGCCCTGACCGACCGCTACGGCGGGCGGGCGATGCTCTCTTTGCTCAGCTTTGCCTCGGTCGTACCGGTGCTGCTCGTGGCGTTGGCGGGTGACCTCGAGTCGTACGGGTTGCTGTTGGCGTTCGGGTTTCTGCTCGGCATAGCCGGCACGACGTTCGCGGCGGGCATCCCGTTCGTCAATGCCTGGTACGAACCCGCCCGCCGCGGTTTCGCGACCGGCGTGTTCGGCGCCGGAATGGGCGGCACGGCGTTGTCGGCCTTCTTCACGCCGCGCTTCGTGTCCTGGTTCGGCTACACCGCAGCTCACGTCATTGTCGCCGTCGCCCTCGCGGCCACGGGATTCCTGGTGCTGTCCGTGATGCGGGACTCACCGCTGTGGCGGCCAAGCACCGATTCCGTCGTCCCCCGACTTGTCGCTGCGATCAAGCTGCCGGTGACCTGGCAGATGTCGTTTCTCTACGCCGTAACGTTCGGCGGGTTCGTCGCCTTTTCCACCTACCTTCCGACGTATCTCAAGGACGTCTACAGCTTCGACCTCACCGAAGCCGGGACGCGGACCGCGGGCTTTGCGATCGCAGCCGTCGTCGCGCGGCCTATCGGCGGCGTGCTGTCCGACCGGATTCATCCGAAGCCTGTCGTGCTGACTCTCCCTGGCCGGCGCTGCCGTACTGGCCCTGGTGATCGCGGCCCAACCGGAACCTGAGGTCCCCGCCGGTGCCGCGTTCGTGGCCATGGCGTTCTTCCTCGGCATCGGCACCGGTGGCGTCTTCGCGTGGGTCGCAAGGCGAGCCCCCGCCGACCGGGTCGGCAGCGTCGCGGGGATCGTCGGCGCCGCGGGCGGGCTCGGCGGCTTCTTCCCGCCGCTGGTGTTGGGGGCGACATACGACGAGGCCGACCACAGCTACACCATCGGACTGGTCCTGCTCTGCATCACGGCGATAATCGCCTTTCTCTACGTCCTCATCGCGCTCTCGCGAGAGCGCGAGCGGGCCAAGAGCGGAGGCATCCCGTGAGCACGACGCCAATCGCGGACTACGCGCTACTTTCCGACCGGCACTCGGCTGCTCTGGTCAGCCGTGACGGATCCGTCGATTGGTTGTGCTTCCCGCGATTCGACAGCCCATCCGTCTTTGCCCGGTTGCTCGACGACGACGCTGGTCACTGGTCCATCCGACCTTGGGGCGACTTCCAAGCCAAGCGCCGTTACGTCGACCGGTCGATGGTCCTGGAGACGACGTTCGACACAGAGACCGGGACCCTCGTGGTCACCGACGCTCTCCTCATCGGGCCGGACAACGGCCAACACCAGATCGGGGTCGGCGCGCCACATCTCCTTGTACGTCGTGTGGCGTGCACGTCTGGCAGCGTCGAGGTGGACATCGACTATCGGCCGCGCCCTGAGTATGGGTTGATCGTCCCGATCCTGTCTGCGATCGAGGGCGGCGTGACGTCGCGTGGCGGAGCCGAATGGCTGGTGCTGACCACACCTGTACCGATGTTGCCGGACGGCCAGCGAGTTCACGGCTCGCTCTCGATGACGTCAGGTGACACGGTGCACTTCGGCATGCATCGGTCGACGCTGGAGGAGACGCCCGCGCGGGTGTGGGGCCAGGACGAGCTGTCAGCGAGGCTCGACGCGACGATGCGGACCTGGCGGGAGTGGTCGGAGTTCCACCAGGCGTACGACGGTCCGTGGAGCGACCTCGTGCATCACAGCGGGCGGGTCATGCACGCGTTGTCGTTCCAGCCAAGTGGCGCGATCGTGGCTGCTCCGACGACGTCGCTCCCCGAAGCCATTGGCGGGGAACGTAACTGGGACTACAGATACACCTGGGTCCGCGACGCAAGCCTCACGATGGAGGCACTGTGGGTGGCCGCGTGCCCCGACGAGGCTGCGGACTTCTTCGCCTTCTTCGCCACAGCAGCCCCGAGCATCAGCAGCGACAGAGCCCTGCAGATCATGTTCGGGATCGGTGGCGAGCACGACCTGACTGAGCGCACCCTCCCCCACTTGCGCGGCTGGCGCGGCAGCCGACCGGTTCGTGTCGGCAACGGAGCGTGGAACCAGCAGCAGATCGACGTCTACGGCGAGCTGTGGGGCGCCGCCTTCCGGCTCGTCGAGCAGCTGGCTGACATGGACGACGACACGCGACGGTTCCTTGTTGCCTGCGCCGACGCAGCCGCCCATCGCTGGCGCGAGAAGGACCACGGCATCTGGGAGGTGCGCGGCGATCCTGCAGCATTTCCTGCACTCCAAGGTGATGTGCTGGGCCGCGCTCGACCGCGCGATCCGCATGTTCGATCGCCTTGGCGCAGAGGACCACGTCGACGAGTGGATCCGGGCTCGCGACGAGATCCACGCGACGGTCGTACGAGATGGCTGGAGCGACGAGGCCGGCGCGTTCACGCAGTACTACGGCTCACGTGATCTCGACGCGTGCAACCTCATGATGCCCATCGTCGGGTTCCTGCCCGCCGACGACCCACGGGTCCTTGCGACCATCGACGCCACCGAGAAGCGCCTCACTGATGAGCATGGCCTGGTCTACCGCTACCGCACGGAGTCGGGGGTCGACGGTCTGGCCGGCGACGAGGGCGCGTTCCTGATGTGCACGTTCTGGCTCGCTCAGGTGCAGGCAATGGCGGGCCAGATCGAGCGCGCGCGGGCGACGTTCGAACGCGCCGTTGCCTTCGTCAACGACGTCGGTCTGCTCGCGGAGGAGGTCGACCCCGCGACAGGCGAGCTGCTCGGCAACTTCCCCCAGGCGTTCAGCCACATCGGCTTGGTCAACGCGGCATGGGAGATCAGCGAGGCCGAGCGTCGGCTGGCCGGCCAGCCCGCCAGGGAGCTCTGGAGCGAAGACGAGCCGGGATGATCACGTTCACGTGATCGCCCCGGTCCTAGCCCGGCCTACAGGACTTGCTAGGACCGGGTACGCCTTGCAACGTGTTGCCCCTCAGCCGCTCAGGCTCGATGCACATACGGCCAGGACCCTCATCGGGGTAACTTCATGTCGAATAGCGACACCGAGTTACCCCGGTCTCATCAACAAGGCGCGCGGCCCGCTGAGGTTTGCCGGGCGAGCGCCTCGTCGTACGGTCGACGCACGGCCGGCCTGCTAGGAGGTGGCAGTGGCGCCGCTCGAGGGAATCGGCCTGGCCACCTTCAACGCGCTGCCGGACGAGGCGGCACGCACCGCCCTGCTGGCCTGCTGCTCGTCGCCCGCATGGGCGGATCGGCTGACCGCGCGAAGGCCGTACGACTCCGTGACCAGCCTCCTGTCGGAAGCCGATGCTGCGCTCGCGGACCTCGACGAGCGCGAAATCGACGAGGCGCTCGCCGGCCACCCGCGCATCGGCGACCGGACCGCCACGACCCACAACGGATGGTCCAGACGAGAGCAGTCCGGCGTCGATCACACGTCCGACGCCACGCTCGCTGCGCTGGCGGCCGGCAACGAGGCCTACGAGACCCGCTTCGGCCACGTCTACCTGGTCTGCGCCACCGGTCGGTCGGCCGAGGAGCTGTTGGCCATCCTGCAGAGCCGGCTGCACAACGACCCCGATACCGAGCGCAAGGTCGTCCGCGACGAGCTCGGCAAGATCAACCGGATCCGGCTCGAGCGGTTGCTGGGCGCATGAGCAGGGTGACGACGCATGTGCTCGACACCGCACGGGGAGTCCCGGGGAGCGGCGTCCCGGTCCGCCTGGAGGAGGTCGATGGTGAAGTGGTGCGGTTCGTCGCCGACGGAGTTACCGATGCCGATGGCCGCACTCCCGATCTCGCCGGCAGCGGCCTGCCAACAGGCACCTATCGCTTGACGTTCGACACCGGCTCTTATGCGGCGGCGCACGGCGAGGAGCCGTTCTTCCCCGATGTCACGGTGACGTTCGTCGTCAGCGACGCAAGTGTGCACTACCACGTCCCGCTGCTGCTGGGCCTGTTCTCGTACACGACCTACCGGGGGAGCTAGGCCGATGGCGATCGTCCTGGGCCCCAACCAGTACGGCAAGGCCGAGAACCGCATCGTCCGCATCTATCGGGACAGCGAGCGGCACGAGCTGCGAGACATCAACGTCTCCACGACGCTGCGCGGCGACTTCACGGACGCACACACCGCTGGTGACCAGTCACGAGTGCTGCCGACCGACACCCAGAAGCAGACGGCCTACGCCTTCGCCAAGGAGCACGGCATCGACTCGATCGAGCAGTACGCACTGGCGCTCGGGCGGCACTTCGTCGACGACATCGACCCCGTGGAGAGTGCACGCATCCAGGTCGAGCAGTACGACTGGGAGCGCATCGTCGCCCACGGCCAACCCCATGACCATGCGTTCGTACGCTCGGGGCGTGGCACGCGCACCACGACCGTCACCGTCGAGGGCAAGCGTGACCAGCAGCGGACCACAGTCGTGTCCGGGATCAAGGACCTCGTCGTGCTCAAGTCGACCGGGTCGGAGTTCGCCGGCTTCCTCCGAGACCGATACACCGTGCTCGAGGACACGCACGACCGCATCTTGTCGACGTCGCTGGTGGCGCGCTGGCGCTACCTGGGCACCGACACCGACTGGGACGCCACGTACGACAGTGTCCGCGCCATCCTGCTGGAGCAGTTCGCAGTCGTGCACAGCCTTGCGTTGCAGCAGACCCTGTTCCAGATGGGCAAGGCGGTGCTGGAGCAGCACGACGAGCTGGTGGAGGTCGAGCTGTCGGCGCCCAACGTGCACCACTTCCGCTACGACCTCGAGCCGTTCGGCATCGACAACCAGGGCGAGGTGTTCCACGTGGACGACAGGCCGTACGGGCTCATCGAGGTCACTGTGCAGCGTGACGATGCACCCGGCAACGAGCGTGCCTGATGTCCGACGTTCGCGTGCACGGCGCGGCCGTCGACCGAGGCGATGAGGTCCTCACGCCCGACGCGCTGGCTTTCGTCGGAGAGCTCCAGGAGCGGTTCGGCGCGCGGCGTGACGAGCTGCTCGGCAGGCGACAGGCCCGACGCGAGGAGATCCGCCGCGCTGGCAGCCTCGACTTTCTGCCAGATGCGGCCGACATCCGTGAGTCCGACTGGCGAGTCGCCGATGCCCCGGCGGACCTACGCGACAGACGAGTCGAGATCACCGGACCGACCGAGCGCAAGATGGCGATCAATGCCCTCAACTCGGGCGCCAACGTCTGGCTCGCCGATCTCGAGGACGCCAACACCCCACACTGGCGCAATGTCATCGAGGGCCAGGTCAACCTCCGCGATGCCGTACGGCGCACGATCCGGCTGCAGACCCACGAGAAGACGTACGAACTCAAGCGTGACGGCGAGCTCGCAGTCATCGTCGTACGGCCCCGCGGGTGGCACCTGGAGGAGCGGGGGATCACCGTCGACGGCCGGCCGGTGGTGGGGGCGCTGGTCGACTTCGGCCTGCACTTCTTCCACAACGCTGCCGAGCTTCTCGCGCGGGGAAGTGGGCCGTACTTCTACCTCGCCAAGACTGAGAGCCACCTCGAGGCCCGGCTCTGGAACGACATCTTCACCTTCGCCGAGCAGCGACTCGGCATCCCGCACGGGACCATCCGCGCCACGGTGCTCATCGAGACGATCACCGCCGCTTTTGAGATGGACGAGATCCTGTACGAGCTCCGCGAGCACGCGTCGGGGCTGAACGCAGGCCGGTGGGACTACCTGTTCAGCGTGATCAAGAACTTCCGCGACTCCGGACCCGCCTTCACCCTGCCCGATCGTGGTGCGGTGACCATGACGGCGCCGTTCATGCGCGCCTACACCGAGCTGCTGGTGCAGACATGCCACCGCCGGGGCGCCTTCGCGATGGGCGGCATGGCGGCGTTCATCCCGAGCCGTCGCGACCCTGTGGTCAACGAGGTCGCGCTGGCCAAGGTCCGCGCCGACAAAGAGCGCGAGGCGGCCGACGGGTTTGACGGGTCCTGGGTGGCGCACCCTGATCTCGTGCCGATCTGCCGGGAGGTCTTCGACGCGGCACTCGGCGACCGCCCCAACCAGCTCGACCGCCTGCGCCCAGACGTACAGGTGAGCGCTGCACAGCTGCTCGATGTCGCATCGACACCGGGCGCCGTGACGGCCGAAGGGTTGCGGACCAACGTCGAGGTCGCCCTTCTCTATCTCGACGCGTGGTTGCGAGGGACGGGCGCCGTGGCGATCCACAACCTCATGGAGGACGCCGCGACCGCCGAGATCTCGCGATCGCAGATCTGGCAGTGGGTGCACAACGACGTCGTCCTCGACACCGGCGTCCGGGTCACAAAGCAGCTTGTCCGGCAGGTGCTCGACGCCGAGTACGGGCGGCTCGCGGCGCAGGCCTCGGAGGGGAGCCGGCTCAAAGAGGCCCGCGACCTGTTCGAGCAGGTCGCGCTCGCCGACGAGTTCGTCGAGTTCCTCACCCTGCCGGCGTACGACCTCATCGCTGGGGAGTGACCGGCATGCCCGAGCGGCTCGCCGCAACTCGGATCGGCGCCCACGTGCTCGCCGAGGTCGACAGCAGGCTCGCGACAGCGGATGGCGAGCTCGCAAGCCGCTTTCCTGGTGACTCCGGCTCAAGGCAACCGGTGCACACCGTGTACGTACCGGGGGACCGGGTGCACGCCGATCTCATCCCCGAGTGGAGCGCAGCCGCTTGCGCAGCCCTTGATGAGCACGCGCCAGACGCCCCGGTGCTGGCCGCAGCTGTCGGGCTGGACGAGTCCCTCGTCGAAGGGGTGCTGCCGCGGGTCAAGAGCAAGCTCGAGAGTGAGCCGGTCGAGGACCTGCGCATCGACTTCGAGGACGGCTTCGGCCGCCGGTCCGACGCGGTGGAGGATGCGGCAGTGGTCGACGCTGCGCGCATCGCCGCCACGATCGCGACGCCCTTCATCGGCATCCGCTTCAAGTCTTTCGAGCCGGCCACCCGTCGGCGCGGCATCCGAACACTGGACCTGTTCCTCGGTGAGCTGCATGCGGCGGGTGGCCCCTTGGGCGGGCTTGTGGTCACGATGCCCAAGGTCACGTCGGTCGCCCAGGTCGAGGCGATGGTGCTGGTCTGCGAGCGTCTCGAGCAGGCCTACCACTTCCCGGTCGGACGGCTGCGATTCGAGGTGCAGGTGGAGACGCCGCAGGCGGTGCTCGGTCCGGACGGCACCGCGCTCGTGGCACGCATGGTCCATGCTGCTCGCGGCCGCATTTCCGGATTGCACTACGGAACGTACGACTTCAGCGCCGCGGCCGGTATCTCGGCGGGCTTCCAGTCACTCGAGCACCCGATCGCCGACCACGCCAAGGAGGTCATGCAGCTGGCTGCCGCCGACACTGGTGTGCGCGTTTCCGACGGCTCCACCAACGTGCTGCCGGTCGGGTCACGAGCGCAGGTGCACGCGGCCTGGGCACTGCACGCGCGACTCGTGCGCCGATCCCTGGAGCGTGGGTTCTACCAGGGCTGGGACCTGCATCCGGCGCAGCTCGTCACGCGCTACCTCGCGACTTACGCGTTCTTCCGTGCCGGCCTCCCGGCCGCCGCCGCGAGACTTCGCGCGTACGTCCAACGCGCCGACAGCGACATCCTCGACGAACCGGCGACGGCGCGGGCGCTTGCCTGGTTCATTGTCCGCGGCCTCGACTGCGGCGCCCTCGACGACGCCGAGGTCGCCGACGCGACCGGTCTCGATCGGGTTGCGCTTGCCATGTACGCCCGCAGCGGACGGAGCAGTTCGTGACTTATCGTGCCTTCCGGTCACGGCGTGTAGTCCTGCCCGACGGCGAACGCGCGGCCGACGTCGTCGTGTCTGCGGGGCGCATCGACGCGATCACGCCGTGGGGCGAGAGTGACGGCGAAATTGTGGATGTCGGCGAGCTCGTGCTCCTGCCAGGCCTCGTCGACACGCACGTGCATGTGAACGAGCCGGGACGTACCGAGTGGGAGGGCTTCGCCTCCGCGACTCGCGCCGCGGCCGCAGGCGGCGTCACGACGCTGCTCGATATGCCGCTCAACTCGATCCCACCGACCACCACCGTCGAGCACCTAGCCGTCAAGCGCGACGCGGCCCGCGGATCGGTCCACGTCGACGTCGGTTTCTGGGGTGGCGCGATCGGCAGCAACACCGGAGACCTGAAGGCGCTCCACGAGGCCGGGGTGTTCGGGTTCAAGTCGTTCCTGTCGCCGTCGGGCGTCGACGAGTTCCCGCACCTCGTCGGCAGCGAGTTGGACGAGGTGCTTGCCGAGGTCGCTCGCCTGGGTGCGCTCTCGATCGTGCACGCCGAGGATCCGGCCGTGCTCGATGGCGCGCCGCCGGCCCGCGGACCGTCGTACGCGGAATTTCTCGCCTCGCGACCCGACGCTTCCGAGGTACGAGCGGTCGAGCGGCTGCTCCAGCCCGCGCGACGTAGCGGAGCCCGCGTACACGTGCTGCACGTGTCCAGCGGGGATGTGCTGCCGTTGCTCGCGGCCGCAAGGCGTGAGGGCATGCCAATCACTGCCGAGACGTGCCCGCACTACCTGGTTCTCGCGGCTGAGCAGGTGCCGGAGGGCGCGACCGCATTCAAGTGCTGTCCGCCCATCCGCGAAGACTCCAACCGCAACGCGCTCTGGGAGGGGCTTGCGGCCGGGACGCTCGACATCGTCGTGTCCGACCACTCGCCGTCGACCGCCGACGTCAAGCGTCTCGAAACCGGGGACTTCGCTTCCGCGTGGGGTGGCATCGCAGGTCTCCAGCTCGGTCTGCCGCTGGTCTGGACCGAGGCCTCTGCGCGCGGCTTCGGGCTTGTCGACGTGGTGCGATGGATGTCGAGTGGGCCGGCGTCGCTCGTGGGACTTGACGCCAAGGGTGGCATTGCCGTGGGTCGTGACGCCGATCTCGTCGCGTTCGATCCCGAGGCGTTGTTCACCGTCGACCCGTACGCGTTGCACCACCGCAACCCCGTGACGCCGTTCGCCGGGATGACCTTGCGCGGGGTCGTCCGGTCGACCTGGGTGCGGGGTGAACTCGTCGACGGTCAGACACCGCATGGCACCCTGCTCGAACGACGACAGGGGGGAGGTTCGCGGTGACGGAGCGGCACGCCTTCGAGGTCTTTCCCGACCTGGCCGCCCGATTGCTCGGTGGCAGTGTCGTCGCGGCCAACGACGAAACGTTCGCCGAGAAGGAGAACCTCATCAAGGCCGCCGAGCCGGTGTTCGCCGCGTCGACGTTCGGCAACAAGGGTCAGGTCATGGATGGCTGGGAGACCAGGCGCCGCCGCGAACCCGGCTATGACTGGGCGATTGTGCGCCTGGGTGTTGCCGGCGTGATCAGGGGCATCGTTGTCGACACCGCGTTCTTCACCGGCAACTATCCACCCGAGGCATCGGTCGACGCGGCGTGCCTCGACACACTCGTTGCGCCCGATCTCGCAGAGCTCAGTGGGGCTGAGTGGATCGAGGTCGTGCCGCGGTCGCCGGTGAAGGGGGACACCAGGCAGGCGTTCGACGTTGCGAGCGAGACACGGTTCACTCACGTACGGCTCAACATCCTCCCCGACGGCGGCGTTGCTCGGTTGCGGGTCCACGGCGAGCCAATCGGCGACCCCCGCTGGGTTGCGGGCGTGCCGTTCGACCTCGCCGCGATGGAGCACGGGGCACGAGTGACGGACGCCTCGAACCGCTTCTACGCCGCACCGGACAACGTGCTAATGCCCGGACCCGCGCGGGTGATGGGCGAAGGCTGGGAGACTGCGCGCCGCCGAGACACCCACAACGATTGGTTGGAGGTGGCACTCGCGGCCGAGGGCACCGTACGGCGGCTCGAGGTCGACACGTCGTGCTTCATCGGCAACGCGCCTGGTTGGGCGCGGGTCACTGGTCACACTGGAGACGGAGAGCGCGTCGAGCTCCTGGCGAAGACGCCACTGCGCAAGGACACCGTGCACCGATTCCTGCTCGACGCTGCCGTCGCGGTCGACACGCTTCGGCTCGACATCTATCCCGATGGCGGGCTGGCACGTTTCCGCGCCCACGGTTGGCCGACTCCGCAAGGCCGGGCACGGCTGTTCGCCCGATGGTTCGACAGCCTCACGGAGGCCGCGGCTCTCGATCAGCTCACCAGCTATGCGGGCGCATCCCAGGAGTGGGTCGGCTGCGCTCGCGGCACAACGCCCGTTGGTGGACTCGGCCGGCGTCATGGTTGCACTCGCCGCCGCAGACGCCCAGGCACCAGACGGCCGGCCCGCACCGGACATGGTGCGTGACATCACCGGAACGGTCACGGCGAGCTAGCGGCGGGGCCGCGGACCGCGAAGATGGCCGTGCCGGCAATGCCGAGGACAACGGCGGTGACCGTAGCCGCTGTCGTGCTTGGCGGTTGGGCCACAAAGGTGTGCTCTACCTTCAGGTGGGCGAGACGTTAACCGGACCACGACGGTTCTGTCAACGGGTCGGGCAGCAAGAGATTTGTCGCGCGTCGTGAGCAGCGCGGTGGTCGCCCTTACGATGTGGGCGTCGGCGCAGAAGGGCGAGGTTCAGTCCACGTGCGGGTCACTCTTAAGGACATCGCTGCGGAGGCGGGCGTGAGCATCATGACCGTCTCCAATGTCGTCAACGGCAACCGGGCGCGCGTGTCGCCGGAGACCATCGAGCGGGTGCAGCGCATCGTCGAGCGACGAGGCTACGTACCAAGCGCGTCCGCCCGCAGCCTCGCTGCGCGGTCGTCACGTCTCATCGGGCTACTTGTCCCCGCCGCCGACGAAGACACGCTGACGATCAGCCCACACACGGTCGCCATGCTTGGCCAGATCGAGCGCGAGCTGCGCAAGCGGGACTACCACCTGCTCCTGCGCGGTGTCGCGCATCCGGCGGAGATCGCCGAGGCGGTGCACTCTTGGAACCTCGACGGCGCCGTGCTTCTCGGGTTCCTCGACGAGGACGTCGACCGTCTGACCGCTCACGTGGTTGGTGACGTCGCGTTGCTCGCCATCGACAGCTACTCGGAAAACCCCGTCACCGCAGGCGTTCGATCTGACGACTTCGCCGGTGCCTACATGGCGGCGCGCCATCTGTTGGAGCGCGGGCATCGCGGCATCGTCTTCGCCGGCCCGCCGTTCTCCGGGGTCGGTGTAGTGCGGCAGCGCTTCGACGGGTTTCGCAAGGCTTTTGACGATGCCGGGGTCTCATGGGATGAGTCGCTGTTGGAGACCGTGGCAACGACGACCCACGAAAGTGGGCGCGACCTCGGTCGCCAGCTGTTGTCACGGCATCCTGGTGCGACTGCTGTCTTCGCGACCGCCGACATCCTCGCCATCGGCATCATGGGCGGCCTGAGCGACGCTGGCGCTTCGGTGCCGGCCGACGTGTCGGTTATTGGCTTTGACGGCCTGGACATTGGCGCGTACGTGACCCCGCAGCTGACGACGATTGCTCAGGACATCGGTCAGAAGGCGGCCGTTGCAGTCGGCATGCTGCTGTCGGCCATCAGCGAAGATCAGCGAGTCTCCGGCCCCGTCACGTTGGGCGTCGAGCTCGTCGAACGCGGATCAACCGCTGACTCAGGGCGACCCAAGCAGCGTCCGGTGCGGACGCGATCTCGGCGAGATTAGTGAGTGGGCGCGGTCTCGCAATGGGGGCGCGTCTCTACTCCCTCGGGCAAACTGCGCGACAGGGATTTCAGCCCCGACCCTGCTCTTCGCTGCGCGCTCACCGCGTCCACTCGCCAGTGATTCTATGACTGTCGCGTGGACCTGAAAAGAGCCCGCTGCGCGTCCGAAACGAGCTCTCACGGGCTTCCCGGCGAGGGGTCATCGGCTCCCGAAAGCGTCGGTCGCCGCGACGACGAGGTCCGACATGCTGCCCCCGCCATGCCCTTCCCCCTCGGCGATGCGGAGCCTGCTGCCCGGCCAGGCTTGGGCGAGCTCCCACGCTGTCTGTAGCGGACTGCTTACATCGAGCCGGCCATGGATGAGCTCGGCGGGTATTCCGGCCAGGCGTGGCGTGCCGCGCTGTAACGCGTCGTCGTCGAGGAAGGCCGCGTGGCTCCAGTAGTGAGTGACGAGCCGGGCGAACGTCATGCGGAACACTGGGTCGTCATAGCGCGGATCCGGTGGCTGGTCGGCGCGGACCCGTACGTGCGTGTCCTCCCACTCACACCAGTCGCGGGCAGCCTTCTCCCGTACGGCTGGATCTTGATCGGCTAGCAGCTCGGCGTAGGCAGCGGCGAGGTTGCCATCCCGCCACTTCTCGGGCACGGCGTCACGAAATCGGCGCCACTCCTCTGGGAAGTAGCGGCCGACCCCGCGTGGTGACCCACTCGACTTCGTGCCGCGTGGTGGTGGCGATCGCGAACAGCACCATCTCGCTGACACGCTCCGGGTGGGCTTGCGCATAGGCGAGTCCGAGTGTGCTGCCCCAGGACGCACCCAGCACGAGCCAGCTGTCGATGCGTAGGTGGTCGCGCAGCTTCTCGATGTCGGCGATCAGGTGCTGGGTCGTGTTGGTCGACAGATCCGTACGTGGATCCGCCGCGGAGGGAGTGCTACGTCCGCAGCCACGCTGGTCGAACAGCACGGCGCGGTAGACGTCGGGGTTGAAGTAACGCCGCCACGATGGGCCGCATCCTGAGCCGGGACCGCCGTGTAGCGCCACAGCGGGCTTGCCGTCGGGGTTGCCGCAGATTTCCCAGTAGATGGAGTTGCCGTCGCCGACGTCGAGCATGCCGGAATCGTGCGGTTCCGTTGCGGGGTACAGCTGCAGGCATGTTCGTCATCTTGGTGCAGTCACGACATCCAGTACCCCCTGCCTCCCCGCAGCCGCCTAGGGCGCTGGAAGGCGCACGTTGTGTCCGGGCCGGCGAGTAGACCCGTTGTCATGGAAGCGCTTGGCCGCCGAGTCGTCCGCGTCCGAGGTGTGCATCCTCCGAGCCGTGCTGGGCCGCGAGCGTGCCCGGAAAGCCGTATCACGCACGGATTTCCGTCCACAGATGCTTGCGAGTCGAACATCTGTTCGATAGAATGGGTGGCATGGACCCGGACCGGCTCAACCAGCTAACGCAAGAGGAGCTGGACGCCTGGGCCGCCGCAGTCCTGCCCGCCCGATGACGACGGGTTCGATCGACGACCAGTACGACGAGGAGCTGCTCGACGCCGAGCTGACGCGGTTGACCTCGAGCGGTGGTTTGCGGGCCGGGCTGCTCGACGAGCTGGTGGAGCTGGAGGCATATCAGCGCCGCGCGCAGGCCCGCCAGCAGCAGGTGCTGGCCACGCTGTCGCGGCTGTCGCCGTTCCCGGAGGGCGACCTGCCGCCGGGCGCCGAAGCGTTGGACGATGACCGGCACGCCATCCACGCCGCCGCCCTGGAGACCTCGGTGCTGCTCGGCATCGCGCCCGGCACGGCGAAGGGCCGGCTGCTCGCGGCGCGGGAGCTGGTCGAGCAGCACCCCGACCTGCACGCCGCACTCGCCAGCGGGGTGCTCGACTGGTGGCGGGCCAAGCTGATCCTCGACGCGCTGCGCCCACTGCCGGAGGACACCGCCCGGGAGGTGGAGGCGCAGATCCTGTCCGACGCGCCCACCCTGACCGTCCGGAAGTTGCTGGAGCGGCTGCGCCGGCTGGTCATCACCGCCGACCCGCGCGACGCCGCACAGCGCCACGCCGACGCCCGCAAGGCACGGCGGGTCACCACCCGACCCGTCGAGCACGGCATGTGGCAGCTGTTCGGCGAGCTGCCGGCCGAGGACCTCGCGGTCGTAGACGAGATCCTCGACCGGGTCGCCGACGCGCTGCGCGACGCCGACCCCGACGACGGCAGGACCATGGCGCAGCGCCGCGCCGACGCGCTGGTGCGCATCTGTGACGACGTGGCCCGCACCGGGCACACCGGCGGCTGCCAACCCGGCTGCGGCCACGAACCTGCCCCGACCGACGACAACAACGATGCCGACGCCGCCGGTGACGACGATCGCGACAACACCGACGAGGGCGACGATGCCGCCGGTGACGACGAGCGTCACGACTCCGACGAGGGCAACGAGAACGGCGGCGACGGTCGCGACGACGTCGCTGATGACAAGGCAGGCGGCGTCGGAGACCGTGGCCAGGACGGCGCCGACGAGCCGTCCAGGCCAGACACCGGGCATGCCGACGACGACGGCTACACCGACGAGCCCGACGCACGTGGCGGGGGCGCGTTCATCCGACGCGACGACCGGGCCGGGGGCGCCGCGGGTTGCCCCGACGACTGGACTCCGGTGCTGCGGGTGCGGGACCGGGTGGGCCGTCCGCACATCCAGGTCACTGTGTCCTGGACCACGCTGGCAGGCCTGGATGACTTGCCCGCCCGGTTGGCCGGCTACGGGCCGATCACCGCCGACCAGGCCCGGACGCTGGCGGCGGACGGGGTGTGGCGGCGGCTGCTCACCGACCCGATCTCCGGGGTGCTGCTCGACTACGGGCGCGATCTGTATCGGCCGCCGCAAGTCCTGCGAGATTTCGTGCGCACCCGGGACGTCACGTCCACGTTCCCCACCGACAACGCGCCGGCCCATCGGGCCGAGATCGACCACGCCCAGGCGTGGGAGGACGGCGGTGCCACCGATGCCGACAACTGTCATGCGCTGTCCGGCTGGATCAACCGGGCCAAGTCTGGTACGGCTGGCAGGCCCTGCCGCTGCCCGACGGCACGCTGCGCTGGACCTCACCCACCGGAATCGTCACCGACCGGCCACCCACCCAGATCGGACCCACCGACCACGAGCAACGCGAGGCCGCCGCCCGCCTCCGCGCGCCCTCACCCGGGCTGGAGCGCCGCGGCGCGAACCAAGCCTGGATCGACGAGTTCAGACCCGAATGGACCGCCCGCCGACGGCAGCCCGCCGACCCGCCGGCCAACCCGGACCCACCGCCCGACCCACCACCGGACGACCTCGACCCACCCCCCTTCTGACGGAGCTGACGAGGTCGGTAATGGCGCGAGGCGGGATGGGGCGCCCGGAACACCGCCTGACCCTTGCCGACCGACTCGAGCTCACGCGGCGACAGCAAACGACGGCGTCCGGTCGGCCAGGCAAGCCCCGACACGTCTGGGTCGTCGAGCCGCCGAGCATGCCGGGCAAGCACCCTGGACTGCTGATCGAGTGGCGCCAGGGCAGGGACGGCTGGTACGGCCTGACGGTGTATGTGGTCGACACACCGACAGGCCGCGCCACGGTGCAGGAGTGGCTCGCGTCCGCCTACCTGGAGCCGGCTGACTGAGACGGACCCGCTCCTCACGACGGCCAGCGCTGCACCCAACCTGGGGCGAGCTAGCTCCTCAGCTCGGCGAGCACTTCGCCAAGCTGCGCAACGGCCCAGTCGATCTCCTCGTCCTCAACCACGAGCGGCGGCGCTAGCCGGATCGTCGAGCCGTGAGTGTCCTTGGTGAGAACGCCATGGTGCGCAAGCTCCTCAACGACCCTGCGGCCCGTGGCGAGCGCCGGGTCGATGTCGACTCCGGCCCAGAGACCGCGCACGCGAGTGGCCACGACGCCCTTGCCGATCAGCCCAGACAACCCCGACTCCAGTCGGGCACCAAGCCGCTCGGCCCGACGCTGGAACTCGCCCGTACGGAGCAGGTCGATCACCGCGATCCCCACGGCACACGCGAGCGGGTTGCCACCGAAGGTCGACCCGTGCTCTCCGGGGCGGAACACACCGAGAACATCCTCACGAGCGACGACCGCGCTCACCGGCACGATGCCACCGCCGAGCGCCTTGCCGAGGACGTACGCATCGGGCGTCACGCCGACGTGCTCGCAGGCAAACGTGCGGCCGGTGCGACCCAGGCCGGACTGGATCTCGTCAAGGACGAGGAGCACATCCGACGCCGTGCAGATCTCGCGCACCCGAGGGAGATAGTCGTCCGGCGGGATCAGGACACCGGCCTCGCCCTGGATCGGCTCGAGCAGCACCGCCACGGTCGTGGAGTCGATGGCCGCCGCCAGCGCCTCCGCGTCGCCGTACGGCACGATGCGGAAACCGGGAGTGAATGGCCCGAAGTCGGCGCGGGCCTGCTCGTCGGTCGAAAAGGAGACGATGGTCGTCGTCCTGCCGTGAAAGTTGTTCTCAGCGACCACGATGGTCGCCTGGTCACTGGGCACGCCCTTGACCCGATATCCCCACGCGCGAGCCATCTTGATCGCGGTTTCGACTGCCTCGGCGCCGGTGTTCATCGGCAGCACGAGGTCCATCCCCGCGAGTTCGGCGAGCGACTCGCAGAACTCACCCTGCTGGTCGTGCAGGAACGCGCGCGACGTCAGCGTGAGCCGGTCGAGCTGCGCGTGTGCAGCGGCCACGAGCGCCGGATGACCATGCCCGAAGTTGAGCGCTGAGTAAGCCGCCAGGCAATCGAGGTATCGCTTCCCGGTGACGTCCGTCACCCACGCGCCAGACGCCTCGGTGATCACGACCGGGAGCGGGTGGTAGTTGTGCGCCATGTTGCGCTCAGCGCGCGCCGCCTCAGCGTCGGCGCGGTCCGCCGCCGTCATGCCCGGACCTCCAAGGTGCAGCACTTCACGCCCCCGCCTGCTTTGTTGAGCTCAGACATGTCTACTGGCACAGGGTTGAACCCGCGGTGGGACAGCTCGTCGGCGAATTCCTCGGCCCGCCGGTCGAGCACGACGTTGCGCCCGTCGCTGACGGCGTTGAGCCCGAGCACCGCGGCATCCTGCTCCGCGGCAAGGATGGCCTCTGGGAACAACGACTCGAGGACGCGACGGCTGCCACGGCTGAACGCCGACGGGAGATAGGCGATCGTACGGTCGTCAAGCACCGCCAGCGCCGTGTCGAGGTGGTAGAACCGCGGGTCGACCAGCTGCAAGGTGACGAGAGGCCGGCCCAGCCTCTCCTGCACCTCGAGGTGCGCGGCGGGTGCAGTGCGGAAGCCCGTGCCCGCGAGGATCGTACGGCCCACGACGAGGAAGTCGCCCTCGCCTTCGTTGACGTGCTCGGCGTCGTGGACGGTGTAGCCCAGGCCGCGCAGGAACGCCGCGTACGCCGCCGCCTCGGGAGCGCGCTCGGTGTGCTGAAAGCGCACGCCCATCACCTCTCCGCCCACCACTAGGGCGCCATTGGCGGCGAAGACCATGTCAGGCAGGCCGATCACTGGCTCGATGACGTCGACGCGGTGCCCCAGGCTGCGGTAAGTCTCGCGCAGGATCTCCCACTGCTCGACCGCCTTCGCCTGGTTGACCGGGACGCTGGTGTCCATCCAGGGGTTGATCGCGTACGACACGTCGAAGTAGGTCGGCGGGCACATCAGGTAGTGACGGCGCGTCGCATGCCGGGCAACGGCGCCAAGAGCCGGGCTGCTGGTGGCGGTGACTGTCACGGGGCTCGCTCCGATCGGGACGATGGCGTCGAAGGCGGCAAGGTGGTGCCGGTCTTCGACCGTGTGCAGATGCCACACCCTTGTGGGGCGAGGCATCGGATGCGTGTCGCGCTCGCCAGTTGTACCAGGCATCGCCGACGACCTGGCATCAGGCCTGGTCAGCGCAGCGGGGGAGCCATTCGAGGGCCTACCTCACCGCCTGGCGGCGTCCCTTGCCCTCCACGCGCACCTTTACGACGGCCCCAGCCGCGTGCAGCATGAGGGTCACGCGACCAGGGGAGGGCAAGGATGCCTTCGACGGATCAGGGGGACGGCGAGGCAACGGCCGAGTTCGTCGCTGAGTGGCGCAACGCGGCGTACAACTGCTTCAGCTCCGGGCACAAGTTCTGCCGCGAGGTCTGCCCAGTCATGCAGGTGACCCGCGACGAGGTCCATTCGCCGACGGCATTCCACGCCAACGTCGTGGCGATGGAGAAGGGGCTGCTGTCGATCGAGGATGTGGCGCGCGACTACGTCCATTGCACACAGTGCGGTGCCTGCGAGCTGCGCTGCCCCAACACGCTGTTCACCGGCGACTTCTACCGATTCCGCACCCGGACCGTCCAGCTCGTCCGCGCGATGCGGGCACTGGCGGTTGACTCAGGCATTCACCAGCCGCAGTGGCAGCGCTGGGTCGAGGAGACGACAACGCAGCGGTCCGAACCCGTCCTCGGCGAGGTCCCGGTCAGCCAGGACAACGTCCGCTCCTGGGCCGACGGGCTAGACATCCCGGTCGGTGGCGAGACGCTTTTGTTCTGCGACTGCGAGGGTGCGTTCTTCCGTACGTCGGTGCCACGCGCCGCGGCGCGCATCCTGCAGGCCGCGGGTGTCGAGTTCGGGCTCATGCGCGAGCAATGGTGCTGCGGTGGCCCGGCAGCGGAGATGGGGTACGTCGACCGCGCGCGCGAGTTCGCCGAGCACAACGTCGCCGACTGGCGCGCGGTCGGGGCCAAGCGGATCCTCGTCTTCGACCCGCACGACTACATCTCGTTCACCGAGGACTACCCGTCCTACTTCGGTGATGCGTACGACTTCGAGATCGTGCTCATGGTCGAGCTGGTCGCTGAGCTCGTGCGTGAGGGCAAGCTCGCCCTGACCCAGCCGATCGAGCGCGTCGTGACCTATCACGACGCCTGCCGGCTCAACAAGCGCAAGGGCATCCACGAGGCTCCGCGCGAGATCCTGCGAGCGATCCCCGGGCTGACGTTCAAGGACGTCGACCATGTGACGCAGTGGTCCTACTGCTCCGGAGCCGGCGCAGGGCTAGGCATCGAACGTCCCGATCTCACCGCCGAGATCAGCCGACGCAGGGTCGAGCGGGCCGCGGAGCTCGGCGTCGACACGCTGGTCAGCGCGTGTGTCTGGTCCGAGCGACCGCTGAGCGAGCAGGGCGGCAAGCGCGAGCAGGCGGTCGATGTCGTCGACCTGCTCGAGCTCGTGGCCCAGGCGGCCGGGCTCGACGTCTCCGTCGGCGGAGCGGGGTGGCCCGATGACCGCGACGCTCGTCACCGACTCGGTCTATGACGAGCTCGTCCAGATCTGCGGGGCCGACCATGTGTTCGCAGGCATCTCTGCGCGCGTCAACCGGGCGCGGGTGCCGGCGCCGTTCCCGGTGCATCGCTGGGCCGACCACGTGCCTGACGTCGTCGTGCTCCCCACCAGCGCCGAGCAGATCTCGGAGGTCGTCAAGCTCGCCAACCGGCTGCGGATCCCTGTCGTACCAAGGGCAGGCGGAACCGGCCTGACCGACGGCGCGGTGCCGCTGCGGCACGGGATCCTCGTCGACGTCAAGCTGATGAACAAGGTCCTCGAGATCGACCTCGACGACCGCACGGTCACCGTTCAACCGGGCATCAACATGCTCAAGCTCAACGAGCAGCTGCAGCCGTACGGCGTGATCTACCCGGACGACCCCGCCTCGTACCCGTGCTCACTCGTCGGTGGGCGCATCGGCACCAGCGGCTGGTCCCTCATCGGGGGGCGCTACGGCCACACGCGCGACCTTGTCATCAGCTTTCAGATGGTGCTGCCGACCGGCGAGCTCATCCGGGTGGGTGACGGTGGCGGTCGTAAGATCCGCAAGTCGTCCAGCGGCTACCAGCTCAAGCACCTCTTCATGGGTCACCAAGGCACCTTGGGCATCGTGACCGAGGCGACGCTCGAGCTGGTGCCCAGGCCGGAGGCGGAATTTGCCGCGTTCTTCTCGTACGAGAACTACGAGGCGGCTTGGCGCTCGACGGGAGCGCTCGCGCGGTCTGGCCTCGCCACTCTCGCCGGCGTCGTGCTCTTCGACGAGTGGAAGCTCGCATACCTGCGCCGCGACGACGAGGCCTACATCCCGCAGCCTGACTCGGTGCGCTGTGTGGTCGCGACGGCGATGTACGGCACGACTGATGAGGTGCGGCCGGCTGCGAAGCGACTGCTGAGGATCGGGCAGGAGACCGGGGGCGACTTTCTCGGCGACGAGATCTCGCAGGGCGACTGGGCATCTCGCCACGACCGCTACGCAACGCCGCTGCACGGTCGCACGAGGTCGGGGCAGGTCGTACCCATGAGCTGGCACTGCGAGGACGCATCCATCAACTGGACGGCGCTTCCAGCCGTGCGGGAGGAGTGGCACGAGATCGTCCGCCAGCTGTCGGATCGCTACCCGATCTTCGACGACTGGGGAATGTTTGCCTACACCAACGGCGCGTTCAAGCCATGGGGCGACTACTTGACCGAGATCGACGTCGGCATCTGGGAGCAGGAGCTCGACGACGAATCGTGGGCGGCCTGGGTCGTTGCCAAGCGCGATATCGCAGCCGTCGCGCTCAAGTACGGCGGGTCCATCAGCGCCTGCCATGGCTCGTGCCGGGAGGGCGAGGTCGACCTCGTTCCGCAGGAGCTGGGTGGCGGATGGGAGGTCATGAAGAAGATCAAACGCGTGCTCGACCCCAACAACATCATGAACCCGGGAAAGTACTTGCTGGACCAGGCCTACGAGGAGGACACGTGATCGGCTTCCGGCGCTCGGCCCAGCTCCCACCGGAGCCGCAGCGGGTAAACGACACGGTGGTCCAGCGCTTCGAGCATGTCTTCGAAGTGGACCCTGCGCTCATGCGAGACCACATACAGCAGCACGACTTCCCAGCCTGGGACACCTATCGCATCGTCGAGAGCCGATGGGAGCACTTGGACTGGATGCATGCCCACTGGGCCGACTCGGTGATCTCCGCTGAGGAGTTGCTGGAGTCCGAATCCTCGACCACAACGGAGTGAGGGGTTCCCCATGAAGTTCAGCTACGTGATGCTTCCGGACTATCCGCTTGCCGAGTCGTTGGAGTCCATCAAGAAGGCCGACGAGCTCGGCTTTTACGCCTGCTATGCAGCCGACGAGACCTGGCACAAGGACATGTGGCTGCTGTTTGCGGCCGCCGCCGACAAGACGAAGACCATTCGGTTCGGACCAAGTGTGTCCGGTGTGGTCCTTCGGGAGCCGACCCTCATCGCGCAGTCGGTGGCAACCCTCGACGAGCTGACCGGCGGCCGCGCCGAGTGCGTCATCTCGTGCGGCAACTTCGGCCTGTTGGCGCAGTACGGCATCGAATGGACCGTGACCAAGCCGCTGTCGCGCACGCTTGAAGCGCAGCAGGTCATCCGTACCTTGCTTGACGACGGTGCAATCAACTTCGAGGGCGAGTTCTTCAATTACTCCGGGCTGTTTACGTTCGCCCGGCCTGTGCAGGAGCGGCTGCCAGTCAAGCTTGGTGCGATGCGCGGCCCGAGGTCGTTCCGAGCTCGCGGGGGAGACGTCCGACGGCGTCCATCACGCGCTGAGCTACACACGCGAGGCGTACGACTACCTGGTCGACAACGTGCGTCAAGGGGCCGAGAAGGCCGGCCGCGACTGGCAGTCACTCGACATCGGCGCGTGGATCGTATTCGCGGTCGGCCGCGACTCGGCGGCAGCGAAGGAAGCTGCCCGCAGCATGGTCGGCCTGTACGCGTCGTCGATGCCCAAGGAGCAGCTCGAGCGCAACGGCGTGAACCCCCAGGACCTGCAGCCGATCATCGACGCGTTGGGAAAGGGCGATCTCGCGGGGGCCATCGAGCTCACGCCACCCGAGATTGCCGAGCGGTTGTCCGTGGCCGGCACGCCAGAGGAGTGCGTTGCCAAGCTGCGCAGCGAGATCGTCGATGCCGGCGTCAACCACCTCATCTTCGCGATCACCGACGCCGCGCTCGTCAAGGCACTCATGGGCCGCGACCTTGACAACGTCGCGTCAGTCAACGAGCAGCTGCAGCTCATCCACGACGAGGTGATGCCCGCCTTCACCCGCTAGTTGCCTGTGCCTTCGGATCTATGCGTAGACGAAGGCGGTCTTGGTCTTTGGCTCAGGGTGAACCCAGTCGGTGAGGCGGGTGTTGATGGCGTTGAGCACGTCATGCGCATCACGAGTGACGGTGCCCCGATAGTCCTCGGCGTCGTCGCCGTACTTGAAGCTGAACTCGACGCACACCGGGGGCGTGGCGGCGTCGCTGTCGTCATGCCAGATCACCATTGCGCACTCGGCTTCGATGTCACGTTTGCCGAGGAGGAGGTCGGCGCCTACCAGCACCAGCTCACGGGCGGTGAATTCCCGCACCACGCTAAGGTCGCCGGCCGCGTCGACAGCGGAGAGCTCATCGGCCAGTCCGGGGAACAGCTCGGCGACCTGGTCCACCCGGGCGAATTCCTGATCGGGGTCGACCCGAACCGTAGTCGAATAGCTGAACACGCTCACGAACGGCGGCTTGACGTCCTCCTCGAACTTGGTCTCGACGTCGCCGCCTCGCTTCTTCGTGTCCATGTCCCGGTCTTGCGCTGAGTAGCGGTCGGGGTGTCGATACTTGAGGGTCACCTGGCGCTCGCCGCTGTCGACGTTGATCCGCTCCCGAAAGATGTAGCGGTTGCTGTTGAGCTCACGCTCGGCGGTGTCGAAGAAGCGAATCCGACGATGCGCCTTTACCTCGTTGAAGGTCCCCTGGGTGGGGATGTCCATCTCACTGAGCAAATGCCCGAGATCGGCCCAGAACGCGTCGACGGCTCGCCGGGACTCGCTCTCATCGCCGGTGAAGCGCTCTGGGAGCAGCATCACCTTGTATTCCCGCGAACCGACCAGCTGTCGAGTCATCGGACCGTCCTTTCGCCACTGCTTGGAGTATGAACCCCGTGGCTAGAGAGAGCCCCGTTCCCGCGTTGCCTCGTCGACTCGCTCCTCGGAACGAACGATGTAGGAGAAGGTGACGCCAGCCGAGTCCCTCGCCGTAGAACCGCCTCGTGCTGTCCAGATCTTCGACCCCGAGTGTGATGAAGCTGCCGTGCGGGTTCATGTCTCTTCCTTGATCAGATCGGCCGACCATCGGCCGTCTACCGCCTGACGAAGCACGTCGAGGAAATGTGACCGAGGTGCAGACGTGGTACGGAGGAAAGGCGGGCGCCGGCCTCTAATAGCCTCGGTGAAGGCGGACGCGTCGAGGACCGGGCCAGAGGTGGGCGAAGGTGTCTGATAGCCGGGTGGATGACGGCCTGGCGCTGAGCTCGTCCCGAGGACGCATCGCACTGGTGGCGACGGTTGGTGCGAGCGGGATGGCGTCGCTGGACGCGACAGTCGTCTACGTCGCCCTGCCCCACATCGGCAGTGACCTCGACGCGAGTGTGAGCGCCCTGCAGTGGGTGCTCACCGGCTACCTGCTCGCGCTGGCGTCGTTCATCCTGCTCGGCGGCTCTCTCGGCGATCACTACGGGCGCCGCAAGATCTTCGTGGTGGGCACAGTCTGGTTTGCTGGCGCCTCGTTGCTGTGCGGCGCCGCGCCGACCATCGAGGTGCTCGTGGCCGCGCGCGTGCTCCAGGGAGTCGGCGCCGCCCTCCTCACCCCAGGGAGCCTTGCGATTCTGCAGGCCAGCTTCCGCAAGAGCGACCGTGCCAAAGCGGTCGGCGCCTGGTCAGGACTGGGCGGCGCCGTCGGCGCGATCGGACCCTTCGTCGGCGGGTTTCTCGTCGACGGCCCCGGATGGCGGTGGGCGTTCCTCCTCAACGTGCCAGTGGCCGCATTCGTCATCTGGTGCACCTACTCGGCCGTGCCCGAAACTCGCGACCCCCATGCGGCGCGTGAGCTCGACATCAGTCGGCACCACCCTTGGAGTGGTGAGTCTCGGCTCGCTCACGTGGGCGTTGACCGAGGCCGGACCTCGAGGTTGGACCGACACCGCAGTGCTTGCTGCTGGTGCAATCGCCGTCGTGGGAATGATCGCGTTTGTCTACCGGATGCTGCACACATCGGATCCGCTTGTGCCTCCAAGTCTCTTTCGCAGTCGCGAGTTCACGGTGACTAATCTCGCGACGGTTCTGCTGTACTCCTCGATCGGCGTCACGTTCTTCCTGGTCGCCTATGAGCTGCAGGTAGGCGCGGGTTGGTCTGCCCTACGAGCAGGTGTGGCCCTCTTGCCGGCGACGATTCTGATGCTGGTCTTCTCGGCCAGCTCTGGCGCTCTTGCGCAGCGGATCGGTCCGCGACTGCAGCTGACCGTGGGACCACTCCTGACCGCTGCTGGCTTGCTCTTGCTGAGTCGCATCGGTCCCGACGCTTCGTGGGCGCCGGATGTCCTCCCGGGATCGATCGTGTTCGGTCTCGGGCTCGTGACGTTTGTGGCGCCGCTCACCGCGACAGTCATGGGATCGGTGAGCCCTGACCAGGTGAACATCGCATCCGGTGTGAACAACGCGATCGCCCGAACGGCGAACCTGGCCGCGCTCGCGGTGATACCAGTCGTCTCGGGCTTTACGACGGCTGTCGGGACAACCGAGCTGACCGATGCCTACCGCGTGTCACTCATGATTGCGGCTGTGATCGCGGCCGCCGCCGCGCCGGTGTGCTTTGTCGGCCTGAGTTCACACGTGCGCGCGCGACGTTCGGACCGTCACGTGCACTGCACGGTCGACGCGCCACCGCTCGAGGTCGCTCACTCCTCGTGAGCTCGTCAACGTAGCACCGCATCTTCAACCCGTTCTGGGATGAGCGACTCGAGGTCCGGGAGGACGAGCGCGGCGAGCGCGAGTGCATCGGCGGCTGGAGGGAACTGCCTGTTGGGCACCGCGATCACCGTCATCGAAGCTGCGGCGGCCGCGCGGATGCCGTTCGTCGAGTCTTCGACCGCGACACAGCGCGAGGTCGACGCGCCTAGCTGCGCCGCCGCAGCAAGGTAGACGTCCGGCGCTGGCTTGCCGTGCGCCACCTCCTCGGACGAGACGGTGGCGGCGAAGTAGGGGCGCAGGCTGCTGCTGTCGAGGAACCGCTCGATGATCGTCCGAGGGGATGAGGACGCGATGCCAAGTGGCCACCGCTGCGCCAGCCGAAGGACCGCCTCGTGCGCGCCTGGCAGGAGCGGGAGCTCCTCCGCGAACCGTTGGGCAACAAGTTCGGTGACTTCCGCTGCGATCCGTTCTGCGGGTAGCGGGACGCCGAGCTTGTCGTGCAGGTACGCGGACCACTCTCGCGTGCTCATCCCCATCATGTCGCGCGTCGCGGACTCTGCCCAGGTGCCACCGTGGGTGGCCACGAAGTCTCGTCGGACCGCGTCCCAGATCTGCTCAGACTCGACCAGCAGGCCGTCGAGATCGAAGACGACTGCCTCAATTGGCTCGGACGACGGATGCGTAGACATCGACGACCCCTTCTCGTCACAAGTAGTGCCGCGAGGTCATCCAGCGGAAGCTGCGCAGGCCCCAGATCGGCGGCAGGTAAAAGGTGGCGAATCGGTAGGTGAGCGCGATCGTGAAGGCGACGTTTCCGATGCTAAAGCGTTGGGAGCAGCAGACGCGAACAACTGGAAAGCGTCAGCCGTAAGACCTGACGCGCCGACCTGAGACACGTCCTGTCGTGCCATCATCTCTGACCTTTCGATCACGGGCCATCCGGCGGCGAGCGTACGCCCGTCAGCGCATCTGCACCCGGGCGACGCGTCAGGGCAGGTTGCGCGCCATGACGATGCGCTGGACCTGGTTGGTGCCCTCGTAGATCTGTGTGATCTTGGCGTCGCGCATCATGCGCTCGAGCGGGTAGTCGCGGCTGTAGCCGTAACCACCGAGGAGCTGCACCGCGTCGACGGTGATGTCCATGGCTGCATCGGAGGCGAAGCACTTGGCGGCGGCGCCGAAGAACGTCAGGTCGGGATCGGTGCGCTCGGACCTGGCGGCGGCCGCGTATGTGAGCTGGCGCGCAGCCTCCAGCTTCATGGCCATGTCGGCCAGCATGAACTGGATGCCTTGAAAGTCGCCGATCGGCTTGCCGAACTGGCGGCGCTCGCGGACGTAGTTCTTGGCGTAGTCCAGCGCACCTTGCGCGATGCCGAGCGCCTGCGCGGCGATGGTGACCCTCGTGTGGTCCAGGGTCTGCATCGCGGTCGCGAAGCCAGTGCCCTCCTTGCCGATCATCCGGTCGGCGGGGATGCGCACGTTGTCGAGGTAGACCTCACGCGTGGGCGAACCTTTGATGCCGAGCTTCTTCTCCGGCGCCCCGAACGAGACTCCAGCGTCGCCCTTCTCGACGACGAATGCCGAGATGCCCTTGGACCGCTTGTCGGGGTCGGTCACGGCCATCACCGTGTAGAACTCGGAGACGCCGGCGTTGGTGATCCATCGCTTCACGCCGTTGAGCACGTAGTCGTCGCCGTCGCGGACGGCTCGAGTCTTCATTCCCGCCGCGTCTGAGCCGGCGTCGGGCTCGGACAGGCAGTAGGAGAACATCCCTTCGCCCCGGGCCAAGGGGGTGAGGTAGCGACGCTTGAGGTCCTCGGAACCGGACAGGATGACCGGCAGCGAGCCCAGCTTGTTGACGGCGGGGATCAACGACGACGACGCGCAGACGCGTGCCACCTCCTCGATCACGATCACCGTGGCGAGCGCATCCGCCCCGGCGCCGCCGTACTCCTCCGGGACGTGGACAGCATGCATGTCGGTGGCGACCAGCGCGTCCAGCGCCTCCTGCGGGAAGCGGGCGTGCTCGTCGACGTCGGCCGCGAACGGCGCGATCTTGGCCTCGGCCATCGCGCGTACGGCGTCGCGCAGCTCCTCGTGTTCCTCGGAGACGCGGAAAAGGTCGAAATCCTGTTTCACGGTCGGCTCCCTCACAAGTCTGCGCACGCCGACCCGTCGGCCGGCTTGCGTGGCACTCAGTACCCTAGATTATGCACACTCAGTGCCATGATCGTGCTAGGGTCCCCGGCATGGCCAAGCGGCGGCAGCCGGACCAAGCCGCGATTGACCGGCGGACAAAGCCGGCCATGCGCGAGGCACTCGTGGGTGCTGCGCTCCAGCTGTTCGTCGAGCGCGGGTTCGAGCAGACGACGGTGGACGACATCGTCGCCCTGGCTGGGGTCGGCCGCCGCTCGTTCTTCCGCTACTTCCCTTCGAAGGAAGACGTGGTCTTTCCAGACCATCAGCGCGCACTGCATGAGCTGACGGAGTTCCTGCAGCAGGGGACTGGCGAGGAGGAGCCCGTACGGCACGCGTGTCACGCTGCCCGACTGGTCATGCGGATGTATGCCGAGGATCCGCCCTTCTCCGTTGCGCGATTCCGGCTCACGCGGACCGTCCCGGCGTTGCGGACGTACGAACTTTCTGTGGTCCGGCGCTACGAGCGTGTGCTAGCCGATTATTTGCGCGGTCGGTACGCGGACCGGCTCGGCGGGGCGTTGCGAGCCGAGGTTGTCGCCGCCAGTGTGGTCGCGGCGCACAACCACGCGCTGCGGTCCTGGCTGGCCGCAGACGGGAAGGGCGATCACGAGCGGTTGCTCGATGAGTCACTGGGGCTCGTGCTGCGCACTTGGAGCGACGAGCCGTACGAAGTCGACGCGGAGGCCGACGGCTCTGGCGGTGTCGTCGTCATGGTCGCGCGCAACGGGACCCCGATGTGGCGTGTGGTGCAGGCGCTGCAGGGCACGCTTGGTGATAGCGAGCTCAGCCACTCCTGACGGCCGGCGCGGCTGCGACGAGCCTGGAGAACAGGTCGCTGGCGTCGTCGACGGCCTTCCGGTCGCCCGTGATGAGCAGGTCCAGCAGCAGGCCGCGGGCGGCAGCAAGGCCGAGGCCCTGGGCGACCAGTCAAGGAAGCAGAGAAGCGACGTGATGCGGGGTGAAGCACCGGTGGTGGTCTGCCGATACCGCTGGTGTGCGGTTCAACTCAAAGAACACGCCGAGGTCCGTTCGGCGCTACCTGAGCTACGTAGTTTGCGTGGCTGCGAGTCTCTTGATCGTCATGAAGCTCGTGGGCGCGCTGGGGGACCCGGCCACCCCAGACGCTGCCAGCCCTACCGGACCGCCAGCCGTAGAGGACAACCAAGCCGCTGCATCGGTCACGGTGACCAGCGTGGTCGATGGCGACACGGTCGACGTCAGCACCGGTGAGACGATCAGGGTCATCGGGATCGACACAGCAGAGCGCGGCGACTGCGGGTACGCCGAGGCGACACGAAACCTCGAAGCGCTCGTGCTGGGCAAGCCGGTTGAGCTGACCGCCGCCCCCGCCAAGGACGACAAAGACAAGTATGGCCGCCTGCTGCGGTACTTGGACGTCGACGGCATCGACGCCGGGCTCGACCAGATCACCAAGGGTTTCGCCGTGGCAAGGTACGACTCACGCGATGGCTACGGAGAGCATCCGCGCGAGACCGAGTACGTCGCAGCCGACGCGACAGTCGCGGACTTCAGCTGTACCGGCGACCAAGGCCCCGCGACGTCTGCTGCATCCCCGTCGCCGCCTCCATCGCCCCCGTCTGGCGCCTGCCACCCCTCGTACACCGGATCCTGTCTCCCAATCGTCGAGGACCTCAACTGCCCGGCCGTCCCAGGACCTGTGACCGTGGTCGGTCCAGACGCCTATCATCTGGACCGCGATCGGGACGGGGTCGGCTGCGAGTAGAACTCAGCGAGACTGACCCGCCACTCTGCGCAACACGAGGAATCTCCAGATTGGCATGGTTCAACACGCCTCCAACGGGGAACGGTTGCCCTCGAAGGAGGTATGTCATGGTGTTCCTGTTGTGGATACTGGCAGTGATCTTGGTGGTGTGGGGGATTGTGATGCTCGTACGAGGTCAGATTCTCCCCGGCATCCTCGTCATCATCCTCGGCCTGCTCGTCGGCCCAGGCGGAGTTAGCGTATTCACGTGACCGACGCGGTTGCCGACAGGCGATCGGCTACCGACCCAACTGACTTCCTTGCCGACTTCGACTGGGCCAAGACCACGCTTGGCCCAGCCGAAGCATGGCCGCCTGCGCTGGCATCGGCCGCCAACGCAGTGCTTCCCGCACGCGTCCCGATGGTCATCTGGTGGGGGCCGGACTTCGTCCAGATCTACAACGACGTGATGGCCGAGCTTCTCGGCGACAAGCATCCAGGCGCTATGGGGCGGCCAGCAGCGGAAGCGTGGTCCGAGGTCTGGAGTGAGCTCGGCCCGCTGGCCGCCGACGTGCTCGCTAGCGGCCGTCCAGCACTCCGCGAGAACCAGCTGCTACTGATCGACCGGCACGGCTATCTCGAAGAGACCTACTGGGACTTTTCCTTCAGCCCGCTGGTCGACGAGACCGGCGAGACGGGTGGCGTTTTCGTTGCTGCGAGCGATGAAACCGCGCGGGTCGTGCATCTGCGCCGGTTACGCACGGTGCACGAGCTGCGGCTCGTCTCGGTCACCGACTCACCCGACGCTGTTGGTGTGTGTCGCGCAGCGATGGAAGTGATCCGGCGCAACCGTGCGGCCGTGCCGTTTGCAGGTCTCTACTTGCCCACTGAGACGGGAGAGACCGTCGAGCTCGTCGCGTCGTACGGCGTCAGTCCCACCCCCGATGTCTTGCCCGACGCAGTGCTCATTGATGAGACCAGCGCAATTGGCCGGGTCGCCAAGTCCGGGAGCGAGGAGCTGGTTACCGGCCTGCGGGTGATGGGCGGGATCGACCCGAGCCCGCTCGGCCCGCACGCCCCTGACGCGGCGATGCTCCTGCCGGTGGTTACAGCCCCTGATTCTTGGCCCGTCGGCGTCTTCGTGCTCGGCGTCAACCCGTACCGCGAAGTCGACGAGGTTTATCGCACGTTCGTCGACGTCATCGCACAGCAGGTTTCGATGCTGGTATCGGACGCGTTCGCGCACCAGGAGGAACGGCAGCGCAGTCAGGCGCTGATCGACCTCAACGAGGCCAAGACACGCTTCTTCCAGAATGTCAGCCACGAGTTCCGCACACCGCTGACTTTGATCGAAGCGCACTTGCACGATGTGCTAGACGACAAGTCGCTGCAGCTCACCAGCCGCCGGCGTGCCGACCTCGAGTCCGCTCGCCGGGCGGCGATCGGGCTCGCCAAGATGGTCGACGGGCTGCTGGAGCTCGCTCGGGCCGACACGCAGACGGTGCGTCCTAATCCCCAGCCGACAGATCTGTCGCAGCTGACACGCCAGCTTGCAGACATGTTTCGCTCCACGCTGGAGCAAGCCGGGGTGTCGCTTCTGCTGGACGTCAAGCAGCTCGAGACATCGGTGGTCATCGACCCCGATGTCTGGACGACGATCGTCATCAACCTGCTGTCCAACGCGTTCAAGTTCACCAGCCGCGGGTCTGTGCAGTTGCGCCTTGCTGCGGTTGATGACCAGATAGAGCTGACCGTGACCGACACCGGAGTTGGGATCTCGCCAAACGACCTGCCGCACGTCTTCGACCGCCTCTACCAGGGGCAGACCAAATCGGCGCGTGCCGGACGTGGCACCGGCATAGGCCTCTCTGTCGTGGCCGAGCTCGCGGCTGCGCACGGCGGCGAGGTGTCAGCTCGAGAGCGTGCCTGGACAGGGCAGCTGCTTCACGGTGCGGATGCCCTTCGTACGCGCAGACGACCAGGAACGGCACGACACCGACGGCGAGCTGCTGGCACGTGCTTCTGAGTGGGTGCGATCGCAGTTCCGCACCGCGGTCGAGCCGGACCGCCAGCTCATCCGAGTCCGCGAAGCCGGTCCCGGCGCAGATCGGCACGCTCCTGCTCGTGGAGGACCACGACGACCTGCGAGCCTACGTCGCCCAACTGCTCGAGGACGACGGCTGGAAAGTGCGCACAGCGCCGGACGCGGAATCGGCGCTGGGTGCGATGGCGGATCGGCCTGACCTGATCCTGACTGATGTGATGCTGCCTGGTATGGACGGCGTCGAGCTTGTCCAAAAGGTGCGGTGCAACCAGGACTTAGCACGGATTCCCGTCCTCCTCCTGACGGCGAAAGCCGGGCCTGACGCAGCGAGCGAAGGCCTTGCCGCCGGCGCGGACGATTACATCGTCAAGCCCTTCGATCCCCGCGAGCTGCTAGCCCGGGTGCGCGTGCACCACGAGCTCTCGCAGCTGCGTGAGTACGCCGTCAGCCAGGCGGAGAACACCGCTGCCAACCTACGCGCGGCTCTCGCGAGCAACCGTCAGATCGGTGCCGCGATCGGTGTGCTGATGGCGCTGCGCGGCCTGACAGCCGAGCAGGCTTTCGACCTGTTGCGGACAACCAGCAACCAGACCAACCGCAAGCTGCGTGACCTCGCCGACGAAGTCGTACGCACGGGCACGCTCGACAAGGTCTAGCAGCTCGCGTCGCTAGGCGGCGGCCTCCTCCAGCTCGAGAGCGGCCCGCAGGTTTCGGATGATGCGAGCCAGCAGCCGCGAGACCTGCATCTGGCTCACACCCAGCGCTAGTCCGATGTCTGCCTGGCTGTAGCCGTGCACAAACCGTAGCGAGATGATGCGTCGGTCGCGCTCGCTGAGCGTGCGGACGGCCAGTCGAACGCTCTCGAGCACATCAACCCGCTCGAACGCCTCGACACCCGTCGCCAGCTGGTCACCAAGCGTCGACTCCGTGTCTGACCACGCGGGCGCGTCGAGCGACAGGGCGGCGAAGCCGTGGCCGGCCAGGTCCGCCTCGTCGAGCTCCCGCGTGGTGATCCCCAGCGCGCGCGCCACCTCGTGGCGCTCGGGCGTGCGCCCCTTCTCGCGTACGAGGGTCTGCTCCGCCTGAATTGCTGCACGCCGGACCTCCTGCAGGTGACGCGGCGGCCGGATGGCCCACACCCGGTCGCGGAAGTACCGCTTCACCTCGCCGGCGATGGTTGGCACGGCGTAGGCGTGGAAGGGCGTACCGCGATCGACCCGGTAGCCGTTGATGGCCTTGACCAACCCGAGGCAGGCAACCTGCGACAGATCCTCGAATTCGGCGCCGCGACGTCGATATCGGATTGCCACGGACAGCGCAAGCCCTTGGTTGCGGACGAAGATCTCCCCTCGCAACTGGTCGCGCTGTGCCTCGTCGGGGACGCATTCCAGCTCCCGGAACAGAGACTCGTTGCAGGTGCCGTCGTGCGGGCGCGCTTCGAACACAGTTCCAGTGGTCGGCGACATGTCAATCCCTCAGCCGAGTTCGTGACGTGGCGCCCTTTTTGGACCACTGACCTGCGCGGCTACGCCAGGCCTGGCTCCGTCCTACCCGACGTCATCCGAACGCAAACATCAGCTGTTGGGCGGGCGCCAGGCTGATGTCCGCAAGAGTCGACTCCGCGTCCTGGGTGACCGCGAGATCGCCTAGCGACAGCATGCCGACTGGCTCTCCGGAGTCGTTGACGACCGGAAGTCGCCTGATCGCCCCCGCCCGCATCGCCTTTTCGACGTCTTCCAGGCGCGTATCCGGGTGGGTGGTCACCAGGGTCTCGGTGCAGACGTCGCCGACGAGTGTCGTCTTGGGGTCTCTGGCCCTGGCGACGACACGCACCACGATGTCGCGATCGGTGACGAGGCCGGCGAGCTTGCCGTCCTGCATCACGAGTACGTCGCCGATGTGGCTCTCCCGCATCACGCTGGCCGCCTCGCTAACCGACGCGGTGGACGGGACCGTGATCGGCAGGTTCGTCATAGCGGACCTCACAGTCTTGCTTGTCATGTCCCACGCTCCTTCGTCCTTGTGCCGAGTACCCGCGGCTTTCAGCGGCAAACGCTCCGGACGCTCGTTGGTCCGGTTTGTTCGGTGTGAAAGGGGGTACGCATTCCGGCATGAGTACCCGGGTGGCCCGGGTACGCAGCAGGAGGTGGACAGCGTGAACGGCGCGTTGGTGCTCTTGATTGCGATCGTGGTGGTGTTCGCCGTCGCGGCACTGATCTGGGTCTCCAGTCGTACGCGCCGCGCGTCGAGGGCGCGTGACAAGGCGGCACGCATCACACGCGAGGCGGAAATTCGCGAAGCACGTGCGGACGAGTTGGCGGCCCGAGCCAGGCGCGAACGCCTCGGCATCGAGGAGCAAGAAGAGGCCGCCATGCGGTTGCGCGAGCAGTCCGACGAGGCACGGGAAGCGGCCGTACGTCAGCAGCGTCGGGCCGGTCGCCTCGACCCGGACGACGGAACCTGACCCGACTCGAACGGAGGCATACATCCCATGGGTGTCGGTGTTGGCATTTTCTTGATCGCCATCGGCCTGATCCTGGCGCTCGGCGTGGCGGATCGGATCGAGAACGTCGATCTCGTTCTGGTCGGGTGGATCCTCGCCGGTGTGGGGGTGTTGGGGGTGGTGCTCGCACTCGTCATGAACGGGCAGCGGGCGAACACCTCGCATCGCCACGAGGAGCACATTGTTGAGGATCACCCGAGTCGCCCGGACTCGACCTACTGAGTTCTGGTCGGTCGACGGGAGGTGTCTTGGGCTTTAGCCGGTGCGAGCGGCGCGGCGCGCCTTCAGGGCGTCGCGCCGCTCCTCAAACTTCCTGGCGTTACGGTCCAGGTCGTCGAGGAACTCGCCCAGCTCCTGGCGTGACGCCTCGCCCTCTGGGCCGAATCCCTTGAGCTCGAACACGTTCATCGTGCGCAGGATCGGCATGAGGACCTCGTCCCGGTGCTGGCGTAGGTCATAGATGCCCTCAACCGCGATCTCAACCGCCTTGCGCTGGAAGCCTGCGATGCCGACGCCGGGCATCGCGAAGTTCTTCACGATCGTGGTGATGGCCTGCATGGTCTGGTCCGGGTCCAGCTCGAGCGCCGCGGTGAGAACGTTGCGGTAGAAGAGCATGTGCAGGTTCTCGTCAAGCGCGACGCGGGCGAGCAGCTGATCGGCGACCTTGTCATCGGTTGCCCGTCCGGTGTTGCGGTGCGAGACGCGCGTCGCCAGCTCCTGGAACGACACGTACGCCAAGCCGCCGAGCAGGGTGTCGTCCATTGCGGTGTAGCCCTCGGACATGTGTGCCATGCGCGCCCGCTCCAGAGCCACGGGGTCGACCGCGCGCGTGACGGTCAGGTAGTCGCGGATCGCAATGGCGTGGCGGCCCTCCTCGGCCGTCCAGCGATGCACCCAGGTCCCCCACGCACCGTCGCGACCGAACATGTTCGCGATCTCGAAGTGATAGCTGGGCAGGTTGTCCTCGGTGAGGAGGTTGACGATGAGCGCCGTGCGCGCGACCTCTGGCAGCCGGGACTGGTCGGGCGACCACGCCTGCCCGCCCAGCAGGCCGTCGTAGTCCGTGCCTTCACCCCACGGGACGTACTCGTGGGGGAACCACTCTCGTGCCTGAGCAAGATGCCGGTTGAGCTCGCGCTCGACGATCGGCTCCAGCTCGATAAGCAGTTGTGTCTGGCTGAGGCTCGACATCGATCCAGTCCTCGCTCCCGGTGGCGGGGTGTACCTACGCCATCGTAGGTTACGCCACCGTAGGTCGGCACGGCAGGATGAGAACACTCTCATCTCCCTGTCATGCTCGACTCGTCGCGACCTCTAAGACTGAACGCGTGGCTCCGCCTCGGGCCGAAAGGCAGCCGATGTGAACAGAATCCTGATCGCCGAGGACGAGCAGCGCATTGCGTCGTTCGTAGAGAAGGGGCTGAAGGCCAATGGCTTCACCCCCACTGTGGTCGGCGACGGCCCCTCCGCGCTCGGGCATGCCCTCTCCGGCGAGTTCGACCTCCTGGTTCTGGACATCGGACTGCCGGGGATGGACGGTTTTACTGTGCTGCGGCGGCTGCGGGAGTCGCGAGGATCGATCCCAGTGATCATCCTCACCGCGCGGGACTCGGTTGCTGACACGGTCGCCGGACTTGAGGGCGGTGCCGACGACTACATGCCCAAGCCGTTCCGATTCGATGAGTTGTTGGCGCGGATCCGGCTCCGGCAGCGATCCGACCGGTCACCGGAGGTCACCGTGCTTCGGCAAGGTGACCTAACGCTCGACCTGCGCACGCGGAGAGCGGCTGTGGGCAAGCGCACCGTCGACCTTTCGGCGCGAGAGTTCGCGCTCGCCGAGATCTTCCTGCGCAACCCCGGTCAGGTGCTGTCGAGAGAGCAGTTGTTGTCCCACGTGTGGGGATACGACTTCGACCCCGAGTCGAACGTCGTGGACGTCTATGTGAGATACCTGCGTCGAAAGCTCGGCCACGAGCAGATCGAAACGGTGCGCGGTATGGGATATCGCCTAGCCACCGGACTCGACTCCTGACTGACACCCTGTCGGATGAGCGCACTCTCACATCGACCTCACGCCCGGATCATCTCGCGCCGCCATCGTCGAGCATGTGGGTGCAACGCGATTCAGATGGTGGTTTCCGGGCCTTGCCGTGCTTGCGATATCGGCTTGTCTCCTCTTCTACGCCGCGGCGTTCCACGGGGGCAGCGGCTGGTTCGAAGTGCACAGTCCCGGCTGGTGGGTCTTCACCACAGTCATGCATGTGCCGTTCTTCGTAGCACTGTTCTTCCTCGTGGGCGGACTCGTCGAGCGCCTCGGGTTCTATTGGAAGGGGCGTGCACCGGAACCCGCGGGCCAGTTGCCGGCGGCCTACCCGACCGTGTGCGTGCAGCTGCCGATGTTCAACGAGCATGCGGTAGCGCAGCGCATCATCGAGGCGGCGAGCTCGATGACCTGGCCGATCGACCGGCTATCCGTGCAGGTGCTCGACGACTCCACCGACCCAGACACGATCGCGCTCGTCGAGGACGTGTGCCGGAGCGTACGAGGGTCGACGGGGGTGAACTGCTACGTACTTCATCGCACCAATCGTCTGGGCTACAAGGCGGGCGCCCTCGAAGAGGGACGCAAGGACACCGACGCAGAGTTCCTCGTGATCTTCGACGCTGACTTCGTGCCGCCCAGGAACTATCTGCTCCGCACCATCCCGCACTTCTTCTTCTCAAGCGGTGAGCCCGACTCCGGACTTGCTCTCGTGCAGACGCAGTGGGGCCACCTAAATCATGACGAGTCACCCCTGACGCGGGCGCAGTCACTGTGGGTCGACGACCATCACACACTCCAGATGTCGTGGCGCTCCGCCCTGTGGCGGTTCGTCAACTTCACGGGTACGGCGGGAGTCTGGCGAGCCTCCGCAATCGAGGCGGCCGGCGGTTGGCGCGCTGCGAGCCTGGTCGAGGATTGCGAGCTGAGCTTTCGAGCCCTCTTCGCTGGGTACCGGACGAAGTTCGTGAAGGAGATAGTCGTTCCGGCCGAGCTCCCGGCCACCTACACCGCCTACAAGGCGCAGCAGCGGCGCTGGACGCAAGGCTGGGCACAGCTGCAGCGCTTGCACTTCGCGACGCTTTTGCTTCGGTTCCGTGGCTCGTGGCTCCGCAGGATGCATCTCGTTTACCACATGTGCATCTCGTGGCAATGGCCGGCGTGGGCGGTCTGGCTGTCCACGTTCCCCTTCTTGATCTACACCGACCACTGGTTCGGATCTCTCGGCTTTGCCATCGGCGTTTCCCTGTACGTGCTGCCCACTCTGCTGTGGGCCGTGGTCGTTGCAGTTGCGGCTTCGCTCGAGACGAAGCACACGTACGAAGACGTCGTCACGCCAGCGACATTTCGCGAGCGCTTCCGGCGAGTCTTTCCGTACCTCGTGATCAACACCGGGATGCTCCCGCATCAGTTCAGCTCCTTTGCTGAGGGCCTCTTTGGGCCCATGCACAGTGAGTTCGAGCGCACACCCAAGGCAGCCTCCGTCACGGCAAGGTCGACGCCGGGAGCGGGGACCGTGGCCGTCGCTGGCGCCGACAACCAAGAAGCCCAGCATGGTCAAGGTGCATTGGCCGTACGTGCTGACCGAGGCGTTGTTCGTCGCACAACAGCTTGGGTGGGCGGCGCTCTTCGCCACCAACGGTCTCGTGCTGTGCGCAGTCGGCGCCGCCTACGTGGCCGGGTGTGTCGTCTACCTTGCGTTCTTCTACGGTGATCACGCCGGCAAGGTTTGCTTCGTTGTTGACATGAGCCGACTGGGGTTCGCTGCCCGCGGTGAGCAGTCGATCGCCTACCAACCGCTGCGATCGACCTCATCTGGTCAGGGCCTACCCTGACGGCATGGCCGGAATGGCTGCGCGGCCGAAGGTGTGGCTCGGGAGCATGCGGGTGCGGGTGCTCGCAGTTGTCGTCGTCCTGTTGCTCCTGTCATCCGTCGGCTCGGTGGTGCTCCTGCGCACCGTGCTGTTCCAGCGGCTTGACGAGCAGATCAGTCTGCAGCTCGAGCGAGAGATCGACGAGTTCCGCCTATTGAGCACCGGCAACGACCCACGGACTGGCGCAGCCGTTCGACCGAGATTTGCGGGCTGTGTTCGATGTCTACTTCGCTCGCGAGCTCCCAGACGAGGGAGAAGCGTTGCTGGCCTTCCTCGACGGGGAGCTCTACGAGTCGAGTCGTGCCCACGACACGGCGGCGAGAGGCGAGATGGCAGACGCGATCGCGCACTGGGCTGCCTTGGCCAGCCCTGAGAGCGATGTCATCGACACCGGCGGTGGAGAGGCTCGCTACGTTGCTATCCCACTGGATGGCCGGGTCCAGGACGGATTGTTCGTGGCCGCCAACTTTCCGGAGTTTGAGCGCGGGGAGATCGACGCAGCTGTCCGGGCAGCGATCCTCGTCCAGGTGGTCACCCTTGTCATTGCCTCATTGATCGGGCTCTTCCTGGCCGGTCGGGTCTTGCGGCCGCTGCGCTCGCTGGCGACCACGGCACGGTCCATCTCCGACGCCGATCTGACCCAGCGGATCCCTGTCTCGGGACGTGATGAAGCCTCGCAGATTGCCGATGCGTTCAACGACATGTTGACCCGCCTCGAGCGTTCCTTCATGGCACAGCGGCAGTTCCTCAACGACACGAGTCACCAGTTGCGCACGCCTCTCACCATCATCCGGGGTCATATTGAGTTGCTCGAGCTCGACGAGTCTCCCGAAGCGCGACGCCAGACCATCGAGCTCGTGACCGACGAGATCGATCGCTTGACCAGGATGGTCAACGACCTGTTCGTGCTGGCGCGCGCCGAGCGCCCCGACTTCCTCTCAGTCGAGACGCTCGATCTTGCCGGGCTTCTCGACGAGCTGCACCGGAAAGTGACCACGCTGGCCGCACGGGATTGGCAGCTGGATGCGCAAGACCCGGTGGTGGTTCGCGGTGACCGGCAGCGTCTGACGCAAGCGGTCATGGCGTTGGTGGAGAACGCCGTCAGGCACACCGATGAGGGCGCGACCATCCGACTCGGCACTGCGATGCGTGGCGGTGTGGGTGTGCTGTGGGTGGAAGACACGGGCAGCGGTGTCCCGGCGGCGCAGTCGGAGGCCATCTTCCACCGCACAGGAACCGGCGAGCCCTCCCAGGAGGGCGGCGGCGCGGGCCTTGGGCTCGCCATCGTCCGTGCCATCGCGGAGGCCCACAAGGGCAGCGCCAGGCTTGTCTCGCACGCTGGCCCTGGCGCACTGTTCGAGATCGCGATGCCGATCGCTGACGACATCGCGGCCCCGAGGCCGGCCGCGGGGGGACACGGCCGGCCCCGGGTGAATGCGGCTCCGTCTTAGTCGTCTGACTCTTCGGAGCCGCCGGAGGACGAATCGTCGTCCGGCGCCGGCGCCTGGCCATCGTCATCATGGTCGTCGCCCGGCGCCGGTGGAGGAGCGGGCGGTGGAGGAGCGGGAGCGGGCACGTCGTCAGCGTCGTCGTCCTGAGGGGGTGCAGGTGGTGGTGGAGCCGGGGGAGCGGGCGGGTCGTCGTCATCGCCGCCGAGCGGGGCTTGCGGAGCTAACTGGGGAGTTGGCGGTGCAGCAGGTGCCGGAGCGTCCACGCGCGAATCGTTTGGAGACTCGGCGTTCCCGGGACTGCCGTTCAACCGTGCCGGCGACTCGAGCTTGATTGCCGGCCCCTGATTACCTCGCGCGGAGCTGTCGTTGAGGATCAGCAGCGTTGCGATGGCCACGCTGGCGCTGACGCCCAGCGCAGCGCCGATGGCCACGGCAACGAGGGTCTTCGGCGATCTCATCGACTGCTCCCCGCGTCGGTCGACGCATTCATGCCTCGATCCATCTCACTGTGCTCGTCGTTGATGAGCCCTTCAGGAGAGCCGGATGAAAGGGCTCCCATGTTCGAGCCCGCCCGTGGACGATCCACCAGCAGAGCAGCGCGAGTCTCGTGGCCCTGCGACTGCTCCGGCGACAAGGCACTGTTCCTGGGCAACACCAGAGTGAAGGTCGCGCCCATTCCCGGCTCAGACGCGACACTGACCCGGCCATGATGGGCCTGCGCTATTGCCGCCACGATGGCCAAACCGAGACCTGAGCCGTCCACTCCGCGACCAGTCTCGGCTCGCGCAAATCGCTCGAAGATTCGGTGCTGGTCGGCGGCGGGTATCCCGCCTCCCTCGTCCCGGACCCAGATGTGGGTCTCGTCGTCCGTCACCGCGGTCCCCACCGCCACCGAAGTCCCCGGGTCAGTGAACTTCACCGCGTTGTCGGCCAACTGAAGCACCGCTTGGGTCAGCCGTTGCTCGTCACCAGGCACCGTCATTTCGGCTCGCGCGTCGAGCACCCACCGGCGGTCACCAAGCGCACGCGCCTTGTCCAGCACTTGGTCGGTGAAGCGTGGAAGCGCGACCGTGCCAGGTTGCACGAAGTCGGGCCGGCGTGCCTTTGCCAGCAGGATGAGGTCTTCCACCATGCGGCTCATCCGGTCCAGCTCATCGAGCAGTAGCGCGCGGGTGTCCGTCACCTCTTCCGGGCTTGCCGCGTCCAGGACCTCCAGATGGCCGCGCACGATGGTGATCGGGGTGCGCAGCTCGTGTCCCGCGTCGTCGATGAACTGGCGCTGGGTGTCGAAGGCGATCTTCAGCCGGTCGAGCATGGAGTTGAAGCTGCGGGTCAGACCCGAGACGTCGTCGTCACCACGCACCGGGATCTGCTGGAGCCAGTCGGTCTCGGTGATGCGCTGCGCACCATCCCGGAGCAGTCGCAGCGGACGCAGCACCCGGCCCGCGACCAGCCACCCGACCAATGCCACCAGTAACAGCGAGCCGAGTGCGACCACTGCGTACGTGCGGGTGATGTCGACCAGCTGTGCCCGCTCGAGATCGACGCCGTAGGCCACCACGTAAGAGCCGACGGCGGGCTGCCCGTCGATGCTGACCTGTACGACGACCAGTCGAGTTCTTCCCGCCGCTGTCTCGACCTCACGCACCTGGACGGGCGCATCGGGGGGCAGGCTGCGCACGTGCTCGAGCACCGCCGGTTCCGTCTCCAACGCGACGGGGCGATCGCCGAAGTCGTATTGATAGGGAACGCCGTTGAGCAACGTCAGGTAAGTCTCGTTCTGGTCAGGCACATTGCGTTGCAACGCGACCCTCAGCAGCTGTTCGACACTGGTGAAAGCATCGCCGGTCTCCGGGTCGACTCCGTCGGTGGCCAGCTTGCGAAACTCCTCCACCTCTTGCTGTATTGCGGCGTTGATGCGGGCGTCGAGCCGTTGGCTCTGGATGACGAAGGACGTCAGCTCGGCCACGGTCATGCCAAGGGCAGCCATCAGCAGCACCGACGCCAGCACCTTGGTACGAACGGACGCAGCCCAGCGCCGCCGCCCAGGTGGTGGGTCGGTCATGGGCGCTAGAGTCCGTTCGACAGATTAGCGGCGCATGAGTGGCAGATGAGAGCACTCTCATCCGCCGCCTCGCACCTGGCCACGCCGATGGTACGTGGCTTCATGGGTGCGCCTCCCTAGACAGGCACTCACGCCAGTGAAGGGGGGCCGTCACTGGCGTGAGTGCGGGCTACCCGCCGACGATCAGCCGCCGGAGGGTGCGAATGTGACGACGAGCTGAGGCCGGTTGCTTCCGCTCTCGCGGCTGTGGATCGACTGCTCAGGGCTCGCCGCGCTGTTCTCCGCAGCGTCGCGGATGAGGAACCCGTGGTTCGCGCCGGGTGCGTACATGGCCTGGGCCTGCGACGTCACGGTCCACTCGCGCCAGCCGTTGCCGGACGGCGTCGTGACAGCTGCCCCAAGGGTTGCAGGCTGGTTGGCCCACGTGACCGCGAACTCGGTCCATGCAGACCCCACCTGCAGGGCCTGCAGGGTCCGGCCGGACACTGCCGACCCGGCGTTCAGCCGAAGCGTCGCCGACTGAATGACGCATCCCGCCGGTACGGCCGGCAGGTCGAACCGTACGAGCGAGCGCAGGTTGCTGTTGCCGTTCTTGGACATGACCTTGAGGCTCGAGTCGGTGCCCTTGTTGGTGCCTGGGCTGCTCTGGTCGACCCAGGCGTCGGCGACTGCGGTGACGGTGGTGGCCGATCCGCAGTTCACCGGTGGCGTGGTGACCGTCCACGAGTGGCTCGCCGGGAGCTCTTCGATATTGCCGGCGGTATCTGTGGCCTGCACGCGGACGGTGTGCGGACCGACGGCCACGCCGGTGTAGCTCTGGGGCGAGGTGCAACCGACGAACGAACCCTGGTCGAGCGAGCACTGGAAGGTGCCGCTCTCATTCGACGTGAACGTGAAGCTCGCGGTGGTCGCTGACGTGGAGGCAGGCGGTCCGGAACCGATGGTCGTATCCGGCGGCGTCGTGTCCGGCGGTGGCGGTGGCGGGGCTTCGGCAAACCGGAACACGAGCTGCGGCCGGTTCTGGCTATGCGTCCTGCTATTGAACGACTGCTCGGCACCGGGCCCGCCCTCGTTGGCGTCCTGGATCAGGAAGCCGTTGTTAGCCCCAGAGTCGAACAGGGCTTGCAGCTGAGCCGCGATGTTCCACTCCCGCCAGCCCTGACCGGAGCCCACGGTCGCCGGATCCCCGTTGGCGCTGGGCTGGTTGGCCCAGGTTACGGTGTTCTCGGCCCATGGCCCGCCAGCCGCCGCTGCCGCAAGGGTGCGTCCCGGCGCGGACGAGGAAGCGAACATCCGCAGGGTGGCCGACTCCACCACGCAGCCTGCGGGCGGCGCGGCGGGGAGCGGGAACCGCACGATGGCACGGAAGTTGCCGTTCGGGCCTTGCGACTTGACCTTCAGGTCGGAGTCGGTGCCCTTGTTGCTCGTCGGGCTGGCCTCCTCGAGCCAACTGTCGGCGTTGGCGGTCACAGTGGTGGTCGTGCCGCAGGTGGTGATCGTCCACGTCACGCTGGCGGGACTCGTGTCAGGGTTTCCGTTGAGGTCTGTGGCCTGCACCCGGAAGGTGTGCGGGCCTGCGGCCAGGCCGGTCAGCTCCACGGGCGAAGTGCAAGCACTGAAGGCCGCATTGTCGAGCGAGCACTGGAAGGTCGACGGCTCGCTTGCCGAGAAGGTGAACGAGGCGCTGGTGGACAACGTGGCGGCCGGCGGCCCGGTGCCGATCGTGGTTTGTGGCGGCGTCGGCGTTTCGACGGTCCATTCGTGGCTGGCCGGCGACAGGTCGATCTCGCCCTCGGCGTCAGTCGCCGCCACCTCGAAGGTGTGGTCGCCCACCGTCAGACCTGTGAGGGTGACGGGCGACGTGCACAGTGCGGGCAATGCCTCATCGAGTGAGCATGTGAAGGTCGACCCGGGCTGGTCCGCCGAGAACGTGAAGGTTGCGCTGGTGCTCTCGGTGAGCAGCGCCGGCCCGGAGTTGATGGTCGTCTCCGGTGGCGAGGGCGGCGGTGCGTCGACCGTCCATTCGTATACGGCGGGCGACTCGTCGAAGAGCAGGAACGTGTTCCTCGCCTGCACCTCGAACTGGTGGAGGCCGCCGAACAGGCCGGTGTGGGTGACCGGCGACGTGCACGCCGCGAACGGTGCGCCGTCGAGCGAGCACTGGAATGTCGAGCCGGCTTGGTCGGACGAGAACTCAAACGTTGCCGTCGTTCCAGCGCCAGTCAGCGGTGGCCCGGAACCGATCGTCGTCTCCGGTGGGCCGATAACTGTCCAGGTGTTTGACGCCGCCGCGCCGATGTTTCCGGCGAAGTCGGTGGCCCGGACCTGTAGCTCGTGCGGGCCTGGAAGGACGCCTTGGACCTCGTGCGGCGACGTGCAAGGCTCGAAGGCAGCCGCCCCGTCCACCAAGCACTCGAACTGCGGGAACGGGTCGTTGGCCGAGAACGTGAACGCCACGTCGGTGAGGGCCGTCTGTGCCGGTGGCCCCATGGTGATCGTCGTCACCGGCGCGATCGTGTCGCCGGTGAACTCGAACGGCAGCTCGGCAGGCGACTGGTCGATGTTGCCCTCGAGGTCGATGGCGCGCACGTAGAACGTGTGGGATCCAACCGACAGCGGCTCAGGGGCATCTGGGTTCGGGTAGGTCCACGGGCTGGTGCACGTAGCGAACCCAGCGTCGGTCGGGTCGTCCAGGCTGCACTCGAACTCCAGGCCGGACGGCGCCGTCACATTGTCAGAACCGGCGAAGGTGAAGGTCACCGAGCCGCTCGGGTCGGCCGGTCCACCGGTGATGGTGGTGTCCGGTGCCGTTACGTCCAGATCGGGGATGACCGTCCATTCGTACTCGGTCGGCTCTGCCTGAACAACGCCGTCGGAGTCGGTCGCGAGCACGCGGAAGATGTGCTCGCCGATCGCAAGCCCGGTGTAGGTGACGGGCGACGTGCATTCGGTGAATTCGGGCCAGGTCGAGCGAGCAAAGGAACGTCGCGTCGGCCACGTTGGCCACGAACTCGAACGTCGCAGTCGTGTCCTCAGTCTCGCCTCCGGTCGGCGGCTCCGGCGGCTCGCCGGGACCACCCGGAACGCCGGGCTCGAAGGCTGGACCGGCGATGACCTCGGTGGATGGCCCGAGGATCCGTCCATGTGTAGGTGGCCGGGTGACAGGTCGATGTTGCCTTCGAAGTCGGTGGCACGCACCTGGAAGGTGTGCTACGACCGGTCTGGGTGCATCGCTCGAACTCGACTCGAAGGCGAACTCGCACGGTTCGAACGGCTCGCCGTCGAGCGAGCACTCGAACGTCACGTCCGGCTCGTTGGACGAGAACGTGAAGATCGCCCTCGAGCAGCCCCGACGTCTCGAGCGGCGGGTGCAGCTCGATGAACGTGTCCGGGCTGCAACGTCCAGGGCAGCGGCTCGTACGTCCAGGTGTAGGTGGCGCGGGGTCGGGTCGACCTGCTCGGCGAGGTCGACGGCTCGGACCTCGAACGTGTGCGTGCCGGGCGCGAGCTCGAAGTACTCCTGCGGGTTGCCGCACTCCACCCAGTCGAGCTCGTCGGTGCTGTCCAGGCGGCACTCGAAGCCGAGGTCGACCAGCGGCGTCGTGTCGTCGGTGCCGATGAACGTGAAGAGCGCGTTGTGGCTGTTGCTCGGGTCGATCGGGCGCAGGCCGATCTGCGGTGTCGGGTGCCCCGGGGGCTACGTCCGATCTCGCAGACGACGCCCGAGCACTGGGTCGGCTCGGCGTTGCCGGTGGCCTCGTTGCCGCCGCCGTCGATCGCGCCAGGCTCGGCCAGGATGCCCCAACCGTCGTTGAAGTTGACGGTGTTGCCAGTGACGGTGTGGCCGGCTGCCGACGACGATGCCGTCGCCGCTGTTGCTGTTGGCGACGTTGCCCTCGATCAGGTTGCCTTGGCCAGGCGGTGCGGCGTCGGCGACTCGATGCCCGTCGCCGGAGTTGCCACTTGCGGCGTTGCCGCGCGATCGACGTTGCCGAGCGAGAGGCCCGAGAGCGCGATGCCTCCGCCGCTGGTGGCGCTGGCGTTGTTGCCCTCGATCAGGTTGCCGCTGGAGTCGCTGACCTCGATGCCGCCGGCGTTGAAGCGGACGTCGTTGCCGCGGACCACTCCGTTGTTGGCGTTGTCGAGGACGATGCCGCCGGCGCCGATGCTTGACGATGTTGTCGATGAGGTCGTTGCCGTTGGACTCGATGACGCGATCCCGGGCCGCCGCTGGTGGCGATCGTGTTGGCTGTCGACGAGGTTGTCGTTGGAGGGTCCGAGGTTGGCGAGCGGCTCACACCGCCGCCGGCGTTGGCGGCCAGGTTGTTGCCGACCAGCGTGTTGCCGCTCGACCCGTCGAGGGCGATGCCGGCGCCGCTGGACTCGGTCACCGGTTGCCCTCGACCCGGTTGCCGCTCGAAGTCTCGAGGCGGATGCCGTCGTCGCCGTGGTGCCGATCGGTGTTGTCGACGAACCAGGCGTGCCCTGCGTGCCGTGCGATCAGGATGCCGGTGTTGTTGCCGACGATGTCGTTGGCGCGGATCGTGTTGCCCATGCGTGCCGTTGTCGGCGTCGGACAAGCTGGATGCCGGCCTCCTGGTTGAGGTTGCAGCGCAAGGAAGGACACGATGTTGTTCGCGGTCCCGGCGCCGAGCTGGACGCCGAAGTCGAACTCCTGCACGGACCCGTTGGTGATGGTGACCCTGTCGAAGCCGTTGTTGAGGATGCCGACGCCGAGGCCGGTGCCGTCGAGCGTGTGGCCGTCGAGGTCGACGGTGATCCCGTCTGGCGCCGATGACCAGCCCGTTGCCGAGGCAGTCGAGGCAGGTCGTTGGTGACCAGGGTGCTCTGGGTGATCACCTGGCCGCAGCTCACGGTGGCGGACGCGGGTGGCGAGGTGACCGTCCACGCGTGCGTGGCCGGCGACGAGTCCGTGTTGCCTTCGTTGTCGACCGCTCGCACCTGGAACGTGTGCGGGCCGGCGGCCAAGCCGGAGTACTCCTGGGCGACGCGCAACCGCTCGAATGCGCCCCGTGTCGAGCTTGCACTGGAAGGTGACATTCTCCTCGTTGGCGGAGAACGTGAAGCTCGCAGTCGTCTGCACCGTAGTGAAGTCGGGCCCGGAGTCGATGGTCGTGTCCGGGGCGACCCCGGTCGGCCAGCGGCTCGATCGTCCACGTGTGGACGGCCGGGGTCAGGTCGATGTTGCCGGAGAAGTCGACGGCGCGGACCTCGAACGTGTGCTCGCCGAGGGCCAGGTCGGTGTAGGTCTGCGGGCTGGTGCAGGGCACGAAGGCCTGGCTGTCGAGCCGGCACTGGAAGGTGACCGTGGTGGCGTTGTCGCTGCCGGTGAAGTGCAGCGTGGCACTCGTGAAGCTCGTCGGATCGCTGGGACCGGAGGCGATCGCGGTGTCTGGCGCTGTCGGGTCGACGGGCAGCGACGGACCGCCGTCGCAGCTCACGCCGAAGCACTGAAGTGGCCGCAGGGTCAACGGGTCAAGCGCGCCCCCGATGTTGCCTTGGGCAGAGTTCTGCCCGCCGTCGATGTTGGCGCCGGCGACGGTGCCAAGGGCGGCGTAGATGCCCCAGCCACCGTTGTTATTGGCGACGTTGCCGCGGATCATGTGGCCGACGTCGTTCACGGTGATGCCATCGGCGGCGTTGTTGTTGGCGATGTTGGCATCGATCAGATTGCCGAGTCCCGGAGGGGCTGGGTCGCCGATGTAGATGCCCTCGGAGTCGTTGGCGCTGGCGATGTTGCCGACCAGGACGTTGCCCAGGGAAAGGGCCTCGAGCGAGATGCCCGTGCCTCCGCCCTCGCTTGCGTCGTTCGCCTCGATGCGGTTGCCCGTCGAGTTGAGCAGCTGAATGCCGCCGCTGTTGGACCGCAGGTCGTTGCCGCTGACGACGTTGTCCTGAGCGTTCTCCAGCAGCACTCCCACGCCACCCATGAGGCTGGCGTCGTTGTCGACCAGGTGGCTGCGGTCGGAGTCGAGGACGTGGATCCCCAGCTCGCTGTTCTCGAGGACGTTGCGCTCGACTCGGTTGTTGTTAGACGCGAGTTGCAGGCCGATGGCCGCGCCGGACGCGTCGTTGACCAGGTTGTCGATGATCGTGTTGTCACGGGCGCCCTCGAGCCGGATGGCCATGCCGCTCGACGTGGTGATGACGCTTCCCTCGAGGCGATTGCCGCTGGCGTTCTGGACGAACACGCCGTCCAGGCTGCTGCCGCTCACGATGTTGTCGTGGAGGACTGTGCCCTGGGTGCCGTTGAGCAGCCATATCCCATGGGCGTTGCCGGCGAAGGTGTTCATGCGGATCGTGTTGCCGTTGACGCCGTCGTCGGCGTTGGAGAGCTGGACGCCGGCCATCTGGTTGAGCTGCAGGGTAAGCGTAGAGACGATGTTGGCTGCCGAACCCGTGTTGAGGAAGACGCCCACATCGAATTCATTGACGGTGCCGTTCGTGATGGTGACCGAGTCGAACCCGTCGTTGCGGATCCCAAACCCGAGGTTCGTTCCGTCGATGGTGTGGTCGTCGAGATCGACGGTGATGCCGTGTGCGCCGATCACCAGCGCGTCGCCCGGGCAGTTGACCAGATCATTGGCAAAGAGCGTGCTCTGTGTGAGCACCTGGCCGCAGCTCACCGTCGTGAGGACTGGAGGAGCTGACACCGTCCAGGTGAACATGTCGGGGGTCGGGTCCCCGTTGCCTGCTGCGTCAACCGCACGGACCTGGAACGTATGGCCACCGACGCCCAGCCCCGTGAGGCTGTGCGGGGACGTGCATGCCACGAAGGCGCCGTTGTCGAGCGAGCACTCGAACGTGGCTCCCGCCTCGTCCGTGGAGAACGTGAATGTCGCTTCCGTGCTCACGGTGGTCAAGTCCGGCCCGGAGTCGATCGTCGTCTCGGGGAGGTCGACGTCGGTGGGAGCGGCACCGACGGTCCAGGTGACGCTGGCTGGCGTCGGGTCGGCGTTGCCGGCGAGGTCGGCGGCCCGGACATCGAAGGTGTGCGAACCCAAGGCGAGGTTCGAGAGCGTCACCGGGCTGGTGCACGGCGCGAAGTCGGCCTCATCGGTGCTGTCGAGCCGGCACTGGTAGCTCAGGTGCGGACCAGGGGTCGCGTTGTCGCTGCCGCGGAACGCGAAGGTTGCGGTCGAGCTCGTGCTTGCGGTGTCCGGCTGCTCGAAGATCGTCGTGCTGGGTGGGATCGAGTCCGGTCCGGGTGCTGCTGGCACGACCTCCCAGACGTATTCGGCCGGGGTCGCGTCGAAGTTGCCGAACGGGTCGATGGCGCGCACCTCGAACTTGTGCTCACCCGTGGGCATGAACTGGAACACCCTGGGGCTGACGCAGGTCCCCCAGTTCTCGCCCTCGGGGATGTCCGGCGGCTCGGGTGGCTCGGTCGGGTCCGGGGGATCGGGATCTGGGTCGGGCTCCTCGGGTGGGTCCGGCGGCGCGTCAAGCCGGCACTCGAAACGCAGGGCCGTCAACGGCGCCACGTTGTCGGTGCCGGTGAACGTGAAGCGGGCGGTCTGGAAGCCGCTGGTCGGGTTCGCCGGACCCTCGGTGATGGTCGTGTCCGGCGCGGTGATGTCGGGGTCGAGCGTCGGCACGGCTGTTCCTGGCGCACAGACCACCCCGGTGCACTGGTCGGGCTCGGTGTTGCCGTTGGCGGTGTTGCCGCCGCCGTCGACATTGTCCGCGTCGACCGAGATGCCCCACCCGTCGTTGTTGTTGGCCGCGTTGCCGCCGACCGTGTGGCCGACGCCTCCGACAGCGATGCCGTCGCTGCCGTTGTTATGCGCGGTGTTGTGCTCGATGCGGTTGCCGAGCGCGGGGTTGGGGTTGCCGAGCGCGTCGACCGCGTCGCCGGCGACCGCTATGCCGCCGCCGTTGTTGCCGTCCACGACGTTGAAGCTGATCCGGTTGGTGATGCCGTCGACCTCGATGCCGGTGCCGTCGCCCAGCCCAGCGGTGTTGGACTCGATCACGTTTCCGTTGGAGTTCTCGAGTTGGATCCCGCCGGGGTTGAAGCGCACGTCGTTGCCTCGGATCTCGCTGCCGTTCGATCCGTTGAGGCTGATCCCGGCGTCCGAGCCGAGGTGGGAGATGTTGGCGATGACGCGGTTGCCGTCGGAGTCCTCGATCGTCACGCCGGCGTCCCCGGCGTGGGACATGGTGTTGCCTTCGACGAGGTTGCGGTGTGAACCGGCGCTGATGACTAAGCCGGCGTCACCGGTCTCGACCAGGGTGTTGACGACGATGACGTTGTCGGTGGCGCCCTCGAGTCGCATGCCACCGTCGCTGTTCAGGGCCGGATCGGTCGCGATGGCGCCGCTGATCACGTTGTTGGCGATCCGGTGGCCGCTGGCGTCGAACAGGAAGATGCCGAGCCCGAGGTTTCCGGTGAAGGTGTTGTTCTCGACGAGACTGTTCTCCGAGCCGATCATCAGCGAGACGCCGATCTCGTTCCCTTCGAACGCGTTGTTTCGCACGGTGTTGCCGTTGCGACCGTCGTCGGCGTCGGCCAGCTCGACGCCGGCTGTGGCGTTGCCGTTGACGTGTAGGCCCTCGACGTGTTGAACCGCGTGCCCGCCATGAGCAGCACGCCATAGCCGAACTCCTGGATCGTTCCGTTGGAGACGACGACGTTCTCGTAACCGAGGTTGCGCACGCCTGCAGGGAGCCCTTCCTCAGGGGGCTCGATGGGTGACGGCGTGACGATCTGGTGCTCCATGTAGCCGAGGCCGTCGATGTTGTGGCCGTTGAGATCGACGTGGATGTTCGGCGCGCCGATGACCAGGCCGTCCAGCGGGCAGTCGAACAGGTCGTTGAGGACGAGGGTGCTCTCGGTGAGCACCTGGCCGCAGCTCACCAGCGCGGGTGTCGGCGCCGGTGGGGCTGGCGGCGCGGGAGCGTCGGGCACGTCGAACCGCAGCACCAGCTGCGGCACCTCCGGTGGTGCGTCCGGCTCGATCGGTGTGTTGCGGCTGGAGAAGGACTGCTCCTCGCCCTGCGGGGCTTCCTCCACGGAGTCCCGGATCAGCCATCCGTTGTTCGTGAGGTCGCCGGCGAGCATGGCGCTCACGTGAGCCGTGACGTCCCATTCCCGGTGGCCGATGCCGGACGTGGCGGTCGCCGGGGTGCCGCTGGTAGTCGGCTGGTTGAGCCAGGTGACGGTGTTCTCACCCCACGGGTCGGCGATGGGCGCCGCTTCGAGAGTCCGTCCAGGCGCACCCTCGGAGTAGAGGCGAAGTCGTGCCGAGAGCAGCTCGCATTCGGCGGGCAGGCCGGTCGGCACATCGAACCGCACGAGGGTGCGCGCATCCTCGCCACCCTCGGACGACCGAACGGTGAGGCTGATGTCGGCTCCGAAATTCTCCTCGGTGTTGCCCTCGTCGATCCAGCTGTCCGCCTCGGCGGGCACGGTGACGTTGGCCTCGGCGCAGTCGGTGGGGGACGCGACGGTCCAGATGTACGTGGCGGGGGTCGGGTCGACGATGCCGGCCTCGTCGATTGCGCGTACCTGGACGCGGTGCTGACCCGTCGTCAGGTTCGAGAAGCTGGTGGGGCTGGTGCACTCGAGCCACGCCTCGGGGTCGAAGGTGTCGATCCGGCACTCGAACTCCAGCAGGACCGGCGGGGTTACGTCGTCGGTGCCGGCGAAGCCGAAGATGGCGGTGCGGCCTGCGCTGGGGTTGGGTGGCGTGAGGGTGAAGAACGTCTCGGGGGGAGCGAAGTCTTCACCTCCGACGAAGTGGTGCACCGCCGGCGTCTGGTCGACGTTACCGGCCCGGTCGATGGCTCTGACCTCAAGAGCGTTGAAGCCCTCCGCAATGGCCGTCACCTGGTAGGGGTTGGGGCAGCCGAGGAAGATCAGCTCGGGGTCGGGTGGCGCGGTCGGGTCGGGCGGCTCTGGTGGCTCGGTGGGGTCGGTGTTGATGAACCGGCACTCGAACAGCAGGTCAGTCGCCGGGGTGACGTCGTCGGTCCCGCTGAAGACGAAGGTGGCGATCTCGCCGGTGCTCAGTGGCCCGTCGACAACGGCGGTGTCCGGGGGCGTTATGTCGGGCGCGGGGAAGGGACCTTCGAACTCGAACGCGCCGACGTCGCACAGCTCGTTCTGCGGTCGGCTCACGCCACGCTGGTCGGTGGGCGGACAGGGCGTCACACCGCCGTCGAGTGCAAAGCTGCCCTCCTGTAGGGCGTGGGTCATGGTCGGCCCGCCGTTGTCGGCGATGGCATCCAGCCCAGGGCTGGTGGCGTGCGTGCGGTCCCGCGAGCCGCGGAAGAAGCACGAGTCGCCGTCCTCCAGGTTGCCGCCTTCGGAGCCGAGGGCGAAGTTGCACGCCTGGCTGTGCAGGTTGCCAGCCACGATCGTGTTGCGGAAGAGCACCGACGTGCTGGGCATGATCGGGAAGTTGACGACGCTGAGCTCGCCACCGACACCGCTCGCGGTCGGCGCCAGGTTGCCGGTGATCGTGCTGTTGACCACGGACACCGCGGCGTCGGAGTCGGTGTAGAAGCCGCCGCCTCGGACCTGGGCCAGGTTGCCGGAGATGGTCGTGTTCTCGTACTCGGCCTGGGCGTCACCCAGCCCGTAGACGCCGCCGCCAAGACCGGAGTCGTCGTTGATGCCGACGACGGCGCGGTTGTCCCAGATCGTGGTGCCGACGACGCGCGACGCGCCGTCGGCCGCGTTGGCAAAGCCGCCGCCGTTCTCAGCGGTGTTGCGGAACAGGCTGCTGTCCTTCAGGGTGAAGTCGCCGCTGCCCTCGCTGTGGACTCCGCCACCGTCAAGCGCAGCTCGGTTGCCCGTGATGGTCGCCCGTTCGACGGTGACCCGCATGCCCTCGTTCTGGATGCCGCCGCCTGCCGCCTGGGTGCGGTTGTCGCGGACGTGGCTTTCCATGATCCGTACTGAGCCGTTGTTAGCGATGAGAATGCCGCCGCCGGCACCCGTCGCCAGGTTGGTGGCGAACGTCGAGTTGGAGACCGTGATCGACCCGCTGCCGCCGGCGGACAAGCCACCGCCGCCGCCTTCGCCGCCGACCGTCAGGCCGAGCTCGTCGGTCATCGTTGCGCCGGCGACGTTGTCGGAGAACGTGGCACCGTCGATCGTGACCGAGCGTTCGGCATCCGCGTACACCCCGCCGCCGTCGCCGACGGACTCGTTGCCGGAGAAGACGCCACGCGTGACGGTCAGGCTCGCCTTGGACGTGACCGCCACGCCGCCGCCGTAGTCGAATGCCGCGTTCTCGGTCACCGCGGCGTCGGTCAGCGTGACGGTGCCCTCGTGCTCGCTGAAGATGCCGGCGCCGCCAGCCAGGGAGGTGTTGCCCGAGACCGTCGTGCTGGTGATGATCGCGCGGCTCGGAAACCCTGTTTCGCTCAGCTGGCCCGCGTTGTAGAGCCCTCCGCCGTTGCGGCCGTGGTTCTCGGCGATCGTGCCGCCGGTGATGTGCAGGGTGCCGAACATGACGAAGAGCCCGCCACCCTCACCGCCAGTGCTGTTGCCGGAGACGGTCGAGTCGACGAGCTCGAGACTGCCGGTGCCACCGATACAGGGCTCGACGCAGACGAAATCGATCGGCTCGCCGTGGTAGATGCCGCCGCCGGAGGTCGTCGCAAAGCTGTCCAGGACCGCCACGCTGCGGAACACGACGGTCCCGTGCGACGAGTTGTGTACGGCGCCGCCGGCCTCTTCGTGCCAGCCTTCGCGCAGCGTGACTCCGGAGATTGTGACGTTGTTGGCTGTCGGGTGGATCTCGAAAAGGCGGTCGAGGGCCACCTGCTCCACCGGGGCGCCGCTGAAGGGCTCGCCGCCGTCGACGATCGTGGCTGCGGCCCCGGCGCCGGTGACGGTCACCGACCCTGTGATGTCGAGGTCGCCGCTGTCGGCGAAGTTCTCGCCCTGTGGGGGGAGCGCGAGCTCGAAGGTTCCGGCGGGCACGATGATGTTGTCGGCGCCGGGCAGGTCGTTGGTCTCCTGCACCGCCGCCCGCAGCGTGCAGGTCCCGGCGGAAGTGGCACAGAGGCCGTCGCCCACGGCAACGTCGACGGCATCGGCTGTGCTGTTGACCGTGAACGTCGCTGCTGCGACAGCGGGACTCGGGATCAGCGCCATGCTGCCGACCAGCCCCAGGACTGCCGCACCTAGTGCGGCCGCCCGTCGCCACCGTCGCCGAGGCGCTCGCTGCGCTTCGAGGGCAGCACCATTCTGAGAAAGCACGTCCCCCACCTCGCCCTCGCCCGCCCCGTTGCCGGGTGCATGAATGGCGGCCGCCCGCTGGCGATCGAACTGCCGGGACCGACTCGGTCCCAGGGTTAGCAAACCGCGAAGTGCGCGTGCTGGTAATTGGTGTGTCGGCCGTATTTCCGTTCAGGCGTCTGAACGAATGGCCGCGGGTGGCTGCGGTTTGAGGAGTTCCACCGCTTCCGCCCGTGACGACACGCCGAGCTTGTGCAGCAGGTCGGAGATGTGCCGGCGAACCGTGACGGTGTCGATGGCGAGCCGTTTCGCGATGTCGGTCGTTGTGAGGCCAGCGGCGAGCAGCTCGAGCACATCCCAGGCCCGACGGGACAGCTCGACGGTGCGGCCGTCGCTGACGACGAGGTTGGTGCGACGCCCGCGTCGACGGAACTCTTCCACGAGCCGCCCTGTGAGCCACCCAGGCATAGGTGCCTCGCCTGCAATCGCTGCGCGCACCGCGGTCGGCAGCTGCGTGGGATCCATGTCCTTGAGCAGGTAGCCGTCGGCGCCGGCCGTCAGCGCCTCGAATAGATCCTCGGCCTCGGCGGACACCGTGAGCATGACGATGGCGGAGTCTGGCAGCCGTGACGCGATCTCGGCGACCGCCCGGATGCCGTTGCCGGGCATATGCACGTCGAGAAGGCAGACGTCGGGATGCTCGCGGACCGCTGCCGCGATCGCATCGTCGGCGTTCGCCACCTCAGCACAAACGGTGAAACCGGCTGCCTCGAGCGTCTGCCGTACGGACTCCCGCACCGGTGCGTGGTCGTCGGCGACGAGGACGCGGAGGTAGCCCGTCATGGGGTGACGACCTTGACGGTCGTGCCAGAGCCGGGTGTCGACTCGATGCTGAACTGGCCACCGAGAGACTCGGTGCGCTCGCGCATGCTGGTTAATCCAAAGCTCTGCGCCGAGACCGGGGCCGTGACGTCGAAGCCGTCCCCGTCGTCGCTGACCTGCAGCCAGGCAGCCTCACCGTTACGTAGTTGCATGGTGACCGTGCGTGCGTGACCGTGGCGAACTGCGTTGCCGACCGCTTCACGAGCGATGCGCAGCAGGGCGTCTCGCCAGTCGGCGCTGAGTCGGATGTTCCGGTCGAGGTCGAGCTGGAGCCGAGCGCCGACCCGGTCCGCGATGTCGCCGGCGGCGTGACCGAGCGCGACGTCGAACGGCTCGTCGAACGGCCGGTTGAGCGCAGCGATCGCCCCGCGCGACTCGTCCAGGGCGCGCTCGACCGAGTCGAGGATCTTACCCATCGACTGCGGATCGTCGGGCTTGCGGATGAACCAGCGCAGCTGCGACGAGATGTAGGCCAACTCCTGTGCAACGCCGTCGTGCAGGTCGCGGGCGATCCGCCGGCGCTCTTCTAGCACAGCTGAGCGGACCATCGCAGCCTCGAGCGTGGAGATCTCGCGCACGGCCCCGTACAACAGGGCAAGGACGGCGCCGATCCACAGGACCTCACCGCCGTAGAACAACCGTGTGAAGCGAGACGGATACAACGCATAGTTGACGAACGCGACGGCTGCGATGACCGCGCTGATGCTCACCCACTTCATGAACTCGTCGCGGTGCTCGTCGGCGAGGCGCGCGAAGGCGTAGGCCGCGACGCCGTAACAGATGGCCGTGATGGCGTCGACGAGGATCTTTACCGGGTTGCCGCTCAGCAGCTCGATGGTGGCGACATCCTGCGTCTCCAGCGCCGTCGGAAGGTGATCCTCGAAAGCGGCCGCAGCCAGGATAACGACCACAACAATGGCAACTGCGGGCGCGAGCAACATCACGGTGGATCGCGTGTTGTTTGCCTGGCGGTCCGGTAACAGTGCCGCTGCAGCGAGAAGGAGGGCGCCGACCGCCCCATTGATCGCCGTCGACCAGATCGTGAACGGGCTGAGCGGAAAGTCGTCAACCACGATGGTGTTCACTGCGAAGAAGAGGTTTTTGAGTGCCAGGACGATGAACGCTGTCAGCATGAGCAGGCTTCGGCGTGAGCCGTCACTGCGAAACCGTCCCAGCAGCACCGCCGCGACGAACACGAGCACCATGGCATCGGCGGTCTCGAGGCCGACATGGAACCGGCGGTTGCCGACATCGGGATTGAGGTTCGACAGGTGGACCACCAAGGTGACGACGGCGCAGATGCTCGCTGTCAGGGTGGTTGCGTGGCGCGCACTCGCCCAAGCCGCTGGCGCCGGCCGACCTCTTCCCGTGCTCGAGCTCACGTCTCCTCCCGACCGGTTGAGACGCTGCAACGGCGAACGTAACCGCGAGTCAGTCTCCCCGCAACCATCGCCGTCTGCACCGTGGCCTGCCCAGCTACACGATCTTGCTCCGTACGGCCCGAACCGCAGCCTGCACCCGGTTCTGGACCTGGAGCTTGATCAGGATGTTGGAGATGTGATGACGTACCGTGCTTGGGCTGATACGGAGCGCCTCGGCGATCTCACTGTTCGCCTTTCCCTCCGCCAGCAAGGCGAGCACATCCCGCTCGCGGAGGGATAGATGGACGTTGTCCACAGGGCGTCCGCTCTCGGCGTCTTGAATTCGTCGGAGCAGCAGGGTGGCGATGCGGGGAGAGATAAATGACTGACCAGCCGCGACGGCCGCTATCGCTGCGACCACGTCCTCGACCGGTGCCTCCTTGAGCACGTATCCAGTGGCGCCGGCCACTATCGCCTCGGTCACATCGGCTTCCATTGCCGACACGGTGAGGACCAGGACCTTGGTAGCGGGTGCGATCTCGGCGAGCTTTCGCGTGGCATCGAGACCGGAGATCCCTGGCATGTTGAGATCCATCACGACAACGTCCGGGGCAAGCTCCTCGACGGCACGGATCGCCGCCTCGCCGTTGGGCACCTCGGCCACCACGTCGACACCGCTCTTGAGCAGCAGACCGGCGAGCCCGTCCCGGTAGAAGGGGTGATCGTCTGCGATGACGACACGGAACGGCTCGGACCCGCCAGGTCGCGTCAGTGGTGCGATGCTGTCCGAAAAGTCCGGCATGCTATGCCAAGCCCCCCAAGTGACAGTCGGACGACCCCCCGCCGATCGCGCGACGTCGGCCTCATTGTGACCCCTTGCTCTGGTGCATGTGGGTCGGTTCAGAAACCCGTACGTGGATTTCTGCGACCGCCGCAGACCTGGTTTTCGTGCCGCCGGTCGCAGCGGCAGCACGCGAAACCCGTTGTACGGTCGGCGCGGGCGCCTGGGAGACTCGGCGCATGCGTCATCGGACCCCTGAGGAACTCGAGGCCCACGTCGATCAACTACGCGCTGCGCCGAAGGATGTCGGCACGCTCGAGCTTGTTGTGAGGCGGCCGGCGGAGGATGAGCGTGAGGTCCTGGCGGAGGGCTTGCTCGACCCGGAGCACGGTCTGATTGGCGACACTTGGAGGCTGCGCGGCAGCAGTCGGACGGCCGACGGCTCTGCTGATCCAGATATGCAGCTCAACGTGATGAGCCACCGGATGGTCGAGTTCCTCGCCATCGACCCAGTCCGCCGCAGCCTGGCCGGGGATCAGCTCTACCTGGATCTGGATCTCTCCGAGGCGAACCTGCCGGCCGGCACCCGGCTGTCGATCGGTGAGGCGGTGATCGAGGTGACGCCCCAGCCACACCGCGGCTGCCACAAGTTCATGGCGCGCTTTGGTGAGCCGGCAATGCGCTTCGTCAACGGCCGAGTCGGTCGCGAGCTGCGGCTCCGTGGCCTGAATGCCCGCGTGGTCACACCCGGTGTGGTCCGCCCGGGCGATAAGGTCGCGAAGGTCGTACCACAGCTCTGAACCGGGACGTTCGGGCGGCGGGCTCAGGTCGCGTCGTCACCAGTGACGCTCAGAACGACGTTGCCCGTCTTCTGCGCAGTCTCGACATACTTGGTCGCCTCGACCACATCCTCTGGCGGATAGCGCCGATCGATGACCGCGCGGTAGTCACCGGCTTCGATGAGTTTCTTGAGCTGGAGGACGTCCTCCCTCCCGACTGCTGATTCCTAATCCCGCAAACGGTTCGCGAGCTGCGTACGCGACTTGACGTCGAGCTTGCGGAACACCTTGCGCAGGTGGTACTCGACCGTGCTGGGACTGATGAACAGCTGAGCGGCGATCTCTCGGTTCGTGTCTCCCTGCGCCACAAGGCGCGAGATCTGTGCCTCCTGCGGCGTCAGTTGGGCGAGGCTATCGACGCTGCGTCTGCGAGCATGCTCGCCGGTCGCTTCCAACTCGACGCGTGCGCGCTCGCCGAACGCCTCCATGCCGAAGTCGGAGAACAGGTCATGCGCCGTCCGCAACTGACCGCGTGCATCGATGGCGTCGGCGTTGACGTCTCAGCCACTCGCCGTAGAGAAGGTGAGCGCGAGCGAGATCGACGGCAATGCGAGATCGACCGAGTCGGTCGACCGCCTCGAGATAGAGCGCCTCGGCACGCTGATCTTCCACCAAGAGCGCCTGCGAGCGCGCCGCGAGGCCGAGGGCCCAGTCCGTCCCGCTCACCCTGGTCATCTCCGCGAGGCGTCGATGCGTTTCCGCGGCCAGCTCGGGTGTTCCAGCACGGACGGCGGCCTCGATCACCTCCGGCATCACCCACGTCGATGGGTTGAGGTCCGGGTGGTCTACGACCCGCAGCGCCGCGGAGCGGGCGTCCTCGTAGCGGCGCGAGGCCGTTGTACAGCACCGCCTCGGCCCAATCGACGACCGAGACTCCGATTCCTTCGCCGCGCCGCGTCACCTCGGTACGCGTGCGGCCAATGAGGTCTACGGCCTCAACCTCGCGGCCGCGCAGCGCAGCAAGTCCCACCTTGCCGTAGGGGGCTAGGGTGCTACCGATTGCGTCGGTTGCCGTTTCGATCTCGTCGACGAGCGACGCCGCTGCCGTCAATTCGCCCGCAAGGAGATGCATGTAAACCCGCTGGGTGAGGGCCAGCGGAAGGTCGCTAAGCGCGCCGGTCTCCCGGGCGAGTCGAACGTGCCGCTCCGACAGCGTCTCCCATCCAGCGTCGTCCCATAGCTGGACTGACGCGATGGTCGCCAGCCATAGCCAACGCAGTTGTTCGATCGCGGACTCGTCGGTACTGAATGCGGCCTGCGCCCGCCGCAGGATCGGGACGGCAGCCTCGTAGGTTTCGCTGAACAACGTGGACAGAGCGTCGAGCAGAAGGTCGGACCCGCGCGGCGCGCGCGGCGGTGGCGCCGCCCTCGCGGCTTGGGCTACCTCCAGCGCGCTTCCGCCTGGTCCAGCGAATCGCCCCGCGAACATCGCCGCAGACAGTGCGTCCAGATAGGTCTCGCGGGCAAGGGTCGGATCGAGCGTCGCCAGCCGTCGCGCTGCCTCGAGCAGCAGCGGTGGCGCATTGCTTCCGCGCGTGGCGACGAATGCCGTCTGCGCGCGCAGCAACGCGACACGTGCACGCTCCAGGTCGCTGAGGGCGCCTGTCTCTGCCATGGCGAGAAGGCTGAGCGCGTCATCGAGCGCACCTGCTTGGAATTTCGTCTGCGCTGCGGCGAGGGCGCGTCGCGCGCGTCGCGACGGTTCGCGGGTCAGCGTCACGGCGCCCTCGAGGAAAGCCGCGGCAGCGGCGAGCCCGCCACGCGCCTGCGCCCGCGCCGCGGAGCGCTCGAGCTCGCCGGCCACCTCTTCATCGGGCACGGACGCCGCCTGCGCACGGTGCCACGCGCGGCGATCCGGGTCGATCCGCGGATCGGTTGCGTCCGCCAGCGCGCGGTGAACCTCGCGCCGCTCGTTCGGCTCGGCAGCACCGTACACCGCCGAGCGCACCAGCGGATGCCGGAACACGACCGCACCGTCCAGCCTCAGTAGGTCTGCCGACTCCACGGCGTGCGCGGCCGTCTCCGGGATCCCAAGCTGCTGCGCCGCGCGCCACAGAACCGCGGGGTCGCCGACCGGTTCCGCCGCGGCAAGGAGCAGCAACCGCCGTGCGTCGCGCGGGAGCCGCGCCAGCCGCCGCCGGAAGCTCTGCTCGATCCCAGTGGACAAAGGCAGCGCCGCAGGCAGCCCGAAACCGCCGGCCAGCTGGGCGGGAGTCAGCCCGCGCGGGAGTTCCAGGAGCGCAAGCGGATTCCCACCGGTCTCGGCGACGATCCGCTCGAGAACGGACTCGTCGAGCCGCGCCGCCAGGGCGGACTCCAACAGCGCCCGTGCATCCCGACGGCCTAGCGGATCGACGCGGAGCTGCGGGAACCCGGCCAGTCCACCGCCCACGTCACGCGTCGCGAATGCGAGCGCGACCCTCTCGGCCAGCAGGCGGCGAGCCACGAACGCCAACGCTCGGGCCGATGCGCCGTCGAGCCACTGCGCGTCGTCGACCACGGCACAGCAGCGGCTGCTGCTCGGCCGTTTCGGAGAGGAGGCCGAGAGCCGCGAGCCCGACAAGGAACGGGCTCGGCGCCTGTCCGGCGCTGAGTCCGAACGCGACGCCGAGCGCGTCACGCTGAAGATCAGGGAGACGCTCGGCGAATCCCGATGATCGGCGAACAGAGCTGTTGCAGCGCCGCGTAGTCGAGCTCCATCTCCCCCTCGACGCCCGCAGTCCGAACGACGCGAAAACCCTCGCCCACCTCGACCGCGTACTGGAGCAGCGCGGTCTTGCCGACACCGGGGTCTCCGTGCACGACGAGCACGGCGCCGTGACCGTCCCGCGCGGTATCCAGCAGCCGCTCGAGCACCGCGCGCTCGCGTTGCCGGCCGAGCAAACGCCCCGCATGTGCGGTGACGACCATCCCCGCAGCATGCCACCAGGGTCAAGCACTACGGGTTTCCGGGATTCGATCGGCCGGCTGCGGCGGTCACGATCCCCCTATGAGCGAAGCAGCCACAGACAACCTGCCGGATTACGCGCCGGTGCCGCGGTCGGCGCTCGGCCCCGCCCTGAACGAGCAGGGCTACTACGTCGGCCGCGTCGAGCGGAACCTGTACTGGGTCACCGACGGCACCTACCAGTCGGCGTTCCTGACGACCTCCGACGGCGTCGTCCTGCTCGACGCGCCGCCGACGATCGGCAACAACATCCAGCGGGCCGTTGACGAGATCGCGTCGGCAAACGGCGTCAGCAACAAGGTGACCCACCTCATCTACTCGCACCACCACGCCGACCACGTCGGCGCGTCCTCCCTGTTCGACAAGAACGTCACCCGCATCGGACACGAGGAGACCCGCCGCCTGCTGTTGCGCGACGACGATCCGGCCAGGCCCCCGAACGAAGAGACGTTCCAGGACAACCGGACGCTGGAGATCGGCGGCGAGCGCATCGACCTCGCCTGGCACGGCGCCAACCACACACCCGACAACATCCTCATCCACCTGCCAGACCACGACACGCTGATGCTCATCGACATCGTCAATCCCGGATGGGCACCCGTATACATCTCCAACCTGACCGAGGACATCCCCGGCTACATCGAGGCGCCGGCGAACGCGCTTGCGTACGCCTGGAAACACTTCATCGGAGGCCACCTCGGTCGACTCGGCACCCGCGACGACGTGACGTTGCACCAGCAGTACATGGCCGACATCTCCGAGAGCTCGAGGAAGGCGATCGACACCGTCGATCCCACGCGGTACTTCATGAAGTACGGCGAGAACTCCTGGGCGGCGGTGAAGGGCTACCTCGACGAGGTCGCGGCGGTCGCAGCCGCGCCCGTGATCGAGAAGTACACCGGCGTGCTCGCGGCCGCAGATGTGTTCACAGAGAGCACGACCTTCTGGGTGATGGAGTCGATCCGGCTCGATCTTGGCTACGGCTCCCAGGTGCACCCTTGAAGGCCCCTCCCGGTACGCGACCCGGTCGCCGATCACCTGCTCGAGAACAGCCCACCGATCGACCGGAAGCTCCAGCGCGACTGGGCACGCGAGGAAACAGTCGCCGACGTCATCGAGATCGTGCTCACCGATCGACTGCTGACGGCATGACTGCGACCGTCGCCGATCCCACAGCGCGCGAGTTCCTCCGGAACGCCGATCCGGTTCTCGCGCGCTTGATCGACGCGCATCCCGACTTCCGTCCGCATGCCTGGATCGACGAGCTCCCTGGACTCGATGCCTTCGGCACGCTCATGTTCCAAGTCACCGGCCAACAGCTCTCCGTCAGGGCGACGCGAACCATCCTGTCGCGCCTCGAAGAGCATTTCGGAGGACACCTACCCTCACCTGCGGAGCTGCTCCAAGCCGATCCGCAGGTCCTCCGCGCCAGCGGGCTCTCGACGCGGAAGGGCGCGACGTTGCGCGCGCTCGCCGAACGCTTCGTCGACGGGCGGCTCAGAGACGGGGCGCTCGCTGGCATGACGGACGACGAGATCGAGGCCACCCTCACCGAGATGTCGGGCATCGGCCCCTGGACGGCACACGGGTTCGTGATATTCGCTCTCGACCGGCCCGACGTGCTCCTTCCCGGCGACCTCGCACTTCGGCACGCTGTTCAACGGCTGTACGGCCTCGACCACCTCCCCACAGAAGGAGAGATGGTCGAGGTGGCAGAGCGCTGGCGGCCGTACCGGAGCCTTGCGGTGAGCTACCTGTTCGCCTCGGAATTCGAGGAACGACAGTGATGGACAGGTCCAGCTCGGTTGACACCAGGCCGCCTGCGCGGAGTCACGGTTCGATCGATGGAGACCACCCTGCATCGGCGCGACGTCAATGTGGACCAGTCTCGCGCCAGCTGACTCCGAGACGGGAGAACAACTGATGAGCAAACAGCAGCAGCTCCAGTTGGACGCCATCCTTCGCCAGGGCGGGCTCGACACCAGCGCGGATGTCCCGACAATGCGGGCGGCGTTCAGCGAACTCATGGCACAGGTGCCGGTGGCTCCCGATGTCCAGCAGAGTCCGGTTGAGATCGGTGGTGTCGCTGGCGTCGAGGTCACCATCCAGGGCAACGAGTCCGAGAATGTGATCCTCTATTTTCACGGGGGTGTCTACGTCATCGGCTATGCGGCAGCGACGGTTCCCCTGGTGGGTGATCTAGTTCGAAGAACGGGCGCCAAGGCCATCACGCTCGAGTACCGACTAGCTCCCGAACACCCATATCCGGCTGCGGTCGAAGACGCTCGAGCCGCTTACGAAGGACTACTCGCTCAGGGAATTGCCCCAGCTCAGATCGCCCTCGCGGGCGAGTCAGCGGGGGCCGGGCTGGCAGTGGCCTTGCTCCTCGCCTTACGGGAAGCCGGCGTGCCCCTGCCGTCCTGTGGGTTCTTGATGTCGCCCTACGTAGATCTGACGCTGTCGGGCGAGACACTCGCAGCGAAGCGGGAGGTCGACCCACTCTTCACTCCCGACGGGCTCCGTGCTCGGGTTCCGGACTATGTGGGCGGGGCCGACGCCTCTGACCCCTTGATCAGCCCGATCTTCGGCGATCTTAGGGAGTTGCCTCCGCTTCTCATCCAGGTTGGTTCCCACGAGGTCCTCCTCAGCGACGCTCTCCGGCTCGCCGCACGGGCAGCCATCTCCGATGTCCCAGTCACGCTCGATGTCACCCCAGGCGTCCCGCACGTCTTCCAGGCGTATGCGGGCCTCCTCGATGAGGCAGGAGCGGCGCTCGACCGGGCATCAGACTTTTTGAAGGCTCAACTCGCCCACTAGCCGAGCCACGCCCAAACAGCCTGGGAGCCTGACCTTCAGGGTCGACCAGAACGGCTCGATCATCGAGTTATCCACGGAGCTGGCGACCCGGCCCATGGAGCCGAGCAGACCGCCTTCACGCAGCCGGTGACCGAAGATCCAGCTGGAACCTCCACGGGGCCTGGCTTCAGCCACGACCGCGAGGGCGTCCCGCGTCGCACCGTCCATCATCCCGTCCCAGCGCATACCCCGGGACCGTGAACGACAGGAGTTCCACATGAGCGACACGCTCGACTGGAACGCGAAGACCATCGCGGAGTTCCGAGCGAACGAGGGCAGGGTTGGCGGGAACTTCGAGGGCGCTCCGATGGTCTTGGTGCATCACCGCGGCCGCAAGAGCGGTCGCGAGTACGTCAATCCGACCATGTACCTCCCGCACGACACCGAGCCGGACATCATCTACGTCTTCGCAACCAAGGGAGGAGCACCCACCAACCCCGACTGGTACCACAACCTGACCACCGCCGGTGACGGCAGTGTCGAACGCGGAACCGAGACCTACAAGGTGACCGTCCGCGAGTTGACCGGTGCTGAACGCGACCGCATCTACGCCGAGCAAGCGCGGCGCTACCCAGGCTTTGCCGAGTACGCACGCCAAACCGCTGGATTCCGCACCATTCCTGTGCTCGAACTTACGCGGGCGTAGCCCACGTCCCGAAGACCGAGTGGTAGTGCCAGCTACGGCAGCGTTGGGCACGGCAACCGCTAGAAGGCCGTTACTCGGGTGTCGGCCCGGTGTGGCTGTGTCGCGTGGCCCTGGGGCGGGCTGTGCCCAGTGATCGTTCGTGCCTCCGATGCGGAGCTCACCGGCGGCGTGACGGGCCACATTCCGGCGATCCGGTGACGGCTCGACGGACGTCCGGTCAGGTGTCGTCGGGCCGCGATGCTTGTCGGCGCGTCGTCCTAGGCTCGGAGAATGCCCGAGGTCCACGAGCTGTCCCGTGCCGATGCCCGTCGCATCGCCGTGCGCGCGCAGCTGCTGGCCGGGCAACGGCCCAGGGACCCGCGAGCCGTGAGTATCCAACGGCGTGACAACGCGCACGCTCAACTGCAGACAAGCACAGACGTCTGCGCACTATCGCAGCAGGTGAAAGGCATACCAACCCGAGGTCAGGCACCTACCCACGTTGCTTCGGGAGGAAGTGGCGGTACGGCGCGGTGGCAACCGGCGTCGATTGACGCAGCCTTCTTCAGTCGACGGCCGTCAAGTCGCCCAATGCGTCTCCGAGGCCGAGTTCGGTGGCACCACGAGTCTGGAAGCCGTGCTTGAACAGCTCAGCTGTGCGCTGCTGTGCTCCTTCGCTACGGACGAGTTGCTGGAACAGCGCGGCATCGGCACGTACTTCGGCAGGAGTCGGCAGGCTGATGGCGTTGATCGCCGACTTGGCTGCGATCAACGCATCACGGGGGAAGCCACTCATGCGCGCGCCGATGCGCGCTACGAACTCGTCCAGTTCGGCGTCAGGGACCGCACGATTGATCCATCCATAGCGTTCGGCGAGGTCGGCGTCGAAGTCCGACGACGTCAGCACTGCTTCAAGTGCTCGGCCCCGACCCAGGAGCCGGGTGAGGTGCTGGATCGCGCCCGCTCCGGGGGGTGCTCCGATTCCCACTTCTGGCTGGCCCAGGATCGCGTTCTCACGGGAGGCGAAGCGCATGTCGCAGGCAAGGAGGAACTCGCTGCCCGCTCCCCGGGCACGGCCGCGCAGCTTGGCGATGGTGACGGCCGGGAGCTGGCTTAGCTTGCGAAACAGCATTCCGAGGGAGGCATCGCCGGGGCCTCCGGCCTTTGCGGCCTCAGCGGTGTACTCGGGGACTTTCGTCAGGTCGACATGCGGGAAGAAGAAGTCGGCGTCTGCACTGTCGAAGATCACCACGCGGGAGGCAGAGGGGTGTGACAGTTCGTCGAGCAATGCGACCAGGTCCCGCACGACCTCGGGACCGATGAGGTTCATCGGCGGTGCGTTGAAGGTGGCGGTCAGGACCTTGCCGTCCAGCCTGGTGTTGATGGTCTTATACGAGGCGGTCATCTCGGTCTTCCTGTCGTTGCTCATCACGATCCGCGGTTGCGGATGCCACGACCAGCGCCGCCTTTCTCACGCACCTCAAAGCACGAATGGGAGAAAGTGAACTGGGCCCGGACCAGTTAAGTCTGACGGCACCACTGGCGTACTACAGCAGGCTCGTCGTGAAGGGCCCGTTCAGACCGGGCGATCATCGGCTACATCGTGTGTTTCTCGACAGTCTCCGTGAGGAAGTCGATGATGATCCGGTTGCACAGGTCGGGCTTCTCCATCAGCAGCCCGTGGCCGGTCCCGGGCACGACGGCCAGCTGCGACCGGGCCAGCCCGGCCCGAAACGCCAAGGTGTGCTCGATGGGAATCTCGTCCTCGTCGTCGCCGACCATCACCAGCGACGGTCCGGGGTAGCCGGCCAGATCGGCCACCGTCAGGGTGGGCTCCTCCTCGTGCATGCGGTCGAGCTTCGCGTTCAGCGCCAGGAAGGCGTCGGGCCCATCGGGCGAGACGGCGCCGTGGAACTCGACAAAGAACGCGAGGCTCTCCTCGTCGAGGTAGATGGCACCGGGTGCCCAGCCCTCGTGGTGGAAGACCCCCGAGGCCACCACCAACCGGCGCACGAGATCGGGGCGCAGCAAGGCTGTCACCAACGCCACCGGCGCACCGTCGCTGTGGCCGACGAGGAACGCCGGCCCGCCCGCCACCTGCTCGAGGAACGCGATAGTGTCCCGCGCCATCAACTCGTAGGAAATCGGACCCTGGACGTCGGCCGTACGGCCGTGCCCACGCCGATCGGGCCGGAACACGCGGAAATGCTCAGCCAGGGCGGGGAGGTTGGACTCGAACACCCGGGAGTCGGCGCCGCCGGGGTGCAGGAGCACCAGCGGGTCTCCCTGCCCGTCCTCCTCGTAATACGCGTGCACATCGCCGAGCTGGGCGTAGTTGGCCACTGCCGGCTCCTCTCGTGGTCGCCCGGGAAGCTGCCTACCCTGACGGTCGCCGAGGCGGGAACTCATCGCGTGATGATCCCGAGCCGGAATGATTCGCCGGCAGCTGACCACTCGCAGCACAACAAGCTCACCGCGACCCAGGCGCATACCGTGATCGGCGCGGCGATCCTGCGGCAGCTGCACGCCGTCATCACCACCGGCCACGCCTGGGACCCAGATATCGCTGTCCACGGAACCCGACACGGAGTTCCGGGTACGACGGCGGTCAGCCGTAGAGCCGGATGTCGGCGATGCTCCACCAATTGCCCGCGCTGCCCGTCGAGGCGATGCGCAGATAGCGCGCCGTCGTCGAGGGAAGGTCGACGTTTGTGAGCTGGCCGGTGCCGGTGCCGGCTGCGGCGACCGTCCACGTGACACCGTCGGTCGAGGTATCGAGCTGCCAGCCACGCGCGTAGTCGCCGAGGTTGCCGCCGGAGTCGATCGCGACCCGGCGTAGCTCCGTGGCGGCGCCGAGGTCGACCGTGAGGCTCTGGCCTGGAGCCTGGGCTTGCCCGCTCGTCCAGCGGGTGGAGGCGTCGGCGTCGATCGCGAGCCCGGCATCGGCGGCGTTGCTCGTCGCGGTGGCCGTAGCAGCGTCGAGCTCGACCGGTGTGAGGTCGTCGTCGAGCGCGTCGGACGCCGGCCAGGTGAAGGTCGCGAGTGCGCCACCCGGCAGTGTGTAGGTGAACGCCTTCGATCCGAGTGAGACGGCGAAGGAGCGCGGGTCGTCGTTTTCGTTGTGCACGACGAGCGCGGTCGATCCGTCGGGGTTTTGGAACGCGACATCCATGATCTGGCCGTTCCAGCCTGTGGTACCGAACGAGGTGCTTGCGATCCGTACGGCGCCGGGCTTGACAAACTTCGAGAGGTGGCCGATGGAGTAGTACTCAGCGTTCGTCGTGACGGTGCCGTCGGGGTGTGTGGTGACGAGGCCGGTGCAGGTGTCGCAGCCGCCGAGGTGCGGGCCGCCGGTCTCGTCGAGTGCGAGGTTCCAGTTCACCGTCGTCTTCGACCAGTTGCGGGTCACGCCGATCGTGATGTTGCGGGCGTGCCACACGAGGGTGTCGCGGAAGAACTTTGCGGGCGGGTCGTCGACCCCGTGTGAGCCGGAGCACTCGGTGAACCAGATGCCCTTGTTGGGGAACGCGTCGTGAAGAGCGGTCTGCGCGCTCGAGTCGCCGAAGTAGCAGTGGTAGGCGGTGCCGGCGATCCACTTCGCGGCCCTCGACTGCAGCAGCCGGTAGGGATAGTCGGTTTCCGGGTCGGCGCCTGGCGGCGTGCTGGCGATGTCGTTTGGGTGGGTGGCCCAGTTGTGGTCGTAGCCGAGGATCTTCGTGTCGGGGCTCGCCGCCTTGAGCAGCGGCCCGAGATATTGGATGATCCGTGCCTCGTCGGCTACCGGCACGTCGGACCCGGGGTAGCCGCTAGGGGTGCGGTTCTGCGGCTCGTTTTGCACCGTGAGGTAGTCGATCGGTACGCCGGCGCGCTTGTAGGCCATCACGAAGCGGATGAGGTAGCGGGCGTACGCGAGGGCGTACCACGCGCCGTCCTTGAGCTGGCCGCCGACGAGCGAGTCGCCGGTCTTCATCCAGGCGGGCGGGCTCCACGGGCTCGCGACGATCTTCAGCTCGGGGTTGAGCTGCCTGGCCTGGCGCAGCAGCGGGAGGATCTGCGCCTCGTCGTGCCCGATGCTGAAGTGCCGCAGCAGGAAGTCGGTCTCACCGGGCGCCACGTCGTCATAGGTGTAGTGCTCGGCTTCGGCGGTGAAGTCGCTCGACCCGATGGGCTGCCGCAGAAAGCTCACGCCGATGCCTTCCGCAGGATCGAAGAGGCTGCGCATGGCCGCGTCGCGCTCGGCGGGGCTGAGAGCGTAGAGCACTGCCGCCGACGAGTCGGTGATGGATGCCCCGAAGCCGTCCATCTCCTGGTAGGTCGTCTCGGGGTCGACGACGATGGTGGGGTCCGATGACGCGACGTCGCCGAACGCGACGGGCTCCTGCTCGGCGAGCAGCTGCGACCTGTCGACCGTCGTCAGCCAGACGCGGACTGTGGGCGCCGCGTCGGACCCGGCGGCCGATACCGCGCCGCCGCCGACGATCTGTGCCGCGACGAGAGCGGCCGAGGCAACGATCGCGGTGAGCGTCGTGCCACTGGTCCTGCGGAGGCGGGATGCGCGGTTCATGTCGGGCCTCAAAATTGAGTGCTCGAGTGAAACAATTGAAACGGCAATGTAACGCTGCGCAGGTAATCCTGCCCGCGGGGTAGGAGCGAGTCAAGAGGAGCGCCGTCGTGCCGTCATCCACGCCGCTGCCGCCGCGCCGATCGCGCGAGGTCACAGCCGGAGGACCGATGTTCGTGCGCTGCGCCTAGCGTCCGACTCTCAAGCAAAGTCGGAAGGAACCGAACGTTCTCGTACGTCAGATCGCGACGCGTAGCGCGTCCGGTGTCCATGCTCGCGAGCTGTCATCAGTCGGCACTCGCTTTCCTCGAAGCCCAACCGGATAACGAACCTCGCTTGGTGGTCTTCTCGCGAGCGCGCAGCGTCCACATGACGAGCGGCTCAGCCAGGCGCGCGCGGGCTTCCACCCGGTCACCAAGCGGCGGACCCTCGATGCGTAGCCGCCAACCGAGATCGGGCAGCAGCGGGTCGGCTGTCCGCTCGCGCAGGCAGCCCTGCCACACACCCCAGCCATAGGAGATGTCATCGAGCATGCGCGCCGCTGTCCAGCGAACCGGGTCGACGTCCGGCCGCAACCGGCGCCACTCGAGCACGGCGGGCACGATCGCCGCGGCGGCGAGCGCGGGCCGAAGACGCCGTACGCCGATCGCAGCAACCAGCGAGAGCGGCCACCACGCGCGTACAGCCGAGTCGGCGACGACCAGTCCCGAGCGCAACGTGCCACCGCCAGCTAGCCGTACGGCGTCGCGGACGGGTCGCTCGACGACCCCCTGCAGTTGCCGCGCGAGCAAGCCGCTTGCCACCGCAGTGATGACCGCCCCCGACACCGGACGGCGTGCGGCAACCGCCGCCCATGCCGCCGCCGTCCATGGCGACACCGCAAGCGGACGCGCCGCACCAGGATGCCGCCGGGACAGCGGTGCGGCAGTGCGCCCGTAGTAGGCCCGGCGCCCAAGGAATCCCGCCGCCGTCGTCCGGTGCTCGTGCTCGACCTCGCCTGCCGGCTCGTACCTGACGTGCCATCCCTCGCGCGTCAGCCGCCAGACAATGTCGACGTCCTCACCGCCGTGGAGAGAATCGTCGAAGCCTGCGCCCATCGCTGAGGCTCGCACCAACAAGGCAGCGCCAGGAACGAACGGCACCCTTCCGCCAGGCAAGACGCGCGCGCCTGTGGGTCCACGGTCCATGGGGGAGCGCGCCACTTCGTAGCGCGCGATCCATCCGCCGTGCTGTGCCGTTTGCATCGCGACGATGCGTGGCGCGACCGCCGCCACGAGCGGATCGTCGAAGTGTGACAGCGTCGCGGACAGCCAGCCAGCACGCGGTACGCAGTCCGAGTCAACAAAGGCCACAACCTCGGCGACAGCCAGTCGCGCGCCGTCGTTACGAGCCGCGCCGGCGCGACCCTGCACGGCACGCCGCACGAGCTGCGCGCCGTGCTCGCGAGCTACCGTTTCGTGCGCGGCCGAGTCGGATGACGCATCGTCGACGACGATGACCTCGGCGACAGGATCGCTCGCCTCCAGCGCACGGATCGTACGGAGCAGGCGGTCCAGCTGACCCGGCCGATCGCGAACGGGAATGACAACGCTGACCGACGGCGGGTCATCGGTGGTGGGGGGCACTGGGTTGGCGAAGGAGCCCGCGACGAGATCGCGCGCGAAATGAGCGTCGTCCTCGTCGTCACCTACGCGCTTTCCTGCGAGCCAGTCCGCGAGAGTGTCGGCCTGCGCTGGCGACAGTCGTACGATCCGAAACGGCGTCCCCCCGAGCAAGACGTCGTCACCATCGAGCCACGCGCCCGGGTCAAGCGTTAGGCGGAAATCAGCCGGCAGCCCAAGCGTCACGAGAAGTCGAACCCACTGTTGAGCATGCGGAAGGACTGATCGAGGAGCTTGGTCAGGTCGGCCTCCTCGTGCACGAGCCACTGCTCGTAGGCGGACAGGGCCATGGCCAGTGCAGCCCAGCCGACAGCCTGTGGTTCCAGGCCGTCCTCGGGAACGGACAGCCGGCGGGCGGCAAACTCCGCCACAACCTGCCGCCAGGAGGTGTAGCGCAACGTCGAGTGGGCCAGCAGGGCTGGCACGTGCAGCAGGAGCTCCATGCGTTCCCGGTGGTACGGGATCTCTGCTGCCGGGATCCGGTTGAACTCGATGACGGAGATACGCACGGCCTCCATGAGCGGCAGGTCATCAGGCAGCTCAGCGAGCAGCTTGCGCATCTCATCGAGCCGAGCATCGAAGTCACCCCAGGGGAGGTCGTTCTTCGACGCGAAGTAGCGGAAGAACGTCCGGCGCCCGATGCCGGCGGCCGCGGCGATGTCGTCAACCGTGGTGGCCTCGAAGCCGCGCGACGCGAAGAGCTCGAGCGCGATGTGGCTGATCTCGGCCTGCGTGGTCGCTGGCCGGCGACCGAGTCGGGCTTCTGGAGTCGTCGTCACTCAGGGGTCTTCCATTCGGCACTCGGTGTCATTAGTATGCAGTCGTACGAAGAAACGGCACTCGGTGCCATAACTATCGACCTCCCGGCACCGACCCGCAAGGGCACAGCGTTCCCCAACTTCACAGGGCCAACGATCAAGGAGGATCGCGATGCAGAACCTGGACAAGCCGCTCACCGTTGACGACGACGAAGAGCTGGTCGAGGACGAAGCGCTGGTCGAGGAAATCTCGATCGACGGCATGTGCGGCGTCTACTGAGTCGCCGATCATGAGCGCCCCTTCTCTTGACCTCGACCGGGCGTGGGACCTGCACCCGCAGGTTTCCGTACGACCCGAGCCGTTCGGTGCACTGCTCTACCACTTCGGCACTCGCCGGTTGTCCTTCCTCAAGGACCGCCGCCTGCTCACCATCGTCGAGGACCTTGCGGCCCGGCCGAGCGCTCGGGCCGCGTGCGAGGAAGCCGGCGTCGAGGGCGCCGACATGCAGCGCTACCAACGGGCGCTTGCCACGCTCGCCGACTCGCACATGCTCGTGCAGCGGAGGGCATCATGACCGTGCTCGCCGAACCCCCGACCAGGACCAAGCTCACCGACCTCTTCGAGCTCGGGCTGGACGCGCCGATCTGCCTGACGTGGGAGCTCACCTACGCCTGCAACCTGTCGTGCGTGCACTGCCTGTCGAGCTCAGGGCGGCGCGATCCTCGCGAGCTGAGCACCGACGAGTGCAAGGCCGTCATCGACGAGCTCGAGCGGATGCAGGTCTTCTACGTCAACATCGGCGGCGGCGAGCCGACCGTGCGGCCCGACTTCTGGGAGCTCGTCGACTACGCGACCAGCCACCACGTCGGGGTCAAGTTCTCGACCAATGGCGTACGCATCACGCCAGAGGTCGCCCGGCGGCTCGCCGCGAGCGACTACGTCGACGTGCAGATCTCGCTCGACGGCGCCACGCCCGAGGTCAACGACGCCGTACGCGGGCAGGGATCCTACGACACCGCGCTGCGCGCGATGCGCCACCTCGCGGACGCCGGCTTCAAAGGCTTCAAGCTCTCGGTCGTCGTGACGCGGCACAACGTCACGCAGCTCGACGAGTTCAAAGCCCTTGCCGATACGTACGGCGCGCAGCTGCGACTCACCAGGCTGCGGCCGTCCGGGCGCGGCGCTGATGTGTGGGACGAGCTGCACCCCACGCACGCGCAGCAGCGCGAGCTCTACGACTGGCTGGTGCTGCACGGCGAGGACGTGCTCACCGGCGACTCGTTCTTCCATCTGTCCGCGTTCGGCCAGGCGCTGCCCGGGCTCAACCTCTGTGGCGCGGGCCGGGTCGTCTGCCTCATCGACCCGATCGGCGACGTCTACGCCTGCCCGTTCGCGATCCATGACGAGTTCCTCGCCGGCAACGTCCGCGACGCGGGCGGCTTCACCGGTGTGTGGCGCGAGTCGGAGCTGTTCACCGAGCTCCGGCAGCCGCAGACCGGAGGCGCCTGCACGTCGTGCCAGTTCTTCGACTCATGCCGTGGCGGCTGCATGGCGGCGAAGTTCTTCACCGGCCTGCCGCTCGACGGTCCGGACCCAGAGTGCGTGCAGGGTTACGGCGCCGACGCTCTGCTGGCTCGCGGCGACGTGCGACCACCCGACGCCGACCGGTGACCACTCGCACCGCACCAGCCCTGGCCCTGTCCCCGTCACGATCGGCCGGCGGTCGGACCTGCCACCCGTGAGTGCCTGCAACGACAACCCACTGGCGGGATTCACCAACAACTGAACAGATGAGAGGAGATGCGCAATGGGGCGCGTCGAAGGAAAGGTCGCATTCATCACAGGCGCCGCGCGCGGCCAGGGCCGCAGCCACGCCGTACGGCTCGCGCAAGAGGGCGCGGACATCATCGCGGTCGACATCTGCGGACCGATCCCCAACATCGGTTACCCGCACGCAACGCCGGAGGATCTGGAACAGACCGTCAAGGAGGTCGAGGCGCTCGACCGGCGGATCATCGCGACCCAGACCGATGTCGTGACCGCGACGGGATGAAGCGGGCGATCGACGAGGGCGTCGCCCAGCTGGGCCACCTCGACATCGTGGTCGCCAACGCGGGCATCTGCATCCTTGAGCCCTGGGACAAGGTCACGCCGGAGACCTGGCAAGAGACGATCGACATCAACCTGACGGGCGTGTGGAATACCGTCCAGCTCACCGCTCCGCATCTCGTCACCGCTGGCGGCGGGTCGATCATCCTGACCAGCTCGGCGGCCGGCCTCAAGGGCATGCCGTTCATAACGCCCTACGTCGCGGCGAAGCACGGTGTGGTCGGCCTCATGCGGGCATTCGCTGCCGAGCTCGCCGAGCACAACATCCGCGTCAACAGCGTCCATCCCACCGGCGTGAACACCCCGATGGGCTCCGGCGACGGCATGGCAGTGATGGGCGAGCTGCTCGCGGCCCACCCGCGGCTCGGTGGCATGTTCACCAACATGCTTCCCGTCGAGGTCACCGAGCCGGTCGACATCAGCAACGCCGTACTCTTCCTCGCCTCCGACGAGGCGCGCTACGTCACCGCGCTCACGATGACGGTCGACGCGGGCAACACGCAGTACTGACTCCAAAGAAGAGGGGGGATGGTCTCCAACTGAAGGGAGGCACGCGATGGGGCGTGTCGAAGGAAAGGTCGCATTCGTCACTGGTGCTGCACGCGGGCAGGGTCGTAGCCACGCGATACGGCTCGCCGAGGAAGGCGCCGACATCATCGCTGTCGACATCTGTGCGCAGATCGACAGCGTCGGCTACCCGATGGCGACGCCCGACGACTTGGCTCAGACGGTCAAGGAAGTGGAGGCGCTTGACCGACGCATTGTCGCCACGCAGGCCGACGTGCGTGACTACACCGCGCTCAAGACGGCCGTCGACGACGGAGTCGCTCAGCTGGGGCGGCTGGACATCGTGGCGGCGAACGCGGGCATCGCCAGCTTTGAGCCCACTGACTCGATGGACGAGCAGATGTGGCAGGACATGATCGACGTCAACCTCACTGGGGTGTGGCACACAGTCAAGGCCGCGATCCCGCATCTCCGCGCAGCCGGCGGCGGATCGATCATCCTGACTAGCTCAACGGCCGGCATCAAGGGGATGGGCAACCTCGCGCACTACGTTGCTGCCAAGCACGGGGTCGTGGGACTCATGCGGACGCTCGCCAACGAGCTGGCGCCGGACATGATCCGGGTCAACTCAGTCCACCCGACGAGTGTCAGCACGGACATGATCCACAACTCAGTCACGTACGAGCTGTTCGCGCCGGACCTCGATCATCCGACGCGTGACCAGATCGGTGAGCGGTTCCAGGCGATGAACGCCCTACCGATCCCGTGGGTCGAGCCGCGTGACATCTCCAATGCCGTGCTGTTCCTGGCTTCTGACGAGACCCGCTACATCACCGGTGTGACGCTGCCGGTTGACGCCGGCTCGCTGGCGAAGTGAGGCGATGACTATGGGACGCGTAGAAGGCAAGGTCGCCTTCATCACCGGGGCCGCTCGCGGGCAAGGCCGCAGCCATGCCATCCGGCTCGCCGAAGAGGGTGCCGACATCATCGCCGTCGACATTCTGGAGCAGATCGATACCGTGCCGTTCCCGATGGGCACGGAGGAGGATCTGGCGCAGACGGTCAAGGAGGTCGAGGCGCTCGACCGGCGCATCGTTGCTCGCAAAGCCGACGTCCGCGACTACGCGAGTCTCAAGGCCGCGCTCGACCAGGGTGTGGCCGAGCTCGGCCGCCTCGACATCGTGTCCGCGAATGCTGGCATAACCGAGCTGGGCACGCCGACGGTAGACATGGACGAGGACAGCTGGCAGAACACGCTCGACGTCAACCTCAAGGGTGTCTGGCTGACCTGCAAGGCGGCGATCCCGCACATCCGGGCAGGTGGACGCGGCGGAGCCATCGTCCTGACGAGCTCGGGGGCAGGACTCAAGGGCTATCCCAACTTGGCGGCGTATGTCTCCGCCAAGCACGGCGTTACCGGGCTCATGCGCACGCTTGCCAACGAGCTCGCACCGGACCTGATCCGCGTCAACTCCGTCCACCCAGGCGTAGTCAACACACCCATGGTCCAGAACGACCAGATGTACCAGCTCTTCCGCCCCGATCTCGAACACCCCACCCGGGATGACGCCCTCGACACGTTCTTGTCGATGCACGCGCTGCCGGTCCCGTGGCTCGAGCCAGTGGACATCAGCAATGCCGTGCTCTGGCTGGCATCCGACGAGGCGCGCTACGTCACCGGCGTCGCGCTTCCGGTCGATGCGGGTTTCTTAGTGAAGTGACTCAAGGAGGCTTGTCAGCAATGGGAAAGCTCGAAGGCAAGGTCGCCTTCATCACCGGCGCCGCGCGCGGCCAGGGCCGCAGCCACGCCGTCCGACTCGCCCAGGAGGGCGCTGACATCATCGCGGTGGACATCTGCGCGCAGATCCCGAGCGTGTCCTACCCGATGTCGACGCCTGAGGATCTTGAACAGACTGTCAAGGAGGTCGAGGCGCTCGACCGGCGCATCGTCGCCACCCAGGCCGACGTGCGTGACCGAGAGGCGATGCAGGCAGCGTTCGACGCCGGCGTGGCGCAGCTCGGACCGGTCGACATCGTGCTGGCCAACGCCGGCATCGCACCGATGGGTCTCCAAGTGCGCCCCAACGAGTGGCAGGACGTGCTCGACGTCAACCTCACCGGCGTCTACAACACCGTCGAGGTCGCGATCCCCTCCATGATCGAGCATGGCAAGGGCGGTGCGATCGTCCTCACCAGCTCGACCGCCGGGATCACCGGCATCGGCGGCAGCCAACCCGGCGGGCTCGGCTACACAGCGTCCAAGCACGGCGTCGTGGGACTCATGCGGTCGTACGCCAACACGCTTGCGCAGCACTCGATCCGGGTCAACACCGTGCACCCGACCGGCGTCAACACGCCGATGGTCGTCAACGACGTCATGCAGGAGTGGCTGCAGAACGATCCGCAGCTCGGCAATGCCATGGCCAACGCACTGCCGGTCGACATGCTCGAGCCGGTCGACATCTCCAACGCGATCGTCTGGCTTGTTTCCGACGACGCCCGCTACATCACGGGCGTAACCCTGCCTGTCGACGCGGGCTTTACCAACAAGAAGTGAGATGAGCAATGTGACCGGAAGAGTCGAAGGGAAGGTCGCCCTCGTCACCGGCGCCGCCCGCGGTCAAGGTCGCAGCCACGCGTTGCGACTCGCCCAGGAGGGCGCAGACATCATCGCGGTCGACATCGCCGAGGACATCGAGAGCGTCAAGCGCTTCTACCACGGAGCGACCGAAGCAGACCTCGCCGAGACCGTACGACAGGTGGAGGAGCTCGACCGGCGGATCGTCGCCACCAAGACGGACGTCCGCGACTATCCGGCGCTCAAGGGCGCGCTCGACGACGGGGTCGCCCAGCTGGGCCGCCTCGACATCGTTGCAGCCAACGCCGGCATCTTCATCTTCGGTGACAAGACGGATGAGGTAACCGAACGGGACTGGGATGACGTCATCGACGTCAACCTCACGGGTGTCTGGCACACCGTCAAGGCGGCCATCCCGCACCTGCGTGCCAAAGGTGGCGGGTCGATCGTCATCACCAGCTCGTCGGCAGGCCTCAAGGGCTACGCCAACATCGCGCCATATGTCGCGAGCAAGCATGCGGTTGTCGGGCTCATGCGCACGTTGGCCAACGAGCTGGCACCGGACATGATCAGGGTCAATTCCGTGCACCCCACCAGCGTTGCCACGGACATGATCCTCAACGAGGCGACCTACAAGCTCTTCGCACCTGAGATCGAGCACCCCACCCAGGAGCAGGCCGCCGAGATTTTCCAAGCGATGAATGCGCTGCCAATCCCATGGGTCGAGCCCGTCGACATCAGCAACGCGGTGCTCTGGCTCGCCTCGGACGAGGCGCGCTACGTCACAGGCGTGACACTGCCCGTCGACGCCGGGTCCACACAGAAGTGAAGGACGACCCGATGGACACCAGCGTGGTCGCTACCCGACGTCGTGTGGGGACCCACGTGGTGGGCCGGGAGCACGAGCTTGACCTCGTGCTCTCGGCCATCGCCGCGGGCCGCGACGTCCTGCTCGAAGGGCCTCCAGGCACGAGCAAGACCACGATCCTCAAGGCCATCACAGCCGAGTGGGACATTCCGCTGCTCTTCGTCGAGGGCAATGCCGACCTGACCCCGGCGAAGCTGGTCGGCCACCACAACCCGGCCCGGGTGCTCCGCGAGGACTACAGCGCCGACAACTTCGTCGCTGGGCCGCTCGTCGAAGCGATGCAGCAGGGCGGTTTTCTCTACATCGAGGAGTTCAACCGTGCGCCCGAAGACACCATCAACACGTTGCTCACGGCGATGGCCGACCGCACCATCGCCGTACCTCGAGTAGGGAGGATCGACGCCGCACCGACGTTCCGGGTGATCGCCTCGATGAACCCGTACGACAGCGTCGGCACGACGCGGCTGTCCACGAGCGTGCACGACCGGCTCAACCGGCTGGCCGTTGGCTACCAGGACGAGTCAGCGGAGCAAAGCATCGTGCGGCTGCGTACGCCAGACGCAGGCGAGCTAGGCGAGCAGCTCACGATGGATGCCGTAGCCGTGACCCGAGCGACGCGCGAGCATCACGACGTACGGCAGGGCAGCAGCGTGAGGGGTGCCATCGACACGGTGCTCGTTGCCGAGCAGCTTGCACAGCTTCGAGGTATCTCGTCTGCTGACGATGGGCACTATGCCGAGACCGTGTTCGACGCCATGGTCGTCGCGCTGTCCGGACGCATCCATCGGGACGAAGCGGCGGAGACAACGCCGGAGCAGGTGCTCCGGGAGATCTGGGAGGACCACTTCGTCCTCGCGCCGGCGGCCGCCGCGCCTGGTTGAAGAGCAGTACAGGCCGACTCGCCGCTGCGGCGGCGGACCGAGACGGCGGTCGCACGACCGCTGACGCGTCGGCCGAAAGAGTTGCAGGAGGAACCAACGTTGTTCGAGCCCTCGAAGGGCGGGCAGGGCGGGATCGTGCTCCGATCGGTGCCGACCGGAGCCGGCCGCCGGTCGGACCAGCCCACGGGCACGGCACCGGGTACCACTGACGAGGTGGCTGCCCTGGTGACGCCACCGGTCGAGGCCACACCTGTCGACCCGGCAGTGCGGGCCCGAGCCCGGCAGATCGCGGCGCGGCTGGCCGTCCCTCGGCCATGGCTCGACGTGACCTCACGACGTGGCTCTGGGGACCTGGCGAGCGTTCCGTACCGCGGTGGCTCCGACGAAATCGACCTCGACGCGACGATCGAGGTGCTGGCCGAACGCCCGGTGCCCGACGAGGAGGACATCATCGTCCGGGAGCGGGTGCGGACTCGGAGGTCTGTCGTGCTCGTCGTCGACGTGTCCGGCTCGATGCGCGGCGAGCGCGTACGCAACGCGGCAGCGACAGTGGGTGCTTTGGCAGCCGAGCTCCTGCGGGATGACCTGGCGGTGCTCGCGTTCTGGTCCGACGCGGCCATCCTGATGCATCTCGGTCAGGAGGTCCGGCCGTTGGACCTGGTCGACACCTTGCTCGATTTACCGACGAAGGGCCTCACCAACCTCGCGTTTCCGCTGCAGGTCGCGGCCAGGGAGCTGGCTCGTGTGCCGGCGCGTGATGCGCGCGTCGTCCTGCTGTCCGACTGCGTCCACAACGCAGGCCCCGATCCGCGCCCGATGGCGGCACGACTGCCGCGTCTCGACGTGCTGCTCGATGTGAGCGGCGAGCACGACCTCGAGCTCGGACGCGAGCTCGCCCGCGCCGGCCACGGCCGGGTCGTACGAGTCAGGAACTACCGCGACGTGGCACCGGGTCTTAGCCAAGTGTTCGCGGCGTGAACAGGAGAAGATGAGGATCATGGGCAACGGCTGGTTCGAAACCGTCGCCGAGGCAAAGCGGCGCGCCAAGAAGCGGCTGCCGCGCTCGGTCTACCTCGCGCTGGTTGCGGGGTCCGAGGAAGGGCGCACGTTACGCGACAACGTGGCGGCGTTCGGGGAGCTGGGCTTCGCGCCGCACGTGGCGGGTCTGCCGACTGAGCGTGACCTGTCGACGACTGTGCTCGGCCAGCAGATGTCGATGCCGGTGATCCTGTCACCCACCGGCGTGCAGGCCGTCCACCCCGATGGTGAGGTCGCCGTCGCCCGGGCCGCTGCGAACCGGGGCATCGCGATGGGACTCAGCTCGTTTGCCAGCAAGCCCATCGAGGAGGTCATCGCGGCCAACCCCAAGACCTTCTTCCAGCTCTACTGGGCGGGCACCAGGGACGAGATCGTGGAGCGCGTCGAGCGCGCCCAGCAAGCCGGAGCGGGCGGGATCATCCTCACCCTCGACTGGTCGTTTTCCAACGGCCGCGACTGGGGAAGCCCGCGCATCCCGGAGGACAACCGGTTGCGTACGTTGGCTCGTTACGCGCCGCAGGCTCTGACGCGTCCGCGGTGGCTGTGGCGATACGCCAAGACCGGTCGCCCGCCGGCGCTGGAGGTGCCCAACATGGCTTCACGTGGTGCGGCTGCGCCCACCTTCTTCGGTGCCTACGGCGGGTGGATGCAGACACCGATGGCGACATGGGACGACGTCGCCTGGCTGCGCAAGCAATGGGACGGAGCGTTCCTGCTCAAGGGCGTGATGCGGGTCGACGACGCCAAGCGTGCTGTTGACGCTGGCGTGACTGCCATCTCGGTGTCGAATCACGGCGGCAACAACTTGGACGGCACGCCTGCCGCAGTGCGCGCGCTGTCTACCGTCGCCGACGCAGTCGGTGACCAGGTCGAAGTTCTGCTCGATGGCGGTATCCGCCGCGGCAGTGATGTGGTCAAGGCCCTGGCACTCGGCGCGCGCGCCGTCATGATCGGTCGCGCCTACCTGTGGGGGCTTGCCGCCAACGGGCAGGCCGGCGTTGAAAACGTCCTCGACATCCTCCGTGGCGGCATCGACTCGACGATGTTGGCGCTCGGCCGCGCCTCCGTCCATGACCTGACCCCAGACGACCTGATCGTCCCGCCCGACTTCTCACGACGGCTCGGCCTCTAGGACAGGGAAGGCGCATGTGAGCTCATGACCCGGCTCGACGACATGACGTGGCCCGAGGCCGGCCAGCACGCCGCGCTCGGCGCGTTGCTCGCCGTACCGCTGGGCTCGACCGAGCAGCACGGACCGCACCTGCCGCTCTCCACTGACACCGACGTCGCTCTCGCTCTCACCGGTGCGCTCGCGGCGGCCAGGTCGGATGTCGTGGTGGCGCCGCCCATCGCCTATGGCGCAAGCGGCGAGCACGCCGGTTTCTTCGGCACGGTCTCCATCGGGCATGCAGCACTCGAGCTGTTGCTCGTGGAGCTCGGTCGCTCCGCATGCGAGACGTTCTCTCGCATCGTGATTGTCTCGGCGCACGGAGGCAACGCGGCCACGGTCCAGCGAGCCGTGGCAACGCTGCGTGCCGAGTCGCGCGACGTCCTCGCGTGGATGCCGCAGTGGGACGGCGATGCGCATGCAGGGTTCGTCGAGACGTCGCTGCAGCTGGCGCTCGACGGCAGCAGAGTCCACCTCGACCGAGCAGAACGCGGAGCCGTCGATCCGATCGACGAGCTCATGCCGGCACTGCGCGCTGGGGGCGTGCTGGGAGTCAGCCGCAACGGCGTGCTCGGTGACCCGTCTGGAGCCAGCGCCGAGCATGGTCGCCGCCTCCTCGGCGCTCTGGTCCGCGACCTCATCGAGACAGTCGCCGACTGGGCTGGCCCGGTCGAGGCGGTGTCGTGACCGGGGTCGCGCTGGTCACGGGCGCCGCCCGGGGGATAGGCGCCGAGACCGTGCTCGCCCTCGCCCGCGCCGACTGGCAGGTGCTCGCGGTCGACGCGTGCGAGGACGACCCGGCGCTGCCGTACGCACTTGGCACTCGCGCTGAGCTGGACGCAGTCGTCAAGCAGGCGGGGGAGCCGGAGCAAGTGCTGTCGTACGTCGCCGACGTGCGCGACGAGGCTGCCCTCAGTGGGGCTGTTCGCGTCGCCGAGCAGACATGGGGCCGCATCGATGCTGCCATCGCCGTTGCCGGAGTCATCGCCGGCGGAGTGCCGTTGTGGGAGATGCCGGCGGCCCAGTTGCGCAGCGTTCTCGACGTCGACCTCGGTGGCGTGATCGCGCTTGCGCGCGTTTCGATCCCCGCGATGCTGCGCACGCCCCGAACCACGATCGGGACGGTTCCTCGCCGTTGCTTCCGCGGCTGCCACGCGCGGCATGCCGCGGCTCGCGGCGTACGGCGCCGCCAAGGCAGGCGTGGCCGGCCTCGTTCGTGGGCTCGCAGCCGATCTGCGCGGCACCGGCATCACCGCCAACGCCGTCAGTCCAGGGTCGACCGCGACCCGCATGCTCGACGAGAGCGCGCGGCTCTACGGGCTCGAGTCGGCGCACGACTTCGCGCCGCAGCAACCACTCGAGCGGCTGCTCGATCCGGCCGAGGTGGCGGCCGCGCTGGTCTGGTTGGCCGGGCCCGAGGCGAGCGGAATCACCGGGGCCGTCCTGCCCGTCGACGGAGGGCTGGCACTGTGACGCCGGCACCGCCGATGCCGTCGGGGTTCCGGGTGGTGCTCGATGTGCAGACGACGGTGCTGCAGGGCGGGAGGGTGATGATCGGCGGCCAACCTCGCCGGGTGCTGCGACTCTCAGCAGCCGGTGCCGCTGCATTCGCCGAGCTTCAGGCCGGACCCGTGCGGACGGCCGCCGCACGGACCCTCGCCCGGAGGCTCTGTGCGGTGGGTGCCGCCCACCCGCGACCGCCGCAGGATGCGTACACCGGTCGTGTCGTGGTGGTTATCCCGGTGCGTGACCGTGCCGCCGAGCTCGATCGGTGCTTGGAGGCACTTGGCTCCGCGCATGAGGTTGTCGTCGTCGACGACGGTTCGCGCGACGTTGACGCCGTGGCCAAGGTTGTGGCCCGGCACGGCGCGACCCTGGTGGAGCGTGCGGTGTCGGGCGGTCCAGCCGCGGCCCGCAACGCCGGCCTCGCGTCACTGCACCGTTTCGATGCAACGACACCCTGCGTCGAACCTATCGACGCAGGGCCACGCCGTGTCGAACCTATCGACGCAGGGCCACCCCGTGTCGAAGTGGTGGCGTTCCTGGACAGTGACGTCGTCCCGCCGCGTGGCTGGCCGGACTCTCTTATCGCGCACTTCGCCGATCCCGTCGTGGGCGCGGTCGCGCCACGGGTGGTGCCGCTGGCGTCGTCGCGGTCGCGGACGTTGGCGAGTTATGCGGCCGCGAGGTCTCCGCTCGACCTCGGCGCCGCGGAGGCGCTGGTGCGGCCGGGCACGCCGGTCTCGTACGTGCCGACGGCCGCGCTTGTCGTACGTACTCAGGCATTGGCGGGATTGTCGTTCGACGAGGCGTTGCCGTACGGCGAGGACGTCGATCTCGTGTGGCGCTTGGTCGACGCGGGATGGCACGTGCGCTACGACCCGTCGGTGCGCGTGCAGCACGATGAGCCGGACAGCTGGGGAGCGTTGCTCCGTCGACGGTACCGCTACGGCACGTCTGCCGGCCCGCTCGCCCGTCGGCACCCGACCCGGCTGACCCCGCTCGTGATCCGCCCATGGCCGGTGGCGGCTGTCGCGCTGCTCGCCGCGCGTCGGCCGGTGGCTGCGACGGCCGTCTGCACGGTGGGGGCTGGCCAGCTCGCGCGACAGCTGCGCAGCTCGGGCGCACCGCCGTCGCTCGCGGTGCCCATGACCGGCAACGCCGTCCTCGCGACAGCGGCCGAGGTCGGGCGCACGGTCACGCAGCTCATGCTGCCGGCGGCGCTGGCCGCCGCCGTGATGTCTCGCCGACGCGGCAGGCACTTGGTAACACTCGGCGCCTTGGTCGCCACACCCGCGGTGCGTGACTGGCTTGCGCGGAGACCGGCGCTCGATCCGCTGCGTTGGACCGTCGCGGCCGTCGCCGACGAGGCCGCGTACGGCGCGGGCGTCTGGCGTGGCGCTATCGCGGCACGCACTGTTCGACCGCTGCTGCCCAGAGTCGCGCGCTCGCCCGGCACCACGAACGGGGATCAATCAACTGGAGGCAAACATGAACGTCCTCTACACCGCTGAGGCGGTGGTCGAAGGCGGCCGGCAGGGACACGGCCGCACCAGCGACGGTCGGCTCGACGTGGACCTGTCCGTCCCCAAGGAGCTCAGTGGCGACGGCGGGCCAGGCACGAACCCGGAGCAGCTGTTCGCCGTTGGCTTCGCCGCCTGCTTCCTATCGGCCCTGACAGGGGTCGCGCGGGGACGGAATCTCGATGCGTCTGGCTCGACGATCAGTTCACGCGTCGGGCTGGGCCCGACGGGACATGGCGGGTTCGGCATCACGGTCGCGCTCGATCTGCACGCGCCGCACCTGTCGCGGGCCGACGCGGAGGAGCTCATGACGCGGGCCGAGCAGCGCTGCCCGTACTCGAATGCCACGCGCGGCAACATTGACGTGATGCTCACCATCGACGGCACACCGTTGGAGCGTTCTGCCGCCTGACCCCACGCGAAGCGTCGTCGGCGCCATGACCACAACGGGGTAACTTGATGTCGCTATGCGGCCCGGAGTTACCCCGCTGAGCCGCCATATCTGCGGGGGCCGGGCCGATCGCTCTGAGCGAACGCTGAGGGGGGAATAGGAGCGGCCGCCCGACATGTTGCCCGGGCAATGCTGGCGATGATGAACCGCGCTGCGTTGTGTGACAGCCACACGTGTCACATTCTGTCGGTCCCGTTCGTCATTGTTGTGAAGGACAGCAGCGAGGGCATGACCGATGGACGGGCGAGCGTGTGTAGTTGAGCGGTTCCTGACGGACCGGTCGCGGCGAAGCGCGGCCCTGATCCCTCCCGAAATGGTCGTGCTCCCGCTCTCCAATGCCAACAGCCGCGCGCTTGCGGGTGCCAAGGCAACCGCGCTCGCGCGTGCCTGGCAGGCGGGCATGCCGGTGCTGCCGGGTTTCGTGCTGACGCCGGATGCCGCGGCTGCGTTGTCACGCGATGGCGCAGCCGACGTGGAACAAGCCGTTCGGGAGGCGTGGGCCGACTTGACGCAGCACGGCGCGCGGTCGGTGGTTGTGCGCTCGTCGTCGTCGGTCGAGGACGGTGATGAGTCGTCGATGGCCGGCCGGTTCACATCGGTGCTCGACGTGCGTGGCTGGGACGACTTCATCGACGCAGTGGCCGAGGTGGTGTCCTCGGGTGAAGCCGTGCACGAGAGCGACTCAGCAAGTGGCGCGATGGCGGTGCTCGTGCAGCCCTATCTCGAACCCGAGGCCGGCGGCGTGATGTTCGGCGCCGATCCGGTGAGTGGGCGACGCGACCGGTACGTCATCGCTGCCGTCCCCGGTGGGCCGCATCAGCTGGTCAGCGGCGGGGTCGACGGCGTCACGGTCACGCTCACCACCCGGGGCAAAGTCGTCGAGTCGACCGGGACGCTTCCGGCGGTCGAGACGAACATCCGTGCCCTGATGCGGTTGCAGAAGCACGCGCGAGCCGTCTTCGGTGGCCCACAAGACATCGAGTGGGCGATCGTGGACGGCTCGGTGGTTCTGCTGCAGAGCCGCCCGATCACCGCCACTGGGCAACCCAAGACTGCGACCGGCCCCGTCCTCGGGCCGGGACCGGTCGCCGAGACGTTCCCCGGCCCGCTGAGTCCACTCGAGCAGGACCTGTGGGTCGTGCCGATGATCAAGGCGATCCGGGAGGTGCTCACGATCACCGGTGCCCAGTCGGCGAAGGCGCTGGCGCGATCTCCCGTGATCGTCACCGTCGATGGCCGCGTGGCGGCCGACCTGCACCTGCTCGGCGTGGAGCGACCGGTGGGGCGGGCTCGAGCGCTGTGGGCGAGGCTCGACCCCCGCCGCCCCTTACGACGACTGAGCGTTGCCTGGTCGGCAGGTCGGCTCACAGCGGCTCTGCCGGGTCTGGCGCGCGACGTCGTCGAGAAGGTCGACGAGCTGCTGGCCGACGTGCCGCCCGTCAAGGAGCTGTCCGAGCTTGAGCTGTTCGGGTTGCTCGACCGGTCACGCGACGCGCTGCGCTCCGCATACGGCTACGAGATGCTGGCCGGCCGGCTGCTCGACGTCGACGGCGCGCCCACCTCTGCCGCCATGCATGCCTTACGAGTTTTGGCAGCCGAGCGTGGCGGCGACGCAGCTCCTGATGAGCTTGTCGCCCGGCACCCCGTACTCCTCGCGCTGGTCCCGCCGTCAATCGGTGCGCCGATCAAGCTGCCATCGAGGCCCTTGTCGGTGCCGCCCGCGAAGGACGTCGATGCGACCCAGTTGTTGCGCGAGGCGCTACGGCTGCGGGCCCGCTGGTTGCAGGAGCTCACCGCGCGCGCAGCGGTCGAGCTGGGCAGGCGGCTCGAGCGTGCCGGCCGCATCACCTCTGCGGCCTCTGTGCCCGGGCTGTCGTACGAAACCCTGCGTGCGGTGGTCCGCGGCGAGGTCGCGATCGCTGAGCCCCGGCCTCAGCTCGTCGACGCGGGCCCGCTGCCTGCACGGTTCCGGCTCACCGCCGCCGGCGATGTTGTCCCCCTAGGTACAGCTGGCGGGGCGACCCAGGGCGGCGGTCGCGGAGCCGGGGGCGGCAGAGCATCCGGCGTCGTGGCGTCGCCGGACTGGCTACCGGCCGACAACGCCGTCCTCGTCGTGCAAACGCTCAACCCAGCGCTTGCGCCGATGCTTCCCGGGCTGCGGGGGCTCGTTGCCGAGACCGGCAGCGTGCTGTCGCATCTTGCGATCCTCGCTCGCGAGGCGGGAGTGCCGACGGTGGTCGGCGTCGAGGACGCGGTCAACCGCTTCCCGCCTGGCACCCAGATCGTCGTCGACGGCACCACCGGCGAAGTGTCGCTCGTCGCAGGCGAGGAGGCCGCGGCATGAACGCTCGTCGTCTTGGATACGTGGCCGCGATCCTGACGCTTGCGGCTTCGGGTGTCTACTTCTTCGTCTACCTCGACAGGTGGGAATGGAACCGCGCGCTCATCTCGGGTGTCATCTTTCTGGCGGCCGAGATCGCCCTACTTGGTGGGCTCACGCTCGACCATGTCCGCACGTTGCGGGCATCACAGGCGCCCAACGTTCAGGCACGGCGCGGACCCGATCCGCGCGTGCTTGCTCGGATCCGGGAGTCGGCGCCACCCCAGCGCATCAGGTTCGCGTGGCTCCGCCCCGACACCACCAACGTGTTCGTGCCTGTCTTGCTGGGCGCCGGCGTTGTCTTCTCCGGGTTGGCCTGGGTCATGGAGCGGGTTGCCCGCGTAACTGCCGGGCGGTCGATGGAGCGGGGCCTGGCCGTGCGGCTCGGGTCGCTGGAGCTGCCGCCGACGCTGATCTCGCCTGAGGCCGACCCCTTCTCGCTCTTCGCGCCCGCGCGAGGCAGGCCGATGTGAAGAACCTCATCGTCGTCCTCGCGCTCGCCCTGGCCGTTGTGTTCGGCGTCAGTGCCATCGGCGACGCGACGCAGACGCGTCCCGATCGGCGCGACGCCGACCGGACGACCGAAGTTGTGGTTCGTCTCGAAGGACGCAACTACCTGCAGAGCCTGGACACTGCGGCGCATGCGCTGTGGGGGAGTTGCTCGTCGACGATCGGCGGCGACCTCGTTGACCCTGGCATTGAGCGGATCGGCGATGGTGTCTACCGGTTCTCGATCAGGCCGTCGCTCGGTTACCACGGCCAGCAGCGCCTGCTCGGCTGCCTTCGCGATCTGACTGTCGACCGGGTGAGGTCGAGTGTCGTGTCCGCAAGCACGAGCTGAGGGCATCAGTGGGTCAGCCGCGACCACAGCTGGCGGGGAGCGTCCAACGTACGGCTAATGATGGTGACGGGTAACGGCGGATCGCTGACTGTGCCGTCGTCGGCTATGCCGCGCATGAAGCTCAGTTGCTCAAGTGTCGGCGGACCGACGGCAAGGCTGGTGAGCATGGCCGCGCGCGGGCTGGCTTGATGGGTGGAAACGAGATAGGCGGCGGCCAGTGATCCCGTACGGCCCACGCCGGCGCCGCAATGGACAAAAACAGGGGCGGTGCTTCCGCGAACGGTTTCGAGGAACGTCGCCATCTGATCCGGTCTGGGCGGCTGGCCGTCATGGATCGGGATCCGCACGATGTCGAGTCCGAGCGCACGAGGGAGTCGATGGTCGCTGTCTTTGATGACTCCTGACCTCAGATCGACCACAGTGCGAAACCCGAGTTCGGCTAGGTGCCTGTAGCCAGCGTCGCCGGGTGCTGCACCCCGCCACAGGCGCTCGTCCACCCGCTGGAAGTTGGCGATGCCAGCATCCATCGTGACGGCTGACGGGACCTGGGTCTTGGCCCACCGCGACGCGGCGAGCACGCCCAGCGTGCCACCGACCCAGAAGAAGCTGTAACCCAAGATCAATGTGAGAGCCGCGCAAACCGCGCAACGCCGTGCGCGCGCAGGTTTGGATTGTGGGTGCAGCACTGGTCGATTGTTGCACCCAGCGGTCAGCCGGGTGCCTCGGGTGAGGGCGATGTGTGTGCGCGGCGCCCGTCGAGCAACCGCTCAAGCAGCCGTGGATCGGTGGGCCACGCCTCGAGCAGGGTTGTGCGCGGGATGCTGCGCCCCGCGTAGCGGAGAAGCAGCACGACAGCGACGACGTCGTCCAGTGGTCCGATGACGGGCAGAAACTCCGGCAACAGATCGATGGGTGAGAGCACCCAGAGGATCGCGACGAGCAGGGCGATCTTTGCGCGGCGCGGCACATCCGGGTGGTTCCGCAGCGTTCGTGCAGCGGTGACGCAGGACGGGAGGAACTCGGCAACGTCCCGAAGAAGGCCGCGGGGGAGTCGGTTTGCAAGCAGGACCATGGCAAGGCAACTCAGCGCCCACAGCAGGATGAGCAGACCGGCGATCCCCAGGGCGCGAGCCACGTGATCGATCCTCTCGGTCGTTGAATTTCGCTGACGCTGGCACAGCCGATTTCGTCACACGGTAGTTGATTCAGCCAGGGTTCAGCCCGGTTCAGCCGTGCGTCAGGCCGGCGCTCCTACCTTCCTAGACGTCCATCGCATCGCGAGAGGGGACGGATCATGGAACGCCAGAGAAGCAAGCGCGTGGCCGGTCTGGTGGCGCTGGGAGTGGTGCCACTACTTGGCCTGGGACTGGCGGAAGCAAGTGGCCGCAGCTCCGAAGACTCGAAGACTCCCACCCAGAAGGCCATCCCCTTCGGTGACGCCCGGCTGAAGATCGAGTTCAACGCCACCGATGGTGACGCGGGCCTGCAGATCTTTGTCGACGGTGAGCCCTGGCGCCGTGTAACAGTCACTGATCCGCGCGGTCGCGAGGTGGCCCGGTTCAAGTCCGAGGACGTCATCAAGGACTTCGGACTGACCGAGCTGTTCTCGGAGAGCAGCGAGCCGCCCTTTGAGGAGTTTCCATTCGAGCAGTTCAAGCAGCTGTTCCCCCAGGGGCGCTATACCTTCAGCGGAACGACGATCGAGGGTCAGCAGCTGAAGAGCGTCGTTCGGTTCACGCACAAGGTGCCCGACGCGCCGAACATCCTGACACCCGTCGACGAATCCGTCGTGGCACCAGACCAGCTGCTCGTCTCCTGGGAGCCCGTCGCGTCACCGCAGGGCGTCAGGGTGGTGGCCTACCAGGTGCTCGTCGTCGCCGACGAGCCGGCACGGGGCAATCCCGTGCGAGTGCTCGACGTGATGCTTCCCGCGGACGCGACACAGCTACCCGTCCCCGCCGAGTTCCTCCAACCCGGTGCGTACAAGACAGAGGTACTTGCAATCGAGAATGGCGGGAACCAGACGCTCACCGAGGTGGCGTTCACGGTCCGCTGACCCGCCGGCCGCGCGGGCTAGATTCTGACCATGCCGATCACCAAGCACCTGACCGACGTCGACGGGCTTCCGCCGGCTCCCGGTTACTCGCAGGCCGTTGTCACTACGGGTCGGTTGGCGTTCGTCGCGGGACAAGTCGCATTCGACCGCGACGGTGGCCTCGTCGGCGCAGGCGACCTCGAGGCGCAGGTGCGCCAGACCCTGGCCAACCTCGGCCGCGTCCTGGCGAGCCTGGGTGTCGACTGGCGACACGTCGTCCGGCTCAACTGGTATCTCCTTGATGCCAGCCAGGTGCAACTCGTCCGAGCCGTACGCGATGAGGTGATCGGACCCGCTCTAGGCGACGATCCGCCGCCGGCCAGCACGCTCGTCCAGGTAGCAGGGCTGTTCCGACCAGAGTTCCTGGTCGAAGTCGATGCTGTTGTCTCCTTGCCCGACGAGCACTCATGAGCTCGTACTACAAATTCGCGTTCGACAAGCGGCTGGTTATGTTCTGGGGACCTTTCGGCGTCCATCCGTCGAAAGACGGCGTCACCCTCACCGACGAGGCGGTGATGCGGGCGACTTTCGGATTCCTCAAGCTCGAGACCCCACTGGCGAACGTCGACGGCGCCCACATCACCCGGAACTACCGCTGGTGGACCGCGGCTGGTGCAAGGGGCTCGATGAAGGACGACGGGCTGACGTTCGGGACGAATGCCGATGGCGGCGTGTGCATCCACTTCCACGAGAAGGTGCCGTCGCCGCTCAACCGCAAGGGCCACTCGGCTCTGACGGTAACCATCGAGGATCTCGATGGGCTGACGGAGGCGCTCACCCGTTCGTGACACCGGGCGCCTAACGCTTGTCCTCATGCTCACCCCGCGGGCCGCGGGGCCACCGGAGACGGCGGACGCTCTGTGCCGTTTCCTTAGTGACCTCTCGGGTCGCCTTGGTCATCTCGCGGGTGGCGGACACGATCCGGACCACGGCCTCCTCGGAGGCGCTACGCATGCGCTCCTCCTCGAGGCGACGACGGACCCGCGCCCGCTCCTCGGGGTCGAGCTCGCGCAACACTCGCTCGACGGCGGTGAGGATGGCACCGTTGATCTCCCAGGAGGGTTCCTCTTTCGGGTCGACCAGGAGCAGCTCAGTGAGCCGGGCGCGTGCCTCACGGACCGCCTCGAGCATTGCACTGAGCTCACGTTCCTGCGGCTCGATCCCGCCGACGACCTCGGCGTTGAGCAACCGCCCGTACGCCCGTAGCGCGCCTGCCGCATCGTTCAGCAGCTCGGCGAGAGCGGCCCTCTCCTCCTCCGTGTAGCCGGTGTCATCGGGCGCGCGGCGGGCGATGAGATCTGCGATCGACCGAAAGAGGCCGCGCAGCGCCACCGCCGTGTGCTCGAGCACCTCGAGGCCACTGTCGAGCGTCTCGCCTTGGGTCGGCAAGGTGATGGCTCGGGGATTCAGTCGCGCACTCTCCTCGGCTTCCGCGACCACACGGTCGGCCGACAGCAGCCGATCGTCGAGGTGTCGCGCTTCATCGGCGAGTCGGAACGCTTGATCGGCCGATAGCCCAGCCCGTACTTCGCTGGAGGTTCGCTCCAGCAGGGCCGCCATGTCCAAGGCGATGCCCTCCACGGTTGAGGCTGCGTCCTTGACTCGCACCCGCGGCGGCATTGCGACGTTGATGAATATCCCCACCCCAGCCCCGATCAAGGTCTCGACGATGCGTTCCCAGGCCGCGCCATCGCCGAGCCCAGCGCTCAAGACGATCATGGCGCTGATCGGCACCTCGAGGAGGTTGTCCCGAAGGCGGAGGAGCTGGCCGAGCAGAAGCGACGCGGCGATGAGCAACCCGAGACTCCACCACGTGAAGCCGACCCACTCCGCCAAGGCGCTCGCGAGGATGACCCCCGCGATCACGGCGGCAACGCGGTCGATGCTGCTCCGCACACTGCCGACCAGGGTGACCTGCACGACGAGCAACGCCGTGAGCGGCGCCAGGATGGGCAGGGCGGTGTCGAGCAGAAGAGTCGCCATGACGTAGGCCGCGACTGCTGCCGCGGTGAGCCGCCACACCCGGCCGAAGTCAGCCCAGTCGCCCCGGCGCAGCGACTGGCCAATCCGGCGTACGTTCTCGCGAAACACACCTAGATGGTCCCGCGCCCCGGGGCCGGATGACACCCAGAGAGCACCCATCCAGGTCAAGCCGGACGAGGCGCCGCTAGCCGAGGAGCTCGTCGATGTAGCACCACCGCCAGTTCTCGTCCGGCTCGGCTGACTCGCATCACGGGGTGCCCGGTGCTGTGGAAGTGCGCGGTGGCGTGCTGGGGCGCCGAGGAGTCGCAGCACCCGACGTGTCCGCAGACCAGGCAGACCCGCAGGTGCACGACCGGTCCGTCGTCGGGCTTGTGATCATCGCAGGTGGTGGGCGAGCCGACGTCCTGTGGCAGGGCGGCCAGGAGGTGCACGCACGGGTTGGGCGACGATGTCGGCCGGCCGGCACGGACCCGTTGCCGGAAGAGGCGTAACGGTCGATCCCGACGTTCGTCCTCGCGACCACCATCTAGCCGGCGGCGTCTCACCATGATTGTCCCTTCGGCGCCGCACCCCGGCCGGGCGACGGCCTATGCAACTGCCTCGGACGATCCTGGCACTTCGGTGCCGCTGGTGGATGGGAGCAGCAGCCGGGCAAGCAACACGGCGACGCCGTCCTGCAACGCCCGACCGGCTGTCCGGTCGCCCGAGAGATGGCGGAGGAGACAGTGCTCGAAGAGCCCGTCGAAGAGCCAGTAGGTCAGCGATGACTTGAGCTCGAGCTGGCGTCCGGAAAGGTCGGCGTGCCGCTTGACGACCCGCCAGACCATGCGCTCCAGCGTCTGGTCGATGTCCTTGACGTCGGCTCGAAAAGCGTCGTCGAACATCGACTGGGACCGAAGGTCGTACCACAGCCGATGCATAGCGGCGTCGTCGCGCATTGTGGTCGCCATCAACGCCGCAAACCCCGACGCGAGCTCGTCGGCGCTTTGCGCGGTCGCGACGAGCCCGTCGTAACGGGTCACACAGCGCGCCTTGTAGAGCCGGACACAGTGCGTGATGAGGTCGACCTTGTCGGCGAAGTAATAGTGCAAAGCGCCGTGCGAGAACTCCGAGTGCTGCGCGATGTCACGCAGGCTCGTGCGGGCATAGCCCCGCTCCCCGAGAGTCACGAGAGCGGCCTCGGCCAGCTCGTCGCGGCGGGCATTGAACTTGTCCACCTGACGCCGCGAGATCCGGTCGGCGCGCGTCGTTGCGGAAGTGGTCACAATCCCGTCATCCCGAATTTAGATGCGGTTGGGGCTCGAAGCCTCGCCAGTCTAGCCGGGAACCCAGTTTCGTGGCGGCAATCTGACAACTGGCCAACAAAACCTTGACAGTTGTCACGTCATGCGTGAAGGTACTCACACCGGGGTTGGATCGATCTTCACGGGGGTGAGATCGAGCCGGCCAAGTCGATCGTCCTCGACGCACCCCCGCACGTGCACAGACACCTCGGGGGAGGATGTCATGACCGTCATCCACAGACTGCCAGCCCCGCGGGCCGAGCTCTGGGAGTGGCAACAGGCCGGTGCCTGCCGCCGAGCCGATCCCGCCTTGTTCTTCTGCCCCGAGGGCGAACGAGGCCCCACCCGCGACCGCCGCGAGCTTGCCGCCAAGACGGTGTGCCTTTCCTGCCCAGTGATCCGCGAATGCCGTGAGCACGCCCTCGCCGTCCGGGAACCCTACGGAGTCTGGGGCGGACTTACGCCCGAGGAGCGCGAGGCGCTCTTGCCCCCGCTGCACCCGGGTCGCCCCGCTCTGACAGAGGTCGCTGCCCGCTAGTTGTCCGGTAGGCCGAGCTGGTCGAGGAACCAGCTGACAGGAGCGCGTTCGATCACGGCCAGCAGCGGACGGAGCACGAAGCTGGGGATGTCGCCGCGTTCCTCGGCATCGGCTGCCGCTTGCTCCAGGCCCACACGGACCGCGTCGTCTATCTCCTCGCGATCGAGGGCGGGGCCACCGAAGCGCGCTTGACCGTCGAGGGACAGCACGAACCGCTCACGTGACATGCCAACCTCGCAGGCGGCGCCGTTGACGGTGGAGAGTGCAAGGCGCTGCACGGCCGCGTCGAACCCGCTCCCTGGGAATGGATCAGGACCAGCCGCACATGCGTCCGCCTCGACGTACGTCCCGAACTCGCTCGCACCGGCTGCCTCCGCCGCCACGAGTACGCCTCCGGCGCCGAGGACGATCACCCCGATCCCCGCGGTCGCAAACCGGCTGGTCGTCGACGCGTACGCCCGAACGGGAGGTGTTGCCGCCTCGAGCCGCCCCTCACGGCGTCGGCCCTGCCACACCATCAGCAGCCCGGGTATCACGGTCGCGAACCCCAGCACAGCCGCAACCGTGAACCCGGAGCGGAACGACCTGGTCAGGATGGCCTCGACTCGTTCGGCGACGTCGCGCCCGACCGGGATCGCGTCGGGCGAGTTGTCGCTGGCCTCGGCAACCAGGACTTCGATGTCGGGCACCGCTCCCCGCTCGGCGACCTCGAGCGCGTCCCGCACGCCCACTGCGATGTTGACCTTCTCCCTGATCGGGATCCGAGCGTCGAGGACGACTCCGGTGCCGGCGAATGTGGAGCGCTCCACCGCGGCGTCCAACGACCCGGCGAGCACCGGCGCGATGAGTCCGAGGCCGAGCACCAGGCCAGCATGGCGCGCGGCCACCGACACTGCTCCGTCGCGCGTCAGCCCACCAGTCTCACCGACCGCTGCGGGGTCGAATACCGAAGCGAGCAGGCCGAGACCGACACCGCAGAAGGCCAACGCCACTGCTGCCCAGGTCGGACTCGCCTCCGGAAGTCGGGCAAGTGTCAGCAGTCCCGCGCCGAGCAGGAGGGCACCCGCGACGATGCGTACGACGGGCGACACGTAACGCGCCGGCACGCGCACCAGCAGCATGCCCACCGGCAGCGCCGTCACGATGACCGCTCCCGCCACCGGCGAGCGCCGCCACACCTCGATGACAAGAAGCACGCTCAGGAACAGCGCACCGACGAGCCCGCCGGACAGGAACAGCAGACCCAATGCCGGCAACAGGCGAGGCGATTGTGTCGGAGCCGACTCGCTCGCTGCGCGCGCCTCAGGGATCGCGACGACTGCCAAAGCGAGGATCGCAACCGGAGCCTGCACCAGGAAGATGGATCGCCAGTCGAACGCCTGCGTGAGTAGGCCGCCGAGAGCGGGCCCGGTGGCCAGCCCGATGGTGGCCGCGAGACTCCACGCAGTGCGGCCACGGTGGGCACCGACAAGCGTGGTCAGCAGCGGCAGCGATCCAGTGAGCAGCAACGCCGCACCGGCGCCCTGAAGGCACCGCCCGACCATCAGCGCGGTCAGCGAGTCCGCGACGCCACACATCAGCGATGCGCCAGCAAACAGGACGAGCCCGACGCCCACCATGACGATCGGGCGGATCCAGCGGTACGTGAACGCCAGGGCGACCGCGACGACCGTGACCACGACCGCGTACGCCGTCAACACCCACGAGACACCCACGATCGTGGTGTCGAACTCGCCGTACAGGCGTGGCAGTGCGAGCACCACGATCGACGCGTCGGCGAATGCCAAGCCGACTGCGACGGTCAGCAGCCAGGCCGCCGCCCAGCCTCCGCTCCCGCGGGCCTTCACGAGTCCTCCCAGGGCGGCGCGCCGCCGAGGGACACGTTAATGCCGCACGGAGGCAAGGTCAGGACCTTCGACCGCTGCGCCGGGACGGCGGCGGAGGGCAGAGTCGAGGCGGAAGGCGAGGAGAGGCTCATGAGAGCGCTTGTGGTTTACGAGTCGATGTATGGCAACACCGCGGCGATCGCGGAGGCAATAGCTGCATCGCTTCGCACGCGGGGCATTGGGGTCGATGCCCGGCCCGCTTCGAAGGTCTCGGCGACGGAGGTGGCTGAGGTCGACCTGCTCGTGGTCGGCGGCCCCACGCACGTACACGGGATGTCGCGCACCGCGACACGCAAGACCGCGGCGGAGGACACGGCCAACACGTTCGCCGGCATGACCATCGATCCTGGACTGCGGGATTGGCTGGTCGAACTGGGCATCGGCCACGGGCGGCTTGCGGCCGCGTTCGACACGCGGATCGACAAGCCGGTGTTCTTCACCGGATCCGCGGCGAGGGGAATCGCGCGGCGCTTGAGCCGGCTCGGCTTCCGTCTTGTCGTCCCGCCGCAAAGCTTCCTGGTAACGCCGAAGAACCACCTGCTCAGCGGGGAGACCAAGCGCGCGACCGCGTGGGGTGCAGCACTCGGGCGGCGCGCGATGCTGCCGGCTTCGAAGTAGGCGCCTCCGGCGTAGCGTGTTTGCATGCTTGCCTGGCAGGTGCAGTCGGCCGGGCGTCTGGTTCAGACGGAGCTTCCGGTTCCGGTGCCGGCGCCCGACGAGCTGCTGGTACGGGTGCGCGCCTGCGGTGTGTGCCGCACCGACCTGCACGTACGGGACTTCGAGCTGCCACCGCACAAGTCGCCGGTCGTGCCCGGCCACGAGGTCGTCGGTGAGGTCGTGTCGAGAGGTGCGGCGGTCGGGCCGGAGTGGACACCCGGCCGCCGCGTCGGTGTCGCTTGGCTGCGGCACACCTGCGGACACTGCAAGTGGTGCCTCAGCGGCAGGGAGAACCTCTGCCCCGAGTCGACCTACACGGGCTGGGACGCCGATGGCGGGTACGCCGAGTTCGTCACAGTCCCCGCGGCGTACGCGTACACGCTGCCCGACGAGTACGAAGACCTGGCCGCGGCGCCGTTGCTGTGTGCGGGAATCATCGGCTATCGGGCGCTACGGCGCGCCGAGCTACCCGCAGGTGGTCGGCTGGGGTTGTACGGGTACGGGGCCTCGGCTCACCTGACCGCACAGCTCGCGGTCGCCGAGGGCGCGACGGTCCACGTGTTGACGAGGGGCGAGGCGGCCCAACAACTAGCGCTGCGGCTAGGTGCCGCATCGGCGGGTGGCGCGTACGACATGCCACCCGAGCCGTTGGACTCGGCGATCCTGTTCGCCCCGGTCGGTGACCTGGTGCCGGTGGCGTTGGCCGCACTCGACCGCGGCGGGACGCTCAGCATCGCCGGCATCCACCTGTCGGAGATTCCTCCGCTTGACTATGAGCAGCATCTGTTCTTGGAACGGCAGATGCGCAGCGTCACGGCCAACACCCGCCAGGACGGCAGGGAGCTGCTCGACCTCGCCGCGCGGCACCGGCTGCGCATCGAGGTCACGCCGTACGCGTTTGACGCGGCGGACCAGGCGTTGGACGACATGGCAGCCGGCCGCATCACCGGCGTCGGGGTGCTCCACGTCGGCTCTTGAACCCGGCTATCCGCTGACGACATGACAGCCGCATGACAGCCGGGTGACAGCCGCGTCAGGCATCGCAAGTGGCGCCTGCGGCGGATGTAGCGTCCAGCCGTCCTTGGATTGCCGGACGTGTGCCCACCCGGGGGAGTGGAGATGCTGGTCGATCGTTCGAGCAAATCGATTCCGCTCGCCCTTGTCGCGCTGATGCTCCTCGCGCTCATCCCCGGGGTCGTGTGGTCTCCCTGCGCCGGAGGCGGAGGCGCAGGCGGCGCCCGCCGACGTCACGATCGTCGCGCAGAACCTCGACCGGAGCCACGATCGACGACTTCACGTTCCTGGTGAGCGAGGACAACGCCGGGCAGCCAGACGCCGATCCGCCAACGGAGCGGCCGGGTGTCAGGCCGCTGCCGAGCTACATCCCGCTCGTCGCGGCCGGCGACCAGGACTCTGCGACCGTGACGCTCGACAGTCCCGGCGACTACCTCGTCACCGTCAAGGCAGCTGATCACAAGCTGTGGGGGAAGCACTTCTCACTTCCCCTTCCCGCCGGCCGCGAATGGAGAGGTCGTCGTCCAGCTGGAGCCGTTCCCGCTGAAGCTCGGGAAGCTCGTCGTGCACGCGTTCCACGACCAGCGTCCGGTGAACGCCGCCCCCGGTTTCATGCGGCGCTGAGCAGGGGCGGCTGAGCCGTGGCCTCGAGGGGTTCGAGGTTCGTCTCCACGACACTGTGGGCGAGATGCAGGCCGACTACTTCGGCGACCCGTTGTGCGGTGGTGTCTGCCTGACCGACGCGAACGGCGACGTCACGATCCCGAACCTCGCGCCCGGCAGGTACGAGATCGAGGTGCTCCCCCCCGACGGCACCGAGTGGCTCCAGACGACCACGTTCGAGGGCACCCACCTGATCGACTTTGCGCGGGTTACCGAGAACGACCCGGCTCTTGGCGCGCCGATCGAGGGAAGAGTCCAACCGGGCGTCCGGACGGCGTGGTGGTTCGGCTTCGTGCAGCGGGAGAACGAGCTGGCCTGCACGCCGCCGCAGTGCGGCAGCATCTCCGGCCAGGCGAAGACCTGGGTCGGATGGCCCCCGTACAGCGAGATCTACTTCGGCGAGCCCGTCAAGCAGGCGGTCGTCGCCCTGAGCGACATCGGCGGCGGCGAGAACCAGGTCTACACCGAGTTCGCCGAGCCGGACGGATCCTTCACCATCGGGGACATCCCAGACGGCCAGTACATGCTCTCGATCTTCGACGAGAACCTCGACTACATCATCCGCTACGTGACGTTCCAACTGCCCGATCCTGTGACCGGCAGCCGCGACCTCGACCTGAACGTCGACGGTGTCACCGGCGAGCGGGGCGTACCCGAGGGGCATCCCCGTCGCCCGCTGGTTCGGGTGGCACTCGGGCTTCGTGTTCCAGGACAACGGCCTGGACGTCAACCTCGACCCGATCCCGGGCGCCGTGGCGGACAACGGCATCCGGGACTGCGACGCCAGTGTCGATCCTCCTGTGTGCGAGGAGGGCATCGACGGCATAGACCTCGACCTCCGCTGGCGCGACGGCAGTGTCAAGAGCGCAACCTTCACCGGCCCACACCCGGAGACCGGCGAGAGCGGCTACTACGAGTACCCGGAGCTGCTGAGCCCGCTCGCCAGGTTCCTCATCTCCGAGGTCGGCTTCGGCCGCTTCGCCCGTACGGGAATGTCGCTGCACGACGAGTTCGATCCGTCGATCGTCAGACGTCAAGCGCTTCCGGCCGGGCTCGGCGGAGGCCTGCTGCTCAACCAGCTCACGACCGAGGGCCATCGGAGCTGGGTCGACTGGGGCAAGCGGGACTACGCGCTGGACGACCCGACCACCCCGGAGTACGAAGGCGAGCACGGCGGCATCACGGGCATCGTCTTCCACGCGACGACTCGCAACGAGTTCGACCCAAGCCTCGCGGGCGCCGAGGACTATGAGCCCGGCATCCCGAATGCGACCGTGAAGCTCTGGGGCCCGGGTCCAGACGAGGCCACCCAACACGCCGCCGACGACGTCCTCATCAACGAGGTCCCGACCGACGCGTGGAGCCATCCCAGGAGCGACCATCCCGACGAGCCGCAATTTTGCGATGTGAGAGACGCGTCCGGCGCCCCGGTGACAGGGTTCGTCCCCGATATCGCGGCGAACTGCCTCGAGTTCCCGACCCTCTCGAACGAGACGAAGGATGGGGCGTTCGACGGCGGCTACGCGATCGAGACGATGGTCAACGACCCCCTCACCGGCGAGCCGTTAGCCGAGGAAACGCTGCTCACGCCGGGTGACTACGTCGTCGAGGTCGTGCCTCCGCCCTTCTACCAGGTGATCAAGGAGGAGGACCAGAACACGGACGAGGGCGACGAGTTCGTGCCGCAGATCCCGCCGCCGCCGTGCGTCGGGCCGCTGCACCTCGTCACCGACGAGCGCAACCCGGCCAACGGGACCGAGACCCCGCTGTGCAACAAGAAGCTCGTCACGCTCGAGGACGGACAGAACCCGGCCGCCGACTTCTTCCTCTTCACCGACGTCGACGACGACCCCGCGACGAACACGGCGGAGGACGGGTCGTGGAACACCGTCGAGTCGATCGCACCGCCGGGCCGGATCTTCGGCTTCGTGGGCGACGACCTCCGCTTCGACACCAACCCGACGAGCCCGTGGTTCGGGCAGCCAGTGGCGCTGACGAACATCCCGGTCGGCATCTACGACTACAACGGCCGGCTGATCAAGATGCTCCACACGGACACGCATGGCTTCTACGACGTCACGCTTCCGTCGACCCAGACCTACGACTGCCCGACGCCGTCCGGGGTCTGCCCTGGAACGTACATCGTCGTCATCGACGACCCGGCAGACCCGGCGTTCAACCCTGACTACCTGACCGCCGACCTCGCGTTCGACGTCTGGCCCGGCAAGACGACGTACGCGGACACACCGGTCGACCCGATCGCGGCGGTGTCGTGCAACCTGGGCCTCCTCGAGGATCCGGTCGCGAACGACCCGCAAGGCTTCCTCGGCTACCAGTTCCCTGAGCTCTGGCGGGTGAGGAACGATGTCACCACCGGAGCCGAGGCTGGGAGCCCGTACGTGCGCCTCGGTGCCGGAGTCGCCAGCCGCACGCTGACGATCGATGGTGCAGGCTTCGGTGCGACGCGAGGCACCGGACAGGTCACCCTCAACGGCAACCCGCTGCCGGCGTCTGCCTACTTGTCATGGACCGGCCGGCAGATTCGAATTCGGATTCCCGCCGGGTTCACGCCCGGGCCGTATCAGCTGCTGATCCGAGCCGCGAACGGGGAGACGACTGCGGCCGGGATCACGCTTCACGTGTTCGGCAATGGCTACAACCTCACCGAGGACCAGATCCAGCACGTGCGTCCTATCAATGACCTACTACCGACGGAGCATCCGACGATCCAGGACGCGGTTGACGCGGCCACGGCAGCTAACGGCAACAACATGGTGGTCGTCCACGAGGGGACGTACAACGAGAACGTCATCATGCACAAGCGGCTCAAGCTGCAGGGCGTCGGCCCCGGAGGCAGCATCGGCTCGCCCGAGACGGGCCCACTGGGCGGCGCCATCGACGACATCCGTCAGTCGATCACGGGCTCGGTGATCGACGGAAGGAACTTCCAATTCGACCGTGCAGACGCATGGAACGCGAAGCTCGCGTCCTTGCCGAGGCCAGCCGGGTTCGGAGACGTTCCGGGCGGTTCCGGCATCACCGTCGTCCCCGAGACGACTGCCCAGTTCGCTGCTTCCGGAGGGCAGGTCCCCTCGATCGACGGCCTCGGTATCACGATGAGCCAAGGCGGCGGCGCAGGCGGCATCCTGGTCAACGCCTTCGCCCGCCGGCTTCAGATCAAGAACAACATCATCGAGAACAACGGCGGCGTGTGGGGCGGCGGGATCGCCCTTGGCCTACCCAGCGAATTCAATCGCACCCGCCGGCCAACCCCTGAACCCGAACCGCCTGGACAACCAGAACGACGACGCCTCGTCGCGTACAACCGGATCCTCGGCAACGGCGTCGCCGCCGGGCAGTCCCAGGGATCGGGCGGTGGAGGAGTTGCGATCTACAACGGGGCCGAGCGCTACACCATCGAACAGAACGACATCTGCTCCAACTACTCGACCCAGTACGGCGGCGGCATCCACCACTGGGGCCTGTCCGGCGGCCAGACCACGAGCGGGAACCCCGGGCGCATCCGCGACAACCGGATCTACGGGAACGAGGCGTTCGACTCCGGCGGCGGATTCATGATCGCCGGCGAGTTCCCTCCAGGACTTGCCCCGCATCGAGGCGCGGGGCTCCGGGCGCGTCGAGATCGAGCGGAACCAGATCTCGTCGAACCTTTCGAACGACGACGGCGGCGGGATGATGCTGCTCGACACGATGGGGACGCCCGCCAACACCATTGCGGGCGGTGCGTCACGGGTCAACATCGTGAACAACATGCTCACGAACAACGTTGCTACCGACGTTGGCGGCGGGATCACGCTCGACGACGCGCACAACATGACGTTCGTCAACAACACGGTTGCGGGCAACATCTCCACGGACACCGCCGAGGACTTCAACGGCCAGCCCAACGGAGCCGGCTTCGTCAGCGAGAAGAACACGCTCAATGCCGGCTTCTCGGTCCCGGTTCAGTTCTTCAACAACCTCTTCTGGGACAACGAGGCGTTCACTTTCGACGGCACAGCGCTCGTCTCCGCGCGGCAACATTGACCTCGAGGTCTACGGGACACCAGGCGTCTTGATGCCACGGTTCTCGCTCCTCAGCACGGCCGTCAACACTGACAACCACCCGAGCAACGTTGTTGGCGGGGATCCGGCGTTCAAGCTCGTCTACACCACCCAAATCTCGGTGGCGCCCACTGGCTTTGCCGGCGAGTTCCAGACGTCGCTCTTCCGCGGCGATCCGCCTCCACCGGGGCACGACGGGTTGCCGGGCAACTACCACATCACCACCGCGTCGTCGGCGAGAGATGTCGGTGTGGCGGCCTGCGCTCCGTTCATCGGCTGCCCGCCACCCGCCGCGCTGGCTCCCTTCTTCGACATCGACGGAGACTTCCGAGCGACGTTCCCGACGCCGCTGCGGTACGACGCCGGCGCCGACGAGTGGCGAGCCTCGATCGGCGACCCGATCCCTGATCAGTGAGACGCGACCGGCGCTATAGGGGAGGAGTGCAGGATGCAGGGCGAAGCAAGGGCTCGGACATCCACGCGACGAAACTTCCTCATCATGAGTGGGGCAGGCGTCCTCGGACTCGTCGGGGGCGGCCTCCTCGCCGGGGGAGCCAGGGCCGACCATGTCATGCCCACCATGAGACGGCGGTTCGCCTCCACCGACGGCTTCATCACTCTGCCCGGTCGTGACGCGCCCAACGACCTCTACGTCTTCGGCTTCAAGGAGGTTGGGGTCAACGACAGCCTCAGCGCCGTTGTGAACGCCGCCAAGGGCAAGGCCCCCGTGCCTTCGCCGATCATCCCCGTGACAGAGAACACGGGCTTCGAGCTCGACCTCACGAACGTTGGCTTCGTCGGCCGCCCCGACCTCGACGACTCCCACACCATCCACTGGCACGGCTTCCGAGACGCGATCCCGATCTTCGACGGGACCCCAGAGCTGTCGATTGCCGTGGGCGTGAACCGGACGTTCCCCTACTTCTACGCTCCCCACCATCCGGGCACCTACATCTACCACTGCCACTTCGAGGACTCCGAGCATGTCCAGATGGGGATGACCGGGATCGTCTTCGTGCGACCGGCGATGGGCCCGAAGTTCGCCTACAACGATGCGTCGACTGAATTCGACCGGGAGTTCTCGCTGCTCCTCAACGAGATCGACACGCGCCCCCACGACCTCTTGATCGGCGTGCAGGAGTTCGTCTGGTCGGAGTACCGGCCCCAGTACTGGATCATCAACGGCCGGGCCTACCCGGACACGGTCAAGCCGAACCTTGGCGAGCCGGGAGCGGATCCGGATCTCGCCAGCCAGCCGATCTCGTCGCTGATCCAGGTGCGAGGGGGCGACCGTGTGCTGCTGCGCATGTCCAACCTCGGCTACCAGGAGCACGCCATGGTCCTGCCCGGAATCACCATGACGGTGATCGGTGAGGACGCCACGCTTCTGAAGGGACCGCTCGGCGCCGACCTCTCCTACGACACGAACACCGTGTCCATCGGCCCCGGCGAGAGTCGCGATGTCCTGTTCACCGCGCCGCCGTTCGACGGCGACACGGCGTCCGGGTCTTCTACGTACGGACCGTGGAACACCTATGTCTTCAAGAACCGCAACTACGACCGGCTGACCAACAATGGCACGCCCGGACCGGGAGGCATGATGACCGAGGTGCGGGTCTTCGACCCGGCCGGCGGCCTCCCCCTCCAGACCCCAGCCGACCTCAACAAGACCTATGCGTAACGCACCAGCAGGAGGGGCAGGACGATGCTGACGCGCGCAGTCCACAAAAGAGCGGCTTTACGTTCTGCTGGCGGCACTCGCCGTCATCAGCGTTGCGATCGTCGGTGTGCCGAGAGAGGCCCACTCGAAGCCAGCTGGAGTCTTGCCGTGCACGACCCCGACTGCTGGGGCGTTCAACCTCAAAGCGGTGACGGGCCGGATCTCGACGCCCGACGGAAACAGCGTCTTCATGTGGGGCTTCGCCAAGAACCCCGGCAACTTCCAGATGCCAGGTCCGATCCTGTGCGTGACCGAAGACGTCCCGGTCACGATCAACCTCACGAACAACCTGTCCGAGCCCGTCTCGATGGTCTTTCCCGGTCAGACTGGCTTGAGCGCTCCGGCGTTACCAGCCAACGGTCTGCTCGCACCGGAGGCTGCTCCGGGTGGCACGGTGAGCTACACGTTCACTCCGAGTGAGCCAGGCACGTACCTCTACGAGAGCGGGACCAACCCGCACAAGCAAGTGGAGATGGGCCTCTACGGCGCACTCATCGTGCGGCCCGCCATGGGCGCGAACTTCGCGTACAACGACGCCGCCACCGCCTTCGATCCAGCCCGCGAGTACCTCCTGTTGATGCACGACATCGACCCGTACTCTGCACCAAGCCGTCGAGCGAAACCTGCCGTACGACATCACGACGAAACACGACCGCTACTGGACGATCAACGGCCGCTCGTTCCCGGACACGATCGCCGCCGACGGGGTGGCCTACCTGCCGAACCAGCCCTACGGAGCGCTCGTACGGGTGCGGCCCGCGTCCGCGACAAACTCACCTCCCGGCACTCATCCGCATGGCGAATGCCGGGTTGACGAACCACCCGCTGCACCCGCACGGCAACCACTTGCGGGTCGTCGCCCAGGACGGCCGGCTGCTAGGTACCGGTACGAGCCTTTCGTACGAACAGTTCACGCAGACAACGGCGTCCGGGCAGACGTTCGACCTGCTTTTCAAGTGGACGAACGTTGAGAACTGGTCGCCGAGCCATCCGCTTCCCGTCACCCTGCCGCAGCTTCGCAACCTCGTCTTCAAGGACGACGTGACGTGGTACAGCGGCAGCCCCTACATCGGGAGGAAGGGGGCGCTGCCAGCCGGCACCACCTCGTTCAACCGATGCGGCGAGTTCTACTACCCGTGGCACAGCCACGCGCTCAACGAGTTCCAGAACTTCGACGAAGGCTTCGGCGGACTGGCGACCCTGCTTCGCGTCGACCCACCCGTCGGACAAGGGACCCCACCGACATGTCCCGGTCCGTGACCCGTCTGGGTCGGGCAAGGAGTTGACAGGCCATGCGCGCACCATCTGGGAAGGCGACGCGGCGAGGCTCGTTGCTGCTCGCTGTCGCCGCGGCTGCCGTACTCGTCCTGCTCGTGGGCACCGGACGGAGCTCTCCTGGTCCCGGCCCAAGAAGCCCAGGCGGTTCCGGGAGTCGCCGACGCGGAGACGATCAACCTCTGCGCTGACGAAGGGACGATCACCCTCCCCGGCGTGGCTGGACCCCGTCCCGATCTGGGGCTTCTCCCTCGCCACCGGTGGTGTCTGTGGGCCCGCGACCCTGCCCGGACCGGAGCTCGGCGTCGACGTCGGAGACACCGTGACGGTGAATCTCCAGAACAACCTCGGCGAGCCGGTGTCGATCGCCTTCCCCGGGCAGAGTCTCTCCTCGAGCGCGGGAGCCGTGGCGTCCGGTGCGAGCGGCTCGTACACGTTCATCCGCAAGCGAGCCCGGGACGTTCATCTACGAAGCCGGCAGTAACGCCTCCGTCCAGGTCGCGATGGGCCTCTACGGCGCGCTGATCGTGCGCCCCCTGACCCCAATGCAGGCGTACGGCGCTAGGACGGAGTACGACGTCGAGGAGGTCCTCGTCCTCAGCGAGATCGACCTCAACCTGAACAGAGCCCCCGACCCGAATGCCTTCGACTTCGTCGGTGATCCTGACGTCTACACGGCCGGATACCACCCGACGTACTTCCTGATCAACGGCGAGACCTACCCCGCCATCGACAACATCCCCGCGGCGGTAGGCGACAGCGTCCTCCTTCGCTACGTGAACGCCGCTCCTTCGCATCACACGATGACCCTGCTCGGGGAGCACCAGCGGGTCGTCGCCAAGGACGCGTATCCCACGGACAACCCGTATGACGCGGTCGCCGAGACGATCCCCGCGGGCTCGACGCTCGACACCATCGTCACGCTCGACGGCGTCACAGGCGCCGGCCAAGCTCCCGCTCTACAGTCGCCAGCTCAACGTGACCAACAACGGGTCGTATCCCGGCGGAATGCTGACCTACATCTCCGTCCCATGAGCACCCCCCCGGCCGGCGCCCAGCGCGCGCGTCCCCCTGCTGCAATCCGCGCGCTGGGTTTGCCGGTCATCGTCCTCGTGGTGTGTGCGGCGATCGGATTCTGGGCTGCCTCAACGCGGTCGTCGCCGAGCGTCCACGCTGCCCAGGAAGGCGCCGGGATTGCTAGTGCTGCCGAGCACACTGCCGACCACGGCGAGGCCGCATCGCAACCCAGTGAGTCGCCGGCTGCCCCCATCGCTCTACCGGAGACGGCTTCATCGGAGGAGTTCACCCGGCTCACGGGCCTCGAAGTCCTCTCGGTTGCCGTATCGGGAGCGGGCGGCATCATCGACCTGCGCTACCGCGCTGTCGACCAGGCGACAGCCAATGCCCAAGTCGGTCATCAGGCGGGGTCCGGGATCTTCGACCCGAAGACGGGAACGCTTCTGACGGCCCAATGGATGGGGCACGCGCACCCTCCGACCAGCTACCAGCCGGACAGGAACTACTGGATGCTGTTCAGCAATCCAGACGAGCTTGTCAAGTCTGGAGATCTAGTCTCGATCCACCTCGGTCCCGCCGTCTTGACCGGCGTCCCGGTTCTCTGAGGGACGGTGGATCTGCGGATGCGACGAGTTCTCGGGCGAGTCGTGACGCTGCTGCTCGTGGGCTGCCTTGTTCCGCTGGGCATCGGAACGCTCCCGGTGGGGGCTGCCCCGCGACCAAGCGCCGAGCCTGCCGACGTGAGCGTGATCGTGACGCTGAAGGATCAGGCGAGGACTGCCGCGGTTCCCGGTGAGACTAGGCGTCAGCGTGGGCAACGCGTGATCCAGGCGCTCCACCAGAAGGCGGACTCGACCCAGAGAGGACTGACGGCGTTGCTCGAGTCACAGCAGCGTCGTGGCAACGTCCGTGAGTACACACCTTTTTGGATCTTCAACGGGTTCGAGGTCACCGCGACGCCCAAGTTCATTGCGAGACTCGCGCGGCGCCCCGACGTCCTCAAGATCACCCCCAATGCGACGCTCACGGCCCCGGTGGAGTCTGCCGCGAGCAGTCCGGAATCGAACATCGCGCTCGTTCGCGCGCCAGATCTCTGGGGACTCGGCTACCGGGGCGACGGTGTTGTCGTGGCGAGCATGGACAGCGGCGTCGACGCGAGCCACCCCGATCTCGCAGCCCAATGGCGAGGCGGCACGAACAGCTGGTTCGATCCAAACGGACAGCACCCCACCTCGCCGATCGACATGAGCGGCCACGGCACAAAGACCATGGGTGTCATGGTGGGCCGTGGAGCCGGTGGTACGGACGTCGGCGTCGCACCCAACGCTCGTTGGATCGCGGTCAAGATCTTCAACGATGCGGGCTCGGCGACGGTCGCCGGGATCCACGCGGGCCTCCAATGGCTGCTCGATCCCGACGGAGATCCAGCCACTGCCGACACCCCGCACGTAGTCAACAACTCTTGGACGTTCTCGAGTACGGGATGCAACCTGGAGTTTCAGCTCGATCTTCAGGCGCTCCGCGCCGCCGACATCATCCCGGTCTTCGCGGCGGGCAACTACGGCCCGCTGGGTTCGTCCAGCAGGAGCCCCGCCAACAACCCGGAGGCGTTGGCAGTGGGAGCCACGACCAAGACCGACGGCATCTATACCTACAGCTCACGCGGGCCAACCGGATGTGCCGACACCGACCCGACCTATCCCGAGGTCGTCGCGCCCGGTGTCAGCATCCGCACGACCGATCGCTTCGGGGGGTACGCAACGGCGTCGGGCACCTCGCTGGCCGCCCCGCACGTGACCGGGGCGCTGGCCCTCCTGCGCCAAGGGCATTCCGGGGCCACAGCGACGCAGCTGGAGAGCGCGCTGGAATCCTCTGCTGTCGACCTGGGCGCGCTCGGCCCGGACAACAACTTCGGGTATGGCCGTCTCGATGTGCTCGCGGCGCATGAGTGGTTCGGCGCAGCGGGGCCGGACTTTGCGCTCGCGGCTTCCCCCTCCTCGGCGAGCACCGCACCCAGCGGCAATGTGAGCTACGCACTGTCGGTGACTCCGCAAAATGGCTTCAGCTCCGACGTGGCCCTGTCGCTTGTCGGCCTACCGCCGGGCGCCTCGGCGAGTTTCGCGCCCGACATCATCGCGAGTGGTGCGGGAACTTCGGAGCTCACCGTCATGACATCGTCGGAGACACCGGTCGGCAGCTATCCATTGACGATTACCGGTACTGACGGATCGATGTCGCGCAGTGCATCGGTCACACTGCTCGTCGACCCACCTCCGGACTTCATTCTCGCCGCCTCTCCGGCGGAGGCGAGCACCACACAGGGTGGCGCGGTGAGCTACACCGTTTCCATCGGCTCGTTGCACGGCTTCAGCGGAGACGTCGTGCTCTCGGTTGTCGGAGTGCCTACCGGCGCAAACGCGAGCTTCTCGCCGACAACAATCACCGGTGGAGCTGGCAGCTCGCAGCTCACGGTCTCAACCACAGCGTCTTCTCCGCCTGGAACCAGCACGCTCACCATCACCGGAACGAGCGGCGCAACGGCGCACGCCTCCTCCGCCACACTCACGGTCGCGTCGGGGGAGGTGACAGCAGTACCGAGCAGCACGACGATCATGTCGGGTTCGCTCAGGGGTGGCAGTGCCGCGAGCCTTGCCGCCGACGACGCTCTGTTGTACGAAGTCAACTCGACACTCTCGTCCATGCGGACGTCAGCATGGCGGGGCTCTTTCGTCGGCGTGCCGAACAGCCTCACCACTCTGAAGATCACCTACAAGGGCAAGAACTCGCGAGCCTGCGCTCAGACAGTCTCGGTGTGGCGTTGGGCAACGAGCAGCTGGGCAGATCTCGACTCGCGGACCGTCGGCACCACGGAGGTCCTCATCGCAGACCTCGTTCCCGGCGGGTCTCCGAGTGACTACGTGAGCGGGACGTCGGGGGAGGGCGAGCTCCGAATGAGGGTCCGCTGCACGACGAGATCAGGGACGTTCTTCACCAGTGGCAATCTTCTGCGGATCGTCTACAGCTGACTAGGCCTGCGCGGTCTTGGCCGTGGGAGTCGCGGCAGCCCAGGATTGCTCTCTCGGCAGGCTGATGCGGAAGAGTGCACCGCCGCCCGAGGCGCTGAGGATCGACAGCGTTCCGTTATGGCTCTCGACGACTCCACGGACGATCGACAGGCCGAGCCCGGTGCCGCCACCGTCGGCGCTGCTCGCCGTAACCGGGACACCAGCCAACACTTGCGCGCGGATGTCCTGCGCGATCCCGGGGCCGTCATCTTCGACCTCGAGGAAGCCCCTTCTCGGTGCAGAGAAGGCGCGCAGCGTCACATGGCCCCCTTCGGCGGTGTGCCGGACCGCGTTCTCGACCAAGGCATCGAGCGCCGACTCCAAGCGGGCCTCGTCGCCGACGACCACGACATCACCCGAGTCTTCGATGCCCCAGCACCGATGTGCTACAGGCCGCCACCGGCTGACGGTCCGCTCCAGCAACCGACCGAGATCGACCGGGTCCGCTTGCGTCGGCGTTCTCTCGTACGCGAGCGTGAGCGTCACCAGACGGCCGGTCATGCGGTCGAGCTTGTCCAGTTCCTCGAGCACGATGGTCGTCTCCTGTTGGAGTCGAGGTTCGTCGAAGTCGGCCCGAATGAGTTCCGTGTAGCCGCGCGCGACGGTGAGGGGCGTGCGCATCTCGTGCGACACCAGACGCACGTAGTGCTGCTGCAACTCGTGGTTGCGGTGCTCTCGCGCGGCCAGCCGCGAGACCTCGGCCGTGGCGAGGCTGCGGCGATGGACATGCCAGACCATCACGAGGAACAGCGTCGACATCAGGGGAACCTCGGTGAGTTCTTGAACCCCGATTACGCCACTCGTAGCGTGCAGGGCCAGGGCTCCCCCAGTGGCCACAGACACGACCGCCAACACCAGCAGCATTCGGCGCTCCGGCCACGGGTCCAGGCCGTAGACAACTGCCATGCTGATCCAGACCAGGTGGAACGGCACCGTCTCGAGGCCCGGCAATGCATACATGAGCCCGGTGCCTACGGCGGCGAAGGCGACCCAGGCGGGGAAGAGCCAGCGGTCAGACCGCGGCGAGGCAGTAGCCCACATTTCGCACCGTCTCTATGAGATCGCCGGCCAGCTTGGCACGAATCCGTCGGACACAGACGTCCACGACGTTGCTGCCAGGACCCATGTCATAGCCCCATACCGCGGCCAACAGCTCGTCGCGGCTGCACACCTCTCCGGCACGGCGCATGAGATGGCTGAGCAGGATGAACTCCTTCTGCGAGAGTGCGATCTCCCGACCGGCTTGCGACAGGACCCGCCGCTGGAGATCAAGGCGGAGGTCTCCGACACTCAGCCAGCGCGACTGAACCACGGGTGCAGGTTCGCGGAGGCGGACTCGTACGCGCGCAAGCAGCTCTGCAACGGCGAACGGCTTGGCCAGGTAGTCGGTCGCGCCCAGCTGCAGACAGCGCACCTTCGAGCCGACGTCGCCGACCGCGGAGAGAACGAGGACACGCTGATTGGGTCGCCACTCGAGCAGCTGCTTGAGCACCTCGAAGCCGTCCATCCCGGGGAGCATCAGGTCCAGCACGACGAGGTCGAAACCGCCGGACGCGGCGGCCGTGAGGCCACTGTCTCCGCTCGCCTCGACCGTCACGTGGTGGCCGTCTCGCTTGAGGGCCAGTGCGAGGAAGTTCCGCACGCGGTCCTCGTCGTCGATGACCAAGAGATGTGCCATCCCCACCCCCGGATGGAGCCCAACCGTTCCCCGCACCCGGCCAAGCGGAGCGCCCGCACGCGCGCGCTCCCGACCCCTGTTTAGACCCCTGCACGACACCGGGCAAGCGGTTCGAGGACATGTCCCGGTCGGTCCGAATTGTGCGGCTCCCGGCTAGCTCCGGAAGAGCGCCACCTTGAGCGCCCCAGTTTCGGCGGGGCGGGAGAAAACGTCGTACGCCTCCTGCATCTCCTGGAGTCCGAATCGATGCGTGACCAAGCTCGAGACGTCCAGCCGTCCGGTTGCGACCATCTTCAACAGGGTCGGCGTCGAGTACGTGTCGACGAGGCCGGTGGTGATGGTGACGTCGCGGATCCACAGTCGCTCGAGATGCAGCGTGGCTGGCGTGCCATGAACTCCCGCGTTGGCCACGCGACCGCCGGGGCGGACGACGTCGGCACATAGCTCGAACGTCTCCGGGATGCCGACAGCCTCGATGGCGATGTCCGCGCCGAGGCCATCGGTGAGCTTGCCCACTTCGCCGAGAATGTCGTCCGCTGGATCCAGGACCACGTCCGCGCCCAGCGCCTTGGCTGCGTCGCGGCGAGCCGGAGCCGGGTCGACCACGACCACCTGAGCCGGGCTGAACAACCGTCCAGTGAGCAGCGCAGCCAGCCCGATCGGGCCGGCGCCCACGATCACGACGGTGTCGCCGGGCTGCGACTTCGCGGCCAGCACACCCACCTCGTAGGACGTCGGCAGGATGTCCGCCAGCATGACGGCGGCCTCGTCCGACACAGTCTCCGGCAGGGCGTACGTCGACGTGTCCGCAAAAGGCACCCGCACCTGCTCGGCCTGCACGCCGTCGATGCGGTGCCCGAGGATCCAGCCGCCCCCGCCCAGGCATTGGCCGTACCTCGCCTCACGGCAAAACCGGCAACGCCCGCACGCGCTGATGCACGAGACGAGCACCCGATCACCGGCCTTGACTCTGCGGACGCCCGGCCCAACGTCCAGCACCGTGCCGACAGCTTCATGGCCAAGCACGCGTGGCGGCTCGGCCGTGGGCACGTCCCCCTTGAGGATGTGCAGGTCGGTGCCGCAGATCGTCACGGCATCGACTCGTACGACTGCGTCCTCCGAGTCCTGGATCTCTGGCTCCGGGACGTCTTCCCAGTGCCGCTGGCCCGGGCCGTGATACACCAACGCCTTCATGGCAGTCCTCCTCGCCGACAGTGGCTCCCCTCAACACTCGTCCGCGCCATTGACGATCGCATAGGGTCGCGTGACCTTCCTCTGCGTACCGAAAGTCCTGGCGTCGACGGGTGCCTGACGCGCGTACGAGTGTCCGGATACGTTGTCCCCGTGAGTGGGTCCGAGTCGGGGCGCGAGGCGCGTCATGTGCTGCCCAGTCTCAAACTCGATGAGCTCCTCGAGGAGCTCGAGTCGCGGATCGCGGCGATCCGCACGAGCCGGGATCGCATCGACAGCCTGTTGGAAGCCGTGCTCAACGTTGGTCGCGGACTGGAGCTGGAGGCCGCGCTCCATCGCATCGTTGAGCTTGCCGCGGCACTCGTCGACGCACAGTACGCAGCTATGGGCGTTATCGGCGAGGACGAACAGATTATCCGGTTCCTCACGGTTGGTGTCAGTCCCGAGGAGATCGAGCGGATCGGTCCGTACCCCACCGGTCGGGGCATTCTCGGGGAGCTGATCCGGCACCCCACACCGCTTCGGCTGCACGACCTGAGCAGCCACCCGTCGTCGTTCGGCTTCCCGCCGAACCATCCACCGATGCGGACGTTCCTTGGAGTGCCTGTCCGCGTGCGCGACGCGGTCTTCGGCAACCTGTACATCACCGAGAAGCGCGGCGGCGCCGATTTCGATCAAGAGGATGAGCTGCTCCTGAGCACGCTCGCTGCGGCTGCCGGCGTTGCAATCGAGAATGCGCGGCTCTACGACGAGGTGCGCAGACGGGAGCGCTGGCTGTTGGCGAGCTCGGAGATCTCGCGGCAGCTGCTGTCGGGGTCTGCGACCGCTGACGTGCTGGCACTGTTTGCGGCAGAGGCGATGGACGTTGCCGAGGCTGACCTGGTGGCGATTGCGGTGCCGCTGGCCGAGTCCGGGCGGCTGGTCGTGGAGGCGGCTGCCGGGTTGAATGCCGACCGGGTGCGCGGCGTGACACTGCCGCAGGAGGGGTCCGTATGGCAGGAGGTCTCCACGTCAGGCTCTCCGATGCTCATCGCCGACGTCCGCACCGACGAGCATGCAGCCGTGCCGTTGGACCCGGAGCGGCTGTTCGGTCCCCTTCTGGTGATGCCCACGGGGGAGGCCGGTGCTGTCCGTGGTCTCCTGCTGGTCGCGCGTCGTGCTGGCCGGCCACCCTTCGGCACCGTCATAGTGCAGACTCTCGCCTCCTTCGCTGCGCAGGCGGCTCTCGCACTTGAGCTGGCCGATCGCCGGCACGATGCCGAGCAGCTCACGGTGATCCTTGACCGGGACCGCATCGCCAAGGATCTGCACGATCTGGCCATCCAGCGCCTGTTCGCGACTGGGATGACCCTGGAGGGGGTCGGTCGGCTGATAGACAACGCCACGGTCGCTGGGAGGGTGAGCCGGGCCGTGGACGAGATCGACGAGACGATCAAGTTGATTCGTACGACGATCTACGCGCTCCAACCGCGAGACGAAGGATCGGCGGCCCGCCTGCGCGAGCGCATCCTGGCCGAGGTGGAGGCACTGCCCGACGTCGTGGGCTTCACCCCGTCGCTACGGCTGGAAGGCCCGATCGACACGAAGGTCCCCGACGAGATAGCCGACGCCGTGGTCGCTGTGTTGAGGGAAGGCCTGTCCAACGCTGCCCGGCATGCTGAGGCCAGTCGCATCGAGGTCAGCCTGGTGGCGGATCGGGATGTGACATTGCGCATCGCAGATGACGGCGTCGGCATTCCGGCCGACGTGACGCGCCGAGGACTTCGCAATCTGGCCGATAGGGCAGAGCACTTCGGAGGTCAGTTGACCGTTGCGCCCGGTGCAGAGCGAGGGACAGTGCTGGAATGGCGCGTGCCGCTCGGCTAGCGAGGTGCCACGCGTGCGCGCCGTTCCCCATCGACGCGCGCGTCGGTGGGAGCGCTCAGGCGGCGTCCCGTCACGCGTCCGATCCCGATCTTGAGGAAGTGCTCGCGCTCACCCGGAGCCCAGGCGGTCAGCGCCTCCTTGAGCCGTTCGATCTCGGCCGCGTCTCCCACCTCGTTGGCGAAGCCGACAACGGTGACACTCCATCCCGTCATGGCCGCGGCGTCGATCTCGTCTGCTTCGAAGGCCACGATGTGGTCTCTCAAGAGCCCGACGAGCTTGGCGCCGGGGCTCGTACGGATGACGACACTCTCGTCGACGACCACGAAGTTGACCGGCTCGACCGCGGGGAGGGCGCCCACTGTGAAGATGACCCGCCCGACGGGGACGCTTGCGAGCAGCGCTAGTGACTCAGCGCGCGACATGGTCCGAAGTTCCACGCCCTCCATCGTCCGCTCCAGTTTGCGTACGGCGTAAGGCCGAAGGTCCCGTTACTTGAGGTGCTCGCCCTGCTTGAGCTGGGTGGCGTAGACGGCGGCTTGCACGCGACGCTCCATCCCCAGCTTTGCCAGCAAGCTGGACACGTAGTTCTTCACCGTCTTCTCCGCGAGGAACATCCGCTCGCCGATCTGCCGATTGGTCAGGCCCTCGCCGATCAGGTCGAGGATTTTGCGTTCCTGGGCACTCAGGACCGCGAGCGGGTCCGCGTGCTCGGCGCCGGCGCGGAGCTTTGCCATGACCTGGCTGGCTGCGTTGGCATCCAGCATCGAACCGCCGCTCGCGACGGTGCGAATCGCTCCCACCAGGTCGGTGCCGCGTACCTGCTTGAGCACGTAGCCGGCCGCGCCGGCCATGATGGCGTCGAACAGCGCCTCGTCGTCAGCAAAGGACGTGAGCATCAGGCAGGCCACCGATGGCATGGTGGACCTGATCTCGCGGCACACGGTGACACCGTCACCGTCGGGAAGGCGCACGTCGAGCACGGCGACGTGCGGCTTGAGCGCCGGGATCCGGGCCAGGGCCTCGCGCGCCGTACCCGCTTCTCCCACGATCTCGAGGTCGGGCTCGGCGTCCAGCAGGTCGCCGATGCCGCGTCGTACGACCTCGTGGTCGTCGAGCAAGAAGACCCGCACCGGTCCTTGGGCATCGTCCATGGTGCCAAGGCTATCTTCGGCGCCTCGGCCGAGCGGATGGGCCGAAGGTCCCGACTTGTCGGGCTCACCCGGAACCTGCGCCCGCGGCGGAGAAACCTCGTCGGGCTCGATCCGAATCACGTGCCCCTTGGGCGTCGCGTGCCACGGGAAGAGCGGCAGCTCGAGGGCGTCGAGGACCTCATGCAGCTGCGAAACCTCCCATGCCTTGCCCTTGACGACCACGCTCCACGCCTCGCCGGATTCGGCGTCATAGCCGTCCGCTTCGAAGGCCACCCGTCGCCCGAGCGAGAAGGTGAGCTTGGTCCCCTCTTGCGTGCGGAAGACGATGCTGGCGTGGTCGACGACGAAGTTCACCGGGAAGATCTCCGGCTGGTCGCCTCGGGTGAGGGCAAGGCGACCCACGGGGGCTCCTCTGAGGAGTCGCCAACAGTCGGAGAGGCCGAGGACCTCAGTCGCATCGGGGCGCGGCTCATCCATCACACACCTCATCCCGACGGCGGCGGCGTTGAAACATGGCCGCGCTGCTGTGGGTACGAAATGCACGGACCGCACGCCTCGGGCGGTGCGGGCGAGTGTGTCCACCAACCGCCGGTCGGCGGCTCCGTCAGGTCCGAAGACCGACACGTCGCCGTCGTCCACGCTGATGGTCCAGGTGTGCAGTCCGGCCTCGCGCAGCAGCGCCACGATCTCGTCGCGGATGCGGGCATCGGTCGTGGCAAGGGCATGGATCACATCACTGCGACTGATCATGCCCACGACCTTGTCTGCCTGGACGACGGGGATGCTCTTGATCCCGGTCTCCAGCATGAGGCGAGCCACCTCCGCGACGTCGCTGTTCTCGTGCACGGTGATGACGTGCGGCGTCATGACATTCTCGACCGCTGCCAGTGGATCCTTCGTGCCATGACTCGGTCGGCCTGGCGTGCGCACGCGGGTCGTCGACCACCGCATCGCGCAGCAGGTCAGCCTCGCTGACGATCCCGATCAGGCGGTCCCCGTCGCCGAGGACGGGCATCGCGGTGATGTGGTGCTTCTCGAGCCGCCGTACCGCGTCCTTGATCGTCACGTGCGGACGGACCGCCACGGCCGGCTTCGTCATGAGCTCGCGGACCAGCATGTCGACTCCTCCCTCGCTCCTTTGCCGTTGCGTCCGAGGAACCTGGCCAATTGCGCACGCTTCCTCGGACGAAGGCTTGTCCTCCGGTCACCTCCAGGCTTGTCTTCGGCCGGGCGGACATCGAGTGCGGAGGGGCCCAGATAGGCGGGACCTTCGTCCCGGACGCCGGCTCTGCGAGCATGGAGCGGTGTTCGCGACTTCGGGACAAGCCAGGCTCGCCTATTCGTCGATCGGCACCGGTGACCCGGTGCTGTTGATCCATGCCGGGGTCGACGACCGGCGTAGCTGGCGTCACCTCAGCGAGCGGCTCGCGCCAGATCACCAGGTGCTCGCCTATGACCAGCGCGGGTACGGCGAGACGACCTACACGCCGGAGCCTTACTCGAGGGTCGCCGACGCGATCGCCGTCCTCGACGCGGCGGGTGTCGGGCAGGCCACTGTGGTGGGGTGCTCGATCGGCGGCAGTACGGCGATCGACCTGGCGCTTGACCATCCGGACCGGGTGTCCCGGCTTGCGCTGATCGCGCCAGGGGTGTCGGGCGATGCACCGTGGCTCGAGACCTACCCGGAGCCGGCCAACGCGCTGCTGCAGAAGCTGGAGGCCGCCGAGGAGGCGAACGATCTGGCCGCGGCCAACCGCCTGGAGGCATGGCTGTGGCTGGACGGGCCGACGGCGCCGGAGGGTCGGGTTGTCGGCCAGGCGCGCGAGCTGTTTCTGGAGATGAACGGCATCGCGCTCGCCAACGAGAACCCCGGCGAGCTGATCCGGCCGGAGCCGGCGTGGGAGCGGCTCCACGTGATTTCCGCACCGACCCTGGTGATGTCCGGCGAGCTGGACCTGCCCGACCAGTTGCCGGTCTGTCAGGGCATGGTGGAGCGAATTCCGGATGCGCGGTTGCTCGAGCTTCCGGGCGTCGCGCACCTGCCGCATCTGGAGAACGACGACACTTGCCTGACAGCGATCACCGAGTTTCTGCGCTGACCATGACCACGCGCGAGTCTCTTCAGCTGCTTCGCGAAGCGAAGATTCGTGACCTGTTGCCAGAGTCAGCCCTGGACGTCGACGAGTTCGAGGCAAGTGGCGTGCTTTTCGCGCGGGACCGCTGTTGGGTCATCTTCGACAACATCGCGGATGTTGCTCGTATGGAGCCCGAGCTGTCGTCGGGCGACGAAAACGCCGTCACGCACATCCGATCGATGGAGGCGACGGGCTTCGAAGACATCGCGTACGACGACATCGATGACACTTACTTCCTGCTCGTCGAGGCCATCGAGCGAGAGTCGGGCACTTACATGGCTCAGGTCATCGAGCTCGACGGTGATCTGCGGCTGCGGTCAGAACGGTGGCTCGACTTCCCACTCGACCGGCAAAACAAGGGGATCGAGGGACTCACCTGCGTCCGACGAGGCGACGATGCCTACCTTCTCGGGCTCTGCGAAGGAAACCTGTGCGAGTCGGGTGAGGTCGGTCGACGCCCGGGAGGTGGTCGGGTGCACGTGTTCGCCCTGCCATCCGATGCAGACGAGCAGACCAACCAGTGGGACCGGTTCGACACCATTCCTCTGCCCCGCAGCTTGGACTTCGCGGACTTCAGCAGTCTCAGTGCGTCGGGCAGCCGACTGGCGGTGCTGTCGCAGGAGTCGTCCGCACTCTGGGTGGGTGAGCTAACCCCGTCCGGTTGGGACCTCGTTGACGACGGGACGATCTATGCGTTTCCGGGCGACGGGGACGGAACTCCGTACGGGAATGTCGAGGGCGTGTCGTGGCTGACCGACAACGAGGTTGTGGTGGTGTCCGACCGGGCGAAGAAGGATCAGCCGTCACGGTTCAAAGAGAAAGACGAGTCCATCCACGTGTTCGCGCTACCCGTCGGGAGGTGAGTGGAGATGGACGTTCGCCTGATCACCGCCAACGGTGTTGAGCGGCGTGCTGTCGAGGATCTCAAGGCGTTGCTCGAGAGCGAAGAGGGCCTGGTTTGGGTTGACATCCCTGATCCTGACGACGAGGCAGTGCGAGTCTTGTCGGAGGTCTTTCATTTCCATCCGCTGGCGATTAAGGATGCGACTGAGCGAAACCGCGTGCCGAAGATGCATGCCTATAGCGACCACGTCTTCGTCGTCCTGCATGCGCCGGAACGGGGGAAGCGCGGCCACGTGCACTACATCGAGCTGGACCAGTTCATCGGAAAGCACTATTTGGTGACCGTGCACGGCCCAGTCAATCCAGCGGTCGATCCGGCTGTCGCCATGCGCGAGACCAGCGCGGTCCTCGAGCGGATGGAGGCTGGGCGACTGCGACCGATGACACCGTTTGAGCTGTCGCATGCGATTGTCTCTGCCCTGACCCGTGAGCAGGACAACTTCATCGAAACGGTGACCAAGGACGTGTGGGCGCTCGAGCAGCGGGCCACCGGTGGCGATGTCGGCGACCCCGAGGTGTTCCTCGATGAGCTCTACCGGGCGCGCCATCAGTTGCTCGCCGTACGCACGATGGGTGCACTGAGTGGGGCGATCTACGGAAGCATGGCCAGCCTCACCGGCATTTCGCCCGCGGGACACCGATTCGTTGCTGACAACGCGCGCCAGTTCGACCTTGTCCGCGATGTGGCCGACGGTGAGCTCGCCTACCTCCAAGGAGTCATCGAGTTCTATCAGTCGGTTCTTCTGATCAAGTCCACTTTGGTGGGTCAGAAGCACAACGAGGAGGTGCAGAAGCTCACCGAGGCCAGCTATGCGCAGAATGAGGAGATCAAGAAGATCTCGGCGTGGGCGGCCATCCTGTTCGCCCCAGCATTGATCGGCACCATTTATGGGATGAACTTCGACCATATGCCGGAATTGAGTTGGCGATTCGGCTATCCACTCGCGTTGATCGTGATGGCGCTGATTGCCGCGGCGCTCTACGTGGTGTTCAAGCGAGTGAAGTGGCTGTGATCGGGGAGCGTTGCAACGCGGCGCGTCAAGATGCTGTCAGGATCGCGGCCGGAGAGGTCAAGGACGCGCCAGTAGGGCAGCGAGCCGCGATGGCACCGGGCGTACTAATTCGTCGTGCACCACTCACACACCCCACCTGATACAGGCGTGCCCGCGTGACCGGCTGGATACAGGTCGCTGTGGTGCTGGCCGTCCTGGCGGCCGTACACGTTCCGCTTGGCGACTGGATGTGGAAGACGTTCACCAGCCGCACCCACTGGCGAGTCGAACGCCTGATCTACCGGGTCGCTCGCGTTGACCCTGATGCAGACCAGCGACCGTTCCAGTACGGCATGTCGCTGCTGGGCTTCTCGGTCGTGTCCGTGTTGGGGTTGTACGCGCTCCTCCGCCTCCAGCCGTTCCTGCCGCTGTCCCGAGACATGCCGGCCATGCCGTCCGGACAGGCGTTCAACACCGCCGTCTCATTCGTCACCAACACGAGCTGGCAGTCGTACGCGGGTGAGTCCGCGCTCGGGCACTTCGTGCAGATGACGGGCATCGCGGTCCAGGCGTTCCTGTCTGCGGTTGTCGGCTTGGCCGTGCTCATCGCTCTCATCCGAGGCCTCACCAGCCGCGGCACCGGGCGCGTCGGCAACTTCTGGGCCGACCTCACCCGAGGAGTCATCCGCATCCTGCTGCCGCTCGCGGCGGTCGGCGCGCTGATCTTCCTGGCCACCGGCGTCGTGCAGAGCTTCGGCTCGGACACGGTCACGGCCGGCCTGTCGGGTGCGAGCCAGACGATCCCGGTCGGGCCCGATTGCGTCGTACGAGCCGATCAAGGTCATGAGTGGTGACGGCGGCGGCTTCTTCAACGCCACGTCCGCGCACCCGTACGAGAACCCGACGCCGTTCTCCAATCTCGTCTCGGTCATCCTGATGCTCGTCGTGCCGGCAAGCTTGCCTCGCACGTACGGCCGCATGGTCGGCGACAAGCGGCAGGGGTACGCGATCGTGGCCACCATGGCGCTGCTGTTCTGCGCGTCGCTCGCAGCGACCACGGCCGCTGAGGTTGCCCACCGCGGCACTGTCCCGGAGGCCGTAGGCGCCTCGTTCGAGGGCAAGGAAACGCGGCTGGGTGTCCCCGCATCGGCGCTGTTTGCCACCGCGTCGACGTCGACTTCCGACGGCGCGATGAACTCGTCGCACGACTCGTTCACGGGGCTCGGCGGCGGCATGCTGATGTTCAACATGCTCGTCGGTGAGGTCACCCCAGGTGGCATCGGCACGGGGCTGGCCGGATTGCTCGTCCTGGCGATGGTCGCCGTCTTCCTGGCCGGGCTCATGACCGGGCGAACACCGACGTTGCTGGGCAAGACGATCGGGCGTCGCGAGCTCGTCCTGGTCGCGCTGTACATCCTCGTCGCGCCCGGCCTGATCCTCACCGGGACCGCGTTCGCCGTGGGCATCGACGGCAATCGCGATCTTTTGCAAGACCAAGGCCCGCATGGCTTCTCCGAGGCGTTCTACGCGTTCATCTCCGCGACAGCCACCAACGGCAGCGCCTTCGCCGGCATCACGAGCAACAGCGACTTCTACAACAACGGGCTGGCGATCGCCATGCTGTTTGGCCGGTTCCTTCCGCTGCTGCTGCTGCTTGGTCTGGCCGGGGCGTTCGCCGCTCAGCAACCAAGGGAATTCAAGTCCGCCGCGGTCCTGCCCACGCACAGCGCCACGTTCGTCGTCATGCTGATGGGCGTGGTGATCCTGATCGGTGGGCTGTCCTACCTTCCGGCACTCGCGGTCGGCCCGCTGGCTGACGGTTTGGCGACCTTCGCCGGGCGGTAACCCGCAGAGCCAGCACCTTGCCGTCGCGTCTCTGCTTGACTGTGTAGGACGTACGGGTTGACCGCCGCGGGGGCTACTGGACGGCGGGCAGGCTTCGGGGAGGGGCTGTCGTGGTGATTCGCGGCGCCGACGAGAGCCAAGCCCAGGATCGCCATGGCCGACTTGATGCGTCGGCGGAGGAGACTCTCCGAGTCACGCGGCTAATGGCTGACGCACTCAAGCGTCGTGACGTCGACGCCGTGGCGCGTCTGTGCAGCCCGCTGCTGGTGGTCCAGGCACCAGATCTGGGCGTCACGGACCATGGGTCCCTCGTCACACAGCTGACCAAGCTGTTCGAGATGTGCGAGGAGAGCCGGTACCAGGTCGGCGACACGATGGTGTCAGGCCGCACGGGGCAGCGACATGGCGGTGGTCGCGCTGCGCTCAAGCAAGGCACGGTCCGCGGCCTGGCTGGTCGGCACCGCACAGCTCGCGTACGAGGTCAGCGGCGGGCAGGTCGTACACGGCGTGGATCAACGTCGACATGCCGGCGTTCCGGGCGCAGTGGAACGCGTCGAAGGGTCTGCCCCCGCACAGCGTGCGATCCGACCTCGCCCGGGCGCGCTTCGACCCCGTCACCGAGGCCGACACGACGGTTCGGGTGGCCGAGCCGCCAGTCCCGGTCAAGCCGTCGCGCCGCTGGGTGTGGCTTGCGCTCGCGACATTGGGCGCCGCTGCCGTTGGGGTTGCAACGTGGATTGCCATGCCGTTGCTGGGAAGCGACGAGGACCCCGCGTCTACGGCCCCGCCTGCGCAGAGTCAGACGCAGGTTCCGTCGTCCTCCGCCCCCTCCGTGCAGGAGTCCCCGGCACCGGTGCTGCCGCCCGAGTCCACGCCGTCGGGTGTTGCGTCCGTACCCGTAGCAGGGGGACAGGCGATCCGGATCTCGGAGACGGTGCTGTTCGACGGCGACAGCGCGCAGCTGCGACCGGAGGCCGCACAGCTCATTGCCATCATCGCCGACCAATTGCGTCAGTCCGGTCCCAGCGAGTGTCTCCGTACGAGGGCACGCCGCCGACGTCGGTCCGGGCGATGGCATCGCGCTGTCACAACAGCGGGCGGACGCGGTCGCCGAGGTGCTGCGGACGTACCTGGCCGATGCTCCGATCACTGTGGAAGCCACTGGACTCGGTGAGACACAACCCGTTGTGCCCAACGACAGTGAGCCCAACCGCAGCCAGAACAGGCGCGTCGAGATTGTTCGCCTCGACGGCTGATTCACCGACAAGGAGCGATGACCATGCAGAACGAACCCGCGGCGAAGCGCCGCGCACTGCTCGTGCTGACCAGCCACGCCAAGCTCGGTGAGACCGGTCGGGCGACTGGCTACACGGTGTCCGAGGCCGCGGACCCGTGGCGCACCTTCACCCAGGCGGGGTGGGAAGTCGACATCGCCACCGTGCAGGGCGGGCGCGCACCGGAGGACGGCTACGACGCGTCCAAGCCAAACCAGGCGGCCTGGGCCGCCGACCCTGACGTGCAAGCGAAGTTGGACTCCGCACCCACCCCTTCCCAGGTCAATCCCGACGACTACGACGTCATCTATTTCGTCGGCGGTCACGGCGCCATGTGGGACTTCCCCGACAACGCCGACCTCTCACGGCTGGCGGCCTCGGTCTACGAGAACGGTGGAGTCGTCGCGGCTGTCTGTCATGGACCTGCGGCACTGACCACGCTGCGGCTGTCCGACGGCTCACTGCTCGTCGAGGGCAAGAACATCGCGGCGTTCACCGACCGAGAGGAACAGGCGGTCAAGCTCGCCGATGTCGTGCCATTCCCGCTGCAGTCCCGACTCCAGCAGCTCGGAGCCAAGCACACCGGCGGCCCGCTGTGGCGGCCACATGTTGTCACGGATGGGCGTCTGGTCACTGGACAGAACCCAGCCAGTGCCGCCGGCGTAGCCCAGGCGGCCATTGACGTCGTGTCTGCCTGAATAGCCGCAGAATGGAGGAGGTTCACGCTGGGGGTCCGACGGAGAGTTGTTGTCGGGGCAGATCGACACGGCGCAGTTGACTCGTTAGAGCGCTAGAAACGCCTTGGGCACCAGAGCAGTGGCTGGGAGCAGCAGCTCGTGGTTGTAATCCGGCCGGTCAACCGCGTCGGCCGCCGCCGCACCATTGACCCGCGGTCGGCATCGAGGTCGCGATTGGCACGGTCCGCAGTCGGTATCGGTGTGCCGGTGGATGACGTTGGGAGTCGACGGCTGGTTTCCCCATGCGCCGTGGCGTCGTCTGATTGTCCACAGCCGTCGTCCCGTTGCAGGAAGGTTGTGTCGGGCCCTGCGGGCAGACCCGTGGGTATGAGGGTTCGGCCGACGTGTGTCGCGGTGCCGCCGGGTTGTGTCTGGCCCTGCGAGTAGATCGGTAGCTATGGAAGCGCGTGGCTGCCGAGTCGTTGTGCCCGATGCGTGCGTCGTGCTGGGGCGTGTGCGTGCCCGGAAAGCCGTGTCACGCACGGATTTCCGTCCACAGATCCTTGCCACTCGAACGGGTGTTCGATAGAATGGGTGGCATGGACCCGGACCGGCTCGACCAGCTCACCCAGGAGGAGCTGGACGCCTGGGCCGAGCAGTGCTGGCAGCTCGAGCAGATACTACGACGACCGGTTCGATGACGGGTTCGACGCCGACGGCTTATTGGACGCCGAGCTCGCTGAGCTGGTTGCCGGCTGCCGGCGGTGCGCGGGCCGCGCTGCTCGGGGAGCTCGCCGACACCGAGCAGTGGCAGCGGATGCTGCAGGCCCGCCAGCAGCAGATGTTGGCGACGCTGTCGCGGCTGTCGCCGTTCGCCGACGACCCGCTGCCGGCGGGCGCGGAAGCGCTCGACGATGACCGGCACGCCATCGCAGCCGCCGCCCTGGAGACCTCGGTGCTGCTGGGCATCGCCCCAAGCACGGCGAAGGGCCGACTGTTCGCGGCGCGGGAGCTGGTCGAGCAGCACCCCGACCTGCACGCCGCGCTCGCCGGCGGGCTGCTCGACGGGTGGCGGGCCAAGCTCATCCTCGACGCGCTGCGCCCACTCCCCGACGAGACCGCCGGCGAGGTCGAGGCGCAGATCCTGGCTGAAGCGGCCGGACTGACCGCCGGGAAGCTGCTCGACCGGCTGCGCCGGTTGGTGATCACCGCCGACCCGCGGGACGCGGCGGCCCGGCACGCCCAGGCGCGGGCGCGGCGGCGGGTCACCACCCGGCGCGCCGATGACGGCATGGGGCAGCTGTTCGGCGAGCTGCCCGCCGAGGACCTCGCGGTCGTCGATGAGATCCTGGACCGGGTCGCCGACGCGTTGCGCGACGCCGACCCCGACGACGGCAGGACCATGGCGCAACGCCGCGCCGACGCCCTCGCGCGGATCTGCGACGACGTGGCCCGCACCGGGCACACCGGCGGCTGCCAACCCGGCTGCGGCCACCCGACACGCCACCGACGACACGACTGCCCACGACAACACCGACAATGCGAGCGACGCTGCACAACAGCGCAACGACGACCACGAGCCCGGGGCCGACGATGCCGCCCGGCGTGACGACCTCACCGGTCCCGACGGCGACGCCGGTCACGGCGACGAGACCAGCCACGCCGACAGCGACGGGTGACGATGACGCCGAGTGGCGGGCCTGGGGGACGTGAGGGCTACCGTGGCGCGGAGTCGTTCACCCGCCACGCCGCCGACTCCCGAGACGCCGGCTGCCCCGAGGAGCCGCCGATGCTGCTGCGGGTGCGGGACCGGGTCGGGAGGCCGCACATCCAGGTCACCGTGTCCTGGACCACGCTCGCCGGTTTGGATGACCTGCCCGCGATGCTGGCCGGCTACGGGCCGATCACCGCCGAGCAGGCCCGCGCACTGGCCGCCGACGGGGTGTGGCGACGCCTGCTCACCGACCCCGCCTCCGGGGTGCTTTTGGACTACGGCCGCGATCAGTATCGGCCGCCGCAGGTGCTGCAAGATCACGTGCGCGGGCGGGACGTCACCTCGACATTCCCCACCGACAACACGCCGGCCCATCGTGCCGAGATCGACCACGCCCAGGCGTGGGAGGACGGCGGTGCCACCGACGCCGACAACTGTCACGCGTTGACAGGCTGGATCAACCGGGCCAAGACCTGGTACGGCTGGCAGGCACTGCCCCTCGGCCACGGCACACTGCGTTGGACCTCACCGACCGGCATCGTCACCGACCGGCCACCCACCCAGATCGGACCCACCGATCAGGAACAAAGCGAGGCCGCCGCCCGCAAGCGGCACTACCTCGACCGGCTCCGACAACAATCGACGAAACCCGAGCCCGAGCCTGACTCACCACCTGACGACGCTGCGCCGTTCTAGCGCGTCATCGCGTCCGGCCGCCGCTGAGCAAGGGCGGCACGTACTGTCTCCGCGAGTGGAGTCGCCGGCCGGCCGAGCAGTGTCTCGAGGTCAGGCGTTGGCTGGCCGAACTCGGGCAGCCGAAGGAGCGGCAGGATGTACGCGACTTCGCCCGATGCGCTGTCGTCGACCTCACGGAAGGCAACCGGCCGACCGGACACCTCCGTCAGCGTCTCGGCGAGCTCGGGGAAGGTCCAGCCCGGTCCGCGCAGCTCGTACACCGCGTTGTCATAACCCGCGCCGACGACTGCTGCGGCGGCCGCGTGGGCGAGATCGGACTGGGTGGCGGTCACAAGCGGGTGTCCGATCGCGGGCGCGGTCAACTCGCCGGCAGCAACCGCGGCCGCTATGCCGGGGTTGACGAACACCTCCGTATAGAAGGTGTTGCGGAGCAGCGTGTAGCTCAAGCCGGAGTCGCGCAGCGCGTCTTCAGTGACCTTGTGAGCCGCCAGGAATGACTCACCCCGATCAGCCGTGATCGCGCTCGTGTAGACGACACGGCCAACCCCGGCCTTGACTGCGGCGTCGACCACGTCGAGGTGCTGGCGCTCCCGTACGCCAGGCTCGGTGTTGGGCGAGGATACGAACAGCAGGACGTCGGCGCCCATGAACGCTGAAACCAGGCCTGCTGGATCGTCGTAGTCGCCCTGCCGTACGTCGACGCCGCGCGCGGCGAAGTCCCGGGCCTTGCCTGTGTCGCGGGCGACCACCGCGATCTCGTCGCTCGAGGTGGTCGCGAGGATGTCGTCGGCGGCGATCCGCCCGAGATGTCCGGTTACACCGGTGATCACGATCATGCTGGGTGGCTCCTGCGTAGTCGGTCGATTGAGTAGCCGGGTCTGGCCAATCACGACCGTATGCCTCATGCTTACCGTTGGTAAGTACGTACCTATGGGTAAGCCCCGGAGGCCGATGTGAGCGTGCAGGTCATCGACCAGCTGACTCGACTCGAGGGTGACGTATTCGACAGCAACTGCCCCGCGCGCATGGTGCTCGACCACGTCACGAGCCGCTGGGGTGTGCTGGTTCTGGCCGCGTTGTACGAGCGGTCGCGGCGCTTTAGCGAGCTCCGCAGGCGCATCGGTGGGGTCAGCGAAAAGATGCTCGCTCAGACGCTGCGCACGCTCGAAGCCGACGGTTTCGTCAACCGGACCGTGGCGCCGACCAAGCCGCCTCAGGTCACGTACAGCCTCACCAACCTCGGCGACGAGGCCGCGCGTCACATGACCGGCCTGCTCGAGTGGGTCAACGAGAAGGTGCCCGAGATCGTCGCCGCCCGAGACAAGTCTCTGGCTACGGCGCCATCGAGGTGACGGCACCGTAGCCAGAGGGATCGTGGCGAATTTCTGAATCTCAAAGCGCCCGAGGATGAGCTCCGCGAACTTCCGCCGCTTTCCCCGACCGGCCATCTTGCGATGGCCGACGCCTGACAATGAGCGTGCTCAGCAAGGGCTCATCCCACGCCCCGGCGACGAGCAGGATGGGGTCGCGGTCGCGGCTCACTAGCCGGCCCTCTGCATGTAGAGCTCAGTCAGAGTCACGACGTCCATGGGAAGAACCTTCTTGGCCCGATCAACGTCGGAGACCTGCACCACGACAACCTCTAGCTTCATTTCCATGATCTAGACGACCCCTCTGCTCGGTGCAGGCACCCATTGATGCCACCGCGTCAAGCTTCGGACTGCGGGGCGTCCGTCGCGCCCGGGGAACACCCTGGCCTGCGACGCTAGACCGGCACGCCGGTCCGTCGAGCGCCGGGCAAGGCGCGACGGAGGTCTCGGCGGGAGCTGATGCCGAGCTTGGTGAACACCTTGTGCAGGTGCCACTCCACCGTGCGCGGGCTGATGAACAGCTCGGCGCCGATCTCCGGGTTGGAAAGACCCTCGACGGCGAGCTGGGCGATCTGCGTCTCCTGCGCAGTCAGCTCGTCAACCGTGTCGACCGTACGTTTGCGCACCGTCTCACCGGTAGCAATCAGCTCCCTTCGGGCGCGCTCGGCGAACCCGTCAGCCCCCATCTGGCTGAAGCGTTGGTGGGCCGCACGCAGCTGCTCGCGCGCATCCACGCGCCGGCCTTCCCGCCGTAGCCACTCGCCATACAGGAGCTGAGCGCGCGCCAGGAACACGGCGAGGCGGTCATTGGCGAGCCGCTTGAGGGCCTCGCGGTAAAGCGCCTCGGCTTCGCCGCCGTGGCTGACCAATGCCCGCGATCGGGCCTGCATCCCGAGCGCCCAATCCGTGCCGGCCGCCGTGGTCCTGTCCTCGAGTCGCTGCAGCGCGGGGGCGGCGATGTCCGGCCGACCGCTTCGGGCGGCCGCCTCGACGAGCTCGGTGAGCGACCAGCCGATCAGTCCTAGGTCCTCGCTCTCGCAGGCGCGTTGGGCAGCCGCGAGCGCGTCCTCGTAGCGGCCGAGCCCGTTGTAGAGCACTGCCCTTGCGTATTCCGCGAGCGCGATCATCCGACCGACACCCAGAGCAGTCGCTTCTGCGATGCCGGACTCGATCAACTCAGACGCCAAGGCTTCCTGGCCACGGTGGGCGGCGAGCACCGCAGCGATATAGGCGACAGGCGTGACACCGACCACCTCGTTGATCGCCGTGGCCTCCTCGACCAGCGCCGATGCCGCCGCGAACTCGCCGGCGCTGACAAGGACGCCGGCCCGGTAGAGCAACGCGATCGGGAGGACCGTGAGTGCGCCTTGGTGACGTGCGACCAAGACCGCCCGGGTGGTCAGCTCGTGCCACGCGTCGTCGTCCCACAACTCGTTGGCAACAGGCCATGCCACCCAGAGCCAGCGCAGTCCTCCGTGCCTATCCCCTTGCTCCAACCCGAATTCGCTCAGGGCTCGCTTGAGTGGTGGGAGGGCTGCCGCGTAGCCGTCGGTGAACCGGATCGCCAAACCATCAAGCAGAAGATCGACACATCGCGGGGACTCTGGGCGGGGCGCAGCAAGAATGACCGCGGCTGCTTCCCGCAGGTCCCGGTCGACGCCGAGACGGCCGGCGAAGATCGCAGCTCCTAAGGCGTCGAGGTATGTCTCACGCGCCAAACTGAGGTCGAGCGGCTCGAGCCGCCGCCCGGCGCCGAGAAGCAGGGGCAGTGCATCGCTGCCCCGTCCGTGGATGAACGTCAGCTGGGCGCGCAGCCGCTCCAGCCGCGCGCGCTGCAGCGCGTCGAGCGGCGACAGCTCCGCGGCTGCGAGGAGTTCGAGGGCCGGGCCGGGCGCACCGGCGTCCGACTTCGCCTCTGCGGCGGCCAGCGCTCGCGCTCCCCGCCTGGCCGGGTCGGGAGTCAGCTCGGCTGCGCGCTCCAGGAACGCGGCCGCGGCCGCGAGGCCGCCGCGGCCCTGCGCTCGATCGGCTGAGCGTTCCAACATGTCGGCAACTGCCTCGTCGGGTCCCACGGCCGCATGGGCGCGATGCCACGCTCGGCGGTCTGGATCGAGACCCGGATCTGTGACATCCGCCAGGGCGCGGTGCACATCCCGCCGCTCCGTCAGAGTCGCAGACCGGTAGACCGCGGACCGTACGAGCGGATGTCGGAACCGGACTCGTGCACCGAGCTCGATCAAGCCAACAGCCTCTGCCGCGGTCGCGGCCTCGGCTGGGATCCCGAGCCGCTCGGTTGCCCGCCATAGCAACGTCACGTCGCCGACCGGCTCAGCTGCTGACGTGAGCAGGAGTCGCCGAGTGTCGACCGGGAGCCGTTCAAGTCGGCGGCGGTAGCCCGCTTCGATTCGGCTGTCCAGCGGAGTCGTGTCGGGCAGTCCGAATCCACCCGCCAACTCCTCCGGCGTCAGTCCGAGAGGAAGTTCCAGCAGGGCGAGCGGGTTTCCGCGTGTCTCGGCAACGATCCGATCGCGCACCTGCTCGTCCAGCGGCCCCCGGATGACTGAGTCCAGCAGCGCGCGCGCGTCGCTGTCACCAAGCCCCCGGATCGCGAGCCCGGGTAGGCCGGCCAGCTCCTGGTCGCCGATCGGCTCACGTACCGCGAACACCAACGCGACCCGCTCGGCCAACAGGCGATGCGCCACGAACGCCAGAGTCTGTACGGAGACTCGATCCAGCCACTGCGCATCGTCCACAACACAGACCAGCGGGTCCGCTTCTGCTACTTCCGCAAGCAGGCTGAGCACCGCCAGCCCGACGAGGAAGCGGTCCGGCTGGTTGCCGCTGCTCAGACCGACCGCAATGGACAGTGCGTCGCGTTGCGGGCCGGGAAGGCGGTCCACGTGGTCCAGCACGGGCGCACAGAGCTGTTGCAGCCCGGCGAATGCGAGCTCCATCTCCGATTCGATGCCCGTCGCGCGCACGATGCGACATCCCGAGGCGCGCTCCGCCAGGTATTCCAACAAGGCGGTCTTGCCGACGCCCGCCTCGCCGCGCAAGTACCAGAATCTGACTTTGACCCGCACGCGCCTGGGACAGCAGCCGATCCAGCGCCTCGCACTCGCTGCGTCGCCCACGCAGTCCTGGCCCAGGATCACTAGTCGACATCGCCACCGCCGAGGCTCGATCTGGTCCTTAGCTGATGAATAGTCCTGGGTCTGGCGGAACCCTGACTCAGGTCACCCCGAGTCCATGGTGACCGATGTCCTGTCGGTAGTGCGCTTTGACTCGGCTGCGGCCTCTGGGCTGCCATTCCCCGTAGCATTTGCGGCCTGAGCGGCGTCGTATCGCCGCCGCGCGGCCACGATGTCGCCAGTGTGGTCGGCGCTCCAATCGATGAGCGCGCGGACGATGTCGAGCAGGGATTGTCCTAGGTCGGTCAGGGTGTACTCGACACGTGGCGGGATGACGGGGTAGACGCGGCGGTCGACGAGTCCGTCGCGCTCGAGCGCGCGCAGCGTGACCGTGAGCATGCGCTGGCTGATGCCGTCCACCGAGCGCCGGATGTCGCTGAAGCGCATTGTGCCGGTGCCGAGCAACGCGATGACGTTTGCCGTCCATTTGTCACCCACCCGATCGAGCACGTCGCGGGCCTTGCAGTCTTCGGGGTGAGGTGGCGGCCAGTCGCGTGGTCCCGCTGTCATGGTTCCCTCCATGTGCCCAAAGCAGGCAAAAGTGCCGTCTTGCGGGCAAGAGTCACAGTCGGTTCTCATTGTAGCGTCAGTTACTCAAGGGAACTGGAGCCAATTACTGTGACGACTCTCGACGCCGGGCCATCGCTCGCGGCTGACCCCGCCTTCTCGGTCCCGGCAGACCGTACCCGCCTGGAGCGCGCGGCCGCTACGTTGACCGCCCGCGGCATGGAAGCGCGAATCGTCGGCACCGGACAGGACGCGCGCAGCGTGGTCGACCAACTGATCCCGGATGACGCACTCGTCTACAACAGCACCTCGCAGACGCTGGAGACGATCGGCGTTGCCGCGGACATTCGCGCCGCGACCCGTTACCGCTCGACGCGCACTCTCACCGAGACGCTCGACCCGGCAACGCAGACGGAGGAGTTCAGGCGCCACGTCAGCACGATGGACGTTGTCGTCGGCAGCGTCCATGCCGTGAGCGAGGACGGCCACGTCGTGGTCGCCTCCGCGTCGGGCAGCCAGATTGCGTCGTACGCGTTTGGCGCCTCGCGGGTGATCTGGGTGGTCGGGGCACAGAAGGTTGTCGTCGACCTCGACATGGCATTCGAGCGCGTCGAGCGCCACAGCTATCCGCTGGAGGACGCTCGGGCGAAGGAGGCGTACGGGGCGCCGAGCGTCATCGGCAAGCAACTGGTTGTGAGTCACGAGCTGATGCCTGGCCGCATTACTGTTCTGCTCGTCGAGGAAGCGATCGGGTTCTGATCAGCTGGGGGAGGCCTTGATGGCCGCACCCAGGGAGACCACAGCTGTAGCGAGCAGCACCACTCCACTGCCGGCACCCACCACTGCGCTGACTGCCAGCGACAAGGACCGCGCGATCGGAACGGCAGCAATCCCAACAACCGTGACCAGGGCTGCGGTGACGTAAAGCAACGGGTAGTTGAACAGCGCTCCCAGCGGAAACAGGTGCACGCCAACCACGACGGCGGACCCAGGCGGCGATCACGTCCGCGTGGCCGGTGGCGGCCAGCACTCCGGCGCCGATCCCAGCCAGTGCGAACTCGATGCCGACGAGGATGCCGAAGGTCCGACTGGTCTGCTCGTCGAGGGCCGTCGGGCCGGTCCTCCGCTGCCAGGTGATCAATGCACCGGCGGCGAAGACCACCAGCGACGCGATCGAGCCCGTCATCAAGGCCCAGAGCCACGACCGTGGCGGCGAGTCTTGCGCCCAACCAAACCATGCCGAGGCGAAGAACCCGAGTACGGCGGCAGTCGCGGCCGCGTCGCGCGTATGCTCGGCGAGCACCTTCACTCCTGGCGACTGATGCAGCGAAAGCCGATGTGGCTCATCCCGGTGTCGACCATCTGCGGCCTGCGGGCGGCGGGCCGGTAGCGCATGCAATAGCTGTCGGCACACAGGTGGGAGCCGCCCTTGACCACCCTGCGGGGGACGCGGAACTGAGGTTGGGCCGGGTCATAGCTGCCCTCGAGGGTTGCCCGGGGTGAGTCGGCAGGCCCGCAACAGTGGTCGGGCTCCTCCGGGTGACGTGCGGTCCACCAGTCGGCTGTCCATTCCCAGACGTTGGCGGCCATGTCGAAGAGGCCGTACGCATTTGGCGGGTACGAGCCGACGGCTGAGGTCGATCCGTACCCGTCGTCGTGACGCCACGGGAAGTCGCCGTGCCAGTAGTTGGCGAACCGCTCGCCGGGAGGCTCGGGGGAGTCGCCCCAGACGTAGGTCGCACCCTCCACCCCGCCGCGGGCCGCTCGTTCCCACTCGGCTTCGGTCGGCAGCGACTTGTCCACCCAGGCGGCGAATGTCTCGGCGTCCTCAAGTGCGATGTGGACGGCCGGGTGGTCTAGCCGCCCTTGCAAAGTGCTGCGCGGGCCGTACGGGTGCTGCCACGAGGCGCCCGGTGTCCACGTCCACCACTGGTTGAGGTGGCGTAGGTCGACTGGGCCACGCGTCATGGTGAAGACCAGCGAACCGGGGACAAGGTTCTCCGGCGGTGCACCCGGGAACTGCTCCGGGTCGAGCGGCCGCTCAGCCACCGTCACGTACCCGCTGTCCTCCACGAACGCAGCGAACTGCCGGTTGGTGACTGGAGTGCTGTCCATCCAGAACCCGTCGACCGAGACGTCGCGCGTGGGTGCCTCCTCGGGGTAGTGCTTGTCCGAGCCCATGCGGAACGTGCCTGGAGGCACCCAGACCGTGCCGACGTCACGCGCCATCAGTCGTGAGCGCCGCTGGCGGCTTCCTGCATCTTCTCCAGCGCCTGGTCGATCGTGAAGCTGGCCGCCTTCTGCCGCGGCGGGAAGTCCTTGAACGTGCCGAGGAAGTCGGTCACCACGAACTGCGCTGCAAGTACCAGATAAGCCTTCTGCGCAACCCAATCCCAGTACGTGTTCGAGGTTATGTCCGCCCGTTCGAACGGGTCGGTGCGCAGGTTGTAGAGCTTAGGCAACCGCAGCGGGATGAAAGGCTCGGCCCATACCTCGAGCGTCCCCTGACGACGCTGCTCCATGAAGACCAGTTTCCAGTTGTCGAAGCGCACCGCCACCAGGTCCCCGTCGTCGCTGAAGTAGATGAACCCCTTGCGCGGGCTCTCGTCGACCTCGCCGGTGAGGTAAGGCAGCAAGTTGTAGCCGTCGATGCACACCTTGTAGGTCTTGCCGGCCGCCTCGTGGCCCTGCTTGAGCTTGTCGACGATGTCGGGTTCGCCGGCGGCGGCGAGAAAGGTCGGCAGCCAGTCATGGTGCTGGACGATCTCGTTCGAGACGACGCCCGCCGGGATCCGGCCCGGCCATCGGATCATTGCGGGAATGCGGAAAGCGCCTTCCCAGTTGGTGTTCTTCTCGCTGCGGAACGGCGTCATGGCGCCGTCGGGCCACGTGTTCATGTGCGGCCCGTTGTCGGTGCTGTACATCACGATCGTGTTCTCGGCGATGCCCAGCTCGTCGACGAGGTCGAGCAGCTGCCCGACGTGCTTGTCGTGGTCGATCATCGTGTCGTGGTAAGGCGACTGCCAGCGCCCGGCCTGGCCGAGGCTCTCGTCCTTGGTGTGCGTCCGAAAATGCATGTGGGTCGTGTTCACCCAGCAGAAGAAGGGCGTGTCCGATGAGTGCTGACGCCTGATGAAGTCGGTCGCGGCGTCGACGAACTCGTCGTCGGAGGTCTTCATCCGCTCGCGGTCCAGCGGCCCGGTGTCCTCGATCGACTGCTTCCCGACCCGCCCCCATCGCGGCTCTTCGGTGGGGTCGTCCTCCGCCGTCGCGCGACACCGCAACACACCGCGTGGGCCGAACCGCTCCTTGAACTCGGGGAAGCCGTGCTTGCTGGGGTAGTCGGGATCTTCCGGATCCTCCTCCGCATTGAGGTGGTACAGGTTGCCGAGGAACTCGTCGAAGCCGTGGACCGTCGGCAGGAACTCGTTGCGGTCGCCGAGGTGGTTCTTGCCGAACTGCCCCGTGGCGTAGCCGTGATTCTTCAACAGCTCGGCGATCGTCGGGTCCTCGTCCTGCAACCCGATCGTTGAGCCGGGGATGCCGACCTTGCTCAGTCCCGTGCGGAACACACTCTGCCCGGTGATGAACGACGACCGCCCAGCGGTGCAGCTCTGCTCACCGTACGAGTCGGTGAAGCGCATCCCCTCGTCGGCGATGCGGTCGATGTTGGGCGTGCGATAGCCCATCAGTCCGTCGCTGTAGCAGCTGAGGTTGGTGATCCCGATGTCATCGCCCCAGATCACCAGGATGTTGGGCTTCTCAGAAGCTGCCATGTTTCCTCCCTAGGCGCAGAGACCCGCCTAGCACCCTAGGGCGGATCAGCGACCCCGGCGCGTCGAGGCAACCGGGTCCGCGGGGGTCAACATGTCGGCGCAAGCGCTGAGCGCGGACGGGACCAGCCGGTAGTAGGCCCAGACCCCGCGCTTGTCCCGCGTGACGAGCCCGGCCAGGTCAACTCGGGTGGTTTAGCCCAGCCGCGGATCGTTGCCGGCGCGCGTGCTGACCTGCAGCCCGAGCGCGTCGGCCACCTCGCCCCAGTGGACGTACGAGAAGTTGGTCGGGTCTCGGTCGGGGTCGACGTCGGGGCCAGATTCGGGCTCGTCGTGGGTGACGAGCAGCCCCTCGCGGTAGTCCCCGACGACGCGGTTGGTCACGGCCAGACCATCTGAGCCGTTCACGTCGTCGACACCAGCACCTGCGACCCGGAAGGTGCCGAGCGATCGGTTCTTCCCGGTCGTGTCGTACACGGCGAACCGGTCGTCGCCCTGGCTGGAGACGACTACGTAGCCTGTCTTCCCGCGCCCGTAATAGATGTCGACGCCCTCGGCGTCGGCCACGAGGTTGGGGCCACCAAATCCTTTCGCCGCGGGGTCGATCGGCTCGCACTCCTCGGTCTCGGGATTCCATGAGTCGTGGATGCCGAAGTCAGCGACCCGGTCGAGCAACACGGGCTCTCCGCTGCCGAGCGGCAGCTGGATCCGCCACAGCCCTACATCCTCCTGTGTCGCGTACAGCACGCCGCTGCGCTGGTCGACCGCGACCCCCTCGAGCTGCGGCAGCACGCCCGGCTCCTCGCACGGGACCCAGGTTGTGCCGTCCGGCAGCGGGAACCTGCCGGGCATCTCGAGGTGCTCCACGTCGGTGTAGCCGAAGGCGCCGCCCTGCTCGACGATGCGCGCAGTCGCTATGGTCGTCGCACCTTCCTGGGTGATGACTGCGTACGTCGACCCGTTCCGCGGCTGCCAGACCGCCACGCCGTACGCGGTGTGCTGCTCGTCGACTGTCGCGCGATCGGGGTTGAAGAGGAACGGCTGTTCCGGCGCAGTCACCTCAACGAGCGGCGTCGCCGCATCGGCGCCCGCTGGGTCGATGACAAAGAAGCGGAGCTGGTCGTTGTAGCGATCAGAGACCACAGCGACGTCCAGGACCTGGCGGTCGAGGCGCATCCCGTAAGCAATGTCGACGTTGTTGTATCGCCCGTCCACCCCGTCGGCGCGTGGCGCCGGCACCGCAGCCAGCGACTGCAGCTCGGTCGAGTCGAGGTCGTAGACGCGGAGCCCGCCCTCCTTGGCCGTCACGATCACCATCGAGCGCGCGGAGTTCTTCGGGTGCACCCAGATCGCCGGGTCGTCCCCGGATGCGTTGCCGCCTTCATCGTCGTCGTACAACACCGGCGTCTCGTTGTCGGTCGTGACAACGATGGGCGGCTTGCACGGATCGATGCCGGGCGTGCCCGGGCGGGCGATGCCGCGCTGGTCGAGGATCTCCTCCAGCAGCGTCGGCAGGGCGACCATGAGTCCGTCCGCGCAGGCATCGATGAGCCCGTTGTAGGTGGCCTCGTCCTCTGGAGCCGAGCCGCTGAACCAGACGTGCACGGCGTATCCGTCCGCGTGTGCGCGAGCGATGAACTCTGGCGTGGCCAGCGGGATGCCGCTGAACTGCACCGGGATCTGCAGCGCGACGGTGCCGTCGATCGGGCGCACTCCGGAGAGGAAGTACTGCGTCAGTCCGTTGAGGCCGGGGGCGAGCGGGACATGTGGGGCCAGCTCGTGGAACGTCGCAATGGCGGCGTCGTTGAACGACGTCACGATGATGTCGGTCCGATCGGTCCTGTTCAGCTGCTTGGCGAGCAACCGCGCGTTGTGCAGGAACGACTCGGTATCGGTGTCGCTAGTGCCCTTGATCTCGATGTTGATGGGCACGTCGGGGAATTCCTTCAGGACGTCCTTCAACCGGGGGATCGCGAAGTCCTTGGCTTTGAAGCCGGCCGGTGGCTTCTTGTCGTGCGTACGGACGCCGCGCAGCGGATAGGACTCGGGTGGCAGTCCGGGCACAGCGCTCTGGCCGGGAACGAAGTTGTACGCCGCATCCAGCGCGTGCACCTGGTCGTACGTCAGATCGCGCACACGGCCGGAGCCGTTGGTGGTCGCATCGACCGTGGCGTCGTGAATGACGACAAGCTGGTCGTCCTTCGTTGCGTGAATGTCCAGCTCGAGCGCATCGGCGCCGAGGTCGGCGGCGCGTTCGAACGCGTACATCGTGTTGTACGGCGCCTCGCGCTCGCCGCCCGCGTGGGCGATGTTCAGAAACCGGGTCTCCAGCCACGGATTGGCGATGTCGCCCGTGGAGCCGGTGCCAACCGCGGGGACGGTGGTGCCAAGACTGAGCACCGAAGCGGATACAACCGCAGCAGTGATCCTGGACGCACGCGTAACGGATGCCATGCTGCCGAACCCTTGTGCACCCGGAAGACAGCCGAGCCACCACCGGCTGACTTCCGGGCGAACGACGGGTTACCGCGGGCGGTCAGGCGTAGAAGTTGCGCACTCGGCCACGATCGCGTTCACGCGCTCGAAGACCTGCTTCGGGCGGTCACCGCGGAAGTAGCTCCTCCGCCAATCATGCCGCGCCGGGAAGGCCTCGGCGGCCGGGGCGTCGTGTGATGCCGGCCATCGTCGTTTGAGCGGCGGAATCTTCGTTGCCGCACCTTGAGCGCGCTCCAGGTCAAGGCGTGGCCTGGCGGTGGACACTGATCGGCATGGTCCTGCTGTTGGAGACGCCCGAGGACGCCGTCGCCGGCATTCGTGATGGGGCGACCGTGATGATCGGTGGCTTCGGGTCGGCAGGCCAGCCGGTGGAGCTCATCGAGGCCTTGATCGGCACGGGTGCCGGAGACCTGACCGCGGTGAGCAACAATGCCGGCAACGGCGATCGAGGGTTGGCCGCGCTGATCCGCGAAGGCCGAGTGCGCAAGATCATCTGCTCGTATCCCCGTCAGTCGGACTCCTGGCACTTCGACGAGAAGTACCGCGCCGGCGAAATCGAGCTGGAGCTCGTCGCCCAGGGCACTCTCGCCGAGCGCATCCGAGCCGCCGGGGCCGGCATCGGGGGCTTCTTCACGCCGACGGGCTATGGCACGCCTCTTGCGGCCGGCAAAGAAGTGCGCGAGATCGACGGCAAGCCGTACGTTTTGGAGCATCCGATTCGCGCCGATGTCGCCCTTGTCCGCGCACACGTCAGCGACGAGCTGGGCAATCTGGTCTACCGCAAGACCGCGCGAAACTTCGGACCCGTCATGGCTGCGGCTGCCACGACGACCATCGTGCAGGTCACGGACATTGTGCCGGTCGGCGGCCTGGACCCCGAGAACGTCGTCACCCCTTGCATCTACGTCGACCGCGTCGTCCGAGTCGGAGGAGCAGGGCAGTGATCACCGGGCTCACCCGTGACGAACTCGCTCGTGTGGTGGCTGCCGACATCCCTCCGGGCTCGTTCGTGAACCTTGGCATCGGGCTACCTACCAAGGTCTCGAACTATCTCGACCCTGACGGTGGAATCGTGCTGCACACCGAGAACGGCATGCTCGGCATGGGTCCCGAAGCGCACGGCGACGAGATCGACCCCGACCTGATCAACGCCGGCAAGGTCCCGGTCACGGAACTTCCTGGCGCGTCGTATTTTCACCATGCGGACTCGTTCGCGATGATGCGCGGCGGCCACCTCGACATCTGCGTCCTGGGCGCTTACCAGGTGTCTGCCCGTGGCGACCTGGCCAACTGGCACACCGGCAACCCCGACGACATTCCTGCCGTCGGTGGCGCGATGGACCTCGCTCTGGGCGCCAAGCAGACGTTCGTGATGATGTCCCTGTTGTCGCGCGATGGCACGGCCAAGCTCGTGCCTCAGTGCACCTACCCGTTGACCGGGGTCGCGTGCGTCAGTCGTGTTTACAGCGATCTCGCGGTCTTCCTCATCGAGGACGACGGCGTCGTGGTCCTCGACCTGTTCAACATCGACTTTGCCGGCCTCAGCGACCTCGTCGATGTCGGCCTGGTCGACGGCACGAAGCGGTGAGCGGCCTCAGAGCACCTCGTTTCCGTACATCTCACCTAGTGGGTCGGAGATGAGCTCGAGTCGCGCGCCGTCGGGATCGCGGAAGTAGATCGACGATCCGCTCTCCATCATGTAGTCGACGCCGGCGGCATCGAGGTTGCCCTTGAGCCGTTCCCACCGCTCCGGCTCCACCGAGATGGCCATGTGGTGCAAGCCGCCGAGCACCTCCGCGTACGGTCCGAGGTCGAGCCCCGGGAGGTCGAAGAAGGCCAGCAGGTTGCCGTTGCCGATGTCGAAGAAGAAGTGGTTGGAGCCTTTGTAGTCCCGGTTCTCGAAGATCTCGGTCAACGGAAACTCCAGCACCTCCTGATAGAAGCGCACCGTGCGCTCGACGTCCGAAGAGATGAGCGCCGTGTGGTGGACACCCCGTGCGGACGACTCGGGACGCTGATCCTTCGGCGCCACATAGGTCGAGCGGATACGGTCGCGTTCGGCCGCGATCTTCTCGTAGTCAAGAGAGGTCATCACCGTCACCTCAGATCCGGAAGAACAGGTTGAGGAAGCGCTCCGCGGTCGCCCGGTCGCCACGCACCGTGCCGGCGTTGCACCGGCCGAATGCCGTGAGCACCAGGCTTCCCGGGTCGAACTCGAGGACCGTGCCGACGCCGGACAGATCGCCTTGCTCGTACGACATCCCGTCCGGACCCACATGCACGAGCGTGTCGCCGGCGTTTGGCCCGCTGGTGACGCGTACGCCAATGTCTGCCTCATCCTCGGTGGGCTTGGCTGTTGCCTGCCACAGCACAAACATGAACGGTACGAGTACATCGGCGGCTTCGCCGTCGAGACCATGCGCCCGCCCTGTGCCATCGCGCATGTCCCAGGAGTGGACGCCGTAGTCCATGACCTGGAAAGCAGGGTAGAAGAAGGCGGGCAGCGGACCCATATAGAAGTGCGGCACGACGAGGCCGCCCCAGTCCTGCTCAGTCAGACCCTCGATGATGCCGAGCATCTGGTCGCGGTCTTTCTGCAGCCGCTCGAGCATCTCCGGCTGCGGGATCTCGCGGAAGCTCCTGCCTTGTTCTCCGGCGCGCTGCCACATCCCAGTGAGGGGATAAGCAGGCCCCACATCGGTGCTCGATCGTGCAGCGTCGAAGCGCTCGAAGTAGTTCTCTGTTGTGTCGACGAGGTGTCCGACGATGTCACGGACCTGCCAGTCGCTACACGCCGTCGGGCCCTCCCACGCGTCGGGGCGTGCGGCGAGGTCCATGAAGCCGTCCGCTTCGTTCCTGATGACGCGCAGGGCCGTGTCCTTGCCCTCGTACGTCATGACGTTCCACTCGCTCATGTCAAGCCTCTCCTTCTGCCGGCCATCGGCCGACGTAGGCGTCGTCCAGGAGTTTGCGCAAGCTCGTCGCGTCGACTGCTCGCGGATTGCCGGATCCCACAGCGTCAACAGCGAGCCGCGCTGCGTTGTCGAGTCCATCTGCCGGCATGCCGATGGCGACCAGGCTCAGCGGGAGGTCGAGCTGGACCGCGAGGTCCCGCAGCCGGGCTGGGGTGTCTGTTGCGCTCGATCCAGCGCCGCCCACTGCGAGCGCCGCGTCGCGGAGTGCCGCCGAAGCTGCCGGTGCGTTGAAGGCGGTGACGTACGGGAGGAGCACGGCGTTGACCTCGCCATGGTCGAGGCCGAACGTACCGCCGAGCACGTGGCAGAGCTTGTGATGCAGCGCGGTGCCGGCAACTGCGAGCGCCGAGCCGGCGAGGTAGGCGCCGTAGAGCGCGTCGCTGCGCGCCTCCATGTCGGAGGGCGCCGATGTAACGCGGGGGAGGGATGCCGACAGTCGCCTGAGACCTTCCAACGCAAGCAGTGAGCTGACGGGGTTGGCGCCAGGCGCGTACAAGGCTTCGACGCAATGCGCCATCGCGTTGAAACCGGTCGTGCCCGAGCTATGCGGCGGCAGAGACGCCGTCAGCGCTGGGTCGTAGATGACGACCTTGGGCAGCACCCGCTCGTCACGCCCGGTCTGTTTGTGCTGCCCGGTGATGCCGTAGATGGCGGTGGCTTCTGAGCCAGCGTACGTGGTGGGCACCGCGACCAGCGGGATGCCGAGCTCGTGGGCAACGGCCTTGCCGAGCCCGGTCGCCGATCCACCGCCGACGGTGACGATGCCGTTGGCTTGCGCATCCCTGGCCACCTGGGTTGCGTTGGCGGCAAGTGCTTCCGGGACGTGTTGGCGGACCTCGTGCAATCGCGCAACGACGACATCGCCAAGCGTCACGGCAAGATCGTCGGCGACTCCTTTGTGTGCACCACCGGCGATGAGAAGTAGCCGCGTGATCGACACCCGCTCCAGCTCGGCACCCAGCCGCGCGAGCATGCCCGACCCGAAGAGAACCCGTTGCGGGACGCCGTCGTACATGAAAACCAATCCGGCTGCCACGCGACCCTCCGGAGGTTGTTGCACAGGAAACTACTCTCCGTTAGGGCGGGTCGCAAGACCGCCGGCCTTATCCTGAGCGGCATGCCGCGTTACGACTACCGCTGCCGCGCCTGCGGGACAACGTTTGAGCTCACGCGCCCGATGGCGGCCTCAGGTGATGTGGCGGTTTGTCCCGCCGGGCACATAGACACGGTGCGGTTGTTGTCCACCATCGCAGTGACGGGCACGGCGACGCAGCCCTCCGCCGGCGGATGTTGCGGCGGAGCGTGCTGCAGCTAGGCCGAGAAATGCAGGACGACCGCTTCGCGCTCCCCGCCTCGGCCGATGAGCGCACGCTGCTCACCACGTTCCTGGACTTTCACCGCGACGTGTTGGTGCGCAAGTGTGCCGGACTCTCCGACGAGCAGCTGCGCCTTCGGGCGGTGCCGACCTCCAACGTCACGCTTCTCGGCTTAGTGCGGCACCTGGCTGGGGTCGAGCGGTGGTACTTCCAGGGAGTGATCGCGGGACAGTTTCCCGGCGGCCTCTACGCCGACACGGACGACGACGAGGAGGACTTCAACGACCTCGAGACGGCCACCGGCGAGAAGGCGTTCGCGATCTGGCTCGCAGAGGTCGAGCAGTCCCGCCGCATCACTGACGACCGCCCGCTGGACGCGATCGGGGCGTCCACGGATGACACCGGCCGCCAGCGCTCCCTGCGCTGGGTCCTCAACCACATGATCGACGAGTACGCCCGCCACAACGGTCATGCCGACCTGATCCGCGAGGCCATCGACGGCGTAACCGGGGAGTAGTCCGCACGGTGTGACCAACGAAGTCGGTCCACTTTCTCGTCCAAGACACCCTTGACGGGCTTCTAGCGAGAGTTATAGTAAGGCGCAGAAAAAGCCTCTGACCAGCGAACGAGAGGTCGTGCCGATGCCGACCACGCACTCCATCACAACTTCATCGATCCGGCTTGATGCCGAGGCGTCGGTGGCCGACGTGCGTGCGTTCCCGCCGGGCTTTCGCTGGGGGCTAGCGACCGCCGCCTACCAGATCGAGGGCGCCGTGGGCCTAGGCGGTCGTGGCCCAAGCATCTGGGATACCTTCGCCCACACGGCTGGTCGGAGCAGGCACGGCGACACCGGCGACATCGCGTGCGACCACTACCACCGGTGGCGCGACGATCTGGATCTTCTCGCCGAGATCGGGGTCACCGACTATCGGCTGTCGGTGTCCTGGTCGCGGCTGCAACCGACGGGCCGCGGCGAGCTCAACCCCGAGGGCGTTGCCTTCTACCGAGCGGTGCTTGGTGGTCTGCGCGGTCGAGGCATCCGCCCACTTGTCACGCTGTACCACTGGGACCTACCGCAACCCCTTGAGGACGGCGGGGGTTGGCCCGTTCGCGAGACGGCCACGCGGTTCGCCGACTACGCGGGACTGGTCGTACGTGCCCTCGGCGATCTCGCGACGGACTGGGTGACCCTCAACGAGCCGTGGTGCAGCGCCTTCCTCGGGTACGGCTCCGGCGTGCACGCGCCGGGTCGTACTGATGACAGGGCAGCGGTGGCGGCGGCCCACCACCTCAACCTCGCGCATGGCCTGGCATTGCTACGGATTCGTGCCGAACAACCCGAGGCGCGAGTAGGGATCTCAAACCTCGTCACCGATGTGGTGCCTGCCACCGACTCGCCGGCGGATGGCGCGGCGGCGGCCCGGTTGGATGCAGCGAGCAACCGGATGTTCCTCGACCCGGTCTACCTGGGCGACTACTCGCCGCTCGTACGGGAGGTGTTCGCTGACCTCGAGTTCGACCAGCTGATCGTGCCGGGCGACTCGGAGACGATCGCGGCACAGACCGACTTCGCGGGAATCAACCACTACCAGCGCGTTCACGCCTCGCATGACGAAGCGACCGGCCACCTTCGGGTAAGTGAGCGCCCTGCCGAGCCGGCGACGACCTCGTTTGGATGGTCGATCATCCCTGACTCGCTCACAGCGGTGCTGACTCGCGTTACCCGTGACTTCACCACACTGCCGATCTACGTGACCGAGAACGGGGCGAGCTTCAACGACTACCTCGACCCGAACGGTGAGGCAGTCGACGTAGAACGCGTCGCCTACCTGCGCAGTTATCTGGACGCTGCCGCTAGTGCGATCCGTGCCGGCGTCGACCTGCGCGGCTATTACGCCTGGTCATTCCTCGACAACTTCGAATGGGCGGAGGGCTACAGCAAGCGATTCGGGCTCGTCTTCGTTGACTACCGCACACAGACACGCGTACCGAAGCTGAGCGCCCACTGGTACCGGCGGCTCATCGGGACCCATCAAGCCAGGGCGTCTGCCGTGGAGCAGGCGTCGTAACCGCACACTTGGACCACCTGAGAGACAGAGGAGTCTCGATGAAACGAACAGCCACAACGATCCTCGCGGTCACTGTCGTGGCAGGACTGGCCGCCTGTTCCGACGACTCCGGCGGCGGCGAGGCCGACGGCCCGATCTCCGTTTGGATCATGGGCGACTCGGGGGCGAACTTCGAAGAGCTGGTCGCCCCGTTCACCGAGGACACCGGCACCGAGGTCGAGGTGGTCGCCATCCCCTGGGACGGCGTCGATGAGCGGCTCACCACCGCCGTCGCTTCGGGCGACGGACCCGACGTGCTGCAGGTCGGCCTGTCCAAGCTGCGCACCTTCGCCGACGCCGGCGCGCTGCTCCCGCTCGACGACGAGCTCGACGATCACCCGGCGCTCACCCCCGACAACTTCGCCGACGGTGTCGCCGGCGAGGCGACTGCGGTCGACGGGCAGATCGTCAGCGTGCCGTGGATCAGCGACACGCGTGTGCTGTTCTATCGCTCGGACATCCTCGCCGAGCACGGGATCGACGAGCCGCCGGCGACCTGGGAGGACCTGCGTACCGACGCCAAGACGCTCGCTGGCCGCGGCGACGGACATTACGGCTACTACATCCCGCAGTGGGACAGCCCGCTGCCGGTGATCATGACGTGGGACTTCGGTGGCGACATCATCGACGGCGACGGCGCGGTCAACTTCGACACCCCCGAGTTCGCCGAGGCAGTCGACCTCTACACCGGTCTGTACGCGGACGGCAGCGTCCCGACCAACGGCGACTTCGACCAGACGCAGGGCTTCATCTCGGGCGTTACGCCGATGCTGATCAGCGGCCCCTACCTCGCCAAGTCGATCGCCGATGCCGCCCCCGAGCTGGACGGCAAGTGGGGTGTGACGACGGTGCCCGACGCCGAGAACGGGACGTCCCTGTTCGCTGGGTCAAATATGGCCGTGTGGAACGACACCGAGCGCAAGGACGCCGCGCTCGACCTGCTGGAGTACCTGTCCCAGCCGGAAACACAGCTCAACTGGTACGAGATCAACGGGGAGCTGCCGACAATGACAGCCGCGCTTGCGGACGACAGCCTGATGAGTGACCCGCTCGTGCAGGTCTACTCGGAGCAGCTCGCTGACGCAAAGGTGCTGCCGCTGGTGCCCAACTGGGACGGCGGAGTCGGCACAGACCTGCTCACGGCGCTCAACTCGATCGTGCTCAACGGCGCCGATCCGGACAGCACGCTCGCCGAGTTCTATGGCAAGACCGAAGGTGTCTCGGTCAACTGACCTCGTGGAGGGGGTGCCGCCACACCCGTCGGCGGCACCCCGACCACGAGCCGGCCAGCACCCGAAGGGAACGCGTCGCGGCGCGCTCAGGCGCACGCTGACGCCGTATGCGTTCGTCGCGCCCGCGATGGTCCTGCTGTTGGCCTTCGGCGTGTTCCCAATCCTGGTCGCGGCTGGCGTGAGTCTCACCGACATGGATATCTCCGGCCTCGCCGACTGGGGCAACGTCGAGTTCATCGGCCTTGACAATTACAGCCGGCTGTTCGCCGACCAGGACTTCTGGCGCGCGCTGGGCAACACCGCGTTCTTCGTCGTCATCGGCGTCCCGACGATCGTCCTGGTCTCTCTCGCTGTGGCGCTGCTGCTCAACCGCAGCACCGGCCGATTCGCTAGGGCGTTGCGCGCGTTCTACTTCGTCCCCGCGGTGACTGGCATCGTCGCCATCTCACTGGTGTGGGGCTACCTCTACAACACGCAGTTCGGCCTCTTCAACTGGCTACTGTCGCTGGTCGGTGTCGACCAGGTCCAGTGGTTGTCCGACCCGTCGCTGGCGAAGTTCTCGGTGGCGCTCGTCGCGATCTGGCGCGGCACCGGGCTCAATATCATCATCTTCCTCGCAGCACTGCAGGGTGTGCCCCGTGAATACCACGAGGCCGCAGCACTCGACGGCGCGGGCGAGTGGCGGACGACGCGGTCGATCACGATCCCGCTGCTGCGCTTCGCCATCTTCTTCGTCACCGTGACGACGATGATTGCCTGGTTGCAGTTCTTCGACGAGCCATTCGTGCTGACCGATGGCGGACCGCTCGGAGCCACCACCTCGGCGTCGATCTTCCTCTACAAGGAGGGGTTCCGGCTCAACCAGTTCGGCTACGCCAGCGCTGGCTCGCTGGTGTTGTTCGCCCTCATCGCGTTCGTGACGCTCGTACAGCTGCGACTAAGGAGGGCCGATGTCGAGTCCTGACCGCACCCACCGCCGCAGACTGTCAGTGACGGTCGGCGTTGCGCTCGCGCTAGGTGCCGCCATCACTGCGTTCCCGCTGTTCTGGATGCTCAGCGGCTCGTTCAAGCCGCAACGCGAGTCGATCGACTATCCGCCGACACTGTTGCCGCAGGATCCGACGCTCGAGTCGTACGAGCGATTGTTCACCGAGCTGGACTTTGGCCGCTACCTCGTCAACACCGTGATCGTCGTGCTCATCGGCGGTGTCGGGGTTTTGCTCATGGCGATGGCCGGCTACGCATTCGCGAAGTTCGAGTTCCGCGGCAAGCGGTGGCTGTTCTTCCTCGTCCTCGCGACGTTGATGATCCCGATCCAGGTAACGATGATCCCGACGTTCCTGATCATCAACGAGCTGGGCCTGACCAACACGCTCGTCGGGATCGCGCTGCCTACCCTCGTGAGTGGGTTCAGCATCTTCCTGTTCCGGCAGTTCATGACGACGATCCCCACAGAGATGCTCGAAGCGGCCCGCATTGACGGCGCGGGGGAGTTCCGCACGTTCTGGCAGGTCGTGCTTCCCATGTCCAAGCCGATCCTGGCCGTGCAGGCCGTGCTGACGTTCATTGCCGGCTGGAACAGCTTCCTCTGGCCACTGATCATCGCCAGCGACCAGGACTACTACACGCTCTCCGTCGGGCTGGCACTGCTCAACCAGCAGATCGCAGTCAACCCCGCGCTGCAGATGGCTGCGGCTTCGTTGATGGTCGTGCCCGTACTCGTCGTCTTCGTCGTCTTCCAGCGCTACGTGGTGCAGGGCTTTGCCCTGTCCGGCCTCAAGTGACAAAGGAGAACCGCCTCGTGACCCTCGCCGCGACGACAGCCGCGACCTTCACTACGCGCCCAGCCGACTTCAGCGGGTTCGTCCGCGCCCACGACGCGGGACTGGTCGACGGAAGGGGACGCGAGCTGCTGCTGCGTGGCGTCGGCCTTGGCAACTGGCTCTTGCCCGAGGGATACATGTGGAAATTCGGAGCGGGAGCCGAGTCTCCGCGCGAGATCGAAACGCTTATCAACCGACTCGTCGGTCCCGAGCGCGCCGCCGAGTTCTGGGCACAGTTCCGCGACGTGTTCATTGCGGAGGCTGACATCGAACGCATCGCGGCCAGCGGCTTCGACCACGTAAGGCTGCCAATCAACGCGCGCGTCCTTCAAACCGATGACGGCAGGCCGATCGAGGCGGGGTACGCGCTTATCGACCGGCTGGTGGAGTGGTGCCGTAGGCACCGGCTGTGGGTACTGCTCGACCTGCACGGCGCGCCCGGAGGTCAGACCGGCACGAACATCGACGACTCCCCACGCGGAAAACCGGAGCTGTTCATGGACGAGCGGTACCGGCGCAACACGCTGCGCTTGTGGCGATACCTCGCCAGTCGCTACGCCGGCGACATGACTGTGCTCGGCTACGACTTGCTGAACGAGCCGCTGCCCAACGAGTGGCAGCACACCTACGGCGACGAGCTCGCTCTGTTGTACAAGGAGCTCACGGCCGAGATCCGCGCCGTCGACGCCGACCACCTCATCGTCTACGAGGGGTCGCACTGGGCGACCAACTGGGACATCTTTACCGAAGTGTGGGACGACAACTCCCTGCTGCAGTTCCACAAGTACTGGTCGTCGCCGGACAACGCAAGCATTGCCTCCTTCCTGGAGACCCGTGACCGGCTCGGGCTGCCCATATACATGGGTGAGGGCGGGGAGAACACCTCGGACTGGATCTATACCGCGCACCGGCTGTATGAGGCGCACCAGATCGGCTGGAACTTCTGGCCATGGAAGAAGGTTGCGACGCGGACATCACCGGTCTCCGTCCAGCCCCCCGATGGCTGGGACGCGATCGTCGGCAGCAGCGTCGGCGACTCGCTCGTAGGGCGAGGTGAGGCATCGCGCATTCTCGATGACCTGCTCGAGGTGATGCGATTGGAGAACTGCGCTTGGCAGCCGGATATCATCGCCGCGCTCACGGCGGAGTCACCGGTCACGATTCCTGCGTGGGGATTCGGCTTCCGCGGGAAAGGCGAGTCCTACGGGACAACGAGGGCGCAGCGGCTGGATGGCATCCGCGAAGACGACCAGGTGACTCTGCAGTTCGCGCACCCAGGCGACAACCCCACTAACCCGTTCCAGCAGCCGGATGGTCGCCCGTATGACTCTCGCGAAGTGATCGTCGCAAGCATGGAGCGCGGCGACTGGCTCGAGTTCGAGCTGAGCAAGAACACGGACACGACGCGCGCCCGCGCCCTCGATACGGACAGGAACGACGCAGCCGTGAGCTACGAACGCACTCCGCGCGGGCTACGGATCACCGCGACCGAGCCCACGACGGTCGCACGTGTGATCCTCGAGCGCGATGCACCGCTTGGTACGGTCGATGCACCATGATCGGCAACGCACGGCCAGGCCGAGCCGGCGCACCCAATACCGAGTCGGCCACTGTGACGACCCTGCGCAAGGCCAACCGTGCGGTCGTGCTCAAGCAGATTGTGCTTGAACGGCAGACCACGCGAGCGGCAATCGCGCGCGACTGCGGTCTCTCGTTGGCAACAGCGACAAACCTCGTGTCAGACCTGATCGGCGAGGGACTCGTTGTCGAGACGGGGTCGGTGGCGTCGCGCGGCGGCCGACCAATTGGGCTGATCGAGCCACGTCCGCAGGGTGCCTACTTCATCGGCGCAGACGTCGGCGAGCGCGGCGTCGCGGTCGAGCTGTTCGACCTCACCATGACCCGCATCGATCGGGAGTTCCGCGGCGGACGAGAGCAGGAGGCGCCAGAGACGATCGCGCACGACCTCGACGACGCGCTGGACGCGCTGGAAGCGCGTAACCCGCACGCCTGGCCGGACCTCGTCGGAGTGGGTCTGGGGCTTCCCGGCATCGTCGAGACCGAGCCAGACGGCAGCCAGACACTCTACGCACAGAGCCTCGGCTGGCCGGCCGTGCCGATCTCGAGCCTCATCTCCCACGACCTACCCGTCTACGCGGAGAACGGCGCCAAGACGGAGGCCAAGGCCGAGCAGTCTTTCGGTGCCGCCCGCGGCGTCGACCATGCCGCGGTGGTGCTGCTCGGGCGCGGCGTGGGGCTTGGCGTCATCTCGGGCGGCCAGCTGCTGTACGGCGCGACGAGCAGCGCCACCGAGTGGGGACACACCAAGATCGAGCGCGGCGGACGGCTGTGCCGCTGCGGCGGGCGCGGCTGCGTGGAGGCCTACGTCGGAGCCGACGCCATCCTGCAGGCCTGGTCAGCAGCCGGCGGCCGCTTCGACGGATCCGGGTGGCGGGCCCTCGGGACGCTGCTGGAGGCGGCCGAACGCGGCGATCCGGCTGCGGTCAGCGTGGTCGACGACATCGTGGCTAGCCTCGGAACGGCACTCGGCAGCCTCGTAAACCTCACCAACCCGCAACGGGTCGTCATCGGTGGCTGGGTAGGGCTTCGGCTCATGGAATCCCTCGCTGATCGGATTGACGCCGCGACGAGAGAGAACGCACTCGCCCGACCGGGCGGTCAGTACGAGCTGATGCCCGCCACGTTCGGAGGCGACACAGTCGCCGTGGGGGCTGCAATCATGCCGCTCGAAACGCTCATCCGCGACCCGCGACCAGCGCCAGCGAGGGCCACCCGCCGGTAGCGCCCGCATTCAAGCCCGATCCTCAACCGACGACGCCGTAGACCCGGATGGCAGCGGCGACCCCGGGGAACGGCACCGCGTGCAGGCATGGGCCAACGGGTGCGATCGCGTCCAGGCCCAGCAGCCCGGTCACGACTTCCGCGTCGAACTCGACGCGCCACTCATCGTCTGGCCGCTCCGCAGTCACGCCTCCACCTTGCCAGCCGGCTCCACTATTGAATGCGGGTCACCAGGGGCACACTTCATTCATGGGCGAGGAAGTGGATCAGACGCAGTTCACCCGTGAGGACCGGCGCCGCTACCGGGAGAAGGTCCAGAGCTGCCTCGACGCGCTCGCCCAGATGCTCGGTGAGCCCCGCTTCGAGTTCGAGCAGCCGATGGCCGGCGTGGAGATCGAGCTCAACCTCGTCGACGACCACGGCGACCCGGCGATGCGAAACGCCGCGGTGCTGGACAAGATCGCCGACCCGACATTCCAGACCGAGGTCGCGCAGTTCAACATCGAGATCAACATCCGACCGCAGCAGCTTGGCGGCACCCTCGTGGACGACCTCGAGCGCGAGGTCCGGGCCATCCTCAACGAGGCGGACACCAAGGCACGGGAGGTCGGCGCCCACATCGCGATGATCGGGATCCTGCCGACGCTCGCGCCGCATCACCTGGTCGAGGAGACCCTGAGCGCCAACCCGCGTTACGCCCTGCTTAACGAGCAGATCTTCGCCGCCCGCGGCGAGGACCTCTACCTCGACATCACCGGCCACGAGCGGTTGGCCACCCACGCCGACGCCATCACGCCGGAGGCAGCCTGCACGAGCGTGCAGTTCCACCTGCAGGTGAGCCCGGACGACTTCCCGATGTACTGGAACGCCGCCCAGGCGATCGCCGGTGTCCAGATGGCGCTGGGCGCCAACTCGCCGTTCTTCCTCGGCAAGGAGTTGTGGCGGGAGACGCGGGTGCCGCTGTTCGAGCAGGCGACCGACACCCGCTCCGCGGAGCTCAAGGCCCAGGGCGTGCGACCTCGTGTCTGGTTCGGCGAGCGATGGATCACGTCGGTCTTCGACCTGTTCGAAGAGAACGCACGGTACTTCCCGGCCCTGCTGCCGATCATCGGCGACGAAGACCCCAAGGAAATACTTGCCAGCGGTGGCACCCCGGCGCTGGCCGAGCTGCGGCTGCACAACGGCACGATCTGGCGCTGGAATCGTCCGGTGTACGACGTCGTCAACGGCACACCTCACCTACGCGTCGAGAACCGCACGCTCCCCGCCGGGCCCACCGTGGTGGACATCCTCGCCAATGGAGCCTTCTACTACGGGATCATCCGCGTCCTCGCCACCGCAGACCGGCCGGTCTGGACTCAGATGTCATTCCAGGCGGCCGAAGAGAACTTCCACCAGGGGGCCCGCGACGGCATCAACGCCCGGCAGTACTGGCCCGGTCTCGGCGACGTGGCTGCCACCGAGCTCGTACTCCGACGACTGCTCCCCATGGCCCGCGAGGGGCTCCGGCACTGGGGCGTGGACGCGGCCGTCAGCGACCGCCTGCTCGGCATCATCGAGCAACGCTGCCTGACCGGGCGCAACGGCGCCGAGTGGCAGGCGGCGATGTTCCGTCATCTGCACGACGTGGAGGGACTGGATCGGCCCGAGGCGCTGCGCACGCTTATCCGGCGCTACATGGTCCACATGCACAGCAACGAGCCCGTCCACACGTGGCCACTCCCCGGCTCAACTCAGGGCGGCTAGCATCGGTCAACCCGGGCGACGAAGAGGTGGGCATGACACGACGGACCATCGAGCTCTGGTCGCCCGCGATCGGGGCCACGGGCAACGTCGTCGTGCACGGCGACTGGGGTCGCCCGGTGCTCTCGTTCGGGGCCGAGGCCAGCCGCGCCAGCGACTTCGAAGACCGCGGCATGATCGACGTGGTCGGCTCGCTGTTGGACGAGGGTCGGGTCAAGATCTACTCCGTCGACTCGTTCGACTCCCAGACGTGGTCGGCCAAGAGCCAACCGCTCGAAGAGCGAGCGCGCCGCCATGCCGCGTACGAGTCGTGGATCCTCGACCAGGTCGCGCCGTGGATCGTCGAGGACTGCGGCGGCCGCGCCGACATCCTCACCACCGGCTGTAGTCTCGGCGCCTTCCACGCCGCCAACTTCACCCTCAAGCACGGTCATGTCTTCCCGCAGGCCCTGTGCCTGTCCGGCAGCTATGACCCGGCCGACTGGTCGGGGTGGGGGGAGCGCGGCGACGCGACCTACTTCAACACCCCGGTCAACTACGTCCGCAACCTGGATGGAGGGCACCTCGACTGGCTGCGCCAGCAAGTTTTCCTGCTCCTCGTGTGCGGGCAGGGCATGTGGGAGGACTCCACGGGGGCGTTGCGCGGCACGAAGGAGCTAGCGGGGCTCCTTGCCGACAAAGGCATCCCCCACGAGCTCGACCTATGGGGCCACGACTCCGCACATGACTGGCCGTGGTGGCGCAAGCAATTCAGCCACTACCTACCCCGGTTCTGCTGACCCACCGCACGAGGAGGAGCACCGGATATGCACAAGCACCTGGTCGGACTGCTGCTCGGCACCGAGGACGACTGGCCCACTGCCTTCGAGGCGATCGTCCGCCGGCTCGGTCCGGTCACCGACGCGGCCGGCACCGAGCACGCCTACGACGTCGAGCGCATCTCGATCGAGCCGTTTGACCTGCGCGCCAAGCCGCGGTACGACCTCGTCATCGACCGGCTCGCCTACTGGTACTACCACCCGCGGGAGTGGCTGAAGAAGGTCGCCCTCATGGACGACGTTTACCTGCTCAACAGCCCCTTCACGTTCCAGTCGATGGAGAAGCACGCGGCCTACTGCGCGATGATCCGCCTGGGGTTCAAGGTGCCCGACACCGTCCTCGTCCCGTCCAAGCATCCGGTCGAGCACGACAAGTACATCTACACCGCCGAGCGCTACAACCAATCCTTCGACCTCGACGCCATCGCCGAGAAGATCGGCTACCCGTTGTTCATGAAGCCGTACGACGGCGGCGCCTGGGTCGGCGTGACCCGCATCAAGAACAGTGCCGACTTGCACACCGCGTACGACGAGTCGGGGCAGCGACTGATGCACCTGCAGAAGTCGGTCGAAGGCTATGACGTATTCGCCCGGTCGCTGTCCATCGGGGCGGAGACGATGGTGATGAAGTTCCGGCCGGAGCTGCCGATGCACGACCGCTACGAGGTGGCGCACGACTTTCTCAGCCCCAACGTGGGGGAGGAGGTGCTCACGATCTCCCGCGTCGTCAACGCCTTCTTCCGCTGGGAGTTCAACTCGTGCGAGTCGCTCGTCCATGGCGACGAGGTGCACCCCATCGACTACGCCAACGCCTGCCCCGATGTCGCGATCACGTCGCTGCACTACTACTTCCCGTGGGCGATGACCGCGCTCGTGCGGTGGACGCTGTTCTGCACCGTCACGGGTCGACGCGCACGGTTGGACCTCGACATGCGGCGCTACTTCGAGGTGGCCGACCGGGAGGATCTGTCGTACGAGGAGAAGCTCGCGGCCTACCGCAAGATCGCCGATGACTACTTCGAGACCGACCGTTACCTGGACTTCAGCGCGAGCCGTCTCGGCAACCTCGAAGAGGTCGTGTACGACTGGGTGGCAGGCCCGGAGTTCGACAAGCTGCTGGTCGACACGGTGCGCGCCACCTACCCGGCCGAGGAGCAGGACCGGTTCATCGCGCACTTCCGCGGGTTGCTGGGCATGTGGGTCGGCGACCAAGGCATGGCCCGGCCCGCGGGGACGCGTACGACAGCGCCCGCGCAGCGCCAACCTAGCGAGGCCTAGCGACGGATGCGGTAGCCAGCTCTGCCTTCGTGGCCGCGTAAAGGTACAGGGGCCCAATCGCGGCATCACGCGGCCGGCGATCTGCTGGGTGGTGACCCCGCCGACGCTCGGCGTAGAGCTCCCGCGCGGCGGCCATGATCCGTTCGCGCCTGTCCTCCCTAGCCTGCTCGCGGCGCCCTATCGGCATGCGGCGACATCTGATGACGACCCCCCTTGACAAAGTTACTGAGTCAACTCATAATTGAGTGTACTCGGGTTCCGGCTCCGCGGGACGTCACCCACCCTCCTCAGTCACCAACTCACACCACAAGGAGAACCGTATGAGCATCGCCGAAACCTCGAACGAGCCAGTCGTCACGTCGTATGCGAAGGCGCCTGCCCGCACGATCAACGCCGGCGGAGTCACCTACGCCTACCGCGAGCTGGGACCGAAGGGCGGGATCCCCGTCGTCTTCTTCGTCCACCTCGCCGCGACCCTGGACAACTGGGACCCCCGCATCGTCAACCCCATCGCCAACGACCACCACGTCATCACCTTCGACAACCGCGGCGTCGGTGCCTCCACCGGTGAGGTTCCCGACAGCGTCGAGGCGATGGCCGATGATGCCGTGACCTTCATCAAGGCGCTCGGCTTCGACAAGATCGACATCTTCTCCTTCTCCTTGGGCGGCATGGTTGCGCAGGCCCTCGTGGTCAAGCACCCCGACCTCGTGCGCAAGCTGATCCTCACCGGCACCGGCCCAGCCGGCGGCAAGGACATCGACAAGGTCGCCGGCACTACCTACTACGACATGCTGCGGGCGACCCTGACCCGGTCCGACCCGAAGGAGTTCCTGTTCTTCAACCGCAACACCACCGGCAAGCGCGCCGCGAAGGCGTTCGTCGAGCGGCTCACGGAGCGCACAGTCGACCGTGACGCGAAGATCAAAGTGAAGGCGTTCCAGACGCAGCTGAAGGCGATCAAGAAGTGGGGACGCTCGGCGCCCGCAGATCTGTCGAAGATCACCCAGCCCACCCTGATCGCCAACGGCGACAACGACCGCATGGTGCCCTCGGTCCTCTCCGAAGACCTCCAGCGCCGCATTAAGGGGTCCGAGCTGGTCATCTACCCCGACTCCGGCCACGGCGGCATCTTCCAGCTCCACGACAAGTTCGCCCCCGTCGCAGTCGCGTTCCTCGCCCGCTGACCGGCATCCGAACTCACCCAAAGGACGAGCCATGACGAGCACGGTTCCGTACACGAAGAAGTCTTTCGCGTCATCGATCCTGCTGTGGATGCGCGCCGATCAGCCGCGTCAGCAGGGAATGGACTACTGGAAGGGCCCCCACTCGAAGATCATCTCGGCAACTCCGGGGTTCGACGAGTACCGGCAGCTCCACCTCGCCGCAACCAATCCCGGGCTCTGGCCCCCCACCCACGGTGTCGAGACGGTCATTCCCGCAGATCGCCGGATCGACGGGGTCGCCGAGGTCACGTTCGCCTCCGCCCTCTCGCCGTTGCGGGGCCGCAAGCAGACCAGGCTCGCGTACAAAGACGAAGTGAACGTGTTCCGGCGCACCCTGCTCTACGCCGGGCCGCCGCGTTCGGCCCGCTGGTACGACGTCGCCCGGACCCGCGAGACAACGGGGGCCCGAGCCCTGATCTACCTCAGGAGACGAGAAGGCGTCGGCACCCGACCGTTCCGCAAGCACATCACCAACGAGCTCGTGCCCGCGCTCGCGAACACGGGCGTGCTGACAGAGCTGCGAACCCAGGTGAGCATGCCCTGGAACGAGAAGCTCTGGGACACACCCAACGTCGCGCACGACAACCCCACCGACCAGCGGTTCCACGCCTCGCTGATCCTCGGCTTCACAGACGCAACCGCGCGAGCGGCGTTCTTCGATAGCGATGAGATGACGACGCCGTCAGACCGGCTGTCGGTGTTCGCTTCCGCCGTCCACGCGTACGAGGTGTCCGAAGCGTTGACCTATGTGAAAGAAGGCAAGGTCCTCGCGCACTACCAGGCGTAGCCCAGCTATGCTCATAACTGAGGCTAGTCAGATCATGCTCCTGGAGGACACTCGTCATGTCACTGGCCACCCCACCGGTCGGACGGCGCGAGCGGAACAAGCAGGCCAAACTCGAACGCATCACCGCCGCCGCGGCTGAACTCTTCTCCGAGCACGGTGTCGACGACGTCACCACGCAGCAAATCGCCGACAAGGCCGACATCGGCACCGGCACCCTGTTTCTTTACGCCAAGACCAAGGGCGAGCTGCTCCTGCTCGTGCAGAACTCCGGCTACGCCGATGCCCTCAAGGAGGGAAAGGCGGCCGCCGAGAGCATCCCCAACGCGCTCGGCGCGGTGATGGCGATCGTCCGTCCGGTCGTGGAGTGCAACCGCACCCAGGTCGACAACGGGCGCACCTACCTGCGAGAGATGGTCTTCGGCGACCCCGAAGAGCCCCACCACCGCGACGCCCTCGCTCTGGCCATCCAGACCGAGGAAGCGATCGCCGCCGTGTTGCGACGCGACGACCGCATCCGCCCCCGTGACGCCGCCACGCTCGCGCACATCGTCTCCGCGATCATGTTCCTCAGCATGGCGGCCACGACGAACATCGCCCGCACCGTCGAGGACATCCTGCGGGAAATCAGAGACCAGGTCCGGGTTCTCCTGGCACGCTGATCGCTCCACTCGCCCTAGCTGTTGCCGCCCAAGCGCTGGAGGAACAGCACCTCGGCGATGCACGCCCGCTCGAACTCACCGACGTGCAGGCTCTCGTTGGCGCCATGCGCGCGGGTGTCCGGGTCCTCGATGCCGGTTACAAGGATCTCCGCGTCCGGGTAGGCCTTTGCGAACGTGTCGATGAACGCGATCGAGCCTCCGACACCGATGTCGACCGCCGGGACGCCCCACGCCTCTGCCATCGCCTCGCGCGCCAGCGCGTGCGCCGGCCCGTCGCTGCGCGTGGCGTACGGCTCGACGACGCGTCCAGCGGTCACCTCGACCTGAGCACCCCAAGGCGCGTGCTCGCGCAGGTGCCCGACCAGCGCGTCCTGTGCCCGTACCGCGTCGTCGCCGGGGCCGATCCGGAGCACGAGCCGCGCCCGGGCGCTCGGGACCAGCACCAGGGCGGACGTGTCCACAGGTGGTGCGTCGATAGCGACGACGGCGAGCGCTGGTGCTGCCCACAGCCGGGCGGTCAGCGGCCCCATGCCGAGCAGTCGGACGCCGTCGAGCACTCCGGCGTCGCGCCGCAGCTGTTCCTCCGTGAGGTCGAGCGGGTCTGCCTCACCATGCTTCAGCCCGGCGACCGCAACCGTGCCGTCGTCCTCGTGGAGCGTCGCGAGCAGCCGGGCGAGCGCGGTGAGCGCGTCCGGCACGGGTCCGCCATAGACCCCGCTGTGCACGGCGTGCTGCAACGTCCGCACCTCGACGATGACGCTGGCTCCTCCGCGCAGCGACGTGGTGAGTGCAGGGACGCCGACGCGCCAGTTCGTCGAGTCGGCGAGCACGATCACGTCGGCCGCGAGACGCTCACGGTGGCGATCGAGGAGCTTGCCGAGGTTCGGCGAGCCGATCTCCTCTTCCCCTTCGACGAACACCGTCACGCCTACCGGCAGGTCGTCCCCGAGGGCACGGAGAGCCGCCAGGTGCAAGGCGATCCCGGCCTTGTCGTCGGCGGCTCCCCTGCCGTAGAGGCGCCCGTCGCGCAGCGTCGCGGCGAAGGGGTCGCTCGTCCACGCAGCCACATCGCCGGCCGGCTGTACATCGTGGTGCGCGTACAACAGCACAGTCGGTGCGCCCGGTGGGGCTGGCCGGTGCCCGACCACCGCGGGAAGACCGCCGTCGGCCTCCAGCACATCGACGTCGGCGAGCCCCGCCGCGCGCAGCAGAGTCGCCACGGCGTCGGCGCTGACCCGTACGGCATCTGCCGCAGCCGGATCGGCGGACACCGACGGAATCGCCACGAGGTCAACCAGGTCCCGGTATATCGAGGGGATGACGGCAGCAACGGCCGCGCGAGGATCCGTCAAGGTCACGTCAGCTCGCGTACAGATTGAGGTCAGTGGCGAACCGCTCGGTCATCTCGATGACCTGCTGCAGCTCCGGGTGCCGTACGACGATCATGCCGTCGCCGGTCACCGTCGAGCGCCAGTCCCGCCGAGGGGCGCCGACCGGCAGCAGGTCGAGCATGGCCACGTGCTCGCCGTACTGCTCGAGCAGCGGTCCGAGACCGTCGATGTGCGTGATCCGCCCGACGCCCTTGGCGCGCTTGAAGATGGCGCCGGCGTTGTAGCGGCGCTCGAGCGGGCGGGAGAGCCCACCACGTACGACCGCCTCGGCCCAACCCACATAGCAGTCGCCGTCGGTCGCGAAGTTCATGAGGTCCACGACGCGCGCCCCCGGGGGACGGGCACCGATCTCACCGAAGACGACCTCGCCGTCGGCCTTGCGGTACCACTCCATGTGCGTGAAGCCGGTCTGGAAGTCGAGCGCCCGCAGCACATCGGCTCCCATCCGCCGACCGCCCTTCAGGTGCTCCACGGACACGTCGCGCAACGAGATCGAGACCGGGCTCACCCACTCGTTCTGCGCCATCTGCAGCGGGCGCGGGCGGTACCACATGATGTGCTCGAACAGCACCTGGCCGTCGGCGCAGATCGTGTCGTAGGTGAACTCCTCGCCATCGACGAACTCCTCGACACTCACGACGGGTACGTGCCGCAGCAGCGGCAGCACGTCGTTGAGCTCGGCTGCGGAGTTGACGCGGAAGGTGTCTGCGGAGCCGGCGCCGGCGATCGGCTTGACGATCAGCGGGTAGCCGACGCGCTCGGCCGCTGCCCACACCTCGGCCATCGAGCTCGCGGTCGTGTGCCACGGCGTACGGATGCCGGCCGCGTCGAGTGTCTGCTTCATTCGTTCCTTGTCACGGAACGGCACGGTCCGGTCGACGGTCATGCCGGGCAGTCCGAACGACTCGCGGATCCGCGCCGCGAGGATCATGTACGGCTCCCACAGGCACTCCACCCGGTCGAAGCGGGCGTAGCCGGCGAGGCCGTGCAGGGCGCCCAGCACCTTCCCCTGGTCGGAGAGGTCGACCTGCTCGTAGTGCGCGAGCCCCTCGCGCGCGGCAGGCGGGAGCGCCGACACCGGCTGGTCGCCGAGACCGATGACGGTGGCGCCGACGGCGGCGAGACCGCGGGTGAAGTACGCCATCTCGGCTGGGAAGCCGGGGGAGATCATGACGACGTTCACTGCGCCTCCACGAGCTCGACCCGGATGCCGGTCACGATGCGCTTCAGGGCATCGAGGACGACCTCGGTGTCGGGGTCGCGGACGATGACGTACCCCTCACCCTCGTAACCCGACGACGACGGCTGCCCGCTCTGCGGCAGCCGGGCCTCGACGACGAGGTGCCCGATCTGCCGGTTCACTTCCTCGGCTCCGTGTACGGCGCCGACGCGGCCGCGGCCCTGGCCACGCAGGTAGGCCGTGCCCGTGGCGTACTTCCGCTCCGGCGGGTCGAACCGCCCCAGGATCACGAGCTCGGCCCACGCGCGGTACATGTCGATGTCGTGCGCGTAGCCGTGCATCGACGTCAGCTGCGCGCCGGGCGGTCTTGCCGCCACCTCGGAGACCGCGACCGAGCCGTCGGCCCGGCGGAACCACTCCATGTGGGTGAGCGCGTCGCGCACGCCCAGGGCGCGCAGCGCGTCGGGGCCGATCGCGCGGATGCCGTCGTACGCCGGACCGAGCTCGCGCGGCAGCACCACCACCCATTGCATCCAGGGGTTGCGCAGCACCTCGAGCGGAGCCGGAATGTAGTCGGCGATCGACGACCACACCGTCTCCCCGCCGATCGTGACGCTGTCGAACGTGTGCTCCTGGCCCACCAGGAACTCCTCGAGCAGGCTTGGCGCCTCCTGGCTCGGCGTGACAGCTTCCAGCCACCCCTGCAGGGCAGCGGGTTCGTCGAGCCGGTAGGTCGCCTGCGCGCCTGCACCGGCGGGAGGTTTCGCCACGAGCGGGAAGCCGACTTCCTCGGCGAACGCGATTGCCTCCGCCGGGTTGGTGACGAGCTGGTGGCGCGCGCACGGCACGCCCGCCTCGCGGAGCACGGTCTTCATCCGCGCCTTGTCCCGTACGTTGCGCGCGGTGTTGACGTCCATGCCTTCGATGGCGAGCGCCTCGCGAACCTGGGCCATCGGCACCTGCAGCTGCTCCAAGGCGCCGACGAGGCGCTCCACCCGCCCCAGCTGCCCGGACAGGCCGCTGACCGCCTCGGCGATCTGGCGGGGGTCGAGCGGGTCTTCGACGCGCCAGTGGCCGTGCAGGTGCTCACGCAGCGCCGGCGAGAGTCGGTCGGACGGCTCGGCGGTGATGACGGCGAGGCGGACATCGGGCAGCCGGGCAGCCGTGTCCACGAACCGTTCGGTGGCCTCGAGCAGGTAGGGGGCGACGAACGCGGCGACGACCATGCCCGGACGCTACTCGCGGCGGCGGCCTGCGTGGATAGCATGCGCGGGTGAACATCGTGTTCGTCGAGCCCGCGTTCCCGCCGACCCAGCGACAGTTCGTACGGGCACTCGCCGGGGTCGGAGCCACGGTCATCGGGGTCGGTGAGCGGCCCGGTGACTGGCTCGACGACGAGCTCAAGAGCTGGCTCGCGCACTACCACCAGGTGCCCAGCGTGGTCGATGTCGGAGTCATGACCGACACCGTGCGCTGGATCCAGGACAAGCTGTGGGTGGACCGGCTCGAGGCAACCATCGAGGCGCACACGATGGCCGCGGCCCAGGTGCGGGAGGCTTGCACCATCCCCGGCACGTCGGTCCGCACGGCCTGGCTGTGCCGCGACAAGCCCTCGATGAAGGAAGTCCTGCGCGCGGCTGGCGTCCCGACGGCCGCTTCGGCCGCCGTGCAGACCGCTGATGAGGTGTACGCGTTCGCAGATGCCGTCGGCTACCCACTCATCCTCAAACCGCGTACGGGTGCCGGGGCCCTCGACACCACCCGCGTCGATGATCGAGCCCAGCTCGACGCGGCACTCGGCCTGTTCGGCGCCCAGGGCGCGCAGTCGATAGCGGTGGAGGAGTTCGTCGAGGGTCACGAGGGCTTCTACGACACGGTGTCCGTGAATGGGCACGTGGCGATGGACTTCGTGTCGCACTACTTCCCCAACGTGCTCGAGGCGATGCGCATACGGTGGATCTCGCCCCAGTTCGTCGCCACGAACCGGGTCGACTCCGTCGGCGACTACAACGAGCTGCGAGAGATGGGTGCCCGCGTCATCGAGGCGCTCGGCATCGGGACGAGCGCAACGCACATGGAGTGGTTCTTCGGTCCCAAGGGGCTGCGCTTCTCCGAGATCGGGGCACGGCCACCGGGTGTAGGTGCGTGGGACCTGTACTCCGCCGGCAACGATGTCGATGTCTACCGGGAATGGGCCAACGCCATCGTGCACGACCACGTCGCGGCGCGGCCGTCACGGCGGATGGCCGCCGGCATCGTCGCGCTGCGACCGGAGCGCGACGGGCACATCACGGGCTACTCCGGCGTCGACGAGGTGCAGAGTCGGGTGGGGGAGTGGGTGATCGACGCGCACTTCCCGTCGCCGGGCACGGGAACGCAACCCGTTGAGGCCGGCTACATGGCGAACGCGTACGTCCGCATGCGCCACCCCGACTACGACACGCTGCGCGGCATGCTTGACGACGTTGGCCGTACCGTCTCAGTGCACGCCGCGTGACCCGGGTCGTCCTGCTCGGCCCGCAGCGCCGACCGACCATCGACAAGGTGGTCCGCTCGCTCGAGATCGACGGCCCGATCGCCACCGTGAATGCAGGATGGCTGGAGCGGGAGCGCGACGACAGCGAGCTCGACGGACTGCTCGGCGGTCGCAGCGCCAACCTCGCGTTGTACGAACGCTGGCTCGACGTGCTGGAGCGCGACCCCGAGCTGCGCGCAGCGGAGTTGGAGCACCGTGCCGTGCGTGACGAGCTGCAGCGGCTGTATCTCGTGCAGCTCGACGCCGCCATGGAGACGGTTCTCGCGCTGTCGGAGGTGTCGGGCGTACGGCCGCGCAGCCAGGCGGCCGCTCAGGCCGACGCCGAGGCGGCGCTGAGGCTCGTTGACAGGCAGCATCTGGCGCGGGTCGCCCAGGCGAACGGTGACTTCGCCGCTGCCTGGCGGCCGGATGAGCGTGCGGTGGTGGCCGAGCACCGCGAGTCCGTACGGCACATCCTGCAGCAGACCGGCGGCCTCGCTGTTACTGGTGGAAACGTCGCAGTGCTGCTGCACGTGCTGCAGCTGTTCAACGTCGTCGCACAGCTACCGGCGACAGTGGTTGCGTGGTCGGCGGGCGCGATGGCGCTGACCGACCGGGTGCTGCTCTTCCACGACTGGGCGGCCAACCAGCCGTCCCCGCCGGAGTTTGCCGAGGACGGCCTTCGAGTCGTCCCGTCGGTTGTCGCGCTGCCGCACGCACGCCAGCGACTGCGACTGGCCAACGCGACGCGCATGGGTGTGCTGGCGCGGCGGATGGCGCCGGCACGGTGCCTGGTCCTCGAGGCGGGGATGCGGGTCGATCTCTTGCCAGATGGCTCGCTGCCGGCTGGCGCGAGGGTGTTGGGCGAGGACGGGCGGCTGGCCACGCTGGAGCCGGCCGCATGAGCCCGAGGCGCCTCGCCATCAATCGGCTCAAGGACAGCAAGCCGCTGGACGCTGCGGCCGTCGACCGGTTCCTCGCCGAGCATGAAGCGCCGATCGTCGAGGGTCGGCGCGCCACTTTCCTATACCGCGGCGAGGCCGACGAGGTGTGGCTCGTGCAGCAGGTGCTAGGCCTGCCCGGGCGACTGCCGATGCGTCGGATCCACGGCAGCGACCTGTGGTCAGTGGTGATTGACCTGCCGGAGGGCTCGCGCGTCAACTACCAGATCGAGACGAGCCGCGGCGAGCACCACGAGCGAATCAACGATCCGCTCAACCCGCACGTGTCATACAGCCCAGTGGGGAGCTCCTCGGTCTGCTTCGGTCACGGCTACGTGACGCCCGACTGGACCCTCCCCGACCCGGAGGCTCGTCCGGGCGAGCTCAGGGACCTCGTCGTTCCTAGCCGGGCGCTCGGGCGCGACGCGCATGTGGCGCTCTACCTGCCGGCGCGGTTCCGCCGCACCGCCTCGTACCCGCTGCTCGTCGTCCACGACGGGAGCGACTTCTTGCAGTACGCGGCGGCCAAGACCGTCCTGGACAACCTCATCCACCGCCTAGACGTGGCGGAGATGGTGGTCGCGTTCACCAGTCCCGGCGAGCGGCTCGTCGAGTACGCTAACTCGCCCGCTCATGCGCGGTTCCTCACCAACGAGCTCGTGCCCAAGCTCGAGGCCGAGCTCCCGCTCGTCGGTCAGTCGGCCGGCCGCTGCCTGCTCGGCTCGAGTTTCGGCGCGGTCGCATCGCTCTCGACCGCGTACCGCTCCCCGAAGACGTACGGCTCAATGGTTCTCATGTCCGGCTCGTTCGTCTTCACCGACATCGGCGAAGACCATGGCGGGGGACCGGTGTTCGACCCAGTCGTGAAGTTCGTCAACCGCTATCGAGAGCGGCCGAGAAAGGTCACCGACCGGATGTTCCTGTCCTGTGGGATCTACGAGCCGCTGATCGTGCCCAACCGTGCCATGGTCACGACGTTCGAGTCGACCGGGACGCAGGTGCGCTACGTCGAGGCGCGCGACGGCCACAACTGGGAGAACTGGCGCGACCGGCTACGCGACGCGCTGTCGTGGGTGTACCCAGGGCCGCAGAAGCTGGTCTACGAGTGAGGCGATCGGACTAGGACTGCTCCTCGTACTTGAAGGACAGCTGGAGCTTCGTGCGGTAGATGAGCTCCCCACCCTCCCCGATGTGGACGTCCTGCTTGATAACTTCCGCGACCCGCAGGTCCCGGACCGACGTACTTGCTGTCTGTATCGCGGTCGCGGCCGCGTCCTCCCACGAGGTTGCTGCTCGTGCCCACGACATCGATTACCCGGTAGACGCTCACTGCCACGCTCCTCACTTGGCTCGAGCTGATGAGTCTCGATCTTGGGACAGTACCGGCGAATGACTCGGAGGGCACGGGATAGACCTCCGGATCCTGCTGATTCGAGTGGGCAACGTTCCGCAGGCGCCAAGGAACCTGACCTGCCTGGTCGCGCCACTATGACTTCGCCGGGGCCTGGCCGCGCGGGCACGGCGCGGCGAATTCTGAAGCTGAGCCAACTCGAACTGGTCCTGCCAATAGGCATTGCGGACCTGGAGCGCTTCGACCAGATCGGGCCCGCCGACACATGGGTCACCAACATTGTTCGGTCCAACATCAGCGAAGCCATGATCGGTCTCGGGCGGCCTTCCGAGGTGAAGACCGTCGTGGCAGACCGCGACGCCGACGCGTACCGATCCAGGAACGGATGCTGCAGGACGTGCGGTGCGTGGTGGACGTCTGCGCGGGTTGACTCGATGATGCCGCACGTCGTTCGGCGACCCTGTTGACTCGTGCGGGCACGCTGGCCCTTCGCGCCGAGTATGTTCGTGAGCTTGCTGGGGACCCAGGCCCTGATTGCGCTATGGCGGGGCGAGCCCCTGGAGGCGGAAATGATCGCCCGCCTGGAACTCACGGAACTCAAGGGGACTGACGAGCAAGTCCCAGCGGCCGAACTCCTGGTCTTCCTTGCCCAGGCCGAAGCCGACATCGCCATCCTGTTGCCCGACGGCGACCTCCACAGCTCCGTCGACGGCTCCTGGTCCCGGGGCTACCTCGCCAAGATGGCCGCCGACCCGTTCGCTGATCACCCACTGCACCGGGCCCGGCCAGCGCTGACACTCACCTACGTTGCTGAGCGAGCCCGCCGTGCTCGAGCCAACGACCCGGCGCTCTGGGCCGCCGCAACCACCGCTTGGGCCGAGCTGGGCAGGCCACACAAGGAGGTATACGCCGGGTGGCGACAGGCCGAAGCGATGCTAACAATCAAGGCCGACCCTCCTGCCCTTCAAGCGGTCCTGACCCAAGCCCTGCGGGCAGCCGCTCAGCACCAGCCACTCTCGGCCCGGATTCGCGACCTGGCGCAGGGGGCACGGATCCGGCTGAATGTTCCCGTCGACACTCCTCCCGCTGACACCTCGCCTCGACCTTTGGGGCTGACGGCACGGGAGCTTGAGGTTCTTCGACTGCTCATGCGCGGATCGACGAACGCGCAGATCGGCAAGCGCCTCTACATGAGCCCGAAGACGGCCAGCGTCCACGTCGCCGGCATCATGCGGAACTCGGTGCGACCAACCGGGCACAGGCCGCCTGGCTCGCACGACAGGCCGGCATCGAGGCCGGCCATCTCGCTGAGTGAGGCACGCTTCCTCGACGCGCCGCGCTCATCAACTGATTCGCCGGTGCGCACTAACCCTGAGCCCAGTCGTCTTCGACGGCTGGTTGACAGCCATACGATGCGGACATGGCAGACCGAAAGCTCGGTCGTGGCGTTGCCACGGCTCTGGCAGGGTTTGGGGTTCTCCTGCTTGCCGTCGCGGCCGCGGGAGACGGGTACTGGCAGGCTCTGTTTATCAATCTCGGGACCGGAGTCCTCTTATTTGTGGCGCTGGAATACGCCCTCTACGGCGCAGCCGAACGACTGACCGCGTTCATCACGAACGCCCTTCATGGCCAATCTGATGAGGGAGTTCTCGAGATGTGGAACTGGGCAGACACGTTGTCCGTCGAGGCACGGGAGGCGCTCCCACGCCAACTTCAAGCGATGTCGCCACTGCCGCCCGCAGAACTTGAGGACCTGGAGCGCGAACTCCAAGCTGTCGCGGGTATGCACGCCAGTGAGCGCGTCAAGGCGATGAGTGGCTTCGGACTACTGGCCGACCACTACGGACCGCAACGCCTTCGGCAGGTGATCACCGCGCTGCGCTGAACCGCGCCGATTTGGGTCAGGTCGGATCGCACGGCGGTCGGCCCGACGAGGTTCACCGACCTCGATGGCTCGCGTGCGAGTCTGGCTCCCTCAGCCAGTTCTCGGCGGTGCGGCGCGAGCTCAATCAAGGAGATGAATGCTGGCCCATCGCCGAAGGCCGCCCGAATCGCCACCAATCTGGCGCCGCCTGCTGCAGTTCAGGGACGCACTTGTCATCGCGGGTCGACCGATGGTGTTCCGCCCCGCAGTGGATCGGCGTGTCGGCCGCGTCGCTCGCGGTCTTCGCCACGATCTTCGTGGCGCCGTCGTCACCGTTCGGCTAGTCGATCAGCTGCGCGGCAGGAGGGCCGCCGCCCTATTGGCTGTGACGTGACCGCCACTCTTCGAAGGCTTGTACGGCGGTTGGCATTGTCGGGAAGATCCGGTCGGCTCCGATCCGGTCAACCAGACCGGCAGCGTCCAGGTAGACGCGGAGGTCCTGCTTGACGCGCGCCATCGCGAAAACGATCCTGCGCTCCGCGAGCGTTGCCCGTAGGTTCTCCAAGGCGTCGACCGCGGTGATGTCCACCTCCACGTTGGCCTCGGCATTGAGGATGAACCACTGCACCGGGGTGGGTGAGGCATCGACCGCGGCGAGTGCCCGCTGCCGGAATTCTCGGCATTGACGAAGACCAGCGGCGCGTCGTAGCGGTAGACGACAAGACCGGGGACAAGCCGTGCGTTGGGGTAGTCGTCGATGTCATGCATGCCGGCGACGCCGGGTACGTAGCCGAGGATGCCGTCGTGGGCACGAGCGACCCGGCGCAGCAGGTTGAGAATCGAGAGGCCGACCGCGGCGAGGACCCCGTACAGCACGCCAAAGATCAGCACCGCAGCGGTGGTGGCTATGGCGAGCACGAATTCGCTGCGGCGAAAGCTGGCGAGCCTGCGGAACTCCGCGACGTCGACGAGCCGTACGGCCGCGTAGATGACGAGTGCACCCAGGGCCGCATCGGGGAAAGAGGCCAGCACGTCTCGACCGATCAGCAGCGTGATGATGACAACACCGAGCGCGACCAACGAGTACAGCTGGCTTCGGCTGCCCAATGAATCACCGATCACCGTCCGGCTGCCGCTGCTGCTGACCGGAAACCCGCGCATGCTGCCGGCCGCGATGTTGGCCGCGCCCAACGCCAGGAACTCCTGTTCGCGTCGATGTCGTAGCCGTTGCGGATGGCGAACGCGCGGGCGGTCAGGACGTTGTCGGAGTAGCCGACGATCAACACGCCAACCGCGGGCAGCAGGAGCTCGGTCACGTCGCTCGCCGTCACAGAGGGCAGCCCGGGCGTCGGCAACCGGGCGGGGATCTCACCGACAACCTGGATGCCCTGGTCCTGCAAGGAGAACACAGCGACGACGGCTGCGGCAAGCAGCAT
>CAVWSM010000024.1:0-47558 GCA_963757805.1 uncultured Actinomycetota bacterium | reverse complement strand
CGTCTTCCGGCTCCCCGAGCAGGCCACGATCCGATAGGAACCGCCTGTTAAACACCCTCCCGACCAGCGATCAAGATCGCCTCATGACCTAGACGCTCATCCTCATCTACATGTCCAGATCGCTAACTTGGCTTGACTGGCTGCTCGACAAGCTAGCGACTAAGGGGAACGCCCGTGACCGGTCCCGCTCGTCGAGGTGGTCTCGCAGCCTCGTCAGGAGGACCGCCGCGCGCGCTGAGCGCCTTCGACCGGGAGACGTCCGGGGAGGAGGATCCTCGCTGGCTGTGGCTGGCCTGTACCGCGGCCATCCACCTCTGGGACGACGCCAGGTGGGACGCCGCTGTCCGGCCGGTACGTACATCTCAGCCGCGACGCCGGTGCGCTCAGCGAGCTACCCTTGCCCCGAAGCCAACGCGCCGGCGTGTCCTCCTCTGCGGCGAGCTGGCCGCCGTGGTCTCGCTAGTCGAGGAAGTGCAGGTCGTAACGGAGGCCATGGGAAGCCGCCTCGCGCCCTACGGTTCCCTGGCCCTCGCCGCGCTGCGGGGCCGCGAAGCCGAGATTTCAACACTGGCCACCGCCACCAAGGACGAAGTAGTCCAACGTGGCGAGGGTATCGGGATCGGCCTCTGCGATTGGGCGACCGCTGTGCTCCACAACGGTCTTGGTCACTATCAGAACGCGATGGCAGCGGCCGAATCGGCCAGCGCGTACCTCCCTCACGTAAGCCCTTCAGTGAACTGGGGCCTGGTCGAGCTGGTCGAGGCGGCCGCACGCTGCGGGTTGCCCAACGCGCCACCGACGCCGTGCGGCGGCTGTCGGAGTCCACCAGTGCCAGCAGCTCCGATTGGGCGCTCGGGGTCGAAGCGCGTGCACGGGCACTGCTGAGCGAGGGCGAGACCGCTGATCGTCTGTACCGGGAGGCGATCGAGCGGCTCGGCCGCACCCGAATGCGGGTGGATCTGGCCCGCGCGCATCTGCTCTACGGCGAATGGCTCCGGCGCGAGGAGCGCCGCACCGACGCGCGCGAGCAGCTTCGCGTCGCCCACGAGATGCTGACCGCGATGGGTATGGACGGTTTCGCCGACCGCGCCCGCCAGAGCTGCTGGCCACCGGGGAAACCGTGCGCAAGCGCACGGTGGACACGCTCACCGATCTCACGGCCCAGGAGGCCCAGATCGCCAAGCTGGCCCGGGACGGGCGCACCAACCAGGAGATCGGCAGCCAGCTGTTCATCAGCCCCCGCACCGTCGAGTGGCACCTGGGCAACGTCTTCACCAAGTTGGGCATCACCTCCCGCAAAGACCTCGCGGAGGTGCAGCCACTCTAGGCCCCGGACATCCGACGGCAGGTCCGAGTCGTAGTGCCGACGTGGCTGCTGAACGCCAGACTCTCGACTGTCCGGCCGGGTGGAGGCTTGCAGATCGAGCCGTGGGGCCATCCACTTGGTGTGTGGCCGGCGGTGAGGGCGAAGCCAGGTTGCTGGGCCGGCGCGGCGAGCGCGCGGCGCTGGATCGGGTGCTGGACCGGGCGCGGGCTGGCAGCAGCGCGGTGCTGGTCGTGCGCGGCGAGCCCGGGATCGGCAAGACGGCGCTGCTGGACTATGCGGCCGAGCCGGGCAGTGGACTTCCGTGTTGTCCGGGCCTGCGGGCGTCGAGTCGGAGATGGAGCTCCCGTTCGCCGGCCTGCACCGGCTGTGTGTGTCGATGCTCGGCCAGCTGGAACAGCTGCCCGGGCCGCAGCGTGACGCGCTGCGCGGTCGCGTTCGGGTTGCGGGAGGGGAATGCTCCGGATCGTTTCCTGATCGGCCTGGCGGTGCTGAGCCTGCTGGCCGAGGTAGCGCAGGACCAGCCGCTGGCCTGCCTGGTCGATGACGGGCAGTGGCTCGATCAGTCCTCCGTGCGGTCACTGGCGTTTGTGGCCCGGCGGCTGCTGGCCGAGCCGGTGGCCTTGATCTTCGCGGCGCGCGAGCCCAGCGACGAGGATGAGCTTGCCGGCCTGCCCGAGCTGACGGTCTCACGGCTTGGCGAGCGCGACGCGCGCGCGTTGCTGGCCTCGGCGGTCGGCGGGCGGCTGGACCCGCAGGTGCGGGACCGGATCGTGGCCGAGGCAGGCGGCAACCCGCTTGCCCTGCTGCAGTTGCCCCGCGGTCTGGGACCGGCGGAGCTGGCCGGCGGTTTCTGGCTTCCCGGCACGCGGCCGCTGGCGAGCCGCATCGAACACAGCTTTCATCAGCAGTTCCAGTCGCTTCCGCGTCACACGCAGCGGCTGCTATTGACGGCCGCGGCTGAGCCAGTCGGCGATGTGACCTTGCTCTGGCGTGCGGCCCGGCTACAGGAAATCCCCGCCGACGCGGCGGCGCCCGCCGAGGCTGCGGGATTGGTCGAGTTCGGCGCCGCGGTCCGGTTCGGCCATCCCTCTGGCCCGCTCCGCGGTCTACCGGCGGCCGTCCCCGGGTGACCGGCGAACCGCGCACCGCGCGCTGGCCGAGGCCACCGATCCGCAGGCCGATCCCGATCGGCGCGCCTGGCATCTGGCCCAGGCTGCCGCCGGCCCCGACGAGGACGCCGCCGCCGAGCTCGAGCGGGCGGCCGACCGGGCCCAGGCGCGGGGTGGTCTAGCCGCCGCGGCAGCGTTTCTCGAGCGCGCCGCCGCGCTCACACCCGAGCGCTCGCGCCGTGCCCAGCGGGCGCTGGCGGCGGCGCAGACCAAATACGAAGCGGGCGCACTCGACGACGCCCTCGCGCTGCTGGGCACCGCGGAGGCCGGCGCGGTGGACGACTCCCAGCGCGCCCGCGTGCATTTGCTGCGCGCTCAGATCGCGTTCGCGTCCAGGCGCGGCAGGGACGCGCCCCAGCTCTTGCTGAAGGCCGCCCGCGAACTCGAAGCAGTCGACCCCAACCTTGCGCGTGCGACCTACCTCGAGGCCCTCTCCGCATCAATGTTCGCTGGCCGTCTGGCCCGCGGCGGCGGCGTGGTGGAGATCAGCGAGGCCGCGCTGGCCGGTCCCCCACCGCCAGCACCGCCGCGTCCGTCAGATCTCCTCCTCCAAGGGTTGGCGGTTCAATTCACCGCGGGCTACGCGGCGGGCGCGCCGATCCTGAAGGAGGCGCTTCGCGCTTTCCGCGGGACAACCGCCCTCGCACCAGAGGATGCCCGGTGGCTCTGGTTCGCCAGCCAGATCGCGTTGCATCTCTGGGACGACGAGGCCTGGGCCGTGCTCTCGACGCGGCACCTCGACCTTGTCCGGGAGGCTGGTGCGCTGACCGCGCTGCCCCTTGTCCTCGCCAATCGCAGCAGTGTCTACGCGTGGTCCGGCGAGCTGGCCGTGGCCGCCTCGCTCGAGGAGGAACTGCGGGCCGCCACCGAGGCGACCGGGATCGCCCCCGTTCCCTACGGTGCCCTCTCGATTGCGGCTCTGCGTGGTCGCGAGGCCGACTTCTCGGAGCTGATCCAAACGTCAATCAACGAGGCCGAGGCGCGCGGCGAGGGTCTCGCGCTGACTGTCACCGAGATGCTCCGTGGAACGCTGTACCTCGGGCTTGGCCGCTACGACGCCGCCCTGGCCGCGGTTCGGCAAGCCGAGCGCTACCAAATGGAAGGCCCGGCGATCTGGACGCTGACCGAGCTGATCCAGGCGGCCGTCCGGTCGGGACAGCCTCAACTTGCCGGCCATGCGCTTGAGTTGCTCGTGGACACGACCCGCGCCGCCGGCACCGACTGGGGGCTGGGGATCGAGGCCCTCTGCCGCGCCCTGCTCAGCGATGGTGCTCGCCGCCGAGCGGCTCTATCGGGAGGCGATCAAGCGGCTCGGGCGCGCGACCATCCGCGTGCAGTTCGCCCGCGCGCATCTCCTCTACGGCGAATGGCTACGGCGCCAGAGTCGACGCGTCGACGCGCGCGAGCAGCTTCGTGTCGCCCACCAGATGCTCACCGAGATGGGAGTGGAGGGTTTCGCCGAGCGCGCCCGCCAAGAGCTGCTGGCCACCGGGGAGACCGTGCGCAAACGCACAGTCGAGACACTTGCCGAGCTCACGGCCCAAGAGGCCCAGATCGCCAAGCTGGCCCGCGACGGGCGCACCAACCAAGAGATCAGCACTCAGCTGTTCATCAGCCCCCGCACCGTCGAGTGGCACCTGGGCAACGTCTTCACCAAGCTGGGCATCACATCCCGCAAACAGCTCCGCTGACGTATCGCCCGATCGCGACCGCGTATCGGGCGTTCGGTGACGTCACTGGGCAGGCACGGAGTCCCTGCGGGAGCAGACGCCGAGCTTGGCAAGCGCAGCGCCCCGCGGCCGCAGCCGCACTAGTGAACAACCGCGCATGTACGCCAACTCGTCGCGAGACGGCCGCATGTTCGACAGGAGCGCCTACCAGTTGCGGAGGATCTCCATGTCAGCCTCGAGGTCCTTCTGCTGCTGCTCGTTGAGCGGCACGAAGCCCACGGACTCGGCGATCTCCTGGTGGTTGGCCACGAAGTACTCGACGAAGGCGAGCACTTCGGCGCGGTCCATGGCGTCCGCGTTGGGATAGATAAATAGCGGACGCGCGAGCGGGTAGGTGCTGTCCTGAGTGGTCTGCACGGTCGGTGCAATGCACCCGGAACCGTTGTCGACGGACAGCGCCTTGAGGGTGTCCTGGTGCTCCTCGAAATAGCTGTAGCCGAAGTAGCCCAACCCGCCCTGCGCCGCCGCGACGCCCGCGACCAGCACCTCGTCGTCCTCGCTTGCGGTGTAGTCGGTGCGGCTGGCACCTTCTTCACCGTTGACCTCGCCGGTGAAGTAGTCGAACGTGCCCGACTCCGTGCCCGGACCGAAGAGCTGCAGGGGCACGTCAGGGAATGTGGGGTCGATGTCGCGCCAGCTGCGCGCGGTGGCATCCGGGCCCCAGATCTGGTTCAGCTGGTCGAACGTGAGGCAGTCGACCCAGGTGTTCTGCCGGTTGACCACAACGCTGAGTGCGTCGTTGGCGACGAGGAACTCCTCATAGGCGATCCCGCGGGTCGCACACTCGGCGTGCTCGACCGGCTTGATGGGCCGCGATGCGTCGGAGATGTCGGTCATGCCATCGCAGAACTGGGTGAACCCTGCGCCGGTGCCAGCGGAGTCGATCGTGATCGACACATCGGGGTGGTCGGCGTTGAAGGCTGTGGCGGCGGCTCGGCCCAGCGGTGCGACGGTGCTCGAGCCGTCGACGACGATCACGCCCGACAGGTCATTCGACGCGGTGGACGGGTCGCCCGTTTCATCGCCACCGCCCCCGGAGGCGCAGGCGGCAAGGCCGAGCGAGAGCGTCCCCAAGCAGGCCAGGAGGGCGGCACGGGACTTTCGCGTGGGCACCAGCGGATCCTTTCGCACAATCCGTACTAACAAGCGATGGAACCGCTAGTAAGTGAACAAACGGAACCTTCAGGTCACCGAATCGTATCCAATCAGCCTGGCGGCTCGTCCTCGCCGGCCGCCTCCGCCGCGTCGGCCTCCTCCTTTGTGTGATGCACCACACCCGGTGCGTGCTCGGGCGGCCCGTACACCGTGTAGAGGACGAGCGGGTTCGGTCCGGTGTTGACGAAGTTGTGCCGCGTGCCGGCAGGTACGACCACCAGGTCCCCACTTGCGACCGATGCGGTCTCGTCGCCCACGCGCGCCTCGGCGACGCCGCCGACGAAAGTCAGGATCTGGTCGACTTCGTGCACCTCTTCGCCGATCTCCTCTCCTGGTGGGATTGTCATGATCACGAGCTGGGTGTGCTTTCCGGTCCACACCACTCGGCGGAAGTCGGCGCTCTGCTCGGCCACGGCCTCGATCGTGAACTTCTCCATGTCGTCATGCTGCCCACCTGCCCGCCATCGGCAACCGCAGCTGTTGGGTCTACCGGGCTTGGAGCTCAGCCCGCACCGCGCAATGGTCGGTGCGCGCGTCCGAGCAGGACGTGTCGAGATCGACGACGGCGACTTCGTCCTTGTCGACAAGTACGCGATCAATGCGCAGCACCGGAGGCAGCTGCGGGATCGGTCGCCAGGTTGCCCCCAACCCGCCGCCGGCTGCGTCGAAGGCGTCGCTCAGCCTGTCGTCCAGGCACCGTGACCCGGTCTCCCGTTCGGTCACGTTGAGGTCGCCGGCCAGGATGATCGGCTCGGCCTCCTGCGAGTAGTCGTCGACGATGTCGCACAGCGCGTCCAACTGGGCGTCGCGGCGCAGGCCGTACCGTCCGAGTCCTTGCGCCAGCGCGTTTGTCGGGTGCGCAGCCAGCACGCGTACGGGTCCCGCTGGTGTGACCAGCGACAAGGCCGCCACCCGTGGAAAGTCCCAGGCGGGGTCGTCCGCCGGTCGGTCGACATCGCGGATCGGGAACCGGCTCAAGATCGCGAAGTTGGGTGGCGCGCCGTCTGCGGTGCTCACGAGCCGATGCGGGTAGCCGTCCATGAGCTGCGCCGAATCGCCCACCGCAAGCCCGTCGGTCTCGGTGAGGATCACGACATCGGGCATGAGATCCGACATGGACTGCTCGACGTCGGAGACGGTCGCCCCTTCGACGTTCCAGATCAGGAGGGTCCAAGCATTTCCGGCCCGGTCTACGCGCAGCCGACCCGCCGAGCGAGAGCACGACTGCGAGGCTCAGCATCGCGAAGGCGACGAGAAAGTTGCGAAGCCGACCCCAGCCGCGAGCCCGGACAACTCCAAAGACCGCGACCAGCCCGGCAACCCCGAGCACGTATGGGGCCACCGCTTGAAGCAGCTGCCCGAACCGAGGCAATGGCAGCACCAGCGCGGCCGCTGCTGTCAGGCCCAGGACAAGGGCAACGACCAGGCTCCCCCACCCGCCCCGCGATGGCTCCGGCTCTTCGATCTCGCTCAGCTGTGCGCTCCTTCTAGATGGCCGGGAGGCACCACCGTACGTGGCAAGTTGACACTTGGCGCTCCTGGGGCGATCTTGGTCCCGGGTCTAGAAGTGCCCAAGTTTTCGCGATCCTCGTCGGAGGAAGGTCGCCATGCGTCGCGGCATCGGCATAGCCCTTGCGTTCATCGGAGTCCTCTTGCTGGCCGGTGCGGCCATCCTGCGGTGGGTAGTCGCCCCTAACGCCCTCAAGGCGCCTATCGAGGAGGACGGCGAGCCCTACACCGTCATGAGCATCGCCACGGGTACGGGGTCGCTGCTCAACCAGGACACCGGGCAGGTCGCGGGCAACATCCCGCTGCGCTCCGAGCGCGTCATCACCGCCGATGTCGATGCGAGCACCGATGACATCGCCGTGTGGGACGTGGAAGTCGTCACGGAGGTCGAGCCCACCGGCACCGAGATCAGCTCGACCACCGACCGCGTGGCGTTCGACCGCAAGACGTCCGAGGCGGTCTCCGGCTTCGATGAGGCGGTCGACGGAGACACCGACGTGACGCACGAGGGGACGATCAGCTACAAGTTCCCGTTCGACACCCAGCAGGAGACTTACTCGTACTTCGACACGACGACGCGGCAGGGTTGGCCGGCCGAGTTCCAAGGCACCGAGGATGTCGCGGGCCTGGAGACCTACCACTTCACCCAGGTCGTGGAGCCGACGGAGATCGGCCAGGTCGAGGTGCCAGGCGCACAGCTAGGTCTGCCACTGGCGTCGGTGCAGCTTGACCAGGTCTATTCCACGACGCGTGAGTTCTTCGTGGAGCCGGAAACCGGCATCATCATCCGGGCGTCGGAGGACACCCAGCGGGTGCTGCAGTTCGCGCCGGCCAACGTCGAGGTTCCGGCATTCAGCGGGGAGCTCGAGTTCGACGAGGCCACCGTGGCCGCGCGCGCTGACGACGCGAACGACGCCAAGGACTCCATCACCGCCGTACGCGACACGTGGCCGCTCATCGGTGCGATCGCCGGCGTTGTCTTGCTCATCCTTGGGCTCTTGCTTGCCCGTCGCAGTCGTACGCCCGCAGTGGCCGAGGGCGCCGCAGCGACCGCTGGTGCAGCTGGCGCGGCCGTCGCAACAGGTGCCGACGAGACCGTGACCCCGCCCGCAGACACCGTTGCCGACGCACAGCAGACCGCGCAGGACACGGCGGCTCAGGCCAGCGAGTCGGCAGACGAGACGCTGGCCGGAGCGCAGGAGTCTGCCCAACAAGCCGTCGACGACTCCACGGCTCAGGCCACCGAGGCCCAGCAGAACGCCCAACAAGCCGTCGACGACACGACAGCTCAGGCCAGCGACGCAGCGGACACCGTCGTGGAGCGGGCCGAGGATGCTGGCGTCAATCCAGACGAGGCTGAGGGCCCGACCGGCTCCCGCTGACCGCCGAGCTATCGGGCTCTTGACTCACTGTCGAGCACCGCGCTGAAGATGCTCCGCAGCTGATCGACCTGCTCGGGACTGAGCCGGTCGAACAGCACCCGGCGTACTTCCTCGACGTGGCCCGGCGCCGCGTCGACGACAGTGGCCATGCCAGCGTCGGTGAGGCGCGCGACGGTAGAGCGTCGGTTGTCGGGGTCCCGCTCGCGGCTGATCCAACCGGCCTCCTCGAGCCGGGCCACCGCATGCGACAACCGGCTGGGCGACGCGCCGACGACGCGGGCAAGCTCGCCCATCGTGCACTGTTGGTCCGGCCTCTCCGAGAGCATCGCGAGGATCATGTAGTAGGCATGCGGTATCCCCGCATCGCGCTGCAGTTGGCGCTCAAGCGCCTCGAACAGCACTCGAGTGCCGGCGAGATAGCGTCGCCAGGTCAGCTGCTCCTCGTCGGTGAGCCAGCGGGTCACCCGCTCAGCGTACGGTGATCTTGAACACTCAACAGGCGTTTTCGTCCGCCTTCCGCGGCGACAACATCAGGCACCGCGTCACGCATATGCTCTTGAACTTGAGCGTTCAACCGTCCGTGGAGGTGCGACCGTGGCTCCGACCGAACGCATGCCAACCATCTACCTCAGCCACGGGGCACCGCCGTTGGCCGACGATGCGATCTGGACGCGTGAGCTGGCTCAGTGGTCCGCAGACCTGCCCAAGCCTGCGGCGGTCCTTGTCGTATCCGCTCACTGGGAAGAGGCACCGCTCGCCCTCGGCGCGACGACAACTGTGCCGCTGACCTACGACTTCTGGGGATTCCCCAAGCACTACTACGAGGTGACCTACCCGGCGCCGGGCGCACCGGAGCTGGCCGAGCGCGTACGCCAAATGCTCAGGTCCCCGAGCAACCCCATCCATGACGCCCCCGATCGCGGCCTCGACCATGGCGCGTACGTGCCGCTCGTCGAGATGTACCCGGCCGCCGATGTCCCCGTACTCCAGATCTCCATGCCCACGCTCGACCCGAAAGCGCCTGTTCGAGATCGGGCGCCGGCTCGCGCCGCTGCGCGACGAGGGCGTGCTGATCATGGGCAGCGGCTTCACGACGCACAACCTGCGCGAGATGAACTGGGCCGGCGGGCCGCACGGCGCCGCACCGAGCTGGTCGGTCGAGTTCGACGACTGGGTGACCCGTGCCATCGCAGCCGGAGACCTCGACGCACTGATCGACTTTCAGCACCGGGCCCCGGCTCCGCGGCTCGCACACCCCCGCACCGAGCACTTCGCGCCGCTGTTCGTCGCACTGGGCGCCAGCATCGAGTCCCTCGAGGACGACCGCTCCGCCATCGACGGCTATTGGTACGGGCTGTCCAAGCGCTCATTCCAGTTCGACTGACCGACCGGCCCGTAGGGGCCTTAGACGCTCAATCGCCGGGTACGCGGGGGCCTTAGGCCTGCCTAGGCCCAGCAGCCCCTCAAGTCTGGGACTTCTCCCGATGCTCGACCTGCCCCCTTACGACGACTGTTGAAGAGTCGAAGGAGGACGACATGAACGCGAACATCACCGCCCAGCTCAACGAGATCCGCCGCCAGGAGCTGCTCCGCGAGGCAGAGCACCAACGTCTCGCCGCGCTCGTCACCGACCACCGGGCGGCTCGTAACTTCCGGCTCGTGCCCCGCTGGCGGCGCGGCGCGGGCTCGCCCATCGTCCGGGCCGCCTAAGGAGCCGGCGTCGCTCGGCATGACGAAAGTCCGTACGTCCGGCTCGACCATCGGTGGCATGCTCAACGGCGTGGACCGGTGGTCGAGCGACCATCTTGTCGGCCGGACGGCCGAGCGCACGCAGCTGGAGCAGGCACTGCCGACTCGACCGCCGGCCGCGTCAGAGTTGCGGTCGTCAGCGGCGAAGCCGGAGTGGGCAAGAGCCGGCTTGTGAGCACGTTCGCCACCGACGCGCAGCTCTCCGGGGCGCGCGTGATGAGCGGTTCCTGCCTTGACGTCGGGGAGGGCGTTCTCCCGTACGCGCCGTTCGTCGAGGGACTCCGCGGACTGGTCGCCGAGATCTCATCGGCCAAGGTTGACGAGCTTGTCGGCGAAGGGCGCTCGGACCTCGCTCGGCTCCTGCCGGAGGTTGCGGCAGCGCCGGCCACCCCCCATGCCGCGCCCGCGGCGCAGCTGTTCGAGCTCATTCTCGGGTGCTCACGCGACCTCGCAGCCGACCAGCCGGTCGTGTTCGTCATCGAGGACTTTCACTGGGCCGACCGGTCCACGATGGACCTGGTCGCCTTCCTCGAACGCAACCTCCGCGCCGCCGTTCTGCTGCTGTTGACCGTACGGGCGGACGAGCTGCATCGCGGACATCCGGCGCGCGCGCGGCTCGCCGAGGTCGACCGACATGGCTGCTCACCCGCGTCGATGTCGCGCCGTTGGACCGCCGTACGACCACGGACCTCGTCACAGCGTTGCTGAGCAGGGCGCCATCGCCGCGCCTGGTCAGTCAGGTATACGACCGCTCCGGCGGCAACCCTTTCCACATCGAGATGCTTGTCGGCGACGGGCGCCACCGCACAGGAGCGCCTGCCCGAGCGGCTCCGCGACATGCTTGTCAGCCAGATCGACGCCCTGCCCGCCGGAGACGCAGCGCGTTCTCCGCGTCGCGGCAGTCGTCGGTCGCCGCGTTGACACCGGCCTGCTCACCGAGGTCGCCTCCACCACGGGGAGCGGGCCGGACCAGATCGCCATACGGCCTCCGCGAGGCAGTCTCGCGGCACCTACTCGTGGCCGATGAAGGTTCGAACCAGGCGGCGACTCGTACTCGTTCCGGCACGCGCTGCTCCAAGAGGCCGCGTACGACGACATGCTGCCCGACGAACGTGGCAGCCTCCACACCGCAGTCGCCAACATCCTCGAAGTCAAGGCGACCGACACCAGCCAGGGTGCCGCAGCCCTCGCCGAACTCGCACACCACTGGTTCGCCGCACACGACCAACGCCGAGCGCTCATCGCGGCCATCAACGCGGCTCGGGGCGCGGCCGACACGTTTGCGCCCGCTGAGGCTGTTGTCCAGTTCGACCGGGCATTGATGTTCTGGGACCAGGTCCCCGACGCCGGCCGACATCACCGGCATGCAGCGCAGCGACGTCCTTATTGCCACTGCGAATGCGGCCTGGTTGGTAGGCGAACCGGTCGCGGCCGCCAAGCATCTTCGGGCGGCCATCTCGCACCTAGATCGCACTGCGCAGCCCGGCGCTGGTGGCCGAGCTGGTCCTGCGACTCGCGTGGCTCGTCTACTTCGGCGCGGGTACGCAGGCCGAGGGGGATGCACTAGTCGACGAGGCTGCGGCGCTCGCTACCGTCCGAGCCACCGACAGCTGCCCGGGCATCGGTCCTCATCTGCGCTCTCCTACCTGGCTCTGCGGCGCGGCGACGACGATCGAGGCCGTTCACTTCGGCCGGCAGTCGCTCGAGGCCGCGAAGCGCGCCGGTGACGACCAGTTGCGCCGGCTCGCCCAGGTGCGCATCGGCCAGGCACTGGTCGGGACTCGGCCGGATCGAAGAGGGCGTCACCCAGGCGACGGCCGCCCTGCAACCCGAGCCACAGCTCGACGTCTACCGACTCGGCCAGATCTACGTCAACGTCAACCGATGTGCTGATCCTCGCCTGCCTTCCCGATGACGTCCTGGCTGTCGGTCGGAAGGGCGTCCGGCGCGGGCTCCGCCAAGGTGCCCGCAGCGGCTTCGTCCCGTTACATCTTCGGCAATATCGGCGAGGTGCTCATCGAGGCCGGCCGCTGGACGCGAGGCCGACGAAGCACGTCACCGAGGCCCTCGAGCATCGACCCCGGAGTCGACCAGCGAGCGGTTCGTCCGACAACTGCACGCACGGCTGCTCGTACGAGCGCGGGCAGGTCGAGCTCGCCCACCGCGAGTGTGACGACCTGCTGGAGCTCGGCGGTGCCGACGACCCGCAGATCGGCGGCCCGCTCGCCGACAGCTTGGCTGCGTGCTCTGCTTTTCGAGGGGTGTCATCGCATCAAGCCCGGCATGTCGTCGACGACGGGCTCGCCTGGGTGCAGCGACAGCATCCGCTATGCGAGCACGCTCTTCGTCCGCGGCCTCGAGATCGAGGAGGCCGCGCCGCAGAGCTCGGACATCTCGATGCTCTCGACCGGGCGCGGCGTCTGCGTCGCACAGCTCGAGGACATGCGGCAGCACAGGCCGGCGCCGCACCGTTGGTCGATGCGCGGCTGTCCATCGGCTCGTGCCACCGCAACCCGGCTGCTCGGGGTGACAGCCTGGCCACCTCCGCCGACGCGTGCAGCGCTGGCAGGACCTCGGGATGCTGCCTGGGCTCACAGCCGCACTTCTCGGCAGCGCCCGCGCCACCTCGCGTCGGTGACCGCACTGCGGCCGCCTCACGTGCTGCGCAGGCGCGTGCCCTGACCTATCAGATGGGCGCCACCTTGCGCCGCGAGCAGATCGACTCGCTCGCTGCCCGTGCCGGTCTGCAGCTCGGCAGGAGCTCGGTCGAGCGCGGCGATGACCTTCTCACTCGCCGGGAGCGTGAGGTGCTGGGGCTGCTCGCCGAAGGCTCTACCAACCGGCAGATTGCCGAGCGACTGTTCATCAGCGAGAAGACGGCCAGCGTGCACGTCTCCAACATCCTGGCCAAGCTCGCCGTGTCGACCCGTGGGCAGGCAGTAGTTGTGGCCAAGGGTCGCGGGCTCGTCTGAACGCGTAATCCGTCCGCATTTTGACCCAGTTAGGGTGCCTAGGTGCTCCAGGTGCTCCAGGGTCTTGCGGTCATTGCCATCGTCATTGCCCTCGGCTACCTGCTCGGGCGGACCCGCGTGATGCCATCGGGGAGCCAAGAGACTCTCGCGAAGCTCGCGTTCTTCGTCGGCGCCCCGGCCTTGCTGATCCAGACCCTCTCCCGGGCCGACATCGGTGGGGTCTTCGGCCCGGGACTGGCAGTGATCGTCGTCAGCACGCTCACGGTGGCGGGCATCTACATCGGGATCGCGCGCTGGGTGTGGCGCCGCCCGGTGACCGACACGACGATCGGCGCGCTCACGGCGGGCTATGTCAACGCCGGCTACCTAGGGCATCCCGATTGCGGTCTACGTGCTCGGAGACGCGTCGTACGTCGCTCCGGCCATGCTCTTCCAGCTGATCTTGCTCGCGCCAGCGGCGTTCGTCGTGCTCGATACGGCGACCTCGGGTCATCGACCGTCGTTGCGCCGCACGGTGGTCATGCCGTTCCGCAACCCGGTCACCGTCGCGTCGCTACTCGGCCTTGCGCTCGCCCTGGGTGGTGGGCCGACCCTGCCGCTGCTCGTGCAGGAGCCGCTTGACCTGGTCGCCGGCATGGCCGTGCCCGCGGTGCTCATCGCGTACGGCATGTCACTACATGGTGCACCGTTGCCGGGTGCCTCCGGGACCCGCGCCGAGCTGCTCCTCGCGGTCGTGCTCAAGAACTTCGCGCAGCCACTGGTCGCGTACGTGTTGGCAAGGTTTGCGTTTGATCTCGACGGCACGCCGCTGCTCGCCGCCACGGTCATCGCCGCACTGCCAGCGGCACAGAACATCTTCGTCTATGCGATCCGTTACAACACGGCGGTCACCCTCGCCCGCGAGGCGATCCTGCTCACGACGCTCGTCTGCGCGCCGGTGCTCGTCGGCATTGCTGCCCTGCTCGCGTGAGTCTCAGACGAACAGCCCGAAGTACGACGCCGCCGCCAGCAGCAGGCCGCCGCTGACCAGCGGAGCCGCCAACAGCATCATCGGCAGCGGATGCGGACGCCAGCCGCCGCGCCACGCGGCGACGGCGACGGTCACCGCGCCGACCTCGAGCACCAGCAGCCCGATGGTCATGAGGCGCAGGACGGCCCACCCGACCTGGATCGCGAGCGCCGACCCGCCCTGGTTCATCGTGAACGACACCGTCATCACGATGAAGCCGAGGGTGACGAGCAGGTAGGCCAAGGCGAACCACGCAAGCCGTCGAACGCGCCGGTGCAGGGGCAGACCGAGCGACGAGTCATCGACCAGCCACCCTGGCATGCGCCGGCGACGCACGCGCCCAAGCAGCAGAGCCGTCTGTGGAGCGGCGCAGCCCAGCCCGACAGCACCGAGCGCGAGCAAAGCTGAGGAGCCCGCCGCGTACCACGGCGGCGACGGAACATCGATGCCGGCGTTGCGCTGGATCGGTGCCTGGCCGGCGATCTGCACGCCTTGGTCGGGCCGGGCAGTGTCCGGCAAACCCGTCACCCAATGCGCGAGCACTTCACGGTAGCCGCGCATGAAGATGTCGGTGCCCTCGATCTTCATACCGTGATTGGCGCCGGGGATGTAGCGGATGGTGTAGTCCTCGTTGCCGCCGCTGGCCAAAGCCTCCGTGAGCTCCATCGTGCTGTCGACGAAGGGCATCGCCGGGTCGTCGGCGCCATACATCGCGAGCACCGGCTGGTCCATCTGCTCCAGCGCCGGAACCGGGTCGAAGCTGAGGAACGGCAGGTCGAAGCCCGCCATCGCCTTGGCCAGGAACTGGCGCACTCCCTGCGGCGCGCGCAACCGGAACAGCTGCTCGTCCATCGCCCAGGCGACCTGGCGCAGCGGTGACACGTTGGGTGCGGATACGAGCACCACGAACCCGACGCTGCTGTCTGCCGCGGCGAGCGGGATCACCCAGCTGCCCTCGCTCACGCCCCACAGCCCGGCACGGGAAGGATCGACGTCGGGCCGGTCGCGCAGCACATCGAGCGCGGCGAGCACGTCGTCGGCGAGCAGCCGGAAGTCGCGGTGGCGGAACGAGTAGCCGATCGTGCGCTTGTCGTACGTCATCGTCACGACACCTGCGCGCGCGAGGTACACAGCCTGCTCGGTGAACTCCTCGCGCGACGTCGTCCCCTGACCGTGCACGAAGATCATTGCGGGGTGCGGACCGGGCGTGGCCGGCGCGTAGATCGTCGCGGCGAGGGTCGTGCCCTCGACTGGGACGGAGACGACCTCTTCACGCACTATCGCGGCGTCTGACGGCGCGGCAAGCTCCGCGGCGGGGATGGCGGGGATTGCCTGCAGTCGGGCCGGCACCTCGAGCGGCGGGGGGTCGTAGGTCGGCGGTGCCACGGTCTCACCGACCATCACGAGCACCAGCAATCCGAGCGTGACGAGGAAACCCAGCCGACCAAGGCCGGGACCCGAGCCATTGGACGCCAGCGTCTCTTCCCTCGCTTTCGTGCCAGGTCGCGGGATTCGCTCGCAACTGCCAGTGAATTGTCACGATATCCACTGCCGTCCAGTGGTGCCGAGCATTCCGCGACGGGTCTCTAGGGTCATTGTCATGGGTGGATGGGATGAAGTCGCGGACGGCGTGTTCCAACGGCGCTACGACCCGCTCGATATCAGCGTCTGCGTGGTCCGCGGAGCGGATGGGCTCCTCGTCGTCGATACGCGGTCGTCACACCGCGAGGCCGATGAGATCCGCGCCGACCTGGCCCAGTTCGGACAGCAGCCGGTGCGGTGGGTGGTCAACACCCACGCACACTTTGATCACACCTTCGGCAACTTCCGATTCGGGCCCGACTCCGACATCGGGGCGCCGATCTATGGCCACGAGCGTGTCCCGGCGCACCTTGACGAGTACGAGCGCCCGATGCTCGCCCGCTGGATCGAGGCCGGCGAGGAGCCGGTGGACGACTGGCGTGCGGTCGTGATCACCCCACCCAACGTGCTCGTGGCCGACCGTTTCGAGCTCGACCTGGGTGACCGCTCGGTGGAGTTGCTGCACCTCGGACGCGGCCACACCGACAACGACCTGGTCCTCCGCGTGCCCGACGCGGACGCTTGGCTCGTGGGCGACCTGGTCGAGGAGTCGGGCCCTCCCATGTACGGTTCCGGCTGCTTCCCGCTCGACTGGCCGGACACCGTCACCGCGCTCGCCGAGCGGATGAGTCCGGCCGCGGTCGTCGTGCCGGGGCATGGTGCACCCGTCGATCGGTCGTACGTTTCGGCGCAGGCAGCGGATCTGAACAACGTCGCGATCACGATCCGGGCGCTGCACGGGTCCGGCGTCCAGGCATCGGATGCGCTCGCCGCGGGGGAAGATCGTTGGCCCTTCCCGGCGGAGGGTTTGCCGCATGCGATCGTAAGGGCGTACGCGGAACTGCAAACGTGATCGCCGAGCGGGGACAACAGGCGCTACCGTCATGCCCCAGGGGGGCTGGGATGGTGATCCGGAGCCATCCCAGGACGGAGAAGTGGGGACCTGGAATGAAGACTGCGTATCGCTCGCTCGCGCTGCTGATCGCCATTGGTGTCGTCGTGCAGGCCGCGGCGATCGCCTTCGGGCTGTTCGGGCTCTGGGGCGACGTCGACGACGGCCAGGTCGTCACGGACGACTACGACGGAAACGGCGGATTCGCGATCCACTCCATCGGTGCGATGGTCATCAGCCTTGCGGCGCTGCTCCTGCTGCTCACTGCGTTCATGGTCAAGTTCGACGGCGCTCTGAAGTGGGCCGGCATAGTCGTGGGTCTGGTCGTGCTGCAGTGGGTGCTGGCGATTGTCGGCTTCGACGTGGCGTTCATCGGCGCCCTCCACGCGGTCAACGCCTTCCTACTCGCCGGAGCCGCGTCGCAGGCAGCAGCAAAGGCCAAGGCCTCTGAGGCCGCTGATATGACGGTGGCGACAGCACCCTGACCGAGACCACACCCACCAACCACGACGACGAGCCAGTCGACGAGCCAGTCGACGAGCAGGATCAACGCGCGATCGCGCGCGTCAAGGCGCGTAACCGGCTCGTCGTCGGGCTGGTCGTCGCGATCCTCCTCGTCATCCCGCTTGGCGTCCTCTGGGCGCGGAGCCTCGTGCCCGACACGTACAGCGTCATGGGCATGGGCTATGTCGACTATGGCGGCGGCGCCTCGGACGCCACGCACGAGCAACATGGCAGTGTCGGTGGATGGGACGGACCGCCGAAACAGCCGGGCGACATCGACGTGGCCGACCTCACCGGGCCAAACGACCGCGCACCAGACGTACGTATGACGCTGACCGCGCGCGAGGAGCAGATCGAGCTGGCCACGGGTGAGGAGGTCGACGGCTACACGCTCAACGGCACGTCACCCGGGCCGGAGATCCGCGCCAAGCGTGGCGACCTCGTGGAAGTGACGCTCGAGAACGAGTCGGTGCCCGACGGCGTAACCCTTCACTGGCACGGGGTCGACGTACCCAATGCCGAGGACGGCGTCGCGGGCGTCACCCAGGACGCCGTGCAGCAAGGCGACTCGCACGTCTACCGGTTCGTGGCCGAGGACACCGGCACCTACTGGTACCACTCGCACCAGGTTTCGCACTCGCAGGTGCGCGGCGGGCTGTTCGGATCGCTCGTCGTCGAACCCGCTGAGGGCCTTCCGGCCGACGTGCACGATGTGGTCGCCGCGGTGCACACGTACGACGGCATCCCGACCGTCAACGGCAGCGCGCAGCAACTGCGGGAGTCGGTGCCATCGGGGACGGTGGCGCGGGTACGGGTCACCAACACCGACAGCAGCCTGCTCAGCGCCTGGGTCGTCGACGAGCCGTTCCGGGTGGTCGCGGTCGACGGTCGCGACGTCAATGAACCCACCGAGATCACCGGACAGACGGTCAAGGTCGGCGGCGGGGCCCGGGTCGACCTCGAGGTGCAGGTGCCCGACGACGGTGCGGTGCGAGTGCGGCTGGGTGCCGCGTCGTTGCTGCTCGGCCCGAGTGGGTCGGACGCGCCTGACGCTGACCAGCCCGCCGAGACTCTGGACATGCTCACCTACGGCAGCGCGGCGCCCGTCGGGTTCGATCCCGCCAACCCCGATCGCACCTTCGAGTACCGGATCGGCCGGCGTCCCGGCTTTGTCGACGGCGTGCCCGGGATGTGGTGGTCGATCAACGGCAAGCTCTTCCCCGACGTACCGATGTATGTCGTCAACGAGGGCGACGTCGTCCGCATGACCATCGACAACTCCAGCAGCGACAACCACCCCATGCACCTGCACGGGCACCATGCCGTGGTCGTCAGCCGCAACGGGGTGCCCGCGACGGGCAGCCCCTGGTGGGTCGATTCGCTCGAGGTCGGGGAGGACGAGACCTACGAGATCGCGTTCGTCGCCGACAACCCCGGTGTGTGGACAGACCACTGCCACGATCTTGAGCACGCCGCCGACGGGATGATCGGCCACCTCGCGTACGCCGGCATGTATGTGCCGTTCCGCATCGGCGGCGAGGCGGACAACGAGCCGGAGTAGCGCAGGTCTCCTCCGTTGGGGCGGTTTCCGGTCGCCAGAGCAACGCTGGGGCGCCCCAGCGATCGCCGCTCGCCCAGTCATGGGGCGGTTTCCTGTCGCCAGAGCATCGCTGGGGCGCCCCAGCGCGCCTGGCCGGCGGAGCCAACCCGGCTGACCACTTGACAACGGTTATTCACGCGCTAATACTCGTAGACGGATATACGACCGCGAGGAGCGCGACATGGCCACACGCCGCAAGGTCAGCAACCTGCTGGCGCTCGTCGTGCTGGCGATGCTCGTCGAGCGCCCCATGCACCCGTACGAGCTCGCCTCCCTGATGCGCGAGCGGGGCAAGGACTACAGCATCAAGATCAACTGGGGGTCGCTCTACACGGTCGTCCAGAACCTCGAGAAGCACGGCTTCGTCGAGGTGGCCGGCACGACCCGCCAAGGGGGTCGGCCCGAGCGCACGGTCTACGCCATCACCGACGCGGGTCGCGCCGAGCTCGAGGACTGGCTCCGCGAGCTGATCGCCGTACCGAACCGGGAGTTTCCGAAGTTCGAGGCGGCGCTCTCGGTGATGGGGGTGCTCAGCCCCGACGACGTCATCGGCCTCCTGGACCAACGCGCGCAGGCACTCGCGACCGAGATCGCGGCAGAGACGGGCACTTTGCGGGAGGTCTCCAAGGAGATCCCCCGGCTATTCCTTGTCGAGGCGGAGTTTCACGTGGCGATGCTCCGTGCAGAAGCCGAGTGGGTACGCGGCATGCGCGAGGAGCTCGTGACTGGCTCGATGCCCGGCGTCGACGGCTGGCGACAGTTCCACGAGACGGGCGAACTGCCGCCCGACATCGCGGAGCTGGCGGACAGGGGTCGGCCCAGCGACTGAGCCCAAACAGACGACCCCGGCGGGTGCGCCAACACCACGCCGGGGCCAGGACCTCGAACCGATCCCGCAGCACGGAACCTGCTCTTGAGGTGTCCACCAGCAAGGGTAGCCGTGCCGCAGGCCCGGTTCGGAGTAACAGATTCCGACACCGGAAGGACCACGGCAATGACCACGAGCCACAACGGGTTGGCCATCACGGCCGAACACCTGGTCAAGACCTACCCCGGAGACGTGACCGCTCTCCACGACCTGTCGTTCGAAGTGCCGCAGGGGACGGTCTTCGGCCTGCTCGGCCCCAATGGCGCAGGCAAGTCGACCACGATCAAGATCCTCACCACCTTGACGCTGCCCACCGGCGGCGCAGCCACGGTGGCCGGCATCGACGTGCTGCGCCGCCCCAACGACGTACGGCGGGCGATCGGCGTCGTCACCCAGCGCCACGGCACCGACCCGCAGGCGACTGGTCGGGAGAACCTCGTGCTGTCCGGTCGCATCTACGGCCTGCGCAAGCGCGACGCGCAGCTGCGGGCGGCCGAGCTGCTGGACCGCTTCGAGCTCACCGAGGCAGCGGACCGCATCGTTCGTACGTACTCCGGCGGCATGCAGCGCAAGCTCGATGTCGCCATGGGGCTCGTGCACCGCCCGCATGTGCTCTTCCTCGACGAGCCGACCACCGGGCTGGACCCGGAAGCGCGGGCGCAGATGTGGGCCGAGATCCGCCGGCTCACCGCTGACGAGGGGCTCACGATCCTCCTGACCACGCACTACCTGGATGAGGCCGACCAGCTAGCCGAGCGGCTCGCGATCGTCGACCGCGGACGCATCATCACCGAGGGCACACCGGACCAGCTCAAGAGCGAGCTGCACGGCGATGCCGTCGTCGCCGAGCTGACGCCTGATGCCGACGTCGAGAAGGCACAGCGTGTCGTCGCCGAGCTCGCAGGCACCCGGGAGGTAACCGTCGAGGGTCGCACCGTCCGCGCTCGCGTCGATGACGGCGCCGTTGCGGTGCCCGCGGTGCTCGCCGCGCTAGACGGAGTCGGCCTGCAGGTCACCGCCATCACCGTCGCCCGGCCGTCCCTGGACGACGTCTACCTCAAGCACACCGGCCGCTCCTTCACGGCCGCCGAAACCGAATCAACGAAGGAGGAGGCGTGACAACACCAACTGTGAGCACGTTGGTTGCGCACACGGGATACCTGACGGGTCGGCTGCAAAAGGCCGTCCTGCGGCAGCCGGCGTACGTCGTCATGCTGCTGATCCAGCCGCTGATCTGGCTGCTGCTGTTCGGGCAGCTGTTCAAGAACGTCGTCGACGTGCCCGGATTCACCGGGGGGTCGTACATCGACTTCCTCACCCCGGGTGTCGTGGTGATGACCGTGCTGTTCTCCGCGGGTTGGAGCGGCATGGCGTTCATCGACGACATGCAGCGCGGCGTCATGGACCGCATGCTCACCTCTCCGGTGAGCCGCGGCGCGATGATGACGGCGTCGATGGCCAACCAGGCCATCACGGTTTCGGTGCAGGCCGTGGTGATCCTGCTCGTCGGGCTGCTGCTCGGCGCGTCGTACGGCGGCGGCCTGCTCGGCGTACTCGTCACGCTGGTGGCGGCGTTCCTGCTCACCGCGGCGTTCTCGTCGATGTCCAACGGCATGGCACTCCTCGTACGACAGCCGGAGTCGCTCATCGGTTTCAACACGATGCTGAGCCTGCCGCTGGCGTTCCTGTCGTCGGCCATGATGGCGCGCGAGGCGATGCCCGAGTGGATCCAGACTGTCTCGCACTACAACCCCGTCGACTGGGCAGTCGTCGCCAGCCGCGAGGCGTTGTCGGCCAGCCCCGACTGGTCTGACGTGCTGGTCCGTCTTGGCGGGCTCGCCGTCGTCGCTCTGGCGATGGGCTGGGTCGCGACCCGAGCGTTCCGCGCGTACCAGAAGTCGGTCTGACCTTAGACCATTGGTCTTGACCTCCTCCGGGTCGGCACGACAGGGTGATCCGTGCCTGTCGAGCCGACCTGGAGGCACTGCACCGACGACGAACTGGTCGGTCGGGTTCGTCGCCACGCCCAAGCCGGGGAAGGCAACCATCCCGGTCTACGGGCGGGCCTACCCGGAGGCAACGGCATATCCCGGAGGTGTCCCGGTGCAGGCGATCGTTCCGCTGCAATACACGCTCTCAGCCGGCCAACGCTATGCCGCCGGGCCGATCGTGCAGAGCGAGTACTACCGAGCGGTGACCTTCGACGGCTCCTCGCCCGGTGACTGGACCGTGATCCGGGGCGAGACCCGCTACGTCCAGATCCAGTTCGGCCACCGCATCGCGTACGTCAACCTCGAGGACGTGCGACTGCTGCCGTCTCCCATCGGGGCGCCTCGCTGAGGGAGCCCCAGGATGATCGACAGGACCCTCCCGTGCGACTTGCCCGCGGTGTGTCGTACGGGAGGAGGCTCTCGATCATGACAGCGCGAGTCGCCGGGGGCTGCCGCGTGACGTTAGCCTCCGCGCGCCACCAATAGGCCTTCCCCCGCATGACCAGGCCTGCATGCCTGGTCCTGCGGGGAAGGCCTGCTTCACGTGGTCATTCCGGCTCACCAGCAGCCCTAGTCGCGATGATCGCGGAAGGTTAGGCTAACCTCACAGCCGACCCAGACGTGATCAGCCGACCGAAAGTTCGCCGCTATGGCCCGCACGCTCCGCCAGACCGCACGCCTGTTCACCCTCACCGGCGCGCTCCTCCTCGGGCTCGCCGCGTGCGGTGGAGGCGGCGACGACTCGACGACCAGCGAGGGCAGTGAGCCCGGTGACAAGCGGATCACCGTCTATAGCGGGCGGAGCGAGTCACTGGTTGCGCCACTGTTCGAGCAGTTCACCGAGGCAACCGGCATCGAGGTCGAGGCGAGGTATGCCGCGACAGCGCAGATGGCCGCGCAGCTGCTGGAAGAGGGCGACCGCTCTCCCGCCGACGTCTTCTTCGCCCAGGACGCCGGGGCGCTGGGCGCAGTCAACAAGGAGGGTCTGCTCGCACCGCTCCCCCAGGACGTGCTCACCCAGGTCCCCGAGATCTACCGCTCGACCGATGGACACTGGGTCGGCGTTTCCGGGCGTTCCCGAGTGCTCGTCTACAACCCTGTCGAGGTCGAAGGGATGGAGTTGCCGGCGTCGGTCTTCGACCTCACGGCCCCGGAGTGGAAGGGCCACGTCGCGGTAGCCCCCACCAACGCGTCGTTCCAGGCGTTTGTCACGGCGATCCGCGTGCAGTTCGGTGATGACAAGGCGCGCGAGTTCCTCGAGGGGCTCGCCGCCAATGACGCGGAGATCCGCGACAACAACGTGCAGATCGTCGAGGACGTCGAGGCCGGCAAGGTGGCCGTCGGGCTGGTCAACCACTACTACCTCGGCGAGGTCGCGAAGGAACGCGGCACCACGGTCGACGCGCTCAACGCCAAGCTGCACTTCTTCCCCAACGGTGACCTCGGCGCCCTCGTCAACGTCGCCGGCGTCGGCGTCCTCGCCAAGGCGGCAGATGACCCCGATGTCGCCGAGTTCGTCGAATATCTGCTCGGTCCCGATGCGCAGACCTATTTCGCCGAGGAGACGTTCGAGTATCCGCTCGTCGACGGCATTGCGGGCCCGTCCTACGTGCCACCGCTCGGCGAGCTGTCCTCCCCTGCCATCGACCTCAACGACCTCGACGGGCTCGCCGAGACGGTGTCCATGATCGAGGAAGCGGGGCTCACTCCCTGACCACGCAGCTCGCACCGCCCGCACCCCCCGTCGCCGTCCCGGCCGCGGGGTTGCGGCGGTTCACGCCGCGGCCGCTGCTGCTCGCCGGGGCGGCAGCGGCTGTCGCTGTCGCCCTGCTGCCGCTCGGCTATCTGGTTGTGCGCACTGCGGAGGCAGGCTGGTCAGCCGTCGCCGACGAGCTGTTCACCGACCGGGTCGCGCTGCTGGCCGCTCGCAGCCTTGCGCTCGCAACGGTGGTGACGGCGGGAGCGAGCCTCATCGGCGTTGCCAGCGCGTATCTCGTCGTACGCACAGACCTTCCGGCTCGCCGGCTCTTCACTGTCCTCGCCGTGCTGCCGCTGGCCGTTCCCACGTACATCGCCGCCTTTGCCTGGGTATCCCTCTTCGACGGGATCGAGGGGTTCTGGTGGTCCGCGGCCGTGCTGACGCTGTGCTGCTCTCCGTACGTCTTCCTGCCTGTCGCAGCATCACTGCGCCTCTCGGATCCGGCCCAGGAGGAAGTGGCCCGTACCCTCGGCCGTGGCCGGTGGCGGACGTTTGCCTCAGTGACTCTCCCGCAGGCGCGTCCCGCCATCTCGGGCGGTGCGCTGCTCGTCGCGCTCTATGTGCTCTCCGACTTCGGCGCAGTGGCGATCCTGCGCACCGACACGTTCACCCGCGCGGTGTTCATCTCCCTGGAGACCGGCTTCAACCGCACCGGCGCGCTCGTGCTGTCAGTCGTCCTCGTCGCAATCACCATTCCGCTGCTCGCGGGAGAGACGCTGAGTCGGCGCAAGGAGGCGCGCTACGCCCGGGTGGGTGGTGGCGTCAGCCGACCGCATACCCGGGTGCGCCTGTCGCGGTGGCGTTGGCCGGCGGTCGCGGCGCTGACCGGCGTGGCCGTGCTCGCACTCGGCGTTCCCGCTTACGCGCTGGGCCAGCGACTTGCCGATGGTGTCTCTCAACCCGGATCGCTGACCGAGATCGCGGCAGCCGCCGGGAACTCGGTCACGGTGTCCCTTGCCGGCGCACTCCTGACGCTGCTGCTGGCGCTGCCGATCGGGCTGCTCGTGACACGAGCACCCGGCGTCATCTCCACGACGGTTGAGCGGCTGAGCTATCTGACGCACGCGCTCCCGGGTGTGGTCATCGCGTTGTCGCTGGTGTTCTTCGGCATCAACGTCGCCTACGGGATCTATCAGAGCGTCTGGCTGCTCACTCTGGCCTACGCCGCCTTGTTCCTGCCGCTCGCGGTCGCGTCGGTCGTGGCGGCCGCCGCGCATGCGCCGCCGGTACTCGAGGACGTCGCCAGGTCGCTCGGGCGGTCGCCGCTTGCGGTGTTCCGCAGCGTGACCTTGCCGCTCACACTCCCTGGTCTTGCCGCAGGAGTGGCGCTGGTCTTCCTGACCTGCATGAAGGAGCTGCCCGCCACGTTGCTGCTGCGCCCCACTGGCATGGACACACTCGCTACCGAGCTCTGGACACACACGAGTGTCGCGGCCTACGCGGCGGCCACGCCGTACGCCGTCCTCCTGGTGCTGCTGTCCGCGCCACTCGCCTGGTCGCTCGCAGCCCGGACCGGGCTGCTCAGCTCGGAGCGTGCGCGATGACCGCACTGATGGCGACCGGTGCGTGCAAGTCGTACGGCTCGGTGCGCGCGCTGGCCGGGGTCGACGTGTCGATTGCCGACGGCGAGCTACTCGCGGTGCTGGGTCCGTCCGGCTGCGGCAAGACCACCCTGCTGCGTTGCATCGCCGGACTTGAGCGGCTCGACGCCGGCACTCTCGCGGTCCAGGGGCGCGTGTTGTCGGCACCCGGTGTGCACGTCGCCGCGCACCGTCGCCACGTCACGCTCGTGCCCCAGGAAGGTGCGCTCTTCCCGCACCTGTCCGCCGCGGACAACATCGGGTACGGCCTCGACCGCGCGGCACGACGGTCGGGGCGGCGGGTCACCGAGCTGCTCGCTCTCGTTGGGCTCGAGGGGCATGGCGACCGCATGCCGCACCAGCTCTCGGGCGGCCAACAGCAGCGCATCGCGCTCGCCCGGGCGCTCGCGCCACGGCCGTCACTGATCATGCTCGACGAGCCGTTCAGCGCGCTCGACGCCGGGCTGCGGGCAGAGCTGCGTCGCGTCGTCCGTGACGCGCTCCAGGCCGACGGCGCGACCGGCGTGCTGGTGACACATGACCAGGGTGAGGCGCTGTCGCTCGCCGACCAGGTTGCCGTGATGCGTGAGGGACGTGTGGTGCAGAGCGGCCGGCCCACTGATGTCTACCGGTCCCCCGCCGATGCGTGGGTGGCTGGGTTCGTGGGTGAGGCTGTGCTGCTCGACGGGGAGCTGCGTGACGGCGTTGCCTATACGGCTGCGGGCGCAGCGCCTGTTGTGGCACCGGCCAGTGCATCGCTGGGGGTCGGCAACGGGCGCGTGCTTGTGACCGTCCTCGTCCGTCCCGAGCAGGTGCGCATGGCGGCATCACGCACGCAGGAGGGTGTGACGGCGTCCGTCGTACGGCGTGACTTCTTCGGGCACGACGCCCTCACGACGATCCGGCTCGAGGACGGCACCGAACTGACCTCGCGTACCCTCGACGACGCTGCCGATCTCTCCCCCGGAACCACCGTGATGGTCGAGCTGTCAGGCATTGTGCGCGCCTGGCCGCGCCCTGCGTGAGGTGCCGACCGAATCAGGGCCGTCGCTGCAACACGGCATTCATCGCCGCCCGTGCCTCGTCGGTGGTCAGCCGGTAGGCGAACTCGCGCATCTCCGCGTCCATGCGATCCAGCAGCACCGAGGCGTCTCCGCGCATCAGGCGTCGCGAGGAAAGCAGGGCCTCGCGTGGTTTCGCGGCAAGCCGCCGCGCCGCAGCCAGCGCGGTGGACTCGAGCTCATCGGTGGCTACGACGGCGTTGACAAGGCCGGCCGCTAGAGCGCGATCCGCGCCGAACGGCTCACCAAGGCAGAGCAGCTCGAACGCCCGCGCGTAACCCATCCGCTGCACCGCAAGCAGACTTGATCCGGCCTCGGGAACGAGCCCGAGGTCGACGAATGGTGTGCGGAAGCTGGCGCCCCGGCTGGCGTACACCAGATCGCAGTGCAGCAGCATCGTCGTACCAACCCCGACCGCGAGGCCACCAACGGCTGCGATCATCGGCTTGCCGACGCGAGGTAGCCGCTCGATGAAGTCGAGCGCGGGAAGCCTGCCGTCGCCCGGCGACTCGGCGAAGCGAAGGAAGTCCGTCAGGTCATTGCCGGCCGTGAACGAGCCGTCGGAGCCGACGAACACGTGGGCGACGATGTCGCCGGCTTCGTCGCCGCGGTCGAGCGCGTCACACAGCACGGCGTACATGTCCGCCGTCAGCGCGTTCTTCTTCTCCGGACGAGCAAATCGGATGACTTGCACGCCCTCGTACAGCTCAACTTCGATGCCGGCGGCCATGGACGCCGATGCTACGTGGTCACCGACCGGCCAAGTGGGGCCGCTAATGTCGCAGCGTGCATGCCACCCTCCTTCACGCTCCCCGCGACATCCGTTTCGACACCGTTCCGGACCCCGCGATCCACACCCCGACCGACGCCATCGTCCGAGTGGTGGCGACTTGCGTGTGCGGGTCGGACTTGTGGCCCTATCGGGGCATCACGAGGTTCAGACGTGGAGGGCGCATCGGCCATGAGCTGGTCGGCATCGTGGAAGAGGTGGGCAGCGCTGTCACGTCGTTGCGAGTCGGGCAGTTCGTGATCGCGCCGTTCAAGATCAGCGACGGAGTATGCGTCAACTGCCGCAACGGAATCTTCACCTCGTGCCTGCATGGCGCGTGGTTCGGCAGCACAGACGAGGACGGCTTCCCGACCGACGGCGGCCAGGGCGAGTACGTCCGCTTGCCGCATGCCGACGGAACGCTCGTCGCAACGCCCGAGGTGCCCGACGACAACCTCGTACCCGCCCTGCTGACACTCTCGGACGTCATGGGTACGGGGCACCACGCGGCCGTCTCCGCGGGGGTCGCGAAGGGGTCACGGGTTGCGGTCGTCGGAGACGGCGCCGTCGGGCAGTGCGCAGTGATCGCCGCCGCAAGGCTCGGGGCCGAGCGGATCGTGATGATGTCGCGGCATGCCGGCCGGCAGGCGCTCGCGCAGTCGTTCGGCGCCACCGACATCGTGGCCGAGCGCGGCGAGGACGGCGCCGCGCAGGTACGTGAGCTCTTCGACGGTGTTGGCGCCGACGCAGTGCTGGAGTGCGTCGGTACCAAGGAGTCGATGGCGCAGGCGCTCGCGGCCACACGGCCGGGCGGACGAGTCGGCTATGTCGGGGCGCCGAACGGAGGCCCAGAACTGCCAGTACGGCCGCTGTTTGATGCCAACGTCGGGGTCGGCGGCGGAGTGGCTCCTGTTCGCGCCTACATCGATGAGCTCCTGCCGGATGTGCTGAGCGGCGCCATCGAGCCCGGCCGAGTGTTCGACCTCGAGCTGCCGCTCGCCGATGTCGCCCAGGCGTATGCCGCCATGGACGAGCGACGTTCGGTCAAGGCGCTGTTGCGCCCCTGACGCGCTGGCTTCAGGACCTCCCTTTCGCATGGCTGGGCGTCCGCGGCCGATCGCCGATGACGTCAACGAGACCGATCAGGAGCGCGATCACGACGAAGCCAATCGAGACGGCCAGCCCCCGCTCGAACGACACCTGGAAGTCGCCCTGCGTCGACGCCAGCGTGGCGAAGAACGTTGCGCCCACCGCTGCGATGCCGATCGCGGTGCCAATGCGCTGGCCCATCTGAACCACCGCAGCCGCGCTCCCGGCACGCGCTATCGGCACCTCTGCCAGGGTGAGCGTCTGGTTGGGAGCGATGACGAGGCCGCTGCCGACACCCGCGATCGCCAACGGAATTGCGACGGCCCAGCCGATGCGCGCGCCGTCAACGAGGTGTACGGCCACGTCGGCCAGCAGCAGTCCGACGATGACGAGCACCAGGCCCAGCACCACGAGCCGACGACCGCGTTGCGCCACCGACCGGCCGCTGAGACCAGACGCAACGGCAGCCCCCAGTGCGAACGGTGTGATCGCAAGGCCTGCCTCGAGTGGCGAATAGCCGAGGCCATTCTGGAGGTAGAGCGTGAAGATGAAGAAGATCGATGTGAAGCCGGCGAAGTAGGCGAGAGCGAGCGCGGCGCCGAGCACGTACGAACGCACACGGAATAGTTCGAGCAGGATGAGCGGCTCGTGGCCGCGAGCGCTCCACCAACGCTCCCACCACACGAATCCCGCCAGCACGACGAACGCCGCGGGTACGAGCAGCCACTTGGTGTTGCCCTCCCAAGTGCGCTCCTCCACCAGAGGAAGGAGCAGCAGCAGCACGCCGATGCCAAGAAGGACGACGCCCACCGGGTCGAGGCTCTCGTGCCGCTCGGCATGCGGAGGTGGGAGCAGACGCCGCGCGAGGACGATGGCCACGATCCCGACCGGCACGTTGACGTAGAAGATCCAGCGCCACCCGTCGTCCTCACCTGCGAGCGCGATGATCACGCCACCCAGCACTGGGCCCACGGCGGTCGAAATACCGATCGTCGCGCCCAGCAAGCCGAACGCCCGGCCCCGGTCACTGCCACGGAAGAGCTCCTGGATGAAGCCCGCAGTCTGCGGAGTGATGAGCCCGCCGGCCACCCCCTGGACGAGCCGCGCCAACGAGAGCGCGAGGGCTGTTGGAGCCAGCCCAGCGGCGGCGCTCGTCACCGTGAACAGCCCGAGCCCGACCATGAAGATCGTGCGTCGCCCGCGGGCGTCGCCAAGTCGCCCGGCTGGGACGAGTGCAAGCCCGAAGGTCAACGCGTAGCCCGAGAGCACCCACTGCAGGTCGCTCGCCGACGCATCCAGACCCTGCTGGATCGAGGGAAGGGCGACGTTGACGATGCTTACGTCCAGCAGCACCATGAACGCCGCGACGAGGCAGACGCTGATTGCCTGCCACGGACGCTCGACGACCGCGCCGTCGAGATCCGCGTCAGGCGTCGCCACGTCCCCCAGTCTGCCCTGGACTCAGTAGCGCTCGGCGAGGTGCTCGCGGCCGGGCGGCGGCTCGTAGGGCTCGGGCCAGAACTCGAGGAGGCTGCTGACCAGACCCATGTCATCGAAGTGGAAGAACGTAATGCCGGTTTCGACAGCATCACCGTTGGTGAACCGGATCCTGGAAGCACCGGTCTGACCATCACCGATCGCCTGCTCGACGGCTAGATGCCAGTCGCCGGGGTAGTCGGCGGCAAACCGGACGGAGGCGTCGCGACCCCGGACACGCTCCCGAGACTGTGGCCACTCACAGACAACGTCGTCAGCGAGCAAGGCGCCGAGCGCGTCCCAGTCGCGTGCCTCCATGGCAGCCCAGTAGCGCTCGATCTCACGGGCGCTCGACTGCCGCTCTTGCGAGTCAGATGTCATGCCGCGAACGTATCCACCCGGTCCGACAGGCTGCGATCTCAGTAATCGCTGCGGCCCTCTCGCCAATAGCCCATGAACGCCACGGACGAGCGCGGCACCCCGAAGTCGCCCACAACGAGGCGGCGCAGCCGCTTCACAACGCCGGCCTCGCCGGCGATCCATGCGTAGATGCCGGTCGCGACATCGTCGGTGTCCGGCACTTCCCAGAGTGTCGACTCGTCGATGTCGACATCCGGCAGGGCGGTCGTTTGCTCCTGCGGACCGCCGCACAGCCGCGCCATCGCGCCGGCAACGGCAGCTTCGAGCTGAGCACCGTGGACAGTGGGAGGCGCCTCGTCGGCTCGGTGCCGTACGCGCCAGTGCACGTCGACTCCGGTCGGCGCGTCCCAGCGCTGGATGTCGTCGGCGTACGGCACCTCGACAAGCACGACTCCACGGCTGCCCCGCGGGAGCGACTCGACGATTGCACCGACCGCGGGTACTGCCGTCTCGTCACCGGCGATGACGAGCCGGCGGGCACTGATCGGCGGCAGCCACTCAGTCCCCCAGAGCCGGCCGCTGCCGGGCACGTCGGGGCCAATGAGAGCCAACACGTCGCCAGGCCGGGCGTTCGTGGCCCAGCGCGACATCGGCCCGGCGTGCCCCCCGGTCACGCCGTGGAGCACCAGGTCGACATCCATCTCTGCCCGATCCGGCCGGAACGCGCGCACGGTGTAGGTGCGCATGACTGGGCGGATGCCGTCTGGCAAATCCCGCCACGCTTGGTACCAGTCGGGGCCGGTCGGGACATCGGCCAGGGTGCGGCCCGGCTGCGGGAGCAGCAACTTGATCCGCTGGTCATCGCCCGACCAGCCGAAGTCGCTGAGGTCGCAGCCCGGTGAAGGTCACCCGGACAAAGCTCGGGGAGAGCCGTTGCACCCGGGAAACGCGGACGACGAACGAGCGGTACCCGGGCGCCTCAACGCGACGTCGCCGCACACCGTCCGCATGGGACTCCACGGTTAACGCTGCCTGGCTCATCAGTCCTCCGCTCATCAAAGCAAGGTTAGGCTAACCTACCTTTCGTGTCGTCCGTAGCGCGGATCCACGTGCTGAGCGTGACGTCGACAGTGACGTCGAGCGGCTCGGGAAGGCGCCGGATCTCGGTGCGCAACCGGGCGGCGTCGACGTGGAACGCGTGCGGACCCATCAGGATCAGCGCCTCGGCGACGGCATGGGAGACCGGCACCGTTTCCCGCACCGCGACCTCGTCGACACGACGCATCGAGCGACCCAGAGACGCCGCCAGGCGGTCGTCCTTGTCCGGGTCCACCCGCAGCAGCCCGAGGTCGTCAGGCAGAGCGTCGACCAGCCCGCCAAGGTGGCCGGCCTCGGGCACGACGACCAACAACGCGCCATCGGCTGCGAGCACCCGGGTGATCTCGTCAGCCGGCCGCGGACCGAACACGACCGTGGCGAGATCGACGACTCCATCGCGTACCGGCAGGCCGCGCCACGCGTCGGCTACGACTGCTCCGGCGCGTGGATGACACCGTGCCGCTCGTTTCGCCGCCACAACCGAGATGTCGATGGCGATGCCGCGTGCACCGTCGACGGCGTCGAGCGCCGCGGCGAGGTAGGCGCCGGTCCCCGCGCCGATGTCGAGCACCCGAGCGCCAGCTGGCGACATCTCGCGGGCCGCCTGTGCCACGGCGCGCGCAACGGCGTCCAGCACTCCTGCGCTGTGCACCGCCTCGCGCGCATCGACCATGGCCGCGGTGTCCCCGGTGCTGCTGCGCCCTCGCGTGCCGAGCAGGGTCACGTACCCCTGGCGCGCGATGTCTGCCGAGTGACCGCGGTCGCATTGCACCGTACGGCCCTCGATGCGCAGTGCGTCACCGCAGACTGGGCAGGCCAGCAGGTCGACGACGTCGGCCAGCATCAGGTCGCCGCGCCAGTGCCCCGCAGATGCCCTCGCTCGTAGGCGGCCGCGACCGCCGCCGCTCGGTCGTTGACGCCGAGCTTGGCGTAGATGTGCAACAGGTGCGTCTTGACCGTGGCCTCGCTGATGAACAGCCTCGCCGCGACTTCGCGGTTGGCGTTGCCCTGCGCGACGAGGCGCAACACCTCGAGCTCGCGTGCACTGAGCGACTCGTCGACCGGCTGCCGCACCCGGCCCATGAGCCGGCTAGCCACCGACGGCGACAACACGGCTTCGCCACGGACCGCGGCGCGCACTGCACGGATGAGGTCGTCGCGCGGGGCGTCCTTGAGCAAGTAGCCGGTGGCACCGGCCTCGACTGCCGCCACCACGTCGTCGTCGGTGTCGTACGTCGTGAGCACCAGCACCTTGGTCGTGCGGCGCCTCGCGGCCAGTGCTCTGATGGTGCCGACGCCGTCGAGCTCGGGCATCCGCAGATCGAGCAGCAGCAGATCGGGTTGAAGCCGGTCGACGAGCGCGAGCGCCTCGTTGCCGTTGCCCGCTTCACCGACTACTGAGATGCCGGGTTCGTCGGACAGCATGCCGCGGAGCCCGTCGCGTACGACCGGGTGGTCGTCGACGAGCAGCACGCGGATATCCGGGTCGGCGCTCATGTCAGTGTCGGGACCGTAGCCGACAGTGCGGTGCCGCCGCCGGGCTCGGACTCGATCTCGAGCGTGCCGGCGACCGCGGCGAGCCGTTGCCGCATCCCGACCAGCCCGAAGCCCGTGCCGTCGGCCGGGCGAACCGGCGACGACGCGGCTACGAAGCCGCGCCCGTCATCGCGCACGTCGAGAGTGACGACGTCGCCCATGTAGGACAAGCGTGATCGCCACGCGCGTGGCGTTAGCGTGCTTGGCGACGTTGGTGAGCGCCTCTTGGGCCGTGCGCAGCAGGGCAGCCTCCGACTCAGGATGCAGATGTACGGGCTCGCCGGTGGTGAGAACGTCGACGCGTACGCCGGTGTCGGACGCCCAGCGGTCCGCCTCGGCCTTCAGGGCGATGGGCAGGTCGGCGAACTCGAGGGCGCCCGGGCGCAGCGCATCGACCGACCGACGTGCCTCGGCCAGGCTGTCCCGGGCGAGCGTCATCGACTTCTCGATGCGCGTTCGCAGCTCGCTGTCGTCGCCCACCCGGCGCTCGGCGGCCTGCAGCTGCGCGACGATGCCGGTCAGGCCCTGGGCGAGCGTGTCGTGGATCTCGCGGGCAAGCCTGGCCCGCTCGTCGAGCGCGCCCGCCTCACGCGCCTGCGCGACCAGCTGGGCGTGCAGCCCGGCGTTCTCGCTGAGCGCTTGCTGCAAGCGGGTGTTGGTTTCCTCCAGCTCGGCGATGACCGTGCGGCGCTGCTCGTTCTGCCGATCGACGATCAGACCGTAATAGCTGAACGCGGTCGCCAGCCCGGCGTTCATCAGCCACAACAGCCCGAACGCGCCGAGCGCGAGCGGCGTGGCTTCCGGCAACCCGGCCATCTGCGATATGGCGGACAGCGGGGCGGTCGCCACGATCGCGACAACAGCGCGGCGGAACGTGAAGAGCCGCAGCGCGTCGATGTAGCCGCCGAAGGTGTAGATGCCGAACCACGGGTTGGCCACGACGAGCAGTGCCGAGAGGACCCACCGGCCGGCGAAGAAGACCGTCGCGCGGACGCTGTCCTGCTCGGTGTGCTTGTGCCGGGTGTCCAGCAGATAGGTCCAGGCGGCCGCGACAACAGAAAGTGCGGCCGCCCAGATGAAGACCCGCCATGAGGAAAATCCAGTGCTGACGAGTGCCGCGGCCAGCCCCAGTGACAGGGCAAGCAGCGGGTAGGACAGGTAGCGCTGGGCCCGGGTGAACCGGGCGACCCGTTCGTCGTCGTCCCGACCGGTCATTCCCACGTAAAGAGCCTAAGCGCGAGCGCGCTCGACCCGACCGCCCAGGCGCCTAGGACCAGCAAGTGCGACGTGCTCGGCCAGTCGCCGACAGAGGCCTCGCTCATGGCCTGCACCGCAGCGCCGAGTGGCGTGAGCTCACCGATCTGCCGGAGCAGGTCGGGCAGCACGTCGAGCGGCACCCACAGCCCGGCGAAGAACATCAGCGGGAAGAACAGCAGGTTGCCGACACCGCCGGCGACCCGTGATGTCGAGGAGACCGCCGCGATGAACAGGCCCATGCCGAGGAGTGCGACGAGGGCCAAGCCGTACGCGAGCAAGAACCCGAATACCTGCTCAGGCAGGCCCACGTCGAACACCGCGGCGCCGAGCGCAAGGCACAACAGTGATGCGGCTGCCGCAGCCGCAGCATTCACCACGAGCTGCGCGGTGAGGATGCGGCGCGCGCCGACAGGGGTGGTCTGCAGCCGTCGCAGGTAGCCACGCTCGCGATAGACGGCGAGCGTCGTGGGCAGCACGCTCAGCCCGACGAAGGCGATCGCCATCGCGATGACGATCGGTACGTAGACCGCGACGACGGTGCGGCCGCCAAAGTCTTCTGACGGGTCACGGAAGCCGGGGATGGATCCGAGGATGCCGAGCAGCAGCGCCGGAAACAGCAGGACCCAGAAGACCGCCATCGGCTCACGCAGCCATAGCCGCGTCTCGGTACGGGTCAGCACTTGGGTCGACATCATTGCTCCTGGTTCTGGTCGAGGGGGCGCCCGGTCAGCGCGAGGAAGGCATCGTCCAGGGACGCCTGCTCGACGCGAAGGTTCTCGGCGACGATCTGCTCGCGAGCGAGCAAGGTCATGACGGCGCGCACGACGTCCTCACCGCCGTAGACGATGAGCTGGTCGCCGACCCGCTCAACTCTGGTCACCTCGGGAAGGCGCTCCAACAAGGACTGGTCAACCGGGCGGTCGGGTCGGAAGCGCAAGGACTGACCCGCGTCGACGCGACGGACGAGACCGGCCGGAGTGTCAAGAGCGATGATGCGCCCGTGGTCGAAGATGGCCGCGCGATCACTGAGCCGCTCGGCCTCCTCCATGAAGTGCGTAACCAGCAGAATGGTCACGCCGTTGCTGCGAATCTCGGAGACGAGCTGCCAGACGTCACGGCGTGCCTGTGGGTCGAGCCCAGTGGTGAGCTCATCGAGGATCGCCACCCTGCGGCGACCCGACGAGGGCAAGCGCCATCGATAATCGTTGCTTCAGCCCGCCGGACAGCACCTTGAACTGGCGATCGCGGTGCTCTGCCAGGCCGAGCACGTCGAGCAGCTCGCCGATGTCCCGCGGCTTCTTGTAGAAGCTGGCGAACAGCTGCATGGCCTCGCCCACGCGGATCCGGTCGGGCAAGGTGGCCTGCTGCAGCTGGACGCCCACCGAGTCGGTGATGCGTGCACGGTCGCGTGCCGGGTCGACGCCGAAGACGCGGACGACGCCCGCGTCGGGCGTACGCAGACCGGCGACCGTCTCGACCGTCGTCGTCTTGCCGGCGCCGTTGTGGCCGAGGATGCCGAAGATCTCGCCCTCCTCGACGGCGAAGGTCACACCATCGAGCACCGTGCGGTCGCCATAGGTCTTGCGGAGATCATTGACTTCTATCAGTGGCATGTCTCGACCGTACGTGCGGAGGCAGGCCGCCCGGATCGAACAGCGCGCCACCATCCCCGTACGACATCAGGGCGATTGCATCCACCATCTGGTTGATGCGGCGCGGCGCCCCCTCCAGTAGTGGATCATCCGACATCCCCGGCCCCATCAGCACCGGCGATGTCGGATTCTTCGTGGCCGCTAGCCCACGTCGCGCGCGTAGTCCTCGAGTCGGTCGGCCAGCTCCGCCGGGCGGCTCAAGGCCAGCAGGTGCCCACCCGGCATCTCGTCGGGAGCAATTCCGAGGCGCTCGCCGGCGATGCGGCGTTGGAAGTCGGCGGGGAAGAACCTGTCGTCCCGGCCGACAAGGACGCGGGTTGGCACATCGGGCCAGTGGTCGAGCGGCCAGACGTCTCCGAACGGTCGTCCCGACTGGTCGCGGCCGCCGGCCATCGCCTCGTCGGTGACCTCTTCGGGCACGTCGTGGAAGAAGACGTCTCGCAGGTCGAACTCCTCGGACCTACCCTCCCGCCGAGCCATCTCGGCGCTGGCTTGCGCCTGGCCAGTGTTGTCCCACCAGGCGCCCGCCGTCTCCCCCGGAGCGGGGATCATCGCGTTGAGCAGCACGAGGAGATCGACCGACGCCTCCTGGCAGACCTGCGGTGCCGTGAACCCGCCCAATGATTGCGCCACCAGGACCACGTGACGCCGGTCGCCGATGGCATCGACAACTGTCTTCGCGTAGACGTCGAGCCCGGCCGTGTCGTCGTCGCCCGGCAGCTCCACGGCGATAGCCTCGTGCCCGCGCGCATCCAGCTCGGCGACCAGGCGGTGCCAGAACCAGGCTTGGCCGCCGGCCCCTGGGACAAGAACAAAGGTCGTCATAAGGGTCCTGACGCCATCTGCCACCGGGACTCATCGGTCTGCCCAGTCGGTCTTCCCAGTCGGTCTTCCCAGGAAGGGCACAGCCAGCACCCAGGTCCCGGCCAGATGCCGTCGCCACACTCGAGGCATGGACACGCACGCCAACGAACTCCACGACCACGACAAGGGCCTGTCGCACGACCTGCCCAGGCTGCTGACGCGCCGGCGCACTCTCGCGCTGTTCGGTGGCGCCGGCCTCGCGGCCGTGACGGCGTGCGCGACCGGAGATGACGCAACGACATCCGACAGCTCTGCCGGTAGTCAGGCCGGCCAGGCACCCCGCCCGGTGGCGCTCCCGGCAGCGCCCCACCGGAGAGCTCGGTCACCGTGGGTGACGGCGAGATCCCCGAGGAGACCGGCGGCCCATATCCAGCCGACGGCAGCAACGGGGTCAACGTTCTGGTCGAGAGCGGCATCGTGCGCAGCGACATCACGCGTAGCTTCGGAGCCGCATCTGGAGTGGCCGAAGGAGTCCCGCTGTCGATCGACCTGACGGTCGTCGACGTCAGCGAGGGCTCCGTCCCGCTCGTCGGTGCCGCGGTCTATCTCTGGCACTGCAACCGAGATGGCGAGTACTCGCTGTACTCACAGAACATCGCCAACGAGAACTACCTTCGCGGGGTGCAGGAGGTCGATGCCGAAGGCAAGGTGCAGTTCACCAGCATCTTCCCGGCGGCCTACTCGGGGCGGTGGCCACACGTCCACTTCGAGGTCTACGAGAGCCTGTCCGCGGCGACCTCGGCCACCGGCAAGCTTCGAACATCCCAGCTCGCACTTCCGGAGGACATCTGCAACGAGGTCTTTGCCACCGACGGGTACGAGCAGAGCGTGCGCAACCTGGCGCAAACTTCCCTTGACAGCGACAACGTGTTCAGCGACGGCTACTCGCTGCAGCTCGCCACCGTCGGCGGGACGGTGCAGGGTGGCCTGACCGCGTCGCTCACCGTCCCCGTCTGACCGCGACTCGCGCAGGCGGGGGCAGGTGGGACGTACGCTGCCGAGGTGCCACGCATCCGGCTGCTGCTCTGTCTGGTCGCGCTGTCCGCCACGGCGTGCTCGGCGGGCGACGGCGACGATGGAGCGACACGGGATGTGGCACTGCCCGGCCGGACGCCGACGCCGTACGCGCTCGAGATCGATCGTATGCTCCCGCATGACTCGGAGGCCTTTACCCAGGGGCTCGTCTTCGCCGATGGCGTGCTGTTCGAGAGCACGGGTCTCGAGGGCCAGTCCGAGGTGCGCCGCGTCGAGCTCGACAGCGGGACGGTGCTGGACCGGGAGGCGCTGCCAGAGACCGAGTTCGGCGAAGGGCTTGCCCTTCACGATGGATCGCTGCACCAGCTGACCTGGCGCAATGAGCGCGGCTATGTCCGCGATCCGGAGTCGCTGGAGACCACGGACGAGTTCACGTACGACACCGAAGGCTGGGGGCTGGCCAGCGACGGCGAGCACCTGGTGATGACCGACGGGACTGACGTCGTGCGCTTCCTCGACCCGCAGACCCACGCGGAGGTCGAGTCGGTGCGAGTGACCGATCGTGGCGAACCGGTCACGCGGCTCAACGAGCTCGAAGTGGTGGACGGCGAGCTGCTGGCCAACGTCTGGCAGACGACCTGGATTGCTCGGATCGACCTCGAGACCGGCGAGGTAGTCGGGTGGATCGACGGTGCGCCGCTGGCTGAGCAGGCCGCACAAGAGGGGCCGGTAGACGTGCTCAACGGGATCGCCGTGGACACGGCGACCGATCGGCTGTGGCTCACCGGCAAGCTGTGGCCTGTGCTGTTCGAGGTCAGGCTCGTTGGCGGCACACAACTCCCGGCGCCCGGCGGTGGCTAGGCGCATGCTCAGCCAGCCTGCTCGGTGACCTCCCCGCGCATGTCTAGGTGGGCCTGGTCGGCAGCGGCCCGCCCCGCTGCCCACCCGAACTCGTTGTTGATGGTCGCGCCGCGCGAAATCGTGCGCGGGAACAGCTGCGTCATTGCCTCGTCGACCCGCTCGGCATGCCGACGCAGCAGCGGCACGAGCTGCCCGCCAGAACCGCTTGCTGCGACGGTCGCCTCGGAGACCGTGTCGAGCCGTTCGCCGATGCGGATGGCGTAAGAGACGAGGAACGATTGCCGGAACGAGCGCGTCCTTGACCGGCCTCGGTTATCGACGTGTGAGCCGTGTCGGGCAAGCGCCGCGCTCGACTGCACCAGCAGCGAGGTCGCCAGCAGCTCGACAGCCTCGATGTCGTCCGCGGTGCCGACGATCGTGGCGAACCCAAGCTTGTCGTTGACGACCGTGCGGCAACGGTTGGCCCGCGCAACGGCACCGACGAGCATCGCCTTGGCCATCACGTAGGGCGCGTCGATCCAGAATCGCGCACTGGCGATGGCCGTGGCCGACGCAGAGTGCGGGTCGTGGGTCAGGAGGCGGTCGAGCGCATAGCGACTGATGAGCTCCTGCGCCTTGGCCGACAGCGTCTCCGCCTCCTCCGGGAACTCGGTGGACTCGGCTTTGGCCAGCAGTGCCCGCACCCGTGCGAGCACTTTGGAGTCGATGCCCACGTCGCTGGCGACCTCGCCGACTGCCGCGCCGGGTGGCGGGACCAACGTCTCGATCTGCGGAAGCACAGCGAGCAGCGCATGCAGTCGCAGCGCCGTCGCGAGACCGCGCACTCGGGCAATGTCGATTGGTGCGGCTCGACCAAGGCTGGCCAGGTCGGCGCGCCAGCGTGCCGCGACCCGCGAGGCGGGATGACTGGCAGCCTCCGCCTCGAGCAGGCCGGCCAGCACGGGGACCTGCGCGATGTCGCCATGGCGACTCAACCACTCGGCCATGTCGGTGGGCAGCCAGCCGCGGCGCACGACCGAGCTGATCGTGCTCGAGAGAGAGCAGCGCAACGCATCAGCCAGCGCGCCGACAGAAACGGCCGCATCGCTGGCGAGGAGCAACCGTGCGCAGGTCGAGGCCGCAGCGGGATCGACTCGGATCTCGATCAGGGCTGCGTCGATCAGCTCGTGGGCGAGGTCATGCTCGCTGGGAACGTCTGCTGAGCCTCTCGTGCCTGCTCCGTCGCGGGTGGCTCGCCGCGAGTCGCGACGGGCGTCGCGCTGCTTCTTGGCGGCCCGTCGCTGACGGTTCTTGATGCCCACTGACGACTCCTCCTCGAATGGCCGGTTTGCGACCCGAGCCCGACGTTAACGACGTTCCGCTCGTCCTGTGCGGACGCCACGACGCACTTGTGGACAGCTCCGAGTGCCAGAGCGTGCCTGTGGACCAGCGGGCCAACCGCGCCAGCTTGGGCGGCCCGGCAGCGGCCGATCACTCAGTGCCGGACTGGAGCCGTGGGTGTTCCGCCTGGGAGACGTTGCCGAGTTGGTGCTTCCTCGGGACCATCGACACATCGCACCTGCCCATGCTGTCCCGGCCCGGCGCCGTGACAGACGTCATCCTCGACCCGCCCGCTCCGTCAACTGAGGCCGCCACATGACCAACAACGCGCCCGTCGTCTTTGTGCACGGCCTGTGGCTGCACTCGTCGTCCTGGGATCCCTGGATCTCGCGGTTCAACGATTCCGGGTACGCCGCCACCGCCCCGGGTTGGCCTGGCGACTCCGACACCGTTGCGGAGGCTCGCCGCCAGCCAGAGAAAGTCGCCGGGTACGGGATCAGCGAGGTCGTTGACCACTACGCCAATGCGATCGACGAGCTCGACTCTAAACCGATCGTCATCGGGCACTCGTTCGGCGGCCTCGTTGCGCAGCGGCTGCTCGCCGAGGGCCATGCGTCCGCGGCCGTGGCGCTCGACGCGGCGCCGATCAAGGGCGTGCTGTTCCTGCCGTTCTCGGCTCTGCGGGTGGCTTCGGTTGCGTTGCGAAATCCGGGCAACCGCAAGGGCGCCGTCTCGCTCACTCAGAAACAGTTCCGATACGGCTTCGGGAACGCACTGTCAGAGCGCGAGTCCAACGAGCTGTACCACAAGTGGGCGATTCCATCGCCCGGCAAGCCGCTGTTCGAGGACGCGTCGGCGGCGCTGTCGCCGGGCTCGCCGGCGAAAGTCGACACCGCCAACGCCGCCCGCGGCCCCCTGCTGCTCGTGGCAGGCGGCAAGGACCACACGGTGCCCGCATCGGTGACTCGGCAGACACTCAAGCTGTACAGGAAGTCTCCCGCAGTCACCGACTACCAGGAGTTCCCAGACCGCGGCCACTCGCTCGGGATCGACTCCGGGTGGGAAGAGGTGGCCGAAACTTCGCTCACCTGGCTCAAGTCCCAATCGCTATAGGAGGTCCGCCGATGGGGATCATCTCGCCTGGCTTCTTCGGTCGGCGGCGTGACCACGACCCAAATCTGCCGCCGGGTCAGTACCTCACGGAGGACTTCCCGGTGTTGTCAGCAGGTCCGACGCCGAGGGTGCCGCTGGAGACGTGGCAGTTCGGCGTTACAACCGAGGCGGGCGCGTCCCGCACCTGGTCATGGGCCGACATGATGGGGCTCCCGAGCGAGACTCCGACCGTCGACATTCACTGCGTCACAAAGTGGTCCAAGCTCGGAACGGAGTGGCGCGGCGTGTCCGTCGATGTGCTGATGGAAGACGTCGAAACGGCGGCCGACTTCGTGCTCGTGCACTCGTACGGCGGCTACACGACCAACCTGCCCCTGGAGGACCTGCTCGACGGCAAGGCGTGGGTGGTTTACGAGTACGACGGTGAGCCGCTCGAGCCCGAGCACGGCGGGCCGGCGCGGCTGCTCGTACCCCATCTGTACTTCTGGAAGTCGGCCAAGTGGGTACGCGGCATCCAGCTCACGCTCGACGACGAGCCAGGTTTCTGGGAGAGCGCCGGCTATCACAACTACGGGGACCCGTGGCGCGAGCAGCGGTATCAGGGCGACTAGCCGGGAGGCTCGTCTGGCGGGTCGCCAAACTCGTGGCGGTGCGCGAGGAGACGCCGACCGCGCGCACGCTTGTGCTCGACGTGCCCGACTGGCCGGGGCATCTGCCCGGCCAGCACGTCGACGTACGGCTGACTGCGCCCGACGGATACTCCACGGAGCGCAGCTATTCGTTAGCCGCACCGGAGGATGACGCCCGGATTGAGCTGACCGTGCAGCTGTTGCGAGATGGCGAGGTGTCTCCCTACCTCGCGTCCGTCCTCCACGAGGGCGACCCGTTGGAGCTGCGTGGTCCGGTCGGCGGTTGGTTCGTCTGGGATCCGGAGGCGGCAGACGAATCACCCGTGCTGCTGGTTGGGGGTGGCTCGGGAGTCGCACCGTTGATGGCGATGCTCCGGGCGCGACGAAAAGCCGAGAGCAGCGTGCCGTTCCGGCTGGTCTACTCGGTGCGCTCTCCGGACGACGTCTACTACGCCAAGGAGCTCCGCGCGCTCGGCGAGTTGGACGGTGTTGACGTGACGTACGTGTGGACGCGCGCGACACCGGACGGCTGGCCGGAACCGCCGCGCCGCATCAGGGTGGAAGATGTTGTCGCCACCGGGTTCGAGCCAGACGCCCAACCGCGAGTCTTCGTTTGTGGACCGACGGGGTTCGTCGAAGCTGTCGCCGACATGCTCGTCGCCGCCGGCCATAACCCGCGGCGCGTCAAGACTGAGCGGTTCGGCCCGACGGGAGGCGGCGCATGACACAGCCCGACTTTGGCTACGTGGACGGCAACGCGCTTGCGGGACCGTTGAGTGAGCTGTTCGCCGTGGAGGTCACCGGAGCGAACGGAGTCTGTGCAAATTGCGGCTACGAGGCCCCGGTCGCGACCCTGCGGGTGTGGCAGCACGCCCCGGGCCTGGTGGCCCGCTGCTCGACCTGCGATCAGGTGATGATGCGACTCGTACGCGGGCCAGACCGGATGTGGCTCGACCTGCAAGGTGTGGTGCGCCTTGAGATCGAGCTGGAGCCCTAAGGCGTTCGCCGCAGACGTGATGACGAGGTTCTGCGAGTCGGGTAGAGGCCTAGACGACTCGCAGCCAGAGGTTCTGCACGGAGCCGCCGGTCGACCGTTCAACCCATTCCAACGGTGTCTTGCGGCCACCGATGACATCGAACAGTGCACACCGTCACCGATCACCACCGGCGCCACGTGGACGAGGATCTCGTCCGGCGGGCCGGCTTCGAGGCAGCATCGCGCGGTCGTTTCTCCAAGGATCGCGACGTAGCCATCCCCGGCCGCCTCAGCGGCTGCGGTCGCAGCGTCGTCGAACGATCGGCTGACGAAGGTGAAGCCCTCGGCAGGCTTCTTCGTCGGGTTTGTGCGTGCGCACGATCATCGGGCCCTTCCACGCCCCGCCGTAGGGCTCCCCGGACGCGTCGCCCGCGCCCGCGGCATCCGGGTCGCCATGGAAGGTGTGGCCGCCGATCAGCAGGGAGCCGATCTGTGGGAGCAGTTGGTCGACGGGCGGCTTGTGACCGCTGATGTGCTCGCCCAACCAGCTCATGTCGCCCCCGGTGCCGGCGGTGAACCCGTCGAGCGACATGTCGAGTGGTACAGGAATCGGGACATGCTGACTCTCGCGTCGAGGCACTCATGGTTTGGACGGGCCTGACTAGATTAGTCATCGGTCAAGTTGACTGGGGAGTCCGCTTCGCCGTTGCCAACTGCTTGGATCATGGACGATCCTTGTGCCCCTCCTGGAGCAGGCGAATCATCTCGCCGATGCGGATCGGGCGCTGGTCGGGGTGGCGCTTAGTTGAGTCAATCCACCGCAGCCACTTGGTGCGGTAGAACTGCGCGAGCGCGTCGAACGACGCTGCCGCGTCGGGGGATTCGTCGAGTGCTGCGGCAACGTCGGGGGCGAGATCTGCGCGTTGTGGCCCTTCGGGCTGGAGCACGACCTCGACCTCAGCGCCGTCTCGCAGAGCGTCACAGGTCCAAGCGGGCCCGAGGGCGATGACAGCCGCGTCCTCACGCTTCTCGATCACTCCGCGCATCGCGCGACCGTCCACCGTTCCGGCGACCGGGTGGCGCGGTTTGTGACCCCACACCTGGTCGGGGTCGAACGGGATCACCACACGAGTGCGGCCGCGCCGATCGACAGCCACCGTCGTCCGGAACCGCTCTTGCCTGCTCATCGGTTCATCGTGTCACCACGCCGCTTTGGACCCGGAAATCTCGACCGCTCCGTGGCGCTCGGTTGCGGCCGCGGGAACGCTCCCAGCCTCCTCAACCAGTTCTCTTGAGATAAACGCGCGGTTGTCGAGTTTGCGGGATCTCGACTGAGCGTCAGCCCGGTGCCATGTCGACGAACCGGCTGTAGTGGCCTTGGAACGCCACCGTGATCGTCGCGGTCGGGCCGTTCCTATGCTTGGCCACGATCAGGTCCGCCTCGCCAGCGCGCGGTGACTCCTTTTCATAGGCATCCTCGCGGTGCAACAAGATCACCATGTCGGCATCCTGCTCGATCGAGTTGTGGGTAGGTATGCCTTGCGCAGCAAAATTATGCGTGCCCATGCACAGTCGCGTCGAAGACCGGCTGCTCACCGAGAGGCTCGACTGCCCGCACGGTGTCCCAGAAAACATCGTTGGTGGCGAGGATCGAGAGCTCGGAGGAGTCAAGTACGGCAGCGATCTCGGCTAGGCGACGACGAGAAACACCATGCCCACCCTGGCCGATCGGTGCACCCGCCCTGCGCATGTCAGCCGTACTCATGCTCTGGCTCACCATGATCTCGCGGACCCGAGTCCACACCTCCGATGGGACGGTGTCGAGATTTGCCTTGCCCACAACGCCTCTCAGGCGACGCCGCTACATCGTCAGCGATCTCGACCTCGACCGCCATGAATCCCGATGTCGTCTAAGAACCGGAGTTGGTTCTCGGCACCATGCAACTGCACGTGGTACGAGTCGCGGTAACCGGCCTTCTTCACAGTCTTGATCCGAGTGAACACGTTGGCCCGCAGCAGTAGGCGCGCTACATCGTCGGCAAGGCGACGACTGGTCGTGGCGTAGTAGATCCGCGCGAAGTCATACTTCGCGTACCAATGGACGCAGCCGTCCGTCGCCCAAAGGTGCCGCAGGAAGAGCCCGACCTGCCTCTTGGGCAGCGAGAAGACCCACTCGGGCACGAACTTTTCGTGCGAGCGGAGCCCGAAGAGGCCCATCTCGTCGAGCCAGGCGGCGATGGGATTCCGCTTTCCGTGCGTCAGGTGAATGGGCGCGGGAAGCCGGAGCGTCGTCACCCGGGCAGCGGCGTAGTCGTCGCGCTTCGCCGTGATGCCGAACCTCCGCTTTGCCGCCTCACTGACCGCAGCCAGGTTGGCCTCGTCGATGCTCGCGTAGCGGATGGGCTCGCGCCGCACGAACGACCCATCGCCAATCAGGTGCGCAAGCAGCACGATCTCGTCATCGTCCCGCTCGACGATCTCTAGCGGCGGCGGCACGTGCCGAATCGCGCCAATGCGCGTGCCAGGTGCCAGTTGGTCCAGCCGTCGCCAGCCGTCATAGGTGAGGAAGGGATGGTTGGCCGTGGCTGTGATCTCCCGACCAGAAGCGAGGCGCAGTCGGAAGACCTCCTTCACACCGCTAGGAAAGACGTGCGTCATGGTCCGGGGCACGAGCTTGAGCCGCTCGTCGAGCGACCACACCGGAACGTCCCGCGCGCCCTGCTCCAGCAACTCGCCCAGCGACACCTCTGCGCCTGTGTCAGCACGCATGATCCGCGTGTCTGCTGTGAGACATCCCGACTCGCGCAGGTCGCTGAGCATCGGGCGCTTGTCCTGCCTCTGCTCGGGCCCTCGGTTGAGCTGAGACAACGCAACCACCGGAACGTCGAGCTCTTTGGCCAGCAGCTTGAGCGATCTCGAGAACTCGGCAACCTCCACCTGCCGGCTCTCGACCCGCTTGCCGGACTGCATGAGCTGCAGGTAGTCGATGACGATCAGGCGAAGGTCGTTGCGCTGCTTGAGCCGGCGCGCCTTAGCCCGGATCTCCATCATCGACATGTTGGGTGAGTCATCGACGAACAGCGGCGCGCTGGAAACCTCACCTGTCCTGCGTGCGATGCGGTCCCAGTCCTGGTCGGACATCGAACCAGTGCGCATGTGGTGCAACGCCACGCGCGCCTCAGCTGACAGCAGCCTCATGGTGATCTCGTTGCGTGTCATCTCGAGGGAGAAGATGACGCTGGTGAGACCGCTCTTGATCGAAGCCGCGCGCGCGATGTCCAAGGCCATCGTCGACTTCCCGACAGCCGGCCTCGCCGCGACGATGATCAGCTGCCCCGGGTGCAGGCCGTTGGTCAGTGTGTCGAGATCGGTGAAACCAGTCGGCACACCCACCATCTGCCCGCCACGCGAGCCGATCGACTCGATCTCGTCGAGGGTGCCCTCCATGATCTCGGAGAGCGGCGCGTAGTCCTCCGAAGCCCGACGGTCGGTCACTCCGTAGACCTCGGCCTGGGCCCGATCAACCAGGTCGTCGACCTCGCCGTCGCCGGCGTAGCCCATCTGCACGATGCGCGTGCCCGCCTCGACCAGGCGGCGCAGGATCGCCCGCTCCCGGACGATCTCCGCATAGAACCCCGCGTTTGCGGCGGTAGGCACGGTCGCGACGAGCGTGTGCAGGTAGGGAGCGCCGCCGACGCGAGCCAGCTCTCCACGCCGGGTGAGCTCCGCCGCCACCGTGAGCGGGTCGGCCGGCTCGCCCCGACCGTAGAGGTCGATGATCGCCTCGAAGATCGACTCGTGCGCCGGCCGGTAGAAGTCGCTGCCGCGGACAACTTCGACCACGTCGGCGATCGCGTCCTTGGACAGCAGCATGGCGCCCAGGACGGACTGCTCGGATGGCACATCTTGCGGGGCGTGCGATCGATCGAGCGCCGCTCGTCATCGGCTGGGGCCACCAGCTCCGCCACCACCTGTGCGCCTCCCCACCCTCGTGCCGAACAGGTGTTCACAGCGTGCAGACAACCCCGGACAGAACTCGAAATCCCGGGTCAAGGCGGGTCCGTCAGCAAGCCGAAACTGGCACGTTAGAGCCTGTTCGCCGTACGCCCAACCGGCGACTCACCGGTTCTGTGGACGAGCCCGCCGGACTGGTGGATGAGGCGCCGACGAGATGTGCACAGGCTGGGGACAAGCCTGTTGACGATGATCTTCGCCTGCACTTACGCCACCTGTGACCTGGGACGATCCAGTCCACCTGCTGTGGATCCCACAAAGTCGGCCAAATTGTGGGGTCGCTAGGCTCTTTTTCGTCATGTCGAGCCGCACCGGCCTGCTGCCCGCCCTGCCGGGCCGCCATCCTGCAGACCGGGAGATCGGACGGCTCGCGATCCCAGCCTTCTTCGCCCTTGTCGCCGAACCCCTCTTCCTGCTCACCGACTCGGCGATCATCGGCCATCTCGGCACCCGCGAGCTGGCTGGGCTGGGCCTCGCCGGCACGGTCCTGACCAGCCTGATCAGCCTGTCGATCTTCCTTGCCTACGGCACGACTGGTGCCGTCGCGCGCATGGTCGGCGCCAACAACCTGCAAGGAGCGCTGCGCCAGGGTGTCGACGGGTGCTGGCTGGCTCTCGGCATCGGCATTGTGTGCGCGGTGATCGGCTGGCCCCTCGCGCCGACGATTGTGTCCTGGTTCGGCCCGACGCCGGCGGTCGCAGCCCATGCCACCGACTATCTGCGTGTCAGCCTGCTCGGGCTGCCAGCCATGTTGCTCGTGCTGGCCGCGACCGGGGTCCTCCGCGGGCTGCAGGACACCCGTACACCGCTCTTTGTCGTGATTGCCGGTTCCGTGGCAAATGTCGTGCTCAACCTTCTCCTCGTCTACCCGGTCGGCCTGGGCCTGGTCGGCTCCGCGCTGGGCACCGTCCTTGCCCAGGTCGGCATGGCCGCCGCGTTCGCTCGGGTCGTGGTGCGCAACGCGCGCATCCACCACGCCGCGCTGGCGCCCGACCCGCGCGGAGTGCGCCGGTCGTTCGGTGCCGGCGTGCCGCTCATCGTCCGCACAGCGGCGATGCGGGTTGTGCTGCTGACCGCTGCGTACGTCGCCACAAGCCTCGGCACGGCCGAGCTGGCGGCCTACCAGATCTCCTTCGCGATCTGGACGCTCCTTGCTCTCGCACTTGACGCCGTCGCCATCGCGGCACAAGCCCTCGTCGGCCGCGCCCTAGGGGCCGGATCCGTGACCGATGCCCGGGCTGCCACGCGGCGCATGGTCGAGTGGGGCATCGGCATCGGGGTTGTGCTCGGGGTGCTGGTGGCCGCGCTGCGCTTTGCGTACGTACCACTGTTCACACCCGACGAACACGTACGCGCTCTGCTCGCATCCGCACTTCTGGTGGTCGCCATCCAGCAGCCGCTCGCTGGATGGGTGTTCGTGCTCGACGGAGTGCTGATCGGCGCCGGCGACGGGCGCTTCCTTGCGGCCGCATCCGTTGCGACCATGCTCGCGTTTCTCCCGGTTGCCTGGCTGGTCGCCAGCACGGGGTCCGGGCTGGACGCGCTGTGGTGGGCCATCGCGCTGTGGCTGACGGCGCGCTGCGTGACTTTGGCCGTACGCGAGCGCGGAGCCGGCTGGGCCGTCACCGGGGCAATACGGGCCTGAGGCTGCACAAACGGCCCGGTCCCTCCTGGGGCCGGGCCGTTATGTGTGTAGGTGTCAGGCGGACGCGACCTGCAGGTTGACCGAAG
>CAVWSM010000023.1:0-408577 GCA_963757805.1 uncultured Actinomycetota bacterium | reverse complement strand
AGCCACTGATGCTCGGCGTCGGCGACGATGACCGTGCCGTCGGAGAACTCCACCTCGAAGCAAGGCCGCCCGGACATGACTTCGGTCGCAGCGAGCACCCTGGTCGTTGGCCGACCATCGGATCCCAGCAGCCAATCGCCCACCTCGACGTCGGCCATCGTGGTCCAGCCGGGGCGGGTGTGGGCAGCGGCGTGTCCAGCGCCAGCGCCTTCCCGACAGCCGGCCTCGCCGCGACGATGATCAGCTGCCCCGGGTGCAGGCCGTTGGTCAGTGTGTCGAGATCGGTGAAACCAGTCGGCACACCCACCATCTGCCCGCCACGCGAGCCGATCGACTCGATCTCGTCGAGGGTGCCCTCCATGATCTCGGAGAGCGGCGCGTAGTCCTCCGAAGCCCGACGGTCGGTCACTCCGTAGACCTCGGCCTGGGCCCGATCAACCAGGTCGTCGACCTCGCCGTCGCCGGCGTAGCCCATCTGCACGATGCGCGTGCCCGCCTCGACCAGGCGGCGCAGGATCGCCCGCTCCCGGACGATCTCCGCATAGAACCCCGCGTTTGCGGCGGTCGGCACGGTCGCGACGAGCGTGTGCAGGTAGGGAGCGCCGCCGACGCGGGCCAGCTCTCCACGCCGGGTGAGCTCCGCCGCCACCGTGAGCGGGTCGGCCGGCTCGCCCCGACCGTAGAGGTCGATGATCGCCTCGAAGATCGACTCGTGCGCCGGCCGGTAGAAGTCGCTGCCGCGGACAACTTCGACCACGTCGGCGATCGCGTCCTTGGACAGCAGCATGGCGCCCAGGACGGACTGCTCGGATGGCACATCTTGCGGGGGCGTGCGATCGATCGAGCGCCGCTCGTCATCGGCTGGGGCCACCAGCTCCGCCACCACCTGTGCGCCTCCCCACCCTCGTGCCGAACAGGTGTTCACAGCGTGCAGACAACCCCGGACAGAACTCGAAATCCCGGGTCAAGGCGGGTCCGTCGCAAGCCGAAACTGGCACGTTAGAGCCTGTTCGCCGTACGCCCAACCGGCGACTCACCGGTTCTGTGGACGAGCCCGCCGGACTGGTGGATGAGGCGCCGACGAGATGTGCACAGGCTGGGGACAAGCCTGTTGACGATGATCTTCGCCCACTTACGCCACCTGTGACCTGGGACGATCCAGTCCACCTGCTGTGGATCCCACAAAGTCGGCCAAATTGTGGGTCGCTAGGCTCTTTTTCGTCATGTCGAGCCGCACCGGCCTGCTGCCCGCCCTGCCGGGCCGCCATCCTGCAGACCGGGAGATCGGACGGCTCGCGATCCCAGCCTTCTTCGCCCTTGTCGCCGAACCCCTCTTCCTGCTCACCGACTCGGCGATCATCGGCCATCTCGGCACCCGCGAGCTGGCTGGGCTGGGCCTCGCCGGCACGGTCCTGACCAGCCTGATCAGCCTGTCGATCTTCCTTGCCTACGGCACGACTGGTGCCGTCGCGCGCATGGTCGGCGCCAACAACCTGCAAGGAGCGCTGCGCCAGGGTGTCGACGGGTGCTGGCTGGCTATCGGCATCGGCATTGTGTGCGCGGTGATCGGCTGGCCCCTCGCGCCGACGATTGTGTCCTGGTTCGGCCCGACGCCGGCGGTCGCAGCCCATGCCACCGACTATCTGCGTGTCAGCCTGCTCGGGCTGCCAGCCATGTTGCTGGTGCTGGCCGCGACCGGGGTCCTCCGCGGGTTGCAGGACACCCGTACACCGCTCTTTGTCGTGATTGCCGGTTCCGTGGCAAATGTCGTGCTGAACCTTCTCCTCGTCTACCCGGTCGGCCTGGGCCTGGTCGGCTCCGCCCTGGGCACCGTCCTTGCCCAGGTCGGCATGGCCGCCGCGTTCGCTCGGGTCGTGGTGCGCAACGCGCGCATCCACCACGCCGCGCTGACACCCGACCCGCGCGGAGTGCGCCGGTCGTTCGGTGCCGGCGTGCCGCTCATCGTCCGCACAGCGGCGATGCGGGTTGTGCTGCTGACCGCTGCGTACGTCGCCACAAGCCTCGGCACGGCCGAGCTGGCGGCCTACCAGATCTCCTTCGCGATCTGGACGCTCCTTGCTCTCGCACTTGACGCCGTCGCCATCGCGGCACAAGCCCTCGTCGGCCGCGCCCTCGGGGCCGGCTCCGTGACCGATGCCCGGGCTGCCACGCGGCGCATGGTCGAGTGGGGCATCGGCATCGGGGTTGTGCTCGGGGTGCTGGTGGCCGCGCTGCGCTTTGCGTACGTACCACTGTTCACACCCGACGAACACGTACGCGCTCTGCTCGCATCCGCACTTCTGGTGGTCGCCATCCAGCAGCCGCTCGCTGGATGGGTGTTCGTGCTCGACGGAGTGCTGATCGGCGCCGGCGACGGGCGCTTCCTTGCGGCCGCATCCGTTGCGACCATGCTCGCGTTTCTCCCGGTTGCCTGGCTGGTCGCCAGCACGGGGTCCGGGCTGGACGCGCTGTGGTGGGCCATCGCGCTGTGGCTGACGGCGCGCTGCGTGACTTTGGCCGTACGCGAGCGCGGAGCCGGCTGGGCCGTCACTGGGGCAATACGGGCCTAGCGGCCCAACTCTTACATTCCCCGAACACCACCCGGATCTGGCCCGCACGCGGGGTGGCAGAAACTCCCCACCGATGTCCGGCGACCGGCCGGACCGATCGAGGAGGACTCGACATGCGTCGCCACACAGCCCGACTCGCGACCGGCGTCGTTGCAGGTGCAGTAGCTCTCGTCTTGGCCGCTCCGGCGAGCGTCGCCAGCGCCACCCCGGCCCCTGACCCCATCACGATCAGCTCCGAGCAGGTGCGCCGCCTCTGCGAGGAGCGGGTCCCCCGGCTGCTGGAGTCGGCGGGCCGGCTCACCGAACGCATCCAGGGGGATGCCGAGACGCTCGGATCAGTGGCCTGGTTGCAGGCCCGCGCCCAGCAGGCAGCCGCCGACGGGCGAACGGCAAGAGCGGAGTTGCTCAGCGAAAGGGCGGAGCGGCGCGCCGGGCGGGTGGACGAACTGGCCGACCTCACTCGACGAGTGCACGTCTTCGAGGATGAGCACTGCGGCTATCTGGACAGCGGCTCGTGACTCGGCGCTGCATCATCGCCGCCTGCATCCTCCTTGCGTCGGTGGCCGCGCTGACGGGATGCGCCCGAGGTGACACCATGCCACCCGGGCAAGGGCCGGCTGATGAGCTCGACTCGATCGAGCAGACGCTTGACAGCATCGAGTCCGAGCTCGGCTCTGACCCCTCCGGCTAACCGGCTGGGGCACACATCGAGAAGGGTGTCCATGGAGCACTCCGCGACCACCGCCCGCGGGCTAGTCGTGGTCGCCGAAGACGACCGCTCGATCGCCGATCTCATCGCCCTCTACCTGCGTCGCGATGGCTACGGCGTGCACGTCGAGGGGACCGGAGACGGCGCACTTTCTGCGGTGCGCCGTCTCGCGCCGGTCGCCGTGATCCTCGACATCAGCCTGCCGGGCATCGACGGCATTGACGTGTGTCGAGCGTTGCGCGACGAGAGCAACTCGGTGCCGGTGCTGTTCGTGACCGCCCGGGACGACGAGGTTGATCGCGTGGTCGGCCTCGAGCTCGGGGCCGACGACTACATCACCAAGCCCTTCAGTCCGCGCCAGCTGGTCGCTCGTGTGCGGTCCGTGCTTCGCCGGTCGGTTGGCGACGTCCGTAGCGGATGAGTCCCTCACAGTCGGGGGGGTCCGTCATCGACCCCCGCAGCCGGCGGGCCTGGGTCGGCCGCAGCGAGGTCAAGCTCACAACGACAGAGTTCGAGCTCCTCGCTCATCTCATGCGCAGCCCCGGCCGAGTGTTCAGCCGAGAGCAGCTGCTGAGCTCGGTGTGGGGTTATGCGTCTGAGGCCGGCACCCGCACGGTCGACGTCCACGTGGCGCAGGTCCGCGCCAAGCTCGGGGAGCACAGTCCGATCCGAACCGTCCGCGGCGTCGGGTACGCCGCCGACATGGCATGAGCGGGAAGCGCAGCCTGGCGTTCCAGATCACGGCGTTCGGCGTCCTGCCTCGCGGGGTCGTTGTCGCAGTCGCGGCCACGGTCGCGTTGAGCCTGTCGAGCTCGATCTACCCGTGACGTAACCCGTGACTCGCTGGCCGACCAAGCGGATGTTGTGGCCGGTCAGGTCGCGGATGCAGGTGCGGGTTCGCGGCTCGGGCTGCGTCGCGTCGTCGACGTCCTGCCGGGGCAGGACGTGTCCATCGTCCTCATCGGAGTGGGCGGCGAACCGTCCGGCAACGACCCACGCGCGGTGCGAGCCGCCCGCGTGGCCGACGCCGGCGCGGCCGCATCAGGACAAGCGGTGTCCGAGACCGTGCGAGTCGCGGGACAGACGTTGTTGGTCGAGGGCCGCCCGACTGCCAACGGCGCGTTCGCGTTGGTCCAGGAAGCGGAACCCAGCGAAGACCTTCGTCGGCGCGTACGCCGCAGCATCTTTCTTGCCCTTGGCGCGGGCCTGGCTGCCGCCGCCATCGCCGGCTCGCTGCTGTCGCGCGTACTCGCAAGACCTTTGCTCCGTACGGCCGCAGCGGCCCGCCGGCTCGGATCGGGTGAGCGGGACGTCCGCGTACCCGTCGAGGGACCGACCGAGGTCGCGGCCGTGGCTACGTCGATGAATGAGCTGGCCACCGCGCTGCAGCGCAGCGAAGCCCGCCAGCAGGCGTTTCTCATGTCGGTGTCGCACGAGCTGCGCACGCCGCTCACGGCGATCAACGGGTTCGCCGAGTCGCTCGCGGACGGCGTGGTTTCCGGTCCGGACACGGCGCACGTGGGCGCGACAATCCATCGGGAAGCACAGCGGCTAGACCGGCTCGTCAGCGACCTGCTCTACCTGGCGCGGGTCGGCGCCGACGACTTTCCGGTGCACCTGGTGCGCACCGACCTCACCGGGCTCGTCAGGGAAGCGGCGGCCGTGTGGAGCGAGCGGGGCCCGGGCGCGCGGCGTTGTTGTGCGTACGGCCGGTCCCTCCTGGGGCCAGCCCCGTCGTTATCGACGTGGATCCTCAGCGGCTGCGGCAGGTTGTCGACGGCCTGATCGAGAACGCGCTGCGCGTCGTGTCTCTCGGAGCACCAGATCGCGCTCGAGCTCACCGGTGGCACTGGCTCGGCAATGCTCCAGGTGCGCGATGGCGGACCGGGTCTGGCGCCGGAGGATTACGACGTCGCGTTCGAGCAGGGCGGTGCTCCTGAACGCGGTACGCGAACGCTCGCGAGGTCGGCACTGGTCTCGGCTTGGCGCTCGCTCGGGGGCTGGTGACGAGGATGGGCGGCACGATTGCGGCCGGCCCGGCTCGTGAGGGTGGTGCGTGCTTCACGATCTCTCTGCCGCTGCGGGACGCGGGCTGATCCCTCTTTCCCTCGCGCCACCAATACGGCATGCTCGCTGCCGTGTTTGAGCGTTTCACCGAGCGGTCCCGGCGCGTCGTGGTGCTGGCGCAGGAAGAGGCGCGCATCCTCAATCACAACTACATCGGCACCGAGCACCTGCTGCTGGGGCTGATCCATGAGGGCGAGGGCGTGGCCGCCAAGGCGCTGGAGGGTCTCGGGGTCTCGCTGGAGGCCGTCCGCGCCCTCGATCGAGGAAATCATCGGCCAGGGCCAGCAGGCAACGAGCGGCCACATCCCGTTCACCCCGCGTGCCGAGAGTGCTCGAGCTTTCCTTTCGTGAGGCGCACGACCGCGGTCACGGCGCCATCGGCACCGGCGACATCCTGCTCGGGCTCGTTCGCGAGGGGGAGGGCGTCGCTGCTCAAGTGCTCGTCAGGCTCGGTGCCGAGCTCAAGACGGTGCGGCAGATGGTTTTGTCCGTGGAGGGGACGATCAGCGAGGGCGCACCCGTCGGGTCGGGCGAGCTGCTCACGCAGGAGCTCGTCGAGGGCTTCGAGAATCCCCCTGGTGATCGGAACCGCGGGATCGTACGACTTGGAGCGGCGGCTCGACCGCATCGAAGGCGCGCTGGTCGACCTGCGCGCCAAGCTGGACCAGGTCCTTCGTCGCCTCGACGGCGGCGGCGAGAGGCGCCGCGGCACCGGCAACTGATGCCGGCTCTATCAACTGATCAGGGGCACCCTCGTCCAATAGGTTTGGACAAGGGTGCCCCTGATCGAACGAACGCTGTAGGTCAGGCGGACGTGACCTGCAGGTTGACCGAGGCGGTCACCTCGGGGTGCAGGCGCACCGTGACCTTGTGCGCGCCGACGGTCTTGATCGGCGTGCCGACCTCGATGCGGCGCTTGTCGACCTCGCGGACCACCGGCCGCCTTGATCGCGTCGGCGATGTCGGACGGGGTGACCGCGCCGAACAGGCGGCCGGCCGTCGCCGGCCCGAACAGCCAGCGTGACCTTCACGCGCTCGAGCCGCGCCTTGATCTCGCCAGCCTGTCGAGGTCGGCGATCTCGCGGACTCGCGCGCCCGACGGATCGGTCGCGACCTCCTTCTCGCCGCCCTTGGTCCACCGGATCGCGAACCCGCGCGGGATGAGGAAGTTGCGGCCGTAGCCGTCCTTGACGTCGACGACGTCGCCGGCGGCGCCGAGGCCCGAGACCTCTTGGGTGAGGATGATCTTCATTGGTGCAGTCGCCCTTCCGTCAGCGACGCGGTCGAGGTGTACGGCAGCAGCGCCATCTCGCGGGCGTTCTTGACCGCCTTGGCGATCTGCCGCTGCTCCTGGACGGACACGCCGGTCACCCGGCGGGCACGGATCTTGCCGCGGTCGGAGATGAACTTCCGCAGCAGTGTCGTGTCCTTGTAGTCGACGTAGGTGATCTTGGCCGTTGAGCGGGTCTGCTTCTTCTTGGGCTTGCGAACAATGGGCTTCGCCATCGTGTTGCTCCAGTTTCTGGATGCCCGGCGTCTCGTGCCGGGATGGTCCGATCTTCGGTCGGTCGTCTGGTGGTGCTGTCAGAACGGTGGCTCGTCGAGCGAGCCGCCGCCCGTGTCGGCCCACGGCCGTCCTTGCCACCCGTGACCCCGATCGCCTGACCGCCGGCCGCCGCCGGCCTGCGGCGTGGACCATGGGTCGTCACCGCCGGCCGGCTGCGCCGCCGCCGAAGCCGCCGCCACCGCCGCCTGAACGGTGGTCTTGGTGACCTTGGCCGTGGCGTTGCGCAGGCTCGGGCCGACCTCATCGACGTCCAGCTCGAAGACCGTGCGCTTCTCGCCCTCGCGGTCTCGTACGACCGCTGCTTCAGCCGGCCCTGCACGATGACGCGATGCCACGCTGCAGCGACTCGGCGACGTTCTCCGCCGCCTGCCGCCAGACCGAGCAGGTCAGGAACAGGCTTCGCCGTCCTTCCACTCGTTGGTCTGGCGGTCGAAGGTCCGGGGAGTCGACGCGACGCGTGAACTTCGCGACCGCCGCACCAGAAGGGGTGAAGCGCAGCTCGGGGTCGTCGACGAGGTTGCCGACGACCGTGATGACGGTCTCGCCTGCCATGCGGGCACCTCCCCGGCGCGCTCGACTGTGCGAGACGTGGCCGGATCGATCGGTTGCGGTCAGTGGGTCTCGGGACGGAGACCTTGGTGCGCAGCACCGACTCGTTGAGGTGAGCTGGCGGTCCAGCTCCTTGACGCGGCAGGCTCCGCTGCAGGTCGACGACGGCGTAGATGCCCTCGGCCTTCTTCTTGATCTCGTAAGCGAGCCGACGGCGGCCCCAGATGTCGACCTTCTCCACCGTGCCGCCGGCCTGCCGGACGACGGCGAGGAACTGCTCGAGCGCTCGGAGCAACGGTGCGCTCCTCGAGATCGGGGTCGAGGATGACCATCACCTCGTAGTGACGCATGTGGAACCCACCTCCTTTGGACTCAGCGGCCACGGTCTCTCCGTGGCAGGAGGGCTCTGCATCAAGCGACCCGGCACCATCGGTGGCCACCGGGACGCACCAAGGTTACCAGTGCACGCTTGTGCGCTTGCGCATCGTCCACAGCGGGTGGACCCTGCCTGCCAAGGGATCACACAGGGAGGTGGGCGTCGTGGCCCAGGCGGTGCACCGACGGACGCTCCCGTCGCTCAACACTGACGGACACCAACACCCGCTGGCCAACACGCTCACGGCACTGACCGCGTTCTTCGGGGTGGTGGCGCTCGTGTGCGCCGCGGTCGACTCGTGGCACATCCCCGGTTCCTGGGCCGGGGCGGCGGGCCTCGTTGTGGGTACGTTCGCCCAGCTCGTCTCGGCGACAACCGCACAGCGCTGGGTCAATGTCTGCGCGTGGATTGCATCGTTCGTGGGACTGCTGCTCAACATGAGCCATGGCGGGTTGGTCTGACCGCTGCACCGGCTGACTGGTAGCACTCAGGGCCGTGTCGGCGGCAGGTCGTACGCTCGCTGGCCATGAGCACCCTTGCCATCGGCGCGCACGTCGACCAGGACGACCCAGTCGGCCACGCCCTGGCCAGGTCTGCCGATCTAGCTCAGTTCTTCCTCGGCGACCCGCAGGGATGGAAGGGGCCTAAGGTCGCGTTCCCTGGTGGCGCAGCGGCATTGCGCGCGGCTGCTGAAGAGGCAGGGATCGGGCTGTACGTACACGCGCCCTACGTCCTCAATGTCGCGACGACCAACAACCGCATCCGCATCCCGAGCCGCAAGCTGCTGCAGCAGCAGGTCGACGCGGCCGCGGAGATCGGCGCTCGCGCGTTGATCGTGCATGGCGGCCATCTGCTGAAGGACGAGGACCCGGAGGTCGGCTTCGACAACTGGCGCAAGTGCGTGGAGCGCCTGGAAATGCGACTCCCCGTGCTCATCGAGAACACTGCGGGCGGCGACAACGCGATGACCCGGCGGCTGGACCGGATCGCCCGGCTGTGGGAAGTGGTCGGTGACTCAGGCGTCGGTTTCTGCCTCGACACCTGCCACGCCTACGCGGGTGGCCTTGATCTGGGCTCGGTTGTCGACGACATCAAGCGTGTCACCGGCCGCATCGACCTGGTGCACGCCAATGGCACCCGTGATGCGTTCGATTCCGGCGCCGACCGCCACACCAACATCGCCGACGGGGTAATCGGGGTCGAAACCGTGCGCGCGCTCGTTCGTGCTGCCGGCGCGCCCGTGATCGTCGAGACGCCTGGCGGCGTCGCCGGGCAGGCCGCTGACATTGCGGCCCTGCGCGGCTGACCCGCGGTCAGCCCACGGTCGGCGGATCGGCTCCTGCGGTGGCATCAGGACTCACCGCGTCGCGGACGGCCCGCAGGGCGCTCTCAAGCGCCGCGAAGTCGTCGCAGTCGAGCAGCCCGGTGTACCACCGGTCGATGAGCTCCAGGTGCCCCGGCAAGATCTCCTCGACCTTGGCCCGCCCCGCAGGCGTGAGCGCCGCGAAGTAGCCGCGGCGGTCACTGTCGCATGTGACACGTGCCACCATGCCGGTGCGCTCGAGCCGGTCAACCGCTCGCGTCGTGCCACTCGTGGACAGCCCGACCTGGCTGGCGAGATCGCTCATGCGCAGCCGGCCGTAAGGGCTGCGGGCAAGTCGAATCATGACGCCAAACTCCATGCCGGTCACCCCGTGAGCGGTGATCTGCGGCTCGAGCTTGCTCAGGAGGCCCTGATGGGCCTCCATCAGCAGCCCGACAGCCGTCAGTCGCTGGTCGTCCGAGACAGACGTCAGTGCGGGGTCGGTGGACTGCATCCCTCGATCCTACACGCTCAGTTGACAAGGGGAATATTGAGTGCGCAATAATTGCTCTGCGTACGGCTTCCCGATCGGGGAGTCGACAACCGAGACCGCCGCATGGAAGGAACTCCCCTGTGACCGAGACCAACTTCGCTACCCGCACCCTCGACGGTGGGGCCATCCCCGCGCCTGGCACGTTCGCGCTCGACGTTGCGCACACACGCGTCGGCTTCGTCGCCAAGCACCTGATGGTGTCGAAGGTCCGCGGCCAGTTCACCGACTTCGTCGGCTCGATCACCATCGCCGACAACCCGCTGGAGTCGTCGGCCGAGGCCACCATCCAGATGGCGAGCGTGACCACCGGCCAGGCGCAGCGTGACGACCACCTGCGGTCCCAGGACTTCTTCACCATCGAGAATCACCCGACGATGACCTGGAAGTCGAAGTCGGTGCGTTCCGAGGGCGACGGCAAGTTCACCGTAGTCGGCGACCTGACCATCAGGGACATCACTCGTGAGGTCCCGCTCAAGGTCGAGCTCGAAGGCATCGGGTTCAACCCGCTGGCCGGTGCAGAGGTGCTCGCCTTCACCGCCAAGGGCGAGATCGACCGCGAGGACTTCGGCATCACCTGGAACGTCGCGCTCGAGACCGGCGGCGTCATGGTCAGCAAGAAGATCACGATCGAGATCGAGGGCGAAGGCATCCGCCAGTCCTGAGCCCTGAGGCCAGGCGGCGCATCTCGCTCCTAAGCGCAACGTCGCAAGGCCTAGCGGGTCCTTGCAAGGCATGCAGGCCGCGCTCAGACCGGGTCGATCACGGTAACGTGATCGACCCGGCGGCGCGCCGAACCTGCTAGCCGCCCGGGCAGTCGTTGTCGCCGCCGCTGCGCTCCACGCAGTGCCGCGGCCCGGGGTCGGGCGGCGCAGGGTCGTTGGCGGCAGCTGCCGACATGAGCGGGACGAGTACGGTCGCCGCGGCCAGCAGCCCGAAAGCCCATGCAGCGAAACGCTTGCGCATCTTGACGAAGAACACCGCAAACAACGCGGCCAGCAAGGCGGCACCAGCGATCGCCCACGGTGCACGGCTGTCCGAGGTTGCGATCTCTTCCGGGCTCGCTGCCTCGCCAAAGAACTTGATGCGCGGTCCGATGGCCCACAGCAACAGCAAAAAGCTGACCCCGAGCCAGATCGCCAGCATGACGATGAAGCCGACAACATCGACGACTGTGTCGCCAATGCGGTGGTCCTTGTTCGTCGTCGGCGGGGTCATCCGGCCCACCGCCCAGTGAGATAGGTCGCCGCCCACACGATCGACAGCGGCGCGGCGGTGGCGACGTACAGCCAGAGCGTCCAGCGATGCTTGAGGGTCAGTGCGGCAAGCGCCATCCACAGTGGCCACCAGAGCAGGGTCGCCCGGGGCACGGAGAAGAACCAGTACGAGGTGGCGAAGGCCCCGACCTGCAGGCCGATCCAGGTGGCCTCGCTCCACCGCCGGCGGACGAGCAGCCACGCGGTGAGGACGACACCGACGAGCATCGCCACGAGCTCGGCCCGGAACATCCACTCCCACTCGGGCGCGTAGAGGCCACCGAATGCCGTCGTCCACGTGTGGCTCAGGGACTCCCACGGCCACGTGAACCCGCGATGCCACTCCTCGGACTGGGCGTCGATCCATGCCGTCCAGCTGCCGGTGATCGAGCGGAGGTAGGCCATCCACGCGAGCAACACCGCCCACGGCAACGCCAGCCATGGCAACTCGTTCCACCGTCGTCGCGGTGACGTCGCGAACTCGACCAGCAGGGCGACGGCGAGGAACACACCGCTGACGCGTACGGTCATCGCCGCGCCCGCGAGCAGTGACGCCTCCATCCACCGTCCGCGCCGGGCCAGCAACCAGGCGGGGATCGCGAGCCCGAGGAACAGCGCCTCCGTGTAGGGCGCCGCCAGGAAGATGGCCGTGGGAGCAAGGACCCACAGCAGTACGGCGCGCGTGCCCACACCGCGGCCGTACTCGAGGTCGCCGAGCCGGCCGAGCGCAACGGCAGCGACGGCCCCCGCGATGAGCGAGACGAGCAGGCCGGCGTCGGTCGGGCTCAGGGGAAGCACCTTGGCGCCGAGCCACATGAGTGCGGGCAAGCCGGGGAAGAAGGCCTCGTTGGGCACTCCGGTCGGGTCGCCCTCGTAACCGTGGAGCGCAATCCCCCAGAAGTGGTGGACGTCCCACTGCACGAAGCGACTGCCGAAGTCCTGGACCGGGCCTTCGACGAGCAGCCAGCCGACCGCGCCGGCCGTGACCGCCACAGCGAGCCGAGACGCGAACCAGAGGCCGAGCGTCTGCCGGTCAGTCGGGCTGACCCGGTCGGCGAGCCGCTGCACCGGGCCGAGCAGCTGGCGCCAGGCCCGCGGCGGCGGAGCCTTCGCGCTCGCCTGTTGCTGCTCAGCCACGCCGGTCATGCGCGCCATTGTCCCTCAGCGGGTCGCTACCCGAGTTGGACGTTGACCGTGGATCCGCGGTCCACCTGTTGACCGGCATCAGGGTTGGTGCTGACGACGTTGCCGTTCCCGCTGAAGTTGGCTTGGAGTCCGGCGTTCGAAAGCTCGGTCTGCGCCTGCGCGCGGTTCATTCCGATCACGTCGGGGACGGTGGTCTGCTGCTGCTGCTGCGCTCCAAGCTTGCCGACCACGATCGTCACGGTCGAGCCGTTCTGATTCTGATCGAGCACGATGCCCACCCGATCGGGGCGCTGCACATCGCGTTCCTCGACAGTCACAGAGAACCCGGCTTGCTGCAGGGTCGCTTGAGCCTGCGCCTGGGTCTGACCCCGCACGTCTGGTGCCTGTTGGTTTTCCTGCTTCCACCTGCCCACAGCGACCGTGATGGTCGTGCCCGGCAACTGCGGACCGCCGGGGCTGACCCCGACGACCCGGCCGTCCTCATTACGGTTGTTGACCGGCTGGTCGGCGAAAGCGACCACGAACCCGAGCTGCTCCAGGGCGGCCTTCGCCTCGTCGGGCGACATTCCCGCGACGTTGGGCACCTTGATCGCGGTGGGCTCCGGGTTGACGTCGGTGCCGACGTTGGCGCGCTCCGGGAAGTCGGCCTCCTCCATCCCCTCGAGCGCGGCCTTCATGAAGGTCGTCCAGATCGGCGTCGCGAACGCGCCACCGGTCACCTGCCTCTTGCCACCAAGGCCATTAAGCGAGATGGGGTTACCTTCTGGGTCGTTCCCCTGCGCCCACATCGCGACCACTGCGGAGAGCTGCGGCGTGTAACCGGCGAACAGCGTCCCGACGTTGAGCTGGGTCGTGCCGGTCTTGCCGGCCGCGGGCCGGCCGAGGGACTTGGCCGCCGAGCCGGAGCCGCCCTGGATGACCTGCTGCAGCGCGTAGGTCGTGTCGGCCATCACATCCGTGTCGAAGACCTGCTCGGGCTGGGTGTCGCCCTCGTACAGAACCTGCCCCGACGCGTTGGTGACCTTGGCGACCACATGCCGTTGAGCGTGCTGGCCCTGCGCGGCAAACGTGGCGTAGGAGTTGGCGAGATCGACCGGGTGGATCGGGGCCGTGCCGAGCACGATCGCGGGGCCCTTGTGGAGCTCTTCGCTATCCGGGATCCCGGCCCGCACCGCGGCGTCGGCAACGCCGGCCCCCTCTTGAAGGTCGATGCTGAGCTGTGCGTAGACGGTGTTGACCGAGCTCTGCGTCGCCTTGACGAGGTCGATCATGCCGTACTGGGAGCCTCCGTAGTTCTGGAGCCCATCCCGTCGTTCCACCCCTCGTAAGGGAACTGCTTGGGGCTCGACCCGTCATAGCGACTCTTGAGCGAGACGTCGTTCTCCAGGGTGCCGACCAGGGCGAACGGCTTGAACGTCGATCCGGCCTGGGTCAAGCCGCCCATCGCGTCGTCGAAGAACTGGTCGTTCTCCTTGACTCCGTCGTTGGTGACGCCCGCGCCGCCGTAGATCGCGACGACCTCGCCGGTGCCGGGACGGACCGCGGCGAGCGCGGCATGGAATGCGCTCACTGGCTGACCGTTCGCGTCGAGGGCCATCGGCCGGCCCTCGGTCGGCAGCTCCGCCATGGCCGCCTCCGCAGCAGCCTGCGCCTTGTGGTCGAACGTGGTCGTGATGCGCAGGCCGCCGGTGGCCAGGTCGTCCTCGGTGATCTTGCCCGAGTCGAGCAGCTCCTTCTTGGCGGCCTCGACCATGTAGTACTGCTGGCCCTGCGCGGAGGTCTTCTCCTGGTACTCGATCATCGGCGGCAGTACGGCGGCGGTCTTCTGCGCCTCGTCGATGACGCCGGCCTGGACTAGCCCGTCGAGTGTGTACCTGAACCGATCGTCCAGCCGCGCCTGTGCCTCCGGCCCGAACCTCGGGTCGTAGAGCTTGGGCGAGCGGATCACCGAGGCGAGGGCGGCACCCTCCTCCACGGTCAGGTCCTTGACGCTCTTGCCGTAGTAGGCCTGCGCCGCGGTCTCGATGCCGTAGGCGCCGCGGCCGAAGTAGATCGTGTTGAGGTAGTCCTGCAGGATCGTGTCCTTGTCGACCTCCTGGTCGACCTTGATCGCGACGAAGACTTCCTTGATCTTGCGGGTGAAGGTGCGCTCCTGCGTCAGGTAGGCGTTCTTCACGTACTGCTGCGTGATCGTGGAACCGCCCTGCGTAGAGCCGCCGCGCATGTTGTTCCAGAAGGCGCGCGCGATGCCCGTCGGCGAGATGCCGCTGTTCTCGTAGAACGTACGGTCCTCGGCGGCGATCACGGCGTCGCGGACGTGCTGGGGGATCTGGTTGAGGTCGACGGTGATGCGGTTCTGGGCCGCGATGCGGTCCATCTCCGTGGTGCCGTCGTTCCAGTAGACGATCGACGTCTGGTCAGTGATGCCCGCGTTAGCGTCGGGGATCTCGGTGTTGGCGTAGGCGAAGCCCACTGCGGCGACCCCGGCGACGAACAGCCCACCGGCGGTCCAGGCAACGCCCTTCCACGTGGGGAGGTAGCGCTTCCACCCGGTGCGCTTGGCCTTGCCGTTCTTGCCGTTCTTGCCGACGTGCGCGGCAGCTCGCCGGCCACGCTTGTGCGGGGTGCTGCTGCTGTCGAGGATCTCCCCCGCTGGCCCGGTTGCCGGGGCGCCGGAGTCGGCACCGGTGTCGGCCTGCTGCGACGACGACGAACGGCCGTAGCGCCCGGCGGCGCGACGGCCTCGCTCACGGTCTGGCGTGTGGTTGTCGTTGCTCACGGGCTCACAGACGGCTCGGGGTCACGGAGGGGTCTGTCACGCAATCGACGCCGGATACACCGGTGGTGGTTCCCCGGCACACCGGAATGAGACGGACGTCTCGCCCCGGTCGGACGATCACGGGCATACCCCCGCCAGAGGGTACCGGCCAACACCACCGGGGGTCACCGTTGCGCTACAGATTTGCGTGCCCTATCGTAACGGCACATCGCCTCGATGTATCAATCCGATACATCGGGGTGACCTAGCCCACCGGGCACCCGCCCGCCGCATTCCGTGAGGAAGTCCACCCATGAGCAAGCGCGCAGACGTGCTGGAGATGGCCGTGCTCGGCCTGCTCCACGATGCGCCGATGCATGGGTACGAGCTGCGCAAGCGGCTCAACTCCCTGCTCGGGTGGGGGCGGGCGTTCTCGTACGGCACGCTCTACCCCTGTCTCAAAGACCTGGTCCGCCGTGGCTTGATCGCGGAGGACCACCCCCTGGGGACAGGCCCGGCTACGGCACTGTCCGGTCGCCGGGCAAAGATCGTCTACAAGCTCACGCCTGATGGCAAGGAGCGGTTCGCCGATCTGCTCAGCCAGCCCGGGCCCGCGGCCTGGGAGGACGAGCAGTTCGGTGTCCACTTCGCATTCTTCGGCCGGACTGACGCGGCCGTACGGATGCGCATCCTCGAGGGCCGCCGGTCCCGGCTGCAGGAGCGCTTGGAGCAGTTCCGGCTCTCCCTGCAGCGCACCCGGGAGCGGCTCGACGCCTACACGCTCGAGCTGCAGTCCCACGGGCTGGAGTCTGTGGAGCGTGAGGTCCGCTGGCTCGACGAGCTGATCAGGAGCGAGCGCGAGGCAGAGCGCGTTAGTGACGTTGACCTACGTACGGGGGCGTCAGCAACCAACCGGGGCGAGGCGCCCCACCCGAATCCGGCTGGGTGACCCCCGGCCGGCGTCGGTGCCGCCTGAGATCAGGCATAACACGGAAGGAAGGCAACCGATGGGATCGGTTCGCGTAGCCATCGTCGGTGTGGGCAACTGCGCCGCATCGCTCGTCCAGGGCGTGCACTACTACCGGGACGCCGACCCAGCGTCGCAGGTCCCGGGCCTCATGCACGTGGAGTTCGGTGACTACCACGTGCGTGACGTGGAGTTCGTCGCGGCGTTCGACGTCGACGCCAAGAAGGTCGGCCAGGACCTCTCCGAGGCGATCGTCGCCAGCGAGAACAACACGATCAAGATCTGCGACGTGCCGCCCACCGGTGTCACCGTGCAGCGTGGCAACACTCTCGACGGCCTGGGCAAGTACTACCGGGAGACCATCGTCGAGTCCGACGAGGAGCCGGTTGACGTCGTCCAGGCTCTCCGTGACGCGCGCGTCGACGTCCTCGTCTGCTACCTGCCGGTCGGCTCCGAGGACGCCGCGAAGTTCTACGCGCAGTGCGCCATCGACGCCGGCGTTGCATTCGTCAACGCACTGCCCGTCTTCATTGCGGGCACCAAGGAGTGGGCCGACAAGTTCACTGCTGCCGGCGTCCCGATCGTCGGTGACGACATCAAGTCGCAGATCGGCGCGACGATCACCCACCGGGTGCTCGCCAAGCTGTTCGAGGACCGCGGCGTCACCGTCGACCGGACCTACCAGCTCAACGTCGGCGGAAACATGGACTTCAAGAACATGCTCGAGCGCGAGCGGCTGGAGTCCAAGAAGATCTCCAAGACCCAGTCGGTCACCTCGCAGCTGCGCGAGGAGATCGCGCCACGCAACGTGCACATCGGCCCGTCCGACTACGTCGCGTGGCTCGACGACCGCAAGTGGGCGTTCGTCCGGCTCGAGGGCCGCAACTTCGGCGACGTCCCGCTGTCGCTCGAGTACAAGCTCGAGGTCTGGGACTCGCCCAACTCGGCCGGGATCATCATCGACGCGATCCGTGCCGCCAAGATCGCCCTCGACCGGGGCGTGGGCGGCCCGATCCTGTCGGCGTCGTCCTACTTCATGAAGTCGCCACCCGTGCAGTACGACGACACCACGTGCCGCGAGCTGGTGGAGAAGTTCATCGCGGGCGAGGTCGAGCGCTGACCTGCCTCCGTTGATCACGCGGTCCTGGATCGCCCAACGAAGGAATTGCGACTGTTCTGACCCGCCTGCTCCGGCTAAAGTCGGGTTCGGTGTAAGTTCGATCACAACGGGGTGTCCCTACGTCGCGTGATGTGGGGACATCCCGTTGTGTTTAAAGATCCAATACCGAATTTCGGACACACCGGTTCAGAAGGTTGACATCGCCTATTAGCCTTGTCGCGGTCGTGTCCCGTCTCGTCGCCAGATCCTCCCCGGTCCCGAGAGCGACGGGACCTGAAACTTTGTGAGAGGACGAGGCATGGTCGAGGCATCTGCACGACGCAGTGCCCAGCAGCGCGCGGCGGACAGCCCACCGCCCGAGACGACTGCGCGCAGCAAGCGCGGCGGCCGACCATTGCGGCGGGTGTGGCAAGGCATCCTGCACGACCGCAGCGTGCGAGTGCGAGTCACGGCATTGCTCTTCGTGCCACTGCTCGCCGCCGCACTGCTCGCGAGCGCCCTGGTCTACAACACCGTCAACGACGCGCTGGCAGCGCAGCGGTCGGCGACCGTCATGCGCATCGCCCAGGAGGCGATGCTGTTCGCCAAGTCCGTCCAGGCCGAGCGAGACCAGACCGCGCAGGCCGGCGGTGACGTCGAGGACAGCCTCGTCACCTCCGCCCGCGCCACCACCGATGACGCGGGCCGCAGCCTGCTTGCCGAGATCGAGGGGGTCGACCTCAACTCGCTGCCCACATCTGCCCGCACCGCGATCAGCCGCCTCGAAGGTCGCGTCGGCGACATCGAGGCCATCAGGGAGCGCGTCACCCAAGAGCGCAACCCGTTCGACCCCGAGGGCGCCCTGGACTACCGCAACTCGGTCCGGGCGGTCTTCGAGGTGGTCGAGCAGGCCGCGATCATCGACCCACGTCTTGCCGGCGAGGTCGAGGGATCACTGTCGCTGCTCGAGGCCTCCGAGCAGGCCTCCGCTGAGCGAGCGCTCGTCGCCTGGGCGCTGAGCCAGAACCGGCAGGCGACCGAGGAGGAGCTGCAGACCCTCGAGGTCTACCAGGAGGGCCAGGACCAGCTCATCGACCGGGCGCTCGACCAGCTGCCGGAAGAGCACCAGGCCACCCTGATCGAGGGCCTCAACATCGTGCGCCCGCAGATCCAGTCCGCCCGCCTGGCCTTCGCCGAGGGCACGCTGGTGCAGAGTGATGCGTTCAACTGGTGGACCGTCGCCACCGACCGGCTCTCGGTCCTGCAGGGTCCGGCCGAGTCGCTCATGGCCGACATTGTGGAAGAGTCCGAGGCCGCCGCGCTTCGCTCGCGCACCATCGCCTACGCGACGATCGCCGGACTCATCGTCGTCCTGCTGATCACCACGATCCTGACGCTGTCGATCTCACGGTCGATCGTTCGGCCGCTGCGTCGCCTGCAAGCGGCCGCCTTGCGCATCGCGCAGCGCGACCTGCCACAGCTGGTCGACCAAGTCCGCGAGAAGGGCCCGAAGGCCGTCGAAGAGGCCCAGTCCGGGATTATCGCCGAAGGCAACGACGAGATCGGGCGCGTGGCGCAGGCCTTCAACGAGGTGCACGCGACGGCCGTGCGGGTGGCCGGCGAGCAGGCCCTGCTCCGGCAGAACCTCGACAGCATCGTCGTCAACCTGTCCCGCCGCACCCAGTCGCTCATCGACCGCCAGCTGCGTGAGATCGAGCAGCTGGAGGACAGCGAGCGCGACCCCGACCAGCTTTCGACGCTGTTCCGCATCGACCACCTAGCCACCCGCGTCCAGCGGCACGCCGAGTCGCTGCTGGTCCTCGCGGGCGTCGAGTCCGCTAACCGCAATCCCGAACCCGTGTCGATCCTCGACGTGATCCGTGCGGCAGCCGGCGAGGTCGAGCAGTACGACCGCGTACGGTTCGGCATGCTGCCAACGGAGCCGGTGGCGGCACACGCTGTCGACGACGTCGCACACCTTGTCGCCGAGCTGCTCGACAACGCCACCGAGTTCTCGCCGCCTGCCACGACGGTCCTCGTCGACAGCGAGCGGCTGCTCGGCGGCAGTGTTCGCATCACCGTGGCCGACCAGGGCCTCGGAGTGCCGGCCGCACGCCTCGCTGAGCTCAACGAGCGGCTCGTGTCGCCCGGTGACATCGACGTCGCCGCGTCCCGCACGCTGGGTCTCTACGTGGTCTCGCGACTGGCCCGCAAGCACGGCATCTCGGTGCGGCTGGAAGCGCCGTCATCGGGCGGCACCGTGGCAATCGTCGACGTGCCGGCCTCGCTGATGGCTTCGCACCTCGACGTCGCCGGCGGCGGCCAGCCGCCCGAGACCGCAGCCACCGCGTCGTCGGCGGCCAACGGCACTCCCCCGTGGAACGTGGCGCAGCAGGCGGGCTGGACGCCCAGCTCGCAGGGCGGCGCCGGCGGTGACCTGCCGCGCCGCGGCGCAGCCGAGCACCGGGCCGACCTCCCGGCCACCCGGCCGGCCTCCGTGCCGCCGCGCCCCGCTGCGGACCACCGGCCTGCCGGGCGGCCCGAGCCGCTGCGCGAGCGCCGGCAGTTCGAGCGCCCGGGCAACGACCAGCGTGACGGCGCCGGGGGCGCCCTGCCGCGTCGTGGTGCCGGGCCTGACCAGGTCGTACGACCCGGCGACACGCAGCCGCCGGTCAACCCGTACGCACAACCCGAGCGACCGACCAGCCAGCCCGACCGCAACGCCAGCCAGCCGGAGGCGGTGCCCGCCGCCGCGAAGCCGGTCTCGGCGGCGCGGCCTGCCACGAACCCCCACGTGGAGCTCAGCGATGCACCGCACGACCTCGAGTCGCCGATCTTCAACGCGTTGCACTCGTCGTGGTTCCGGCGGCCCAGCGACGACGCTCCGGTCGACTGGTCGAGTCCTGCCGACGCAGGTTGGCGGACGGCGGACGCGGTGACCCGACGTAACGAGTCCACCTCGGCGCTGCCGCACAAGGGTCAAGCCCCTGCCCCGGCACAGCAACCGCGCATGGTGCCGCCGGTGTCCACACCGGCGCCGGCGCCCCCGCCGGCTCCGAGCGCGCCGAGCCTGCCGACCCGGCCCGCGCCTCGCGACCCCGCTCCGATGCTGCGCCGCGACGATCTGCGCCTGCGCCGCGACGACTTCGCCCGCCCGGCCAACGACGGGTCGGTCAATGACCGGCCGCTGCTGGGCGACGCTAGTCCGACACAGCCGGCCCCTCGACCGGAGCCGGAGCCGGAGCCCGTCGATGCGCCGACCGAGCTGACCGAAGCCGGCCTTCCGATGCGCCAACGTGGTGCCTCGCTCATCCCCGGTGCCATCGCCGCCACCCGGGACACCGACAACGGACGTGATGCCACGGCCGTGCGGTCGACCCTGACAAACCTCATCGGCGGCGTCAGCCGCGCCCGGGTAGACGACTCACACGGGTCCAACCCGGACCGTGATGACAACGAGAGGAGCGATTCGTGACGACGACAGCATCCACCGACGAGCTCGGTTGGTTGCTCGACAGGTTCGTCGACCGTGCCCCCGGTACAGCACACGCCGTGGTGGTGTCCAACGACGGCCTGTTCCTGGCGTCGACGCGGGGGCTCCCGCGTGATCGTGGCGAGCAGCTCGCCGCGATCGTTTCCGGCCTCGCCAGCCTCACGGTCGGCGCGTCGCTGGTCCTCCAGGCCGGCGATGTGCGCCAGACGCTGGTCGAGATGGCCGACGGATTCCTGCTCGTCATGGCGGTTGCTGACGGCGCCCAGCTTGCCGTCTTGGCAGGCGTCGAATGTGACCTCGGACAGGTGGGCTACGAGATGGCGCTTCTCGTCGAGCGGGTCGGGCTGGTCGTGAGCCCGACTATTCGCGTCCGGTGAGTTCCGACGGCGTGTTCGGGGGGAGCGGGCGCTCCCGCGTACGCCCGTATCTCGCGACACGTGGCCGGACCCGGCCCGTACACGAGATCGCGCTGGAAGCACTGGTAACCACCACGCCTCGGGGCCGCGCACACGGCGTCGACCCCGAGCCTGAGCGAGAGCGCATCCTGCGCATCGCCGTCGAAACCCGCTCTATCGCGGAGGTCGCGGCGCTCGTCGACGTCCCCATCGGTGTGGCTCGCGTTCTCGTCGCGGACCTCGCATCCGAGGGGATGCTCGTTGTCGCAGATGCCGGAATTGGGATGGGCGTGGCACGCGACCTGTCGGTCTTGGAAAGGGTGAGGGATGGCCTTCGTCGGCTCTGAGCAGCCTGGCGTGCACGCCACAGAAAACGCGCTATCGGTCAAGATCGTCGTGGCCGGTGGCTTCGGCGTCGGCAAGACCACGCTCGTCGGCACCGTGAGCGAGATCGTGCCGTTGCGCACCGAGGCGCTCATGACAGAGGCATCTGAGCAGGTCGACGACCTGTCGCTGCTCCCCCAGAAGCGCACCACCACGGTGGCTATGGACTTCGGGCGCATCACGCTCGAGAGCGACCTGGTGCTCTACCTGTTCGGCACGCCTGGACAGAACCGCTTCTGGTTCATGTGGGACGACATCTCTCGCGGCGCCATCGGCGCAGTCGTGATCGTCGACACCCGTCGGCTGGCCGACTGCTTCGGTGCGATCGACTACTTCGAGCAGCGCGACGTCCCGTTCGTCGTCGCTGTCAACTGCTTCGACGGGCGCCTGCTCCACGACCTCGACGACGTACGCGAGGCGTTGCAGCTGCCCGACAACGTGCCCTTCCTCAGCTGTGATGCGCGCGACCGCGAGTCGGTGAAGGATGTGCTCATCACAGTCGTGGAGTACGCGATGCAGCTCGCGGGAGCGCCCTCCTGACCTGTCACATGCAGTGATCGGTCAGGGTGGTTTCGTTGCCGACCTCGCGGTGGTCCTCCGGGGCCGGGATTTCCGGCGGCTCTTCGCGGTGCGGCTCACCTCCCAGTTCGGCGATGGTGTGCTGCAGGTCGGCTTCGCGGCGTACGTGTTCTTCTCGCCCGAACGGCAGGCAACCGCACCGGCGGCGGCAGCCGCACTGGCAACCCTGCTGCTGCCGTTCTCGGTCGTAGGCCCGTTCGCCGGCGTGCTGCTCGACCGTTGGCAGCGCCGCGAGGTACTGCTGTGGGCCAACGTCGTACGCACCGTGCTTCTGGTCCTGCTCGGCCTGCTGGTGGCCGCCGACTCTGCCGGTGTCTGGTTCTACGCCACGGCGTTGGTCACGCTGTCGGTCAACCGGTTCTTCCTGGCGGGGCTGGGCGCGTCGCTGCCCCACGTAGTGCCGGCGCACGAGCTGGTGATGGCCAACGCCGTGTCGCCGACGTGCGGCACCGCCGCCGCGCTGCTGGGCGCCGGCGCCGGGTTTGTCGTACGGGAGACGTCGTCGACCGTCACCCCGGTGTACGCCTTCGCGGGCGCCTGCTACCTCGTGGCGGCGCTGCTCGCGTTGCGCATCCCGCCGCGGTTGCTCGGGCCGGACCACCCGATCGTGGCGAGCTTCCACCATGCGGCGAGTGATGTGCTGCGCGACCTCGTGTCGGGCGTACGGCATCTGCATGAGCGGCACACCGCAGCGCGGGCGTTGGCGGTGATCGGGGTGAGCCGGTTTGCCTACGGGCTCATGGTGATCATGTCGCTGTTGCTGTTCCGCAACTACCTCAACGACCCGGCGGACACCGACGCCGGGCTGACCGGCCTGGCAACGGCGATCACCTTGTCGGGCGTCGGCTTTGCGCTGGCGGCCTTCCTGACACCGATCGGCGCGCGCCGCTACGGCATCGACCAATGGATCGTCGGGCTGCTGCTGCTGGCAGCGGGGGCGAGCATCTTTCCCACGATGCTGTTCACGTCGTGGGCGCTATGGGCGACGGCGTTCCTGGTCGGGATCACGGCGCAAGGCGTGAAGATCTGTGTGGACACCCTGGTGCAGACCCACGTCGACGACGACTTTCGTGGCCGGGTGTTCTCGATCTACGACGTGCTGTTCAACGTGATGTTCGTGCTGGCCGCAGTCGTCGGTGCGTTGGTGCTGCCCGAGAACGGCAAGTCGTACGTCGTCGGGGCCGGGCTCGCGATCCTGTACGCCGGTGCGGCGCTCGCCTACCGCCGCGACGTCCGGGTGCCCGAATGATCACGTTAAGCAGGACTCTCCCCGCACCGATAGGACTCGAGCCCTAGTGGTGCGGGGGAAAGCCTTGCGGTGGCCCGACCCGGCCCCTTGCGGCCCCCCGGCTGCGCCGAAAAGCCTGCTGGACGTGGTCATTCCGAGGTCTGCTGCTCGGCCCACCAGCGAGTGAGCTCGGCGACGGCCTGGTCGTGCGGGAGTGGGCCTTGGTCGAGCCGGACGTCGAGCATGTGCTTGTAGGCCCTGCCCACGAGAGGGCCCGGCTTGAGCCCCAGGATCGCCATGATCTCGTTGCCGTCGAGGTCGGGGCGGATCGCGTCGAGCGCTTCACGCTCGGCGAGCCGGGCGATGCGCTCCTCGAGGTGGTCGTACTGCCGCTGCAGCGCTTCGGCACGGCGACGGTTGCGCGTCGTCGAGTCGGCCCGAGTGAGTATGTGCAGTCGCGACAGCAAAGGTCCGGCGTCGGTGACATAGCGACGCACCGCGGAGTCGGTCCACTCGCCGGTCGCGTAGCCATGGAACCGCAGGTGCAGCCGCACCAGCTCGGACACGTCGTCGACCACCTGCTTGGGAAACCGCAGCCCGGCCAGCCGCCGCCGGGCGAGCTTGGCTCCCACCACCTCGTGGTGATGGAACGACACACCGCCACCCGGCTCGAACCTCCGCGTGGCCGGCTTGCCGATGTCGTGCAACAACGCGGCCAGCCGCGTCACCAGATCGGGCCCCCCGCCGTCGAGCCGCGTCTCCAGCTCGATCGCCTGCTCCAGCACCGTCAGTGAGTGCTCGTAGACGTCCTTGTGCCGGTGGTGCTCGTCGATCTCCAGCTGCAGCGCCGGCAGCTCGGGCACGACGTGGCCAGCCAGACCGGTCTCCACCAGCAGAGCCAGCCCGCGCCGCGGATCGGGAGCAAGGACCAGCTTGGCCAGCTCGTCGCGCACTCGCTCCGCCGACACGATCTCGATGCGGTCGGCCATCTCGGTGATCGCGGTCACAATCTCCGGCGCTGCCTCAAAGCCAAGCTGCGCCGCGAACCGTGCCGCCCGCATCATGCGCAGCGGGTCGTCGTCGAACGACGACTCCGGCGTGCCTGGCGTCCGCAGCACTCCCATGGCGAGGTCGACCACACCGCCGTGCGGGTCGACGAACGTACGCGCCGGCAGGGTCACCGCCATCGCGTTGACGGTGAAGTCGCGGCGGACGAGGTCGCCGTCGAGCGTCGCGCCGTACGTGACCTCGGGCTTGCGGCTCGTGCGGTCGTAGCTCTCGGCCCGGTAGGTCGTGATCTCGATGAGAAACGGGCCCTTACGCGCCCCGATCGTGCCGAACGCCTGCCCCACGTCGAAGACCGCGTCAGCCCAGCCGGACAACAGCTTCTTCGTCTGCTCGGGTCGCGCCGACGTCGCGAAGTCGAGGTCGTTGCCGAGCCGATCGAGCAACGCGTCGCGGACCGACCCACCAACCAGGGCGATCTCGTGCCCGGCAGCCGTGAACCGCTCTCCCAACGTGTCGATCACCGGCGACACGCGCAGCAGCTCGCGGATCGCAGCCTCCTGGGCACGGGCGATCGACGGGCGGCGCGGCGGCTCGGCGGGGGCGGTCACGACGTACCAGGGTAGGCGGACTGTTTGGTCACGCTCGCCTCCACACCAAAGAACGGTGCGTCGGCTCGCCGTTCCGTGGCTTGTCCTGGCCCGGGCAACGCTCCGACTACCCTGGTGGGATGCCGCGCCTGAGGTCCTCCCTGCGCGCTCGCGGCAGCCGGACGGCGTGGTGGGGCGCAGTGACGGCTGTGCTCGCGGGCGCGGCATTGGTGCTCGGCGCGGCGCCGGGCCAAGCGGCCCAGACGACCCCCTCGCCGAGCTCCCCGACTGCGTCGAGCGAGCCGCAGGCCACGGTCGAGCTGGCGCCGGCGACGTCGTCGTACCTCGTCGACGGCACCGACCTGATCTTGGCCGGTGAGGTGACCAACGGCGGCAGTGAGCCGCTGGGCCGGGTCAACGTAACCCTTCGCCACAGTCGCGACGCACTCGAGGACCGTGATGACGTGCGTCGCGTCGCCACGGACGACGAGTTCCGCGTCGGGCGGCGTGACGTCACACACTTCGTGCCGATCGGCGATCTCGAGCCGGGCGACAGCCAGCCGTTCAGCCTCACGGTGCCCGTCGACGACCTCCGACTGGCCGATGCGGGCGTTTACGTAGTCGGCGTCGACGTCAGCGCAACGACATCCGACGGCTCACGCGAGACCGTTGCGGCACAGCGCACCGTCCTGCCCTACCTCGACACCGACCCGCTGCCCCAGGTGCCGGTGAGCTTCCTGTGGCCGCTCAGCAGCACGCCGTCGCTGCTGCCAGACGGGCGGTTGACCGACGACCATCTCGCTGACGAGCTCAACTCCGACGGGCTGCTCGGCCGGCTGCTGACGTCGGCTGGCGCTGGGCCCGTGGGGTGGTTGCTCGATCCCGATCTGCTGGCGACAGTGTCGACGATGGCCGACGGTTACGAGCTGCGCGACGCGGCTGGTGCCTCGGTGCCAGGCAGCGGGGCCGACGTCGCGGCCGACTGGTTGGCGTCGCTGCGCGAGTCCGTCGGCGACGACGCATGGGTGGCTGCGCTGCCCTACGCCGACACCGATCTCGTCGCTGTCGTGCGAGCGGAGGGAGCCGACTCCCCGGCCGTGAGCGCCGTCAGCGGCGCAGACGAGGCCGTCGGGTCCGTGCTCGCCGGCGGCACCGGTGACGGGCCTAGCGTTGCGTCCGGGGTTGTCGCCCCAGTGGGTGGTGCGCTCGACGACGAGACCGCCGACGCGGTGGCCGCCGCGGACGCGCGCACGATCGTGTTGGCCGGCGACGCCGTCGAGACCACCTCAGCTGCGTCCGCGACCTCACCAGCGGCTCGACTCAGCACTGAAGCCGGTGACGTCGATGTGCTGCTCAGCGACCCGGGCCTGGACGCGGCTCTCTCCGCGACCGCGGATCCGGGCAGCGGTGTCGGTGCTCGGCAATCGCTGCTCGCCGAGACCGCGATGGTGGCGCTCGAGGCCCGGACCGAAGGGACCACGCCGCCGCCGATGCTTGGCATGCCGGCACACCGATGGTCGCCCGACCCCGACGCCCTGGCGGCGCTGATGCAGGCGTGGACGACCACCCCGTGGATCGCTGCGACCTCGGTGCCGACACCGCGGTCGGACGTGCCGATGCCGGAAGTCACGCTCGACTACACCGCTGCCGACGAAGCTGCCGAGATCAGCAGGGCCCAGGTCGACGCTGCGGCCGCGCTGCGCACCGAGCTTGACCGGTACGACTCGGTGCTCGTTGAGCCTGACGAGCAACGCGCCGCACACGACGAGGCTCTCCTGCGCGGTGTCTCCAGCGCCTGGCGCGCCAGTGACGGCGGCGCCAGCTACCTGGCCGTGGTCAGCCAAGGGGTCTCGAGCGGCCTGCAGCAGATCAGCGTTGTCGTTCCTGAGCAGCTGCGCCTGTCGAGCAACAGCGGACGGTTCCCGGTCGAAGTGTCCAATGCGCTTCCTGTGCCGGTGCAGGTCCGGCTGCACTTCGAGTCCAGCAACCCCGATCGGCTCGAGGTCGCGGACGGCGAGCTGGTCGAGGTGCCGGGCGGGGGCAAGGCCCAGGTCGCCGTCGAGGCAACCGCCACCGCCAACGGCCGGGTGCCCGTCACAGTGACCCTCCAGACGCCCAGTGGCGACCCGTTCGGCGTACCGCATCGGTTTGAAGTAGTGGCGACCAACTACGACACGTTCAGCTGGTTCATCGTCGGTGGCGCGGCTGGGCTGTTGTTCGCCGCGGCCGGGTACCGCACGATCCGGCGTGTGCGGACGGCTCGCCGCAACTCGGGCAGCGCGCCGAGTGAGCCCCCGGCCGAGGAGGGCCAGCCACCTACGGCCACCCAACAGCCCTCGGACCCGCGGCAACGCGAGGAGGTCGGGTGAGGGGCGAGAGCATCGTCCGGTCCAGTGCTGTGATGGCCGCGGGCACGCTCGCCTCCCGGGGCACCGGGTTCCTGAGGGCGACGGTGATCGTGGCGACGCTCGGCCTCGGCGTGGCCGCCGCGGACATCTTCAGCATCGCCAACACCATCCCCTTCTCGATGTACGCGCTCGTCGCCGGCGGCGTGCTCAACAGCGTGCTCGTGCCGCAGCTCGTACGGTCGATCAAACGCGACTCCGACCAGGGCGAGGCCTACTCCCAGCGGGTGTTCACCGCGGTCACCCTGGTGCTGTTCGTCGCGACGGTGCTCGCGGTGGTCGCCGCCCCTTGGCTGCTCCGGCTCTACGTGTCGGACAAGTGGCTCGAGCCTGAGCTGTCCGCGCAGTTCGACGCGATGGTGGCGTTCTCCCGGTTCTGCCTGCCACAGCTGTTCTTCCTCGGGCTATACGTGCTGCTGGGCATGATGCTCAACGCCCGCAACAACTTCGGCCCGTTCATGTGGTCGCCGGTGCTCAACAACCTCGTGGTGATCGCGGTGTTCGGCTCCTACCTCCTCGTGGAAGGTCACAAGGAGGGCAGCACGTTCACCGACGGCGAGGTGCTCTGGCTGGGCCTGGGCTCCACGGCAGGCGTAGCGATCCAGGCGCTGATCCTGGTGCCCGTGCTGCGACGGGCCGGGCTGCGGCTGCGGTTCCGGCGCGACCTGCGCGGAGTCGGCTTGGGCAAGGTGGTGCGCCTGGGCCTGTGGACGACCCTGTTCGTCGTCGTCAACCAGGTTGCCTACGCCGTGATCGTGCGGCTGCTCAGCTCAGCGACGGCCTCGCAGGCCACCGGCGCGGTCGAGGAGGCGGGCGGCGTGACGGTCTACAGCCAGGCGCAGCTGCTCGTGATGGTGCCGCACGCGGTCATCACCGTGTCCCTTGCGACGGCGCTGTTGCCGAGCATCAGCGCAGACGTCGACGACCGGCGCAACGACCGCGTCGCCGAGCAGCTCGGCGGCACCATCCGTACGTGCCTGGCTGTCATCGTCCCCATCACCCTGATGCTCGCCGTGGTTGCCGAGCCGCTCGTCTACGGCATGTTCAGCTGGGGCGCAGCGCGAGGTGGCACCGAGACGACTGCTCAGACACTGGTGGTCCTCCTTCCCGGGCTAGTCGCCTTCACCGTGCACTTCCTGGTGCTGAGGGGCTTCTACGCCTTCGAGGACACGCGCACCCCGTTCTTCGCGCAGATTGCCCTCGCTGTGGTCAACGTGGGGGCCGCGCTGGCGCTCACGAGCGCGTTCGACACCCAGGAGACAGCGGTCGCGGTCGGCTTGGCGTGGAGTGCCGCGTACACCGTCGGTGGGACGCTGTTCGTCCTGCTGCTTCGGCGCCGCTACCTTCCGCAGATGCGGCTGGGTCTGCCGCTGCTGCTTACGCGCATCCTCCTTGCCGGTGTCCCGGCCGCCGCTCTGGCGGTCGGCATCGTCCGGCTCGGCGACTCCACCCTGGGCGATTCGCGGCTCGGGCAGCTCGCGCTGGCAGGGATCGCGGCCGCTGTGGGCTTGGTCACCTACGCGCTGCTCGCCGTGGCTACCCGGCTGTACGCGTTCACCGACGTCCTGGAGATCTTCGCCAAGCGGATGACCCGCTCGGCGGGCGACGGACGCCACGTGCGTGGCAGGGGGCCCGCCGTGCTACCGCCGCCTAGCATGGGCGGTGACGTTCAGCTCAACGAGATCGTCGACGACCTGGAACCCCAAGGGGCGCCGGATCGTCGTCCGGTCGACGAGGTGAACGCTGACCGAGCATCAGATCACCGGTAGGCCTGGACCCGCCGACCAGAGGAGCACCACACCCGTGACCGCCATCGAGCCGGGCCTTCGGCTCGCCGGTCGATATCGCGTCGAGGAGCTGCTCCTCGATGCGGACGACGTGCGGTCGTGGCGGGCGGTCGACGAGGTGCTCTCGCGGTCGGTGCTGGTGCAGACCCTGCCCGTCGACGACTCCCGCACCGAACCAATGCTGGCCGCCGCCCGCGCTGCGGCCCTCGCCCGTGACCCACGGTTCCTGCGCGTGCTCGATGCGAGCATGCAGGAGGACTGCTGCTATCTCATCCGCGAGTGGCTGGACGGGCATAACCTCACCGGGCTGCTGGAGGACTCCGGTCCGCTACCGCCAGAGCGGGCCGGCGCATTGGCCCGTGAGGTGGCCGAGGCGCTGACCAGCGCGCACGAACAGGGGTTGGCCCACTGCGCGATCACCCCCGACTCGGTCATCATCGGCCGCGACGGTGCGGTCAAGATCACCGGCCTGGCCACCGACGCGGTGCTCCGCGGCATCGATGCGCCGGACCCGGCGCTCGAGGACGCCCGTGGCACCGCGCGCATCCTCTACGCCGCGCTCACCGGCCGGTGGGCGGGTGCGGAGCGTACGGGCTTGGTGTCCGCACCCCGGCTCGACGGGCACCTGCCTTCACCCCGGCAGGTCCGAGCCGGCATCCCGCGGCTCATCGACGAGGTGTGCGACCGGGTGCTCGGCGATCCACCGCGACACCAGGCGGCGCCGCTGCGCTCGCCGGCTGAGGTGTCGTCCGCACTCGCGGCCGTCGTGCCGGCTTCGGTGCGGCGGGCCATCGCGCCTTCCGAGGTGCGGCACGACGACACACCTCCGGCGCTCGTGCCCACCAGTCCGCTCATGCCGGAGCCGCCGACGCCGGTGCCGATGTGGCGACCGGTGGCCGCAGCACCGGCGCCGGTACGACGCCGCGGCGGTGGTCAGATGCGACTGCTCGGCGCTGTTGCCGGAGCTCTGTTCCTCGTCGGCGGCGCTCTGTTCGGGCTGTCGCTGCTGCTCGACTCGCTCTCCGACTCGCCCGGCGACGGGGGTTCGGCCGCCGCTGGAGACGACGCCGACGGATCGTCGGGGCCCGTGCAGGTGGTGGCCGCTGAGGACTTCGACCCGTACGGCGACGACAGCCGAGCACCCCGACGAGGTGCACGCTCGCCTATGACGACGACCCCTCGACCGCGTGGGAGACGCAGGAGTACAACAGCCCGCTCGAGGCGCTCGACAAGCCCGGTGTCGGGCTGATCCTGGACCTCGGCGAGGCCCGCACCCTCAGCGGCGTACAGCTCGCATTGCTCAACGCCGGCGCCGACGTCGAGGTGCGCGTAGCACCCGCCGACAGTGCCACCGCCCCCGCCGACGTGGACGAGTGGCAGACGGTGGGCACGGCTGGTGACGCCGCCGCCGCCGTGACCGTGGACTTCGACGAGCCCGTCGAGACCAGGTTCGTGCTGGTCTGGTTCACCGCTCTGGCCCAGGACGGCGCCAACTATCGCGGCGGCGTCCGCGAAGTCGTCCTCAACGGATGACCAGTCTCGACGACCCGGCTGACCCGGACCCGGTCGGCCCAACTGACGCCGAGCTGTTGGCTGCGCACACCAACGGCGACCCGGATGCCTTTACCGAGCTCGTCCGCCGACACCGTGACCGGCTGTGGGCCGTGGCGCTGCGCACGCTCGGCGACCGGGAGGAGGCAGCCGACGCGCTGCAGGACGCGCTGGTCAGCGCCTTCCGCCGAGCCGACACCTTCCGTGGCGACTCGGCGGTGACGACGTGGCTGCACCGCATCGTGGTCAACGCGGCGCTCGACCGCGTACGCCGACGCACCGCCCGGCCGGCCGACCCCCTCCCGGACAGCGACCATGAGGTGCCGCACGCCCGTACACCTGATCCGGCCGAGTACGCCGCCACCCGCACAGACGTCGCGGCGGCGTTGGCGCAGCTGCCGGTGGAGCAGCGCGCCGCACTTGTCCTGGTCGATATGCAGGGTTACTCGGTCGACGACGCGGCAGCGATCCTGGGCGTCGCTCCCGGCACGGTCAAGAGCCGCACGGCGAGGGGTCGCGCCCGGCTTGCACCGATTTTGGCGCCCGGTCGACGGAACCGTATGGTCCGTTCCGACGTCCCACCACAACGACCGGTCGCGGCAACCGCAGACACCGGACCCGTCCCGGCCGGGCCGACGAACCAGTTCAGTGAGGCGCCGGATGGAGGTGGCAGCAGGTGAGCGAGCATCTCGATCTCGACGCCTTGGCCTACCTCGACGAGGGCCTGCTCGACGGCACGCCCCAGGAGCCCGGCGCGCGGACCCATCTCGCCTCGTGCACGGCCTGCCAGGAGCAGCTCGCCGATCTCGTCGCCGTACGCGCCACGCTCACCAGCGTGCCCCCCGAGCGGGGCATCCCCTTCGACGTAGCCCGGCGGCTCGACGTCGCGCTGGCGGCCGAAGCGAAAGCGCGCACCGAGCACGCTGTTGTCCCGTTGGCGGTCGGCGCCGATCGGGTCGCGACCGTGGCGGCACGCCAGACCGTGGTCACCCGCCTGCCACGCCGGCGGCTCTTTCCGCGCCTGCTCGCGGCGGCGGCGAGCGTGGCAGCTGTCGGCACGATCGGCTATGTCGCCACCCAGACCCTCGATCCGTCCGGCGGGTCCGGCTCCGGCACCGAGGTGGCCGCTGGACTCGTCGGCCGGCTCGGCCGTCGACATGTATGCCGCGACCCGCCAGCTGGCCCGCGATGGCTCGTTGGAGACGCCTCAGCCGCTCAGCGCCGCTGCCGAGTCCGCACCAGAATTGCCCGCCCAGTCGGCACCCGACGCGCCGGCGGAGTCGGTTCCAAGCGGCGACCTGGCAGAGCAGCCGACCGATAGCGGCGTCGCAGCGCCACGCTCGGGCGCACTAGCGGCCGCACTGCCGGACGACTGCGGCGCGCAGGCCGGTGTCGACCTCGAGCGAGGGTTTTGGCCGCGGCGCCGTTCGACTACGGCGACCAACCAGCCGTTCTCATCGCCTTCGAAGGCGCTACGCCCCAGACCCTCACCGGCGTTGTCCTACCCACCTGCGACTCGCCCGCTGCCGATGCGCTGTTCACGTCTGAGGTGCCCCGCTGACGTGCGAGCGCGGCGGGGCAGCGGCGTGGAATGTCCAGCACCTAGGATTTGTTGTCGGATCAGCAACCCCGTGTCGGGGTGCTGATGTGTGTACGCCTCGTGGCGCACCGATGATCAAGCGCCAAGAAAGGGCCCGCGTTGAGCGAGATCCGCAACGTCATCGTCATCGGCTCCGGCCCGGCGGGCTACTCGGCTGCGCTTTATGCCGGTCGTGCCAACCTCGCCCCGCTGGTGTTCGAAGGCTCGGTGAGTGCCGGTGGTGCTCTCATGAACACCACCGAGGTCGAGAACTACCCCGGCTTCCCCAAGGGCATCCAGGGCCCCGAGCTGATGGACTCCATGCGTGCGCAGGCTGAGCGTTTCGGCGCCGAACTGGTGACCGACGACGTCGTGTCGGTCGATCTCACCGGTGACATCAAAGTCGTCCGCGACAGCGCGGGCACCGAGCACCGCGCGCTGACCGTGATCCTCGCGATGGGCTCCAGCTATCGCCGGCTGGGTGTGCCTGGTGAAGATCTCTTGTCGGGGCATGGCGTGTCGTGGTGTGCGACCTGCGACGGGTTCTTCTTCCGTGAGCAGGACATCGCCGTCATCGGGGGTGGTGACTCGGCCATGGAGGAGGCGACCTTCCTGACGCGGTTCGCCCGCTCGGTGACGGTCATTCACCGCCGCGACGAGCTCCGGGCGTCCAAGATCATGCAAGAGCGTGCCTTTGCCAACGACAAGATCCGCTTCATCTGGGACAGCGAGGTCGTCTCCGTCGACGGCGCCGACCAGGTGAAGGGCGTCACGCTGCGTAACCTGAAGACCAGTGAGGTGACGTCGCTCCCGGTCACCGGCGTGTTTGTCGCGATCGGGCACGACCCGCGGTCCGAGCTCGTCCGCGGCCAGGTCGACCTCGACGAGCAGGGCTACGTACTCGTCGAAGGACGCACCACTCACACCAACGTGCCCGGGGTCTTCGCCGCGGGCGATCTCGTTGACCACACCTACCGACAGGCCGTCACTGCCGCCGGCACCGGCTGTGCGGCGGCGCTGGATGCCGAGCGTTTCCTCGCCGACCTGGACCATGCTGGGACGCCGGAGCCGGCCGTCGCCCAGATCTGACTAGATTCGTCCCCTTCGTCCGAATTAAGGAGCCATCTCGTGGGCAACCTCCCCGCGGTCACTGATGCCACCTTCGTGTCCGAGGTCCTGCAGAGTGACCAGCCGGTCCTTGTCGACTTCTGGGCCGAGTGGTGCGGGCCGTGCCGCATGGTGCACCCCGTGCTCGAAGAGTTCTCTGCCGAGCAGGACAAGTTGCGCATCGTGAGCCTCAACGTCGACGAGAACCCGGAGACCGCGGCGGCCTACCGGATCACGTCGATTCCTGCCCTCAACGTCTACTCCGGCGGCGAGGTCGTGAAGCAGATCATCGGTGCGAAGCCGAAGGCGATCCTGCGCAGGGAATTGGCCGACTACCTCGGCTGATCCACCTAAATGCCCGCCGTGACGGGTTTAGCCAATCGTCACGACGGGCATTTTGCTTGCCTGAGATGCCCGCTTGGTCGGGATGATCACTTCTCTGACCGGCGGCTACGATGGCCGACTGACCCGCCCTGAGCTCCGGAATGAAGAAGGACGTGGCATGACGCAGCCGCTCTACCGGCTCGGCGACACCGGCCCCGCGGTCGCGGAGATCCGCTCCCGGCTTGCGCAGTCAGGAGTGCCGGTCGATGCATCTGCTGGCGCGATCGAAGTCTTTGACTCAGCCATCGACCGCGCGGTGCGGCATTTCCAGCAAGTGCGCGGTCTGACGGTCGACGGACTCGTGGGGCCGGCGACCTACCGCGCCCTGGAGGAGGCCCGCTGGCGGTTGGGTGACAGGCTCCTGTCGTACGTCATCTCCAACGCGCTCACCGGCGACGATGTCGTCGCGTTGCAGCGCCAGCTGTCCGAGCTCGGCTTCGACGTCGGTCGAGTCGACGGCGTCTTCGACTACCCGACCCGTGAGGCGCTGCGCGAGTTTCAGCGCAACGTCGGTCTGCCGGCCGACGGCACTTGTGGGCCGGCGACGTTCAAGGCGCTCGCCGGCCTTGCACCGCTGGTTACCGGTGGGCGTCCCGAACACCTGCGGGCCAGCGAAGCCATCCGACGCGCGGGACCAGCGCTGCCCGGCAAGGTTGTCGTGGTCGACCCCGGTCACGGCGGGCCGGACCGCGGGATGGCTGGCTACGGGCTCGAAGAAGCGGCCATCGCTGAGGATCTCGCCGCCCGGGTGGAGGGCCGTCTCACCGCCACGGGAGTGACCACCTACCTGACTCGCGGCCCGGCGCCCGTCGTCCCGCTCGATGATCGCAGTCGGGCCGGCTTCGCCAACGACGCCGGCGCCAACCTGCTCGTGTCGCTGCACTGCGACGCCCACGCCAACCCTGCGGCCAGTGGTGTGGCCACCTATTACTACGGCAACGACCGCTACGGCGCCTACTCGGCAATCGGTGAGCAGTTTGCCGGCCTGATCCAACGGGAGATCGTGGCCCGCACCGATCTCGTCGATCTGCGATGGCATCCGAAGACGTGGGATCTGCTGCGCTACACGCGGATGCCCGCCGTGCGGGTTGAGATCGGCTACGTCAGCAATCCCGGGGATGCGGCACGCCTTGCAGACCCTGTTTTCCGTGACGTCGTCGCAGAGGCCATTGTCGTTGCGGTGCAACGTGTCTATCTGCCGCGCGAGAGTGACGCGGCGACCGGAATGCTGCGGTTGCCCGACCTGGCGCCGGCCGGACCGCGTTAGGTCATGTCGCGGATGCCGGTTGCAGCTGGCCGAGCAGCCGCTCGAGCGCGACTTCCACGTCCTCCCGCCAGGTAACTGCCGAACGCATCTCCAACCGCAGCCGCGGCCAGCGGTGGTGCGGCCGCACGGTCTTGAAGCCGATCGACCTCAGGTAGTCGGCCGGCAGCACGCAGCGTGCACCCGCCCACTGTGCGTCGCCGTAGGCCTCGACTGCGTGCACGTTGCGGTGGATGAGGTCTCTCACGACGGCCTGCACCATCATCCGACCAAGACCACTGCCGGCAATGTCGGGCAGCACGTACGCGGTCATCAACAGCGCGGCGTCCGGACTCACCGGGCTGGTCGGGAAAGCGGTCGCGCGCGGGCTAGCGCTCGGTGGTCCGAACAGGATGTAGCCGACCGGGGTGCCGTCGACGTAGGCGATGCGACCGCACGATCCCCACTCGAGCAGAACCTGCGAGACCCAGGCTTCCTTCTCTAGCCCAGGGTCACCCGACTCGACCGCGCGATCCGCCGCAACGGGGTCGAGCTCCCAGAACACGCACCGCCGGCACTGCCGCGGCATGTCCTCGAGATTGTCCAGCGTCAGGCTCGCGAGTCGTCGCGACACCCCGACCTCACCCCTCGCTCGTCGGTGGTGAACGTGTACGGCATCGTAGTAGCACGCGTCCTGGTGATCACCTGGGCTGAGCGGGCTGTGCGGAGGAGGCGAGACGGTGGACGATCGTGCGCGTCCGGAACGACCAGAGCGAGGTTTGACCGCCGCTGCCGCCGGGTCGCGGCTCGATGACTATGTCGAGCGGTATGCCGCGCGCACCAAGGGGATGGCGGCCTCGGAGATCCGGGCACTGTTCGCGGTCGCGTCGCGGCCCGAGGTCGTGTCATTGGCCGGAGGCATGCCTAACATCTCGGGGCTCCCGCTCGATGCGGTCGGGTCGATGCTGCGCAGCGTCGTCGAGGAAAGCGGTGCGGAGGCGTTGCAGTACGGCTCCGGGCAGGGTGACCCGGGTTTGCGGGATCAGATCTGCGATGTCATGCGTCTGGCAGGGATCACAGCGCACCCGGACGACGTGGTGGTCACCGTCGGCTCGCAGCACGCGCTCGACTTGGTGACTCGCGTCTTCATCGATCCTGGCGATGTCGTGCTCGCCGAAGCACCGTCGTACGTCGGCGCGCTCGGCACATTCCGGGCCTACCAAGCCCATGTCGTGCATGTGGAGATGGACGCCGACGGGCTGGTGCCGGACAGGCTGCGCGAGGCGTTGGATGCCGCGGCGGCGGCGGGTCAACCGGTCAAGTTCCTGTATACGATCCCCAACTTTCACAACCCCGCCGGTGTGTCGCTGTCGATCGCCCGGCGGCACGAGGTGCTCGAGATCTGCCAGTCGGCCGGTGTGCTCGTGCTCGAGGACGATCCGTACGGATTGCTGGGGTTTGACGGGTCGGTGCCGCGGGCGTTGCGTGCCGATGACCCGGACGGCGTCATCTACCTGGGGTCCTTCTCCAAGACATTTGCGCCCGGGTTTCGGGTTGGCTGGGCAGTTGCCCCGCATGGCGTACGCGAGAAGTTGGTGCTTGCCGCCGAGGCGAGCGTGCTGTGCCCGCCGACCTTCAGCCAGCTCGCGGTGTCCCGCTACCTCGCGACGCAGCCGTGGTTCGAGCAGGTGAAGGCCTTTCGGGAGATGTACCGCGAGCGGCGTGACGCCATGCTCAGCGCACTTGACGACATGTTCCCGGCCTCGGCGCAGTGGACTCGTCCGGCCGGCGGTTTCTACGTGTGGGCGACCCTCCCGGCGGGACTGGACGCCAAGGCGATGCTCCCCCGCGCGATTACCAACCGAGTCGCCTTCGTACCGGGCACGGCCTTCTACGCCGACGGTTTCGGGTCGCGGTCGATGCGACTTTCGTACTGCTATCCGCCGCCGGAGCGCATTCGTGAAGGCATCCGGCGGCTCGCTGCGGTAATCGAGGAAGAGCTGGAGTTGCGGGAGACGTTCGGTGTCGCCGCGGCACTCGGTCGCCAAGAGTTCGACGGGCCAGCACCTAACTTGTCCTGATTCGTAGTCGGTCGTCCGGTGAGAATGACCGGTTTGCGACTGTTCGTGAAGGAGGCGACGTGAGCGACCTCGACCGTGTTGTCGTGCTCGCTGGGGGACTGTCCCACGAGCGGGATGTGTCGTTGCGCTCCGGGCGCCGGGCTGTTGAGGCGCTCCGTGGTGTCAACGTCGAGGCAGAGCTGCGCGATGTCGACGCCAGCCTCTTGCCGACGCTTGCCGCCGATCCGCCCACCGCGGTCCTGCCGCTGCTGCATGGCGAGCAAGGTGAGGACGGCTCGTTGCGCGACGTCCTGGAGCTCCTGCGCATCCCCTACGTCGGAGCTCGGCCCTCCGCGTGTCGAGTCGCCTTCGACAAGGCAGCTGCGAAGCACGTCGTGTCTGCAGCCGGGTTGGCTACGCCGGCGGGGGTCGTTCTGCCGCACTCGACATTCCGTGAGCTGGGTGCGTCGTCAGTCCTCGCCGCCGTTGTCGACACGGTTGGGCTGCCGTTGGTGGTCAAGCCAACTCGCAGCGGCTCCGCCCTCGGATGCTCGGTGGTGCACGCGCCGGAACAGTTGCCGTCCGCGATGGTGGGCTGCTTCGCGTACGGAGATCTGGCATTGCTCGAGCAGTTCGTTCGCGGCGCGGAGGTCGCCATCACCGTCATTGACTCGGGTGACGGGCCGCGAGCATTGCCTGCCGTGGAGATCGTTCCGTCATCGGGGATCTACGACTACCAGGCCCGCTACACGGCCGGTGAGACGGAGTTCTTCGCGCCAGCCCGGCTCACCGACGCAACCGCCAAGGCCGCCGCGGAGGTAGCCGTGGCCGCGCACACGCTGTTGGGGCTGCGGGACCTGTCGCGCAGCGACCTCATCGTCGACCAGTCGGGCATTCCGTGGTTCCTCGAGGTCAACGTTGCGCCCGGGATGACCGAGACTTCACTGCTGCCGCAGGCAGTCGCAGCCGCTGGGCTGGAGTTCGGGGTCCTGCTTCGAGATCTGCTGGTGGAAGCGACGCACCGCGGTCCCTAGTCCGCCGGGTCACGGCTCCCATGACGCGGTGAGCTGTGTGTTCGGGTGGTCACCGCAACCCGCAGGCACGGGCTCCTGCGGCAGTGACCGCCCCTGGTCACTGCTCGCATGCCCTCGGGAATGGAAGGCCAGTGGGATGTCGGCTCAATCACTTCCCGGGTTGAGCAGCCTCGCCTGCGGGCCGCCGTGGTATCGCGCAATCCCGTTGGTTTCACGTGAAACCAAAGGGATGGCGGTGCATTTCCGCGTGTTTGGTTTCACGTGAAACATGGTTGACCACCCCGCCCGGAGGGGCACTCTCGCCCGGAGCCGGCCCATCGGCCGTAGCGCGAAGAGGGCCCGTGCCAATCGGCACGGGCCCCTGGTCGTACGCGCGGCCAACGGCTAGGCCTCCCCCATCAGCTCGCCCTCACGGACGATCGCTCCGACGATGCGCTCCAGATCGTCGATCGAAGCGAACTCGATGGTGACCTTTCCCTTGGACCGGCCGAGATCCACCCTTACGCGAGTGTCCAGCCGATCGGACAACAGGGTCGCGATGTCAGCAAGGCGAGGCGCGACCGGCTTCGGCACCCGGGGAGCGCGTGCCGGCTTGTCGCCGTCGCCGCCCAGCATGACGATCTCCTCGACCGCCCTGACGGACAGGCCCTCTGCGACGATCCGTTGAGCCAGCCGCTCTTGTGCGGCGGCGTCCGGGAGACCAAGAAGTGCTCGTGCGTGCCCAGCGCTCAGCACTCCCGCCGCCACCCGCCGTTGCACCAACGGCGGGAGCTTCAGCAGCCGAAGCGTGTTGCTGATGTGCGGCCGAGAGCGCTTGATGCGCTCGGCCAGCACATCCTGCGTGCAACCGAAGTCATCGAGCAACTGTTGGTAGGCGGCCGCTTCCTCGAGTGGGTTGAGCTGGGCGCGGTGCAGGTTCTCCAGCAGCGCGTCGCGCAGCATGTCGTCGTCACTCGTGGTGCGGACCAGCGCCGGGATCGTGTCGAGTCCTGCATCGCGGGTCGCTCGCCAACGACGCTCCCCCATCACCAGCTCGTACGACCCGGGAGCTGTCTCCCGCACGACGATCGGCTGCAGGAGCCCGACCTCCTTGATGGAGTGGACGAGCTCCTCCATCGCCTCGTCGTCGAAGATCCGCCGCGGCTGCTTGGGGTTGGGGCTGATCGCGTCGACCGGAATCTCCGCGAAAGACACCCCCGCCACTGGGACCAGCCCGTTGATCGTCCGTGGTCGGACGTCACCGTCCACCGACTCCACCGATGGGATGTCGATTGTGGCCACAGAGGAGTCCCCGTCTCGCGACGGGAAGAAGACATCCACCGGGGACGCCGCTTTCGTCTCGTGTGATGCTGGGCCGGTCGGGATCAACGCACCGAGCCCGCGCCCTAGTCCGCGACGACGCTCGCTCACTGCCGGGCCTCCCGTTGTGTGGACGTCTCTTCGAACATGGTCGTCCCGACGACTGGCTGTTTCGTGGACGACGCGCCGCGATGCGCAAGTTCGGCCGCCGCCTCCAGATAGGACAGCGCTCCGCTGGACGTCGGGTCATAGGTGATCACGGACTGCCCGTAGCTTGGCGCCTCACTGATCCGCACCGAACGTGGGATGGTGGCCGAAAGCGCGGTATCACCGAAATGGGCCCGGACTTCGTCGGCGACCTGCGCGGCCAATCGCGTCCGTGCGTCGTACATCGTCAGCAGGATCGTGGTCACCTCAAGAGTGGGGTTGAGATGTGACTTGACCAGGTTGACGTTGCGCAGCAGCTGGGTCAGGCCTTCCAGCGCGTAGTACTCGCACTGGATGGGGATGAGGACCTCATCGCCACCGACGAGCGCGTTGACGGTGAGCAAGCCCAGCGAGGGTGGGCAGTCGATGAAGACGTAGTCGTACGCCGCGCCACCGTCGGCCTCCTCTTGCAAGTACTGCTGCAGCGACCGGCGCAGCCGTGACTCACGGGCAACCACGCTGACCAGTTCGATCTCCGCACCGGCAAGCTCGATGGTGGCCGGCGCGCAGAACAGGTGGTCCACATCGGCGGCGGGATGGACGATCTCCCGCAGCGGCATACCTTCGATCAGCACGTCATAGACGCTCGGGATCTCCCGGTGGTGGTCGACGCCCAGAGCTGTTGACGCATTGCCTTGGGGGTCGAGGTCGACAACAAGAGTTCGTAGACCCGCCATGCCCAGAGCGGCCGCGATGTTGACGGTCGTCGTCGTCTTGCCCACACCACCCTTCTGGTTGGCCACGACAAGCACCCGGGTGTGGTCGGGCTTGGGCAACGGTCCTCGACGTGTCGCCGCAAATATCGCCGCGTGCGCCTCCATCGCTATCGGGGTGTCGACCTCCACCAGCTCCTCCTGAGCGGTCGCGGCGATCTCCGCCGCGGTCAAGACACGAGGGCGCGGGCGCGCCTCGGTTTCACGTGAAACATTGGGCGCCACATCGTCAGCCGGAGCGGGCGGCTTGTCAGCAGTCGCGCCGGCATCCTCGCGCGACGAGTCATTGGCCGTGCCTTCCCCGGCCGACTCGGCTGAGTCGCTCGCGGCCGAATCCGTGCGACCGGCAGCATGCGCGACGGCGCCGGTGGGCTGCTGTCCGGGACGGAGATCTGTGGTCGGCCACCCCAGCCCGGTAGGTTCCTCGGATTCCGAATCGGTTGCCGGCCACCCCAGGCCAGTCTCCTTGATCACCGACGGCGTCCCTTCGGTGAACTGCCCTTGCGTTTCGCAGACCCCACCGCCGATCCGCGGGCAGTGGTTCGCGGCTTGGACGGGCCGCTAGGGCCAAGAGGACGATTGATCGTCGCGCGGACGAGCGTCGTGCCCGTCTCGAGCAGGTCGGCACCGACCACCTCGGTGCGCACGTCTCGCGCGTCGAAGTCCGCCAATGTGGTCGTGGCGGCGGCGATCTCGTCCTCGGCTGAGCCGCCCTTGAGCGCCACGATCTCCCCGCCCGGCTTGAGCAACGGTGCGCTCCACTGAACCAGACGATCGAGCGGCGCCACTGCACGCGACGTGACATAGTCGCTGGCCGCGCGCCCGGAGAACTCCTCGGCTCGGCCGCGCACGACCGAGACGTTGGACAGTTCGAGCACGCGGACGGCCTCCTCGAGAAACGTCGTGCGGCGAAGCAGCGGTTCGAGCAGCACCAGCCGAAGATCCGGACGGGCTAGCGCGATCACCATACCGGGCAGTCCAGCGCCGGATCCGACGTCGTACACAAGCGCTTGCGAACGAAACACTGGTGCCACAACACCGCAGTTCATCAGGTGCCGGTCCCAGAGTCGAGGCACCTCGCGGGGACCGATGAGACCTCTTACAACTCCGTCTGTCGCAAGCAACTCAGCAAACGCAACGGCCCGGGCCAAGCCCGGGCCGAAGACATCAGCGGCGACCGCGGGCGGGTCACCCACCGTTTCACGTGAAACGTCGCGCGGCTCGTCACGATCCCGCTCCGGCGTCACGCTCAAGCCAACTGAATAACGATGTGCCGATCCGGCTCGACACCCTCCGACTCACTGCGCAGGCCGGCTGCCGTGGCGACGTCGTGCACGACCTTCCGCTCGAACGCGGTCATCGGCGCGAGCGACACGGCTTCACCCGAGGCCTTGACCTGGTCGACCATCTGCTGGGCGAGCTGGGTCAGCAGCTCACGCTTCCTTGCTCGGAAGCCCGCGATGTCGAGCATCATTCGACTTCGTTCGCCTGTCTCTCGCAGCACCGCGAGCCTGGTCAGCTCCTGCAACGCCTCAAGGACTTCCCCCTCAGGACCGACCAGCTGGTCTAGGTCGTCACCGACGATGGAGACCATGGCGCGGTCGCCCTCGACATCCATGTCAATGTCACCGTCGACGTCGGCGATGTCGAGCAACTCTTCCAGGTAGTCGGCGGCGATGTCGCCTTCCTTCTCGAGCAGCTCGAATCGGCTCGAGGTGGCCTCGCTGTTCTCGGTCGAGGTCACGTCACTCACAGGGTCCACTCCTCATGTACTGGGGCCGGGGCTGTGCCACCAGGCCCCTGGTCAGGCACGCAGCTGGATGGTCAGCGCTTCTTCTTCGGCCGCGCACCACTGCCGCCAGAAGGGCCGGAGCGTTGCGAACGTGACTGGCGCTTCGGCTGGACGCGCTGCGCCTCCGGCGCTGCATCGACATCGGGCGTGGCCGCATCCGCGGGGACAGTCACCGGCGTTTTGCCCTTCTTGCGGGCCTTTGCCTCCATCCGGGCCTTGTACGCCGCTTCCGCCGGCGTGTTGGGTGCAGGCATGTTGCGGATCACGTAGTACTGCTGGGCGCCGGTCCACAGGTTTGAGACGCACCAGTAGATGACGACACCGAGCGGGAAGAACAGCCCGGAGAACAGGAAGCCGAGCGGCAGGACGTACATCAGGATCTTCTGCTGCTGCGCAAACGGACCCTCGAGGGCCTCCTTCGGCATGTTCTTGCGCATCAACTGGTGCTGAGTGAAGTAGGTGGAACTCGTCATGATGAGCACGAGCACGATCGCGACAACCCGGGCGGCGACCGACGACGTGTCCATGAAGGTGTCGGTCAGGCTGATGCCGAAGACCTCGGCGTCCTGGAAACTCTGGAAGAGTTCCGGCCGGCCGACGAACGCACCGTGCGCGTCATCGGTGGCCGCGCCGTTGAGCACACGGAACAGTGCGAAGAACACTGGAGCCTGCAGCAGCACCGGCAAGCAGGAGGAGAACGGGTTGGTCTTCTCCTTGCGGTACAGCTCCATCATTTCCTGCTGGAGCCGCTGCTTGTCGTGCCCGTACTTCTTCTGCAGCTCGCGCATCTGCGGCTGCAGCAGAGCGAGCTTGCGGCTCGCGCGGATCTGCCGCACGAAGAGCGGGATCAGCGCCGCCCGCACCACGATCACGAGACCGATGATCGACAGCAGCCAGGCCGGACCGTCGGGGAGCACCTGGTCGAACAGCCAGTGCCATCCCACCATGACCCATGAGACGACGAAGTACAGCGGACTGAGGATCGTGTCCACGAAGCTCAAGCTCCTCGAGCGTGCGACGTTGTACGGGGGGCGGAGTCAGGCGACCCCGCCTTTGCGGAAGTGTTTCGAGCGGGTGGCACCGGGTCGTACCCTCCGTCGGTCCACGGGTGGCACCTGGCCAACCGGCGCGCACCGAGCCAGGTGCCCCGCAACGCGCCGTGGACCTGGATGGCCTCGAGCGCATAGGCGGAACATGACGGGTAGTAGCGACACCGCTGTCCAAGCAACGGGCTGATCACGATCTGGTAGATCCTGATCAGCCCAACGAGCAGCCACCTCATGAGGTGCCCCCGGATGCAACCGTCGAATGCCCTAGGGCTCGCGCAACTGCCCGGGTGAGAGAGCTGGCCAGCTGCGCGCTCGAGGCACTCGCGGCCGCGGGGAGCGCCCGTACGACGACAAGCGAGCCGGGCGGCAGGTCAGCGAGCACTGGCACCATGACGTGGCGCAGCCGTCGCTTGACCTGGTTTCGCGTGACTGAGTTGCCGACCGCTCTACTCACGACAAAGCCCGCCCGAGCCGTCTTGGTCGCCTCGGCTGACCCGGACAACAGATGGACGACGACGAGCGGGCTGGCGACACGACGGCCCTGCCGGACCGTCGCGGAAAACTCCCCGCGCCGGCGGACCCGCTGGGTGGCCGGAAGCACGGGGAGTCCTCGGAGGCGCAGATCAGGCCGACAGGCGGGCGCGGCCCTTCGACCGGCGCGCGCCGATGATCGCGCGGCCGGCGCGGGTGCGCATGCGCAGGCGGAAGCCGTGCGTCTTGGCACGGCGGCGGTTGTTCGGCTGGAACGTGCGCTTCACGATCGGGCTCCAGGGTCGGCGGGCACCGGCGCTAGGCCGGGAACATGCAAGCTGTCATCCGGTCGGAGCCCACACGCCTTCAGATCTGAGGGCGTACGCACCCCGCGGCAGGCATGCCAAGCACGCCCGACGCCGGACCTCATAACGGTACGTGGTGGGCGCGGCACCGGTCAAACCACGACCTGTGGACAACCGCTTGAAGCGGCACCCACAAGTTGTTAGCGTCACGAGACCGGCCCCTTCCCCACGGTTCCGGGGAGGGTCATCCGGGCTGGTAGCAAGATCGCTGAAAGTGGCGCTATCGGGCCACTACAGGGGTCGGTTGCCAACCGGGTGGCCCCAAAGGATCACCGCTCCACAAGTTGTGGAAAACTCTGTGGACCGTACGCCGGCTCAAGGTGCCTGACGAGGCGCGCCAGGACGGCGAGTCAAGGCAGGCACTGACCGGATCGACGGGACACGGGAGCGCGCACAGTGGTCAACGGGGGAGCGACGCCGGACTTCGTCACGGCTTGGGCAGACGCAATCCGACGCATCGGCGACACGGAGCTCGGCAGACAGCAGCAGGCGTTCCTAGCCCAGGCCCGCCCCCTGACCTTTGTCGAAGGTACGGCTGTTGTGTCGGTTCCGTCCGAGTTCGCGAAGAACATCCTGGAGACCCGACTTCGCCCTATTCTGTGTGACGCGCTGGGCTCGATCCTCGGCCGCCAGGTCCAGCTCGCAGTAACGGTCTCCGCACCGGCGGACGACACCCCCCGGTCAGAGCCGATCAGTGAGGCTAACGGTTCGGGGACCACACCCACCGCCGCCCTCGGCGACGACCCTTATGCGCCACTGCACGCCGCTCTGCTCCCTCCTGCCGCGACTTACCGCGACGGCGAGCAATCTCGGCTCAACCCGCGCTACACGTTCGACACCTTCGTCATCGGTTCGAGCAACCGGTTCGCCCACGCCGCAGCGGTGGCGGTCGGTGAGGCGCCCGGGAAGGCCTACAACCCGCTCCTTGTCTACGGCGAGTCCGGACTAGGCAAGACGCACCTGCTGCACGCGATCGGTCACTACGCCCGACAGATCTATGAGGGCACCCGTGTTCGCTACGTGTCGAGCGAGGAGTTCACCAACGAGTTCATCAACTCGATCCGTGACGACAAGGCGCCGATCTTCCAGCGGCGCTACCGCGACGTCGATGTCCTTCTCATTGACGACATCCAGTTCCTTGAGGGCAAGATCCAGACGCAAGAGGAGTTCTTCCATACCTTCAACACGCTGCACAACGCCAACAAGCAGATCGTCATCACTTCTGACCGACCCCCCAAGCAGCTGTCGGCACTCGAGGACCGGCTGCGCAACCGGTTCGAGTGGGGGCTTATCTGCGACGTGCAGCCACCGGACCTTGAGACCCGCATCGCGATCTTGTCCAAGAAGGCCGCGCAGGATCGGCTCAACGTCCCGACCGACGTGCTTGGGTTCATCGCCAGCCGTATCGCTACCAACATCCGCGAGCTCGAAGGTGCACTGATCCGCGTCACCGCCTTCGCCAGCCTCAACCGGCAGGCCGTCGACCTGTCCCTCGCCGAGGTAGTCCTCAAGGATCTTGGCCCGACCGAGGCCAGCCCAGAGATCACGCCTGCAACGATCATGGCGGTGACAGCCGACTACTTCGGGCTCACGATCGACGACCTGTGCGGTACGAGCCGCAGCCGCACCCTCGTCACCGCCCGGCAGATCGCCATGTATCTCTGCCGTGAGCTGACCGACCTCTCGTTGCCCAAGATCGGCCAGCAGTTCGGTGGCCGCGACCACACGACGGTCATGCATGCCGAGCGCAAGATCCGTCACCTGATGGCCGAGCGGCGCAGCGTCTACAACCAGGTCACCGAGATCACCAACCGGATCAAGCAACAGGCGCGTCAGTCATAGGGCCGCGATTTTCAACGACTCGGATGGAATAACGCTAACCACTGCCATCCGACAAATCACCACACACAGGCTGGGGACAATCCTGTGGACAACACAGGGTGCAACTCTGTGATCCCGGAGGAAAACCGCAAGGCTCGGTGGACATCCTCCCCGTTGCACACGGCCCGGAACTGCACCGTCACCAGGCACCGTGGACACAACCTCAGACCTGACCTGGCCACTCCTCGGTTGTCCACATATCCACGGCCCCTACTACAACGATCAACCCAGATACAGACTGATGCGCCCGCCAAGCTCGCGGCAGCGCAGACTGTGGAAACCGTCTGCGAGACTCGCGCCCACGAGGTGTGCAGACCACCATTCGCTCTGTCGGTTCGCCGTGGAAGGATGAGGCCTTGACGCGCTCCACCAGGCACCGCGACGGAGGTTGCGCGGTCCGCGGTTCGACTACACGCATGGCTCGCTACAAAGGACGGTGGCACCGGTGAAGTTCCGTGTGGAGCGCGACGTACTCGCCGATGCTGTCGCATGGGTGGCGCGCACCTTGCCTAACCGGCCGACAGTGCCGGTGCTTGCGGGGCTGCGGCTCGACGCCGCCGACGGGCAGCTGATGCTCTCCGCCTTCGACTACGAGGTGTCCGGGCGAGTGGTCGTCGACGCCGAGGTCGCTGACGAGGGCACGGCACTCGTGTCCGGCCGACTTCTCGCAGACATCTGCCGATCACTGCCCAACCGGCCAGTCGATTTCACTGCCGACGCCGGCAAGGTGGCCCTGACCTGCGGCAGCGCTCGATTCACTCTCCTGACACTGCCCGTTGAGGAATACCCAGAGCTGCCCGCAATGCCCGATGTGTCCGGCACAGTGCCGTCCGGGCTGCTCGCATCGGCCGTCGGCCAGGTCGTGGTCGCCGCCGGCCGCGACGACATGCTGCCGCTGCTCACCGGAGTTCGCATCGAGATCGACGGTGAGCGGGTGACCCTTGCCGCCACTGACCGTTACCGGCTGGCAGTGCGTGAGCTGCACTGGCACCCGACGTCCCCCGATGTCAGCTCGGTCGCCATCGTGCCGGCCCGCACCTTGGCCGACACTGCCAAGTCGCTCACCGGTGAGGTTTCGCTCGCACTCGCTGCTGGGGGGGAGGAAACACTCATGGGTGTCGCAGCCGGGGGTCGCCGGACCACCACTCGACTCATCGACGGCGACTTCCCCAAGTACCGCTCGCTTTTCCCCGCCGAGTCCGGCACAACGGCTCGTGTCGACACCGCCGCCCTGACCGAGGCAGTCCGGCGGGTCGCCCTCGTCGCGGAGCGCAACACTCCTGTTCGGCTCGCCTTCTCCGGCGACCAGGTCGTGCTCGAGGCCGGCTCCGGTGAGGATGCCCAGGCCTCCGAGTCGCTGCCGGCAGTCGTCGACGGCGATGACATCTCGATCGGGTTCAACCCCGGCTATCTCCTCGACGGGCTTGGCGCGATCGACTCCCCCGTCGTGCAGCTGGCCTTCACCCAGTCGACCAAGCCGGCCGTCCTGCAGGGAGCGGCCGCGCTGGATGGCGACGTCATCGACGACTATCGCTACCTCCTCATGCCGGTGCGGCTGTCCGGCTGATCCGCAAGGAGCCCCGCCATGGAACTCGGACTCGTCGGACTCGGCCGCATGGGTGGCAACATGCGCGAGCGGCTGCGCGCAGCCGGGCACACGGTGGTCGGCTTTGACCACCATCCCGAGCGGAGCGACGCCGCAAGCCTTGCCGAGATGGTCGACAAGCTGACGCCCCCGCGCGCTGTCTGGGTCATGGTGCCGCACGGTGCGCCCACACAGTCGACGATCGACGAGCTCGGCGAGCTGCTCGGTGAGGGTGACATCGTCATCGATGGCGGCAACTCCAAGTTCACCGACGACGCCCAGCACGCCGCCGAGCTCTCCCCAAAGGGCATCCACTTCGTCGACTGTGGTGTCTCCGGCGGCATCTGGGGGAGGGACAACGGTTACGGCCTCATGGCCGGTGGTGCACCGGAGGACATCGAGCACCTCCTGCCGATCTTCGACGCGCTACGGCCCGAGGGTCCGCGCGAAGAGGGGTTCGTCCACGCCGGCGACGTCGGCGCCGGCCACTACGCCAAGATGGTCCACAACGGCATCGAGTACGGCCTCATGCAGGCCTACGCCGAGGGTTACGAGCTCCTCATGGCCGCCGACGTCGTCAAGGACGTACCCGGCTCGTTCAAGGCATGGAAGCGCGGCACGGTCGTCCGCTCCTGGCTGCTCGACCTGCTCGTCGACGCCCTGGACAAGGACCCCGAGCTCGACTCCATCAAGGGCTACGTTGAGGACTCCGGCGAAGGCCGCTGGACAGTCGAGGAGTCGATCAACAACGCGGTGCCGACACCGGTGATCACGGCTGCACTCTTCGCTCGGTTCGCCTCGCGGCAGACCGACTCACCGGCGATGAAGGCAGTCGCGGCGTTGCGCAACGAGTTCGGCGGCCACGCGGTCAAGAAGGCCTAGCCTTCTCCTCGTGCATCTCACGCACCTGTCCCTTGCCGACTTCCGCTCCTACGCGGCGGTCGAGCTGCCCCTGCAGCCCGGCGTGACGGCACTGATCGGGCCTAACGGCCAGGGCAAGACCAACCTTGTCGAGGCGGTGGGCTACCTAGCGACGCTGAGCAGTCACCGGGTAGCCAACGACGCTCCACTCGTACGGCTCGGCGCCGACCGCGCAATCGTCCGCAGCACTGTCGTGCGCGACCGCCGAAGTGCACTTCTCGAAATCGAGATCACACCAGGCAAGACCAACCGCGCCCGGGTCAATCAAGCACCTGTCCCCCGCCCCCGCGAGCTTCTTGGCCTGTTGCGTACGGTGCTATTCGCGCCCGAGGACCTCGCGCTGGTCAAGGGTGACCCCTCCGACAGGCGGCGCTTTCTCGATGAGTTACTCGTCGCGCGAACGCCGCGGTTGGCCGGCGTCCGTGCCGACTACGACCGCGTACTCAAGCAACGTAACGCCCTACTCAAGACCGCAGCTGGCGCTGTCCGCGCCGCTCGAGGCGGCGGCGCACACGACCTACGCACGCTGGACGTGTGGGACGCCCACCTTGCTCGGGCCGGCGCCGAGCTCCTCTCCGCGCGGCTGGAGCTAGTCCAGTCACTGCACCCACTCGTCTCCAAGTCGTACGACTCTGTGGCGCGCGGCGCTGGTGACGCGCAGCTCACCTACCGCTGCTCGCTTGGCGACGACGTCGAGCTGATCCCCGATCGCGAGCTGTTGGCGGCCGCAATGCTCGACGCAATGGGGCGCATCCGGCGCGAGGAGCTCGACCGGGGTGTCACGCTTGTCGGCCCACATCGTGACGACCTTGTGCTGCGGCTAGGACCCTTGCCAGCAAAGGGATATGCGAGCCACGGCGAGTGCTGGTCCTACGCCCTTGCGCTGCGGCTTGCCGCCTACGACCTGCTCACCTCCGACGGTGGCGAACCAGTGCTCATCCTCGACGACGTGTTCGCCGAGCTTGACATTGAGCGACGAACACGGCTGGCCGAGCTCGTGGCTCCGGCCGAGCAGGTGCTGGTGACCGCAGCCGTGCCGGCGGACGTTCCCGAAGCACTCGAGGGTGCACGTGTTGACGTCATGGCCGGCGAGCTTCGGAGGATCCGATGACTGAGCCCGTCCCCTGGACCGCCGAAGGCAGCGACCTGGCGCGGGCGTTCCTCGTCCGAGCCAAGAGCCGACGAGCCGGTGCGGGTCGCACCGTCGGGAGCCGACAGCCGCGTGGGGCGGCAGCCGACCGCCGGGGCATCCCGTCCGACACTGGCTGGAGTGGTCCGGCCGACGATGAGCGAGACCCGCAGACCGTTGCCGCGACGGTCAGCCGCCTCGTCGCAGAGCACGGCTGGGGAGAGCAGCTGCGCGTGCACGGTGTGCTGGCCCGTTGGGATCAGATCGTCGGACCGGACGTAGCCGCGCAGTGTCGTCCCGAGCGATACGTCGAGACCGAGCTCAGTGTGACAGCCGCCACAACCGCTTGGGCAACTCAGCTGCGCCTGCTCGCTCCGACGCTCGTGCGGCGGCTCAACGAGGAGCTCGGCGACGGCACGGTCACGCGCATCATCGTGCGGGGCCCTGCGGCGCCGTCCTGGACCAAGGGCTATCGCCGAGTGGCCGGCCGGGGGCCGCGCGACACGTACGGCTGAACGTGGTCATCGCCCCTCCCACGTACGGGGAGTCAACCCCGCCCTCTCCGCCGCGCTAGGCCATCCCCAGGCGTCTCTCATTACCGTCTCAGCACCTGTTTCCAGGTAGACTGGAGACCTGATTTCAGGCCGCTTCCGCGACGGGGGGCGCTTGTGCTTCCCTCGCCGGATAGCGGCCTGTGTTGAGCAGGAGGATCTCAGCCCGTGACGCAGGCCTCGCCCACACCGGCCGCCAGTGGCGACGACTTGTCCAGCCGTTCAACTTCCTACGACGCGAGTGCGATCACCGTCCTCGAGGGTCTCGAGGCGGTGCGCAAGCGCCCGGGCATGTACATCGGGTCGACGGGCGAGCGTGGACTGCACCACCTCGTCTACGAGGTCGTCGACAACTCCGTCGACGAGGCGCTTGCCGGCCAAGCCGACCGCATCGAGGTCACGCTGCTTCCCGGCGGCGGCGTCCGCGTCAAGGACAACGGGCGCGGCATCCCGGTCGACGAGCACCCGGTGGAGAAGAAGCCCGCGCTCGAGGTCGTCATGACCGTGCTGCACGCAGGCGGCAAGTTCGGTGGCACCGGCTACAAGGTGTCCGGCGGCTTGCACGGCGTCGGTGTCTCGGTCGTCAACGCGCTGTCGAGCCGGGTCGACGTCGAGGTGGCGCGCGACGGCTACGTCTGGCGCCAGTCCTACACCTACGGTGTCCCCAACGGGCCGCTCGAGCGCGGTGAGCCGACGACGGCCACCGGCACCACCACCACGTTCTGGGCCAGCGACACGATCTTCGAGACCACCGACTACACATTCGAGACGCTGTCGACGCGGTTCCGCGAGATGGCCTTCCTCAACAAGGGCCTCACGATCGTCCTCACTGACGAGCGGCCCGAGCGCGGCGATGTCGACGACGTCGACGCCGACCCGGAGGCACCGGCCGAGCAGCACAAGGTGACATACCGCTACGAGGGCGGGCTTGTTGACTACGTCAAGCACCTCAACGCCAAGAAGGAGCCGGCGCATCGCACGATCGTGTCGTTCGAGGCCGAGGATCCCGACAGCAGCATGTCGCTCGACGTGGCCATGCAGTGGAACACCGGGTTCACCGAGTCGGTGCACACCTTCGCCAACACCATCAACACCCACGAGGGCGGCACGCACGAAGAGGGATTCCGTGCTGCGCTGACGACTCTCGTCAACAGGTTCGCTCGCGACTGGGGCATCCTCAAGGAAAAGGACGCCAACCTCACCGGTGACGACATCCGTGAGGGGCTCACCGCGATCGTGAGCGTCAAGCTCACCGACCCGCAGTTCGAGGGGCAGACCAAGACCAAGCTTGGCAACACCGAGGCCAAGTCGTTCGTCCAGCGCATCGTCAACGACCGGCTGGGTGAATGGTTCGAGAAAAACCCCAACGAGGGCAAGGACATTGCGCGCAAGGCGCAAGGTGCTGCGGTCGCACGCATGGCGGCGCGCAAGGCGCGTGACGCGGCGCGCAGCCGCAAGGGACTCATGGGTGGCGCCGGCCTGCCCGGCAAGCTCGCCGACTGCCAGAGCACCAACCCGGAGGAGTGCGAGGTCTTCATCGTCGAGGGCGACTCCGCGGGCGGCCCGGCCAAACAGGGCCGCGACCCGCGGGTGCAGGCGATCCTCCCGATCCGCGGCAAGATCCTCAACGTCGAAAAGGCTCGCATCGACCGCATCCTGCAAAACCAAGAGGTCCAGGCCATCATCAACGCGCTTGGCACCGGCATCCACGACGACTTCGACATCAACCGGCTGCGCTACCACAAGGTCGTGCTGATGGCCGATGCCGATGTCGATGGCCAGCACATCCGCACGCTGCTGCTGACACTGCTCTTCCGGTTCATGCGGCCGGTCGTCGAGCAGGGCTACGTCTATCTCGCCCAGCCGCCGCTCTACAAGCTCAAGTGGGTCGGGCGCAACGATCCCCCGGAGTACGCCTACTCCGACCGTGAGCGCGACGAGCTCATCCGGCTCGGGCAGGAGGCCGGCAAGCGGCTGCCCAAGGAAGGTGGCGTGCAGCGCTACAAGGGGCTCGGTGAGATGAACAACGATGAGCTGTGGGAAACGACGATGGACCCGGCGCAGCGGATCCTGCTGCAGGTCACACTCGAGGACGCCGCGCAAGCCGACGACATCTTCACCACCTTGATGGGTGAGGACGTCGAGAGTCGCCGCAAGTTCATCCAGCGCAACGCTCGCGACGTGCGCTTCCTCGACATCTGACCAGACCAGCTGCGCAGCGAACCACGTACGACTGACAAGACAGGCAGACAACCCACGTGACCGACGACACGACGACAGGTACCTCCGAGCCAGGCCCCGGCGGGCGCATCGAGCCCGTCGACCTGCAGGTGGAGATGCAGCGCTCCTACCTCGACTACGCGATGAGCGTGATCGTGCAGCGCGCGTTGCCCGACGTGCGCGACGGCCTCAAACCCGTGCATCGACGCGTGCTCTACGCGATGTACGACGGCGGCTACCGCCCTGACCGTCCGTTCTCCAAGTCGAGCCGCGTCGTCGGCGACGTCATGGGTCAGTATCACCCGCACGGCGACACCGCCATCTACGACACACTCGTACGGCTCGGCCAGTGGTGGTCGCTGCGCTACCCGCTCGTGCAGGGCCAGGGCAACTTCGGCTCGCGCGGTGACGACCGGCAAGCCGCCATGCGCTACACAGAATGCCGCCTTGCGCCGCTTGCGATGGAGATGGTGCGCGACATCGACCAGGACACGGTCGACTTCTCACCCAACTACGACGGCCGCCAGGAGGAGCCCAACGTCCTGCCCGCGCGCTTCCCCAACCTGCTGGTCAACGGCTCGGGCGGCATCGCGGTCGGCATGGCCACAAACATCCCGCCCCACAACCTGCGTGAAGTCGCAAGCGGTGTGCAGTGGTACCTCGAGCACCCCGAGGCCACCAACGAAGAGCTTCTTGAGGCGCTCCTGCAGCGCATCAAGGGCCCCGACTTCCCCACCAGCGGTCTCATCGTCGGTTCTGCCGGCATCCGTGATGCCTACCGCACCGGCCGCGGCTCGGTCACGATGCGCGCCGTCGTCGAGGTCGAGGAGGACAGCAAGGGGCGTACGTGCCTGGTCGTCACCGAGCTTCCCTACCAGGTCAATCCCGATGCCCTTGCTCGCAAGATCGCCGACCTTGCCGAGAACGGCAAGGTGCCGGGGATTGCCGACCTGCGCGACGACTCCTCCAGCCGTACGGGTATGCGCATCGTCATCATCCTCAAGCGCGATGCGGTGGCGAGTGTCGTGCGCAACAACCTCTACAAGCACACCCAGCTGCAGGAGACCTTCGGCTGCAACATGCTGGCGCTCGTCGACGGCGTGCCCCGCACGCTGTCACTCGACGCGTTCGTCCGCAACTGGGTGACGCACCAGATCGAGGTCATCCAGCGGCGCACGCGCTACCGCCTGCGCAAGGCCGAGGAAGAGGCGCACATTCAGCGCGGCCTGGTCAAGGCGCTGGATGCGCTTGACGAGGTCATTGCACTGATCCGCCGTTCGCCGGACGCCGATGTGGCCCGGGTCGGCCTGATCGACCTGCTCGACATCGATGACATCCAGGCCCGCGCCATCCTCGACATGCAGCTGCGCCGGCTCGCCGCACTCGAGCGGCAGAAGATCATCGAAAAACTCGCCGACCTCGAGGAGGAAATCGCCGGCTACCAGACGATCCTCGCGAGCGACGAGCTGCAGCGACAGATCGTGTCCGACGAGCTCGCCGAGATCGTCGACAAGTACGGCGACGAGCGGCGCAGCCAGCTCGTCCCCGCCGAGGGCGAGATGTCCATGGAGGACCTCATCGCCGAGGAGGACGTGGTCGTCACGATCACGCGTGGCGGTTACGCCAAGCGCACCAAGCTCGACCTCTACCGTTCGCAGAAGCGCGGCGGCAAGGGTGTCCGTGGTGCGCAGCTGCGCGAGGACGACATCGTCGACCACCTCTTCGTGACGACGACGCACCACTGGATCCTGTTCTTCACCAACAAGGGACGCGTCTACCGCGCAAAGGCCTACCAGCTGCCCGAGGCCAACCGCGACGCCAAGGGCCAGCACGTCGCCAACCTGCTCGCGTTCCAGCCCGACGAGCGCATCGCGCAGGTGCTCGACCTGCGTGACTACGAGGTGGCTCCTTACCTCGTGCTCGCGACCAAGCGGGGATACGCCAAGAAGACCCGTCTCACGGAGTACGACTCGCCGCGCACCGGTGGCGTGATCGCGATCAACTTCCGCGAGGACGACGACGAGCTCATCGGCGCCGAGCTGGTCTCGGCCGGCGACGACCTGCTGCTCGTGTCCCGAAAGGCGCAGGCGATCCGTTTCCCCGCCGACGCCGAGCAGCTCCGGCCCATGGGTCGAGCCACCAGCGGGGTCACCGGCATGCGCTTCCGCCCTGGCGACGAGCTGCTCTCGATGGCGGTTGTCCGCCCCGGGTCGAATGTGTTCACCGTCACAGACGGCGGCTACGCCAAGCGCTCCGAGATCGAGGACTACCGGGTCCAGGGCCGAGGTGGTCTCGGCATCAAGGCGGCCAAGATCTCCGAGGGACGGGGTGTCCTGGTGGGCGCGCTCGTGGTGGACGAGGGCGACGAGGTGCTGGCCATCCGTTCAGCTGGTGGCGTGACACGCAGCCCCGTACGAGATGTGCCGGTGACAGGACGTGACACCATGGGGGTGAAGTTCGTTTCTCTGGGTCCGGATGATGCCATCGTGGCCATCGCTCGCAACGCAGAGGCGGACAATGGCACGACCCCGGACAGTGAGACACCTGAAGACACCGAGACGCCGGACAGCGACACTTAGGACTGGACACCCGACTCGGGTCCCGCTCCAGCCGGAGTGGAGCCTTCCCCGACCCGGAGGATGAACGCACGTGAGCACCAGCGGCGACCAGGGCATGCCGCCCCAGAGCAACCCCACCCCTGAGACAGGCGCGCCCAGTTCGTCCGCTTCGCACCAGTCGTCCGTGTCGGCTGCGCCGGGTTCTTCGGGTAGTTCCAGCAACGGGCGCGCCGGAGCGCAGGAGCTTGCCGAGTCGTTGCGCGCTGCTGCCAGCCGAGCCGCTCAGGCCACGTCGGAGGCCGCACACGCGGTGGTGAGCCGCGTCTCCGGCGGGGAGCCCAAGCGCCCTGACAGCCCTACTGAGCCCGAGCGGGCCGCTGCGCCAGCTGCGCAGGCAGCCGCGTCCGCCGAGGAGCTAGCCGCGCGGCGCACCACGAGCGGGGCGCACACGGCGACCCCAGCGCCCGTCGCGAGCGCGCCGACTCCGGTTGCCAACGGTGCCGCACCACCGGCAGCCACGCCGGAGAAGTCCGAGCCCGCAGCCTCCGCGGGTCCAGACACCGTCTCGGCGGCCGTCCCAGCTGGCGTGGCCGTCGGCGCAGCCTCAGCGGCCGCAGCGCCGTCGAGTGTCAGCGGTGCTCTACAGGCACCCGGTCGACCCGCGGCGCCCGCGCCGGACCGACCGGCGGTCACGCTCCCGGCCGATCCGGGGTCGACCGGCACAGGCACGGTCAGCCCGGCGCCCGCCAACCGCTCCGCCGCCGAGGCCCGCGCGGCCGCCGCCCGGCGTGCGCCACGGGTCCGCAAGGCGCGGCTTCGGCTGCTGCGCGTCGACCCTTGGTCGGTGATGAAGACCGCGTTCCTGCTCTCCATCGCTGTTGGAGTCATGATCGTTGTGGCGGCCGCCGTCATCTGGTCGATCCTCGACGCGGCAGGGGTGTTCAGCGGGGTCGGCGATGTCGTGCGTGACGTCACAGCGTCAGAGAGCAACACGGGCTTCCAGCTGGAGGAATACCTGGGCTTCTCCCGGGTCATGGGCTTCAGCATGCTGATCGCCGTTATCGACGTCGTGCTCCTGACCGCCTTGGCGACGCTCGGCGCGTTCCTCTACAACCTGTCGGCGAGCCTGCTCGGCGGCATTGAGCTGACGCTGGCCGAGGACGACTGACCGTCCTACGCGCTGGCTCCCCGCGTTTGGGAGCGCGTGCCCGGTGAGGTAATCTGCTCCGGCACGCAGGGGCCTATAGCTCAGTCCGGTTAGAGCGCTTCCCTGATAAGGAAGAAGTCAGTGGTTCAAGTCCACTTAGGCCCACGTCCCACCTGCACCGAGGCTTAAGAACATCCGCGCAAGACTCGTCTGGAGGCGTACGCGGTGAAAGGCAAGCTGATTGTCGGAGCGGCCGTTGCGGCTGCCGCATGGCTTGGTTACAAGCGCCTGCAGGCCGACAAGGCCGAGCAGGACCTGTGGGCTGAGGCCACCGATCCGGTGACCCCACCCACGGCGGCCAAGCCCACTAGCTCGGACTGACACTCCCTCGGCCTCGCGGTCTCACGCCCGGGAGGCCGTCCGGGGCCATAGCTCAATTGGCAGAGCACCGCCTTTGCAAGGCGGGGGTTCGGGGTTCAAGTCCCCGTGGCTCCACCACCCGCCTCGCCGCAGTCTCGAGGCGACCACGACCACCTCCACCTCAGCGTGCGTCCCTAGCGCAGGGCAGGTGGGAAGGCGTTCCCGCGGGAACGTCCAGCACTCGTTGCGTCCGAAGATGCGTGCGCTATGCAGCAGGGTCACTCGGACGTTGCGGGAAACGGCTCCGCGAATGTCGAAGCCAGGAGTGGGCTCCGACTCCTAGGCAAGAACCCGGGCGGGTGCAGGTCGCCCCGCAGCCGGCCGAGCTGGGAGGCAGCATGTCGCAGAAGATCACCCCGTCGTTGTGGTTCGAGGACAACGCCGAGGACGCCATCAACTTCTATACGTCCCTCTTCGACGACGCGCGGATCGTCGACTCCACCCGTTACGGCGAAGGCGGGCCGTTTCCCGCCGGCACGCTGCTCAGTGCCACGTTCGACCTGGCCGGTCAGCAGTTCATGGCTATCAACGGCGGACCACACGACCAGTTCAACGACTCCGTGTCGTTCTTCGTTAGCTGCGGGGACCAGGCGGAGGTCGACCGGTACTGGGACGCGCTCCTCGCCGAGGGCGGCAAGCCCTCTCAGTGCGGCTGGCTGAAGGACCAGTTCGGCGTCTCCTGGCAGGTGATTCCGGTGCAGCTCATGGAGTTCCTCACCGATCCCGACCCGGAGAAGGCGCAGCGCGTCATGACTGCCATGCTGCAGATGGTCAAGATCGATGTCGACGAGCTGACCGCCGCGTATGAGGGCAAGGACGCCTGACCGGAGTCATTCGACGCGCGCGAGCTTGTCGGGATTGGTGACCAGGTAGATCCGTTGCACCGATGCGCCGTCCGAGGCCAGGTCGAGCACCATGACCGCGAACGGCGCATCGCCGCTCTTAGCTCGTGCTCTTCCGGGTCCGCTTCGGCTTCGCGACGTCGACCTCCTCGGTCGGCTCATCGGGTGTGGTCGGTGCTGTTGGGTGCTCGGACTTGTCGGCGAGCGCCTCGTCGGGTGCGGCACCGGCGACATCGTCAGCCGCGGCCTCTGCGGCCTCGGTCACCTCGTCAGTCGCCTGCTCAGCCTTGCGGCTGGCCTTGTCGGCGACGTCTTTCAGCGACGACTTGGCCGAGTCTGCTGCGCTGGACACTTTGTCGGACACCTTTTGCGCGGCAGCCGAGACGTTGTCCTCGACCTTGTGCGTCTTGTCCTCGGCCCACTGCCGTGCCTGCGCCTCGAACTCCTGCCAGTTGTCCACCTGGCGCCGTCGCGAGGCCACGGCGACGGCGATCGCCGCACCGCCGGCCAGCGCAAGAGTGAACAGCAGAACCTTGCGGCCGCGATGCGAGGGCGGAGGAGCCGAGAACTCAGCCGCTCGGTCGTGGACTTCAGCGGCTCGCTTTGACAGCGACTCGGCGGCGGTCGCGACCGCAGCAGCAACCTTCGGGACGACATCTTCGTTCAGCCGCTCCCTTGCTGACTCCATGGCCGGGCCGACGGCCTCCCGCGCAGTGAGCAATGCCGGCTCCACACGATCGCGTGCCGAACTGACGGCGGGGCCAACACGATCGATGGCTGCCTGCATCGCCGGTTCAACACGCTCGCGCGCCTGCGCCGCGTACGGCTTGAAATGATCAGAGAGTCGATGGGCCGTGTCGAAAGTCTCGGCCTCGACATCGTTGTGCTTGCGCCCTGCCACGAGGTCCTCCCTCGGTCGCGCGTGACTGTCCTGCGAGTTACCCGAATATCCCCTGATCATGCCCGTTCTGCACGAGGAAGGCACGTGCGGCGACGGCCGGCCCAAGCCGCTGGACCCGGCACAAACCCCTCGCACTCAGCGTGCAGCGACATGCGAGGATAGGCGGGTCTGTCATCTTCGTAGGAAAAGGGCGTGCTCGCGTGTCCGAGCAGCTGACTGCTGTGATCTCCACCAACCACGGTGAAATCCGGGTGGGCTTGCTGCCCAACCATGCGCCGAAGACCGTCCGCAACTTTGTCGAGCTCGCCGAGGGCACCAGGGAGTGGACCGACCCGAAGTCGGGCGGGCCGAGCACGGCGCGGTTCTACGACGGGCTGACGTTCCATCGGGTGATCCCGGAGTTCATGATCCAGGGCGGCGACCCGCTCGGCACGGGCACCGGCGGTCCTGGCTATACCTTTGCCGACGAGATCCACGGTGAGCTCATGTTCGACCGGCCCTACCTTCTGGCCATGGCCAACGCGGGTCCCAACACCAATGGATCGCAGTTCTTCATCACGTCGGTGCCCACCCCATGGCTCAACCGCAAGCACACGATCTTCGGTGAGGTGGCCGATGACGCCGGTCGCCAGGTGGTCGACGCGATCTCCGCGGCCCAGACGGCTCGTGGTGACCGGCCGGTCGAGCCCGTAGTGATCGAGCGCGTGACCATCGAGCGTGCCTGACCTGAGACGGTCCGGCGAGGGCGACTGGAGGATCATGAGCGGCGGCGTGCCGAGCATAGGTGGAGCGTCTGGACAGCAGGTTGTCCCGACGTGCTACCGGCACCCCGATCGGGAGACCTACATCCGCTGCCAGCGGTGCGACAAACCGATCTGTCCTGCATGCATGAACCCTGCGCCCGTCGGCTACCAGTGCCCGGAGTGTGTTGCGCAGGGTCAGGCCACGGTGCGCCAGCCGCAGACCGCGCTCGGCGGCGAGGTGCATGCGCAGGGCGATCTGGTCACCAAGATCCTCATCGGGATCAACGCGGCGGTGTTCCTGTTCACCATGTTCTCGCCGCAGGTGGAGGAGCGGCTCGGTCTTTCGCTGATCGCCTTCTACAACGGGGAGTTCATCGGCGTCGCCGACGGCGAGTACTACCGGGTGATCACGGCGGCGTTCCTGCACACCCAGTGGTGGCACATCGGTTTCAACATGTACGCGCTGTGGGTGCTCGGTTCAATTCTCGAGCCGGTGCTCGGCCGGTCCCGGTTCACCGCGCTCTACCTGCTGTCCGCGTTGGGCGGCAGTGCTGCGTCACTGCTCGGACTCGGCCCGGGCACGATCGCCTACGGCGCGTCCGGCGCGGTGTTCGGCTTGTTCGGAGCGCTGCTCGTGGTGAACCGCCGCTTCGGGCGCGACATCAGCGGCATCGTCGTGGTCCTGCTGCTCAACGTGGTGCTGGGGTTCTACGTCTCGGGCATCGACTGGCGCGCCCACCTGGGCGGCTTCGTGACAGGGGTGTTGCTCGCGCTCGTCTACGCCTACGTGCCCAAGGCGCAGCGCAGCACCTGGGCCGTCGTGTCCGGAGTGCTGGTGCTGGCTCTGGTGGTGCTCGTCGTGCAGTCGCAGGCTAACGACATCGTCGTGCCGCAGCTGATCGGGCGCTGACGCCGTCCACAGGAGTTCTCCACACTGTGGAGAGAATCACATGGGTGTAACTACTCCCACCTGGTGGCGGCGATGAAGCCCGCGGTGATCGCGCCCATGCCGATCGCGAGGTTCCAGTCGCCGAGGGATTTCATGCCGGGCACGCTGGAGCCCGCCAGGTAGAAGGTGACGATCCAGGCCAGCCCACCGATCAAGAGGACGAGCATCGTCGGCACGACCCATGCGCCGCGGGCGCGGGCGCCCTTGGGCAGCTTTGCCGAGGTCGGCGGCGTGAACTCGGAACGGCGGCGAATCCGCGACTTGGGCACGGCGAACTCCTGAGGTGTGCGGCACACCGCGGGCGCAGGTTGCGCTTACGCGGGAACGGCGGTCGTTGGTACGTCCGTTAGCGTAGTCGGCACTTAACGTACCCTCGAAATCCGCACCCATTGGCGCCTAGCCAGTCGACCAGCTGAGGAGGTCTGCGCCGCCGTGTCCGACGAGCGCGTGGCCGCCGAAGCGCGGCGCCGGCCGTACCGACGCCCTGCCGTCCTTGCCGTCATCTTGATCGCCGGCCTCATGCTGGGGATCAGCGCGGCCAATGCGGGCGACTCCGACCTGCGGGCCGACGGGCGGACCGATCTGACCGACCTCATCCGGGACCGCAGCCGGGAAGGCGCGGAGCTTGACCAGGACATCGACCGGATGCGCCAAGACGTCGACGAGCTGACCGCCAGCCACACGGTCACCGGTGACTTGACCGCGGATATCGAGGCGCTCGGTGCGCAGACGGGGCTTGTCGCCGAAGAGGGACCGGGCCTGCGGGTGACACTCGACGACGCCCCCTTCCCCGGGGGCGAGCTGCCCGACGGGATCACCGCCGACTACTTCATCATCCATCAGCAGGACATCGAGGCAGTTCTCAACGCACTGTGGGCCGGCGGCGCTGAGGCGGTGTCTGTCATGGGTCGCCGGATCGTCTCGACCAGCGCGGTCAAGTGCGTCGGGCCGGTGCTGTTGCTCGACGGCGCCCAGTACTCCCCGCCGTACCGCGTCGCCGCGATCGGTGACCCGCGCGAGCTGGCCCGGGCCCTCGACGAGTCGTCGGACGTGCAGCTCTACCGGGACTGGGCTGACGAGATCGGCCTCGGGTACGACGTCAATGTGGAAGACCGGCTGGAGATCCCGGCGTACGAGGGGTCCACCGACCTGTCGTACGTCGAGGGCACTTCGTGAGCGGCGGCCGCCACGCGGCGGCACACTGGCACGAGACCGACGCCGGTCGTGGCCGCATCGCCACTACTGTCGGCGTGCTCGGCGAGGTGATGATCACCGCGGGCGTCTTGCTTGGGCTGTTCGTCGTCTACGAGCTGTGGTGGACAGGTCGCGAGACCGCCGCGGCGCAGGACACGCTGCAAGACGAGCTGGCGGAGCAGTTCGACGATCCAACCCTGCCAAGCCCTGCCGCTAGCGCCCCAGCTCCCGACACCACGCCTGAGCTGGGCGATGCGCTCGCACTGCTGTATATGCCCGCGCTCGGGGAGGAGTGGGCCGTGGTGGAGGGCGTCGGCCGCAGTGATCTGAAGAAGGGCCCTGGGCACTACCCCGACACGGCGTTGCCGGGTGAGATCGGAAACTTCGCCGTCGCGGGCCACCGCACCACCTACGGCAGCCCGTTCGCGGACATCGGCGAGCTCGACACCGGCGACCGCATAGTCGCGCAGACGGCAGCCGGCTGGTTCGTCTACTCCGTCGACGATTCGGAGATCGTCCGTCCGTCGCAGTCCGACGTCATCGCGCCTGTCCCCAAGGAGCCGGGAGCCGAGCCGACCGAGGAGCGGATCACGCTGACAACGTGCCATCCGAGATTCAGCGCCGCGCAGCGGCTCATCGTCTACGGCACTCTGGTCGAGTCACGTACTCCCGACCAGGGTCCGCCGGCGGACCTGGCGTAAGGAGCGGGCAGATGTACGCGTGGATGTGGCGCCACGTCCCGGGAAACCTCGTGGTCAAGGTGATCCTGACCGCGCTGGCGGTGCTCGGCCTGCTCTGGGTTCTCTTCGAGTTCGTCTTTCCCTGGGCCGAGGAGTCACTCCCATTCCTGGACGTCTCCGTCGAGGAGGACGGCCAATCGGCGACAATCGACGGGTGACCACACGCATCCTCGTCGTCGACAACTACGACAGCTTCGTCTACAACCTCGTGCAATACCTGGCCCAGCTAGGTGCCGAGTGCGATGTACGTCGCAACGACGCCGTGACGGTGGATGAGGCGTACGGGTACGACGGCGTGCTGTTGTCCCCTGGCCCCGGCACCCCTGAGGAGGCCGGCATCTGCGTGGACCTGGTGCAGAAGACAGACGGGCGGGTGCCGGTCTTCGGTGTGTGCCTGGGGTTGCAGGCGATCGGAGTGGCCTTCGGTGCAGTCGTGGGTCGCGCGCCTGAGCTGCTGCATGGCAAGACGAGCCTGGTGCACCACGGCGGCGCGGGCGTCCTCGATGGGCTGCCCGACCCGTTCACCGCGACGCGCTATCACTCGCTCGCGATCGAGCCGGACACCATGCCCGACGTACTGCAGACCACGGGGTGGACCGACTCGGGCGTGATCATGGCGGCTCGACACCGTGACCTGCCGATCGAGGGCGTGCAGTTCCACCCCGAGTCGGTCCTGACCGAGGGCGGCCACCGGATCCTCGCCAACTGGCTCGTCACCTGCGGCGACCCCGATGCCGTGTCGCGCAGTGTCGGGCTGGCTCCAGTGGTCAACCGCGGCTGAGTCCCGGTCGTCAGCCGGCGTCGAGGAGCACCTCGATCAACTGGCGGAACACCTTGAGCTGGCCGCGCATGGCAGACGGGTCTTCGAACGTGCGGCACAGAATGTAGCCGCCCTCGAAGATCGTGTAGAGCTGGTCGGCGAGGGCATCGACGTCGATGTCTGCGCCGGGTCGTCGGGCGGCCAGCGCCGGACGCAACAGACCGGTGAACGCATCGCGCCAGATCTGCGCCGCCTTGGCAACCAGGCGGTTGATGTCACCACCGGTGAACTGACGCTCGGCGAGAACGCTGGCGTAGAGGCAGCCGGACTGCTCCGCCATGAGCTCGTCGGCGGACTCCTCGTAGAACCGGAGGAACGCGATGACCCGCGCTGCCGGGTCGTCGATGCCGTCGGCGGCGGCTAAGCCGGCGTCCAGTTGGGCCAGGTCCGCGGCGACGTAGCGTTCCACGAGGCGGAGGGCCAGGTCTGCCTTCGAGTCGAAGTGGTGGAAGAACGCCCCTTTGGACGTCGACGACTCGGCGATCACCTGGTCGACCGAGGTGGCGTTGTAGCCCTGGTCCGTCATCAGCCGCTGGGCGACCTGCAGGATCCGTTCGCGCGTTGCCCGACCATCTCTTGGCACATACCAGTTGTACCAGACTGTTTGGTCTGCTAGAAACAGACTGAATAGTCTGGAACGAGGGAGAGAACCATGATCGACCGAGGGCCGCAGCGCGGCGCTGCCTCAGCTGTCGGGGCGACCCGTCGTCACCGACGGGGGCCTGGAGACCGACCTGATCTACCACCACGGCGTCGACCTGCCGCACTTCGCTGCATTCCCGCTTGTCGACGACGAGCGAGGCCGCCACCTCCTGCTGCGCTATTACCGCGACTACGTCGACATCGCCAGGCGGGCCGGCGCGGCGTCCAGCTGGAGACGCCTACTTGGCGGGCCAGCAGCGACTGGGGTGATCGACTCGGCTACTCCGGCGGTGAGCTCCGCCGGGTCAATCGCGACGCAGTGGCTCTCCTCGAGCGCCTTCGCGATGACGCTGACCTCGAGTCGTTCCTGATCAGCGGTCAGCTCGGACCTCGTGGTGACGGTTACGTCGCGGGTGAGGAGGTCGACCCGGACGGTGCCGCCGCCTATCACGCACCCCAGATCGAGGCGTTCGCCGAGGCGGGTGTTGATCTGGTGACTGTCATGACCCTCACCGGCGCGGGGGAGGCGATGGGCATTGTCCGTGCCGCCAGGGAGGTCGGTTTGCCCGTCGCCGTGGCGTTCACGGTCGAGCAGGACGGCCGGCTGCCCGATGGGACCGCACTGTCGACTGCCATCTCGCAGGTCGACGCGGAAGGCGGTCCCGACTACTTCATGGTCAACTGCGCCCACCCCACGCACATGGCACCGGGGCTAGCCGACGACGGCGACTGGCGACTGCGCATCCGGGGGCTGCGCGCCAACGCGTCGCGGCGCAGCCACGCCGAGCTCGATGCGGCCACCGAGCTGGACGAGGGCAACCCCGTGGAGCTCGCCAGTGAGCAGGACGCACTGCGGCCACGGCTGCCCAACCTCACACTCGTGGGCGGCTGCTGCGGCACGGATGCCCGCCACGTCGCGGCCATGTGGGGATCAACAGGCTGGACCACGTCTTAACGCGTCCCGGCGTCGGGCTTGCCCCGGTGGTCAACCGGGGATGAAGCGCCGGTGCGCGGGCCCTTGCCTCTCGGCTAGCCGAGAACGACTGTCACCGTGGATCCACGGGCGACCTGCTGGCCGGCCCCAGGAATCGTGCTCACGACGGTACCGTCCGATGGCCCCTGGAAGGTGCCACTCAGCCCTGCTCCCTGAAGCTCGGTCTGCGCCTGATCTTGGGTCATGCCAGTCACATCAGGGACGGTGGTTTGGGTGGGTGACGGTGACTGGGTCTCCGGTGGTGCCTGGGCAACGCGGATGACCACGAGCGAGCCGGCCGGGCGCCGTTCCCCAGCCGGCGGGTCCTGCGCGAAGACCGTGCCGGGCTGCTCCCCGGTGGCGATCTCCTGCTGTACGCGGACCTCGAACCCGGCGGCCGTCAGAGTTGCCTGGGCGGCCCCTTGGTCCTGGCCGACGACGTTGGGTATCGCCACCTGCCCGCCGGAGATCGTGATGTTGACCGGTGTGCCGGTCGCGACCTCGGTGCCGGGGGCCGGATCGGTTGCCGTCACCTCGTTGTCCGGTGCGTCGCTCTCCTCGTCGGTCGTGACCGAGCCGATGCGCAAGCCGGCGTCCTGGATGGCCTGCTGGGCTTCGTTGAACTGCATCCCGATCAGACCTGGCGGCACCTGGGCCTGCGGCGCGCCGGTCGAGACCACGACGTTGACCGCGCCGCCCTCCTCGAGCAGCTCCTGGGCCTCCGGGTCCTGGCGTGATGATCAGTCCTACGGCGATATTGGGGTCGGCCTGCTGGGTCTGGGTGCCCAGCTCGAGTCCGCGCTCCTCCAACTCTGTCTGCGCTGAAGCCACGTCCTGGTTGACGACGCTCGGGACCCGGATCTCCTGCGGCCCGGTGTCCCGGAACAGCGCCCACCCCAGCGCGCCGGCTGCGAGCAGCACCAGGATCACCGCCGCGGCCAGCGCGCCGTAGCCGATGCCCCGTCGATCGTGCCGCTGCGAGCGGCCACCCGCGGCGGCCTCTTCCTCCTCGATCGGCAGCGCCGAGTCGCCGTAGCCCATCGTGGTGTCGCCCCCGCCGACCGCGGCCGGGACCGGCGGGAGGAACGTCGTCGTGGCCTCGGCCGCGACCGGCAGCCCAGCCATCGCCCGCTGCACGTCGGCCTTCATCTCCGCGGCCGACTGGTAGCGCTCCAGCCGGTCCTTGGCCAGTGCCTTCATCACGATCGCGTCAACGGCGGGGGGAACGGCAGGATCGACCTGCGACGGTGGGGTTGCAGCCTCCCGGACGTGGGAGATGGCCACCGAGACGAGGGAGTCACCAAGGAACGGCGGCCGCCCTGTCAGCAACTCGTAGAGCACGCAGCCCGTGGAGTAGAGGTCCGAGCGCGCATCGGCGGTCTCGCCACGCGCCTGCTCCGGCGACAGATACTGCGCGGTCCCCACCACCGCCGCGGTCTGCGTGACCGTGGCACCGACGTCGCTGAGCGCGCGCGCGATGCCGAAGTCCATGACCTTGACGTCGCCGTTGGCGGTGATCATCACGTTGCCGGGCTTGATGTCGCGGTGCACAATTCCGGCGCGGTGGCTGTAGTCGAGCGCGTCGAGGATGCCGCTCGTGATCTCCAGGGCCCGCTCGGGCGTGATGCGCGGGTGCTCCTGCAGCAGCTCACGCAGTGTCTTGCCCTCGACGAACTCCATGACGATGAACGGGACCCGGGCGCCGTCGAGGATGTCCTCGCCGGTGTCGTAGACCGCCACGATCGAGGGGTGGTTCAGCATCGCGGCGGACTGGGCCTCGCGACGGAACCGCACCTGGAACGTTGGATCCGTGGCCAGGTCGGTGCGCAGCATCTTGATCGCGACGGTGCGGCCGAGCCGCCGGTCGCGTCCCCGGCGCACTTCGGCCATGCCGCCGCGGCCGAGCACGTCGCCCAGCTCGTAGCGGTCTCCGAGGAGACGCGGCTCGATCATCAGCTGCCCTTTCTCACAATCACAAGCCCCGCCGCACGGTAGCGGACAGTTGTCGACCGTGGCTCGGCCTATCGTCGCTGGCCAAAACCAAAAGGTCCAAACGGGCGGTTCTTCTCATTGGTTCAGCACGGCTTCCATGACGGCCCTCGCGATCGGGGCGGCGAGCCGGCCGCCCGCGATGTCGTCGGCCGTGTCGACCGCGGTCCCGGCATCCTCAATGACCACCGCGACTGCGACCTTGGGGTCGTCGGCCGGCGCGAACGAGGTGAACCAGGCGAACGGGGGGGCGTCCGGCGTGGTCTGAGCGGTGCCGGTCTTGCCGGCGACCTGTATGCCGTCGATCTGGGCCCGAGTGCCGGTGCCGTTCTCGACGACCTCGATCATCATCTCGGTGAGCCCCTGCGCCGACTGGGGCGAGACCGCCTGTGACTGCTGCTGGGGCTCGATGCGCTCGATCTGCTCGAGCTGGGTGTTGAGCACCTCGGATACGAGGTAGGGCTTCATGAGCACGCCGTCGTTGGCAATGGCGGCCGACACCATGGCCATCTGCAGCGCATTGGCGCGTACATCGCGCTGCCCGATCGCCGACTGGGCGGTCTGCGGAGCGTCGAGGTCCTCCTCCGGGAAGACGGCCGCGTCGGCCCTGAGGTCGGTCATCGGCGGGCTGTTGAAGCCGAACCGCTCTGCTTGCTCTCGCAAGGCGTCGTCGCCGAGGTCGAGCCCGATGGCCGCGAACGCGGTGTTGCACGAGATGCGCAGCGCGTTGGTCAGCGTCGTCTGGTCGTTGGGCCCGCAGGCGCGGCCGTTGCTGTTGTGGATGTCGGCCGAGGTCTGCGGTACGTCGAGCACCGCGGGCCCAGGCACGACGCTGTCCGGCGCGTACCGGCCGGATTCGAGGGCAGCCGCGGCCGTCACGACCTTGAACGTCGACCCCGGCGGGTAGTTGCGGTTGATCGCCCGGTTTTCCATCGGCCGGGATGGGTCGGCGTTGAGGTTGTCCCAGGTGTCCTGCTGGGTGGGGATGTCGTGGCTGGCAAGCGGGTTGGGGTCGTACGTCGGCAAGGTGACCATCGCGAGGATCTCGCCGGTGGTCGGGTCGAGCGCCACAACTGCGCCGCGGAACCCCTGCAGCGAGTCGTACGCCGTCTGCTGTGCGACCGGGTCGAGCGTCAGCCGCACGCTGCCCCCTTCACGCGTCTGGCCGGTGAGCATGTCGACGAAGCGGCGTACGAAAAGGCGGTCGTCCCTGCCGGACAGCACGTCGTTTTGCGCCTGCTCGATCGCCGAGCGGCCGAACACGAACGAGTAGAAGCCGGTCGCGGCGGCGTAGACCGGGCCGATGGGGTACTGCCGCTGGTACTCGTACTGGTCATCAACGGGCACGGACTGGGCGACCACGGTGTCATCACGGAGCATGATCACGCCGCGCTTGGTGGAGAACTCGTCGAGCAGGACACGCCGGTTGTCAGGACGGGCGTTGTAGTCGGGCGCCTTGGCGACCTGCACCCAGTTGATGTTGACGAACAGCGCCAGGAACAGCACGAAGAAGACGACCGCGATGCGGCGGATGGGTGTGTTCATAGTGTGTTTCCACCACCACCTGGGTGACCGCCTCATCCGTGGGTGGTGCCGGCGGCGGCGCGGGGCGCCTGGCGGCGTCGGAGATGCGCAGCAGCAGTGCGATGATCGCCCAGTTCATGACCAGGCTGGAGCCACCGGCTGACAGGAACGGCGTCGTCAGGCCGGTCAGCGGGATGAGCTTGGTGACACCGCCGACGACGACGAAGACCTGCAGTGCGAACGACGTCGCGAGGCCGGTGGCAAGCAGCTTGCCGAACTGGTCACGCACCATGAGTGCGGTGCGCAGACCGCGCTCGACGATGAGGCCGTAGCAGAGCAGCACCGCCATCAGCCCGGTGAGGCCGAGCTCCTCACCGAAGGCGGAGATGATGAAGTCGGAGTTGGCGAAGGGTACGAGGTCAGGGCGCCCCTGGCCGAGCCCGGTGCCGAGGATGCCGCCGTAGGCCAGTCCGTACAGCGACTGGATGATCTGGAACGACGAGTCGGGATCGTCGAACGGGCGCAGCCACGACTCCACGCGCGACTCGACGTGGCTGAAGAGTCGCCACGTGACGAGCGCACCGCTGAGGAACAGGCCGGCACCCACGAAGAGCCACGACACGCGCTCGGTGGCGACGTAGAGCAACACCACGAAGATGCCGAAGAAGAGCACCGACGTGCCAAGGTCGCGCTCGAAGATGAGCAGTCCCAGACTTGCCGCCCACGCGATGAGGATCGGCCCGAGGTCGCGGGCGCGCGGGAAGTCGAGGCCGAGCACCCGCCGGCCGGCGAGCGCCAGCGCGTCGCGGGTGACGACGAGGTAGCCGGCCATGGCGATGATGATGAGGATCTTGGCGGCCTCACCGGGCTGGAAGGAGAAGCCGAGCACGCTGATCCAGATGCGCGAGCCGTTGACGACACCGGCAGAGATCCCTGGAACGAGCGGCAGCACGAGCAGCGCAAGGCCAGCAAAGGCAGCGGTGTAGGTGTAGCGCTGCAGCGTCCGGTGATCGCGTATGAAGTACAGGACCGCGACGAACAACAGCACGCCAACGACCATCCAGGTGAGCTGGTTGGGTGCGGAGGTGTCGGGCGCGGGGTTGCCCGCGGCTGCGGCACGGTCGGCATAGGCGACGTCAAGTCGGTGGATCATGACCAGGCCGACGCCGTTGAGCATGACGACGGCCGGGAGCAGGACGGGGTCGGCGTAGGGGGCTTTGATGCGTACGGTGATGTGCGCGATGGCTGCCAGCACGGCAAGCCCGAGCCCGTAGCCGATGGTGCCGGCGGGGATCGATCCGTCGTGGCCGAGCCCTACGTTGGCGTAAGCGGCCACCGCAATGCCCACCGCGACGATGAGCAGTGCGAGCTCGATGCCGCGACCCTTGCGGGGCACCAGGTCCTGTGCCGGGGCGTTGGCGCTCATGGCGACACCTCGGAGCAGTCGAGGCCGTTGGGCAGGGTCGGTGTTGGTGTTGGTGTCGGTGTCGGTGTGGGGGCTGGTGCCGGTGCAGGCAGCGCGCCGGGTGCCGGGGCGGGCGTCGTGGCGGCTGGAGCGGGAGTTGTCGGGGTCGGTGTCGGTGTCGCCGTCGGCTCCGGCGTGCCCAATGCGTAGCGGCATGCCGCGCTGCGCAGATTTTCCACGATCTCCCAGGCGCCCTCGAGGTCGTCAGCCTCGATCGTGTCGTCGAGTGCGGCCTGGTTGACCGCCGTCAACGCGTCGACCGGAAGATCGTCGACGCGCTCAAACAAGCTCGAAAGATCGACTGGGCCGAGCTGCTGGTCGACGCCCTTGTAGATGGCTACATCCCCGCTGGCACTCGACACGAAGTACTGGCGCTGCGTCCAGCCGTAGGCCCACGAGGTGGCGGCCCAGATCACAGCCGCGCCGACGGCTACTGCCAGACCACGCCACACCCAACGCATGCGACTGGGCTCCTGCGGCGCGTAGCGCAGCGCCTCGAGATCCACCTGCCGCTCGTCGTCATCACGGTTGGCGGCCTCGGACGCGGCGGCGGCCAAGCGGTAGGCGCGGGTCTCGTCATCGACGGCGCCGTCGGCCGCCGCGCCGACGATGTAGGCCTCGGCGGTGTCGTCGATGCGTGGCTCGATGGACGTCTCGACGACGTCGGCGAGCACGCACGTCACGTTGTCGGGCGCCCCCGCGGCATAGGTGAGCTCGATGAGGCGAGCGACAGCCGCCTCACGGTCCGGCGTGTTGAGCAGCACTTCGGCAATCTCGTCATCGCTGACGAAGCCGGAGAGTCCATCACTGCACAGGAGCAGCCGGTCGCCTGGTTCGACCTCGACGGTGAACAGGTCGACCTCGACGTCGTTGCCGGTGCCGAGCGCGCGCAGGATGTAGGACCGCGCGGGGTGGGTCGCGACGTCGTCGACACTGATGCGGCCCTCGTCGACCAGTGCCTGTACGTAGGTGTGGTCGTGGGTGATCTGGTGCAGCTCACCGCGATGCAGCAGGTAAGCCCGGGAGTCACCGACGTGCGCGACGACGAGGAGCGACCCCGTCCAGACCGCCGCGGTAGCCGTCGTGCCCATGCCTTCGAGCCGAGGATGCTCCTCGACGACAGCGCGAATGCGCTGGTTGGCCAGCCGCACCGCCTGTGGCAGCACAGCTCTGGCGTCGTCGAGGGACGCCGCGGTTGCTGGGACATCGACGTTCAAGAGCGTGTCGATGGTGATCGAGCTCGCGACCTCACCGGCAGCGTGGCCACCCATGCCGTCGGCGACTGCGACGAGATTGCCCCCCGCGTAGGCGGAGTCCTCGTTGCCCTCGCGGATGAGGCCGACCTCGGATCGCGCAAAGCTGCGCAGCGTCAGGGGCATCGGGCGCGGCCTACTTCCGGAGCTCCAGCACGGTCCGGCCGAGCCGGATCTGTGCCTTGGTGCCCACCGGTGTGGCGCGGGTCAGCCGTTGGTTGCCGAGGTGCGTGCCGTTGGTGGAGCCGAGGTCCTCGACGTACCACTGCCCGTCGTGCCGGAGCACCCGAGCGTGCCGCGTGGAGACGTATTCGTCGGACAGCTCGAGCGTGCAGTCGGGACCGCGGCCGATGGTGACGGGCGCCTCGCCGAGCTCGGCCCACCGGTCCTTGTCCGGGCCGTCGACGACCACGAGCCGGGTCGGGGCGTTGCGGCTGCTGCGCGGCGCCTTGGCCGCCTTCTGCGGTCGCTCCCGCGGCTCCTTGGTCTGCCGCGGCTTGACGCCGAAGACATCGGTGCGCATCGCAGACACGGCGCTCAGCACGAAGAGCCACAGGACGGCGAGGAACCCTAGCTTGATGACCGTGAGCGTCAGCTCCGACACTCGTTCACCCCCGCCTTCCCCGGGAGTCTTCGACTCCCGGGGCCCGCGCGCCGCGTCGACGGACCACGGCGACGGTGGACCCCAGGACAATGCGTGATCCGTCGCCGAGGCTTGCGCGGGTCACCCGGACGCCGTCGACGACGGTGCCGTTGGTGGAGCCGAGGTCGATCACCGCAAGGTCGGCGTCCTGCCCCTCCCCGCTCACCCGGATCTCGGCGTGCCGGCGAGACACCCCTGGGTCATCGATGCGCAGGTCGCACTCGGCGCTGCGGCCGATCAGCAGGCCGGGGGGCAGGAGCGGATGGAGTGTGCCGTTGATCTCCAGGAAGGCGCTGGCGGAGCGCTCGGTCGAGGTGCTCGGCGCAAACGACGCGGCGCGGTCGACGCCCGCGCGGACCGTCGACCGGATGCGGAACTGACCGGTCGCCAGCTCGTCCTGCAGCTCGAAGGTGACCCGCACCGGGCCGGAGAAGGCGTAGTGCTGCTCGGCAGCGTGCTCGCGCACCAGGTCGCCGAGCTCCTGGCTCAGGGTGCCGGCGTAGGGACTCAGCCGGTCATGGTCGTGTGGCGAGAGCTCCACCACGAACTCGTTGGGTACGAGCGACCGCTCCCGCGACAGGATCTTCGCGGTGTTGTCGAGCTCACGCTGGAGCGCAGCCGCGATCTCGACGGGCTGCACCTCGGCCTTGAACGCTCGCGCGAAGGTGCCGGTGACGAGCCCTTCGAGACGGCGCTCGAAGCGCTGCAACACTCCCATCGGACCTCCTCTCGCGCCAACGGTTCCGCTCATCGGGCCTCGATCGTAACGTTTGCGTGGGTCTCGTCGGCATCCCCGCAGGCCAGGACGCCGTTCTCACCGTGTTAGTCTTATCCGGCTTCCGGCGGCACCTGTCGTGCGGCCGGATGCGCGCGAGTGGCGGAATAGGCAGACGCGCACGGTTCAGGTCCGTGTGTCCGCAAGGACGTGGGGGTTCAACTCCCCCCTCGCGCACCCACCACGAAGATCAGCAGCTGGCACCGACGTGTTTGTGTGCCATGTCACTCCTCAGTGCAGCTGGTCGACGATCTGCTCGCAGAGCTCGTGCGTGACGAGCGCGTCACCAGCATCGAGGCGCTGACCCGCACGGACGGCGTCGAGGAACGTACGGCACATGTCCTCGAAGCCGCGCCGGTGCCCTACCGAGTCCCAGATGCCGCCGGGCCGCGACGTAGGCGCGCCGTCGTACTCGGTCACCTCGGTGAGCTCACGCACCTCGTACCTGCTGTCATCGCCGCCTGTCTGCAGCAGCTCGGTGACCCAGCCACCAACGCGGTTCATCACGCCGAGAGCGGTGAAACCCGGCCCGGCGAGGTGCAGCACCACGTGGTGCAGCAGGCCGCCCACCAGATGACCGGAGACCTCGGCGCGTTCCGGCTCCGCGGGGGCGAGCATGCGCAGCGTGTCGACGACGTGGATGAAGTCGTCGAGCACGACCGTGCGGACGTCGTTGGGCAGGCCGATGCGGTCCTTCTGCAGGAACACGAGGTTGCGCGGGCGGTCCAGCGCGGCCACGTACGCGGGCGTGTACCGACGGTTGAAGCCGACCAGCAACGACCGGGACTGCTGGCGCGCGAGCTCGACGAGTCTGCGGCTCGTCGCGAGATCGTACGAGAGCGGCTTGTCGACCAGGACGTCGATGCCGGCCTCCAGCAGTCGCGTCACGATCTCCGCGTGTGTCTGTGTGGGCGTGTGTACGAATGCAGCACTCACGCCCGCGTCCACGACGGCATCGATGCTGGTGAGCCGCTTCTCGACGCGGTAGGCATCGCCGATGCGGTTGAGTTTCTCGGCATCGCGGGTCACCAGGTGCACATCCACGCCCGGCAGGCTGGACAGCACCGGCAGGTATGCCTTCTGGGCGATGTCACCGAGCCCGATCACGGCAATTGGCAGTCGTTCGGTCTCCACTGTGTGATGCTCTCCCAGACTCTCGACAGACCCGACGCGCAGCCTGCCATCGACGAAGTGTGGACGCGACCTTGTCGAATAGTCCGGGCATGCCAATACGATGTGCCCGCAAGATCACTTTGGCGTCAGATGGAGACGCATGCCCAAGTTCGTTTCCCGGCCGTCCAGGCCGAGCAGCTCGTACGAGCGAGCGCCCAAGCACGCCCGGGTGACCCGCACGTGGGGAACCGTTGCGGCGGTCTCGCTGTGCGCAGGGGTTGTCGCGACCACCATCCTCGCGACGGTGACACAGGGCCTCGACCTGGCCGACCTGTTGCCCGGTGGTGACGACGCCACCGTGCAGGCCGCAGGCAACGATGGCCCGGATGGATTGGTGACCACGACGATGTCGCCGGCACCGCCGATCACCACTGAGCCGCAGACTCCGGCCCCGGTCCCGACGACGGAGGAGCCGGCGCTGATCGCGACGCCGAGTGCGGCGCCGTCACGGACGAGCCGACCGGCGCTCGCCAGCGAAATTCCGGCGCCGCCGCCGGCTCCTCCCGCTCCGCTGCCGTCGGCGGCCAGCTGTAGCGCGGACGTGGAGGTCATCGACTGGCGTCGCGGTGTGCTCGTCACCGTCACGGTCGCCAACACCGGGGCGGCCGAGGTCGCCGACTGGACCGTGACCCTCACGTTGAGCCAAGACGCCGAGATCCGCGGCCGCGACCAATGGCGCAGCCTTGTCGAGCAGGACGGCCGGCAGGTGAGCGTCACCGCCGACAACCCAGACGACGACACGCTCGGCATCGGTGAGACGGCGCAGTTCGCGTTCACGGCAAGCAGGGATGGCGACAGCGTCGATGAGATGAGTGCTGACGGCGTCGAGCTCAACGAGGTTGGGTGCGGCTGATCTCCTGATCAGCTGGGCGAGGCGTCTCGGGGGAGGGCCTGCGCAGTGCGACGGTGACGAGCAGCAGCACGGCCATGATCACGTAAGCCGACAACGCCAGCCCCTCCCACCAGCCGGCCGGTACCAGGTCTGCTGGATCCCAGGGGATGCGACGCGGCGGGCAGATCATGAGTACGACCAACGCGACGATGCCGGCCCGGCGCCACGGCACGGGCGCTGACGGCGCGACCATCGCGACGAGGAGGGGCGCGAGCCAGACGTAGTGGTGGTCCCACGAGACCGGCGAGGCAAGCAGTCCCGCCGCCGCGGCCACGCCGAGCCCGACATCGTCACGCCCGATCGACCACCAGCGACGGGCAAGCATGAGGCCGAGGGCAGTCACTCCGAATAGCAGCACCCCGCGCAGCGTGGTGGAGTCGCCGAGGTCGACCCACCACCGGCTCAGCAGCCCGAGCAGTGACTGGTTGTTCTCGCCGCGCACCTCGCCGACGCGGCCAGGGTCGGTGACACCGCCGGTCCAGTACGACAACGCCCAGGACGGGGCGAGCAGTATCGGCAGCAGCGTGCCCACCACCGCGGCCACAATTCCTCTCGCTGCCGCGCGCGTGCGGCCGGTGACCAGGAAGTACAGCAGGAACACCGCCGGCGTGAGCTTGACCGCTGCCGCCAGGCCGGTCAGCAAGCCACCGAAGCGACTGCCGCGCCGTACGAGCACCACGTCGACGACGACGGCCGCCACGAGCAGGGTGTTGATCTGCCCGTACCCGAAGGTTGCGTAGAACGGCTCGGTCAGGAACGCGGCAGCGGTCACTCCGACCACTAGCCACGCTTGCGGCGAGCGGCCCAGCTGTCCGCGCAGCAGCACAGCGAACGCGACTCCCGCGCCGGCCAGGATGCCCGCCTGCCATAGCCCGACCGCCAACGGCTGTGGTAGCGCGGCCAACGGTGCGAAGAGGAACGCCGCGATCGGCGGGTAGGTGAAGGGCAGGTCGGTCACCGGTGCAAGTTCGGCGTAGGGAGACTCTCCCGACAGCACCGCGTCGCCCCCATGCAGATACACGCCAATGTCGATGAGGTGGCGCAGACCTGCTGCGGCCAGTCCACATGCGACGAGCGCGGCCACGACCAACGCGGCGACAAGCGCGCGGTCGCGGCGTCCTCCGGCGATCATGTACACACGCTAGAGATCGTTCGCTGCCGCGGGAAGAACGCCCCGTCAACGGACTACCGCGGCGGGCGTACGGCCCCGCTTGGGGCTGCCGCTCCGGGAGTAGCGAAAGTGCCGCCCGCGGTCCGTTGTCGTTCGGGCTCTGCAGACGCATCCTCGATATATCGCCGCCGAAACTTGGGGGTGGCACCGAGAGGAGCAAGAACATGTCGGGCTATGAGCAGTACGGCCCACGCCGGCGCCCCGGCGAGCCGGGGCAACTAAGGATCGGTGACGCTGAGCGCGATGTCGCGGTCAGCGCGCTGGGCGAGCATTTCGCCGCCGGCCGCCTCGATGAGGACGAGCACTCGCAGCGCGTCGATCGCGCGTACACAGCGCGCACCCGGGCCGAGCTCGACGCGCTGTTCACCGACCTGCCCCATCCGAACGGTGAGCAGCGGGCGGCTGGCTTGGACGAGCGCTCGTGGGGGCCGGGGCCATGGGGGCCGGGGCCGTGGGAGCGCCGCGGTGCATTCCCGGTGGGAGCGGTCCTGCTGATCATCCTCGCGGGGATGATCTTCGGGGCGATCACCCACATCCCGCCGTTCTTCGTGTTCCCACTGCTGGTACTGGTCGTTCTGTGGCGCCTCGGGGGCTTCGGCGGCCGGAGAACAGCGCCATTCAGGTCGAGCAGGTCCCGCTGGGATCGGGGCTGAGCGCCTCGTCGCCGCGCGCCAGCAGCTCGCGGAGCACGCTGACCGGCACCGCCACGGCGCGCCCGGACTCGGTCTCGGCCGCGTAGACCACGCCAACCACTGCACCGGAGTCATCGAGCATCGGGCTGCCTGAGTTGCCCGGCGCCACGGTGGCTGTGCTGACGATCACTTGCGTCTCGCCGCCGAGTGGGTCTTGGACGAATCCCTCGACCACGCCTCGGGACACCGTCCGCGGCCCGCCCTCGGGATAGCCCACGACGGTCACCAGCTGACCGGGCACGGGGTCGGCCACGGCGAGCGGGAGCGCCTGCGGCAGCTCCTGGTCGGTGCGGACCACGGCCAGGTCCGCAACTGTCGCTGAACCGGTCGCGGTCACCTCGATGTCGCGGCCGTCAGCCGTCTCGAGCTGCAGGTCGCGGGCGCCCTCCACGACGTGCCGGTTGGTCACCAGGGTGTGCTCGTCGACCGGGAACCCGCTGCCCACCGAGAGGCCGGCGCAGCGCACGTTGCGAACGCGTACTGCTGCGCGCTCGGCTGCCGCTAGGCCCGCGGTCGGTACGTCCGATGGCGTGGCGCTCGTCTCGCCGGTGCCGGCCGGAACGAGTGCGGTCGGGCTCGGCGCACCGTACGACTCGTCCGGCGGTTCGGGCAGTACCCCACAGCCGACCAGCAACAACAGCGCAGCCGCCAACAGCCCCGACTGCAACGTACGCAAGCGTCACCCGCCGAGCTGGGCGATGAGACCGGTGAGCTGGTCGTTGGCCGCCTTGGCCTGGGTGCAGACGGCTTGGACCTGCTGCGCATAGGCGACGATCTGCGCTGGGTCGTAGGTGCCGGCTGGTGCAGTGATAAAGCCGATCAACGCGCCCTGGCCGTCGATGCACTGCTGCAACGCGGAGGCCACGGTCGCCGCCTGCTGCGCGACCTGGGTTGCGATCGCTTGCCGGTCGGTCGCCTGTGCCTTTTCGGTGGCAAGCGCGTCGAGCCGCTGGTTGGCGGTGGCAAGCTCCTGCTGCGTGCCGGCGAGTGAGGCACTCGCCTGGTCGAGCTGTTGCTGCGTGTCTTCACGTTCGGCCTGGATGCGATCTCGTTCGACGATCGCGTCGCGATAGGCGGCGCGTTGATCGTCCGCTTCGACCTGCCAGCGGTCGGCGACCCACCACAGGTAACCGGCGATCACCGCGAGGAGCACGAAACCTGCGGCCAGCGCGAGCCAGAGCGCGACCCGGCGGGCGCCGCCGTCTGGCTCAGGTTGGGCGGGCCGCACCGGCTGCATGGCCACAGTCTGCTCGGCCGGATCCTCGCGAAAGGCAAACCCGAGGGTGCCCCGGTCGCCATTCCCCGGCTGGCTCGACTTCTCCACGAGGAGTCATTCTGCGCTCTCGGCGGGCAAATGGGGATGCCTACTGCACACTCAACCTGAATCGCACCGGCTCGCCCGGTCGGGCCTGCGCGAGAACGGGCAGGTCAGCGCGTCGCACGACGGCCACGACCGGATATCCCCCTGTCGTCGGATGATCGGCCAGGAAGACCACCGGCGAGCCGTTGGGAGGCACCTGTACGGCACCGAGCACGAGTCCCTCGCTGGGCAGCTCGTCCGCCCGAATGCGCGCGATCGGCGGTCCAGACAGGCGCGCAGCGACGCGATCGCTGTCGGGGTCGACGGTGTAGGTCGACTGTGTCAGCCGGGCCAGCGCGTCGGGCGTGAACCAGTCGAGCCGCGGGCCGGGCAACACGTGCAGCAGGGCGTCCAGCGGCGGGTCCGCGACCGGCGCCACATCGACCAGCGGCTCTTCGGTGGTGGATGTGCCGATCGGGAGCCGGTCGCCGGTGGCGAGCGGCGGCGGGCCGAGCCCGGACAGCACATCGGTCGCGCGCGACCCGAGCACCGGGGACACGTCGATGCCACCGCGTACCGCGACGTACGTCCTGAGTCCGCGCGCGGGCGCGCCCAGCCGCAAGGTCGCACCAGCCGGCAGTGTCGTGGGTGCGTGCATCGGCACAGGGTGGTTGTCCGCCTCGGCGGCACACGATGCTCCGGTGAGCGCAACGGTTGTCGCATGCGTTACGCGCAGCGCCAGTCCACCGAGCGTCGCTTCGATGGTCGCGGCGATCTCTGCGCTGCCGACGAGGCGGTTGGCGAGGCGATGCGCGGGCAGGTCGAGCGCACCGGACGTCGGCACGCCGATCGCGGCCTGGCCCCGGCGGCCAAGATCCTGCACGGTCGCGAGCGGTCCGGGTGCCAGCACGTGCAGCTCGCGCGTCACGGCGCGGCCACCGCCGTGAAGCGCACGTTGGCGCCCGGAGTGAGTAGCGCGGGCCGCTCGCGGTCGGTGTCCCACATCGTCAGCGACGTACGCCCGATGAGTCGCCAGCCGCCCGGCGAGCTTCGGGGGTAGACCGCGGTCCACTCCCCGGCTATCCCGACTGCCCCGGCGGGCACCCGCGTGCGGGGTGAGTCCATCCGCGGCACATGCAACGCGGCATCGCCGCCTGCGCAGTAGCCGAAGCCGGGGGCGAAGCCGCAGAACGCCACGACGTACTCGACCTCGGTGTGCCGCGTGATGACCTCGTCACGCGACAGGCCAACGTGCCCGGCAACCCAGTCGAGGTCCTCGCCGTCGTAGACGACCGGGACCTCGACCAGGTCGGTGCCGCCGTGCAGGACGGGCTCGTACGGAATTGCGCGAACAGCGGCTGTTAGCCCTGCGGCGTCCATCCATGTTGAGTCAAAGCGCACCAGCACCGTCCGGGCCGCCGGCACGATGTCCACGACACCGTCCAGGGCAACCGCGCGCAGCGCGGCGGACAGCCCGACCACGTGCGCCAGATCAGGCAGGTCGACGAGGATCGCGTCCTCGCCGTACGGCTGGATGTTCACGCGAAGGGTGCGACTGTGACGCCCGCCGCTTCGAGTGCCAGCCGCACCCGGCGGGTGAGGTCCACGGCGCCTGGGGTGTCACCATGCACGCACAGCGACGCAGCGGCAAGAGCGACCACCGTGCCGTCGGCGGCCACGACCTGTCCGGTGGAGGCGATGCGTAGCGCCTGCGCCACCACCACCTCGGGATCGTCGAGGACCGCGCCCGGCTCGCTGCGCGGCACAAGGGTGCCGGCTGCCGTGTAGGTCCGGTCGGCGAAGGCCTCGGATACTGTCTGCAGACCGGCCGCGCGTGCGACCTCGAGCACCCGCGCGCCTGGCAGCCCGAGGAGCGGCAGTGTGGGATCGAAGTCTGTCACCGCGGCCACCACTGCTGCCGCATGTAGCTCGTGTGTGACAACCGCGTTGTAGAGCGCGCCGTGCGGTTTCACGTACGCGATCTTCACACCGCTCGCGCCGGCAACCGCTGCGAGGGCGCCGAGCTGGTAGAGCAGGTCGGCCCGGAGCTCGTCCGCACTGACGTCGACAAAACGTCGACCGAACCCTGCCCGGTCCTTGTACGACACCTGCGCGCCGACCCGTACGCCTCGCTGGGCAGCCAGCCGGCAGACAGCCTGCATGGTGGCAGGGTCTCCGGCGTGGAACCCACACGCCACGTTGGCGCTGGTGACGACCTCCAGCAGCCCGGCGTCGTCGAATCCTTCCGCGACGTCGGCGTTGAGATCGATCGCCGTCACGCCGTCACGCCGTTACCGGTCGTCGACCGGGCCAGCCTCGTCGATCTCGACGCTCACCTTGGGGGCGAACTCAGCGGAGGCGTACCTGCCGAAGTTGTAGACGGTGACCGCGTCGATCGCACCACCGACGCCGCCGCCCACTATGGGGATGCGCCGAGTCACGACGAGTGCGGCACGCTTCCCGGTGACGCGCCCCGTGAGATGTGTAACCGCCAGCTTGCTGATGCGCTCGAAGAGATCGTCGGCGACCGGCCCGACACCGTTGGCCACCTCGGAGGGTCGACCGGGAAGCAGGTGCTTGTCGATGGCGGAGTCGACCTCGTCCTTGCCGAGCGAGGCCATGAACACGGCGAGCTGCACTCGGGGATCGTTGAGGTCATGACCACGTAGGTGCGCGACGGCCGCCGCTTGTCGTACGAGCAACAGCCCGAGGCCGGCGATGTTGGCGGGGATCGTCACGAAGATGGCGGCGACCCCGCCGAGGTTGGCGACGAAACCTTGGGCGCCGGCGAGCCGCACGTGCTGGTCGAGGACACCTTTGACAGCGCTCTCCACGTCGCGAGTCTTTTCAAGCTGCTTGCGAGCGACTTCGCGCGCACCCGGGAACCCAGGGAAGCCGTCGATCGACTTGGACAAGAGTTGGCGCCCCACGAGCGGTCCCGCCATCGGCGCAGCCTTCGTCGCCGCAACACCTGCTGCCTTGCCCATCATCGTGCGGCGGATACCCATGACCGAACTGTACGTGTACCCGCTCCGTGGCCGCCTAGCCGAGCGTGGACAGCCCACCTGCCATCGCGAACCCGAGGACGGTCATGCAGCCCGCTGGTCGGCCCGCCATCCTCGAACGCCTCCGGGATCATGGTGTCCGCGATCATCGTGAGCAACGCCCCCGCGGCGAAGGTCTGCACGAACGCGATCGTCTCGGGTGCTGCGGTGTCCATCGTTGCGAATCCGGCCACGCAAGCGAGCGCACACACGAGAGCTGTGCCAGTCCAGAGGCCGAGGATCCGCCGCGTTGAAGTGCCGGCCCGGCTGAGACCGACCGACGCCGACAGCGATTCGGGCAGGTTGGACACGAAGATGGCGGCCAGCACGGCGATGCTGATCTCGCCGCTGACGAGGGTGGTGCCGAGGACGATCGACTCCGGGACGCCATCGAGGATTGTGCCCAGCACGATCGCCGGCGCGTTGCCCCTGCTGCCGCTCTGCTCCATGTGCACCCGGCTGCCGCGCGCCATGAGGATGCGGTTCCCGGCGTAGAACGTGAGTGCGCCGGCCGCGATCCCGAAAAGGACCACCCATCCGGACGCTTGTTGATAGGCCTCGAGCACGAGCTCGTACGACACGGCGCTGATGAGCACACCGGCGCCGAAGGCGAGGACGAGCGCCACGACGCGGCGGCTCCACGGCCGCGCCAGGGCGAGCAGCGCACCGACCACCAGGGAGGAGGTGGACAACAGACCCCACCAGAACGCCGCCATGGTGCCGAGTCTGGTCAGCCGGCGGCCTGCGCGCGCACGGCAACACGCCGCCGGTCGGCGTTAGTCTGCGCTGCGTGCCGATCGAGCCGCCGCGGTCTCCGTGGTCTTTCCCGCCGGCGGACCAGGCCGACGCGGAGGGGCTGGTCGGTCTTGGTGCCGACCTGGAGCCCGGGACGCTGCTCGCCGCCTACCGGCAGGGCATGTTTCCGATGCCGATCGGCCGGCGTCCCATGGCCTGGTGGTCGCCGGATCCGCGGGGCATCGTGCCGCTCGACGGGCTGCGGGTGAGTCGGTCGTTGCGTCAGTCGAAGCGCCGATTTGAGGTGCGCGTGGACACCGCATTCACGTCTGTGCTGCGCGCTTGCGCTGACGAGCGCCGCCCAGGTGGGTGGATCACGCCTGAGGTACGGGTCGCGTACGGGCGGCTGCACCGGCTCGGCTGGGCGCACTCGATCGAGGCGTACGACCACCAGGGGCGGCTCGCCGGCGGGCTGTACGGTGTCGCGATCGGCGGGCTGTTCGCTGGCGAGTCGATGTTCCACGTCGCCGAGCCATGGGGCCGTGACGCCTCGAAGGTCGCGCTCGTGCACCTCGTCGGTGTGCTCACGGAAGCGGGTACCGATGGGCGGCTCCTCGACGTGCAGTGGTGTACGGATCATCTAGCCAGCCTCGGTGCAATCGCCGTGCCGCGGGACGACTACCTGCGGCGGCTGAAGGCGGCGTTGGGGTTGCCGCTGCCGGCCGCACTCACTGAGCTCTGAGTTAGTCAGACCTGGTGCGGCAGACTGGGATGCGTGCCGGAGCTTCCTGAGGTGCAGGCGTTGGTCGATGTGTTGCGCGAGCGCGCCGTCGGCCAGGTGGTCGCGCGCGTCGACGTCGCAGCGATCAGTGTCCTCAAGACCTATGACCCGCCGGTTACCGCGCTCGGTGGGGTGACCGTGACCAGTGTTGCCCGCCACGGAAAGTTCCTCGACCTCGACTGCGACGGCCTGCACCTTCTCATCCATCTGGCGCGTGGTGGTTGGCTGCGTTGGCGCGATGAGCTGCCCAAGGTGCCGGCCAAGCCGGGCAAGAGTCCGCTCGCCCTGCGGGTGCATTTCGCCGATGGCAGCGGGTTCGACCTCACTGAGCAGGGCACTCAGAAGCGGTTGGCGGTCTATCTCGTACGTAACCCTGCCGACGTGGCCGGGGTCGCCCGGCTCGGCATCGATCCGCTGTCGGAGGAGTTCACACCGGAGCGGCTCGGCGAGTTGCTGGCAGCTGCCGGTCGAGCGCAGATCAAGGGTGTGCTGCGCGATCAGTCGATCATCGCCGGCATTGGCAACGCCTACTCCGACGAGGTGCTGCACGTCGCGCGCGTGTCACCGTACAAGCCGGCCTCGTCGTTCGGACCCGGAGACGTTGCCGAGCTGCACAAGGCGATCATCGACACTCTGCAGGACGCCGTGACCCGCTCGGCCGGCCTCGCGGCCGGTGACCTCAAGGCTGAGAAGAAGGCAGGCCTGCGGGTGCACGGCCGCACCGGTCAACCGTGCCCCGTGTGTGGCGACACGATCCGCGAGGTGTCGTTCGCCGACTCAAGCCTGCAGTACTGCCCGACCTGCCAGACCGGCGGCAAGCCCCTCGCCGACCGGCGGCTGTCACGGCTGCTCAAATAGCTCCCTGGAATCGCGGCGGCCGCCCGGTGGCATCGTCTCTGCCTTGCAACGTCCCGCCTCCCACGATCCCCAGCACCCTTCGTTTCCGCCGTCCCGGCCCCGCTGCATCGGCGATGTCCCCCACCCTCGGGAGCGCCGTCTGGGCGTTCCCGCTGGGTGTTGAACGCCAGGTCACCCACCGTGGGCACGGCCCAAACCCCGCAAAACCCAGAACTCGTCCGAAATGCGCAGAAAGTCATAGGGAACTGACCACCCAATGCCGGGCATATAGAGAATGTGGGGCACGATCCTCGCGTGACGAGCGACTACGAGCTGTGGCGGACGGCCGCCGGGGGCAACCCCGACGCGTTCGCTGCGCTGTTCCGCCGCCACGCCGATGCGGTCTACAACCACTGCTTCCGGCGTACCGGATCATGGGAGTCCGCCGACGACCTGACGTCGGTTGTGTTCCTCGAGACCTGGCGCCGCCGCCGTCGGATCGGCCTCGAGAAGGATGGATCCCTGCTCCCGTGGCTGCTCGGTGTCGCCAACGCCGCGGTCAAGCATCGCGACCGTACGATCCGCAGGCACCGGCGACTCCTGGCCAAGCTGGCCAACGCCGAGCCGCACGGTGATGATCCGAGCGACGAGGTCGTGGCGCGTACGGACGACGAGCGGCGTATGCAACAGGTCCTCTCGGTCTTCAACCAACTGACGCCGATCGAGCAAGACGTCCTGGCACTCGTGTTCTGGGCGCAACTGAGCTACGAGGATGCGGCCGTCGCGCTTGGCGTGCCTGTCGGCACGGTGAGATCTCGGGTCGCACGCGCCCGCATCCACTTGCAGAGCCTGCTCGAGAGATCCTCGAGCCGGCCTCGACCCGCCACCAAGCGTGGCGACACCTCGGAGGACTCGTGGTGACCAAGTTCCTCGAAGACGTGCCGGTGGCCCGGCCGATGCCTGAGGCGGAGGCCCAGGCCATCCTGCGCGTGCTTCGACAGGAGATGGCTCGGCGACCCTGGTGGCGTAGGCGTGTCGTCGTCGCGAGCATCGGGCTGGGCACCGCGCTGGCGACGGCCGCTGCGATGACGGCTTACGTCGCGTTCCGTGAGCCGACCGAGCGCGGCGTGGCGACGTGCTACGGCAGCGCCTCGACCGGCAGTGACACCGTACGAGTTGACGTCTCTGTGGCCTCCCCCGATGGCCTCGGGCCGGCTGTCATCGAAGACGCGGTCGAGCTGTGCACCCAAGCCTGGCGCGACGGGCTGCTCGACGCTGGCGTCGTCGACGTGCCCTTTGGGACTCAACAGGTGCCCGACCTTGTGGCGTGCACTCTCCCCGACGGATCGGTGGGAGTCTTTCCCGGCAATGCAGGCACGTGTCAGCAACTGGACCTACCCGCGATGGAACAACCGTCGCCATGAACCGTCGTGCGGTCGGGTCGCACCAGGGGGTGTGCGCCCGACCGCAGGACACTCAGCGGAAGACGATCGACGACGTGCGGTTGGTCATCGCGCCGAAGCCACTGCAGACAGTGGCGCAGACCCGTACGTCCCCGCCGTAGCCACCGTTCGAGTAGTGCCAGCTGTCGCAACCCGAGTACGCCCGCGCGGACGAGACCCGGTCATTCCAGCCGGCGGGCATGCCCGCGAAGCCGTACGTGACGCCGTAGCAGCCGCTCCCACTGGTGCCGTAGAGCGCCAGCGACCCGGCGCTGAAGCTGGCTCCGTCGTACTCGACACCGAGCAGCGGGCCCGCCGCGAGCGACTGCTCTGTCGTCACCGCCCCGGCCGAAGCCAACTGTGCGGCGCTCACCTGACCGTCGGCGGCTTGGAGCTGCACGCGACCGCTCGTGGCGAACTCGATCGACTCTGCAAACGTCGAGAAGCAGTTGATCACCGGCGCCTGTGTCGGCTGGCCGGAGGCGATCGGCGCCACGCCGACCGCGCAATGTGACTCCACCTCGGCAGCCGCCGAGGCGCCTGGTGCCGCGATGATCATTGCGACGGCTGCGGCGGCGCCTGCCGCCGCCTTGGTGAGTCGGGCGATGCCCATCGGTGCCTCCTGTCGTATGGACTGCGGCTCAGGTCGAGAAGCGAGGTGCACCCCAGCCTGACGGCCGCGTCATGAAATAGATACCCAAGGCGACACATGATGAGACATGGCAGATTGGCCGGGCGTCAGACCGTCCCCGACACTAACGCGCCTCGACTTGCTCAAGATCGGCAATTTCCGGCCGGCCGGGCCTGGCCTCGGAGTGCCGTGCGACGATGCTGGGGTGTTCGGCGCTTCGCACGTACCCACGATTTCCGTCTCCGACCTCCCGACCGACGGCCGCCTCCTCGACGTTCGCGAAGACGACGAGTGGTGGTCCGGCCGGGCCCCCGGTGCGGTGCACATGCCGCTGCAGACGTTGCCCGACCGGCTGGGTGAGCTACCGACCGACGAGCCGGTGTACGTGATCTGCCGCAGCGGCTCGCGCTCTGCGTACGCGGTGGCGTGGCTGGTCCAACAAGGCATCGACGCGTTCAACGTGGCTGGCGGAATGGTCGAGTGGCAGGAGCTCGGCAAGCCGATGGTGGGCGACAGTGAGGAGCCGTACGTCCGGTAGGCCCAGGAGCGACTCGCGTACGCGACTGGACGAGCGGTGTTCGGGATCGTCAGCAACTGATCGTGCCGCCCGCGTGAGCACGACACGCCGAATCGCGCCTTCTAGCGAAATCTACGGTCCGCCCTAGAGCAGCCAATACGCTGCGAGAGCCATGGACCCCGTACGGAATCCGTATGCACCCGGAGCCGGACAACGGCCGCCCGAGCTGGCCGGCCGCGACCGGGAGCTTGCACACATCGACGTCGTGCTCGAGCGGGTGGCCCGCGGGCGGCCGGAGCGCTCATTGGTACTGACCGGGCTGCGCGGCGTCGGCAAGACGGTGCTGCTCAACGCGTTGCGCAGCGTGGCGATCCAGCGGCGCTGGGGCACCGGAAAGATCGAGGCCCGTCCCGACCAGTCGCTGCGTCGGCCGCTGTCCGGCGCGCTGCACATGGCGGTGCGCGAGATCGCTCCGCGGCACCGCGATCCCGAACGAGTTACCCAGTTTCTGGGCGTGCTCAAGGCGTTTGCGCTCAAGGTCAATGCCAACGGTGGTCGGCTGCGCGACCGCTGGACACCGGCGATCGATGCGCCGGTCGCGTCTGGCCGCGCCGACACAGGCGACATCGAGGTCGACCTGGTCGAGCTTTTCGTCGACGCGGGGATGCTTGCGCAGGATGTCGGCAGCGGCATCGCGCTGTTCGTCGACGAGATGCAGGACATCCCGCCGGCCGACGTGTCGGCGGTGTGCGCCGCCTGTCACGAGCTGTCCCAACAAGGCCTGCCGCTGGTGGTGGTGGGCGCTGGACTGCCGCATCTGCCCGCCGTGCTGTCAGCGTCGAAGTCCTATAGCGAGCGGCTCTTCTCGTACGTACGCATCGATCGACTCGACCGTTCTGCCGCTGACCTCGCCCTCGTCCTCCCGGCCAAGGAGGAGGACGTCGTCTACGAGCCGTCGGCGCTCGACGCGCTCTATGCGTTGACCGACGGCTACCCGTACTTCGTCCAGGCCTACGGAAAGGTCGTCTGGGACCACGCACCGGTCTCGCCCGTGTCGGCCGCCGATGTGGAGGTGGCGGCGCCCGACGCGGAGGCCGAGTTGGCGGTCGGCTTCTTCGGATCGAGGTACGAGCGGGCGACGCCGGCCGAACGGGAGTACCTGCGTGCGATGGCGGCACTATCCAATGACGGCGACGGCGCGGTGCCGACTGCCGACGTCGCGTTCCACCTCGGACGCAAGCCGTCGTCGTTGTCGCCGGCGCGTGACGCCCTGATCAAGAAGGGGCTCGTCTACTCGGGCGAGCGCGGCACGATCGCGTTCACCGTGCCGCACTTCGGCGCCTACCTTCGGCGTACGCCGTCCTGAGCAGTGGCCCGTCAGGCAGCGTCGCTCAGCACAGCTTCGATTCCGCGGCGAGCGGTGGCCACCATCGACGGGTTGGATCGCAGGTAGTACGGCAGCGCGATGACGCCTCCGGACACGACCAGCCCACGTGCTCGGCGCCGCGTTGCGTCATCCGCACCAACGATCTCGAGGAACGCAGCTCGGCTGGCACCATCGAGCACGTGCCATGCGGGCGTGACGTCATAGGCGGGGTCGCCGGTGGCGATGGTCCCGAAGTCGAGCACTCCTACGACGCGGCCGTCACGTACGAGCAGGTTGCCGGGGATCAGGTCGGCATGCAGCCAGAGGGGAGGCCCGGCTCCAGGCAGGAGAGGCCGCTGACCGCGTCTTCCTGCAAGGGAAGCCGGATGGCGAGGTCGTCACCCAGCCGGTACACGGCGTTCTCGGTGCCACCAGACGGTACGTATCGCAGCGGCAGCCCCGCGTACTCAGGAAACTGTCCGTTGACAAGTCGGCGGACGAGTCCTCCGTCGATGTCGACCTGATTGGCATGGAGGCGCAGAGGTGGCACCCCGCGATTGTGGCCGGGCCGCACCGACCGCGACAAACGCATTCGCTCAGGCCGGACGGAAAAGCCGTGGAACATCGCGGGCCCATGCAGCAGGCTGCCAGCCGTGGAGGGATTTGACCCAGCGACCAGCTTCGGCCCGGACGTGGCCGGACGATACGACGACCACGCGCGTGGTGACGAGGAAGAGACTGTGGACTTCCTCGCAGAGGTCGCCGGTGGCAGGCCTGCTCTCGAGCTCGCGATCGGTACCGGCCGTGTCGCGCTGCCGTTGTCGTCCCGAGGTGTCCAGGTCGATGGCATCGAGCTCTCGCCCGACATGGTGGCGCGCCTACGCGACAAACCCGGCGGGCCGGATCTCACCGTGGTCATGGGTGACATGTCACGTGCTGAAGCGCCGGGCCGTTACGGCCTCGTGTACCTCGTCTACAACACGATCTACAACCTGCTGACCCAGGACGACCAGGTGCGCTGCTTCGAGAACGCGGCGCGCCACCTGGCTGACGACGGCGTGTTCGTCGTCGAGGCCGGCGTACCCCAGGCATGGCTGCGTGGGCGTCAGTTCGTGAATGCTGAGTACGTCGGCAAGGACGAGGTGGTCCTCGACGTCAACCAATACGACCCCGTCACCCAGATCCTCGACGAGAACCACGTGCACCTCACCAACGACGGCATCCGCCTCGGTCCGATCTCGTGCCGGCTCGCGCATCCCAGCGAGCTGGACCTCATGGCCCGCATTGCAGGACTGCGGCTCCTGGATCGCTGGGGCGGGTGGCGCCGCGAGCCGTTCACCGCCGACAGCACCCGCCACATCAGCGTGTACGGCAGATTTAGTCCAGCCGCCGCGGGAGTCAGGTGACTCGAGGCGTCAGAGTGGCAGCGCCGCCGAGCTCTGCGCGACGTGATCGTGGCACGCCGCCGCACCGTCACCAGGCGTCGGCGGTTTGCCCGCTCCTACACTGCGATCCACACGCCCCGCTGGACCCCGCCACCGGACCCGCGCCACTAGAGAGCGAGTCATATCGTGGAGGTTCTCCTCACCCTTGTGATCGTGATCGGCGGCCTCACCCTCGTGAGTCTGTTCCTCGAGTACAGGCGAGACGACCGAAGGAAGGACTGACGGGTGACCGGCTGGTGCGCTAGCCCCGTCTAGCCAAGTCTTGCCGTCACGCTAGACAGCCGTAGATCACGACAGAGCACCCTCGAGCCGCAGCAGTGTCTCCTTCGCAGCGACCCCGCCCGCATATCCGGTGAGTGCCCCGGTCGTGCCGATGACCCGGTGGCACGGCACGATGACGCAGACCGGGTTGGCGCCGAGCGCCGCGCCGACCGCGCGCGACGCCTTGGGTGCGCCGATCTGCCGAGCCAATGTCCCGTACGTCGTGGTCGATCCGTACGCCACCGACTCGCGCAGTGCGCCGAGCACCCGCGACTGGAACGGTGTGGCCAACGCAAGATCAACCGGCAGGTCGAACGACCGGCGCCGCCCGCCGAAGTAGGCGTCGAGTTCGCGCCGTACCTCGTCCAGCGCCTCGCTAGTACCCCGGACGACCGCCGGCGAGACGCGGCCGGCGATCCGCCGGGCGACCGTCGACTCCTCGTCGTACGAGCTGGCCACCAGCCCACGCTTCGTCACAGCGAGAAGCAGCGGCCCGACGGGCGTGTCATGCAGCGCGTAGGTGACGTCGCCGACGAGCCGCGGCGGCTGCCCCGCCGACGGAACGTCGCTCAGCCGGCGCTCGAGAGCGTGGATGTCATTCATGGGAAACCTCCTTGCGCAGCGTCGCGAGACCGTCGGAGACGAGCCGGCGCGAGGCCGCGGATGTGGTGTCGAGAATCTGCGCGATCTGCGCATGGTCGAGGTCGAGCACGTACCGCAGTGCCACAGCAACCCGTTGCCGCTCGGGCAGCGACCGTACGGCTGCCCACAACGACGGGTCGTGCTCTGCGGCGGCCGCGACGGGCGACTCGGGTGGATCGGCCATAGGGACCGCCCGCCTCGATCGTGACCGGTGTGCGTCCATCGCGACATTTCTGGTGATGGTGAGCAGCCACCCGCGCAGGTTGCGAGCGCTTGTCAGCGACGGGTACGCGGCGAGTGCCTGCGTCCAGGCCTGCTGGGCGCAGTCGTCCGCGTCGCCGGGACCGACCAAGGCGTATGCGAGGCGGGCGACGTCGTGCCAATGGGCGTCGACCAGCTCCTGAAAGGGCGGCAAGTTCACGATGATGAAAACGTACGGCCAGGGGGATGTGTGAGGGTTGAACCGTGCCCCTTGAGACGAGCCTGCGTGATGTCGTGGGACGTGCACACGTCCTGACCGATCCCGATCTGACGAGCGCGTACGAGACCGACTGGACCCGGCGGTTCTCCGGCCGGGCGCGCGCGGTGGTCCGACCCGCCGACACGGCGCAGGTGGCGGCAGTCGTACGGGACTGCGCCGATGCCGGCGTGCCGATCGTGCCGCAGGGCGGGAACACCGGCCTTGTCGGTGGCGGCGTCCCACGACCGGACGGCGACCCGCCGGTCGTCTTGTCGACTCGCCGACTCAGCGATATCCGAGATGTGGACGACCGCCAGCTCACGGCCGGCGCAGGCGTGACGATCGCGGCGGTTCAGGGGGCGGCACGCCACGTCGGTCTTACGTACGGGGTCGATCTCGCCTCCCGCGACTCCGCGACAGTCGGGGGCACGATCGGCACCAATGCGGGCGGCGTGCGGGTCTGCCGCTACGGCGATACCCGCCGCCAGGTGCTCGGCGTCGAGGCGGTGCTCGCGGACGGCTCTGTGGTGTCCCGGCTGGTGGGGTTGCCCAAGGACTCGACCGGCTATGACCTGTCGGGGCTGCTCGTCGGGAGCGAGGGCACGCTCGGGGTCGTCACCGCGGCGCGGTTACGGCTCTGGCCGCGGGAGACGCCCGGCAGCACAGTGCTTGTCGGTTGTGCAGACATCGATGAGGCGGTCGGGTTGATCCCCGACAACGGGCTGCGCGCGGCGGAGTTCATGGTTGCTGCCGGGTTCGAGCTCGTACGACGAGTCGCTCGGCTGCCGCATCCGCTGCATCGGGTGTGGCCGGTCTATCTGTTGCTGGAGACCGACGAGCTGCCGCATATCCCGGCCGATGCCGACGCAGCTGTCGACGACAAATTGTGGGTCTACCGGGAGTGGCACACCGAGTCGATCTCCACGCGCGGAGTGCCGCACAAGCTTGACGTCGCTGTGCCGCGGCACCACCTCGCCAAGTTCTGCGACGAGGTGGCAACGGCCCTGGCACCGTATGAGGTCTACCTGTTCGGCCACATCAACGAGGGCAACGTCCACGTCAACGTCATCGGTCCGGCGCCCGACGACGATTCGATCACCGAGCGGGTGCTCGAAATCGTCGCCGCCCACCACGGCAGCATCTCGGCCGAGCACGGGATCGGCGTGGCCAAGCGCCAATGGCTGCACCTCGGACGCAGTCGCGCCGAGATCTCGGCGATGCGGGCGATCAAGCGCGCCCTCGACCGCGACGCGCTGCTGAACCCGGGCGTCCTGCTCCCGGATTAGCCCGTCGGAAAATGTCACGATGTACGTGTGTCACAGGTGCCGCCCACGCTGACGCGGCCGCGCGTGATCGCTCACCGCGGCGCGAGCGAGTCGCAGCCCGAGCACACACTGGGCGCCTACCGGCAGGCGCTCGTCGACGGCGCCGATGGCCTGGAGTGCGACGTCCGGCTCACCGCCGACGGGCACCTGGTATGTGTGCACGACCGGCGGATCGAGCGCACCAGTGACGGTCGCGGGGCCGTGTCGACGCTGGAGCTGGCCGACCTGGAGGCGCTGGACTGGGGATCCTGGAAGCGGCCGTGGGCCGACCTCGACGACGAGGCGCCCGACGTCAGTGAACGGGGCGTGCTCACCCTTGACCGGCTGCTGCAGCTGGTCACCGAGGCGGCTCGCCCGGTCGAGCTGGCGATCGAGACGAAGCACCCGACCCGCTACGCCGGGCTGGTCGAGGAGCGCCTCGTCGAGATGCTCGCCGCGCACGGGCTGGCCGGAGGGCGGCGGTTCGACGGCGTACAGGCCCGGACCATGAGTTTTGCGCGTACGTCGTTGCGGCGGGTGCGGGCCTTGGCCCCGAGCCTGCCCACGGTGGTCCTCTACACCCGGCTCCCGCCTGGCGGGCTCGTCCGCCGCGACGGGTCGCTCCGCGGTGGTGCCTGGGTGGCGGGGCCGTCGATCGAGCTCGTCCGCCGGCATCCAGATCATGTGGTGGAGCTCGTGGCGCGAGGGTTCGAGGTCCATGTCTGGACGGTCAACACCGCCGCCGACGTGCACCTCTGCCTCGACCTCGGTGTGCACGTGTTGATCACAGACCGACCGGCGATGGTTCGCCGTGAGGCGGCGTCCCATGTTTCACGTGCGCCACAACGGGCAAAACCAGCCCGTGAGAATGCGGCAGATCCGTCACGCCGTGAGGGCGTCGTGTTAGAGGGCGCCCGGTGGGACGACCAGTGACGGCCGAGGCCCCTGTGCCTCGGTCGCGTCTTCTGCCGCGCGCCGTCGAGAGTGTCGGCGTGGCGCGCCGGCTGTTGGCGCATGATCTTGAGGACTCGGGCATCCGTGGGGTGCTGCGTGACGACGCGCTCACGGTCCTCTCGGAGCTGTTCACCAACTCCGTCCGCTACGGCCGCCCTCTCGCGCAGGGCCAGATCCGCGTGGCCTGGAGCGTCCAGCCCGACCGCATCGAGCTGCGGATCACCGACGGCGGAGGAGTGAGCCACCCGCGGGTGCGCCACGCCGGACAGACCGAGATCGGAGGCCGCGGGCTGGAGATCGTCGACGCGCTGGCCCAGGACTGGGGAGTCGCCCCTGCCGAAGCCGGCGTGACGGTGTGGGCTGTGCTGCGCCTGACGCGCAGCCGCTGACGCTCGGGTCTGCTGTCGCACTCGCCTCCACACCAAAGAACGGTGCGTCGGCTCGCCGCTCGATAGGGTCGCGCACATGGCTAAGCGCGGACGCCCGTCGACAACTGCAGTAGCGGACATACCGGTAGTGGGGCCGCGCGAGCTGTGCCCTTGTGGATCGGGCAAGAAGTACCGGAACTGCCACGGTAAGACCGCTCACCGCGCGGCTGCTGCGACGCACTCCGTGACTGCGCGCCCGTTCGCCGGGTTGCCTGGCGAGCCCGACTGGGTGGCGTTGCGCGAGATCGTGGCGTGCGCCTCCGCTCCCGTACGGCTGTCGGAGGATGCCGATCGGGCCGTCCGCGTCGTGTCCTTGCTGCCGCTGGCCTCTGCGGCGCTCGTGCGCGCCGACGGGGAGGTTTGGCTCGGCCTGCAGACACTCGCTGCCGGCTCGGGCGACATGAGCCACGACCTCGGGTACGCGCTTAACCGCGCGCTCGCGGCCGAGCCGGGGGCCGAGATCGACGCCGGGCCGGCACCGGACGACGCGCCACGGTTGCAGGACCTGCTCGACCCCGCCGCGCCGTTCGAGGTCACCGTGCACGAGTCGTTCGACTTCTGGCGTGAGGACGGCGCGGAGTCCGACCCGGTCGTCGAGGCATCGCTCGAGCAGGCCAACTCCGCCCTGCTACCGGCGGCGCGCATCGCTGGTGTCGATGGCGCCTACTGGTGCCAGCTCACCGACCGTGACCAGGTCCGTTGGGTGCTGCCGCAGGACGAAGAGCCACTGCTCGACGCGCTGGCCCGGCTGCACGTGCGTGGCGAGTCGGCGCTCGGTCCGGGCACCCGGCTGCTCGGAACGTTCCGGGCTCTCGGCCTGCTTATCCCTGTCTGGGACCTCGTCCGAGGCACCCAGGCCGACGAGGTCGCCGGCCCGGCGGGTGAGTTTGCGTCCCGGCTCGAGGCGGCTGTGGCCGAGACCACACCGCTCACCGCCGCCGAGCGCGGCGCCCGCGCCGGCCTAACCAACCGGCAAGTAACAATCAGATAAAACGCTGAGTTACTTCGCCCAGCAACTTCCTAAGCGTGGATTTCTGGGTTAGCGTCGGTCGTACGGCCCCGAACGCTGCTGTTTCCCCCGTCAGGAGCGTTCGGGGTTCTCCAACCCTGCGCTGAGATCGGCCGGGTCCACCCCGTCCCGCGCAATCGGGCAGGACATACAGCGCGGCCCACCGCGGCCAGACCCGAGCTCCGACCCGCTGATGCGGATGACCTCGATGCCGGCCCGCTCCAGCTGGGCGTTGGTCTCCGTGTTGCGCTGGTAGGCAACGGCAAGCCGCGGCGCGATGGCGAGTGTGTTGTTGCCGTCGTCCCACTGCTCGCGCTCGGCGGTGACCGGGTCTAGGCCGGTGTCGATGATGCGCAGCGTGTCAAGGCCCATGGCCTTGGCCGCCGCGACGAGGAACGGCTCGGGCGCCGCCACAGACAGCGGCGCAGAGACATCGTCCGGCGACTCGGGCGTAAGCGCGATCGCGACCAGGCGGTCGGCGACGTTGGGGTACATCACGACCGCGTCGACGTCGACCATCGTGCAGACCGTGTCGAGATGCATAGTCGCGCGCTCCTGCGCGATCGGAACGGCGAGCACGGTGTGCGCCAGCCCGGCGGCGAAGACTCGCCGCGCGAGCCGCTCCACGCCCGCCGGTGTGGTGCGTTCACCTGTGCCCACAGCGAGCACTCCCGGAGCCAGCAGGAGCACGTCGCCACCTTCGAGTGGCTCGAGGTCCGGGTCGTAGACATGCGGCGTGCTCGCGAACCGCGGATGGTGGCTGTAGATCGCGTTGGTCAGCGTGGTCTCGCGCACGCGGGCCGGCATCGCGAGGCTGGTAACCGCCACGTGATGTCCCACCCATGTGGAGGAGTCGCGGGTGAACAGCAGGTTGGGCAGCGGATCCACGACGAAGTCGTGCGAGTCCATCAGTGTGTAGGTGAGACCGGCCCCGCCGCGGAGCTCTTCGTGCGCGAGTCCGGCGACCAGCACTGCAGCGAGATCGTCAGGGTGCAACCCGTTCAGATGGCTGCGCACCTGGGACCGCAGGGTGTCACCGAGCCGACGGTCGGCGAGCACCGATTCGATGCATGCGAGCCGGGCCGCCTCGAAAGCCAGCGTCTGCACGAGCAGCTCGGTCAGGTAGAGCACCTCGACGCCACGCTCACGGAGTGCGTCGGCGAACTCGTCATGCTCCTCCTGAGCCCTCCCGACCCATGGGATTCCGTCGAAGAGCAGCTTGTCGTTGTTGCGCGGCGTCAGCCGCTTCAGCTCGGGGCCTGGGCGGTGCAGAAGCACGGTCCGCAGCGGGGCAACCTCGCTGTACACCCCATGCGGGTAGCTCATGTTGACGAGGCTAGCCGGGCAGGGAACTTGGCGCGGTGCGGCGCTCCGAGCCCCAGCGGGCCAGCAGCGCATCGGTCACCAGGGACAGCGCCCGCGGCATGTCGACGACGTTACGGTCGAGCAGCCACTGGACCTGCAGGCCGTCCATCAAGGCGATCAGCGACGACGCCGCGGTGTCGAGCTCGGCTGCGGAGGGTGCTGACTCCGGCGGGCAGGACTCGGCCAGGGCGCGGGCGATGATCCCGCGCAGCACTTCGAACCGGAAGCGGAACCACTCCTGTCCGGGATGACCTTCGGTCACCGACTCGGCGGACAGCACGGCGTAGGCCTGCACGATGCCGGGCCGTTCGATGTTGGCGGTCACGGTGTTGACGAGGTGCTCCAGGAAGGCGAAGCCCTCCGGCCGGCGGTGGCCTTCCAGGTGCTCGAGGTCGGCCTCGTCGCGGTACTTGAGCACCTCGATGAGCAGTGACTCCTTGGAGCCGAAGTAGTGGAGCACGCCGGCGTGCGTTATCCCGACCTGCTCGGCGATCTCGCCCAGTGAGCCGTTGCGGTAACCACGTGTCGCAAACGTCGCCATCGCCGCCTTGAGGATCTCGGCGCGCCGGGCCTCAGCACGCTGCCGGCGCGATGCCTTTTGCCCGGTAGGCAACGGCTCGAGCTCGCTGTCCGCGGCCATCGCGCGCCCGTCCTCTCGTCGTGACACAACCGTAACCCTGAGAACACTTACTTACAGGTCAGTAAGTGTGCAACATTACGTCCCACTTACTCACCTGTAAGTAAGTTGCTCGTCATCTCGGAGGATAGTCGTGGCAAGCGTCCCCCTGCCGGTGCTGCACCCAGGCACTGGCGACGAGGCTGCCGCCGAGGCCGTCGCCCGGCTTGCTCTGCGTGACAAGGTACGGCTGCTCACCGGCGCGACGGCGTGGACCCTGCACCCGGGGCCCGCGGTCGGCCTGCGGTCGCTCGTCTTCTCCGACGGGCCGGTCGGAGTGCGCGGCACCGGCACACCCGGCCACGACCCCTCACTGTTGTTCCCGGCGCCGAGCGCAGTGGCGGCGACATGGGACCCGGCGACGGCCGCCGAGGTCGGTGCGTTGTTCGCGGCCGAGGCTCGCCGCCTCGGGGTCGACATCGTTCTCGCTCCCGTGATCAATATCCAGCGCACACCGGTCGGCGGTCGGCACTTCGAGTGCTTCTCCGAAGACCCGTTGCTCACCGGCGAGCTCGCAGTTGCCCTCGTCGCGGCAGCGCAGACGGCTGGCATCGGCGTGTGCGTCAAGCACTTCATCGCCAACGACTCGGAGACCGAGCGCACCAGCTATGTCGCTGCCGTCGACGAGCGAGCTCTGCGCGAGGTCTACCTCGCGCCGTTCGAGCGGGTCGTCAAGGACGCCGGCGCGTGGGCGGTCATGGCTGCTTACAACGGTGTCGACGACGGCGTGCTCGCGGCACCGGCGACCGAGCACGGTCGCCTCATCACCGACCTGCTCAAGCGTGAGTGGGGCTTTGACGGTGTCGTCGTCAGCGACTGGCTGGCCACGACATCGACAGCACCGTCCGCTAACGCGGGGCTCGACCTCGTGATGCCCGGACCCGGTGGTCCCTGGGAGGAGCGGCTGCTCGCCGCTGTCGAGGCGGGCGAGGTCTCCGAAGCCGTCATCGACGACAAGGTCGCCCGCATCATCCGGCTGGCCGAGCGGGTCGGTGCCCTCGACGGCGCGGAGCCCTTGGTCCGTCAGACAATCCGCCCAGACGTTGCCCGCCGCCAGCTCCGCGACCTCGCCGCCCGAGCGACGGTGGTCCTCCGCAACGACGACCTGCTGCCGGTCGTACCTGCGAACGTCTCCCGCGTCGCCCTCATCGGTGCCAACGCCGTCGAGCCGTTCGTGCAGGGTGGCGGCAGCGCGTTCGTCCAGCCCGGCCATGTGGTCACGCCGGCTGAAGGTCTGCGCGAGCTGCTGCCCACCAATGCCGTCGTCGATGTCCTGCCGGGCGTCGCAACCAGGCAACACGCACAGCCGTTGGAGGCGGCGATCGCGTTCGCCGATTCCGAGCTGTCCCGACCTGGCGTGACTGTCGAGTTGCTCGACGCGACTGGCCACGTCCTGCATCACTCGGTCAGCGCCGACTGGGCAGGGTGGCTGCAACTCGACGGATCGCACCCCACGGCTCGTGCGGCGCGGCTGAGCACATGGGTCCGCCTCGATGCGCCGGGTCGGCACGAGCTCTCGGTCGGCACTGTCGGCACGTACGCGGTGCACGTCGAAGGCCACGAGGTCGACAGCGGCAGCCACCACGCCACTGCAGACGTCATCCTCGACTCCTCCGTCAACCAGCCCGACGGTCTCCCAGCGATCGTCGATGTCGAGACGTCGCGGGTTGTCGGCATCGACGCGACGCTGCAGGTCATCGACGCCGCCGCATACGGACGGTTCGTCCGTGCCGCGCTGCGGCACCGGCCACCACAGCGCAGCGACGACGCCGAGATCGCGGCAGCGGTCGACGCGGCTCGTGGCGCCGACCTCGCCATCGTCGTCGTGGGCACCAACCCTGAATCTGAGTCCGAGGGGTGGGACCGTACGACACTGGCGTTGCCCGGTCGGCAGGACGAGCTGGTCCGCGCGGTGGCCGCCGTCAACGACCGCACCGTTGTCGTCGTCAATGCCGGGGCTCCGGTGCTGCTGCCATGGCTCGACGAGCCGGGCATCGCCGCTGTGCTCTGGTGGTGGCTGCCTGGCCAGGAGGCCGGTGGGGCGCTGGCCGACGTACTTCTCGGACGCACGGAGCCGAGCGGACGGTTGCCTTGGACGCTGCCGGCGCGCGCCGAGGACGTCCCGGTGCCGCACGCGATCCCGGTCGACGGCGTGCTCACCTATGCCGAGGGCATCCATGTCGGTCACCGCACCTGGGACCGCCGCAAGCTCGAGCCGGCCCGCCCGTTTGGGTTCGGGCTCGGTTGGACCGACTGGTCGTACGACGAAGGCCTCGTCGTCGACAGCACCGCCGACGGAGTCGTGCTCGACGTCTCCGTCACCAACACCGGCCCACGTCCGGGCCGGGAAGTAGTCCAGGTCTATCTCCAACCGGAGATCGACGACCCGGACCGTCCGGTGCGCTGGCTCGCCGCCCACACGGTGGTCGAGGCCAGCAGCAAGGAGTCCGTCACCGCTCGGGTGACCGTCCCGCGACGGTCCTTCGAGGTCTGGGACAGTGACCACCGCGGGTGGCGTGTGCCGCCGGGTGGTCTGCGCGCAACAGTCGGCAGGTCCAGTCGTGACCTACGCCTGTCGATCCCTGTCGAACTACCCCAGCACCCGTAGGAGTGATCCGGCCCGAAGGGCGGATCCCGTGCAAGGAGGCACGATGAACAGGCGATCCCTCGCATCGGCGGTCGTCGGCCTGGTCGCGGTCGCACTAACGGCTGCCGGCTGTGGCTCAGACGACTCGTCCGGCGACTCCGAAGGGCAGCCGCTCACGATCGGCATGCCCAACGGCCCCCAGACCGAGAACCACAACCCGTTCATGAACACGTCGTCGGCGATGTCGCTCGGCTACGCGTTCGCGATGTACGAGCCGCTCGTGCAGGTCAACCTGGCTCGCCCGAGCGAAGACCCCACTCCGTGGCTGGCATCGGAGTTCACGTGGAACGACGACTACACCGCGGTGACATTCACCGCCCGCGACGGCGCGAAGTGGAGCGACGGTGAGGACTTCACCGCCGAGGACATCGCCTACTCGTTCAACATCCGCAAGGACAACGAGGCGCTCAACACGGAGGGGCTGCCGTACGACGACGTCACTGTCGACGGTAGCCAGGTCACCGTCAGCTTCACCGACTCGCAGCGCATCAACGAGCACAAGGTGCTGCAGATCTTCATGGTCCCCGAGCACATCTGGACGGAGATCGACGACCCGACGACCGACCTCAACGAGGACCCGATCGGTACGGGTCCGTACACCTTGAAGACGTGGACACCGCAGGCAGCCACGCTCGTGCCCAACGAGGACTACTGGGGCGGCGACCCGGCGGTGCCCGAGCTGCGCTACAGCACCTACAACGACAACAGCGCGCTCACCACGGCGCTCGCCACTGGCGACGCGCAGTGGGGCTGGACGTTCATCGCCGACTACGAGGACGTCTACATCTCCAAGGACCCGGACAACCACAAGGCGTGGTTCCCGACCGGTCTTGGCATCGACGTGCTCTACGTCAACACCGAGACCAAGCCGTTCAACAACGCCGCCATGCGCAAGGCCGTGAGCATGGTGGTCGACCGCGAAGCCGTGCACGCCCAGGCCCACGCGGGCGTCTTCCCCAAGCTGGAGAGCCCGACCGGCCTCCCGCTGCCGGCCGGTGAGAGCTTCATGTCCGCCGAGTACCAGGGCGTCACAATGGAGCCCGACGTCGAGGGCGCCAAGCAGGTCCTCGCTGACGCCGGCTACACCCTGCAGGGCGACAAGCTCATCGACCCCGACGGCGAGCCGGTCACCTTCGAGCTCGTCGACCCGGCCGGCTGGGCCGACTACCTCGCCGACCTGCAGATCGTGGCCGATGGCGTGAAGGATCTCGGCATCGAGGCGACGGTCAGCACGATGAACGCCGACGCATGGTTCACCGCGATCGCCAACGGCGAGTTCCAGGCGTCGATGCACTGGACCGACACCGGCGTCACGCCGTTCAACATCTACAGCAACATCATGGACGGCGCGCACTACAAGCCGCTCGGTGACAAGGCCGACTGGAACTTCGGCCGCTACCAGAACGATGCGGCGACGAAGGCTCTGCAGGACTACGCAAACGCCACGGACGAGGCAACGGCGCAGACGGCACTCGACGTGCTGCAGGACATCATGGTCAACGAGGTGCCGGGCATACCGATGGTGGCTCGCCCGATCGGCGCGGAGTTCAGCGAGAAGCACTACACGGGATTCCCCTCGGAGGACAACCCGTACGCGACGCCGCAGCCCACGATGGTCAACGCGTCGATGATCCTGATGAACCTCAAGCCGGTCGCCTGATCGGCGCTCGAGTACGCCCGCGGCGGATCCCCCACCCGCCGCGGGCGTACGCTCACCCGACGCCGCCGCACGCTTCTAGATGTCATAGCCCTAGATGTCATAGCTCGAGATGTCATAGCCCGAGATGCCAAGCCCAGAGGTGTCATGTCCGAGCCACTCACCGCTGACGAGGCCGACGACGGCGCCGTCCTCACCGCGCGTGGCCTCAGCAAGCACTTCAAGGTTCGCGGCCTGCGGGCCAGCCGCGTCGTACATGCCGTCGACGACATCGACCTGACGTTGCACCGCGGCAGCGTCGTGGCCCTGGTTGGCGAGTCCGGGTCGGGCAAGTCCACAGTCGCGCGGCTGCTCGCCCAGCTGCTGGCGCCAACGGGGGGTGAGATCAGGCTTGCCGGCGAGCGCGTCGCGTCGCGCGGTGGCCGGCGATTCCGGGCGTACGCAAGGCAGGTCCAGATGATCTTCCAGGACCCGTTCGCCTCGCTCAACCCCGTACACACGGTGCGCTACACCCTGGGCCGCTCGCTCGCGATCCATCAATCCGAGCTGCACGGTGCGGCCAAGGAGCAGGCACTGCACGCATTGCTGGAGCGGGTGCAACTGCGCCCGGCAGTGCGCTTCGTCGACAAGTTCCCACATGAGCTGTCCGGCGGACAGCGACAGCGGGTCGCGATCGCGCGGGCGCTCGGTGCCAACCCGAAGGTGCTGCTTGCCGACGAGCCGATCTCGATGCTCGACGTGTCGATCAGGCTCGGCATTCTCAACCTACTGCGCGAGCTGCGTGACGAGCTGCGGATCGCCATCCTCTACATCACGCACGACATCGCGTCGGCTCGCTATTTCGCCGACAGCACGGTGGTCATGTACGCCGGTCGAGTCGTGGAGACGGGTGACAGCGAAGGCATCACGCAGCAGCCGGCGCACCCCTACACGCAGCTGCTCGTACGGTCGGCGCCCGACCCTGACCAGCTCGCCCGCACCGAGCCGGCAGGGTCGGTGCGTGCGGCGGGGGAGCCGCCGAGCCTCATCACGCCGCCGAGCGGTTGCCGGTTCAACCCGCGCTGCCCGTTCGCCAACGACCTGTGCCGCGCAGAGGCACCGCCCCTGCTGGCGGCCGGTCCGGGACGCGAGGCGGCCTGCTGGCTCTACGCGTCGCGGCCGGACGCGCCGCGGGCGGCGGAGGTGGCCGCATGAGCTTCATCCTGCGCCGGCTGGCGTTCTACCTGGTGACCGCGTGGGCGGCGATCACGCTCAACTTCGTCATCCCGCGCCTGATGCCGGGCGACCCGGTGCAGTCCCTCATCAACCGATACCAGGGGCAGCTCAGCTCCGATGCAATCGACTCGCTGTACGTGCTGTTCGGGCTCGACGAGGAGCGCAGCCTGTGGAGCCAGTACGTCGAGTACTGGAACAACCTGCTGCACGGCGACCTCGGCCTCTCGTTCTCGTTCTTCCCCGCTCCGGTCGCCGACGTCATCCGGCAGTCGCTGCCCTGGACGATCGCGCTGGTCGGCATCGCCACGGTCATCAGCTTCGTCATCGGCACGTTGGTCGGTGCCTTCATCGGCTGGCGACGAGGGTCGCGGTGGGACGCGATCCTCCCGATCACCACCTTCTTCTCCGCCGTCCCGTACTTCTGGCTCGGGCTCATCGCGATCGTGCTCTTCGCCGTTACCTGGCCGGTGTTCCCGGCGTCCGGCAGCTATGACGGCGCACTCCTGCCCGGCTGGAATGGCGAGTTCATTGGCTCGGCCATCTACCACGGCGTGCTCCCGGCACTGACGATCGTGATCTCGTCGGTCGCGGGGTGGATTCTCGGAATGCGCAACATGATGGTCACGGTGTCCTCGGAGGACTACGTGACCGTCGCGCACGCCAAGGGGCTCAGCGAGCGGCGCGTGATGCTCGGCTACGCCGCACGCAACGCCGTACTCCCGCAGATCTCGGGCTTCGCGCTGTCCCTTGGCTTCATCGTCAGCGGCACCCTCGTGATGGAGATGGTGTTCTCCTACCAGGGCATCGGGTTCATGCTCTACCAGGCCATTGGCGGCAAGGACTATCCACTGATGCAGGGCATCTTCCTGGTCATCACGCTGTCAGTGCTCGTGGCCAACCTGCTGGCTGACATCGCCTACGTCGTCCTGGACCCGCGCACCCGGCAGGAGGGCTGAGTGGTGACCGCCCAGATCGCGCAAAACGAGCTGGTCGCGTCGATCGAGGCTGACACCGTCGTGGGCAGCGGGCGCCAGCGGCTGGTCTTCCTGCGCAACCGCAAGTCGCTCATAGGTATCGCCATCCTCGGCTTCTTCACCGTCATCGCCGTGATCGGTGAATGGATCGCACCGTACGACCCGAGCGCGCTGAGCGACTCGGCGATGGCTCCGCCGAGCGCGGAGCACTGGCTGGGCACCACCAACACCGGTCAGGACATCTACTCGCAGCTGCTCGTCGGCACCCGCGGCGTCCTTGTCGTCGGCTTCACAGCCGGCATCGTCGCCACGGTGCTCTCGGTCCTGGTGGGCGTGACCGCCGGCTTCCTGGGCGGCGTTGCCGACGAGCTGTTGTCCGTGCTCGCCAACATCTTCCTGGTCATCCCGGCGCTGCCGTTGATCATCATCATCGCTGGACAGCTGCCCAAGGCCGGCCCGTTCACCATTGCGCTCGTGCTTGCGTTCACCTCGTGGGCCTGGGGTGCACGGATCTTGCGTGCGCAGACGCTGTCGCTGCGGCGACGCGACTTCGTGGAGGCGGCACGGGCCAACGGCGAGTCGCTGCTACGGGTGATCTGGTTCGAGATCCTGCCCAACCTGACCGCAATCATCGCCGCCAGCTTCGTGGGCACGGTGACGTTCGCGGTGCTGTCCGAGGTGACGCTTGCGTTCATCGGCGTTACATCGGTGAGCGACTGGAACTGGGGCACCATACTGTTCTGGGCACAGTCCAACCAAGCCCTCGCCCGCGGCGCCTGGTGGTGGTTCGTGCCGGCTGGGCTCTGCATCGCTCTCGTGGGCATGGCCCTCACGCTCATCAACTTCGGCATCGACGAGTTCGTCAACCCACGGCTACGGTCGACGGGGCAGCAGGCCACCGCGCTACGGCGGCGGCGAATCCGCCCGCGCGTCGGCTTCACACCTGTGCACACCGACAATCGCAAGGGGGCCGACGCATGACGAGCCTCGCCGTATCCGGTCGCCCCCTCGCGCTCGGCGACCCGGTGTTGCAGATCCGCGGACTGTCAGTCGACTACGGCTACGACACCCGTGCCACGCACGCGCTGCGCAGCGTGTCGCTGACCCTCCATCACGGTGAGGTGCTCGGCCTGGCCGGCGAGTCGGGGTGCGGCAAGTCAACGCTCGCGTACGCCGCCACGCGGCTGCTGCCGCCGCCCGGCCTGATCACCGATGGGGAGGTGCTGTTCACCTCTCGCGACGGCACGACCGACGACCTGCTCCGGCTCAGCGATTCAGAGCTGCGGGCGCACCGCTGGACGGAGACGGCGATCGTCTTCCAGGGCGCAATGAACTCCCTCAACCCGGTGCACCGCGTCGGTCGGCAGCTCGTCGACGCGATCGCCGAGCACCGCCCCGAGTCGTCGCGCGCCGAACGGGATGACCGGGCGCGCGAGCTGCTGGCTATGGTCGGGATCAACTCCGACCGGCTTCGGTCATTCCCGCACCAGCTGTCCGGCGGCATGCGGCAACGCGTGATGATCGCGATGGCGCTCGCACTGGAGCCGCAGGTCCTCATCATGGACGAGCCGACAACTGCGCTCGACGTCGTCATGCAGCGACAGATCGTCGAGCAGCTCATGCAGCTGCGCGAGCGGCTGGGGTTCTCGGTCATCTTCATCACCCACGACGTCTCGCTGCTCGTCGAGACGGCCGACCGCATCGCCATCATGTACGCCGGGGAGATCATCGAAGACGCCACGGCCGAGGAGGTCTACCGACGACCGCGGCATCCCTACACCGCCGGCCTGCTGCGGTCCTTCCCGCCGCTGCGCGGTCCCCGCCAAGAGCTCTCCGGCATTCCGGGGTCACCACCCGACCTGCTCAACCTGCCGACCGGGTGCCCGTTCCATCCGCGCTGCCCCGACGCGTACGACCGATGCCGCGTCGACCGGCCGCAGCTGGGAACCACGGCGTTCGCGGCCGACGAGCCGGGGCGCGCGGTGGCCTGTCATCTGCACGACCCCACGGACGATCCACCGAGCCTCCCGACCCGGCTCGCGGTCCGGGCCTGACGACAGCGCAGCTACCCTGTGCGCCATGACGACGTCGACACCGGGCAACGTCGGCCGCGTCGCCGTCGTGATCCCTGCCAAGGACGAGGCGCCGCGCATCGCGGCGACCGTGCAGGGGGCCAAGCGGATCGACGGTGTCGACCTGGTTGTCGTCGTGGACGACGGCTCCGCCGACCAGACCGAGGAGGCCGCCCGCGCGGTCGGCGCGATCGTCGTACGGCACTCCAGCAACCGCGGCAAGGCGGCGGCGATGGAGTCGGGCGCGGCCGCGATCGCCGCAATCGAAGAGCGCGAGCGCACCCGCACCGCGCCCCGCGCCCTGCTCTTCCTCGACGGCGACCTGGAGGATTCCGCGGCCGAGGCTGCCCCGCTGGCCGAGGAGGTCCTCGCCGATCGCGCCGACATGACGATCGCGACGCTGCCGCCACAGCCAGGCGGCGGTCGTGGTCTCGTCGTCAACCTCGCCCGCGACGGCATCGAGCGGGCCACCGGTTTCGTGGCAACACAGCCGCTGTCGGGGCAACGCTGCCTGACGCGGGCGGCGTTCAACGCTGCGCTCCCGCTCGCGCACGGATTCGGCGTCGAGACAGGGTTGACGATTGACTTGCTGCGCAAGGGTTTCCGGGTGGTCGAGGTGCCGGTGCCCTTCCACCATCGGGTGACTGGCACCGACTGGCACGCCCAGGTGCACCGGGCGAAGCAGTGGGCGCACGTCGCCAAGGCACTCGCGGAGCGCGGTGTGATGCCGCGACCCTGGCACCGTGGCTGAGCGCCAGCGCCCCGCGCGGAGCCCGGCACCCGAAACTGGAGCGCTTGGCACCAACACGCCGGGCGAGTCGGTGCACAACGCTTCAGTTCGCGGGGGTGGGGCCGGATGGCTGCCACAGCTCGCGTACGGGCTTGGCGCCCTCTCCATCCTGCTTCTCATCGTCGTCGGGCTGGCGGGCCCCAACGCGGTGGCCCTCACGCTCGCCGACGAACCGGGGCGTGGCTGGCTGCCGCCGTACGACCTGGACCTCGCGCTCCAGCCGGCACTTGCAGTGGGTCTGACGAGCGCAGCTGTCGGCTGCGCGGCAGCCGCGCTCGGCGTGGGGATGTGGGCGCTGCGGCTCGGTTGGCTGCCGTCCGCGCGACGGCTAGTCACCTGCGGCGCGGTCGCCGCGTTCGTTCTTTTGCTGGTGCCCCCGATGGCGAGCGCCGATGTGCAGGTCTACGCGGTCTACGGGCGGCTGTCCGCGCTCGGCTTCGACCCGTACGACAACACCGCACGCACGCTCATCGAGCAAGGCGACTCGATCGGGCTCGCCACCGAGAGACCGTGGCTCGACGTGACCAGCGTCTACGGTCCGCTGGCCACGATGGTGCAGGAGCTCGCGGCCCGGCTGGGTGGCGGCTCGATGCACGACACCGTGTTCTGGCTCGCGCTGATCAACGCCGCCGCCTACGTCGGCGCCGGCGCACTGCTCGTCACGGCAGCGGGCGGCGATCCGGCGCGCCGGGCGCGGGCCGCGCTGCTGTGGGCCGCCAACCCGCTGCTGATCTACGTGGTCGTCGGCGGCGCTCACCTCGACGCGCAGGCGATCGTGCTGGCCGTGGGGGCGCTCGCGTTGCTGCGCCGATCACCGCTGGGTGCCGGGGTGCTGCTCGGCCTCGCCGGCGCAGTGAAGATCTCGCTTGGGCTCTGGGGACTCGGCTTTCTGTGGGCGCTGCGCCGCCGCCCCAAGGATGCGCTGCTGCTCTGCGCGGGCGCGGCGACATCGCTGGCGTTGACCTACGGGTTCGCCGGCGATGCGGCGTTCACCCAACTGCAGGCCAACGCCAAATACGTGTCACCGTCCACGTTCTGGCACCGCATCTACGAGGTGCTCGACGCGCAACTGCCGCGCGAGGACGCCAAGCGCTACGTCGCCATCGCGGCGTGGGTGGTTATTGCTGTGCTGGTGGTCGTGCTGCTGCGCGTCCTACCGCGCGCCGACACCGTCGTGGGGGAGGCAGCCCGCGGTGCAGCGGCGATTTCGCTGGCGTGGGTGCTGGGCGCGCAGTACGTCTTGCCGTGGTACGACGCGGCAGTCTGGGCACCGCTGGCTCTGGTCGCGGCCTCTGCGGCTGACTGGCTGTTGCTGGTGCACACGGGTGCCTATGGCTTCTGGTACGTCGCCAGCCGCGCACTGGAGTTCCCACCGCAGGTGGCCGCATGGGCAAGCCATCGCGCACCCGCTCTGCGCTGGGTCAGTGGGTCGCTGGCGTCGCTGACTGTTGCGTGGGGTCTGGCGGCAGCGGCGCGTCGAGCAGCAGGCGGAGTGCCCGGCTCACCGCCGCCACGACCAGCGGAATCCCAATCGTGAGCATGAGCGCGGGCACGATGACCCCGGAGTCGTTGACCGCGAACCCGACGACGCCGGTCAGGAGCCCCGTCCAGATCAAGGGGCGCAGCAGCGGCCAGGCCGCGAACGCGTCGACGAGCCCGGGCACGCGCATCCGCTCCGGGCGGCGCACCATCGCGATGATGACCGCGTACGACAGCGGCACCAGCCAGCCGTAGGGCGGGCGGCCGACGAGCGTCCGCAGTGAGTTTCGGGCCTTGCGGTAGACGATCTCCCACGCCTCGCCGTCAAGGACCTGCTGCACAAAGTCACCAAGGTGCGTGCGGGCTGTCGCGGGGCGCAGCCAGTCGAGGAACGCGATGGCGGCCACCACCACAATGGCTGCGATGCCGACCAACACGAGCTGGCGCCAGGAGTGGCGCGTGCCACTCACCACGATGCCCAGGATCGCGAAACCACAGACGGTGGTGATGACCCCCCCGAAGTCGGCCCCCGCGAAAGGCGCACCGTCGATCACGACGGCCGCGAGCCCGATCACCGCGACAACTGTGGTCGCGAGGCGGCGCGAGCCACCCCGGTCGAGCACCCACTGCGCCAGTGCCGCGGCGAAGACCAGGCAGGCGATCACGAAGATCGCGAAAGAGATGTTGCCGAACCCATAGAACCGCCCCGCCACCAGTGGTGAGAGCCCGAGCAGGCTGGAGTGCTGGAGCTGCGAGCCGATCAGCACATCCACCCCGAGCACACCCGCGGTGATGCCGGCAACAACCGCCGTGGGGCCATAGCTGCGCCTGCGCCACGGCCCAGCGGCGGCGATCGCGGTGACGACGACCGCAATGCCGAGCAGCGTTGTCCACAGTGCGAGACCCGGCCGATCGGCCAGCCACCAGCGACTCAGGTTTGCCAGAAACGCCGCCACCGGGAACGACGCCGCGACGAGGGCGAACAGGTGCACCGCGGTGAGCACTCGGCGGCGCGCCGCCATCGAGAGCCACCGCCCCAGCAGCGCAATGCTCCCGCCAAAGAACGCGAGCTCGACAAGCCCGAGGAAGAGGAAGAACGGCCCCGACTGTTCGCGGAAGACCTGGGCGGCGCGGTCGGCGCCCTGCAGCTCGCGAACGGTGGTGGCGGCAGTGGCTGGATGGGGGGTGCCGGCGCGCCAAGGTCGGCCGACCGCGTCGGTTGGGATGTCGACGTCGGCGTACTCGAGCAGCGTCGGCGTCACGTCCGTGAGCTGGACCAGACCGTCCCAGCGGGTTGAGCCAGAGGTTAGCCAGTTGGCGCCGTACGGGCTCCCGTCCGCCTGTGGTCCGGCCGCAGCGCCGACCCGGAGGCCGAGCTCGTTTGGGATCGTTGCGAGGTCGTCCGGGCCCACCGGCTCGGTGGGGCCGAAGTCGGAGACGCCGACTACCAGCAGGGCGGTGTCGTCAGGAAGGATGTCCTGCAGCTGATTCAGCTGCGCGTCGACGGCGGCCGCGGCGGCGGCGCGAGCAGCGGGATCGAGGTGGCCTGGCGGCACCGATCCGAGGTCGACGACTGTGACAGGGCACGCGCTGATGTCATCGGTGGTGAGATCGACCGCGCCTGTGACGTAGCGCGCGACGTCACCATTTTCGGTGGCCAGGGCGAGTGCCGCCCCAGGGCCGACGGCGGTCGCGCAGGCGCCTGCGTCGTCGAGGGTCTGGCCGAGCAGGCCGAGCGTGGCGTCGTACCCGAACTCGTCTTGCTGCGCGCTGAGCTCTGCCCAGTCGGGGATCGACGCACCGTCGCCGGACGTCAAAGGCGGCGGGACCTCGCGGCAGTAGCCACGGTCGCTGTCCTCGCCCGGCAGCGTGCGCTCCTGGGCGGCGCGCCGCCCGGCGCTCACTGTGAGCCAGCCGTCGACGACGCAGTTGTGCGTGTAGACCGACCGGACGGCGACGGAGCCGGCCGCCTGCTCGCCCGTGAGGTCGTACAGCGTGGGCATCTCGTCCGGACTCACGTCGGCCCATGACAGACCGCCGACTCCGGCTAGCACGACGTGCGGCTGGCCGGGGCTTGGCTGGGCGGATGCGGGCGGTGTGAGGGCGAGCGTGGACGCCGTCACCGCGATGAGCGCGCCGACGATCAGCCGAAGGCGCTTCATAGCGGGAGACCCTCCACGCCGAGCACGCCCAGCCAGGCGAGCGACGCGAGCACGGCGAACAGCACGCCCGCGATCCGCTTGACCAGGGATGGCTTCACGTAGCGCAAGAGGGTGCGTCCGGCGAGCACTCCGATCGCGGCGACGCTGGCCAGTGCGAGCCAGGCTCCGACGAACACGGACAGCGGCGAGTCAAACCGCGCGGCGAGCCCGGCAATCGTGAACTGCGACAGGTCACCCCACTCGGCCGCGAAGAGGACACCGAACGAGATCGCGGCCGCACGGATGCCCGCCGCGGGAGCGGTCGGCGTGGCCGCGAGCTCCGCCTCTTCTGCCGCCTCGTCCGCCTCCGCGCGCGAAGCGGACCGCAGGAGGATGATCGCTCCAACGGTGAACAGGGTTGCCGCCGCGATGTGGACCGCCGTCTCCGGCAGGAGCGAGAGGATCTGGCCGACGAAGACGGCGATCACGGTCTGCACCAGGAACGCGGTGCTGGCCCCTAGCCAGACCCAACGGCCGGGGTAGCGCGTCGACAGCACCAACGTCGCCACGAAGGTCTTGTCGGGGAGCTCCACCGGGAACACGAGCAGGAACGTGGTCAGCACGACCGCGAGGTCCACGTTCCGTTCCCTCCGGTCTCGGCGGTGCGCGGGGATCCAGTCTAGACAGGCGCCCGACGCTGCCCGATTGGGTGGCCGCCGTGGTGGGACGCCCCCCGGGTGGCGGAAAGACGTTCCCGCGGGAACGTCCGCCGAGGTTGCGGGCCCGATTACCGCCCGAACACGGCCATCAGACACGGTGCGCGTAGAGCCTTCCGGAGGACTGCGAGCAGTACGCTCCGGACATGTCCGGCTTTGTCGGTGACCCGACGCTGCGCGACGGGCTGGTCGTCGCCGGGGTGCTGCTGGGGTTGCTGGGCGTCTGGTCCGCCGCTCGGGCGCACCGCCAGGTGGCGGCACTGCGCGGCCGGCTGGCGATCCTCGAGCCGGTCGGCCCCAAAGGCAAGTCACGATCGATCCTCGACCTGCTGGCCGACAACAGCGACGAGATGACCGACCTGCGGGGCGACGTACAGGCCGCGCTCGATGAGCTCGACCAAGCACGGCAGGAGTCCGCCGACGCGATCCGGCACGTGGCCCTGGTGCGCTATGACGCTCCCGGAGCGGTTGCCCGGCACCAGTCGTTCTCGCTCGCGCTGCTCGATGCGGAAGGTGACGGTGTCGTGCTCAGCACGGTCACCGAGTCCGACGGCTCCCGCACCTACGCAAAGATCGTCACCCGCGGTCACGGTGACTTCGCCCTCGCACCGGAGGAGCGTGAGGCGGTCGCACTCGCCCGTGGCGAGCAGGACGCCGCGGTACGTCGTCGACGCTGATCGCGCGAGCGACCCGGCGAGCCACCCGTAGGCTTGATGATCGTGGTGAGTTACGCCTACCTCGGCCCAGAGGGCACGTTCACCGAGGCCGCCCTGCGCCAGGTGGCTGAGCCCGGCGCCGGGCTGCGTCCGTACGAGTCGGTGACGGCGGCGCTTGATGCGGTCCGGACCGAAGCGGTCTCCGGCGCCATGGTGCCACTGGAGAACTCCGTCGAGGGCTCGGTCAATGCCACCCTCGACGAGCTGGCCGCGGGCGAGCCGCTGGTGATTGTGCGGGAGGCCGTGCTGCCCGTGGCGTTTGCGCTCTTGGCCCGGGCCGGCACGCAGCTCACCGACATCAAGACGATCGCGACCCACCCGCACGCGGAGGCACAGACGCGACGCTGGCTGGCGGCCAACCTGCCGACCGCCCGCGTGCTGCCTGCCTCGTCCACCGCCGCCGCCGTCGCGCAGGTTGCTGATCCCACTTCTCCGTTCGACGCCGCCATCGCCGCGCCGATCGCCGTCGAGCACTATTCAGTCGTCGCCCTCGCTAGCGGCATCGGTGACAACCCGGACGCACAGACCCGCTTCGTACTCGTCATGTCGCCAGGGCATCCACCGCCGCGCACGGGCAGGGACCGTACCTCGCTCGTCTTCTTCCTCCGTGACGATCACCCGGGTGCTCTGCTGGAGAGCCTGGAGCAGTTCGCTGCCCGCGGCGTCAACCTCACGCGCATCGAGTCTCGTCCGACCGGCGACGGGATCGGCCGCTATTGCTTCTCGGTCGACCTCGAGGGACACATCGCCGATGCGCGTGTTGGCGATGCGCTCAAGGGTTTGCGCCGGGTCAGTAAAGAAGTGCGCTTCCTTGGCTCGTACGAGCGTGCCGACGGCGTCGTGCCCGATGTCCGCTACGGCACCGCCGACGCCGACTTTGCCTCCGCGGAGGACTGGTTGCGCGCGCTGCGTGGCGAGGCGCGCTAAGCCCGGCGCGTTATCTGTTGATCATGGCGAAGGTGTGATCATTCCTAAGGTTTGACCACATCTCTGCCATGATCAATCGGGACACCGAGCCTTTGGGGGGTTGGCCGTGGCCATCGAGTTGTTCTTGAAGATCGACGGGATCGCCGGCGAGTCAACGGACGACAGGCACGCGCAGTGGATCGACCTGTTGACGTTCACTTGGGGAGTCTCGGCGGAGGGGACAGTCTTGGCCGGTGGCGGCGCCGGAGCGGGAAAGGTCAAGCCGCAGGACGTCAGCTTCGTCAAGTTCGTCGACAAGGCATCGCCGGCGCTGCTGCAGTCCTGTCTCGCCGGCAAGCACTTCCCGAAAGCCGAGCTGGCTGTGGTCCGCGCCGGCGGCAAGGGGCAGCAGTTCCTGACGATCACGCTGAGCGACGTCCTGGTCAGCAGCTATCGGATCGGCGGTTCGGAAGGCGACGACCAGCCGCCGACTGATGAGTTCACGCTCGATTTCCGCCGCATTGCCTACGCCTACCAACCGCAGAAGGCGGACGGCTCGTTGGGATCGGCCGTCGACGCAACGTGGGACTTCCACACCAGCAAGCCGTGATCCCCGAGGCCGGAAGTCCGGCCGTAGCCCGCAGGTAGGCTCGACGCGTGATCGACCTGCGCCAGCTGCGTGATGACCCCGCCTACGCCGACCGCGCCCGCGCCTCCCAGCGGGCGCGAGGTGCGAGCGCAGAGTCGATCGATTCACTGCTGTCCGCGGATGCCCGGCGCCGCGCCGCACTGACCGAGTTCGAGCAGCTCCGGGCAGAGCAGAAGGCGCTGGGCAGGCAGATCCCCCAGGCCGCGCCCGACGAGAAGCAGGCGCTCCTTGCGCGTACCAAGGACCTAGCGGCTGCGGTGAAGGACGCGGAGGTCACTGCCGACGCAGCCGCCACCGAGTTGGAGGAGCTGCTCGGCTCGATCGACAACGTCATCGAGGACGGCGTCCCGGCAGGCGGCGAGGACGACTACGTCGTGCTCCGCGAGGTTGGTGAGCGTCCGACTCCTGACCCCGTACGCGACCATCTCGAGATCGGCGAGCTCCTCGGCGCGATTGACACCGAGCGCGGCGCCAAGGTCTCGGGCGCGCGCTTCTACTTCCTCACCGGTGTCGGTGCCCAGCTCGAGCTTGCGCTGCTCACAATGGCCATGGACCAGGCACTTGCCGCGGGCTTCACTCCCATGATCACGCCGACGCTCGTACGGCCCGAGATCATGGCCGGCACTGGGTTCCTGGGTACGCATGCGGCCGAGGTCTACCGCGTGGACGCCGACGACCTCTACCTCGTCGGCACGTCCGAGGTGGCGCTCGCCGGCTACCACAAGGACGAGATCCTCGATCTGGCAGGCGGGCCGCGCCGCTATGCCGGGTGGTCGGCGTGCTATCGCCGCGAAGCCGGGTCGTACGGCAAGGACACGCGCGGCATCATCCGCGTCCACCAGTTCCACAAGGTGGAGATGTTCTCCTACTGCACACCTGCGGAGGCGGCAGCCGAGCACGAGCGGCTGCTCGGGTGGGAAGAGGAGATGCTCGCCAAGGTCGAGCTTCCGCATCGCGTCATAGACATCGCTGCGGGCGACCTCGGGTCCAGCGCAGCCCGCAAGTATGACTGCGAGGCCTGGTTGCCGTCCCAGCAACGCTGGTTAGAAGTCACGTCCACGTCCAACTGCACAACGTTCCAGGCACGCCGGCTGAATATCCGTGAGCGCACCGAACGCGGCACGCAGCCGGTGGCCACGCTCAACGGCACCCTCGCCACGACGCGCTGGATCGTGGCCATCCTCGAGAATCACCAGCAACCCGACGGCTCGGTACGCGTGCCCGAGGCGCTGCAGCCCTACCTCGGTGGGCGCGAGGTGCTCAAGCCGGTCGCCCGCTGATGTCTGCACCGAATCCCGCCGCGAACTCCTGGCGGCCGCGCATGGTCGCGCTGGACGTCGACGGGACGATCGCCAACTACGACGGCAGCATCTCGCCCGCAGTCGCCGAGGCTATTCGTGCGGTCGCGGCGCACGGCGTCGCGGTAGTGCTGGCCACCGGGCGGTCGATGCACGGCACGCTGCCGGAGTGTGACGAGCTCGGGTTGTTCGACGGGCTGGTGGTCTGCTCCAACGGCGCCGTCGTGGCCGACGTACAGACGCGTTCCCCGATCAACGTCATCACGTTCGACGCGGCCGACGCCGTGCGCTTCTTTGCCCACCGCATTCCCGACGCCTTGCTCGCGGTCGAGATCGTCGGCGTGGGCTACCGGGTCACCGGCGAGTTCCCCGAGGGCGAGCTGACCGGTGACATCACCGTCGTGCCACACGACCGGCTGCTCGAGGGGCCGGCCACGCGACTCGTAGCCCGCTGGCCAAACGGTGACCGGCAGCGGTTCTTCGAGCTGGCCAAAGAGGCCGGGCTGCGTGGCATCGACTACGTGATCGGCTACGACGCGTGGCTCGACGTGATGCCGGCCGGTATCTCCAAGGCCACGGGTCTGCGCGTAGTGTCCGAGCGGCTCGGCATCGATCCAGTGGACGCGCTGGCGGTCGGTGACGGGCACAACGACTTGGAGATGCTCGGCTGGGCCGGGCTCGGGGTCGCGATGGGCAACGCCCCGCCGGATGTGCAGGCCGCGGCCGACGAGGTGTCCGGCGGTGTCGACGATGACGGGCTGGTCGACCTGTTGGCTCGGTGGTTCTGAGTGACCCCGCGACTCATCGCCACAGATCTGGACGGCACTCTGCTGCGCAGCGATGGCTCGGTGTCGGCTCGATCCGTCGCCGCTCTGCGGGCCGCCGAAGAGGCGGGCGCCGTCGTGGTGCTCGTCACGGGGCGACCGCCGCGCTGGATGCGCCCGGTTGCCGAGGCCGTCGGGCACACGGGGATCGCGGTGTGCGCCAACGGTGCTGTGGTGTACGACCTGCACAGCGAGGCGATCGTGCAGTCGTTCCCGCTGGACCTCGAGGCTGCGCGGGCGCTGGTGGATGTGGTCCGAGAGGCGATCCCAGGGGTGGCCTTTGCCGTGGAGACGGCGGAGCACGGTTTCGGCCACGAGCCCGCCTACAGCACGAGGTTCGACGAGGCAGAGCACCCGCCGCGGATCGGTGCGATCGAGAGCCTGTTGGACTATCCGCCGGTCAAGCTGTTGATCCGGCACCAGGAGATGGATCCCGACTCGTTGCTGGCAGCGGCCCGCAAGGTGGCCGAGAGCCTGGCTGAGCTCACGCACTCGAGCATCGACGGCCTGCTCGAGGTGTCGGCCACCGGCATCACCAAGGCGACAACGCTGGCCCGCATCACGGAGGAGCGAGGCGTCAGTCGCGACGAGGTGGTCGCGTTCGGCGACATGCCGAACGACTTGCCGCTGCTGGCGTGGGCCGGCACCGCATACGGCATGCGCAACGCCCACCCCGACGTGATCGCCGCCGTCGACCGGCTCGCACCCAGCAACGACGAGGACGGCGTCGCACAGGTGCTCGAGCAGCTCTTCAGCTCGAGATGAGCTGAACGATCCGACATCGGCGCGCTCATGACGCCGCAGATGTCGGATCGTTGCCGAGCCTCAGAGGTACATGCCGCCACCGGGCCGCTGCTGCTCGTCGCCCTGCTGCGGCTGACCCGGCGGCACCACTCCCGGCGGCAACGCGCGGCGCATCTGCTCGAGCTGAGCACGCGCCGCCATCTGCTGAGCGAACAGCGCGGTCTGGATGCCGTGGAACAGACCCTCGAGCCAACCGACCAGCTGGGCCTGCGCGACCCGAAGCTCCGACTCGCTCGGCACCGAGTCGTCGGTGAACGGCAGCGAGAGTCGGTCGAGCTCTTCGATGAGCTCGGGTGCCAGGCCCTTCTCCAGCTCCTCGATCGATGCCCGGTGGATCTCCTTGAGCCGCAGCCGGCTGGCCTCGTCGAGCGGCGCCGAGCGGACTTCCTCGAGCAACTGCTTGATCATGCTGCCGATGCGCATGACCTTTGCCGGTTGCTCGACGAGGTCGGTGATCGATGGCTCTTCGCCCTCGTCTCCGCGGCCACCGGCCGGCGGGCCTTCCACCGCCATGCCATTGGGGCCGACGATGATGACTCGGGCATCCGGCTGGTCCTGCTGGTCTTGGCGCGGCTGTGGCTCGGTCATGTGCCCATCCTTCCCCGCACCACGGACGGAAGCACCGCCCACCCCACATCCGCCGGCAAACAACCCGGTCAGGGCGGCTTGCGGCCACCCACGACCCACATCTGCCGGGTGGCCGTGAACGTCCCACGAGCCCCGGCGTCCGCCAGAGCCGCCCGCGACTCGTCCGCTCTGGGCATCTCATCGACCAGGCCGGCAAGATCCGGCGGCAGTGACCGCGCGAACAGCGGCATCACCGCCCGCTCCATCGAGGGTGCGCTCGACGATGCTGACAGGCACCGCCTCCACGTCCAGGAGCCCCGCGACGGTCAGCAGGCCGGGCAGCCGCAAGCCCAACCGAGGGCTGAAGCCTGACTCACGCAGAACCCCGACGAACGCCTTGGTCGCCTCCTCCGCCAGCCCCTCGTCCCCGACGTCGGCGGCCATCGAACCCCAGTCGGGCTCGGCGGCCACGAGCCACCCACCGGGTGCGAGGACTCGTACGAGCTCAGCTATCGCAGCGCCCGGGTCGCCCGAGTACTGCATCGAGCGCTCGACTCGTACGGCGTCGAACGACGCGTCCGGCAGGTCGAGCCCGTGCATGTCACCGGTGCGGAACTCCAGCGGCAGGCCGAGCGTCGCCGTGCGCTCGCGAGCCAGTCGTACGAAGTCTTCACTGCGGTCGATCCCGACGACGTGTCCCAACGGGGCGACGCGGCGGGCCATCTCTGCCGCATCCGCCCCGAGACCGGGGCCGATCTCGAGCACCCGCATGCCTGGCCGCAGGTGCATCAGCCCGTACGACACCTCGTCGACGCGCAGCATGTCGGGCCGCAGGCCGACGCGCTCGAGGTAGTCGATGAGGTACGGCTGCAGGCGCGAGCGGTCCGGGTCGTCGAAAGTCGCGTCGCCGAGCCCGCCCGGCGGCCGTTGTTCCGGCATGCGAGCGACGCTACTCGCCGCCTCCTATTCGACTCGGCGCACCAGCGGCAGCCTCGACGGGGTGACCACGGCGGCGACCAGCGCGGCGAACAGCGGAACAGCGATCGCGGTGAGCGCAACCGAGTCCCACGGGATCACGAACCGCGGCGAGCCCGTGGTGGCTCGAGCGACCCAGGCCGCGAACATCCCGAACGCGAGCCCCGTCAGGCATCCGAGCCCCCCTACGAGCAGGGCCTGCGCCGCGGAGAGTCGTCGCCGCCGTGACGGCGCTGCCCCTACCGCGGCCAAGGTCGCCAGGTCGGCGCGGCCCTCCGCCGCTGAGAGCGCAACGGCGATCGCGACGCCGACGATGGTGATGAATGCACCAGCGGCGACGAGAATCATGCGCGCCACGCGGTAGTCGCTGTTGAAGTCGTCAGCCACCACCGTCTCGGCGCCGCTCGCCTCGGCGGCGTCGCGCAGTCGGTCGACCTCGTCGTCCGTGAGCGCGCGATCGGGAACGAGCATCGCCATGTCGGACGTGGTATCCCCGCCAAGCTCCTCGACAGTCTCCGGGCTCACCAGTGCACTGGGCAGCAGGTTGTATGCCTGGTCGCGTTCGGCTAGGACGGCGGGAAGCTCCGTGCTGTTGTCGGTGACGACTCCGGCCTCCTTGCCCACCCACCACACGACGGTGACGCGACCGTCGTCGATGAAGCCAGGATCCGTGACGACGACGCCGCCATCGGAGAGTGCCGCGCGCTCCTCGTTGGTTGGCTCGCGGCCGAGCATCAGGGCCAGCATGTCGCTGTCACCGGTCTGGAGTCGCAAGTCGGAGCAGGGCGTGTCGCAAGACGTCTCTGTCAGCCATGAGTCCGGCCCCGATGTTGCAGTCAGATGCGCCGGACTCGCTCTTGCCGCAGACGATGCCGGAACCGACCACGGAGACGGCATCCACGGTGTCGGACCCCGCGCGTGAGCCGGCGTCGACCGACTCGGCCCTGGCGTCCGGATCGCTCCAGTTGATCCCGGGGCCGGCAAGGACCGCGATGACCCCGTCAGGCACCGGTGGCACCTCTCGGACGCGTTCGGCGAGCTCGAGGTTGGCGAGCATCACCCCGATGCCGACCGATCCGGCCACGGCGATGGCGATGGCGCTGGTGGCCGGGCCAGTACGGTGCCGATGCCGGGCAGCGTCACGAAACGCCAGGCGGGACGACAGGGGAAGCAGCCGTCCCAGCTGACCGACCAGGGAGACCAGCGTGGGCAGGGTGACGACGAGGCCGGCGACCACCAGGACCAACCCGGCGAGCACGATCGCGACGGGACCGGATGGGCTCGGGGCTGTGACGAAGTCACCAGTCGCCTGGACGTCCTCGAGCTGTCGTGCGTAGGCGGCAAATTCGTCGGCCATGAGTCTGTCGCCGGTCACCGCCACGGCGGCGCCGAGCCCGATCAGTCCCAGGCCAACAACTGGCAGTCCGACCCGCGTCGCCGTGCCACTGCGGAAGCGACGGGAGAGCGCGTCGACAGGGTTCATGCGGGCCGCGCCGTACGCGGGGACGACTGCGGCGGCAAGCCCGGACAGCAGGCCGACGCCGGCGGCGATCAGAATTTCGACGAGGCCGAACCGCCAGCCAGGGATGAGCTGATCGCTCATTCGCTCCCAGAGAGGGCGGCCGACTACCGCGAGCAGACCACCCAAGACGATGCCGCCGACGGCTCCGATCAGTCCGAGGACCAGGCCCTGGGCCAGGACGACGCGCCTGACATCTCGGGCGGTGCCCCCGGCGACGGCGACCAGCCCGAGGTCGCGCACTTGCCGCCGGGCCCCGACGGCGAAGGCTGTGCCGGCCAGGAGGACGACCTCGAGCAGGCCGAGCCCGACGACGAGGGAGACGAGCGCGATGGCCTGGACCTCGCCGACGCCCCCGCTCTGGCCCTGCGACGGGTCGCCGTAGTGATGGGGATCCTCATACGCGATGCGCGGTATGAGCCCAAGCCCGTCCTCCCGCGCCAGTCGTGGCCAGAGCGTGTCGACGTCGGTGCCGTCCGGAAGGTCAACGAGGTAGAACGGCCCTTGGGCGTAGGAGAGGTTCCAGCCCTTGTCGCCATCGGCCGTGGCCGCGGTGACCAGGTCGGACGTTGTGGTGGCATAGACCCGCTGGCAGCTGAGGCAGCTGGGCACGACGCCAAAGCCGGTAACCCGGGCCTCGACACCGTCGGGTGTGGTGATCGTCGCACCGCCCCGAAGCTCGCCGCCCTCGAGCAGGCCGAGCCGCTTTGCGAGTGGTGTGGTGACAAACGCCTCATCGGCGCCTTCGGGCAGGCTGCCCCCGTCGAGCCGGACAGCGCCGGCCAACAGCGGGTCAGCGATATCGGCAGCAATGAGATCTGTGCGTACGGTGCCGTCGCCGCGCTCCACCTGCAGGGGGTGCACGGTCGGGCCGGGTACGACCCGAGAACCATCCGGCAGCAGCGGCTCGACATCGACGGCCCAGGCATCGCGCTCCTCGACGACGCCCCACCCGATCTCAGGAGACGGGAAGTAGCCCTCGCCCGCCGGCCCACCGAAGACCTCGACGGACGCGTCCGCCTCGAACAACACACGATCTGCCCGCGCCTGCGGGCTCTCGAAGCTGCGGAACATCACATTGATCAGGGTTGCTCCGGCGACAGGCAGCCCGACCAGGGTGGCCACCAGGAGTGAACGCCCGAGCGACCGCCGGACCGTGCGACGGGCGATGCGAAGCGACGGCCGCCAACCGCTCACGCGGCGCCTCCGGTCTGCAGCAGCGACTCCGGCTGATCCGCGGGCCCGGTCTCGTCGACGACAGTGCCGTCGCGGAGGAACACGACACGGTCGGCCCAGGCGGCATGCCGTGCCTCGTGCGTGACGAGCACGCCCGCGGCGCCGTCGTCGCAGCGCGCCCGGATCAGGCGCAGCACCGCCTCGCCGGTCTGTGAGTCGAGTGCGCCGGTCGGCTCATCGGCAAGGACAAGCCGGCGCGGCCCGACTAGCGCACGGGCGATCGCCACGCGCTGCTGCTGACCACCGGACATCTCGTCGGGGAATCGCTCGGCGAGCTCAGGAACCGCGACCGACTCAAGTGCCTCCATCGCAAGACGGCGAGCCTTGCGCGCCGCGACCCCATCGAGCTCGCGTGGCAGGGCGACGTTTTCGACCGCAGTAAGGGCGGGGATGAGGTTGAGGTCCTGGAAGACGTACCCGACGCTGCGCCGGCGGACCTGAGCCAGCGCATTGCGAGAAAGCGTCGACAAACTCGTACCTTCGACGAACACCTCGCCGGACGTCGGCACGTCGAGACCGCCGGCGAGCTGCAGCAGTGTTGACTTGCCCGATCCGCTCGGCCCCATCACTGCCACCAGCTCGCCTGGCCGCACCGTCAGCGTCACGCCGCGAAGGGCGTGTACTGCGGTCTCGCCGTCGCCGTGCACCCGAGTGACGTTGCGTAGCTCCAGCACGTACGCATTCATCGCTGCGCTCCCTCGGTCTCCAGCTCCGCCGGCGTGGCCCCGGTGCTGACGGCTTTGGCTGGACGCGCTCCGGCAACAACGCGCGCCTCGCAGTGGTCGAGCCACCGCACCTCGGCCTCTGCCTGGAAGATCATCGACTCCACGACAAGCAGCCAGGCCAGGTCTGCCTCGGCGGCGCCGGCCTTGAGTCGTGTCAGATCCTGCAGGCTCCGTAGCGTCGCGGTGCGCTGCGTCTGCACGACGCGTGGCACGTCGACGTCGGGTGTCGTGATGGCCATCGCGAGCTTGATCGCGAGCTCGTCCCGCGGCCGGTCGGCGCGCTGCACTGGGGTGACGAACCAGCGGGCGACCTCCCCGCGGCCTGCGTCGGTGATCGCGTAGATCACTCGGCCGTCGTCGTCGGCGCCCGCACCGCGCACCAGGCCGTCCCGCTCGAGTCGGGCCAGCGTGGTGTAGACCTGCCCGATGTTGAGCGGCCAGGTCGCGCCGGTCGATGACTCGAAGTCGCTGCGCAGCTGGTAGCCGTAGGCCGGGCCACGCTCGAGAAGGGCGAGCAGCCCGTGTTTGATGGACATGCCGTGAATCTATACCGCGTATGCATTCCTGTAAATACCGAGTATGCGCTGCCGAAAGTACGGGATCAGGTGCAGGATCGATGCTCGTGGTTGCCATCAGCCCAAGCACACAATCCGCCATCGGCGCGCTCCGCGAAATTGCCGACCGTAACGGACGCGACGCGCGCATCGCCGAAGAGTCCTCGCCCTGGGAGGAGCTCGACCCGTACGACCCACCGACGTACGAAGCGATCGTCGTCGTTGATGGGGCACCACAGATCGAGGTGCGGCTGTACGCGCATGAAGAAGACCGGATCGAGATCGACGATGTCGTGTCGTTCGATGTCGACCGAGAGCATGTGCCCGCGTTCGTCGACGCGGTACTGCGGGGCAACGCGTCGATCAAGAGCATGACCTTCCCTCCGTCGGCGACGCTGCGGATTCACCTGCCCGGCGACGTCGTCTATCAGGAAGGACTCAGCTATCCCGACGTGCTGGGCGGGAAGGGCTGGATCTCCACCGTCCGCTCCGCCTGACTCAGCCGACAGCCAGCACGACCTTGCCGATGTGCTCGCTCGCCCCGATGACGCGGTGTGCCTCGGCCGCCTGCTCCAAGGGCAGCACCCGATCGATGACCGGCTGGAGCTCGCCCGACTTGACCAGCGGCCAGACCTGCTCCACGACCCCGGCGCAGATGGCCGCCTTCTCGGTGGTGGGCCTAGCCCGAAGCCTCGAGGAGATCACCGCCCCGCGCTGCTCCATCAGCGCGTTGAGATCGATCTCGCCGCGCCGCCCACCCTGCAACCCAATGATCAGCAGCCGGCCGCCGTGGGCGAGCACGGCGATGTTTCGGTCGAGGTACTTCGCGCCGATGATGTCGAGAACGACGTCGGCGCCGCGGTCGTCCGTCGCGGTTCTCACTCGGTCGACGAAGTCCTCGGTCCGGTAGTCCACCAGCACCTCGGCCCCGAGCGCCGCGCACCGGGCGAGCTTGTCGGCCGATCCCGCTGTGACCGCGACCCTCGCCCCGAACGCCCGCGCCACTTGGATCGCCGTCGTGCCGATCCCGCTGGCACCGCCGTGGATCAGCACCGTCTCACCGGGGCGGAGCCGCCCGACCATGAACAGGTTGGACCACACCGTGCAGGTGGCTTCGGGCAGCGCGGCTGCCTCGACCAACCCGACGCCGTCCGGCACCGGCATCACGCAGCCAGCCGGCACCGCAACGCGAGACGCGTACCCGCCGCCCGTGAGCAGTGCGCACACCTCGTCACCGACGGCCCAACCCGTGCACCGCTTCGCCTACTCGCGGCAATGCGCCCAGAGCACTCGAGACCCAGCACCTCCGAGGCTCCCGGTGGTGGGTGATACTGCCCTTGGCGCTGCAGCAAATCAGCACGGTTGACCGCCGTCGCGACCACATCGATGAGCACCTCGTCGGCCCCGAACGCCGGATCGGGCAGCTCGGCTACCCGCATCTGCTCCGGACCGCCGGGGCTGTCCACGATCACCGCACGCATGCGCACATCCTGCCGGGCAAGATAGACGCATGCGCGTCGCCCTCGCTCAGCTCGCCGCCGGGATCGACAAGGCCGCCAACCGCGAGGCTGTCCGGGAGGCGGTCGCGGCGACGGCCGCGCAGGAACCGGATCTGGTCGTGCTGCCCGAGGCGGTGATGTGCGACTTCGGACCGCCCGACTACCCGCTGGGGCCGGTCGCTGAGCCGCTCGAGGGGCCGTTCGTCACCATGCTGCGTGAGGTTGCGACGACGTACGAGACCACGCTCGTCGCGGGCATGTTCGAGACATCGGCACATAGCGACCGGCCGTACAACACGCTCGTCGCAGTTGATGCCGACGGCGTGCAGGCGGCCTACCGCAAGACACACCTGTACGACTCGTTCGGCTACCACGAGTCCGACCGGCTCACCGCGGGGCCGGTCGAGCCCGTGACGGTCGAAGTCGGCGGGCTCCGACTTGGACTGATGACCTGCTACGACCTGAGGTTCCCCGAACTCTCGCGGCTGCTGGTCGACGCCGGCGCCGAAGTGCTCGTCGTGCCGGCAGCGTGGCTGCGCGGCCCGCACAAGGAAGATCACTGGCGCACGCTGCTGCGCGCACGAGCGATCGAGAACACGGTGTACGTCGCCGCCGCGGCACAGCCGGGCCGGGCCTACTGCGGGCACTCGATGCTCGTCGACCCATTCGGGGTCATCGTGGCGGCGCTCGGGGAGCAGGAAGGCGTGACCGGTGGTGAGGTCGACGCCAAGCGACTGCACCAGGTGCGCGAGGTCAACCCCGCGCTGCACCACCGCCGGCTACGCGTGACACCCGACGAGCGCGCCGAGGTCTAGCGCTCCCAAAGCCGGACGCCGCCGAGCAGGCCCATCTCGTTGGGCACGACGATGATGTCCGGGCTGTGGTAGCCCAGGACGTGCCGCGCGCCGCCGCCGCCCAGGTAGAGCCGGTCCCACCACAGCACCGGTCGCAAGCCGTCGATCGCGCGCTGTACCCGCTGTGACCACTTCCGGTCACCGATGCGGGTGCGCGTGTGGTGCCCGAGCTGCTCGTCGTAGGTCTCACCCTTGCGGAACGGCGCCTGCGACAGCTCGAGCTTGGGCAGCACCTGCCCATCCTGGAAGAGCGCACTTCCGAGGCCGGTGCCCAGCGTGAGCATGACCTCGAAGCCCTTGCCTTCGATGCAGGCCATCCCGTGGATCTCGGCGTCGTTGAGCACCCGCGTGGGCACGCCGAGCGCCGCCTCCAACGCCGACTGCACGTCGAAGTCCCGCCACGCCGTGACGAGCACAGGATCGCGCGGCGAAAACGGCCCGTGCTCGGTGACGTAGTGCGGCGTCGCCCGGACGATCCCGCCGCGCACCATGCCGGGAAATCCGATCGATGCTCGCTCGAACCGCACGCCCGTGTCGCGCGACAGCTCGAGCAGTGTGTCGACCAGTCGCTTCGGCGGCAGCGGGTACGGCGTCTTGACGCGTACACGATCACTGAGCATCCGGCCGCCCTGATCGAGGACAACCGCCTTCAGTCCCGTGCCACCGCAGTCCACCGCGAGCGTGCGCGGTGCAGCAGCACTAGTGGTCACTCCGGCAGGGTACGCCCGACCTGTTCGGCTACTCCTCGCCGCCGATCTCGTGCTCGTACGCCTCGTACACGAGCCGCGCCCCGCGTTGGCGGTGCCGCCGCAGCTCAGCCAGCACGGACAACGCCTGCTGGCGTACGGCCTCGGGGGCGGCTGACGGCTGCGACGAGAGCGCAGACAGGCTGGCGAGGGCGGAGGTGAGCGCACCGTGCTCACGGATGAGCCGCCTGCTCTGGTGGGACAGCCGCGGATCGACTCGAGCGGCGTCGGCGTACACCCCGTCGGCGCTCTCTGTCGCGTCGACGTGCGCCTGGAACGCTCGTCGGACGAGGTCGAGGTGGTGCCGTACTCGCTCCAGCCAGATCGGGTCTTCGTCTGGTGCGGTCACCGCCAAATCGAGGTGCTGTGTCGCAGACAGCAACTCGGGCACGTCCGCGACGGCCGCGGCAACGGCCGGCTCCGTGGGTCTCAATCCGATCGTGGTGGGCTCGGGGTGCATGGCGCACCTCCCGGTCGGAGGGGAAGAGGCGGCGTACCTGTCAGACTGCGGGATCGCGCGCGATCCGTCTACCCCTGGCGGCAGTTACGCTTGTCCCCGCGGCTTTTTGCCGGGTCCGTCCCGGCAGGCTCGGGAGGGCTGGCAGAGCGGCCGAATGCGGCGGTCTTGAAAACCGCTAGGGCGGGGCCCACTCCGTCCTCATGGGTTCGAATCCCATGCCCTCCGCTTATCGCAGGGAGGCCCGGATCGGTTGGATGAGCTCGTACGCCGTGCGCGGCAGCTGATCGTTCCGGGCGAGCGGCGCATCCTGGGCATCACGGGCGCGCCCGGCGCAGGCAAATCCACGCTCGCGGAAGCACTGGTGGCCGCGATGGTGCCGCAGGCGGTGCTCGTGCCGATGGATGGGTTCCACCTCGCGCAGTCCGAGCTCGTGCGCCTCGGTCGGAGCGACCGCAAGGGCGCGCCGGACACGTTCGACGCGGCCGGGTACGCCGCGCTGCTGAGCCGACTGCGCGATCCCGGCGCTGACACGGTCTACGCCCCACTCTTCGATCGCAGCATCGAGGAGCCCATCGCCGGCGCCATCCCGATCTCGCCCGACGTGCCGCTTGTCGTCACGGAGGGTAACTACCTGCTGCTCGACGAAGGCCCGTGGAAGAGCATCGTTTCGCTGCTCGACGAATGCTGGTACGTCCAGATGGACGAGCGCCGGCGCCTCGAGCGGCTCACCGCGCGGCACGCCGCCTTCGGCAAGGACCCGCAGGCGGCTCGCGACTGGGCGCACGGCAGCGACCAGCGCAACGCCCAGATCGTGGCGGCCACAAGGGCACGGGCCGACCTCGTTGTGCGCCTGGAAGACTCGCCCGCATGACCCGAGGCGACTTCGGCGTGATCTTCGCGAATGACTTCCGCGCCTATCGCGACGGCTTCGCGCCCTACCTCCGCGTCTCCGCGACGATTTCGGGCTCACGGCGCGGACGTAGGGCGCGAAGCGGGAGTGTTTTGGCGGCCGCAAGTATCTGCTCGCCAGCCTCGACCAGTCCCTTACCCGCATGGGGCTCGACTACGTTGACATCTACTCGGCGTCGGTGACGTCGGCCACAATTGCCTCGAGCGCGGCGAGCATGGCGTCGGCGTCCAGGACAACCGCGACGCCGTGTGCGCCGGCTCCGAGGGCGACCTCGCGACCGCGGAGCCGCTCGTCGGCGATCACCGGCCAGGCGGTGGTCGATCCGAACGGAGTGATGGTGCCGCGCTCGTACCCCGTCGCCGCTTTCGCCGTTGCGGCGTCGGGCATCGACAATCGGTTGACGTCGAGCAGCGCGCGCAGCTTGGGCCACGAGATCTCCCGATCGCCCGGCACGAGCACGAACATGTAGTCGCCCTCCTCGCGCCGTAAGACCATCGATTTGACCAACCCGCCGACATCCACGCCACGCGCCGCGGCCGCCTCGGCAGCGGACGCAACGCGGCCATGCCGCACCACCCGGTAGGTCAGGCCGGCCCTGTCCAACGCATCGAGCGCTCGCTGCTCCGACATGGCGTCAGGAGCGGACCAGCCGCGCGATGGCGTCAGTGGCCTCACGAACCTTGGCGTCGGCTTCCTCGCCGCCCTTGCGGGTGGCCTCGGCAACGCAGTGTCCCAGGTGATCCTCGAGCAGCTCGATGGCTACCGATTGCAGGGCCTTGGTGGCAGCCGATATCTGCGTGAGCACGTCGATGCAGTAGGTGTCCTCCTCGACCATGCGCTGCAGCCCGCGAACCTGCCCTTCGATGCGGCGCAGCCGCTTGAGAATGGCGTCCTTGTCGTCGACGTACCCGTGCATTGCGGTGCTCCCCAGTGGTGGTGTGACAAGCAGCAACGGATGCTACCCCCTGGGGGTAACGAGAACCGTGCGCCAAGACCACTAGCCTCACCCCAGGACGACCTGTCGTGTCTGGAGGACTGCCGTGAGCCTGGAACGTGCCGTCGCGCCCAACCCCTACGACTTCCTGCCAGCCGTGCCCTCATTCACCGTCACGAGCAAGGACATCGCCGAGGGGGAGCGGCTCGATGACGACTTCGCCTACAGCGGGGGCAACCACTCGCCGCACCTGACCTGGTCGGGGTTCCCAGAGGAGACGAAGAGCTTTGTTGTGACGTGCTTCGACCCCGACGCGCCAACGCCGAGCGGGTTCTGGCACTGGGTCTTGGTTGACCTACCCGGCAGCGTGACCGAGCTGCCGCGCGGCGCCGGCGGCAGCGCCTCACCACTGCCCGGTGCGGCATTTCACATCCGCAGCGACATGGGTGGCAAGGAGTATGGCGGCGCCGCCCCACCGCCTGGGGACCGCGACCACCGCTACTTCTTCGTCGTACACGCCGTCGACGTCCCAAGCCTCGGGGTGAGCTCCGACGCGAGCCCGGCGGTGGTGTCGTTCAACCTCGCGTTCCACACCCTGGCCCGGGCGACACTCGTGGCGACCTACTCGACGACCTAGGCGCCCACGCGGCCGCCGAACAGCGCCTCGGCGCCCACGACTTCGAAGCCGGCTGACAGCGTCGCCCGGATCGAGGCGACGTTGCCTGGTGCGACGGAGACGAACAAACGCTCGCCCGGCTCCACCAGATGTCGTGCAGCCGTCGCGAGCAGCCGCCCGATGCCCTGGCCGCGGACGGCGGGATCGAGCTCGTACGACGCCTCCCACCGCCCTCCCAACCCCCGGCCGATGGTGATGACACCCATTCCGTCGACCGTCTCCCAGGCCCGCACCTCGAGGCGGTAGCGCTCCGCGCGCGCCACGCGCGGATGCGTCCGCGCCTCGGTCTCGCGGAGCGTCAGCGGTGCCGCCGCCCAAGCCAGCGACCGGGCAACAAACACGATGTCGAGACTGCCGGCGGGTTGTCCCACGCGGGCGCCAAGCGCCGCCAAGAACTGAGCTCCCATGGGTGCCGTGTAGGTGTCGGCACTCACCTGCTCGCGCACCCAATCGGGGTCCACGTCGGCCGCGACGACGTGGTGAGCAGTGAATGCCAAGACCGCGGCGTTGGTTGTCGGTGGTGCCGGCACCACCTCGACGGCGCCGTCGGCGGCCGGGAACTTCCCGGCGCCGAGGCCGGCCATGAGCTCGGCAAGCCGGTCAGGCACTATGACGCCGGTTGAGTCGGGCCCGCAGATCGTCGGCCAGCTGCGGAGGCGCGACGTCGAGCAGCGTGACCTCGACGAGGCTCTGCCGACCGTCGCGCAGCTCGATGACGAGGGTGCTGTTGGTGGCCTTCACGAGCTTGACCTCCCGCCAGGTGGCTTGCCGCACGCCGACGCGGCCGCCCGTGTGGTTTTCGAATCCGTCGGCGTCGACAACAAGACGTGGCCCTCGACCGGCCAGCCGGAAGAGCGCGGTGAAGAGCAAGACCACGAAGACGAGCCCTAGCCCGCCGATCAGGATGCCGAGCAGCCAGAGCAGCCACGTTGGCGGGCCGGCGAGGAGCACCACTATCCACGCCAGCGCGCACGCGCCAAGACCGATCGCTGCGACCCCCGCGCCCCGGCTGGACGTTGCCGGGGCAACGCCGTAGACCGTGCGGTCCCCCGACACTTGCGACCTCCTCCTGCCAGTGCTGGCACGGCGCGCACTCGCCCTGTCCAGCACAAGCCTTCCAGGGTTGCCGGTGGTTAGCAGACCTGGGTGAGGTCCTGCGGTGTGCCGTTTGCGGGGGCCGTGGTCCCACCGGATGGCGGAGTGGTCGTCGGCCCGCTCGTGCCGGGCGCGGGAGCTGTGCCACCCGAGTCCGGCTGTGTGGTCGCCGGTGGCGGCGGGGCGATGGCGGTTTGCACGATGTCGCGCATGGCGTCGAAGTCAGGGTCGACCGTGTTGATCAGCGCACCCGAGTCGGAGTCGGCGGTGAAGGCCACGCTCCGCAGTCCGGCCGACTGGACCCGGAGGGCAAGATCGGTGAACGCTGCCAGCAAGTCCTGCGGGATGTCAGTCTGGATGAGACCCGTTGTCGCGGAAGCGATCTGGGCGTAGCGCGTAAGCACGGTGGCCGGGTCGATGCGATCGACGACCGCGTTGATGACGCACCGCTGTCGGAGCATGCGCTCGTAGTCGGAGCTGGCGCGGGGCTCGTCGGGGATGCAGCGTGCTCGGGCGAACCAGAGCGCCTGGACCCCGTTGAGCTGCTGGTTCGGCCCGGGCTCGATGTAACCGGCCGACGGCCGCGAACAGCGGCCGCTGGGCAGGGTCTGATTGCCGACGGGAATGCGGTAGGGCACGTCCACGACGACGCCACCCACTGCGTTGACCATCTCCTCGAAGCCCTGCAAGTTGATCATCACGTAGTAGTCGACGGGGACACCGAGGACGCCCTGCACGGCGAGCTTCATCGCCTCGGCGCCCGGGTCCGCGACGCCTTCGAAGACCTCCGGGTGCGCGTCGGGAACGTTGCGGTAGATGGCGTTGATGAGTTGTTCGCCTTCGTCGCCGCTGGCCCGGTAACCGCGCGGGTAGGCGTCGTGCAGAGCGCCGGCAGGTCCCTCGACATCGGGGAAGGGTACGTTCTGCAGGCTGCGCGGGATCGAGAACAACGTCGTCGCGCCGGACTTGGTGTCGATGCTCGCCAGGATGATCGTGTCTGGCCTGATCCCTTCGCGGTCGGGACCGGCGTCGCTCCCGAGCAGCAGCACGTTGACGCGCGGCCGGTCGGCCCACGGATCCGCCTTGGACACGTCGTCGGGTCGGGTGAGGCTGACCCCCTCGTCGGCTGACGGGAACAGCTCGACGACGGCGCGCGAGCTGAACGCGTAGCGCGAGCCCATGGTGAGTGGGGTCACCACGAGGGATGCCGCCACGATCACCACCAGGGCGCCGAGGAGTCTGGTGCCCGTGGTCGCATCGGGCGGCTCCAACGCGCGATGGCTTATCAGCGCCACGACAAACCAGACCACCGCGAGCGCAGCAAGTCCCCAACCGAGCCTGTTGAGGTTGGAGCTGTCGAGGCCGAACTCGAGCAGCCCCGAGCGGCCCCGGCGGATCAGGGTGAACACCACGAACAGCGCGCCGAGGCAGCCGGCCAGGAACAGGGTGAGGACGAGGTTTCCGGAGCGCCGCCGCCCGGCGGCGATCAGCCCAACTCCGGGGATGAGTGTGCCGAGGGCGGTGAAGCGAAGGAAGCGGCCCCGCGCGCGCTTGTCCTGACGACGGCGACTCAGCTGCTGCCGCCGCAGCGGCGCGTCGTCATCTTCGAGGGCGCGCTCGGCGATCCTCGTCACAGCACTCCATTGAAGCCTAGGAAGATCGAGAGTCCCACCCGAGGCCCTCAATGAGGAAGACGACCGGGCGGGCCATTCGGTTGCGCCGTGCTAGTTCGTACCCGTCGATTCGAGGAGATTGCGCACCTCCACGTCGGTTGTCTGGGTGAAGTCGTCGTACCACGAACCGACCGCGTCAAACCGCTTCGGGACGCTCAACACGACCATTTCGTCGACCTGGTGACGCAGGTCGTTGACGGTGTCCGCGGGTGCAACTGGCACGGCGAGCACCACTCGCGCCGCTCCTTGCCGGCGGGCGACCTCCACGGCTGCCCGAGCGGTGGCTCCGGTGGCGAGTCCGTCGTCGACGAGTACCACGACGCGGTCGGTCAGGTCGGTTGGTGGGCGCCCGCCGCGCAGCGACTCCGCACGGTGCGCCGCCTTGTCCGTGGCCGCGGCGAGGGATGCGTCGACTTCGTCGCCGCCGAGCCGAGCCCGTCGGACGACATCCTCGTTGACCACCCTGTGCCCGTCGGCCGAGACGGCCCCCAGGGCAAGTTCTGGCTGCCAGGGCACCCCCGCCTTGGCGACCACGAGGATGTCGAGCGGCGCGTCGAGGGCGGCCGCGACCGGCGCAGCGACGACAACTCCGCCGCGGGGCAGGCCGAGTACGAGCAGACCGGGCGTTCCGGCGAGATGGGCGAGCGCCTTCGCCAGTCGCTGCCCGGCCTGGGTGCGGTCGGTGAAGCGTTCGTCCATCGCCTCCACCTCCCGGAGCGCCGCGTGTCCCTAGACCGACTTTGCTCCTGCGCGAGCCTGCCAGGTAGCCTTTGCGGCGCCGCCTTTCCTGGGCGGCATGTCGTGGAGGCGTCGCCTAGTCCGGTCTATGGCGCCCGCCTGCTAAGCGGGTTTGGGTCTCAAGCCCATCGCGGGTTCAAATCCCGCCGCCTCCGCCATTGTGATGTCTCAAGACATCCCGGACAGGCCGAACCCTGCATTGGGGTTCGGCCTTTCGCCGTTTGGGGCCTTTGGGGCTCCGGCGGCCGGCCGTCTCGCGGCTGGCCACGCGCCGTGCGGCCCATCGCGTGAGCCTGCTCCGGTACTGGCGGAATCAATAGGCTTGCCGAGTGAGCGTCCGGATCTACGACACGGCGACGCAGCAGGTGCGCGACTTCGTCCCGCTCGTGGACGGCAAGGTTGGGATCTACCTGTGCGGCATGACCTTGCAGTCCGAGCCACATGTTGGCCATGTTCGGTCTGGGCTGAGCTTCGAGGTGCTGTGCCGCTGGCTGACCGCCCGCGGGTACGAGGTGACGTTCATCCGCAACGTCACCGACATCGAGGACAAGATTCTGGCGAAGTCGGCCGAGCAGGGCCGGCCCTGGTACAGCCTGGCGTACGCCGTGCGGCGCGAGCTCGACAGTGCCTACGACGCGCTCAACGTCGCGCCGCCGACGTACGAGCCAGCCGCCAGCGGGCACGTGCCGGCGATGATCGATCTCATCTCGACGCTCCTCGGCCGGGGTCACGCCTATGCGGCCGAGGACGGCTCCGGCGACGTGTACTTCGACGTGCGGGCCTGGCCGGCGTACGGCGAACTCACCGGGCAGCGGATCGACGACATGGTGCCGGCGGAGGACGCCGACCCGCGCGGCAAGCGGGACCCGCGCGACTTCGCGCTCTGGAAGGGCTGGAAGAAAGACAGCGAGCCGGAGACCGCGGCGTGGCAAAGCCCGTGGGGGCCGGGACGGCCAGGCTGGCACATCGAATGCTCGGCGATGGCACTGAAGTACCTCGGCGCGGCCTTTGACATTCACGGTGGCGGTGTGGACCTGCGCTTTCCGCACCACGAGAACGAGCAGGCCCAGTCCCGGGCGGCCGGGTACCCGTTCGCGTCGTACTGGGTGCACAACGCCTGGATCACTACCGCCGGCGAGAAGATGAGCAAGTCGCTCGGCAACACGCTGTCAATTCCCACGGTGCTTGAGAGGGTCCGCCCGATCGAGCTGCGGTTCTACATGGTGGCCGCGCACTACCGGTCCCATGTGGAGTTCAGCTTCGAGGCCCTGGACGAGGCCGCTGCAGGCTTCCGGCGCATCGAGCACTTCCTCGAGCGGGCCCGCGAGGTGCTCGGCGAAGTGCCGGTCGGCACCCGGTGCACCGAGTTCGAACAGGCGATGGACGACGACCTCGGCACGCCCGCCGCGGTCGCCGCGATCCACAACATGGTCCGGGAGGGCAACAAGCTGCTCGCTGCGAGCGCCTCGGAGGCGCTGCGCGGAGCGGCGAGCTCCGTAAGGGCGATGCTCGGCGTGCTCGGCGTCGACCCGTTCGACCCGGGGTGGGCGGCGACCAGATCCTCCGCCCGCGAGGGGCGGCTCGCCGGCGCGGTCGATGCGCTAGTGACATCCATGCTGGAACGGCGCGCCCGAGCCCGGGCCGCGAAGGACTTCGCCACCGCGGACAGCATCCGCGACCAGCTCAGAGAAGCCGGCATCGAGATCGAAGACACGCCCCAAGGCCCAACGTGGAAACTATGATCGGCCACCGCTGCGGCGGTGGATCCCGAGCGTCCATCAACCGCCCCGCCAGATGTTGTCGAAGGCCGCTCCTTCAATCGCTCGCCGTTGCCGCTCGAGCCCCAGTTCCATCACCGCGGCATTGACCGTGGCTAGTACTGTCGCCACCGCATCGTCGGTGATGTCCGGGGAATCCGCCGTCCGCTCGCCGTGAATGCCGGCGGCCGCTGCAAGCGCGGCGAGAACGGCATCGCCGGAAGTCCAGCTTTTGGCTGCCGCGCGGTGAGCGGGTGAGTCGACCCGCGTCGTGCGACCGGTCCGGAAGAGCCTCCAACGGCGGCGTTGCCGAGTGACCTGCCCCTCCGCCTCACGGGCGGCCAGATAGGTGGAGAACAGGCCGCGACCTCGGCGCCACAACCAGTCGTCGACCGACTCGTACGGCTCCTGTCGAACAAGCGACGACGCCGCCTCATCCAGCAGGGGATCACCTGCCGTCGGCCGGTCGACGGGCACGATGCGCTCACCGTCCAGCGTGATGGCCTGCATATCGAGAAGATCGATCAGCTCGGCCCCCGCGAGCGCGAGCGACAGATCGCCCTGCTCCAGTGGACGATCGGATTCCATGTCCAACGCGACCAGTAGCAGGTCCCGTGGAGTGGTCATTATCACCGCCAACGAGCCATTAGCCGAACGTGAAGCAGTACGCCTCGGCGCCTGGCCCGAGGAAGGTGATCTCGAAGGTGGAGTCGTCGACGCCGTTCCGGCGGCGAGCGAGCTGGTACAGACGCTGCTGGACGACCACCCCGTCTCCGTTCTCGTCGACGTCGAGCCCGTGGTCGGCGCCAGGGGGCTTCCCGTCCACCAGCACACGAAACGGCACGGAGCTTTCCTTCGGACGGGGGCCCATGACGAGATTGACGTCGCGGGCGTGGAACCGCACGACCACCCGCCCCTCGCTCCCGTTCAGGACGCTTAGCCCGGGTTCAATCGTCCAATCGCCCACGAGAGCCCATTGGTTGCGCTCGAGGTTGTCGGGCACGGCGTAGGTGCTGCGCTCGTCGAGTTCTCCGCCGCCCGAAGACGCAAAGTTCCGCCCTTGCTGGTAGCCGAGGTAGGTCTCGGGGGACTCGAGGTGCGTCCAGTCTGCCTGGACTTCGAATCCCTCGAGATCGACCGCTGACCACGTCGTCGCCAAAGCCGTCACGCCCGGCATCCCGGAGCAGCCGCTGGATGACGCGCTCGCACTCCTCGTACCCACCCTCGCCGAACTGATGGTGCCGGATCGTTCCTTCCGCGTCGACGATGTAGACGGCCGGCCAGTAGCTGTTCGCGAACGCATTCCAGACGCGGTAGTCGCTGTCGATCGCGACCGGGTACTCGACCCGCATGTCCTTCACGGCCTCGCGAATGTTCTCGACGTCCCGCTCGAACGGGAACTCCGGCGTGTGGACCCCAACCACGACCAGGCCCTGGTCGGCGTACTTCTCCCACCACGCGCGGACGTAGCCGAGCGTGCGCAGCCAATTGATGCACGTGTACGTCCAGAAGTCGACGAGGACGACCTTCCCACGCAGATCGTCCGGCGTGAGCGGCTCGGAATTGAGCCAGCCGGTCGCCCCCTCGAAGCTGGGCATGTGAGTCTCTCGCGCCCCGTGGAGGCTCATCTCGCGCCCCCGCCGTATGCCCCAACCCAACGAGCGACGCCGCCGGCTGTTCGCTTAGGAGCGCATGTCGGCGGCATGAGGTAGCTCCTTTCGAAGCGAGGCCAGTTTCGCATCGGTCGTGCCGAGGGCACCACGGCACGCGGCGTAGCCGTCATCAGCGCAGGGAGCTGAATGCAGCCCGCACCTCGGTGGCGAGGAGCTCCGGCTCCTCCCAGGCGGCGAAGTGCCCGCCCCTGTCGACCTCGTTGAAGTACGCGAGGTCGGGGTAGACCGCCTCGACCCAGCTCCGGGGCGACGCCCAGATCTCGCCGGGGAACGTGGTGAAGCCGACCGGCACGGTGACCGCCGGTGGAGGCTGGCCGCTCGCGAGCGCTGCGGCCAGCGCTCGTGCGTCCTCCCAGTACGACCGCGCCGCCGAGACGCCGGTGCCCGTCAGCCAGTACAGCGTGATGTTGTCGAGGATGCTCTCCCGGGTGAGATTGCCCACTGGCGCTTGCCGTCGACGAAGGCGCGGGAGATCTTGTAGTAGCTGTCCGTGTCGTGGTCGAGCATCCAGCCGGCCAGGGCGACCGGTGAATCCAGCAGGGCGTAGCCGATCGTCTGTGGCCGCGTTGCCATCTCGAGGAAGTAGCCGAAGCCGTCTTCCCTGAAGGACTTGACCGCCTCGGCCGCTGCGCGTTCCTCATCGGATTCCTTGGGAAGTTGATCGCCGACGGCGAGCACGGCCGTGAGCAGGTTCAGGTGGTAACCGACCAAACCCTCGACCGCCTGGCGACCCATCAGGTCCGTCACGAGGGCACCCACGTCGCCGCCCTGGGCGACGTAGCGGGTGTAGCCGAGGCGGTGCATCAGCTCCGCCCACGCGCGTGCGGTTCGGCCGGCGTCCCAGCCGAGCTCGGTCGGCTCGCCCGAGAACCCGTAGCCGGGCAACGACGGCAGCACCAGGTGGAATGCGTCCTCGGGGGTGCCGCCGTGCGCGGTCGGGTCGGTCAGCGGGCCGATGGTCTCGAGCAGCTCGACGACCGAGCCGGGCCAGCCGTGCGTCATGATCAGCGGCAGCGCATCCTCATGCTGTGACCTGACGTGGATGAAGTGGATCTCGACGCCGTCGATCTCGGTCGTGAACTGCGGCAGCGCGTTGAGCCTCGCCTCGACCTTGCGCCAGTCGTACTCGGTCGTCCAGTAGTCCGCGAGCGACTGCATCGTCGCCAGCTGCACGCCCTGCGATCGGTCCGGGACGAGCTCCTTGGTGGGCCAGCGCGTGGCCGCGATGCGCCGGCGCAAGTCGTCGATCTGCTCGTCTGGAATCTTGACTTGGAACGACCGAATTTCGCTCGCGGTGTCGACGGTGGTGCTCATGACGCCTCCTCAGCGCAGCCCCTCTGGTGGTCCGGTGACGCCCAGGAGCCTCGTCTTCTCCGCTGCTGGTGGCGCCCGGGAGAACCCTGGTCCCGTCCCTGGCTCGATGACCGAAGGAGGGTGGACCCGGGCTGGCCCGGACGCCGCTCACTCGGACCACCCCTGGCTGACAATCACTGCCTCGTGATCGACAACTGCCGGGTCGTGCTCGTGGTCGGTGACGCCGTAGGTAAGGGATCGGCGGCAGCGGCGAGATGGGACAGGTCCGGGCGGTGCCCGGCCCACCCGGGGAAGCTCTCGATCGCCTGCTCGAGCAGGCCGCACAACAGCAGGTCAGGCTCTGGAATCACCGCCGCCGCGACGCCCTTGACCGATAGCCGCAGCGTGCCCGGCGCAGCGTGCCTGCGGAAGGTCCGCGCGGTGGGGGTGATGCCGCGGCTGAACCCCTGGGCCCACTTTGCCGCCAGAGGGACCTTCGCCAGGACGTCCTGGCTCTCGGCGTCGAGGGTGTCCTGCGGGAGTCCGTCGAGCGAAGCAAGCACCCGATTGCACGAGAGCACCGCCACCGCGAGCGCGCGCTGGGTCGCCTCGGCCGAGACCGGTAGGGCGGTGGATGCCGCCAGGAGGGCGATCCGGGCGTCCACGTGCGGGTCGTCGCTCGTCAGACCGATCACCGACGGAACCAGCGGAGCGAGCCGCTGTCGGTTGTCGTCGGCGACATGGTCGTTGACCAGCCGGGCAAGCTCCGCGAGCAGCGGGTGCGTGCAGGCCGGCTGGTCGCTCCACCGCTCGCCGGCAAGGAACGACGCCATCTCCATGAAACAGGCGCCCTTGCGCGGGCTACGGTGCTTTCCGGCCGACAGGGCCGGCACCAGCTCGGGTGTCCCACGAGGATTGTTCAGCACGGACGTCGCCTCCACCGGTCTTGTCGCGTCCGATACCCCGAGTCTCCGCCAGTTCCGCCCCGATGTCACCACCCAGGAGGCAGGGCGGCTGTCGCCACCGATGGATACCGGCCACCGGGTAGGCAAGAGGCCCACTGGCAGGGGCGAATTCTGGCTATTTCGCGGGCAGCATGGCGAGTGCAGACCAAGCAGCGCCGAGCGAGGCCGTCCGCCGGGGAGGCAGGGCCGACATGGAGCGTGTCGGGCAGGCGTCTTCGCCGGTTCCGGGGAAGGTTGCAGCCCGGAGAGCGTACGACCCGCTTGCTCTGGCGCGGGCGGCAAGCGACCCGGGCCGCTCACGGAGCAGCTTGACCGTGCTGTTCGCGTTCGCGGCCAATGTCCTTGTGGCAGCGGCCAAGTCGGTTGCGAGCGCAGTGACCGGGTCGGCATCGATGCTGGCGGAGGCGGCACACTCCTGGGCGGATGTTGGGAACGAGATCTTCCTTCTCATCGCCAACCGGCGGTCTGGTCGCCCGCCGGACAGCGCGCACCCGCTCGGACATGGCCGGGAGGCGTACGTGTGGTCGCTGTTCGCGGCGCTCGGGCTGTTCATAGCCGGCGCAGCCGTGTCGATCACGCACGGCGTCCAGGAGCTCGTGACCCCGGAACCGGCCACCGACTTCATCGTCGGGTACGTGGTGCTGGCCGTCTCCTTCGTGTTTGAGGGCGTCTCGTTCCTGAGGGGGCTCTGGCAGGTCAGAACCGAGGCCGATTCGATGCAGCGCGACCTTATCGAGCACGTCCTGGTCACCTCCGATCCCACGTTGCGGGCTGTGGTCGCGGAGGACCTTGTGGCGCTGCTCGGGCTGGGAGTCGCGGCTGCCGGCCTCGCCGCCCACCAACTGACCGGCTCCCCCACCCCAGATGCCATCGGATCAATCGTCATCGGCTTGCTGCTGGCCGTGGTCGCGATCGACCTGATCAATCGCAACAGGCGGTTCCTGGTCGGCGAGGAAGCCGATCCCCGGGTGCGTGCGGCCACCCTTCGGCTGCTGCTGGACATGCCCGAGGTCGCCAAGGTGACATACCTGCGGCTGGACATCGTCGGCCCGCGCATGGTCTCGGTCGTCGGCGACGTCGATCTCACTGGCGACGACACCGAATCGCACGTAGCGCTACGACTGCGAGCACTCGAGGCAAAGATCAGTGCCTCCCCGGCGGTGGTCGCTGCGGTGCTGAGCCTTTCGGCGCCCGACGAGCCGACGTTGGACGCCTGAGGTACCGCATAGCAGGTAGCCGGAACTCCAATCCCTCGCTAGCGGTGTAGCCGAATGCGGGTTAGCCGCGATGTCGGCACGCGCCTAAAGGTCGATCGTGAAATTGACGACACGAGGTGAAAGGGAGGTGCAGTGATGGAGCCGATTACTAGCTCGGGACCTGAAATCGCCGCCGGACGTGACGAAGACCGTCGTGTCCAGGCGTGGCGAACTGAGCGGCTCCTGCAGCTTGGCCTGCCCTACGCGCTCGCGGAAACGTTCGCCGGTCTGGTCGACTGGCATGAGCTCGCCGCGCTCGTTGAGCGCGGATGCCCACCAACGCTCGCGCTCGAGATCGTGCGATGACTCCTCGAGCGGACATCGTCACGGAGGTGGCCAACGTCGAGTTAGGCGCATGGTGCGAGAACTGCCTGCTGCCGAGTGCGGTCACGTTCGATGTGGTGTGGCTGCGCGAGGACGGCGTACGCCCCATGTGCTCGAAGTTGATGTGCGACGGATGCGGCAGGCACATCATCTACCGACCAGGCAGCCGGGTCTAGGCCGCTTCGCCCGCCGATTGTTCGGTCGCGAAGTTGCGAGCGTGGTCTTGGATGAACTGTCGGTACTCCTCGTCAGTGGCCTTGGTGCCAGCGGGCTGGAAACCGGCGCAGTCAGGATAGAGATTGCACCCGCAGCTCGTGCCGAAACGGACGGAGCCAGTGCAGCTGCATGCTGTGCTGTAGCCGTATGGGGTCTCACAGCCGCTACATACGGCGGCGTCGCGGCTGAACCGGTAGTCGGGCATGGTTGATTTTCACGTCCGGACAACGTCGGTGTCGTCACTGCCAGCGCCCAACCCGGGTTACCACCAGCAGGAGTTCGCGTTCTCGGCTTGGCTAAGGTCGGGCTCATGCTGCCCAGCGATCTTGCCGCTCTTGTCAACGTCGGCCAACCAGCCGTGTCACCCGACGGGCACACGATTGCCTTCGTCGTGAGCCGGGTCGACGAGGAGGACAACACCTACCGCAGCCAGATCTGGCTGGCCGCTGATGACGGTGCGTCACCTCCGTTGCCCTTCACCTCCGGGGAATTCAAGGACGCCAACCCCACGTGGTCGCCGGACGGAGGGCGGCTCGCGTTCACGTCCACGCGTGGCGAGGGTGAGAAGTCGAAGTCCTCGATGCACGTCGCCCCCGTGCACACCGGCGGCGAAGTCGTGACGCTGGCCAAGCTGACCGAAGGGGCCGAGGCGCTGCGCTGGTCGCCGGACGGACGCTGGATCGCGTACGTCAGCCGCACCCGCACCGACCGGCTGGCTGACGACGATGAGCGCAAGCAACCACCGAGACGGGTGACCCGGCTGTTCTCCCGACTCGACAACACCGGGTTCACGGTCGACAGACCGCAGCACGTCTATGTCGTCCCAGCCGACGGCTCCGCGGCACCGCGCAACCTCACCCCTGGTGACCACCAGCTCGGCTCGCCGGCATGGGCTCCGGACTCGACCACGCTGCTGGTTTCCGGGGCAACGCACGACACCTGGGATCTCGACTTGAAGGTCGACATCCACGCCATCGATGTCGGCACGGGAGCGATGCGTCGAGTGACGGGCACGACGGGCGAATACGGGCAGCCGAGCGTTTCGCCCGATGGCACGCGGGTGGCCTTCCTCGGCACCGACGACACCGAGAGCTATCCGCGAAACACGCACATCGGCGTCGTGGACATCTCCGGTGGTGAGCATCGCTGGGTCTCGGACCAACTGGATCGCACGTTCGCCCCCTACCCGGGTGCTCGGCCGCCTATCTGGCTCGACGACACGACGCTGCTGGCGAGCGTCGAGGACCGCGGAAACGTACACCTGTATCGGGTTTCTGCGGACGGGACGGACAAGCCGCAGCCCCTCTGGGCCGGCACCGGTGTGCTGACCGGCTTCGACGAGGTCGGGGGAGTCGTCGCGTTCACCCTGTCGACGGCGACCCGGCCCGGTGAGCTGTACGTGCTCGACAAGCGGAACGCCACCCGGCTCACCGACTTGACTACCGGGTTCGCCGCCCAGGCCCAGCTCCGGCCGTACGAGACTTTCACCGTGCAGTCGACCGACGGCACCGTTGATCTGGATGCGTGGATCCTGACGCCGCCGGACTTCGACAATGAGCGTTCGTATCCAACTCTCGTCAACGTCCACGGCGGCCCCTTCACCCAGTACGGCAGCGGGTTCTTCGACGAGTTCCAGATGCAGGCGCGCGCCGGCTACGTCGTGATCTGGTGCAACCCGCGGGGAAGCTCGGGGCGGGAAGAGTCGTTCGGTCGGGCTATCTGCGGCAAACCGTTGGGCGGCACCGGATGGGGCAGCGTCGACTACGACGATGTGACGGCACTTGTCGACACAGCCATCGCTAGGTACCCCTTTATCGACTCCACGCGGCTCGGGATCTTGGGCGGCAGCTACGGCGGCTACATGACGTCGTGGGTGCTCGGGCACACCGACAGGTTCAAGGCGGCGTGCAGCGAGCGGGCGTGCAACAACCTGCTCACCCTCGAGACGGCTTCTGACGCCGCGGGTGCGTTCCGCACCTGGGTCGGCGTGAGTCATCTCGACGATCCCGAGCTGTGGTTGTCGATGTCGCCCATCACGTACGTACGCAACATCGACACGCCGCTGCTGATCATGCATTCGGAAGACGATCTGCGCTGTCCGATCGAGCAGGCCGACCAGCTGTTCGTCGCCTTGCGAATGCAGGAGAAGGACGTCGAGCTCGTACGGTTCCCGGGCGAGAGCCACGAGCTGTCGCGCTCTGGATCGCCCGTGCATCGCCGGCAGCGGGCCGAGATCATCCTGGAGTTCTTCGGCAAGCACTTGCAGCCGGCTGCGGCGGAGTGATTTGCGCTGGGACGTTCCCGCGGGAACGCCTCTAACGACGAGGGCCTCGGGCCGCTGCCTATGGGCGGGCGGGATCATCGGCAGACCTGGGTGGCCGATTTCTATCGACAAGCGGAGGCCCCGGAGCTGTTGACTCCGGGGCCTCGCGCTTCCACGGCGACTAGGGTATGTCCCATCGCACGGGCGTCGTGTCACCACTGACGACCTCGATGGGTGTCGCCGTCGCCAGGGAATCGCCGCCATACCAGGTGAGCTGGTAGTCGGGCCATTCTCCGGTCTCCAGCCGCAGCTTGAACGGCCCCGCGGGGAGTCCGTGGATGATGAAGGACCCGTCCGGCGCTACATCGAACGGAGTAGCCGACGCGCTCACCGCTCTGGGCGCTGAATGCGTCGACGACCAGGTACTTTCCAGGCGACTCGCCGTTGATCGTGAGGCTTCCTTCGATCGACCCACCGGCCGAAAGCGCGAAGTCGTACGTGCTGGTCCGGCCGAGCCGCATTCGCACCGGCGAGGCGTCGGCGCGATCGATGGCGTCGCCCGACCATTCGGCCGCGTACGTTCCATCAGGCCCGTACGCGATCGGCTGGTACGAGCCCGCGGACACACCCATGATCCGGTAGCGGCCCTCCCCGTCGGTCGTCGTGCAGAAGGGGTTCTCACAACCGCCTGCCCGGGCGCCGTGGTGGCCGCCCAGGTCGACGCTGACGTGTGCGAGCGGTTCGCCGGTGGCCTGGTCGGTGACGACCCCCGTCAGTACGCCGCCCACGAGCCGGGTGATCTCGCCGACGGCAGCGCGGGTCTTGCGCCGAAGGTCGAAGACTTTGGCGTCCTCCTGGGCGCCAGCAGCTTGGCCCAGGTGTCGGCAAACTCCTCGTCCCACTGTCGGGGCAGCAGGACGGTGTACCGCTCGGCGGCCAGGCCGCTGATCGTCCACTCGCCTTGCTTGTCGGAACACTCGACGTGCTGGCCGCGGGCGGACTGGTCGGTTCGGCCGAAGTATGCGCTCGGGCAGACGCCCTCCTGTGGAGCCCCCTGGTCGTCGACCACGGTCCCTGTGAGGACGCGCCCTTCGGTAAGGCCCATGGTTGGCAGGGTCGTGACCGCCTGGTCGGTGACCGTCACCGGCGTGGCGTTCGCCTCGCGCGACCCACGAGCGGAGCATAAGCGACGCAACGGGCGGGTGTCTAAGAAACAGGACAACTCCCCCCACCTTCGAGAGCCGCATTTCGATGCGACAAGTAAGCGCATCATGATGCTAGGCTTGCATCATGCGTACGACAGTCACCTTCGATGACGACACGGCTGCCGCTGTGGAGCAACTGCAGCGTGAGCTGGGCGTCGGTGTCAGCGCGGCGGTCAACGAGTTGGTGCGCCGCGGCACCGGACGCCGCCCAAGGCGCAAGCCGTTCGTCCAGCGCACGTCGCGCGGCCAGGCGCTCATCGACGTCACGGACATCGGCGACACGCTGGACGTGCTAGACGGCCCGGCGGCTCCGTGATGCTGGTCGATGCCAACATCCTCCTGTTTGCCCAGGATGATTCGAGCCCGCATCACGAGCCGGCCAAACGCTGGATCACCGACGCCCTCAACGGAACAGTCCGGATCGGGCTGCCCTGGCCATCGCTGCTCTCGTTCGTTCGCATTCGCACGCATCCGCGCGCCTACTCACGACCGCTGAGCGTGGAGCGTGCCTGGCAACATGTGACCGACTGGCTGGAGGCTCCGGCCGCATGGGTTCCGACGCCCTCGGAGCGCCATGCCGAGGTGTTGGGGGACCTCTTGGGCCGCTATCACCTCCGCGGAAATGCTGTTCCCGACGCCCATCTGGCTGCTCTCGCGATCGAGTACGGAGTGGGGGTCTGCTCTGCCGACACCGATTTCGCCCGCTTCCGGGAGATTCGATGGGTCAACCCGCTGTAGTCGACGGAGGCGCGGCGACGATGACGACCATGCTCAACGCGTACGAGCTCGCGCGATCCGCCGCTGTCCGCCTCGCCGAATTGACCGGCGTAGAACGGCACGACGTCCTTGTCGTGCTGGGTTCGGGATGGGGCGGGGCCGCCGAGGCGCTCGGAGTGCCAACCTACGAGGGCCACATGACCGATCTACCCGGCTTCCTGCAGCCCGTCGCCGAGGGCCACGCCGGTCTCGTGAGGTCGTACGACATCGATGGCCGGCGGACCTTGGTGATGCTCGGACGGACGCACCTATTCGAGGGCCATGGCACCGACCCCGTCGTCCACGCGGTCCGGACTGCGGCCGCTACGGGCTGTCGGGAGGCCATCTTCACCAACGCCAACGGCTCGCTGCGACCCGAGTGGGGGCCGGGCACTGGGGTGCTCATCGCCGATCACCTCAACCTGACCGGTCGGTCACCGCTCGTCGGGCCGCGGTTCGTCGATCTCACCCAGGCGTGGTCACCACGGCTCCGTGCGCTCGCCAAGGAGGCCGAGCCGGGGTTGCAGGAGGGCGTGTATGCGATGCTGCCCGGGCCGCACTACGAGTCGTACGCCGAGGCGTTCGCGCTGCGCCGACTGGGCGCTGACGTCATCGGCATGTCCACGGTGCTGGAGGCGATCGCCGCTCGAGAGCTAGGCATGGAGCTGCTCGGCCTATCGGTCGTCACTGCTGTTGAGGCGACCGGAGAGCAGATCGACCCGGCGGAGGTCGTACGCGTGGCTGAGGCTGCCGCCACCCAACTCGGCCGAGTGATCAGATCGGTGATCGTTTACAACTGATCGGGCGCGGCGGGAGACTGTGAGGATGGCAGTCGCAGAGACACAGTCCTCGCCGGCAAGTGCTCTCGCCGTCGAGCAGAACGGCATCAACGTCATCGCCGAGTCCGAGCGCCGCGGCCAGCCACGTGACCTTTTCTGGCCGTGGTGCGCGGCGAATATCTCGGTCCTCGCGATCAGCTATGGCTCCTTCCTGCTGGCCTTCGGAATCGGCTTCTGGCAAGGTGTCTTCGCCGGCGTCGTCGGCACAGTCTTCTCCTTCCTCCTGGTCGGCCTCGTCTCGCTGGCGGGCAAGCGCGGGTCCGCGCCGACGATGGTGCTCTCCCGCGCACCGTTTGGCGTCCGCGGCAACAACTTGCCCACCGCGTCTCCTACCTGCTGCTTGTCGGCTGGGAGACCGTCCTTGTCACGTTGGCGACGCTCGCGACGGCGACGGTCTTCGGCCGGCTCGGGTGGTCCGACGGCGACGTCACCAAGGTCATCGCGTTCCTCGTCGTCGCGCGATCATCATCGTGGTCGGCTGCCTCGGCTTCACCGCAATCATGCGGCTGCAGATGCTGTTGACCGTCGTGCTCGCCGTGCTGACTGTCGGCTACATCGCACTCACCGTCGACGAGATCGACTGGGACGCCGTCAGCGCGCTGCCGTCCGGCTCGGGGCAAGACGTGCTCGGGGCCCTCATCTTCGCCGCCACTGCACTCGGTCTCGGTGGGTCAACGCAGGCGCAGATTACTCGCGCTATCAGCGCCGCACGTCCTCCAGCGGCGGTGTCGTCTGGTGGACGACGTTCGGCGGCAGCATCGCGCCCATCGTGCTGATCGTCTATGGTCTGCTCCTGGCGGGAGTGACCCTGAGCTGAGTACCGCCATCGCCGCCGACCCCATCGGTGCGCTGACCGTAGCCCTGCCAACCTGGTTCCTGTTCCCGTTCGCACTCGTCGCTGTGTTCGGGCTCGTCGCGGGTGCGGTGCTCGACATCTACTCGTCGGGACTGGCCCTGCTGACCCTTGGTGTACGGATCCCGCGGTGGTCCGCCGCTCTCATCGACGGCGTCATCATGATTATCGGCACGATCTGGTTGGTGTTCTTCGCAGACGACATCCTCGGTCCGTTCCAGGCGTTCCTCATAACGCTTGGTGTGCCGATCGCCGCGTGGTGCGGAGTGTTCATCGCGGATCTGCTCATGCGGCGGCGGGACTACGTCGACTCCGACCTCTACACGCCGGCCGGGCGCTACGGGCCGTACGGCTGGGTCGCCATCGGCCTGGTCGTTGTCGGGACGTTCCTCGGCTGGGGACTCGTGACGGGTCTCACCGACGAGTTCGACTGGCTCGGCTACCTGCTCGACCCGTTCGGTCTCGGTGGCAAGGAAGGTGATTGGGCGTTTGCCAACCTAGGCGTCCTCGTCGCCCTCGCGGTGGGATTCATCGGGTACGCCCTGTTCGGCCGCGGGCGTGTGCGTACACAGGAGGAGCAGCCAGTCATGCCGGAGCAGCCCGCTCAGGTCGGGTAACAGCGGACGCCTTCGCTTCTGCTGGCCTGGATACCAGCAGAAGCGAAGGCGCTGCCTCGCGGCTAGCTGACTCCGAGTCTCGCCTTCAGCGCGTCGAGCTCCGTCCAGAGCGTCGCGGGGAGCTTGTCGCCGAACTTCTCGAACCACTCATTGATGAGTGGCAGCTCGGCCTTCCACTCCTCCGGGTCGACTTCGAGCACCTTGCCGAGCTCTGACTCCGTCAGGTCGAGCCCGGAGGTGTCGAGCGCGTCGACCGTGGGCACGTACCCGATCGGCGTCTCGACTGCCGCGGCCCGGCCCTCGATGCGCTCGATGACCCACTTGAGCACCCGGCTGTTCTCGCCGAAGCCGGGCCAAAGGAAGTTGCCACCCTCGTCGCGACGGAACCAATTGACGTAGAAGATTTGCGGCAACGCAGCCTTGGTGTGCTCCTTGCCCACGGTGAGCCAGTGGTTGAAGTAGTCGGCGCCGTTGTAACCAATGAACGGCAGCATTGCCATGGGGTCACGCCGTACGACACCAACCTGGCCCACGGCCGCCGCGGTCGTCTCAGAGGACAGCGTTGCCCCCATGAACACGCCGTGCGACCAATCGCGTGCCTCGGTCACCAGCGGGACCGTGGTCTTGCGCCGCCCACCGAACAGGATCGCCGAGATCGGGACACCCTGCGGGTCGTCGTACTCGGGTGCGATGATCGGGCACTGCATGATCGGCGTGCAGAACCGCGAGTTGGGATGCGACGACGGCTCCGTCGCGTCCTCGGCTGTCCAGGACCGTCCCTTCCAGTCGGTCAGGTGGGCCGGCGGGCGCTCCGAGTAGCCCTCCCACCACACGTCGCCGTCGTCAGTCAGCGCAACGTTGGTGAAGACGGAGTTGCCGCGCTCGATGGTGCGCATGGCATTGGGGTTGGTGTGCCAGCCGGTGCCGGGTGCGACACCGAACAGCCCGAACTCCGGGTTGACCGCGTAGAGCCGGCCGTCCTCGCCGAACCGCATCCACGCGATGTCGTCGCCGAGCGTCTCTACCTTCCATCCGGGAATGGTCGGCTCGAGCATCGCGAGGTTGGTCTTGCCACACGCCGACGGGAACGCCGCCGCGATGTAGTGCACCTCGTTCTCGGGAGAGGTCAGCTTGAGGATCAGCATGTGCTCGGCCAGCCAGCCCTCGTCACGAGCCATGACCGATGCGATGCGCAGCGAGTAGCACTTCTTGCCCAGCAGCGAGTTGCCGCCGTAGCCCGACCCGTACGACCAGATCGCGCGGTCCTCCGGGAAATGGCTGATGTATTTGGTCTCGCTGCATGGCCACGGCACGTCGGCCTGTCCGGGCTCGAGCGGTGCACCGACGGAGTGCAGGCACTCCACGAAGTCGGCGTCCAGCTCTTCCATGCGGCGCAACACGGACTCGCCCATGCGCGCCATGATGCGCATCGATGCGACAACGTACGCGGAGTCGGTGATCTCCACACCGAACATGGGGCGCTCGGCGTCGAGGTGACCCATGACGAACGGAATCACGTACATCGTGCGACCGCGCATCGACCCGCGATAGAGCGAGGTCATCTCTGCGCGCATCTGCGCCGGGTCCATCCAGTTGTTGGTGGGTCCGGCGTCAGCCTCATCGAGGCTGCAGATGAACGTGCGCTCCTCCACGCGTGCCACGTCACTGGGGTCGGTGCGTGCCCAGAACGAGTTGGGCTTCTTGGCTGGGTCGAGGCGGACGAGGGTGCCGGCATCGACGAGCTGGTTGGTGAGCTGCTGCCACTCGGCGTCGCTGCCGTCGACCCAGTGGATGTGGTCGGGCTGCGTCAGCTCGGCGATCTCGGAGACCCAGGTGCGCAAGCGCTTGTGCTGGGTAGGGGCGGTATCGAGCGGGTTGTCCGTGGTGCTCGCGGCCATGTATGAGCCCTTTCGCGCCTTCGCCGTCGGCCCTACGGCACGCCGGCGGATCGGGTTTCTCGACCCCAAGCAGCTCTGCCCGGGATAACGGGGAGTTTGCCCAAGGTAGAGCCGAGTCTCACATCGTGGAAGCCACTAGCGCTCGATAAGTCGGTGAGAAACCCCACAATCTCTGGCTGGGAGCGCTCCCACCCAAAGACTTTCGGACAGATCAGGCCATCTCGTCGACGACTTCGGGGCGCTTGGCTCCCCGGATCCGGGCGGCTGCCAGGGGAAAGATCAGCACCGACAGTGCGCCGGCGGCGACGAGGGAGGCCGCCGTGCCGGACGCCATCAAGTCTGCCTTGACGGCGAGCCCGGTGATGACCACCACGAGGGGGAGCGCGGTCGCGCTGTACAGGGCGAGCGCACGCCGGTCGCTGCGATCCACGACGTCCGCATAGAGCCAGAGAACCGGCATTCCGCGCACGAACAGGAAAGCGAGCAGGAAGACCGGGATGAGCAGCAGATATTCGGGCTGTTCGGCGAAAGCCGCGATATCGATGCGCATGCCGCTGACGACGAAGAACAGCGGGACGAACACGCCGAAGCCGACTGCCTCGAGCTTGGACTCGACGACCTCCACCTGATGATGCGGCAACTGCGAGAGGAACAACCGCAGCAGGATCCCGCCGAGGAACGAACCGAGCAGGGTGTCGAGATCCAGCTCGGCGGCGAGCAGCACCATGACAACGCACAGCAGGATTGCGAAACGGACGGCGAACTGGGCGCTAGTCGTCAGGGTCTCGCCGGCCATCCGAGTGAACTCTGGCTTCTCAGGGCGCATGGCTATACGTACGGCGACAGCGGCGACCAGCACGAAGACCACGAACAGCAAGATCGTGACAGCGGGCTCGTCGCTGACGAGCAGGAGCGAGACCCCGACGATGGGGAGGAACTCCCCGGTAGCGCCGCTACCCAGCACGTAGGCGCCGAAAGGTGTCTGGGTGATGCCCGTGTCGCGCAGGATCGGCAGCAGGGTCCCGAGGGCGGTCGTGGTGAACGCAAGCCCGAGGGCAACCTCGTGCAGCCTGAGGTCACCCTGGCTCAGTGCGAAGACACCGGCGACCGCGAAGCCGATGGCCAGCGATACGAACCAGCCCCTCACCGCCAGGGTCAGCGGCTGGCCGCGGACGACCGCGAAGTCGATCTCGTACCCGGCCAGGAACATGAGGATCGCGAGGCCAAGATTGGCAAGTCCGCCGATGAACGCATCCTCGCTGGCCCAGCCCAGCACGTCCTGTCCGATGAGTACGCCCAGCGCCAGCTCCACCACCACCGTCGGCAGCAGCAGCCATCTCTTGAGGCGGTCGGCGAGGATGGGGCTGAGCACTGCGGCGGCGGCGATCAAGGCGAGGCTGGAGATCGTCGAGTCGGACATTCGTCCCCCGGTCCTGGCTTGGCGGCGATTTCTGGCCAGCTGGGCCTCTCGGCTACACTCGTCGGCGGTCCAGTTACCTGCGCCCGTAGCTCAACGGATAGAGCATCTGACTACGGATCAGAAGGTTAGGGGTTCGAATCCCTTCGGGCGCGCCCAACGTCGCAGCACGATCATGAGACAGTGCGACATCTGTAGCGTCATGGCTGCCACAATTGTCGGTTTGTCGCATGATCCATGCGTCACCGGCCGCTCTCGCCAGTCGAGCCGGATTCGCCGTACTCGGAGTCACGGCGTCGATGACCTCGTCGAGGTCGGCGGGAGCGCCTGCAGCTTCGGTTGCCGCGGCTACGTCTGCGACTTCATCGGGAGAGGTTTCCTGCTCCTCGATGCGCTCCGCGATCTCCACGACCTCATCGGCCGACGACGTCGAGCTCCGCCGCACGCGCGTGCACGACGAACTCGTACAAGAGGAAGAGGCTGACGTCGTCATCGCCTCGCTCTTGGCCGACCTTGAAGGGCTTGTTGATGACGTTGAGCAGGCGCAGCAGGTAGAGGAAGAAACGACAGGAACGCCAACGTCACGAGCGTCTCGACGCGGCCCTCGATCTTGGTGAACATCAGCAGCACCACGATCAAGATGACGAAGCTGACAATCATGGCGTACGCCGACGGCAGGAACTCCTTGCGTTGGATGTGGTAAATCCGCAGGACGGTCTTCCGGAGCCCTGCCTGCTCCTGGCGGAGCCGGACTACATAGTTGGCCGGGACGTCGGACTCCTCAAGCTCGAGGAACGACTCCGACAGCCCCTCCACGGCCGCCTGGCACTCTCGCGTGTCCCCAGCGTCGATGTCGCGGCGCAAAGCAGTCGACCACGTTGACCAGTCGGTCCCGGATGCGACCCATGTCGGGCTTGCCCCACACGCGGTGCATCGATTCCGTCTCGCGCAAGATCGCGTTCAGGCCGCCCGCGAGGTCGGTGGGCGCGCGCTCGGCGTCGCGGTAGTCCGACAGTGTCCCCGCGATCACCAGGCCCATCACGAATACCCCGCCGGCGATGATGCTCGAGGCCAGTGCGCTCGGCTGAATCCCCTCGACCCCGACCGCGAACAGCAATGCTCGTATTGCCACGATCACGGCAACGATGGCCGCCGTCTGCAGGGCCAGTTGGTAGTTCTTCACCGAGCTCCGCCACAGCATGGCCGCTCCCGAACTTGCCGATGCCATCTCATCCGTGGACGCAAATCACGCTACTCACGCGTTCGGGCCTGTCTAATCCGCAGCAGGAAAGTCACTGAGGCGTTCCCGCGGGAACGTCCGTCGCGCTGCATCCGAAGGCGCGTGCACGACAGGCGGCGCCGACTTGTGACTCTGCTTGGTTGCTCCGCGTTTCCGGGCCCCGAGCACGCCGAAGTCGCGGAGATACCAAGCAGAGTCGGCCGAAGGCCACCGAAAGGCAGGCGGCAACCGCAAGACGCTCCTGCCGCAACGCTTCGCGGCGTTCGATTTGCTGCGGGCGTTCAGGGTATGCGCCGTGAGCATCTGCGTGTGGGTCGCCCCCCTCTCCTCTCCTCCTCCCCGTCGATGTCGCGGCGCAAAGCAGTGGCGTTTCGAGGCCCCGAGCACGCCGAAGTCGCGGAGTTACCAAGCAGAGTCGGCTGAAAGGCCACCGAAAGGCTGGGCGGCAACCGCCAGGACGTTCCCACGGGAATGCTTCAGCCACGGGCCGCGCGATTTGCCCGATGTCGTGATGAGGCCGCGTGGGGCAGTGACAACCTGCACGTGACTCGACGCCTTCGCGGCCAAGCTTGGTGGCAATGTCGAAGGGGCTGTGCCGGCGACATTGAAGGCTACGAGAGGCGTACGGGCTCGCGCGTCGGGCCATCCGTAGACCGTGAGGCGTTCAATTGCTGCGGGCGTTCAAGGCGTGCGCCGTGAGCATCTGGGTGGCGGTGAACTCGCTTCATCGTCGCGGAGGGAACGGACTGCTCCAACGGCGTCTCGGTTCCGAGGTATCGCTTGTCAGATGCGCCTGCGACGAGATTGGTTCGCGATCGGCTAGCGACGCACCCGGAGCAGCGTGACCGGCCGCGTGACGGTGGCCCGTACGCGCTTGGCCCAGGATGAGTGCGATCCCGCCACTTCTTCAGTCGTTGCCTCGCGGCCCTCGACCAGGCTCAAGCCATGGCGCGCATAGGCAGCCTCGAGCAGGTCAAGAGGCGGCACTGCCGGCATCCCATCTCGCGGGACCACGGACAGGAGAACGGCACCCTCACCCTGCGGCGCGAGCAGGTTTGCCATGCCCGCGAGCACAGCGTCGTCGCCACCTAGGACCCCTCGCAGCAGTGAACCCCACGGGAAGTGGACAGTGAGTGTCGCGGCAAGGCCTAGCAGCTCTTAAGGCGGGTGCTCGGCCGCGGCGACTACGAAGAGCGCGTTTGGAAGCGCCTTTCGTCGACTTGCGCGGCGTGCGGCGTCTGCCATAGCCGGTGCGCTGGCGTCCACACCGATGACGAGTGTGTCTGGGTGCTGGGCTACGGCCGTGACTACGTACCGTCCGTCACCCGTGCCTAGGTCGACTGCCACATTGGCGTGGCTCTCGACCAGCCGTCAAAGGCCGTCGGCGTCGATCTCGCAGATGCTGTTGCCTCGAACTACGCGGATCATGTTCCCAGGCTAGCTCCGCCCCACAGCGGAGTGGACGGCTTTATCGCGCGTACGGCGACGAGATCATGCGACAAGGCGACAACCACGTCCCGATGGCGCCGCAGTTGTCGCACTGTCGCATGATCCACGAACCAGGGGCTACACGGTCTCCAGCACCTCGTCCTCGTCGACCTCAGTCACCTCGCCCTGCGCGCGCCGTAGCCCGCTCAGCGCGACGCCGAGACCGATCACGGCAACGATGCCCGACACCGCCATCGCCGCGCGAACGTTGTCGAGTGGCGTCTCGCCGTTGTACGAGGTCAGGACCGCCGTCGCGATAGCCGTCATCACCGCTCCGCCGATCTGGCCAGATGTGTTGAGCAGCCCCGACGCCAGTCCCTGCTCGTGGTCCTCGACGCCAGCGACCGCCTGGATGTTGAGCGCCGGGAAGGACAACGCGAAGGCAGCGCCGACCAGCAGCATGCCCAACACGATGACGCCGGTGCTCGCCCGGGTGTCCACGCCGGACAGCAGGACCGCAAACCCAGCAAGCAACGCCACCGAACCGACTGCGATGAGCCGGGGAGTCCCGAACCTCGTCGCAAAGCCGCCCATCTTGGTCGCCGACACTGCGACGAGGATCCCCGCCGGCAGGAACGTGAGGGCCGTACGAAGCGGCGACCAGCCCATGAGGTTCTGCAGGTACTGCATCGCGACGAACTGGAAGCCCAGGTAGGACCCGAACAGCACGAGCAGACCGATGTTGGCTCGCGCAAGCGATGACGAACGCAGAATGCCCAGCCGGATGAGCGGGTGCTTGGCCCGCCGCTCCACGGTGACGAACAGCAGCAACAGGGCCGCCACCGCTGCCAGGCTGCCAACCGTGCGGGCCGATCCCCAGCCGACCTCAGGCGCCTCAACGACGGTGAAGACCAGGAGGAGCATCGAGCCGGTGACAGTCGCGGCCCCCACGAGGTCGTAGCCGCCGGTCGAAGCTTCCTCGCCGGAGTGGCGCGGGAGCACCCGGGCGCCAACCACGAGCGCCAGCACCGCCACCGGGACCGGCATGAGGAAGGTCCACCGCCAGCCCACCTCGGTGAGCAACCCGGACAACACCAGACCGAACGACCAGCCGCTCGCAGCGGCTGCGGTGAAGATGCTGAGCGCGCGGTTGCGGGCGGGTCCTTCCGGGAACGTTGTGGTGATCAGCGACAGCGCAGCGGGCGCCGTGAACCCGGCACTGATGCCCTTGGCGAACCGCGCGGCGATGAGCGTGCCAGCATCGTCGGTCAGACCCCCCAGGAGGGATGCCGCAGCGAACACGCCGAGCGCTACAAGGAGCACACGGCGCCGACCAACCAGGTCCGCCGTTCGGCCTCCGAGCAGCAGAAATCCGCCGTAGCCGAGCACATAGCCACTAACTACCCACTGCAGGGTCGATGTGGACAAACCCAAGGTCTTCCTGGATGGAGGGGAGCGCGACGCCGACCATCGACACGTCGAGGCCGTCGAGAAAGATCACGGTGCACAGCACTGCCAAGGCGCCCCACAGGCGCGCGTCCCAGCGCTGGTCAGCGGCAACTTGAGTCATGTGGCGGAGGCTACATGCACATGCATCCAATGTACATACACAAGTTTCCTGTACATCTAATGTTTACGCATGGTAATGTCCGGCGCATGGCTGAGGACGTTGTCGTGGATGCCTGGCGGCAGCTGGTGGCTCGGCATGCCGAGGTGTGGGGTGCGCTCGAGCGAGACCTGGCCGACAAGCACGGTCTGGGGCCGAGTGAGTTCGAGGTGCTCGAGCGGCTCAGCGAGTCAACCGAGGGCAAGTTGCGCGTCCAGGAATTGGCCGACGCGGTGCACCTGAGCCAGAGCGCGACGTCGCGGCTGGTTGCGCGCCTTGAGGCCGATGGCCTGGTGGAGCGGGCCCTTTGCGATTTCGACCGCCGAGGGATCTACGTGTGCATCACCCACGAGGGGCGCGGACGGCATGCCGAGGCCGTGCCGACCCACCGCGCGGTCCTCACCTCCGTGCTCGACGACTGACTCCCTCGTCACATCAGCCGGGTCTCGTTCGTCAGTGACATGACGAGCGACTCAGGAGAATGTGACCGATGGACGAACGTGACTGGCTGCGGATCGGTTCGAGGAGAATCGCAGCCACCTGCGAGCGGTGGCCTATCGGATGCTCGGCTCGGTCCACGAAGCCGATAACGCGATCAGCTCGACGTCGAGGTCCTCAAGGACTGAGCGCCACGCCTCTGGAGACGCCATGGACAAGATTGACCTCAAGAAGCTCCATGGCGACCTGTACGCACCGCGACGCGGAAAGTTCGTCCTCGTCGACGTACCACCGTTGACCTATCTGGCAGTGGACGGCGCAGGCGACCCGAACACCGCCCCCGCCTACGCCGAGGCAGTGGAGGCGCTGTTCGCAGCGTCGTACGCGGTGAAGTTCGCGAGCAAGAAGCAACTAGGTCGCGACTATGTCGTCGGGCCGCTGGAGGGTCTGTGGACCGCCGACGACCCCGCGGCCTTTGTCCGCCGTGAGAAGTCGTCCTGGCGATGGACGATGCTGGTGGTGCTGCCGGACTGGCTGAGCGAGGCCTTCGTCGACGATGTCGTCGCCGGGGTCCGCGCCACGAAAGGCCTTCCCGCGCTCGAGTTGATGCAGCGTCGAACGTTGTCCGAGGGTCAGTCGGTTCAGACGCTGCACGTCGGCTCGTACGACGACGAGACCCCGGTGCTCGACGAGCTGCACAACACGTACATGCCGCGGCACGGGCTGACCTTCGCCGGGCCGCACCACGAGATCTATCTGAGCGACGCCCGACGGACGGAGCCAGCCAAGCTGCGCACGATCCTTCGCCAGCCGGTTCGGTCAGTCGGTCCGGCTGGCTAGTCAGACGGCGCGCTAATCGAAGTCAGCCGTCCTGCAGGACCGACAGGATGTTGCCCGCGGGGTCCTTGAACCAGGCGATCGGCGGCCCCTCGCCGCGCCAGATCCCGCGGTCGTCGATGTCCGACGCCATGGCCTCGTAGCGCTCGAACGTCACACCTCGCGACGTGAGCTCGTCGACCGCCTTGTCGATGTCGTCGACCGGGAAGTTGAGGATGGTGAAGGACGCTGGCGCGTGGTCGGCGCCCTTCGGGTAGGCCAAGATGTCCGTTCCGCCCTCGATGTGAAGGGTCAGCATCCCGTTGTCCTCGGTCACCCGCAGGCCGAGCGTCTCGCCATAGAACTGCTTCGCCTTCTCGATGTCGTCCACCGAAAAGCCGCTGAACGCCTTGGTGTGCTCGAACATGTGCAGACTCCTCCTCGAGCCGGTCGCCCCTAACAAAGCTATGACCCGCTCGCCGGACGAAACTCATCGCTGTCTGGAGTTCAGCGATCAAGGAAGAGTCCGGCACCTCAAGTGCTGCGGGCGCCGGACGCTTCCTTGATCAACAGGGGCGGTGACGTCAGGCTAGGCGAATCGCGCAGGTCGAGGATCGCCGCCTTGAGATCCGACAGGTCCTCGCCGTCACCGACGAACTTGGCGGCGTTGGCTAGCTGAGCGCGGGCGGCAGCCATCTGGCCGTTGCCCGCGAACTCCTCGGCCTTGGCCAGCGGCTTGCTACCTTGTCCGCCTGCTTGCCCTCGAGGGTCCCCGCCACGGATCGCCTGGTCGAAGTACGACCCCGCGACGTTGAAGCTCGGCGGAGCCACGAGCTCCGACTGCAGCTGGGCGTTGAACTCGTCGAGCACTACCTCGCCTGCTGCCTCGATTTCGTTCTCCGAGAGCGAGTCGCTCACCAGCAGGCCGAAGGTGTCGAATCCACGCGCGATCTCGGTGCCGTAGATCTGGCCGTTGTACCAGTAGGTCGACCAGAAGCCGCCCAGGTTGAGCCCCGTCGGGTTCGGGGTGTTGATGGGACCGCGGTCGAAGAACGCGATCTCGACTGGGTTTTCCGTGTCGGTGAAGTCGATCACCGACAGGCCGCCCTGGTACCACGCCTGGATCATGATGTCCCGGCCAGGCACCGGGATGATCGAGCCGTTGTGCGCGACGCAGTTCTCCTGCGACGTCTGAACGGCTGGCATCTTGAAGTAACTGGCGAACTCCATCTGGCCGTCGTCGATGTCGAAGAGCGCGTCGGCGCCCCATTCATCCTGGTCGGTGACCCGGCAGCGGGCCGAGGTGCCGCCGCCCCACTCGTCGGTGAACAACACCTTGGTGCCGTCGTTGTTGAACGTCGCCGAGTGCCAGTAGGAGAAGTTGGGGTCGGAGACCGCGTCCAGCCGCACTGGGTTCACCGGGTCGGACGACGTCGAGCAGGATCCCGTTGCCCTGGCAGGCACCGGCCACCAGCTCCTTGTCGGTGAACGCGGTGATGTCGTGGCAGGTGTTGGTGTTGGGCGTCGGACCGTACGGCACGCCGGACGGGTGTATAGGGCCTGGGCAGGGTAGAGCTGAGCAGGCCGGCGTGTTCTGCAGCCCGTTGAACGCACCGGTTGCCGGGTCGGTGAAGATCCGCGGCTGGCTGACGATCGAGGCCGTCTCAGGAGCTGCCAGCGGCACCTTGATGACGTCGATGCGCCACTGGGTCGGGTTGCCCGTCGTCACTGGGTCTGTTGTCAGCGCCGCGTTCTCGCAACCCGCAAGCTCGAGTGGCGAGCGAACCCCGGCTGTGCCCGAGTTGTAGACGTAGATGTTGTTCGGGTCATCGGGGTCGGTCACCAACGTGTGCGTGTGCGAACCGCGGCAGGTCTGCACGCCAGGAAGCTGGACCGGGTTGGCCAGGTCGCTGATGTCGAAGATGCGCACGCCACGGAACCGCTCGGGGTTGACCGCCGCCGGGCGCGCCCTGCGTGCCGCAGTCGATGCGGCCGCGCGTCTCCTCGACCGACATGAACAGCAGGGTTCGGTCCTTCTGGGTTGTCGGATCCTTGTACGTCCAGACCGACGGGTCGCCCTGGCCACCCGGGCAGACGAACGAGCTGCTCAACGTCGGGTTGACGGGATCGCTGATGTCGTAGACCTGGAAGCCGTTGAAGCTGCCGACGATCGCGTGGTCGCCGGTGAACGCGAGGTCGGAGTTGACGAAGCCGAAGTTGCCCGGATTCGCATCGAACGGAGGTACGCGCGGGTCGTTGTCCAGGTGGTCGATGTTGTTGCTGGCCTCCGTCCAGGGGAAGTATCCGGGCTTCGAGGCCTCGCGCGGGTCGTCGCCGGTCTGTGCAGACGCCCCGAGCGGAACGAGTGCGGCTGCTGCCACGAGTGCGACGATTGCTGCTAACGGTCTGATGCGGAGAACTCTTCGTGGTGTCCTCAACACGGCCTTCCACCCCTCATGGACCGCGGGGGCGGAGGTGCGTCCTCGCGGCATTGCGTGGACAGTGCAGACGGCGTGACACTACTGCGAGCAGTCGATTGTTTCCATAGGGCAACTACTCACCGGAGGCAAAGCCGGATGTCCATCCCCGTACGAGCAGCAGCGTTGCTGCTCAGTGGAGTGTGGCTTGTCGGCTGCACCTCTGACGACGGCGGAGCTCAGCCGAGCCCCAGTGAGGCGCCCGTCGTCCAGCTCGGCGGGCCCGGCCAGTCCAACCGCGCACTCACCGACGAGGAGGTCGCCGCGCTGGAGACACCGGGGTACAGCGAGACAGATGTTCGGTTCGTACAGTCGATGATCCCGCACCACGGGCAGGCACTGCAGATGACCGGGCTGGTGGCCAGCCGCACGACCAACACCGACATCACGCAGATGTCGTTGCGCATGGAGGTCTCGCAGCGTGACGAGATCGTGCAGATGGAGGGCTGGCTGCGCGACCGCGGGGAAGGGATCCCGAGCAGCGACGAGCACGGCCATGGCTCATCGTTGGGACCGACCGAGCTGATGCCGGGCATGCTGAATGAGGCAGAGTTCGCCGAGCTGGAAGCGGCGAGCGGAGTCGAGTTCGACCGGTTGTTCCTGCAGTACATGACCCGGCACCACGAGGGTGCGCTTCAGATGGTCGCGGACCTGTTGGCCTCCGACGACGGCGGGCAGTCGCCCGAGGTGAACCAGCTGGCCCTGCACATCGACTCGGACCAGCGCATCGAGATCAGTCGCATGAACGGTCTGCTGGCACAGCTCATGGCCTCGGGGTCCTGACTGCCAGGGGCAGTGGATAACTCGGTGGGTATCCCGGTGGGTAACGCGGCGTTCCTGGGGGAAACGCGGCGAGCGCTGTGGATATCCCAGTGGATAAAAAGAAGTCTCGAAAATCTCGCTGGAACCTCTTGCGCAGGTGTTCTGCGTCGGCTAGAAATCCACTCACGTGCTCAACAATGGCAACTCGCTCAGGACTTCGGTTCAGAGCAGGTGGCACCGGGAAACCGGAGTCATCCATGAGTCGTCGGCGGAGGTCACGGACTCGCTAGCCCGAGCACCGAGCAATCGGAGACTGCAGGACTAGTTGAGTGAGAGGCCTCCTCCATCTCATACATGGAGGGGGCCTCTCCTTTTAGTATGCCGGACCAACTGCACGATCCAAGGACGCCACGCCGTGGTTGTGTGCGACCTCACGGACGCACGCAGCCCCGCGGCAGCTGACCAGCCGGCTGGTGGACATCGCAGTGGAAATCCAGTGGATAACCCGCGTTCACGCTGGGGAGAAGCGCAATTCGCGGTGGATATCCTGGGGATAGGGAAAGAATCTCGCTGGAGTTTATCCATTGGGCTTGCGGACGCTCCAATTCGAGACTAGAAACGCATTCACATCGCCAGGACGGCATCACACCCGCCGCCGAGGAGCCCGCTCCGAGGCCCCGTGGTTCGGGAGACTGAGCCGCACGTGTGACCGAGACCGACGATGGGCTCGCCAACCGAGCACCGAGCGATCGGAGGCAGGGAACAGGCGGGCACACGAGAGGCCTTCTCCATCGAGCATGGAGAGGGTCTCTCGTCATCGTGCGCCCGGTAGCCTGCCGCCCGTGCTCCTGACCGCCGGCCCGACCGCGCGCTATGCGTGAGCTCGCGCTGCTGTTCCTCAAGCTGGGCACGATCGGTTTTGGCGGACCCGCTGCGCACATCGCGATGATGCGCGATGAAGTGGTCGTGCGGCGCCAGTGGATCGACGACGCGAAGTTCCTCGACCTGGTCGGCGCCACCAACCTCATCCCCGGGCCCAACTCAACCGAGCTCGCCATCCACCTCGGCTACATCCGCGGCAAGTGGCGCGGCCTGGTCGTGGCCGGAGTGTGCTTCATCCTGCCCGCATTCCTCATCGTGCTGGCATTGGCCTGGGCGTACGTAGAGTACGGCGACACTCCCACCTTCGAAGGCTTGCTGTACGGCATCGAGCCGGTGGTTATCGCCATCATCGCGGTGGCGATCGCTGGCCTCGGGCGCACCGTGGCGAAGAGTGTGCTCGCAGTTGTCATCGCTGCTGCCGTACTCGTCGGCTACCTCCTTGGTGTCAACGAGCTGGCGCTGCTGTTCGGCGGTGGCTTCGTCATGATGGCCATTCGTACGCGTGACTCGTGGCTGCCTACACGGCGCCGCGATGTCTTGGCACCGCTGTTCATAGCGGGCGGGCAGCCGCTGTTCACCGACCCAACCGCCGGACAGCTGACCCGGCTGTTCCTGACGTTCCTGAAGATCGGGTCGATCCTCTACGGCAGTGGATACGTGTTGGTTGCCTTCCTGCGCGGCGACTTCGTCGAGCGACTTGGCTGGCTCACCGAGCAGCAACTGCTCGATGCAGTCTCTATCGGGCAGCTGACGCCGGGGCCGGTCTTCACCACTGCGACATTCATCGGATATCTAGTCGCCGGACTGCCGGGTGCGGTGCTTGCGACGGTCGCGATCTTTCTGCCGTCATTCGTCTTTGTCGCCCTGCTGACGAGGATCGTCGACCGTATCCGCGACCGAGTCTGGTCGGCAGCCTTCCTCGACGGGGTCAACGCGTCGGCGCTGGCGCTCATGGCGGGTGTCACCGGCCAGCTCGCCGCCGACGCGCTGGTGGACCCGCTGACTGTCGTCCTTGCTATCGGCGCACTCGCCATACTCCTGTGGACCAAGCTGAACTCTGCCTGGCTGATCGCCCTCGGCGGCCTCGTCGGGCTTATTGCCATGCGCGGGTGACTACTCACCCCCCAGTAATACTTCCACCCGACAGCCGCATTCGTGCGGTTCAACGAGTCTGGCTCGGCGGGTCCGATCGAGGTCGCAGCTCTGGGCCTGGGTGTCGATGACGGCTTCACGAGCTACAAGGCTTTCGTCGGCGATCCGCCTCGCACCCGTTGGGGTGACTACGGGGCAGCCGTCACTGTCGGCAACGACGTCTGGCTGGCCTCGGAGTACATCGCGGCCAACTGCACGCTCCAGCAATACCTCACGGGCGCCATCGGGAGTTGCGGTGGCACCCGGACCTCGCTCGCCAACTGGGCCACGCACATCACCAAGCTCAGCGGCTGACCAGCTCTGGAATGTGGGACGGCCGCGCTGCCTAGCGCGGCCGTTTCACCAGCCGTACGGACTGCTGCTCGCCGCCTGTCGTCAGGAAGCTCAACAGCCGAGCTCCTTCGTCCAGGACGTCCTGGGCGTCGTCGTCACTCAACGCCGTGACCTGCTCGACCAGCATCGTGGCGGTGCCGTTGGCCCGCTCGATGCGCCACATCGCGGAGTACTCGCCATCGACGAGCACCCCGCCATAGCTGCGCATGCCGACGTCGAGCGTCAGCTGCTCGCCGCCAGGCATGAACCGGCTCCGGTCGGCCAGGCCGAGCAGCGCGTTGTCGTACTCGGGAAGGAACCGGACCGGTGCGGGAGTCTCGGCGTCTGGGCGTGGCGTCTCGGGTAGGTCGAAGAGCTCACGGCCGGCCTCGTCTCGGAAGCTCAGCAAGCGGGGGCGCAGGCGTTCGACGACTTCCTTGAGCTTGGTGAGGCCGCACCACGCCTGCAGGTCCATGACCGACGCCGGGCCGTAGGCGGCGAAGTAGCGCAGCACGATCCCGTCGACGTCGGGCGCCGCGTCGAGCGGTCGCGCCAGCCACGACTGCACCGTGGTCAGCGTGGGCTGCAGAGTCGAGCCCCACACCCCGCGCGGCGCGATCTGCACCGTAGGGACGCGGTAGCCGGCGGCCGCGACGAGGGCCGTCGGATCGACCTCGGGCCAGCGCTCGGACAGCAACTGCCTCAGCTCGGAACGCGTGCGGGGCTGCTCGGTGAGGAGGGCTCGCGCGGCTTCGGCGATTTCGTCGGTGTCGACGTCGCGCAGGAAGCGGCCGAACGACCCGCTGAGGGCGCGCCTCATGACCGGTTCGATCCACGGCCACATGGCCAGGCAGTCATCGGCGGTGACCAGGTGGATGGTGCCGCGCATGAGCCCAGCCCGGACCAGCTCGCGGTCGCTCACGAGCTTGCCGAGCTCCTGCGGGCGGAAGTCGCCGAGGCGCGACCACAGCCCCACGTACGGATCGCCGGGCACCTGCGCCTGCTGACCGACGAGCAGGTGCACGGCGTCGTACGGCGACATCGCTGCCCGCTCGAGCAGCAGCTGGCGGGCCAAGGTCGCTCGGTTGAGGGCGCGGCGAGTGAGCAGGCCGTCGTCAGGCACGGTGGCACTCCTTGTCGTCACAAGCCCCAGAACGGGCCAGCTAGGCCGACGCTTCGGAAGTATGCCGCCGCAGCCGGAGGATCGCGCCGCACGTAGCCGCGGTCCATGCGGCCGTCGTACCAATGTGCGGCGAGTCGCCACAGCGTGCCGAGGTCGAGCACGTAGCCGCGTTGCAGGTTGCTGCGCATGAGCCAGGAGTCGACGCAGTCCTCGGAGCAGAAGAGCCGCTGGTTGCGGCACGTGTGCACGACGTCGTCCCACATCTGCGCGGCGGGCACGAGGAAGTGGGCGACCTGCTCGCCATCTGGGCGGTGCGTCGCGACCAACCACCCAGGCGTGCGGTGTGTCGCAGGCGGGGCAGCGGGTCGCAACGAGGACCTCGGGGTCGCCGGCGACCACCCGCGGGATCGCGAATGAGTCCCAGGCGCAGCCGCCCCACCACAGCGTGGACGTGCCGCTCACCGTGAAGCCGAGGTTGATCGACGTGAACGGATGGGCCATGACGACCTTGTCGTTCTGGTCGAGGACGAGGTGGCGCGCGGCCGCGAGGCGCCGCAGCCCGTCCCGTACGGCATCTTCGCCTGCACCGGTTTCGGCAGCGAGGGTCGCGATGTCTGGTGCCCGCCCCGTGGCGGCAAACGTGGTGTAGAGCCTCAGCCGGAGGTCCTCGTCGTCCACGGGTACATCCTCACATCCGGGCATGACAGCATGGCGGGATGTCGGGTGCGGCTGTGGCGCGGGCGTTGCGCCCGGTGGCGCTGTGGCAGTTCACCCGCCCACACACGATCACGGCGACCACCGCCACGGTCGTCACGATGTGGGTGATCGCACGGGACGTGTCCACCGGCGTGGGGGCGCTTGACCTCGCTGCGACGCTCGCCGTGTGCCTGGCGACCAACGTCTACATCACCGGGCTCAACCAGGTGACCGACGTCGAGATCGACCTGATCAACAAACCGTGGCTGCCGGTGCCCGCCGGTGCGCTGTCACGGCAGGCGGCACTGCGGATCAGCGTGGGCTGCGGGCTCGGGGCGCTGCTCGGCGCGTCGTTGCTGTCGTCCTGGCTCATGGTCACGGTGGCGATCGGGCTCGTGGTCGGCACCGCCTACTCGGTGCCGCCGGTGCGACTCAAGCGGTTCCCGGTGCTGGCGGCGTTGGCGATCCTCGCCGTACGCGGCCCGGTCCTGACGCTCGGTGTCTATCTGCACTTCACCTCCGGTGGCGCTGTGACCGGGCTCGTCGTCCTCGTCGCCGTCGTGGGCACGGTGTTCGGCTTGGTCGTCGCCCTGCTCAAGGACCTGCCCGATCGGCGTGGAGACCTGGTCCACGGCATCCGTACGTTCGCCAACCAGCGCAACCCCACTGTCGTGCTCGCGGCAGCGATGAGCCTGTTGCTCGTGACCTACGTCGTCGCTGCCGGCGTCGGGTTCGGCCTCGACGGTGTCGACCCGCGGGTCTTTGCGCCGGTCGAGCTCACGTGCGCGGGCTTAGTGGCGCGTACGTGGGCGCGCACCGATGCCGCTGTCCCACCCTCCGTGGCCCGCGGCTATCGCTGGGTCTGGCGGACGTTCTACCTGCATCACGCGGGGGTCGTGCTCGCGGTGCTCGTCTAGCCGCCGCCCGAGCATCACTCGACCAGCACCTCAGCCGGCTTCTTCCGCCGGGTGGCGAGGACCGACCCGATGCAGCACGAGCGGGAAGCCCACGATGATGCCGACGGTGATCGGCTCGTCGAGCACAATGACGCCGGCCGCAAGGGCGACAGCAGGGTTGACGTAAGTGATCACGGTGGCGCGGGCCGGACCGATCTCTCGGATCAGTGCGAAGAACAGGACGAACGCCAGCGCGGTGCAGATCAGCCCGAGGCCGACGACCGAGGCGATGGCCTGGTTGGACGGCCGCTCGTCCGGCCACGCGAAGACGGCAAACGGTGCGTAGGCAACCGCCGTGATCGTCAGCACCACCGCGTTGACCGCCACCGCGTTGAGGTCAGCCATGACGCGGGCGATGATGATCGGGCCGATGGCATAGCCGAGGGCCGTCAGGAGCACCTGCACCACCGGCCATGGCTGCAGGTTGTCGCCCAGGTCGAGCCCGACGAGCGCCACCACCCCTGCGAGCCCGATGAGCAGGCCGACCATGCGTGTCCCGTCGACCCGGTCGTCGGCGCGCAGCAGGATCGCCAGCACCGCCCCGATCAAGGGCACGGTGGCGATCAGCAGCCCGGCGAGCGAGCTCGTGATGTGCTGCTCAGCGTTGGTGAGGAGGTACCACGGCGCGGCGACCTCGACGATCGTGTAGGCGATCACCGCCGGCCATCGGGCGAGCACCCTGCGCACTGCGTCGTTGCGCAGCGCAAACGGCAGCAGCACCAGCGCGCCGATCAGCGACCGACCGAAGACGACGACCGCTGGCTCGAGCTCGTCGACCGCCACCCGGATCAGCAGGTAGGGGATGCCCCAGATGATCGACATCGCTGCGAAGAGCAGCGCACCGCGTCTGGTCATCGACTCCTCCTGCGGCCGTGCCCGCAGGACCAGCGGAACACCGGAACACCTGGAACACCAACCTGAGCGTAGGTGTTCGGTCAGACAGGATTCCTCACCATTTTTCATCGGCACAGTTCATCGGGAGCACTGGGCATGCACGGGGAGTACAAGGTCTCGGGCGGCAAGCTTGTCAGGGCAGATGTGGACATAGCCGACGGGCGGCTGACCGACGTCCGGGTTTCGGGTGACTTCTTCCTCGAGCCCGACGACGCACTCGACGCGATCAACGGCGCACTCGCCGGCCTTCCGCTGGGTGCCGCAACCGACGAGCTCGCAGCCGCGGTCCGCCGGGCGCTGCCGGCCGACGCCGTTCTCGTCGGGTTCACGCCGGAGGCAGTCGCGATCGCGGTCCGCCGGGCGTTGACGCGGGCCACCGACTGGCGCGACTACGACTGGGAGCTGGTCCACGTCGAGCCGCAGGAGCCCCTGCTGCACATGGCGCTCGACCAGGTGCTCACCGAGGAGGTCGCGACTGGCCGCCGGAGGCCGACGCTGCGCATCTGGGAATGGGCCAGCCCGGCGGTCGTCATCGGCAGCTTCCAGTCGGTGCGCAACGAGGTCGACCTTGGAGCGGCCGAACGACACGGCATCCAAACCGTACGACGTGTCAGTGGCGGCGGAGCCATGTTCATCGAGCCCGGCAACACCATCACGTACTCGATCTCTGCGCCGGACTCACTCGTTCACGGCATGTCCTATGCCGAGTCCTACCCGTTCTTCGACGACTGGGTGCTCGGCGCCCTACAGAGCCTCGGCATCGATGCGTGGTACCAGCCGCTCAACGACATCACCTCGTCAGGCGGCAAGATCGGCGGCGCGGCTCAGAAGCGCCTAGCAGCGGGTGCGGCACTGCACCACGTGACCATGGCGTACGACATCGACGCCGGCAAGATGCTCGACGTGCTGCGGATCGGTCGGGAGAAGCTGTCGGACAAGGGGCACGCCAGCGCGGCCAAGCGGGTCGACCCGCTGCGCAGGCAGACCGGCCTCCCCCGAGAGGCAGTGATCGATCGGATGGTGGCGACGTTCAGAGTCCAGGTACGGGCTCACGGACGGCGCGCTCACCGACGAAGAGCTCGCCCGCGCCAAGGAGCTCGTCGAGACGAAGTTCGGCACAGACGCATGGCTGCACCGCATCCCGTGACCGCCCCACGTCATTCCGACGCAACGACACCCCGCGCTCGGTCGGGCAGGTGGTCGCAGGCGGTCGAGCTGCTCCGCGGGCGACGTCTTGTTGCCCTGACCGGCGCGGGCATGAGCACGGATTCGGGCATCCCCGACTACCGCGGACCGGACTCACCGCCGCGTCGGCCCATGACCTACGGCGAGTTCACCTCGGGTGACGCCGCTCGCCAGCGCTACTGGGCCCGCAGCCACATCGGCTGGCGACACATGCACCGCGCCGAGCCCAACGCCGGGCACCGAGCGCTCGCGCGGCTGGAGGCACAAGGCGGCCTGACCGGCCTCATCACTCAGAACGTCGACGGACTCCACGAGGCCGCCGGCAGCAGGGCGGTCATCGACCTCCACGGCCGCATCGCGGATGTGATCTGCCTCAGCTGCCGGGCCACCTCTTCGCGTGCGGAGCTCCATCGCAGGCTTGATGTGCTCAACCCGGGTTTCGCCGACCGGGAAGTCGCGTTCGCGCCCGATGGTGACGCCCTGCTGGACGACACTCGACGGTTTCGTCGTCGCGTCGTGCCTCGAATGTGGCGGCGTGCTCAAGCCGGACATCGTGTTCTTCGGGGAGAACGTCCCGAAGCCGCGCGTCGCCGAGGCCTACGCGCTCGTCGACTCCGCAGAGGCGCTCCTTGTCGCTGGATCGTCGCTGACCGTGATGTCGGGCCTGCGGTTCGTGCGGTACGCGCACCGCCGAGATATCCCGATCGTCATCGTCAACCGGGGCGCCACGCGTGGGGACCCGCTCGCGACCGTCAAGGTTGATGCGGGATGCTCGGAGACTCTTTCGGCAGTGCTCGAGGCTCTTCTTCGTTGAGCTTGGTCGCAGCAGAGTCCAGGAATCTCAGAAGCTCCACCGGAAAGGGAAGCACCACGGTCGAGTTCTTCTCAGCCGCCACCTCGACGATGGTCTGCAGCAGCCGCAGCTGCAGTGCAGCCGGTGCTTCACTCATGACGGTCGCCGCCGATGCCAGCTTTTGCGATGCCTGGAACTCTCCGTCGGCCGTGATGATCCGCGACCGGCGCTCCCGCTCGGCCTCGGCCTGCCGCGACATCGACCGCTTCATCGACTCGGGCAACGCAACGTCCTTGATCTCGACACGGTCGATCTCGATGCCCCACCCGACAGCCGGGCTGTCGAGCATCAGCGCGAGCCCCTGGTTGAGGGGTTCACGATTGCTGAGCAGGTCGTCGAGCTCGCTCTTGCCGATGATCGACCGCAGCGAGGTCTGAGCGACCTGCGACATCGCGGCTTCGTAGTCCTGCACCTCGACAGTCGCCTGAACCGGGTCGTGCACCCGAAAGTAGGCCACCGCGTCGACGCGCACCGTGACGTTGTCGCGGGTGATGCCATCCTGTGCCGGGATAGGCATTGTGATGATCTGGACGTTGACTTTGCGCAGGTGCTCGACGCCGGGGACGATCCAGGTCAGCCCTGGGGAGCGCGGCGGCACCTGGACGCGCCCGAACCGGAACACTATCCCGCGCTCGAACTGTTTGATCACTCGCGCGCTCGCGGCCACCCCGAGGACACCGACCGCACCTATGACGGACAGTGCGCCAATCAGGATTTCCATGCTGACCTCCTCGTCAGCGAAGCCCAACACCTCGATCGTAGGTCGTCGGCTCGGTTTCGGCTGGAGTCGAGGCGACGCGCGCCCCGCCGGCATAGACGTTGCATTCGCTCGCCACGGAGGAACCCGACCAACGTCACGCCGAACTCCTGCGCCAGGTCGATGGCCAGGCTCGACGGCGCCGAGACGGCGCACACGACCGGGATGCCCGCGACGATGGCCTTCTGCACGATCTCGAAGCTCGACCGGCCGCTGACCATCAGCAAGTGGTCGGACAGCGGCATCCGCCCGCCCAGCAGCGCCCAGCCGATCACCTTGTCGACCGCGTTGTGCCGACCGACGTCCTCACGGACGCAGACGACGGATCCGTCGGGCCGGAACAGCCCCGCGGCGTGCAGTCCACCGGTGGCGGTGAACACACTCTGGGCGGCGCGCAGCGCGTCGGGCAGCGCGTACAGCTGCCGCGGCTCCAACCGCAAACCATCGACCGGCAGCGGGTCCACGCCGCGCAGCCGGAGCGCATCGAGACTTGCCTTGCCGCAGACACCGCACGCGCTCGTCATGGCGAAGTGCCGGTCGAGTCCGGGCACAACCGGCAGCGCGGGACCCGGCAGCGTCGCCGTCACGATGTTGTAGCGCTGGTCGCCGTCGATCTCCGGGTCGGTGCAGTAGGCGATCGTGGTCGGTGCCTGCCCCCACGGGACGACGCCTTCCGAGTGGAGGAAGCCGGCGACGAGCTCGAAGTCGTTGCCAGGCGTACGCATCGTGATGGCGACCGTGCTCGTCAGGACTCCAGCGCTGATGCGCATCTCGAGAGGCTCCTCGGTGGCGACGCTGTCCTGCCTTCGCGTCAGGCGGTCGCCCGAGTAGACCTCGACGCCGGTCCGGGTTGCTGGGCCTGGCCGTCCGCGCATGTCACACCTCCATCGGTGCAGGTTGTTCCGCTCTGGTCACCGTGACGACTGCGTTGTAGTCAGGGATGTCGGCGATCGGCGAGCGGACCGTACGGTCGATGAGAACTTCTCCCTCGGGCCAGTGCACCTGCAGGTTGCCGGGCGTGACCGGAGCAATGTGGACCCGTCCGACCAACTGGCCGTGCGGGCTGGTGAGCACCACGGAGTCACCGTCGGCAAGTCCGAGACGGCTTGCGTCCAGAGCGTTCATGAGTACGGCTTCGCGGACGGTCCCGGTCAAGGCATCCGTGTTCTCGAACACCATGCTGTTGAACTGCTTGCCCCGCCTGGTCGCCACGAGGAACGCGCCGTCCGGCCGCCGAGCTGCTGGCGGGCTGACCGCGGAGAACCGGGCCTTCCCATCGGGTGTCGGGAAGCGCCAACCCGCGCAGAGGTGCGGTCCCCCGTACTGGAACTGGTCACCCTTGGCTGCAAGGTGCCGGATCGGCGCGTAGGTCGGGATCGTGCGCGCGATGTCGGCACGGATCTCGCGGGTGCCCCGATAGCGGACCGCGCCGGCGACCTGTGGCCGCGCTCGGGCCGCGAGCTCGCCGAAGATGCGCCATTCTGGCCATGCCTCCGCGATGCGCGGCCCCGGGATCTCCGGGCTGAAGATGACCCGCCGCTCGGTAGAGGTCTCTGTGACGCCGCCGGTCATCTCGTACCGCGTCTCGGCGGGAAGCACGAGGACCGTGTCGGCGGGGTCGACGAGCATCTGGCTCGACAGGCAGATGTCGATGTGTACGCGCAGCGGGATGCGAGACAGCGCGGCCCTGGTGTAACCCGGGTCTGGGAGCACCTCGAGGAAGTTGCCGCCCGCACTCACGAGCACGTCCAAGTCGCCGTCGTGCCCGGCGGCGATCATCTGTGACGCGGTGCGGCCACTGCTGGCGGGGACGTCGAAGCCCCACAGCTCGGACAGCCGCCGTGCGTTCTCGGCGTTGACCGGTAGGCCGCCCGGCAGCGCTGTCGCGTACGCGCCCATCTCGGCACCACCCTGCACACCAGAGTGACCGCGGATCGGCATGAGCCCGCTGCGGTCGCGCCCGACGAAGCCCTTGGTGAGGGCAAGGTTGATGATGGCGCGGACGTTGTCCTCACCGAACTTGTGTTGCGTGACGCCCATGCTCCACACGAGCACGGCCGTCTTTGCGTCGTGCAGCATCGTGGCCAGCTCACGCATGTCGGCGCGGGATGAACCCGACACGGCTTCAAGGTCGGGCCACGACTGGGTCGCCAATCCGGCGACCATCTCGTCGTAGCCCGTGGTGAAGCCGTCCACGAACGACCGGTCCACCCAGCGCTGCTCGACCATCTCTTTGAGCACGCCGTTGATGAAGGCGATGTCGCCGCCCACGTTGACCAGGAAGAACCGGTCGGCGATCTTGGTGCCGAACACCGCGCTCTCGACGTTGGAGGGCACCCAGTAGCGCTCCATGCCCGGCTCTCGGTAGGTGTTGACGACAGCGACCCGGGTGCCGGCTTTCTTTGCGTGGTAGAGGTACTTCATCGCGACCGGCTGGTTGGCGGCGACGTTGGAGCCGATGAAGACGACGAGGTCGCTGCCGATCCAGTCGGTGAATGAGCACGTGGTGGCAGCGACTCCCAGCGTCTCCTTGAGCGCCACCGTGCTCGGCGAGTGGCAGACACGGGCGGCGTTGTCGATGGAGTTGCTGCCCAGGGCGCGTACGGCTTTCTGCACGGCAAAGTAGTTCTCGTTGGGCATGCCGCGGCTGGTGAGGTAGGCGCCGAACCGGTCGGGCGCGGCTGCCGCCAGCCGTTCGGCCCCCAGGTCGAGGGCCTCGTCCCAGCTGATCCTTGTAAACCCCGGGTCACCGCGGCGGCGCACCATCGGGTGCGGCAGTCGCCCGAGCTCCCGCAGTTCGGCACTGCGCAGCGCTGCTAATGCCGAGACGTCGGTGAGCACGCTGGAGTCGAGTGCGGGCATCGTGTTGAGCCGCAGCAGCCGCAGTCGGACGTTGCACAGGTGGATCTCGTCCATTGTCCAGTCACGCATGCCGACAGTGCCGAGCGCGCAGCCGTCGCAGGTGCCGTCGCGGAGGATCCGCAACGCATATGGCAGTTGGTCTCGGTTGTCCCGGATGGCCTTGGTGATCTCGCGGTAGTTGTTGGGCCGGCCCTCGCCGATGCCGAACGGCTTGAGCCCCGCCCAGTTGGCTGGATCGATCCGCTTCTCCCGCTGGCCGTGCCTACGCATCGCGCGCCTCCGGTAGCCGATCCCTCACGCTATCCCGCGCAGCAGAATCCGCGGGCCGGCGCCGGACTCGCCTTCGACGTCGCCGGGGTTGGACAGCCGGCAGGTGCTGAGCGAGAGGCAGCCGCAGCCGATGCAGCTTGTGAGGTCGTCTCGCAGGCGCTGCAGTGCGGTGAGCCGATTGTCGAGCTCGGTGCGCCACAGCTCGGACAGCCGCGCCCAGTCGGCCTTGTTAGGCGTGCGGTTGTCCGGCAGGGAGTCGAGCGCTTCCCTGATGGCCGACAGCGGGATGCCGACGCGCTGCGAGACGCGTATGAAGGCCACTCGTCGCAGGGTGTCCCTGGCATACCGACGCTGGTTGCCGCTCGTCCGGCGGCTCGCGATGAGGCCCTTGGACTCGTAGAAGTGCAGCGCCGAGACCGCGACGCCGCTGCGCGTGGAAAGCTCGCCGACTGTGAGTTCGTGGGGCAGCTCAGGCATGGCCGGAGTCTAACCGAAACCTGAACAATAGTTGAGGTTTCGGAATGACCACGTTCAGTAGGGTTCCCCCCGCACCACGAGGCCTTCATGCCTGGTCCTGCGTGGACATGCCTGGCGGTGGATCCGAGGGCCCGCCGTGCGACCCTTCGAGCATGGTCGTACGGCTGCCGGTGCTCGTCGCTGCGGCGATGGCGGCCGTGTTGGTGACCGCCGCTTGCGAAGGCGATGATGACGGGGTGCAAGCGCGGCCGTCGCCCTCCACGAGCGACACGAGTACGTCCGCGACACCGGCTCCCACGCCGAGCACGCCGCCGCCTTCAACCCCGCCGCCTGCACCTACCCCAACCCCGACTCCCACACCGGTGTGGCAGGTCGGCGCGACACCGCTGCCGCTCCGGACAGACGGCTTCGGCCAGAACCTCCCCACACCCCCCGAGCTGGTCGACCGCCGGTTGCCGACTACCGACTACTTGCCGCCGCCGGCTGACGGCGCCTACCACTCCGAGATCCGGCCTATCGACCAGGCGACCCGTGACCGCATGGGGACCACATGGACCCCGGAGTGCCCGGTGACCCTCGACGAGCTGCGTTACCTGAACGTTGGCTTCTGGGGATTCGACGGGCGACCGCACACCGGCGAGCTGATTGTGCACCGCGATGCCGCCGAAAATGTGGTCGGAGTTTTCGGCAAGCTGTTCGCTGCGCAGTTCCCGATCGAGGAGATGCGGCTCATCAACACAGGGGACGTACAGGCGCCACCAACGGGCGACGGCAACGTCACGGCGGGCTTCGTCTGCCGGGCTACGCGGCAGTCGACACAATGGTCGGCGCACGCCTACGGCCTCGCGATCGACATCAACCCGTTCCACAACCCGTACCAGCGCGGTGATCTGGTCTTGCCCGAGCTCGCGAGCGCCTACCTCGACCGGGCCAACAACCGGCCAGGGATGATCCAGCCGGGGGACGTCGTGGACACCGCCTTCGCGGACATCGGCTGGTCGTGGGGTGGGCGATTCCGGTCGCTCAAGGACTACCAGCACTTTTCGGCGACTGGGCGCTAACCCTGGCGGCGGCCCCCTGACTGCGCCTACCGTGTAACCGGAGGAGTGCCATGGGCTGGCTGGTCGGGCTGTTCGCGATTGCCCTCGGGCTGATCGCGGTCGAGCACGTCTACCTGTCGTGGCGCGACCATCGGCGGACACCTGATTCGATGGACCTCGAGGACATGCTCGCACTGGGCGAGCTCGAGCTGAGCGATGACCGGCGGTTCGGCCGCCGTTAACACAGCACCGCTACTCTCCGGCCCGGTCGGCGGGATGCAGTCGCATACCGCAGCCACCGAGACTGCGGCCAGGGCGTGCGCATCGCACTGCGGTGCGAGGCGGGTCATGACGTCGATGAGGTACGAAATTCTTGCCACGACCTAGCCGCGGCGCCCGGCGTTGGATTTCCTGACGAGGGCCCCTAGACACAAAAACTTCAGATCACAACCGGGCTGCTGCGCGTTGCCGGCAACCTCCCCTTCAGTACGGCCTCATAGCTTTCGAGGTACTCAGCCGCAACCTCCGCGGGATCGAACTTCGACGCGTACCGTCGCCCGGCCGCAACATCCGTCGTCACCTCACCAGCGAGAATGGCCACGATCCCATCCGCCAGCGCCTGCGGATCCTCCGGGGGGACCAGCAATCCCCTCCCGTCGCCCAAGGTCACGGGCAATCCCTCCACCGCCGCCCCGATGACGGGCACGCCGAGTGCCAGAGCCGTTACCGCACTCTGTGACCAGGCCTCCTCGCGACTCGGAACGACGTGCACGCTCGCACCCGCGACGTAGCGAGCAGGTTCGTAGCTCCAGCCCGGCATCTGAACGATCTCGCCCAGGGCAAGTTCGCGGACCAGCTGCCGAAGCTCCTGTTCCATCGGACCGTGGCCAACGAGGTATGTCGCGGGTGGCCTGTCCAACAACGCGATAGCTCGCAAGAGCACATCGGGACCCTTGTCCTCACGAAAACGGCCGGTGAATGTGACCCGTGGCGTTGGGAGACCTGGATGCGGTTGTGCGGCACTGAGGATGGCCGATCGGCCCGGCCTTACTAGGTGATCCGGCACTCCAATCTGGGCAGCGAAGCTGCGGCTGGCCGGCCCATGCGAGAACAAGAGAGCGACACGTTGAGCCGCTTCAGTTGCTGCCCGCGAATGGTCACCCAAAGGCCAGTTCACTGCGTTGTGCTCGCTGGCGATGACTGGCACCTCAGGTGCAGCGACTGCAGCCGCCCACCAGGCACCGAACATGTGCGCATGTACCAACTCAGCGTCGGCCAGCAAGGGCCCGACCCATTCGGCGAACTCGCGATCCGCGGTCCACTGTCGCGGCGCTAGTCCGATGCTTTCGTGCTCGGCAAAGACGATTGGTTCAAACCCGAACTGCCTGGCCAGGGCGATGCCGGGAACGGTGGCATCGCCGGCCACGAGGGTTGTTTCAACACCCAGATCCTGTTGGGCAAGCGCCAGGCGCAGCATCGACAGCTGAGCACCGCCAGGCTCGAGCACGCCGATGATGCGGGTGATCTCCACGGTCGAATGCTCGCGATCTGAGGTGGACGCAGGTCAACATCAGGCGGAAGTCCGCTGACGAGAACGCGTACAAACCACCTCGATCCGATCATACGCTCTGGAATGCCACACCACGAGAGTTCGCGAACCTGAAATCGCCGGCTTGCTCAAAGGCTTCGCAGGAGTGCTACCAGCAGACGAACGCGTGGCCTTTCGACAGCGCTAGCGCCTGGTCGTACGCGTCGTGTTCATCGAGGCTGGTCGCCGCCGTGCTGACGGTCTATGAGGACGTGCTGGCGTGCTGAGCTTTCGGGTTCCGGCGACCGTGCGCGCCAGACGTGCGTTTCTGCCCCGGATCGAGGCCGATTTCGCACGTTGAGCGCGCATGGTGGGGCGTCTGCCGGTGAACCGATGCGCCTGCCCATAGTTATCCACAGGCGACGGGCGGGCTCGCCGACCGCAGGGCGGGTCTCAGCCAGGCTTGCCGCGTGGCAAGAGAACTCCCCGCCGACATCGCCGGGCTTCTGTGGCGAGGTCGTGGCTACTTCACACTCGCCGAGGCGGCGGCCGCAGGCGTGTCCGGAGATCGCGTTCGCCGCCTCGTCCGTGCGCGGCGCCTGGTCGCCGTCGGCAAGGGCAGCTACGCGTCTCAGGAGCAGCTGGCGAAAGCCGACTCTTGGTCCGCGCACGCGATCCGTGCGCGGGGTTTCGTGGCCGGCCTCAGCCGAGACGTCCTGCTGGCTGGGTGGTCGTCGGTCGCGGTCCGGCGGCTGCCCACCCTCAGGCCACCGCCGGAGCTGCCGACCGCAGTTCGGCCTCGCCGCACCGGGCACGGCATCCAGCGGACACGCTATGGCGTGGTCTCCTCGATGACCGTTCCGATTGTCCATCGGGCGGGCTCAACCTCCTTGCGGGCGGTCAGCTGCGGGTGGACGGTCGCAGATCTCGCTCGAACAGCGCCACGGCCGGACGCTCTCGTCCTCGCCGACGCGGCGATCCGCACCACTCCCGCCACGAGGCAGACCTTGGAAGGTGCCTTGCAGCACATGAAGCGCTGGCAGGGGCGCGAGCGCGCCGCATGGGTGGTCGAGCACGCCGATGCCCGTGCCGAATCACCGCTCGATACCTTGGGTCGGCTCGCGTGCATAGAGCACGGCCTGCCCGTCCCGCAAAGCAATGTCTGGATCGGCGACGGTTACCCGAGGTTTCGCGTCGACCACCTGTGGCCCGACCACTGGGTTGTCGCCGAGGGGGATGGCGCACGGAAATATCGGGATGGCGACGATCCGGGCCAGGTCGTCGCGGCGGAGCGGGAGCGGCAGTGGTACCTGCGACGGCTCGGTCTCGAAGTCGTCCGGTATGACTGGCCGCTGGCCCGCGACAAGCGCGCGGAGCTCGCCGCGAGGTTTCGCCAGGTCCTCGCGGACCACCCGCCGCGCCAGACACCGGTTCTCTGGTGGCCGAGCCGGGACCCATTTGCTGCGTGATCGCGCGAGGTCGCCTTGATCGGTTCGCTCACGGCGTACGGGTGGACTCCCCGGGGTTCCTCACGCGTTAGAGAGCCATGGATGAGGATGTTGACGCGTTGGACGCGTACTCGCGGGTGGTGAGCTCGGTGGCGGCGCGGCTGCTGCCGTCAGTGGCGAGCCTCTCGGTGGTGGAAGACCGCCGGGGGCAGGTCGTAGGCGGCGGTTCGGCGGTCGTGTTCACCGGAGACGGATTTCTGCTCACGAATGCACACGTCGTTGGGCGCTCGACCCGGGGCAATGCGGCGTTCGGCGACGGGACTCGAGTGGGATTCGCCGTCGTCGGCCGCGACCGGTTGTCGGACCTGGCCGTCGTACGGGCTGACGGGGCGACGCCGGAGGCTGCCGAGCTGGGCAACGCCGACGAGCTTGTCGTGGGCCAGCTCGTCGTTGCCGTTGGCAGCCCGCTTGGGCTGCAGGGGTCGGTAACGGCCGGCGTCGTGAGCGCTCTCGGCAGATCGATGCCCGCGCGCAGTGGCGACAACGTACGCATCATCGAGGACGTCATCCAGACCGACGCCGCGCTCAACCCGGGCAACTCCGGCGGGGCACTCGCGGACTCGGGTGGCCGAGTCGTCGGGATCAACACGGCGGTGGCCGGCTTCGGGCTCGGCCTCGCCGTTCCGATCAACCCGACCTCGATGCGCATCGTCACCACACTCCTGCGGGACGGGCGGGTGCGTCGGGCGTTCCTAGGCGTCGCGACATCGCCCAGCCCGTTGCCGGCGGCATTGGCCGACCGGGTGGGGCGGCGGTTTGGCGTACGCATCGTGCACGTCGAGCCGGGCAGCCCAGCGGACAAGGCGGGACTGCGCGAGGGCGACCTGATGGTCACCGTGGCAGGCGAGCCGGTTGACGACGCGCAGGCGCTGCAGCGGCGGATGTTCGACGACGCGATCGGTGTGCCGCTCGCGATCACGACGTTCCGCGGTGGCGCGATGGTCGACGTCATCGCGGAGCCCATCGAGCTCGACGAGCGCTGACAGTCCGGCAACACGCGGGCTAGAGTCGCCCGCATGAGCGAACGAAGCTCTGAGCGCGACGAGCTGACAGCCGCTGTTGAGGCGCGGCGTGAGCTGGGCCGCGACTATGAGGATGCCGTGCTCGACTCGTTCCTCGACCGCCTCGACAAGTCGATCGACGCTCGGGTGGACGCCCGTGTGGAGGCGCAGACCAAAGGCAAACCGCTGCCGCCACCCGCGCCGCAACGACAGCCGAAGGAAGGCGCAGACCCCCAGCTGGTGCTCGGTCTGGTGTCCGTCGGCGCCGGCATCCCGATCAGCGCCATCCTCGGCCCCGGCAGCGACGGAACCGTGGCCGGTCTCTTCATCGCATGGGGCGGCATCGTCGGCGTCAACATCGCCCACGCGCTGAGTCGGCGCCGCAGCTGACTTCAGCGCGGCGGGGACCGTCCGGCGTACGGTCGAACGGTGACTGTGCGCCACCAACCGCCCACCGTCCCGACTCCACCATCTGACCTTCCGACCACCCTCGGCGCACTCCGCGCTAGCGGTCACCTGCACCGCACCGTCAAGCAGGAGCTCCGCCACAACCTGCTCACCCGAATGCGCACCGGGGAGTCACGCTTCCCCGGGATCGTCGGCTATGACGACACCGTGCTGCCCGAGGTCGAGCGCGCGATCCTCGCCGGACACGACATGGTGCTGCTCGGCGAACGCGGCCAAGGCAAGACCCGAGTCATGCGCAGCCTGGTCGAGCTGCTCGACGAGTGGACTCCCGTCATCGCGGTTTCCGAGCTCAGCGAGCACCCGTACGTGCCGATCACGCCGTCGTGCCGACGAGCCCTGGACGAGCAGGGCGAGGACCTGCCGGTGCGCTGGGCGCATCGCAGCGAACGGTACGCCGAGAAGCTCGCCACCCCGGACACCAGCGTCGGTGACCTGATCGGCGATGTCGACCCGATCCGGGTGGCTCAGGGCCGTACCCTCGGCGACCCCGAGACGATCCACTTCGGGCTGGTGCCGCGCGCCAACCGCGGCGTCTTTGCCATCAACGAGCTGCCGGACCTCGCCGAGCGCATCCAGGTGTCGCTGCTCAACGTGCTGGAGGAACGCGACATCCAGGTCCGCGGCTACCAGTTGCGGCTGCCGCTCGACATCCTGCTCGTCGCGAGCGCCAATCCCGAGGACTACACCAACCGCGGGCGCATCATCACGCCGCTCAAGGACCGGTTCGGCGCTGAGATCCGTACGCACTACCCGCTCGACCTCGACCTCGAGCTCGACCTCCTGCGGCAGGAGGCGGTGCTGGAGGCGGACGTCCCAGAACATGTGCTCGAGGTGATCGCAAGATTCACCCGCGCCGTGCGCGAGTCGCCGTCTATCGACGCGCGGTCGGGTGTGTCGGCACGGTTTGCGATCGCCGGGGCGGAGACGGTTGCCGCGGCAGCACAGCGCCGTGCAGCGCTTGTGGCCGAGCCCGAGCCGGTCGCCCGTGTCGGTGACGCCGAGTCCGTCGTGAGCACTCTGCGAGGCAAGGTGGAGTTCGAGAGCGGTGAGGAAGGCCGCGAGCTCGAGGTGCTCGCCCACCTGCTTCGGCGAGCAACCGCCGACACCTTCCGCGGCCGGCTAGGTGGCGTCGACCTCAGTGCATTCGTCGCGCTCGTGGCCGAGGGCGAGACGATCGAGACGGGTGAGCTCGTACCTGCCGTGGACATCCTGCGGCAGATCGGCTCGGTGGCGGGGTTGGGCAAAGTGCTCGACCGGCTCGGGTTCGAAGATGCCCCGACGCCAGGGCAGGCCGCCGCCGGCATCGAGTTTGTGCTCGAAGGCCTGCATCTGACGCGGCGGCTGTCCAAGGACCGCACCGACGACGGCCGCACGGTCTACGGCGGGTGAGCCGAAATGCCGCGCAGGATCAACCGGTACGGCGCGTGGCGCGGCGGTCCCGACCCGCTTGCGCCTCCGTACGACGTCCGCGCCGCAGTCGACCAGGTCGGGCGGGAGGTGCTCGCCGGCGGCAGCCTGCGCGACGCGTTGCGCGACCTGCTGCGCCGAGGCACCCAGCAGGGCCGCGGGCTCGACGAGCTGCTGCGAAAGACGATGCGCCGACGCCAGGAGGCGATGCGCCGGGGCGACCTCGACGGGTCGCTGACGCGCGCGTCGGCGCTGCTCGACCAGGCACTGGCTGCTGAGCGAGAGGAGCTGGGGCGGCGGGACGACGAGGAGGCGCGGTTCGCCGAGGCGCGACTCGACTCGTTGCCGCGCTCGACCGCGCGGGCCGTGGAGGAGCTGGCGGACTATGACTGGGCGAGCCCGGCTGCGAGGCAGGCCTATGACCAGATCCTGGCGCAGCTGCGCCGAGAGGTGCTCGACCAGCGATTCGAAGGCATCCGGGAGGCGCTGCAGGGAGCTGACCCGGCGCACGACCCGGAGGCCGCCGAGCAGCTGCGGAACATGCTGCACGACCTCAACGCGCTGCTGGCCAAGCATGCGCGCGGCGAGGACACCGCTGATGCGTTCGACGAGTTCATGCAGCGGCACGGGGAGTTCTTTCCCGAGCAGCCGCGCAACGTCGACGAGCTGATCGACCTGCTCGCGCAACGGGCGGCTCAGGGCGAGCGGCTGCTGCGTTCGCTGTCACCCGACCAGCGCGACGAGCTGGCCCGGCTCATGGCCCAGGCGTTCGGGCAAGCCGGTATCGCCGATGAGATGTCGGCGCTGGGCGACAACCTGCGGTCGCTGCGGCCAGATCTCCCGTGGGGCCGTGGCGAATCGGTGTCCGGCGACCAGCCGCTTGGGATACGGCGACGCGACGGGCGTCCTTGGTGAGCTCTCCGATCTCGACGAGCTGATCGAGCAGCTAGGTCAGGAGCACGCAGGCGCGACCCTGGACGACATCGACGTCGAGACGGTGCAGCGGACGTTGGGGCGGGGCGCGGCCGACGAGGTACGCCGCCTGCAGCAGCTCGAACGCGAGCTGACCCAACAGGGCTGGGTGACGCGTGATGCCGACGGCCTGACCTTGAGCCCCAAGGCCTTGCGACGGCTGGGCGAATCCGCGTTGCGCGAAGTCTTTGCCGACCTGCGGCGGGGCCGTCCCGGCCAGCACGATCAGCGCGACGCGGGCTCGGCCGGCGAGCCAACGGGCGCTTCGCGGGCCTGGGCTTTCGGCGATGAGCAACCACTTGACGCCGTACGCACGATTGGCAACGCGCTGCGACGCGAGGCGGCGGCGCGGCACCCGTCGGGCGGTGGCGTGGTGCTCGCGGTGGAGGACTTCGAGGTCGTGGAGACCGAGCGGCTGGCGTCGGCCGCCGTCGCGCTGTGCGTCGATCTGTCGTACTCGATGTTTGCCGAGGGCCGTTGGGGTCCGATGAAGCAGACCGCCTTGGCGCTCGCACACCTGGTGGCCACGCGCTTCCCGCAGGATGCGCTGCAGATCATCGGGTTCGGGCGTTACGCGCTGCCGCTGTCGGTGGGTGATCTGGCCGCCGTTGAGCCCGACTTCGTGCAGGGCACCAACCTGCACCACGCGCTACAGATCGCGGGACGGCACCTGCGCCGCCACCCCGAGTCGGAGCCGGTGGTGCTCGTCGTCACCGATGGCGAGCCGACCGCGCATCTCGTTGGTGCCGAGGACGCGTTCTTCTCGTGGCCGCCGGCGGCAGAGACTGTGCAGGCCACGGTGTCCGAGGTAGACCTGCTCACGCGGTTCGGCGCGACGCTCAACGTGTTCATGCTCGGAGAGGACGACGGCCTGCGGCGGTTTGTCGATGCGGTGGCGCGGCGCAACGGCGGGCGAGTGCTCACTCCGTCGCCCGAGGATCTCAGCAGCTACGTCGTGACCGACTACCTCCGCATGCGGTCCCGCCATCGCTGAAGGGCGCTCTGTCAGTCCCGGGTGCAACGCTGCAAGGGACAGAGTGACGCATCAAGGAGTCTGACGATGGTGGAAAGACAGTCGACGGACAGGTGTCGCACATCAACCCTGATGGGATGCTGCGGAGCCCGGCGTTCACCCAGGTTGTCAGTGTGAGCGGGCCGGTGAAGACCGTCTATGTCGGCGGGCAGAACGGCGTCGACAGCACGGGAGCCCTGGTCGGGGAGGGTGACCTGCGGGCTCAGACCACTCAGGTCTTCGCCAACCTGCAGACCGCGCTTGCCGCGGCCGGCGCAGGTCTCGAGCACGTCATCAAGTTCAACCTCCTCGTGGTCGACGGACAGCCCATCCAGGAGGGGTTCGAGGTGTATCAGCAAGTCTGGGGCACCCGCCCCAACCCGCCGCTGATCACCATGGCCTTCGTCGCGGGGCTCGGCGTCCCTGGTGCACTGGTCGAGCTCGAGGCGGTCGCGGTCGTTCCCTGAGCCGCGCGCGACTGAACACACGTACGACGAGTCAATGCGGTAAGAACAGCCGCATGGGTGTTGGCATCGTGTCGATGACTCCGGCGCACGCCGCGCAGGTGCTCGGGATCTACCAGGCTGGCATGGATGAGGGCGACGCGACGTTCGAGACGTCGGCGCCGACCTGGGAGGACTTCGACCGGTCGCGCCTGCGTGAGCACCGGTTCGTTGCCGTCGACGGCGGCGAAGTCGTCGGCTGGGTCAGCTGTTCGCCGGTCTCCGACAGATGCGTGTACGCGGGGGTGGTCGAGCACTCCGTCTACGTGGCGCCGCACGCCCGGGGTCGAGGCATCGGCCGCGCGCTGCTCGACGCCCTCATCGCGTCGACGGAGGCGGCGGGAGTCTGGACCATCCAGTCCGGTGTGTTCCCGGACAACGAAGCAAGCATCGCGCTGCATCAAGCCGTCGGCTTTCGCGTCGTCGGGACACGCGAGCGCCTCGGCCGCCATCATGGTCGCTGGCGCGACGTCGTTCTGATGGAACGTCGCAGCAGCATCGCCGGAGCAGAGGAGGCGCAGTGACCGAGGTTCCATCCACACCCGAACCACTCGAGCATCTCGACGAGTCGTGGCAGCGCGCCCTGGCCGTGGTCGCTCACCCCGACGACATGGAGTACGGCTCGGCCGCGGCAGTCGCCCGGTGGACCGGACAAGGCAAGTCGGTCTCCTACTGCCTCGTGACGAGCGGCGAGGCAGGCATCGACTCGTTGCCACCCGAGGAAGCCAAGCCGATCCGCGAGCGTGAGCAGCGGGCCGCCTGCGGACGTTGTCGGCGTGGATGCTTTGGAGTTCCTCGGCTTTCCCGACGGCACGGTCGAGTACGGCTTGGAGCTGCGCAGGGAGATCGCCGCATCGATCAGGCGTCACCGACCTGACATCGTCATCACGATCAACCACCGCGAGACCTACGGCGGCGAGATGCTCAACCAGGCTGACCACGTCGCCGTCGGACGCGCGACCATCGACGCTGCGCGCGACGCCGGCAACCGGTGGGTGTTCCGCGACCTGCTCGACGAGGGTCTCGAGCCTTGGCCCGGCGTGAAGCAGATCTGGGTCGCGGGTTCGCCCGACGCGCGTCATGGTGTCGACGTCACTGACACTTTCGACAAGGGGCTCGAGTCACTGCGGGCGCATGAGGCCTATCACTCGGCGTTGGGTGATGGCGGCTTCGACCCGGCCGAGTTCCTGGAGAGCTTCGGGCGCATGGTCGGCACCCGGCTGGGCAGCCGTTTCGGCGTCGCGTTCGAGGTGTTCCCGCTGCAGCTGCTGTAGGCCATCAGGCTGCGCGGGTGCGTTCGTCGGCCACCGGGTTCAGCGCCTGTGCGGCACGGTCAGCGATGTGGCTGGCGACGTACTCGTGATCCCTGCCGACACCGGGCAGGAACTCCGATGACATGGAGTACTGGAAGATCAACCCGACGAAGCAAAGGTCGGGCTCGCCACGCGCGATCCCGCGGTCGTGCACAGGCATGCCGTCGGAGTCCATGATTGGCAGCCGGATCCAACTGAAGTCGTAGCGGAAGCCGGTGCACCAGACCACGTTGGCCACGTCAAGCACACTGCCGTCCTCGAGCAACGGCATGCCGTCACGGACGCCGGCGACCCGCGGCACGCGCTGCACGCCGGCCGCCTGGATCTGCTTGGGCTTGACCCGGACCAGTGGGTCGCCTTGGGACATGACCTTCGCACGAGCCTTTCGCCCCATAGGCGTCCGCTCGGTCAAGACATGGTGGAAGAGGAACCGGACGACGGGGAATGAGAGCCGTCCGCCGACGCCGTCGATGTCCACCGGAACGTGGCCGGGGTGGCGCCCTGCCAGCAACGTCGGATGCTCGCGGGCGACTTCGAGCGCGATGTCGGCGCCGGAGTTCCCGGCACCGACGAGCAGGACGTTGCCAGGACGCAGCTGGGAAGAGTTGCGGTAGTCGACGGAGTGCAGCTGCACGATCCGATGATCGAGCTCCGCTGCGAACTCTGGCACTCGAGGTACCCGTTGCGCCCCGGTGGCGACCACGACGTGATCCGCCTCGAACCGCTGGTCGCCGGCGTTGAGCACGTACCTGCTGTCGTGCTTGTCGAGCGAGTCGACCCGCACTCGAGTCCGTACGGGAATGGCGAAGTGCCCGGCGTACTCCTCGAGGTAGTCAGCCATCTCGTCCTTGGTCGGGGCTGACCAGGCCGGTCCCGGAACGGCCAGGCCTGGCAGACCGCAATAGCGGCGAGCCGTGAACAGACGCAGCGAGTCCCACCGGTAGCGCCACGCGTCTCCGGTCCGTTCGTTGGCATCGAGGATCAGGAAGGGCCGGTTGCGCTGTGCCAGGTAATAACCAACGGCCAGTCCCGCCTGCCCGCCGCCGATGATCACCGTCTCGACATGATCGATGTCTGTCGTCATCCGACTCACCCCGGTATCGACGCTAGGCGCCGGCCGGGCCCGCCGCTTCGGGCGTACCAACCAACCCTCGAGGGAAGGGCGTGGGTATTTCTATGTAGCGCTATGCGAGACCGTGCTCGTACGCGTAGGCCGTCGCGGCCGATCGGGATGAGACGCCCAGCTTGGCGAAGATGTTGCTGAGATGCCGGGCCACAGTCTTCTCGCTGAGGAACAAGTCGGAGGCAATGGCGCGATTGGTCTTGCCGGTGGCGACCAGGCGGAGCACCTGCACCTCGCGCGGGGACAGTGCACCCGCGGCCACGGGCGCTAGTGCGAGACCCAGCCTGTCGACCCGAGCCAGGTCCGGCGCGGCGCCGAGCTCGTCGAAAACCCGACGCGCCGCGTCGAACTCCATCTGTGCGGTGTCCTCGTCCCCGAGATCGCGGCACGCCACGCCGACCAGCGTGCGGACGCGGGCAGCCTCGTACGGCACTTCGAGCTCCTGCCAGGCTCGCCATGCGTGCCGGAGTGCGGTCAGGGCCGCCCGGGGGTCACCCTCGGCAAGCAGCACGGACCCCTGGGCGTGCGAGGCCATGGCCCGAAGGAGCGGAACGTCGGCCCTGGCGGAGATCGTCGCAAGTTCGTCGGCGCCAACGCGAGCTGCCGCGACATCGCGAACGGCGAGCGTTATCTCGACGTACGCAGCCAACACCCTGGCCCGAGCCGACCAGCCATCCGCCTCGTCCAGCAACCTCCGCACCGCGGCAGCCGCCGCATCGGGTCGACCTTGCGCCAGGCGGAGCAATGCCAGCCCGGGCTGGGGCTCGCGGCCCCACTGGCTCGCCTGGCGGTAGGCATCCTCGGCCTGATCGAACTCTCCGCGTAGGCGTCGAAGCTCCCCCAGGGCATACCGGGCGTCCCCGGCAGCCGGCTGTGGGGCGAGGGCCTCGTACGCCCGCTGCGCCTCGTCGATCGCGTCCGGCCAGGCGCCGTGCAGCTGCAGGATCTCCGCCCGGTGCACGAGGCACTGCCCTCGGTAGGGCACCAGGCCTGGCTGTGCTGCGCACCAGTTGCTGAGCGCAGTCGTCCACTCCTGGGCGCGGCGCAGGTCGAACGTCTCCTGCGACACGGAGATCACGGCACAGTAGACAATCCCGGCGACGATCGGGGAAAGCTCCCCGGCTGTCACGGCAACCATGGCCTCGTCGAAGAGCGCGACCGCCGCGTCGGGATGCCCGAGCATCATCGACACCTGGCCCTGGCCCAGCCGACTCAAGGCCGTGAGGTCCGGCTCGTGGAACCGCGCACCGATCTCAGCCGCCTCGGTGAAGGCGGCCTGGGCGGCGGCTACGTCACCAGCGACGATGCTCCGCTCTGCACCCAGGGTCAGCAGGTACCCGCGCTCCGCCGATTCACCGGGGTGGTGGTCGTCGAGCAGCCGCTGCGCCCGCGCCTGCCAGCCAGCCGCCCGGGCGGCCTCACCCAGGTTGAGCAGCATGAACCCGAGCCAGAATGCACAGCCTGCGGCACGTCGGGTCAACCCGCCCTCGAGCAGCTCGCCGTAGGCGCGCTCCATGAGGGACGCGCTGTGCGCTTCGTTGCCCGCGAGGTAGGCCGCCTTGCACAGTCGTTCGAGGTCCTCGAGTTCGAGTGGCGACGCGCGGTCCGCGGCGCTCAGCTCGGCGTAGGCATCGTCCCAGGCTCGCCTTTCGAAGGCTGCTCGTCCCCGGCTGAGCTCGTCAGTTTCGATCATGCCCCCTCCCGCAGATCCTAGACCCGGGCCCGGGAAGGACATCAGGCCATGAGCGGTTGGGTCAAACATGTCGAGCTCCCAGCTGCCCGAGACGCACGCAGATCTCCTCGAACGAGCCTTGTACGCACATCTCGCGACGGTCCGGCCTGATGGAGCTCCCCAGAGCAGCCTCATGTGGTTCGACTGGGATGCCTCCCGCATCCGCATGACTCATAAGACGACGCGTCAGAAGATCCGCAACTTCCGGCACGAGCCACGGGTTGCGATGAGCATCGCCGATCCTGATGACCCGCTGCGCTCCCTCGAGGTGCGAGGCATCGTCGAGAGCATCGAGTCGGACGACGACAAGGCATCGTTCTATCGCTCGCTACAGGAGCGGTACGGCAAGGTGTACGAGATCAAGGACGCGGCCGTACGTGTCGTCGTCACGATCCGGCCCGAGTTGTGGGTCGCCGTCGTCGGCGGGCGGGTTGTCAACTAGTCGGCATAGCTGATCAGATCGCGGTGACACCTTTGCCGAGGACCACGACACCGGCGGTGCTCACCTTGTAGTGCTTGGTGTCGTGCTCGGGGTCGACTCCCACTTCCGTGCCCGGCGGGACCACGACGTTCTTGTCGAGGATTGCCCGGCGGACGACCGCTCCTGCTCCGACCCGGGCGCCGTCGAGCAATACGGAGCCCTCGACGATTGCGCCCTTTTCGACAACCACGTCGGGGGACACCACGGAATCGGTCACTTGACCGCTGACGATCGCTCCGGCGCTGATCATTGAACCTTGGGCATTCCCGCCCTCGACGATCTTGGCCGGTGGTCGCATCGGTTGCAGGGTGTAGATCGGCCACTGCCGGTTGTACAGGTTGAACACCGGGTGGACGGAGATCAAGTCGGTGTGCGCGTCGTAGTAGGAGTCGATCGTCCCGACATCGCGCCAGTAGGCGTGGTCGCGGTCGGTGCTCCCCGGCACAACGTTGTCGGCGAAGTCGTAGACCTGGGCGGCGCCCTGCTCGGTCAGGCGCGGCACGATGTTGCCGCCCATGTCATGCACCGACCCCTCTTGACCGGCGTCGGCCTCCAAGGCCTCGAGCATCACCTTGGTGGTGAAGATGTAGTTGCCCATCGAGGCATAGACAGAGTCCGGATCGTCGGGCAGCCCGGGCGGCCGGGCCGGCTTCTCCAGGAACGCCTTGATGCGTTGACCGTCGGCCTCGGTCTGGATGACCCCGAATCCTGACGCCTCGGATCGCGGCACGCGAATCCCGGCAACCGTGACCCCGGCGCCCGACTCGATGTGCTGATCGAGCATCTGCCTCGGGTCCATCCGGTAGACGTGGTCAGCCCCGAACACCACGACGTACTCCGGCTCCTCGTCGTACACGAGATTGAGCGATTGGTAGATCGCGTCGGCAGACCCCTGGTACCACCGCGGCCCGAGCCGCTGCTGCGCCGGCACCGGCGTGATGTAGTTGCCGAGCAGGCTCGACATCCGCCACGTCGTGGTGATGTGCCGGTCGAGTGAGTGCGACTTGTATTGCGTCAGCACGCAGATCCGGCGTACGCCGCCATTGACGAGGTTGGACAGCACGAAGTCGATGAGCCGGTAGACGCCCCCGAAGGGCACCGCAGGTTTTGCCCGGTCGGCGGTCAGGGGCATGAGCCTCTTGCCCTCGCCACCCGCGAGGACAATGCCGAGAACGTGCGGTGGTGTAGACCTCATCAGCCGCTCCCCGTGGCAGTTACATCTCCGTAGACCCGCACCGTCTCACGGGCGATCTCATCCCACCCGAACTCTCGGACCGCACGCTCCCGGCCAGCGGAGCCCATCGCCGTGGCCCGGGCTGGATCGTCGAGCAGCTCGTTGACGCGGTCCGCTATCCCCTTCTCGAACGCATCAGGGTCGGACTCGTCGTAGGGCACCAACAGACCTGTGCGTCCGTCGGCCACGACCTCCGGGATGCCACCGACACCCGAGGCGACAACCGCGGTACCGCAGGCCATCGCCTCCAGGTTGACAATGCCAAGCGGCTCGTAGACCGACGGGCAGACGAACATCGCGGCATGCGTAAGGAGCTGGATGGTGTGCGTCCGCGGCAGCATCTCCTCGATCCAGTGGACTCCGGGCCGCTCGGCCGACAGGTCGTCGACGAGACCGCGGAAGGCCGCGCCGATCTCTGGCGTGTCCGGCGCCCCCGCGCACAGCACCACCTGGGTGCCCGGTCGGAAGTGCTGTGCCGCCCGCACCAGGTGGGGCACGCCCTTCTGCCGGGTGATGCGCCCGACGAACAGTACGTACGGCTGATGGGGGTCCACCCCGAGCGACTCGATGAGATCGGTCTTCTCGTCGGGAGCGTAGAGGGCCGGGTCGATGCCGTTGTGGACCACGTGGACGCGATCGGGATTGACCCGCGGATAGGCGTCCAAAAGATCTGCACGCATCCCCTGCGAGACGGCTATCACGGCGTCGGCCGCCTCGATGGCCGTCCGCTCGGCCCACGACGAGATGGCGTAGCCGCCGCCGAGCTGTTCGGCCTTCCAGGGTCGACGTGGTTCCAGGGAGTGCGCGGTCATGACGTGGGGAACGCCGTGCAGCAGCTTGGCCAGGTGACCGGCGAGGTTGGCGTACCAGGTGTGGGAGTGGACAACGTCGCAGTCGCCAGTGGCGTTGGCGATCGACAGGTCGACCGAGAGCGTCTTCAGGGCGGCGTTGGCGTCGGCGAGCCCCGCGGCAGGGCGGTGGCCGGTGGCGCCGTCACGCGAGTCGCCCCAAGTGTGCACGGACAGGTCGACGAGGCGTTGCAGCTCGCGGGCCAGGAAGTCGACGTGGACCCCTGCCCCGCCGTAGACATCCGGCGGAAACTCCCGTGTGAGCAGTCCGACTCGCAACGCGCACCTCACGGCCCAGAGTGTGTGTGCCTTGTTTGTACCCGACACCAGTTTCGGAGACCAGCGCGGCGGTGATCGTTAGGGTCAGCCCTGTGCCGATGCCTAGGGCAATGCGCCAGTTCAACCACGCCGTGACCAACCGCATCTCCCGACTGGTGTCCGGCCGGGTGCCGCCATTCGGGACGGTGCGCCATGTCGGGCGCCGGTCGGGCCGGACCTACCGGACGCCTGTCTGGGTCTTCCGTGTCCAGGACAGCTGGGTGGTCGCGCTCACGTACGGCTCCGACGTTGACTGGCTGAGGAACGTGCAGGCTGCGGGTACGTTCGAGCTGGAGCGTGCGGGACGCGTTCTGCAACTCGTGCCCTTACAGGTGGGCCGTGATCCGGCGGTCGCCGACGCGCTGCCAGCGCCCATCAGGTTCGGCCTGCGGCTGCTGGATGCGGACGAGTTCCTGGTGGCCCGGGAAGAGCGGACGGCTAGCGTGCGGGGCATGACTCGAGAACAGGTACGGGATTGGGTCGAGCGGTACCTGGCCGCGTGGCGCAGCAATGACCCGGCGGACATCGGTGCGCTCTTCACTGACGATGCGAGCTACTCGCCGCACCCGTGGGACGAGCCGTGGCGTGGCCGCGACGCGATCGTCGCCGGGTGGCTGGACCGCAAGGAAGAGCCAGGCACGTGGTCGTTCACCTACGACGTCGTCGCGGTCGGCGACGGGGTGGGCGTGGTGCAGGCGCAGACGGACTATCCCGGCGAGGACCCGCCGGCCTTCAAGAATCTCTGGCTGATCAGGCTCGACGACACTGGCCGGGCCATGTCGTTCGAGGAGTGGTGGGTGGCGCCGCGTTGAGCCGACATCTGCGCCGATGTCACGATTGATCAGTCACGATGTGATAACGAAGGGATGCCCTGGATGCGCAGCGCCCCGTAAGTTGCCGATGCATGTCGGCCCCTGCATTCAGGGGCCGATTTTCAGCTCGCCGCGTCGACCCGCGGCGAGTTTTCGTGCGACGAAAGGACGCCCATGCCTGGTGCGGGGAAGGGCAATGCCAGACGCTGGCTTGCCGTGGCTCCCGCCGTGGCGCTGGCAAGTGCAGGCCTCACGGTTCTTACCGGACCGTCGGCTTCACAAGCGCAGCCCACGAGCGCGCAGATCGGCCTCGACGAGTTCTATATCAACTACGCAGCGCCTCGAGCGGAACCTGAGGCGCAGCCCGAGGAAGTGGTCGGCAGCAAGGGCTCGCGAGTGCTCAGCGCGCCCGCGATGGCCGAGGATGTCGACCAGAAGTTCGCCAGCGGTAACCCCGCGGCGGCTGAGCAGCTAGCTGAGGCCGAGGCGACGGCACAGCGGACGGGCAAGAGCCCCAAGGAGCAGCTCGACAAGCTCAAGGACAGGTTCTTCAAGAAGGCCGACGAGACGCAGGTCGCCAAGCTGCTCACGATCCTCGTCGAGTTCAACGACGCGGCCAACGACGACTTCACCGGCGTCCAGGTGCCCGCCACCGTCAGCGGCGACCGCACCTGCGCACCTGGCAACGTCCAGAACGGCCCCTTGCACAACGGCCTGCCCAACCCTGCGACGCTCGCCCACGCCGACAACAACTCGATGTGGGTGCCCGACTTTTCCTCTGAGTTCTACAACAAGCTGCTCTACACGGAGGGAGGCGTCACCGAGCGCGTCCGCACGGACCTGACCGGGCCAGACGGCAAGGCAGGCATCTCGCTTGCCGGCCTGACGATGCACAACATGTATCTGGAAATGTCGAAGGGCGCCTACACCGTCGACGGCGCGGCGACACCGTGGATCACGGTGCCGCACTCCGAGGGGTGGTACGGCGCCAGCGTGTGCCACCAGGACGACGACGGAGACTGGGTCGCCGGCGCTCCGCAGGACATGCAGGGCCACCCCGACAACCCGCTCGGCGCACAGCAGTTGGCGATCGACTCGATCGCAGCACTGGCCCAGACTGACCCTGCGTTCCCATGGGCCGACTACGACATCGAAGACCAGGGCGACCGCGACGGTGACGGCAACATCTTCGAGCCGGACGGCGTGATCGACCACCTGGTGCTCGTGCACGCCGGCGCGGACAAGTCCGGCGACGGTGGCGATCAGGGGACCTACGCCATCTGGGCGCACTCCTCCGCGGTGGCCGGCGGTGCCGAGATCCCAGGTACCGACCTGAAGATCTCCAACTACATCGTGCAGCCCGAGGACTCCGGCGTCGGCGTCTTCGCGCACGAGTACGGCCACGACCTCGGCCTGCCGGACCTCTACGACACCTCAGGAGGCGCCGATTCCGATATCGACTTCTGGGACCTGATGAGCTCCGGCTCGCACAGCGGCCCGATCTTCCAGTCGATGCCGACGCACATGGGTCTGTGGGACAAGTACGTCCTCGGGTGGGCGGACCCGGTGGAGTTCGACCCGGGCGACCGGGCGAAGTCCCTGCTCGTGGGACAGAGCTCCCGTACGCCGAAGCACACCGCCGACGGGGTCAAGGTCAACCTGCCCGACAAGGTGGTCACGCTGACGACCCCGCACAGCGGGCAGAACGCCTGGTGGACCGGCAACGACCAGGACTGGGGCGACCGTCGGCTCACCCGTGCGGTCGAAGTGCCGGCCGGCTCCGATGTCCGGTTCTGGATGTGGAACGACTACATCATCGAGGAGGACTGGGACTTCGGCTTCGTCGAGGTGTCCACCGACGGTGGGTCGACCTGGAACGAGCTGAAGATCTTCGACGAGACCGGCGCACTCGTGTCGACGGACGATGGCTACGCGGACCCCAACGGCAACATGGCGACATTCGGCGGGAAGAAGTACGGCTTGACCGGCGACTCGCACGGATGGCGGCACGACTACGTCAACCTCACCCCATACGCGGGTCAGACCGTCCAGCTGCGCCTGCGGTTGGCGACGGACGCTGCATTCCAGGAGCGCGGCTGGTTCGCAGACGACTTCTCCGTCACCGCCGACGGCGCCACGACGTGGAGCGACGACGTCGAGAGCGGCGCCAACGGCTGGGTCAACACCGTCACGTCCTTCGCGGACACGACTGGTCCGGGCTGGCGTCTCGACACCGGCACCCACATCTTCGAGAACTACTACCTCGTGGAGTGGCGTAACGAGGACGGGTTCGACAAGGGCCTCAGATATGGCTACGACGCGACCTACCTGCGCGACGACGCGTGGAAGGTGGAGAAGGTCGACTACAACGCGCCCGGCATGCTCGTGTGGTACCGGGATGCGGCATGGGGCGATGTCAACCACGTGACCTCCAACCTGTCCGCGGCACCCAGCGAGGGCAGCAAGGGGCAGCTCCTCCTTGTCGACTCGCACTTCGACCCGCTGCGCCGCGCGGGTGAGGCTGCGGTCAAGGACCCGACGACGCTCGACAATCTGCCGTCGAGGCCGCAGAGCTCCAATGTCGCATTCGGCCTCATGAACACCACCCCGTTCCGGGAGTGTCTGGAGGCCGCAGGGCGAGCCCTTCAGTGAGTACTGCACCAGCTTCCCGGCGCAGGCCCCTGTGTCCGTCTTCATCGACAACCTGGGCTGGTACCCCGGGTTCGAGCTTCGGGACGACGGGCGGCTGTTCTACCGGGATATTGACGCCTCGGTCGTGGTGCCGTCGCGTGGCAGCGCTCCGTACTCCGTGCGGATCGTTGACCAGCGCGGCAACCCGCTGCCCGACCTCTACGGTGAGGACGTCGGCGTTGGTGTGCCGCTCGGCACGGGCAACCCGGCGGACGACGGCGTCGCCTACGGCACGAAGTTCGAGGTCAAGAACTCGCTCCTCGGTAACACGGTGGCACTGATCAAGATCACGCCACCAGCTGCCAACTGAAATCCATCGCACACGGGCCCGCTCGGAGAACCTCTCCGGGCGGGCCCTGGTGGCTCATGGCAGGTGAACAGACAGGGTTGGCGGGGAACTCTGCGGTCCGTCCGGAGGATCGTCTAGGGTGCGCCTGGTGAGGGTCGCTGTCGTTCGGGAGACGGCGTCGCACGAGCAAAGGGTTGCGCTCGTGCCCGACGTCTTGCCCCGCTTGCTTCAGGCCGGGCTCGACGTCGTGGTGGAGACCGGTGCCGGCGTCGCTGCGCACTATCCCGACCACGCCTATGTCGAGGCCGGAGCCAAGGTCACCGACGACCCACTTGCCGACGCCGATGTCGTCGTGTCCGTCGAGCCACTCCCTCCCGAGCGAGTCCGGGAGCTGTCTACGGGCGCCATCACGGTGTCATTCCTGCCAGTCACGACTAACCCAGAGCTCGCGAGGGTGCTGCGGGACCAGTCGGTGACGGCGTTCTCGCTCGAGCTCGTGCCGCGCATCTCCCGGGCGCAGTCCATGGACGCGCTCTCATCGCAGGCGCTCGTGGCCGGCTACCGCGCGGTGATCGTTGCGGCCGAGCGGTTGCCTGGGTTCTTCCCGCTGCTGATGACTGCGGCTGGGACGGTCCCGCCCGCGAAAGTGCTTGTGCTCGGCGCTGGCGTCGCGGGGCTGCAGGCGATCGCCACGGCGCGCCGCCTCGGCGCGGTGGTGTCGGCCTACGACGTACGTGCCGCCGCGGCCGAGGAGATCCGCAGCATGGGCGCTCGATTCGTCGAGCTCGACCTGCCGCCCCTCGAGGGATCTGGGGGCTACGCACGGGAAATGACCGAGGAGCGGTCGAGGCTGCAGCGTGAGCTGCTCGCCCCGCACGTGGCTGACGCCGATGCGCTCATCACCACGGCTGCCGTCCCTGGTCGCACAGCGCCCTTGCTCGTCACCCGGGAGATGGTTGCCGCAATGCGTCCGGGCTCGGTGGTGATCGACCTTGCCGCCGACAGCGGTGGCAACGTCGAGGGTTCGGTTGCCGGTGAAGAGATCCGGGTGCAGGACGTGCTGGTCTGGGGTGGGCTGGCGGTGCCCAGCCAGATGCCCGTGCACGCCAGCCGGCTCTACGCCGCCAACGTCGCCAACCTCCTGCTCCTGATGACGAGCGACGGGCATGTCGTCCCCGACTTCGACGATGAGATCGTCGACGCCGCCTGCGTGACGCACGACGGACAGGTGCGGCACGAGGCCACTCGAGCCCTGTTGGAGGGAGACGCGTGAGCGAGGCTGTTGCACTGCTGACGGTGTTCGTGCTCGCCGTATTCGTAGGCTTCGAGGTCGTCTCCAAGGTGTCGTCGACGCTGCACACGCCGCTCATGTCTGGAGCCAATGCGATCCATGGCGTCGTGCTCGTCGGCGCAATCATCGTGGCGGGTGCGGCCGACGGCGGTTGGCAGCTCGCGCTCGCCCTGGTGGCCGTGGTGCTCGCCACGGTCAACCTGGTCGGTGGCTTCGTCGTGACCGACCGCATGCTCGACATGTTCAAGGCCAAGCCCGCGCCGCGCGATCGTGAGGTGGCCCGTTGATCGAGACCTGGGCACAGGTCGCCTATCTCGTCGCCGCCGTCTGCTTCATCCTCGCGCTCAAGGGTCTTGCGCACCCACGCACCGCGCGCCGCGGCAACCTGATCGGCGCGGCGGGCGCCTTGCTTGCGGTTGTCGTCACCTTCATCGCGTACGACGTCAGCAACCTCGCGCTGATCCTGCTCGCGGTCGCCATCGGATCAGTGGCAGGCGTTATTGGTGCGCAACGTGTCGCGATGACTGCGATCCCACAGCTGGTCGCGCTGTTCAACGGGGTGGGTGGTGGTGCCGCCGCACTCGTGGCGTTGTTGGAGCTTGCCGAGGCGCCGTCCGAGATCAGCACCGTCGACCTTGCCGCAGTGGCATTCACGGTGCTCGTGGGAGCGGTGTCGTTCTCCGGATCGATTGTCACGTTCCTCAAGTTGCAAGAGCTGATGACGTCACGGCCGGTGCTCTTTCCCGGCGGGCCCTACGCCTTTGGTGGCTCGCTGCTCGCCTCGGTGGCGATCGGTGCACTCGTCGTCGGCAGCGGCGAGCTGGGCTGGGCCTGGGTCCTGCTGGGGCTCGGCCTGGTCGTCGGTGTGCTGCTCGTCCTGCCGGTCGGTGGCGCCGATGTGCCCGTCGTGATCTCACTGCTCAACGCCTTCACAGGTCTCGCCGTGGCGGCGGGTGGCTACGTGCTCGAAAACTCCCTGCTTCTCGTAGCCGGCACTCTCGTCGGCGCCAGTGGCACCATCCTCACCCGAGCCATGGCACAGGCGATGGGTCGACCGGTGAGCGGCATCCTGTTCGGCGCGTTCCAGGCCAAGGCCGCCGGCGCTGCCGTCGCGGCTGGTGAGGAGCGCTCCGTGCGTTCGGCCGGTGCGCAGGACGTCGCGATCATGCTCGGCTACGCGCGCAAGGTGATTGTCGTTCCCGGTTACGGGCTAGCGGTCGCGCAGGCGCAGCACACCGCGCACGAGCTGGCCGAGCTGCTGTCGGCGCGCGGCACCGAGGTCTCCTACGCAATCCATCCCGTCGCGGGTCGCATGCCGGGCCACATGAACGTCCTGCTCGCCGAGGCCAACGTCCCCTACGACCAGCTGCTCGAGATGGAAACAGCCAATCCCGAGCTGCGCACGGCCGATGTTGCGCTGGTCGTCGGCGCCAACGACGTCGTCAACCCCGCGGCGCGCACGTCACCCGGGTCGCCCATCTACGGCATGCCGATCCTCGATGTCGACCGGGCTCAGTCGGTGGTGTTCCTCAAGAGGTCGATGCGCCCAGGGTTTGCCGGCATCGACAACGAGCTGTTGTACGACCCGCGCACCACTTTGCTGTTCGGCGATGCCAAGGACTCGCTGACCAAGCTGGTGTCCGAGGTCAAAGCGCTCTAGAACGATCTTGCGCGGCGTTTGCCGGGATCATCACGATTGCGTCACAAAGGGCCTCCCAGGCTAAAGGTTTCGCCGCTGACCGCACAGGATGCGACCCAACTGTCCCGAATCCGGGCATCACCTGGGAAGGACCCGTTCCGTGAGTGATCTCTCTCCACGGGGCCGGCGAATATTCGCCGCTCTGCTGGCCTCCGGCGTCGCGCTGGGTGCCACGGCCTCGCTGACGCTTGCCGCTAACGCCGAACCGCAACCCGAGTCCGGCGAGCTGAAGGCCAGCACCGACACCCTCGGCGGCCACGACCTCGACCTGCTCGCCGAAGCCGAGGCAGCCGGCGAGGACGCCGTCACGCTCATCATTGCCACCGACGAGGCCAAGGCCGGCGACGTCGCCGCCCAGGTCGAGGCCCTCGGCGGCACCGTGGCCAACCAGGTCGACGAGGTCGGCTATGTCCGCGCCAGTGTGCCGACCGACCAGGTCACCAAGACGGCCAAGCTGCCCGGGCGTCGCAGGCCATCGACCTCAACGAGACGATCGCGCTGCCGACCCGCGCCAGACGGCGCACAGGACCGGCACCACAACGCGCCGCCCGCACCGTCCACCGGCCCGGGTCCGCAGACTCCCGCCGCCAACCCGTTCATGCCGACCAACGAGATCGGCGCGGTCGAGTTCAAGAAGAGCACCCGACCTGGGACGGCCGCGGCGTCACCATCGGCATCCTCGACTCCGGCGTCGACCTCGACCACCCGGCGCTGCAGACGACCATCGACCGGCGAGCGCAAGATCGTCGACTGGGTCACCGCGACCGACCCGGTGTTCGACGGCGACGGCACCTGGCGGGCCGATGCTCACCAGCGTCACCGGCCCGACGTTCACCGTCGCCGGCAGCACCTGGACCGCCCCGGCCGGGCACGTACCAGTTCAACCGCTTCAACGAGGCGATCACCGCGGCCGGCGATGTCGGCCGGCGACGTCAACCGCGACGGCGACACGACCGACCTGTTCGGCGTGCTGTACGACCCGGCGACCAACGACATCTGGGTCGACGTCGAACCAGAACTTCGACTTCACCGACGACGCGCTCATGCGGCCGTACAAGGAGCAGTTCGACGTCGGCCACTTCGGCACCGACAACCCGGCGACCGCGGTCGTCGAGCAGATGCCGTTCGTCGTCGAGTTCCGCGAGGACGTCGACGTCGACGCCGGCCGGCCTGCCCGGCGTCGCCGACTTCGTCAACATCGGCATCGTCGAGGCCGCGCACGGCTCGCACGTCGCCGGCATCACCGCCGCCAACGACATGTTCGGCAACGCCAACTTCGACGGCGCAGGCGCCCGGCGCCAAGATCGTCTCGTCGCGGGCCTGCACCTGGGGCGGCGGCTGCACCAGCGGCCGCGCTGACCGACGGCATGATCGACCTCGTCGTCAACCGCGGCGTCGACGTCGTCAACATGTCGATCGGCGGCCTGCCGGCGCTCAACGACGGCAACAACGCCCGCGCCCAGCTCTACAACCGCCTCATCAACGACTACGGCGTGCAGCTGTTCATCTCGGCCGGCAACTCCGGCCCGGGCGTGAACACCATCGGCGACCCGTCGGTGGCCGAGCAACGTCGTCAGCGTCGGCGCGACCATCAGCAAGGAGACCTGGCTGGCCAACTACGGCTCGGTGGTCGCGCGAAGCAGACGCGCTGTTCAACTTCTCCTCGCGCGGTCCGCGTGAGGACGGCGGCTTCAAGCCGAACATCACCGCGCCCGGGCTCGGCGATCTCGACCGTCCCGACCTGGCTGCCGGGCGTCGCCGGTCGCCGAGGCGGGCTACGCGCTGCCGCCGGGCTACGCGATGTTCAACGGCACCTCGATGGCCTCCCCGCAGGCCGCCGGCGCGGCGGCGCTGCTGCTGTCGGCCGCCAAGGCGACCGGCATGGACGGTCACCCCGGCCGCAGCTGCGCCGGGCGCTCTACACGCTCGGCCGACTCCGATCAACGGCGTCCCGGCGTACGGCGCAGGGCAACGGCCTGTTCGACGTCGCCGGACGCCTGGAACGCTGCTGCACGAAGGGCGCCGACGCCCGCACCTACACCGTCGAGCGCGCCGGTCTGCACGCCGATCTCCGACTTCCTCGCGACGCCCGGACCAGGGCACCGGCATCTACAACCGGTGCGCGCGCCGACGAGGGCGGCCACAAGGCCGGCCAGTCCAAGACGTACCGCGTCAAGATCACCCGGACCAGCGGGCCGGCCAGGGCCGTCACGCACACGCTGAGCTGGGTCGGCAACGACGGCACCTTCACGTCGCCGCGCAGCGTCGTGCTGCCGCTGAACAAGCCGGTCAACGTCACGGTCAGGCGAAGCCGCGGCGCCGGCGCGCACGGCGCGATCCTGCGGATCGACGACCCGGCGACCTCGGTCGTCGACTACGAGATGATGAACACGGTCGTCGTCGCCGACGACGCCGACGGCGCCGGACTACTCGATCGACGCTCGCCGGCTCGGTCGAGCGCAACGCGTCCAAGTCGTACTTCGTCGACCGTGCCCGAGGGCGCCGAGGCGCTGCAGGTCAACCTCTCCGGCATCGCGACCGGCACGCAGACCCGCTTGATCGCCATCAACCCGTACGGCGTTCCGGTCGAGAGCACCGCCAGCCTCGGTCTGCTACACCAACTTCTCCGACGCGGCCGTCGTGCAACCCGCACGTCGCGGGCGTACGCAGAACCCGCTGCCGGGCGTCTGGGAGATCGAGGTCGAGTCGCGGCGCACGTCGCCGGTGCTCGACAACCCGTTCACGCTGACCGCGCGGGTCCAGGGCGTCGACGGTCGACGCCGGCGGTCGTCGAGCTGCCCAGCGGTGCACGGCCGGGGTGCCCACCCCGGTGACCTGGACGGTGACGAACAACTTCGGCCCGGTCAACGTGCACCGGCGCAGGGCGGCCCGCTCGGCAGCGCGCTCCTGCAGCGGCCGACCATCGCCGACCGGCGAGGCCCAGACGTTCACGGTCGACGTGCCGGCGGGCGCGACGCGCCTCGACGTCGCCATCGGCAACCCGAGCGACCTCGGCGCCGACCTCGACCTGTTCGTCCGCCGCGACGGCGTCGCTGGTCGGCGCAGGCCGCCGACGGCGACTCGGAGGAGTCGGTCTCGATCGCCAACCCGGCGGCCGGCACGTACACGGTCGAGGTCGACGGCTACTCGCGTGCCGGCGGGCACGACGGCGTACGACTACCGCGACGTGTTCTTCTCGCCGGCGCTCGGCACGGTCGACGTCGCCCCGACGCCGGTCGCCCTCGGCGCACGGCGGCACCGCGACCGATCACCGGCTCGGTCGCCGCCAGCTGCCGCTCCCGCCGCGGGCCGCGCGCTCTTCGGCGAGATGACGGTCGTCACCGACCAGGGCGCCGTCGTCGGCCGTGGCTCCGTGTCGATCGGTTCGGTCGGCTGACGAACTAGCCGCAGCACGAGAGCCCGCCGTCCGGCCTTCGGGTCGGGCGGCGGGCTCGTGTTGTCGCGGACGGCGCCGTGTGTCGCGGATCGGTCGTCCTGGCGACGCTGGGGCGCCCCAGCACCTCGGGTGTGCCCAACCGTGTGTCGCGAATCGGTCGCCATGGCGACGCTGGGGCGCCCCAGCGCGGCGGGGGGTGGCGGGTCAGACGTAGGTCGCGCTCTCCACGAGGAGCGGCGTGCCCTGCTGACACGTGGTCATCAGGCCGGGCTCGACGCGACCGGTCACCGAAACCGTGCGGCCGGAGGTCAACACGTCACGCGGGCCGCCGAGCAGCAGGTAGCCGTCGAGCAGCAAGCAGCCGGCCTCGACGCCCTCGGTCGGGACACCCGTCAGCGTCGTGAGTGAGCCGGGCTTGCCGGTCGGCGTCAGGTCTTCAACCGGCGGGGTGGCCGGCAGCGGGGTGCTCGCAGGGGCAGACGGCGCTGGCGTGCCGGGTTCCTGGGGCGCGCTCATGCTTGATGCTCCGGAGGGAGTTGGTGTGGCTGCAGGCTCGGCAGTCTGTGCGTCCCCTCCACATGCTCCCAGCAGCATCACGAGAGCCGCGAGACCGACGGGCAGGGAACGGAGTGTCACGCTCGTCCGACGACGGTTGGCGCCGAAAGGTTCCACGCCGGGCCGTCAATCGAGCGCTCCGAGCTGGATGAGCGCGATGGCGAGGCACACGAAGGCAGCGAGCGATGTGGCGGTGCGTGCGCGATTCCAGCGCACCCAAGGTTCCTCGAAGCGCTTCCGGACGGCAGCCGGTTCGGGCAGCCTCGCCGGATCCCCGGCGGCCGCGAGCTCGTTGTTGAGCGGCACGTTGAAGCGCCCGGTGATGATGATCGTGGCCGCGTACAGCACGAAGGCCGCGATCGTCCAGGGCAGCACCGGGCGTGCGTCGGCGGGCAGGTGCAGCGCCACGGCAACGCCGATGAGCGCGGGCGTGCCGACGAAGCACAGCAGGAACCAGCCGTTGATGATGACGACGTTGATGTTCTGCATGACCTCGATGTACGACCGGTCGTTCGACCGCGCCAGGGCGGGCATGACGCTATTGGTGTAGGTAAAGAACAGCCCGGCAATCAGGCCGGTGGTGATGGTGGCCGCCACGAGGACGATCGCCTGAAATGCGTTCATGCGCCCCATCGTTCTCGTACGACGTGAGACGCACCATGGCTGAGCGGCTCCTTCCCATAAGCACGCGTCTAGGCTGGGCCCCATGGACGCTCTGGCTGGGCTGCTTGATGGTCCACGGGCTCGTGGCGCCTTCCTGCTGCGGGCCATGCTGAGCCCGCCCTGGTCGCTGCGCGTCCAGGATGGGTCGCCCCTGGCGATTGCCGCCTTCTCCCGCGGCGACGCCTGGGTCATCCCTGCGGGAGGCGAGCCCGTCCGGATCCGTGAGGGCGACATCATGGTCGCGCGCGGACCCGAGCCGTACATCGTCGCCGACGACCCGTCGACGCCACCGCAGATCATCATCCACCCGGGGCAACGCTGCACCACTCCCGACGGGGTCGACCTCGCACAGGCGCTCGATCTCGGGGTGCGCTCCTGGGGCACCGACCCGGACGGCCAGGTAGTCGCACTCGTCGGCACGTACGAGTCGACGACGATGGTTGGCCGCCGGCTCCTGGCATCCCTGCCACCGCTCCTCGTGCTTCCTAGTGACGCGCTGCAGTCCCCGATCGTGCCGCTGCTCGCGAGCGAGATCGTCAGGGACGATCCGGGTCAGGATGTCGTGCTCGACCGGCTCCTGGACCTGCTTGTGATCGCGGTGCTGCGGGAGTGGTTCTCACACCCTGAGGCCGACGCCCCGGGGTGGTACGCCGCATACGCCGATCCGGTCGTCGGCCGCGCCCTGCGCATGCTGCACCACAACCCCACCCACGACTGGACGGTGGCGGGTCTGGCCATGGAGACGGGCGTCTCCCGCGCTGCGCTGGCGCGCCGGTTCACCGAGCTGGTGGGCGAGCCACCGATGGCGTTCCTGACCGGATGGCGGCTCTCGCTTGCCGCTGACCTGCTGCGCGATCCGACGATGACCCTCGACTCGGTTGCTCGCCGTGTCGGCTACGGCAGCGCGTTCGCGCTGAGTGCAGCCTTCAAGCGGGTCTACGGTGTGAGCCCGCGGGACTACCGGGAAACCGTGCGCGAAGGCGCCGCCTGACGCTCGTCAGACGACGCCGTACAGGCGGTCACCAGCGTCACCAAGCCCGGGCACGATGTAGCCGTGTTCGTTGAGCCGCTCGTCGACGGCACCCGTGACGACCGTGAGCGGCACTTGGAGATGCGCGGTCTCTTTTTCGACGCGCTGGATGCCCTCCGGCGCTGCGAGCAGGCAGATCGCGGTGATGTGGTCCGCTCCACGCTTGACGAGGAACTGGATGGCGGCCGCGAGTGTGCCGCCGGTGGCGAGCATCGGGTCGAGCACGTAGCACTGCCGGCCGGTCAAGTCGTCCGGCAGCCGCTGCGCGTAGGTGGTGGCGAGCAGCGTCTCCTCATCGCGAATCATGCCGAGGAAACCGACCTCCGCGGTGGGCAGCAACCGCACCATCCCCTCGAGCATGCCGAGCCCGGCACGCAGGATCGGCACCACCAGCGGCTTCGGCGCAGAGAGCCGCACGCCATTGGCCGGTGCTACCGGCGTCTCCACCGTGAACGGTGACACCCGCACGTCGCGCGTGGCCTCGTAAGCAAGCAGTGTCACGAGCTCGTCGGTCAGGCGCCGAAATGTGGGCGAATCGGTGCGCGAATCACGCAGGGTTGTGAGCTTGTGGGTGACCAGCGGGTGGTCCACGGCGCGCAGTTGCATAGCCGGAGCCTAGGGGGTGTCAGGGGTACGTGAACGATTGCCGCGAACCCTTCCGCTGCGGGGCGGCACGCTGCTAGCGTCTGGGCGTTCGCCCAAGATCGTCCGGATTCGTGGGTGGTGGCTTACATGGGTCGGGGGGCCGCAAACAGTGGTGGGGCACACAACGGCGCGCAATGGCTGCCGCCGGAGGAACTCGACCGGTTGCGCCGCCGCGCGGCAGTGCTACGTGGCCGCGCCCGTGAACGCACCGCCGTCACCAAAACTGCGATGCTCGCGCCCGTCGTGCGCGTTCGGATGGCGCTTCGCGATCGGTCTCGAAACGGCTGACACTCGCGCAGTCGAGACTCGTTGCCCCTGAAACAACCGCTCCGCATCTGGCACAGATGCCATACATCGGCCACGATGCGTACGAGGGACGAATGCAGCACGGGGGTACGGATGGACGAGATGGCGACCGGCGAGGAGATCGACTTCGCCGTGGCCGCCTACCGAGAGGAAGGCCGCTGGCAGCTCGATCCGCTGCCGCGCACCGTGGCCGGTGGGCTCGGATCCTTGGTGACGGTACTGCGCCAGCGACCTGGCGACGGCGGTGCGCTCGGCCTGGTGTCGGTCGACGAGGACTTCTTCCTTCTTGTCCGCGTGCTCGGTGACGACGTACGCGTCCTGCTGTCGGACGCGACCGCCGCACTCGACTGGCCGCTGGCGCGGGAGGCCGTCGAGCGGTTGCCCGACGAGGTGCCCGCCGACGTCGACAACGTACAGCCGGCCGGTGATCTCGACATCGTGTCCGACCTCGGGGTTGACGCGCTGTCACTAGGCATGATCTGCGCCGATCTCGACCGCTACCCCGACGAGATGCTCGGCGAGGTGGCCGACAGGATTGGCTTCGGTGAGGACTTCGAGCAGGCGCTCGACTCGGTGATGGGTCGAACCACCGGCCCGGAAGCGTGAGGAACGGACGACAGGGCAGGTAGCGAACGTGACGTACTTCGCCGCGGCTTTCTCCCGCAAGGGACGTGAGTGGCAGGGCGTCGATGTCGATCTCGACGAGGTCGAGTCGCTCGACGGTCTGGTCGATGCGGTCCGGGAGGCCGCGATCGATGCGGGTGGTGACGACGAGGTGCTCGTCGTGCTGCTCGAGCAGCCCGACGAGTGGTTCGGGGTCGTCCGGGTCGACGCCGACGAGGACCCGCAGGTGTACGTGTCGGAAGCACAAGCGGCGCTTCGGCACGCGTTGGGTGAGGTGCTCCTGCCAGATCTCGTCCCTCCCGTGCCGGAGGTCGAGACGGCGCCTGCGCAGGCTGACGAGGCCGACTGGACCGAGGGTCCGGAGCCAGAGCCTGACGACGTCGACCATGCGCCCGCAGGCCCGGCAGGCGTGGCCGACCTGCTGGGCGACCTGGGGCTTTCTGCCCGCGAGCTGACCGCCCTCGCCGCGCGCGGTTCCCCAGCCGATGCTCTAGCGGCGGTGGCGGCGCAGATCGGTTTCGACGAGGCGCTGGAATCAGTACGCTGAGCGCCCCGCCAGGTTCGGGCGCGCCCCGCGCCGCCTTCGAGGCGGCCATGCGGGAGGCGCTGGACGTCAGCCAGCGCGCGCTCGCCAGCGGCGACGTACCCGTCGGCGCTCTCGTCCTCGATCCGGATGGCCAGGTGATGGGCCGCGGCTGGAATGCGCGCGAGGCGACCGGCGATCCCACCGCACACGCCGAGATGCTGGCTCTGCGCGAGGCTTCCGCCGCCCTCGGATCGTGGCGGCTGGAAGGCTGCACCCTCGTCGTCACGCTGGAGCCGTGCACGATGTGCGCGGGCGCGTTGGTGCTCGCCCGGGTTGCCCGCCTGGTTTATGGGGCAACGGACCCCAAGGCGGGGGCAGTGGGGTCGCTGTGGGATGTGGTCCGTGACCGGCGGCTCAACCACCGGCCGGAGGTCATCGCAGGTGTGCTCGAGGAGGAGTGCGGGGAGGCGTTGCGCGCCTTCTTCGCCGACCACCGGTAACACCGTCGCTTTCCTGGCCAGCCGTCACGTCCGGTAACCTCTCCGGCGGTGGCGTGTCCGAGCGGCCTAAGGAGCACGCCTCGAAAGCGTGTGAGGGGGCAACTCCTCCGTGGGTTCAAATCCCACCGCCACCGCCAGCTCGGAGCGGCGAGCCGACGCACCGTTCTTTGGTGTGGAGGCGAGCGCGACCAGCAGTATGGACGGCGCCCGATCGAAGACCCGGTCGGGCGCCGTTTGGCATCCGGGAGGAGGCGCGGACGTGACCGTTGCGGACCTGGATGTCTTCCTGCTCGTAGGCGGGCTCGTCCTCGTCGGCGCCGTGCTGTCCGTGCGCCTGACGATCGGTGTTGGACTGCCGGCCCTGGTCGTCTACCTGCTCATCGGCGTCGGGATGGGCGAGTCCGGGCTCGGCATCCAGTTCGAGGATGCCGACCTGGCGCGGTCGGTCAGCTTCGCGCGCCCTCGTGGTGATCCTCGCCGAGGGCGGCCTGTCGACCCGCTGGCGGGAGGTCCGCCCCGTTCTTCCGATCGGCATCTCGCTGGCCACCGTTGGCGTGGCGGTGACCATCGTCCTCATAGCCGTGACCGCGCGAGTGCTCTTCGACTTCGACTGGACGCTGGCTCTGCTGCTCGGTGCCGTGTTCGCACCCACCGACGCGGCGGCGGTCTTCTCCACACTGCGGCGCGTGCCGCTGAAGGACCGAGTAGCGAGCTCACTCGAGTCCGAGTCGGGTCTCAACGACGCACCCACCATCGTGCTCGTGGTGCTGCTCAGCATGGGCGGCTCGCTCGATCACGGCGTCATCGGTCTGGTGGGGACTGTCGTGTACGAGCTGCTGGCGCGGGGTGGTCCTGGGGGCCGTGGTCGGCGCGGCCGGCGTACTGCTGCTTCGGCGGGTCGCGCTGCCCGCGTCCGGCCTCTACCCGCTCTGCGTCATGACGTTCGCCGTCCTCGGCTATGCGGTGCCGGCGGCGCTGCATGCGTCGGGGTTCGTCGGTGTGTACGTCGCGGCGGTGATTCTCGGCAACTCAGACCTGCCGCACCGAGTGGCCACCAAGTCGTTCGCCGAGGGCCTCGCCTGGCTGGCTCAGATCGGGCTGTTCGTCATGCTTGGTCTGCTCTCCTCGCCTGGCCGCCTCGGACCGTCTGTGGTCACTGCCATCGTTGCCGGGCTGGTTCTGACGTTCATTGCGCGGCCGATCTCCGTACTCGCGGCGACCGCGCCGTTCCGGCTGAGGTGGGGCGAGCGAGCGTTCCTCTCCTGGGCCGGGCTGCGAGGCGCGATCCCGGTCGTGCTCGCCACGATCCCGCTCTCCGAGGATGTCCCGGGGGCCACGCGATTGTTCGACATCGTCTTCGTGTTCGTCCTCGTGTTCACGTTGCTGCAGGCGCCGCCGCTGCCCTGGTTGGCCGACCGGTTTGGCGTGGCCGAGAGGCAGGAGCCTCGCGACGTCGAGATGGAGGTGGCGCCACTTGAACGTCTTGGCGCCGACCTCGTGCAAGTACGCGTGACCTCGCAGTCGCGCATGCATGGCGTGGAGATTCGTGAGCTACGCCTGCCGCCGGGGGCATCGGTGTCACTGATCGTGCGCGGCAACTCGAGTCTTGTGCCCAGCCCGTCGACGACGCTGAAGCACGGCGATGAGCTGTTGGTGGTCACGCCCCGCTCCCTGCGGGAGAAGACCGAGGAACGGCTGCGCGCGGTCAGCCGACGCGGGCGGCTCGCGACGTGGCTTGGCGGGCCGGATGGCTCCGCGGAGCAGGACTGATCAGCACACCATCGGCGGCGCAGGCGGCGCGGCCGGGGGCGTAATCGCCTGGAACTGGTCGCCCACGACGAGGTCGATCGACTCGTCGGTGCGAGTGTCGCTGACTAGGGTCGCGCCGGGCACGTACGCGAGCACCAGGTAGGCGATGAGTGAGTCGTCCTTGGCGCGCACCTCGGCCACCCCGGGGATCGCCTTGCGCGACGGGTCGTTGGCGACGTCGACGATCACGAAGCCCTGCTCGCGCAGCTGCCGGGCGGTGGTGCTGGCGAGGCCGTTGCGCGCGGTGGCGTTGTAGACGTTGATCTGCACGTCGGCGGGTGCCACGGCGGGTGCCGGGCTGCCCTGACCTTCTGGACATGCGTTCGGGTCGGTGGTCGTGACGGTCGTTTCGTCATCCTCGACCGGCGCCTCATCGCGAAGCGAGTTGAGCCCGTACCACCCGGCGCCCAAGACGAGCGCAAGCAAGATCGACAAAGTGACCCCGGAGCGAAAATGCCGCCCCACGGCTGTTCGCGCTGCCGGCTCATCCGTCAACATGACGCCCGCACCTCCCCGTTCGGCACGTTTGCCGTGACGGAAGCCTAGTCGGAGTCGTCAAGCACGAGAACTCGTGCATGGATGACCGGTCGCTGCTGCAGGGCGGCCCGCAGGGCGCGGTGTAGCCCGTCCTCGAGGTAGAGCTCGCCGCGCCACTCGACGACGTGTGCGAACAGGTCGCCGTAGAAGGTGGAGTCCTCGGCGAGCACGGTCGCCAGGTCGAGGTTGCGCTTCGTCGTCACCAGCTGGTCGAGCCGGATCTGCCGGGGTGGGATCTTCGCCCAGTCGCGCAACGGGATGTCGTGCGGCGGGTAGGGCCGATCGTCACCGACGCGCTTGAAGACCATTCCGGGGAGTCTAGAGATGCTGGTGGCGACGCGGCCAGGAGGTTAGCAGCGGAGGCCACGGATCGCCGTTCTGGCTACGCTGCGAGGCGAGCGGGAGGCGAGGTATGGCCGAGGCCGGCGACGCGGTGCGCATCGTGCAGGAGGGGTACGCGTTCGACGGCGTCCCGTGTCTGGAGATCGGCGCGTTGCTCGTGAACGGCACGCCGGTCGCCGACGCCCCCGTGCGGGTCCCGCTCGCCATGCTCAACCGGCACGGGCTTGTCGCAGGGGCGACGGGCACCGGCAAGACCAAGACGCTGCAGGTCCTCGCCGAGCAGCTGTCCGCTGCCGGGGTGTCGGTGTTCGCGGCCGACATCAAGGGCGACCTGTCAGGTATGGCTGCGGCGGCCGAGCCGTCGGACAAGCTCGCGACGCGGGCCGCGGCGGTGGGTCAGGCGTGGCAGCCCACCGCGTACCCCGTCGAGTTCTTCGCGCTCGGCGGGCTGGGCCACGGCGTCCCCGTACGCGCCAGCATCTCGTCGTTCGGACCCACCCTGCTGTCCAAGGTGCTGGGCCTCAACGACACCCAGGAGTCGTCGCTGGGGCTGGTGTTCCACTTTGCCGACCAGCGAGGGTTGCCGCTGCTGGACGTGGCCGACCTGCGGGCGGTGCTGCACTACCTGGTCTCCGATGAGGGAAAAGCCGAGCTGGAAGGGCTGGGTGCACTGTCCAAGGCGACCGCGGGAGTGATTCTGCGCGAGCTGATTGCCTTCGAGGGGCAGGGTGCGGACGTCTTCTTCGGTGAGCCGGAGTTCGAGGTCGAAGACTTCCTGCTTGTGACCGACGACGGCAGGGGCGTCGTGTCGATGCTCGAGCTGCCGTCGGTGCAGGATCGGCCCGCGCTGTTCTCCAGCTTTGTGATGTGGCTGCTGGCCGAGCTCTTCGAGGCGCTGCCGGAGGTGGGCGACCTCGACAAACCCAAGCTGGTGTTCTTCTTCGACGAGGCACACCTGCTGTTTTCCGACGCGTCCAAGGACTTCCTGTCGTCTGTCGTGCAGACGGTGCGGCTGATCCGGTCGAAGGGTGTCGGTGTCTTCTTCGTCACGCAGACGCCGAAGGATGTTCACGAGGATGTGCTCGCCCAGCTGGGCTCACGCATCCAGCACCAGTTGCGGGCGTTTACTCCCGACGATGACAAGGCCTTGAAAGCGACAGCTCGTACGTTCCCCAAGTCGGCGTACGACATGGAGGAGCTGCTCACGACGCTTGGCATCGGGGAGGCCGTAGTCACTGTGCAGTCTGAACGCGGCACGCCCACGCCTGTGGCGCCGACGATGCTGCGGGCACCGCAGTCGTTGATGGCACCGATCCCGGAAGACGCCATGGTCGCGGCGGTGCAGGCATCCTCGTTGATGCCCACGTACGGACAGCGGGTCGACCGCGAGTCCGCTCGGGAGATGCTCGCCGCCCGCCTGGCTGGGGCGTCGCAGGCGGCGGGAGCTCCTGCGACTGCCGAGGATGCCGAGGCGCGGGCCATCGAGGAGTCGATCCTCGGCCGTTCGAGCTCGCCCGCGATCGACGACCTGCTGTCGGCAGAGCCGGCGCCGGCACCCTCGCGGTCGCGCAAACGGTCGACGGGGTCGCGGTCGCGCGCGCGGTCGGGTGACACGAGTGGATCGGCGGCCCAGGGCGGTCTGGAGAGCTTGCTGGTCTCCGCGGGGACTGCGATCGGAGTGGAAATCGTCCGAGGCATGTTCGGCACCGGGCGGCGACGCCGGCGCTGAGCTGTCTGGCCAGGGAGTTGTCAGGCCCGGCGGATTCCTGACCGTGGCGCGTGGTCGGGTACCCTCCTGCGCGGAGGATTCGCCTAGTTGGCCTAGGGCGCACGATTGGAAATCGTGTTGGGGTTAACAGCCCCTCGCGGGTTCGAATCCCGCATCCTCCGCGCTCTCAGCAGGGCTTTCGCGCCCCCGGAGTGATCTTGCTCCGGGGGCCGAAGCGCCCCATCAGAGGCCTCTAGTCTCAGTTGGTGGTGTGCGTGACCGGTTCATGGTGGACACCGGGGTTCCGTTAGGTGCCTGACAGTTCGAAGACACAGTTCCGCCTCCTGCGCGACACAGTTCCGGCTCTTGCGTGACAGAGTTCCGGTTCCTGCCTGACATCCCCGCCCTTGTCGGCGTAAGAGTCCTGCCCAGTTGATCTTCGGCTGGGAGGGCTCGCGGGATGCTGGTGGAGCTGGCTGTGGTGGAGCAGCGGTATCGGGCGGTGCTGGAGGTTCTCGAGGGCGCCCCGGTCACGGAGGTGGCGCGGCGGTTCGGGGTGGCCCGGCAGACCCTGCATCAGTGGCTGCGCCGGTATGCCGCCGACGGTGGCATGGCGAACCTGGCCGACCGTTCGAGCCGCCCGTCGTTCTGCCCGCACCAGATCAGCCCGTCGGTCGAGTCGCGGGTCCTCGCGCTGCGGCTGGACCACCCGGGCTGGGGTCCGGACCGCATCCTCTACCAGCTGCGCAAGGAGCTGCCCCGGCGAGCATGCCGGGCCGCTCGTCGGTGTACCGCGCGTTGCTGCGCCACGGCCTGCTGAGCCCGCAGCAGCGGCGCCGCAAGCGATCGGACTACCGGCGGTGGGAACGCGGCCGGGCGATGGAGCTGTGGCAGATGGACGTGATGGGCGGCGTGCACCTCGCGGACGGCTGCGAGGTGAAGGTGGTCACCGGCATCGACGACCACTCCCGGTTCGTGGTGTGCGCCCGCATCGTGCCTCGGGCGACCGCCGGCCCGGTATGTGAGGCGCTGCGGCACGCCCTTGAGCAGCATGGGGTCCCGGAGCAGATCCTCACCGACAACGGCAAGGTGTTCACCGGCCGGTTCACCGCCGGTCAAGGGCCGTGCGGTGGCGGCGTCGCGACTGGTGCTGTTCGACCGGATCTGCGTCGAGAACGGCATCACGCACTCTGTTGACCGCGCCGTACTCGCCGACCACCACCGGGAAGGTAGAGCGGCTGCACAAGACGATGCGCCGCGAGTTCTTCGACCAGCACGACCGGCGAATGGCAGACGGTCGGCGAGGCTCAGGCCGCGTTGGACGCCTGGGTGGTCGAGTACAACACCGACCGGCCGCACCGGTCGCTGGGCGGGCGCACCCCGGTCGAGCGGTTTTCGCTTGCGGGGCAACGGATTGACGCCGTTAACGACGTTGCCACCGCGGACCTGGACGAGGTCGACGCCGAGCCCTCGGTGTCGCGGCCGGCGGGGGTGTCGCGGTGGGTGGACCAGGCCGGGCAGATCCGGCTGGCCAAGCACACCTACCGGGTCGGCGCGCCGTTCGCCGGCCGGCAGGTCGAGGTCGTCGTCCGTGGCGGGCTCGTGGAGATCCTGCACGCCGGGATCCTCGTCGCCACCCACGTGCAGCGCGGCAAGGAGACCGGACGACGTCGCTCAGTCCGAGGTGCGGGTCCGGTCGGCGCGCAAGCCGACCAGCGGGCTGCATGGTGACCAGGATCGCCGACGCGAGTGGGCACGTGTCGTTCGCCGGTGTCACCTACTCGGCCGGCCGGGCGTGGGCGCGTAAGAGCGTCAACGTGGCGGTCGTGGCGGGCAGCGTTCAACTGTCCGGCCCGGACGGCAAGGTGATCCGTGTGCACCCCGTCAAGCACGACCCGATCGCCGAGATGGGCGCGTTCGCCGTACCCAACGGTCGCCCGCGCCGACGCAACGCAGCTGTCAAGGCAAAGGGTTAGAACCAAGGCCACGGTGTCGCTCACCTACCGGAACTCATCTGTCGCGTAGGTGGCGGTACTTGACAGTCTCAGTTAGTGGGGTACACCGGCGCGGCTCTGGTCGCCGCTCGACGCCAGGAGGAGTCATGGCCGACGATCGCAACGATCCGACTGGCTTTGAGACGGACATCAAGCCCTTGTTCCGCGAAATCGACCGCCAATCGATGCTGAGGCACTTCGACCTCTCTGGTCATACGACGACGTCAGCCGGCATGCCGAAGCCATCCTCGCCCGCCTCCGAGAAGGCACCATGCCATGCGACGGCTCCTGGCCCCAAGCGCAGATCGGCCTCTTCCAACGGTGGACCGAGAATGGCAAGCCGCAATGACCGCTGAATCGGCGCGGGTACCAGCACGACCCGTCCACGTGCTCTCGGACGGGCGGTACGGCGACCCCTCGGCTTCATCGGTAGCGGGAAAGATCGGCGTCACCGCGGCGCGTGGCCGACGAAGCGGGCCGAATGACGACGGTCTCGGGGAGGGGTCGCATTTGCGGGTCTCTCACCCTCCGAGGTAGCCGGCGAACGACCGTGGCCGGTGCGAGTAGCCGCCGGCCAAGTCGCGGCCACCGTTTGCGAAGAGCCTCAGGCGGTTCCTGCCGCACGTGGTCGTGTCGGCGTCGGGCGAACATCGCAACGGTTACAAGCTCGTCAAGCAAGCCGCGAACCCGCCTCGGCCTCGCTCCGCCCCAGATCGAGCTCGGCCTGGCCCTCAGCGATCCGCTGACGAGCAACCGCCTTGAGCGCCTCCAGCTCGTCGGCATTATGAGCCGAGCCGAGGTGCTCGATCTGACGCGAAGCGCGCCCGGACGAATACACGATCTGGACCGCGGTCGCTCCCGACGCCGTCTTGACCGTGCGCACGTACACCACAGCTCAGCCCACAATCCCGATTAGTGCGCAAGTTCATCGACCCCGAGACGCGAACCCGCAGGTTACAGCCCCGCGCCCCCCACCAGGCCGAAATCGTGGCCCGAGTCAGGTCAGACACGCAGGGACGGCGCACGTGGCCTGGCGCCCGTGAGGCACGGCACGAACGCAAGTGGCCGTCAGCCGATTTTGCGGGCTCGGCTTGCCGGACGGGCCACCCTGCCGCTGCCTGCGCTTGGTTCAGCCCTGCTGCGCTCGCGGGTGGCTCGTCGCCCACTCGAGCGCGTAGTCGGCCACCTGCTCCCAGCCAGGCTCGACACCGGTGAAGTGTGAGCGTTCCGGGAACTCGTAGGTCTCAGTCGTCGCCTCGGAGTTGCGGTATTTCTTCGCGTTCGACCTGTTGACCGCGGGCGGCATCAGGTGGTCCTTGCCGCCCATGATGAATAGCAGCGGAGCACGGTCGTCCAGGTCGTAGTCGACCCAGGTCTCCTGGTGGCCCGGCTTCCAGTTGGCGATCAGGCCGTAGGCCCACACCCAGTTGCCGGGCGCGGGGATGTGGAGGAGGTCGTACGCCGCGTCGGACTCCTCGCGGCTGACCGTGTTTGTGAAGGCGTAGTGGAACTGCTCCTTGGTGAACCCCACCGCGCGGTGCCGGTTGGCCGGGTTCTTGAGGATCGGGAACAGGGACTTGATTTGGGACGGCGGGTTCACCCGCACGCCCTCTGGTGGCGCCGAGTCGATGACCACCGCTGCGGCGCCGAGGCCCCGGTTGATCAGGAGCTGGGTGAAGGTGCCGCCGAAAGAGTGGCCCATGATGATCGGCGCACGGTCCAGGCCCTCGATGACTTCCGCCAGGTGGTCGAGCGTGTCCGGGACGGACGCCTCGGCGATGATCTCGGGCTTTTCACGCAGCGCCTCCACCTCGATCTCGAATCCCGGGTACGTCGGCACGATGACCTCGTGGCCCTTGGCCCGGTAGTGCTTCACCCAGCGGTCCCAGCTTCGGGCGGTCATCCAAAGCCCGTGGATCAGCACGATCGGCGGGGCATTGCTCGTCTGCTCGCTCATGGTGCTCCTCCTGATGGGTGTCGGCCGGTGACGTGTCGGTGATGCCATGCGATGCGTCCTCGTACCGGATCGATTCTCCTCGCATTCACGCGCGGCGAATGCGATCGGGATCACATGGCGGGGGGCACGCTCGGCCCCCGGATAGACAATGAGGACGGGAAGACCGTCGGGATCGCGGCCCTCCACGCAACGTGACGCCTTCGCTGGTCTCGCGGCCCACGAAGGTGCCGCGTTCCTTGAGCAACTCGCTGCACCGATCCAGGTCTTGAGCGTCCCCTGCGGTCCATGCGACCCACTGCACGCCGAGCCCGCCTCGGGGCATCGAGCGGTCCGCGGCTTGGCGCAGGTAGAGCTCGGATCCGTTCGGTCCCGTAAGCAAGGCGGCGTCAGCGTCGCCAACGTTGATGGGGTATTGCAGCAGCGACTGGTAGAAACTCAGCGATCGGGCTAGGTCGGAAACGAAAACCACCGCCCCGGCCAGCCGGAAGTTCTGCACGACAGCATCCATGAGGTCGCTGATGCCGACGATGCCCACCACGCGACCATCGGAGACGACTGGCAGGTGCCGTTTGCCGGTTGCCACCATGATCTGCAGCGCTTCCATCACCACCGTGTCGGGGCTAGCGGTCGGCGGGTCGTGGTTCATCCAGTCCGAGATGTGTTCCTGTCCGGTGTCCGCCCCATGGGCGACGGCGCGCATCAGGTCGGCCTCCGTGATCAGCGCGATCGGCCGGTGCTCGTCGTCGACAACGACCAATGCGCCCTGGTCGGCGTGGGTCATCAGGTACGCGGCGGCGGCAAGGTGCCCCTGAGTCTCGACCGTTGTCGCGGCCGGGCGCATGACGGCGGCAACGGTGTACGCCGCGGGCTTCTTCTCGGCTGCGGGGTTCACCGTCGTCTCCTGGCGAGTCGGTTGCTCTCCGCCCACCATGCTAGGTGGTGTGTAGTGCCTTGCGCAGGATGTGAATCGCCTGCTCAATAGCGCCGGTCGTGGCAGCGGTCTCGCGCAGCGGGTTAAGCATCATGAAGTCGTGGATGGCGCCGTTGTATCGGACGCTCGTCGTGCGCACGCCGGCCTCGGTGAGCTTGCGGGCGTACGCCTCACCCTCGTCGCGGAGGACGTCGTTCTCATCCACGATCAGGAACGCTTCGGGCAGCCCGGCCAGGTCGTCGAGGGTGGCCCGCAGCGGCGAGACGGTGATCTCGGCGCGCCGGTCCTCGTCGGGCAGGTAGGCGTCCCAGAACCAGGCCATCCCCTTCGCGGTAAGGAACGGGCCGTCGGCGAACTCGCGGTAACTGTCGGTGTCTCGTGCCGCGTCGGTGACTGGGTAATACAGCGACTGGTGCACGAAGGTGACGTCTCCGCGCTGCTTGGCGAGGATTGCCAGGGCGGCGGTCATGTTGCCGCCGACCGAGTCGCCGGCGACCGCGAGGCGCGTCCGGTCGAGACCTTCGTCAAGCCCGTGCTGGGCTACCCATTGCGCGGTGGCATACGCCTGCTCGACAGCTACTGGGTAGTGGGCTTCGGGTGAGCGGTCGTACTCGACGAACACGACTGCTGCGTTCACACCGACGGCGAGTTCGCGGACGAGCCTGTCGTGGGTTCCGGCGTTACCGAGGATCCAGCCGCCGCCGTGCACGTACAGGATTGCGGGAAGGACGCCGGTCGCGCCCAGCGGCTTAACGATGCGGACGCGCACGTCGCCAACCTGCGCAGGCACCGTGATCCACCGCTCGTCCGCGTCGGGCTTGTCGATCGGGCCGGCCTGGGTCTCGTCGAGGACCTTGCGGGCACCGTCAGGGCCAAGCTGGTAGAGGAACGGCGGCTTCGACGTTGCATCCGCGAAGTCCTGCGCCGCGGCCTCGAGGAAGTGCTCGCTCATGATGCTGCCTCCAGAATCACGTCAACCACCGCCTGTGGTTGCGAGACGGCGAGTCCATGCGACGCTCCCGGGATCTCGACGGTGCGGCGGGCCTCGGCGCGCTTCGCCATGAATCGATGGAGCTCGGCGGGAATGATGCGGTCCTCTTCACCGATCACGAACCACGACGGGACCTCGCGCCACAAGGACCGCTCGCCGGACGGTTCGATGAGCGCCTCCTGGGTGGCCGGCCGCTGAGTCGCCGCCATGCGTGCCGCGTCAGCCGCCGACAAGTCTGCGCAGAACACCTCGTGGAAGCGGTCGTGGACGATGTAGAGGTCGGTCGTGCCGTCGCTGCGCGGGACCGGCCGCGACGTGTCCTCGTCCAGCATGCTGCCTGGGAAGAGCCCCGCAAGCGAGAAGGCACCTTCTCCGGGCTCGGGTGCGAGGCCGTTCACGTAGACGAGTGCGGTGATCTCGCCGGCGTCCGCCGCCACGTTCGACATGACGGCGCCGCCGTAGGAGTGGGCGACGAGCACAACGGGTCCGTCGATGGTGCGGACAAGATCGCTGACGCTGGCCGCGTCGGTGGCCAAGCTCCGCAGCGGGTTCGCCGCGGCGACCACGGGGTATCCCGCCCCCACCAACGAGTCGATGACGCTGTTCCAGCTCCCCGACTCGGCGAATGCGCCGTGAATGAGAACGATCGTCGGTTTCATCGGGCCCTCCTCTTGGGTCACGAGTTCGGTTGCATCGCCACGGACCGGCTGAGCCAGTCGTCGAAGCGGGTAGGGGCAATACGCGGGTTGTCGCCCAAAGGGACGAGCGAGCCCTCGTCGAGCTCCGCGCCGAAGTAGCGCGCGTGAGCGTCGGCAGTCACTTTGCGTGGGTCGTTGTTAGCGCTGAGGAAGCGACGGGCGAGTTCGTCGAAACGGAACTGCTCGGGTCCGGCGAGCTCGACAATGCCATTTACCGGTTCACCGAGTGCAACCTCTGCGAGCACCGCGGCAACGTCATCGGCTGCCTCCGGCTGAACCAGCACGGGTGGCAAATGAACCGTGTCGTCGACCATGCTCGAGTCAGTGATGCGGCCGATGAACTCAAAGAACTGTGTCGCGCGAAGGATGGTGTAGGGGACGGAGGCGGCCTGCACAATTTCCTCCTGCGCGAGCTTTCCGCGCATGTAACCGCTGTCCGGCATCCGGTCGGTGCCGACTACGGAGAGTGCAACGTGGTGACTCACGCCGGCCTTGGCTTCGGCATCAAGAACGTTGTGAGAAGTCGTCTGGAAGAAGTCGAGCACCGCTGCGTCGTCCCAGGCCGGCGCGTTCGACACATCGACGACGACCTGTGAGCCTTCGAGCGCCTCCACGAGTCCCACGCCCTTGTACGTGTCGACACCCGTCTCGGGTGCCGCGGCGAGCGGCTCGTGGCCAGCCCCGCGCAACCTCTCGACGAGCTTCGACCCGACAAGACCAGTCCCGCCGATGACGACGATCTTCATCCGCGTTCCTTTCGTCTTCGCCAAGCATCGCGGCCATCCGCACACCGCGAATCCGCCAACACGCCAGCGTCCCTGGCCAGTCCTGTCACAGCCGGCGGAAGGCCTACGGATTGGCCGCGCTCGGGCGCGCCCCCCGGTACGTTGTGAATCGATGTCAAGCGGCGATCGGGGGCTACGTGCTGCGCGGTCGTTACAACGAGTGCGGCGCCCTGGATCGTTTGCTGAAGGTCATCCGGGCGGGGCACAGCCAGGTGCTGGTCGTGCGCGGTGAGCCGGGCGTGGGCAAATCGGCGCTGCTCGAGTATGTGGCGCAGAGCGCGTCCGGGTGTCGCGTCGCGAGAGCGGCCGGAATCGAGTACGAGATGGAGCTAGCGTATGCGGGCTTGCATCAGCTGTGCGCACCGATGCTAGGCATGCGGGAGCGGCTGCCCGGCCCGCAGCGCGCCGCACTCGAAACGGCATTCGGCCTCGGCGCAGGTCCGACTCCCGACCGCTTCCTGGTCGCTCTGGCCGTCCTCGGCCTGCTATCCGAGACCGCTGAGGAACAACCGCTCATCTGTGTGGTCGACGATGCCCAGTGGCTGGACGAAACGTCAGCGCAGGCACTCGCCTTTGTCGCGCGCCGCCTTTTGGCGGAACCAATCGGCATGGTGTTCGCGGTGCGTGAGCCCAGCGAGGTGCGGGAGTTGGCCGGGCTGACTGAGCTGGTCGTCGGCGGGCTCAGTGAGCGTCACGCCCGTGCACTCCTGGAGTCGGTGCTGCCCGGACCCATGGACGAGCGCGTGACGGACCGTTTCGTAGCTGAGGCACACGGCAACCCGCTCGCCTTGCTGGAGTTGCCGCGGGGATTGAACCCGGCGGATCTGGCTGGCGGGTTTGGCCCTCCATACAACATGCCGTTGGCGCAGCGGATCGAGCAGACCTTCAAGGGCAGGCTCGACTTGCTGCCGACTCAAACCCGACGACTTCTGCTCATGGCGGCGGCCGAGCCGGTCGGCGACGTCGCGTTGCTGTGGCGCGCGGCCGAACGGTTCGGAATCGGGATGGACGCAGCAGGACCAGCTGAGGCGGCCGGCCTCGTTGAGATCGACGGGAAAGTCCGGTTTCGGCATCCACTGATGCGTTCAGCGGTCTACCGGGCCGCGCCCATGCCGGAGCGGCGTGAGGTTCACCGGGCCCTCGCGGGCGCGACCGACGCGCTTTTGGATCCTGATCGCCGGGCGTGGCACCGCGCCTATGCGGCCGAGGGTCCCGATGAGGCGGTGGCCGATGAGCTCGAACGCTCGGCGGGCCGGGCGCAGGCGCGTGGGGGCCTCGCCGCAGCGGCCGCGTTCCTAGAGCGGGCGACGGCCTTGACACCCGATCTGAGCCGACGCGGGATGCGCGCTCTGGCCGCGGCGGAGGTGATGCTGCGCGCCGGCGGCTTCGACAGGGCGCTCGTCCTGCTCAGCACCGCCGAGGAGGCACCGCTCGACGCGCTGCCACGCGCGATGATTGACCTGCTGCGCGCCCAGATCGCGTTCGCCTCCAGGCACGGCAGCGAGGCTCTGCCGCTGCTGCTCGCCGCGGCGCGCAGGCTCGAGCCGCTCGACGACGCACTCGCGCGGGAGACGTTTCTGGAGGCGTTCTCCGCCGCGATACTCGCCGGTCGGGCCGGGGGACCGGGTGTGGCGGAGGTGGCGCAAGCTGCGCGCCGGTTGCCGCCGGCGCCCAGTCAGTCGCGCATAGCTGACCTCCTGCTCGACAGCCTGACGGCGTTGTTCACGGACGGCTACGCCGCCGCGGCTCCGATCGGGCAGCGAGCGGTGCGTGCATTCCGGAGCGACGACCTCACCGTGGACGATGGACTGCGCTGGCTCTGGCTCGCGTCGTCGGAAGCCGCCAAACTGTGGGACGACGAGAGCTGGTCGGTCCTGTCGGCCCGTCACGTCGACATGGCCCGCGCCGCCGGTGCGCTCAGCGTGCTTCCCCTCACGCTGCACTCGCAGGCGGTTGCGCACGTGCTCGCCGGCGAGCTCGACGCCGCCGCGTCGCTCGTTGCGGAGCTCGACGCGGTGCAGCAGGCGACCGGCACGACCCTCGCGCCCTACGCTGCCCTGGGACTCGCCGCCTGGCGCGGCCGCGAGCAGGAGGTCGGCGACCTCATCGAAGCCACGCTGGCCGACGTCGTGGCGCGCGGTGAGGGGGCCGGCAGGCTCGCCACGCAGTGGGCGATGGCGGTGCTGGCGAACGGCCTGGGGCGATCTGACGAGGCGGTGCTCGCGGCACGAGCAGCGGCTGAGTACCCGCACGACTCGGCTCCGGTGTACTGGGGTCTGAGCGAGCTTGTCGAGGCGGCCGCCAGGAGCGGGCGGCCAGAGTTGGCGGCGGACGCGTTCGCGCGTCTGGAGGCGATCACGGCCGCCGGCGGCACTGACTGGGCGCTCGGCATCCAGGCCCGCGCGCGTGCGATGCTGGGCGACGCTGATGCAGCGGAGCCTCTCTATCGCGAGGCGATCGAGCGGCTCGGCCGCACGCGCATCCGCGGAGAACACGCCCGCGCCCATCTGTTGTACGGCGAATGGCTGCGTCGCACAGGTCGACGGGCGGATGCGCGCGAGCAGTTGCGGATCGCCCACGACACGTTCAGTCGCTTCGGCGCCGAGGCGTTCGCCGAACGCGCACGACGCGAGCTCGTGGCCACGGGAGAAACACTGCTCAGCCGCACCAACGAAAGACGCGTGCTGCTGACGCCGCAGGAAGCACAGATCGCCCGACTTGCTCAAAATGGTCTTTCCAACCCCGAGATCGGCGCACAGCTGTTCATCAGCCACCGAACGGTGCAGTACCACCTGCGCAAGGTCTTCCAGAAGCTCGACATCACCTCGCGCAACCAGCTGGTACGCCTCCCTGCTAACCAACTGAGCTCTGTGTAGCCCGGAGCGGCCAAAGCCGAACGACTGGTGACCCCGACTAGCGTGCCGGCGGATTCGAAACGCCCACCGTCCGGGCAGCCTTCGTCGCGACACCACTCACTCCGATTGGGGGCACTCGATGTTCACCCAGAAATCGGCGCGGCCTCGACGGCGCGCTCGCCTGATCCTGCCCGTCCTGGCTCTCTTGGCGCTCTTGTCGCTGGCTGTTGGTGCGCCTGCGGGGGCGAAATCGCAGGCGAACCACGGCCCGCGGCCCACGATTGTGCTCGTGCACGGCGACTGGGCCGATGCATCCTCCTGGAATCGGGTGATCGAGCGCCTGCAGGCCAAGAACTTCACGGTGGTCGCCCCGCCCAACCTGCTGCGCGGACCGACGACCGACGCGGCGTACCTCGCTAGTTTCCTCCAGTCGATCTCGGGTCCGATCGTGCTCGTCGCTCACTCGTACGGCGGTTTCGTCATCACGAACGCCGCGACGGGCAACAGCAACGTCGAGGCGCTTGTCTACATCGACGCCTTCATGCCCGACCTAGGCGAGATCGCCGGCGTCCTCACCGCAACCTGGGGCTCCTGCGTCACCGAGGATGCACTCACCGAAGTGCCGATCGAAGGAGGACTGGACCTGTACCTGCGCTGGGAGGCGAACGCGACCTATCCGGGCTACACCGAGTGCTTCGCCAACGGGGTCGGGCGGAAGGACGCCAGAGTTCTGTTTGCTGGGCAGCGGCCGGCGGCCGTCGCCCAGTTCTTCGAACCATCCGGGACTCCGGCGTGGGCGACGATCCCGTCCTGGTCGCTCATCGGGACGTTGGACCGCGTTGTCCCGCTCGCTCTGCAGGAGCAGATGTCCAGCCGTGCCGAAGCCGAAATCACCAGGGTCAAGGCCGGCCACCTGACGCCCATCACCCGTCCCGGCATCGTGACCGATGTCATCCTGTCCGCGGTCGACGCGACGAGGTGATCGCTCGTCGCGTGGCAGTGGAGCCTGCAAAGGGCTCGCCGATCGACGCAATCGTGATCGTCGTCATCGCCAACGCGATTCCGACGCGGTGCTTCTTGCGACCGGCCGCCGACCCGCCACCGACGACCTGGGGCTGAACACGGCGGGGATCAAGATCGACGAGCGTGGCGACATCGTGGTTGACGAACAGCTGCGGACCTCGGTGCCTGGCGTATTCGCGATTGGTGACGTCAACGGCGGCCCACAATTCACCTACGACTCCCTAGACGACTACCGCATAGTCCTCGACCAGCTCATCGGAGACCGCACACGCGCGACAACCGACCCAGGAGAGATGTGAGTCATGGAAGACGATCAGGTAGCACGCAACCTCCAGGGCATGGATGATCTCGACTTCCAGGGCTGGAACAATGCCGACTGGAACGGCATCTTTGCCCACCTTCACACCGACGACGTGCTGGTGGATTCGAAGGGTCAGGAACCGACTCACGGCATCCAGGAGCACATCGTTGCCATGAAGGCGTACGTCGACTCTGCCGGGGGCACGCCGCCCCAGGTCACCTCCCACCCGATTATGTTCGGATCCGGCGAGTGGACCTGTGTCGTGGGCGAGTTCGAAGGCGGAGGCCGCATGGTCACCGTGGCCAAGTGGAAGGACGGAGCGATCGCCGAGGAATACATCTGGACCTGACCCAAGTCCCCCGCGATTCCAGAGAGGACTCGCTTTTGCGCAGCGAGTCAAGCGGGCCACTGTTGGACGTCGGCGACCGGACTACTCCTGAGGCTCGGTCCGTTCCTCGATGAACCGAACGTCGGCGGGCCCCGGCGGCCTACGTCCGGCCGGCTGGTCAGAGTCCGGTCTGATGCCGCACGAGCAGCTGGGGTCTGAACGAGATCCAGGGCGGAGAATGCGTGGACATGAGCCCGACTCCATGAGCTTGGAGCGAGGGACTGCGCTCGGAAATGACATTGGCAGGTGGCAGGGCCTCTCGCAAGAGTCTCGAGATGTAGTGGCTCGTCGCGAGGGACGCGCGGGCGAAAGGCGGGCTTAGCTCATGCGGCCCGGTCCCGGGCCCTGGCCGCAGGCAGCGGCTACGCGTCTTTCATCGCCGGTCCTGCTCATGCGTCGCGATCAAGCGTTGCGGGTCGCTTGTTGGGTGCCGCGGTTGGCCAGTCGCAGCCGAACCGACAGCTCACGTAGGCCGACCTACGTACGCCCTAACACGACGCTGTTGCATTGCCGTCAATGTGAGTTGAGCGCCTCGCGCGAGGCCGTTCCCGGTGGCGCCGAGCAGGCTATCTTTCCTGCCGTTGTGGCGGTACTTCCTCGATCCAGCGAGGAGTGCGACGAGCGCTCCGCACTGATCAGGCCTCAGCCCCAAGGTGGCCAGGACCGGGTCGCGGCGAGCCACCCACTCCCATGACCCACCGGCCGTAGCCGCGCAGAGGTCGGATATGCGGTCGACCGCAGAGATTGTCACGGCCGGGCAAGCACCGCAGTCGACGAGGAGCTGAATGAAGGCTGCGTACCACGGCTCGCGCTCCGTCCGCCGCGCTGCGCGAGGCAGCGGCGGCTGTTCAAGGAGGGGCCGCACGTCGTGGTGACCGACCTGCTTCACGATGCTGCCGTCACCCGTGCCGCTTGGCTCGTGGCGGAATGCGACAGCGAGCTTTGCCGGCGCCGCCCCGACCCGTCGGATGCGTGGCGGCAGGGGGTGTCGGGCGCGGCCACGCACCGCGCTGGCGCTGGTGAGCAGGTGCTGGGCCTTGGCGTCGGCGGTGACCTGTCGCTGCGCGGAGTACATGAGGTAGGCCCACGGTCGGTCCGCGTTGATCACCTCGGCCCTGTGTTGATCTGCCACGGTCCACGCCGCGGCCAGGACGTCGTCGGCGAGCCCGCGGTCGGCGACGGCACCGGTCGTTGCGGACACCCGGGCGGCGTTACGTACGGCGTGGCGCCGGATCTCCGTGAGCAGTGCCCGCCCTGCAGGTATGTCCCATGAGCCTGCGAAGTCGACCTGGCGGAGCACCTGGCGCAAACCGTCGTCGGTGCGCACGTCGATCGCCGTGCTCATGGCACGAACTCCGGTCGAGGTGCGCCCGTTCCGAGATTCCCCGGCGGCGTGCACGGGTCTGGTCCGAGGGCCTGTCCTGCCGCCATGGCCTCGATCTCGGCGATCAGTGCGTCCTTACGCGCCCGCACCCTCGAGACACACGCCTCCCACTCATCGCCCCGCTCTGCCAGAGACGCAGCCAAGGGCCGCTCTGATCTCGCGCAGCACGGCTGCGATCTCGCGGGTTATCTCTCTGGACCGCCGCCGATGCCGCTGCCGGGTGGTGTCGGGCCAACGCGTTCGGGCACACCACACGGCCACGAACGTGGCTGCGGGTTGGGCGGCGGGGTGACGGAAGGTGTCCAGCCAATCCCGTCCCCGCGCCGGTCTACGCGCGCCTCGCGCGGGGCTCCGTGAGGAAGCCGGGCCGCGCGTGCCGGGGCTGGCTGCGGCCAGGGAGTCCCAGTCTCATTTGTGGTCTCATTCATCCACGTCCAGCGCGGTTCAGCACCGCGGCTGGGACCGACGGTTGAGCGCGGATGGCCGACGTTGGACGCGGGTGAATCGGGCGGAACACACTTGGAAATCGTGTTGGGGTTAACAGCCCCTCGCGGGTTCGAATCCCGCATCCTCCGCCATGACAGGCCGAGTCATATACCGATGGCTCGGCCTGTTCCGATGTCGGCCGCACTCATCCGGGTAACTTCGTGCCACATACGGGCACCGAGTTACCCGGGTCCGGGGCTGGAGCGGCCGACGACCCGTGTTTGGGCGCGCCGGACTCCGCCCCGTACACTCGTCGACGACCCCTCGTGCGGCGGCATCCTGCCGAATCCCCCCAGGGCCGGAAGGCAGCAAGGGTAGGCGGGCTCTACCGGGTGTGCGGGGGGTCCCTTCATGCCCGCATTCCACAGGGCAGGGACGAGTGTCGGGGCCGCGCACTAGGGTGCGTTGCGTGTCGCTCGCTCTGTATCGCATCTATCGGCCCGGCCGGTTCGCCGACGTGGTCGGTCAGGACCATGTCACCGAGCCGCTGAAGCGGGCGCTCGCCAACGACCGCGTCCACCATGCCTATCTGTTCTCCGGGCCTCGCGGGTGCGGCAAGACGTCGAGCGCACGCATCCTGGCCCGGTCGCTCAACTGCGAGCAGGGGCCGACCCCGGAGCCATGCGGGGAGTGCCGCTCCTGTGTGGACCTCGCGCCCAACGGCCCGGGCAGCATGGACGTCATCGAGCTTGACGCGGCCACGCATGGCCTCGTCGACGACGCTCGCGACCTGCGCGAGAAGGCGCACTTCGCACCGGGGTTCTCACGGTTCAAGATCTACATCATCGATGAGGCGCACCAGCTCGGCCCGGGCGCGGCCAACGCGCTGCTCAAGATCATCGAGGAGCCACCGCCGCACCTGAAGTTCATCTTTGCCACCACCGCGGCAGACAAGATCCTGCAGACGATCCGGTCGCGCACACATCACTATCCGTTCCGGCTCGTGCCGTCGCGCATGCTGCAGGCGCACCTGGCATGGGTGTGCGAGCAGGAGGGCGTCCAGATCGAGCCGGCGGCGCTAGCGCTCGTCGCGCGAGCAGGAGGCGGGTCTGTTCGTGACTCCCTCTCCGTCCTCGGCCAGCTGATCGCGGGCGCGGGTGTTGAAGGCGTGACGTACGAGCTGGCCAACGCGCTGCTCGGGATCACTGATGCTGCACTGCTCGACGAGGTCGTCGACGCGATTGCTGTCTCCGATGGCGCAACGGTGTTCGCCGCCCTCGACCGCGTCATGGAGACCGGCCACGATCCCCGACGCTTCCTCACCGACCTGCTGGAGCGCTTCCGTGACCTCCTGGTTCTACAGTCGGTGCCCGACGCGGCGGAGAAGGGGCTGCTGGACCTTCCCGACGACGAGATCGGTGCGATGTCCACGCAGGCGGCCCGCCTGGGTGCCGGCGATCTCGTGCGCCTGGCCGACGTCGTCGACGCCGGCATCACGGCGATGAAGGGCGCCACCCCGACTCGGCTGCAGCTCGAGATCGTCTGCGCCCGCCTGCTGCTGCCCGGTGCCGATCACTCCACTGAGGGCGTGACAGCCCGGCTGGACAGGCTCGAGCGCCGGTTGTCCTCCGGCGAGCCAGTTGCGGCAGCTCAGGCCGGACGACCGTCGCCTGTGCCGGCTAAACCAGCGGCTGCCAAGCCTCCCGCGCGCGCCGAGGCAACTGAGCCAGCGGCGGCTCCGGGCACGTCCACACCGCGCCAGCCCGCCTCCGGCGCACCAGCCCCAGCCTCACCGAGCGGACTGCCTGCGGGCGTTCCCGCGGGAACGTCCCGGCCCTCTCCGCAGCCGCAACCCGCGGCGGGCCGCCGGGCCGAGCGTGGCCGAGGTGCGGCGACTGTGGCCCGAGATCCTCGAGACCCTCAAGAGCAAGCGCCGCGTGACCTGGATCCTGCTCAGCCAGCAGGCCCATGTGGTGGGGATGGACGGGTCCCGGCTGCAGGTGGCGTTCAACAATCCCGGAGCGCGCGCTCAATTCACCAGCTCCGGCCATGACGAGCTGCTCCGGATGGCGCTCCAGGACGTTTTTCGGGCCGAGATCGGTGTCGACGCGGTCATCGACCCGTCGATTGGTGGCGGCCCGTCCGGCTCGGCGGGCCGACCCAGCCCCAGTGTCCCGAGTGGGCCAAGCGGCAAGCCCAGCGGCCCGGGCGGCCCCGATGCCGCGCCCGGCTCGAGCGGGAGCTCGCCGCCGCCGGCCACCCCGCCAGCGTCATCAGATCGCAGAGACTCCGTCGCTGCCACCGGCGACGCGCCGCCCGGGATCGATCCCGACGACCCGACGATCGACGAGCACGGCATGTCGCACCACGATCTGCTCGCCCGCACTCTGGGCGCCAGCGTGATCAAGGAGATCGACCACGGCCAGTGACGCCCTCGGCGCCGGCGTCACCCCCGGGCCGTAGGCTCGACCCAGACCGACCACCCGACCGTCAGGAGAAGCCGCGATGCTGCCCGGTGGCATGGACTTCGGCGAGCTGCTCCAGCAGGCGCAGCAGATGCAGGCGCAGCTGGCCACCGCACAGCAGGAGCTTGCCGAGATGCAGGTCACGGGCACTGCGGGAGGCGGCCTGGTCACGGCCACGGTCACTGGCGCCGGCGACCTCGTGGCGCTCGACATCGACCCTTCTGTGGTCGATCCAGCCGACGTGGAGACCCTGTCCGACCTCGTGCTTGCCGCGGTCCGTGACGCCCGCGAGCAGGTTGCCAAGGCGACCGCCGAGCGCATGGGGCCGCTGGCCCAAGGGATCGGCGGTTTGGGTGGGGCGCTCGGCGGCCTCGGTGGTCCGTCCGGTGGGTTGGGCGGCTCGCTGGGCGCCGGGCCGGGACAGTAAGGCATCGGGTGTACGAGGGCGTCGTCCAGGACCTCATCGACGAGCTCGGCCGGCTGCCGGGGGTCGGTCCCAAGAGCGCGCAGCGCATCGCGTTCTACCTGCTTGCCGCCGAGCCGACTGATGTGCGGCGGTTGGCGCACGCGCTGCTCGAGGTGAAGGACAAGGTGAGGTTCTGCGCCACCTGCGGCAATGTCGCCGAGGACGAGCAGTGCCGCATCTGCCGTGACCCACGTCGCGATCTCAGCGTGCTCTGCGTCGTCGAGGAGCCCAAGGACGTCGTCGCCATTGAGCGCACGCGCGAGTTCCGTGGCCGCTACCACGTGCTGGGCGGCGCCATAAGCCCGATCGAGGGTGTGGGACCAGACGACCTGCGCATCCGCGAGCTGATGACTCGGCTTGCTGACGACACGGTCACCGAGCTCATCATCGCCACCGACCCCAACCTCGAGGGTGAGGCGACGGCCACCTACCTTGCGCGATTGGTCAAGCCGATGGGGCTGCGGGTGACGCGCCTGGCCAGCGGGCTGCCGGTGGGTGGCGACCTGGAGTACGCCGACGAGGTCACCCTCGGGCGTGCCTTTGAGGGGAGAAGATTAATTGATGTCTGACAGCACGTCTGATACTTATGACGACTTCGCGCACGACATTGCTGCGCATATCGAGAGCTTTCTCGTCGCGATTCGCGAGATCGCCCGCGGCGACGACCCGGGCAGCACGCTGTCGCTACTGCTGCTCGAGGTGAGTCAGCTCGGCCTTGCCGGCGGTCGCCTCGGCGCGGTCGCTGATGTCGTGCCCGAGGAGCGGTTCGAGCCGGACGCCGGCTACGACCCGGATCTCGAAGAGCTACGCGAGCGGCTTGCGGGCCTGCTGGCGCCGATCAACGACTACGTCGAGGTGCACGACCCCATCGATCCCGACCGGGGTGCCGCACGCTTCCGCCTCGCCGACGATCTCGCGAGCATCGCGCAGGCGCTGCTGCACGGGCTGCAGCACTATCGCGCCGGCCACGTCACCGAGGCGCTGTGGTGGTGGCAGTTCTCCTACCTCTCCGACTGGGGCAACACTGCGCTCGCGGTGCAGCGCACGCTCCTGTCGTTGATCGCGCACACGCGGCTCACCCACGAGCACGACGCTCGCACGATCGCCGAGGACGAGATGCTCGCCCAAGCCGCGACCCAGGCGCTCGACGTCGAGGCCTGACGCAAGGGTCAGGCGACGCGCACTGCGCGCGGCAACTTGACGTACGGCGTCTGCAGCCGACGAGTAGCCAGTGCGACACCGCCGGCACCCAGCAACAGGTCGAATGCGAGCCCGTACGGCCATACCGGCCCGGGCTCGGTGCCGTCATCGGGTCCGTCGAGCCCCTCGGCGTCACGCAGAAAGCGCACCGCCTCGCTCATCCCGCCGAGCGGGTCGGCCGGGTTGGACTGCACATTGCCAGTGACCGGGTCGCGCTCGGGCGGCACCCGAGGCGCTGCGTCGGCGAGCACCACGAACGGGTTGGGCGCGAGCAGCCACCACACGCGCTCCGGGTGGTTGACGGACGTTGTGTACGTAGTCCCAGGCGTCCCTCCCGAAACCGTCTCCTCACTGGTCGTGATGGCCAGGCCCAGCCCGAATGCGATGAGCGTGCCGACGCTGAGCGCAAACACCGTGAGGTAAGAGAGGACCGCCGACGTCGTCGTACGCGCCATGACCGCCGACCAGCCGAGCGAGATCGCCGCGATTGCACCAAGGAGCAGCGCCACCACCGTGAGCGTCACGACGACCCGGCTGATGCCGACGCCGCCCATGAGCAGGCAGAACACCACCATCGGCAGCGTCAGCGCCAGGAAGACGAGGGCGGTGCCCCAGGCCGCGAGCAGCTTGCCGACCGCGATCTCGCGTGGCGAAAGCAACGTCACCTGCAATGGTGCGAGCACCCCGCGCTCGCGGTCGCCGTTGATCGACTGGCAGGTCAGCGCCGGCACGACGAGCAACCCGAGAGCGAGAACGAACAGCATGAGCCCGCCGAACATCGGCGTCCCGATCTCGTCCTCCAGGGACACCGCCAGCGCCCAGAACTCGAGCAACGTGAAGCCCAGCAGCACGACGAACCAGGTAGCGAGCAGCCAGATCCAGCGGCCGGCTCGCAGCCGCAACCGAAACTCCTGCTCGGCCATCGTGCGCACGCCCCACCAGGTCATCGCCGCTCCTCAGTCATCGCGAGATAGGCCGTCTCGAGGCTGCTGCCGGTCGGCGCCGACGAAACCACGCGTACGCCGTCGGCGAGCAGCCGCGCCAGCAGGTCCGCGGCCGCCTCGTCGCTCGTCAGCAGCACCTCACATCCGTCGTTAGCTGACGGCTGTGGATCAAGGCCGTACGCCTGCAGCCGTGCGAGCAGTTCGGGCGGGTCGAGCGCGCGCAGCAGCCATGGCCGGTGCTGCTCGCGGGCCAGATCGGAGACGGCCTCCTCGGAGACCGTCCGTCCGGCCGAGACGAACACGACGCGGTCCACGGTCTGCTCCAGCTCGGCGAGCACGTGCGACGAGACGACGACGGTGCGACCCTCGGCCGCCCACCGCCGCAGCAGGTCGCGCAGCTCAATGCGGCTGCGCGGGTCGAGCCCGGCGGCCGGCTCATCGAGCAGGACGACCGAGGGGTCGTGGATCACCGCGCGGGCCAGGCCTAGCCGCTGCTTCTGGCCGCGGGAGAGCACATGGACCGGCCGGTCGGTGAACTCCGTCAGGTGCACCAGCGCCAACAGCTCGGCGATGCGTGCGTCAGCGGCCGTCGGAGCGATGCGGTAGGCAGCCGCCGCAAAGCGCAGCACCTCGCGCGCGGTGAGCGACTCGTAGACGCCGAACACGTCCGGCATCCAGCCCATCGCCTCGCGCACTGCGGTCGCCTCGTGGACGGTGTCGAAACCGGCGACCTCGATGTCGCCCGAGTCGGGCTGCAGCAGAGTCGCCATCATCAGCAGCAACGTCGTCTTGCCGGCGCCGTTGGGACCGACCAGCGCGGTGACCTCGCCCGGCCTCGCCGTGAGGTCCATGTGGTCGACGGCGACCACATCGCCGAAGGTTCGCCGCACTCCGCGGACACGAATACCGCCGCTCACGCGTCCTCCAGGGCTTGGTCGCTGGCGGCAGCCTAGACCCTTGAGAGCGCGGCCACGGCAAGACTTCCGGCGTTCCGCTACCTGAGACGGACGTCCCACAAACCGGACAAGCCCGAACGCCCGTGACCGTCTCGTTAGACTCGACGTCGCATTCACTCCACCGGAGACGTCGAGCACAGGGAGAGTCCGCGCCGTGGCCCTGGTCGTCCAGAAGTACGGCGGATCCTCCCTTGCCGACGCTGATGCCATCAAGCGGGTGGCCGCTCGCATAGTCGCCACCAAAGAGGCCGGAAACCAGGTGGTCGTTATCGTCTCCGCGATGGGCGACACCACCGACGAGCTGCTCGATCTGGCGCAGCGAGTCAGCGACGACCCGCCCGGCCGCGAGCTCGACATGCTCCTGACTGCCGGCGAGCGCATCTCGATGGCGTTGCTTGCGATGGCGATTGCCCGGCGTGGTCACATCGCTCGGTCGTTTACCGGCAGCCAGGCGGGCGTGATCACCGATGCGGCACACGGCAAGGCACGCATCATCGACGTCACGCCGAGCCGCATCCAGCTGGCGCTCGACGACGGCGCGATCCCGATCGTCGCCGGCTTCCAGGGCGTGAGTCAGGACAGCAAGGACATCACCACGCTCGGCCGTGGTGGGTCCGACACGACGGCAGTCGCACTCGCGGCGGCCCTTGACGCGTCGGTGTGCGAGATCTACACCGATGTCGACGGCGTGTTCAGCGCCGACCCGCGCATCGTTCCAACCGCACGGCGCCTGGCCCGCATCACCTTCGAGGAGATGCTCGAAATGGCGGCCTGCGGGGCCAAGGTGCTGCACCTGCGCTGTGTGGAGTACGCCCGCCGGTTCAACCTACCCATCCACGTCCGGTCCAGCTTCTCGACTCTCGAGGGCACTTGGGTCGTGGCGTCGTACGACTCGACGAACGGAGCACCCGTGGAGCAGCCGATCATCTCGGGCGTCGCCCACGACCGGAGCGAGGGCAAGATCACCGTCGTTGGGGTGCCCAACGTCGTCGGCGAGGCGGCCGCGATCTTCCGCGCCATCGCCGATGCAGGCACCAACATCGACATGATCGTGCAGAACGTCTCCGCTGAGGGCACCGGCCGTACGGACATCTCGTTCACGTTGCCCAAGTCCGACGGGCCGACGGCGTTGCTCGCACTCGAAGCGATCCGCGAGCAGGTTGGCTTCACCGCCGTGCGCTTCGACGAGAAGATCGGCAAGGTGTCGCTCGTCGGGGCGGGGATGCGCAGCCACCCGGGTGTCTCTGCCGACTTCTTCGGCGCTCTGGCCAAGGCGGGCGTCAACATCGACATGATCTCCACGTCCGAGATCCGCATCTCCGTGGTCGTACGCGCCGACGACGTCGACGCAGCGGTGTCTGCGGCGCACACGGCGTTCGACCTTGACGGTGATCAGGAAGCTGTCGTGTACGGAGGGACCGGCCTGTGACCAAGCACGGCAACCGCAGGCCCAGCCTGGCCGTCGTCGGCGCCACTGGCGCGGTCGGCACTGTGATGCTCGAGCTGCTCTCGACGCGTGAGGACGTGTGGGGGGAGATCCGCCTCATAGCGTCGCCGCGCTCCGCTGGCCGCAAGCTGGTCTGTCGCGGCGAGGAGCTCGAGGTCGTGGCGCTCTCGGAGGAGGCGTTCGACGGCATCGACGTCGCGATGTTCGACGTACCCGACGAGGTGTCTGCGCAGTGGGCTCCGGTAGCCGCCGCGCGCGGCGCGATCGCGGTCGACAACTCTGGCGCCTTCCGGATGGACCCCGATGTGCCGCTCGTCGTGCCCGAGGTCAACGCGGCCGCGGCGCGCAACCGCCCGCGCGGCATCATCGCCAACCCCAACTGCACGACCCTGTCGATGATCGTGGCGATGGGCGCGCTGCACGCTGAGTTTGGGCTGGAGGAGTTGGTCGTTGCGTCCTATCAGGCTGCCTCCGGTGCGGGCCAGGCCGGCATCGACGCGCTGCACGACCAGATCGCCAAGGTGGCGGGCAACCGCGAGCTCGGTACTCATCCGGGGGACGTACGCCGTGTCGTCGGCGAGGACCTCGGTCCGTTCCCCGCGCCCCTCGCGCTCAACGTCGTGCCGTGGGCCGGCTCGCTCAAGGACGACGGCTGGTCGAGCGAAGAGCTCAAGGTCCGCAACGAGTCGCGCAAGATCCTTGGGCTGCCTGCGCTGCGGGTGGCGGCGACCTGCGTGCGAGTCCCGGTCGTGACCACGCACTCGTTGTCGGTGCACGCCGTCTTCGAGCGGGAGGTGCCGGTCGACGCGGCCCGCGAAACCCTACGGTCAGCTCCAGGCATCGTGCTGTACGACGACCCGGCGCGCGGTGAGTTCCCCACTCCGGCCGATGTCGTGGGCACCGACCCCACCTGGGTCGGACGGCTGCGCCAGTCGCTCGACGAGCCGCGGGCGCTCGAGCTGTTCTTGTGCGGCGACAACTTGCGCAAGGGCGCCGCACTCAACACCGCACAGATTGCCGAGCTCGTCGCGGCGGAGCTGTCTGCCTGACCCGCCGGGGCGATCACGTTCACGTGATCGCGCTGGTCTGTGCGCGGCATGCAGGCCTAGCGAGGTACCGCTACGCCTGGCGCAGTGTCTTGTGACGTCGCGAAACGGCCGGCATCCCAGGCGGGACACCGGCCGCTTCGTGTGAGCGTCGGGCTGGCGGGATTTGAACCCACGACTTCCTCGACCCGAACGAGGCGCGCTACCAAGCTGCGCTACAGCCCGTGGACGCCGGATGAGTGTATCCGAGCGCCGGGGGTGCCACGAAACCGGATCCGGAGCGGGCTCGCTGGGGCGCCCCAGTGACGCTGGGCAACGCGGGGCGCCCCAGCGCAGTGGTGCTCGCGCCGCACTGGGGCGCCCAGTCGCTCGGCAGCGCGGGGCGCCCAGCGACCCACGGGTCGGTCAGCGCGCGACCAGCGTGAGCAGGCTGGCCTCCGGCGGGCAGGCAAACCGTACGGGCGCAAACGGCGACGTCCCTAGCCCAGCGGAGACATGCATCCACGCCGTGCGACCGCCGGCAGCATGCCGGTGCACGCCCTTGACGCGCCGCGTGTCGAGGTCGCAGTTGGTCACCAGTGCGCCGTAGCCAGGGATGCACAGCTGCCCGCCGTGCGTGTGGCCGGCGAGGATCAGCGGGTAGCCATCGCGGGTGAACGCGTCGAGCGTGCGAAGGTACGGCGCGTGCGTGACCCCGACCGCGAGATCCGCGGCGGGATCGCTCGGCCCAGCGATCTGCTCGTAGCGGTCGCGGCGCAGATGCGGGTCGTCGACCCCACCGAACGACAGCGTCCGTTCGCCCGCCTTGAGCGTGCCTCGGGCGTTGGTCAGGTCGAGCCAGCCTGCGTCGACGAAGCCGTCCCGCAGGTCGCCCCACGGCAGGTCCTCGACGTCGCGCACTTGCGGTTTGTGGGTGAACAGGTAGCGGGCCGGGTTGCGCAGCCGCGGCGCGAAGTAGTCATTGGACCCGAAGACGAACACACCCGGCACGTCGAGCAGCGGGCCGAAGGCGTCGAGGACGACGGGCGCCGCGTCGCGGTGGCTCAGGTTGTCACCTGTGTTGACGACCAGGTCGGGCTGCAGCTCGGCCAGCGACCGCACCCAGTCACGCTTGCGCCGCTGCCCGGGCGTCATGTGCAGGTCGGAGATGTGCAGGACAGTCAACGGCTTGCTGCCTGGCGCAAGGACGGGGATCGTGAACCGCCGCAGCCGGAAGGAGCGCACCTCGTACGCGGCGGCGTACGTCACGCAGCCTGCGGCGATTCCGGCGGTCGCCAACGCGGCTCGGGCGATGTTCTGGCCTGCAGTCACGCACCAATGGTCGCAGATCGACTGGTGGCTGACCTGCGAGGATGACGCGCATGACCACCCTCAAGGAGCGCTTGCGAGCCGACCTGACGTCTGCCATGCGTGCTCGCGACGAGCTGCGTACGTCCACGCTGCGCATGGCTCTCACCGCCGTAACCACCGCCGAGGTCGCCGGAAAGGAAGCTCGTGAGCTCTCCGACGACGAGGTCATCGGCGTCCTCAACAAGGAGTCGAAGAAGCGCCGCGAGGCAGCCACCGCATTCACCGATGCCGGCCGTACGGAGCTCGCTGCGCGTGAGGAGTCCGAGGCGGAGGTGCTGGCGGAGTATCTCCCGGCGCCGCTGTCCGCCGAGGAGCTCACCGCCATCGTCGCCGACGCGATCGCTGAGTCAGGGGCTGACTCGCCCCGCGGCATGGGCGCTGTGATGAAGATCGTGACGCCACGGGTGGCTGGCCGGGTTGACGGCGGAGCTGTCGCAGCCGAAGTCAGGCGTCAGCTGGGAAGCTGACTTGTGTCAACGCTGGTTGACGACCTCTCCCTTCGTCAACTAGGGTTGACGACATGACTCAGGCAACTGATCTCGCGGCTGCCGCGGCCGGTCCGGACGTCCGGGCAGGTCTGCGCGCAGTCCTTGCGCTCCGCAGGCTCGCCGACACCCTGGAGGCCCTTCAGGTCCGCAACGCGCGGCGTCAGGCCTGGTCGTGGCAAGAGATCGCCGATGTGCTCGAGGTCAGTAAGCAGGCCGTGCACAAGAAGCACGCGCACAGCGTTGGGGAGTGAGGGAAGTCATGTTCGAGCGGTTCACCAAGGCAGCGCGCGAGGTCGTGCACCGGGCCGTGGAGGAGAGCGAGCGGCTCTCCCACCGACGTGTCGGCACCGAGCACCTGCTGATCGCGCTTGTCGCCTCCGATGGCATCGCAGGTCGGGTGCTGCGCGCTCAAGGGCTCGAGGCCGATGCCGTACGTGCCGCAGTGGTTGAGGTTGTCGGCCCCGCGCCAGGGCTGTTCACGGCCGACGAGGCGGACGCATTGCGCTCCGTCGGCATCGATGTGGAGGCCGTGCTGGGGCGCATCGAGGAAACGTTCGGGCCCGACGCACTCAGTCAGCCGGATGACGAACCACGGCGCGGGCCGTTCCGCCGTCGACGGCGCGGTGGGAGGTTCTCCCCGCGCGCCAAGAAAGTCCTCGAGCTGTCGCTGCGCGAGGCGCTGCGGCTCAAGCACAACTACATCGGCACCGAGCACATCCTGCTCGGCTTGATCAGGGAAGGTAACGGCCTCGCCGCCAAGATCCTCACCGACCGGGGAACAGATCTGGAGGCGCTGCGCCGCGCCACGATCAGCGCGATCGATCAGGCCGCCTGACGAGTCAGCCGCAGCGGCCTAGCCAGGTCCGCGACCGCCGCGGCCGCCGCCATTTCCGTTTCCTTGGCCGTTGCCATCTTGACCGTCGAACGGTGCGATGAAGGGCGCCATGAAGTCGGGCAGCTGCGGTGCGGCAACGACGGGCGGTACGACGGCGGGCGCGGGTTGCGGGGCCGCCTGCGCACCACTCACGAACAGGCGCACTGTGCCGCCTGCAGGATGGCTGACTGCCCGACCGCGGGTTGGTGAAGACGACCGTGCCTGCCGGCAGGTCAGATCCGACCTCGCCGCCGACCTCGACGTTGAATCCGTCGCGGGTGAGCTCCTCGACCGCCTGCGAGACCTGCAGGCCGCGCACGTCCGGGACGTTGCCCCGCAGGCTTGGACGACCTCTGGGTTGGGCGCGACGAAGTCGGTCGCCCCGACACCGTCGAGCGCTGCCCTCATCGCGTCCCGCCACATTGGGCCCGGGATGCAGCCACCACAGGCGGAGAACTGCTTGACGCCCTTGAGGACGATGCCGCGCATTGACTCGCGTGGCAGATCGACGTCGCCGACAGCCATGGAGGCCGCGAGCTGAGGGGTGTAGCCGCTGAACCAGACCGACAGTTCCTGGTTGGTGGTTCCGGTCTTTCCGGCGGCCGGACGTCCGATGCTCAGGTTGCGACCGGTGCGGCCGGGTTCGGGGCCGTCGATCACCCCACGGAGAACGTCGTTGATGGCGTCGGTCTGCGCCTGGTCGAGCAGCTGCCTGCAGTTGGATGGCGGCACCGGCATCGGCTGGCCGTTCCGGTCGAGCATCTCTGTGATGGCAGTCGGCTCGCAATGGACGCCACGTGCAGCAAACGTCGCGAAAGCGTTGGCCATATCGAGGGGCGCGACCTCACTGGAGCCGAGGACCATAGCGGGGACCTGCTCGACAGGCTCGCCACTGGTACGGGTCACGCCCATGTCGGTCGCGAACCTCCATGGGTCACAGAGTCCCGTGCGCTGCTCGAGCTGCGCATAGAAGCCGTTGTTGGACCGCCACGTGCCGGACCGAATGTTGAACGTGCCGGTGGGCGTAGCGACCCGCCAGGGGTCTGGGTGTCGTGGGTACTGGCCCTCGCACGTGGTGAAGCTCTGTTGCGGCAGCGAGATGGTCCGACTTGGCACGCTGATCGTCGTCGAGAGTGGGATCCCCTGCTTGATGGCCGCCGCGAGAACGAACACCTTCATGGTCGAGCCAGGCTGGAACCCGTCGCCGCCGCCGTGCGCGATGTCGACGTTGTAGTTGATGTAGGTCTGGCCGGCCGCGACGTCATCGCCCATCGGCCGCGATTGCGCCATCGCCTTGATCTTGCCGGTGCCCGGCTCGATGAACGTCATCGCACCCACCGCGGCGTCAGCCGGCGCCATCTTGGCGTCAATAGCGCCCTGCGCAGCCGCCTGTACCTTCGGGTCGAGCGTGGTCTTGATCGTCAGGCCGCCGCGATAAAGGTTCTGCCGACGCTGCTCGGGGTCGGCACCCAGCCCGTCAAACAGGACGAGCTCATTCTCGACGTGCTGGCAGAAGAACGGTGCGTAGGCCGTGATGCAGCCGTTGGGCGTCTCGGACACCGCGAGACCAAGATCGGAAGACCGAGCCTGCGCCGCCTCCGCGTCGGTGATCATGCGCTCGTCGGCCATGCGACCCAGTACGACGTTGCGACGGCCGATGGCGGCCTCCGGGTTGTCCTCCGGGTCGTACGCGCGTGGCTTCTGCACCAGCCCGGCAAGTAGGGCTGCCTGCGGCAGTGTCAGCTCAGCGGCGCTCACGGAGAAGTAGTGCCGGGCCGCAGACTCGATCCCGTAGGCCCCCTGGCCGAAGTAGGCGATGTTGAAGTAGCGCTGGAGGATCTCCGCCTTCGTGAACTGCCGCTCGGCCGCAATGGCCAGGCGCAGCTCGCGCAGCTTGCGGTCCAGCGTGTCGTCCTGGGCCTTCTTGCGCTCCTCGGCCGTTGTGGCCTGCTCGATGAGCACGAGCTTGACGTACTGCTGGGTGAGTGTGGACCCACCGCCCGTGATCTCGTCGGCGGCGAAGTTGCGCAGTGCGGCGCGGCTGGTGCCTTGCAGGTCGATCGGGCCGTGCTCGTAGAACCGGGCGTCCTCGCTCGCCAGCAGCGCGTTCTGCATGACCGGGGCGACCGCGGCCAGCGGCACATCGACCCGGTTCTCCTGGAAGAACGTGGCCAGCAGGTTGCCGTTGGCGTCGAAGACGCGCGAGCGCTGGGCGAGGGGGCGGGTCTCCAGGTCGTCAGGCAGCGACTCGAACGTCTCGGCGCTGCTCTTGGCGGCGAGCCCGAGCGCCCCGGCGATGGGCAGGAGCAACCCCGCCACGAGCACACCGGACAGCGCGCCGAGGCCGACAAGCAGCAGCAGGCGCCGGGTTGCCCCAGCGACGGAGGAGGGGCGGAGATTCGCCATGGTGGCAGGGTAGTCGAGCCGACCCCATGCCTCCTCTTACGCCCGCCAAATCGTCACATAGTGCGTTGTGAGCGACTCGACAATCAGCCGAACGGTCGATGCCAGGGGGCCTCTTGCAGGCTGTTCGCTACCTCCCAATTCGCCTACCGTCCGTAATCGAGTGCCTGACGCTCTTAGGGGTGATAGCGGCAGGCGCGACACAAGGGGGGACCACAGAACATGTGGCGAGATGACTGGACCGAGATGGCCGCCTGCCGCAACGGCGACCCGGACCGATTGTTCGTGCAGGGGGCGGAGCAGCACCGAGCCAAGATCGTCTGCGCGGGCTGTCCGGTCCGCACGGAGTGCCTGGCTGAGGCGCTGGACCGGCAGATCGAATTCGGGGTCTGGGGCGGCATGACCGAGCGGGAGCGGCGGGCGATCCTGCGCCGCCGGCCCAACGTGACGTCCTGGCGAGCGCTGCTGGACGCGGCGCGGTCGGAGTTCGAGGCCGCCGAGCGCGCACGAGTCCAGCTGCCCGTCCAGCGCGCCGTGGCGCCTTCGCCGATGCCGCGGGCCAGCTGACGCGCAGCTAGGTGCCGGCCAGATCTGCACCGACACGGCGGAGGCCGTCGAGGTCGTGTACGTCGGCGGCGAGCGCCGGGACCCACGTCGTGGCAACTCCGGGGTGCGCGGCGTGGAATCGGTTGGCCAGCCGGGTTTCCCGGTTGATGGCCCGCATCCTTTCGGCGTGCATGCGCAGCAGCCTGACGGTGAGCACGTGCTCGCGTCCATCGGCTAGCTGGTCTGCCGCTGCGAGGCTGTCCTCCGCGGACAGGTCAGGCAGCCACGTCGTCTGCACCCGGTTGAGGACCAGCCCGCCCAGCGGCATGCCGTCGGCGGCGAGCCGGTCAACGAAGTACGACGCCTCTCGCAGCGCGTCAGGTTCCGGCGTGGCGACCACGAGGAAGCGGGTCTCCGGCGCCGCGAGCAACGCGTAGGTGCGCTCGGCCCGTTCGCGGAACCCGCCGAACATCGTGTCGAGCGACGCCACGAAGGTCTGTACGTCGCGCAGCAGGTCTGTGCCGAGCAGCCGCGAGAACGCATTCGTGAACGCCCCCATGCCCGCCTGTACGAACCGCAGGTAAGCGCGACCGCCAGCCTTGGCCGGCGCACCGAGCAGCCGGATGAGACGTCCATCGAGGAACGATCCGAGCCGCTGCGGGGCGTCCAGAAAATCGAGCGCAGACCGTGATGGTGGGGTGTCGACAACGACCAGGTCGTACTCGGCGCGCCCATGAAGCTGCCCCAACTTTTCCATGGCCATGTATTCCTGCGTCCCCGCGAAGGACGAGGACAGCGCCTGGTAGAACGGGTTGGCAAGGATCTGTGCGGCTTTGTCCGGCGACGCGTGAGCCTCCACGACCTCGTCGAAGGTGCGCTTCATGTCCAGCATCATGGCGGCGAGCGAGCCGCCCGCCGTCTCGTCCACGCCCGTCACGGCACGCGGCTCGTTGTCGAGCTGGCGAAGGCCCATCGACTGGGCCAGCCGGTGTGCGGGGTCGATTGTCAGCACCGCGGCATGTCGGCCACGCTCGGCCGCCCGCAGCGCCAGGGCGGCGGCCGTCGTCGTCTTGCCCACGCCGCCCGATCCGCAGCAGACGATGATCTGCGTGCCCTGGTTGTCGAGGAACGTGTCGACGTCGAGCGTCGGCGGCCCAGGGGGTGCGGCCCGGGTCACGCCGCCCCCTGCGCGCGCAGCTCGGCCGCCAGCTCGTGCAGGCCGGCGGGGGTCATGCCGCCGGCGACGTGCGTCAGGTCGTACGTGGGCCGGCTGAGCTTGTCGAGCTGTGCCCTGACCTGCTTCTGCAGTGTGACCCGCTCAGCGTGCTCGCGTGCCTCCTCGAACAACCCGGCGACGGTGTCCTCGTCTGACGGCAGGCCGGCTTTGGCCAGGCTCGCGGACACGGCGTCTGCGTCGAGAGTTCCCTTGCGTGCGGCGGCCAGATCGCGTACGCGGAGAGCTGGCCGGCGTACCTGGTTGACGATCACCGCGCCGACGGGCAGCCCGGTCTCGCGCAGCTCGGCCGCGGCGTCGACCGTCTCTTGCACCGGCATCTCCTCGAGCAGTGTGACGAGATGCACGGCGGTGCGCGGCGAGTGCAAGAGGGTTGTCGTCGACTCGGCGTGCCGGTGCACCGGCCCTACCCGCGCCAAGCCGGCGACCTCGGAGGTCACATTGAGGAAGCGGGTGATTCGCCCGGTGGGCGGCGCGTCGAGCACCACCGCGTCGTACATCGGTCGTCCGTCGCGATGCGTGCGCTTGGTGGTCTCGTACGCCTTGCCGGTGAGCAGTACGTCGCGCAACCCGGGCGCGATCGTGGTGACAAAGTCGACTGCGCCGAGCCGATCAAGAGCGCGAGCGGCCCGCCCGAGGCGGTAGTACATGTCGAGGTACTCCGTCATGGCCGCGCGCGGCTCGACCGCCAGGCCGTACACCTCCCCGCCTCCGGGCACCGACGCCACCTTCCGCTCGGCGTGCGGCAGCGGAGGCACGTCGAACACGCCGGCGATCCCCTGCCGGCCCTCCACCTCTATGACGAGAATGCGCCCGCCGGCCCCGGCCAGCGCCAACGCGAGCGCCGCGGCGACCGTCGTCTTGCCCGTGCCGCCCTTGCCGGTGACGACATGAAGCCGGACACCTTCCCAGTCGCCGCCGCTTGCCACGTCCGCGAGCCTAGGACCCCCGCCAGGGGATCGCGCCGATAGCCTTGCCGCCATGGCGAAATGGGAGTACGCGACGGTGCCGCTCTTGGTGCACGCGACCAAGCAGATTCTGGACACCTGGGGCGAGGACGGGTGGGAGCTCGTGCAGGTCGTGCCGGGCTTGAACCCGGAGAACCTCGTGGCATATCTCAAGCGCGAGAAGCCGTGAGCACCCCCGAGGACCGGCTGGCCGAGCTCGGTCTCGCGGTGCCCGAGGTTGCCAAGCCGGTGGCGTCGTACGTACCAGCGGTGCGCACCGGGTCGTACGTCTACACGTCCGGCCAGCTGCCGATGCGCGACGGCGAGCTGATGTATGTCGGCAAGGTCGGCGCCGAGGTCACACCTGACGAGGCCCGCGACTGCGCTCAGCAGTGTGCGCTAAACGCCCTGGCCGCCGTCCGTGCCGAGATCGGTGAGCTGGCCAAGGTCACGCGGGTCGTCAAGGCAGTCGTCTTCGTGGCGAGCACGCCCACCTTCACCGGGCAGCCGCAGGTCGCCAACGGCGCAAGCGAGCTGTTCGGCAAGGTCTTCGGCGCCGCCGGTCAGCACGCCCGCAGCGCCGTCGCCGCCCCCGTGCTGCCGCTGGACGCCCCGGTTGAGCTCGAGCTGGTCGTCGAGGTCGCCTGACGGGGCCGACGCCATGGGAGGGGCGAGGGACGAGCAGCCGTGGCGCGGCGGGCCGGTTACGGCCCGGGCGACCTGCGTGCTTGCGCCCAACCCCGGACCGATGACGCTCGACGGCACGAACACCTGGGTTCTCGCCGAGCCGGGCGCCACGCGGGCGGTGGTGATCGACCCGGGGCCGGACGACCCCGTCCATCTGGCGGCGGTTCTCGAAGTCGTACGAGCCGTCGGTTGCGAGGTCGAGGTGGTGCTGCTCACCCACGGGCACCCCGACCACGCCGCTGGCGCCCGCCGTTTTGCCGAGCTGGCCGCGGCACCCGTACGTGCCCTTGACCCGCGGCAGCGCCTCGGCGACGAGGGGCTGGTCGACGGCGACGTCGTGTCTGTCGATGGACTCGAGGTGCGGGTCGTCGCGACACCCGGCCACACCGCCGACTCGTTGACGTTCCTGCTGCCCGCCGACAGCGCGCTGCTCACCGGCGACACGGTCCTCGGCCGGGGCACCACGGTGGTGATGCACCCGGATGGGCGGCTCGGCGACTACCTCGACTCACTCGGCCGGCTGCGGCGGCTCGTCGACGCGGCCGAGGCCTCGCGGGTGTTCCCGGGGCACGGCCCGATAGTGGACGACGCGGGCGCCGTGCTCGACGCGTACGTCGCCCATCGCCGGCGCCGGTTGGCCGAGGTTGCCGCCGCCCTCGAAGCGGGAGCGACGACCGCGCGCGAGGTCGTCGAGCGGGTCTATGCCGATGTCGACCGGGCACTCTGGCCGGCGGCGGAGCTGTCAGTGGCAGCGCAGCTTGACTACCTGCGCGAGCAGGCCGCGGAATGATCACGTCCAGCAGGGTTGCCCTCGAGACGCGAAGCCCATTGACAGGCTCGTCCCCGTGACACCAGGCCTGCAGGCCTAGGCATGCGGGGAGAAACCCCCTTCACGTGGTCATTCCCCCGGCCATCACGCTCAGCGCGCGCGGCGGCGAAGCCGTTCGACGTCGAGCAGGATGACCGAGCGCTGCTCGAGTCGGATCCAGCCGCGCTGCACGAAGTCGGCGAGCGCCTTGTTGACGGTCTCCCGGGAGGCGCCGACGAGCTGGGCGAGCTCTTCCTGCGTGAGGTCGTGCTCGACCCGCAAGCCCTCGGGTGCGGGCGCGCCAAACTTGGCCGACAGGTCGAGCAGTGCCTTGGCGACGCGGCCGGGCACGTCGGCGAACACCAGGTCGGCAAGGGTGTCGTTGGAGCGGCGCAGCCGGGAGGCGAGCTGCAGCAGCAGCGCTCTAGCGACCTCCGGGCGCCCGGTCAGCCAGGGCAGCAGGTCGGCGTGGCCCAAGCCGAGCAGGACGGTGTCGGTCACGGCTGTGGCGGTGGCCGAGCGCGGGCCCGGGTCGAACAACGACAGCTCACCGAACATCTGCCCGGGCCCGAGGATGGCCAGCAGGTTTTCCCGGCCGTCGGGTGCGGTGCGGCCGAGCTTGATCTTGCCGTCGCTGATCACGTAGAGCCGGTCGCCGGCGTCGCCCTCCCGGAAGACCACCTCGCCGCGCGCGACCTTGACCTCGACCATGGACGAGCGCAGGGCAGAGGCCGCCTCGTCGTCGAGCTCACGGAAGAGCACCGCGCTGCGTAGTACGTCGTCCACTCGTCCTCCTGGCTCCATCCGTCGTGATCAAGTGATCGTACGACCTGCGAATGTGGTCTGCGTCACGTCCCATCCTGCCCGATGTTTCCGCGCGGTGCGCAGGCGTCACCCGCAGCCTTCAGCACGCGCACCCGCAGGCGCCATCTGGACCGTAGGCTTGCCGCGTGCCGAAGACCGCCGCTGCCGAGAGCCGGCTTGCCCTCGTGCGCCGGGCGCGGCGCATCAATCGCATCCTCGCCGACACCTACCCCGACGCCCACGTCGAGCTCGATTTTCGCGACCCGTACGAGCTGCTGATCGCCACCGTGCTCTCGGCGCAGACCACGGACAAGATGGTCAACAAGGTCACGCCCGAGCTGTTCCGCCGCTACCCGACGCCGGCCGACCTCGCCAACGCGGACCCGACCGAGGTCGAGCAGCTCATCCAACCCACCGGCTTCTTCCGCGCCAAGACCAAGTCGATCATGGGTCTCGCGGCCGCACTGGTCGAGCGGTTCAAGGGTGAGGTCCCGCCGCGCATGAAGGACCTCGTCACATTGCCCGGCGTGGGCCGCAAGACGGCCAACGTCGTGCTCGGCAACGCGTTCGGCATCCCTGGTCTGACGGTCGACACCCACTTCGGGCGGCTGGTGCGCCGGTTCGGCTGGACTACGGAAACCGACCCGGTGAAGGTCGAGTCCGAGGTCGCGACGCTGATCCCGCGCAAGGAGTGGACCGACCTGTCGCAGCGCCTGATCTGGCACGGCCGGCGGCGCTGCCACTCACGACGTCCGGCGTGCGGTGCCTGCCCGATCGCGGGGCTTTGCCCCTCGTACGGACTTGGGCCGACCGACCCGAAAGTGGCGGCCAAGCTGGTCCGCGACATCGAGGAGGAGCCGGCCGCCGACGGGCCGGGCGACGAGGAGCGCGCCGGATGACGGCGCAGGCCGACATCCCGCTCGAGCCTGCCGACGGCCTGCCGGACTGGATGCTGCGTCTGGTTGCGGCGGCACCACATGCGACACCGTTTCCGCCGAGCTTCCGGCCGCCCGGCAGGGGTCGCCCGGCCGCTGTGCTCCTGCTGTTCGGCACCTCGCCCGGTCGGGACGGCGAGGACCAGCCCGACGTACTTCTCATCGAACGCGCACGGGACCTGCGCGCCCACGCGGGGCAACCGGCATTCCCCGGTGGTGCGCTCGACGAGACCGATGCCGGTCCCGTCGCCGCGGCTTTGCGCGAGGCCCAGGAGGAGACCGGGCTCGACCCCGCCGGCGTGCAGCCACTAGCGCTGCTGCCCGACATCCCGATGACATCACCTCCTTCCGCGTCACCCCGGTCCTGGCTTACTGGCGCGAGCCGTCTGCGGTGGCCCCCGGACACCCGGACGAGGTCGCGGCGGTCGCCAGAGTGCCGTTGGCCGACCTTGTCGACCCCGCCAACCGGCTCGCCGTGCGCACCATGGGCGGCTGGGTCGGACCCGCCTTCCGAGTCGCCGACCTGCTTGTCTGGGGGATGACCGCCGGCCTGCTTGACTCCCTGCTCGACCGCGCCGGGATTGCCATCCCGTGGGACCGCAGCCGCGTCGAGGACATACCTCCTGCCACACTCGGCATCCCCGACAACCTGGGCACGGAGGGCTGAATGTTCCTGGGACTCACGTGGCTCGACTGGCTGGTGATCGTTCTCGCGGTGATCGCGGGGGTCACGGGCTACACCCAGGGCTTTCTCTCCGGCCTGCTCTCGTTCGTCGGGTTCGCCGTGGGCGCGATCGGCGGGCTGCTCGTCGTGCCGCAGCTGCTGGGCGGGCTCGAGCCCGGGCTTGGCACTGCGTTGCTGGCCGTCTTCCTCGTCCTCGTGCTCGCGACGTTCGGTCAGGCGGCGCTGGCGTGGCTCGGCCGGCGGCTGCGTGACCAGCTGACCTGGCGCCCGGTCCAAGCGGTCGACTCGGCGGCCGGTGGAGTGTTCGCCGCCGCGGGCGTGCTTGTTGCCGCGTGGGCTTTGGGGCTGGCCGTCTCGGCAGCCGCGATCCCAGAGCTGTCGCGGGAGGCGCGCGAGTCGCGGCTGCTGCGCGCCATCGATGGTGTCGTCCCCGTCGAGCCCGACCGAGTGCTGTCGACCTTCCGGTCGGTCGTCGACGCGGAGGGCTTCCCTGACGTCGTCGCGCCATTCGTGCCCGAGGACATCCGCGCTGTCGACGAGCCCTCGCCCATGGTGGTCCGTGACCCGGAGGTTCGGGCAGCCATGAACAGCGTCGTCAAGCTGATCGGCCGTGCACCCGCCTGCGACGCCAACTTCGAAGGCTCCGGCTTCGTCATCTCGGCTGAGCATGTGATGACCAACGCGCACGTCGTGGCCGGTGTGCGCCGACTGTTTGTCGAGCCCTTCCGCGGCGATCGCATCGAGGCGACTGTCGTCTACTTCGACCCGCAGGCCGATGTCGCCGTGGTCCACGCTCCGGGACTGTCGTTGCCCGCGCTGGCCTTCCGCGACGACGCCGCGCCGGGTGTCGACGCTGCCGTCGCCGGCTACCCCAACAACGGTCCGCTGCGTGTCGACGAGGCGCGCGTACGCAACCGTGTCGAGCTCGTCGGCCAGGACATCTACGACGACGCCCGCGTCACCCGTGACGTGATCGCGTTGCGTGGCGACGTCCGGCCCGGCAACTCGGGAGGCCCGCTGCTCGCCGATGACGGGCGGGTCTATGGCGTCGTGTTCGCCGCTTCGCTGAGCGACGACGACACCGGCTATGCACTCTCGCCCGCGCAGGTCGCGGGCGCGGTCGAGCAGGGGGCAGGCGGCACGGAGGGTGTCTCGACCGGCGACTGCCGCTGAGGGGGCTAGTGCTTGCCCGGCTTGCCGAGCCAGCTGGTCAGCACGTCGGACACGAGCTCGGGAGCCTCCTCGTGCGGGTAGTGCCCCACGTCGTCGAGCAGGTGCCATCGGTATTCACCCGTGACGTGGGCCCCGGACTCCGCCGCGGTGCGCGGCAGGATGATCGGGTCGAGCGCTCCGTGGATGGACAGCACTGGCATGCGTACGGGGGTGCGCATCCGCCTGGCGAAGCGCTGCCCGTCACGGCGCGGCAGCGACCGCACCAACCAGCGGTGATACTCCAGCGCGCAGTGCGGCGCGGGCCACAGCTGCATCGCGGATCGGTATCGCCAGGCGGCCTCGTCGTCGGGAAACTTCGAGTCCGGAGCCGACCAGGCCCGCAGCAGCGTCTCAACGTAGGCGCCTCCGTCAGCGGCGAGCTTGCGCTCCGGGGCGATCGGCGCCTGCACCCGAAGGAAGTGGGCCATGCCGCGCAGCTGGCCAAGTCGGCGCAGACCGGCCACCAAGCTGATCGGGTGGGGCATCGACAGCACCGCAAGGCGGCTGACGACCTGTGGGCGCAGCACCGCCGCCGCCCACCCGACGAAACCACCCCAGTCATGGCCCACCACGACCGCTCGCGACTCGCCGAGCGTGCGGATCACACCGCTGACGTCGTCGACGAGGGTGAACGGGTCATAGCCACGCGGCGGCTTGTCCGAGCCGCCGTAGCCGCGGAGATCCATCGCGGCGACGCGGTAGCCGGCGTCTGCCAAGGCCACCAGCTGGTAGCGCCAGGCCCACCAAAGCTCGGGGAACCCGTGCAGCAGCAGGACCAGCGGGCGCCTGCCGTTGTCATTGCCCATCTCGGCGATGTGGAACTGGGCGCCGTTGGCCGCGACGCGGCGATGCGTCCAGGGACCCGGGGCTTCGACGACTTCTTCGGGCACCGAGGGGCTGCTCACGTGCTGCCCCGCAGCGCCCGCTGCGCCTCGCGGGCGGCCTCGATTGTGCGCTCCGGGCCCTTGGACGCCTTCTTGAGCAGCCGCTGTCCGACCAGGACGAGAACCGCCGCGATCAGCAGATATACGACCGCAACGATGAGGAAGGCCCAGGCTGGGTGCAGGCCTGCTGCCACCAGCCCGTACGCAGCGGCGATCGACAGGAGCACCAGCGCCAGCAGACCGAGCAGACCGGCTCCGCCGAGCAGGCCCACGCCCGTACCTGACCGCTTTGCCGTCTCGGAAAGCTCGGCCTTGGCGAGCTCCACCTCCCCGCGGGCGAGTGTGCGCGCATCCTCGGTCAGCGAGGCGACGAGCTCGCCCAGGCTCTTGTCGGTCACGCCGTCCGCACTCATGCCTGCTCCTGCTGGTAGACGTCGGGGACACCGTCGGCGTCGAGGTCCTGATTGTCCTCTTCGTTGAGGCGACGGTAGACCCGGTTGCGCATGGCAAGCACACCCGACGCCAGCACGGCGGCGACGATCGATCCGACGAGGACCGCAGTCTTGACCAGGTCGACGAGCTCGGCGTCGCCCTCGAAGGCCAGCTCACCTATGAGCAGGGAGACGGTGAACCCGATGCCCGAGAGCAGCGCCACGCCCGCGACGTCGCTCCATTGCAGCTCGTCGGACAGCTCGGCGCGGGTGAATCTCGCGGTGAGATAGGTGCCCCCGTAGACCCCAAGCGCCTTGCCCACGACCAGCCCGAGCACCACTCCCAGGGCAATCGGATCGGTGAACACCGACCGTAACGCCTCGCTGCTCAGAGCCACGCCGGCGGCCATCAGGGCGAAGACGGGCACGCAGAAGGCTGCGGAGACGGGCCGCAGGGCGTGTTCATAACGCTCCGCTGGCGACTCCCGCTCGCCCTCGTCACGGTGGACGCGGGTCAACAGGCCGAGCGCGATCCCGGCGGCGGTCGCATGCACGCCGCTTTCGTGGACCAAGATCCAGACCGCGATTCCTATCGGTACGTACAGCGCCCACGACTCGACGCGACGCCACTGCAGCAGGGCATAGACCAAAAGCAGCCCGGCGGCCCCCAACAGCGGCCCCACGGCCAGATCGTCCGTGAAGAACACCGCGATCACGATGATGGCGAGCAGGTCATCGACAACCGCCAGGGTCAGCAGGAAAGCACGTAGGGCGGTCGGCAGGAACGACCCGATCACCGCCAGCACGGCCAGTGCGAACGCGATGTCGGTGGCCGTGGGGACGGCCCATCCCTGGTAGGAGCCGTCGCCGACCGCATTGACGAGCACGTACACGAGCGCGGGGACAGCCATGCCGCACACGGCGGCCACGGCGGGAAGCACAGCCTCCGACGGGTTGCTTAGGTCACCGACCACCAGCTCGCGTTTGAGCTCCAGGCCGGCGACGAGGAAGAACACGGCGAGCAGCCCATCGGCAGCCCAGGTGTGCAGCTCGAGGTCGAGGTGCAGGAAGGCCGGCCCGACGACAGTGTGCTGCAGGTCGAAGTACGACTCGTCCCAGGGAGAGTTGGCCCAGACCAAGGCGACGACCGCACCCAGCAGCAGGAGGAAGCCGCCGACTGTCTCGTTGCGGAGCGTACGCAGGATCTCGGTGCGCTCAGGGAGGGAGAGTCGGTGGAAAAAGCGTCGCGCCGTCCGGATCGGGGAAATGTCGGCACCTCCAACCCGCGAGCCTACCGACGCGTGTTTAGGGTCGCGCTCGCCTCCACACCAAAGAACGGTGCGCTGCCGGCAATCGCTCGCCCCGCGAATTTGTACGCTACGCGAAGGCGAAGTAGCGCAGCCACAGGTATGGCCAGGACAGGGTCACCGTCACCGCCGTGACGATGAGCCCGTACCGCGTGAACATCCAGAAGGAAATCGGATAGCCGCTGCGACGGGCAATGCCGGTAACCACGACATTGGCGCTCGCTCCGATCGCCGTGCTGTTGCCGCCGAGGTCGGCGCCCAGCGCCAGCGCCCACCAGAGGGAGATCGCCTGCGGCGTTGAGCCGTTGGCCTCGACGAGATCGGAGACGATAGGTGACACCGTCGCGACGAAGGGAATGTTGTCGACGATGCCGGACACGACGGCCGAGCCGAACAGCAGCACGGTCGACGCAAGGAGCAGCTGGTCTCCGACCGCGTCGATGACCTGCTCGCCGATCCACTCGATGACGCCGACGTTGACGAGGCCGCCGACCATGAGAAACAGGCCGAGGAAGAACGCGAGTGTCTCCCACTCCACTTCGGCGAGGTAGTCCCCGGAGCTCAACCCGCTCACGAGGATCAGCGCGCCGGCTCCGAGCACTGCCACGACGCTGGGCTCGAGCCCGAGCGCGTCGTGCAGGACGAACGCCAGGAGAACCAGCGCGAGGACGACGATCGAGCGGCGCAGCAGCGGCACGTTGCGGATGGCACGCCGCCCGTCGAGCTGCATGACCGCTGCCGCGCGCTCCTCGTCGTACACGAATGCATCGCGGAACAACCACCGCGCCATTACGACGAAGACCACGACGAGCACGACGACTATCGGCGCCAGGTTGAGGAGGAAGTCGTTGAACCCCAGCCCCGAGCGACTCGCGATGATGATGTTTGGCGGGTCGCCGATCAGCGTCGCCGTGCCGCCGATGTTGGACGCGAGCGCTTCGGCGATGAGGAACGCCTCGGGGCGTACGCCGATGCGGTCACACACGAAGATCGTGACCGGCGCTATGAGCAGCACTGTGGTGACGTTGTCGAGCAGGGCCGACGCTGCGGCCGTGATGAGGCAGAGCAGGACGAGCGCGGGATACGGGCGCCCACGGGCACGCTTGACTGCCCAGATCGCGAGGTACTCGAAAGCTCCGGTCTGCTTGATGACCCCGACGATCACCATCATCCCGAACAGCAGGAAGATGACCGACCAGGCGATGCCGGTGTTCTCGGAGTAGAACGCCGAGTGCTCGTCGAGCGCGCCGATGAGCAGCATCAGCCCGCCACCGATCAGAGCGGCCTTGGTGCGATGCACCCACTCCGTGGCGATGACGACATAGACAGTCACGAAGACCGTGATGGCGGCGACGACGACGAACGTGCTCGGGTCGTCGCTCATCGCTTGGGCAGGGCAGCGCCGAGGAGCCGGTGGACGGTGATGACACCGATGATGTGTTCGTTCTCGACAACGGCCACGACTGGCGAGTGCTGTCTGGCCATGATGGCGGCGACCTCGATGAGCGTGGTGTCGCCGCGTACGAGGGGACGGTCGGCGTCGCGCTTGGGCATGTACTGCGGTGATGGCATCAGCTCGGCGACCGTGTGCCCCTTCAACGGGGCACAGAAGTTGTCGGCCTCCGCCTCGCTGTAGACGCTGGCGAGCGAGGGGTCTTCCTCGACGTACTCGGGCAGCGCGAAGCGGAGCACCTGGCTGCCGGGCAGGATCGCCAGTGGCATGTTGTCCTCGTCGACCACCACGAGCCCGGGCAAGCGCTTCTCCACGAGCAACCTGGTCGCCTCGAGCGCGGGCGTGTCCAGGTGTACGACTGGGAACGGCTCAGCGAGCTGACGCGCCAGCATGAGCCCACGGTATTGGCCGGAGGCGGGTGGCGCTGGAGGTGCGGGGCCGGACGCGCGGGTCTAGCGTCCAAGATGGGGCGGGGTCCCGCTTCGGGTGCCCGATCAGGAGGTGCGCACCATGACCGACATCGGGAAGATGCTTGGCGGACTGCTCGGCAGCAGCGAAAAGGGCAACGTGCTGCAGAGCCTGCTCGGCATGTTCGGCGGAGGCAAAGGCGAAGGCTTCGACCTAGGTGGGCTGCTGAGCAAGTTCCAAGGCGCCGGGATGGGCCAGAAGGCCGAGTCTTGGGTCGGGAACTGGGGACAACGAGAAGCTAAGCGGGTCCGAGGTGGAGCAGGCCCTCGGCACCGACACGGTCGAGAAGATCGCTCAGCAGACCGGAGTGTCCAAGGAGGCCGTTGAGGACGACCTGGCCGACACGCTCCCTCAACTGGTCGACAAGGTCACCCCCGAGGGCAAGGTCCCTGACATGGGCGGACTTCAGGACATCATCGGCAAGTTCCTTGGCAAGTAGCTCGCACCTGGCCCGCCGCCTGCGCGCAACGTCCGAATGAGCGAGCCCATATTGCGCACGTTTTCCCGGACCCAACGCAAGATGCGGGGTGTCCGCGCGTCAGTCCTCGGCCTTGCCTGACGCGAGGCCAGTCTTGATTAGGTCCATTACGGACGAATCGGTCAGTGTCGTGACGTCGCCTAGCTGACGGTTCTCGGCCACATCGCGGAGCAGCCGGCGCATGATCTTGCCGGACCGCGTCTTGGGGAGCTCGGCCACAATCATGATCTGCCGCGGCTTGGCGATGGGGCCGATCTCCTTGGCCACGTGGTTGCGCAGCTCCGCCACGATGTCCTCGCCTTGGTCGGCGTCGCCGCGCAGGATCGCGAACGCGACGATGGCCTGGCCCGTGGTCGGGTCTGTTGCGCCGACGACCGCGGCCTCAGCCACCTTGGGGTGCGACACGAGCGCCGACTCGACCTCAGTGGTCGAGATGCGGTGGCCAGACACGTTCATGACGTCATCGACCCGGCCGAGCAGCCAGAGGTCGCCATCCTCGTCCTTCTTCGCGCCGTCCCCCGCGAAGTAGTAGCCCTTGCTGGCGAACCGCGACCAATAGGTGTCGATGAACCGCTGGTCGTCGCCCCAGATGGTGCGCAGCATCGCCGGCCACGGGTCGGTCAGCACGAGGTAGCCGCCTCCACCGTTGGGCACCGGCACACCGTTGTCGTCGACGACATCTGCCCCGACGCCGGGCAGCGCGCGCATCGCCGAGCCTGGCTTGGTCTCGGTGACTCCCGGCAACGGGCTGATCATGATGGCTCCGGTCTCGGTCTGCCACCACGTGTCGACGATGGGGCAGCTGGAGCGCCCGATGTTCTCCCGGTACCACATCCACGCCTCGGGGTTGATCGGCTCGCCGACGGATCCGAGCAGCCGCAGCGACGACAGGTCGAACTGGGCCGGAATGTCGCTGCCCCACTTCATGAACGTGCGGATCGCCGTCGGCGCGCAGTAGAGGATCGTGACGCCGTACTTCTGCACGATCTCCCACCAGCGGCCCTTGTGTGGCGTGTCCGGTGTTCCTTCGTACATCACGGTCGTGGCGCGGTTGGCCAGCGGCCCATAGACGATGTAGGAGTGCCCGGTGACCCAGCCGATGTCGGCGGCGCACCAGAAGATGTCGGAGTCGGGCTTGAGGTCGAAGACGTTGCGGTGCGTGTAGGCAACCTGGGTGAGGTAGCCGCCGGTCGTGTGCAGGATGCCCTTGGGCTTCGCCGTTGTGCCGCTCGTGTAGAGGATGTAGAGCGGGTGCTCCGAGTCGTGCGCCTCGGGTGTGTGCTCTACCGACTGCGACTCCACGAGGTCGTGCCACCACACGTCGCGTCCCTCGGTCCACGGAACTTCTTTCCCCGTACGGCGGACGACGAGCACGCTGCGCACATCGGGGCACTCGGTGAGCGCTTCGTCAACGGCCGGCTTGAGCGGGCTGGCCGCGCCACGCCGGTAGCCGCCGTCAGAGGTGATCACGACGCGCGCGTCGGCGTCCTGGATGCGGCCCTTGAGCGCGTCAGCGGAGAACCCGCCGAACACCACAGAGTGCGGCGCGCCGATGCGTGCACAGGCCAGCATTGCGATGGCGGTCTCCGGGATCATCGGCATGTAGATGGCGACCCGGTCGCCCTTCTCTACGCCGAGCGCGAGCAGCGCGTTGGCTGCCTTGCTCACCTCGCGCTTGAGGTCTGAATAGGTGAGCGTACGGGTGTCGCCCGGCTCGCCCTCCCAGTAATAGGCGACCTGGTCGCCGTAGCCCGCCTCGACGTGCCGGTCGACGCAGTTGTAGGCGACGTTGAGCGTGCCACCGGTGTACCACTTGGGAAACGGCGGGTTGGACCAGTCGAGGACCTCCTCCCAGGGCCTCTCCCACGCGAGCAGGTCACGAGCCTGCCGGTCCCAGAAGGCGAGCCGGTCAGCAGCGGCCTCGTCGTACAGGCCCGGCTGCGCGTTGGCCGCAGCGGCGAGCTCGCTGGGTGGGCTGAACCGGCGGCTCTCGTGCAGCAGGTTGGAGAGCGTGGGCTCGTGAATCTCGTTCGACACCTTCGTCTCACCTTCGTATGCAAGAAATGGGCCAGGCCCACCATGACATGACGGGGACGCTTACCTCATCAGCCTAGGCGGGCCTGGATCAAGAGGGGTTGCTCAGTGCACGACTGCCTTGGCCGAGCCTGCCCCGGTCAGCGCACGCACCTCCATCTCGGCGTACTTGTCCGCGTCGGCCGGCTCCCTGGCGGTCACCGTGCCCAGCCAGCCCAGGAAGAAGGCCAGCGGGATCGAGACCAGCCCGGGATTGTCCAGCGGGAACCAGTGGAAGTCGATCGACGGGTCGGTGATCATCGACGGGCTCTTCCCGGTCACGGCGTCTGCCGGCTTGCCCGACACCACGGGCGAGAACACGATCAGCGTCACGCAGGAGATGAGACCGCCGTACAGGCTCCACAGCGCGCCGCGGGTGTTGAACCGCTTCCAGAACAGCGAGTAGAGGATCGTCGGCAGGTTCGCACTTGCCGCGACGGCGAAGGCGAGGGCGACGAGGAACGCGATGTTCTGTCCGTTGGCCACGATGCCGCCGAGGATCGCCACGATCCCGATGACGATCGCGGTGAGACGAGCGACCTTGACCTCTTCACCCGACGACACCTTGCCGCGCTTGATGACCTGCGCGTAGACGTCGTGTGCAAAGGATGCCGACGCGGTGATCGTCAGCCCAGCGACCACGGCAAGGATTGTCGCGAAGGCGACCGCCGCTATCACCCCGAGGAGCAGCGTGCCGCCGAGCTCGAAAGCCAGCAGCGGGGCGGCCGAGTTGGCCCTGCCGGGTGCGGCCGCGATGGTCTCCTTGCCGACGAGCGCCGCAGCGCCGTAGCCCAGCACCAGCGTGAACAGGTAGAAGAGCCCGATCAGGCTGATCGCCCAGACGACGGAACGGCGCGCCTCCTTGGCTGTCGGCACGGTGTAGAAGCGCATCAGCACGTGCGGCAGGCCGGCGGTGCCGAGGACCAGAGCGAGGGCGAGCGAGATGAAGTCGAGCTTGGATGTCTCGGACCCGCCGTACTGTGCTCCCGGCTCCAGGGACGAGCCGGCCGCGGCCGCGTCGCCGAGCAGCTCCGACAGGTTGAAGCCGTACTTGCCCAGCACCCAGAACGTCATGGCCGCCGCACCAGAGATGAGCAGGACAGCCTTGACGATCTGCACCCAGGTGGTGCCCTTCATGCCGCCGACGAGGACGTACACGATCATCAACGCACCGACGATGGCGATGACGATGCTCTGCCCGCCGCGCCCCTCGACACCCATGAGCAACGCCACCAGGCCGCCGGCGCCCGCCATCTGCGCCAGCAAATAGAAGAACGAAACGGTGAGCGTCGAGATGGCTGCTGCCGTGCGTACGGGCCGCTGCCGCATGCGGAACGACAGGACGTCGGCCATCGTGAAGCGTCCGGTGTTACGCAGCATCTCGGCGACCAGCAGCAGCGCGACGAGCCACGCGACGAGGAATCCGATCGAGTAGAGGAAGCCGTCGTAGCCGTTGATGGCGATCGCTCCCGCGATGCCGAGGAACGACGCCGCCGAGAGGTAGTCGCCGGAGATGGCGACGCCGTTCTGCGGACCAGTGAACGCGTGGCCCGCCGCGTAGTAGTCGGCGGCACTGCGGTTGTTGCGTGACGCTCGGAAGACGATGAGCAGCGTGGCCGCCACGAACAGGGCGAAGATGCCCAGGTTGACTGCCGGGCTGCCGATCTCCTCCTGGGCGAGGACCTGCGTGGCGTTCACTTGCCGGCTCCTTCCAGCTCGGCGCGCAGGCGCTCCGCGATGGGGTCGGTCGTGCGGTTGGTGAAGCGCACGTACGCCCAGGTGATGAGGAACGTCGAGACGAACTGGCCGAGCCCCAGCAGCAGGCCGACGTTGATGTTGCCGATGACCTTCTGCGCCATGAACTCGTGTGCGTAGTCGGCCAGCAGGACGTACAGGAAGTACCAGGCCATGAAGACCACGGTCATGGGGAAGATGAACCCGCGCAGTCGACGACGCAGCTCGGCGAACTCAGGGCTCGCTTGCATGGCTACGTAGGCGTCGCGATCGGGTGTCACCGAAGACCGCTCCCCGCGGCCAGCGGCCGCAAATTCGGCATCTTCGTCGAGCGTGCTCAAGGGGACCTCCAGGACGGCTGTGTCCGGCGTCACGCCGGTGTTGCCCGCGAACGCTAGGAGGGAGATTGGGTGCCCTGGCAGGTGTGCGTACGGCTCTTGCGACGAGCGGTCCCTGAGCCTCGGTCTGCGGTGCGTGGTGCTGCGACGAACGGTCGGTGTGCCGCGACGAGCGGTCGCTCCGTTCGAATGCTCCAGCGCGTCAGCGGTGCCAGGGATGGGACGAGTCGCGCACCACGTCGAGCCCTTCCGGCGTGTGCAGCCGCACCATCGTCCGGGCCACGTTGACCGGCTGCCGTGCCGGTGTCAGCAGCGAGACGACGACCATCGTGGTGAAGGCGAGCGGGACGCTCCAGGCGGCCGGTTGACCGAGGAGGGTGCCGAACCAACCGTCGTACGGCCCGTTACTGATCGTCAGCAGGACGGCGGTGGCGCACAGTCCGCCGCCTACAACGAGACCGGCGATCGCCCCAGTGGTCGTGAGGCGCCGCCACCAGATGCCGAGCAGCAGCAACGGGCAGAACGACGACGCAGCCACGGCAAAGGTCAGCCCGACGACGTTGGCGACGCCGAGCCGCTGCCCCATCAGCGCGAGGAGGAACGGGACGACCACGGCAACGCACGTGCCCAGCCGGAACGCCGTCACACCATCGCGGATCCGCGTGGCCAACAGGTCCTGCGAGAGCACCCCCGCGACGGAAACGGTCAGCCCGGACGAGGTCGACAGGAAGGCCGCGAACGCGCCGGCGGTCACGAGCGCGCTGAGCAGATCGCCGGTCACGCCACCGACCATGCGCTCCGGGAGTACGAGGGCGACAGTGTCGGCCCCGCCAGACTCGGCGAGATCTGGCGCATACAGCCGCCCGAGCACGCCGTAGGCCGTCGGCAGCAGGTAGAACCCGCCGACGAGCGCCAGCACACCGACGGTGGTGCGGCGGGCCGCGCGGCCATCAGGGTTGGTGTAGAAGCGGACCAGGACGTGTGGCAGGCCCATGGTGCCAAGGAAGAGCGCGAGGATCAGCGAGTACGTCGTGTAGAGCTGGTGCGGCTCGTCGCCGGTCATCGGCAAGCGCCACGAGTCCGGTGCGATAGCGGCTGGTGATGGTGTGCCGTCGGCCTGCCAAGCGCGCAGCAGGAACACGACGGGGATCGCCAGGGCGGTGACCTTCAGCCAGTACTGGAAAGCCTGCACGAAGGTGATGCTGCGCATGCCACCGGACAGCACGGTGACGAGCACGACGAGTGCGACCAGGGCAGCGCCGACCCACGTGGGTGCCCCGGTGAGCGTGCGCACGACCAGCCCAGCCGTTTGCAGCTGCGGCATCACGTAGAGCCAGCCGATGAGCACCACGAGCACGCTCGCTACCCGCCGTACCGCCGCCGACTCCAGCCGTGCCTCGGCGAAGTCGGGCAGCGTGTAGGCACCCGACCGGCGCAGTGGCGCCGAGATGAACACGAGCAGCAGGAGGTAGCCCACCGTGTAGCCCACCGGGAACCACAGCATGTCGGCGCCGGCCACCAGGATGAGGCCGGCGACGCCGAGGAACGAGGCGGCCGAAAGGTATTCACCGCCGATCGCCGCGGCGTTCCACCGCGGTGTCACCGTGCGTGATGCGACGTAGAAGTCGCTGGTGGTGCGCGACAGACGAAGCCCGAATGCGCCGACGCCGATCGTGGCGACGACGGTGAACGTAACGGCCGTCCAGGCCAGGAGGTGGCTCACTCGGGTGGTTCCTGGGGCGCGACGAGGTCGGTGAAGCGACGCTCGTTGCGCTCTGCCTGTCGCACGAACACGGCACCGACGACCAGCAGCCACGGGTAGACGCCGACTCCCAGGATCAACCAGACGATGGGGATGCCGGCGATGCTTGCCTCGCGCACTGCAGGCACGACTGCGAAGAGGATCGGCAGCGCGCCGAGACCGAGCACCACAGCTGCTGCTGTCACGAAGGCGAGCCGTCCCTGGGCTCGCATCAGCGAGCGCATGTAAACCTCGCCGAGCCCGGTCAGCTCGTCGATCTCTCGCGTCACCGGGTGCCGGGCAACGCGCGCAGCCATCATTCGTGGGCTGGAGACGGTGACACGTTGAGGAACGCGCTGAGGAGTGTCGGTCATCGCCGGTCCGGTCTGCCCGGCCGGACCTGCCGGACGAGCAGGTCGCGCAGCTCGCGGGTGTGCCGCCGGCTGACCGGCAAGAACTCGTCACCGATCCGTACGGTGCAGCGCCCGCCGTCCATGCGGATCTCGTCGACGTGGGCCAGTGAGACCAGATGGCTGCGATGAATGCGAACGAACCCGGCATCGGCCCACTGGTCTTCGAGAGTCGTGAGCGGGATGCGTACGAGGTGGCTGCCGTCGGCGGTGTGCAGGCGCGCGTAGTCTCCTTGCGCCTCGACGAACCGCACGTCGCGCCGGGATACGAAGCGCGTCACGCCGCCGAGCTCGACGGGGATCGTGTCGTCCTGCTTGGCGTCGCCTCGCGTGGCAACGGACGGCCGGTGCAGCGCGGCAACCACTCGTCTGACAGCCTCGCTGAGCCTCTCGGCACGCACGGGCTTGAGCACGTAGTCGACCGCGTGCAGGTCGAACGCCTCGACCGCGTGCTCGTCATGCGCGGTCACGAAAACCACGGCGGGTTGCGCGCGAAACCGGCCGAGAAGCTCAGCGAGCTCGAGGCCTGTGAGGCCCGGCATGTGGATGTCGACGAAGACGGCGTCGACTGCTTCGTCACGCAGCTCGCGGAGTGCCGTCGGCCCATCGACCGCGGTGCGTACGGACTGCACGCGTGGGTCGGCGCGCAGCAGAAAGGCGAGCTCATTGAGGGCGGGCAGTTCGTCGTCGACGGCGAGCACACGTAAGGCGGTCATGACGCGCGGACCCCCTGGCGGTACTTCGGGACGCGGACGTTCACCTTGGTGCCCGCGCCGAGCGCGGTCTCCACGACAAGCCCATAGTCATCCCCGAAGACGGCACGCAACCGCTCGTCGACATTGCCCAGCCCCACCCCGTCTCCGGTCGGTTCGCCGGCGAGTGTGCGCCGCAGCCGCTCCGGATCCATGCCGACGCCGTCGTCGTCGACGCTGATGAAGCACTCGTTGCCGGAGTCCTGGGCCACGATCGTGATGTGCCCCGGACCAGGTCGGCCTTGCAGACCATGACGGATCGCATTCTCTACGAGCGGTTGCAGGCAGAGGAAGGGAACGGCAACGGGCAGCACCTCAGGCGCAATGCGCAGCGTGACCTGCAGCCGGTCGCCGAACCGTGCCCTCTCGAGCAGCAGGTAGCGCTCGATGGACCGCAGCTCCTCGGCGAGGGTCGTGAACTCGCCGTGCCGGCGGAACGAGTAGCGGGTGAAGTCCGCGAACTCGGTGAGCAGGTCGCGGGCGCGTTCTGGATCCGTACGGACGAACGACGCGATCGCGGTCAGCGAGTTGTAGACGAAATGCGGTGAGATCTGGGCGCGAAGCGCGCGGACCTCCGCCTCCGCCACCTGGGCGCGGGACCAGTCGAGCATGGCCAGCTCGAGCTGGCCGGACACGAACCCGGCGACCTCTTCGACCGCACGCACCATGCCCGCGCTCGGGCCATGCTCGGAGTAGGCGACCAGTGAGCCGACGACGCGCCCGTCGGTGGCCAGCGGAGCAGCGACGGCGTTGCGAACGGCACAAATGAGGTCCTCGCACGCGACCTGCTCGGCCGTCAGCACCCGGGTGCGACCCTCCGCGATCGTCCGGGCTGCATGCAGCACTGCGGACGGAGCGTGAGAGGTCTCCCCGGAGCCGTCCCAGGCAAGGAGCACAGTCTCGCTCGTGAGTGCGACCGCGTCGCAGGCGAGCAGGGCGCGCAGGTGTCGCGCTGCCTTGCCGGCTGCCGCCTGCGTGAGGCCACCCCGCAGCGGCGGGGCAGCCAGCGACACGGTGTGCAGGGTCCGGTAGGTGGCGACGTCGGCCGCGGTCCCGAGGTCTCGGCGGGCGCGGCTGAGGCGGGCCACGACGTACCAGAGCGCGCCGACCACCACCAGCACGCCCAGCGTCACCGTTGCCGCCTTCATGGCCCGGCACCGTATCTGGACCCGGCCGGGCCGGTCGAGGGCACCGCGGTGCTCGTCCGCGCCGCGCCCACAGTCGTCCCCGACCTTGGCTCCCCGGACGGCGTCTGTCGCGCGGTCGAGCCTGTGGCAGGATGCGGTTGTGACATCGATGTCACCTCCGATGGACGACGGAGGTTCCGTGGCCGAGGGCACGCCGCCGGTGGGTGTCTCTCGACCCACCCTGGCGCACGTAGCAGCGCTGTCGGGAGTCAGCCTCAAGACCGCATCGCGTGCCTTGAACGGCGAGCCCAACGTCGCCGAGTCCACCGCGCGGCGCGTGCAGCAGGCCGCCGACCGGTTGGGCTTCCGGCTCAACGGCATCGCCCGCGAGCTGCGCCGCGGAGCGCGGTCCACCCTGGTTGGGCTGATTACGGGTGACCTCGCCAACCCCTTCTACTCGCGGCTGGCCAGCGGCATCGAGCGGGAGCTTCGGTCGGAGGGTTTGCAGCTGGTGACGGCAAGCTCCGACGAAGATCCTGATCTCGAGGTGGCGCTCGTCAACGCTCTGCTCGAGCGTCGCGTCTGCGCCCTCCTCGTCGTGTCGACGGTGGGCGACCACGGATATCTCGCCGGCGAGCGCCGGCACGGGGTGCCCTTGGTGTTCCTCGATCGACCACCGATCGGGCTGCTGTCCGACGTCGTCATCCTGGACAACCGCGGCGGCGCCCGGCTCGCCGCCGAGCACCTACTCGCCGCGGGTCATCGGCGCATCGGAGTCGTCGGTGACTTCTCCCGCTTGGCCACCCTCCGCGACCGGGTCGACGGCTTCCGCGAAGCCATGGAGCGGGCTGGGGTGGACGGCTGGCGCAGCTATGTCCACGAGGGAGCCCACGACGTCAGCACCGCGGAGGCTGCTGTTCGGGATCTCCTGGCCCGACCAGACGCACCGACTGCGTTGTTCACCACCAACAACCGCATCACCACCGGTGCGCTGCGCGTGCTCCGTGACATTCCCGAGCCGCCGGCACTCGTGGGTTTCGACGACTTCGATCTCGGCGACGTCCTCGGCGTGACCGTTGTGGCGCACGATGTCGAGGAGATGGGCCGCCGGGCCGCGCGGCTCGCGCTCGAACGACTGGGCGGGCGCACCGGTCCGGCGCAGACCATCGTGCTGCCGACGCGGCTGGTGCCGCGCGGCTCCGGCGAGCGCCGGACGTCCGGATTCGCGCCGGATGCGTAGTCACGAGATGGCAACGTCCGCGTTGCACCGTTGACAAGGGGTCGAGGGCACGCCAGATTGACCATGCATGACAACGATGTCGGCGATCGTGGCTCGATGAGCCGGTCGATCGGAGGGAGTGCGATGCATCTCAACACGCGGAAGGTGGGGGCGGCCTTCAGCGCCGTAGCCCTCCTGCTTGTCGCTGCGTGTGGCGGCGACGACGACGACAACGGAGAGGCCAGCGGCAGCGCCAGCGGCGACGTCGAGGTCTTCACCTGGTGGGCTGAGGGCGGTGAGAAGGCGGGGCTCGACGGGCTGGTCTCGGTGTTCGACACCGAGTGCTCGGACTTCTCGTTCGTCAACGGTGCGGTTGCCGGTGGCGCCGGCAGCAACGCCAAGAGCGTGCTCGCGTCGCGGCTGCAGACCAACGACCCGCCGGACACGTTCCAGGCGCACGCTGGCGGTGAGCTGAGCGACTACATCGCGGCCGGACAGGTGCAGGACCTGTCGGCCGACTTCGAGGAGTGGGGTCTCACCGACGCCTTTCCGCAGGGTCTGATCGACAACATCACCGTCGACGGCAAGATCTACTCGATCCCGGCCAACATCCACCGGGCCAACGTCGTGTGGGCCAACCCAACGGTGCTGCAGGGGGCTGGGCTTGCGACCACGGCCCCGGCTGACATCGACACGTGGATCGCCGACCTGGAGAAGCTGAAGGCCGGCGGCGTCGAGGCGCCTCTCGCGATCGCCAAGGACTGGACGCAGACGATGCTGCTCGAGACCGTGCTCATCTCCGAGCTCGGCCCCGACGGCTTCAACGGGCTGTGGACCGGCGACACCGCATGGGACTCCGCAGAGGCCTCGGGCGCCGTCGACAAGTTCGCCACGCTCCTCGGTTTCGCCAACACCGACCGCGACAGCCTCGACTGGCCGGATGCGGCAAACTACGTCACCGAGGGTCAGGCGGCCTACACCGTCATGGGTGACTGGACGGCGGCCAACTTCGACCAGGAGCAGCTCGTTCCGGACACCGACTACGTCTACTGGCCGGTCCCTGGCAACGACGGTGTGTTCCAGTGGCTTGCCGACTCGTTCGTCCTGCCGACCGGGGCGCCAAACGAAGCAGGCACGAAGTGCTGGCTGCAGACCGTTGGCAGCGCCGAAGGCCAGAAGGAGTTCAACACGAAGAAGGGCTCGATCCCGGCTCGCACCGACGCCAGCGCCGCTGACTACGGGCAGTACCAGCAGTCGGCGATGGAGGACTTCGGCACCGATGAGCTGGTTGTCTCGCTGGCGCACGGGTCCGCGGCTTCGATCGCGTGGATCAACGACGTCAACTCGGCCACCGGCGCGTTCAGTGGCAGCCAGGACGTCGATGCACTCAAGTCGGCCCTTGTGACGGCAGCCGAGAACCACGCCCAGTGAGCCAGCGCCTGCGCCACGCCCACGGGTGATCGCGTGTCGGCGGGGCGGTCGTTTCGACCGTCCCGCCGCCGCGCCTACCGCCTAGACCTGTCCGTCTCGATGTCCGCTACGGGACACCGACCGGTTCGTGCAGGAGTTGTTTGTGCGTCACGGGATCCGCAGCTGGGGGCCGGGCCTCCTGCTGCTCTCACCGTCGCTGGTGATCCTGGGGGTTTTCGTCTACGGCCTCATCGCCTGGACGACCAGGCTGTCGTTGACCGACCGCCACACCGCACAGCCGGAAACGGGCTACGTCGGACTGGAGAACTACTACAACCTCTTCACCAACGACGACCGGTTCATTCACTCGCTGCGAAACCTTGCGATCCTCACGGTGGTGTTCCTCGTTGGCACGCTGGTGCTCGGGGTGCTTTGGGCGCTGTTGCTTGATCGCGGGATCAGGGGTGAGGGCTGGTTCCGGTCCATCTACCTGTTCCCGATGGCCGTCTCGTTCGTTGCATCCGGCGTTGTGTGGAGATGGCTGCTCAACAGTGCTGAAGGTGAGAACGCCGGAGGCCTCAACGCCCTGTTCGGCCTCATCGGTCTCGACGCCCTGCAGAACTCCTGGTGGTCGGATCCCGACTGGGGCATGGCCGCCATGGCCATCCCGGCGATCTGGCAGCTCTCCGGCTACGTGATGGCCTTGTTCCTCGCCGGATTCCGCAGCATCCCCGCCGAGCTGCGTGAGGCCGCAGTCATGGACGGCACCACGACGTACCAGCTCTATCGGCACGTGCTGTTCCCGCAGCTCACCCCGGTAGCGCTGGCCGCGCTCATCATCATCGGCCATATGTCGCTCAAGATGTTCGACCTCATCATGTCGATCTCAGGCGCGCAGTACGTCACGGAGGTTCCGTCGGTCTACATGTGGACGATGCTGCTGCAGTTCGACTATGCCAAGGCCGCCGCCATCGCGACCGTTCTGTTGCTCATCGTCGCCGTCCTCGTCGTTCCGTATCTCGTCCACACGATCCGGACGGAGAAGCGGGCATGAGCGTCGACACGCTGGCCCAGACCGAGGCCGTCCCGCCAGCGCAGGCGCCGGTCGGGCGTCGCGGCACGCGTCGGTCGATCCTGGCACGCACGACGAAATTCGTGCTGCTGCTGGCGTTCGTGATCGTGGTCCTGATCCCGGCCTACGTCCTCATAGTCACCAGTTTCAAGCCGGGCTCGGAGACCGGTGTGAGCAGCGCGTGGACGTTGCCAAAGGAATGGACTACCGATGGCTGGCGGCAGGCGTGGGACACGCTTCGACCGTCGTTCCTGCGGACATTCGCATTGGCGATCCCCGTTGCCGTGATCTCGTCACTGCTCGGTGCGGCCAACGGGTTTGTGTTGTCACGCTGGCGCTTCCCCGGCGCCGACTTCGTGTTCACGCTGATCCTGTTCGGGATGTTCATCCCGTATCAAGCAGTGATGATCCCGTTGCGTCAGCTGACACAGGAGCTTGGGCTGCCGAGCGGCATCCCCACCCTGGTTGTCGTACATGTCATCTACGGCATCCCAATCTGCACCCTCATCTTCCGCAACTACTACGCGACGACGATTCCCAACGAGCTGATGGAGGCGAGCAGAGTCGACGGGGCCGGGATGCTTCGGACGTTCTGGTCAGTCATCCTGCCGCTGTCCGCGCCGGGTTTCGTCGTCACGATCATCTGGCAGTTCACATCCGCCTGGAACGACTACCTGTTCGCGATCTTCCTGTCCAATACGCGCAACGGACCGGTCACCATTGCGCTCAACGCTCTCGCCGGCGGGCAGCTCACCAACTACTCGGCGAGCATGGCGGGAGCACTCATCGCGTCGCTGCCGACATTGGTCGTCTACATCATCCTCGGCCGCTACTTCATCGGCGGCCTCATGGCCGGCTCGGTCAAGAGCTAGCGCAGGCAGCTGATGACAACGACCTCGTGGCTCAAAACGCCCTCGCACCTGTCCTGGCTCGACGAGCACGGCCACAGCTTGCTCGAGTTCGCCCGCGACTCCCGGCATCGGTCGTTCGGCTTCGCGTGGCTGGACGACGCTGGACGTCCAGAGTTGGACCGTCCGGTCGAGACGTGGATCACCGCTCGCATGGTGCACGTGTTTGCCTTGGGGCACCTGCGTGGCCTGCCCGGATGCGCGCCGCTCGTCGACCACGGGATCCGTGCGCTCGATAACCAGTTGCGCGACCGCGAGCACGGTGGCTGGTATGCCAGTGTGCGCCCCGACGGATCGGTGGACGGCGCCGACAAGGGCGCCTACCACCACGCGTTCGTGGTGCTAGCCGCCAGCAGCGCGGTTGTGGCTGAGCGGCCGGGCGCGCAGCACCTGCTCGCCGACGCGCTGGACATCGTGGAGCGGCACTTCTGGGACGACGAGGCCGGCCGCTCCGTGGACTCGTTCAACCAAGACTGGTCCGTTCCCGAGCCCTACCGCGGCGCCAACAGCAGCATGCATCTCGTCGAGGCGTTCCTCGCGGCGGCCGATGTCACTGGTGACCCACGCTGGCAGGACCGGGCCCGTCGGATCTGCGAGCACCTCATCCACGAAGTCGCGGCGGCTCACGATTGGCGGCTTCCAGAGCACTTCAACGCCGACTGGCAGCCGCTTCTCGACTACAACTCGGATATCCCGGCAGACCCGTTCCGTCCGTACGGCAGCACCGTTGGTCACTGGCTGGAGTGGGCGCGACTGCTGCTCCACGTCGAGGCGTCACTTGCGGCACCACCGGGCTGGCTCGTCGACGACGCGCGATCCCTCTTCGCCGCGGGGGTGCAGCGGGGCTGGCACGTCGACAGTGAGCCGGGCTTCGTCTACACCCTCGACTGGGACGACAGTCCCGTCGTCCGGACACGGATGCACTGGGTGCTCGCTGAGGCGATCTCAGCTGCGGCCACGCTGTTCATCCGGACCGGCGACAAGTCGTACGAGCGGTGGTACCGCACCTGGTGGGACTACGCCGCCGACTCGTTCCTGGACCGACAAAGCGGTAGCTGGCACCACGAGCTCGACCCGCACAACGTCCCATCAGCCACGGTGTGGCAAGGCAAGCCCGACGCCTACCACGCCTACCAAGCCACTCTCATCCCGCAGTTGCCCCTGGCACCCGTTGCGGCAGTGAGCCTGCGACGCCAGGGGAGTGTCGGTCCGCTGCCGGCTCGAAGAGCAACGTTCTCACCAAGTTGACAACGCTGTCACAAGGAGGACCTCCGCGATGCAACGCCGAACGAGACTCGTACCCGCTCTAGCCGCCACCGTAGTTGCCGCCGGGCTGCTCGCCGTTCCCATGGCGAGCGCCACCGCGACCCGGACCAGTGAAACGGTGACGACCGACTTCGCCTCATCCTTCGAGGATGCCGACCCGGCGCCCACCTGGTCAGACACCGTGGAGGAGGTCGATGGCGAGAAGAAGACCGACGGCGTGACCGGTCAGCCCACCAGCGGCATCCCCGGAAGCATTATGGACAAGGTCGTCGCAGTCACCGCCAGCGCCGAGAACCTGCCGAACGAGGGAGTCGCCAAGCTCGTCGACGGCGACGCCAACTCCAAGTGGCTCACCTTCAGCTCGACGGGCTGGGCACAGGTGCAGCTCAGCGAACCGATCGCAGTGGCGCGCTATGCGCTCACCTCAGCCAACGATGCGCCCGAGCGCGACCCCAGGGACTGGAAGCTGCAGGGTTCGCAGGACGGCATCACGTGGGTCGACGTCGACCAGCGGAGCGGGCAGGACTTTGCGGACCGCTTCACGACAAACGACTACCAGTTCAGCAACACCACCGCCTACCTGTACTACCGGCTCGACATCACGGCCAACCACAGCGGTGGCCTCATCCAGCTTGCCGAGCTGCAGCTGTCCAACGGAGACACAACCCCGCCACCTGTTACCGACATGCGCAGCCACATCGGGTCCGGTCCGGCGGCCGGTCCCACCATCAAGTCCAACGTTGGCTTCACAGGTCTCAGGGCCTTCGAATATTCCGGTAGCCACGTCGGGGAGGGCCACGGCTTCTCCTACAACAAGGTCTTCGACGTCGACGTGCCCATAAACGCCGACACCGAGCTGAGCTACCGCATCTTCCCGCAGATGATCGGCAACGACCTCGGCTACGCAAGCACCTACGCGGCCGTGGACCTCGCGTTCACCGATGGCACTTACCTGAATGAGCTGCATGCCAGGGACCAGCACGGGTTCGAGCTCAGCCCACAGGGCCAGGGCGCCTCCAAGAGCCTCTACGCCAACCAGTGGAACCACAAGGAATCCGAGCTCGGGAAGGTCGCCAAGGGCAAGACGGTCGACCGCATCCTCGTCGCCTACGACAACCCCGACGGCCATGGGCAGTTCAAGGGCTGGATCGACGACGTCGTCATCAAGACCGGCAAGGACGAACCGACACACAGCCACCTGTCCGACTATGTGGTGACCAACCGTGGGACGAACTCATCGGGCGCGTTCTCGCGAGGCAACAACATCCCGGCGACCGCCGTACCTCACGGGTTCAACTTCTGGACTCCCGTCACCAACGGTGCGACGACCAGCTGGCTCTACGAGTACGCGGCGGCCAACAACAACGCGAGCAACTTGCCTACTCTGCAGGCTTTGGCGCTGAGCCACGAGACCAGCCCATGGATGGGTGACCGGCAGACATTCCAGGTGATGCCGTCCGACGGGACGGGTGTTCCAAGCTCCAGCCGTGCCGGCCGTGCGCTGCCGTTCAAGCACGACAACGAGGTCGCCAAGCCGCACTACTATGGCGTGACGTTCGAGAACGGCATCAAGGCGGAGATGACGCCGACGGACCACGCGGCGATGCTGCGATTCACCTTTACCGGCAGCTCCTCCAACCTTGCGTTGGACAACGTGACCAACGACGGCGGGCTCACAATCGATCATGCAAACGGTGTTGTGACGGGCTTCTCTGATGTCCGCAGCGGCCTGTCCAACGGCGCAACCCGCATGTACGTCTACGCGACGTTCGACGAGCCCATCGTCGGCGCCGCGATGCTCGGCGGGCCGCGCCCCAATGTCGCCGGCTTTGTCAAGTTCGACACCAGTGGTGCCGACAAGGACGTGACCATGCGCGTCGCGACCTCGCTGATCAGCATCGACCAGGCCAAGAGGAACCTCGAGCTCGAGATTGCAGCGGGAGACAACTTTGAGGCCGTACGCGATCGGGCGCAGCGCCTCTGGGACGACAAGCTCGATGTCATCAAGCTCGAGGGCGCCAGCCACGACCAGCTGACGACCATCTACTCCAACCTCTACCGGCTGTTCCTCTACCCGAACTCCGGGCACGAGAACACCGGCACCAACGCGGCCCCCGTGTGGAGGCACACGGTGCAGTCGTCGACCGACACGCCTCCGAGCGGCCCCACGCAGACGGGCGCACCAGTCGTCGACGGCAAGGTCTATGTCAACAACGGGTTCTGGGACACCTACCGCACCACCTGGGCGGGCTATTCGTTGCTCAGTCCGACCATGGCCGGTGAGCTGGTGGACGGTTTCGTCCAGCAATACAAGGACGGGGGCTGGATCTCGCGGTGGTCGTCACCCGGTTACGCCAACCTCATGACCGGGACCAGCTCCGATGTGGCCTTCGCCGACGCCTACATGAAGGGCATCCGCAACTTCGACGTCAAGGCGGCCTACGACGCGGCGGTGAAGAACGCGACCGTTCGGCCGCCGGGGTCGGCGGTCAATTCCAACGTCGGCCGCAAAGGTTTGGAGAACTCGATCTTCCTAGGCTGGACCCCGTCGACGGTGTCCGAGGGAGTGTCGTGGGCGCTGGAGGGTTACATCAACGACTTCGGCATCGCCAACATGGCGAAATCGCTGTCGGACGATAGGTCGCTGCCGAGGGTGGAGCGCGAGCGCTATAGCGAGGAGGCGGACTACTTCCGTAACCGCGCGCTCAGCTACGTCAACATGTTCGACCCCGCGATTGGGTTCTTCCAGGGACGTGCCGCTGACGGCACCTGGAAGTCGACACCGGATGAGTACGACCCGCGCGTCTGGGGCCACGACCACGACTACACCGAGACAGACGGTTGGAACTTCGCGTTCCACGTGCCGTTCGATGGCCAGGGTCTGGCAAACCTGTACGGCGGTCGCGACGCGCTGGCCGAGAAGCTCGACACCTTCTTCGCCACACCGGAGACGGCCACCTTCCCCGGCTCGTACGGCGGCATCATCCACGAGATGGTCGAAGCGCGCGACGTACGGATGGGGCAGTGGGGCTTCAGCAACCAGGTGAGCCACCACATCCCGTTCATGTACACCTACGCCGGTCAGCCTTGGAAGACACAGGAGAAGGTCCGCGAGGTGCTGTCGCGGATGTACGTCGGCAGCGAGATTGGCCAGGGCTACGCCGGCGACGAGGACAACGGCGAGACCTCGGCGTGGTACCTCCTCAACTCGCTGGGTCTCTACCCGCTGCAGATGGGCAGCGAGTACTACGTGATCGGCTCCCCGCTGTTCACCAAGGCGACGGTTCAGCTCGACAACGGCAAGAAGATCGTCGTCAACGCGCCGAACAACAGCGCAAAGAACGTGTACGTCAAGTCGTTGCGAGTCAACGGCAAGAAGCACGACGAGGCCTACATCTCGCACCACCAGCTCGCCAACGGCGCGGTGCTCAACTTCGAGATGTCCCCGACGCCCACCAAGTGGGGCACCAAGAAGGACGCGCTGCCCGTCTCCCTGACCGATGGCAAGGATGTCGCGCAGCCGGTCGGAGACGCCACCGGGCTTGGATTAGGTGTGGCGACGGCGAGCGGTGGCAACGCCGCCCTGCTGTTCGACAACTCATCGGCGACGGAGACGGCGGTGACCGGATCCGCGCCGTGGGTGCAGTTCAGCTTTGCAGCGGGCCGCTCCGCGAAGGCCGGGCAGTACACCCTCACCTCGAGCGCGGCCGAGGGCGCCGACCCGACGGGGTGGGTGCTCAAGGGCTCCCGCGACGGTCAGAGGTGGAAGGTGCTCGACGAGCGCTCTGGCCAGTCGTTCGCGTGGCGCCAGCAGACGCGGGCGTTCACGATCGACGATCCCGGGTCGTACGCCCACTACCGGGTCGAGATCACCGGTGGCGGTGGGGCGCTTGCCGAGATCGAGCTGCTCGCTCCTCCGGCAGCACCGCTGACCGACGAGGAGTCGGTGGCGGCGTACTTCGACAGCCTCAACCTTGGCGACCTCACAGCCGTGACCCAGAACCTGCCGATCCCGGACGGCTCGCCGCACGGTGTGCAGACGACGTGGACTAGCTCGGATCCGGCGCTCATTACCGACGCCGGCAACCTGGTCCGGCGACCCGCGCTCGGCGAGCCGGACGCGACGGCAACCATGACTGGCACGGCCACCAAGGGCACCGCCACACGTACCGAGACGCTCCAGGTGACGGTGAAGGCGTGGACGCCCGAGGAGATGCAGTACGGCGCCGGAGTCGACCTGCAGACGACGTTCGACGACGGCCAGCTCCAGCCGTTCGGCAACGCACGTCTCGAGTCGGTCAACGTCGCCGAGTTCTGCTGCGGTATTGGTGGAATGGAGACCGCACGTGGCACGGCATCCGAGGCGGGCGGCTCACCGGCGCTGCTGTTCTCCGGGCGGGCCGAGGCCGCCGACGCCCATGCGTCCAGCGCCCTGTTCGACGGCGCCGGCATCTGGGTCAAGCCGTCGACGACCTTGTCGTACTCGGTCTGGCCGCAGAGCTCGGGCGCCGGGCAGGTCACGCCGGCGAGCCGGCACGTTGCCGTGGACGTGCTGTTCACAGACGGCACCTACCTCCGTGATTCGGCGGCAGTGGATCAGCACGGCAACTCGATCCATCCGCGTTCGCAGGGCGGCGTCCTGACGTTCGACGCCTGGAACAGCGTCATCGTCAACGTCGGCGCCGTCGCCGCAGACAAGCAGATCGATCGGATCGTGTTCTCCTTCGACTCCGGCGATCTCACGGGGTCGTTCCGTGGGTTCGTCGACGACGTGAAGGTGGAGCACCAGGCGAGCTGACCAACGCAGTTGGCTGCCGCGCCCGCAGGGTTACCCGACCTTGTGGGCGCGGTAGCAGTGGGTGACGTACGGCAGCACGAGGCGGCCACCGAGGGCGTGCCGATCGAACAGTGAGCCGATCTCGTTGAGCAGGCGGGTGCGCTGCTCGGCCGGCATGACGGCGGCGTACGAACGGCTGCGGATCAGATCGATCAGCAGCGGCCGGTCGATCGGCTGCGCGTGCTCGTACGTCCGGTGCTCGAAGTCCTCGAGCCCCGGGAACCCGTCGAGGGCATGCGCAGACTCGGTCGACTCACGGTCGAGCTGCGCTCGCTCGGAGATGAGCGTGTTGAGCTCGGCGACCCACGGATCACGGTCATCGCGGATGTTCCACACGAGGCCGAGCGTGCCCCGCAGTCGCAACACGCGCGCCATTTCCGGCAGGGCTGTGTTGGGGTCGAACCAGTGGAAGGCCTGCGCGACGACGACCGCGTCGACGCTCGCATCAGGAAGTGGGATGGCTTCGGCCGTACCGACACGACTCGCGACATCTGGCAGCAACAGCCGGAGCTGCGCCAGCATCTCTGCCGCCGGGTCGACGGCAACGACGTCGTAGCCGGCAGCCACCAGCTGCGCGGTGAGCTTGCCGGTGCCGGCACCCAGGTCGAGCACGCGTCGTGGCGGATGGCCGACGAGCCACGACAGGGCGTGGACGGGGTAGTCGGGTCGCGCTGCGTAGGCCGCGGCCACGTCGGCGGCGTCGAATGCGGCCGCCCGCTGCCGCTTCGCCAGCTCGTCCACGGTTGTTCACTCTGGCACAAAGGTGCGGCGCCCCTTGCGGGGCGCCGCTGGCACGCCAGCTCGGGTTACCAAAGCGTGCACCTGTCTGTCGCCCCGGCTGACCCGGAACGACTGCCCGTACATGGGCTGGTCGCCGCGTGGGTTCCCGACTGTCGTGCGCGGTCCTATGGGCCGTACCTGCTTTCTAAAGCATGGCGTCGGCGTGTCGGAAGGGGCTGGCCATGATCTTTACGATTGGTTACGAGCGGGTTACGACGCCGGGCAGCTGCGTTCGGTGAGGCGGATCAGGGAGCCGAACCCCGGTCCATAGCTCACATCGATCTCCTGGGACCTGCCATCGTCGAGGGTCAGCCGAAGGAGCAAGCCGGACAACTCGAAGTCCCGCGCGGCGACACAGTCGACAACTCTCCAGACACTCGCGATAGAGCCACTGGAAGGGCCATCGACTGGTCTAGGCAGCTCGGTGGTCTCGACGGAGAACGCAGGGTTGATCGATTCCACGCCCACGACTGTGACCTCTCGGTCCGATTGCAAGTGCATGTCGAGGGTCACCGAACCCTCGCCCCACTCCGGGCTGCTCAGATCTGCCCAGACGCCCCCGTAGCCCATCGAGGGTGAGCAGATCCAGTCGCGAGCGCCAGCGAGGTTCTCCCATTGCGCGAACGGAAGGTCGACCGAGCGACGTTGCCCATCGGCCGTCCGCACGTCGATCAGCGCATGCGTCGCGGTCGCCTGAGGCCGCGGCGCCTCGCAGTCCATGGAGAAAGTTGTCTGGACCAAGGCGCTCTCACCCGGGTCGATTTCTCGCGACATGTCTCGGTCGGGATTGCGAGGCTCCCACCCGGTCACGCTGATGGCTTCGACAGTGACCGGGTGCTCGCCAGAGTTGAAGATCGTGAAGGTTGCCGAGACTGCGTCCAAGTCCTGCACAGGACCCGCATCCCTCAGGAAGGCGACAAGGTCGGTCGCTCCCCGTGATGCTGTCTCGGTCCGCCAGTCGTCGATCGCGTTCCATCCGGCCGCCCCGGCGAGCAAGCCGCTGACGACACCGACGATGGCGCCAACAGTGAGCTTGACCCGTCGTGGCGGTGGTGGAGGTTCCTCCTCGTCCTGGCCCTGGATGTCGAGGTGGATCGGCTCTGCGGCGACGCTGGGCGCCCGCGGCGGCGGCGGCGCCGGGCGCTGCTTGCTGCGGCCGAGCTCCAGGATCTCCTCGCCGGGCACGATCAGACGGTATCCCGACGCGGCGCCGCGTGGGTACGGCTTGGCGCGCTGGTCAGGACTCCCCGCGGCCGCCGCGGCGCTTGGCGGCGTACCAGACGATGCCGGCCGCTGCCGCACCCGCGCCCAGAGCGGCGGCGGCTATGGCCGGCTTCGGGGCACCGCGCAGCGATGCCCGTTGCCGGAGCGCGACCGGCTTGGAGAACATCAGCACCGGCCATCCTCGCTCGGCGGCCGTGCGGCGCAATGCTCGGTCGGGGTTGACGGCGTAGGGGTGACCGACCGCCTCCAGCATCGGCAGGTCAGTCGCCGAGTCCGAGTAGGCGTAGCACCGGCGGAGGTCATACCCCTCCTGCTCGGCCAGCTCGTGGATCGCCTTCGCCTTGTGGTCCCCGTACGCGTAGAACTCGATCTCGCCGTCGTAGCGGCCCTCATCGTTGATGACCATGCGAGTTGCGATGGCCCGATCAGCGCCCAGCATCTCGGCGATCGGCTCCACCACTTCGGCACCTGAGGAGCTGACGATGACGACATCGCGCCCCGCCAGGTGATGCTCCTCGATGAGCGTCACCGCCTCGTCATAGACGATGGGGTCGACGATGGTGTGCAGCGTCTCCGCGACGATATCCTTGACGGACTGGACATCCCACCCCGTGACGAGACCGGAGAGGTACTCGCGCATCCGTTCCATCTGGTCGTGGTCGGCGCCACCGACCAGATAGACGAACTGCGCGTACGCGCTGCGCAAGACGGCACGCCTGTTGATCAGACCGCCCTGGTAGAACGAGCGCGAGAAGGCCAGGGTGCTCGACTTGGCGATGATCGTCTTGTCGAGATCGAAAAACGCGGCGGTACGGTTCGGCAACGTTGCCGTGGCGGCGGAATCCACGCAGCCGAGCATAGGACCCGTGACTGGTACCGGCGCGAATCCACGACAACCGGGCAAATTTTCCGCACCTGGTTGTTTTCTTTCTGGTGATGTGGGGCATGCTTGAGATAGCGGCACCCCCCCTGCCGCTTGAGTTCGGCCACCCCCCCTAGGCCGGGCTCCACGGCCCCCGCCACCCCCCGGCGGGGGCCGTCTTGCTGTCTGGCCGATGGGCGGTTGGTCTGTCCACATGCGCTCTGGAAGCGGTTCCGCGCTCCACAGATCAGCGGCGAGCCGTGGTCAGCGGCGGAGCTCCCGAGTGACCCTCTGAGCAGTTGGGTGTCTGCCGGTCCGGAGGGGTGTTCTCACAGATGCGTCGAAGGCTTGACCCGCCGCGCCCGGCCGATCCCGTGGGGCCGGCGCGTGCTTTGCTCGTCACTGAGGACGATGATCTGCTCGATGCGGTTCTTCGCCTAGCCGCGGCCGCAGGGGTCTCGCTTGACGTCGCGCACGAGGCGGTGGCCGCGCGGCGCTGCTGGGCCAGGGCGCCCCTCGTGGTCGTGGCGCACGACATGCTCGGCCCTTTGGCCGCGGCCGGGTTGCCGCGTCGTTCGGGTGTTCTGATCGTGGGCGGGCCGGAGCCGGATGACGCGGTCTGGCAGCATGCCGTCGCCATTGGCGCGGAGCGGGCACTGCTCCTGCCCGACGCCGAGTCAGTCCTGCTCGACCGCCTCGCCGAGGCCGCCGAGCCGCGCACGGCTGCGCGTGCCGTCGGGGTCATCGGCGGACAGGGTGGAGCCGGGGCGTCTGTGCTGGCCGCCACCTTGGCCTGCGGCGCCGCACGGCGTGGGCTCGCCCCGTTGCTGGTCGACGCTGACCCGCTCGGTGGTGGGCTCGATCTTGTGGTGGGGGCGGAGGCGGAGCCAGGTCTGCGTTGGCCCGACCTCGCTGCCGTTCGGGGCCGACTGCAGGGCACGCGGCTGCGTGAGTCGCTGCCTGCGCTCGACGGGCTCTGGATCTTGTCGCACGTGCGCGGCGACGCCGCGGCGCGCCCGTCGGCCGACTCCGTCCGCGCCGTTATCGACGGCGGCCGCCGAGGCTTTGGCCTGGTCGTCGTCGATCTTCCACGTCACCTCGACGAGTCATCGACGGCCGCCCTGTGCAGCTGTGATGTGGTCCTCGTGGTGGTTCGCGCCGAGCTCCGTGCGGTGGCTGCCGCCGCAGTTGTGGCCGAAGCTGTCGCGCGAGGGGCCTCAGACGTGCGAGTTGTCGTTCGCACACAGGGCCGATCAGGCCTCGGGGTCAACGCGGTCGCATCTGGGCTGGGGCTGCCGTGCGCCGGTGAGATGCCGCACCTGCCCGGCCTTGTTCGTGACCTCGACGCGGGTGTCCCACCGGGGCGCATGTCACATAGCCGGCTGGGGCGCCTCAGCGACCGGCTGCTTGATGAGCTCGTGCCCGCACCGGCTGCGGCATGAGCGCTGACACCGCCCTCGTCGACCGAGTGCGTGCCGCGCTCGCGAGATCCGGCGAGCGACCCACGCCGGCCCGAGTGGCTGCGGCGCTGCGTGCCGAGGGTGTTGTCATCGGCGACCACGAGCTCCTCCACGTGAGCGAGGAGCTTCGCGCCGACATGCTTGGTCTGGGGCCGTTGGAGGAGTTGCTCGCCCAACCAGGAGTCACCGACGTGGTCATCAACGGCCCTGGTGAGGTCTGGTTCGACGACGGCGATGGCCTGCGCCTGTCACACATAACCTTCGACTCCGCTGAGGGTGTCAGGCGGTTGGCGCAACGGCTCGCCGCGTCGGCGGGGCGACGACTCGACGACGCCAGCCCGTTTGTCGACGCGCGACTGCCCAACACCGCTCGGCTGCATGCCGTGCTGCCGCCAGTGGCGCCAGACGGGCCACTGGTGTCATTGCGGCTGCCGCCCAGTCGCCCGTTCGAGCTTGCCGATCTTGTGCTGTCAGGGTGGGCACCGCCGAGCGCGGCCGAATGCTTGCGACTCGTGGTTGCGGCCCGGCTCGCGTTCCTCGTGACGGGTGGCACGGGCTCCGGAAAGACCACCGTGCTGTCCTCGCTGCTCTCGCTTGTCGACCCCGCTGAACGCATCGTCCTCATCGAGGACTCGGGCGAGCTGGCACCTCGGCATCCACATGTTGTGCGGTTGGTGGCGCGGCCGCCCAATGTCGAGGGCGCGGGCGCGGTTGGGTTGGACGCCTTGGTCCGGCAGTCGCTGCGGATGCGGCCCGACCGCATCGTTGTCGGCGAGGTCCGCGGGCGGGAGGTCGTGGACCTGCTGGCCGCGCTCAACACCGGGCACGACGGCGGCTGCGGCACGCTGCACGCCAATAGTCCGGCCGACGTGCCGGCGAGGCTGGAGGCGCTCGGCACGGCGGCAGGGCTGAGTCGTGCCGCGGTCCATAGCCAGCTGACCGTCGCGCTCGATGTCGTGGTCCACGTCGAGCGCGCGCCATCCGGTCGACGCCGGCTCTCCTCGATCGACGTGGTAACGGCTAATCCCGATGGGCATGCAGCAGTGACGCCTGCCCTGGTGATGACCGGCGGTTCCACCGACGCCGGCCCCGGCTGGGATCCCCTGGGCGCGATGCTGTCGGCTCGGGGAGTGATTTCGTGAGCGAACTGCTAGCCGTGGCCGCGGCGGCGTTGGCCGCAATGCTCATGCCGGCTGCCCGGCCGGGGCTGGGTCGCACTCGACCAGGCACGGCGAAGGCTCGCCATCCGACCCTGCCCATTGGGCGGTCGGTCGGCGCGCTGGGCGTGATGTTGGTGGCCCTCGGGGCACTGCTCGCAGGGCCGGTCGCGGCGGCGCTGGGCGGGTGCATCGCTGTCGTCGCCGGCTGGCGGCGGCGAGTCATGCTGAGGTCCAGGGAAGCGGCGCAGCGTCGAGCCGGCACTGCCGATGCCTGCCGCGTGCTGAGTGTGACCTTGCGTGCCGGGCTCGGCCCTGCCGAAGCGCTGGCCGCGGCGGCGACAGAGCAGCCTGACGTCGTCGCCGCGAGCCGCGCGGCGCAGATCGGCGGGGATGTGGTCGGTGCGCTACGCGAGGCGGGCCGACTGCCCGGGGGCGAAGGCTGGTCGGCGGTCGCGGCGGCTTGGCTCGTCTCGGAGCGGGGCGGGGCCAGCCTCGCCGATGCGGTCGATCAGGTTCTCGCTGTGCTGCGAGATCGCCTGGCCGCTGCGGGGGAGGCCCAGACCGAGCTCGCCGCGGTCCAGACGACCGCGGCACTGCTCGCGCTGCTCCCTGCGGTTCCGTTGCTGCTGGGAGCCGGCGTAGGCGGTGACCCGGTCGGCTTCCTCTTCCACACGCCCGCAGGCGCCGGCTGCCTCGCCGTCGGAGTTCTCCTGTCCGTGGTGGGGCTGTTCTGGGTCGACCGGCTCAGCCGCGCTGCCTCCCTGCCTGTCGCGGGCGCCACGTGAGTTCGTTCGCGGCTGTCCTCGTGGCGGCTGCGGTCTGGCTGGCGTGGCCCGCCAATCGGCGGGCGCGCGTGGCTCGGGTCCTAGGTTTGAGGGGCGATCCTCCTGTGCGGGACGCCGTTGGGCGCAGCGCCCGCCGCGACACCGGCGTCGCCCTGTTGGCGGGAGCCACTGTTGCCTTCCTGATCGAGGGCATCGTCGGGCTAGCCGTCGGGTGCGTGGCAGCCCTGGTGGTCCATCGGTTGCTCGCTCGTCTCGAGCCGGCCGCCGTTCGCGCCGCGCGGGAGCGACTCGCCGCGGACCTGCCCCTCGCGGCGTCGCTGCTTGCGGCGGTCGTGCAAGCTGGCGCGTCGGTCAGCGGTGCCGCAGAGTCTGTCGGCCACGCCGTGGGTGGGCCGCTGGGCCGGAGGTTGCTCGACTGCGCCGCCGCTGCCGCAGTCGGCGCGGCGCCGGACCAGGCCTGGCAGCCACTGACGAACGAAGCTGGAGTCGCGCGGTTAGGCCGGACAATCGTCCGATCCGAGACCACGGGCACGAGTCCCGCGCGGGCGCTGACTGCCCTCAGCGCGGACGCGGCCGCCGCGGCAAGGTGGGCGGCGCAGGCGCGGGTCCGGTCCCTGGGCCCGCGTGCGGCGCTACCGCTCGGACTGTGCTTTCTCCCCGCTTTCGTGGTCGTCGGCGTTGTCCCCTTCGTCGCTTCGGCAGCCGTGGCTGTGCTGCCGTGACTTGCGCCGCCGCGAATTGCGCCGCCAGCCCGCCGTGCGGTGCTGATGTGACTCCGCGCGTCGTCGGGACCCGTCGTGGTGGCACGGGCGTGAACTTGCTCGTCGTCCACATGGGTCCGATGGACGGGAGCGTTGTCCCCAGAAGCGCTCCACGGGCTCCCATACCCGCACCGACGCTTGCAGGCTGCAAGCAGTCCTCTCCCGTGAGGGCCCGCACCGGCCGGCTGCCGGCAAGGGAGACATGCATGACACGAGCCCTGCGCCGACTCTGGGCGGACCGTCGCGATGAGGCGGGGATGACCACGGCGGAATACGCGGTGGGCACGATCGCGGCGTGCGCCTTCGGCGGGCTGCTGATCAAGCTGCTGTCCAGCGACTCGACGATGAAGATGCTCACTGACGTGGTCAAGCGGGCGTTCGCGCCGTTCCTGGGATGACGCGCTGGCCTCCGGCGGTCGTGATTCGGTGGCGTCGGCACCCACGCCGGCGCCACCACGACCACGGTTCGGTGACCGCCGAGATAGCTGTCGCCCTCCCGGCCCTCATCCTCGTTGCCGCCGCGCTCGTGTGGCTGATCGCTGTGCTTGGTGCGCACGTGCGATGTGCAGACGCCGCGCGAGAGGCAGTCCGGGCAGCGGCCAGAGGCGACGATGCCAGCGCGGTACGAGCTCTGGCGGCGAAGGTTGCGCCCGGAGGGTCGGTCGTCGACGTCTCGAGCGGTGACACCGTGCGCGCCGTTGTGACTGCGCGGGTCAACGCACCTGGCCCCTTGGCCACACTGCTGCCCGCGATGACAGTGACTGGCTCGGCTGTCGCCTTGCCAGAGACGGGAGCACTCGGCGGCATGGATCCGGATCGATGATCCGCGCCGCCGCAGTCGATCGTCGGTGCCGGGCCGAGCACGGCTCGGGCACGATCCTCGTCATCGCCGTGATGCCCTTGCTGCTTGCCGTGACGGCTGTGGTCATGGCTGGCGCGGTGCTGGTTGCTACTCGGCATCGCGCCGCCGTGGCAGCCGACCTGGCCGCGCTGGCCGCCGCGCAGGCTCTCCTCGGTGCGCAGGGCGACCCGTGCACGGCGGCCGGCCGCGTCGCGCTCGCCAACGAGGCTCGACTGGCGAGCTGTCGCCTCGACGGCACGGCGGTTGAGATCGAGGTGCACGTTGACACGCCTGGCTGGGCCTCCGCCGTCGATCGCCGGTGCCACTCGACGCGCGCGCGCCGGGCTGACGAGCGAGCTAGCCGACCCTCCGGTCGCACCTTGACCGGGTCACCGCGGCGATGGACCTTCGCTCCGTATCCAGCGATTGCTGGGTGGGCCGACACGGCTCAGCGGTGGACGCAGCTCACGGCGGTGTTTTGCGATGCGGCTCCTTACCGAAGGGATCACCGAACGGTTCGCCAGAGCCCGAGTCGTCTCCCGGTGGTGCTGCGCTGCCGGTGTCCTGCGTTTTGCGCTCTAGCCGCGCCTTGTCTTCGGCCAGGGCATCGCGCTCCGCGACGACGGCCTGACCTTCAGCCGCCTGGCGACGCAATTCCTTGTGGCGCTTGCGGCGAAGCTGGGTTCGCCTTGCGCCGAGCGCGGCAAGGACCAACATCAGCAACGTCAATAGCCCGACGACGAAGCCGGTCATCAGGACACTCGCCACCGTCGTGTCGATCTGCGCACCGAAGATGTCCAGCTGTGCTGAACCTTCGGATCCGACCAACGCGCCGAGCATGAAGACGACCAGGAGCGCCAGGACCACGAGCGCCAGGACCAACATCGCGACCTCCTTCCGGCTGCGAGATCAAGCCTGCCCGGCTCCGGGACGGCCGGCCAGCAGGACGTCGAGCAGTCGAACGGCCCCATTCTTGTCCAGCGGTTCGTTGCCATTACCGCACTTCGGCGATTGCACACAGGACGGACAGCCAGCGGCGCACTCGCACGCGGCGATTGCCTCACGCGTGGCCTGCAGCCAAGGCACCGCGGCGGCGAAACCGCGCTCGGCAAAGCCGGCCCCGCCGGGATGACCGTCATGGACGAACACCGTGGCCAGGCCCGTGTCGGGATGCCAAGCGGTCGAGAGGCCTCCGATGTCCCAGCGGTCGCACGTGGCAAAGAGTGGGAGCAGGCCGATAGACGCGTGCTCGGCCGCGTGTGCCGCGCCGGGGACGTCTGCCGGGTCCAGCTGGGCCGTTGCCAGCTGCTCTTCGCTGACGGTCCACCAGACGGCCTTCGTCTGCAGTGTGCGCTCGGGCAGATCGAGCGGCACGTCGCCGAGGATCTCCCCGGACCCGAGCGCGCGCTTGAGATATCCGACGACCTGACTGGTGACCTGAACCGCGCCGAACGCGAGCCGCGCATCCCCCCAGGTCGTCGCTTGCGACTCGGACAGGATGCGGACGTCGCTCAACTCACGGGCGTGGGTGGTGTGGTCCGGCACCCACGGCTTGACCAGAGCCACCGCGTCGTCAAGGTCGAGCTCCTCGACGCGATAGGTCTCGCCTTGGTGCACGTAGGCCGCGCCTTCGTGGATCGTCATCGGTGCCGAGGCGGCGTCGACGGTGCCGATCAGCCGACCGGTGCCGATCTCGACGAGTCGGACGGGTGGCCCCCCGGTGCCGCGCAAGTCGGCCAGGTCGGACGCCCGGTCGCGCTGCGTCCAGTACAGGCCGCCCGCTCGTCGTCGCAGGAGGCGGCGTTGCACCAGACTGTCGGCCACATCGGCCGCGGCCGGGCCGAACTCCGCCAGATCATCGGCCGTCAGCGCTCGTTCCTGCGCTGCAGCGCACAGATGGGGAGCGAGGACGTAGGGGTTGTCAGGGTCGAGCACGGTGGCCTCGACGCTGCGACCGAAGATCGCCTCCGGGTGGTGCACGACATAGGTGTCCAGCGGATCGTCCCGCGCGACGAAGACGACCAGGGCGGGTTGTTGCGCGCGGCCCGCCCGCCCCGCCTGCTGCCAGAGCGACGCGCGCGTGCCCGGCCAGCCCGCCAGGAGCACGGCATCGAGCCCGGAGATGTCAACGCCCAGCTCCAGGGCGTTGGTCGCCGCGACGCCGACCAGATCTCCGCGATGCAGCGCAGCCTCCAGGTCGCGCCGCTCATAGGGCAAGTAACCTCCGCGGTAGGCCGCGACCGCAGCGCCCAGACCCGGCACCGCTCGATCCACGCCGTCGCGGGCGAGCAGAGCGACCGTCTCGGCAGCGCGTCGCGACCGAACGAAGGCCAGTGTCCGCACCTTGCTCGCGACAAGGTCGGCCAGGAGGGCGGCGGTTTCCGCGGTCGCCGACCGCCGAACTGGTGCCCCGTGCTCGCCCCGGACCGCGCTGAGCGGTGGCTCCCAGAGCACGAAGTCCCCGCCCCCGTGCGGCGACGAGTCCTCGGTCACCGCCACCACAGGAGCGCCGAGCAGCCGGGCAGCCGACTCCGCCGGATCGGCCGACGTTGCCGACGCGAGAATGAACACCGGGTCGGAGCCGTAGGACCGCGCCAGCCGCCGGAGCCGACGCAACACGTGCGACACGTGTGAGCCGAACACACCTCGGTAGACGTGGCACTCGTCGACGACCACGAATCGCAGCCGTCGTAGGAACGACACCCACCGCTGGTGTCGCGGTAGCACCGATCGGTGCAGCATGTCTGGGTTGGTCAGCAAGTAGGTCCCGTGCGCACGCGCCCAGTCGCGCTCCTCGGCGGGCGAGTCTCCGTCGAGCGTTGTGGCCCGCAGGCCGGGGAGATCCATACCGGCGAGTAGCCGCAGCTGGTCGGCGGCCAGCGCCTTGGTCGGCGCGATGTAGAGGACGGTCGGCTCTCGACCTGGCCGGCCGCTGGTCAGCGCCGTGAGTGCTGGCAGCAAGTAGCCGACCGACTTGCCAGACGCCGTGCCCGTCGCCACGACGACATGTCGGCCGGCCCACGCCTGCTCGGCGGTTGCCACCTGGTGCACCCACGGCGAGACGATCCCGTGCGTCGCGAACGCATCGATGACGCCCGGGCTGGCCCATGCCGGCCAGTCGCAGGTGCGCGCCTCACGCACCGGCAGCTGCTCGACGTGGGTGACCCGGTCAGCCCGCCATACGGAGGGGAGCAGACTGGCAAGCTGCGGCACGAGGGCAGTCTCGCAAACACCCCGGACGATGGTTGAATGCACCAGGGGTAAACCGCCCAACACATACTGCAACCGTGGAGGATCTCTCGTGGATCTCACGCTGACCAGCCACGAGCGGAACGGCCGCACCGTGGTCGATGTCGCGGGCGAAGTCGATGTCTACACAGCGCCCAAGCTGCGCGAGCAGCTCGTCACACTGGTTGATTCAGGCCACATCGACATTGTGGTCAACATGGAGCGCGTCGAGTTCCTCGACTCCACCGGCCTCGGTGTTCTCGTCGGCGGACTCAAGCGAGTGAAGAGTCGTGAAGGGTCGCTTCGATTGGTCTGCACGCAGGAGCGCATCCTCAAGATCTTCCGCATCACGGGACTGACCAAGGTGTTCCCTATCCATGCCTCGGTCGACGAGGCCGTCTCGGCGGCCTAGCGTCGCCCCCGTGGCCGCGGTTGAGCTCACGATCCCGTCCGACGCCGCACACGTCCGGACTGCGCGGCAGGTGGCCGCCGCGGTCGCCCGCCAGTCGGGGCTGCCTGACGAGACCCTTGAGGCCGTACGGCTGGCAGTGGGCGAGGCCTGCGGCCTGTTGCTGCGAATAAGTGACGAGGCCTCGGGGACCCGCATACGCCTGGAGATCCAGGACGACGACGGGCTCGCCGTGACCCTGACGACGGGGGCGCGTGAGCCGCTAGCCGAGGCGACCGGCCACGAGGCCGCGCGGCATCTCGCGGCCGTGGACAGTGCCTTGACCGACCCGTCGCCCGAGCCCCTGCCCGTCGGCTCCGTGCTCGCCCTGCTGGGCGAGCTGGCGCACGACGTGGACGTGCGGACCGGCCCGCAGGGCGTGCGCCTGGGGCTGCTCTGGGTCGCGGCGACCTTCGAACCCCGCCGGACGTGACCGTTGCCACACCACCCGGATTCCCATGGTGTGATGCCCATCTCGTAGAGTGGCCCCCCATCCGGGTCCACCGATGCCTCCGGCGGGGTGGGTCGCCCGTTCCGTCACAGACCACATAGACCCCGTTGGGGGGCGTGACCGACCCATTCGTCGGCGCGCCTGCCTATCGGGTTTCGGCCCTCGGGCCACGTCGAGGAGGACGTATGACCGAGCTCTACCGAGCCGCGGAGAGCGGCCCGGCGGTCTCGCTCTCTGGGAGCAACCTCAGCTATGTCGTGGTGGTTGCGCTCGTCGCAGTTGCCGCGCTGGTGATGGCGAGCATGTTCCGGCGAGAGGTGCTGGCCGCCAAGGATGGCACCGAGCGCATGAAGGAGATCGCGCGGGCCGTGCAGGAGGGGGCCGCGGCCTACCTCAACCGGCAGTTCCGCACGCTGGCGATCTTCGTGGCGCTGGTCTTCGTACTGCTCTTCTTCCTGCCCGGCGACGCCGACGTACGGGTCGGGCGCTCGATTGCGTTCGTCTTCGGCGCGGCGTTCTCGGCGGCGATCGGCTACTTCGGCATGTCGCTCGCGGTGCGCGCCAACGTCCGTGTCGCCGCCGCCGCCCGGGACGAGGGCCGCGACCCTGCGATGCGCATCGCGTTCCGCACCGGCGGCGCGGTCGGCATGGCGACCGTCGGCCTTGGCCTGCTCGGTGCGGCGCTTGTCGTGCTGCTCTACCGCGCCGACGCGCCGAGCGTGCTCGAGGGCTTCGGTTTCGGTGCCGCACTTCTCGCGATGTTCATGCGTGTCGGTGGCGGCATCTTCACCAAGGCAGCCGACGTCGGCGCCGATCTGGTCGGCAAGGTCGAGCAGGGCATTCCCGAGGACGACCCCCGCAACGCCGCCACGATCGCGGACAACGTCGGTGACAACGTCGGCGACTGCGCCGGCATGGCCGCCGACCTCTTCGAGTCGTACGCCGTGATGCTCGTGGCCGCGCTCATCCTCGGCAAGACCGCGTTCGGCGCCGACGGCCTCGTCTTCCCGCTGATCGTGCCGGCGCTCGGCGCGCTGACCGCAGTGCTGGGCATCTACCTGACGCGTCCGCGGCCCGGCGAGAACGGCCTCGTCACGATCAACCGGTCGTTCTACGCGTCCGCAATCGTGTCCGCGGTGCTGTGCGCGATCGCGGCCTACTCGTTCCTTCCTGACACGTTCGCCGAGCTCGACGGCATCAGTGCCGACATCGCCGCCATCGACAAGGACCCGCGTCTGCTCGCTTCGGTCGCCGTGGCGATCGGCATCATCCTTGCCGGCATCATCCTGTGGCTGACCGGCTACTTCACCGGCACTGACAAGCGTCCGGTGCGTGACGTCGCCAAGACCTCGCTCACTGGGCCGGCGACGGTCGTGCTGTCCGGCATGGCGCTCGGACTCGAGTCGGCCGTCTACACGGCGCTCGTCATCGGCTCCGCAGTGTTCGGCGTGTTCCTGCTGGGCGGCGGCTCGATCATTCTGTCGCTCTTCCTCATCGCCCTCGCGGGCTGCGGCCTGCTCACCACCGTCGGCGTGATCGTCGCGATGGACACCTTCGGCCCCGTCTCGGACAACGCGCAGGGCATCGCGGAGATGTCTGGCGACGTGCATGGCGATGGCGCGCGCATCCTCACCGAGCTCGACGCTGTCGGCAACACGACCAAGGCAATCACCAAGGGCATCGCCATCGCGACTGCGGTGCTCGCGGCGACGGCGCTGTTCGGCTCCTACACCGACGCGATCACCACCGCGTTGGGCGAGGTGGGCGAGAGCCTGACCTCGGCCAGCTCCAGCATCCAGGCGTCGTTCGTCGACGAGATCGTGTCACCCAACACCCTTGTCGGTGTCCTCATCGGCGCGTCGGTCGTGTTCCTCTTCTCCGGTCTCGCGATCAGCGCAGTGGGTCGGGCCGCAGGTGCCGTGGTGTTCGAGGTTCGTCGCCAGTTCCGCGAGAACCCCGGGATCATGGAGGGGACCACCAAGCCCGAGTACGGCCGCGTCGTCGACATCGTGACCCGTGACTCGCTGCGCGAGCTGGCCACGCCCGGCCTGCTGGCCGCACTGGCGCCCATTGCGGTGGGCTTCGGTCTGGGCGTGGGGCCGCTTGCCGGATATCTGGGCGGCGCCATCGCGACCGGCACTCTCATGGCCGTGTTCCTGGCCAACTCCGGCGGTGCCTGGGACAACTCCAAGAAGCTGGTCGAGGACGGCAACTATGGCGGCAAGGGCTCTGAGGCTCACGCCGCGACAGTCATCGGCGACACCGTCGGAGACCCGTTCAAGGACACCGCCGGCCCGGCCATCAACCCGTTGATCAAGGTGATGAACCTCGTCTCCGTGCTCATCGCGCCCGCCGTGGTGACAATGACGATCGGCGACTCGTCCAACACGGCGCTGCGTTACACGATCGCGATCGTCGCCACCCTCGTGATCGTCGCTGCCGTCGTCGTCAGCAAGCGTCGGCCGATTGCGATCGAGGCATCCGCGGACACGCCGTCGCAGGTGACGACCGCGTAGCCGCTCCGCCAGTCGGCCCAAATGATCACGGTGCCGAGGCCGTCGGGGGGCGTGCAGGGCTCATGGGCCTTGCACGCCCCAACAAGCCTCGGCACCGTGATCGTTTGACGGCCTCAGCAGGCTCGGTCTCATGAGCCGGCTCCCCGCACTCGGCCGTGAGCACGCCGACGCATTGCGCGAGCGGTTCACCGAGATTGGCTACACAGTCGACGGTGTCCGCGACTGCCTCGGCCCGCTGGCCAGCGCGGCGCTGCACCGCAACGAGACCACGTCCGGGCTGCGTGCCACCGCGGGTGGGTCGCCGCTCGAGACGTTGACGCGGCTCTTCCCGCTGCAGGCGACCCTCTCGAGCAGGGAGGCTGAGCGCGCCTTGCCAGGATTGGTGACGCCGCTTCGCGCGGCAGGCTTCTTTGACGTCGACGGCGACTCCGTCCGCGCAACGGCCGATCTTCGACCGTACGCCGACGACACCGGCGACTGGTGGGTCGCAGCCGACCTCACGCCTGGCCTCGACGGGCGTCTCGCGCCGGTGCCCGAGGACCACGTGCTCGGTGTCAACGCCGCCGCCACCACGCTTGCGCAGCTGACCATCTGCCGACCGATCGGGCGGGCGCTCGACCTGGGCACCGGATGCGGAGTCGAGGTGCTCCACCTGTCCCGACACGTCGAGAACATCGTCGCCACCGATCTCAGCGAGCGGGCTCTGGCGTTCGCCCGGATCACCGCGGATCTCAACGGCATCGCTGTCGACCTCCGCCACGGCAACCTCTATGACCCGGTTGTGAACGAGCAGTTCGACCTGATCGTGTCCAACCCGCCATTCGTTGTCAGTCCGGGGAAGCAGCACGTGTACCGCGACTCCGGGTTGCCAGGTGACGAGATCTCACGGCGCGTCGTCGTGGACGGCGCGTCACGATTGAGCGCCGGCGGCCTCTTGCAGGCTCTGGTCAACTGGGTGCACCGGCGAGGACAGGACTGGCGCGAACGGGCGGCCTCCTGGGTGGCGGGCACCGGATGCGATGCCTGGCTGATCCAACGAGAGACTCAGGATCCAGCCGAGTACGTCGAGCTGTGGCTGCGCGACTCGGGGGACGTTGCGACGCCGGGCTACCGGGCCGCGTACGACGCGTGGCTCGGCTGGTTCGAAGACCACGATGTCGAGGCCATCGGCTTCGGCTGGGTCGCACTGCGCCGCGCGGACGCCAGCGCACGGCAGGTCGTGGTGGAGGACTGGCCGCACGCCGTGCATATGCCGCTGGGCGACACAATCGCTGGACACTTCAACGCAGCTGCCACGCTTCGCGGGCTGGATGACGCGGGGATCCTCGCTGCCCGACCTCGGCTCGCCGATGGCGTGAGCCAGGAGCAGATCGGGGCACCTGGGGCGGAGGATCCCTCGCACGTCGTGCTCCGTCAGTCGTACGGGCTCGGCCGTGCCCGCGAAGTCGGCACCGCGGAAGCCGCGCTCGTCGGCGTCGCCGACGGCTCGCTCACCGTCCGCCAGATCGTCCACGCGCTCGCCGAGATCCTTGACGAAGACGTAGCCGAGCTCACCGACGAGATGAGCGGCGCCGTGCGCGAGCTGGTCCGCGACGGCTACCTGCTGCTCTGACGATCGCGGAGGCTAGGACGAAGCAAGTGCTGGCATCTCGACCGGTTCTGGAGTGGCGTCCAGAACTCGCTCGAGCAGCTCGCGGTTGCCCGTGATCGTGACGCCGTCGTCTTGTCCGTCGACGAACAAGTGGTAGACCGCCACTGGGTCTCCCTCGACCACGACATCAGGCTGCTCGATGGATCCGGGAGCAACCTCGCCGTCGACGAGGGAGGCCACCTCGTCACCCACGCGAAACTCGAATCGGCCAGTGGGAGCGATGGTGGACAGCACTGTGTCGAGCATGTTGGTCAGCCAGCCAGCAAAGAGCTCGACGTCGTCGGGGGGACCGAGTGATCGCGCCCCCCACACGGCCAGCTCGCGGAGGACGGGCTTGAGGGCCCGGCCATATTCGGTGAGCTCGTAGACCCGGGACGCTGCCGGCGGCGGGAGCTGCCGGCGGACGACGATGCCCGACGCCTCAAGGTCGCGAAGCCGAGCGGCCAGGATGTTGGTCCCGATGCCGGACAGGCTCTCGACGAGATCGGTGTACCGCTTCGGCCCGCGCATCAGCTCGAGCACGACGAGCGGCGCCCAGCGCTCGCCCACAAGGGTCAGCGCGTGCGAAACCGGACAGTACTGGTCGTAGCGGCTGGACACGCCCCTCAGTCTAGCCCCATTACTTGCGCTCGTGAAGAATTCCCTTGCACATCACAAGTGGGTGCTACTAGTTTGCAAGTCATACCTGCGCAAGTGAAAGGAAACCAGTCGTCATGATCGAATCCGCTCGACGCAAGTGGCTGGCCTTGGCGCTCCTGAGCGTCGTCCAGTTCATGGTCGTCTTGGACATAGCAATCGTGAACGTCGCGCTGCCGTCGATCCAGGTTGACCTGGGGTTCTCGCAGGAGAACCTGCAGTGGGTCATCAGCGCCTACGCGCTTGTCTTCGGAGGCTTCCTCCTGCTCGGCGGCCGGTCCGCAGACCTTCTCGGACGACGGCGCATCTTCCTCGCCGGCGTCGTCGTCTTCACACTCGGCTCGCTTCTCGCCGGGTTGGCCTGGTCGGACACGTCGTTGATCGGGGCGCGAACGATTCAGGGGCTCGGCGCGGCGATCATCACCCCGGCCGCGCTCTCCATCTTGTCGACGACCTTCCCCGAAGGACGCGAGCGCAACATCGCGTTGGGTGTCTGGGGAGCCGTCGGCGGCTTCGGCGCAGCAGCCGGCGTGCTGCTGGGTGGCATCCTCACTGACGCCCTCAGCTGGGAGTGGATCTTCTTCGTCAACGTTCCGGTCGGTGTGGCCGCGTTTGTGCTGTCGCCGTTCCTGTTGTCCGAGAGTCGTGATGCCCGGGTCAAGCGGTTCGACCTTCCCGGAGCAGCCCTGGTGACGAGCGGTTTGTCCGTGCTCGTCTACGCAATCACTCAGGGCGGCCGGGAGGGCTGGAGCGACGCGACAACGCTGGCCTTGTTCGGCGTGGCGGGCGTTCTCCTCGTTGGTTTCGTCGCCTGGGAGCTTCGCCACCCCGAGCCGCTGATGCGCTTCGGCCTGCTGCGCACGCGGACTGTTGCGGGCGCCAACGTGGCCGGCTTGATCCTGGGGACGGCGACTTTCTCGATGTTCCTGATGCTCACGCTCTACATGCAGCAGGTGCTGGGATTTTCCCCGATGAAGACCGGCGTCGGCTACCTCGCGGTCGCGGGATCCGCGATCGTCTGGTCGGCGGTGGCCGCGCAGCTCGTCACCCGGGTCGGAGTCAAGCCGGTCCTCATCATTGGCATGACGATGTTGACCGCCGGTCTCATCCTCTTCACGCAGGTGTCCGTCGATGGTTCGTATGTCGCCGACCTCCTGCCGGGATTCCTCCTGGTCGGCGTCGGCCTGGGATTCTCGTTTGTGCCGATCTCCATCGCCGCCCTGGCTGGGGTGCAACCGGCCGAGGCGGGGCTCGCCTCAGGTTTGATCAACACGTCGCAGCAGATCGGCGGCGCGTTGGGGATCGCGGCGCTGTCCACGATTGCCACGTCGCAGACCGAGAACGCCCTGACATCCGGCTCGGCTCTGCCATCCGCACTCGTCGACGGCTTCCAGTCCGCCTTCCAAGTCGGAGTCGTCATCGCGGCACTCGGCATCCTGGCGGCCATCGTCCTGATCCGCCGCGACGAGATCACCCAGCCGCAGGAGCAGGAGCAGGATCTGGAGCCCGCGTTGGATCTGGCCTGACGGTGTGACGCGGGCCACGGTAGGGCACGACTGTGGCCTGCGTCACACTCGTACGGGAAGCACGAGAGGTTCACCCGCGTTGGCGGGGTGTTGGGCGGGACCGGTTACCGTTCCCCCCGGGAGCGGTCGGACTGGACGCCGAGGTCCTGCATGATCAAGACTCCCGCTCGACTGTCCTGTGAGAAGAGAGAGCCGCGTGCCCCCCAAAAGGAAAACCGCCGAAGCCGAGCCGAGCCGCTTGGTCATCGTCGAGTCGCCCGCCAAGGCGAAGACGATTGCCGGCTACCTCGGCAAGGGCTACGTCGTGGAGTCCTCGGTCGGGCACATCCGCGATCTGCCGAGCAAGAAGACCGAAGTCCCCGAGGCCAAGCGCGACAGGTACGGGGCGCCGGTCGGCGTCGACGTCGACAAGGGCTTCGACCCGTTGTACGTGGTCCCGGCGCGCAGCAAGCCGCAGGTGCGAAAGCTCAAAGATCTCCTCAAGGACGCCGACGAGCTCCTCCTCGCCACCGATGAGGACCGGGAGGGCGAGGCGATCGCCTGGCATCTCGAGCAAGAGCTAAAGCCCAAGGTGCCCGTCAAGCGCATGGTCTTCCACGAGATCACGCGTGACGCGATCCGCCGAGCCGTCGAGTCGCCCCGCGACATCGACAAGCCCTTGGTCGACGCGCAGGAGGCTCGACGCATCCTCGACCGGCTGTACGGCTACGAGGTGTCACCGGTTCTGTGGCGCAAGGTCACGCAGGGACTCTCCGCGGGCCGCGTGCAGTCTGTCGCCACTCGGCTCGTCGTCGACCGCGAGCGGGAGCGCATGGCGTTCCGCTCCGCGGACTACTGGGACCTGGAGGCCACGCTCGACACCGAGCGATCCGCCGACCAGCCATCCACGTTCAACGCGCGGCTCGCCACCGTCGGTGGCCAGCGGGTCGCCTCCGGCCGTGACTTCGGCAGCGATGGTCAGCTGAAGAACCGCGACGTCGTACGCCTGGACGAAGGCGGCGCCCGCGCGCTCGCGGAGTCGCTGACGGGCCAGCCTTTCGAGGTCCGCTCGGTCGAGTCCAAGCCCTACCGTCGCAGCCCGTACGCACCGTTCCGCACGACCACGATGCAGCAGGAGGCCGGGCGCAAGCTCGGTTTTGGCGCCTCGCGCACGATGCAGGTGGCGCAACGGTTGTACGAAAACGGCTTCATCACCTATATGCGCACCGACTCCACGACGCTGTCGGGCACAGCGATCGCGGCCGCCCGTGCACAGGTGGCCGAGCTCTACGGCGCGGAGTACATGCCCGACCAGCCGCGTACCTACGCCTCCAAGGTGAAGAACGCTCAAGAGGCGCACGAAGCCATCCGCCCTGCCGGTGACTCGTTCCGTACCCCTGGGCAGACGGGTCTCCACGGCGACGACTACCGGCTCTACGAGCTCATCTGGATGCGCACCGTCGCGTCACAGATGCGCGACGCCACCGGACGTACGGTCTCGGTGCGCATTGAATCAAGCACGGGCGACGGCTCATCAGGCGAGGCGCAGCCGAGCACGGTCGAGTTCGCCGCCTCCGGTCGCACCATCGACTTCTTCGGCTTCCTCAAGGCGTACGTCGAAGGAACCGACGACCCGGAGGCCGAGCTCGACGACAAGGAACGCCGGCTCCCGGCGCTCGAGGAGGGCCAGCACGTCACGGCGGTTGCGATCGACGCGGCGGGCCACAGCACCAAGCCGCCGGCGCGCTACACCGAGGCGACACTCGTGAGTGAGCTCGATGAGCGCGGGATCGGCCGGCCGTCGACCTACGCGTCGATTATCCGCACGATCCTCGACCGTGGATATGCGTTCAAGCGTGGCAGCGCACTCGTCCCCACGTGGCTAGCGTTCGCCGTAGTGCAGCTGCTCGAGCGCCACTTCACGCGCTTCATCGACTATGGGTTCACCGCACTGATGGAGGACCGCCTCGACATGGTCGCGGCCGGCGACCTTGACCGCGTCGCGATGCTCAACCGGTTCTGGACCGGCGCAGACGGCCTCGTTGGCCTCAAGCCGCTCGTCGACGGTCTTGGCGAGATCGACGCGCGCGAGGTTTCGTCGGTGCCGATCGGCGACGGGTTTGTCGTCCGTGTCGGCCGCTACGGTCCGTATGTCGAGGACGCCGAGGGCAACCGCGGTCCCGTACCCGAGGACCTGCCGCCCGACGAGATGACGCCCGATGTCGCGCGCGAGCTCATCGCGCGCGGTAACGGAGACCGCGAGCTCGGAGTCGACCCCTCGACCGGGTTGACCATCGTCGCGAAGGACGGCCGCTACGGTCCGTACGTCACCGAAGTCCTGCCGGAGGACGCACCGGCGAAGGCCAAGCCGCGCACGGCGTCGTTGTTCAAGTCGATGTCCGTCGACTCCGTGACGCTCGAGCAGGCGCTCGAGCTCCTGACCCTGCCGCGCGTCGTCGGTGTCGACCCGTCCGACGGCGAGGAGATCACCGCGCAGAATGGTCGCTACGGCCCGTACCTGAAGAAGGGCACCGACTCACGTTCGCTCGGGTCAGAGGACCAGCTGTTGACGATCACGCTGGACGAGGCGCTGGCGATCTATGCCGAGCCCAAGCAGCGGGGCCGCGGCCGGACGACCGCCCCGCCGCTTCGTGAGCTCGGCGAGGACCCGGCGAGCAAGAAGCCGCTGGTGATCAAAGACGGCCGGTTCGGCCCGTACATCACCGACGGCACCACCAATGTCACGGTGCCGCGCTCGGAGTCGGTGGAGTCGATCACCCACGAGCGGGCGGTCGAGCTCATGGCCGAAAAGCGGACGAAAGCTCCCGCGCCACGTAAGGCCGCCGCATCGCCACGGAAGACGGCCGCGCCGAAGAAGTCTGCAGCGCCAAGGAAGACGGCGCGGTCACGGTCGAAGGGCTGAGCCGGCGGCGCACCCTGATCACGCGGCGCACGCCGACGAGCAGCGCCGTAAGGGCGAGCCCCACCAGCACAGACGCCAGGATCTGCTGCCACATCGGCCCATCGACGACGGCGGATGCGCCACGGCCGATAAGCACCGTCGACGTGGCCCAGGCGATCGACCCCAACATCGAGGCGAGCGCGAACCGCCGCCAGCGGATGCGCAGGTGGCCGGCAACCGCACCCGCGGCGCTGCGCCCACCAGGGACGAACCGGCCGACGACGACGAAGCCGACAGAGGGCTCAGCCGTTGTCTTACCCGAGTCCTTGCGGTTGCGGGACAGCCGACGACGGAGCGCGGAGATCTGCCGGCGCAGCACCCGTTGACCGATGCGGTACGTGAGCTGATCACCCACAATGCCGCCCGCGGCCGCGGCGAGCGCGATCGCCCACCACTCCAGGTGCCCGTCCAGAGACAGTGCGCTGGCCGTGAGCACGGCGATCTCTGCGGGGATCAGCGGCGCGACCGCGTCCAGCGCGACCAGCGCGACGATCCCGACGTACGCGATCAACGGCGCCGACTCGACGATTGTCTGGACGTCCATACATGCCTCCCGCTGTCCCTTTCACACTCGTCCGGGGAGGCGGTGGTGGGCATTGGGGACCCCACCCAAATCGAGGCTGGGGCTACCCCGAGTGCCTCAGGGGAGCAAGCCGCAGACTTCGTAGCGTCCGAGCAACCATGCGCGATTGCCCACGCTCCTTCGGACACGGCGCAACGTCCGAGCGGCGGGGAGTCAGCCGCTCAGCTGGGCGACGGCGCGCATCTTGTTCACGACGTCGAGGGCCGCGACCTTGTAGGACTCGGCGAGCGTCGGGTAGTTGAACACCGTGTCGACTAGATAGTCCACAGTGCCGCCGAGCCCCATGACGGTCTGCCCGATGTGTGCGAGCTCGGTGGCGTCGGTGCCGAACACGTGCACGCCGAGCAACCGTCGGGTGTCCGGGCTGACCAGCAGCTTGAGCATGCCGTCGCTGTCGCCGAGAATCTGACCGCGAGCGAGCTCGCGATAGCGCGAGATGCCGACCTCGAATGGTACGGCGGCTTCCGTGAGCTCGTCCTCGGTACGACCCACGTAGGAGATCTCAGGGATCGTGTAGATCCCGATGGGCTGGTTCTCACGTGCCAGCGGCTCCGTCGGCTCGCCGCACGCGTGATAGGCCGCGAGGCGCCCCTGCTCCATCGACGTGGCCGCGAGGGCCGGGAAGCCGATGACGTCGCCAACGGCGTAGAGGTGCGGGACTTCGGTGCGGAAGTGCTCATCGACGGGGATCCGGCCGCGATCGTCGGCGGTGAGACCCGCGTTGGGCAGGTCGAGCGGGCCAGTCGCGCCCTGCCGACCGGCGGAGTACATGACCGTGTCGGCCGGGATCTTCTTGCCCGACTCGAGCAGCGTGATCGTGCCGCTGTCGTGCAGCTCCACCCCGGAGACGGTCTCGCGGAACCGGAACGTGACCGCGAGATCACGGAGGTGGTACTTCAACGCCTCGACAATCTCGAGGTCGCAGAACTCAAGCATTCGGTCACGGCGCTCGACAACGGTGACCTTGGTGCCGAGTGCGGCGAACATCGAGGCGTACTCGATGCCGATGACGCCCGCACCCACGACGACCATCGACCGCGGGATGTGCTGCAAGTGCAGGATGCCGTCGGAGTCGATGATCGTGCGTTCGTCGAACTCAACGCTCTGGGGCCGCGCCGGGGTCGTGCCCGTGGCGATGATCACCGTGTCCGCCTCTAGCCGGGTCTCGTCGTAGCTCGCGCCGCTCTTGATGCCCAGTATGTGGGGGTCGAGGAAGTGCGCGGTGCCGGGAACCAGTCGTACGCCGTTGCGCGCGAGCTGGCTGCGGACGACGTCGATCTCGCGGCCCACGACGTGCTGCGTCCGGGCGTTGAGGTCGGCGACAGTGATCTCCTCCTTGACGCGGTACGACCGGCCGTACAGCTCACGCTGGTGCAACCCGGTCAGGTAGATGACGGCCTCGCGGAGCGTCTTCGAGGGGATCGTCCCGGTGTTGATGCAAACGCCGCCGACCATGTCTTGGCGCTCGACGAGTGCGACCCGTCGGCCGAGCTTGGCCGCGGCGATCGCGGCCTTCTGTCCCCCGGGCCCCGACCCGAGCACGGCAATATCGACCTGGTCCACGCGCCAAGCATGCCGCGTTTCGGGCCGGCCGGGGCGGTTGGGACGCGTGCGGCGACGGCTTGTCCGGGGCGCTCATTAGGCTGTGCCGCGTGCCAGACCAGCCAACTGCCGACGCCGGCCTCTTGATCGCGCTCGAGGGCGGCGACGGGGCGGGCAAGTCGACGCAGGCGCGGCTGCTGGCCGAGTGGCTGCGGCAGCAGGGCCACGACGTGGTGCTGACCTACGAGCCGGGCGACTCGATCATCGGGCCCACCGTCCGGCAGCTGGTCCTCGACCCTGCCAACCACGGCCTGACCGACCGGGCGGAGGCGTTGCTCTACGCCGCCGACAAGGCCGAGCATGTGGCCGCTCTGGTCCATCCGGCGCTGGCTCGCGGCGCCGTGGTGGTGACCGACCGCTACATCGACTCGGCGATCGCCTATCAGGGTGTTGGACGCGGCCTGGGTGCTGACGCGATTGCGCGGCTGTGCGAGTTCGCCACCGACGGACTGGTCCCCGACTTGACGGTGGTGCTCGATGTGCCGGCCGGGATCGGGAGGGGGCGGTTCGACACCGCCGACCGGCTGGAGAGCGAGCCGGAGGCCTTTCACGAGCGAGTGCGACAAGCGTTCCTCGACCTTGCCTCCGCGGCGCCAGAGCGATACGCGGTCGTCGATGGGACTGCTGCGCCGGAGTCGGTGGCCGAGCACGTACGGAATGCCGCCGCCAGCGTCCTGAAGGGACGGGTGGGAGCGCGATGACTGTCTGGGACGCCGTGGTCGGCCAGGCCGTCGTGCCCGAGCTGCAGCGCGCCGTTGCCGATGCGCAGCGGGTTGTCGCGCGGGAGCCGGGCGCGGGCAATCTCATGACCCACGCCTGGCTGTTCACCGGGCCTCCTGGGTCGGGCCGGTCGGTCGTGGCCAAGGCGTTCGCCGCCGCGCTCCAGTGTGCGACCGGTGGCTGCGGCGTGTGCAACGACTGCCGCACGGCACTCTCCGGCGCGCATCCCGACGTGATGCTGGTCGCGACGGAGCAGCTGTCCATCAAGGTCGACGACGTACGTGCGCTGGTGCCGCGAGCGTCGCTGCGTCCGGCGCACGGCCGTTGGCAGGTCGTCGTGATCGAGGATGCCGACCGCTTGACCGAGGACGCAGCCGACGCGTTGCTGCTGTCCGTCGAGGAGCCGCCGCTGCGCACCGTGTGGATGCTCTGCGCGCCGACGGCCGAAGACATCGTGCCGACGATCCGGTCACGGTGCCGGATCGTCGGGTTGCGCACGCCGCCCTACGACGACGTTGCCCGGCATCTCGAGACGACCTACGGGGTTGACGGGCCGATGGCTGCGTTCGCCGCGCGGGCGGCACAGGGACACATCGGCCGGGCCCGCGCGCTGGCGGTCGACGAGCAGGCCCGCAATCGGCGCAACGAGGTGCTGCGGCTGGTGTTCCAGGTTGGCGACATCGGGTCGTGCTTCCAGGCGGCGGCCAACCTGGTCGAGGCGGCCGAGGAGGACGCCAACGCCCGCTGTGACGAGCTCGACGCCCGCGAGACCGAGGATCTGCGGGCGGCACTCGGCGCAGGCCCCGGGTCGCGCACGCCGCGCAGCGCCACAGCGGCGCTCAAGTCGCTGGCCGACGAGCAGAAGACCAGGCGCAAGCGTGTGCAGCGCGACTCCGTCGACCGTGCGCTCGTCGACATCCTCGCGGTCTACCGCGACGTCCTCGTGCTCCAGCTCGGCGCTGGGTCGACTTTGGTCAACGAGGAACTGCAGGTGCAGCTGGAGCGTTTGGCAAGGCAGAGCGACTCGGCGGCAACCGTGCGCCGCATGGAGGCCATCGTCGAGACGCGCGAAGCGCTAGAAGGCAATGTGGCGCCGCTGCTCGCACTCGAGTCGATGGCGTTGCGGCTGAAGGCGGGCTAGCTCTCGCTGGTGCGGCTGCACCACCGCATTCGCGGCAACCTCGCTCTGGCGCCCGCGTGATTCTCAGGAACCTCCCAGGAAACGCTCAGGACCGTCTCAGCCCGGCAGTCCACTGTGGGAATCGTGGCAATCACGAGCATGAGCAGCACCGGCACCGGCTCCCAGACAACGCCCGCCAAGCTCCTCGTCGTCGACGACGAGCCCAACATCCGTGAGCTGCTGTCCGCAAGCCTGCGCTTTGCGGGGTTCGACGTGACCACCGCGGAGGACGGCTGGCGCGCGCTGGACGTCGCCGACGACCTCCGCCCCGACCTGATCGTGCTCGACGTCATGATGCCGGGCCTCGACGGCTTCTCCGTCCTGCGGCAGCTCCGCGAGCGCCGCCAGCACGTACCCGTCATCTTCCTCACCGCCAAAGACGCAACCGAGGACCGCGTCCACGGACTGACGCTCGGCGGGGACGACTTCGTGGTGAAACCGTTCAGCCTCGATGAGCTGGTCGCCCGTGTGCATGCGGTCCTGCGTCGCGCAGATCGCAGCGCGGTGCAGGACGTGCCACCGATGCTCGCGTTCGCCGACATCGAGCTCGATGAGCTGAGCCACGAGGTGCGCAAAGCAGGGGAGCTCGTCGCGCTGTCGCCGACGGAGTTCAAGCTGCTCCGCTACTTCCTTGCCAACCCCGGCCGCGTGCTCAGCAAGGCGCAGATCCTCGACCACGTGTGGGCGTACGACTTCGGGGGAGACGGCAGCATCGTCGAGTCGTACGTGTCCTACCTTCGCCGCAAGGTTGACACCACCGAGCCGCGTCTCCTGCACACGGTGCGCGGCGTCGGGTACGTGCTGCGGAGGCGTTGATGCGCGCGCTGCGCGCAGGCTGGGCGCGGACGCCGCTGCGGGTACGGCTTGTCGCCGCGATGCTCGGCCTGCTCGCCATCGCCATCCTCGTGTCCGGCGCAGCATCCGTGACGCTGCTGCGTTCCTACTTGATCGACCGCGTCGACACGCAGCTTCAGGATGCCGGCCGGATGGCAGCCAACGACCTCCGGCGCGGACACGACTTCAACGAAACCGGTCGGCCGCCCCCGGGAAGCCCGGCTGCCGCGGACTACTTCGTGCAGGCCAGTGATGCCAATGGCAACGTCCTGTATGCGGAGCCAAGCGACGCCGACTCCGTTCCCGACCTCCCCCAGCTCGACGAGTCGACGGTGCCTTCACTGGCAGACAGTCCGTACACGGTCGATGCGGTGAGCGGGTCTGACCAATGGCGCGTCGTCACCGTGGAACTGGACGATGGAAGCAGCGTCACGGTTGCGCTGAGCCTTGTGGAAGTGCAGAGCACGACAGACCGTCTCTTGGTGATCATCGCGGTTGTCGGGGGTGCTGTGCTCATCCTCCTCGCTGTCGTCGCGTACGTCGTGGTCCGCTCGAGCCTGCGTCCGCTGGTCGGGGTCGAGCGCACGGCCGAGGCCATCGCGGCCGGCGACCTGTCGCACCGGGTGCCGGAAGGGGACCCGCGCACCGAGGTGGGACGACTGGCACAGTCGTTCAACTCGATGCTGGGTCAGATCGAGGCGGCCTTCCGCGCTCGCGCGGAGTCCGAGACTGAGGCTCGCGCGTCCGAGGAGCGCATGCGAAGGTTCGTCGGCGATGCGAGTCATGAGCTGCGCACGCCGCTGACGTCGATCCGTGGCTATGCCGAGCTGTACCGGCAGGGCGCTGCCGCCGACCCCGCCGACGTTGCGAGAGCCTTACGCCGCGTGGAAGACGAAGCTCGCCGCATGGGTCTGCTTGTTGACGACCTGTTACTTCTCGCACGCCTCGACCAGCAGCGCCCGCTCGACCTGCGTCCGGTCGACCTCCTCACGCTTGCGACCGAAGGCGTCGCCGACATGCGCGTCGTCGCGCCGGATCGCCACACCGAGCTGCAGGTCGTTGGCACGCTGGACCGCGTGCCCGTCGTGGTGGGCGACGAGGCGCGGCTTCGCCAGGTGCTGGGCAACCTGCTCGCCAACGCGACGACGCACACGCCCGCCGGCACCCCCATCACCGTACGAGTCGGCACCGGAAGCGATGCCGACGGTCCACACGCGTTCATCGAGGTCGCAGACGAAGGGCCCGGCCTCGATGATGAGGCGGCGGCACGCGTCTTCGAGCGCTTCTACCGCGCCGACAAGTCCCGCAGCCGTGCCGCCGGGGGTAGCGGCCTCGGCCTGTCCATCGCGGCTGCACTTGTCGCCGCGCATGGCGGGCGCATCACGCTCCAGACCAGCCCCGGCGCGGGAGCAACCTTCCGGGTACGGCTGCCGCTTGCCCCCGAGCCGGTCGAGGCGGCCGAGTCGAAGCCGTTCCCAGCGACCTCACAGGTCGTCACCAGGGTCAGCACATCCTGACCTCAGAAGGTGGTTGTCATGACGACCACAACGCTGAGGCAGCACATGACAACCAGTGCGGAGAGTCCACCGGTACCGCCGGTCCAGGTCGACATCGTGGTGCCCGTGCGCAACGAGGAGCGCGACCTTCGACCGGGTGTTGAGCGGCTGCACGACTACCTGCTGGACCGCTTCCCCTTCAACGCGCGCATCACGATCGCGGACAACGGCTCGTCCGACGGCACCTGGCGCGAGGCCTGCCTGCTCGCGGAGCGCTTCCCGGAGGTCCGAGCGATCCGACTGGCCGAGCCAGGGCGAGGCCGCGCGCTGAGCACCGTGTGGAGCGGCAGCGATGCACAGGTGCTGGCCTACATGGATGTAGATCTGTCGACCGACCTCGACGCATTGCTGCCGCTGGTGGCGCCGCTGCTGTCGGGACACAGCGACCTTGCGATCGGTACGCGGCTGGCGCACGGCTCCAATGTCGTACGTGGCCCGCAGCGAGAGCTGATCTCGCGCGCCTACAACGCGCTGCTCCATGTCACCCTTCGCACCCGATTCAGCGATGCGCAGTGCGGCTTCAAGGCGATCCGCGCCGAGCACGCACGCGAGCTCCTCCCGCTGGTCGACGACACCGGCTGGTTCTTCGACACTGAGTTGCTCGTGCTCGCCGAGCGCGTGGGGCTACGCATCCATGAGGTTCCCGTCGACTGGGTGGACGACCCGCGCTCGACTGTCGACATCGTGCAGACCGCGGTAGCCGACATCAAAGGCGTTGCGCGGATCGGGTGGGGGATGGCCACCGGATCGATTCCGGTTCGCGAGGTCGCAGCCCGCCTCGGGCGACGCACGACGCAGGACCCCGGCACCGGTGGTCAGCTCGTACGGTTTGCCGGCGTAGGAGTGCTGAGCACCATCGCGTACGCGTTTCTCTATCTCGTCATGCGCACTGTGATGCCGGCACAGGCAGCCAACGCGCTGAGCCTGCTTGCCACCGCTGTTGGCAACACAGCGGCCAACCGGCGACTCACCTTTGGCGTCCGTGGCAGTGCCGGTGTGCTTTCCGATCACGCGAAGGGGCTCGTCACGTTCCTACTGGGGCTGGCGGTGACCAGCGGTTCGCTCGCGGCGTTGCACGCTGTGTCGACCGAGCCGGGCCGCCTTGTCGAGCTGGCGGTCCTCACGCTGGCCAATGTCTGCGCGACGGTCCTGCGGTTCGTGCTCTACCGATGGTGGGTGTTCCGCGGGCATCTGGCTGTGAGCAAGACCGCCGTTGCCGTCGAGTCGGAGAGGAGTGCCTGATGGCGGCGATCGTCGAGACACCGACCACGACTGCCTCCGGACCGGACGCTCGCCGCCGGCGGTCGCTGGCTGCGCTCTGGCGTGGGCGGGCCGACGATGCGGTCTGGGTCCGCCCAGCGCTGCTGGGGCTGCTGGCGGTCACGGCGCTGCTCTACCTCGTGGGGCTGAGCCGCAACGGCTGGGCCAACGAGTACTACTCGGCGGCGGCGCAGGCCGGATCGGAGAGCTGGAAGGCGTGGTTCTTCGGTGCCTCCGACTCGTCGAGCTTCATCACGGTCGACAAACCTCCGGCCTCGTTGTGGGTGATGGGGTTGTCCGTGCGGCTGTTCGGGCTGTCGTCGTTCGCCGTGCTGTTGCCGCAGGCGTTGATGGGTGTTGCGTCGGTGGGACTGCTGTACGCCGCAGTGCGGCGGGTGTCCGGGCCGGCCGCGGGCTTGCTCGCAGGCGCGGTCATGGCCGTTACGCCGGTGGCGACCTTGATGTTCCGGTTCAACAACCCGGACGCGTTGCTGGTGCTGCTGCTCGTCGCGGCTGCGTACGCAGTGGTCCGCGCGATCGAGTCAGGCGCGACGCGTTGGCTCGTACTCGCTGGAGTGCTTGTCGGGTTCGGGTTCCTGACCAAGATGCTGCAGGCGTTCCTGGTCCTGCCGGCCTTCGGCATCGCCTACCTTGTCGCCGGGCCGGCGCAGCTCGGCAAGCGAGTGCGGCAGCTGTTGGTCGCCGGTGTGGCGGTAGTGGTGTCCGCCGGCTGGTACATCGCGCTGGTCGAGCTGCTGCCCGAGTCAGTACGGCCGTACATCGGCGGGTCCCAGAACAACTCGATCCTCGAGCTGACGTTGGGCTACAACGGGTTGGGGCGGATCACCGGTGACGAGACCGGGTCGTTTGGTTTCGGCAACGGCGCGGGTTCTGCCTTCGGAGGCGCACCGCGGTTGACGCGGTTGTTCGGTGAGGAGTTCGGCGGCCAGACATCCTGGCTGTTGCCCGCGGCGCTGATCGCCTTTGTAGGGCTCCTGTGGGTCACGCGCCGATCGCCGCGAACCGACCGGGTGCGGGCAGCGGCGTTGCTCTGGGGTGGCTGGCTGCTCGTCACTGGTCTCGTCTTCAGCTACATGAACGGGATCATCCACGGCTACTACACGGTGGCGCTCGTGCCCGCGATCGCGGCTCTGGTCGGCATGGCAGCGGCCGCGTTCTGGCGCGCTGGCGTCGCCGGCCGGGTGTGGCTTGCGGCCATGATCGGCGTGACCACCTGGTGGTCGACGGTGCTGCTCGGCCGGTCGCCGGACTTCCAGCCGTGGCTGCGCCTAGTCGTGGGGATTGCGGGGGTCGCCGCAGTAGCGGCTGTTCTCGCTCCGCTCGTGAGCTCGCTCGGCTCGAGATACGTCCGCGGTTTGTCGGCTGCGGGCATCGGTGCCGGCCTGATCGTCGCGCTGGCCGCGCCGCTCGCGTACAGCCTGGAGACCGCGGCCTCGACCAACACTGGCTCCTTGCCATCGGCTGGGCCCACCACGACGAGTGGCGGCTTCGGTGGAGGCGGGGCGGGCGGTCCCGGCGGCGGTGGCGGCCCGGGTGGACAGCCGCCGCAGGGTGCTCCAGGTGGCCGGATGCCTGACGGCCGCGGCGGCCAGATGCGCGACGGCCAAGGCGGCCAAGCCGGTCAACCCGGGGCTGTCGGCGGTGGCGGCGGCGGTGGTCTGACGGGCGGCTCCGCCGTGAGTGGCGAATTGGTGGCGTTGCTCCAGGCGGGTTCAGCCGGCTATGACTGGGCCGCGGCAGCGGTCGGATCCACCGGCGCGGCTGCCCTCCAGCTTGCGAGCGAGGAGCCGGTGCTGGCGCTAGGCGGGTTCAACGGAACGGATCCGAGCCCGACGCTCGCGGAGTTCCAGCAACTCGTCGCCGATGGCCGGGTCCACTACTTCATCTCCGGTCAGGCGTCGTTCGGCGGCTCTGACTCGATGAGCCAGATCACGGAGTGGGTGGCCGCCAACTTTGCGTCGACCACCGTCGGGAGCCAGACCGTCTACGACCTCACCGGCGGCAACGGTTCGTCCGGCGACGGCCAGTCGGCTTGATCCCCCCGGCCCGGGGAGTCGCTCCAGCGGGTGTTCCACTCAGGTCAACTTCGTGACCTGAGTGGAACACCCCCGAGAGGGACAGCCTCTCCCGGAGCCGGCACGTAAGGAACGAGCTTCATGCCCACGTGGGTCTTCGCGAAGCCGAGCCGCTCGTGGCACCGGTGCGCGGCGGAGCGTGTGGCGTCCGAAGTAAGAAGCACCATCACGCAGCCACGCGACCGGGCGCCGGGCGAATCTGCAGGACACTCACCCCAGACACGCCAGCCAGGCGTCGGGCTAGAGTCCGTGAATGGCCATGGTGATGGCGGTCGCGTTCAACAGGTACGGCCGCCTCTACTACCTCGACCCCGGCGCGCTCGAGCCGAAGGTCGGCGACAAGGTGCTCGTGCCCACCGACGACGGCCCCGAGGTTGCCGAGGTGATCTGGGCGCCGGCGTACGTGAGCGAGGAGATCGGCGGCCTGCCGAAGTGCGCTGGGATTGCCGCCGATGAGCACATCGAGCGAGACGAGCGCAACCGCCGCCGCAAGGCGGAGGCCCGCATCATCGCCAAGCGCATGGTCCGCGAGCACGGTTTGCCGATGAAGATCGTCGCCGTTGACTACACCGAGCGTCGCCCGGACATCGATGAGCTCGTGACCTTCTACTTTTCCGCTCCCCACCGGGTGGACTTCCGCGGGCTGGTGCGCGAGCTGGCGCGCGAGGTCCGCGCGCGGGTCGACCTGCGCCAGATCGGCGCGCGGGACGAGGCACGGGTGCAGACCGGGCTGGGGCCGTGCGGGCGGGACACCTGTTGCTCGACGTTTCTCAAGGACTTCGAGCCGGTCAGCGTCAGGATGGCCAAGGACCAGGACCTTCCGCTCAACCCGCTCAAGATCTCCGGCGCGTGCGGGCGGCTCATGTGCTGCCTGAAGTACGAGCACCCGCTCTACCTTGATTTCAAGAAGTCGGTGCCCAAGCTCGGCGCGCACGCGTGCGGTGCACCGACGGCCGAGGCCGAGCCGGTCGAGGGGACTGTGGTCGGCTACAACGTGCCGGCCGACGTGATCGTGATCAAGGACCAGGAGTCCGGCCGGCGGACTTCGTGTCCCAAGGCGAGCGTTTGCGGATCGCGGCAGGAGTTTGAACACGCCGTCGACGCTGGGATGCGCTGGACGCCGGACGCGGGCCTGTGATCGCAGCCCACAGGGGCGCCGCCGCCGCGGTCGCCTTGCTCCTCCTTGCCGCTGCCTGCTCAACCGGCGATGGCGACGAGCCCGCCAGCCAGCCAGCGCCTGCGGAAGCGCAACCGGCCGCGGCGCCCTCCGACGTCGCCCCTGAGCTGGGTCCGTTCTATGACCAGCAACTCGAGTGGACCGGCTGCGACGGCGAGTTCGAGTGCGCGACGCTCACGGTGCCCCTCGACTACGCGTCGCCTGCAGGCGAGACGATCGAGCTCGCGCTCCTTCGGGTGCCCGCCGGCGACCAGAGCCAGCGGATCGGCTCGTTGATCGTCAACCCGGGTGGGCCGGGTGCATCGGGGATCGAGTACGCCCGGGCCGCGCGCTCAGTGGCGACAGAGCAGGTGCTCGAGAGTTTCGACATCGTGGGGTTCGACCCGCGTGGGGTTGGGCAGTCGAACCCGGTCGACTGCCTCGCCGACAACGACCTGGCTGCCTTCGTCGCGGCAGATGCAACACCTGACGATGCCGGCGAGATCTCCGCGATCGACGCGGCTAGCGCCGAGTTCGCAACCGGATGCCGGCAACAGTCGGAGAGCCTGCTGCCGCACATTGGCACGAACGACGTGGCGCGAGACATGGACGTGCTGCGCGGCGTTCTCGGCGACCAGCAGCTCCATTACCTCGGCAAGTCCTATGGCACCGCCCTCGGCGCGGCCTACGCCGATCAGTTTCCGCAACGCGTCGGTCGCATGGTCCTTGACGGCGCTTTGGACCCCAGCCTCTCGGGCACCGAAATCTCGCTCCAACAAGCCGCGGGCTTCGAGCAGGCGTTCCAGTCGTACGTCGACGCGTGCCTCGAAACCGAACGCTGCCCGCTGGGATCGACGAAGGAGCAGGCACTGTCCCGGTTCGACCGCCTCCTGGCGGACATCGACGCCGAGCCGCTGCCCGCAGACGGGCGAGAGTTGACTCAGTCGCTTGCGGTGCTAGGCGTGGCCTTGCCGCTGTACTTCGACAAGTCGCAGGGCTACCCCGCGCTGGGTGCCGCACTGGCGCGTGCGCTCGATGGCGACGGGACCGCGCTGATGACCCTCGCGGATATCTACCTCGGGCGGGAATCGAGCGGCAGCTTCTCTGGCAACCAGAACGAGGCGATCTACGCCGTCAACTGCCTCGACAGCAACTCGGTCCACTCGGTGGCCGACGTGGAGGCCGAGGTGGGTGCCTACGGCGCCGCGTCGCCGAGGTTCGGCCCCTACCTCGCCTGGGGCAACCTCGTGTGCGCCCACTGGCCCGTACCCGCGGTCAACGACGCCGGACCCGTGACAGCAATGGGCGCGGCTCCGATCCTTGTTGTCGGCACGACGGGGGACCCGGCGACGCCGTACGGATGGGCCGTCGGGCTGGCCGATCAGCTCGAGTCGGGAGTGCTGCTCACGTACGAGGGCGATGTGCACACGGCGTACATGACCGGTAGTGACTGCGTCGACGCGGCTGTGGACGCCTACCTCATGGAGGGGACGCCTCCCTCGGACGGCGCGCGTTGCTAGGACCGGCGCTCGTTAGGGTGGGGCCGTGCCCGCTACGCTGACGCCCCCTCCCGACTCGGTCTTCGTGAAGCTCCTGCGGGAGCAGGTGCAGCACGAGTTCGCGGCAAGTCATCAGTATGTCGCGCTCGCAGTCTGGTTCGACAACCACGACCTGCCACGGCTGGCCGCGCACTTCTACCGACAGGCGGTCGAGGAGCGCAATCACGCGCTGATGATCGTGCAGTACATGCTCGACCGGAGCTTCGACCTCGCCATCCCGGGAGTCCCCGAGGTGATCAACAAGTTCTCGGCACCACGCGATCTGATCGCGCTCTCGTTGAGCCAAGAGCAAGCGGTGACGGATCAGATCGAGGCGCTGTTCAAGGCCGCCCGCGACGAGGGTGACTTCCTCGGCGAGCAGTTCATGCTGTGGTTCCTCAAGGAGCAGGTCGAGGAGGTCGCGTCGATGTCGACCCTGCTCGCCATCGCCGACCGGGCGGGCGACGATGTGTGGCAGATCGAGGACTTCCTGTCCCGCGAGACAGTGGGGGACGGTGGGACCGACCCGGCCGCACCGAAGGCTGCCGGCGGAGCGCTCTAGACAGTGTCTTGGGCTTCCCTCGTCGGGTTCAGGCGGATTCGGACGCCGGCGCGTCGGCAGGTACACTCGTCGCCCGTGCCCCGCTCGTTGGCGGGCTGCACGCCGCCTTAGCTCAGTCGGCAGAGCGACGCACTCGTAATGCGTAGGTCGTCGGTTCGATTCCGACAGGCGGCTCCAACGGAAAAGCCCGTGGCCTGGGCGATTGTTGTCTGGCGCTCGACCCCATAGGGATCGCCGTTGCGCAGCTGCTCGCCATGTCAGACCGCACGGCTGAGGCGACCGCGGTAGCGCTGCGCGGCGGCACGCCACCAGACAATGAGGGGCTCGCGGGCGCATTGTCCACAGCAGAGCGGGACCGTGACCAGCGACCCGCGCGCGACGGTCGCGACTCACGGATGAGTACCTCGTCCCTCGTGACGGCAGACGGCGTGTGGGCCCTGGCCAACGCGGTACGGGTCGCGCTGGGGGCTCCGATCGAATCAGGTCAGGGGATTCGACGGCTGAGCGTAGAGCGCTTCCCGTACGCCTGCGCGAGCCCGGTGCGCCTGTGGTGGCAGCGATTCGCGATGCATCTCACGCCCCGGTCGGTCTACTTCCAAGGAGCCGTACGGGTCGCAGTGGCACTCGCGGCGGCCCGGCTGGTGGCCGGGGTGCTCGATCTGACACACGGCTTCTGGGTGCTCCTGGCGACGCTGACGCTGCTGCGCAGCCGCGCGGTCGACACGCGGATCGGGCTGCGTCCGGCCGTCGTGGGCACGTTGGCCGGCGCGGCTGTGGTAGGCGTGCTGCTGGTTGCGGTCGGCACGCTTCCGGACTTCTACGCCGCCATCACACCTCCGGTCATGGTCGCCGCGTTCGCCGCCGGCACCCTTATCGGTCCCGCCTGGGGGCAGGCTCTGTTCACGGTGATGGTCACGCTGGTCTTCACACAGCTCGCGCCGGCCGGCGCACAGATCGTCGATGCGCGTGTGGTGGACGTGTTCGTGGGTGCCGCGATCGGCGTCGCGGCCGGCGTGCTCGCATGGCCGCGCGGAGCGGGGGGCGAGCTGCGCCGCTCGGCCGCCCGCGTTTTGCCACGGGCGCACAGGCGGTGCAGGAGACCGCCCAGCTACTGACCGTCTCTGCGCCGCTGCCACCTCCGACTAGCCCCTCGCTGGGGGCGATTCCGCGGCTCAATGAGGCAAACGCCCTGGCCGACGCGTCGTACAGCATGTATCAGACCGAGCGCCACGACGCGCCTGAGTCCAGGGTGGACTGGCAGGCGGCGTTGGCGGCTGGTGACCACATCGCGCGGGGCTCCGAGGTTCTGCGTGACAGGCACGAACCGGGCTCACTGGCCCCGTGGCGGCCGCTCGTTAGCGACTCGGCAACCAAGGTCGGCGATGCCTGCGGCGACCTCGCACACGCGCTCTACGAGGGCCGCGACCCCAGCGTTGGGCGGGTGGCGGTCGCCTCCGCCCCCGACTACCGCGTCGCCGACATGCAAACGTGGCTGGCCGGGGTGGCCGACGACTTGACCCGGCTCAGCGTCCACTCGTCGAAGGGCAATCGGAACGCCTCTGGTGACGCTTCGGTGTCCAGAGCTCTTCCACCGTGATCGTCGTGCGAGCACAGCTCATTTGGCGGGATCGCTCGATCGGCATCCGCGATCCCAACTAAGAACATTCGCTTTCCGGCTAGCAGCCAGTTCAAGACTCCGGCTAGCAGGGGTGTCGGTTGGGTACTCACCTTGACGACACGAAACCATTCCCAGGTGATGCTCGTTGCGTGCGAGCTCCCACCAGCCCCGAGGATCTGAGGGTCCGCTTCGAAGTCGAGGCGGTTCCTCTCCTTCCACGCCTCTATCCCGTGGCCTTACGCCTGACGAGAAACCGCGCCGACGCGGACGATCTCATCCAGGAGACCTTCCTTCGGGCGTACGGCGGCTTTGGCGGATTCCAACCCGGTACGAACCTCCACGCATGGCTTTACCGGATCCTCAAGAACACGTTCATCCAGGGCTATCGCAAGCGCCAACGCGAACCGAAAACCATTCCCGAGGAGTGTTACGGGCACACGAACGGTGGCCGGCGCAACGTCGAGACCTCCGCGGAAAACATCGTGATCGCCTCCATCCCCGACCACCAGCTTCAGGCGGCCTTGTTATCCCTCCCGCTGGTGTACAGACGTGTGGTGCTGCTCTTCGACGTCGAAGGCTTCAGCTATGAGGAGATCGCCCAGATTCTCGGGGTGCCCAAGGGAACGGTCACGTCCCGACTGCACCGTGGCCGAAAGGCCCTCAGAAGGCAGTTGCGGTCAGACACAGACGGGCAGCAGAACGGGCGGCGCCAACGCGCCAGCGTCGGAGCCGACGTGGTGATGGCGACCGGCTAGGTCCGCTGGGCTCAGGCGCCGACGGCGATCATCCAGGGTCGGACCTCCCACGAGCGCACCAGGCCGTTACGTACGTACGGATCCCGCTCGGCGAACGCCTCCGGGACACTCGCGTCCTCGGTTGTCCAGACGAGCAGCGCCCTGTCGGCGGGTTCTGCGAGGGCACCGGCCAGGAGCAGTGCACCTTTGTCGTGGGCCTCCTGAGCTAGTGCCAGGTGCTCCACGCGGAATTCGGCTCGCCGCTCGAGGTAGTCGTCCACGAGCGAGTACTCCAGCACCCAGTAGTTGGTCACACGCGCAGACTAGTTCGGCGCCGCGGAGGCGTGACGTGTTACGCCCGACCGACGTGGAGGAGGAAGCAGCCAGCGGCGAGGGAGTGCACCTGCACGTACTCGACCCGCGTGTCGGCGAAGAGCTGCCCAAGCACCCAGTCAGGGTCCCCGTCGAGCGATCGACCGTCAGTGATCTGCTGGCGGCCCTTGGCGTACGCGTGGAACGCCAGCCACTTGTGCCGCCATGCGGGCGGGAATCGGCCTGGCTCGTCGTACGGTGCGCACTCTTCTGCATGGATGTAGACCGGGCCTGGCAGCGGGTAGTTCTCGACACCCGCGAATGAGTCGTACGTGAACAGCAGCCGCTTCTCCCCAGGCTCGATGTTCCTTAGGCAGTAGCGGCATGGCACCGCGTCGTCTCCGACGTCTGCGTGCGCGAGGTGTCCGTAGCCAGGTGCTGTCAACGTGCGCCGCACCTCGGCGGCAGTCGCCTGGTCGATCGGCGTGACGCGGTACTTGTCGACGCTCACGGTTGTCCTCATCTCTTGTTAGGCCTGCGGCTTACCCCTCCTCAACGCCTGGGGTCGGCTCGGTGTGAGGGTCGATCAGGGTGTCCCCTTCGGGCTTGCCCGTTCGTCTTAGGCGCGACAGTCTCGATTCGAGGAGGACGGACATGAAGTACTTGCTGCTGATCCACTCCGGCGGGGACGCCTGGGCGCACTTCAACAGCCTCGGCGAAGAGGAGCAGAAGCAGATCTCCGCCGAGTACCTCGCCATCACTCAGTCGCCCGGCGTCCTAGGCGGCGAGCAGTTACATCCAGCCGACACCGCAACCACCGTGCGTGTGCAAGACGGCCGAACGCTGACCACGGACGGCCCCTTCATCGAGGCCAAGGAGGCCCTGGGCGGCTTCTACGTCTACGAGGCCGACGATCTCGACGCGGCGATTGCCATGGCCGCCCGCATCCCCGCCGCACGCATGGGCGGGGCGATCGAGGTGCGCCCAATCGTTGAGCGCTAGCACGCCTATCGAGCAAGTCTTCCGCGACGAGTGGGGGCGAGTTCTGGCCACGCTGGTCGGCTTCCTTCGTGACTTCGACCTCGCCGAAGAAGCCGCCCAGGACGCCTTCACCGCTGCCGCGGAGCGATGGCCCCGCGACGGAACTCCGGCCAACCCGCGGGCGTGGTTGGTGACTACGGCGCGTAACCGAGCGATCGACCGCATCCGGCGTGACCGCACGCTTGCCACGAAGACGCGCCTGCTCGCCGTCTCGGAAGCCGTGGAGGACGAGATGCAGGACACGCCGTTCGTAGACGAACGGCTGGAGCTGATCTTCACCTGCTGCCACCCAGCCCTCGAGCTCGACGCGCAAGTCGCCTTGACCCTGCGCGCGCTCGGCGGCCTCCGGACTGACGAGATCGCCCGCGCGTTTCTGGTTCCCGAGCCGACGATGAAGCGCAGGCTGTCGCGGGCCAAGCGGAAGATCAGGGATGCCGGCATTCCGTTCAGCGTGCCAGCCGAAGATGTGCTGCCGGAAAGGCTGGCGGCCGTGCTCGCCGTGGTCTATCTGATCTTCAACGAGGGCTACGGTGGCCGCTCCGAGCTAGCCGCTGAGGCGCTGTGGCTGGGGAACGCGCTTGCGGAGCTCATGCCGTACGAGCCGGAGGTACACGGCCTGTTGGCGCTGATGCTGCTCGACGACGCTCGACGAGACGCCCGGTTCGTTGACGGTGAGCTGGTGCTGATAGCCGACCAGGACCGATCACGCTGGGACAGCAGGCAGATCGTGCGCGGTCGTCAAGCACTCGATCGCGCCATGGTGCTCGGTGGCCGAGGTCCGTACGTGCTCCAGGCAGCGATCGCGGCCCTGCACGTGGAGATGCCGTGCGACTGGCCGCAGATCTCCGCGTTGTACGGCGAGCTCGCCCTGCAGACCGGCTCGGCGGTCGTGGAGCTGAACCGCGCGATCGCGGTCGCTGAGGCGGAGGGACTCGACGCAGGACTCGCGCGGGTCGACCAGCTCGACCTTCGGGACTACCAGTACTTCCACTCGACTCGGGCTGATCTGCTGCGTCGCCTAGGGCGCACCGCCGAAGCACGCGAGGAGTACCAGCGCGCTCTGGAGCTTGCGCGCGCAGAACCGGAGCGACGATTTCTGCAGAAGCGAGTCGCAGAGGTGAGCGAATAGCTGGGTTCCGCTATCCGGTGTCGTCGAGGTCGAGGCGTAGTTGTTGGGCGAGTCGGTGGGCTCGGTCGATGGTGTCGGGGAGTCGGTTGCGGACCGGGCGTTGTTGGGGGTCGAGCCAGATGGGTGGGATGACCCAGGGCAGGTGGTCGCGGAGCACGATGACCCACATGCCGGCGTGCACTTCGGTGTGATGCCTGGGGCACAGCAGCAGCAGATTCGATAGGTCGGTGGGGCCGCCGAGCTGCCAGGGGATCAGGTGGTGCGCGTCGCACCAGCCCGGGAGGGCGCCGCAGCCGGGGATGAGGCAGCCGCCGTCGCGGGCGGCCAGGGCGCGGCGCTGTGCGGGGGTGGCGAGGCGGCGGGCCCGGCCGTAGTCGAGGATCTGCCCGAACGGGCCGACGGTGGCGCGTTCGAGGATGGCGTCGCAGGACAGCACCCCGAGCGCGAGCGGGGATAGGGGGCCGGTCTGCTCGCAGCGGCCGAGCCCGGCCGCGCTGGTGGGCCGCCGCAACGGCGAGCCGCGGTCGGCGGCTGTGTCATCCGGTCGGGGCGTGGTGTCACGCTCGGGTGACGGCTCGTCGCCGTCGTCTCCGTAGGTCGAGTCGGCCGCGCCGTCCCCGGAGGGCGGGTCGTCGGCTTCGTCGGTGGCGGCCTCGTCGGGGGTGTCACCGTCGGCGGCGTTGCTCTCCTGGGCGCTGTCGCCGGTGGTGTTGGCGAGTTGGTCGGGGTTGGTGTGGATGACGATGCGTGGTGGTTCGCCGCCGCGTTCACCGGCGTTGGCGAGGGCGGCCTTGGCCATCAGCACCAGCGCGTCGGCGAGGCGTTGCGCGGCGCTGCGCGGGTCCTTGACGGGCAGGGTGGGTTGGCCGTGTTCGTCGATTGGGAATGACAGCCTGATTTGGCCCCACTTTGGGGGTGTGTCGCTGGCTTGATTTGGCTCCACCCTCGAGCTTCGTCCCTACGTTCGTGATCGTCCGAGTGAAGGTCGATCGCGGGAGTGAGGGATGGCGAAGGGATCGAGGGTGGAGCTGTTCGAACGTATCCGGCGAGACCGCCGGGAGGAAGCGATGTCGATTCGCGGGTTGGCGCGCCGGCACGAGGTGCATCGGCGCACGGTGCGTCAGGCGTTGGCCGACGCGGTGCCGCCGGAGCGGAAGACACCGCAGCGCGGGTCGCCGGTATTGGGTCCGTATCGGGAGGTGATCCGGGGCTGGTTGGCCGCCGACGAGCAGCTGCCGCGTAAGCAGCGGCACACCGCACGCCGGGTCTGGGAGCGGCTGGTCGCCGAGTATCAGGCGACGGTGGGCGAGTCGACGGTGCGCGGGTTTGTCGCGCAGCTGAGGGCGGAGTCCAGGACCGGGTTGGCGGTGGCGATGGTGCCGCAGACGCATCCGCCGGGCGTGGAGGCCGAGGTCGACTTCGGCGAGTTCTGGGCCGTGGTGGGCGGCGTGCAGACCAAGCTGTATCTGTTCGTGCTGCGGTTGTCGTGTTCCGGCGCGGCGGTGCACACCGCCTATGCGAACACCACGCAGGAGTCGTTCCTGGACGGGTTCGTGGTCGCGTTCGGCCGGCTCGGTGGGGTGCCCGCCCGGGTCCGGTTGGACAACCTCAAGCCGGCGGTGAGTCGTGTCCTGTTGGGGCGGGAACGGTTGGAGAATCAGCGGTTCGTGGCGCTGCGTTCGCACTACGGTTTCGACGCGTTCTACTGCCAGCCCGGCATCGACGGCGCACACGAGAAGGGCGGCGTGGAGGGCGAGGTCGGCCGGTTCCGTCGCCGCCACCTGGTGCCGATCCCGGTCGTCGACTCGCTCGAGCATCTGAACGTGTTGCTGGCCGAGGCCGATGCCGACGACGACGCCCGCCGCATCGGACACCAGCGGCAGACGGTGGGTGAGGCGTTCGAGGCCGAGCGGCGGTCGCTGCGTGTGCTGCCGCGTGACGCGTTCGACCCGGCCCAGTTGTTGACCTGCCGGGTGGACACCAAGGCCCGGGTCTGTGTGCGGCAGGCGCACTACTCGGTGCCCGCCCGGCTGGCCGGCAGGACGGTGACGGTCCGGCTGGGCGCCCGGCAGGTCACCATCCTCGACGGCGCCCGGGTGGTCGCCGAGCATGCCCGCAGCCTGCACAAGTGGACCGAGGATCTCGTGTTGGATCACTACCTGGAGCTGCTGGTGCACAAGCCGGGGGCGCTGCCCGGTGCCACTGCGCTGGCGCAGGCCAAGGCGGCCGGGGCGTTCACCGACGTCCACGACAAGTACTGGGCGTTGGCGCGCAAGGCACTGGGCGACCGCGACGGCACCCACGCGCTGATCGGGGTGCTGCTGCTGCACCGCACGCTGCCCGCCGGCGCGGTGCTGGCCGGCATGGGCGAGGCGATCGGATCCGGCCGGTTCGACCCCGACCTGGTCGCGGTGATGGCCCGCCGCCGCCTCGACCACGCCCGCCAGGCCGAGCAGCCCGACGACGAGGAGTTGGCGGCGGCGCTGGCGCGGGCCACCCCGATTGGTGCGCGGCGCGCGGTGCCGCAGCTGGGTGGCTACGACCAGCTGCTGGCCGGAGGGCGACAACCATGACCGGGGCCAGGCGACGGCGCCCGGCGCTGGCCGGGTTGACCGAGCCAGCGGCGCACACCGCGATCGAGGGCTGCTGCCGCGCCCTCGGGTTGCCCACCGTCCGCGACGAGCACGACCGCATCGCCGAGGCCGCCGCCCGGGAACGGTTGACCCACAACGGTTTCCTGGCCGCGCTGCTGACCGCCGAGTGCGACGAACGGCAGGCCCGGCGCCGCATGCGGCTGATCAACGAGGCCAAGTTCCCGCGGATCAAACGACTCGACGACTTCGACCTGACCGCGCTGCCCACCCTGCCGGCGGCGGCGTTGGCCGAGCTCGCCGCCGGCGGCTGGATCGACGCAGGCGAACCGGTGGTGCTGCTCGGCGATTCCGGCACCGGCAAGACCCACCTGCTCATCGGGCTCGGGCTGGCCGCCGCCGAGGCCGGCCGGCACGTCCGCTACGTGACCACCGCCGCGCTAGTCAACGAGCTCGTCGAGGCCGCCGACGACAAAACGCTGTCGCGGGTGGTGGCCCGCTACGGCCGCCTCGACCTGCTCTGCCTCGACGAACTCGGCTACGTCCACCTCGACCCGAAAGGCGCCGAGCTGCTGTTCCAGATCATCACCGAACGCGAGGAGAAAGCGTCGATCGCCTGCGCGTCGAACGCGCCGTTCAGCGAATGGGGACGCACCTTCACCGACCCCCGCCTCGCCGCCGCTGTCGTCGACCGGCTCACCTTCAACGCACGCATCATCGAGACCGGCTCGAACTCCTACCGGCTTCGCACAACCCGAGCCGCCCGAAAAACAACAACAGCAAGATCAACTCAGCCAGAACAAGTCAAGAAGGGTGGGGCCACTTCAAGCCATCACGGTGGGGCCAAATCAGGTTGACGTTTTCAGTCGATCCCACAGGCGGCGGGGTCCGGCGCGGCGTAGTGCTGCAGCGCGGTGCTGAACCAGGCCGAGCCGATCTGGTCGAGCAGGAACCGTCCGGCCAGCATGCCGGTGGCGTCTTGGGCCATCGACAGCGACCGGCGCTGGTGCGCGTCGGGGTCGAACGAGTGGGCGCCGTCGGGGTCGAGGACCGCGAGCAGCGCCTTGGCGACGTCCTCGAAGTCGCGGGGCGCGAACTGCTCGGACTGCTCGGTGAGGAACTGGGCGACCTTGGAGCGTTGCTCGTCCTTCAGATGGGCCGGGATCCGGCCCAGGCAGCGGACGGCGACGTCCAGGTGCTCGCGGGAGACCCGGCCGTCGGCCAACGCCTGCCCCAGCTCGTACAGGTCCCCGCCGGGTGCGGTGGCGCGGGCGGCGGCCACGTCGCGACCCGACCCGGCCTGCCGGTGGCGCAGCCGCAGCCACTCGGCGGTGGACTTGGCGCCGACGTCGGTGGCCACCCTGCGCTCGTCGACCGCGCCCAGCAGCTGCAAGTATTCGGCCTCCAGAGCGCGACGGGCCCGCAGGACCCGGTCGAACGAGTCGACCAGCGCGGTGCCGCCCAGCGTCGCGTAGCCGCCCTGGCGTAGTTCGCCCAGATCGGCCCCGATCCGGTCGAGCGCGGACTCCACCGGGTGCACCGGCGGCGGAGTCGACGTGGCTTCCATACCCATGAACCTACTCGGGGGGTCCGACAGAACTCGGAGACCGCAGCTGACCCGATTCCCTTACACCGCAAGCCTTTCCAGCCACCTGTTATCCACAACCAACCGCACCCAGACGCCGCTGTCCACAGATCTGATCGAGCGTCTTGACACACGCCTGTGCGTCATGCAACAGAACGAAGGAATCGGGGCTCATGCTCCTCGGGGTCGCGCTGCCGTTCGCCTTCGTCCCGGTCACGATCGCCGCACTTGCTGGGTACGAAGCCGCACGAGGCGGGCCTCGCCTCGGGGCTGATCAACACGAGCCAGCAGATCGGGGGCGCGATCGGTGAAGCACTGCTCTCGGCGATCGCGTTCTCAGTCACGGAGGACCGGGCGGCCACCGGCGACGTGCCAGCCGTCGTGCTTACCGAGGGATTCCAAGCGCTGTTCTGTCGGCACCGCGATAGCCCTTGTCGGGGTGGTTGTCTCGGCCGCCGAGGGCCTCGGCTGCGCGTCCTTGCGTCCGTGTCCCCTTCCTGGCACCCGCGATCCGGCGCATGCTGGTGAGCGAGGGCGAGAGCCGGAGGTGAGGGGCATGCAGCCCATCGGATGGCACATCGAGATCGAGTTCAAGGAAGACGACGATCGCCACACCGCGGCGGCCGCGCTCGTACGGCTTCCCGACGGCACCGAGCTGCGGTCGCGCGGGCGGTCGAAGCGCAACCCAGCAGACTCGGTACAGCCACGTGTCGGCGAGGAGATCGCCGCCGCACGCGCGCTGTCGGACCTGGTCCACCAGCTGCTCGACAAGGCAGCCGGTGAGATCGAGCAGGAGACGCATCAGCCGGCCTACATCAGCGCGTGAGCAACCTCGCCGTGCGAGTGCCGGTGTCCGACACCATCGGGCTGGACGCCGACATCGTTGCGCCGGCCGAGGCGGCCGGAGTGGTCGTCTTCGCGCATGGCAGCGGGAGCAGCCGTCAGAGTCCGCGCAACCGGCATGTTGCGGCGAAGCTCGAGCATGCCGGCCTCGGCACGGTGCTGGTCGATCTGCTCACACCGGAGGAGGAGCAGCTCGACCGGGTCACCGCGGAGCTCCGCTTCGACATCGGACTCCTCGGGGGGCGGCTCACAGCGATCGTCGACTGGGTCGAGCAGCAACGTGACCTGTCGGCGCGCGCAATCGGTCTGTTCGGCGCGAGTACGGGCGCCGCGGCCGCGCTCCAGACTGCCGCGGCGCGACCGAAGTCCGTACGTGCCGTCGTCTCGCGCGGCGGACGACCCGATCTGGCCGCCGACGCCCTCCCCACAACCGAGGCGCCGACCCTGCTCATCGTCGGAGGCAACGACCCGCAGGTGCTTGAGCTCAACAAGCAGGCGCAGCGCCGGATGCACGTCCAGACGCAGCTACGCGTCGTTCACGGTGCCACCCATCTGTTCGAGGAGCCGGGCGCGTTGGACCAGGTCGCCGAGCTGGCGCGGGAATGGTTCGTACGGCATCTCGCGGAGCCACCAGCGGCACTAGGTGACGTGTAGTCTCGCGGGCCATGCCGCTGTTCGACCTGCCTCGCGAGCAGCTCCTCACGTACCGCTCGAGCACCGAGCCACCTGCAGAACTCATGCAGTTCTGGGCAGACACGCTGGCCGAGGCGCGCGGGCAGTCAAGCGAGCTCAAGGTCGAGCCGGTCGAGACGGGGCTGCGGCTCGTGCAGACGTACGACGTCACGTTCAGCGGGTTCGGCGGTGACCCGATCCGCGGCTGGCACCACCGCCCGGCCGGCGTAGACGCGGACCTGCCGATCATCGTGCGTTATCAGGGGTACGGCGGCGGGCGCGGGCTCGCCCATCAGGTGGGGCAATGGCCGCTCGCAGGCTATGCATGCCTCGAGGTCGACACCCGCGGCCAGGGCTCGGGATACCTGCCTGGCAACACGCCTGATCCGGTCGGTGCTGGGCCGGCTTACCCGGGCTACATGACGCGAGGCATTCTCGACCCGCAGGAGTACTACTACCGACGGGTGCTCACCGACGCGGTGCTCGCTGTCGACGCGGCCAAGTCGCTGCCCGCGGTCGATCCGTCCCGCATCGCGATCACCGGCAACAGCCAGGGCGGTGCGATGTCTCTCGCTGTCGCGTCACTGCGCGACGACTTGGCGGCGGTGATGTCAGACGTGCCGTTCTTGTGCGACTTCCGGCGCGCGACTGAGATAACCAACAAGGGCCCGTACACCGAGATCGCCAATTACCTGAAGGTGCATCGGAACCACATTGAGCGCGTGTTCGCCACGCTGGCGTACTTCGATGTGACCGTCCTCGTACGGGCGGCGCGAGCACCCGCACTCTTTTCCGTCGCACTCATGGACGAGACCTGTCCGCCGTCGACTGTGTATGCGGCGTTCAACGCCTACGGCGGCCCGAAGCAGATCATCGAGTACGCATACAACGACCACGAGGGCGGCCAGGGGTTTCAGGACGCAGAGCAACTGCGTTGGCTCGCCGCCGGTACGCCGACCTGACGCCGCGCGCGGCCCGTGGTCATTCGGCGAGCTGACGCTCCAGCGCGACGGCCTGATGCTGGTGCCCGAGTGTCTCGTACCCGATCACCGTGACGAGTGGCGCACACATCAACACGATGAGGCACACCGGCATCGCCACACCGACAGCCGCGAGGACGACCGTGAGGACGAGGACGCCGATGGTCACGATGAGCAGGCGGAAGTGGAATGCGTCGCCTTCGTGCACGAGGTAGGTGTAGATGCCGTAGATGAGCAGCAGCGCAGCGCCGACGGGGATGGCCACGGTGAGCACGGTCGCGGCTGGTCCGATGGGCACCTCGCCGTGGCTCTCGATGTAGAGCGCCGCGACATGCAGCCCCGCTCCGGTCGCGACGAGCGCGGCGAACAGCGGGATGTGCCCGTATCCCCAACCGAAGGAACGCTCGCGGTGGCGTTGCAGAAGGTCTCCGGACGGAAGGATGAAGTACGACCACCAGAGCCCGAAGGTGAGGCCGACCCCGGCCACCGCGACCAGCGCGGCGTCGACGGTCCAGCCCTGCGCATCGACAACGGCACCGAGCGAGGCGACGGTGCCGATGATCCCTTCGCCCAACGTGATGATCGTGAGCAGTCCGAACCGCTCGGCGATGTGGTGTGCGTGCCACGGCGTCTGGACCTTCCGGCGCTCGGCGAGAAACGGCCCAATCAGCTCGACCAGGACAAGCAGAATCGCCCAGGCAAAGTACGTTCCGATCGACACTTGTACGACGATGAGCACGACCCACCCGACCTGCGCGATCCCGATTGTCAGGGCGTAGGTCTCGCAGGTCGCGCGGCGTTTCGGATCCTGGCGTGCCGCGCGTAGCCACAGGAAGATCATGGCTACGCGCATGACGACGTAGCCGGCGACGATGACGCCGTTGTCGACGAACCCGCCTTCGTCGATGGAGTGGAACAGCCGAGGTAGGCCGAGTGCGAGGAACACGGCGCCGACCATGATCACCATCGTGGCCAGGCGGAACGCCCAGTCGTCCGTGTCGTAGGCCGACGCGAACCACGAGTAGTTGATCCACGCCCACACGATTGCGAAGATCGCGATCGCGAACCCGGCAAGGGCCGCGCCGTAGTGCGTCTCTGCAAGAAGATGGGCGAACTCATTGCTGGCGGCACCGAACGCTACGACGAAGGTCAGGTCGAAGAGCAGCTCCAGCGGCGTGGCGGCGCGATGCTCCTCCTGCGGATCGCGACCCGACATGACCCGCAGCCCGTGGCCGCGCGTCCGTGGAGTGTTGGTGGTCACCGTCCCCGTCCCTCCCGCCGGACCGCCACGACGCGGCCTACGTCTGCCGAGCGTAGGCGGCACGCTTGTCGCGCATAAAGACCACAGCCCGGGTCCGGACCAAACTCTTGGGCCGTCAGGACGCGACGCGACGGCGCGCACCCGGGCCAGGGCGGGGCAGCACCTGGCGGAGCTCACTGACCTGGTGCCCTTCGGAGCATTCCAGGACGACGTCGACCGACCCGCCGCAGTCGCGGTGCTCGAACGCGAGCGGGGATCCGGCCGGATCGGCGTAGTAGCGCGCGCCCCAGGTGTTGAGCGCGACGAGTGCGGGGTAGAGGTCGAGCCCCTTCGCGGTCAGCCGGTACTCGTGCCGGGTGCGTTGCCCGGGTTCCTGGTACGGCGCCCGCCGCAGAAGATCCTCTCTGACGAGTTGCGCGAGCCGGTCGGTGAGGACCTGGCGCGGGATGGCGGTGCGGGTGCGCATGTCGTCGAAGCGCCGAATGCCGTTGAACACCTCGCGGAGCACCACGAACGACCAGCGGTCGCCGAGCACCGCGAGCGCGCGCTGCACCGTGCAATTGTCGATGGACCATTCGAGGGCTTCGGGGCGCGTCATGTGTACGAGGCTAAGTCTGGTTGACAGACTCAGCAAGAGGGCGGATGCTGCGAGGCGTGAGCCAATCCCAGGCAGACGCCACCCGCACCCGCACCTACCGCTGGACCGATCCCGCGGCCACGGTCGCGGCCCTCGGCGACCGGCCGGGCATCGAGGTGCTCCAAGCGATCGCGGCAGGTGAGCTGCCGCCACCTCCGGTGATGGCGACGCTGGACATGGGATTTGCGAGCTTCGAGGTTGGCCGGGCGGTGTTCTACCTCGATCCGAGCGAGATGCACTACAACCCGCTGGGTTCCGTCCACGGCGGCGTGATCGCGACGCTCCTCGACTCGGCCGCCGGATGTGCCGTGCATTCCACCCTCCCGGTCGGCGTCGGATACACGTCTCTAGATCTGGCCACCAAATACCTGCGACCGATCACCGCCGCGAGTGGGCGCATCACGGCGGAGGGGACTGTGATCTCTCGGGGCAGCCGCACAGCGCTCGCCGAGGCCCGGCTCACGGACGAGCGAGGACGGTTGCTTGCCCACGCGACGTCGACGTGCATGCTCTTCGCCTTCGACGGCACGGATCGGTAACGGGCTGTGGGATTACGACAAACCGAGCACTTGCGGCTTTGGTCGCCCCAACGGTGAGGGCGGTGCCGGGGCACTGACAGTCTGGGCGAGACTTTCAGACACAACGAGGGAGCCACGTCCATGAGCCTGTCCATCCCGGCACCGCGCCCTGTCCTTGCCGATGTGATCCCGGGCGCTCGCGTCCGAGACGCGGCTCTCGTCGTCGGCGGCGCGGCATTCACTGGCCTGCTCGCCCAGTGGGCGATGCCCGTGCCCGGCTCGCCGGTTCCCATCACTGGGCAGACGCTCGGCGTCCTGCTCGTGGGTGCGTCCCTGGGTCCGCTGCGGGGCCTGCTGTCGATGCTGTTGTACGTGGGCGCCGGCCTGATGGGCGTGCCCTGGTACGCCGACGGGGCGTCGGGCTACGTAACGGCGACCTTCGGATACCTGCTCGGCTTCGTGGTCGCTGCATGGCTTGTCGGGTGGCTGGCCCGTCGCGGCTGGGACCGTACGCCGGCCCGCGTCGTCGTCTCGATGGCCCTCGGCAACCTGGTGATCTATGCGTTCGGCGTCACATGGCTCGCTGATAGCATCAATGTTTCCCTCGCCACCGCGATCGACCTGGGTCTGCAGCCGTTCCTTCTCGGTGACGCGATCAAGATCGCTTTGGCCGCCGGGCTGCTCCCTGCGGCGTGGTGGCTCGCCGGCCGCGACTAGCCAACGTGACGCGAATCGGTCGCCCCAGCCACGCTGGGATGCCCCAGCGTCGCTGACGCGAGCGCAGCTGCCAGCTCGTCGGCCACAGCGCGGCGGTGGGCGTGGATCGTTCCGCCGGTCCGCGACGGATGGACGCGGTTGGTCAGCAGGATCACGTACGAGCGTGACGCGACATCGATGACAATGCTGGTGCCGGCGAATCCGGTGTGACCTGCGGTCGTGGGTGACGCGAGTGGACCCATGTACGACTCCCGGTCGAGCTCGAAGCCGAGTCCGTGCGCGTGGCCGGGCAGCCGGCTGTTCTGGTCGGTAAGCATCTCTTGGACAATCGACGCGTCGAGGATTCGCACCCCGTCGTAACCCCCACCATCAAGGATTGCCTGGGCCAGTCGCGCCAAGTCGCGGGCCGTACCGAAGACACCGGCGTGCCCGGCGACTCCGCCCAGCGACCAGGCGTTCTCGTCGTGGACGGTCCCATGGACCAGTCCGCGAGGTGGCGCCACTTTGCAAGCCGCTCGTGTGCGCGAGCAGCTGCCGTACGGTCACCTCGTCCTTGACGCCGCCTGTGAACCCGGGCAGGTAGGCGGCGACCGGACGATCCAGATCGACCTTGCCGCGCTCCATCTGCTGCAGCACGACGATCGTGGTGAAGAGTTTGGACAGCGACGCGAGATCGAAGATCGTGTCGGCCGTCGTGGCGATCCATGCATCTCGGGGGAGTTCGGCGCCGTCGGCGTCGGCATACCGCAATGCCCATCCATTCGCGTGCTCGGTGACGGCACGGCCGTTGTGCGCCACCAAGACGACCGAGCCGTACCAATCGCTCACGGGCGAGGCTTGCGGTCGTACGACAGTCGGTGGCTTTGCACGGCGTCGTAGGTGCGGCGTAACGACTCGCCCATGCTGTCGTAGAGGCGCTGCGCGATCCGTACGAAGAGGAAGTCCACGAGCGCCAGCTGGGCGATCCGGCTGGACATCGCACCGGACCGGTACCGCGTCTCTCGCGCGGCGGTGGACAGCACCAGAGCGGCACGGTCGGCCAGCGGCGACTCTGGAAAGTTGGTGACGGCCACGGTGCGAGCACCGGCGTCCCGGGCCACCTCCAGCGCGTGGTTGGTCTCCATCGTCAGCCCCGAGTGGGAGATGCCGATCGCCACGCTGGTCGGACCGAGCAGTGCCGCCGACGTGAGGGCGAGGTGGGCGTCGCTCCAGCAGTAGGACACCAACCCGATGCGGTGTAGCTTCTGCTGAAGGTCGAGCCCTGTGAGCCCGCTCGAAGCCATCCCGTAGATGTCGATGCGGTCGGCAGCGACCACCGCGTCGACGACAGCGTCGAGCGCTGCGAGGTCGATCTCCTTCGCGGTCTGCTCGATGGCCCGCGCCTCCTGGTAGGCGATCTTGGAGACGACCTCCTCAGCGCCGTCGTCCGGCCCGATCTCGCCGTCGGCGATGCTGAACCGGTCGCGCTCGAAGTGCTCCCGGCTGACCGCGCTCGCGATCGCGAGTCGGAACTCGGGATAGCCCGAGAACCCAGCGGCGACGCAGAACCGCGCGACTGTGGCCTGGGACGTGTCGCAGGCCTTGGCCAGCTCGGTGATGGTCATGTCGCGGACGCGGTCAGGATCGACCAGCGCAAGGCGCGCCACACGCTGCTCGGCCGGCCGCAGGGTCGGCAGCAGCTGCCGCAGCGTCACCAGGACGTCACTCGCCATGTGGGTCCCCCTTCGTGCGGATGCTAGCGCCCGGGTAGGGCGCTCGGGCGGGCGAGGGAAAGAGTTTCCAATCTGATTAAAGATCCGGTGGAATCTTGCCAGAAGCGGACCGACACCGTCATGCTGACCGGCACCCGAATCACGCATGAGAGATCGGACAGTGGACCGCAGACCGCCCTACCCCGCGCTGTCGAGCGTTCCGGCCACCGAGCGCCGGAACGCCTCGTCGGTTCGCCTCGACGACCTCACCACCGTCGAGGTGCTGCAGCTCATGAACGCGGAAGACCGCCGCGGCACCGAGGCAGTCGCTGCCGTGCTCCGGCTCGTCGCCCAGCTTGTCGACGTGTCGGCCGAACGGATCCGCGCGGGCGGCAGCGTGCACTACTTCGGTGCCGGCACGTCCGGTCGACTCGGCATGCTCGATGCGGCCGAGCTGCAACCGACGTTCGCCCTGCCTCCGGGCCTCGTCGTGGGACACATCGCCGGTGGCGCCGCGGCCTTGGTGCGGGCCATCGAGGACGTCGAGGACTCTCGCGAAGAAGGCGCCCGCGATGCCGCGTCGCTGGGGCCCGGCGATGTGGCGATCGGCCTCACCGCCTCCGGCCAGACCCCGTACGTCGGTGGTGCCCTTGCCGCAGCCACCGAGAACGGTGCCTACACCGCCCTCATCGCGTGCAACGCGGAACCGGTACTTGCCGACCACGCGCAGCTCGTCATCGCGGTCGACACCGGGCCGGAGGTGCTGACGGGTTCGACGCGGCTCAAGGCCGGGACCGCGCAAAAGCTCATCCTCAACGGGTTCTCGACCGCTCTGATGGTTCGCCTCGGTCGCACGTGGTCGAACCTCATGGTTTCCGTCGTCGCGACCAACAACAAGCTTCGCCGACGCACAGTGCGCATCCTCATGGACGCGCTCTCGGTCAGCGAAGAGGAAAGCCGAAGCCTGCTCCACGAGTGCGACGGCGATCTCAAGACCGCACTCGTCTCCGCGCTCGGAGGGGTTGGCCCTAGTGAGGCGCGGGCCGCCCTGTCCGCGTCCAGGGATGCCGTCGGCGATGCGGTCCGCGCGCTGGCCAGATCGCAGGCGGCCATTACGACAGATCGCACTGGCCTGATAGACCCCACCGGCTGACGCCCAGCTGGCATGGGACCGACTCGTTACGGAACGGCAGAAGAAGGAGACAGCATGTCGAGCACCATCGAGCGCACCATTCCCAGCACTGCACCGACTCGTCGGCGATTCCTGCAGCAGGTTGCCTTCGCCGGCGTGGCTGCCGGCGCGGCTGGTGGGTTCCTCGCAGGCTGTGCCACGGGAGGCGACGACGACGACAACGGCAGCGCCGCCCAGGGCAATGCCAGTGAGGGCAACCCGCTCGGGATCACCGAGGACGGCGAGGTCGAGATCTTCATCTTCGACGGCGGCTTTGGGGACGCCTACGCCACCGACGTGCACGAGCCGATCCTCAAGGAGCAATGGCCCGACCTCACCATCGACCACCACGCCGCCGTCGACATCGCCGGTGAGCTGCAGGCAAGGTTCGTCGCCGGTGACCCGCCGGACTTCGTCAACAACTCCGGTGACGGCCAGATGGACCAGACCCAGCTCGCGGCCGAAGGGCAGCTCTACGACCTTGAGCCGCTGCTCGACGCGCCGAGCTGGGACGACCCGGACGTCAAGGTCCGTGACATCCTCCTCCCGGGCACGATCGAGCGAGGCACGTTGAACGGCAAGTTCCTCGTGCTCAACTACGCATTCACCGTGTTCGGCCTCTGGTACAACAAGACGCTGCTCGACAAGAACGGGTGGCCGGTGCCGACGACGTGGGACGAGATGCTCGACGTCTGCGAGGACATCAAGTCGACTGGCGTCGCCCCGTGGGTCTACCAGGGCGTCACTGCGCCGCGCTACATGAACTGGCCGCTGCTCACCATGGCCGCCAAGAAGGCCGGGTCGGAGATCCTCGTCGCCATCGACAACCTCGAGCCGGGCGCATGGGGCCACGACGCTATCCGGGAGTCGGCCGAAGCCATCTGGACCCTCGGCCAGCGCGGCTACTTCCTCCCCGGTGTCGAGGGGATGGAGTTCCGTGACGCGCAGGGCCTGTGGGCCCGTGGGCAGGCCGTCTTCTGCCCGTCCGGCTCGTGGCTGGAGAACGAGGAGAAGGACGCGATCGCCGAGGACCCGACCTTCGAGCTCGCGATGATGCCCGAGCCGCTGCTGTCGGGCGACTCGGTGATGCCGTTGGAGACGGTCCGCGCGTCGGCCGGTGAGCCGTACTTCGTCCCGGCGAAGGCGAAGCACCCGCAGGGGGGTATGGAGTACATGCGCGCCATGCTTTCCCAGGAGGGTGCCCGTGGGTTCACCGAGGCGGTGACCAGCCTTACCGCTGTGCTCGGCGCAACCGAGGGTGTGACGATCGACGCGCCCGGCCTGTCCTCGGCGAAGGACTCTCTCGCCGATGCGGGCACCAATGTCGTCAACTGGTTCTACCCCAACTGGTACAAGACGATGGAGAACCCCGGCATCGACCAGGTCACCGGTGCGCTGCTCCGCGGGGACATCAACCCCGACCAGTGGGTCGATCAGGTTGAGGCGGTCGCCACGTCGATCCGCGAGGACGACACCGTCCCGAAGCAGACCCGCGAGGCGTAGGACAGCCTGATATGCAGATGCGGCACGGCAAGTACGCCTTCATCCTGACCTTTCTGCTTCCCCCGGTCGGGGTCTACGCGGTGTTCATGCTGTCGCCGTACATCCAGGCCATCTACATCTCAATGACGCGCTGGAGCGGCTTGTCGTCGGTCCAGACGTTCATCGGGTTCGACAACTACGTGCGGATGTGGCACGACGACCAGTTGCGGATCGCGTTGCGCAACAACCTGATCCTGCTTGTCGTCGTGCCCGTCCTCACGCTGTTCCTCGGCTTGTTCTTCGCCTCGATGCTCAACGTCGGGGGCACTCGTCGCGGCGCAGCGGTCACCGGGGTGCGCGGCTCGTCGGTCTACAAGGTTGTCTACTTCTTCCCGCAGGTGCTGTCGGTCGTCATCATCGGCATCGTCTTCAAGTACGTGTTTGCGCCGGAGAACGCCGGCGGCATCCTCAACAACGTCCTGAACACCGTGGGGCTGTCGTCGCTCGGCGCAGCTGTGGCTCGGTGAGCCCCAATGGGCGATATGGATCGTCGTCCTCGTGATGACGTGGTCGTTCGTCGGCTTCTACGTCGTGCTGTTCTCGGCGGCGATGCAGTCGATCCCCCGCGACATCTACGAGGCGGCACTTCTCGACGGCGCCAGCCGGGCCACGACGTTCCGCAAGGTCACCGTCCCCCTGGTGTGGGACACCGTGCAGGTCGGCTGGGTCTACATGGCGATCGCGGCGATGGACGCGTTCGCGACCGTGCACATCATGCTCGGCATCAATGGCGGCGTGAACGGCGCCGGCGACGTATTGGGGGTCTTCATCTACCGGGAGGCGTTCTCCTCGAACAGGTTTGGCTACGCCGCGGCGGTCGGCGTACTCATGCTGGTGCTGACGATGACGGTCTCCGTGCTGTTCATGCGCATTCTGCGCCGCGAGAGGGTGGAGCTCGCCTGATGACGACGACGCAGAGAGTGCCGTACGCCGAGACGGGCGAGTCGACGCCGGAGCGGGCGCCCCGACCCGAGCCAGGCGTGGGAGTGGGTGCCAAGGCGATCGGGCTGCTCAACGGCGGGTTCCTCCTGCTGTGGGCGCTGATCACGACGCTGCCGCTGCTCTGGGCGATCATGTCGGCGTTCAAGACCAACGGCGAGTTCCGCGTCGACCCCATGGGGTTGCCGGGAGGTCTGGCGTGGGACAACTTCGCCCGTGCCTGGTCGGCGGCCAACATCGGCCAGTACTTCTTCAACAGCGTCATCGTCGTATCGATATCGCTGACGCTGACCATGCTGTTCGGTGCCATGGGTGCCTACGTCCTTGCCCGCTATGACTTTCCAGGCAACCGGATCGTCTACTGGACATTCGTCGGCGGCCTCGTGCTGCCGGTGTTCCTGGCGCTCGTGCCGTTGTTCTTCATCGTGCGCAACCTCGGCCAGATCCCAGTGATCGGCGAGTTCATCGGCCTCAACAGCTATCTCGGCCTTGCCCTGGTCTATACCGCGTTCTCGATGCCGTTCACGGTGTTCTTCCTCACCGCGTTCTTTCGTACGCTCCCGACCTCGGTGGCCGAGGCGGGCGTCATGGACGGCTGCTCGCACTTCACGCTGTTCTTCCGGATCATGCTGCCGATGGCCCGGCCCGGCATGATCAGCCTGGCGCTGTTCAACTTCCTCGGGCACTGGAACCAGTACGTGCTGCCGCTCGTGATCATGCAGGACGGTGACAAGAAGGTGCTCGCGCAAGGGCTTGGCGCGCTCGCAGCCAACACCGGCTTCCGCGCCGACTGGACCGCGCTGTTCGCCGGGCTCGTCATCGCCCTGCTACCGGTGCTTGTCGTCTACATCCTGTTCCAGAAGCAGGTGCAGGCTGGCCTCACCGCGGGCGTGCTGAAATGAGGGCCGCTCAGCTCTCGGGCGACTCGGCGACGGGCTCAGACTGCGCGGCGGGCTGATGGTGCGCGGCGGGCTCCACGATCTGGGGGCTGCCGTGGGTGCCGAGACCGGCCGGCGCGACGTGCCTCGGCTGCTCGGCCTCGTGGGTCTTGAGCCGCTCGTGCGACGCACGGATCTCGGCCTCGGCCTCCCGACGGCCGACCCATGTGGCGCCCTCGACGGACTTCCCGGGCTCGAGGTCCTTGTAGACCGTGAAGAAGTGCTCGATCTCGAGCCGCTCGTACTCGGGCACGTGGTGGATGTCGCGGAGATGCTCCTTGCGCGGATCCTCGGCGGGGACGCACAGCACCTTGTCGTCGCCGCCCGCCTCGTCCTTCATGCGGAACATGCCGACCGCGCGGCACCGGATCAGGCAGCCGGGGAACGTCGGGTCCTCGATCAGGACGAGCGCGTCGAGCGGGTCGCCGTCCATGCCCAGAGTGCCCTCGATGAACCCATAGTCAGAGGGGTAGCGCGTCGAGGTGAACAGCCGCCGGTCGAGCTTGATGCGCCCCGTCTCGTGGTCGAGCTCGTACTTGTTGCGGCTCCCCTGCGGGATCTCAACCGTGACGTCGAACTCCACGATCCCTCTCCTTCGGGGCCGCCCGGCGCTGCGGCTGACTCGTACGGTGCTCTAGTCTCCCACCTGGTCGAGGGTGGGGCGCCATGCGGAGGTCGTGACACATGTCTCGTCGCGGCACCATCGCGGCCGCAGCAGGAGCCGGGCTGATCGCCGCGGCCGTCACCGCGTACATCGTTGCTGGGCCCGGCGGATCTGATGGCGCAGGCGGCGCCGCGGGCCAATCGCCGACACCTACTCCGACGCTGGCCGAGAGTGAGCCGCCCGAGATCGTGCCGGCCGCCGCCGTGCTCGATCCGCTAGCGGCCGCGGCAACCACCGATCTGCAGCAGGTCGCCGCCCGCCTTGCCGGCCCGCTTGCGGCAGCGGAGCTAGGCCCGCGCGTCGGCGCCGCGGTCGTGGACCTACGCACGGGCGAGGTCGTGTACGGGGATGACGCCGCGGCCGGATTCATCCCTGCGAGCACGGCGAAGGTGTTCACCACAGCGGCGGCGCTCGCGGCTCTGGGGCCTGCGCACAGGTTCGACACCAGGGTGCTGCAGGATCGCGTCACCGGCGAAGTGGTCCTTGTCGGCGGCGGTGACCCGATGCTGTCTCGATCGGTACCCGCACCAAACGCTGTTCCGGGTCCGTCCTCCCTGTCGACACTCGCCGATCGCGCGGCCGACTCGCTGCACCGCAGCGGCGCCACGACCATCACGCTCCGCTTCGACGACACGTTGTTCGACCCTGGACTGCCCAGCACGTGGGAGGCGCGCTACCTGACGCAGAACACGGTGTCTCGCACGAGCGCGCTGAGCCTGGACGGCGGGCGGGCCCAGCCGGACAAGGCGCCGCGGTCGCCCGACCCAGCGCAGGCGGCCGCCGACGAGTTCGCGCGACTGCTCGGCGAGCGGGGGATCGTCGTAACTGGTCCCGCGGCTCGCGGGACCGCGCCGGCGGACGCGCTGCCCGTGGCTGTGCTCCGGTCGGCGCCGCTCGCCGAGATCGTGGAGCACGTGCTGCTCACCAGCGACAACGACGCTGCCGAGGTGCTGGCCCGGCACGTCGCGCTGGCCAGCGGGCAACCGGCCACCGCTGATGCCAGCGCGGCAGCGATCACCACCGCGGTGGCCGGCCTCGGTGTCGACGTCTCGGGCGTACGCCTGCTCGACGGCAGCGGGCTGTCCCGCGCGTCGGTGATCCCGCCGCAGGCGCTTGCTGACGTGCTCGTCGTGGCGGCGGCCCCGGAACACCCGGAGCTCCGGTCAGTCATCAGCGGCCTGCCCGTGGCCGGCTTCGACGGGACACTGTCCGGCCGGTACGACGACCCGAGCGAGCTTGGCGGCCGCGGGGTCGTCCGAGCCAAGACGGGGTCGCTCAACAACGTCAACGCGCTGGCCGGCACCGTCGTCACGCTGGATGGCGAGATCTACGCGTTTGCATTCCTGGCCGACCAGACCGGCGCCATGAACCCGACTCGCGACGCTCTCGATGTGGCCGCCAGCGCGCTGGCCGGCTGCGGGTGTGCCAGCGGCTAGGTCGCCGAGGCGTTCTCAGCGCAGGTCTCGGAAGAACGCGCGGATGTCGGCGGTCAGCGTCTGCGGTTCTTCGAGTGCGGCGAAGTGGCCGCCGCGGTCCACGTCGGTCCAGCGGGTGATCGTGTTTTCTGTCTCGGCGTAGCGGCGGATGCCGACGTCGTGGGCGAAGACGATCGCCGCGGTGGGTACGCCGGAGTTCGGCTTCGGTCGCGCCCCAGGCGGCTGCTGGGCGTAGCCGACGTACGCCGCCGATCCGGCCGTGCCGGTCAGCCAGTAGATCATCGTGTTGGTGAGCAGCCGGTCCCTGTCGATGATCTTGTCGGGCTGGACGTCGCGCGGGTGGGTCCATTCGCGGAACTTGTCCATGATCCAGGCGAGCTGGCCGACCGGGGAGTCGGTCAGGCCGTACGCGAGAGTCTGTGGCCGGGTGGACTGGATGGCGATGTAGCCGAACTCCTCCTGCATGAACGCCTCGATCCGGCGGATCCGGTCGCGTTCGATGTCGGACAGGCTGGCCACGTTCGTCGTCGGTCAGCGGCAGTGACGGGACGCGGCCGGGGCCGCCGTTGACGTGCACGCCGGCGACACGATCCGGCGCGACCCGGCCGAGCTGCGGGCTGACCGCGGCGCCGATGTCGCCGCCCTGGGCGCCGTACCTTTCGTAGCCCAGCCGGCGCATCAGCTCGGCCCAGGCTCGCGCTGTGCGATCGATGTCCCAGCCGGCGTCGGCGGTCGGCCCGGAGAACCCGAAGCCGGGCAGTGACGGGATGACCAGGTGGAACGCGTCTGCCGGGTCGCCGCCGTGCGCGCCAGGATCGGTCAACGGACCGATCACGTCGAGGAACTCGGCCACCGACCCGGGCCAGCCGTGGGTGAGCACCAGCGGGAACGCGTCCGGCTGCGGCGAGCGGACGTGCAGGAAGTGGATGCGCTGCCCGTCGATGACGGTCGTGAACTGCGGAAACGCATTCAGCTGCGCCTCGGCGGCCCGCCAGTCATAGCCGGTGCGCCAGTAGTCGACCAGCTCCCGCAGCCACGTGGTCGGTACTCCGGTGGACCAGTCGTCGCCGGGCAAGGCGTCCGGCCACCGCGGTGGCTTCGAGCCGACGACGCAGGTCATCGAGGCGGTCCTCAGGAATCTCGATCTGGAACGGGGTGATCGCTTCATTCATGACGACCACGCTAGGAGGCAGCTAGGACAGGTCTCGCCCTAGCCAGTGAGCAGAATTCAAGAATGTTGGAAGCCTCGGCGCGGCTGCTGCGGCTGCTCGCGCTGCTACAGACCCCGCGAGACTGGACCGGCGCCGACCTGGCGCAGCGCCTCGAGGTCGACGTACGCACCGTGCGCCGCGACATCCAGAAACTGCGCGACCTCGGCTACCCGGTGCACACCACCCCCGGCGCGGCCGGCTACCGGCTCGGCGCCGGAACGAAGCTCCCGCCGCTGCTGCTCGACGACGACGAAGCCGTCGCCGTCGCCATCGGGCTGCGCACCGCCGCCAGCGGCACGATCACCGGCATCGAGGACACCTCACTGCGTGCACTCGCCAAGCTCGAGCAGGTCCTGCCTTCGCGAGTTCGACACCGCGTCAACCTGCTGCACTCGGCCACCGTCACCGTCCCCGCCGACCGGCCCCACGGTCGACCCCGACGTGCTCACCGCCATCGCCGCCGCCAGCCGCGACCACCACCGGCTCCGCTTCGACTACCAGGATCACGACGGCACCGACTCGGTGCGTGACGCCGAACCCCACCGGCTCGTCCATACGGGACGGCGCTGGTATCTGATCGGCTGGGACACCGAGCGGCGCGACTGGCGCACCTACCGCGTCGACCGGATCCGGCCCCGCATCCCGACGGGTCCGCGCTTCACTCCGCGACCCGCGCCCGATGTCGACCTCGCCGACTATCTCACCCGCGGCGTCTCCACCGCGCCCTACCGCTATCAGGCCCGGATCACCTTGCATGCGCCGGCGGAGACCGCCGCCGAACGGATCCCAGCCACCGTCGGCGTCATCGAAGCCGTCGACTCGCACACTTGCCTGCTGCACACCGGGTCCAACTCTCTCGACGAGCTCGCCGTCTGGGTTGCATCGTTCGGTTTCCGCTTCCGGGTCCACGAACCCCCCGAACTGGTCGCACACATTCGAGACCTCACCGCCCGACTCGCCGAAGCCACCGACCAACCCCGAGACTGAAGCGCCGTGTGCGACACGCGCGGCGGCGTGTCGTACACACGGCTTCAGTTCCGGGGACGGGCGGTCGGTCTCGGCGCGGTTGGCGTCCTTGCCCGTACGGTGGACCGCATGACCCAGGCATCCCCCGGCGATGGCCCCAACGAGCAGCTTGTCGACTGGGACCTCGCCGCGGCCACCGCGACCCGGCTGATCCGCCCAGGCCCGGAGGTTTCGCGCGACCAAGCCGACGCCCTCGTCGCCGAGCTGCGGGAGGCGGCGCAGGCGGCGCAGGGCCACGTGGCCGCCTACACCGGCTTGTTTGCCCCGCCGGCGGTGGCGCCCGTCGTGGTCGTCGACCGGGCGGGCTGGGCCAAGGCCAACGTCGCCGCCCTCAGCCAGCTGATCACGCCACTGCTCGACAAGGTCAAGGCCAAGCGCCCACCGCGCCAGAGCTCGATCCCGATCCTCGACCAGATCGGGCCGAAGGTGACCGGGGTCGAGACAGGAGCGCTGCTGGCGTTCCTGGCTGGCAAGGTGCTCGGGCAGTTCGACCCGTACCACCTCGGCGACGACGGCGAACGCGGTCGGCTGCTCCTGGTGGCACCCAACGTGCTTGCGGTCGAGCGCGAGCTGAGCCTCGAGCCGAGCGACTTCCGGCTGTGGGTGTGCCTGCACGAGGAGACGCACCGCGTGCAGTTCGGCGCCGTGCCATGGCTGGGTGAGCACCTGCGCGGCCAGATTGCGCAGGTGCTCGAGGCCACCGAGCTCGATGCGTCGGCTCTGGCCAACCGGCTGCGCGAGGTGGTCGAGCACGTCATCCGGTCGGCCAAGGAGGACGACGGTCGCTCCATCCTCGACATCGTGCAGACGCCCGAGCAGAAGGAGATCGTCGACCGCATCACCGGGATCATGTCGCTGCTCGAGGGCCACGCCGATGTCGTCATGGACGGTGTCGGACCTGACGTCGTGCCGACGGTGGCGGCGATCCGCCGTCGTTTCCAGGCCCGCCGGCAGGGTGCGAAGGGCACCGACAAGATGCTGCGTCGCCTGCTTGGTCTGGACGCCAAGATGCGCCAGTACCGCGATGGCGCGACATTCGTCCGCGGCGTGGTGGACAGAGTCGGCATCGACGGGTTCAACCGAGTCTGGGAGTCACCCGAGCAGCTGCCGACTCTGGCAGAGATCACCCGCCCGGACGCCTGGGTGGAGCGGGTGCACGGCGCGGCCGCCTGACCGTCGGGTCCTGCGACACTGATCGACATGGGGCCACATCCCGCGGTCGCGGCCGTCCGCCTCGCGGTGCGGCGGGCGCTGGCCGATGTGCCGCCCGGGTCTGGGGTGCTGGTCGCGTGTTCGGGCGGCGCCGATTCGCTGGCCCTGGCCGCGGGGCTCGCGTTCGAGGCGCGGCATGCCAGCTGGCGGGCCGGCGGCGTGGTCGTGGACCACGGCCTGCAGGCGGCGTCGCCAGTCGTGTCGCGTCGCGCCGCGGCTGATCTCGTACGGCTATCGCTCGATCCGGTCGAGGTCGTAGCCGTACGGGTCGAAGGTGGCGGCGGTCCGGAGGCTGCCGCGCGCGCCGCGAGGTACGCCGCGCTCGATGCGGCCGCCGACCGGCACCGCGCCACTGCGGTCCTGCTCGGTCACACCCTCGACGACCAGGCCGAGACGGTAGTGCTCGGCCTCGGACGCGGGTCAGGTGCGCGCTCGCTCGCCGGAATGTCCGCGCAGTCAGGTCGCTACCGGAGGCCCCTGCTCGAGCTCACCCGGGCGACGACCCGGGCCGCCTGCCTGGCGCTGGGGCTGGCACCGTGGGACGACCCGCACAACGCGGAGCCAGGCTTCGCGCGGGTGCGCGTGCGCCAGGAGGTGCTGCCGGTCTGGGAGAAGGCGCTCGGCCCGGGAGTCACCGAGGCCCTGGCGCGCACCGCTCGGCTGCTCCGTGCGGACGCCGACGCCCTCGACATGTGGGCAGCGCAATCCTGGGAGGCGTGCCGTGACGACGAGGGGTTAGCCGTGGCCAGGTTGGCCGAGCTGCCCGAGGCCGTACGCACACGGCTGCTGCGCAGGCTCGCGCTCGACGCCGGTTGTCCCGCGACCGACCTCAATGCAGCGCACGTCGCCGAGCTCGACCGGCTGCTGGTCGACTGGCACGGGCAGCGATGGGTCGGGCTGCCGGGCGGACGCCGCGGTATGCGCGTCCGAGGTCACATCACCGTGCGTTGAGCCGTGTCGACCCGTCCGACGGAGGGAGTGCGCATGCGCGCCGTGGTGTACGACGGGTTCGGTCAGCAGCCAGAGGTCAGGGAGGTGCCCGATCCGCGGCCGCCTTCCTCGGGGGCGGTCATCCGGGTGCTTGCGACCGGGTTGTGCCGCAGCGACTGGCACGGCTGGATGGGCCATGACTCCGACATCACCGCATTCCCGCACGTCCCGGGCCACGAGCTCGCCGGCGTCGTGGAGTCCGTGGGTCCCGACGTCACGCAATGGCAACCCGGTGACCTCGTCACGACGCCGTTCGTCAGCGCGTGTGGCGACTGCGAGTCGTGCCGTGCGGGCAATGGTCAAGTCTGCGAGCGTCAGACCCAGCCAGGGTTCACGCACTGGGGGTCGTTCGCCGAGCTCGTGGCCATCGAGCACGCCGACGTCAATCTTGTGCGGCTCCCCGACGACATGCCGATGTCGGCGGCGGCGAGCCTTGGGTGCCGGTTTGCCACCGCGTACCGAGCGGTGGTCGCGCAGGGCAGGGTGCGCGCCGGTGATTGGGTGAGCGTCTTCGGCTGCGGTGGCGTCGGGCTCGCGCGCGATCATGGTGGCCCGCGCGCACGGTGCTCAGGTCGTGGCGGTCGGCCTGACGGCCAAGGAGCTCGTCCTCGCGAGCGATCTAGGTGCCGACGTCGCGCTCAATGCAACGGCAGGCAATGCTCCCGAGCAGATCCGCGCGGCAACCGGCGGTGGCGCCCATGTGTCGATCGACGCGGTCGGCGATCCGGACGTCTGCGCCGCCTCCATCGAGAGCCTGCGTCGCCGCGGCCGCCACGTACAAGTGGGTCTGCTTCCATCGGCAGACGGTCGCACGCCGGTGCCCATGGGCCGCGTCATCGCGTGGGAGCTGGAAGTGCTGGGCGCACACGGGATGGCGGCTGTGGACTACGCGCCCATGCTCGACCTGATCACGGCGGGCGTGCTGCAGCCGGAACGCCTTGTCACGCGCCGGATCGGACTCGACGAGGTGCCGGTAGCGCTTACCGCCGACCGCTTCCCGGCCGGGGTGACGATCGTCGAACCGTCCGGCTGAGCCGGCGCGCCCGGACACCCTCTGCTGTGGCAGGCTCTCAGCCGTGGACGAGGAGCACATCGGCGACGCCCTCGAGAAGGTTCTCTACACCGAGGACGACATCCAGCGACGACTGCGCGAGCTGGCTGCTGACATCGAGCGTGACTACGAGGGCCAGGACATCCTGCTCGTCGGAGTGCTCAAGGGCGCGGTCATGGTCATGGCCGACCTGGCGCGGGCGCTGCACCGGCACGTAGCGATGGACTGGATGGCCGTGTCGTCGTACGGCTCGGGCACCAAGTCGTCCGGCGTGGTGCGCATCCTCAAGGACCTCGACACCGACATCAGCGGCAAGAACGTGCTGATCGTCGAGGACATCATCGACACCGGCCTCACGCTTTCGTGGCTCGTGTCCAACCTCCGCTCACGTGGCCCCGCCTCGGTCGAGATCTGCGCGCTGCTGCGCAAGCCGGGGGCGGCCCAGACGAGCGTCGCGGTGAAGTACGTCGGCTTCGACATCCCCAACGAGTTCGTCGTCGGCTACGGTCTCGACTTCGACGAGCGGTTCCGCAACCTGCGCGTCGTCGGCACGTTAGCGCCGCACGTCTACTCCTGAGGGAAGGTCCTGCCTTCCCGAGGTGGCGGCCGTGGGGCGGAAATCGGTCGCCTGGGCAGCGTTGGGGCGCCCCAGCAATGCCGAGGCAGAGCCCGTGGGGCGGAAATCAGTCGCCTGGGCAGCGTTGGGGCGCCCCAGCGAGCCTGCGCTGCGCGCCCTACTCCGGCGCCGGGATGGGCTCGGGGAGCGGCATCGGCTTGCCCGGGTCGGGCTGATAGTCGTTGGCTGCCACGACCGTCGAGCCGATCTCACCCAAGCCGTCGGTCGACACGAGCGTGAGCGTGGCGCCGGCCATGCCCTCGTCGAGGACCGCGATCCGGCTCGCGCCGACTGGAATCGCTCGGGTGACCCAGCCGTCGCGGTCGGGCTTCCAGCGCCCCGCCTCGGTGAGTGCGCCGTCCTCGCCGACGCGTATGGCCCACAACGACGAGCCGTCGGGACCGGAGATCGGCAGGAAGGCGGTGCGCAGATCGGGCAGGTAGGAGAACTGTCGCGAGTCGCCCTCGACGTCGCTCCAGGTGTCGCGCAGCCCGAGGGCGGCAAGCCGAGTCGGTGCCGCGAGGTTGGACAGGTCGAAGGTCGACACCTGGACGCCGAGCGTCTGTCCCTCCTCGGTGGCGTCCTGGCCCACACCCAGGAGCAAGTCGTCACCGAGCGGATGCAGATACCCCGAGTAGCCCGGAACCTTGAGCTCGCCCAGCACGCGAGGAGCTGCCGGGTTGGACAGGTCGACCGTGTAGAGCGGGTCGGTCTGCCGGAATGTCACGACCGTCGCAAGGTCGCCGAACCAGCGCACGGCTCGCACCTGCTCGCCCTTGCCCAGCCCGCCGACCGAGCCGACGAGGTCGAGCGAGTTGCCGTGCTCCTCCAGCACGCTTACGGCCGCATCGGTGTCGGGGGCGTTGCCGTCGGCTCCCCACCCCATGTCGCCACGGGTCGTCGCGACGCGCAGTCGTCCCTCGTCCTCGCTCATCGCCCAGCGGCCCATCAGCCAACCGTCGACCTCGCCGGAGGCGACGTAGGACGTCTGCGGGCCCGACACGTCGAAGGAGTGCAGCTGGGTGCGCACGGTCGTGTCCGGCTGGACGGCGCCGCTGCTTTGGCTGTCGACCGGGAGCGGGCGGAACCAGCCGCCCTGGGTCGTGGCCACATAAAGCCTGTCGGTGGAGGCGTAGACGAGGTCGCCGTCTGCTGTCACCGCGGTTGACGCTGGATCCGCGGGCGCGTTCAGGTCCAACGTGAGCACGGTGATCACGCCGAGTCCGGAGGGCCGGTTGGGGTGTTGGACTGCCGCGCAGTCCAGCAGCGGCTCGGTGGACGCGACGTTGCCGCTCGCATCCCGCACAACTCGCTGTGGCAGCCAGTCCTGCGCCTCGGACCCGGTGACAAGTCCCTTGTTGTGCGTCTGGGCCTCGTTCTCGGCGCCGGGTGTTTGCGGGTAGAGGAAGGGAAGCGTCGGGTGGTGCTGGACGACAACTCGTACGACGCCCTCATGCTCGCGCGCGGACACGTACGCGCCTTCGACCTCGTCGGTGCGCGCGATGGCCGGGGCGCTCGGGTTGGTCAGGTCGACGATTGTGAGCACCGCGGTGGAGGCACCCGGCGCGACGATGCTCGCTCGCCACCACGCGACTGGACGCCGGCCCGACGGGACCGCTGTGCCACTGCGACCCGAGCACGAGCGCCTTGTCACCGGACAGCAGCAGCTCGAAGGCGCCGCCGGGGAGCTTGACTTTGCCGAGCTCGCGCGGGGCGTCGCCCGTGACGTCGAGCACGTACAGCTGGTCACCTCGGACCAGCACGACGCGTGACCCGTCGGTCTTGATGAGGTCGGGCTCGTCGACGCCGGCTTCCTGCACGTTGGTGCCGGTGGCGCCGGGGCCGGCCGCGTCGACCGCCGCAGCGTCGCCGGCGCTTGCTTGCGGTGCAGCAGCGCGCTGCGCCGTTGCCGCCTCGGCACCGCCGGTGGCCGCCATGACGTCGGCCGCGCCACGACCCCCGTACCAGTCGAGGCCGTACGGACCGACTGAGGCGAGCGCCGCGTCGACGAACCACGAGCGCAGCTGGTCGCAGCCTTCGAACGGTGTCAGGGTGGCGGCCGTTGCGCGTTGCTCACTCGGCCCGCCCGGCACCAGCAGGATCGCCCCGCTGAGCGCCGCGACAGCCCCCGCCGCGACGGCCGCTCTTGTCCGTACGCCCACGCTTGCCTCCAGCCCCTCACCGGCCCGCCTGATGACCGGATGTTCAGGTCGGACGTGACGAAGGCCACTTCGGTTCCACCCGACTCGACCCGATATCTATCCGTGTCCTTTGGATCAACCGGAACCCCGGGGAACACGCCGTTCGACCTGCTCGTTTGGACTTTGATGGAGACCACGCGGGTGGGCGTGCCCGAGGCCCGCGGTGTACCGTCGAACCTCAGGTCAGGAACACCTGGGGCAGCGCCGGCCAACCAGCCGGCGCGGGGTTGGACCCGGGCGTCGTTGCGCGTGGGCTGTTGAGCTGGCAGGAGGAAGGGGCCCCAAGCGCCCCGAGTCAATGGACGTGAAGCGCTTCTTCCGTGGACCGATCTTCTGGATCGTGTTTGCCCTCCTCGTGTTGTTCGGCGGTCAAGCCCTGCTGTCGGGCACCAGCAGCTTTGAGCGGGTCGACACGTCGACGGTCCTCAAGGAGATCGACGACGGCAAGGTCCAGTCGGCCAAGGTCCTCGGCGCCGACACGATGGAGATCCAGCTCACTCTCAAGAACGGTGACCAGATTCGGTCAGCCTTCCTCAACGGCCAGCAGGGCAGCATCACCCGCGCCCTGCAGGACCAGACGGAGAGCGGCGAGTTGCCCGACGGCTGGACTGCGGAGAACCCGCGGCCGTCGTTCTTCATGTCGCTCTTGACGTCGCTGCTCCCGTTCCTGCTGCTGTTCGGCCTGATCTTCTTCTTCATGAGCCAGGTGCAGGGCGGCGGCAGCCGGGTCATGAACTTTGGTAAGTCCAAGGCCAAGGTCGTCAGCAAGGAAGCCCCCAAGACCACGTTCGCCGACGTGGCCGGAGCCGACGAGGCCGTCGAGGAGCTCTACGAGATCAAGGACTTCCTGCAGGAGCCGCTGAAGTTCCAGAACGTCGGCGCCAAGATCCCGAAGGGCGTCCTGCTGTACGGGCCGCCCGGCACCGGCAAGACCCTGCTCGCGCGGGCGGTCGCCGGCGAGGCAAGTGTGCCGTTCTACTCGATCTCTGGGTCCGACTTCGTCGAGATGTTCGTCGGTGTCGGCGCCAGCCGCGTCCGCGACCTGTTCGAGCAGGCCAAGGCCAATGCGCCGGCCATCGTGTTCGTCGACGAGATCGACGCAGTCGGCCGGCACCGCGGCGCCGGTCTGGGCGGCGGCCACGACGAGCGCGAGCAGACCCTCAACCAGCTGCTCGTCGAGATGGACGGGTTCGACCCCAAGACCAACGTCATCCTCATCGCGGCCACCAACCGGCCCGACATCCTCGACCCGGCGCTGCTGCGCCCTGGGCGGTTCGACCGGCAGATCTCGGTCGAGGCGCCGGACCTCGAGGGCCGGTTCAAGATCCTGCAGGTGCACGCGCGCGGTAAGCCGATCGACGCCAATGTCGAGCTGATGGCGGTGGCTCGACGCACCCCGGGCTTCACGGGTGCCGACCTGGCCAACGTCCTCAACGAGGCCGCGCTGCTTACGGCCCGTACCAACGGGCGGCTGATCAACGCCGGCGCGATGGACGAGGCGATCGACCGCGTGGTCGCCGGTCCGCAGAAGCGCTCGCGCATCATGAAGGACGAGGAGAAGCGCATCACCGCCTATCACGAGGGCGGGCACGCCCTGGTGGCAGCGGCGCTGCACCACACCGATCCGGTGCACAAGATCACGATCCTGTCCCGCGGGCGGGCCCTGGGCTACACGATGGTGCTGCCCGACGAGGACAGGTACTCCACGACCCGCAACGAGATGCTCGACCAGCTGGCCTACATGATGGGTGGCCGCGCGGCGGAGGAGCTCGTCTTCCACGACCCGACCACAGGTGCCGCCGACGACATCGACAAGGCCAGCACGCTGGCCCGCAAGATGGTCACGCAATACGGCATGACCGAGCGGCTCGGCGCGATCAAGTTCGGCGCAAACCGGGCGGAGCCGTTCCTGGGTCGCGACATGTCGCACGAGCGTGACTACTCCGAGCAGGTCGCTGCGGTGGTCGACGAGGAGGTGCGACGCATGATCGAGGGCGCGCACCAGGAGGCGTTCGACATCCTCGTCGAGAACCGCGACATCCTCGACAACCTCGTGCTCGAGCTCCTGGAGAAGGAGACGCTCGACAAGGAGCAGGTCGCCGAGATCTTCCGCGGCGTCGTCAAGCTCCCCGAGCGGCCGGCCTGGACCGGCTCGCCGAGCCGCGCACCGTCGACCCGGCCACCGGTGACGGTGCCGCCGCGGGCCGCCGAGGACGCAGCCGAGGACAAGGCGGCGGCGGAGAGCAACGGGTCGCCGAGCGAGCAGGCCGCGGGAGTCAGCACCCCGGCTGGTGTCGCTGAGCGTCGCACGCGGCCGCGCGAGGCCTGAGCCACATGGCCCCTGAGCCCACGGATCTGGTTGGGCCGCCTTCCGACGGCCCTGCTGCCATTGCGAAGTTCGACCACGACCGGGTCGAAGCGGCCGTCAAAGAGCTGCTCATCGCGATTGGCGACGACCCCGAGCGTGATGGTCTGCGTGACACACCCGGTCGCGTCGCTCGGGCCTATGCCGAGCTGTTTTCCGGGTTGCACTCGGTGCCCGAGGACGTGCTGACAACGACGTTCGATCTCGGCCACGACGAGATGGTCCTGGTCAAGGACATCGAGCTCTACTCCACATGCGAGCACCACCTCGTGCCGTTCCACGGCGTGGCGCACGTCGGCTACATCCCCAGCGAAGATGGCCGCATCACCGGGCTGTCCAAGCTGGCCCGGCTCGTCGACGTCTACGCCAAGCGCCCGCAGATCCAGGAGCGTCTGACAACGCAGATCGCGGACGCGCTCATGCGCATCCTCGAGCCGCGCGGCGCGATCGTCGTCCTTGAGTGCGAGCACTTGTGCATGACCATGCGAGGTGTCCGCAAGCCGGGGTCTCGCACCGTCACCAGCGCGGTGCGCGGCCAGCTGCGTGATCCGGTCACCCGTGCCGAAGCGATGAGCCTGATCATCGGCAAGTGACGGCCGCTCGCGGGCGAGCCACCACCAGGGGTGTCCCCGCACTGCTAGGGCTGCACGCCTGGTGGTGCAGGGTGAAACCTACTGGACGTGGTCATTCCGCGACCGCATCTCCTCGGCGAGCGCGGAGGTGAACGCGTCGACATCCGCCTCAGTGGTGTCGAACGCAGTCATCCAGCGCACCTCGCCGGTGTGCTCGTTCCAGGTGTAGAACCGGAAGCGCTTCTGCAGCCGCGCCGTCACCTCCGGCGGGAGGACGGCGAACACCGCGTTCGCCTCCACGGGCCGTACGACCTCGATGCCTGGCACCGTGCGCACCGCCTGCTCCAGTCGTCGGGCCATCTCATTGGCGTGCCGTGCGTTGCGCAACCACAGGTCTCCGGCGAGCAGTGCCTCGAGCTGTACGGACACGAAGCGCATCTTCGAGGCCAGCTGCATCGACAGCTTGCGCAGGTAGGTGATGTCGCCGACCGCGTCGGGGTTGAGCACGACCACTGCTTCGCCGAACATCAGGCCGTTCTTGGTGCCGCCGAACGACAGCACATCCACGCCGATGTCGGTTGTGAACGCCCGCAGCGGCAGGTCGAGGGTAGCCGCGGCATTGGCCAGGCGGGCTCCGTCGAGGTGGACGACCATGCCGAGCTCATGCGCATGCGACACGACGGCTGCCAACTCGTCGACGCTGTAGCAGGTGCCCAATTCGGTGCTCTGCGTCACCGAGACCACCTGCGGCCGTGCGCGGTGCTCGTCACCGAAGCCCCATGCCTGCCTGTCGACCAGCTCGGGGGTGAGCTTGCCATCAGGCGTCGGCACGGTGAGCAGCTTGAGCCCGGCAACCTTCTCGGGTGCACCGCACTCGTCGGTGTGGATGTGCGCCGTCTCAGTGCAGATCACCGCACCCCAACGGTCGGTCAGTGCCTGCAGGGCGACGACGTTGGCGCCGGTGCCGTTGAACACGGGGAACACATGCGTGCGGTCACCGAAGTGCCCACGGAAGATCTCCTGTACGTGCTCGGTGTAGGCGTCTTCGCCGTAGGCCACCTGGTGGCCCTCGTTGGCGACCGCCAGCGCGGCCAGCACGTCCGGGTGAACCCCCGCGTAGTTGTCGCTTGCGAATCCGCGCTCGGTCGGGTCGTGTCTTCGTTGTGCAGGGGTGGCGGTCGGGTCGGTCACGGCGTCAGCCACAGATGTTGCCCGTTGAGCTCGGCTGCGGGGCGGTCCCAGAGGTCCGCGATGACATCAGCGAGCTCCGCAACGTCGGTGTAGCCCGCGAACGAGCGGTCGGGCTCGGCCGCCCGCTGCTGCGGGTTCACCAGCGCCTTCACCACGAGGATCGCGGCAGCCGGCCCGTCGCCGTCCTCTGCGCCGGATGCAGCACGTGCCTTGGCGTACGAGTCGGCGGCAGCCAGCACCCACGCCTCGGCGGCAGCCTTGGCAGCGGCGTAGGCGGCGTTGCCCTCCGTTGGCTTGCTTGCCCCGGCGGCCGACACGATCACCAGCCGGCCGCGCGGGCTGTGCAGCAGCGCCTCGTGCAGCGCGAGCGTCGTGTGCTGCAGCGTGCGGATCAGCAAGTCGTCGAGCAGATCCCAGTCTTCGAGCCGCGTCTCGCCGAACGTCTTGCTGCCCCGCCAGCCGCCGACAAGATGGACGAGCCCGTCGACCCGCCCGTGCTCCGCCACGGCCGCCTTGGCCCACGCATCGGTCGCCTCCCAGTCGAGCAGGTCGACGACCGACCCATGGACGACTCCAGGTGCGGGCTCGGCCGCGGCGACCGTGTCGGCCAGCCGATCCGGGTGGGCGTCCGAGGCCAGCACAGTGGCACCTGACGCGGCTAGTCGTCGTACGGTCGCCACACCGGCCGGACCACCGGCTCCGGTCACGGCAATGACCAGGCCGGACAGATCGGGGTCAGTCACGAGGTGATGCCCTTCGTAGAGGCGACGACGTCGCCGAGCTTCTTCGTCAGGCTCTCGTAAAACATGCTGAGCGGAAACTCGTCGGGATGCACCACGTCGCAGAGCCCCTTCGGTGGGCCATCGAGCGGCAATGCGTCGCGACCCTGGGCCCACGTCGAGCCGGGGTGCGGGGTGAGGTAGCGCGACACCAGCTCGTAGGCGGCGATCCAGTGCGCCACCTTGGGCCGGTCGATGCCTGCGCGGTAGAGCTTTTCGATGTCCTCGAGCAGGTCGGTGGTGACGTGCGCGACCCGAGGCCAGTCGAGCGTCAGGCGGTTGTCGGTCCAGCGCAACACGTCGTTCTGGTGCAGATACGCAAAGAGCAGTTGGCCGCCGAGCCCGTCGTAGTTGCGCACGCGGGAGCCCGTGATCGGGAACCGGAAGAGCCGGTCGAAGAGGATCGCGTACTGCACCGACTTTGCGATTGGCGCGACTGCGGCTCCGGCTCCTTCCGCTTCCAGGCGTACGGCTTCGCGGAACGCCGTGAGGTCGCAGCGCAGCTCCTCCAGCGCGTACATCCAGAACGGCGCTCGCTGCTTGATCATGAACGGGTCGAACGGCAGATCGCCATGGCTGTGCGTGCGGTCGTGCACGAGGTCCCAGAGCACGTAGGCGTCCTCGGCCGTCTGCTGGTCGGCCAGCAGCGGCTCTGCGTCGGTGGGCAGCTCCAGACGGAGTACGTCGATGGCGGCACGCGAGACCACCCGGAACCGAGCGGCCTCCCGGTCGCAGAAGATCGCGCCCCAGGTGAACCGCGGCGGGACCTCGCGCATGGCCACGGTCTCGGGGAAGAGGACCGCCGAGTTGGTGTCGTAGCCGGCCGTGAAGTCGACGAACCGGATCGGGACGAACATCGGGTTGTCGTAGCGCTCACGCTCGATGTCGGCCAGCCAGTCGGGCCAGCGCACCTCGACAAGTAGCGCCTCGAGGTTGCGGTCGGGGTTGCCGTTCTGGGTGTACATGGGGAACAGCACGAGGTGCAGCAAGCCGTCGCGACGCGGCTGCTCGGGTCGGAACGCGAGCAGCGAGTCGAGGAAGTCGGGCACCCCGAACCCCTCGCTCGCCCAACCCTCGAGGTCCTTGACCATGGCCTGCAGGTAGGGCTCGTCGTGTGGCAGCAGGGGGGTGAGCTCGCGCACCGATGCCACGACCGCGGCAACCTGCGCGCTGACCTCGTCACGGTCGTGCTCGGTCAGGTCGATCGAGCCGTCCTTGGCCTGCAGCGGGCGAATGTCACTGACCGCCAGCTTGAGCCGGAGCCAGGCCGGGTGCTGCGCGAGCTCGTACATGAAAACCCCGATCAGACAGGAGAAACTCTTGACGCAGACTTTACCCGCCGTAAGAGATCCGTATAAATAGGTCCGCGGCCGGACGAACGCCTGTGGCGATCTTGAGGCACACAGGGTGCTCCGGCACCGAAGATGTCTCAAGATCGGTTATGTACGTGGGAGGCTTCCCGCGTGACTGCGACCGACCCGCCCGCGCCGCGGTCGTCCGCGCCGGCCAGGCGCTCGGTGGCTGGTCTGCCGAGCCTCGACCGCTGCCTGGTGATGGGCGTGGTCAACGTCACCCCGGACTCGTTCTCCGATGGCGGGTTCTGGTTCGAGCCGGACGCCGCGATCGAGCATGGCCTCACTCTGCGTGACGAGGGCGCCGACCTTGTCGACGTCGGCGGGGAGTCGACGCGACCGGGTGCGGAGCGGCCATCGCAGGACGAAGAGCTGCGCCGGGTCATTCCGGTCATCGAGGCGCTCAGCGCTGCCGGGCTGACCGTCAGCGTCGACACCATGCGGGCGCCAGTGGCTGCCCGTGCGATCGAGTCCGGCGCGCGGGTCGTCAACGATGTCTCCGGTGGCCGCGCCGATCCCGCACATTCTTCGCGTGACGGCCGAGGCCGGCGTGCCGTACGTGCTCATGCACTGGCGTGGGCACTCCACCGACATGCAGTCGAGCGCGGACTACGGCGACGTGGTCACGGATGTGATGGCCGAGCTGCGCCCGCAGGTGGATGCGGCGGTCGCCGCCGGCATCGCCCCGGAGCGCATCGCCCTCGATCCTGGGCTCGGGTTCGCCAAGACCGCTGAGCACAACTGGACCCTGCTGCGCCGCCTGGACGAGCTTCACGCGCTGGGCTTCCCGCTCCTGGTGGGGGCGTCGCGCAAGGCGTTCCTGGGGCGGTTGCTCGCCGACGAGCACACCGGCGAGCTGCGACCGCCGGCGGGGCGAGATGCGGCCACGGCGGCGGTCTCCGCGCTGGCCGCGGCCGCAGGTGCCTGGTGCATCCGGGTGCACGATGTAGGCCCGACAGTCGATGCCGTACGGGTGGCGGCGCGGTGGGCGCAGGGATGAACGAGGACGTGCTGGCAGCCAACACCGCGCACTACACGGCGTTCGAGACCGGAGATCTCGACCTCATGGGCGCGGTCTGGGTGGACGGGCGGCCGGGCGAGGACGCTTGGTGCGTGCACCCCGGCTGGTCACCGATTCGCGGCCGCTCGGCGATCCTCCGGTCGTACGCCGCACTCATGGCCGGCACCACGTACATCCAGTTCTTCCTCACCGATGTCGGGGTCGCCGTCAACGGCGACACGGCCGTGGTGACCTGCACCGAGAACATGCTGAGCGCCGGGGCCGATACACCGGAGACGTCGTTTGCCGGCGGGCGCGCTGTGGCTACCAATGTGTTCGTACGCGCGCCCGACGGGTGGCGGCTGCTCGTGCATCACGCCTCGCCGGTGCTGACTCGCACCGGCGACGGTCAGTCGGAAGAGGACGCATCAGGTTGACAACGACGCGTCTGATGAATCGTGCCGCGTCAGGATGGTGCCAGGTCAGATGGATCTTGCCCGCGTCAGATAGATTTCGTGTCGCCCAGCGGATCGGCCAACCGCTCGGACCGACTGGGCAAAGGGCCCAGCGCGTCCCGCACGGATTCGATGCGGTCGACCAGTCGGTCGAAGTCGGCCTGCAGGGCCCGGACCTTGGCGGCGGCCTCGGCCTCGACCCGGCGCGCCTCCTCGTCCGCGGTCGCGATGATCTCGGCGGCCCGTTCCTCGCCGGCCTTGACGAGAGCGGCCTGCTCCTCCTCGCCGCGCTGGGAACTGGCCGCTGCGGCCTCTTCGGCGTTGCGCAGCAGGTCGGCGACGTGGGTGCCGAGCTCTTCGAAGGGAGGCGCGTGCTCCTCGAACTTCTGCTTCCACTTCAGGCCTTGGCGCTCGGCCTGCTGCGCCCGCCACTCGGCGTCGCGTACCCGTGCCTCGAGACTCGCGGACTTCTCCCGCAGCGAGGCAAGCCGATTTTCCGCCTGCGTGACGTAGGCGTCGACGTCAGGCTTGCGGTAGCCCCGGACTGTGGTCTCGAACCGCACGACGTGCTCGACCTCGTCCGGAGAGCGTTCCAGAACACCAGCCTCCTCGGGCTGGACCGTGGCGTCGCTCACGTGCTCCACCATCCCCTTCTGGCGCCGTTCGCGCTGGCAAGCACTCTGGACGGTAGTGCATGTGTGGGGCACCCGTCGCCGTCGGTTGTGGAATATGTCATGGTGCGCAGGGGCAGCGATACGTCCTGGGGGGCCGATAGGGTCGGAATGTGCCTGACCTCATCGCGCTCCGTGGCCTGACCGCTCAGGGCCGCCACGGCTGGTTCGATGAGGAGCAGGAACGGGGCCAGACGTTCCACGTCGATGTCGGCCTGGAGGTCGACACAGCTGCCGCTGCGGTGACCGACGACTTGGCCGACACCGTCGACTACGGCACGCTCGCCGCGCAGGTGGTGGCGCTCGTCGAGGCGCAGCCGGTGCGGCTCATCGAGACGCTCGCGCAGCGCATCGCCGATCTGTGCCTCGATGACCCTCTGGTGCAGACCGTCGAGGTGACCGTGCACAAGCCGGAGGCACCCGTGTCGGTGCCCTTCCATGACGTATCAGTAACGATCCGCAGGAGCCGCGCGTGACCAGCTTCCCCCACCCACTCGAGTTCGACGCCGACACGCTGACCGGTGAGTTGGCCCCCATCAGGCGGGCCGCGCTCGCCCTCGGCAGCAACCTTGGCGACCGGCTCGACTATCTGCAGGGGGCGGTTGACTCGCTCACGGAGTCCCCGGAGATCTCGCCGGTGGGGGTCTCGAGCGTCTACGAGACGGAGGCTGTCGGGCCGGAGCAGCCGCCATATCTCAACGCGGTGCTCGTCGTCGAGACGTCACTGTCGGCGCGCACGCTGCTGGAGCGCGCCCATGCGGTCGAGGATGCCTTCGGCCGCGTCCGCGACGTCAGGTGGGGCCCGCGCACCCTCGATGTTGACGTTCTTGCGCTCGGCGACAAGGTCGTGTCCGATCACGACCTGCAGGTCCCGCACCCGCGGCTGGCCGAGCGGGCTTTCGTGCTCGTGCCCTGGGCCGAGGTCGACCCGAGCTTCGAAGTGCCAGGCATGGGGCGCGTCGGCGACCTCGCGTCGGCCGCCTCTGAGCAGGGTGTGCGGCGGGTCGACGACGTCCGTCTCGACCTACCCGTCTAGCGACCTGGCCGGCCGGCATGGGCCCCACCCGCATCCGAGTGCTCGTCGTCGTCGCCGTTGTCGGCGTCGTAGCGGGATACCTGCTCGCGCGGGCGCTCGACGGGTTCACCTCGACGGGGCTACCGCAGATGTCTCCCGTCACGCCGGCGCTGTTCGTCGTGCTGGCAGGGGGGCTGCTCGTGGCTGCACGGGTCGTCAACGGGTGGGTCAAGGAGCGGCGCTACGACCGCCGCATGGACGCGCTCACTGTCGCCCGGCTGCTCGCCCTGGCCAAGGCTGCGGCGGTCTTCGGCGCGTTCGCCCTTGGCGGCTATGCGGGGTTCGGCATCGTGGCTCTGGACCTGATGGAGTCCGACGCGGGGCAGCGCCGGGTCCTGCTCGTGGCGGCCACCTGCGTCGGTGCACTGGCGACGACGGTGGCCGCGCTCCGGCTCGAGCGCGCCTGCCGAGTGCCCCCGCCCGACGACGAGCGCGGGCCCCCACCGCAGCCTTGGGACAACGGCGCGACACGCCCCGACTGATCGAGCCATTCCTCCTGGTTCAGGGGTTTTGCGCCACTAGGGTGTGCGCGTGCTCACCCGCCGCCGCCCCTCTGCCGCCCGTGTCGTTGCCGTCTGCGGCCCGCTCGCGTCCATCACGCTCGTTTCCGTCTCGTTCGTTCTCGGCGGAGCTTGGCCGCGCCTCGCCGCGCTCGTCTGCGCAGGTGGGTGCCTCGGGCTGGGGATCCTGGTCGGTTGGCTTGATCGGCGCCGGCACGTGGACGTGGCCGCTGCTCGGTCGCGGCAGGCGGCGGCCTACGACCGGCTGCACGCGCAGCACACAAGCGAGCACATCGAGTTCACCGGCTACATGGTCGGGCTGATCGACTCGGCCGAGGAGGCGATGAGCGCACTGCGCAGCCGCCTCGATGGCGTCGAGGGCGCGCTCGACGAGACCAGGCGAGCGGTGGCGCGCAGCGAGAGCGCCGCGGTGCGCGCGGAGCAGGCCCGAGCCGCCGCTGAGCAGCGAGCCAACGCGGCTGAGCGTGCAGCGGTCGAGGCCGAGCAGATCGCCTTGGACGCCGAGACTCTGCTGCAGGAGCTGGCGACCGAGCTCGACCGCGACGCCGGCCCGGTCTCCCCCCAGCAGGTCGAGACCGGCCCGACGGTGCCGACGGATGAGCCGCTGGTCACCCGCCGCGCCGCCACCGCCGCAGAGATGTGGACGGTCACCGACGCGCCGACCGTGGTCGACCTTGCGGCCCGCGACGCCATCGACGCCGCGGTTGCCCAAGCGGATCGCCGCACTGCCTGAGCAGCCGCGGGGTCCCGCGCAACGTCCGAAGGAGCGTGCGTTATCGCGCTCGGTTGCTCGGACGCTAGGCGGGGGGCGAGTCCAGCACGAGGGTGACCGGACCGTCGTTGACCAGCGCCACCTGCATCATCGCGCCGAACACGCCGGTCGCGACCTCGGCACCGTACGACCGCAGCGCGCCCACCACGGCATCCACGAGTGGCTCGGCGATCGAGCCTGGAGCTGCAGCCGACCACGACGGGCGGCGCCCCTTGCGCAGGTCGGCATACAGCGTGAACTGGCTGACCACCAGCAGAGGCGCGCCAATGTCGGAGCAGGACCGCTCGCCGTCGAGGATGCGCAGCTCCCACACCTTGCGCGCGAGCCATTCGGCCTGCGCTCGCGTGTCGTCGTGCGTCACACCGACCAGCACCAGCAATCCGGGTCGGTGGATCGCGTCGACGACCTGGCCGTCGACGGTCACCGATGCCGACGCGACGCGCTGCACGACTGCTCGCATGGCGCTCGATCCTGCCAGTCGACCCGGCACGTAGGCTCCCGGCTCGTGACGTACGAGCTGGTGGCAGAGGTGGTCCGGTCCGGGTTCATCGAGGGGCGGCACTTCGGCACGGTCGTCGCACTGGCGGCGGATGGGTCCGTTGCATTCTCCGTCGGCGACCCGGCAGCGTCGGTCATGCCCCGATCGAGCAACAAGCCGATCCAGGCCGCAGCGATGGTGGACTCCGGTCTCGACCTCGACGATGAGCTGCTGGCGCTCGCGGCCGCGAGCCACAGCGGGGAGGACTTCCACCTCGACGGGGTACGGCGCATCCTCGCCAGCGCCGGGCTTGACGAGACTGCACTGCAGACACCCCCGGAATGGCCGCTCGACGAGCAGGCCCGGCTGGAGTACGTGCGTAGCGGAGCCAAGCCGAGCCGCATCGCCATGAACTGCTCGGGCAAGCACGCCGCGATGCTTGCCACCTGTGTCGCGAACGACTGGCCGCTGAACACCTATCGCGACCCGCAGCATCCGCTGCAGCAGGTGATCGCCCAGACGTTTGCCGGGCTCACCGAGACCCCCACCGCACACGTCGGAGTGGACGGCTGTGGTGCTCCCGTCCTGTCGACGGCGTTGCTCGGCCTGGCGACCGCGTTCCGCACGCTGGCGCTGGCCCCGAGCGGCAGCGCGGCCGCGCGCGTGGTCCGTGCGATCCAGCTACACCCCGAATGGACGAGCGGCACCCGACACCACGAGGCACGCCTCATCCGCGGCATCCCAGGTCTGGTCGCCAAGGGTGGCGCCGAGGGGGTCTTCGCCGCCGCGCTGCCGGACGGCCGGTCGCTCGCCCTCAAGGTCGCCGATGGGTCGCAGCGAGTGGTCCCGGTCCTCGCTGTCGCGACGATGCGCCGGCTGGGTGTGGCAGCACCCGTGCTCGACGAGGTTGGCCGTTATGTCCTACTCGGCGGCGGCCAGCAGGTCGGGGAGGTGCGCGCGGTCCTCGCCGGCTGATCCGCAAGCCCGCGGTCTGACGCAAACGCGATCGGTTGCGTACGCTGGACGGCGTGGAATTCTTCGGCGGAATCCAGAACCTTCTCACGCTCGGGCTGCTCGTTGTCGCGCTCGGTGTCAAGATCTGGGCACTGGTTGATGCCCTGCGGCACCGCACCGACGCCTACCCTGCTGCTGGGAAGCTGACCAAGCCGATCTGGGGGGCAATCCTCGGATTCGCGCTCGTGGTCCAGATCGTCATTTTCTACCCGCTCAACTTCCTCAATCTTGCGGGCGTCGCCGCCGCGATCATCTACCTGGTCGACGTCCGACCCGCCGTCAAGCAGGTCGAGGGTGGCCGCGGTGGGCGGGGCAGCCAGATGGGTCCCTACGGCCCCTGGTGAGCCTCGAGCTCGTCACCACCGGGCGCGGCAAGCCGGTCACCATTTTCGTGCACGGGGCGACAGGCTCGATCGCGACAACCCGGCCCTTCGGCGGCGGTGTCATCGGCTCGCGAGTCTTCGTGCACCTGCCTGGGTACGGCAAGTCGCCGCCGCTCGCCACTCCGACCTACGTCGCCATCAGTCGGCTTGTCCGGGACTCGGCGGCGGCAGTCGCGGCCACGCAGGCGTTCGGCATCTCCCTCGGCGCGGCGGTTGTGGCCCGCCTGCTCGTCGACGAGCCCGGCCTGCTCAGCAAGGCCGTGCTGGCGCTGCCTGCTCTGCCCTCCGTCGCGCGGCTCACAACGCTCGCGGACGCGCTTGACTCAGGCCAGAGTGCAACCCTGCTGGCGGAGGAGACCGGCGCCGCTCCCTCGATCGAGCTGCGGCGATGGGCCTCTTCGCACGCCTCGACACTGGAGGGGTGGGCTGTCGCGGACACCCTGCGCGGCCTCGCGGCCGACGCGCCGCTGCCAGACTCCGACCGCCTGGCGTATGTCGACGTACCCGTCCTCGTGCTCGCGCAACAGGATGATCCGGCGCACCCCGTTTCTGCTTCCCGCGACCTCGCTGACAAGCTCCCGAACGCGACGCTGGAGATCCTGCCCCCCGGCGGGCTGCTCTGGGCGCACCGATCGCGGGTGCGCGAGCTCGTCTCCAGCTTTCTTGCACCTGAAGGAGATCTCGCATGAGCGCCCACGACCGCCACGGCCGCACGCACCGCCTCGAGCTCGACGACCAGACGCTGCGCAGCTGGGACGCGACCGTGCTCGCCGCCGATCGCGAGCAAGGCCTGGTGCTCGACCGGTCGGCCTTTTACCCCGGCGGTGGCGGCCAGCCGCCGGACCACGGTGTGCTGATCTGGGGCGGGGTGCAGACCCGCATCGTCGGCAGCCGCAAGGGGGACGACCTTTGGCTTGTGCCGCACGAGGATGACCCGCTGCCGCCTCCTGGCACGGCGGTCCGCGGCGCCCTCGACGACGAGCGCCGTTCGATCCTGATGCGCACACATTCGGCACTGCACCTGCTCGGTGGTGTCGTGTTCCGCGACCTGGGGGTGCTCGTCACCAGCAGCAACATGGAGCCGGGCGAGGGCCGATTGGACTTCCCGCTGCCCGAGGTGCCCACCGGCCTCAAGGAGACGCTCGCCGACGCGTGCAACGTCGAAGTTCACGCCGACCGGGCGATCGCCGTGTCGGTGCTGCCCCGCGATCAGGCGTACGCCATCCCCACGCTGCTGCGCACCGCCACAGATCTGCTGCCGCCTGATCTCGAGGTCGTACGCATCGTGGACATCGACGGGCTCGACCTGCAGGCCGACGGAGGCACGCACGTCGGCTCGACCCGTCAGATCGGCCGCATCGATGTCGTCAAGATCGAGAACAAGGGGAAGGCGTTCCGGCGCGTGCGCATCCGCGTATCGGACTAGCGGGGGCGCGGGAATGACCACGTCCAGCAGGGTTTCCCCTGCGCCACCAGGACTTTCGCGGCGTCGTCGCAAGTCGCGCTAGGCCACCGCCAGGACTTACCTCGCCGTGACAGGGCTACATGCCTGTCAGTGCGGGGCAGAACCTGCTGGACGTGGTCATTCCGGCCCACCTTTCACAGACAGGCCGGCGTCCCGGGCGGCACGGACGAACGCGTCGTACGTGTCGTCGGAGAACAGCACGAAGCGTGCCTCGTCGACACCGCTCGTCGTCTCCGCCACCGTGGTGACAGCGATCCGGGCGGCGTCGTCCAGCGGCCATCCGTAGATCCCGGCGGACACCGCCGGCAGCGCCAATGTGCGTACGCCCAGCTCGTCGGCGACCTGCAGCGCCTCGCGGTAGCACGAGGCCAGCAGCTCGGGGTCACGCTGCCCGGCCCGGTGGTTGGGGCCGACGACGTGGATCACCCACTGCGCCGGTAGGTCACCCGCTGTCGTCCAGCCCGCGCGACCGGTGGCCAAGCCATCTGGAAACCGCCGGATGCAGTCTTCGAGGACGTCCGGCCCGCCCCGCCGGTGGATCGCCCCATCCACGCCACCGCCTCCGCGCATCCCGGAGTTGGCTGCGTTGACCACCGCATCGACGTCCTGGGCGGTGATGTCGCCCTTGATGAACGTGAGTTCGATCACGAGGCGAGCCTACGACCGCAGACTCGCCCGGCAGGGGTAGCGCCTGGATGCGCGGCCAGGCCGTGGGGCCAATGGGCCGATTGCATGACGAGTAACCACAGACCGTACAAATGATCTCCTCCCCTAGACTTCCCGCATGCCTGCTCTGAGCCCGCCGAACGACGACGTGGCCGACAACGCCTCCCCGCACACCGACGACCACCCGGCCGATCGGCGCATCGTCACCGACACCAGGACCATGAAGGCGCTCGCGCACCCGGCCCGGTTGCAGATGCTCTTGCGACTCACCACCGAGGGGCCGGCCACGGCCACCGAATGTGCGCAGCTGACCGGGCTCACCCCCAATGCCTGCAGCTATCACCTTCGCCATCTCGCCAAGTACGGCTACGTCGTCTCCGCCGCCCCCCGGGACGACGCTCGCGAGCACGAGTGGCGGGCCACGGCCTACGAGTTCACGTTCGAGCTCGACGAGGAGTCGCACCTGACTCGCGGGGCCTACCTCCGGCTTGTCCGCGGTGTCACGGGCACCGCAGCGGCCCATGTGGAGCGGTTCCTGAAGTTCGCTGTGGACGAGCCAGCCGAGTGGGTGGCCGCGGCGTGGGTCAGCCAGCACGTGCTCCGGCTCACCGAAGATGAGCTCTTGCGGCTCCGTGGGGCTATCGAAGAGGTGATCCACCCCTTCCTGCACCGCACCCGCGTCGACGAGCCGGTGGGCGAGTCCCGGCTGATCGATGCCGCGATGTTCGTCACTCCGCGGGTCACCTGACGTCGATCCTTGCCCGCACGTTGTTTGACAACGTGAGGCAGTCTCGATGGTGGACAGGAGCGGGAGAGGGGCACCGATGACGACGTACGGCGTCGACACCACGCGCACCTCAGCCCCGCGTCGCGTGGCAATGCTCAGCCTCCACACCTCGCCGCTCGATGCACCCGGATCCGGTGACGCTGGCGGGATGAACGTCTACGTGGCGGAGTTGTCCCGCGAGCTTGTCGCACGCGGCATCGCAGTTGAGGTGTTCACCCGTCGGGTTGCTAGCAACCAGCCCGCTGTCGTGCGCCTGCCGTCCGGCGTGCTGGTGCGGCACGTGTTAGCCGGTCCGTACGGCAACATCGACAAGGGCGACCTACAGTCGCGCATCTGCGAGTTCGCGGCTGCGGTGATGCGGGTTGAGGCAACGCAAGGCCCGCACTACTTCGATGTTCTGCATTCGCACTATTGGCTGTCCGGCCAGGCCGGCCTGGTCGTTCGGAGCCGCTGGGGCATCCCCTTGGTGCACTCGGCGCACACGCTTGCACGCGTCAAGAACCGTACGGTTTCGGCCGATGACGTCCCCGAGCCGCTGACCCGCATCGCGGGGGAGGACGAGCTGGCGCAGGCCGCCGACGTGCTCGTCGCCAACGCCGAGGACGAGGCTGCCGCCCTTGTTGGCCTGTACGACGCCGACCCGTCGCGGTTGCGCGTCGTGCACCCCGGAGTAGACCTGACCGCCTTCGCACCTGGCGACCGGTTAGCGGCCCGCCGCATGCTCGGTCTACCGGATGGTGCGCAGGTGCTGTTGTTCGCCGGTCGCATTCAACCGTTGAAGGCGCCCGACGTGCTGGTCCGCGCGGCCGCGATGTTGCGTGCGCAGGATCGGCGCCGGCCGTTGCTTGTGGCGATCGTGGGCGGGCCAAGCGGCAGTGGAGCCGCACGCTTGCCGCGGTTGCGTCAGCTGGTGACGGGGCTCGGCCTCGACTCTGTCGTACGGTTCGCGCCGCCGGCCGACCGTGAGCGTCTCGCGCAGTGGTACCGCGCCGCCGACGTCGTCGTCGTGCCGTCGCGCAGCGAGTCGTTCGGGCTCGTCGCCCTCGAGGCGCAGGCGTCTGGGACACCGGTCGTGGCGGCGGCGGTCGGCGGTCTGCGCACCGCCGTTGCCGATGAGCGCTCCGGGTTGCTCGTCCCGGGCCACGACCCCAGGCTGTACGCCGCTGCGCTGCATCGTGTGCTGGACGAGCCGGGGCTGCATGCGCGTCTCCGCTCCGGCGCGCTGGAGCAGGCGTCGCGATTCAGCTGGTCGCGGACGGCCGAGGGCACCGTACGTGCCTATGCGGCCGCGGCCGAGCGGCTGCTGCCGCGGCATGCGCTGGCAATCGCGACATGAGTGAGCGCCAGCGGGTGGTCGAGGTGTTGCGCGCTGCGCTTGCCGCGATGGACGTCGAGTGGGAGGAGCAGGGTGACTTGCGGTTCTCGGTGACGTTGCCCGGCGAGCGCAAGCAGAAGACGACCTGCAGCTTGGTGGTCGGGGAGCACACGCTGGCGGTCGGCGCGTTCGTGGCGCGGCGGCCGGACGAGAACCACGAGGCGGTCTACCGCTGGTTGCTGGAGCGCAACGCCCGTGCCTACGGCGTCGCCTTCACGCTTGACTCGGCGGGTGACATCTGGCTCACGGGCCGCCGACAGCTCGCTGGGCTCGACGCGCCAGAGGTGGACCGGTTGCTCGGTGCGGTGCTCGAGCTCGCGGACGGGTCGTTCAACGCAATCCTCGAGCTGGGCTTCGCCGAGGCGATCCGTGCGGAGTGGCGCTGGCGCCTTGACCGGGGCGAGCCCACGGCCAACCTGGCGGCGTTCGAGCATCTGCGCCCAGCCGACTGAGCCCGCTGAGCCGATCAGGCTGTCGCGACAATCTCTTCGGCCTCGGCTTCGCCGCGCAGCGCGGCGATGCGCTTGCCGCGTGCGCCGCTGATGGCGAGGTGCCCGGCCGCCGTGCCCAACCCCAGCACGGCGCAAGCTCCCCAGAGCAGTGCCGGGCTGTGGTCGTAGAGCCAGCCGCCGCCGAGCGGGGCCACGAAGGCCGCACCGCTCCACGCCACCGAATACACGCCCTGATATCTCCCGCGCATCCCCGCGGGCGACAGGTCCGCCACGACAGCCATCGATGTTGGCGCATTGAGCACCTCGCCGACGGTCCAGATGCAGACGACGAGCGCGTAGGCCACCGCGCTGTTCGCGACGTTGTTGAGGGCGAAGCCCACACCGACCAGCACCGCGGCGACAGCCAGCACCCGCGAGCGCGGGAACTGCTCGGCGATCCGCCCGAGCGGCAGCTGCAGGAGCACGATGAGCAGCCCGTTGATGGCGATGACGGTGCCGAACGCAGCCGCGGACAGCCCAGAGTCGGACATCGCCAGCGGCATCGCGGTCGCGTGCTGCATGAAGATGAGCGCGATCAGGAACGTGAGGCCGACGAACACCATGAACACTCGGTCACGCAACACATCGAGCAGGCTGCCGCTCTCCGTGACGACTGCGGGTGTCGCGCTGACAGTGGGCCGTGTCTCGGGCACGCGCAGGTACACGACGGCCGCGCAAAGCAGGAGGGCGATCGCGTTTCCGAAGAACAGCAGCTGGTACGAAACACCCGCGAGCACACCCGCGACAACGGTCGCGAAGGCGAAGCCGAGGTTGATCGCCCAGTAGTTGAGCGAGAACGCCCGGACACGGTCGATTGCCGGGACGAGGTCGGCCATCATCGCCGTGCGCGCCGGTCTCGTCGCGTTGGTCCCAAGCCCGACGACGAAAGCCATCGCGAGGATCACCGGCAACTCGGGCGCGAGGCCCATGACGAGGACCCCCACGGCGGCGATGACCTGCGCCGCAAGCACGGTCGGCCGGCGGCCCCACCGGTCGGCGCTCACTCCGCCGACGATCGCGCCCACCACCGAGCCGAGGCCGAAGACTGTGCCGACAACACCAGCGATCGTGGCGGAGTGGCCGCGCTCGGCCGTCAGCCAGATTGCCAGGAACGGCACGACGAATCCGCCGAGGCTGGACACCAGGGCGGAGGTCCAGACCCACCAGAAAGCACCGGGGAGACCACCCACGAAGGCCTGTACTTCGTGGCGCACGCGGTGCACGGCTGGGGGTCCTCCTGGGGCGTGACGAAGCAGGCGTAATGAGCAATAGACTGTATTGGATCTTACCTGACTTGAGCGTCGCCTGGCACGCGATTTACGGCTGACGGAGGTGCGGCAGGATGGAGCCATGGCCCTGGGAACGCTGGTGCTGCTGCGCCACGGCGAGAGCGAGTGGAACGCCAAGAACTTGTTCACCGGCTGGGTTGACGTCGGTCTCTCGGAGAAGGGACGTGTCGAAGCAGAGACCGGTGGCCGACTGCTGGTCGAGCGCGGCGTGCTCCCCGACGTCGTACACACCTCCGTACTGCGTCGCGCGATCAGCACCGCGGACATCGCTCTGAACGCGGCCGACCGGCACTGGATACCGGTGGTGCGGTCGTGGCGGCTCAACGAGCGGCACTACGGGGCGCTGCAGGGCAAGAACAAGAAGCAGACGATGGAGGAGTTCGGCGAGGAGCAGTTCATGCTGTGGCGTCGCTCGTACGACGTTCCGCCGCCCCCGATCGACCCGTCCGACGAGTTCGCCCAAACCGGCGATCCGCGTTATGCGCTGCTGCCGCCGGAGCTGCTTCCGGCCACCGAGTGCTTGAAGGACGTGCTGTGGCGGGCGCTGCCCTACTGGTACGACGCGATCGTGCCTGACCTCGCCCTCGGCAAGACCGTGTTGGTGGCAGCGCACGGCAACTCATTGCGCGCCATCGTCAAGCACCTCGACGGCATCAGCGACGAAGCAATCTCCGGGCTCAACATCCCGACGGGCATCCCGCTGGTCTACGAGCTCGATGACAGCGCGCGCCCCGTCAGGCGAGGCGGCGAGTACCTCGACCCCGACGCAGCAGCCGCCGCCATCCAGGCCGTCGCCAACCAAGGCCGCTGAGGAGCCAAACCACGACTTGTCAGGTTGTCAGGTCGCCCGACCTGCGACGTTGCGCGCGGCGAGCCTGACAACTCCGGGCGGCTGAGACATGTCAGGTTGTCAGGTCGTCCGACCTGCGACGTTGCGCGCGGCGAGCCTGACAAGCTTGGTCGGCCGGGACTGTCAGGTTGTCAGGCGGGTGTCCACATCCATCTGGAATGACGATGCGGCATCCACAGATCGCGCTCGAGCGGCCCACCGGACAGTTGGTGGGCGCACCTTCGGCGTATGACCTTGCCCGCACTCAAGTCGACGGCCGATCCCATCGCTCAGCTTCTCGCGGGCCAGGGCTACGTCGCCCGCCGCGACCAGCTCCTGGCCGCGGGGCTTGACCCCGAGACCCTGGCGCTTGAGCTGTTTCTCGGTCGCTGGCAGGCGATCGGATCGGTCGTCGTCGTGGCGCACAACGGGCCCCTAGCACTCGAGCAACAGCAGTGGGCGGCCGTCCTCAACGCCGGACCAAAGGCCGCGCTCTGCGGTCGTACGGCGCTCCTCCATCACGGACTCAATGGGTGGGATGACGGCACCATCCACGTACTCGCCGAGCGCGGGTGCACACCGCCCGAGCTGCCAGGCATTTCGGTGCACCTTCACGAGTCACGACGGTTCGATCCCGACCGGCACGTCCATCCGATTCGTACTCCGCGGCTCACGCCAGTTCCGCGCAGTCTCATCGACGGCGCAACTTGGACGAAGAGTCCACGCGGTGCCTGTGGGCTCGTGGTCGCTGGGGTGCAGCAGCGGCTCAGCACTGCACCGCTCCTGCTCGACCAGTTGGCCGACTCCGGAGGGATCCGACACAAGCGTGTGCTGCGGCTGGTCCTCAACGACGCCGCTGGCGGTGCACAAGCGCTCTCTGAGGTGGACTTCGGCAGGATCTGCCGACGTCATGGCCTGCCTGAGCCGCGTCGACAGGCGGTTCGGCTCGACAGCGGGGGACGCCGTCGCTACATCGACGTCGAGATGCGCGATCGGCGCGGACGCCGATTCCTCGTGGAGATTGACGGTGCAGTGCACCTCGTCGTCGGCAACTACTGGCGCGACATGGCGCGGGCCAACGAAATCGTCATCGGTGGTAACGAGATGCTTCGGTTTCCAACTGTGGCGCTTTACCTGGATGAGGACGTCGTGGTGGACCAGCTGTGGCGCATGGTCAACCGGTAGTCACCGCGGCAACCGAGTTGTCAGGCTCGCCGAGCGTTTCGCCCCAGGTCGGGCGACCTGACAACCTGACAAGTCACAGCCGCCCGGAGTTGTCAGGCTCGCCGAGCGTTTCGCCCCAGGTCGGGCGACCTGACAACCTGACAAGGCGCCGCCTACGCCGAGGCCGTCGCGGTGAAGTGGTTGGCGATCGAGACGACGTGGTCGGCGAACCGCTCGTAATACCGGCCGAGCAACGCCTGGTCTACGGCGACCTCGGCGGGGTACGGCCAGTCGCCGTCGAGCACGACGAGGAACATCCCACGGTGCAGACGGTCCATCTCGTCGTCCTCGCGCGTCAGCCGGGCAGCAGCCTCCGCGTCGCGGACCCGGATCACAGCGGCCACCTTGGTCGCCATCTGCTCGGCCACAACACCCATCGCCGTGAACGTGGTCCGCAGCTCCGCCGGGACCGCACAGTCGGGGTAGCGCATCCGGGTCACCTTGGCGATGTGCGTCGCCAGGTCGCCCATCCGCTCGAGCGTGGCGCTGATCCGGAGTCCAGCGATGATGTGCCGCAGGTCCCCGGCCACCGGCGCCTGCGTGGCGATCAGCTCGACGAGCAGCTCGTCGACCTCGTTGCGATCGCGGTCGACGGCGGCGTCCAGCGCCACCACCGCGTCGGCCCGGTGGATGTCGGCGGATAGCAGCGCGTCTGTCGCGTCGCGGATCATCCCCGCCACCTGGCGGGTCATCGCAACCAGCCGCCCAGTTACTACCTCGAGTTGCTCGTGGTACGCCTCGCGCATTTCAGTATGTGTCCTTGTCGTTGGCCCAGACCCGACCTTATGTACGGACCGTGGCGACGCGGGATGCCTCGGTGAACGGGTCCGGAAGCCTCGGTGAACAGTCTCCCACTCGGTGAGCCCGCAAACATCCGGTGTACGGCAACGACGCCGAGGCGACCTACCATCAAATATGTGGACTGGGTGCTAGCCGTCGGCTCGATGGCCGGAGCGGCCGTCGGGCTTGCCGCCGGCCTGGGCTTCCGGGTGAGCGAACGCGCCCAGCACGAGCTCCCGCCCGAGCCGGAGGACCCCCTTCCGCCGGGCGCCGAGCAGGTCCTGGCGGTGCTCAGTGCGAGCGCCGTGATCGTCGACCCGCAGTCACGCGTAGTGCGCGCGAGTCCGTCGGCATACGCGTTCGGCCTCGTCCGAAATGAGGCACTTGTCGTTCCCGAGCTGGTGGCGATGGTGGAGGCCGTACGCCGGGACGGTCGCATCCGCCAGCTCGATCTCGACTTGCCCCGCGGCCGCGAGGGCACTCTGACGCTGTTTGTCCACGTGCGCGTTGCCCCACTGTCCAGCGAGCTGGTGCTCGTCCTGGTCGAGGACCGCACCAAGGCCCACCGCATTGATGAGGTGCGCCGCGACTTCGTCGCCAACGTCTCGCACGAGCTGAAGACGCCGGTGGGCGCCCTAGGGCTGCTGGCCGAGGCCGTCGAGGAGGCTAGTGAGGATCCGGAGGCCATCCGACGCTTCGCCTTGCGCATGCAGAGCGAGTCGGCGCGGCTGACGCGGCTGGTCCAGGAGATCATCGACCTCTCCCGGCTGCAGTACGACGATCCGCTGGACGCACCCGAGGTCGTCAAGGTCGACGATGTCGTCGCCGAAGCCCTCGACCGGGCACGGGTCGACGCCGAGTCCCAGCGCATTCGGCTGGCCTCGGGCGGCACTGCCGGGCTCGAGGTCTGGGGCAACGCAAGCCAGCTCATCATCGCCCTAGGCAACCTCGTCGAGAACGCGGTCGCCTACTCGCCGGAAGGCACCCGGGTGGCGGTCGGCGTACGCCAGGTGCTCGACCAGGTCGAGATCAGCGTCACCGACCAAGGCATCGGCATCCCGGCCACCGAGCAGGACCGCATCTTCGAGCGGTTCTACCGAGTTGACCCGGCCCGGTCGCGGGCCACCGGCGGCACCGGCCTGGGCCTGGCCATCGTCAAGCACGTCGTCGCCGCGCACGGCGGCGAGATCCGAGTGTGGAGCGTCGAGGGGACCGGCTCGACGTTCACTGTGTTGCTACCGCAACACCGGTCCACCGAGGGGCAATCCGCCCCGTCCCCTGCACCCGTTCCGGAGGCCACATCGTGACCCGAGTGCTCGTCGTCGAGGACGAGGAGTCGTTCAGCGACGCTCTCTCGTACATGCTGCGTAAGGAGGGCTACGAAGTCTCGGTCGCCGGGAGCGGGCCGGAGGCCCTCGGCGAGTTCGACCGGTCGGGAGCCGACTTGGTGCTGCTCGACCTGATGCTGCCCGGTGTTCCCGGCACCGAGGTGTGTCGGCAGATCCGCCAGCGGTCCAACGTACCGGTGATCATGGTGACTGCCAAGGACTCCGAGGTCGACAAGGTGGTCGGTCTCGAGATCGGCGCCGACGACTACGTGACCAAGCCGTTCTCCTCTCGCGAGCTGATCGCCCGGATCCGGGCAGTCCTGCGGCGCGGCGTCGAAGCAGCCGAGCTGGTGACGTCGGTGCTTGAGGCCGGCCCCGTGCGCATGGACGTCGAGCGCCATGTCGTGTCCGTCAACGGGGAGTCTGTGCGCCTGCCGCTCAAGGAGTTCGAGCTGCTGGAGATCCTGCTGCGCAACGCCGGCCGCGTACTCACTCGCGGCCAGCTCATCGACCGGGTGTGGGGAGCCGACTACGTCGGTGACACCAAGACGCTCGACGTTCACGTCAAGCGGCTGCGCAGCAAGATCGAACCCGACCCGGCGGAGCCGAAGTTCCTGCTGACAGTGCGGGGGCTGGGCTACAAGTTCGAGGCCTAGTCACCGGCACGAGCTCAGCCTTCGGCGACGGCCGTCGGCTGCGCGGTCGGGCCGAGGTCGTCGTAGATGCCCTCCGCCTCGTATACGTACGTCGACACGGTCGTGCGCGGCGCGGACTGGAATCGCAGCTCGACCTCGGCGCCCGTGCCAGGCACGGCCCCGTCGCTCAGGCCACTCACGTCGGCCCGAGTGTCGCCTTGACCGAGGTGTACTGGCGACCCGCTGGGCAGCTCGACAGCGCGTGGGGAGAGCTCGGCCTGCTGGCCGTCGACCATCACCTCGACGAGCCGATCGTCGTCGCCCTGGTTGATGAACGTCCCCACGACCGAGACCGCGCCCTCGCCATTGGTCACGACGACCAGGTCGCGGACGTCCACGTCGCCCGCGTCGGCGTTGATGCCCTCGGCCGGGTTGTACCACTTCTGCGTGTACGCATCCCTGCCGGAGCCACAGGCACTCACGCCGCCGACGAGGACGAGGGCCGCGACGGCAATGCCGATGCGTTGGACGGGCTTCACGACGTACTCCCAGGTGATCACGAGTCGGCGTTAGCCTACCGGCGGGCTAGGCAGCCGCACCTCCGCGGGCCGCGAACAACGCCACCGCGATCGCGGCCACCGCCATGGAGGCGTACATCGAACGGCGGTCGCCGGATGCGGCTCCTTGCAGTGCCACGACGCAGAGCAGCGACGTCACACCGAGCGCCAACCAACCGAGCAGGCCAAGCCGGCCACTCGGGCCGAGGGCGAGCACGAATACCGCAGCGGTGAGGCACCCCGCCGAGAGTGCGGCCGTGCGTGCTGCACCCAGCCGCTGCGGCAGCCCGTTGACGCCGGTCTCCTTGTCTCCCACGAGATCGGGCAGGGTGTTTGCGCCATGACCGCCGAGGCCGAGCAGGGCACCAGCTGTGACGAGCCACCATGGTGGCAACGGCTCGCCGGGTAGCGAAAGCCACACGAACACCGGGACAAGACCGAAGGCCACCGCGTACGGCAGCGGCGACCAGACCGTGGACTTGACCCCGAGGTTGTACGCCCATCCCGCGGCCACCGCCACGAGGTGTACGAGACCCGCCGCGAGCCCGGCCGCAAGCGACAGCGGCACGCACAAAGCGAGCGCCACCGATGCAGCGTTGGCCACAGCTCGCTGGCTGACCTGGCCTGTGGCGATCGGCTTGTCACGGCGGCCCGCGATGCGGTCACGCTCGGCGTCGATCGCGTCGTTGGCCCACCCGATCGACAGCTGACCGGCCAGCACCATGGCCGCGATGGTCAACCACCCCCGGACGTCGTGGCCGGCTGTGATGGCGAGCACAGTGACGAGAATCGTGACGGCTGCCGAAGGCGCCGGGTGGCTGGCCCGGATCAGCCCGCCGATCACACGTGGTCCGACGTCAGCATGCGCTCGAGGGTACGGCCCAGCCGGTCGGACGGGCCGGGATCACGGAGGATCTCGGCGACGGTGCCGTCGGGAGCCACGGCCAGGACGGTCAGCACATCGGCGTTGTAGGTGCGGGCGAGCACGCCGTCGGGGTCAAGCAGCACTTCGGCTGCACCGTTGCCGGTGTCGCGATCCACCTGACGCAGGAGGTCCTCCGCCTCGGGCGCGCCGATGATGTCGAAGCCGAGCCGGTCCTGCTTGGCCTCGGCATAGACGTCGTTGAGCCGGTTGCCACAGTCGCTGCAGTCGGAGGGCACGAGGGCGAGCACTGCTGGCCGGCGGTTGCGGACTTCGACCGGCTCGTCGAAGAGGGTGAGCGTTGCCGCGGGCAGCAGCCCGCCCACCTCACCGGCAGGCCCGCCGTTGTCGGCCAGCGGCTCGGCGACTGGCCGGTATGGTGCGCGCGGCACGACGATGCTCGCGAGACTTCCGAACAGGGCGACGACGCAGAGAATCGCCACGACGATCGGGCCGGACAGCCCGAACCTCTCCCATCGACGCGTGAGAAACACCCGTCGCATCGAGGCCGAGTGTTGTCGACGGGCGAGCTCGCGGTAGTAGGAGCGAACATCCGGCTCGAGCTCGCTGATGTCGTCGGGGATGACGACTCTGTCCGGGTCGGGAAGATTGTTCGCGGGGGTCCGCTGCCGCCACCCGTCAGGGGGTGGTAGCCCTTCGTCGGGAAGCCCCGGCCCGCCCACGCGCTAAGTATGCGCCGGGTGCCGCGCAGTGTGCATGTGCGCGTGCAAAACGTTGTACAGCCGGGCTTCGTAAGCATGCGGTGCTCTGTTTGTCAAGGCTTCTCGGTGGCCCTGACCTGGGCAAACGTCGGGGTCCCAGTGCACCGCCCGTGTTACCCTTGTCATCGGAAAGGGGTATGAAGACACATGACTTTTCAGGTCGGCGAGACAGTTGTCTACCCCCAGCATGGGGCGGCCCTCATCGAGGCAATCGAGACCCGCGTGATCAAAGGTGAGGAGCGGCTCTACCTAGTTCTCAAGGTCGCCCAAGGCGATCTGACCGTTCGTGTCCCCGCTGACAACTGCGATCTCGTGGGTGTCCGCGACGTGGTCGACCAGGCCGGCCTTGACCGGGTCTTCGAGGTGCTGCGCGCTCCGCACACCGAGGAGCCCACCAACTGGTCGCGGCGTTACAAGGCCAATGTCGAAAAGCTCGCGTCCGGCGATGTCATCAAGGTGGCAGAGGTCGTTCGTGATCTGTGGCGGCGCGAGCGTGACCGCGGACTGTCGGCCGGGGAGAAGCGGGTTCTTGCCAAGGCGCGTGCAGTCCTCGTGTCCGAGCTCGCACTCGCGGAGCGCACCAACGAGGACAAGGCCGAGGCCCTGCTCGACGAGGTGCTCGCCAGCTGACCCCCGCTCGTGTTCATGACTGGCCCCCGGCACTCCCGCCGGGGGCCAGTTTTTGTTCTTCCCGGGGGGTCCCCGGGGGGCGGAGCCCCCTGGGCGGGCAGACTCCCTCGCGATGACCATCGCCGCGCTCGTTCCCGCCGCCGGCAGCGGCGTACGCCTTGGCCCCGGCAGCCCCAAGGCCCTGCGCCTGCTGGCCGGCGAGCCGATGCTGGTGCACGCCGTGCGGGCACTCGTGGCCGCGCCGGTTCCCGTGATCGTGGTGGCTGCTCCTCGCCGGTGATGTTGAGGCCGTCCGCGCTCTGCTGAGCCCGATCACCGGCGCCACCTAGCTGCACGTCGTCCCGGGAGGCGACACCCGACAGCGGTCAGTCGCGCTGGCTCTGCGGGCCCTGCCATCCGACGTCGACGTCGTGCTGATCCACGACGCGGCCCGACCCTTGGCGCCGCCCGCACTCGTCGCGGCTGTTGCCGATGCCGTTGTTGCCGGACACGATGCTGTCGTGCCGGGCCTGCCCGTGATCGACACCGTCAAGCAGATCAATGTCTCCGGCGCCGTGGTCGGCACTCCGGACCGGGCCCACCTGCGCGCAATCCAGACACCGCAAGGGTTTCGGCGATCGATTCTCGAGCGTGCGCACGCGGCTGCCGGCGACGTCGATGCGACCGACGACGCGGGGTTGGTCGAGCGGCTCGGCCTGCCGGTGCACGTGGTGCCGGGTTCTGAAGAGGCCTTCAAGGTCACCCGGCCGCTCGATCTCGTGCTGGCCGAGGCATTGCTCGCCGCGCGGCGGCCGGCATGACGACGCTTCCGCGGGTCGGCACCGGGGTCGACATCCACCCTCTCGAGCCTGGTCGGCCGTGCTGGGTCGCGGGGCTGTTGTGGCCGGACGAGCCCGCAGGGTGCAGCGGGCACTCTGACGGCGACGTCGCGGCGCACGCGGCCTGCGACGCATTGTTCGCCGCCGCGGGGATCGGCGATCTCGGTGCGCACTTCGGCACCGACCGCCCCGAGCAGGCCGGCGCCTCGGGCCTACGGCTCCTCGCCGAGGCGGCCCGTTTGGTCCGCGCGGCCGGGTACGACATCGGCAACATCTCGGTGCAGGTGATCGGCAACCGCCCACGCATCGGCTCGCGGCGTGCGGAGGCGGAGGCCGCGCTCTCGGAGGCGTGCGGCGCACCTGTCAGCGTCGCCGGCACCACAGCCGACGGGCTGGGGCTTACCGGCCGCGGCGAGGGGCTCGCGGCCATCGCCACGGCGCTCGTCGCCCCGCGCACCGCCGACACCGGGGCATAAGGCGGCCCCCGAGCACTTCCGCTCGCTGACGCGCGCGGGTCGGCTGGACTAGGCCGACGCTCGGGGGCCGGGTGACTGTCGTGGGATTCGCCGCGTGTCTGACGGGGCGGATCAAGGTCACGTCCGACGGACAGTGGCTAGCGGACAGCCACCTCACGAGTCCGAGTCTTATGCATCGACGGACCACCTCCCTTCACGTGTACCTCCACCTTAGCCAGCCGAGCCACGGCAGCGCGCAACCTTTTTGCCGAGGGCGAACTAGCCGGCTAGCAGCACCGCGGCCGCGAGCAGGGCGACGCCGACCAGCCCGGCAGTCAAGACGAGCGCCCGCCGGCGCGTGAGCAGCAGCCCCCCCACCGGGCGTCCGCGGCGCCGCCCGTACGCACCAAATGCCGCCCACCACATCCAGCCGGCAGCCACCAGCACCGCGATGCCCAGCGGCCACAGCCAGGTGTGCTCGGTGGCCGCCGCGCGCACCAGCAGTGCGCCGTTCAGAGCCATCGCGAGGGCCGTACGCTGCCAGGCCATCGTCGTGCGCTCCAAAGCCGTTGCGGCCTCGTACACCTCGTCCGGCCCCTCGTCACGCCACTTCATGGGCATCGTGCGGCATACCACTCAGTCGACGAGGATGAGGGCCAGCGCGACGAGCGAGATCAGCGCCGCCCCGACTGCCAGGCCGACCGGCATCGACGTCGCCGGCAGCGGCGCGTTGCGGCGCATCGCGGAGTCGTTGGCGGCCCAGCGCCGGTAGGCCCCGAGCGAGACCAGCACGCCGGCGATCACGAGCACCACCGCGACGAGCTGGCGCAGCCAGTCTGTGCCGATGTCGGTGAGGAACTGAGCAGCTGCCAACCCGGCAGCATCCAGCGCCAGCGCCGTGCGGACATAGGCGAGGAACGTGCGCTCGTTGGCCAGCGTGAACCGGTAGTCCGGGTGCGCCTCCTGCTCAGCCACGGGACCAGACTGGCAGACCCGCGACTCCCGTACGCTTGACCAGTGACTTTGCGCCTGTACGACACCGCGACGCGGTCGATCCGCGACTTTGTCCCCCGAGAGCCGGGGAAGGTCGGGATCTATGTCTGCGGGCTCACCGTGCAGAGCGCACCCCACATCGGCCACATCCGGTCAGCGGTCAACTTCGACGTGCTGCGCCGCTGGCTGACGCAGCGCGGTTTCGACGTCAACTACGTCCGCAACATCACCGACATCGACGACAAGATCCTGCTCAAGTCTGCTGAGGAAGGACGCCCATGGTGGGCGCACGCCTACCTCTACGAGCGAGAGGTGACGCGCGCCTATGGCCTGTTGGGCGTGCTGCCGCCCACCTACGAGCCGCGCGCGACCGGCGCGGTGCCGGAGATGATCGAGCTCATCGAGCGGCTGATCGACCGTGGGCACGCCTACATCGCCGATGACGGATCGGGCGACGTCTACTTCGACGTCCGCTCGTGGCTGGAATACGGCAGCCTGTCGCACCAGCGGCTCGATGACATGGAGCCGGCCGCCGACGCTGACCCGCGCGGCAAGCGGGACCCGCGAGACTTCGCGCTGTGGAAGGGCCGCAAGGCCTCCGAGCCGGAGAGCGCCTCGTGGCCGACACCGTGGGGGAGAGGCCGACCAGGCTGGCACATCGAGTGCTCCGCGATGGCGATGAAGTTCCTCGGCCCCGAGTTCGACATCCACGGCGGCGGCATCGATCTGCGCTTCCCACACCACGAAAACGAGCTGGCGCAGTCGCGCGCCGCTGGGCTTCCGTTCGTGCGCTACTGGATGCACAACGCCTGGCTCACCACAGCCGGGGAGAAGATGAGCAAGTCGCTCGGCAACTCCTTGTTGGTGCCCGAGGTGGTCAAGCGCGTACGGCCGATCGAGCTGCGCTACTACGTCGTGGCGGCGCACTACCGGTCGACGTTGGAGTTCTCCTTCGCCGGCGCTGGACGAGGCAGCTGCCGCGTTCCGGCGCATCGAGGGGTTCGTCGACCGGGCGACCGAGCTCACCGGTGGGGTCGACCTGACCGACAGGCGTACGGAATGCGCCGCCTTCGACGAGGCGATGGACGACGACCTGGGCACCCCCGGGGCAGTCGCGGCACTCCACGATGTCGTCCACGAGGGCAACGCGTTGCTGGCCAAGGGCGACTCGCCGGCGCTGCGCGGTGCGCTCGCCTCCGTACGCCAGATGCTTGCGGTGCTCGGCCTCGACCCGCACGACCCGAGCTGGGCCGGCGACCGCATCAGCGGCGACGACCGCGTCCGCACGGCATTGGACACGCTCGTTGCCGCCGAGCTCGACCGACGTCAAGCAGCCCGAGCTGAGCGCGACTTCGCCACCGCCGACGCGGTTCGTGACCGGCTCAAGGCCGCGGGCATTGCCGTGGAGGACACCCCGAGCGGCCCACGCTGGAGCCTCGGGGAGGGTGAGGTCTGATGGCCGGCAACTCGCAGCGCCGCGGCGCTATCCGCAAGACGTCCAAGAAGCCGCGCACCGTCGGCTCGGGTGGCATCCGCCGGCGCGGGCTCGAGGGCAAGGGCCCCACGCCCAAGGCCGAGGATCGTGTTGCGCACGTGGCCTCGCGTCGCGCTGCCACGGCGAAGAAAGCGACTGGTCGCACACCGACGGGCGGTCGCGCGCCTTCGGCGGCCGCCGCAGCGGATCGCGCGGCGACGCGCCGGAGATCATTGCCGGGCGCAACTCGGTCCTCGAGGCGCTGCGCGCCGAGATCCCGGTCAAGACGCTTTACGTCGCATCCCGCATCGACTCCGACGACCGCGTCAAGGAGGCGATCAAGCTGGCGGCCGATCGCGGCCTACCGATGCTCGAGACGCCACGTGTCGAGCTCGACCGCATCACCGACGGCGCGGTGCACCAAGGGCTGGCGCTACAGATTCCCCCGTACGACTATGCGCACCCCGATGACCTGCTCGACTCGGCGTTCGAGCGTGACGAGCCGGCCCTGGTGGTGGCGCTCGACAGCATCACCGACCCGCGCAACCTCGGGGCCGTTGTGCGATCCGCGGCGGCCTTTGGCGCGCATGGGGTGCTCGTCCCCGAGCGCAGGTCGGCCGGCATGACCGCGGGGGCCTGGAAGACCTCAGCTGGGGCCGCGTCACGACTGCCGGTCGCGCGCACGACCAACCTCGCTCGGCAGCTCCGCGAGTACGCCAAGGCCGGCGTCTTCATCGTCGGGCTCGCCGCGGACGGCGACACCGACATCGGTGACCTGGCGCTCGCCGATGCGCCGCTCGCCATCGTCGTGGGCTCCGAGGGCAAGGGCCTGTCCAGGGTTGTCGCGGAGGCATGCGACCAGCTCGTACGCATCCCGATGGCCAGCGACGTCGAGTCGCTCAACGCCGGCGTCGCCGCCAGCGTTGCGCTCTATGCGGTCGCGCAGCGCCGGGCCGCGACGACCTGATCGGGCATCTATGCAGTTCGTGCTGATCATTCGCAATGACGAGTCGGTGCAGCCGACACAGGAAGAGCTCTTCGCCGACCCCGTCCACCAAGAGTGGTTGGCCGACGTCGAGGGCCGCGGCGTCCTCCGCAGCGGTCAGCGGCTCCGGCCGTCCGGCGAGGCAGCGAGAGTCCGGGTGCGCGGCGACGAGACCCTCGTCTCCGATGGGCCGTTCGCGGAGACCAAGGATGTCGTCGGCGGGGTGACGCTCATCGAGTGCGCCGACCTGACGGAGGCGATCGACATCGCCGCCCGACATCCGTTCGCGCGCTTCGGGACCGTCGAGGTCCGACCGGTCTGGGAGCGGTGACGGACGAAGTAGAGGTTGCTGTCGCCGCGGCGTTCCGCGACGAGTGGACCCAGGTGGTCGCGACGCTGATCAGGCAGACCGGTGACTGGGACCTGGCCGAGGACTGTGCGCAGGAAGCCTTTGCGACGGCGCTGGACCGCTGGAAGCGAGATGGAATCCCGACCCGCCCAGGTGCGTGGCTGACCACCACGGCCCGCAACCGTGCCACTGACCACCTGCGCCGCCAGGCCGTCGGTCGGGCCAAGCTGGCCGAAGCCGCGGCGCTCGTCGCTGCCGACGGCACACCCGGCGACGCGTACGACGTGCAGGACGACCGGCTGCGGCTGATCTTCACGTGCTGCCACCCGGCGCTGGATTTCGAGGCTCGGGTCGCCCTGACGCTGCGAGTCGTCGCCGGGCTGACCACGCCCGAGATCGCCCGTGCGTTCCTCATTGCTGAACCGACCATGGCGCAGCGAATCGTCCGCGCCAAGGCAAAGATCCGCAAGGCCGGCATCCCCTACCGGGTCCCTCCGGCGGAGCTGTTGCCCGAGCGAACCGCCGGAGTTCTCGCCGTCCTGTACCTGCTGTTCAACGAGGGCTACTCCGCGAGCACCGGGGCGGACTTGATCCGGCACGGCTTGAGCGATGAGGCCATCCGGCTCGCTCGCCTGCTCGCGCACCTGATGCCTGATGAGCCGGAGGTCGACCGGTCTCCTGGCATTGATGCTGCTGCACGACGCGCGTCGCTCGACCCGCGTCGATGCGTCCGGTGTCCTGGTGACGTTGGAGGAGCAGGACCGTACGCAGTGGGACAAGGCCCGGATAGAAGAAGGAACTGAGCTGCTGGCGACTGCGAGGCGAGAGCACCCAGGTCCGTACCAAATCCAGGCGGAGATAGCCGCCTGCCACGCGATCGCGCCCGACTTCTCCAGCACCGACTGGCGCCACATCGCCGGCTCTACGACGAGCTGGGTCGGGTGGCGCCATCCCCCGTGGTCGCACTCAACAGGGCGGTCGCCATGGCGATGGCAGACGGCCCGCCGGCCGGACTCGCGATCGTCGACGAGCTGGAAGCCTCCGGCGCGCTCGCGGGTTATCACCTGCTGCCGGCCACTCGTGCCGATCTGCTGCGCCGACAGGGTCGCCGGTCCGAGGCTGCGGCGGCCTACCGCGAAGCACTCAACCTGGCCAGCACTGACTCCGAGCGCGCCTACCTGGCAAGGCGCCTGGCCGAAGTCTCCGGCTGACCTCGTCGGCAGCTGTGTCGATTCTGCGCGGCCCGATTCGTCGGTGGGGTGACCCACAGGACGAACAGCGGAAGGATCGACATGCTCCTCCAGGACAAGATCGCAATCATCCACGGTGCCGGCGGCGTCATCGGCAGCGCCGTGGCAAGAACGTTCGCCGACGAGGGCGCCCGCGTGTACCTCGCAGGCCGCACGTTGGAGCCTGTCGAGCGCGTCGCCAAGGAGATCACCGCTTCGGGAGGGGAGGCAGACGCGGCCCAGGTGAACGCCGCTTGACCCGCAACAGGTGCAAGACCATGCCGACGCTGTGGCCGCCGAGGCCGGACGGATCGATATCGTCTTCAACGCGATCGGCGTCGATCACGTACAGGGCGTGCCGTTGCTCGAGCTCACGCTGGACGACTACCTGCTGCCGATCACGACGTACACGACGACCCAGTTCCTCACCTCCAGCGCGGCCGCGCGGCACATGGTGCACAACGGATCGGGCGTGATCGTCACGCTGTCGACGACCGCGGCGCGGGCCACCCTGCCCACTGATGGCTTTGGCGCAGCGTGCTCCGGCATTGAGGCGCTGTCGCGACAGCTCGCCGGAGAGCTGGGACCGCGCGGCGTCCGGGTTGTGTGCCTTCGATCCGACGTCATTCCTGAGACCGTGGCAAAGGGCTCGCACGTGGCCGGAATCTTTGGTCGCATGGCCGAGGGCAGCGGGATGACGCTCGATCAGTTCGTCGAGTCGCCAGGACTCCCGGGAGCGTTGCTGCAGCGGCCGCTCACGCTGGACGACGTGGCCAACACGACTGCCTTCCTCGCCTCCGACCGGGCCGCCGGCATGACCGCGGTCATCACCGACCTGAGCCGCGGGGCAGTCGTCGGATAGCCATTCGGCCGGGGTGATAGCGTCGCCGCCGGTGAACGAGGCATGAGTGAGGTCCAATCCGGCGCCGTGAAGCGCACCCCCCTCCACGCGGAGCACGAGGCGCTGGGCGCCAAGTTCGTCGACTTCGCCGGCTGGCAGATGCCGGTCCGCTACACCTCCGACGTGGCCGAGCACCAGGCCGTACGCCAGAAGGCCGGGCTGTTCGACCTCTCCCACATGGGCGAGATCGAGGTCAGCGGCACCGACGCGGCCAAGGCGCTCGACTACGCGCTGGTCGGCAACATGGGCGCCCTCAAGGTCGGCGGCGCCCGCTACACCATGATCGTTGCCGAGGACGGCGGCGTGATCGACGACCTGATCGTCTACCGGCTCACCGACGACCGCTTCCTCGTCGTCGCCAACGCCAGCAACTCCGACACCGTCGCCGCCGCGCTCACCGACCGGGCCGGCGGCTTCGACGCGACGGTCGCCGACCGCTACGCCGACTACGCGCTGATCGCCGTCCAAGGGCCGCGCAGCCTCGAGATCCTGTCGTCCGTCGTCGACGTCGACCTCGGGCCGGTCAAGTACTACGCGTGGTACGACGGCAAGGCCGCGGGCGTCCCGGCACTGATCGCCCGCACCGGCTACACCGGCGAGGACGGCTTCGAGCTGTTCGTCGAAGCGGCGCGCATCGCGCCGCCAATCTGGCAGGCGCTGCTCGCTGCCGGTGCGGCGCACGAGCTGCAGCCGTGCGGCCTCGCCTGCCGCGACACGCTGCGCCTCGAGGCCGGCATGCCGCTGTACGGCAACGAGCTCTCGCGCGCCGTCACCCCCTACGACGCTGGGCTTGGCCGCGTCGTTCGGCTCGACAAGGACGGCGACTTCGTCGGGCGCAGCGCACTCGCCGCCCGGGCCGAGCAACCCGCGGCGCGCACGCTCGTCGGCCTGGTCAGCGAGGGCCGCCGGGCACCGCGGCACGGATACGCCGTGGTGGCCAACGAGACCACCGAGGTCGGCACCGTCACGAGCGGAGCGCCGTCGCCGACGCTCGGCCACCCCATCGCCATGGCCTACGTCGACCCCGAGCATGCCGCGCCCGGCACCCCGCTCGCCGTGGACGTACGCGGCACCAAGGAACCTGTCCAGGTCGTCGAGCTGCCCTTCTACCGGAGGCCCCAGTGAGCTACCCCGCCGAGCTGAAGTACAGCAAGGAGCACGAGTGGGTCGACCTCGCCGGTGGACGGCCCGTCCAAGGTCGGCATCACCGCGTACGCCGCTGACGCGCTCGGCGACATCGTCTACGTGCAGCTGCCCGAGGTCGGCGGCACCGTTACCGCCGGCGAGACCTGCGGCGAGCTCGAGTCCACCAAGTCGGTGAGCGACCTCTACTCCCCGGTCTCCGGCGAGGTCGCCGCGATCAACGACGCAGTCGACTCCGACCCGAGCCTCGTCAACTCCGACCCGTACGGCGCGGGCTGGCTGTTCTCCGTCAATGTGACCGGCCAGGGCGAGCTGCTCTCGGCCGATGAGTACGCCCAGCTCGTCGCCGAAGCCGGATAGGGAACGCGCACCGATGGATCTGCTCAACGCCCCGCTCGCCGAGGTCGACCCCGAGATCGCGGCCGTCGTCGCGCAGGAGCTGCACCGTCAGCAGTCGACGCTCGAGATGATCGCGTCGGAGAACTTTGCGCCGGTCGCAGCCATGCAGGCGCAGGGGTCGGTGCTCACCAACAAGTACGCCGAGGGCTACCCCGGGCGGCGCTACTACGGCGGCTGCGAGTTCGTCGACCAGGCGGAGATCGCTCGCGATCGAGCGGCTCAAGGACCTGTTCGGCGCGGCGTACGCCAATGTGCAGCCGCACTCCGGAGCCCAGGCCAATGCCGCCGCAATGTTCGCGCTGATCCAGCCCGGCGACACGATCCTCGGCCTCAGTCTCGCCCACGGCGGGCACCTGACGCACGGCATGAAGATCAACTTCTCGGGCAAGCTCTACAACGTCGTCGCCTACCACGTCGACGACAGCGGCTACGTCGACATGGCCGAGGTCGAGGCGCTCGCCAAGGAGCACCAGCCCAAGCTGATCATCGCCGGCTGGTCGGCCTATCCGCGGCACCTCGACTTTCCGGAGTTCCGGCGCATCGCCGACGAGGTCGGGGCCTACCTGATGGTCGACATGGCGCACTTCGCCGGGCTCGTCGCCGCTGGTCTGCACCCGTCGCCGGTCCCGTACGCGGATGTCACCACATCGACCACGCACAAGACCCTCGGTGGCCCGCGCGGCGGCGTGATCCTCACCAACTCGGAAGAGATCGCCAAGAAGATCAACTCGGCGGTGTTCCCAGGCCAGCAGGGCGGCCCGCTCGAGCATGTGATCGCGGCCAAGGCGGTGGCGTTCAAGGTCGCGGCCTCCGAGGAATTCGCCGACCGCCAGCGCCGCACGCTCGAGGGCGCGCGCATCCTGGCCGAACGGCTGGTCCAGCCCGACGCGGCCGCCGCCGGTGTCAAGGTGCTGACCGGCGGCACGGACGTCCACCTCGTACTCGTCGACCTGGTCGGGAGCGAGCTCGACGGCAAGCAGGCCGAGGACCGGCTGCACTCGGTCGGCATCACCGTCAACCGCAATGCCGTACCCAACGACCCGCGGCCGCCGATGGTGACCTCGGGGCTGCGCATCGGCACCCCCGCACTCGCAACCCGCGGCTTCCAGGCGGAGGACTTCCGTGAGGTTGCCGACATCATCGCGTCAGCGCTGCAGCCGGACTTCGACGAGAATGGTCTGCGGGCTCGCGTCGAGACGCTCGCCGCGAAGCACCCGCTCTACCCGGGGCTCTAAGGTTCAAAATTCGGAGGTTTCGGTGTCCATCGCTCCCGAGGGTCGTCGCATGCTGCGCCTCGAGGTCCGCAACGCGCAGACGCCCATCGAGCGCAAACCGTCGTGGATCAAGACGACCGCGCGGATGGGCCCGGAATACACCGAGCTGCACGCGCTCGTGAAGCGCGAGGGGCTGCACACGGTCTGCCAGGAAGCGGGCTGCCCCAACATCTTCGAGTGCTGGGAGGACCGCGAGGCCACGTTCCTCATCGGCGGGGACCAATGCACGCGACGGTGCGACTTCTGCCAGATCCACACCGGCAAGCCCGAGCCGCTCGACCGCGACGAGCCGCGCCGGGTCGCCGAGTCAGTGCAGGCGATGGGTCTTCGTTACGCCACCATCACGGGCGTCACGCGCGACGACCTCGACGACGAGGGTGCCTGGCTTTACGCCGAGACCATTCGCGCCGTCCACGCGCTCAATCCCAACACCGGGGTCGAGATCCTTACGCCCGACTTCTCCGGCAAGCCCGAGTTGTTGCAGCAGGTGTTCGACGCCGCGCCCGAGGTCTTCGCGCACAACCTCGAAACGGTCCCGCGCATCTTCAAGACCATCCGCCCGGCGTTCCGCTACGACCGCTCGCTCGACGTCCTCACGCAGGCTCGCGCGGCCGGCATGGTCACCAAGTCCAACCTCATCCTCGGCATGGGTGAGGAGCGGGCGGAGGTCTCGCAGGCGCTGCAGGACCTGTACGACGCCGGCTGCGACATCATCACCATCACGCAGTACCTGCGGCCGTCCGTGCGCCACCACCCCGTGGCCCGGTGGGTCAAGCCCGAGGAGTTCGTCGAGCTGCGCGAGGAGGCCGAGGAGATCGGCTTCCTCGGCGTGATGTCCGGCCCGCTGGTCCGGTCCTCGTACCGCGCCGGTCGGCTCTATCGGCAGGCCGTCGAGGCTCGCGCGGCCGTTTGAGCGGCATGGCTGAGCGCGGTGCACAGTGACCGTCACGGTGGTACGTGTCCCGCAGTGGCAGGGCTCTGGATCCCCAGACGCCCGCCTACTGGTTGACGGCGCGCACGCTACCGCGCAGCTGGTGACTGGTGGGCGCACGGTCACGGTGCCGGTGCGCGACGATGCCGGCGAGACCCGCGATGGCGTACGGGGGATGGATGTCCTCGTCGACAATCTCGCCCGGACCCGGGAGACGCTCCCCGGAATTGGTGACGGGGTGGTGCTGACGACCGGCGGCGACTGCGGGGTAGAGCTCGCGCCCATTGCTGCCGCGCGGATTCGATACGGCGACGAACTCACGGTGGTGTGGTGCGACGCGCATCCCGACTTGAACACCCCGGAATCGTCGCCGTCCGACGCGTTCCACGGCATGGTGCTGCGGACCTTGCTCGGCGAGGGACCTGCGCCGCTCCTGCCCGCCGAGCCGCTGGCACCACGTCAAGTGGTGCTCGCGGGAGTCCGCGCCGTCGACCCGGCTGAGGCTGACTTTCTCGCTGCCACGCAGATCCGGCAGCTCGGCGTCTCCGAGCCAGCGTCGCTGGCGGCGTTGCGGGGCCCGGTCTACGTCCACGTCGACCTGGACGTTTTGGATCCGCGAGCGTTCCACTCGATCAGCTATCCAGAACCAGACGGCGTCCTCCCGGCCGCCCTGTGCGAGGCGCTCACCGAGCTGGCCGCCAACGCCACTGTCATGGGCGTTGGCATCACCGAGCACGCGCCATCGGGCACCGCGGCCGACGGCCATGTCGTCCGCGACATCATCGAGGCAGTGCTTGGACCATCGCTCCGGGCGTCTCGCAGCCGTGGGTCGTCGGACGAAGGGTCGGCTCAACGGAGCGGGCCGGTGAGATAGCGCTGGATCGTCGGCGCAATCGCGGCCGCCAGGGCGTCGCGGCTCATTGCCGTGACGGGCGGGAGCTCGAGTATGTGCCGAGTCAGGGCCAGTCCGAGGAGCTGGCTTGAGATGAGACCGGCGCGCCGCTCTGCTTCGCGACGCTCGCCGACAACCGCGACGATCGCCGGGACCAGCTGAGACTCGAAGGTGTGCCGCATCTGCTCCCGCGCCGACGCGTCAGTCGCAGCCGAGCGCAGCAGCATCAGCAGCGCGTCATCAGCCGGATCCCCCTCCCACCGCTCGAGAAAGTGCGCCACGAGGACGGCACCCAGCTGCCGCCTCGGCACGCGCGTGAGGTCGGGGAGGCGCAGGTCAGGGTCCGCGGCAAGGGCGAAGAGGTTCGCCTTCGACTGGAAATAGCGCATCACCATCGACGGGTCGATCTGCGCGTCCGCTGCAATAGCGCGGACCGTGGCGCGGTCGTAGCCGTCCGCCGCGAAGCGCGTCTGCGCGGCTCGGAGGATCGCGGCCCGGGTCGCATCGGACCGCCGTGGCGCCGATTGCATGCCAACAACTGTAGGCCAACAGCCGTTGACCATCCGTGACGCCGCGCAGTACGTTGCCAACAACCGTTGGCCAACGATTGTTGACTCTGATGCGCTCCGATCGGTACGACGTCATCGTCGTGGGCAGCCGCGTCGCAGGAGCCGCGACGGCGATGCTGCTCGCCCGGGCCGGCCTGCGCGTGCTCGCGGTGGACCGTGCGAGGTTTCCGAGCGACACCTTGTCAACGCACGCCATCCAGATCACCGGCGTGGCTCGGCTGGTGCGCTGGGGGTTGCTCGACCGGCTGGTTGCGGCAGGGACTCCCGCATCGCCTGAGGTGCGCTTCGACGTCGGGTCGGCCGTGTTCCAAGGCCGATTTCCGGCGTACGACGGTGCAGCCGCGCTCTACTGCGTGCGGCGAACCATCCTCGACCACATGCTGGTCGAGGCGGCGCGCGATGCCGGCGCAGAAGTGCGCGAGAACGTGACCGTCAACGAGCTCGTCCGGCTCGACGGTCGCGTGGCGGGCATCAGAGCTCGTGAGCGTGGCGGTGCTTCGTTCACCGAGCACGCGTCGCTTGTCATCGGCGCGGACGGCAGGCACTCGTTTGTCGCCGATGCCGTCGGGGCGGAGGCATACCAGCAAGAACCTGCCGAGACGTTCGCCAGCTATTCCTACTGGTCCGATGTCGACATCACAGGGGAGATCTACCAGCGACCCGGCCAAGCAGCGGTCGCCGCGTTCCCGACCAACGGCGGACTGTCGGTCGTGTTCGTCGCGGCGCCACTCGCCGCGTTCGCAGACTTCCGAAGCGACGTCGAAGGCCACTTCCTCAAGCTGCTCGACCTGTGCGGAGACCTCGGCGAACGAGTGCGCGCCGCGCGGCGCGCCGAACGGATCCGCACGACGCCCGATCTCCCGAGCACCTTCCGGGTGCCGCATGGCCCGGGTTGGGCACTGGTCGGCGATGCAGGCCTGGTGATGGATCCCATATCGGCGCAGGGGATCAGCCAGGCGTTTCGCGATGCCGAGCTCTTGTCGGATGCGATCGTCTCGGCCTTCGCAGCTGTTCAGTCGATCGAGGCCCGCCTGGCCGACTACCACCACAGGCGCGACGCGGCGGCGCGTGCCACGTACGCACTCACTGCGCAGATGGCACGCCTACAGGCGCTGGACACGCGAGCCAGTTGGCTGATGTCCGCGATCGCCGACCGGCCGGCGGAAGTCGAGCGTTTCCTCGGCGTCTTCGCCGGCGCCATCCCACCCGAGCAGCTCTTGTCCTGGAGATCGGTGCTCAGGTTGGCAATCCCGCGGTGGCGGCATCGGGGAGCCGGTCTCGATCAGCAATAACGCCACTAGACTCCGCCGGATGGATCGCGCCGCCTTCGACGAGTTCACCGTACGACTCACTGCATGGGCCGAGCAGACGCCGTCGGTGCTTGGGCTCGTCACGCTTGGATCCGCCGCCGGGATCTCCCGTCAGCCAGACGAGTGGTCGGACCACGACTTCTTTGTCGTCGCCCGCGAGGGCGAAGCGCAAGCGCTGCGCGACGACTTGTCGTGGCTGCCGTACGCCGATCGGATCGCGGTTCGCTATGCCGAGACATTGCACGGGCGGGGAGCAATCTACGACGACGGTCACTTGATCGAGTTCGGCGTGTTCGAGGCGTCCGAGCTGTCCGCGGCCGCCATCAACGACTTCCGCGTGCTGGTGGATGACGCTGAGGTCGCCGATCGCATGGCAACGATCTCGCGCGACACCGCGATCGAGACGGCGGGTCAAGACGAGGACGGTTCGTTCCGCTACCACCAGCTGCTCAAGGAGCTCGTGATCGGCCTGGGCCGCGATGCCCGCGGCGAGCGGTTGTCGGCCAACGCGCGCGTGCGCGGCGCCGCCCTTCGCAGTCTGCTCAGCCTTCTGGGCCAGTTCGTACCCTCAGAATCGGCCGACCGGTTGGACAATCTCGACCCGCATCGCCGATTCGAGTTGGCACATCCCGGACTCGCGACCCGATTGGCGGAGGCGCTCGAGCGCCCGATTCCGGACATCGTGGACGAGATGCTCGCCGTCATAGCCGAGACCTTGGCGGGGCGGCTGCCCGTCGCGACGCAGAGCTCGCTCGACAGCGTGCGCGTACTGCTAGATCGCACGCGCCGTGCCGAGCCGGCGAGCGTCGGATAACCCCTGGGCGTGTCCCCGGATCTATGTGCCAGCATCGACGGAGATGACAACTCACAGAGGGGCAGACATGACCGAGTCGAACCCGTGGTGGCACTCCGGGGTCATCTACCAGATCTACCTCCGGTCGTTCACCGACTCCGATGGCGACGGGATCGGCGACTTTGCCGGCCTTCGGTCTCGGCTCGACTACGTCGAAGCGCTCGGCGTCGACGGCGTCTGGCTCAACCCGTGCTACCCATCGCCGCAACGCGACCACGGCTATGACATCGCTGACTACTTCGACATCGAGCCCGACTACGGCGACTTGGCGACGTTCGACGCATTTCTTGCCGAGGCACACGCGCGCGGTCTTCGAGTGCTTATGGACCTTGTGCCCAACCATTGCTCGTCTGACCACCCGTGGTTCCGGGCTGCGCTCGCCGCCAGTCCGGGCAGTCGGGAGCGGGCACGGTTCTTCTTCCGCGACGGCAGAGGTTCCAGCGGTGACGAACCGCCCAACAACTGGGAGTCCACATTTGGCGGCCCCGCGTGGACCCGGGTGATTGAGGCGGACGGGCGACCCGGTCAGTGGTACCTGCACCTGTTTGACTCGTCGCAGCCCGACTTCGACTGGACCAATCCGGAGGTCGTGGCGCACTTCGACGACGTCCTGCGGTTCTGGTTCGACCGCGGCGTCGACGGTTTTCGTATCGATGTCGCACACGGCCTCGCCAAGCACCCCGAGCTCGCCGACTGGTGCCTGCACCCGGACGACCCGTCGGACTACAACGGGCATGCCTGGAACAGGCCCGAAGTGCACGAAGTGCATCGCCGCTGGCGGAAGATCGCCGAGTCGTACGACCCCGAGCGCGAGCTCACGCTCGTCGGTGAGATCTGGGTGCCAACGCCGGCCGACCTCGCGCTGTATCTGCGTCCCGACGAGCTGCCGCAGGCGTTCTACTTCGACCTGCTCACGCAGCCCTTCAACGCCAAGGCTTTCCGCACGTCGGTTGATACCGGCATGCGTGACATCGCGTCGACGGGCGCCGTGATCACCTGGGTGCTGTCCAACCACGATGTACACCGCACGGTGACGCGCTACGGGCAGGAGCCCGAGGTGGAGGACCATGCGGGATCGTTCCTGCCACCGCGTCGTTGGACGCCCGTCGACGTAGCACTCGGCACTCGACGAGCGCGTGCGGCGATCCTGCTGCTGCTCGCTCTGCCGGGCGCGGTCTACCTCTACCAGGGCGAGGAGCTGGGCCTTCCCGAGGTGCTGGACCTGCCCGACGAAGCTCGGCAGGACCCGATCTTCCGCCGGACACAGGGGGAGGATCTCGGTCGCGATGGCTGCCGGGTCCCGTTGCCGTGGACGCCCGACCCCAGCACCGCGTACGGCTTCTCGCCACCAACGCGCACCGCCGACCCGTGGCTCCCGCAACCGCAGTGGTTTGCCGACTACGCAGCAGCCAGGCAGGAAGTCGATCCGGCGTCAATGCTCAGCCTCTACCGAGCGGCGCTCGCGCGGCGCAGCGAGCTGTTCGCGGGCGACCTTGTCTGGGATGACTCGCTTGGGCGCGACGACGTGCTGGTCGTGCGTCGCGGCGCCGCCCGGTGTGTGATCGCGTTCGGCGACGAATCGGTAGCGGTGCCGGAGGACTGGGGGGCGGTCGTCGTCGCATCGCAGCCTCTTGACGGGCGTGTCCTACCGGCCGCGAGCGCGGCCTGGATCACGCTCGATCGCTGAGCGTGCCTCGGCCTTCCAGAGTGCTGCGCCGCAGGCCAGATACCAGTCAGCGATCCGCGGCAGACATCCCAGGTTCCTTGGGTGTCAAGCGGCGGCTTGGGTGTGGTGGGCCCAGGCGGTGTGTTCGTCGTAGGTGGTGCCGGTTTTGAGGCAGCCGTGCAGGATGCCGACGAGGCGGTTGGCGAGTTGGCGCAGCGCCGCTTGGTGGCCGATGTTGCGGTCGCGCAGTTGGTGGTAGTACGCCTTGGCTCCGGGTGATCCGCGCATTGAGCACAGCGCCCATTGCTGCAGCGCGTCGCCGAGGCGGCGGTTGCACGCGTAGCGGGCGAGCACGACCTTCTTCTTGCCGGAGGCGCGGGTGATGGGTGCGGTGCCGGCGTAGCTCTTGCGCGCCTTGGCGTCGACGAAGCGGTGCGGGTCGTCACCGAACTCGCCGAGGACCCGGGACGCGAGGATCGCGCCGAGCCCGGGCTGGCTGGCGTAGATCTCAGCGTCCCGGTGGCGGCCAAAATGGGCGCTCACCCCGGTTGACTCCGTGCCCCCCAACCCCGGCGCCTGGCTGACCGCCACCGCCAACCACAAGGCCATCGACCGGATCCGGCGCGAGAACAAGCGCGACGACAAGCACAAGGAGGCTCAGCTGTTGTACGACGACGACCCGCCCGAGCCTCCCGGCGCCATCGACGACGAGCGGCTCCGGCTGATCTTCACCTGCTGTCACCCGGCGCTCGCGATGGAGACCCGCGTGGCGCTGACGCTGCGCATGGTCGGCGGTCTGACCGTGCCCGAGATCGCCCGTGCCTTCCTGGTGCAGGAGACCACCATGGGGCAGCGGATCACCCGCGCGAAGGCCAAGATCAAGGCGGCTCGCATCCCTTATCGGGTGCCGTCCGCGGAGGATCTCCCGGCACGCGTCTCCGGCGTCCTCGCCGTCCTGTTCCTCGTCTTCAACGAGGGCTACCTGGCGACCGGCCCCGACACCGATCCGGTACGTCACGACCTGACCGCCGACGCGATCCGGCTCACTCGCCTGATCCGGGCCCTCATGCCGCACGACGGTGAGGTGGCCGGGCTGCTGGCGCTGATGCTCCTCACCGAGGCCCGCCGCACCGCCCGGGTTTCGGCGAGCGGCGAACTGGTCACCCTCGACGAGCAGGACCGTGGGGCCTGGGACGCGGCGCTGATCGCCGAGGGTCACCGGCTGGTGCGCGAGCGCCTAGCCGCCCGGGTGGCTCCAGGTCGCTACCAGATCCTCGCAGCGATCAACGCCGTGCACACCTCCGCCCGCGACGTACGCGCTACCGACTGGTCGCAGGTCGTCGCCCTCTACGACCAGCTCGTCCACCTCGACCCCTCGCCGATCATCGCCCTCAACCGGGCCATCGCGGTCGCCGAGCTTGACGGCCCGGAAGTGGCACTGGCGGCCGTCGACCGTCTCGAGCACAAGTTGGCCGGCTATCACGCCTACCATGCGACCCGCGCCGACCTGCTGCGCCGGCTGGGCCGCAGTCAGAAGTCGCGCGCGGCGTACGACAAAGCCATCGAGCTGGCGGGCAACACCGCCGAGATCGCCTACCTGTCTCGCCGCCGCGACCAGCTGGGGTAGCGCCCGCGAATCCCGATCGCGTACACCGAGTATGACAATCCCGGGCTGATCAGGAAGGTGTAGCCATACACCTGGCGCTGCGCCAGCACCCGACGCACTCGTCGCCCCGCGAGAACCAACAGCCGGACCGATGCTGCACCGCACAGCCACGCCAACGCCATGGGGTGAACCCTGATGCGCTCCCCAGCCGCTGAGTCCCACGCGTCGGTGCCGCCGAACGCCTCCGTCCGAGCGCCGACCTCATTTCGGATGAGGCACACCGTCGCCGACGAGACCTCGACGGTGAGCGACGACGACGGCCTCCGTGCGTCCGGAGACGCCGAGCTTGGCAAGGATGTTGGAGACGTGGACGCTGGCGGTCTTCTGCGAGATGAACAATCGCTCACCGATCTGCCGATTGGTCATCCCGTCGGCGAGCAGCCGCAGCACTTCGAGCTCGCGCGTCGTCAGCCCCGCATCGTCGGCGGGCGGTGCGACTGAGCTCAACCCGGCGTCGAGCCGACCGCGCCGCACCAACGACTCGATTGCTTCACGCAGCGGGCGGGCACCGAGCGATACCGCCACCTCATGTGCCGCGCGCGCCTCGGCTGAGGCACCGACCCGATCGCCGGCGCTCAGCAAAGCCTCGGCAAGCCGCCACCGTGAGCGCGCCTGCTCGTAGACATGCCCGTAGCCGAACGCCTCCACGCTCTTGCGCCAGAGTGCCGCATCCGGACGCCCATCGACCCGACTCCGCTCGGCGTCGAGCCGCAGCAGCCACGCCGTGCCCTCCGGACCCATGACGCCGCCCCGAGGACGCCCGGCGAGGGCGCTTCGTTGCGCGTGGTCGGCCAGCCGCGCAGCCTCTTTCGTGGCTGTCGCAAGTGCAGTGGCGTCATGCACAAGACGGGCATGCTCTGCGAGGTCGCCCGCAGCCGCCACCCCCAGAGCGGCAAGCCAGATGGCGCCGAGGAACCCGGGCCATTGCTTCTCGACGAACTCCATCGTCTTCTCGGCCGCAGCCACGGCGGCCTCCGGGTCCCCCTGCCAGCGCAGCAGCTCCGACCAGCTGCCACCAGTCGTCATGGCGATCAGCGGGTCGTATGACCAGGCACTCTCCAGCCTGTTCACCGTGTCGACAGCGCCCGGATCACCGCGCCCAACCTTGACGTAGAGAGTCACACCGGCAAGGCGCGCTATCGCGACGTCGGACGGGAGCGGACCCGCAACGCGGCCGGCTGCCTCGCTGCCGTCCCAGTCGCCGGTGACGTAGCGCGCGGTTACCTGGAGCGACCGCAGCTCCAGCCCGAAGGGACTCCACGCCAGGCCCATCGCGAGGCTGCGCTCGACCGCAGCGTCGACGATGCGTAGGGCGTCGACGAGGTCGCCGGAGTCGTAGGCATCGACGGCGAGGTTGTAGGAGACGCGTAGCTCTGTCGGCAGGTCGCCGGCGTCCTGGGCAAGGTCACGAGCTCGCTCGAGCAGGTTGGGGCTGGTCCCGGTGCGGCCGTTGCGGTCATCGAGGCCGGCAAGCGTGACCAGGACGTCGGCTTGGGCACCAGCACTGCCCACGGCCTCGGCCTCCGCTCGGGCGAGCTCTGCGTACCGCCGCGCGTCGGAATACCGGTCGAGGTTGTATAGAGCGCGGGCTGTGGTCGTCGCCGCCCACGCGGATTGCGGCGTCGGCTCGGTTGATGCCAGGTCGGCCAGCCTTCGCGCCTCCATAGCCGCAGTGAATCCAGCCTCGATCTCGTTGTTGCCCAGCAGGTGCAGCGCTCGCTTGTGATGCACCGCCGAGGCGTGCAGCGGGTCGACATCGGGCTCGAGCTGCGCCGCCGCCTCCTCGCTGAGTGCGACCGCCCGTGCATTCTGCCCGGCTCGACTTGCCGCGGCGGCCGCTGCCAAGCCGACGGAGACGACGTCGGTGCCGGTGAGCGTCTCGGCATCGGGGACCGAGCCCCATAGGCGTAGCGCCTGCTCGAGATGCTGCCACGCCTCGGCCGGGGCATAGCAGCCTCTCCGCCTCGTCGGCGGCACGCATCGATGCCTGAAGTGCACCCGGCAGATCGTGGCCTTCCAGGCTGTGATGAGCGAGCTCAGCGGCGGACCCGAGCGGCGTCGGGCTGTCGAGCGTTTCGCGGATGAGTCTTGCGTACGTGTTGTGCAGCCGCGCTCGCTCACCTGGCAGCAGGTCGCCGTAGACCGCCTCGGCGAGCAGGGCGTGCCGGAAGGCATAGCTGTCACGGTCGGCCGGCTCGAGCACCTGGTGGGCTGCCGCCTCGCGGAGCGCGGAGTCGAGGTCGTCGCTGTCGAGGCCGCTCGCCGGTGCCAGCAGACCATGCCCGATCTGCCGGCCCGCCGCGGACGCAGCTCGTACGACCTGTTGGGCTGGCCCGGACAACTGCTCGACGCGCGTCAGCAGGACGTCGGCGAGCGGGGTCGGAAGCGGGCCGAGCTCACCGCTCGGCTCCTCGCCGGTGCTCAGCGAGAGCAGCAGCTCCTGTGCGTAGTAGGCGTTGCCCTCCGACCGGTCGAGAATCCGGCGGACTGTCTCGTCGTCGACCGCCGCGCCATGCAGCACCATGAGGTATCGCGACATCTCGTCGTGGTCGAACGGTGCCAGGTCGACCCGCTGGACCACCGACAGTCGGGACAGCTGGGCGAGCAACTGACGCAGGGGGTGTCGCCGGTGCAGATCGTCGGAGCGGTAGCTGCCGATAATGAGCAGCCGCTCGTCGCTCAATCGCCCGACGAGAAAGGCGAGCAGGTCCCGAGTCGACTGGTCGGCCCAGTGCAGATCCTCGAGCACCAGGAGCAGCGGTCCCTTGTCAAGCGGCGCGGCCCGCCCCAGCAGCCCGATGACACCGTCGAACAGCTGCAGCTGCCCGACGTCGCCAGCCGGGCTGTAGCCCAGTCGCAGGTTGCCGCCGGCCTCATCTTTGGCGGCCTCAAGCAGCGGGCGCAGCGCTTCGGTGAACGGCAGATAGGGCAAGCCGACCCCGCCGATGTCGAGACAGTGGCCTATCAGCACGGTGGCACCCAGATCGCGTGCCTTGGCGATCAGCTCGGTCAGCAAGCGTGTCTTGCCCACGCCAGCGTCTCCGGCCAGCATCACCGCGGCCGGCTGCCCGGCTGCCGCACGGCTGAGGGCGGCGTCCAGCGCAGCCAGTTCTTGCGAACGGCCGATCAACGGCGTCTCGAGCCCCGTGCGTGCCACGGGTCAATCGTGGCACGCCGGACTGACGGGTCAGCCCCGCCAGAACATCTTGAACGGCCCGAGGCCGTCGAGTGCCGCCGCCTCATCGATCTCCATCGGGATCGTGTCGAAGTAGCCCTTCATCATCCACGCGCAGAACGGCACCAGCGCGGTGCAGCTGCGTACTCGCGTTCGGTGACGAACCGCCTGACGGCGCCAACGGCCAACGTTCCCCCTGTCGACCCTGCCCCGCCCACCCGATCCGGGCTGGGCCGGGGGTGGGTCGCTTCCGAGCCCGTTCCACTCAGGGCACGATGTTGACCGCAGTGGAACGGGCCTTGAAACGACCTCCCCTCCCAGCCGCCAGCCGCTTCAGCTCCACCCTCGTGCGCGCATCCACAACCGAGCTGGGACGTCGGGCGCTGTCCACAGATCCGGCGACAGGGCTGTCTGTGCGTTGCCGTCGGGCCCAACATCGGGGCATGGCTGTCGGCAAGGATCGGGTTGGCGTGGGAAAGCTCGTCGCTAGGGCACGCCACAGAGCGCGCCTGTCGCAGACGGAGCTGGCGCGACGTGTCGGTGTGGGCCGGCCAACGATCAACAGGTATGAGCGTGGCTCGCGAGTCCCGTCGTTCGAGATGCTGGACCGACTGATGTCTGCAGCCGGCTTTCGGATTCGCCTGGAGCTTGAACCGCTTGATGAGGCCGTCGAAGACGCTGTGCGGCGGCAGGTTGGGAAATCGTTGGCCGAGGTGGTCAGCGAACTCGGTCTGCCAAAGGCGTCTTGGCTTCAGGAAGTCGACTACCGGCTCGTGGGTAACACGGCAGCTCTTTTGCTTGGCGCCCCCATCGTGGTCGAGGCGGCCGAAGTGTCCGTGGCCGACACGGAGGAGACGATGCATGTCTTGAGCCGCTGCATGCGGGAGTGGCGCTTCTGGGTTTTCAATCCGATCACGGGGACCCGTGCGGGGCTTCCCGAAGAACCCGGACGGCTGCGCGATCACCTCGAGCTGTTCAGCCAGGACGGATGGCTCCTCGTATCAGCTGGGTTCTGCACGGCCCGGCTCCGGCTGGCGCCGCCGGACGAGGTGGCACGACGCGTCAAGGTGACGGTTGACGGGCACCAATTCTGGGTGGCCCCGGTGCACGAGCTTGCGACGCTCTCCGACCCGCTGGCCAAGCGATATCTGCAGCGATTGAGCTCAGGCGTCGCTGAGGCGTGACCCGCTGCGAGCCTCCGACACTGGCACGGGTGCCTTGTCGCGGAGCATGGAGACGTAGGAGTCGATCGCTTCCTCCATCGGGACCTCCCGGCCGGCGGCCTCCGACATGTACCACCGGTGCTCCAAGAACTCGTGGAAAACCTCGGGCGCGGTGAGCGTCGCAGAGCGCCGCAGATCGCGAGGCACAGCTCGAACGACTTGCTCGTACACCTTGGTTAGCCACTCGTGCGCGACCACCGACTCGTCCTCGGCCTGTTGGTCGGTGGCGGCGCGGTAGCGGTCGAGGTCGTTGAGCAGCCGGCGAGCCTGGTTCTCCTCGACGTCGAGCCCGGTGAGACGGAGCAGCCGGCGAGAATGGTGCCCTGCGTCGACCACTTTGGGCTGGACCCGCACGGTGCGGCCGCCGAGGTCGGTGACGATGTCGAGCTCGTCGACGTCGAAGCCAAGCTCGTTGAGCCGCTCGACGCGCCGGGAGATCCGCCACAGGTCATTGACGTCAAAGGCTTCCCAGCCGGTGAGCTCCTGCCACAGCCGCTCGTATCGCTCCACGACGAGGTCGGAGACGTCGATCGGGTCGATGTCGGGGTCGAGCATCCCGCCCGCCTGCAGGTCGAGGAGCTCGCCGGCGATGTTGACCCGCGCGATCTCGAGGTCGTGCCCGCGCTTCCCGTCCGACAGCCCCGGCTGGATCTCGCCGGTCTCGGCGTCGACGAGGTAGGCGGCGAACGCTCCCGCGTCACGGCGGAACAGGGTGTTGGACAGGGAGCAGTCACCCCAGAAGAACCCCAGCAGGTGCAACCGGACGATGAGCACGCTCTGTGCGTCGATGAGCCGGTGGAGGGTGTCCTGGCGCATGGTGTGCGAGAAGAGTGACCGATACGGCTGCGAGTACGTCAGGTGCCGGGTCACGAGGACCGGGTCGAGCGGCTCGCCGCCGGGCGCCTCGCGGCCGGTCACGATGCCGACTGCGTGGACGGCGGGCGCGCCCGCGCGCTGCAGATCGCGCAGCAGCCGGTACTCCCGGATGGCGTAGGCCTCGACGACCTCCTTGAGGGCGTACACCTCACCGCCGAGACGCGAGAACCGGACGACGTGCCGTGAGATGCCCTGCGGCAGCTCGATCAGATATGAATCGGGCCAGTCCTCCAGCGGCATGTCCCACGGGAGCTGGAGCAACGACCGCTGCTCGGCGGGCGAGGCGAGCACGCGCAGCTGCATGGGAGCCATCCTGCCGCGGCGTGCGCGTACAACTGATCAGGGGCCCCTTGTCCAACAAAAGTTCGGACAAGGGGCCCCTGATCAGTTAAGGGCAGGCTCAGGAAGACAGGCGCACGCCGGTCTCGACGTTGAAGAAGTGCGCCTTGCCGGGCGCGATGCGCAGCCAGACCTGCTCGCCCTTGAGCGCGTGCGCGTGGCGCGGCTCAACACGGGCGACGATCTGCTCGGACGCGAGCGTGCCGGTCGCGCCGGGGAGCGGGTCGGCGAGCTCAGCGTAGAGGAACGCGTCGGCGCCGAGCTCCTCCACCAGGTTGACGATGACCGGGATTGCGCCCGGCTCGCCTTCACCCGTGACCTCGAGAGCGTCCGGACGGAACCCGAGCGTGATGCGCTTGTTGCCACCGTTGGCATCAATAGTGCTGGGCGGGACCTCGATCTGGGCCCGCCCGAGCTGCGCCTTGCCGTCCTCGATGTCGAATGTGCCGATGTTCATCGCCGGGGAGCCCATGAAGCCCGCGACGAAGACGTTGTCCGGCGTGTCATACAGCGCCAGGGGGGTGCCCACCTGCTGGAGCAGGCCGTCCTTGAGCACGGCAACGCGGTCACCCATCGTCATGGCTTCGACCTGGTCGTGGGTCACGTACACGGTTGTGATGCCCAGGCGACGCTGCAGCGACGCGATCTGCGTACGCGTCGACACACGCAGCTTGGCGTCGAGGTTGGACAGCGGTTCGTCCATCAGGAAGACCTGTGGCTGGCGGACGATCGCCCGGCCCATCGCCACGCGCTGGCGCTGGCCACCGGAGAGCGCCTTCGGCTTGCGGTCGAGGTAGGGCTCGAGGTCGAGCAACTTGGCCGCCTCCGCGACCCGCTGGCGGATCTCGTCCTTGGACTTGCGCGCGATCTTGAGCGCAAACCCCATGTTCTCGGCGACGCTCATGTGCGGGTAGAGCGCGTAGTTCTGAAAGACCATCGCAATGTCGCGGTCCTTCGGCGGGACGTGGGTCACGTCGCGCTCGCCGATGAGGATGCGACCCTCGTCGACCTCCTCGAGCCCGGCGAGCATGCGGAGCGCTGTGGACTTTCCGCTGCCGGACGGGCCGACGAGGACGAGGAACTCGCCATCGGTGATATCCAGGTCGAGCTTGCTCACCGCAGCCGAGTCGGTGCCCGGATAGATACGGGTTGCCTGGTCGTACGTGATGGTGGCCATTACGGCACCTGGTCCTTCCACCGGCAGGTACGTGCCGGACGATCCGAGTGGAAGCCGCCGGGTTCGGCGGTTGGGCCGCAGGTTACCTGGCTGTGACCGTTCGGTGAAGCCCGGCCCAGGTGTGGCGATTTCGGACAGGCTTCTCCGAACTCCGGGATGATCACTATGCGGAAGGCCCCCCGAGGCTCTACGGTCTAGGTCTCAGCACACGCCCGTCCCGATTCCCCAGGGGAGGACACGATGCGGATCTCCGATGTGCTCAACTTCAAAGGCGAGCTCGTGGTCACGGTCGCACCGGATGCGAGCGTGCGCGACCTGCTGGCCCTCCTGGCCGAGCGAAAGATCGGAGCCGTCGTCGTGTCGTCCGACGGCCGGACCGTGGAGGGGATTGTCTCGGAGCGCGACGTCGTGCGCGCCTTGGCCGATCGTGGCGCGGTGATCTTGTCGGAGCCGGTATCGGCGATCATGACCGCGGAGGTCTACGTCGCGGGGCCAAGCACGCACATCGACGAGATCTCCGCCCTCATGACGGACAAGCGCATCCGGCACGTGCCCGTGTTGATCGACGGTGAGCTGCGCGGCATCGTGAGCATCGGTGACGTGGTCAAGTCGCGCATCGGTGAGCTCGAGGTCGAACGCGACTCGCTCGTCACGTATGTCCGCACCAGCGCGAGCTGACCCAGCCTACGTGTGGCCATGGCAGCTGACTCGGCAGCGGCATCTTTCTCGGTCGCCGCGCAAAGCGCCAGGTGGCGGGAGCCTGAGTCCGCGGACCCAGGCACCCACTGTCGTCACGTGCTCTCCACCGCCTGCAGCACGTCGAGCCCAGCGGCGCGCCGCGCCGGGCGGGCCGCCGCGAGGATCCCAGCCAGGGCGCCGATCACCACCACCGCCGCGACGGTCCCGAGCGGCACCGCGTAGGCCGTGAATCCGTACGACTCAGCGGAACGGACGAGCAGCCATCCGGCGACGACGCCGAGCGCCGCACCGACCGTGGTGCCCAGCAGTGCGACGAGCGTCGACTCCCAGCGGACCATCCCGCGCACCTGACCGCGCAGGGCGCCGACTGCACGCAGGAGTCCTATCTCCCGCACCCGCTCGTGCACGGCAAGGGCCATCGCGTTCGCCACACCCATGACCGCGATCAGCACGCCAAGGGCAAGCATCGCGTAGGTCAGCGTCAGGATCGTGTCGACGAACGACGTACGGTCCTCGACGAACTCCGAGCGGGTCAACGCCTCCGGCGCACCCATCGACTCGGACACCTCGCTGACCGCCGGCTGCACGCCCGCCAGCGACTGCCCAGCCGCCACGTCGACGAGGACGGTGTAGTCCACGGCCTGCAGCTCGTACGGCTGCCACGTGCCGCGGGTCACGACGTACGACCCCACGATCTCGTCCTGCTCGTACACCGCGCCTACCCGCAGCGAGCCCGACGAGCCGTCCGGCCACTCGGTGCTGACCACATCGCCGACCGACCAGCCCGCGTCGTTGGCGCGCGAGGCCTCGACGGCAATCTCGCCGTCAGCGAGCTTAGCCAGCGACCCTTCGGACTCGTCGAGGTTGAGCAGGTTCCCGGCGGCGGACGGGTCCACGACCGTCAACGTCGACGCAGACTCGTCGACCACGGCGGAGCCGCGTCCTAGGCCAGTTGCCGAAGCGACCTCGGGCAACTCGGCAATCGCGCCCGCGACATCCGGGCTCATCACCGTCGAGTCGAAGCCACCCGAGGCGACGACCAGGTCGGAGTTCACGGAAGCAGCCGCGGCCTCCTCGACCGAATCCCGTAGTGACGCGATACCGACGACGAGCAGAGTGGTCACGCCCACGCCGAGCAAGAGCGCGGTCGCCGTGCCGGCCGTCCGGCGCGGGTTGCGTAGCGCGTTGCGCAGAGCCAGCCGCCCGGGTACGCCGCGCCAGCGCAGCGGCCAGCCGAGCACGCGAATCAAGGTAGTCACGACCAGGTGCCTCCGACGCATCGCGCCTGCCCCGTCGGTCGCGACATCGCGCAGGGCGGCAAGCGGGGGAACCCGGGACGAGCGCACCGCGGGCAGCACCGCTGCGACGGTCGTCACGAACACGCCGACTCCGAGCGCGACAAGCAAGGACGACGGCCGTAGGACGGTGCCCTCGGCAGGCATGGCGAAGCCCATGACCCGGAACATCAGCTTGAGCAGCTGCGTCAGTCCGATGCCGGCGAGCACACCGATGACCGACGCCACCAGCCCGAGCGTGGCTGCCTCGCCGACCACGGACCCCAGCACCTGCCGACGGGTGGCGCCGAGCGTGCGCAGCATCGCAGACTCCCTGGCACGCTGCGCGCCCACGATGGAGAACGCGTTGTTGATGCTGAACGTCGCGACCAACAGCGCGATCGCGGCGAAGCCGGTCAGTATGGCGGTGAACAGATTGAGGAACTGGCCGGCCACGGCGTCGAGCTCCTCGTCGCTGGCCCGTTCGCCCGTGACGGCCTCGAGCCCCGACGGCAGCAGGCGTGCGATGCGCAAGACGAGCTCGGATTGAGAGACGCCGTCTCCGCGCACGTACACCGTCGACACCCGGTCGGGCTGCTTGGTGACGTGCTCCTGCGCCCCTTCCACCGTGAAGGCCGTGAACGTCGCCGCGCCCAGGCCGTCCTGGTCACCGAACTTGGCGATGCCGACGATCTCGACGTCGACCGGCTGCGGTGCCTGGATGACCGCGCGGTCCCCGACGGAGAGACCAGCGTCCTCTGCGGCACCCGCGTTGAGCACGACCTCTTGGCTGGTCTCGGGCGCCCGCCCCTCCACGAGCCGGTACGGGTTGAGCTCCGGATCCTCGATCCAGGAGCCGGCCACCTGTGGCGGCCCATTGCCGCCGATTGGTGAGCCGTCCTCACCGATGATGGCGCCAAACCCCTCGACGTACGGAGCCGCCGCGTCGACGCCGTCCAGCACGGCGATCTGGTCCACCAGCGTCTCGTCGATGACGGCGGGAGCCGAGTCGCGCGAGTCGGCGAGCTCGGAAGCGCTCCGGACGACCGCGTCCGATCCGGCGTTGGCGTCGGCGAACAGCGTCTCAAAGCTGCGCCGCATCGTGTCTCCGAGCACGAGCGTGCCCGACAGGAAGGCAACCCCGAGCACGACTGCGAGTGCCGTGCCGACCAGCCGCCGCTTGTGCGCCCAGAGGGCTTTGAGCGTGAGCCGCAGCATTGTCTAGCCCCCCAATGACTTCATGCGATCGAGCACCCGGTCCGCCGTCGGGCGGGTCATCGTGTCGACGACCTGACCGTCGGCAAGGAACAACACGCTGTCGGCGTACGACGCAGCGACCGGGTCGTGCGTGACCATGACGACGGTCTGCATGAGGTCGGACACCGCGCGGCGCAGGAACGTGAGCACTTGCGCGCCAGACCGTGAGTCGAGGTTGCCGGTCGGCTCGTCGGCGTACACGACGTCCGGCTTGCTGGCGAGCGCACGTGCGACGGCGACCCGCTGCTGCTGGCCGCCCGAGAGCTCGGAGGGCCGGTGGTGCAGCCGGTTCGCCAGGCCGACGGTCGCCACGACGTGTCGCAGCCACGCCTCGTCCGGCTCTGCGCCTGCCAGGTCAAGCGGGAGAGTGATGTTCTCCTGCGCGGTCAGCATCGGCAGCAGGTTGTACGCCTGGAACACGAAGCCGAGCCGCTCCCGACGCAGCAGCGTGAGCTGCCTGTCCGACAGCGACCCGAGCTCGACGTCGCCCAGCCACACCTCCCCGCTGGTCAGCGAGTCGAGCCCCGCGAGGCAGTGCAACAGTGTCGACTTTCCTGACCCCGAAGGACCCATGACGGCGGTGAACTCCGCCGCGGCAACGTCGACGGTGACGCCGTCGAGGGCGTGGACGGCGGTGTCGCCCTCGCCATACGTCTTGACCGCGTCCACGGTCCGCGCCGCGGGGCGCGTGCTGGTTTCACGTGGGGCGAGAGTGCCCCTGCTTTCCGTCATTCTCCGACTCCTCAGACACGGGTCTTGGCGTGACGACTCCACGGTGGCCGCGCGAGCCGGATCGGGCGTCACACTGGAAGCGGCAGCGCCCCGTACGACGTCGGGCGTACGGCCCGTGACTCTGCTACCGCGGGCGACGCACACCACTGGCCGCTGCGCAGCCGACGCGCCTGCGTCGCGTGCGTCGTACCGTCGTGGCTGTGACCGACCGCGCCGCGCCGACCACGCCTGCCTGGCGTGGGCCGCCGTGGTGGGCTCGGTCGTGGGACGGCAACGGCAACCCCTGGCTCCGCAGCCCGTGGTCCGGGCTGATTGTCGTGCCGATTGCGTCCTTCCAGGTCATCGGGACGCACTTCGCGCAGGACAATCAGCCCGACAAGCGCGCGCTCGACTGGATCGCGTACCTGCTACTGCTGCTCGGGCCGCTCGCGCTGACGTTGAGGTGGCGCTACCCCGTGCCGGTGCTCGTCGCCGTACTCGGCGTGACGGTGACGTACCTCGCCTTGGACTATCCGTACGGGCCGATCTTCATCAGTCTCGCGGTTGCCTATTTCACTGCGGTCGCAAGTGGACACCTGCGGGCTGCCATCGTCTGCGGCGTCATTGGTTGGGCGGCCATCAACGCTGTCGACTGGGTCTTCGACCGGGCTCCCGCGCCGACGTTGGGCGAGCTGTCGGCGAGCGCTGTGTGGGTCGTGTTCCTGACCGTCGCGGGCGCGTTCGCGCGTACGCGCTGGGAACGCCAACGCGACGCTGCCCACACCCGCGAGTCGGAGATGGCCCGGTTGGCCATCGAGGAGCGGCTTCGCATCGCCCGCGAGCTGCACGACGTGCTCGCGCACAACATCTCGCTCATCAACGTGCAAGCAGGGGTCGCACTGCACCTGATGGACGACGACCCCGAGCAGGCTCGAAACGCGTTGACCGCTATCAAGGCGGCCAGCAAGGAGACGCTCACCGAAATGCGTTCGGTGCTCGGCGCGCTGCGCGCCGTCGACGAGGAGGCGCCACGGGCGCCGACCTCGGGGCTGTTGGCGTTGCCCGAGCTGGCCGTACGAATGGCGACCGTCGGTGTTGACGTGACGCTGACGTCCTCTGGGGCGGAGCGGCCAGTCTCTGGTGCCGTAGATCTCGCTGCGTTTCGGATCGTGCAGGAGGCACTGACCAACGTGCAACGACACGCGGGCGCCGTACCGGCGGACGTGTCCCTCGACTACGGAGTCGACGAGCTGACCATCCGCATCGAGAACGGACCCCCACGGATCGCACCGTCACCCGCCGAGCCAGGCACCGGCCATGGCATCGCTGGCATGCACGAGCGGGCGGCTGCCCTTGGCGGGACGTTGCGCGCCGGACCGCGGGCTGACGGTGGTTTCGTCGTTGTCGCCACCCTGCCGATCGAGCAGGCTGTGCAAGTCGAGGAGACTGTGCAAATCGAGGAGCGAGAGTGATCCGCGTAGTGCTCGCCGACGACCAGGCGCTGGTGCGTGGCGGGTTTCGGGCGCTGCTCGACGCCGAGGCAGACATCAAGGTCGTCGGCGAGGCGGCTGATGGACGGGCGGCGGTGGCCGCGGTTCGTGAGCTGCGTCCGGACGTCGTGCTCATGGACATTCGAATGCCACAGATGGACGGGCTCGAGGCGACGCGGCAGATCGTGGCCGACCCAGAGCTGGGCGACGTCAAGGTGGTGATCCTGACGACGTTCGAGCTGGATGAGTATGTCTTTGAGGCCATCCGAGTTGGGGCCAGCGGGTTCCTGGTCAAGGACACCGAGCCGGTGGACCTGCTGCGCGGCGTACGCGCCGTCGCGGCGGGGGAGGCGCTGCTGTCACCGGGAGCGACACGAAAGCTGATCGCGGAGTTCGCGTCACGTTCGCGTGGTGCGGCGACGACCGATGTCCTCGATGTACTCACCGAACGCGAGCGTGAGGTGATGGCGCTTGCGGCGGAGGGTCTTTCCAACGACGAGATTGCGGCGCGGCTAGTCGTCTCGCCGGCGACGGCGAAGACGCACGTCAGCCGAGCGATGATCAAGCTGGGTGTGCGGGACCGTGCGCAGCTGGTCGTGCTTGCGTACGAGTCGGGGCTTGTGCGACCGGGCTGGACCGCCTGACCCAGCCCGGCCGCGCCCCCCGTCTGCTTGAGCAGCCGAGCGTCGTCGCCGGCCTGCTGTCGCAGGGCGCCGACACCCACGCCGACGCCCGAGTGGGCGAGCAGGCTGAGCGTCGCGAGCACGGTGTCGTGCAGCACCCGGGCGTCCTGTCGCTGCCGGGCCTCGAGTTCGCTCGCGAGCCGCTCGGCCTGATGGGCGCGACCGACCTCGTCGATGCGCGCAGAGGCGCGGGCGATGGCCGCATTGAGTGCGAGTGCGAGCGATGCGGTCACGCCCCAGCCGGCGATCGTCGAGATGAGCACGATCGTCATGGAGTGCCCGCTGGCGGCGACGACGAGGAGGGTCGCGACGACGACGGCGGCGAGCGCGAACACGAGCGTGCGCCCCCGATGGCGTACGGCCAGCGTCAGCGCGACCGATGGTGCGGTGACCGACGCCGTGACGCCGATGGCGGTCAGCGCCACCGGGTCGAGCGAGGGGGACGTCGCGATCACGGCGATGAGGGCGGCCGAGACGCCGACGACGGCGAGCGCGGTCGGCACCCCGCCGCGCTCGGTGTGCAGGAACACGAGCACGCCGGCGGCGACGCAGAGGAGCACGGACGCCGCGAACTGGGTTCCGGTCGTCGTACCGGGTACGAGAACGCACAGGAGGCCGCCGACGGCGCCCGTCATGCCGTAGATGCGCGCGAGCTTGCGCAGCAGTCGATCGCGTTCCTTCTGGATGCGCTTCATTGACACCCCTTCGCGGTGACGGCGCGGCTGGGCCATCCGTCCCTTTCGAACCTTAGCCCAGTCGCGCGGATCACGCCGCGAGCAGGAGGGCGAGTGCCGCACCGACCGCATCGTCCTCGATGAGGAATGCGTCGTGTCCGTACTCGGACGTGATGACGATCGGCGCGTCGTCGTGCACGCTGTGCCGAAGCTGCGCGGCGATCTCGCGCTGCCCGGCGAGGGGGAAGTATCGGTCACTGTCGATGCCGAGCACGAGGCTTCGTGCCTCGATGCGCGCGAGGGCCGCCGCGACGCCCCCGCGCCCACGGCCGACGTCGTGGGAGTTCATCGCCTCGGTGAGCACGATGTAGCTGTTCGCGTCGAACCGGCGCGTGAACTTGTTGCCGTGGAAGTCGAGGTACGACTCGACCGCGAACCGGCCCTCGCCGCCCAGCGGGTCGAGGTCGGATCTGCCATCCCCGCTCGAAGCGGTGGTTGAGCTCGGCGGCGGTGCGGTAGTTGAGCATCGCCATCCGGCGGGCGAGCGAGAGGCCGCGGTGGGTCCCTCGCCGTCGGCGGCGTCGTAGAACTCCCCGTCGCGGAACGCGGGGTCGGATCGGATCGCCTCGATCTGCACCGAGTTCAGCGCGATCTGGTCGGCGCGTGGTCGCCGGCGGACCGCGAGCACCGCGATGCGTTCGACCGCGTCGGGTGCCTCGATGGCCCACTCGAGCACGTGCATGGCGCCCATCGAACCGCCGACGACCGCCGCGAACCGCTCGATGCCGAGGCGCCGCGCGAAGGCGCAGCTGTGCGCGCACCTGGTCGCGGATGGTGAGGAACGGGAACCTCGCGCCCCACTCGGCGCGGTCGGGCGCGAGTGACGCAGGGCCGGTCGATCCCTGGCATCCGCCGAGCATGTTCGGCGCGAGCGACGAACCAGCGGTCGGTGTCGATCGCGAGCCCGGGGCCGACGACGCCCGGCCACCAGCCCGAGCTCGGATGCGCCGGGCCGGCAGGACCGACGACATGGCTGTCGCCGGTGAGCGCGTGCAGCACGAGGATCGCGTTGTCGCGGGCGGGCGAGAGCGCGCCCCAGTGTCTCGTAGGCGATCTGCACGCCGGGCAGCACGCCGCCCGACTCGAGTTCGAGGTCGCCGATGCCGACGAACCGCCGGTCGCCGACGGGTGTCGCCGTCGCGCCAGGCACCGGTCGCGGGCGCTTGCCGCCCGAGCATCGCGAGCGGCACGCGCCTCGGTGACGATGCTCGCGGGCACCGTGTTCGCCTGCGTCTGCCAGTCCATGCTTCGATTCTCCCGAACCCGGCGGCGTCGCGGGGCTTTGTTACACGACCTCGGGGCCCGTTTCGGGCTATGCGCCACGAGAGACACGGATGCCGCGGGCCGGTGCGGCCCGCGGCATCCGTGTGCCTTCGTGATTCGTCAGACGCGCGCAGCCTCGGTGGCGGCGCGGGCGGCGGCGAAGCCCACCTCGAGGTCGGCCTTGAGGTCGTCGATGTTCTCGATGCCGACCGAGAGACGCACGAGTCCGGGCGTGACACCGGCCGTGAGCTGCTGCTCGGGCGTCAGCTGCGAGTGCGTCGTCGACGCGGGGTGGATGACGAGCGAGCGCACGTCGCCGATGTTCGCCAGGTGGCTGAACAGCGCGACGTTGTCGACGAACGCGCGACCCGAGTCGACGCCGCCCTTGAGCTCGAACGACAGCACCGCGCCGACGCCCTTGGGCGCGTACGTGTTCGCCGCCGCGTACCACGGGCTCGAGGGCAGGCCCGAGTAGTTGACGCTCGCGACGTCGGGGTGGTTGTCGAGCCACTCCGCGATCTCCTGCGTGTTCTGACGTGGCGCTCGATGCGCAGCGAGAGGGTCTCGATGCCCTGGATGAGCAGCCATGCGCTGTTCGGCGAGATGGCCGAGCCGAGGTCGCGCAGCAGCTGCACGCGGGCCTTGATGATGTAGGCGATGCCGTCGCCGACCGCCGTCGTGTAGCTCGCGCCGTGGTACGACGGGTCGGGCTCGGTCAGCCCGGGGAACTTCTCGACGTTCTTCGACCACTGGAAGTTGCCGCCGTCGACGAGGACGCCGCCGATGATCGTGCCGTGGCCGCCGAGGAACTTCGTCGCCGAGTGCACCACGATGTCGGCGCCGTGCTCGAACGGACGGATGAGGTAGGGCGTCGCGATCGTGTTGTCGACGATGAGCGGGCACGCCGGCGTCGTGCGCGACGTCGGCGACCGAGCGGATGTCGAGCACGTTGATCTTGGGGTTGCCGATGGTCTCGGCGAAGAACAGCTTGGTGTTCGGCCGCACCGCGCGGCGCCACTCCTCGACGTCGTCCTGGTTCTCGACGAACGTGGTCTCGATGCCGAGCTTCGCGAGGGTGTACTTGAAGAGGTTGTAGGTGCCGCCGTAGATCGACGACGACGAGACGATGTGGTCGCCCGCCTGAGCGATGTTGAGCACGGCGAACGTCTCGGCCGCCTGGCCCGACGCGACGAGCAGGGCTCCGGTGCCGCCCTCGAGCGCGGCGACGCGCTCTTCGACGACCGCCTGGGTCGGGTTCTGGATGCGCGTGTAGATGTTGCCGAACTCGGCGAGCGCGAAGAGGTTCTTCGCGTGCTCGGAGTTGTCGAACACGTACGACGTGGTCTGGTAGATCGGGGTCGCCCGAGCGTGCGTGATCGGGTCGGGCGCGGCGCCGGAGTGCATCTGCTTGGTCTCGAATCGCCAGTCGGCGGTGTTCGTCATCGAAGTCTCCTCGGTGGTCGGGTATGCGGACCCGCCGCAGCTTCGAGCCACGTTAGGCGGGTGCATCGAGGCCCGGCAACGGATGCCGCAACACGGCGTCACGCGTGGTGGGCCGATGGTGCTTCGCGATCAGCGGGGCCTTGCCTCGGGCGGCAGGACGAGGGTGCCGGTCGCCGTCGACGGCTCGGGCCTGAACAGCCACCTCGCGCGCGGTTCGACGAGCGGGCGGAACACCCGCCGCACCGGCTTCAGCGCGAGCACGATCGAGAGCCGATGCGAACGCGATCATCGCGGAGCACCCAGAACGGCTGCTGCCCGGCGAGCAAGCCCGTCTCGCGGAGCGGGAAGAGCACGAAGCGTGTGCAGCAGGTAGATGTACATCGTTGCCCGCGCCGAACGGCGTGAACCAGTGCGCGCCGCGCGGCATGAGGGTGAAGAACGCGACCGAGAGCTCATCGCGCCGAGCAGCAGCACGAGCCGGATGCGCGCCCGACCACGGTTCGGCGTAGCCGATGCCTCGTAGGACTCGTCGTAGAGCAGAACCGGCGCAGCCTCAGGTCGCGCAGGGTCTCGATCGTGATCGGCATGAACGCGAGCACGGCCGCGAAGAGCGCGATCGCGCCCGGCACGCACCGCCAGACGACCGCCGGGTCGGAGCTCGAGCCAGCGATCGGCGAGCCGCCACTGCCGGACCTTCCAGCCGAACACGAAGAACGGCAGGATGCCGATGGTGCGCGAGAGCGCGAATCCCGAGTCGACGTTCTCGATGTAGCCGGCGCCGATCGAGATCACGATCGCCAAGATGAGCGGCCAGCGCAGCAGCACGAGGTACGGCAGCACGATCCGCCAGATCGCGAGGGCGAGCAGGAACCACAGGGTCCACGACGCGGTCGTGTATCGAGGTCGAACCCGCCGCCGACCAGCCACTGGATGATCGGTCCAGATCGTCTGGAAGATGAAGTACGGGAACACGAGGTCGGTGAGGATCTGCTGAGCGCCCGCGCGTTCGGCGGACTGGCCTTCGCGAAGTAGCCGGCTGATGATGACGAACCGGCATGTGGAACGAGTAGATGATCAGGTACACGCTGTAGGCCGCGTCGTCTTCGCCGATCTGCGGCAGGATGCCGTGCCCGACGACGACGAGCGTGATCGCGATCCAGCGGGCGTTGTCCCAGAACGGCACGCGTTGCGCGTCGTGGGCTGGGCGGGTGCGTGGGGCCTCGGGTGCATCGTCTCCAGTCTCTCGCACCGAGCGACGGTTGTCTCATCGACGGTGTGCCGCCGGACCGGAACCCGCGCCTACGCGACGAGGCGAGCGATCGCGGCAGAATGGGCGCATGAGTGTGCTGCGAGCCGTCGTGACGGGTGCGAGTTCGGGGATCGGGGCCGCGACCGTGCGCGCGCTGCGCGCGCGCCGGCTGGGACGTCGTCGGCGTCGCCCGACGCGAGGACCGCCTCGAGAGCTCGAGGCCGAGACCGGGGCATCCGTCTTCGTCGCCGACCTCACGCGCAGGCCGACGTCGACCGCCTGCGCGATCAGCTCGCCGCGACCGGGGGAGTGCACGCGCTCGTGAACAATGCCGGCGGCGCGAACGGGCTCGACACCGTCGAGGCGACGGACGATCGACGACTGGGCGTGGATGTTCGAGGTCAACGTGCTCGCACTAAGCGCGTCACGAGCGCGCTGCTGCCCCTGCTGCGCGACGGCGCCGTCGAGCGCGGGGTCGCCGACATCGTCAACGTCACCTCGATCGCCGGCCACGCGGCCTACGAGGGCGGCGGCGGCTACAACGCCGCGAAGTTCGCCGCGCACGCGCTCGTCGCGGTGCTGCGCCTCGAGCTCGAACGGCGAGCCGATGCGCGTGCTCGAGGTCGCGCCGGGCATGGTCAAGACCGACGAGTTCGCGCTCGTGCGGTTCGGCGGCGACCAGAGCCAGGGCCGACGCCGTCTACGAGGACGTGCCCGCGCCGCTCGTCGCCGAGGACATCGCCGGCCGATCGTGCACGCCGTGCTGAAACCGCCGCCACGTCGACCTCGACCTCGTGTCGTCAAGCCCGTCGCGCAGGCGGCGCCGTACCGCCTCGCCAAGGGCGACCTCGTGGTGCGGGACGAGGCGGGTCGATGAACCTTCGGGGCCCCTCAGAGGGCGACCCGGCGACGCATCGTCGCACGCGCTACGTCGACGTCACCGGGCGGACGCTCGCATTGCTCGGCGTGGCGTTCGTCGTGACCTACACCGTCTTCGTGCTGTGGCCGGACCGGCCGCAATGAGTGACGACGGTCATCGCCTTCATCCTCGCCGCCACGTGGGTGGTCTTCGTCATCGATGTCGTCATCAGGATCGCGCTCACGCCGCACGGTCGACGGTGGCACTACGCGTGGCACCATCCCCTCGAGGTGCTCTCGGCGATCCTGCCGGTGTTCCGTGCACTCCGCGTCGTCGGCCTGCTGCAGGACCTCCCGCTCCTGAAGAAGCACACGCCGAGCGCGGTGAGGGCGCAGTTCATCATCCTCGCCCTCGCGTATGCGGCCGCGTGGGTGTTCTTCCTCGCGCTCGCGACGCTGCAGGCCGAGCGCGGCGCACCGGGTGCGAACATCATACCTTCGGAGATGCCATCTGGTGGGCGATCGTCACGATCGCGACGGTGGGCTACGGCGACCTGTACCCCGTGACCCCGCCCGGTCGGTTCTACGCGGTGCTGCTCATGTCCGGCGGCATCGCGATCGTCGGCACGGCGTCGGCGACGATCATCTCCTACCTCAACGAGCGGGTCGCCGGTCTTCGGCATCAGGGCGACACGTTCGCCGCGCCGTCGCTCTCGACGGGCGAGGAGCCGCGACGCAGTCGGCCACGGCCACGCTGCCGCCCGCTGAAGCGATGCCGGTCGCGGACGCCGACGCCAACGGCGGGCATCCGACAGGGGGCGCCGGGTAGCCTGTCGGGATGACCTTCGACGCGAATGACGCCGGTTCCGGCGACGACGGAATCCGCCGCGAGATCCTCAGCTGGGACGAGTTCGGCGACGCTGCCCGCACGCTCGCTGCCGACGTGCTCACCGCGGGATTCCGCCCCGACGTGGTGATCGCGATCGCACGTGGCGGGCTGCTGCTCGCCGGAGCGATCTCGTACGCGCTCGGCACGAAGGCCTGCGGGTCCATCAACGTCGAGTTCTACTCGGGCATCGACGAGCGACTGCCCGAGCCCGTGCTGCACCCGCCGATGCTCGATGCGCCCGCCCTGAACGGCAAGCGGGTGCTGCTCGTGGACGATGTCTCCGACTCGGGGCGCACGCTCGCCAAGGTGCTGCGGCTCCTGACCGACGAGGGCGCCGAGGTGCGCACCGCGACGCTCTACACGAAGTCGCACACGGTGCTCGTGCCCGACTTCGACTACCGCCGCACCGACGACTGGATCATCTTCCCGTGGTCGTCGCTTCCCCCCGTCACGATCAGCGAGGGAGCCGCATGAGCGTGCACCTCGTCGGCGGCGGCGCGACCACTCTCACGGATGCCCCGCTGTACGCACCGTTCGTCGCCGAGGCCGTCCTGCGGGGCGGCGCCGCAGGTCGCGCGCGGCCGCGCATCGCCGTGATCTCACTGCACCCCGAGGCGCAGGAGAAGGCCGCAGCGCTCGCCGATCTCCTGGTCGCGGCCGGCAGCGGCGACGAGATCGAGGTGCAGCTGACCGCAGCGCGACCCGGCGAGCCGATCGGGCTCCCCGCGATCGCCGACGTCGACGGCGTCGCCGTGGGCGGCGGCCTCGTCGAAGAGGTGCGCGCCGGACTCGAGCCGGTGTTCGGCGAGCTGCGTCGGCTCGTCGCCGGCGGGGTGCCCTACCTCGGCGTCTCGGCCGGCGCGATGATCGCTGCGGAGGGCTCGCTCGGGAGCGGCTCGCGCATCGGCGGCGTGGTCGTCGCACCGGAGGACCCGGAGGAGCCGGGGGTCGAGCTCGAGATCGAGGCCGGCATCGGACTGGTCGACGTGGCCATCGAGGTGCACGTCGCCGAGCGCGGCATGCTCTCCCGGCTGGTCGCTGCCGTCGAATCCGGGCTCGTCGGCGGCGGGCTCGGCATCGACGAGCGCACAGCGCTGATCGTGGGCGACGGCGGCCTCCGGGTCGAGGGGACGGGCAGCGTCTGGCGGGTGCTGCCCGCCGAGCAGGGCGTGCTGGTCTCCACGATCGGTGCGTGAGGTGGCGAAGTCCCTCGACGAGCTCGCCGCCGACGGGCTCATCGACCCGGGCTGGGCGCGCGCCCTCGCGCCGGTCGCGCCGCGCATCGCCGCTCTCGGCGATTTCCTGCGCGCCGAGACGGCGTCCGGGCGCGGCTACCTGCCGAGCGGCGACCGCGTCCTGCGGGCCTTCAACGCCCCGCTCGACGACGTGCGGGTGCTCATCGTTGGGCAGGACCCGTACCCCACGCCGGGGCATCCGATCGGCCTGTCATTCGCCGTCGATCCGCACGTGCGACCCGTGCCGCGCAGCCTGGGCAACATCTATCGCGAGCTTCACGACGACCTGGGTGTCACGCCGCCCGAGCACGGCGACCTCACGCATTGGAGCCGCAGCGGCGTCATGCTCCTGAACCGCGTGCTCACCGTGCAGCCCGGCGCCGCGGCGTCGCATCGCGGCAAGGGCTGGGAAGAGGTCACCGACCATGCCATCCGCACCCTCGTCGCGCGAGGCACGCCGCTCGTCGCGATCCTCTGGGGCCGCGACGCGCAGGGGCTCAAGCCGCTGCTCGGCGACACGCCGCTGATCGAGTCCGTGCACCCGAGTCCGCTCTCGGCGTCGCGCGGGTTCTTCGGGTCGAAGCCGTTCAGCCGGGCGAACGCGCTGCTCACTGCCCAGGGCGCGGCACCCCTCGACTGGAGCCTGCCGGCCTGAAGCGACATCCGAAACCCGATCGAAATCGTTCGCGCGTAGGCTTGTCGCATGCTCGAGGAGGAATACCAGCAGCGCCGCCAACTTCCGAGGCACCTGCGCCCGGCACCGTCCGCCGAGGCACCGTTCGAGTACACGATCCGCGAGGCGCGCGCGGCCGACCTGCCCGCCGTTCGAGAGATCTACAACTACTACGTCGCGAACTCCACGGTGACCTTCGACGAGGACGCGATGACCCTCAAGGAGTGGAAGTCGAAGTTCGCGTACCTCGCGAAGCTCGGCATGCCGTTCATCGTCGCCGAGTCGCCGTCCGGGCAGCTGCTCGGCTACGCGCTCGTGTCGCCGTGGAAGCAGAAGCGCGCCTATCGGTACACCGTCGAGAACTCGATCTACCTCGGCCCCGCGGCATCCGGAAAGGGACTCGGTCGCGTGCTGCTCGGGGAACTCATCGACCGGTCGAAGGCGGCGGGCCTCAAGGAGATGATCGCGGTCATCGCCGATCAGGGTGCCGAGGCGTCGATCGCCCTGCACGAGAGGTTCGGCTTCGTCGAGATCGGGCGCATGGGACGGGTCGGCTTCAAGTTCGAACGGTGGCTCGGCACGGTCCTGCATGCAGAAGGCGCTCAAGTAGCCATCCCATGCCGCGACGCGGCGTCAGAGCTCGAGCGTGAACTCGCCCACCGTGAACGGCACGGCGATCGCCACGGCGAGACCCGTGACCGCGAACAGCGCCGGATGCGCCAGGCCGACGACGGCACGACGCAGCGCCGGGTGCCCGGCGAGGAGACCGTCGGGGATGCGGTCGCGCACGGGCACCTCGGCCCAGCCGCGTGCCTTCGCCAGGAACCACGCGCACCGCAGCACGAACGCCGCCCACAGCACGGCGACCACGAGGGGCACGATGACCGACATGACATCGAGGCCGATGCCGACGATCTCCTCTTCACGACCCTCGGCGGCGAGCTGGATCGTCTGCGAGATCGCCGCGCCGACGACGACCGAGGCGCTCCACGCAGCGACCGCGATCACGAGGGCCAGGTAGCGCACGAAGAAATGCGAGAAGACCGACGACATCTCGTCGAAGTGACGTCGCGGGGTGCCGCTCAGCACCACGATCGTGGCCACGAGCGAGGGCAGCACCAGCACGGCGAGCACGATCCAGTCGAGCCATCCCGGCCAGTCGGCGGCCACCGCGGCGGCGAGGACGATGCCGAACGCGGCGCTCCACGCGGCGCCCCAGAGGAGCGGATGCCGCCCGACGAGCGTCACGACCCGGTTCTCGGTCACGCGCGCCATGCTAGCGGGACGCGGGTGCCGGCGGTCGTAGGCTCGACGGATGGAGCTGCACGAGCGTACTGCCCTTGAACTGCACCAGCTGCTGCAGCGGCGCGAGGTTTCACCAGTCGAGCTCGCCGCGCACTACCTCGCGCGAATCGAGCGGCTGAACCCGCAGGTCGGCGCATTCGTCACGGTGACGCCCGAGGCGGCGCTCGTGCGGGCCGCGTACGTCGAGCGCGAGGTGCCGATGGCGCGCCCCCTGTGGGGGATGCCGATCGCCGACAAGGACCTGCTCCGACGCGCGGGCGTGCCGTCGCGGTTCGGCTCGCGCGCGTTCACCGATTTCGTTCCGGATGACTCGGACGAGCTGGTTCGCGACATCGACGCCGCGGGCGCCGTGAGCATCGGCAAGTCGGCGACGCCCGAGTTCGGGCTGCCCTCGTACACCGAGGGGCTCGCGGGACCGCCGGCCCGGAATCCGTGGAACCTCTCGCTCGGCGCCGGCGGGTCGAGCGGGGGAGCGGCCTCGGCCGTGGCGGCGGGCATGCTGCCGTTCGCGCCGGGCTCCGACGGCGGTGGCTCGATCCGCATCCCCGCCGCCTCGTGCGGGCTCGTCGGGGTGAAGCCGTCGCGCGGTCGGGTGCCATCTGGATCCGGCCTCGGGGGCCTCGCCGGCCTCGGCGTGGCCGGGCCGATCGCGCGCACCGTGGCCGATGCGGCACTGCTGCTCGACGGGCTCGTGGCGCCTCTCGGCTACCCGGCCGCGCATCGGTTCGCGGTCCGCGCACCCGGCGACGACGGTCCGTTCCTCGCAGCGGCGATCCGTGGCGAAGGACGGTTCCAGCTCGGCGTGATGACCGACTCGCCCTGGGACGAGGCGTACGAGATCGAGATCGACCCCGACGCCCGGGTCGCCCTCGACCGGGCCGTGACGGCGTTCGAAGCGATCGGACATGGCGTCGAGCAGATGGCGCCGTCGCCCGAACCCGGCTACGCCGCGGCGTTCCGCACGATCTGGCAGGCGGGCGCTGCGACGATCCCGGTCGACGGTGAGGACGAGGCGCTGCTGGAGCCGCTCACGCGGTGGCTGCTGGAGCGAGGCCGCCGAGTGCCGGCCCGCGAGCTGGCCGAGGCGCTCGCGTGGCTCGCCGGGTTCGAGGAACGGGTCATCCGTCGGTTCTCGTCGTTCGACGCGGTGCTGACGCCCGCACTCGCGCTGACCCCGCGGCCGGTCGGCTGGTACGACCCCGATGACGGGGAGCGGAACTTCGCGCAGCAGGTGCAGTTCACCCCCTTCACCTCGTTCGTGAACGTGTCGGGCCTGCCGGCGATCACCGTACCGGTGACCGAGACCGCCGACGGCGTGCCGATGGGCGTGCAGCTCATCGGGCGGCCAGGCGGTGAGGCGGTGCTGTTCGCGCTCGGGACGCAGCTCGAGCGGCGAGTGCGGCGCACGGGTCTCCGCCCGCCCGTGTGGTGAGGTGCCGACCCGACCGCTCGTTCACGTGCACGAATCGCATGTGTCAGACTTAGGTAATGCTTACCTCACACGTTGAAGCGGCATCGCGCCAGCGCCCGGCCTACCGCGGCTTCGTCGCCAGCGTGCGACGCGTCGAGCGAATGTCGCCGCACTTCACCCGAGTCACGTTCGGGGGCGAGGAGCTCTCGGGATTCGGCACAGCCGGACTCGACCAGCGGGTGAAGGTCGTGCTGCCGATTCCGGGCCGCGGATTCGCCGACTTCCCCGACGGCGAGGACTGGTACCGCGAATGGCGAGAACTGCCCGCCGAGCGCCGCAACCTGTTCCGCACCTACACCGTGCGCGCCGTGCGCCCCGACGAGTGCGAGGTCGACATCGATTTCGCCCTGCACGGCGACCTCGGCCCGGCGTCCGCGTGGGCGACCCGCGCGACGCCCGGTGACGAGATCGTCCTCATCGGGCCCGATGAGCTGAGCCCTGATCGTGCGGTCGGCATCGACTTCCGGCCGGGCGCGGTCGACACCGTTCTGCTGGCCGGCGACGAGACCGCCGCACCCGCGATCTGCGCCATCCTCGAGCAACTGCCGGCTCATGCCGCGGGCATCGCGATCATCGAGGTGCCGAGCCCGCTCGACTTCCTCGCGGTGCGCGCCCCCGACGGCGTCGAGGTCCGCTGGCTCGCTCGCGACATCGACGACGTGCACGGTGACCGACTCGTCCCGGTGGTGCGTGACTGGGTCGCGCGCAACTGCTCCGTCGACGGGCGGCTCGCCACCGATTCGATCGAGGCGGCGCAGGCCCTCGCGGCGGCCGAGCGGGCCGATCTCGACGACGCGCCGTTGTGGGACGTTCCCGAGGGTCGCAGCCTCGACGGCGACTGCTATGCCTGGCTCGCCGGCGAAGCGTCGGTGATCACGACGCTCCGCCGATTCCTCGTGCGTGAGGCCGGCCTCGACCGGCGGCAGGTCGCCTTCATGGGGTACTGGCGTCGCGGCCGCGCCGAACTCGAGTGACCGAGCCGATCGCGGCCGAGCCGGCCGCGACGTCGAGGCCGAACGCTCCTGCCGCTCCGAGACGACCGGATGTGCGGCGGCGCACCGGAGCCCTTCGCGGCATGTGGGTCGTGGCGGCGTGCGTCGGGGCGCTCGTCGTGGTCGTCGCCGCGAGTCTCATGCTCGGGGTGCGGGCGATCGAACCCGGCCAGGTGTGGTTCGCGCTCACCTCGCCCGACCCCGCCGATCCCGACCACAACGTCGTCCTGCAACTCCGGGTGCCCCGCACCGTCGTCGGGCTCCTCGCGGGAACCGCGCTCGGTCTCGCCGGCATGCTCATCCAGGGTGTCACGCGCAACCCCATCGCCGACCCCGGCCTGCTCGGCGTGAACGCCGGGGCGTCACTCGCCGTGGTGCTCTCGATCTCCTTCCTCGGCGTCACCTCGCCGTTCGGCTACATCTGGTTCGCATTCGCCGGTGCGGCGGTCGCGGCGGTGCTCGTCTTCGCCATAGGCCGAAGCCAGCCCGTGCGTCTCGCGCTCGTCGGCGCCGCGCTGACGGCGCTGCTGACCCCCCTCATCGCCCTCGTGCTCCTGCGGGACACCGATGCGTTCAACCAGTACCGGTTCTGGGCGGTCGGTTCGCTCACCGGACGCGACCTGTCGACCGTCGCCGCGCTCTGGCCCTTCGTGGTCGTCGGCGCGGTCTTCGCCCTCGTGCTCGCGCACCGACTGAACCTGCTCGCACTCGGCGATGATGTCGCGAGCGCGCTCGGCCAGCGGGTGGGCGTCACGCGCGCGGTCTCCGGCCTGGCGCTCGTGCTGCTGTGCGGTACGGCGACGGCGCTCGCCGGTCCGATCGCACTCGTGGGACTCGTCGTTCCGCACGCGGCCCGTCGTCTCGTCGGCAGCGACTATCGGTGGATCGCCGTGACCTCGCTCATCCTGGGCCCGATCATGCTGCTCGCGGCCGATGTCGTCGGCCGGCTCATCGTTCCCAACGCCGAGCTCGAGGCCGGAGTCGTCGCCGCGTTCCTCGGCGCTCCGGTGCTCATCGCCATCGCGCGGAGCCGGAAGGTGGCCGGACTCTGATGACGACCCTCATCCCTGCCGCCACGACCGTCGCTGAAGACGCCGCATCACGACACGAGTCCGTCCGTGCCATCTCTGCAACTCGCACGAGGTCGCGTCGTCGACTCGCGCTCGTGATCCTGATCGGTGTCGCCGCCGCCGTCGGACTCGCGCTCTGCGCCCTGCTCCTCGGTGCCGCCAGCCTCACGCCCGATCGCGTGTTCGCGGCACTGTTCGGGTTCGGGGACCAGACCGACCGGTTCGTCGTGTTCCGGCTCCGCCTGCCCCGGATCCTCGCCGCCCTCCTCGTCGGTGTCGCGTTCGCGCTCGCCGGCGCCGTATTCCAGTCGACGCTGCGGAATCCGCTCGCGAGCCCCGACATCCTGGGCATCTCGGCCGGAGCGAGCCTCGGGGCGGTGAGCGCCCTGCTCGTGTTCGGCGTCGGCGGTGTGCTCGTGTCGCTGTCCGCATTCGGCGGCGCGGTACTCGTGGCCGTCGTCATCTGGGCCGCGGCGTGGCGGCAGGGACTGCACGGGATCAGGTTCGTGCTCGTCGGAGTCGGACTGGCGTACGTCTGCGGATCGACGGTGGCGTGGCTCCTCGCGCGAGCCGACGTTCGAGAAGCGCAGACCGCCCTGCACTGGACCGTCGGCAGCATCTCCGATGTGCGCGGCGACGACCTCGCGATCCTCGGAATCGGCGTCGTGGTCGTCGCGACCGGCGTGGCACTGTTCAGCCGGGTGCTCGCGCCGCTGTCGATCGGCGACGACCATGCGCGGTCCCTGGGCGTGGGCGTCGACCGCGCGCGGGTCGTGCTGCTGCTGCTCGCGGTCGCCCTCGTCGCCACGGCCACCTCGGTGGCCGGGCCCATCGCCTTCATCGCCCTGCTGGCCCCCGCCATCGCGCGACGGCTGGTCAACGACGGGGGCGCGACGCTCGCGGCATCCGCCGTCGTCGGCGCGGTGCTCACCCTCGGAGCCGACGTCATCGGGCAGTTCGCTCTCCCGGGCCTCACCGCCCCGGTCGGCATCGTCACGGGCGTCATCGGCGCGCCGTACCTGTTGTGGCTGCTCGCCACGACCGAAAGGAAGTCCCGCGCATGAGTGCCGTTCCCGTCGATTCGACTGCAGTGCCCACCGGGGCCCTCGCCGCTGAGGGCATCAGCATCGGCTATGACGGCCGTCGCGTGATCGACGGTCTCGATCTCACGATCCCCTCCGGGCGCATCACCACGATCGTGGGCCCGAACGCGTGCGGGAAGTCGACGCTGTTGCGCGGACTGGCGCGATTGCAGCCGCTCGAGGCCGGTCGCGTGATGCTCGGGGGCCGCGACGTCTCGGCGATGCCGCGTCGCGAGGTGGCTCGTCGCATCGGCGTGCTGCCGCAGTCCTCGATCGCGCCCGACGGCGTGCGCGTCGCCGAGCTCGTCGGCCGTGGGCGCTACCCGCACCAGGGATGGTTCGGCAGGCACTCGAGCGACGATGACGTCGTCGTCGCCGAGGCGCTCGCCGCGACCGGAGTCGCCGACCTCGCCGATCGTCGCCTCGAGGAGCTCTCCGGGGGGCAGCGGCAGCGGGTCTGGGTGGCCATGGTGCTGGCCCAGCGCACCGATATCGTGCTGCTCGACGAACCGACCACGTACCTCGACGTCACGCATCAGCTGGAGTTGCTCGACCTCCTCACCGAGCTCAACCGCGTGCACGGCACGACGGTCGTCATGGTCCTGCACGAGCTGAACCTCGCGGCCAGGTACGCCGATCACCTCGTGGTGATGCGCGCCGGCGCCGTGATCGCCGAGGGGAGCCCCGATGAGGTGCTCACGCGCGAGATCGTGCAACGTGCGTTCGACCTCGAGGCGCGTGTCATCCTCGACCCGGTCGCCGGGAGCCCGCTCGTCGTGCCCGTGGGCAGGTTCCACAACGTCGGCCCGGCTTCGTGACTCGTCGCTCGAACCTCGTCAGCGTCATCCGGTGACACGATTCGGCGCGGCGCCGAAATTAGGTTAGCCTACCCTCATCACATTCGCTCGAATCAAGGAGTCTCCGTGCGTCTTCGACGTCCCCTGATCGCCGTGGCCGGCGCCGCCATCGCCGCGCTCGCCCTGTCCGCCTGCGCCTCGGGCTCGACCGCCGACTCCGGCTCCGACGCGGCCGCCGAGTCGAGCGAGGGCTTCCCGGTCACGATCGAGCACGCATTCGGCGAGACCGTCATCCCCGAGGCGCCCGAGCGCGTCGCCACCTGGGGCTGGGGCTCCACCGAGGCTGCGATCGCGACCGGTGTCTACCCCGTCGCCGTGGCCGAGCAGGTCTGGACCGTCGGCGAGGGCAACCTGCTTCCGTGGGTCGAGGACGCCTACGACGAGGCGGGCGTCGAGCACCCCGTGTTGCTGAGCGACCCCGAGGGCGGGGCCACCGTGCCCTACGAGGAGTTCATCGAGGCCGCGCCCGACCTGATCCTCGCGCCCTACTCCGGTCTGACCGAGGAACAGTACGAGACCCTCAGCGAGATCGCCCCGACGGTCGCGTTCCCCGAGGCCGCGTGGACAACCCCCTGGGACCAGACGATCGAGATCACCGCCGCCGCGCTCGGCCGCGACGCCGAAGGCGCCGACGTGCTGGCCGGCATCGACGACTACTTCGCGAGCGAGGCCGAGGCGCACCCCGAGTTCGCCGGCAAGACGTTCGCCGGGGTCTGGGACGGCGACGGGTTCGTCTACGTCTACACCGCGGCCGACTCGCGTATCGAGGTGCTCACGGAGCTCGGCCTCGAGGTCGCACCGAGCGTCGCCGAGCTCGACACGACCGACGGCGGCTTCTTCTACGAGCTCAGCTACGAGCAGCTCGACCAGCTCGAGGCCGACTTCATCGTGAGCTACCACAACACCGAAGACGAGGCGAAGGCGTTCCTCACGAAGCCCGAACTGCAGGCCATCCCCGCGGTTGCCGCGGGTGATGTCGCCCAGGTCTGGGACCCGGTGACCGTGTCGTCGGTCTCGCCCCCCACCGCGCTCAGCGTGGAGTGGTCGGGTGGCATGCCCGCCCTCATCGAGGCCATCTCCGGGGTCGTCGAAGGCTGATCTCCCGTCACGAAGGGCCGACGCGCGAGCGTCGGCCCTTCGCTCGTCTCAGCGTCGTGTGCCCCGACGGGTCGGGAGGTATCCGCCCGACTCGAGCCCGGCCTCGATCTCGAACCGGTTCTTCAGCGGGTTGCGCCCGGCGAAGAAGTACAGCAGCGGGAAGAGCATGCCGTACCGCTGCCACTGCGCCTTGTGCACCGACTCGTGCTCGAGCACGCGCTCGCGGGTGTTGGTCCCGGTGAGGTAGCACCCGCCGACGCACGACCCGCCGCGGCCGAACGTCCAGTTCGGCATCCCACTGAAGACGATGAGCCCGTGCCGGCGCTCGATGGGCCCGGTGCTCCAGAGGAAGCCCCACGCGAAGCCGACGAGGGTGGCCCACCAGTATCCGGCGCGACTGATCGGGGAGTCGGTCAGGCGGATGCGCAGCGTGCGGTCATCACGCGCCACGCCGTGGGGCTCGATCGCGCGGTCGTTCACGCGGCGGCCTCGCCATCGCCGGCCGTCGCGCCCGGGTCATCCGCCGCTCGTTCGTCGTGCTGGTCGCCCGACGCGACCTGCGTCGCCGGTGATCCGGGCCGACCGAGCGCTTCGAGCAGGCGCAACCACGCCTCGCTCATCGTCGGGAAGGCGGGCACGGCGTGCCAGAGCCGGTCGACCGGCACCTCGCCGACGATCGCGATCGTGGCCGCCTGCAGCAGCTCGGCGACGTCCTGGCCGACGAACGTCGCTCCGATCACGGTGCCGGCGTGCGCGTCGACGACGAGCCGCGCCCGGCCCTCGTAGCCGTCGGCGAGGATCCCGGCGCCGCTCACCCCTCCGAGCTCGACATCGGCGACGCGCACGGTGCGGCCGGCTCGTTCGGCCGCCGCAGCGGTGAACCCGACCGAGACGCACTCGGGTTCGGCGAAGACCACCTCGGGAACCGCGGTGTGGTCGGCGGTCGCGACGTGCGCGCCCCACGGCGCCGTGTCGACCGGGCGGCCGAGCGCGCGCGCGGCGATGAGATCGCCCGTCGCACGCGCCTGGTACTTGCCCTGATGGGTGAGCAGGGCGCGGTGGTTCACGTCGCCGACCGCGTACAGCCAGGGCCGGTCGTCATTGCCGGCGGCGCCGGTCGCGAGCATGGTGTCGTCGACGTCGATCCACGCACCGGGTTCGAGGCCGACGGTTTCGACTCCGAGTGCGGTCGTGCGGGGGCGGCGACCGGTGGCCACGAGCACCTCGTCGGCCGTCACGGTCGACCCGTCGTCGAGGTCGACGACCACCTCGTCGCCATCGTTCCGATCCACGCGAACGACCGACGCGCCGAGGCGAACGGATGCCCCGAGCGCTCGCAGCCCCGCGAGGACCGCGTCGCCGGCGAACGGTTCCATGTTGCGCAGCAGGCTGCTGCGGGCGAGCACGGTCACCTCGGTGCCGAATCCCGCGTATGCGGTCGCCATCTCGACGGCGGTCACCCCGCCGCCGAGGATCACGAGGCGCCGTGGCGGGTGCTGCACGCTCGTCGCATCGCGACTCGTCCAGGCCTCGCATCGGCGAGGCCGGGGATCGGCGGGACCACGGGGTCGGAGCCCGGCGAGACGGCCACCGCGTGCCGGGCGATGAGCGTGAGGGGCTCGGCGTCGTCGCGCTCGACGACGACGCGGCGCTCGCCCTCGAGTCTCCCGTGGCCGCGTTCGAGCTCGATGCCGACGCTCTCGAGCCAGCCGACGGCGCCGGTGTCGCTCCAGTCGGAGACCCAGTAGTCGCGCCGTTTCAGCACGGCCGCGACGTCGAGCGCGCCCGTGACCGCCTCGGCGGAGCCGGCTACCCGCTTCGCGGCACGCAGTGCGGCGGCGCTGCGCAGCAGCGTCTTCGACGGCACGCACGCCCAGTACGAGCACTCGCCGCCGACGAGCTCATGCTCGACGAGCACGACCTCGAGCCCGGCTGCGCGTGCCCGGTCTGCGACGTTCTCGCCGACCGGCCCGCCCCCCACGACGACGACATCGACCTCGCGTTCCATCGCCACTCCCGTCTTCGGCCGTGTTCTGGCCGTCTCGTCCAGCCTATGCGTGGGCAACGGCCGGGCATCGGAGTCGACCTGACCCCGTATCGACGCGCCGATCGCGCGCCCCCCGAACCGGGGATTGGGAAATCGCGCCGATCGGACGAACATGGAAGACAGGTGGGAGGGGGTTCCCACCGGGCAGTTGGCAGGCGAACGATCATGAGTGTCACCAGACGTCAAGTTCTTCGGTACGGAGCAGTGGGCGCAGCAGGCGCCGCGGCAACGGTCCTCGGCGGCGCGGCGCTGGCGTCGGCATTCTCATCGCGAAGCGATCTCGCGGTAGTGAACCATCACGAGGCGCTGGCGGCATCCGTGAGCCAGGTGGCTCCCGAACTGATCCCGCGGCGATATGCGCATGTCCTGCCCACGGTGCCACGCCTCGCCCCGTTCGCGACCGGCGTCGACGACGACGGCCCGTTCGAGAAGTACCAGGTGCGAACGCAGGCCTTCAACACGCGGATCCTCGGCGGCGGGCTGCTCACGCCCCAGATCGGGTACAACGGGTTGGCCCCCGGACCGACCATCGAGATCGAACGGGGCACCCGCGCCGAGCTGACGGTGCGCAACCACCTTCCGGCCACCCACCCGACCTTCGGGCACACGATGGAGACTGGCGACCCATCTGCACGGCTCGGCCTCGCTGCCGCAGTTCGACGGCTACGCGGCCGACCTGACCGTGCCGGGCATGATGAAGACCTACCACTACCCGAATCACCAGCCCGCGCGGACCATCTGGTACCACGACCATGCCCAGCACGTCACCGCCGAGAACGTCTACTCCGGGCTGGCGGCGCACTCCACATCCACGACGAGGAGGAGCGTGCGCTCCTTCCGCAGGGCGAGTTCGACGTGGCGCTCACCGTCGACGACGCCCAGTTCGCCGCCGACGGTCGGCTGATGTTCGACCACCGTGAGAACTCGGGCGTGTGGGGCGACGTCATCATCGTGAACGGCGCGCCGTGGCCGGTCATGCGGGTCGAGCCGCGCATCTACCGGTTCCGCCTGCTCAACATCTGCGTCTCGCGTTCATTCCGCTTCCGCCTGAGCAACGGCATGCCCGTCACGTTCGTCGCGACCGACGGCGGCCTGATGCCCCGTTCGCGGCAGGCGCTCTCGTGGCGGCACGGCCCCGCCGAGCGGTACGAGTTCCTCATCGATTTCCGCAGGCTTCGCGGCCGACGCATCGAGCTGCTCAACAGCTCGAACGACAACAACCGCGACTTCGACTTCACCGACAAGGTGATGGCGTTCGATGTGCTGCCCGTCCCGCCGACGACGACGAAGCCCGACGGCTCGCCCGACCCGACCTGGAACACCATCCCCGGCGACCTCGCGACGGGCGGCGCGGTGATGGCACTCGACCCGGCTGACGCGGTGAGGGAGCGCCGGTTCAGGGTGCAGCGGAACAACGCGACGAACATCTGGACCCTCGGCGAGCTGTCATGGTTCGACGTCGTCGACAGCGGCTACAGCGGGTCATGGCCGACCCCGGACTCGGCGACACCGAGATCTGGGAGCTCGACCGGTGGCGACGGCTGGTTCCACCCGGTGCACATCCACCTCGTCGACTTCAAGGTGCTCACCCGCAACGGCGCACCGGCGTTCGACTACGAGCAGGGACCGAAGGACACGGTCTACATCGGCGAGAACGAGTCGGTGCGCGTGCTCATGAACTTCGGCCCGCACACCGGGCGGTACATGGTGCACTGCCACAACCTGACCCACGAGGACCACGCCATGATGACGCAGTTCTCGGTCGGCCTGCAGGCCGGCGACCCAGACCCGAACGACCCCATCAACGCGGCGAGGCCCGTGCCGGATGCGGACCCGTCACTGGCCTGAGCTCATCGTCGCGGGCGTGATCGCCGGGCTCGCGGTCGCGATGCCCACGCCGGGAACCGATCGGGTTCACGTCGCGTCCGACAGTATGGCCCCGACAGTGCTCGACGGCGACTGGGTGACGGTCGGCGACGTCGGGGCTCGGGGCGTGCAGCGGCGTGACCTCGTGATGCTCGCGTCACCAGCCGATGGCACGCTGCTGCTCAAGCGCGTCGTCGCGATCGGGGGTGACGAGGTCGGCTTCGAGGACGGGGTGCTCGTCGTCAACGGCACCGACGTCGACGAGCCATTCGTCGACTACGCGAGGGTCAACGGCGAGTACTTCGGGCCCGTGCGAGTGCCTGCCGGACACGTCTTCGTGCTCGGCGACAATCGCGGGAGCTCAGTCGACTCGCGCGCCTTCGGCGCCGTGCCGGTGGCGGCGGTCGTCGGCACGGTCGTGGGCGTCGATGTCGCACGCACGCTTCCCGTGGTGGATCCCGGCGGCACGGCAGGACCCGAGGGGGCGGGCGAATCCGAGGATCGGGCGCTCCTGCCCGGGTTTCTCGGGCCGAGCGTCGCCCCCTGATCGACGCCGCGACGCATCGACGCCGCGGACCGAGTCAGGCCGCGCCGGCGGCAGCGCCGCCCGACGTGAGCGCTGCGACGAGCCGCAGGATCGTCGGCAGGTCGTCGGATGCCGCTTCAGGGGAGTTCGGTGCGAACCCCGCGATCGACGCCCCAGCCAACGGGAAGCGCGCGGCCACAGCCCGGATCAGGGCGGCGAGCTCGGGCGCACCGATGCCAAATAGCATGGGGTACGACAGCCCCGCGAGGGCCGACGGGTCGAGCACGTCGAGGTCGATGTGCACGAACACCCGGCCGGCGCCGGTCGCCTCGATCGCGGCCACGACCACCGCCGGGTCGGCGAGGTCCTCCACCGTGAGCTCGGTCACGCCGTGCTCGTCGATGAAGCGGCGCTCCTCGTCGTCGACGGCGCGGACGCCGCCGAGCACGAGCCTGCCGGGGGCGCCCGGCTGATCGTCAGCCCGAGCGTTTGCGCCGCCTTGAGATTGACAACGAGCTCGAACCTGCTCGGCTGCTCGATCGGCAAGTCGGCCGGTTTTACGCCTTTGAGAACTTGTCGACGTAGGAGGCCGCGCGCCGAAATAGATCGGAAAGGCTCGGGCCATAGGACAAAAGCCGCCCGCCTCCGGGAACTCCGCTTCGGGTGCACGCCGGCAGCCTGTTGTCGAGCGTCAGCCTTACGACACGCTCGCGCTGGCTGAACAGCATCGCATCGTTGAGGGTGTTCACACCGTCGGCTCGCCACGCCACCATCGCAGCGAAAGCACGCGGCAGATCATCGATGCTTCGCGCCTCGAACATGCGCACGGTGACGCCAAGCGCGCCGGCAACCCTCTCGATATCCTGCACGTTCGGTTGGTGGTCAGATTGCCGGGGTTGCCAAGCACCGCGAGGCGGGACAGGTCCGGCTTGATGTCCTTGAGCAGTTCCACGCGCTTTCCAGCCAACTGGTAGCCGACCGACATTGTCAGGCCAGTGAGATTTGCCCCGGACGCGCCATGCTCGCGACCAGTCCTTCCGCCTCCGGGTCCGTGGCCAGAGAGAAAACGACGGGAATGGTCGCGGTCGCCGCTTTGGCTGCCTTCGCGGAAGCCGATCCGTCCACCACGATGACGTCCGCGTTCATGCGCACCAGCTCGGCCGCAAGCGGGCCGAGACGATCCACCGCCCCGGCGGCATAGCGCTGCTCGATAAAGATGTTTCTGCCTTCGACGTAGCCGAGCGCTCGCAGGCCGTCGCGGAACGCATTGAATGCTTCTCGTGCGGGCTCGCGTACCGGAGGAAGCCGATGCGGGCCACCTTTCTGGCTGCTGCGCGCGCGCCGCGAGCGGCCACGCGACGCCGCGCCGCCGAGCAGCGTCATGAACTCGCGCCGTCTCACTCGATGACCTCGTCGGCAAGCGCCAGCAGCGTCGGCGGCAGGGCGAGACCGAGCGCCCCTTGGCGGTCTTAATTGTGATTGCGAGCTCAAACTTGGTTGGCTGCAAGATCGGCAAGTCGCCGGGCTTCCAGCCCTTGAGGATGCGACCGGCATAAGCTTCCGGCCCGACGCATGGCGTCCGACACGCTGGCTCCGTAGCTCATTAGTCCGCCCGCTTCCGGGATAGACGCACGGACCCAAATATTTCGCCGGAATGGCGTGACGCGCCGCCAACGCGGCGACGTTGGCGCTTGCCCGGTGGGATGAAGAGCGTCGCCGTACAATCAGGAGCACATCGGCGCGCGCGCCGACAAGGCTTGCAGATGCGGCGTCGAAGTCGCGCTCGGTAGCGGCGTGCACGACATGCGTTTCGAGGCCGAAACTGCGCGCCGCCGCCCGCACGCTGGTGACATCGATCAGGCGTCCGTGGGCTGCCAGGGTTGACCAGCACGCCGAGCACGGCCGCCTTGGGGACCAGCTCGCGCGGCAGCCCCACCTGCTTCTGAAGGAGCTGGGCGGCGAAGAATGTAGTGCCAGTGATGTTTCCGCCCGGCCGACTGAGATTGCTGACCAGGCCTACCTCGACCGGGTCGCCGCCAATGCTGAACACGATCGGAATTGTCGCCGTTGCCGCTTTCGCGGCTTGTGCCGGCCAGACCGCCGAGCGCGGCAATCACCGCCACCTGACGGCGAACCAGGTCGTCCGCAAGCGCCGGCAGTTGATCGTATTGGCTCGTCACCCGGACTTCGAGGGCCACGTTGCGGCCTTCGCTATAACCGGCGACACTCAAGCCGCTATAAAACGCGGTCACCACGCATTGCATTTGTTTGTTCGAGGACGCCGATCACCGGCATCGCCGGCTGCTGCGCACCCGCCGCCAGCGGCCACGCAACCGCGGCTCCGCCAAGGAGCGTGATGAACGCGCGGCGCTGCATGGCATTTCCGTCTCCAGGACTACGCTGAAGCATCAGGGATACCACAGTGCAGATCAAGATGCCGCGGCGGCCATCCGCGCCGTCGTCATGGCCGTGGCTCGCTCCTCAACGATCGCCCCACGGACGCGGCCTTCGAGATGCTCGCGGAGCCTGTCATCGGGCCGGCCGAAGGCCGGACCCGTTGGCTCGCTCCTCGGGCTTAGGTGTCTAGATGGGCGCCCTCATGCTGAGGAGCGCCCGCAGGGGGCGTCTCGAAGCATTCTTCGAGCCGATCGCTTCTCATACATGAGGGTGGGAGCGGCGTGCGTAATCGCTAACAACCGGTCAGCGGCATCGCCGGCTGTTGCGCGCGCGCCGGGAGCGGCCATGTACTCGCCGCCGCGCCGCCGAGCAGCGTGAGTACCTCGCGGCGAGTTGCGTCGAGTCCTCCGTCAGCCAGGACCGGATTGCAAGATATCGAACTGGAAATGGCAAGTC
>CAVWSM010000022.1:0-68083 GCA_963757805.1 uncultured Actinomycetota bacterium | reverse complement strand
GTTCGGCAGAAGCGGTTGCTCACAGACGCGTCTTTAGGTGGCAACAGTCCAATGCTGGTCGTCCCAGCCGAGCCCGTTGGATCCTCCCGCGACGACGGGTATGGGGAGTCCTGGATCCTGGAATCCAGCGAGATCGCATGGGATCGGGCCGGGGCGGGTGTCCTTGCGCTCCTCGCAGCCAACGGTTGGGCGCTGCATTGCTGCCCGCCGGTCGCACTGAGCCTCATCCAGATGAGCGAGACGGGTCAGGGCTTCCAGTGTCCAGCCAAGCATCCATGCTTGGTTCTCGGGGGGTCGCGGCTCAGACTTGCCTGACACGCGAACGTATCCCCCACTGTCAACCGTCGTGGCGAGAGATTCTCCAAGAGCCAGTCCCGCGCAGAAGAGCCCTAGGAGATAACGTTCCCAGGCGAGCTCGTGTGGTACGGCCTTGGTAATCGGATGACGAACACCGTCGTCGACGTCGGCGAACGCCCACTCGTCATCGAAGGCGTCGGCATCAGCGCAGACTCCGAGTTCGCCGCAGCGCACGACAAGATCGTCGGCAGTGCGCATCCTCAACTGATTGCGCGCGACGTGGCCACCCCAGATCCACCGGGTGGGGCGGCCTTGCCGCAGGTTTCCGAAGCCGGCTGGGTCACGGGAGTTGCAGCAGTTCCGCGACTGTTGGCCAGATGGTCTCGGCCGCCCGCGCATGCCCGGTGGTGTTGTGGTGGGTGTAGTCGAAGCCCAACGCGTCCGACGTGTAGACGTAAGTACTGAACGCACCGCCGTCGGTGTGGCATTGCGGAACCGCCGCGCATACCCGGACCTGCTCGGCTTCGTAGCCCTCGATGATCTGGGTCAGCGTTTCGACACGTTCTGGGGCAATCAAGCCGTCGCGGGTGAACAGGTCGCACGCGCCGTCGCCGCCTTCCTTCTCGAGGAGGGGGGCCTCGGCGATGGCTACGGCGTACGTGGCCGGGCGACCGATGTTGCTGACCAGGAGGATGGTGCTCTCCGGCGACTCCGCTGCGATCAGGTTCAAGGCTTCGGCGATGCTGGCGCCGAAGTTCGCCACGTGGTCTGCGTCGCTCCCATCGCACCTGATGTCGTTGTCGAGCGTCTGGATCAGAACGAGCTCGGGTTCGGGCACCAAGGCAAGCGCCGCGCGCGCCTGAGCGCCCAGGGTCGCGGCGATTGCGCCGTTCACCGCCGTGTTCGCAGCGTGACCCTCGGTTTCGGGGCGCGCGTCGACCAGCCTGAGGTACACGCTGTTGACTTCCGCGGACGAGCCGGTCGCCCAGGAGTTCTGTTTGACATTCCCCGGCATGTCGGCATCAGAGTTGTGGCCGGTCATGCCGGAGTGCCCGATCGCGACCACACCCACCGGGCCGTTCGCCGGGGCCGACGCACTCGGTGGCGATGACGTCTCGGCGTCCTGACCGCCCGCCTCGGAGTCGTCGCCGCAGGCCGTCGCCACCAGAAGACACGCGACCGCGGCAAGTCGCGCGACAACCGGCCCCACGGATCCCCCCACCCCTGCAACGTACACGCGGACTGCACCAATGACCGCGGGAACGCGGTGACTCCGGGCAGTCAGCCCGTTCGATCCGGGTCCGAACGAACGTCACTTCACGACCCATCACCAGGTTGCTGATCGTGACCCGCTGAACGCCAGGCGCATCCATGGGCGATCGCCGGACCACCAGGCGCGATGCTTCGAGCCGAAGGTGGAAGACCACCACGATCGCCTCTAGCTCTGTCCACGTGATTCGAACAGACTCTCACCGACGCCGTCGAGGCTGTCGCGCGACGCGTTCCACTCCGGTGCCAATACAGAACTGGCCCGCAACACCGCGTGAACGCCGACGCTAGGAGAGGGCCGCTCGACGCACGATCAGCAGCAGAAGGAGGAGCTCGCTGTCGGTCGCCCCCGCCAGCCGCGCGCGCCGCACCCGTGCTGCCAGGCTGCGCCGATCACACCGAGCTGAACGCCCACGGTGGCACCGACGTACCTCGCGCCGCCAGCCCTGGACTTCACTGCGTGCCACTCGTCGTCGATGGCTGTGTCCCGTCGAGATCCGACGGTTCTGAGCGAATCACGTCCCATTCCGTGACCGACCTGGCACAGTCGACCGCGGCGGCGGAGTGCACGGAAGGCAGTGTGCGCAGCCGAGGGGTAGGGCACGGACGGAGGGGGCGGCGTGTTCACATCACTGGCCGGCCGGGTGGTCGTGGTCACCGGCGGAAGCAGGGGGATCGGCAAGGGCATTGCGCGGGTGTTCGCCCGCGCTCATGCCAACGTGCTGATCGCGGCACGCGACGAGGCTGGTCTTGCGGCCGCTGCCGAGGACCTGGCGAAAGAGGGCGACGGCGAGGTCGCGACCGTTTCGATCGACGTCTCACGGGTCGAGGACTGTCGGCGCATGGCGGCGTTCGCGACGCAGCGCTTCGGCGGCGTCGACGTCCTCTGCGCGAACGCCGGGATCCTTCCCAACACGCCCCTGGAGGACATGACCGAACAGGACATCGACGACGTCCTGGGCTGCAACCTCAAGGGCACCATCTTCGCCGTCCAGGCCTGCCTGCCGGCGCTCGCGGCGGGCGGGCGCGGCCGGGTGGTCATCACGTCGTCCATCACCGGGCCCATCACCGGGTATCCCGGCTGGTCGCACTATGGGGCCAGCAAGTCCGCCCAACTGGGTTTTCTGCGGACTGCCGCGATCGAACTAGCGCCCAAGCAGGTCACCATCAAAGCCGTCATGCCCGGCAACATCCTCACCGAGGCGCTCGCCGAGCTGGGCGATGACTATCTGCGCGACACGGAGGCGTGCATCCCGCAACACCGGATCGGCAGTGTCGAGGACATCGGCTTCGCAGCCCTGTTTCTGGCGACCGACGAGGCCGGCTACATCACCGGCCAGACCATCGTCATCGACGGTGGGCAGGTGCTCCCCGAGTCGCCGGCCGCCTTGGAGCGCATCTGACCGAGTATTCGGTTGGCGGCGAACGGCACGATCGGCGGATCTGGTCGCCCAGTCTGTGCGACGGTGGCGCCAGGTCGTGAGGGCTGCCGGCTTGCGGCCGCGTCGGACGCGCCTGCCGCAGGGCTTCCTTGCCCTGGAGCGGACGCGCGGGAGCAAACCTGGTGGGTCCGATCGAGGTCGTTGCCAGTACCGGTAGCGAGCGCGCGGCGACCATGTCCCGTTGCGCAGCGCAGCAGATCCGGACGTTGCCCGCGACCTGCGCGAGGGGCTCTCGTCGCGGAACGTCTGGCATGGCGAGAACGTGCGGCAGTAGAGTCCGGTCAGGGGAGCGGCAATGGGCTGGTACGAAGAGACCGTCGACCTGTTGGAGACGGAGCTGAGAGGCGTCGCAAACACGTTCGCCGGCCTTTCTGCCGAAGAGTGGGCCCTGCCCACCCGCCTTGTGCCGGTGGACCCGGAGCTGCCCCGCTGGACGGTGTTCGAGCTTGCCGGCCACTTCGACATCTCAATCGGGCTGACCCGGATGCTGATCGACGGCGCCCAAGCCGGTCAGCCCGGCCGCGACAGAGTCAGCTTCTTCATATTCCCTCGCTCCGAGGTTGCGCCCGGGGTGTACGAGTATGCGTACAAGATGGTGGAGGGCAAGGCTGCCGGCGATATGCCCCGGGTCCTGGCCGAGACGTTCTCCAAGACCGTGGAGGAATCGCGGGCCAACCCACCCGACACGATCGGGTCGGGTTACTACGCCCTGATGCGCCTGGACGAGTTCGTCGCCAGCCGCGTGGTGGAGGCCGTCGTCCACGGCTTCGACCTCACCGACGCACTGGGCCGTGACCCCATTGCGACGCCGGCCGGCATTGCCGCCACGGCAGCAATCCTCGAGGAGCTGCTGGCCCGGCGGACGGTGAAAGGCAGACCGGCCGACCTGGGCGACGACCTGGTGTGGGTTCGTGCCGCCTCGGGACGTTCGAAGCACACTGACCCACGGCTTCCACTAATCGGCTGACGGCCGCGCCGAGCAATGCCGTACTCCACGCGGCGGCAGCGCTGATGCCGAAGACCTGCCTCCCCGGCGGCATCCGACAACTCCCATGTCTGCCAGTTCTTCGGTGCCTGGCGAACACTCGGCTGACGAGTCGTTGTAAGGGCGCAGATTCGGTTGTCACCCTCGTGCTTGTGCGCTCTCGCCCCTCATGCAGGTACCTGGCGCGGACTTGCCCGCCTAGCAACTTCTCGACCGTGACGACCGGAATCGATGATGCGCAGAACGCTCTGTGGTGTAGTGACGAACTCCCACACCTCCTCGCGGGGGCGCGAGATCACGACCTGCCTAGTCAGCACAGCCTTGCCCATGAAACCTCGCACCGGAGAGTCATGCACGGAAGGGCAAGGCGCGAGCGTACGGGTTACGCGATGGCCGCATAGCATTCACCGACCGCGGAGCAACAAGTCGATGGTCGTTCACGACATAACCCCTGGGCTTGGCGAGCAAGGCAGCGGTCGCAGTTGCCCGCCAAGATCACGTAAGCACTCGCTCATCGGCACGACCGCACTCTCGGCGGCATTATGTGGGTGATCCGCGTCAAGTGGATCACCCACATAATGCCGATGTGGGGACGGGTTGTGAAGTGGTGCTGCGGCCTCGATGGGTTCAGCTGTCGTCCTGGGCGGGTGGCGCGGCGAGGAGAGTCAGTGCTGCGTGCTTGGCGTGGGCGAGGTGGCTCGGTTGCCCGCTCACCCGAGCGAGCAGGAGCGCACCTTCGATGAGGGCGAGGGCCGCCGAGGCCGCCGTCGCGAGCGAGTCTTCGGGCCATCCGTCCGCGCGCAGCCGCGCGGCGATCAGTGCCTCCCATTGATCGAAGCACCGCGCTGCGACCGCCCGGAGACGGGGGCTGATGATGGGTGATTCGAGTGCGGTCGGCGCCACTGGGCAACCGGCGCATTGTTCGTCGATCGCCGCTTCCTGCGCGATGTCGAGGAATCGGGCGACGCCTTCGCCTGCGTTGGGTGCCCCGTCCAAGGCTTCGCGGAGCGCGTCGGCGACGACGCGGCCGGACGCCTCGAGGGCAGCTTCGGCCATCTCTTCCATGCCGCCCGGGAAGTGGTGGTACAGCGACCCGTTGGAGACGCCGCTCTCGGCCAGCAGCTGTGCCCGCCCGGTCGCGGTGTACCCCTGGTCGCGCAGCAACCGCGCCATCGTCTGCACCAGCTCCGCCCGAGTGTCACGACCGCTCGCCACACCCTTGACGCTACTGGAGCGATTGGTCTAGAACTACTAGAGCGATCGCTCCAGTGCGGCGTGGCGGGGCAGATCGGGTGGGCGATCCGGCCGATAGCGGGTTCAACGAAGAGAGTTGTCAGATGGGTGCCGAGGCGGTTTCGACGATCAGCACGTACTTCCGAGTCTGTGACGGGGTGCGGGTGAGGTTCGCGGACAACAGGGCAGACTCGGACATCACCATGCTGCTGCTGGCGCCGTGGCCGGAAAGCCTTTGGGCCTTCCGCCGCATCTGGAACCGCGTTGCGGCAGTCGGGCGGGTGGTCGCCATCGACATGCCGGGGTTCGGCCACTCCGATGGTCGCCCGGAGTTGATCGCCCCGGACGGCTCGGGGGCGTTCCTGGCCCGCATGATCGATGAATGGGGCCTGGGAGCTCCGCATGTGGTCGGACCGGACGTTGGCACGGCCGCGGCGCTTTTCCTTGCTGCGAAGGCTCCCGAACGGGTCACGAGCCTGACTGTTGGCGGCGGCGCGGTCCGCTTCCCGATCGACGCGGGCGGCGCGCTCAAGGAGATCATCGAAGCGCCGACTCTGGATGACGTGCGCGCTCTAGACGCCAGAACGAATATCGGCTACGCGGTCGAGCCGGCTGCCCCGAGCGTCAGCGAGCCAGCGGTCCACGAGGACTACGTCAGCGCCTACGACCTCGGGCGCTTCGCAGAGTCGGCGCGGTTTGTGCGGACCTACCCCGAGCAGAACCCGGTGCTGCATGATCTGCTGCCGTCCATCACCACGCCGACCCAGATCGTGGCGGGCCGCCACGATGACCTCGTGCCGTGGTCGAACAACCAGTACCTCGACGACCTCCTCCCCAACAGCGAGATACATCCTCTCGACGCCGGCCACTTCGCGTGGGAGCAAGCAGCGGAGGAATACGGCCGACTGGTCGCCGACTGGGTCAGCGGCGGGTATCGACGCGTTGCGGACTAGGCGGCCAGTCTCACCGCAGTCCGTTCGCCGAGACGCAAGAGGCGTCTGAGCGGTTACTCCCTGATCGATGCCCCGGACCGCGAGGCGGCGATCGAGTGAGCCAAGACGTGTCCGCAGCCATTCGGCGGTGTCGAGGTGCGCCAAGTCATGGTGTTCGACTGAGCGCGGGCGAACACATTCAGCAACACCATCACTGCTGAGGGGATCCAACCATGCCGATGATCGACATCTATGCAGTCAAGGGAACGTTCAGCGACACCGCGGAACTTGCGACCAGCGCGGCGGCGACGATGATGCAGGTGGAGGGCGTCCCCGACATACCGATGTTCCGGAAGAACACTGCCGCGTTCGTTCACGAAGTGGCTTCCGGTGCGATCGCGAACGTGGACGGCGACGAGGACTACGTGCGCGTGCAAGTGCTCACCAACAAGGGAGCCTTGGACCGGGACAAACAGCTCGCTGTCGTCGAGCAACTCACCGACCTCGTGGCGACCGCGGCCGGTGACTCCAGCTTAAAAACGCGAACGTGGGTCCTGCTCACGGAGGCCGAGGACGGCGGTTGGGGACTGTGGGGGCACGCGCACACCAACGACGAGCTGGTGAAAGCGGCTCGAGAGGAGATCGCCCGGCTTAAAGGCGGCTGAGCCCTCGCGCGAATCGCCGGGACCGGTCAGGCGCATCGCTCCGAGCCCATCGGGTTCACCCTGTAGGGGCCGAGCGTGCGCTTGCCCCGTGTGGCGCCGGCACGGACCCAGTGTCCTGAGTGGTGGCGCTCACGATGCTCCTTCCGGACTGGACTGGGACGGCATTCTGGTTCGACGCCCTCGGTAGCTGCTTGCGAGGGCTTGGGGCGACGTCCGAGCAGGGCCCTCCGACAGGGAGACGCCGAGCCCGACGAGGACGGCGAGGAAACGCACTCACAGGCCGCTGGTCGTGCGGTGTAACGCAACGTCGGCTCGCGCACAGCGCACTATGCGGAAACTATGCTGGTGATCTTGAGAGACAAGAAAGAGGCTTGGAGCTTGTCGGCTCCGAGCCTCTGACCTGCGGGTTTGTGGTGGGCGATACTGGGATTGAACCAGTGACCCCTTCCGTGTCAAGGAAGTGCTCTCCCACTGAGCTAATCGCCCGAGCATTTTGCCGAGGTGGAGACGGGATTCGAACCCGTGTACACGGCTTTGCAGGCCGTTGCCTCGCCTCTCGGCCACTCCACCGAGCGAGGCCACAGGGCCTCTCCGAGCGGACGACGGGACTCGAACCCGCGACCCTCACCTTGGCAAGGTGATGCGCTACCAACTGCGCTACGTCCGCGTGGTCACGCTCGCACCAGGATCATGACGCCCAGTGCGGCGTGCGTTGAGAACCCTAGCCGATCCGCTGTCCGCACTCCAAACCGCCCTTGCACCGTCGCGAGGGGCTTCCGGCTAGCGTGGCGGGCGTGCTGGAGAGCGGTTTCGCGTACGTCGATGGCCGGCTTGCCACCGGCCTGCTCGACGTCACCGACGACCTCGCCGCACTCGACTCTGCAGGCTTCTGGGTCGTCGTCGTGGAGTTCGAAGGACGGGTCACCTGCGCGCGCTTCTCGGACGTACGAGAGGTGCCGCTCCCTCGCTCGAGCTCAGCATGGGCGGGTCCAGCCGCTGACGCCTGGCGGTCGTCGATGGACCGGGAGTCGTACGTCACGGCGGTTCGGAAAATTCGTGAGTACGTCGCCGCCGGCAGGGTGTACCAAGCCAATCTGTGCAGAGTGCTCGCCGCACCGCTCGCAGAGCCGTACGACATTCTCGGCCTTGCGCACCGGCTGCGTGAGGGCAACCCCGCCCCGTACGCCGGAGTCGTGCACTTGCCCGGCGTCGAGATCGTCACCGCGTCGCCTGAGCTCTTCCTGCGCCGCAACGGCGACCGGGTCGCCTCGAGCCCCATCAAAGGGACCGGCCGCACCGAGGCGGACCTACTGCCCAAGGACGAGGCAGAGAACGTCATGATCGTCGACCTGGTCCGCAACGACCTGTCACGCGTCGCTCAGACCGGGAGCGTCGCAGTGGCGGACTTCCTCGCCATCGAGAAGCACCCCGGGCTGGTCCACCTCGTGTCGACGGTAACGGCGCAGCTGTCCGAGGGGGTTGGCTGGGCGGACCTGTTTGCCGCGACGTTTCCGCCCGGCTCGGTGACCGGCGCTCCCAAGTCGAGTGCGCTGCGCATCATCGGCGAGCTCGAGCCGGCGCCGCGCGGGCCGTACTGCGGTGCCGTCGGGTGGGTCGACGCCGACCGGCGCGTGGGGGAGCTGGCGGTCGGGATCCGTACGTTCTGGCTGCGGGACGGCGAGCTGCGCTTCGGCACAGGCGCCGGCATCACCTGGGGCTCCGACCCCGACCGCGAGTGGGCCGAGACCGAGCTCAAGGCGGAGCGACTCATAGGGTTGGCGTCATGCGCGTCTGGCTGAACGGCTCGTTGGTCGACCCCGCGGCCGCCCAGGTGTCGGTGATGGATCATGGGCTGACCGTGGGCGACGGTGTCTTCGAGACGGTGAAGGTAATGGACGGCACCCCCTTTGCGCTGTCCAGGCACCTGCGGCGGCTCGCGTCGAGTGCCCGCGGCCTGGCGCTGCCGGAGCCCGATCTCGACCTGGTCGCCAAGGCCTGCAGAGAGGTGCTCAACGGCGGCCCGGGCGGGCTGCAGCGGCTGCGGATCACCTACACCGGGGGGCCTGCGCCGATGGGCTCGGGCCGGGGCGACGACGCACCCACCCTCATCGTGGTCGCCGGCCCGCTCGACCCTTGGCCGCCGACGACAAAGGTGGTCACCGTCCCGTGGACGCGCAACGAGCGCAGCGCGGTGGCTGGGATGAAGACGACCTCGTACGCCGACAACGTGGTCGCCCTCGCGCACGCCCAGCGCTATGGAGCCACCGAGGCGATCTTCGCCAACACGCGAGGCAGGCTCTGCGAGGGCACCGGGAGCAACGTGTTCGTGGTGCTCGATGGAACGGCTGTCACACCGACGCTATCCACTGGTTGCCTGGCCGGCGTGACGCGCGCGCTGATCATCGAGTGGGCAGACGCGCAGGAGGCGGACCTGCCCATTTCGGTGCTACAGGATGCGGAGGAGGTGTTCCTCGTCTCAACGACACGGGACGTGCAGGGGGTGCACGCCGTCGATGATCGTATGCTCGACGGGCTCGGGCCGGTCACGCGTGCCGTGGCCGAGACTTTCGCCCGTCGGAGCTCGGAGGATCTGGACCCTTGATGAACGCGGTAGAGCAGCGAGTGACGCTGCGCCCTATGACTGATGTCGAGACGAAGGCCTACATCGCGCGTGCGGTGGCCGGCTATGCCGATCAGCTGGCGGAGTACGGCGGCCGCGACCGCGCCGATGCACAGGCCAAGGCGGAGGCCGACCTGGGGCGGCTGTTCCCCGAGGGTCAGCTGACTGAGGGTCACCGGCTGCGCGTTGCTGAGGTGGACGGTAAGGCAGTTGGCCGCTTGTGGATCGCCCCGGACTCGCCGTCGTGGCCGGCCGGGACGGCGTACATCTATGACATCGAAGTTGAGGAGTCGGCGCGCGGCCAGGGCTTCGGGCGGGACATCATGGTCGCTGCCGAGTCGGAGGCGCGCGACATGGGTTGCACGTCCATCGCGCTCAACGTCTTCGGCGGCAACGCTCCCGCCATACGGCTCTACCAGAGCCTCGGCTTTGAGGTGACGTCCCTGCAGCTGCGCAAGCCGCTGGCCTGATCGGGGAGGCGCTAGCTCGCCGCCGCCCGTCGTCGCTCGCGGTAGGCCGCGACGTGCAGCCGGTTGCCGCACGTACGGCTGTCGCAGTAGCGCTTGGACCGGTTGCGCGACAGGTCGACGAGCAGCCGACCGCAGTCCGGCGCCTCGCAGACGTGCAGCCGCTCGTGCTCGCCGGCCACCACCACGTGCGCGAGCGCAATGCCCGACTCGGCGGCGAGGTGCTCGGTCAGCGTGGCTCCGGGGGCAAAGTAGTGGATGTGCCACTCATGCCCGTCATGGTCGGTGAGCCGCGGTCGCATGGTCACGGTCGACATGAGCTCGTTGACAAGCGTGGTCATCTGGGTCAGGTCCGGAGCGGTGAAGATCGCCCGGGCGCGAGTGCGTAGGCGGTGCACGGCAGCGAGGTCCTGTGTGGTGAGCACCCCGACGCCGCTGACCTCCTCGGCTTCGACAAACTTCGCCAGGGCAGCGGCATCTGGCAGGTCCTCGACGCCATCGCTGTCAGGAGCGGTGTTGACCAACCGCGCGATCATGCCGAGAGATTTCTCGACGTCGTGGTTGAAGATCACCAATCGCTCCCATCCGCCGCACCGTGCGGCCGTGGAGCGAAACTGTAGCCCGACTCAGGGGCTCTGGTCAGGCCTCGCCGAGGAGGCTGAGCAGCTCGCCCTCGACGTCGACGTACTCGCTCTCACGACCGGCGGGCACGACCTCGTACGTCTTGGTGATGAAGGCACGCACCTCGTCGGCGTTGCCCTCCAGCAGGGCGCGGCCGTCGGGGGAGTCAAGCAGGATGTGGATCGCGGCCGCGCCATGCTCGTCGAGGGCGGGACGGACCGTGATGTCGAGGTCGCCGACGGCACGAGACAGACCCTCGGCGAGCAGGTCGCGGGCGAACACCCAGCGGACCGGCTGCTCGCCGCCGGCGTCGAAGAGCGTCTCGACGGCGTACGGGTCCTCGGCGGAGTACCGCAGCCGAGCCCGCAGGGGCAGCGCCCCCTCGGAGGTGAGCAGCCGCAGGCCTAGCTCGCTGGAGACGATGGCCTGAGTGTGCTCCATCACGGAGATCCCTTTCCGTTCTGCATGTTGCGCGCCGCTGCCGGTAGGCATTGGGCTTGGGACGACCAGTTGTTTGCTGGGCCCCGGGTGGTCGATAGCTTTCGTAGTCTGCGGACCTGCGGCATTTGTCCAGCTGGGGTCAGCAGCAGACTCACCACATCGGACGAGACGCTAGCCGCTGACGTTCCGCATGGCACGCGTGACGTCCGTCGCATAACTGTGCGCAGTCGTCGGTTCCGCCCCGTTAGGCTTTCCTTTGTGCCCGACCCGACCGTCGAGACGCCCTCCGCGCCGCCGCGGCAGGGGTGGTATCGGCGGCTGCGTGAGCGCATTCGGCGCAACCCGGCGCTTAACCAGACGTGGCGAATAGGCGTCTTTGTCGTCGGCGGCCTGGTCATCCTGGCCGGCCTGGTCATGCTGGTGCTGCCTGGCCCGGGCTGGGCCGCGGTGTTCGTCGGCCTTGCGATCTTGGCGACCGAGTTCGCCTGGGCCAAGCGGCTGCTCGACCGGAGCCGGGAGTGGGTCCGCGCCACGGCCGAAAAGGCTCTTGACCCGCGGGTGCGGCGGCGCAACCAGATCATCGCGGCCGTGACATTGGTCGTCGTTGTCGCCGGCACAGTCTTGGCGATGCGCGCGTTCGGTGTGCCGGATCTGATCGACCCCGTGGTGCCCGACGCGGTAGCGGAGTGACCCGCGGCTCATACGCTAAGGTTCTGCGTGCACTCGGGCGATTAGCTCAGCGGGAGAGCACTCGCTTCACACGCGAGGGGTCACTGGTTCGATCCCAGTATCGCCCACCCGAACGTACGTCCCAGCGCGAGTCCATAGCGGGAAACGGGCGCGACCCCGTCCGGGGCTGACGGATAGCATCGACGCGTCCGCAAGCGAGCCCTTTCAAGGAGCTATCCGCCGTGTCCGACCTGCGTGTCCACGTCGTCCAGTCCGGCAACCGAGCCGAACGGACCGTGACCACGGGCACGACTGCGGCCGACCTGTTCGCCGACGAGCGCGCGGTGATCGCCGCCAAGGTCAACGGGGAGCTCCGTGATCTCGCGTACGCGCTAAGTGACGGCGACGAGGTCGAGCCGGTCGAGATCGACTCGGCGGAGGGGCTGGCAATCCTGCGGCATTCCACCGCGCACGTGATGGCGCAGGCGGTGCAGGAACTGTTCCCCGACGCCAAGCTGGGCATCGGGCCCCCGGTCGAGAACGGGTTCTACTACGACTTCGACGTCGCCCAGCCGTTCCACCCCGACGACCTCAAACGCATCGAGAAGCGCATGCAGGAGATCATCAAGGAGGGGCAGCGCTTCGTCAGGCGGCCGGTCAGCGATGACGACGCGCGCAAGGAGCTCGCCGACGAGCCCTACAAGCTCGAGCTCATCGGCCTCAAGGGCTCGGCCTCGGCCGACGACGGCTCCAATGTCGAGGTCGGCGGCGGCGAGCTCACGATCTACGACAACGTTCGGCGCGACGGCAGCCTGGCCTGGAAGGACCTCTGCCGCGGGCCGCACCTGCCGACCACCCGGCACATCCCGGCGTTCAAGCTCATGCGCATCGCCGCGGCCTACTGGCGTGGCAGCGAGAAGAACCCGCAGCTGCAGCGCATCTACGGCACCGCCTGGCAGTCCAAGGACGCCCTGAAGGCGCACCTCGATTTCCTTGCAGAGGCGGAGAAGCGCGACCACCGGCGGCTCGGCGCCGAGCTGGACCTGTTCTCGTTCCCTGAGGAGATCGGCTCGGGCCTGGCCGTGTGGCACCCCAAGGGCGGGGTCATCCGCCGGGTGATGGAGGAGTACTCCCGGAAGGCTCACGAGAAGGCTGGTTACGAGTTCGTCTACACCCCGCACCTGACCAAGGAGCAGCTCTTCCTGACCTCGGGCCACCTCGAGTGGTACGCGGACGGCATGTATCCGCCCATGGAGCTCGACGAGGGCCAGCGCTACTACCTCAAGCCGATGAACTGCCCGATGCACCTGATGATCTACCGGTCGCGCGGGCGGTCCTACCGCGAGCTGCCGCTGCGGCTGTTCGAGTTCGGCACCGTCTACCGGTACGAGAAGTCGGGCGTCGTCCACGGGCTCACCCGTGCTCGCGGGTTCACCCAGGACGACTCGCACATCTTCTGCACCCCAGAGCAGTTGCAGGACGAGCTGGCGTCGTTGTTGCAGTTCGTCATCGACCTGCTTCGTGACTACGGGCTCACCGAGTTCACCGCTGATCTGTCGACCCGACCGGACAAGTTCGTCGGGGAGCCGGAGGAGTGGGAGATCGCGGAGGCCGCGCTGGAGGAGGCGCTCAAGCGGGCCGGTCTGTCGTACGTGATCGCGGAGGGGGAGGGCGCCTTCTACGCGCCCAAGATCGACGTACACGTCAAGGACGCGATCGGCCGCAAGTGGCAGCTGTCGACCATCCAGGTCGATTTCCAGGAGCCCGGGCGCTTCGGCATCGAGTACCAGGCGGCGGACGGCACCCGAAAGCGGCCGTACATGATCCACCGCGCTTTGTTCGGCTCGGAGGAGCGGTTCTTCGGGATCCTGCTGGAGCACTACGCGGGCGCGTTCCCGGCGTGGCTCGCGCCGGTGCAGGTGGTCGGCATCCCGATCAGTGACGCGCACATCCCGTACCTCGAAGATGTCGCCGCACGGCTGCGCGAGCGGGGGATCCGGGTCGAGGTCGACTCGTCCGACGATCGGATGCAGAAGAAGATCCGCAACGCGCAGAAGCAGAAGGTGCCGTTCATGCTGCTCGCCGGCGATGACGATGTCGCCAAGGGTGCGGTGTCGTTCCGTTACCGCGATGGCTCGCAGAACAACGCCGTGGCGGTCGACGACGCGGTCGCGGAGATCGTCCGGGCGGTCGAAGAGCGCCGTCAGGTATGACCAAGCCGGTGGTCGTCCCTACCGATGGCGTTGCCGAGGGGGATCGGCTGCAGCGGCTGTGGACGCCGCACCGGATGGCGTACATCGCGTCCGAGGCACGTACGGACACAGCCGAAGGCGGCTGCCCGTTCGACCGCATCCCGATGCTCGACGACCGAGACGGGCTGATCGTCACGCGGGCCAAGCTGACCTACGCCGTCCTCAACCTGCATCCGTACAACCCGGGGCACCTGATGGTCGTCCCCTACCGCCATGTCGCCGAGCTCGAGGACCTCACCGAGGCAGAGGCCAACGAGCTGATGGCGGTCACGCAGCAGGCCGTGCGGGCGATCCGGGCGGCGTCCCGGCCGCAGGGCTTCAACGTCGGGCTCAACCTCGGCGGGGTCGCCGGCGGGTCGCTGTCGGCGCACTTGCATCAGCACGTCGTGCCGCGCTGGGCCGGCGACTCCAACTTCATCACGGTGCTCGCCGACACCAAGATCCTTCCGCAGCTGCTGTCGGACACCCGCGACCTGCTTGCGGAGCTCTGGCCGGCTGAGCTGACCGAGCCACCACAAGGCGTTACCCCGCACCGCTAGGGCTGCATGCCTGGTGGTGCGGGGTGAAACCTGCTGGACGTGGTCAATCTCAGCCGGCGGCGGTGATCTTGGCCGCGAGGTTGCTGGGCATTGGCTCGTACCGCAGGAAGGTGCGGGTGAACGTGCCGGCGCCGTGGGTGAGCGAGCGCAGGTCGATCGCGTAGCGGGTGATCTCGGTCTGCGGCACCTCGGCGCGGATGAGGGTGCGGCCGGAGCCGACGGGCTCGGTGCCGAGCACGCGCCCGCGGCGCGACGACAGATCGCTCATGATGCCGCCGACGTACTCGTCGGGGGCGAGCACGCCGAGCTCGTCGACTGGTTCGAGGAGCTCGATCCGCGAGGCGGTAGCGGCGTCACGCAGAGCCAGGGATCCCGCCATCTGGAAGGCCATGTCGGACGAGTCGACCGAGTGCGCCTTGCCGTCGACGAGCTTCACGCGGATGTCGACGAGCGGATAGCCCGCGGCGACACCCTTCTCCATCTGCGCCCGCACGCCCTTCTCCACCGAGGGGATGAACTGCCGCGGCACCGCTCCACCGACGACCTTGTCGACGAACTCAAAACCGGACCCCTGCGGGAGCGGCTCGACCTCGATGTCGCAGACGGCGTACTGACCGTGCCCGCCGGTCTGCTTGACGTGCCGGCCGTGGCCGCGCCCCGGCGCCGCGAACGTCTCGCGCAACGGCACCCGCAGGTCGACCCGGTCGACCGACACCCCGTAGCGGCTGGACAACCGGTCGAGCAGCAGATCCGCGTGCGCCTCGCCCATGGTCCACAGCACCAGCTGGTGGGTTTCGCGGTTGTTCTCGACGCGCAGCGTCGGGTCCTCGGCGGCGAGCCGGGCCAGCCCCTGCGAGAGCTTGTCCTCGTCGGCCTTCGCATGAGCCTGTACGGCGATCGGCAGCAACGCGGACGGCAACGACCACGGCCGCATGACCAGCGGGTCGTCCTTGCTGGACAGGGTGTCCCCGGTCTCGGCACGAGACAGCTTGGCGACCGCGACGATGTCGCCCGCGACGGCCTGCGACACCGTGCGCTGCGTCTTGCCCAACGGCGAGGAGAGCGCACCTATGCGCTCGTCCTCGTCGTGGTCCTCGTGGCCGCGGTCCTCACCCACGAGCGACGACATGTGGCCGGACACGTGCACGGTCATGTCAGGGCGAAGCGTCCCGGAGAACAAACGAACCAAGCTGATGCGCCCGACGTACGGGTCGGTGGCGGTCTTGACCACCTCGGCAAGCAGCGGGCCGTTGGGGTCGCAAACCAGCCCGTCGCGCCGAGCTCCGGCGATCGTGAAGACGTCGGGAAGCGCGTGCTCGCTGGGCGGCGGGAACGCGCTCGTGATCACTTCGAGCAGCTCGGCTACGCCGACCCCTGCAGCACTCGCCACGGGCAGGACGGGGAACAGCGTGGCGCGCGAGACAGCCTTCTCCAGGTCATCGATCAGGACCTTGGGGTCGATGTCTTCGCCGCTCACGTACCGGTCCATGAGGGATTCGTCCTCAGACTCCTCGATGACGGCCTCGACGAGCGTGCCGCGGGCCGCCTCGATCCGGTCGGCGTCGGCGGCGTCGGGCTCGGTCTCGGTGCGCGTGCCGCCGCCGTAGTCGAACAGCTTCTGGGAGAGCAGTCCGATGAGGCCGGTGACATCGGAGCCGGAGTGAACGGGGAGATAGAGCGGGACGACCTTGTCGCCGAACGCTGCCTGGCAGGCGGCGAGCGTGCCGTCGTAGTCGGCGCGCTGATGGTCGAGCTTGGTGATGACGATCGCTCGCGGCATGCCCACCGCGGCGCACTCGTCCCAGAGGGACATCGTGGTGCCGTCGATCCCGTCGGAGGCGGCGACTACGAACAGAGCGCAGTCTGCGGCGCGCAGCCCGGCACGGAGCTCGCCCACAAAGTCGGCGTAGCCGGGTGCGTCGAGCAGGTTGACCTTGACCCCGTCGTGGACGAACGGGAGGAGGGACAGGCCGACGGACCGCTGCTGGCGGACCTCGACCTCGTCGTGGTCGCTGACCGTGGTGCCTTCCTCGACACTTCCACCCCGGGGGATCGTGCCGGTGGCGACCAACAGTGCTTCGGCAAGGGTTGTCTTGGCGGATCCGGTGTGGCCGACCAGCACTACGTTGCGGATGGCATCGGGCCGGTCGGCCTCCGGTGCCCTGCCGGCGGCTCCACCGGGGGTGCTCTGAACAGGCATGGGTCGCGTCCTCTCCGTCGAGGGTCCAGATCCCGTGAGCCTGCCCCTGTACGGCCACATGCACAAGGGCCCGCTCCGTCTGCTAACGGCGAACCCGACTCCGTTAGCATCAAGGCGCCCGAAATCTCCCTGGCTGACTGGCGACCGATGCTCAACCGATTTGCTCGCGATGGCCTTTACCGACTCCTCACCCCGATCGCCAACGGCCTCATCCGGCTGCGCGTCAGCCCCGACGCCGTCACGGTGGTCGGCACCCTGGGCGTGGTGATCGGTGCGCTGGCGTTCTACCCGCGGCACGAGTTCTTCTGGGGCACGATCGTCATCACGTTGTTCGTGTTCTCCGACAACGTCGACGGGCTGATGGCGCGCACCTTGGGCCGGTCGGGCAACTGGGGGGCGTTTCTCGACTCGGTGCTCGACCGCGTAGGTGACGCGGCGATCTTCGGCGGGCTGCTGCTCTGGTACGCCGGAGCAGGCGACAACTTCCTGATGGTCGTGCTCACGCTGCTCTGCCTGGTCACCGGCCAGGTTGTCTCTTACACCAAGGCACGTGCCGAAGGGCTCGGCATGACGGCCAACGTCGGCATCGCGGAGCGTGCCGACCGGCTGGTCGCCGTGCTGGTGACCACCGGGCTCGTCGGGCTTGGGCTGCCGGAGGTCGTGTTGACCGTGGTGCTGGTGCTGCTGTCGATCGCGAGCCTCTACACCGTCGCGCAGCGCGTGCGCGAAGTGCGCCGCCAGGTCACGGCCAAGGCGCGTTAGGCAGCGGAATATGTGGGAGCGCTCGACGCTGATTTCCTACTCCGTCGGCTGGGGTGTCGTGCGACGCCTGCCGGCGGGGGCCGCGTACGCGATGTTCCGCCGCGTCGCCGACTCAGCCTGGCGCCGCCGCGGCAAAGGTGTGTTGCGGTTGGAGGCCAACCTTGCGCGGGTGCTCGGCACGACGCCGGACGACCCGCGCGTGCGCGAGCTGTCGAAGGAGGGCATGCGGTCCTACCTGCGCTACTGGTGCGACTCGTTCCGGCTGCCGGACTGGAGCCCGGAGCGCATCGTGTCGCGCGTACGAGTGGAGAAGCCGGAGCTGCTCTTCGACACCCTCGCGTCGGGGCGTGGCGTGGTCGCGGCCCTGCCACACATGGGCAACTGGGACCACGCGGGGGCCTGGGGGACTCTGGTCGGCGCGCCGGTCACCACGGTGGCCGAGCGGCTCAAGCCGGAGGAGCTGTTCGAGCGGTTCGTGGAGTTCCGCGAGGGGCTTGGCATGGAGATCCTTCCCCTGACCGGCGGTGGCAACGACGTGTTCCGCACGCTGGTTGCTCGCGCCCGCGAGGGGCGACTCGTCCCGTTGCTCGCCGACCGCGACCTGACCGCGACGGGCATCGAGGTGTCGTTCTTCGGCGCCACGGCCAAGATGCCGTCGGGACCGGCTGCGTTGGCGGTGACGAGTGGGGCTGCACTGCTTCCCGTGACGATCTGGTACGAGGGTCGCGAGCCCGACCACAGCATCGTGATCCGATGGCATGACGAGGTCCGGCCCCCTGACGGACTCGTGGGGCGGGACCGGGTCGCCGCGATGATGCAACAGGTGGCCGACGCGTTCGCCGAGAGCATTGCCGCGCATCCCGAGGACTGGCACATGCTGCAACGGGTCTGGGTGGACTGACGTGAAGATCGGCTTGGTCTGCCCATACAGCTGGGACGTGCCTGGTGGGGTCCAGGTCCACGTGCGCGACCTGGCCGAGGCCCTCATCGATCGCGGGCACAAGGTGTCGGTGCTGGCACCCGCCGACGAGGACACACCGGTGCCGTCGTACGTCGTGCCCGCCGGGCGTGCCGTCCCCGTTCCGTACAACGGATCCGTTGCCCGGCTCAACTTCGGACCAGTCTCCGCGACGCGCGTGCGCCGTTGGCTGGGCGATGGTGCCTTCGACGTGCTGCACGTGCATGAGCCGGCGGCGCCCAGCCTGTCGATGCTCGCGGTGTGGTTCTCGGACGTACCGGTCGTGGCCACCTTCCATGCCGCCAATCCGAGGTCGCGGGCAATGACCGCCGCGTACGGCATCTTGCAGGCGACGTTCGAGAAGATCAGTGCGCGGATCGCCGTCAGCGAGGAGGCGCGCACGACACTCGTGCAGCACCTCGGTGGCGATGCGGTGCTGATCCCCAACGGGTTGTACGTCGACCGGTTCGCCGCCGCGGCGCCGCGTCCGGAGTGGCGGGGTAGCGGCGCGACCGTGTCGTTCCTCGGCCGCATCGACGAGCAGCGCAAGGGGTTGGCGGTGCTGCTGGGCGCGTGGCCGGCCGTAGTCGCCGGGCGCCCCGGCGCGCGACTGCTGGTGGCCGGCCGCGGCGACGCGGAAGAGGCGGCCGAGGAGCTGCCCGGCGATGTGCGCAGCAGCGTGACGTTCCTCGGCTCGGTCAGTGACGCCGACAAGGGCGACATGCTGGCGAGTTCGGATGTCTATGTGGCGCCGCACATCGGCGGCGAGAGCTTCGGCATCGTGCTCGTCGAGGCGATGAGTGCGGGCGCGCCGGTTCTGGCGAGTGACCTGGTGGCGTTCCGGGCGGTGCTTGAGGGCGGCCGGCTCGGTGTGCTCTTCCCCGTGGGGGACCAGGCCGCGCTCGCCAACGAACTGCTGGCGTTGCTTGCCGACGAGCCGCGGCGCGACGAGCTCCGTGCGGCTGCCGCCAAGGCCGTGCGCCGTTACGACTGGAGCGTGCTCGCCGAAGAGATCGTGTCGGTCTACGAGATGGTGACGGCCTGATCCCAGCCCATCTCGTCCCACTCGAGGATCCGGCAGCCCCGCATGACGCCATGCACCATGAACGGGTCGTCGCGGACGAACTCCTCAGCCGCCGCGCGGCTGGTGAAGATCGACATCGACCCGTCGCGCTGGGCGTCTGCGAACGTGCCGACGCTGAGCAGCTCACCACGGGCGTGGAAGTCCTGCAGCCGGGCGACGTGGGCGGGGAAGTGTGGCGGCGCGTTTGTAAGCACGTCGTCGGCGGGCTCGTAGAGCAGCACGCACCTCATCACGGCTTCTCCTGCGACACGGTTGCCGCGTAGGCCGCGAGGTCGGCCGTCCAGCCGTCTGGCTGGCCGACGCCGGCGTGGATGGTCGCTGCGCCGGCGCCGTGGGCTTCGAAGCCGGAGTGCACCAGTCGTACGAGTGTCTGGCCGGGCGCAGCTGTGGTGAATGTGATCTCGACCCGGCTGCCGTGGGCTGGATCGGGGTCGTAGCCCCAGCCGTCGCCGACCACACCGATCATCCAGGACAGAACCAGGCGGTGCGGCGGGTCGTACTCGAGCACCTGTCCCCAGTCGCACTCGCTGCCGTCCGGCTGCCGCTCGTACCAGCGTCCGTCGGCGAACGGCTCGAGCACGATGGCTTCGGGGCGCTCGCTGCCGAGGTAGTGGTCGGTCATGACCCACTCGCTGTATCGCTGCGTGTAGATCTCGAACGCGCGCGCGGGGTCGGCGGGCACGGTGACCTCGGCCACGACGGGGGCGAGGGTCTCGGTGTCGGTCATTGCGGGTCCTCTCGGCTGGGTGTGTCGCCTTCGGCGGATGGTGCGGAGTTGCGTCGGAGCGCGTCCTCGGCGACGGCCTCCGCAAACGCGGCGAGCGTGCTGCTCCAGTAGTGGTCCAGGTAGGCCCTCACGTCGGCAGGCCCCCTCGTGTCAAGGTCGTACAGCCGTCGAGTGCCCACGGCGCGGTCGCGCACGAGGCCGGCGTCCTTCAGCACTCGCAGGTGCTGGGAAACGGCCGGGCGGCTGATGGGGAGTTGGGAGGCGAGCTGGCCCACCGACGTCGGTCCGTCAGCCAGCAGCGCGACGATCGCACGCCGGCTGGCGTCGCCGAGAGCGTCGAGCTGGCGCTCGCCTCGGTAAGTTCTCACGAACGGTAAGTTTGCGCTTACCGCTGGGGCGCTGTCAAGGGGGATCGTGGAGGGGATCTCGTTTCAGGGGGCGTTCCGCTGAGGTCAACTTGTTATCCAGGGTGGAAACGCCGCCGCAGCGCCACCCCCTGCGCGGACCGGCTAGCGTGACCCGGCGTGGAGTGGGTGATCGTCCCGGTCGTGCTGGCCGTGCTTGGCGTGCTGCTGTCCTGGAACGCCGGACGAGTCGACCGGATGCACACGCGGCTCGAGGCGTCGCGGGCCGCCCTCGAGGCGCAGCTCGCCCGCCGGTCGGCGGTCGCGCTGGAGACGGCGACGAGTGGCCTGCTCGATCCCGCATCCGCGGTCGTCATCGCCGACGCCGCCCACCGGGCGCGGACGACCGTCGACGAGTCTGCCGACTACACGTGGGAGGCGGCGGAGAGCGATCTGACGCAGGCCCTGGGCGCGGCCTTCGACGAGCCCGACCACGTCGCTACGCTCCGAGCCGATCCACAAGCCAAAGTGCTCGTCGACGAGCTGACCTCTGCGTGCCGACGGGTCCAGCTGGCAAGGCGTTTTCACAACGACGCCGTACGACAGACGCGTCGGCTGCGCCGCAAGCCGGTCGTGCGCTGGCTGCGCCTGGCCGGCCGCGCGCAATGGCCCGACACCGCGGAGTTCGACGACACGTTGCCGCGCGGCCTGGCCGCCTGACGGCCATTAACGCGGTCGGGGCATTCGCCGCGGCGCCGTACGATAGATAGCGACCGCAAGCCCGCTGGAAAGGCCCTTCCTCGTGTCCGAGCAGATGTCCTCCGCCGCCGCGCAAACACCCGAGACCGGCACGTTGCGCGTGAAGCGCGGTATGGCCGAGATGCTCAAGGGCGGCGTGATCATGGACGTCGTCACCCCTGACCAGGCCAAGATCGCCGAGAACGCGGGCGCAGTCGCGGTCATGGCGCTGGAGCGGGTGCCGGCTGACATCCGGGCGCAGGGCGGCGTGTCGCGCATGAGCGACCCCGACATGATCGACGGCATCATCAAGGCCGTCTCCATCCCGGTGATGGCCAAGGCGCGGATCGGGCACTTCGTCGAGGCGCAGGTGCTGCAGGCGCTCGGCGTCGACTACATCGACGAGTCCGAGGTGCTCACCCCGGCCGACTACGCCAACCACATCGACAAGTGGCAGTTCACGGTGCCCTTCGTCTGCGGCGCGACCAACCTGGGCGAGGCGCTGCGTCGGCTGACCGAGGGCGCGGCGATGATCCGCTCCAAGGGCGAGGCCGGCACCGGCGACGTCTCCAACGCGACGACGCACATGCGGCAGATCGGCGCGGAGCTCCGACGGCTCACGTCGATGGCCGATGACGAGCTGTACGTCGCTGCAAAGGAGCTGCAGGCGCCCTACGACCTCGTCGTCGAGGTGGCTCGTGCGGGCAAGCTGCCGGTCGTGCTGTTCACCGCGGGTGGCATCGCGACCCCGGCCGACGCGGCGATGATGATGCAGCTAGGCGCCGAAGGCGTCTTCGTGGGCTCGGGCATCTTCAAGTCGGGCGACCCGGCCAAGCGAGCATCGGCGATCGTGCAGGCAACGACTCATTACGACAACCCCGACGTGATAGCCAAGGTCTCCCGCGGGCTCGGCGAGGCCATGGTCGGCATCAACGTCGACGACATCCCGGCACCGCACCGGCTCGCCGAGCGCGGCTGGTAGTTCCATTTCCCAGAACTGAAGCGCTGTGTACGACACGCCGCGGCGTGTCGTACACAGCGCTTCACTTTGCCGTGGGCTGGGTGTCCAGCGCGGGCCGACGCATGACGGCCTCCCACGCCACAAGTCCGGCGAGCACGACCGCGACCCCGGCCAGCGCCGTGAGCGCGGGAACCTGCTCGACCAACGGGCCCGCGAGAAGCAGCACGATCCCGCCGACGACCCTGTCGACCCGCAGGTCGCGGGTGGTGCGCCAGGCGAAGGCCGCCGTCCCGAGCAGGTAGAGCCCCGGCCCGCCGGAGAGCGCCCACGCGGGAACGCCGGTCAGGGCATCGGTGAGCTCGTGGTGGCTGGTGTCGCTGACGTACTCCAGGACCTTCTTGAGCCCGAGCGCCGTCAGCACGATCCCGGCAATGAGTGGGATGTGCAGGTAGGTGTAAGCGTCGCGGCCCATGGCCGTACGCGCATTGCCCTGCAGCGTCGCCAGCGCGTGTTCGGCGCGCTCCTGCAACCAGTCGAAGTAGAGCCACCACAGAGCGGCCGACACCCCGAGGCCGAGCACGATGCCGGCGAGCAGCGGGGTCGAGACGGGCCGGCCGGCCACCCCGACGCCGATCGCGACGATCGACTCGCCGAGCGCGATGATCACGATGAGGCCGTGCCGCTCCGCCCAGTGCGCGGGGGACGCGATGCGCCAACCCTCGGCGCCCGTGAGATAGATGCCGATGCCATCGGCGATCAGCGCCACCGCCCAGACGATGACCTGCGCCACCCCGTCGAGCCCGGCGCCTACGTACAGCAGAACAATGGACGGCACGAGCGAGGCCGACGTCTTCAGCAGCACCCGGTGCAGGTCACGGTTGTGCGGGTCGGAGAGCCAATAGATCGTCAGGTGCAGGATGCGAATGATGGTGTAGGCGGTGACGAGCACCACCGGCCCGTACAACCCGCCGGGCAAGTCGTCGTAGGCCTCCGGCACCGTCACCGCGGTCACCAGCATCAACGCCATGACCGCGAGCAGGATCAGCCGCAGGACGCCGGTGTCTGCGCGTACGACGTTGCCGAGCCACGCAAAGCAGCACCACACCCACCAGAGCAGGTAAAGCAGAACGAGCCCCTGCGCCAGACCCAACACGGTGGGCTCGTCCGCGAGCAACGCGGTGACCTGGGTGATGGCGTAGACGAAGACGAGGTCGAAGAACAGCTCAGCGGGGGTGACGCGGTGTGTCTCGCCCGAGGCGGCAAGCCGGTGCCGCCGAGCCTGCTGGGTGTCGACACCGTCTGCGGACGGATGGGTCAAAGTCCTAGCTCCTTGCGGTCGTACGTGCTCGCAATGATGTGACGCACGTCACGATAGGCAACTTCCGTAAACTAGGAAGACATCCCGGACCGACAAGGATCTTGCGTGAGCGACCCGATCATCGGCGTGCTGGCCCTGCAGGGCGACTTCCGTGAACACCTGGCCGCTCTGCAGGCCGTGGGGGCGCGCGCGGCAGTCGTACGCACCGAAGCCGATCTGTCGCGGGTGGACGCGCTGGTCATTCCGGGCGGCGAGTCGACCGCGATGTGGCGGCTCGCGACGCGGCTCGGCGTGCTGGAGCCGCTCCAGGAGCGGGTTCGTGCCGGGATGCCTGCTTACGGCTCGTGCGCCGGCATGATCATGCTGGCCGACCGGCTCGTGGGCGGCGCCGAAGGCCAGCAGACAATCGGCGGGCTGGACATGACCGTGCGGCGCAACGCGTTCGGGCGGCAGGTCGACTCGTTCGAGGCGGAGCTTGATTTTCCGGCGCTCGGCGACGGGCCAACGCTGCATGCCGTGTTCATCCGTGCGCCCTGGGTCGAAGCGGTCGGTCCCGACGTCGAGGTGCTCGCCCGGGTCGCCTCCGGGCCGGCCGTCGGTAGGATCGTCGCCGTCCGGCAGGGCCCGCTGCTCGCAACCTCGTTCCACCCGGAGCTGACGGGCGACCGGCGAGTGCACGGGCTGTTCCTCGACTCGGTGCGCGAGACGCTGGCAGCGTGACGGCCGCGCTCTCTGTACCTCCGTGCCACTGACCGAAGGAGACCTGAGGTGTCCGGCCACTCCAAGTGGGCGACGACAAAGCACAAGAAGGCCGTCGTCGACGCACGGCGCGGCAAGCTCTTCGCCAAGCTGATCAAGAACATCGAGGTCGCGGCCCGCACGGGCGGCGGCGACCCGGCTGGCAACCCGACGCTCTACGACGCGATCCAGAAGGCGAAGAGGTCGTCCGTCCCCAACGACAACATCGACCGTGCGGTCAAGCGCGGTTCAGGTGCCGAGGCCGGCGGTGCGGAGTACCAGACGATCATGTACGAGGGGTACGGGCCGAACGGCGTGGCCGTGCTCATCGAGTGCCTGACCGACAACCGCAACCGGGCGGCGTCGGACGTGCGCGTGGCAATGACCCGCAACGGCGGCTCGATGGCCGACCCGGGCTCGGTTGCCTACCTGTTCAATCGCAAGGGCCTCGTCATCGTGCCCAAGGCGCAAGAGGGCCGCGCGGATCTGACGGAGGACGAGCTCCTGGAGGTCGTGCTCGACGCCGGCGCCGAGGAAGTCAACGACGACGGCGAGACGTTCGAGGTCGTGAGCGAGGCAACCGACCTGGTCGCGGTGCGCAGCGCGGTGCAAGAGGCCGGCCTCGACTACGAGTCGGCCGAGTCGTCGTTCCTGCCCTCGGTGTCGGTCCCGCTCGACGAGGACGGCGCGCGGAAGATCTTCCGGCTCATCGAGGCGCTCGAGGACAGCGACGACGTGCAGAACGTCTACGCCAATTACGACGTGAGCGACGAGATCATGGAGGCGGTCGGCTAGCCGCGCCCGCCAGCCCTACCTCCGGCGCGTCATCGCCGGTTTCGTCCGGACGGTCGGCTAGCGTCGTCCGCAACGAACAAGTGTTCGGCGGAAGGGGCTCGGGCGTGCGTGTGCTCGGTATCGATCCGGGGCTGACGCGCTGCGGTTTCGGGGTCGTCGAGGGTGCGCCGGGGCGCCCACCGACGCTCTGCGCAGTTGGCGTGCAGCGGACGTCTGCCGACTCGTTGCTCGGCGAGCGGTTGCGGTTGATCGCCGACGCAGTCGACAGCTGGCTCGACGCGCACGAGCCCGACGTCGTCGCGGTCGAGCGGGTCTTCGCGCAGCACAACGTCCGCACCGTGATGGGGACGGCCCAGGCGAGCGCGATCGCTGTGCTCGCGGCCACCCGGCGCGAGCTGCCTGTCGCACTGCACACCCCCAGCGAGGTCAAGGCCGCCGTGACGGGCAACGGCCGCGCCGACAAAGCACAGGTTGCCGCGATGGTGACCCGGCTGCTGCGGCTCGACTCGCCGCCGCGTCCCGCCGATGCCACCGACGCGCTGGCACTGGCGATCTGCCATGTGTGGCGTGGCGCTGCCCTGTCCCGCATCGAGGCGGCGGTCGCCGCCGCAGGAGGTCGCAGATGATTGCGTTCGTCCGTGGCACCGTCGCCGACCTCGGCCCAGACGAGGCGGTCGTCGAGGTTGGCGGGGTCGGCTACGAGCTGCGCTGCGCACCGGCGACCCTCGCCGGGCTGCGAGTTGGCCAGCCGGCACGGGTTCCCACGGCCCTGGTGGTGCGTGAAGACTCCATGACCTTGTACGGCTTCGCCGACGAGGACGAGCGCGAGGTGTTCGCGATCGTGCAGACGGCGAGCGGTGTCGGCCCGCGGCTCGCGCTGGCGATGCTCGCCGTGCACCGGCCCGACACCCTGAGACGTGCGGTCGTCGAAGGCAACCTGACGCTGCTGACGCAGGTGCCCGGCATCGGGCGCAAGGGTGCCCAGCGCATCGTCCTCGAGCTCAAGGACCGGCTTGGCGGGCCGGTCGGCTCCGGCTCGTTCGACGGACATGGCGTGGGGAGTCCGGTCGGCAACGGGTGGCAGTCCCAAGTGCACGCTGCCCTGCTCGGGCTTGGCTGGTCGATCCGAGAGGCCGACGACGCAGTCGCGGCCGTCACGCCGTTCGCCGACGATGCGTCCGGTCCCGACGTCGGGCTGCTGCTCAAGGAGGCATTGCGCAGCCTCAACCGGGCCGGAGCATGAGCCCACGCGACGACGGCCGCGCCCTCGTGACAGCCGAGGCGCAGGGCGAGGATCGGGCGCTTGAGGGTGCGCTGCGTCCACGTCGCCTCGACGAGTTCATCGGACAGGAGCGGGTGCGCGCGCAGCTTTCGCTGGTGCTCGAGGCGGCCCGGCTGCGCGGGCGTACTCCTGATCACGTCCTGCTCTCCGGCCCGCCCGGCCTCGGCAAGACCACGCTCGCCATGATCATCGCCGCCGAGATGCAGGTTCCGCTGCGCATCACCAGCGGACCGGCCATCCAGCACGCGGGCGACCTGGCCGCGATCCTGTCCGGGCTCACCGAGGGCGACGTGCTCTTCCTCGACGAGATCCACCGCATGTCGCGGCCGGCTGAGGAGATGCTCTACATGGCGATGGAGGACTTCCGCGTCGACGTCATCGTCGGCAAGGGCCCCGGTGCGACGGCCATCCCGTTGGAGATCCCGCCGTTCACGCTGGTTGGCGCCACGACCCGCGCCGGGCTGCTGCCCGGCCCGCTGCGTGACCGATTCGGCTTCACCGCGCACATGGACTTCTACGCACCGGGCGAGCTCGAGCGAGTGCTGGCTCGTTCCTCCGAGCTGCTCGGCGTTGCCCTCGACGGCGCGGGCGCCGCTGAGATCGCGGGACGTTCCCGTGGCACCCCGCGCATCGCCAACCGCCTGCTGCGCCGCGTGCGCGACTTCGCCCAGGTCCGCGGCAGCGGCAGCGTCGACGTTGGGGCGGCGAGGGCCGCTCTCGAGCTCTACGAGGTCGACCAGCTCGGGCCTCGACCGGCTCGACCGGGCCGTGCTCGACGCGCTCTGCCGCCGGTTCGGTGGCGGCCCGGTTGGTGTGTCGACGATCGCCGTTGCGGTCGGTGAGGAGCGCGAGACTGTCGAGGAGGTGGCCGAGCCGTTCCTCGTCCGGGAAGGGCTGCTGGCCCGCACTCCTCGCGGTCGGGTCGCCACCCCGGCGGCCTGGCGACACCTGGGTCTGGCCGTCCCTGCCGGGGCCGCCTTTGCTGACGTTCCCGACCTGTTTTCCGGCACGGACATGGACAGCGACGACGGGCATTCGCCCGACCTAGGTGCCTCGGCGCAGGGGTCCGAAGTGGCCGACGTCACGGTTCGCTGACCTCGGCGTCAGGTTTACTCAGGATTGCGGTCTAGACTCTGCCGGTCAGTACGCCACGATCGGCGACCGACTTTGCTGCTAACTCGAAGGGACCAACCTTCCCCATGGATCAGTTGGCCGGACTGCTCCCACTCCTGCTCATCGTCGTCTTCTTCTGGTTCCTGATCCTCCGCCCGGCGCGCAACCGGCAGCGAGAGGTCATGAACGTGCAGCAGGCGATCACGCCAGGCGTCCAGGTCCTGACCAGCGCCGGTCTCTACGCCACCGTGCGAGCAGTCGAGGACGACGCAGTCGTCCTGGAGATCGCCCCGGGCGTGGAAGCCCGCTACGCGAAGCAAGCGATTGTCCGCATCATCGAGCCGAAGGCGCCCGCTGCGCCGACTGCCGAGCCCGACATCGACGCCAATGGTCAGGCCTAGGTCACGCAGAGCGCCACGCGCACGCTGCTGCGGACGTAACAAGGAGAACTACTAGTGGCGACGACGCCCAACGTGTCCCGGCCCGGGCGGCCGCTGGCCGTGCTGGCCGGCCTGCTCGTCGTGATGTACGGCATCATGGCGCTCACCGGCACCTGGAAGCCCAACCTCGGGCTCGACCTGCAGGGCGGCACCAGCATCACGCTGACCGCTTCGACAACTGACGGCGGCACGCCCTCCGAGCAGTCGATGGATCAGGCCGTCGAGATCATCCGTAACCGCGTCGACGCGGTGGGCGCCACCGAGGCCGAGGTGTCTGTCCAGGGCCAGGACAACATCGTGGTGCAGGTCCCTGGCGTCGGCGAGGAAGAGCTGATCCAGCTCGTCGGCCAGACGGCCGAGCTGCGTTTCCGCCCCGTGCTGTCGATCGCGCAGGGCGGCTCGCCCACGCCGGCGCCGACCGACCCCGCCGCCACACCGGCCCCAACCGAGCCGGCCACGCCCGAGGCGAGCCCGAGTCCGTCGCCCTCCGTCGCCCCCAGCGGCCGGGTCGCGGGCCAGGCATTGACCGGCGCTGCCGCGTCGACCCCGGCGCCGACCGAGTCGCCCAGCCCCAGCCCGAGCGCCACCGACGCCCCCACCCCGGCGCCGACCGCCGTGCAGCCGGAGGGTGACGGCAGCGGGACGGCGACACAGGAGCAGCTCGCCGCGCTCGAAAGCTTCGACTGCTCGCAGCTCGCCCCGGGCACGGTCGACGACCCCAACAAGCCGCTGATCACCTGCGACGACACGGGCACCACGCGTTACCTGCTCGACAGCGCTGACGTCGTCGGCACCAACATCACCGACGCCTTCGCCGGCATCCCGCAGGGCCGCGTCGACTGGGTCGTCACGCTCGAGTTCGACGGCGAGGGCGCCGACAAGTTCGAGCAGTCCACCGAGCGGCTGTCCCAGCAGGCTTTCCCGCAAAACTCCTTCGCGATCGTCCTCGACGGCCGCGTCGTCAGCGCCCCCACCGTCGACAACCCCATCCCAGGTGGCGAGGCGACGATCGAGGGCAACTTCAGCCAGGGCGAGGCGCAGGATCTCGCCAACGTGCTCAAGTACGGCGCCCTGCCGCTCACCTTCACCACCAGCGAGGTCACCACCGTGTCGGCCACGCTGGGCTCCGACCAGCTGCAGGCCGGCCTCCTCGCTGGCGCGATCGGTCTTGCGCTGGTCGTGCTCTACTCGCTGCTGTTCTATCGGGCGCTCGGCATCGTGAGCATCGCGAGCCTCGCGGTTGCGGCCGCGCTGACGTACGGGTCGGTCGTCCTGCTCGGCGAGGCGATCGGGTTCGCGCTGATCCTCGCCGGTGTCATCGGCGTGATCGTCGCGATCGGCATCACCGCCGACTCGTTCGTGGTGTTCTTCGAACGCGTACGTGACGAGATCCGCGAGGGCCGCACGATCCGGATGGCGGTCGAGCTCGGCTGGACGCGGGCCAAGCGCACCATCCTGATCGCCGACTTCGTCACGCTGCTCGCGGCCGGGGTGCTCTACTTCATGGCGATCGGCCGCGTGCAGAACTTCGCCTTCACGCTCGGGCTGACCACCGTGATCGACCTCATCGTGGTCTTCCTGTTCACCAAGCCGATGGTGACGTTGCTCGTCCGCCGCAAGTTCTTCGGCCAGGGCCACCCGTGGTCCGGCCTCAACCCGGAGAAGGTCGGCCGCAAGAAGGCGCCGAGTCGGCCAGTCAAAACAATGGCCCGCGCAGGCAAGGGAGGGGCGCGATGAGCCGCCTCGGTCAGATCGGCCATCGCCTCTACACCGGGGAGACGTCGTTCGACTTCATCGGCCGGCGCAAGCTCTGGTTCGGCATTTCGGTCGCGATCCTTGTCATCTCGGTGCTCGCGGTGGCTTTCCGCGGGCTCAACTTCGGCATCGAGTTCAGCGGCGGCGCCGAGTTCCGGGTCGCCGACGCCAACTGCTCGGTCGAGGAGGCCCGCGAGACGACGGCCGGCCTGGTGGAGGCCGAGCCGATCGTGCAGGAGCTCGGCAACGGCGACATGCGGGTGCAGACCGAAGCGCTCGAGGGGTCGCAGCCGGAGGCCGTACGTGAGGCGCTCGCCGAGACGTGCGGCGTGCCGACCGAAGACATCAGCGTTCAGCTGATCGGCCCCTCCTGGGGCGGCGAGGTGACTCGCAAGGCGATCACCGGTCTCATCGTCTTCCTGGTCTTCGTCACGGCGCTCATGTGGATCGCGTTCGACCGCAAGGCGGCGGTGGCCGGCCTTGTCGCACTGGGCCACGACATCCTGATCACGGTCGGCATCTACGCCCTGGTCGGCTTCGACGTCACACCGTCGACGATGATCGGCTTGCTGACGATCCTCGGCTATTCGCTCTATGACACGGTCGTGGTGTTCGACTCCGTGCGAGAAAACACCAAGGGCCTCGAGTCGCAGGCCAACCGCACCTATAGCGAGGCGGCCAACCTGTCGATCAACCAGACACTCGTCCGGTCGATCAACACGTCGGTCATCGCGCTGCTCCCCGTCGCGTCGATCCTGTTCTTCGGCGCGTTCGTCCTTGGTGGCGGCACGCTGAAGGACCTTGCGCTCGTGCTGTTCGTCGGCATCGCGGCCAGCACCTACTCGTCGATCTTCGTGGCCACGCCGCTGCTCGCCTACCTCAAGGAGCGGGAGCCGACCATGAAGGGGCTCGCGCGTCGCGTCGAGCTCAAGCGGGCCGGTGCCGCCAAGGCGACGCGGGCATCCGGCGCGGCTGCGACGAGCACCGGCGGCACGGCGGTGGCGGTCGCTGAGCGCGACGATCATGAGTCGACGGACGCCGTCGACGCGACTCACACCGACGAGCACCCGGCATCGTCCGAGCCGATCGAGTCGGGCGAGCGGCATCAGCCACAACGGCAGACGCGCTCGCAGCGCAAGGGCGGCGGCAACCGCGGTCCCGGGCGGGGGTAACCCCACGGTGGGCACGGAGATCGATCTGCGTCAGCGACTGACCGACCTCATCGTCGACGTGCCCGATTGGCCGCAGCCGGGCGTGATGTTCAAGGACATCACGCCGCTGCTGGCCGATCACGCCGCCTTCCAGGCCACCGTGCAGTCGCTGGCCGAGCCCGGCCGCGCGGGCGCCGATGTCATCGTCGACAAAGTGGTGGGCATCGAGGCGCGCGGGTTCATCCTGGCTGCTCCGGTGGCGCTGGCACTGGGAGCGGGCTTTGTCCCCGTACGCAAGGCCGGCAAGCTCCCTCGCGAGGTGCGCTCGGCGTCTTACTCGCTGGAATACGGCGAGGCCACGATCGAGATCCACGCCGACGCTCTCAACCCGGGCGACCGGGTGCTGATCGTCGACGACGTGCTCGCCACGGGTGGCACGGTGGCCGCCACGTGTGCGTTGGTGGAGCAGGCCGGGGCGACCGTGGTCGCGGTGAGCGTGCTGATGGAGCTGAGCTTCCTGGGCGGTCGAACCAAGACGGGCGCCTTGCCGCTGACCGCGCTCGTCACGGTCTGACCCGCTGCGGTTCGTCCCGGTGTGGCCGGGGAATTTCGAGGCGGTTAGGCGTGCTCCGTAGACTGGTTACCTGGCCCGTCTAAGGAGTCGCCCGTGGCCGACGAGCGCGCAGCACCTGCTGTGACGGAGCCTGCTGCCGAGGCTCCGCCGCTCGACGCCGCGCCCACCGGGGCGCCGTCGGCGTCGGCGCCTGCCCGCGTGCGCGCTCGGCTCGCCCGGTTGACGGCCAACCGCGGTCCGGCAAATCCCGTACTCGAGCCGCTCTACCGCATCGTCCGCGCCACGCATCCCAAGGCCGACCTGGGCGTCATCGAGCGGGCCTACGAGATCGCGGCAACGGCGCACGAGGGTCAGCTCCGCAAGTCTGGCGACCCCTACATCACGCACCCCGTCGCCGTCGCGACAATCCTCGCCGAGCTGGGCATGACGCCGCCGGTGCTGGCCGCGGCTCTGCTGCACGACACCGTTGAGGACACCGACTACTCCCTCGACCAGCTCCGCGTCGACTTCGGCGACGAGATCGCGATGCTCGTCGACGGCGTCACCAAGCTCGACAAGGTCAAGTACGGCGACGCGGCGCAGGCCGAGACCGTACGCAAGATGGTCGTAGCAATGGCTAAGGACATCCGCGTCCTGCTGATCAAGCTGGCCGACCGCCTGCACAACGCCCGCACCTGGCGCTACGTCACCAAGGAGAACGCGCAGCGCAAGGCACGCGAGACGCTTGAGATCTATGCCCCGCTGGCGCACAGGCTGGGCATGAACACCATCAAGTGGGAGCTCGAGGACCTGTCCTTCGCCACCCTGCACCCCAAGGTCTACGACGAGATCGTGCGGCTGGTGGCCGAGCGCGCGCCGTCGCGCGATGAATACCTCGCCACCGTCGTCGAGCAGGTGCAGGCCGACCTGCGCGCGGCCAAGATACGCCCCAAGGTCACCGGCCGGCCCAAGCACTACTACTCGATCTACCAGAAGATGATCGTGCGGGGCCGCGACTTCGCCGACATCTACGACTTGGTCGGCATTCGCATCCTGGTGGAGAGCGTCCGCGACTGTTACGCGGTGCTGGGCATCCTGCACGCCCGGTGGAACCCGCTTCCTGGGCGGTTCAAGGACTTCGTCGCCATGCCCAAGTTCAACATGTACCAGTCGCTGCACACCACTGTCGTGGGGCCGGAGGGCAAGCCGGTCGAGCTCCAGATCCGCACGCACGCGATGCACCACCGCGCCGAGTACGGCGTGGCTGCGCACTGGAAGTACAAGGAAGACGCCGCCGCTGGCAAGGAAGTCGACCTGACCGCCGCAGGCGCCAAGCAGCCACCGGGCGCGGCCGCCAACGACATGACGTGGCTGCGTCAGCTGCTCGACTGGCAGAAGGAGACCGAGGATCCGGGCGAGTTCCTCGACTCGCTGCGGTTCGAGATCACCTCCACCGAGGTCTACGTCTTCACGCCCAAGGGTGACGTCATCGCGCTGCCGGCAGGAGCGACCCCCGTCGACTTTGCCTACGCCGTGCACACGGAGGTTGGCCACCGCACCATCGGCGCCCGCGTCAACGGCCGGCTGGTGCCGCTCGAGTCGACGCTTCAGAACGGCGACGTCGTCGAGGTGTTCACCTCGAAGGCACAAGGCGCGGGGCCCAGCCGCGACTGGCTGGGGTTCGTCAAGAGCGCACGCGCACGCAACAAGATTCGCCAGTGGTTCTCCAAGGAGCGCCGCGAGGACGCGATCGAGCGGGGCAAGGACGCCATCGCCCGGGCCATGCGCAAGCAGGACCTGCCGCTGCAGCGGATGCTGTCGGCCGAGACATTGACCGCGGTCGCGGGGGAGCTGCGCTACCCCGACATCTCCGCGTTGTACGCCGCGGTGGGCGAGAGCCACCTGTCGGCGCAAAGCGTCGTGCAGCGCCTCGTGCAGACGCTCGGCGGCGAGGAAGGCACCGCCGAGGACGCCGCCGAGGCCGTCACCGATATCGAGACCTTCGAGCGGCGGCGGCGCACGACCGGCGACCCGGGTGTCGTCGTCAAGGGCGTGTCCGACGTCTGGGTCAAGCTGGCTCGATGCTGCACCCCGGTGCCCGGCGACGACATCGTGGGCTTCGTGACCCGTGGCGCCGGCGTATCCGTACACCGCGGCGACTGCGTCAACGTCGGGGCGCTCAAGGCGCAAGAGGGCCGCATGGTCGACGTCGAGTGGGCGCCCACCGCGTCGTCGGTCTTCCTCGTGGCGATCCAGGTCGAGGCGCTGGACCGGGCGCGGCTGCTGTCGGACGTCACCCGCGTGCTCTCCGACCAGCACGTCAACATCCTGTCGGCGTCGGTGACCACCACGCGTGACCGCATCGCCAAGTCGCGGTTCACGTTCGAGATGGGCGATCCCACGCACCTCGGCCACGTGCTGCGGGCAGTACGCGGCGTCGAGGGCGTGTTCGACGTCTACCGGGTCACCAGCACCCGGCCCTGACGGTCAGCTCGGCCGATTTCCCGCGCACACGAGGCCACCACAAGGACTTCCCCCACACCGACAGGGCTGTATGCCTGTCACTGCGGGGAAGAACCTGCTGGACGTGGTCATTCCGCGCCAGGGCTCAGCCGCCGAAGTCGGCCAGCGCCTTCTCCGCCTCGGCCAGCCAGGCCCGCCGAGTTTCGAGGGCAGCTTGGGCTTCGCTGACGCCGCGCTGATCGCCCTTGGCGGTGGCCGCGGCAGAGCGCGCCTCCAGGTCGTCGATCGAGCTGCGGAGCTGGGCGACCGTGTCCTCCGCGCGGGCTCGAGCCTCCGGATTGGTACGGCGCCAGTCGGACTCCTCGGCGTTGCGTACGGCGTCTTCGACCTTGCGCAGCCGAGCCTCGACTGAGCGCATCGCCTCGCGCGGCACCTTGCCCGCAGCCTCCCAGCGGTCCTGGATGCTGCGCAGAGCCGCACGCGCGGCCTTCCAGTCGGTCACCGGTAGGAGTGCCTCGGCGTCGATGAGCAACGCCTCTTTGGCCTGCAGGTTGGCGCTGAACTCGGTGTCGCGAGCGCTCTGCTCCTCCTGCCGGGCGGCGAAGAATGCGTCCTGGGCGGCCCGGAACCGGGACCAGAGCTGGTCTTCGACGCCGCGTGGTGCTCCGCCTGCGGCCTTCCAGCGCGCCATGAGGTCACGGAACTTGCGCGCCGTCTCGCCCCACTCGGTGGAGCCGGCGAGGGCCTCGGCCTCCGCCACGAGCGACTCCTTGACCGTTCGGGCCTCCTCGCGGCGCTCACCGACTTCGGCGAAGTGAGCCTTGCGCCTACGCGTGTAGTGCGTGCGCGCCGTGGAGAACCGCCGCCAGAGCACGTCGTCGGTGGCGCGATCGAGCCGCGGCAGCGACTTCCACTGGTCAAGGAGAGCTCGCAACCGGTCGGCTCCGCGGCGCCAGTCGCTGCTCTCGGCGATCTGCTCGGCCTCGGCGGCGATGGCCTCCTTGGCGACCCGAGCTTCCTCGAGCGCCCGCGCCCGGGCGGCGCGGCGTTCCTCGCGACGGCGCGCGACCTCCGCCTCGAGGGCGTCGAGTCGCGCCACCAGGCCGTCGATGTCGCCGATCGCCTGCGGGGTGGCGATCGCCTCGCGCACCCGACGGACGACCGTCACTGCGTCCTCCGGCGACGCCGAGCCGGCCCCGAGACGCTTGTCGACGAGCTCGACCTGCACCATCAGGTCGTCGAAGCGCCTGCCGTAGAACTCCAGCGCCTCCTGCGGATCGCCGGTCTGCCAGGACCCGATGAGCAACTCGCCCGCGGTGCGACGTAGGTAGACGGATCCGTCGTCGGTAACGCGTCCCCAGGCGTTCTCAGCCACCGTCGGCCCGGGGTCCGCGACCGGCTGCGCCTCCGGCACCGGTGACTGCGCCTCCGGGGCCGGCGGCAGCGGCTCCTCCACGCTCAGTCGGCTGCGAGTCCTGTGCTGGCAGTGCCTCCTCGACCGGGCGCACCTCCTCGACCGGCCGCTCGCTGGCCGGAGCAGCAGTCTGCTGCTCGGCAGGCGGCTGCTCGGTGCTGCCGGTGGTCTCGGGGTGCTCGGTCACTGGGCCGTCCTTCGTTTCCAGACTCTGCGGCGTCACCCGGCGGTGACACTGAAGTCGTCGAGCGTTACTGGCTGGGCCGGTGCTCCATCCTGCCCGCCCGCGGTAACACCCGCTGCGGCGATCTCCTGAACGTTTTCGATGCCCGTCGTCACGTGCCCGACCACCGTGTAGTTGGGTGACAGTCCCGGCGACTCACCCCACACGATGAAGAACTGGCTGCCGGTCGTGGGGCCCTCGCCGGCATTGGCCATGGCGATCGTGCCGACCGGGTACGTCGCCGTACCCAGCCCCTCGGTGTCCATGCGGAAGCCGGGCCCACCCATGCCGGTCCCCGACGGGTCACCGCACTGCAGCACCTTGAGCGTGTCGCTGGTCGTGAGCCGGTGGCAGGTGGTGGCGTCGTAGAAATTGCTGTCCGCCAAGAACTTCAGCGCCGAAACGGTGCACCATGCCAGCGATGCGTCGAGCTGTGCGGTCACCGGCTTGCCGTTGAGCGACAAGGAGGCGTTCAAGATCTGGTCGAGGGGGATCGGTGTCGCCGGTGGGCGACCGAGGTCCTTCTCGGACTCACCGGGAGAGTCGGTCCAGGTGCACGCGTTCGTCACCTGGGTCTCGCCGTCCTCCGGCAGCGCGACCGAGTCGTCCTCATCGAAGGCGCCTAGCCACCAGGCCCCGCCGGCGACGAATGCCACCAGCGTGACGGTCAGGACGAGAGCCAACACGATCCGGCGTCGCCGGTGGCGCTTGGCGGTCTCCTGGGCGCGGCGCGCCTGCCACCTCTCGTAGTTCCGGCGGGCAAGCTCGCGACGCCGCTTGCTCTTGGTCGGCACTGACAACCTCCTCGATGGTCGCGGCACAGTCTAGGCAAGCCCAACCGATACCCTCGTACGGGCGGCTGGCCCCGCCCCATCTGTTGCTGGAAGGTGACCTGCGTGCTCGTCCTGTCGATCCCAGCGCAGGCGTTCGCGACCAACTGCTACGTCGTGGCTCCGGCGCCTGGCGAGGAGTGCGTTGTCGTCGACCCGGGGATCGGTGTGATCGACCGGCTCGACGAGGTGCTGCGCGAGCATCGGCTGCAGCCGCGGGCCGTCCTGCTGACGCACGGGCACCTCGACCACACGTTCTCCGTCACGCCGGTCTGTGGCGCACGCGGCGTACCCGCATACATCCACCCGGACGACCGTGACCTGCTGGAGGACCCGACCAAGGCGATCAGCTCGATGGACCCAGCGGCGCTCCTCGGTGGCCTGTCCTGGGCCGAGCCTGACGACGTGCGTCCGCTGAGCGACGGCGGCACGCTCACCATCGCGGGTCTCGAGCTCGCCGTCGACCACGCACCGGGCCATACCGAGGGGTCGGTGCTTGTTCCGACTGCCCAGCGACGCCTCCGACGCTGCTCCCGATGCGGAGCTCTGCCTATCAGGCGACGTGCTCTTCGCGGGCAGCATCGGCCGCACCGACCTGCCGGGCGGCGATTCCCGCGCCATGCAGCGCAGCCTTGCAAGCAAGATCCTGCCGCTGCATGACGACACTGTCGTCCTCCCCGGCCACGGCCCCGCCACCACGATCGGCCGGGAGCGCGCCACCAACCCGTACCTTCGGGAGGCCGCGCGACTCTTCGGCACCCCAACCTGAGGCTGGTACCTCCACTCATGAGCAGACCGACCCCCCTCTCCGGATTCCCGGAGTGGCTGCCGGCGCAGCGTCAGATCGAGCAGTACGTGATCGACCGCATTCGTCGCACCTTCGAGCTGTACGGGTTCGCCCCGCTCGAGACCCGCGCCGTCGAGCCGCTTGAGCAGCTGCTGCGCAAGGGCGAGACCTCAAAGGAGGTCTATGTCCTGCGCCGCCTGCATGCCGAGGCCGACGACGACGTCGAGACCGAGGATGCGCTAGGCCTGCACTTCGACCTGACCGTGCCGTTCGCGCGATACGTGCTGGAGAACGCTGGGCGCCTGCAGTTCCCGTTCCGCCGCTACCAGATCCAGAAGGTCTGGCGCGGCGAGCGCCCGCAGGAGGGCCGCTACCGCGAGTTCCTGCAGGCCGACATCGACGTGGTCGACCGCGACGACCTGCCGTTCCACTACGACGTCGAGATGCCGCTGATCATTGGCGACGCGCTCGGCGGTCTCCCGCTCGGCCAGGCTGACGGCGAGTGGCCCGTACGCATCCTCGTCAACAACCGCCGCATCAGCGAGGGCTTTTACCGCGGCATCGGCATTGACGACGCCGAGGCGGCGCTCAGGGCAGTCGACAAGCTCGACAAGATCGGTCCCGACGGTGTGGCGGCGCTGCTCGTCGAGACAGCCGGCGCGACCGACGCGCAGGCCAAGGCGTGCCTTGCCCTTGCGGAGATCTCGGCGCCCGACGCGTCGTTCGCTGACGCCGTACGGGCTCTCGGTGTCAACGACCCGCTCCTCGACCAGGGGCTGGCCGAGCTCGTCACCGTCGTCGAGGCGGCGGCCGAGCACGCGCCGGGGCTGTGCGTCGCCGACCTGCGCATCGCCCGCGGGCTCGACTACTACACGGGCACGGTCTACGAGACCCAGCTGCGTGGGTTCGAGAAATCCGGGTCGATCTGCGCGGGCGGCCGCTACGACAACCTGGCGACCGCCGGCGACATCCGCTATCCCGGCACCGGCATCACGATCGGCGTCAGCCGCATGCTGGGGCTGTTGTTCGGCGCCAATGCGCTCAACGTGTCGCGGCCGGTTCCGACCTGCGTGCTCGTGGCGCTGGCCGACGAGGAGAGCCGCGCCGACAGCGACCGGATCGCGGGGGCGCTGCGCCGTCGCGGCATCCCGACCGAGGTCGCGCCGACGGCGGCCAAGTACGGCAAGCAGATCAGGTACGCCGACCGCCGCGGAATCCCCTACGTCTGGTTCCCCGGCACCGCGGAGGAAGGCGACACGGTGAGGGACATCCGGTCCGGTGACCAGGTTCCCGCCGACGCCGACGCTTGGCAGCCGCCGGCGCAGGACCTGCACCCGGTGATATCCGGTCGACGCTGAGCCTCAGCCGGCTGAGACAATGCCTCGACCCCACCCCTGACAAGGAGCTCCCTTAAGTGATCCGCACCCACGAGGCCGGCACCCTGCGTGCCGACCACGCCGGCCAGAACGTCACCCTCGCTGGCTGGGTGGCCCGGCGGCGCGATCACGGGGGAGTTGCGTTCCTTGACCTGCGGGACGCGTCCGGTGTGGTGCAGGTGGTGGTGCGTGACGAGGCCGCGGCTGCGGGGCTGCGCAACGAGTTCTGCGTACGGATCACAGGCGATGTCGCGCTGCGACCCGAGGGCAACGCCAACCCCAACCTGGCGACTGGCGCGGTCGAGGTCATCGCGACCGACGTCGAGGTTCTCAGCGAGTCGGCGCCGTTACCGTTCCAGATCGACGACCACGTGACCGTCGGCGAGGAGGTACGGCTGCACTACCGCTACCTCGACCTTCGCCGATCCGGCCCGGCCAACGCGCTGCGGCTGCGCAGCCACGTCAACCAGGCGGCTCGCGATGTGCTACTCGAGCGCGGGTTCGTCGAGGTGGAGACGCCGACATTGACGCGCTCGACGCCCGAGGGTGCGCGCGACTTCCTCGTGCCGGCGAGGTTGCAACCGGGATCGTGGTACGCGCTGCCGCAGTCACCGCAGCTGTTCAAGCAGCTGCTCATGGTGGCCGGGATGGAGCGCTACTTCCAGATCGCGCGCTGCTACCGCGACGAGGACTTCCGCGCCGACCGGCAGCCGGAGTTCACCCAGCTCGACATCGAGATGAGCTTCGTCGACCAGGACAACGTGATCGAGCTGGCCGAGGCGGTGCTCAAGGCGCTGTGGCGCCTGATCGGCCACGAGATCGAGACGCCGATCTCGCGTTTGACCTACGCCGACGCGATGGCGCGCTACGGCAGCGACAAGCCGGACCTACGGTTCGGCCAGGAGCTGGTCGACCTCACGGAGTTCTTCGCCGAGACGCCGTTCCGGGTGTTCCAGGCTCCGTACGTGGGCGCGGTCGTCATGCCTGGTGGCGCAGCGCAGTCGCGCAAGGAGCTCGACGGCTGGCAGGACTGGGCCAAGGCCCGCGGTGCGCGCGGTCTCGGCTACGTAGTCGTCGGGCCCGACGGTGAGCTGTCCGGCCCGGTCGCCAAGAACATCTCCGACGACGAGCGAGCCGGTCTCGCAAAGGTCACCGGTGCGCAGCCGGGTGACGTCGCGTTCTTCGCCGCCGGCGACCCAGCCGTCGCGCGCCCGCTGCTTGGTGCCGCGCGTCTGGAGATCGGGCGGCGCTGCGGGCTCATCGACGAGTCGGCCTGGGCCTTCGTGTGGATCGTCGACGCGCCGTTGTTCGAGTCGGTCGCCACGACCCACGACGTCGCCGTCGGGCACGGCCAGTGGACCGCTGTGCACCACGCGTTCACGTCCCCCAAGCCGGAGTGGATCGACCGGTTCGAGGAGGACCCGGCGCACGCGCTCGCCTACGCCTACGACATCGTCTGCAACGGCAACGAGATCGGCGGCGGCTCGATCCGTATCCACAGCGCCGAGGTCCAGCAGCGCGTCTTCAACGTCATGGGGCTCGGCCCGGAAGAGGCGCAGGAGAAGTTCGGCTTCCTGCTCGAGGCGTTCAAGTACGGCGCGCCGCCGCACGGCGGCATCGCGATGGGCTGGGACCGCATCGTCGCGCTGCTCGCCGGGGCCGACTCGATCCGCGAGGTCATCGCGTTCCCCAAGTCGGGCGGCGGCTACGACCCGCTGACGGGTGCGCCCGCGCCCATCACGCCCGAGCAGCGCAAGGAAGCTGGCATCGACGCCACGCCACCGACGGCCGCGCCCACCGCTGCCGGCGAGTTGTCAGGTCGTCAGGACGACTGACCAGGGCCGACGCGGCGGCGCAGCCTGACAACCCGCTCGTCGGGCGACCTGTCAGGTTGTCCGGTTGGGCAGCGACAGCCTGACCTGCGCCGTTGCCCGGACCGCTGAGCCTGACGACCTGACAAGTCGCATGACGAGCACCCCGACTGCGGTCACGCGCGATCGCCCGCCGGTGTGGGTGTCGCCGCGGGTGCCTCGGCGATGCCGAACCGCTCATGCAGTCGGCGCAGCGGGCCGGGCGCCCACCAGTTCCAGCGGCCCAGCAGGGTCATGGTCGCGGGCACGAGCAGCATGCGTACGAGCGTCGCGTCGATGAGCACCGCGACCGCGAGCGCAACCCCGATCTCCTTGATCATCACGAGCTCGCCGGCAACGAAGCCACCGAAGACAGCGATGATCGTCACGGCGGCCGACGTGATGATGCGGCCGGAGTGCTGCAGACCGCGGACGACCGACTCGTCGTTGTCGTGTGTGGCGTCCCAGTGCTCCTTGATGCGGGCGAGCAAGAACACCTCATAGTCCATGGCCAGGCCGAACCCGAACGCGATGACGAGTGTGAGGATGACGCTCTCGACACCACCGGTGGCTTCGAACCCGAGCAGCCCGCCGAGGTGGCCGTCCTGGAAGCCCCACACCAGCACACCCAGCGACGCCGCAAGCGAGAGCGTGTTGACGATCAGCGCCTTGAGCGGCACAACGAGCGACCCCGTCATGAGGAACAGCAGCACAAATGTCGCCGCGATCACCAGTCCCGCTACAGCCAGCGCGTGTGAACGCAGCGAGTCGTTGAAGTCGAGCTGTAGTGCCGTCGCGCCTCCGACCCATGACTCGTACGGGGTCTCGATCTCTCGCACGTCACGCACGATCTGCTGTGCGGAGCCGCTGAGATGGTCGTCGCTGTCGAGGCGTACGCCGAGCAGGCTGATGTCGCCGTACGGCACCGGAGGATCGACACTCGCCACGCCGCCCAGGTCACGCAGCCTGCCGGGCGAGGTCAGTCAGCGCGGTCGGGTCGGCGCGAGCGACGACGGTGATCGGCGGGTCGGTAGCCAGCGGATAGCGATCGTCGAGCGCCTCGAGGAACTCCAGCTGCGGCGAACCCCTCGGGATGTAGTTCTCGGTGTCGTCGCGTACGGACACATGCAGCAACGGGCTGCCGAGCACCAACAGCACTGCCAGCACCGCGAACATGACGGAGCACGGGCCGGCGCTGCACCCAGCGGGCGAGCCGGCTGAAAACGCCCTCCTCGGGCGGGACATCGCCGAAGCGCCGGATGAGTGGCCCGACCACCGGGACCGTTGCCAGTGCACTCGGACGGAGCAGGCGTCGGCCGGCGAGCGCGAGCAGCGCCGGGACGAGGGTCAGCGCGGTGAGCAGGGCGACGACCACGACGCTCACACCGGCCGCACCGAGCGCGCGCATCAGCTGTCCGGGGAAGATCATGAGCCCGCCGAGGCTGATGGCCACAATGAGCCCGGAGAACATGACGGTGCGCCCGGCCGTCGCGAGCGTACGTCCCACCGCGGTCTCGACGGGGGACCCGTCGTCGGCCTCGTCGCCGACGGCGTGCAGCTCTTCGCGGAACCTGCTGACGACCAGGAGCCCGTAGTCGATCGACAGCCCCAGCCCCATCACGCTCACGACGTTGACGACGGTGGAGTCCAGGTCGAGCACGTACGAGAAGCCGAGCAGTGCCAGCAGCGCCCCTGCGATCGACGCAACGGCACCCACGATCGGGAGACCCGCGGCGAGGAACCCCACGAAGACGATGACCATGATCGCGAGGCTCAGCGGCAGCGCGATGAGCTCGCCGGTCACCAGGTCGGCCTCCATCTGCTCGACCACAGCGTCGACGATGAGCGGTTCGCCGCCGACCTGCCCGGTAGCCCCCGGCACCGCGCTGGCCACCTCGTCGGTCAGCTGCTGCAGGCGCTGGTCGATCGAAGCGACCGCCTCATCCTGGGCTTCGGGTGTCAGACCGCGGTCGAGGTCCACGGACACCAGGAGGCCACGCCCGTCCGTGGCGACGAGCGCCTGCGCGGCCGGGTTCTGCAGGCCGCCGGGGAGGCTGGTCGGGTCGACAACGTCATGGACGCCGGCGATCGCTTCCAGGTCCGTACGCGCCTCGGCGAGCGCTGCGGACAACTCTGCCGACGTAGGGTCAACGCCCTCCAGCCGCAGCGTTACCGAGGTACCGACACCCTGGGCGGTGGCAAGCACGTCTGCCGCCGTCTGCGCCTCGCCCGGCGACGTCGGCGCGCCGCTCTCGAGCCTGGCGAACAAGCCTTGCCCCACGGCCCCGGTCGCGGCCAGGAACCCGATTGTCATAAGGAGCACCCAGAGCAGGACGGTGAGCCGGGCATGTCGAGCCACCAGCCGACCGAGCTGTTCGAGCATGACCGACATTCTTGTCTGTCGTTGTGCCGTGCCGGGGCGCAGAGTCCTGTCATCCACGGCGTCTAGGCTCGCTGTGTGGGAGAGGACACGCTGTTCGAGACCGCGTCGGCGTCGCGGGCCATGCCCGCCGGGTCTCTGACGGGTGCTGACCAGGCGCGGGCCAACGCGCCTTTGCCTGTACGGATGCGGCCGCGCACCCTCGACGAGATCGTCGGGCAGGGCCACCTCCTGCATCCCGGGTCGCCGTTGCGCCGCCTGGTCGAGGGCGATGCGCCGATGTCATTGCTGCTGTGGGGACCGCCGGGCACCGGGAAGACGACCATCGCCTACGTGGTGAGCCGATCGACCCAGCGGCGTTTCGTCGAGCTTTCCGCGGTCACCGCCGGGGTCAAGGATGTCCGCCAGGTCATCGACGAGGCGCGCCGCATCCTGGTCGCCGGCGGTCCGGAGACTGTGCTGTTCGTCGACGAGGTGCACCGGTTCTCCAAGACGCAGCAGGACGCGCTGCTCCCCGGCGTCGAGAACCGCTGGGTCACCCTTGTGGCCGCGACGACGGAGAACCCGTTCTTCTCGATCATCTCGCCGCTGTTGTCCCGCTCCCTGCTGCTCACCCTCGAGCCGCTGACCGACGACGACATCCGAGCGGTGGTCGACCTGGCGATCGTCGACGAGCGCGGCCTGGGGGGCGAGCTCGACGCTGGCGCCTGATGCGTACGAGCACATCGTCCGGCTCGCCGGGGGTGACGCCCGGCGAGCACTCACCTACCTGGAGGCAGCGGCCGGCGGTGCGCGAGCCCAGGACGCGACGACGATCGACCTGGCCACCACCGAGACTGCCGTCGACCGCGCGGCCGTGCGCTACGACCGTGACGGGGACCAGCACTACGACGTGACAAGCGCGCTGATCAAGTCGGTGCGCGGCAGCGACGTCGATGCGGCTCTGCACTACCTGGCCCGCATGGTCGAGGCGGGGGAGGACCCGCGGTTCCTGGCCCGCCGGCTCGTCATCCTCGCGAGCGAGGACATCGGCCTGGCGGATCCGAGCGCCCTGCAGACCGCTGTCGCGGTGGCGCAGGCGGTCGCACTCATCGGCATGCCCGAGGCGCAGATCAACCTTGCCCACGCCGTGATCGCTCTGAGCCTGGCCCCCAAGTCCAACGCCGTCGTCAAGGCCATCGGTGCCGCGATGTCCGACGTGCGCGACGGCCGCGTGGGTCAGGTGCCCACGCACCTGCGCGATGCGCACTATCCGGGCGCGCAGCGCATCGAGCACGGCTCGGGCTACCGCTATGCACACGACTACCCGGGCGGCGTCGTGGAGCAGCAGTACGCGCCCGACGTCGTCCGCGACCGCCGCTACTACGAGCCCACACAGCACGGCGCCGAAGCGCGCTATGCGGAGGTCTACGAGCGCGTCCGCGACATCGTGCGCGGCGAGCCGACCTGACCCACCCGCTGTCCGGCCATGTGCTGGGGCGCCCCAACGCTGCTCTGGCGACCGATTTCCGCTCCCGTGGCCGCCACCGGCGAAGTGCTGGGGCGCCCCAACGTTGCTCTGGCGACCGATTTCCGTCCCATGCCGGGGTTGGCGGCGGCACATCGTGCTGTCGGAGCGACGGCGCGCAAAGGGCGCGCCGCCGCATGCGGGCGCCGCGATAGGGTCGTACGAAGCTCTGCTCCGCATGGCAGAGTGCTGACTCTCGCCCAAGCCGTCCGCTGAAACACCCGAAGGGAGCGCGTGAGGCCATGTCCGCGGGAGAGATCGCAGGTCTGGTCGCTGCCTTCGCATTCGTCCTGCTGGTCGGCGCGGTGGCGATCCCCTTGGTCAAGCTGGGCCGCACCGTCGACGAGCTCACCGCGACGGTGCGCGACCTGCGCGCGCAGCATGTCGCCCGCACGGTGACGACGGTCGACGAGACCAACGAGATGCTCGCCCGCCTCAACGACCAGCTCGCCCGGGTCGACGCGATCGCGGCCGGCGCCCAGTCGGTGTCGACCAACGCGGCCGCGCTCAGCTCGGTGATGGCCACGGCGGTGGGCCGTCCGGTGATCAAGGTGTCCGCGTTCTCCTACGGCGTGCGGCAGGCCCTCGCGGTCCGCCGGCAGCCCAACGGCAACGGCAACGGGCGGCACCAGAGCGGGGGCCGCGGATGAGGCGGCTGTTCTGGGTGGCGGTCGGCGCCACTGCCGGGGTGTTCGTCGCCTACAAGGTGACCCGCACCGCACAGCGCTACAAGCCGGCTGCGCTGGCCCAACGAGCCGGTGGCGTGGGGGAGGCCGTACGCGGCTTCACTGCCGACGTACGCGAAGGCATGGCCGCCCGCGAAGCCGAGCTCAAGTACGCCCTCGGCCTCACCGAGTCGGGCGAGCCGGCTGGTGTCAGCCCGGACGTCGTGGAGCACTTCCTGCGCAGCCAGGTGCAACGAGACACGATCACGTACGACCGGGAGGACTCGTTCTGATGGAGACGGCCGAGATCCGCCGCCGCTTCCTCGACTTCTTCGAGCAGAACGGCCACACCCTGGTGCCGAGCGCCTCTCTGCTGCTCGACGACCCCACTCTGCTGTTCGTCAACGCGGGCATGGTGCCGTTCAAGCCCTACTTCCTCGGCCAGCAGACGCCGCCGTACAAGCGGGCCACCAGCGTGCAGAAGTGCGTGCGCACACTCGATATCGAGGAGGTCGGCAAGACCACCCGGCACGGCACGTTCTTCCAGATGAACGGCAACTTCTCGTTCGGCGACTACTTCAAGGAAGGCGCCATCGAGCTGGCGTGGCGACTCGTCACAGGCGCCCAGGCCGACGGTGGCTACGGCTTCGACCCCGACAAGATCTGGGTCACGGTCTACCAGGACGATGACGAGGCGGCGGCCCTGTGGTCGCGCATCGCCGGCCTGCCCGAGGAGCGCATCCAGCGTCGCGGGCTCAAGGACAACTACTGGCACATGGGCGTCCCCGGCCCGGGAGGTCCGGCCAGCGAGATCTACGTCGACCGCGGCCCGGAACATGGTCCTGATGGCGGCCCGGTCGTCGACGAGGACCGCTTCCTGGAGATCTGGAACCTCGTCTTCATGCAGGAGGTGCTCTCGGAGGTCCGCAGCAAGGCCGACTTCGACGTCGTCGGCCCGCTCCCCAACAAGAACATCGACACCGGCATGGGGCTCGAGCGCGTCGCCTACCTGCTGCAGGGCGTCGACAACCTGTACGAGATCGACGAGGTCTTCCCGGTCATCGCCCGCGCGTCCGAGCTGTCGGGCGTGCAGTACGGCGGCACGAGTGGGCACGAGAGCCGGCCCGAGGACGTCCGGCTGCGCGTCGTCGGCGACCACGTACGCAGTGCGCTCATGCTCATCGGCGACGGCGTCACACCCGGCAACGAGGCCCGCGGCTACGTGCTGCGCCGGCTCATCCGCCGTGCGGTCCGCTCGATGCGGCTGCTTGGCGTCGAGGACCCGGTGCTGCCCGAGCTGCTGCCGATCTCCAAGGACGTGATGAGCAAGTCCTATCCGGAGCTGGCGGCCGACTGGCAGCGCATCTCCACGATCGCGTACGCAGAGGAGGAGGCGTTCCGGCAGACGCTGCGCGCGGGCACGCAGTTGTTCGACATGGCGGCGACCCGGACCACGCAGTCCGGCCGCACGGTGCTGTCCGGCAGCGATGCGTTCAAACTGCATGACACCTACGGCTTCCCGATCGATCTCACTCTCGAGATGGCAGCCGAGCGTGGCCTGGCCGTCGACGAGGACGGCTTCCGCACGCTGATGACGCAGCAGCGGGAGAAGGCCAAGAAGGACGCGCGGGACAAGAAGACCGGGCATGTCGACGTGTCGGTGTTCCGCGATGTGCGCGATGGCCTCGGCCGCGAGGTCGACTTCACCGGCTATGACGAGATCGTGTCCGAGGCGCAGGTCGTCGGATTGCTGGTCGACGGTGTGGCCGCGCCGGCAGCGGGAGCGGGCAGTGAAGTTGAGGTCATCCTCGACCGCACTCCCTTCTATGCCGAGGGCGGCGGGCAGCTCGCCGACCAGGGCACGATTCAGCTCGACGGCGCTTCCGTGCAGGTGCTCGACGTGCAGTCGCCCATCGACGGGCTGATCGTGCACCGCGGCAAGGTGACCGCCGGCGAGGTCACCGTCGGCGCCAACGGGCTTGCCCTCGTCGACATCGAGCGACGCCGCTCGATCTCCCGCGCGCACACCGCGACGCACATGGTGCACAAGGCTTTTCGCGAAGCGCTCGGCGAGACTGCCACGCAGGCCGGCTCGGAGAATGCGCCCGGCCGCTTCCGATTCGACTTCTCCGCTTCAGGCAGCGTGCCGGCGAGCGTCCTTCATGACGTCGAGGACCGCGTCAACGCGCTCGTCGCCGACGATCTGGGTGTGCACGCCGAGTTGATGACGATCGACGAGGCGCGCAAGGCCGGCGCGATGGCGCTGTTCGGCGAGAAGTACGGCGACGCGGTGCGGGTCGTCTCGGTCGGTGACTGGGCTCGGGAGCTTTGCGGCGGCACGCACGCCCAGCGGTCCGGCCAGCTCGGCCTGGTCAAGCTGCTCGGCGAGTCGTCGATCGGGTCCGGCGTCCGCCGGGTCGAGGCGCTGGTGGGCGTCGACGCCTACCGTTTCCTGGCCCGTGAGCACGTACTCGTCGCTCAGCTCACCGAGGCGCTCAAGGTGCGCCGTGACGAGCTGCCCGAGCGGGTCGCCGGCATCGTCGAGCGGTTGCGGGCGGCCGAGAAGGAGATCGACCGCATGCGGGCCGGTGCGCTGCTAGCCGCTGCTCCCGCGCTCGCAGCCCAACCCACCGAGGTCTACGGAGTCTCGTACGTCGGACACCACGCGCCCGACGGCACCACCGCCGATGACCTGCGGCGGCTCGTCCTCGACGTGCGTGACCGCCTGCGGGGCGACCGGCCCGCGGTCGTCGTCGCGGCCTCAGCGGCGGGGGAGCGGCCAGTCGTCGTCGTCGCGACCAACGAGACCGGCCCGCTCCTGGGGACTGTCCGCCGGCAACCTCGTGCGCGTGGCGGCCACGGCGCTTGGCGGTGGCGGCGGCGGCAAGCCCGACGTGGCCCAGGGCGGCGGCACCGACGTCGGCGCGATCGACGAAGCACTGACGGCAGGTCGAGCACGCGGTCGGCCAGGCTGTCACGAGCAGGGGTCTGAGGCGGCGGTGCGCGACGGCGTACGACTGGGCGTCGACGTGGGCACCGTCCGGATAGGCGTCGCAGCCAGCGACTCGGCCGGGATCCTCGCGTCGCCGGTCGAGACCGTACGACGCGGAAAAGGTGACATTGATCGCATCCGGGCCATCGCCGCCGAGCGGGCTGCTGCGGAGATCGTGGTCGGTTTACCCCGGTCCCTATCCGGGCAAGAAGGCCCCGCAGCGTCCGCTGTGCGTGAGTTTGCCCGCATACTGGCTAGGAAACTGGCGCCGATTCCCGTGCGCCTAGTTGACGAACGGCTCACCACCGCGACAGCGTTGCGGGACATGCGCGCTTCAGGCGTGTCCGAAAAACGGGGGCGTGCCGTGGTCGACCAGGCTGCGGCGGCGATCATTCTGCAAACCGCGCTCGACGCTGAGCGCACGGGGGGCGAGCCTCCCGGTGAGACCCTCGAGTGAGGACATGAGCCAGCTCGGCATACAGATGGCCGAAGACAGCCGGGGCACGCGCAGCCGGCGGCACACCAAGCGGCGGCAGCGCCGCCGTCGCCGCAAGTCGTTCGTCGCCCTCGTCCTCGTGCTCGCCGTCGTCGGCGCAGTGAGCGCTGGCATCTTCTTCGGTGGTCAGGCGATCATCGATCGCGGCCGCGAGCTGTTCGGCGCACCGGCCGACTACCCCGGCCCCGGCACCGGAGAGGTGATCGTCGAGATCACGCCAGGCGCGACACTCACCGACATGGGGCAGATCCTCGAGGATGCCGGCGTCGTGGCCAGCGCCAAGGCGTTCGTCAACGCGTCCAACGACAACAGCCGCTCCGGGCAGATCCAGCCGGGCAGCTACACGCTCATGTCGGAGATGAAGGCCGCCGACGTCATCATCGCGATGTTGCAGGCGACCGAGATCGTCGGCAAGGTCGCGGTGCCCGAAGGACTGCGCGAGTCGTTGACCGTCGCCCGGATCGCGGAGGAGGGCGGCTTCGACCCAGCCGCGGTGCAGGCAGCGGTCGACGCCGCCCCGCTGCCGCCGTACGCCGAAGGTGACGCGGAGGGCTTCCTCTTCCCCGCGACCTACGACCTCACGCCGGACAGCGACCCGACGTCAGTGGTGGCCAACATGATCGACCGGTTCGGGACCGCGGCCGAGACCGTCGGCCTGGAGGCCGGTGCGGCGGCGCGCGGACTCACCCCACGTCAGGTCGTCACCATCGCCAGCATCGTGCAGCGCGAGGTGCGCAACGTCTCCGATATGCCGATGGTCGCCGAGGTCATCTACAACCGGCTCGCCGGCAAGTGCGGTCCCGTGATCGGCACGCGCCTGCAGATGGACTCGACGGTCCACTACGCGACCAACGACTACTCCAGCGTTTTCACAAGCGATGCGGCCCGCGCGACTCAGTCTCCGTACAACACGTACGTTGTCGGCGGGCTGCCGCCGGGTCCCATCGCCTCGCCAGGTGAGGCGGCCCTGGCCGCGGCGCTCAACCCGTCCAACGCGGGCTACTGCTACTTCGCCGCCATCAACCTCGAGACGGGCGAGACGAGGTTCGCCACGACAGACGCCGAGCACCAGGCCAACGTCGCGCAGCTGCAGGCCTACTGCCGCGAGAGCGACCTGTGCTGAGCTGCCTGTGACCTACCGCTGCGCGGTGCTCGGGTCGCCGATAGAGCACTCGTTGTCACCGGTCCTGCATCGCGCTGCCTACGCGCACCTCGGGCTCAGTGACTGGACCTACGACGCGTACGACGTCGACGAGGCTGCCCTGCCGGGCTACCTGGCGGAGCTCGACGACTCGTGGCGCGGGCTGTCGCTGACCATGCCGCTCAAGCACGCGGTGTTGCCGCTGCTCGGGTCGGTGAGCAAGCTCGCCGGCGCGGTCGGGGCCGTCAACACGGTGTTGCGCGAGCCGGGAGGGGCTCTGCACGGCGACAACACCGACGTGCCCGGGCTGGTCAACGCGATGCGCGAGCCTGGGGTGGCCCGCACTCGGTGGGCCGCCGTGCTGGGCGGGGGAGCCACAGCTCGTTCGGCGGTGGCCGCCTTGGCGTCCGTCACCAACCGAGTCGAGGTGTGCGTGCGTAGCCCCTCCCGTGCGGGCGACCTGCTCGAGACAGGTGCTCGCTTCGGGGTGGCCGTATCGGTCCGGCCCTGGGACGCGCGCGGTCCACTGCTCGCAGCGCCGCTTGTCGTGGCGACGACGCCGCCTGGAGTGCTCGACACGCTGCTCGATGAGTTGCCGGACCGACCGGGCGTCCTCTTCGACGTGGTCTACGAGCCCTGGCCCACGCGGGTGGCCACCGCCTGGGCGGAGCGTGGCGGCGAGGTGCTCGGCGGGCTCGACCTGCTGGTGCACCAGGCCGCTCTGCAGGTGCGCCTCATGACCGGGCTCGACGCGCCGGTGCACGTGCTCCGCACGGCCGGAGCGGCCGCGCTCGCGGCGCGTTCCGACGGACGTTAGCGTCGCGCGCGTGCTGGTAATCGTCTGCGCTGCACTTGGTGCGGTGGTCGGGGCAGGACTGCCCGACCTGATCCGCCGCCTGCCGTGGCACCCAGCACCGGAGGGCGAGGAGGGTGGCGAGGCGTCGCCCGCTTCGGTCACCTACGCGGACATCGCCGCCTGGCCACCGCTGCGGGCGGTACTCGCTGCGGCGACCGCGGGCGTCTGGGCGGTCATGGCGGCAAGCCTGGGCGGTGGGGCCGACCTTGCCGCGTTCCTCGTGCTCGGAGCTCTCGGGGTGGCGATGGGCTACATCGACCTGCGGGTGCACCGCCTGCCCAACCTGCTCACGCTGACTGCCTTGGTGGCCGGCGCGCTGCTGCTCGCCGCCGCCGCTCTGCTCGACGAGACGTGGGGCGACTACGGCCGCGCTTGGCTCGGGGTCGTGGCCCTCGGCGGGCTCTACGTGCTGCTTGCCCTGCTCCAGCCGCAGGCGATGGGCCTGGGCGACGTCAAGCTGGCCGGGGTGCTCGGCCTCTACCTCGGCTGGCTGGGGTGGGGTGTGCTGTTCCTCGGGGCGTTCCTCGGTTTCCTCGTCGGCGGTCTCGTCGGGGTTGTCCTGCTGGCGATTCGTCGGGTCACGCTGCGGTCGAACGTGCCGTACGGTCCTTCGATGCTGCTCGGCGCTCTCGCCGCAATCGCCTGGGCCGAGCAGGTGCTGGACGCGGCCATCGGATCCTGAGACGCACCTCTCACCTGCCGGACCGGGGCCGGCTCGATCCGCGCATCGTGCGAGGATCCACACATGCTGCGCTGGCTCACCGCGGGCGAATCCCATGGCCCCGCTCTGGTCGCGATCCTCGAGGGGCTCCCGGCCGGCGTGCGCGTGACGAGCAAGCAGATCGATGACGCGCTTGCCCGGCGGCGGCTGGGCTACGGTCGCGGGGCGCGCATGAACTTCGAGCGCGACGAGGTCACGATCCTCGGCGGCATCCGGCATGGCGAGACGCTCGGGTCGCCGGTGGCGATCCAGGTCGCCAACACGGAGTGGCCCAAATGGCAGCAGGTCATGTCGGCAGACCCGGTGGACGCCGACGAGCTGGCCGACCTGGCCCGCAACGCACCACTCACCCGGCCGCGCCCGGGCCACGCCGATCTTGCCGGTATCCAGAAGTACGGCTTCGCCGACGCGCGACCGGTACTGGAGCGGGCGAGCGCTCGCGAGACCGCGGCCCGCGTCGCGCTGGGCGCAGTCGGCACGGCATTTCTCGAGCAGGTCGTTGGGGCACAGGTGCTCAGCCACGTCGTGGAGCTCGGCTCCATCGCCGTGCCTGCAGGCCTTGTACCCCAACCCGACGATCTCGAGCGCATCGACGCCGACCCGCTGCGCTGCCTCGACCCGGAGACCAGCGCGCGCATGGTCGCGGAGGTCGACGCCTGCCAGAAGGACGGCGACACGCTCGGCGGCGTGGTCGAGGTCGTCGTACACGGCTTGCCACCCGGGCTGGGCACCCACGTGCACTGGGACCGCCGGGTCGACGCCCGGCTTGCCGCCGCACTCATGGGCATCCAGGCGATCAAGGGGGTCGAGGTCGGTGACGGCTTTGAGCTCGCCCGTACCCGTGGCTCGCTGGCGCAGGACGAGATCGTGCCGGCCGCCGACGGCTCGCTCACCCGAGTCTCCGGCCGGTCCGGTGGCACCGAGGGCGGCATGACGACCGGCGAGATCCTTCGCGTACGCGCTGCGATGAAGCCCATCTCCACCGTGCCCCGCGCCCTCCGCACTGTCGACATCACCACCGGCGAGCCGACCACCGCCCACCACCAGCGGTCCGACGTGTGCGCCGTGCCGGCCGCAGGAGTTGTCGCCGAAGCCATGGTGGCTCTGGTGCTCGCCGACGCCGTGCTCGAGAAGTTCGGCGGCGACTCGGTGGCGGAGACGGCACGCAACCTGCGCGGCTACCTCGACTCCTTGGTGGTCCGGTGACGCCCGTCCTCGTGATCGTCGGCCCGCCCGGTTCCGGCAAGACGACCGTCGGCGCGCTAGTTGCGGAGCGGCTGCGCGTGCCGTTCCGCGACACCGACCTCGACATCGAGGCTGCTGCCGGGCAGTCGATCGCCGACATCTTCGTCGACCACGGCGAGCCGCACTTCCGCGCGCTCGAGCGTGCCGCGGTGGCGGCCGCGCTCACCGAGCACGCCGGGGTCGTTGCGCTTGGCGGGGGATCCGTCGTCGCGGCCGAGACGCGCGCGCTGCTCGACGGCCACCGCGTGGTCTTCCTCGACGTGTCGGTCCCGGAGGCCGCGGCCCGCGTCGGTTTCAACCGCGACCGGCCACTGCTGCTGGGCAACGCCCGTGGCCAGCTCCGCAAGCTGATGGCCGAGCGACGTCCGGTGTACGAGTCGGTGGCTCAGCACACCGTCGACACTGACGGGCGTACGCCGGAAGAGATTGCCGCCGAGATCGCCGCACTTGTTTCGACGCAACGACACCCTGCGTCGAACCTTTCGACGCAACGTCACGTTGCGTCAGAGCCCCGGACGCCCGAATGAGCGACGTGACGCGCATCCCGGTCGGCGGCGCGCAGCCGTACGAGGTCGTCGTCGGCGAGGGCTTGCTGGGCGAGCTCCCAGGACTGCTCGGCGCTGATGTCGCGCGTGTCGCCGTGATCCACCCGCACGCACTCCGCGCGACTGGCGACGCGATCCGCGACGACCTGGCTGAGCACGGCTACGAGGCGATCGTCATCGAGGTCCCCGACGCCGAGGATGCCAAGTCCGCCGAGGTGGCCGCGTTCTGCTGGACAGCCCTGGGTCAGGCCGGGTTAACCCGCTCGGACGCCATCATCGGTATGGGTGGCGGCGCCACGACCGACGTGGCCGGGTTCGTCGCGGCAACCTGGCTGCGCGGCGTCAAGGTCGTACACATCCCCACCACCGTCGCGGGAATGAACGACGCCGCCATCGGCGGCAAGACCGGCATCAACACTGCCGAGGGCAAGAACCTGGTGGGCGCGTTCCACCCGCCGGCCGGCGTGCTCTGCGACCTCAACACGCTGGTGTCGCTGCCTCGGTACGAGTACGCAACCGGGCTCGCCGAGGTCGTGAAGCACGGCTTCATCGCCGACCCGCGCATCCTGGACCTCATCGAGGCCGACCCGGCCGGGGCATTGGCGGCGGACGGCCCGCACACGCGCGAGATCTTCGAACGGTCCATCCGCGTCAAGGCCGAGGTCGTCGGCCAGGACCTGCGCGAGACCGGCCGACGCGAGGTGCTCAACTACGGCCACACACTGGGTCACGCGATCGAACGCGTGGAGCGCTACCGCTGGCGACACGGCGCGGCTGTCTCGATCGGCATGGTGTTCGCGGCCGAGCTTGCCCGGCTGGCGGGCCGTCTCGACGACGAGACCGCCGATCGGCATCGCGAGGTCCTGGCGCTGCTGGGCCTGCCGACCGCGTACGAGCGAGGCGCCGACGCCTGGCCGCACCTGCTCGACGCGATGCGCGTGGACAAGAAGGCGCGCGGTGACCGGCTGCGTTTCGTCGTACTCGATGGACTCGCCAAGCCAACCATTCTTGACTCGCCTGATCCGCAGCTGCTGCTGGCCGCTTACGGCGAGGTGAGCGGGTGAATATGGAGCTCGTCCGCGTGCTCGTTCTTAATGGCCCGAACCTCGGTCGGCTCGGTGTGCGCGAGCCGGAGGTGTACGGCACGGCCACGCATGCCGACCTGGCGGAGCGCTGCACCCGGCTGGGCAAGGAGCTCGGGCTTGACGTCGAGGTGCGGCAGACCGACGACGAGGCGGAGCTTGTCGGTTGGCTGCACGAAGCCGCTGATGCCCAAACACCCGTGATCCTCAACCCGGCCGCCTTCACGCATTACTCGTACGCCCTGCGAGACGCCTGCGCGCAGCTCACCGCCCCGCTCATCGAAGTGCACATCAGCAACCCGGCCGCCCGCGAAGCGTTCCGGCACACGAGCGTCGTCGCGGGAGTCGCCACCGGGACGATCGCGGGGTTCGGGCTTGGCTCGTACGACCTCGCACTCCGCGCGCTCGCCGCCGCGTAGGCTGCCACGCGTGCCCGCATCCCATGCCCGCCGCCGTGCGCGGCTTGTGGCGCTGCTCGCCGACCGCCAGGTCGAGGCGGCGCTGATCACCCGCCTCGTCAACGTCCGCTATCTGACCGGCCTCGAGAGCAGCAACGCCGCGCTGCTGATCGCCGCTGACGGTGAGGCGGTGCTTCTAGCCACCGACGGTCGCTACGCGACCCAGGCCGCCGAGCAGGTGGCCGACCTCGAGCTGCTGGTCACCCGGCAAGTCGCCACCGACCTTGCCGAGCGCGCGGCCAAACGCGGGGTCACGGCTCTCGGGGTCGAGGAGCACGAGGTCACGCTCGAGCTGGCCGAAAAACTCGCGGAGGCGACGGGCGGTGGGCTCGCCAACCTTCGCCGGCCCGTCGAGGAGCTCCGCCAGATCAAGGACGACGACGAGATCGCCGCGTTGCGCGAGGCCTGCGCAGTGTCCGGCCGAGCGCTGCAGGACATCCTGGACGGCCCGCTGCTGGGACGCATGGAGTCCGAGATCGCCCGCGATCTCGAGGCCCGGATGTACGCCCACGGCGCCGACGGCATCGCATTCGACACCATCGTCGCCACCGGAGCCAACAGCGCGATCCCGCATCACCGGGCCGCCGGTCGGGTGGTCGAGCGCGGCGACTTCCTCAAGATTGACTTCGGGGCTCAGGTCGGCGGCTACCACGCCGACTGCACGCGCACCGTCGTCGTCGGTGCCGACCCTGCCGACTGGCAGCGGGAGATCTACGACCTGGTTGCCGCCGCCCAGCGAGCGGGGCGAGAAGCGCTGGGGCCGGGCGTCGAGTGCATCGCCGTCGACGCAGCCGCCCGATCGCTGATCACCGAGGCAGGCCACGGCGACCACTTCACGCACGGGCTGGGCCACGGTGTCGGGCTGGAGATCCACGAGGCTCCGACGTTGGGCTACTCCGCGCCAGGTAAACTGGCTGATCGCATGCCGGTTACCGTCGAGCCCGGGGTCTACCTCCCGGGGCGCGGTGGCGTCCGGATCGAGGACACGCTCGTGGTCCGTGACGCCGCCCATGGCGGGACCGAGCTGCTCACCACGTTCACCAAGGAGCTGCTGGTCTGCTCGGGCTGAGCCCCGACCAGCCGGCGGCGTCCGACCGTACGAAAGGCGCCCTCGTGGCCACCACCAACGACCTGAAGAACGGCCTCGTGCTCAACCTCGACAACCAGCTCTGGACGGTCGTCGAGTTCCAGCACGTCAAGCCCGGCAAGGGGCCGGCCTTCGTGCGGACCAAGCTCAAGCACGTGCTGTCGGGCAAGGTTGTCGACAAGACCTTCAACGCGGGGATCAAGGTCGAGACCGCCAGCGTCGACAAGCGCGACATGCAATACCTCTACCGTGACGGCGACGACTTCGTCTTCATGGACATGCAGTCCTACGAGCAGCTGCACATTCCCGCGGCGACCGTGGGCAACGCCGAGCACTTCATGCTGGAAAACCAGGAAGCGGTGGTCGGCCTGCATGAGGGCTCGCCGCTGTTCGTCGAGCTGCCTGCTTCCGTGGTGCTCGCGATCGATTACACCGAGCCGGGCCTGCAGGGCGACCGCTCGACAGGTGGCAGCAAGCCCGCACGGTTGGAGACTGGCTACGAGATCCAGGTCCCGCTGTTCATCACTACCGGCGAGAAGGTCAAGGTGGACACGCGCGACGGGTCGTACCTCGGCCGCGCCAACTAAGCGCGTCGATGGCTGCACGCACCAAGGCGCGAAAGCGGGCGCTGGACATCCTCTTCGAGTCCGACGTACGGGGTCTCCCGCTCGGCGCGACTCTCGCCGAGCGCGTTGCCACGGCTGAGCAACCACTCAACCCCTACGTCACCGAGCTCGTCGAGGGCGTCGTCGCCCATCAGCGCCGCATCGACGAGCTGCTCGAGACGTACGCGGTGGGCTGGAGCGTCGACCGGATGCCGGCAGTTGACCGCAACCTGTTGCGCATCGGTGTCTACGAGCTGCTCTACCGCGACGACATCCCCGACGCCGTCGCCGTCAGCCAGGCAGTGGACATCGCCACGGAGCTCTCGACCGACGAGTCGCCGGCGTTCGTCAACGGCCTGCTCGGCCGGATCATGTCGCTCAAGCCGCAGCTGCCGGTCTGACGCCGGCGCGCCCGTGCAGGCGCTAGCGCGCTGCCCTGACGGCTCCCGCTAGCAACCCCCTTGCGAGGCTCGGGAACGCTGCTCGCGGGCGGCTGCCCGAGTACCCCCCACGCTACGAATCGCTCGATGACGGCGGCGGGGGACTCGTCGTAGAGAAGGGCGAGGGTCTGCAGGTCGTCGCGACGGATCGTGAGCACCCGGCCGTTGTAGTCCCCCCGCCGGGCCTGGATCGCCGCGACGAACCGCACCAGCGGCGAGGACTCTTCCCGCGGCACTGCCGCGAGCCTCTGCAGGTCGAGCACGACCCGTCCGGAACCGGGGGCGGGGCCGGCGCTCGAGGGCCGGGTCGGCAGCAGCTCACCGACGGGAATGCCATAGAACTCAGCCAGATCGGACAGCCGCTGCACGGAAATCGCCCGGTCGCCGCGCTCGTAAGAACCGACGACGACGGCCTTCCAGGTGCCATCAGAGCGCTGCTCGACCCCGTGCAGGGACAGCCCCTGCTGCTGCCGGATGGCTCGTAATCGAGCTCCGACAGCCCGCGCGTAATCCCTCGCCATGGCTCCCCCCACCTGAAAACCGCAGGCGATCCTCGATGATCCCCGGACGGTAGGCCTGCCCATAGTCCCCCGTCAACGCCCGGCCGGTGTGTCTTTCCCCAGAACCTGATTGTCCAGCGTGCCCCCACGCCTAGGTTCAGGGTGCGTCGGCTGGCCGGTCCGCCTTGGTAGGCTAGCCCGCGTCCGACGTCCTTTAAGACCCGTCCAGTGAGGCGGGGAAGGGGGTCTTTCGTCATGTCTTTGTCGTCCCCGTCGCAGCCATCGTCCGCCGGGCAGGGCCGCGCCCCCAGCGGCGACCGCAGCGTTCTCGACGCCTCCGACATCTCCCGCGCGCTCACCCGCATCGCTCACGAGATCCTGGAGCGCAACCGCGGCGCGGAGCAGCTTGTCCTGCTCGGCATCCCGACCCGCGGCGTCCCGCTGGCCCGGCGCATCGCCGAACGCATCGACGCGGTCGAGGGCCGGCACGTGCCCGTCGGCTCGCTCGACGTCACCATGTATCGCGACGACCTGCGCCTGCGCCCCGCGCGCGCCCTGGAGCGCACCGACATCCCGCCGACCGGCGTCGACGGCCACGTCGTGGTGCTTGTCGACGATGTGCTGTTCTCCGGGCGCACCGTCCGCGCCGCACTCACTGCGCTCGACGATGTGGGCCGGGCCAAGGCGGTGCAGCTCGCCGTACTCGTGGATCGGGGACACCGCCAGCTGCCGATTCGCGCCGACTACGTCGGCAAGAACCTTCCGACCGCGTTGACGGAGACCGTACGTGTGCAGCTCGAGGAGATCGACGGCATCGACGCCGTCGCACTCGCCAAGGCGGAGGTGACCGACTGATGCGCCACCTGCTCTCGACCGCCGACCTCTCGCGCGACGAGGCGATCGCAATTCTTGACACCGCGGAGGAGATGGGGCGCGTCACCCAGCGCTCCGTCAAGAAGCTGCCCACTCTGCGCGGCCGCACGGTCGTCAACTTGTTCTTCGAGGACTCGACCCGCACCCGGATCTCGTTCGAGGCTGCCGCCAAGCGACTGTCCGCCGACGTCATCAACTTCGCGGCCAAGGGATCCAGCGTTTCCAAGGGCGAGAGCCTCAAGGACACGGCGCTCACCCTGCAGGCGATGGGCGCCGACGCCGTGGTGATCCGGCACTCCGCCAGTGGTGCCCCGCATCGGCTCGCCAGCTCCGGCTGGATCGGCGCGAGCGTGGTCAACGCCGGCGACGGCACGCACGAGCACCCGACCCAGGCGTTGCTCGACGCGTACACGATGCGAAGGCACCTCGGCGCGATCGACTCTCGGCGTGTCCTCATCGTCGGCGACGTGCTGCACAGCCGCGTCGCGCGCTCCAACGTGCTGCTGCTGAGCACCCTGGGCGCCGACGTGACGCTGGTCGCACCGCCGACGCTGCTGCCGGTCGGCGTGCAGTCGTGGCCATGCGATGTGTCGTACGACCTCGACGCCGAGCTGCCCAAGGCCGATGCGGTGATGATGCTGCGGGTTCAGCGGGAGCGCATGAGCGCTGCGTTCTTTCCGAGCGCCCGCGAATACAGCCGCCGCTACGGTCTCGACGGCCGCCGGCTCGGACTCTTGCCGGACCACACGATCGTGATGCACCCCGGCCCGATGAACCGCGGCCTGGAGATCACCGCTGACGCCGCCGATGCCGAGCGGTCCGTCATCGTCGAACAGGTCGCCAACGGCGTGCTCGTACGGATGGCCGTCCTCTACCTGCTGCTGGCCGGCGAACAGGAAGGATCCGCAGTGACCACGAAGACTTCAGCCTCCCGGCGCGGAGCGCCACCAATGGGCCAGTCGGTAGCAAGTGCTTCGCGATCACCGAACTTCGTCATCCGCGGCGCGAGGGTGCTCGGTGGCGAGCCCGCCGACCTGCTGCTCCGCGACGGTCGCATCGCCGAGGTCGGCACAGCCATCTCAGCCGGCGACGCGGAGTCGATTAACGCCGACGGCCTCGTCGCGCTGCCCGGCCTCGTCGACCTGCACACGCACCTGCGCGAGCCCGGTCGTGAGGATGCCGAGACGGTGGAGTCCGGCTCCCGGGCGGCCGCGCTCGGCGGGTTCACTGCGGTGCACGCCATGGCCAACACCGACCCGGTCGCCGACACGGCGGGTGTCGTCGAGCAGGTCTGGCGGCTGGGGCGGGAGGCCGGCTACTGCGACGTCCAGCCGGTCGGCGCAGTCACCGTGGGGCTTGCCGGGGAGCGGTTGGCCGAGCTTGGCGCGATGGCCGACTCGGCCGCCCAGGTGCGCGTCTTCTCCGACGACGGTAAGTGCGTGTCTGACGCGGTGCTGATGCGGCGGGCGCTCGAATACGTCAAGGCCTTCGACGGCGTCATCGCCCAGCACGCACAGGAGCCGCGGCTGACCGAAGACGCCCAGATGAACGAGGGCGAGGTGTCGGCCCGCCTCGGCTTGCAGGGCTGGCCAGCGGTTGCCGAGGAAGCAATCATCGCCCGAGACGTGCTGCTCGCGGGGCATGTCGGGTCACGACTGCACGTCTGCCATGTCTCCACGGCGGGCAGTGTCGAGATCATCCGATGGGCCAAGTCGCGCGGCATCGCTGTCACCGCCGAGGTGACCCCGCACCACCTGCTGCTGACCGACGAGCTCGCGGCGACCTACGATCCTGTCTACAAGGTCAACCCGCCGCTTCGGACGGCCACCGACGTCGAAGCGCTGCGCGCCGCGCTCGCCGACGGCACGATCGACATCGTCGCTACCGACCACGCGCCGCATCCCGCAGAGGACAAAGAGTGTGAGTGGGCGGCAGCCGCGATGGGCATGGTGGGCCTGGAGACCGCGCTCTCGATCGTGCAGCAGACCATGGTCGAGACCGGCATGCTCGACTGGGCCGGTGTGTCGGACCGGATGTCCACTCGGCCGGCACGCATCGGCCGGTTGGCCGGGCACGGTGCCGGGCTCGCCGCCGGTGCGCCCGCCAACGTCACTCTGTTCGACCCGGCTGCGCATCGCGAGGTCCGGCCTGAGGCCCTCGCCTCGCTCAGCCGCAACACCCCCTATGCCGGCCTGACCCTTCCGGGCGCCGTGGTCGCGACGTTCCTGCACGGCCGAGCGACTGTGCTCGACGGGAAGCTCGCATGAGCCGCCAAACTCCCGCGATCCTCGTCCTCGAGGACGGCCGCACCTTCCGCGGCGAGTCGTACGGCGCCCAGGGCGAGACGTTCGGCGAGGCGGTCTTCGCGACTGGCATGACCGGCTACCAGGAGACGTTGACCGATCCGTCGTACCACGGACAGGTCGTCGTCCAGACGGCTCCACACATCGGCAACACGGGTGTCAACGACGAGGATCCCGAGTCGCAGCGCATCTGGGTCGCCGGTTACGTGGTGCGCGACCCCGCGCGCAGGCACTCCAACTGGCGTGCGCAGCGCGGCCTCGACGAGGAGCTCGACGCGCAGGGCATCGTGGGCATCAGCGGCGTCGACACGCGCGCCCTCACTCGGCACCTGCGCGAGCGCGGCGCCATGCGTGTCGGCATCTCGTCCGTCGAGCCCGATCCCGCCGTCCTGCTTGAGCGCGTGCTGCAGACGCCGCCGATGCTGGGCGCCGACCTCGCTGATGACGTCACGACCGATGAGCCGTACGTGATCCGCGCGATCGGCGACAAGCGTTTCACCGTCGCGGCCATGGACCTCGGCATCAAGTCGATGACACCGCACCGCATGGCCGAGCGGGGCATCGAGGTGCATGTCGTGCCGGCGTCCTGGACCCTCGAGCAGATCCTGGAGTTGCAGCCTGACGGGCTGTTCATGTCCAACGGTCCCGGAGACCCGGAGACGCAGGACCAGCCCGTCGAGGTCGTACGCGGTGCACTCGAGCGAGGTGTGCCGTTCTTCGGCATCTGCTTCGGCAATCAGATCTTCGGGCGGGCGCTGGGCTTCGGCACCTACAAGCTCAAGTACGGGCACCGTGGCATCAACCAACCCGTGCAGGACCGCACGACCGGCAAGGTCGAGGTGACGGCGCACAACCACGGGTTCGCGGTCGACGCACCCCAGGACCGCGTGACACAGACGCCGTACGGCGCCGCGACCGTGAGCCACGTCTGCCTCAACGACGACGTGGTCGAAGGTCTCGAGCTGCGCGACACCGCCGGCGCGCTCAGGGCGTTCAGCGTGCAGTACCACCCGGAAGCGGCGGCCGGCCCGCACGATGCCGCCTACCTGTTCGACAGGTTCGTCGAGGTGCTGTCCGCCCGCAATGCAGGAGCGGAGGCCTGATGCCCAAGCGCACTGACATCACGAGCGTGCTGGTCATCGGGTCCGGCCCGATCGTCATTGGTCAGGCCTGCGAGTTCGACTACTCCGGCACGCAGGCCTGCCGCGTGCTCAAGAGCGAGGGCCTTCGGGTCGTACTCGTCAACTCCAACCCGGCCACGATCATGACCGATCCGGAGATTGCCGACGCAACCTACGTCGAGCCGATCACTCCCGAGTTCGTCGCCAAGGTCATCGAGAAGGAACGCCCCGACGCGCTCCTCGCCACCCTCGGCGGGCAGACCGCGCTCAACACGGCGATGGCGCTGGCCGCGCAGGGCGTGCTCGACAAGTACGGTGTCGAGCTCATCGGCGCCTCCGTCGACGCTATCGAGGCGGGGGAGAACCGCGAGATCTTCAAGCGGATCGTCGAGGAGCTCGGCGCGGAGGTCGCCAGCAGTCGTATCGCACACTCGATGGACGACTGCTTCGCCGCCGTCGAGGCCCTTGGCTACCCGGTCGTCGTACGACCGTCTTTCACCATGGGCGGCGCCGGATCCGGCATGGCTTTCGACGAGGTCGACCTCCGCCGCATCGCCGGCGCGGGTCTGCAGGCCAGCCCGACCACCGAGGTGCTCCTCGAGGAGTCGATCCTCGGCTGGAAGGAGTATGAGCTCGAGGTCATGCGTGACCGCGCCGACAACGTCGTGATCGTCTGCTCCATCGAGAACCTCGACCCGATGGGTGTGCACACCGGCGACTCCATCACCGTGGCACCCGCGATGACCCTCACCGACCGCGAATACCAGCGCATGCGCGATGTCGCCATCGGCGTCATCCGCGCTGTCGGGGTCGACACCGGCGGCTGCAACATCCAGTTCGCGGTCAACCCGGTCGACGGCCGCATGGTTGTCATCGAGATGAACCCGCGTGTCTCCCGGTCGAGTGCCCTCGCGTCCAAGGCGACCGGCTTTCCGATCGCCAAGATCGCGGCACGGCTCGCGCTCGGCTACACGCTCGACGAGATCCCCAACGACATCACGCAGGAGACGCCGGCTTCGTTCGAGCCGACGCTCGACTACGTGGTCGTCAAGGTGCCGCGGTTCGCGTTCGAGAAGTTCCCGGCCGCCGACCCGATCCTCACCACGCACATGAAGAGCGTGGGCGAGGCGATGGCGATCGGCCGCAACTTCACTGAGGCGTTGCAGAAGGCGTTACGGTCGCTCGAGGACAGCAAGGCTCCGCTGCGGTTCGCCGGCTCGACCGACGGCAAGGGCGAGCTGCTCGACCGCGTACGTAAGCCGTACGACGGCCGCCTCCGCGACGTTGTCGACGCGCTTCGCGCCGGCGCCACCGTCGATGAGCTCCACGACGCCACAGCCATCGACCCGTGGTTCCTCGACCAGCTGCTGCTGCTCACCGAGGTCGCCACCACGGTCGGGTCCGCGCCCGAGCTCACTCCCGAGCTGCTGCGACTCGCCAAGCGGCACGGCTTCTCCGATCGGCAGCTGAGCGAGCTGCGTGGCCTCGCCGAGCCGGTGGTCCGCGGGCTGCGGCACGCCCTGGGCATCCGTCCGGTCTTCAAGACCGTCGACACGTGTGCGGCCGAGTTCGCAGCGCGAACGCCCTACCACTACTCCTCGTACGACGAGGAGACCGAGGTGGCGCCGCGCACCAAGCCGGCCGTGCTCATCCTCGGCAGCGGGCCTAACCGCATCGGCCAGGGCATCGAGTTCGACTACTCGTGCGTGCACGCGTCGATGGCGCTGCGCGACGCCGGGTACGAGACCGTGATGGTCAACTGCAATCCGGAGACCGTGTCGACCGACTACGACACGTCCGACCGGCTCTATTTCGAGCCGTTGACTCTGGAGGACGTGCTGGAGGTCGTCGACGCCGAGACCAAGGCGGGCCCGGTCGTGGGGGTCATCGTGCAGCTTGGCGGACAGACACCGCTGGGTCTGGCGCAAGCAATCAAGGACGCCGGTGTCCCCGTTGTGGGCACATCACCGGAGGCAATTCACCTCGCCGAGGAGCGTGGAGCGTTCGGCCGCGTCCTCGCCGAGGCCGGCCTGCCTGCGCCCAAGCACGCGACCGCGACGACCGAGGAGGGCGTTCTGGCCACCGCGCACGAGATCGGCTACCCGGTGCTGGTCCGTCCGTCGTACGTCCTCGGTGGCCGCGGTATGGAGATCGTGTACGAGGACGCGGCACTGCGCGCGTATCTCGACAAGCACCGTGGCGGTGACCTGTTCCGCCACCCTGTCCTCGTCGACCAGTTCCTCGACGAGACGGTGGAGATCGATGTCGACGCGCTGTTCGACGGCGAGGAGCTCTTCCTCGGCGGCGTGATGGAGCACATCGAGGAGGCCGGCATCCACTCCGGAGATTCGGCGTGCGCCCTGCCGCCGACCACGCTCGGCGGTGAGGAGCTCGAGCGCATTCGCGACTCCACAGAGGCGATCGCGCGAGGTGTCGGGGTGCGCGGCCTGCTCAACGTGCAGTACGCGCTGTCCGGCGACGTCCTCTATGTGTTGGAAGCCAATCCACGGGCATCGCGCACCGTGCCCTTCGTTGCCAAGGCCACCGCGGTCCCGCTCGCGAAGGCGGCCGCGCGCGTCATGGTCGGCGCGACGATCGCCGAGCTGCGTGTTGAGGGACTACTGCCGGCCCAGGGCGACTTCCTGGACCTGCCGGCCGATGCACCTGTCGCCGTCAAGGAAGCGGTCATGCCGTTCAACCGTTTCCGCACGCCCGACGGCGCCTACGTCGACACGGTGCTCGGTCCGGAGATGCGCTCCACCGGCGAGGTCATGGGCATCGACGACGTCTTCGGCACGGCGTTTGCCAAGTCGCAAGCGGCGGCCTATGGCGCGTTGCCCGTGAGCGGCACCGTTTTCGTCTCGCTCGCCAACCGCGACAAGCGTCACATGGTGTTCCCCGTCAAGCGGCTTGCCGATCTGGGCTTCCGCATCCTGGCCACGGCGGGCACCGCGCAAGTGCTGCGCCGCAACGGCGTGTCCGCGACGGTCGTACGCAAGCAGTCGTCCGGTCCCGGCGACGACGGCGAGCCGACGATCGTTACGCGCATCCGCGACGGCGAGGTCGACCTCATCGTCAACACACCCAGCGGCACCACACCGGGCGGCTCGCCGCGAGTCGACGGCTATGAGATCCGGGCCGCTGCTGTGTCAGCCGGCGTGCCGTGTGTGACGACCGTGCAGGGGCTCGCCGCGGCGGTGCAAGGCATCGAGTCGCTGCGCGCCGGGGGAGTCGGGGTGCGGTCGCTGCAGGAGTGGGCGTCGCGCGTACGGCCGGCCGGCTGAGCACATGTACGACGCGCTGTTCCGGAACGTCCTCAGCAGGACGGATCCGGAAACCGCTCACCACCGTGCGCTCGACGCGATCCGGCTTGCTGGGCGCACCGCGAGCATGTCGCCACAGGCCGCGCGTCGACTCGGCGCCACCGACGCGGCGCTGCGGTTGCAGGGGCTCGGTCTCGACTTTCCGAGCCCGCTCGGTCTGGCGGCCGGCTTCGACAAAGACGCGCGCGCGGTCGACGGTCTGGCCGCGCTGGGGTTCGGGCACGTCGAGATCGGTACCGTGACCGCCCAGCCACAGCCAGGCAACCCGCAGCCGCGACTGTTCCGGCTGATGCCGGACCGCGCGATCGTCAACCGCATGGGTTTCAACAACTCCGGCTCATCGGCGGTCGCCGCACCGACTAGATGAGCGGCTCGCTCGAAGACACGTGCCTGTCGTTGTCGGTGTCAACATCGGCAAGACCAAGGTCGTCCCGGAGTCGGAGGCGGTTGGCGACTACGTCGAGTCGGCCCGGCGGCTCGCGCCCGTACGCCGACTATCTCGTAGTCAATGTGAGCTCGCCCAACACGCCCGGGTCTACGCAACCTGCAGGCCGTCGAGCAGCTGCGGCCGCTCCTGGTGGCGGTCCGGGAGAGCGCGGGGGAGTCCGCCCAGCGGCGCGTGCCGCTGCTGGTCAAGATCGCGCCTGATCTCGCCGACGACGATGTACGCGCTGTGGCCGACCTTGCCCTGGAGCTGCGCCTCGACGGGATCGTGGCGACGAACACGACCATCAGTCGAGAGGGCTTGCGTACACCGCCCGAGCAGGTGTCGACGATTGGCGCAGGTGGGCTGTCCGGCCCAGTGCTTGCGCACCGATCGATGCAAGTCCTGCGGCTGCTCCGATCGCGTGTCGGGGACCGCCTCGTCCTCGTTTCGGTGGGCGGCATCACTACAGCCGAGGACGCGTGGGTACGGATCCGGGCCGGCGCGACCCTGCTGCAGGGCTACACGGGCTTCATCTACGGCGGTCCGCTGTGGGCGCATCGCATCCACGACGGGCTGGCCCGACGCCTGCAGCTGTACGGCTTCAGGCACCGTCGCCGAGGCGATCGGCACCGAAGAGCAACGGGAGTACGCATGACAGGCGAGTCGTTCGGCGCCCGGTTGCACGATGCGATGGGCAAGCGGGGGCCGCTGTGTGTCGGGATCGACCCGCACCCGTCGCTGCTGCAGGCATGGGGTCTGCGCGACGATCCTTCCGGGGTAGAGCGGTTCGCCCTGACTGTCGTGGAGGCACTTGCTGACCGGGTCGCGGTGCTCAAGCCGCAGTCGGCGTTCTTCGAGCGACACGGTTCGCAGGGGATCGCGGTGCTGGAGCGTGTCGTAGCCGACTCACGTGCCGCTGGGGCACTCGTGCTTACGGATGCCAAGCGCGGCGACATCGGCTCGACGATGCAGGCCTACGCCGATGCCTACGTACGCTCGTCGTCGCCCCTGTTCTCCGACGCCGTGACTGTGTCGCCGTACCTCGGATTCTGGTCGCTGCGGCCGATGCTCGACACGGCAGCCGCAAACGGCGCTGGAGTCTTCGTACTCGCGCTGACCTCCAACCCGGAGGGTCCGGAGGTGCAGCACGCGCGCGGCGCCGATGGTCGTACGGTCGCCGGCACCATGCTCGACCACGTACGCGCCGCCAATGTCGGAGCAGACCCGATGGGCTCGGTGGGCTGCGTCGTAGGTGCGACGATCGGGGGTACCAACGAGGACCTCGACGTCAACGGGCCGCTGCTCGCCCCGGGGATCGGGGCACAGGGCGGCTCAGCGGGAGACCTACGGCGGGTGTTCGGCGCAGCGCTCCGCAACGTGCTGCCGGCGTCGTCACGCGAGGTGCTCGCGGCGGGGCCATCCGTCCACGACCTGCGCGACGCCGCGAGCCGCACGCTCGACGCCTGCGTCGCAGCACTGTCCGGCTGAACCAGGACGTGCGACTGCGCGCGGCCCGGATGGGACCGCGCGCAGCTCATTGTGGTCGTCAGTTAATCGGGTAGTTGTCCGCGTCCCTGACGGGGCTGCCAGGCATGCTGGCCGTCGCTGTGGACTCGAGGCTGCGCTCGGCCGCGCTTGCGCTGCCGGTTGTGGGAGGCACGCCCTGCTGCGCCCAAAGGTCAGCCTGGCCTTGCAGTCGCGCGGTGTCAGCGGCCTGGGCGCGTGCCAGGTCGGATGCCTGGGTCGAGCTCAGACCGTGCTCAGCAGCCGCGGCCGCGCTTCCGTAGGCCGGGAGCCCAGCAGCCGGTGCTTGTGGGGTCGGCGACGGCGTGTCGTCGCCGGACCCCGTATTGAGCGCGAACGCGATGGCCGCGGCGGCAATGACTGCGGCGACCAGCATGACGACGATGACCAGCACGGGCACTCGGAAGCCACGTGGCGGGGCAGTGATTGTGGACATGTGTCCCTCCCTTGTAGTGGTGCGGTCGTGGCGTCCGGCCGCATCGTGATGGCTTGAGGAGGCGGGTCCTAGAGCGCTGATACAGGGTCGTCGAGGACGCGCGCGAATCTCACACAGGCAGCGACGACGTGCTGACGGAACGCGTGCGGAGATCACCGAACGTGAACGTCGTGACACCGAGAGCGTCACGGCGATGTGCGGGATGTGCGTGAAGGACGCCTGCTCTGTCAGTTTGTGATCGCCGTGGATAGCGCGGTCTCCTTGGCATACTCGTCAGACGGGCGATTCCTCATCCGAAGCGCGAACGGCAGAGTAACGATCTGGCCGGCCGACGAGGGGCTGACACACGCCGCCGTGCTCGATGTCACACGGCGACCGAACCGATCATCCTGGCCACCATCGCTGCCGCCTGGCCAGCACAAGACGCGGCGCCGGGGTGGCCGAGCGCCGCGCCCGTCCCCTGTCTCCCGCTACCGCAGGGCGGCCTTGGGCGGTGATTCCTGCTGCCAGTACGGCGCTGCTGCCCGCTCCGGCTTGTAGCGCTTGTCGCCAAGCCGTGATGTCTCGGGATGGCACCTCCATCGCGTTCGCCGAAGAGGGTGGTGTGGTCTCGATCTGGGACCTAGAGGATGAGAGGCTGTCGCGCCGACTAACCGTTACGGAGGAATCAATGCTCGGGGATTTGGCGTCGTTGACCTACTCACCAGATGGACGGCTGTTGATGGCCGGCGGCCCAGACGGCATGCTCACGATCTGGCCTGCGGACGAGGGTCTGGCGAACGCGGTTGTGGTCACCGCAGGCGAGGGATCGGTGAACCCTGTGTTGGCGGACTTCCGCGACGATGGACGGGAGATCGTTACTGTGCTCCAGCACGGCCGCCCGCTGGTCTGGGAGATCGCCCCCGATGCGTTGCTGGATCGAGCCTGCGACATGACGCGGCGCGACCTCACTCAGGAGGAGTGGGACGCCGTCTTGCCCGACCGGCCCTACCAACGCACCTGCACGGGTATCTGATCGCCCATCAGCGCCCTTACCAGCGAAAACGTCGGCCGAAACGGCGA
>CAVWSM010000021.1:0-206799 GCA_963757805.1 uncultured Actinomycetota bacterium | reverse complement strand
GCATGAGGTGCCAGCCAACGGCATGCCCGAGTGCCTTGCGGATCGGTAGCGGAGTCTTGGTCGCCACTGGTCCGAAGCCGAATGTGAACGGGTAATCCGCCTCCACGGTCACGTTGGCGAAGTCGCCGAACAGTTGGCGGATCCCACGTCGGCTGTACGTGTAGACGACCGGGCAGTGGTCCTTGCGGTCGCGTGGCGACTCGTACGGCAGCCGGAACGCCTTGTGCACGACGTTCACGATCGAGTCGCGGTGGTAAAGCATGATGTAGGCCTTGCCCCCGGGCTTGCAGCACTCGATGGACCTCGGCGACCGCCGCCTCGATGTCGGGCGTGTGGTGGAGAACCCCGAAGGAGTACACGGCGTCGAAGGTCGCGTCGTCGAACTCGAGGCCCTCGGCGTTGCCCAGCCGGAAGTCGATCTTGACGTTTCGGTGCGCCGCGTAGTCCTTCGCGACGGCTAGCGCGTTCTCGGTGAGGTCAACAGCAGTGACGTCGAAGCCGCACTTCGCCAGCTGGATGCTGTCGACGCCAATGCCGCAGCCGATCTCCAGCAGTTTGCCCTGGCTGCCCTGAAGCGACTCGAAAAGGTCGCGCAGGTGGTAGTGCCACGCGTACCTGCGGCTCTCGATCTCGTCGAAGTACGCGTCAGATGCTCGTTGCTTCGTCGTGTAGTACTCGTTGTTGACGTGGGAGTTCCCAGAAGTCATGGACCGTTTCGACGGTCGCCGCGGGCTGGGGCTTCATCGAGCGTTGACTCCCAATTCTTGAGCGGATGCGCGACCTTCGACGAACGTCTCGCGCCACAGTTCGGTTCCGATCATCTGCCAGAGCATGAAGTAGTGCCAGCGAAGCCGCTGATGCGGCTTGGCCGCAAGTACGCCACGCACGAACTCGGGGTTGAAGACGCCGCCGCTCTGCAGTCGTGACGGAGTCAGCACTTCCCGGGCCATCTTGCCGAGGTCCTTCTTGTACTGCTCGACCGGGTCGAACGGTGAATCCCCACTTCTTCTTGTCCAGCACGCGGTCGGGCAGGACACGCCCCCGCAACGCTTCCTTGAGCAGACCCTTCATCCCTGTCCCGAAAGCGATGATGGTCGGGGATGCGTGCTGCGAAGCGAACAAGCGTCAGGTCGAGCAACGGCACCCGGGACTCGACGCTGTGGGCCATCGACATCGTGTCCTCGTTGTGCAGCAGGTCCGACACCATCTTGGTGTTGAACTCGGCCCGCAACACCTGGGCGGCCAGAGAGCCCGTGACCGCCGAACTAGTCGTCGTAGAAGCCACGAGTCGAGGTCTGCAGCCGCGACGGAACTCGGGTGTGTAGACCCGACGGAGCAGCGCCGGGTTGAAATCCCACGCGTTGCGGAGCAGGAGGTAGTTGCGGGCCCCGTCACCTGATGCCGCCAACCACTCCGCCTTGCGGGTCAGAGAGGTCGAGCTGGGGACGACCCAGCGCCGGCCATTCGACGGGCAGTCCAGTCGACCGCCGGCCCGACAGCGCGTATCGCACCCGCGGGCAGCCCGGCGCGCAGCGGCCTCCGACCGACCCAGGTAGCGGTAGATGTCGTAGCCGGCGAAAAGTTCGTCGCCACCGAGGCCCGAGAGAACCACTTTGACGTGCTCACCGATGAACCTGTGCAGCAGATACAGCTGCAGCGAGTTGACCTTCGGCTCCTCGGTGAACCGGATTGCCTCGGCGAGATGCTGCAGCGCCGGCTCGTGGAGCACCAGCTCGTGGTGATCCGTCCCGAACGTCTCGGGCGACGAACCTCGCATCCGCCAGCTCGTCGTGCGGCTCGTCGAAGCCGAGGCTGAACGTCTGAATCGGACCGTTCGTCACCTGGCGCATCATCGCCACGATGGAGCTTGAGTCGATGCCGCCCGACAGCGAGACGCCCACCGGCACGTCCGAGAGCAGTTGCCTCCGAACGCGCTTCCCGATAGTGGAGGCGGATGCCTTCCAGCCACTCGTCCCGGCTCAGCGACTCGTCGGGAGTCCAGTCGATCGAGGTGTACGGGTAGGTCCGCGCGCGGCCCTCGGCAAACTCGAGCACGTGCCCTGGCGGCAAGCCGACTGATGCCCCTGAAGAACGTGCGTTCACCCGGCACGTAGCGCACGTTCATCGAGAGGTGCAGGCTCGTCTCGTCCATCTCGGCCGATACGAGGCCGCTCGCCAGGATCGCCTTGGCCTCCGAGCCGAAAGCGAGCAGTCCGTTGCGGACGGCATAGACGAGCGGCTTCACACCAAGCGGATCGCGTACGACGAACAGGCGGCCCTTTGCCCGGTCGTAGAGCGCGAAAGCGAAGATGCCGTTGAGGCGCTCGAGGAAACCCATCCCCTCGTCTTCGTAGAGGTGGGGCAGCACCTCCGTGTCGCAGTGTGTCTCGAGCCGATGCCCGCGAGAGAGCACCAACTCACGCAGCTCGGGGTAGTTGTAGATCTCGCCGTTGTAGACGACGACGACCGAGCCGTCTTCGTTGCTCATCGGCTGGGTGCCGCCAGCGACGTCCTGGATGGCCAGTCGACGGTTGCCAAGGAAGACGTCGTCACCGACGAAGAAACCTTCACCGTCCGGGCCACGGTGGGCAATGACGTCGGTCATGGCGCGCAGCAGGGCCGCGTCGCCGAATCCCGCAGTTCCTGCGATCCCGCACATCGGCTGTCACACCCCCGCAAAGGTGGACTCGAAGTAGTCGACCATCCAACCGGTCACGTCGATCTTCTCTTCGAGCAGCCGTTGGCGGGCCTTCTGGCCGAACTCCTGGGGCGAGTCCGCCAATAGTGCGTCGATCTCCTCGACGGCCTGTGCGAACTGCTGCTCGGTGAAGTGACGCACGATCCCGTAGCGGCGCTCCTGGTCGTCGGTGTAGCCGCGGCCTGTGGTGGCTATGAAGACGGCGGGTACGCCAAGAACGGCCGCCTCCGACGACATGGTGGCAGACTCGCCGACGATCAGCTGAGCGTGGGCGATCAGGTGGTGAATCTGCTCCACCGGTCCCTTCACCTGCAGAGGGACGAGATCCGGCGGAAGTGGGGCTTCGGAGGAGATCAGCACGCGCCCGTGCTGCTGCAGTTGCTCGACCAACTGCCTCTTGTGGCGCTCCGTGAGCCCGGTCTCGCGACGGTCGTGCACTGCCTGCCAGGACACGAAGCGCACGATCGAGTATGGCTCGCCGGCTCGTGACGCCGAAGCCTGCCAAGCCGCTCTGGCTCAGGAGCGAACCGGTTCGGATGGAGGTACGCGAGCTCGTGGTAGCCGGCATAGGTCGATGTGCCTCCCAGGCACCGGGCCCTGGTAGCAGTCGGGCGTGCACACGCTGTGGGCGAGCGGGTAGACGAACCTGTTGGTCTGGCTCGCGAACTCGGTGTCGTAGAAGACGACAGCCGGGACCCGCATCAGCTTGCCGGCCACTGCGATCGATGGCCCCATGATCCCGGTCATGACGTCGGGTCGGAACCCGCGTGCTCACCTTGATCAGCCGGCCGGTCCGCTGGGCCATCTCAACGGCCAGCCCGCCACTGGCTCGTCTGAGCTGAGATCTGTTCGTACGGCAGGTCGAACCGCTCGAGCAGCTCTATCGATCTGTCCTTGTCGCGAGCCGTGATGCAGACCTCGTGCCCGCGCGCCACCATCTCGCCGTAGAAGTTGCGGAAGAAGTGGACGTGCGCCGGATGCAGGATGTCGATCGAGGATCCGCATCGCGTCAGCTACCGCGGGACTCGTCGACTGGGCGCTGGGCGACCGCCAACACACCGGCACCCCACCGAGGCTTCGACCACTGCCCAAACCACGACACGCCGAGCAGCACCGGGAACACGGCGGCGTAGAGGACCTTGTTGCGCCGATCGGCGCCGCTGATGAGGTAGGAGATGTTGTTGGTCCAGCGTCTCCACCGGGCCGTAGGTGTATTGGTACCTCTTCACTTCGAACCCGGCGCCTCGCAACTTCTCGGCAAGCTCATCGGCACGGTAACCCGGGCGCACGTGGCCCGGGACGTCGAAGTTCACCCGTCGGCCGAAGAACAGCCAGCGCCGCTCGTACCCCGGCATGTGGACCACGAGTCGTCCGCCGGGCCGGAGTGCCGCGAAGAGCGTCTGCATGGCCCTGATGTCGTCCTCGACGTGCTCCAGATTGTCGACGCTCACGACGAGGTCGAACTCGGAGTCGTAGTCGAGCTTGGTGACGTCACCCTGCTCGAATCTGAGGTTGCGTCAGGCCGGCCTGCTGGGCGTTGCTGTTGGCGGCATCGACCAGGTCTGGCTCCAGCTCTACTCCGACGACCTTGGCCTCAGGATGTTGCTTGGCCAGCTCGTAGCTGAAGACACCCGACCCGCAGCCCGCGTCCAGAATCGAGCCGAAGTTGCCCCGCGTCGACAGGAAGAACCCGCCGGAGTCGGATCCGCAGGCCGTTGGCCGGGGCGCCAAGCAGTCGCGTGTACGTGCGCTCGAACTCGCTACGCCGCGTGTCGTACGACAGCTCCCTGCCCGGGAAACCCTTCACGTTCTTTCTCCAGTGGTCTCGAGGTAGCAGGCCAACGCCCATGCCATCCACGCCTGGCACCAACGCAGCTCGCGGATGGCCGTCCGGTATCGACGTCTCTTCTGGTAGTAGAACCAGCCGGTTTTAGGGTCCCACATGTTCGCCAGAGTCCAGTCCAGGACCCGCGCCGGCCATGTCGCCACCGACCCCATGGTGCTGTTGCTGCAACGAGAAGGTGATCACGCCCTGCGCGCAGCCATGGATGTCTATCGGATAGAGCCGGTCACTCATGAATCGGGCGGCCCCATCAGGCTCGAACAGCCTGCGCCGATAGAAGTCGATCCCCGTGTCGTACGCGTCTCGGAACTCGGCAGCTTCCGGCGTGCCGGTCGTACTCGGAGATGGCGTCCAGGATGAACCCGGTGTGGTAGTTGTCGTGCGTGATGTGACTGGCCGAGGGCGGCTCGGCGTAGAACCAAGCACCCTCGTCCGTCTGCTTCGACACCACGTAGCGGACCAGCCGGCCACCCTCAGCCATGAGGTCGCGCGTCGCCAGTCAGGGCCCCGAGCCGGGCGGCCACGGCCCCGGAGAGCGCGGACACGTCCATGACGATCCAGTCGATCGACTCATCCGGTACGTAGCTGACGCAGCGGTGCCGATCGTCCTCGAACATCGTCTTGGGCGCCGTCAGGAGGAACTCGCACCGCCTCGGTCGCGGCGGTCGAGATACCGCTGCTCGCCAAGGACGGTCGTAACCGTCAAGCAGTGCCTGCACTACGAACGAGGTGACAACTCGGTTGGGCAGGTTCCGCGGGGCGAAGAACCCGACGTCCTGCCACGGGTAGGGGTAGCCCCAACACTTCCAGCCGAACCCCGGCGACGGGTTGTCGACGAGCCAGTCGAGCAGACTGCGCGCCTCGTCGGCGTCGCGCCCGGAGCCGGTCAGGCGGTAGCGGCTGAGCAGGGCTCGGGAGAACAGGGAGAGCCCCTTGGCGTTGCGCGCCGTCCGGACGCCCAAGGCTGGGCGGACATGGACCGGGGAGCGCATGATCAGCTGAATGGCGGCCAACCGCCGGACCCGGGACTGGCCGGCCAGCACCTCCAGCCACCGCGCGTTGAGGCCGTCGTGCTTGGAGTAGCCGGAGAAGTCGATCTCACGGCCTGTCTCGATGACCCGCCCGAGCACGGCACCAGCGTCAGAACGGTCTCGCGGCGACTTGACCCGAGTGACGTCTGCCACGATCAGCCTTCTCCCAACTCGAACGTGCTTGGTCAGCCCCGCTGGAGACGGGACCACCCGACGGGCGAACAGTGTACGGATGTCGTGGGCACTAAATGACAGCCGCTAGGCTTGCCGCCGGATCGACCCGCCGGGGTCGACGGGAGCGCAGGGCTCCGGATCAGGAAGGTCATCGCACCAGATGAAGCAAGTGTTCCGCCGGGTGATCGATCGCCGCGGGCGAGTCGAGCATCCTCGAACTCCCCGAGCCGCACATGGGCCCGGACCAGGTGCTGGTGCAGAGCCGTTACTCGCTGATCAGCTCCGGCACCGAGTCCGAGCACGCTGGCCAAGACCCCCGTGGAGCTGGCCAAGCAGACGCTCTCCGACCCCTGGATGCGCAACGTCGTCAAGCAGACCGTTCTCGTCGACCGGCATGGCGCAGACGGCACGCCGGGTCTGGCACGAGATGATCACGCCCGCGGGAGATCGGCTACAGCGGCGCCGGGGTCGTGCTTGGCGTCGGCGAGAACGTCGAGGGCTTCAAGGTCGGCCAGACCGTCGCGTACGCGGCGACCGGCCACGCCGAGATCGCGGCACCCGACGCTCAACCACGTCGTGCCGGTCCCGGACCACGTCGACCTGCGGCACGCCGGCCTTCGTCACCGTCGGCGGGATCGCGATGCAGGCGCTGCGCCGTGCCGACCTCCAGTTCGGTGAGACCGTCGCGATCTACGGCCTCGGGCTCGTCGGCCAGCTCGCGGCGCGCATCGCGCAGGCCGCCGGCTGCGTCGTCGTCGGCATCGACGTCAACCCGAAGGCCAACGAGCTGGCACTCGAGAGCGGGTGCGTCGCTCGTCGTCAACCCCAGCGACCCGGACTGGAAGCGGCAGATCCTCGACTTCACCGGCAAGCACGGCGTCGACGCGACGATCATCTGCGCCAGCTCGGACTCCTCCGAGATCGATCAACGCCTCGATGGAGATCACCCGCCGACAGGGCCGGGTCGTGATCGTCGGCTACGTCAAGCTGGACATCCACCCGAAGAACTTCCTCTACCGCGAGATCGACCTGCGGTACTCGCGGGCCTACGGCCCGGGCAGCTACCACGCCGGCTACGAGAAGGGCCGGCTCGACTATCCGTTCGGCTACGTGCGCTGGACCGAGAAGCGCAACCTCGCGGAGTTCATCCGGCTGATCTCAGCTCGGCGCGATCGACCTCGAGCCGCTGATCGCCGGCGTGTACGACCTCGACGACAGTCGCAGGACGCGTTCGACGCGGTGCAGCAGCGGAGACTGCTCGGCGGGCATCGCCGCGCTGCATCTCGTACGCGACGCGGAGCCCGAGCGCAGCCGCACGATCGCAGATCAAGCCGCGGCCGGGCAAGGACGGCAAGGTCGGCATCTGCCCTCATCGGGTTCGGCAACCACGTGCTCGCCACAGCACCTGCCCAACCTCAAGGCGCATGAACGGCGTGGAGATCCGCGGCATCGCCTCGGCGACCGGCCGCAACGCGTCTGTCGTCGCCGAGAAGCGTCGGCGCCACCATGATCACGACGGACGTCAGCCAGGTGCTGGCCGATCCCGGACACCGACGGCGTGATGATCTCGCTCCAGCCAGCCCGAGCACTACGAGCACGTACGCGCTGGCGATCGAGGCCGACAAGGCGGTCCTCGTCGAGAAGCCGATGGTGACACGTCCCCGAGGATTTCGGACGTCCTCTGAGCGCTTATGGAGGGCCGGTCGACATGATCGTGACCCTAGGCCTGAACCGGCGCTACTCGCCGATGTCAAGCGCCTGCGGGAGTCGGTCCACGGTGACATCGACTCGTCGAGTACACGATCACCCAGCCCGTTCCTCCCGCCGACCACTGGTCACTCGACCCGGTCGACGGCGGCGGCCGGCTGATCAGCGAGGGCGAGCACTTCATCGATCTCTGCAACCTGCTGATCGGCAAGCAACCGGTCTCGGTCTACCGCACGCGCGCTCGGAAAGGCTCCCGAAGACCTCCGCACGCTGTGCAACTTCGCTGTGACCCTGCACTACGACGGCGCCGCCGCGACCGTCGTCTTCAACGAGAGCGGCTCAGCGGCCTTCCCGCGGGAGCGGCTCACCGTGCTCGGCAAGGGTCGCGTCGCCATCCTCGACGACTTCGCCAAGCTCACCGTTCATGGTCACAAAACTGCACAGCAGGGCGGCAGGCTGCGCAAGTCCATGGGGCACAAGGAGGCAGTACAGCAATTCGTCCGCGCGATCCAGGGAAAGCCGAACCACCTTCTCAGCTGGGAGGATGCATCCCTGGCGACCACCTGTATGTTCGCCGCCCGGGAGAGCATCCGAATTGGCGCCGAGATCGACGTCGCGGCCTTCCGCAAGTCGTTGCTCGAGGGTGCAGAGTCCACTCCCAACGATGACCGGGGCGAGCTTGGCGGCCCGGTGACAACAGAGGTGTCTCTGACACCGGAAGGACACGCATTGTGAGTTCGACTCCTGCACCGCGTGGCGTTGGACGGTTGCCGTTTCGCGCAAGAGTTCTCGCGGAGCGCCTTTCGGGGCGCTCCATTTTCGAAGCGGGCTATTACCGCGAGTCGCAGCTAACGCGACTCATGAATCTGTTCGCACATGTCGACGTGGAGTCTTTGCGGGGCAAGCGCATTCTCGAGGTGGGCTCCGGTCTGGGCCACCTCGGGGATGCCTTTACCCAGCTCGGCTTCGACGTCACGTCGACAGACGGCCGACGCGAGCATGTTCAGTCCATGCGAGAACGGGGTCGGCAATCCTTCATGCTGGATCTTGACAAGACCAAAGACCTGGATCTCTTGGCGGGAGACGACAAGGGCCCATTCGACATAGTCCTCTCCTTTGGAGTGCTCTATCACCTCGCGCACCCCGCCGAGTTTCTCAGCGCCTGCGCCGAAAAGACGAAGATCTTGTTCCTCGAGACGGCGGTCAGTGATCACGTCGAGCCGGTCGTGGACTGGGTCAATGAGCCCGGCGGATGGCGGGGACAAGATCAGGCGATGGCTGGCCTTGCCTGCCGACCGAGTCCGGCATGGGTCGAGAGGACCTCTCGAGAGGCTGGGTTCGACAAGGTTCGTGACATCTCAACACCGCTAGGGAATTGGACAGTAGGTTCGTTCGACTGGGAATCTCGCAACGACGGGACTTGGCGCCGGGACGGCATGAACCTCAGAAAGATGTGGGTGTGCGAGAACCAATAGTCTGTGGCCCTGATCACGTGAGTAGCAGGGCGACTTGTTCAAGGCCATCGCAACGGAATACCCGTCGAATCTGCGCAAGGGGCACCTTCTCATGGGCAATCTGAAACTCGCCGCAAAGCTAAAGACACGGCTGTACGTGAAACAGTTCATTCGGCGACTTGGCTTTGACGTTCAGCGGCTCCCGAAAGGGGCGACGAACCAACCTCAGTTCTACGAGGTCCCCATGAGTTGCCAGGTGCCGAATCTTGCTTTCATGCTCGAGTTCTTCCTGGGTCGGCGAACGGACGGGGAGTTCGTCGAAGTTGGCGCATATGACGGCTACCTGGCCAGCAACACATGGGGCCTGGCTCGTGCCGGGTGGAAGGGGCTGTACATCGAACCAGTGCCAGAGCACGCCGACATGTGTCGCAAGAACCACGCGAAGCATCGAAATGTCGAGGTGGTCAACGTCGCAGTTGGTTCGGACGACGGCGAGACCGACATCATGGTCGCTGGGCCCCTCTCGACCATCGACTCAGCGCAGGCGGCTGAGGCGGTTGACATCGGGCTCCTGACCCAGCGAGAACTAAGCAACCGCATTCGTGTTCCCATTCGCCGCCTCGATGCACTCCTCAGCGAGCACGGAGCTAATCAAGGTTTCGATCTTCTGGTTGTCGATGTCGAGGGTGCCGAGGAGCAGGTGTTCGAAGGGTTCGACGTTGCCGAATGGCAGCCCGCGATGTTGATCGTAGAACTAACGGACTTGCGCCCCGACAAGGCCTACGCACGTGCGGCTGCGGCACGGGTGGGTAATTCCATACTGTCATGCGGATACACAACGGTCTTCAAGGACGCCGGGAACACTGTTTTCGTACGGAACGATCGACTACATGTCGCGTATGGCGAAGAAATCTGAGCTGCAAGGTCGAACAGTTACCGCTCGCGCGACCCTGCGACGGATTGTCGAGTCAAGGGTTCTCCGGACCGGCTTCGTGCTCACGGCTATTACGTTGGGCGCGTTGGTGCTCGTCTCTCAATGGGACGAAATTCGCGGCGATCTGTCACGCCTTTCACTGTGGTCATTGGTCGGCTCGTACGTGGCCGCCACGTGTGCCCTCGTCGCCACTGCGGGGGCTCTCAGGGCCGTCCTGACCGACCTCGGCAGCCATCTGTCTTGGATGGCGGCGTTTCGCGTGTTCGTCGTCGGTCAACTTGGGAAGTACATCCCCGGGACCGTCTGGGGCATTCTCGGTCCGGGAGAGATCGCCCGGCAATATGGCGTCCCCCGTACGCGAACCGCAGCAGCGTTTCTGGTCTCACTCGCAATGACTGCCGGATGCGGGTCCGTCCTTGCGGCCGTCACGCTGCCTTTCGTATCAAGCGAAGTGACCGACAAATACGTCCTTGTCTTCGCCGCGGCGCCCGTCCTCTTGATTGCCCTGCATCCGAGGCTCGTCAACGCGGTTCTGGCGTGGATCTTGCGCGTTACCCGGCGCCCGCCTCTTGAGCACGCGCTGTCATGGACCGGCATTTCTAGCGGCATGGCCTGGTTGGTAGCGGCGTGGGTTGCCTATGGCGCCGCACTCGGCGTTCTCATCTCGCCCTTCGGCGTGGGCTTCGACGAGGCCCTCATCATTGGTGTCGGTGCCTTTGCACTGGCTTGGATCGTCGGTTTCATCGCGGTCTTCGCACCTGCGGGCGCTGGGGTACGCGAAGTGGTCCTTGTGGCTGTCCTGACCCCCGTAGTGGACGCCAATACAGGCCTGCTCGTGGCCCTGATCCACCGTGCCGTCATCACCCTTGCCGAGCTCTCGATGGCAGGCATAGCCCTGCTGGTTGCCCGCCGCCGTGGGCACTGATACATCTCGAGTTCTGGGCCCTCCCGCAGTTGTCTCTGTATTTCCGGCGGGATGGTGATGGGTTCGTGAAGGCTATGTCACGACGTCGACTGCCGCCAGCGAGGTCAAACCGCACGGGGCCGGCTGCCCGAATCGAGCCGGAACCGCTGATATCGTGTGGCCGCGTCTCACGGCGTGGATGTTCGCTCACCCCTGACGGGAAACGATCATGAAGATCTTCGTCCAGGTGCCCTGCCTCAACGAGGAGGACACCCTCCCTGCTGTCCTCGCGTCGATCCCGCGCGAGATCGAAGGGGTGGACTCGGTCGAGATCCTGGTGATCGACGACGGGTCATCAGACCGTACGGTCGAGGTCGCCCGCGCCCTCGGTGTTCGGCACTTCGTGCGGCACACCCGAAACCAGGGGCTCGGCCGGTCGTTCCGAGACGGTGTGGACTACGCGTTGCAGCACGGCGCCGACATCGTGGTCAACACCGACGGCGACAACCAGTATCCCCAGGAGCGAATCCCCGACTTGGTCCGGCCGATCATCGAGGGCCGCGCCGACATCGTCATAGCCGACCGGCAGACGCAGACGATCGCGCACTTCTCGCCGTTCAAGAAACTGATGCAGCGGCTCGGCAGCCGGGTGGTCAACCGGGCGGCAAGAACCGAACTGCCGGACGCGGCCAGCGGTTTCCGGGCCTACTCCCGGGCGGCACTGATGCGGCTCAACCTGATCACGCGGTTCAGCTATTGCATGGAGACGATCATCCAGGCCGGAAACAAGCGGCTCCGGATCGAAAGTGTTCCTGTCGTCACCAACCCGAAAACGCGGGAGTCCCGCCTTTTCAGGAGCATGCGGCACCACATGCTCTTGTCCGGGGTCGCGATCGTTCGCGGCTACCTGATGTTCCGACCGTACGTAGTATTCGCGACGCTGGGTCTCGCCCTCGGTCTCCTCGGCCTGATCCCGTTCGTGCGCTTCGGCTATTTCTGGTTGACCGGTGATGCCGGTGGTCACATCCAGTCGCTGGTCGTCGGAGCAATCTTGTTGGTCAGCTCGCTGCTGTCCTTTGCCCTCGGTGTGCTGTCTGATCTGCTGCGGACCAACCGCATCCTGATCGAAGATCAGCTGGAGAGGATCAAAGAGATCCAATACCGGGACGCTGCCCTGGACATCTCCGAGCTCACCCAGGTGTTCGACGCCAGTGAGCGTTGACGGCTTCGTTGTGGTTTGAGGCACACGACGCTGCCCTGCTGCGTCTAACCCGACTGGCCCGTGTTCGGTGTCACCGACGACGGATCCCGAGCTGCTGTTATGCCAGGTCTTTGCAACCCGGCTCGCCAATGGCACTCCGCTGCTCCGTTGCGGATGAAGACGCGACCAGAGCACTGTTTACGCGCGGCAGTCGAATCAGCCCAGGTTTCGCAGCGTGACGCCCTTCGCCTGGGCCTCTTGTTTGAGGTCGGATTGGAACTCTTCCATCCGCGTTCGTAAGGCGTCGTCCGAGGCGCCAAGGATCCGCACAGCCAAGCAGCCCAGCGTTCCGCGCCCCACCGATCGAGACTGTGGCCACCGGCACCCCGGCCGGCATCTGCACGATCGAAAGCAGTGAATCCATACCGTCGAGATGCTTCAGCGGAACCGGCACCCCGATGACAGGCAGCGGCGTCACCGACGCGAGCATGCCCGGCAGATGGGCCGCTCCTCCGGCGCCGGCGATGATCACCTTCAGGCCGCGCGAGTGCGCTGTCCGCCCGTACGTGATCATCTCCTGCGGCATCCGGTGAGCCGAGACGACGTCAGCCTCGTAAGGCACCCCGAACTCGTCGAGCACTGCAGCCGCCGCCTTCATCGTCGGCCAGTCTGAGTCGGAGCCCATCACGACGCCGACGACTGCGTCACTCATCGATCTCCCCCGCCAAGTAGGACGCCGCGTGCCGCGCACGCTCGCGCACGCCATCAAGATCGATCCCGCACACCGTCACGTGCCCTAACTTCCGGCCCGGCCGAACCCCTTTGCCGTACCAATGCACACGCACTCCGGGGTCCCGGGCCATCACGTGACGGTACGCCGAATAGGTCTCCTCGAGATCGCCGCCCAGCACGTTTACCATCACCGTCCAGGGCGCCCGTGCCTGTGGCGAGCCCAGCGGCAGATCGAGCACCGCCCGCAGGTGGTTCTCGAACTGCGACGTCACCGCCCCGTCGATCGTCCAGTGCCCGCTGTTGTGCGGCCGCATCGCCAGCTCGTTGACCAGCAGCCGCCCGTCTCGGGTCTCGAACAGCTCAACCGCGAGCACGCCCACGACGTCGAGCTCCTTGGCCACCGTCAGCGCCAGCCGCTCCGCCTCGAGCGCCAGTGCGCTCCGACAGACCCGGCGCAGGCGCGTCACCTCGACGCAGATCCCGTCGCGCTGCACCGACTCGACGACCGGGTACGCCACCGCCTGGCCGTGCGGCGATCGGGCCACGACCGCAGACAGTTCCCGTACGAAATCCACCCGCTCCTCGGCCAGGACCGGCACCCCGGCAAGGAACGGCCGCGCGACGGCGGGTCAGCCGGCGATTCGATCAGCCACACGCCCTTGCCGTCGTAGCCGCCGCGCGCCGTCTTGAGCACCACCGGCCAACCGCTCACCTCGGCCGCGAAGGCGGCCACCTCATCTGGGTCGGCGACCTCCCGGTGCTGCGGGCACGGCACCCCGATCTCCATCAGCCGCGCCCGCATCACCGCCTTGTCCTGTGCATGGACCAGCGCATCCGGGCCCGGGCCGAACCGCCATACCCGCCGCCTCCAGCGCCCTCAGGTGCTCGGTCGGCACGTGCTCGTGGTCGAACGTGAGTACGTCCACATCCTTGACGAACGCCGCAAGGTCCTCCCAGTCCTTCTCGTCGCCCACGACCGTCCCCGGGACCACGAGCGCCGCCGAGTCGTCGGCCGAGGCCGGTCAGCAGACGCAACCCGAGCCCGAGCGGGCGTCGCCGCCTCCTGCATCATCCGGGCCAGCTGACCGCCGCCGACGACCCCGACAACTGGAAAGCTCACGCTCGGCAGGCTACCGACACGAACCCATGATCAGCCGACGTGGTTCCGTGGCCTGGTTGCAGGAGCGTCGTACCCTTAGACCGCCCATATGCGACACCGCTCCAGACAGGAACCTCATGGCCCGCCTGCGCACGCTCTGGTACGGCATTCACCTGCTGTACCGGGAGGTGATGAAGTTCCTTGCGGTCGGAGGCGTCGGCTACGTCGTCGACGTGAGCCTGTTCAACTTGCTCCGCTACGGCGGAGGCGACGGTCAGGGCCTGCTCTACGACGCGCCGCTCACTGCCAAGATCCTCTCCGGCGCGGCCGCGACCATCGTGACGTACGCCGGAAACCGGCTGTGGACCTTCCGCCACCGGGCTCGTAGCGGAGTGGCGCGCGAATACGCCCTGTTCTTCCTGCTCAACGCAATCGGTGTAGGGATCGCGGCGGCAACCCTCGGTTTCAGCCACTACGTGCTCGGCTTGCAGAGCCCTCTGGCGGACAACATCTCGGCCAATATCGTCGGTGTTGCGCTCGGCTCGGGATTCAGATTCTGGTCGTACCGGAAGTGGGTCTTCCGTGAGATCCGTCACGATCTGGACGAGACGGTCGCGTCCGTGGCGGACTCACCCGTGTCGCCTGCGTGAGTGACGCACAATTCATTAGCGTCGGCGCCCCGCATTCAGCGCCGGATGAGACGGTGCTAGCGGAGGTGGGCAAGTGCGGATCACGGTCATAGGCACCGGTTATCTGGGCGCCACCCACGCGGCGTGTATGGCTGAGCTCGGATTCGACGTCCTGGGCGTCGACGTGGACCGGGCCAAGATCGCAGCGCTGAGCGAGGGGACGGTGCCCTTCTATGAGCCCGGCCTCGAGCCCCTGCTCCGTAAGCACGTCGAGTCCGGCCGGCTCCGCTTCACAACCTCACATGCCGAGGCGGCCACGTTCGGCGACGTCCACTTCATCGCGGCCGGAACGCCGCAGCAGCGCAACTCGCTCGCCGCCGACCTCACGTACGTCAACGCCGCCGTCGATCCCTCGCCCCGCATCTCGAGCGCGAGTGCCTCGTCGTCGGCAAGTCCACCGTCCCGGTCGGCACCGCGGATGCGCTGGCGGCTCGGCTCACCTGGATCGCCCCCGCCGGCGACGCCGTACACCTCGCCTGGAACCCGGAGTTCCTCCGCGAGGGATACGCCGTCGACGACACCATCGCCCCCGACCGGCTCGTGTTCGGCGTCACCGACGACTGGTCGGAGCAGGTGCTCCGCGAGGTCTACGCCACCCCGCTCGCCAACGGCACGCCGGTGGTCGTCACCGACCTGCCCACTGCCGAGCTCGTCAAGGTCAGTGCCAACGCCTTCCTCGCCACCAAGATCTCGTTCATCAACGCGGTCTCCGAGATCTGCGACGTCACCGGCGCCGACGTGACCAAGCTCGCCGACGCGATCGGGTACGACAAGCGCATCGGCCGGGCGTTCCTCAACGCCGGCGTCGGCTTCGGCGGCGGCTGCCTGCCCAAGGACATCCGCGCCTTCATGGCCCGCGCCGGCGAGCTCGGCGCCCCCGACGCGGTCGGGCTCCTCGGCGAGGTCGACGCGATCAACATGCGCCGGCGCAACCGCGTGCTGCAAGTGGCCCGCGAGCTCGCAGGCGGCTCGTTCCTCGGCAAGCACGTCGCAGTGCTCGGCGCCGCGTTCAAGCCCGACTCCGACGACATCCGCGACTCCCCCGCGCTCAACGTCGCCGGCCAGATCCAGCTGCAGGGCGGGCACGTGAGCGTGTACGACCCCAAGGCCATGCCCAACGCGGCCCGCATGTTCCCCACCCTCGACTACGCACAATCGACCTTCGACGCTTGTGACGGCGCCGACGTCGTGCTGCACCTGACCGAGTGGCCGGAGTTCCGCGCCCTCGACCCGGCCGCCCTCGCCGAGGTCGTACGTGCCCCCCGCGTCGTCGACGGCCGCAACTGTCTCGACGCCGACGCGTGGCGCGCGGCTGGGTGGACCTATCGCGGCATGGGGCGGCCATAGAACACGCCTTCGCGCCCGGGAGCGGAAACCGCGCCCGGCTTGTCATGCTTGGGGTGTGACCGACACGGCCGACCCCGACGTGATCCGCCGCATCCTTGCCGATTGCGAGACCTGGGCGGTCGTAGGGCTGTCCAACAACCGCCAGCGCGCGGCGTACGGTGTCGCCCGCTTCCTGCAGCAACACGGCAAGCGGATCGTCCCCGTCCACCCCAACGCCGAGACTGTCCATGGGGCGACCGGCTACCGGACGCTGAGCGACATCCCGTTCCCGGTCGACTGCGTCGACGTCTTCGTACGGTCCGACCTGGCCGGCGCGGTGGCCGACGAGGCGATCAAGATCGGCGCAAGCGCCGTGTGGTTCCAGCTTGGCGTGGTCGACGAAGCGGCGTACGAGCGAGCCACCGCCGCTGGTCTCGACATGGTCATGGACCGCTGCCCCGCGATCGAGTGGCCGCAGATGGGCCCGCCGGCGTGATTCCTCGCGGTGACACGCAGCGTTAGCGCGCAGAAGCGCCGACGTTGCCGAGCCGCCGGATCCGCACGAGCATCGTGGCCGACGGCGTCACCTTGCCGGTACGTACGTCGACAACCGCGAGGGCGAAGTGCCCAGGCGCGACGCGAACTCCGCGCGGCTGAAGCCTGACTCCGCGATCGCACGGCGGACCTCCGGGCAACCTCGGCTCTCTCATCTGTTTCAGCCGCCGCCCGAGCTCGAGCGATCTGGTCCTCCATCAGTTCCGCCACGCCGTACGGGCGGGAGTGCGACAGCACCTCCTCCACCTGGCGGGCGGTCCGTCCCCAGGGTCCCGCCGATCTCGAACGCAAGCCGCCGCCACTGCTCGAGATCCCCACGCTCGAGCGCCGTCTGGACCGCTTCAGTCGGCCAGGTGTCGACCGGGTCGCTGGGCTGGATCGTGAGGTTGCGGAAGGCAAGGGGCATGTCACACCTCCTCGAGCATCAGAGAGGAGAGCTCACGCGCTGACGCCTTCACCGCAGCCCAGTCGGTCCAGCGAGGCTCCAGGTTGCGATACGTCCCCAACTGCCGAGTCACCGAGACGTCGACAGGACGCGGATCTGCCAACTGCCTCGCAACTTGCGAAGCCACCCCAACGCCTTCCTGATGCTGGTCTCCGTAGTAGTCGTCGATGGCTGCGAGTACACGTGCCGACTCCGGCAGGCCGTACCGGTCCGCTAGCGCCACGACGTCGAGATAGTCGCGCGTCTGGTTGCGCCGCACGATCAGGAAACCCTTGATCCGTAACGTCTCCTCCGCCGTCGGCACGCGAAGCTCTCGGCCGGACCGGAGCGTGATGTTGGTTGTCTCCAGAGGCCGCTTGCGGATCATCTGCCGCACGCCCGCCTCGATGTCACCAAGGCGTCCCAGGATCAACTTGCCCGGCCGGACGCGGTTGGTCACCCAGTCGCCCTCCGACTCAAGCGCTTCGAGCACCAGGTCGAAGCGATCGCGAAGATCCGCCACAACGTGATCGTGGTCGAACGAGTCGCGATGCCCGGCATAAAGGGCGGCGGCAGACCCCCCAACGAGTACCGCGTCGGGGACTAGTTCCTGAAGGCGAGCGGCCGACTCCAAAACCGCTTGAAGATCGGGGCTTGCCTCGTCAAGCAGTGGCTCGTGGTCGGAGGGAGATTGCTTCGACACGCCATCATGTTATCACTTCTGATACGAATCCTGACGAGCACGACTCCGTCGAGCGGCGACAGCAGCTCGAGTCGGTTGCCGAACGGATCGTGTACGTACGCCCGCCGAAACCCCGGCAGCAGATCATCAGGCTCCGCCGCGACGGGCAATCTCTTCGGGCTTGGCCACCTCGGTCATGCCCAGCAGGTCGCCGTAGAACGCCCGCGCCTCTCGCTCTTTGCCAGCAGGCATCGCGATCTGAACATGGTGCAAACCAGTGATCATCATGCTTCGGACTCCTTTCCAGCGCACGTACGTCGTCACGACCGCCGCACGAGGACATGAACATCCATGGCCCGGCGAGTTGAGCCTCCGGCGGATTGACGGCCATGAGCGCTGAGTAATCGCTCGCGGTCACCACTTGACAACTGAGCGTCATCAGAGTGCGCTCTGCATTGATCCGGTCCTGCCCTTCCTTTCTCGCGACGCCCCACGCACGACGCGGGAACTCTGTCGTGCGCATGGCGACGTGCGGATCGAGCGGTAGGGACGTCGAGTCAGGCTTGTCCGCCTGCGACCCCAGGAGGTCGAACGATGTCCAATCCGTACTCCCTCCATCCGACCAACGGAAAACGACGAGCCTTGCTGGCGGTGACGGCCGTGGTCGGCCTAGTCGGCTTATCGCTCACGTCACTCACCTCGTCCAGCAGCGCCGCGGCCAAGGAACCCTGGCTGGACGCGAGCAAGCCGATCCACACCCGGGTCAACACGCTGATGGCCGCGATGACGCTGGAGGAGAAAGTCGGCCAGATGGATCAGCAGCTGGTGCCGACTGTGACCGGTCCCGACAGCGCCAACTGCGGGAACGCCGGGTTCGCCATCCCGAACCCTGACTGTATGAAGCGGGTCCTCATCGACAACAAGGTCGGCTCGCTGCTGGCGGGTGGCACCGACAACCCGATCGACCAAACGGGTCAAGGTGGCGTCGGGAACACCGGATTTGACTGGGCCAGCTCTTACAACGTGATCCAGCAGTACGCGATCGCGAACTCGCGGTTGCACATTCCGCTGATCTTCGGGATCGACGCCGTACACGGGTTCGGTCACCCCTGGGAGGCTCCGCTGTACCCGCACTCGATCGGCATGGGTGCGACCTGGGACCCGGCTCTCGCGCAGGCAGGTGGCGAGGCCACGGCGAAGGCCCTGCAGGCCACAGGTTGGGTCTGGGACTTCGCCCCCGTGCAGGACCTGCACCGCGACAACCGGTGGGGACGGACGTACGAGACGTGGGCTGAGCAGCCCGTGCTGGCCGCCGCGATGGGGGCGGCGAACGTCAAGGGTCTGCAGCTCCCGGCAACCGAAGACGCACTTGGGGTCGCAGCAACGGTGAAGCACTTTGCCGGCTACTCGCAGGCGATCAACGGGCACGACCGCAACGAGGCGCTGCTCCCGCTGAACTACCTGCAGAGCACGATCCTGCCGCCGTACGCTGGCGCTCTGGACGCAGGAGCGCTCACCGTCATGGCGAACTCCGGATCCATCAACGGTGTCCCGGCAACGGGCTCCCGCTACCTGCTCACCGACATCTTGCGCAAGCAGCTCGACTTCAAGGGTGTGGTGATCAGCGACTTCCTGGATGTGCCAGCTCTTCAGACCGCGTACCACATCGCCCCGGATCTGGCCGGTGCGATCGCCATAGCAGTCAACGCCGGTATTGACATGAGCATGCAGGTCTCTGGTCCGGACCAGTGGCAGGCAGCCATCCTGCAGGCTGTAGACGACCACGACATCTCCCGCAAGCGGATCGACGAGGCCGTACGGCGGATCCTGACGCTGAAGTTCCAGCTCGGGCTGTTCGACCAGCCGTGCGTCGAGGACCCGAGCGTCCCCTGCGTGGATGCCAATGCCGCGAACGCTGCCGTCACCGCTGGACGGGACGCCACCCTGAAGGCAGCGCAGGACTCGATCACCCTGCTGCGCAACCAGAACAACGCGCTGCCGTTGGCCGCCAACAGCAGCGTGGTCGTCACCGGGCCAAGCGCCGACTCGATGACCAACCAGCTCGGCGGCTGGAGCGTGAGCTGGCAGGGCGTGTTCGGCGCAGGTCACGTCTGCTGCATGGGTCCGGCCAACCAGATCCCACCGGGCACCACAGTGTTGACGGGCATCCAGGCCGCCACCCCCAACGCGGTGTTCGCACCGGATCAGGCGTCCGCCGTGGCGGCGGCGGCCACAGCCGACGCGTCGTCGTGGCCGTGGGTGAGAAGGCGTACGCCGAAGGCCTGGGCGACAACCCAGCGCCGGCGCTACCGCCAGACCAACAGGCTCTGATCAGCGCCCTCCAGGCAACGGGCAAGCCGGTGATCGTCGTCGTCATCGCCGGTCGTCCGGTCGGGCTCGGCCCCGCCAAGAGCGCCAACGCCGTTCTGATGGCCTACCAGGGCAGCACCGAAGCCGGGCAAGCTGTCGCCGACGTCATCTTCGGCAAGGTGAACCCGAGCGGCAAGCTGTCGGTGAGCTGGCCATCCGATGCTGCGACTGTCGGCGGCGACTTCGACGGCACCGCACCATCGCCGTTGGGTGACCAGCCCAAGTTCTTCGACCAGCTTCCGAACACCGGCTCGGGGCAGGGGCACTCCTACAACCCGACGTATCCCTTCGGGTTCGGGCTGTCCTACACGACCTTCAGCCGCAGCGGCTTGACGGTCACACCGAGGGTGTCCGAAAGGGGCACCGCAACCGCTCAGTTCACGGTGACCAACACGGGAAACAAGGCGGGCACGGACATTGTCCCCGTCTACGTCGCCCAGCCAGTGAGCGGAGTGGTTGTGCCGCCGCAACGGCTCGTCGGATTCACCAAGGTGACCCTCGACGCGCGGCCAGTCGAAGGTCGTGCAGGTCACCTTCCCTGCATCGGCGCTGGCTGTGACACAGGGCGACATCAATGCATCCGGGCCGCCCAAGGTTGAGCGGGGCTCGTACGTGGTGCAGATCGACAGAAACACGACCCAGCCCTACAACGTGGAGGTGTCGGCGCCATTCACGATTCGCTAGGTTCAGTACCTGCAGCGGCCGGGCAGACCAATGGCCTGCCCGGCCAGGCCGGCCTAGCCCGTCGGCAGTGCGCGGAACCCCACACCCCGTACGGTCTCAATCCACCGCGGATTGCGCGCCTGATCCCCGAGCTTGCGGCGCAGACCGGACACGTGGACGTCGACCGCGCGACTCTTCTCCCCCGCCCACGACGTGTGCCAGACCTCGTACAACAACTGCTGCCGCGACACCGGAGCACCGTGCGCGGCCACGAGTACGCGCAGCAGCGCGAGCTCCGTCGCGGTCAGCTTCACGACGCGCCCGTCGACCCGTACGGAGCCATCGCTCTCATCGATCCGCAGACCTGCGACGGCGTCATCGTCGGCGCCGGCGCCCATGTCAGCAGGGTAACTAGGCCAAGGCGGACCGGCATCCGCCGCGAAGCCCCCAGACAAGGTCAGGATGCGGCCCACCGGAGGCTTCGGCAGGCTGGATGGACGAGGTCCGTACGAGCTCGGGGGTAGCGACGTGACCACGAGCGTGCCGCCGCAGCCAGCCGAAGCGGTCGACCGGTCATTCTTCGGGCAACCCCGAGGATTGATGACGCTGTTCCTCACGGAGATGTGGGAGCGGTTCAGCTTCTACGGGATGCGGGCGATCCTCGTCCTCTTCCTGGTCGACAACGTGGGCGACGGCGGTCTCGGGCTGTCAACGGTGACCGCAGCATCGATCTACGCGATCTACAACGCGATGGTCTACATGCTGTCGCTGCCCGGCGGTTGGATCGCCGACCGGATGTGGGGCGCGCGTCGTGCGGTTCTTGTCGGCGGCATCATCATCGCGGCGGGCCACTACGTCATGGCGGTGCCGGCGGTAGCGACCGTCTACATCGGGCTCTCGCTGATCGCCATCGGTACGGGGCTGCTGAAGCCCAACATCTCGGCCATGGTCGGCGCGCTGTATGGCGAGACGGACGCGCGGCGCGACGCCGGGTTCTCGATTTTCTACATGGGCATCAACCTTGGCGCGTTCATCGCACCGCTGATCACCGGATGGCTTGGCGAGAACGTCAGTTGGCACGCCGGGTTCATCGTCGCCGCGATCGGCATGACGCTGGCGTTGGTGCAGTACGTGCTCGGCGTCGAGCACGCTCCCCGAGTCCTCCTTGCGGGCGTCGCGGCCGGCCACGCCGGAGGAGCGGCGGCGCGTTCTTCGTACGTCTCTGATGTGGCTCGCTGTTGCCGCCGTGCTGCTGGCGATCGACCTCTCGTTCGGGTGGTTCGAGCTCGACCACGTCATCAACGCGCTGACGGTGCTCGCGGTGGCGGTGCCGATCGTGTACTTCATCGTGATGTTCCGTACGCCTGGATTGACGCGTACGGAGATAAGCCGGCTGCGCGCGTTCATCTGGATCTTCGTCGCGGCGACGGTGTTCTGGATGATCTACGACCAGGCGGGGTCGCTGCTCAACATCTTCGCGCAGGAGAAGGTTGACCGGGATGTGTTCGGGTTCGAGTTCCCGGCGTCTTGGTATCAGTCGGTCAACCCCGTCCTGATCCTCGCGCTCGCGCCGGTCTTTGCGTGGCTGTGGACGTACCTAGGCTCGCGGCAGCCGTCAACGCCGGTGAAGTTCGGGATGGCGCTGTGGGGCATCGCGCTGTCGTTCGTGATCATGGCGCTGGCGGGTGCGGCGGCTTCTGATGGCAACTTGGTGAGCCCGCTGTGGCTGCTGGCGGTGTACTTCGTGCAGACAGTCGCTGAGCTGTTGCTGTCGCCGACGGGGTTGTCGGTGTCGACCAAGCTCGCGCCGGCGCGGTTTACCGGGCAGGTGCTGGGGATCTGGTTCCTCGCTACGGCGACGGGCAACGCGATCAACGCGCAGGTGACGAAGTTGAATGGCGAGCTGTCGGATCCGGTGTACTACGGGTCGCTGGCCGTCGTCGCGGCGCTTGTTGGGTTGTTGATCTTCGCGTTGTCGCGGCGGATTACGGCGTTGATGAGTGGGGTGCGCTGAGGGTGCGAATCGCGGTCGAGATCACTGAGGAGCAGCAGCGAGCGCTGACCGCGCTCGCTCAGCTGCGCGGGCCTGCAAGGGGTCTCGGAGCTCATCCAGGAGGCGTTGGACACGTACCTGCTCGATCAGGCGACGGATGAGGTCGAGCTGGATCTCGACTTGGAGGGCATCCTCACCGAGGCCGAGGCACGCGAGATGCGGGCGCGGATCGCTTCGGCGACGGCTGTCTGGCGGACCACCTAGTCCCTCGACCGAACCTCGGCGCGTCAGTCGTTGCCGGCGACGAGCTGGCTGCGCGCTTCGAGTACGGCGACCGCTGTCGGCGCGCTGGTCACAGTCGTGGTGCCCGGGATCGGCAGCCACGCGCCGCCAGCCACTCTGAACCGGCCGCCGTAGGTCACCGTCAGGGTTGCCTGGACGTCGCCGTTCGTGGCGTACTCGTGGGTGATCTCTTTGGCGGGGTACGGCGCGCCAGGCGTCTCTGTCGTCATGCTCTGCCCGTCGCCGAAGTCCCAGGCGTACGAACGCGGCTCGGCGATGATCTCGACTTGCTGGCCGAGGATCGTGACTGGTGCGAGGACCTGGTCGCCGGTGAGCTCGGTGTAGAAGACCGTCGGGAAGTTGACGAGCGTACGGTCGCCGGGCTGGACGATCACTTGGCCTTGTGGGAGCGGGAGGCGCTTGAACTCTTCCAGCACCATCGCTGGGGTCACTCCGCCTTGGTTGACCTGGGCTGGCGCGACACAGCGTGAGCCCGGCATACGTCCACGGCTGCGGCGGCTGAACTAGCTGTCCCGTCGCTGGGTCCTGCGGATGGCGTGAACACCCAGTAGCGGTACTCGCTCGGGATCCGCGCACACGATGATGGCCGAGCGGGCACTCTGCGTCATTCACGATGTTCGCGTCTGCGCCGAGGCCGACCACCGTCACGCCCGGGCAGCCCGGCGCCAGCATCTCGCGGATGGCTGCGTACGGGTGTCGTCGTCGGCCCGGCGCCTGCACCGTGGCTCCGTCGGGTTCTCCTCGCTACCGCCCGCGGTCGCGTCGCCGTCTCTCAAGACCGGTCTCCGGTCATCACAGCGATGCCGCAGGCATGCCGTCGGCGCGGTCGCCGAAGACTCGCGACGCGCGATCGCGTGAGGCCAGACGCGACGAGCAGGCCACAGCGATCGCACCGGCGACGAGCGCGGCCGCGCGCTTCGAGGCTAGTCATGCTCAACCGTGACCTCGCTCACGGTCCAGCCGATCAGTCCATTGCAGCTCGAACTCGAGCGCTGCCCTTGTCGACTGGCGGCAGTCTCGGCATAGACCGAGCCGTCCGGCGCGATACGATCTTCCCGCGCGGCGCATCGAGCACGGCGAACACGAGCCCGCCGCTCCGCGCTCGAAGTTGGCCGGCCCGGCGACGACGTCCGCGATCGCGGCGTCTGCCACCCTCGACTCGCCCGCCCGCAAGCCACGGTCTCCTCAAACGAGGCGATCCAGCCGTCGCATGCCTGGCACGTCCGGTCGCTGCCGTCACGAAGGGCCGCGACCGCCGCCTCCACGTCCTTGCCGCGGTAGCCCTGGTTGAGCAGGTCCAGAGTAGTGCTCGACGAACGCAACCGCGCCCTCTTCGGTGTGCGCCTGGGCTGCCTCGGGGACGGGGATGGCGGTTGGGCGTCGCCGAGGTCTCCGACGGCGAGCACCGCGGGCAGGGTGGTCGGGTCGTCGCCGGATGAGCAGGCGGCCGCCAGCAGAGTGGCGGCCGTCACACAAACGAGAAGGCTAGTGCGGACGTGCATCCGGAGAGGATAAGTGAAGTTCGCCCGGATCCCGGAATCGCTATCCACAGCCTGCAAGGTGCCCCAAGCCCCTACGAGAGGCGCTCGGCTGAGCGCTGATTCCGACTCCGCGGGCGCCTCCCTGAGCTCAGAGCATGATCAACAGCCTTCTCCGGTGCGACACGCCGCTCGGCGGGTCGGGCGGGAGGAGGCTGTCGATCTTCATTCAGGGTGCCCGGGCTTGGCGGTCTACTCGTGTCAACGCGCTTTGGCCTTCGCGCGTCTATTGCGTGTCGAGCGGAGGGTGAGCGGCCGCTACCGCCCGGCTCCTAACTCGGCCGCAGCCACCGGCGGGCGGTCGACCCTCGGGTCACACCCCAAGGCCTGAACTGGAGCGAGGGAGCACCATGGCCCTCCGGCACCTGACGCGCACACAGCGTCGCCTGACCTTCGGACTCGTCGCCATCATTGCGACCATCGCGTTGGCGATCGGCATCTTTGCTGTGGGCGACGACTCCGGCGACCCTGTCGAGACTGCGTCGACCTCGGCCCCGAACCCCGGAAGGTGGCACGCCTGGCACGGACAACACGGCGTGCGGACGAGGGCGACACGACCTACGCCAAGGAACGCGATGCGGCCACGACCGACACAGCCGCGGCCGACACGACCGAGGCCGATGCCACCGACGATGGCGTCGAGCCCAACGCCGCCGAGAAAGACCAGCCGTTCACCGGCAGTACGCAGGAGTGCCGCCTCGACCCGAGCTGCCCGTCGTCCGAACATCGCACCAGCGATCTATGCGGCGCCGAGCTCATCGTCGACCTCGATGGGTACCTCGAGGGAAGCCGCGACGCCCAGCAAGGCCTGGGCCATCAGATCGACGGCGCACCCGCACCTGACGCCGATGACGAGGACGATGACGATGCCACCGTCGGTCCGCAAACGCGCTACCGCGCCGGCTATGAGCAGGGTTGGTGCGACGGCAGCGCAGTACAGACCCCGCAGTGACTGGCGGCGCATGCCTCGCAGGCTCGTCTGACCCAGGCTTAGGCGGACTGTGCGCGGCATGCAGGCCTTGCTCAGTCCAGGGCGATCACGCGAACGTGATCGACCCGGCCCGCCGCGCGCGATCAGTACGCCGCTGGCGCGCCACCCATCGGCGTCAACCGCGTACGCGGCCCAGCCCGCAGCACCTGCGACGGCAGCTGGTGCCCGACCAGCCGCTCCGCCAGAGCCGCCGCCTCCAACAAAGCCTCAAGGTCCACGCCCGTCGAGATGCCCATGTCCTCGACCATGTGGACGAGCTCCTCGGTGGCGATGTTGCCCGAGGCACCCGGGGCGTACGGGCAACCCCCAAGCCCGCCAACGCTCGCGTCAAAGTCATCCACGCCCAGCTGCAGCGCCGCCAGCACGTTGGCCAGCCCCGTGCCGCGCGTGTTGTGGAAGTGCAGCCCCATCGGCAGGTCCGGGTGCCGCGACCGCGTCGCGTCGACCAGCCCCGTCACCCGCGGCGGGGTCGCCATGCCCGTCGTATCACCAAAAGCGATCGAGTCGGCCCCCTCTGCCACCGCACGATCGACCACCCACAGCACCCGCGACACCGGCACGTCCCCCTCATAGGGACAGCCCCATGCCGTCGCCACGATCACCTGCGCGGTCGCCCCAGCCGAGTGCGCCAGCGACACCACCGCGACCGATGTCCTCCAGCGACTCCTCCGTCGACCGGTTCACGTTCGCGCGGTTGTGCGAGTCCGACGCCGAGACCACCAGCTCGATCTCGGTGAACCCGTCCGCCAACGCCCGCTCGGCGCCCTTCAAGTTCGGCACCAGCGCCGAGTACCGCACACCGTCAGCCCGCTTCGCCGCCGCCCACACCTCGCTCGCGTCGCCCATCTGCGGGATCGCCTTCGGGTGCACGTACGACACCGCCTCGATGCGCCCAACGCCCGTACGGGACAACGCATCCAGCAGCTCGATCTTGCCGGCCGTCGGCACCGGCGGCTCGTTCTGCAGGCCGTCGCGCGGCCCGACCTCGCGCAACGAGATCCGGCTCGGCAGGTCAGTCAACGTTCATCACCCTTACATCCCAGGCCATTCAGGCGACCGCTTCTCGTTGAACGCCGCGACACCCTCACGCCTATCCGCCGACACCGCGGAGTCGCGCCATGCGGCGTCCTCCACCTCGAGCCCCTCAGCCAAGATCCGCCCGAACCCCTGCCGCATCGCCCGCTTCGCGTTGCGCAGCGCGGTCGGCGCCGCGTGCGAGATCTCCGTCGCCAGCCGCAGCGCCTCCTCGCCCACCGCGCCGTACGGCACCCGCCGATCCACGAACCCCAGCCGCTGCGCCTCGACCGCCTCGATGTGCCGGCCGGTGAACAGTACGTCCGCCGCGCGCGACCACCCGATCCGCCGCACCAGCAGCTGCGTACCCCCGCCGCCCGGGATCAGCCCCAGCCGCACCTCGGGCAGCCCGAAGATCGCCGTGTCATCCGCCACGATCAGGTCGCACGACAGCGCCAGCTCGAACCCGCCGCCGAGCGCGTACCCACCTACCGCCGCAACCGCCGGCACCGGCAGGTCGAGGATCGACCGGAACGCCGACGCCAGCACCGGCCGCTGCGCGAGCATCTCCGCGTCGCCGAACCGAGCCCGCTCCTTCAAGTCGGCGCCCACACAGAACGCCCGCTCAGACGACGACGACAGGAGTACGGCGCGCACGCTCTCGTCGACAGCGATCTTCCCGGCCGCATCGGCCAACTGCTCAGCGAGCTCAGTGTCGATCGCGTTCAGCGCAGTCGGCCGGTCGAGCACGATCTCGGCCACAGCCTCGGCCGGTCGCCTCACCGCAATGTGCTGCGCACTCACACACCCGAGCCTAGTCGGGCATCTCCGCTGGCCGCTCCGACCACAACTCCGACCACATCGCCGAAACTCCGTACGGGCTGCGGCGGCAGCGCATGCAGCTCGTACCCACCCCGCTGCGCAAGCGCCTCCGCCGTCGCCTTGTCGACCAGCACCTGGTTGCGGTCCGCGAGCGCCGTGAGCCGGCTCGCGAGGTTGACCGTGGAGCCGAACACGTCGCCGATCCGCTGCATCACTGGTCCGGTCGCGATCCCGACGCGCAGATCAGGCATGTCTGGGTCACCGCCGACTGCCTCGACCAGCCCGAGCCCGATGTCGGTGGCGACGACGGGTGACGGCGACGTGAACAGCACCTCATCACCCAGCGTCTTGACCAGCCGAGCGTCATGCCACGCCACCAGGTCGGCTGCTTCCGCCTCGAACCGCTCGACCAGCGCACCCAACTCTTCCTCGTCGAGCCCACGCGCCACCCGCGTGAACGACACCAGGTCCGCAAACCCCACCGACATGATGGGCGCGCCTTCGGCAGGCGCCGGCGTGGCCACGACTCGCTGCACCGCGCGGGCAAGATGACGTCGCCAGGCGAGGACCAGTACGTCTTCGAACACGGGAAGCAGGTCCGTAGCAAACGCGTACGCGGTGCGCAGCTGGCTCCCGTACCCCGCCCCCTCCACCGCCTCGAACGCCTCGATGAGATCGGTGACCTCGTCGACTCCCCGGTCAGCGAGCCGCGATGCCGTACGGCCGAAGCCTCGCGTCAGCCGGAGTGCCGCCTCCTCGGTCAGCGAGCCCGTACGCATCAACGCCCCAACGGCCCGAAGTGCCGCGATGTCGTTGTCGGTGAAGGCCGCCTCCTCGCCCACGTCGGCAAAGCCGAGCGCGCGCCAGAACTTGCGGGCCGTCTCAAGCGGAACACCCGTGGCTTCGGCCACTTCCTCGCGCGTGTACTGCGGCTGCGCGCCCAGCAGCAAGCGCTCAAGGCGCTGCGCGTCGTCGGAGGCGTCGGTCACTGTGTCTGGTCGTTGCTCTTGCGTTTGTCGGTCTCGTCGGGGATGTCGACGTCGAGCAGAAGCTCCTGCAGCTTGAGGTGGAAGAGCTCGACCCTGGGCACGTCGCGTATGACGTTGTGCCCCCGCTCACCGGCCGACTCCACGACCAGCGTGCCGCAACCGAGCAGGCGGTCGATCGGGCCGCGTTCGTACGACACGTCATTGACCTTCTTGAGCGGGATGTCCCGACCGATGCGGGTGATGACACCCTGCCGAGTGATCAGCCGTCGGTTGGTCAACGTGTCGGTCGACGAAAGCCAGTTGAGGAACGGCCACACCGAGAAGATCAAGATCACGAGCAGCGCGACGATGATCACCGGCCACGTCGACCAGTCCGTGCCGACCGCCAGCAGGAACCCCGCAGCAGCGCAGGTCACGATGAGGATCACGGCCGGGAAGATCAGGGCTTTCCAGTGGGTGCGCTCGTGCAGGATGACCTCTTCCCCGTCACCCAGGAGCTTCTGCGGGAACGTGATCGGCATGTGCTGCATCGTGCCACGTTCCGCCGGTTCTGCGGGGTCAGGCGCTCCATGTTTCGCGTGCCGGCGTCGGGCGGGTGTACGGGGACAAGTCGCAGGCCCCTCCGCAACTGCTGACATCCGTGTCGGCAAATGCATAGGGGCCACAGACCGTCACCCCACCGGCCGCGGCGCGCATGCGAGAGGCGCTCAGCTGGCCGCCCGCACGTGGACGACATCGCCCGCGCCGACAGCCGTACGGCCCGCGGGGCCTTCGACCACGAGCCGACCCTCCGCGTCGATGGCCACTGCGCGGCCGACGACCGAGCGCGCGCCGGGCAGCGAGACCTGTACGTCCTGGCCGAGGGTGACGCATCGAGCGGTGTACGCGGCGGCGAGCCAGTCCTTCGCCGAGCCCTCGGCCTCGCGCCAGCGCAGGTAGCCCGCGGCGAGCTCGTGCAGTACCGCGGCCAGGACATCCTCCCGGGTCAGCCGCACCGTCGAGCGGGCGTCCAGCGACACGGCGCCCGGCGGCAGCTCCGCAGCGGGCACCGAGACGTTGAGCCCGATGCCGGCGACGACGGCGGGCCCGCCCTCGGTCTCGACCCGCTCGACGAGGATGCCGGCCAGCTTGTGGTCGTCCACGAGCACGTCGTTGGGCCACTTCAGCCCGACCGAGACGCCGGACACGGAACGCACCGCATCGGCCACGGCGACGCCGACGAGCAGCGGCAGCCACGTCCAGCGGGAGACCGCAATGTCAACAGGTCGCAGCAGCACCGACATCGACAGGCTCGAGCCCGGTGGCGAGCTCCACTCCCGCGCGAGCCGGCCGCGCCCGCTGGTCTGCTCGCCAGCGTAAATCACCAGCCCCTCGGGCGCGCCATCACGTGCCGCCGCAGCGACGTCGGCGTTGGTCGAGCCGGTCTGGCGCACGAAACGCACGGGACCCCAGAACGAGTGGATCATCAGCCCGTGTTCTGCAGCCCTGCGGCCACGCCGTTGACCGTGATCAGCAGCAGCCGGCGCAGCGCGTCGACATCAGCATCAGTGAGCCCCTCGCCGCCACGCAGGGCTCGCAGCGCGCGCAGCTGCAAATGGGAGAGCGCGTCGACGTACGGGTTGCGCAGCGCGACCGCCCACCCGAGCACGTGCTTGTCCTCCAGCAACCTCGTATGCCCGGTCACCCGCAGCACCCACTCGACGGTCCGCGCGTGCTCGTCCATGACCTGCGCGGCGAGATCGTCGCGACCGCCGAGGTCGAGGTAGCCGGACAGGATCCGCCGGTCAGTCTTGGCGAGCGACATCTCGGCGTTCTCCATGAGAACGGTGAAGAGCGGCCATTCGGCGTACGCGGTCTGCAGCACACCCACGTCGCCGACGGCCGCGAGGCCGGAGCCGAGGCCGTACCAACCCGGCACGTTGGCCCTCGTCTGCGCCCACGCGAACACCCACGGGATCGCCCGCAGATCCTCCAGCGACGACAGCGACAGGCCGCGGCGGGCCGGCCGCGAACCGATCGGCAGCGCGCCCAGCTCCTCCAGCGGGGTGACCGTCGCGAACCACTCGGCGAAGCCCTCGGTGCGGACGAGCCGGTGGTACGACTCGCGGGCCGCCGCGTCCAGCGACGACGCCACGTCGGCGAACCGCTCCGCGGCCTCGTGCGCCCGCCGCTCCACCGCGGGTGTCGAGGCCAGCAGGACCGCCGCCGCGACCTGCTCGATGTGCCGGTGCGCGATCGTCGGGTCGCCGTAGCGCGCGAAGATGACCTCGCCCTGCTCGGTCACCTTGAACCGCCCGGACACCGAGCCCGGTGCCTGCGCGAGCACCGCCCGGTTGGCCGGCCCGCCGCCGCGGCCGAGCGCGCCGCCACGGCCGTGGAACATCGTCAGCGTGATGTCGTGCCGGGCCGCCCAATCCGCGAGCCGGCCCTGCGCGTCGTACAGCGCGAGCGTCGCCGACACCGGCCCGACATCCTTGGCCGAGTCGGAGTAGCCGAGCATCACCTCGAACCGGCGGCCCGTCGCCGCCAGCCGCGCCTGGATTGCCGGCTGCTGCATGGCGGCTTCGAGCACGTCGATGCAGTTGTCGAGGTCCTCGCGCGTCTCGAAGAGGGGTACGACGTCGAGCTCGACCGGCCGGTCGCCGAGTGCGTACGCCGCGAGCTCGTACACCGCAGCCAAGTCATCGGCCGACTGCGTGAACGACACGACGTAGCGGCGGCACGCATCCGCTCCGAAGCGCTGCTGCAGCTGCGCCATCACGCGGATCGTGGCGAGCACCTCGTCGGTCTGCGCGGAGCGGTCACCGCCGGCCCGCAACTCAGCCAAGCGCCGCGGCATGCACCTTGCTGTGCTGCCGCACCTCGAGCTCGGCAAGGTGGAACCCGAACGTCTCCGCCTGCCAGATCAGGTGCTGCAGTTCGCCGTACGCCTGCCGCTCGGCACCCGCGGCGGCCAGCGAATCCTGCACGGTCCGCAGGTCGGCGAGGAAGTCGCGGACGGACGCGTAGGCGAGGTCCGCATCGCGACGCCGCGTCGCCGCAACCCGCTCGGCGACGAGCAGCAGCGCGATCCGGTGCGGCTCCCCCGGCGACCGCGTGGTGAGCGCGTCCGCGAGCTCCGGCTTGACCTCGGTCACGTCGGAGATGAGCCGGTGCACGTCGGCCGACGCGGGAGTCGTGGCCGCCGACGCGGTCAGCGAACGGCCGATGCGCGCGCTTGCGTTCTCCAGGCCGATCAGCACGTGCTCCGACTGGATCGCCAGCGCTTCCCGCGTGACGGCCGCGGTGACGTACGGGTTGCCGTCACGGTCGCCGCCGATCCACGAGCCGAACCTGATGAACGCCGGCACCGCCGACGGCTCCGCACCGCTGCGCTCGCCCGCGAGCACCGCGTCGACGTGCCGGTAGACCTGCGGCGCGACGCGGAACAGCACCTCGTCGAAGACCGCCATCGCGGTGCGCACCTCGTCGAGCGGACCCGGCCGCTGCTCGCGCAATGCCGACGTACGCCAGAGGATGTCGATCTCCTCGAGCAGCCGGCGGCGGGTCTCCGTGCGCTCACTCGCTCCCAGCCGGGGGTCGTCTGCCTCATCGAGCAGCTGGGCCACCCGGTTGAGCGTGGTGACGATCGCCCGGCGGCGAGCCTCGGTCGGGTGCGCGGTGAGCACGGGGCGGATCTCGAGCCCGCGCAGGAGTGCCGCCGCCTGCTCCTCGCCGTCCTCGGCCGCGACCTGCTGGACTGCGCCGGCCAGCGCGTCGGTGAGCGGCGCACCGGCGCGGTCGCGCTCGCGAAGCGTGCGGATGCGGTGCTGCTGCTCGGCCAGGTTGACCAGGTGGAAGTAGACCGTGAACGCGCGGGCGACATCCTCCGCTCGCGGCAGGTCGAAGCTCGCCGCCAGCGCCGTGGCCTCCTTGGCCGCCACGTCGGCCACGGCCGGGTCGAGGTCGTGTGCGGTGATCGTCAGTCCGCGCAGGCGCTCCACATCGTCGAGCAGCTCCTGCCCGCCGTACTCGCGGAGCACCTCGCCGAGCAGCCCACCCAGCATCCGTACGTCGCGGCGCAGCGCGTCCGGCATCTCGACGCGGGCCCGGGCCCGCGGGAGCCGCTCCTCGATCGGCTTGACCCATGCGCCGGAGCGTACTTGTGGCTACGCACAATCCCCGGAGCCGTCTCGTGATGCGGTCCCCAATCGGTTCAGCACGAGTTACCGCATGAGTAGGCCGACGAGGCCGGCGCGTTACGCTGCGGCCCATGAGTTCGACCCCTCCTGACCCGTCGATCGACATCCACACGACCGCCGGGAAGATCGCCGACCTGCGCCGTCGCGTCGACGAGGCGGTGCACGCCGGCTCGGCGCGCGCGGTGGAGAAGCAGCACACCAAGGGCAAGAAGACCGCGCGCGAGCGCATCGACATGCTGCTCGACGAGGGGTCGTTCGAGGAGCTCGACGAGCTGGCCCGGCACCGCTCGACCGCGTTCGGGCAGGAGAAGAACCGGCCGTACGGCGACGGCGTCGTGACCGGGTTCGGCACGGTCGACGGCCGCCAGGTGTGCGTGTTCGCGCAGGACTTCACGGTGTTCGGCGGCAGCCTCGGCGAGGTGTTCGGCGAGAAGATCGTCAAGGTCATGGACCTCGCGCTCAAGACCGGCTGCCCGATCATCGGCATCAACGACTCCGGCGGCGCGCGCATCCAGGAGGGCGTGGTCGCGCTCGGCCTCTACGCCGAGATCTTCAAGCGCAACACGCACGCGTCCGGCGTCATCCCGCAGATCTCGCTGATCATGGGCCCGTCCGCGGGCGGCGCGGTCTACTCCCCCGCACTCACCGACTTCGTCGTGATGGTCGACCAGACCTCGCACATGTTCATCACCGGCCCCGACGTCATCAAGACCGTCACCGGCGAGGATGTCGGGTTCGAGGACCTCGGCGGCGGCCGCGCCCACAACACCAAGAGCGGCGTCGCGCACTACCTCGGGCACGACGAGCAGGACGCGATCGACTACGTACGCGCCCTGCTGTCCTACCTCCCCGGCAACAACCTCGAGGAGCCGCCCGCGTTCCCCGACGACGCCGACCTCGAGGTCAGCGACCACGACCGCGAGCTCAACGTCGTGGTGCCCGACTCGGCCAACCAGCCGTACGACATCCACGAGGTCATCACCCACATCCTCGACGACGACGAGTTCCTCGAGGTGCACGCGCTGTTCGCGCCCAACATCGTCGTCGGTTTCGGCCGCGTGGAGGGCCACGCGGTCGGCGTCGTCGCCAACCAGCCGCTGCACTTCGCGGGCTGCCTCGACATCGACGCGTCGGAGAAGGCGGCGCGCTTCGTCCGTACCTGCGACGCGTTCAACATCCCCATCCTCACCTTCGTCGACGTGCCCGGGTTCCTGCCCGGCACCGGCCAGGAGTGGAACGGCATCATCCGCCGCGGCGCCAAGCTCATCTACGCCTACGCGGAGGCGACCGTCCCGCTGCTCACGGTGATCACGCGCAAGGCCTACGGCGGCGCGTACGACGTCATGGGCTCCAAGCACCTCGGCGCCGACCTCAACCTGGCCTGGCCGACCGCGCAGATCGCGGTCATGGGCGCGCAGGGCGCGGTCAACATCCTCTATCGGCGCGAGCTCGCGGAGACCGACGATCCGGAGGCGCTGCGCGCCAAGATGGTGCAGGAGTACGAGGACACGCTCGCCAACCCCTACGTCGCCGCCGAGCGCGGGTACGTCGACAGCGTCATCGAGCCGGCGCAGACCCGCGTCGCGATCGTCAAGGCGCTCCGCGCGCTGCGCAACAAGCGCGCCACGCTGCCGCCGAAGAAGCACGGGAACATCCCGCTGTGAGCGACGGACGAGCCGCTGCTGCGCGTGTCGAGCGCGGCAACCCGACGCCGGAGGAGCTGGCCGCGCTTGTGGCCGTCGTGGCCGCACGCCGCGCCGCCGCGGCGGGTGAGGCCGCCGAGGCCCCGGGCAAGGCGAGCCGCTGGGCGACCTACTGGCGTACGGCCAACCGCGCCGCAGCGCGCCCCGGCCCGGGCGCCTGGCGGTCACGGGCCACCGGACGCTAAGACAGGTGCTCGCGGTCGGGGCGGTCACGGCTCGGGGCGGCGTCGTCGCCGTGGCGCTGGCCGAGCCGGTCAACGATCCCGAGCTCGTCGCCCGGATCGAGCGGCCGCTCATCCCGGACGACCTGCCGTTCCAGCCGTACCACGAGGCGGTCGGGCTGCCCCTCGACGAGGCTGAGCGACTCGTACACGCAGTCGAGTCCGCGGCCCTGGCACACGCAACCGCGGCGTTCCGCGATCTGATCGCCGAGTTCCCGCAACCCGACTCCGCTCGCCGGGGTCGGGGTCGTCTCCAAGCCGCCCTCGCCAGCGCGGAGCATCGCCCAGTCGCTGAAGTCGCATCCGTGGCTGCACGACGCCGAAGGCCACCTCTACCGCGAGGCGCTGCTCGAGGCGGCCGAAAAGCTCGGCCTCAACGCCGTACCCGTACTCGACTCCGACCTGCCGCCCGCCGAAGATCTGGTCGCCGGCATCGGCCGTACGACCCATCGACCCTGGCGAAGACTCGAAAAGGACGCGGTGCGCGCGGCACTCGTGATACTCCAGCAGGCATGCGCATAGCGGTGGTCGGCGGCGGCATCCTCGGCGTCGCCGTGGCCAACAGGCTCACCGAGGTGCGCCCCGACGCCCAGGTCACCCTGCTCGAGAAGGAGCACCGGCTGGCCGCGCACCAGACCGGGCACAACAGCGGGGTGGTGCATGCGGGCATCTACTACGCGCCGGGGTCGCTCAAGGCGCAGCTGTGCCGGCGCGGCGTCGGGATGCTGCGCGCGTTGTGCGTCGAGGAGGGGATCGCGTACGACGAGTGCGGCAAGCTCGTCGTCGCCCTGACGGAGGACGAGCTGCCGCGGCTCGACGAGCTCGAGCGCCGGGCGACCGCCAACGGCGTACCCGGGCTCCGGCGAGTCAGCGCTGCCGAGATCCGCGAGATCGAGCCGCACGCGGTCGGCGTCGCGGCACTGCATTCGCCGGAGACCGCGATCGTCGACTTCGTCGCGGTGACGCACGCGATTGCCGACCGGGCGCGGCGAGCTGGCGCAGAGATCCTGACCGGGCGCGAGGTCACCGGGATCAGCCGCGTGCCCGACGGCGTGGTGCTGCAGACGGCCGACGGCGACGAGTGGCCCGCCGACCTGGCGGTGGTGTGCGGGGGCTTGCAGTCCGACCGGTTGGCGGTCCTCGCCGGCGACAGCCGGGAGCCGCAGATCGTGCCGTTCCGCGGGGAGTACTACCAGCTGCGCCCTGACCGCCGGCACCTCGTACGCGGGCTGATCTACCCGGTCCCCGATCCGCGGTTCCCGTTCCTCGGCATCCACCTGACGAAGCGGTACGACGGCGAGGTGCTCGTCGGCCCCAACGCGGTGCTCGCGCTTGCCCGCGAGGGCTACCGGTGGCGGCAAGTGAAGTCGCGCGACCTGGCGGGGACGCTCGGCTATGCGGGGTTCCGCAAGCTGGCCCGCCGCTACTGGCGCACCGGTGCGGCCGAGCTGTGGGGGTCGCTGTCCAAGCGGGCGTTCGTCTCCGCGGCCGCCGAATACGTCCCGTCGCTGCGGGCCGACGACGTCGTACGCGGTCCGTCGGGCGTACGAGCCCAAGCCCTCGACCCCGACGGCTCGCTCGTCGACGACTTCCGGCTGTTCCGGCGCGACCGCGTGCTCGCCGTACGCAACGCGCCCTCCCCCGGCGCCACCTCGTCGCTGGCCATCGCCGAGTACGTCGTCGACCAGCTCCTGGAGGCGCCCACGCGGACTGACAGGCGAAGCGTGATCAAACTTCGGATGATCACGCCTTTGCCAGATCAACACGTTGGGCCGGATCGATAACCCGCTGTCCTCCGCGGGAGGTGACTCGTTAGGGTCGCCGGGTGACCACAACGAGTGACGCGCCGGCGCGTTCGATCGATGCCCTGGCAGATTCCTACGTCGACGAGATCGCCGCCCTCGACCCGCTGCTCGCCACGTACGCGGGCATCCCCGGGCACGACCACGAGATGCCCGACCTGTCGCCCGCCGGCCTCGCCGCGGTCAACGACCTCAACGTCCGTACGCTCGACGCCCTCCGCGACCTGGAGCCCGTCGACGAGCGGGAGCGCGTCGCCAAGGAGGCGATGCAGGAGCGCCTCGGCCTCGAGGTCGAGATGTACGAGGCCGGCCTGGTCCAGATCCTGCGCGTGCTCGCGAGCCCGATGCAGGGCGTACGCGAGGTGTTCGACCTCATGCCCACCGAGGGCGCGGAGGCGTGGAGCAACATCGCCACCCGCCTCGCCCTCATTCCCGGCGCACTCGACGGCTACCGCGCGACGCTGCTCGACGAGGCCGCCCGCGGCCGGGTGCCGGCCAAGCGCCAGGTGCTGTCCTGCGCAGAGCAGTGCCGGCGCTGGACCTCGGGCGACTCGCCGTTCTTCCCGGGCCTGATTGCCGGCGCGGACAAGGACGCCGAGGTCGACGAGTCGCTGCGTGCGCGCCTTGCGGAGGGGAGCGCGGCCGCGGCGGCGGCGTACGAGGCGTTCGGCAAGTTCCTGACCGAGCAGTTCCTCCCGCTCGCCAGGGACAAGGACGCCTTCGGGCGCGACACGTACCAGCTCGCCTCCCGCTACTTCCTCGGCGCCACGGTCGACCTCGAGGAGACGTACGCCTGGGGCTGGCAGGAGCTGGCCCGCCTCGAGCGAGGAGATGGACAAGGTCGCCGACCAGATCGTGCCGGGCGGCACGGTCGCCGACGCCAGGGCCGCGCTGGACGCCGACGAGAGCCGCCGCCTGGTCGGCACCGACGCGCTGCAGAGCTGGATGCAGGAGCTGTCCGACCGCGCGGTCGCCGGGCTCGCCGACACGCACTTCGACATTCCGCGAGCCGATCCGCCGGCTCGAGTGCCGGATCGCGCCGACCCACGACGGCGGCATCTACTACACCGGGCCGTCCGAGGACCTGACGCCGTCCCGGGCGCATGTGGTGGTCGGTGCCCGAGGGCGTCGAGTCGTTCCAGACGTGGGAGCAGACGACGACGGTCTACCACGAGGGCGTGCCGGGGCATCACCTCCAGGTCGCGCAGAACGTCTACCGCGCCGACCTGCTCAACCGCTGGCAGCGGCTGCTCTGCTGGGTGTCGGGGCACGGCGAGGGCTGGGCGCTGTACGCCGAGCGGCTGATGGCCGACCTCGGCTACCTCGACGACCCGGCCGACCGGCTGGGCATGCTGATGGCGCAGTCGTTCCGGGCCGCGCGGGTCATCGTCGACATCGGGCTGCACCTCGAGCTGCCGATCCCGGCGGGCGCCGGCTTCCACGACGGCGAGGTGTGGACCCCCGAGCTCGCCTTCGAGTTCCTGCTCCTGCACGCGCCGCACGAGAAGGAGTTCCTGAAGTTCGAGCTCGACCGTTACCTGGGCTGGCCCGGCCAGGCGCCGTCCTACAAGGTCGGCGAGCGCATCTGGCTGCAGGCCCGCGAGGAGACGCGGGAGCGCAAGGGCGACGCGTTCGATGTCAAGGAGTTCCACCGCCAGGCGCTCAACCTCGGCTCGCTCGGCCTCGACCCGTTGCGGGCGGCGCTGGCTCGCCTCTGAGGCTGGGTCAACCCTTCACGTACGAGAGCTTCTCGGCGACGAGGCCGTCGCGCACGCGGTACAGGTCGATGCCGCGTACGTGCCCCGACCCGCCACCTGGCTCGACCCACGTGTACCGCCAGCGCACCACCGCGCGGTCCCCCGCGACCACCAGCTCCTCGGTGTCGAAGCGGGGACCGCGCGTGCTCGCGAACAGGTCGGCCCAGACCTTGCGCACAGCTTCCTGGCCCTCGAAGCGCGTGCCGTCAGGCGACGGCCCGGTCGCGTCGAAGACAACATCGGGTGTTGTCAGTGCCATGACCGCGTCGATGTCGCGAGCGTTGAAGACGGCGCCGAACCGGTCGACCACCTCCTTCGTCAGGTTCTCGGTGATCACATTGACCACCTCGAATCCCGCCCGAACATCGCCAGCAGCCGATCCTGCGTCGAGGCTTCATCGCTCAGCGGCACCGGCGCCGCGATCAGCCCGGCAGCCCGGTATACGGCCTCCCGCTCGGTGAACCATTCCGCCACCGCCTCGACCTGGGCCGCCGGCAACATCCGGTCCTGCCCGGTCGACGCCGCCACGTCCCAGCCGTGGATCAGGTGGTCTGCCGCAAGCTGCAGCGCATACTCGGCTGCGCGCTCGTCGCCGTACGACAGATGGACCGTACGGCCGTCAGCCCCCGGCGCCGACCATGCCGTGCGCGCCTCCGCGAGCGCAGCCTCGTCCGCGGCGTACGGGTCGTCGCCGAGCAGGTCGCCGTCCAGGCGGTCCCCCACCTCCGCGATCGTCTGCCCCGACAACAGCGGTGTCGTCCAACGATCCTCGGCCACGACGTGGTTGACGAGGGCGTGTACGTCCCACGCCGAGCATGGCGTCGGCAACCCCCATTGATCCGGCTTCACCGCCCGTACCCGCTCGCCCCAGCTATCCATCGTCTCTTGCAGGAGCTCCACCGGCTGCATGCCTGTCAGGGTGCCTCGCGTCTCGGCGCTCCGCTACTGTCGATCACTCGTGATGACCCCTCGACTGCGCTTCGTCCTCGCCTCTGCGTCTCCCGCCCGACTTGCGACGCTTCGCGCCGCCGGCGTCGAGCCCGAGGTGATGGTCAGCGGCGTCGACGAGGACCAGGTCGCAGCAAGCTCGCCGGCGCGTACGGCATTGGTGCTTGCAGAACTCAAGGCTGAGGCCGTGGCCGCCCAGCTCGGCACACCGGACACCGGCGACCTTGTCCTCGTACTCGGCTGCGACTCCGTCCTGGAGCTGGACGGTGAGGCGCACGGCAAACCGGCTGACGCGGATGCCGCCCGCCAACGCTGGCGTCGCATGCGCGGTCGCACTGGACTCCTGCACACCGGCCATTGCCTCGTCGACGTCGGGTCGGGGCGTACGACAGCCGAAGTCGCCTCGACCCTCGTCCGGTTCGCCGAAATCACCGATGACGAGATCGATGCCTACCTGGCGACGGGCGAGCCGCTGCGCGTGGCTGGGGCTTTCACGGTCGACGGGCTGGGCGGCGCCTTCGTCGAGGGGATCGAGGGCGACCACCACAACGTGGTCGGCTTGTCGCTGCCGCTGCTGCGCCGGATGCTGCGGTCGTACGGCCTCGACTGGACCGCGCTCTGGACACCCCCGGGGCGCTGAGCGGGCGCCCCCATCCCTCGACGCGACGGGCTCGCCCGCCGTGGCTAGGCTGCCGAACAGGATGATCCCCGGGGAGGAGCGTCCATGCGTGCACGTCTCGCGGGCGCGGCGGCACTGGGCTCGATGGCACTCGCCGTCGTGGGTGTCACCTGCTGGGTGGCACGGCATTCGCTGACGAACCGTTCCGGCTGCCCACGCAGGTGACCGACAACGCGGGCGTGCTCGCTGGTGACGACGTCGCCAACATCGAGGCCGCGCAAGACGCACTGAACGAAGAGGACGGCGTTCAGCTCTGGGTCGTCTACGTCGACTCGTTCGACGGCGCCGACCCGCAGGAGTGGTCCAACCAGACGTTCGAGCTGTCCCAGCTCAACATCGACGACGCGCTGCTCTCGGTCGCGACCGGGGACCGCTCCTTCACGTCCTCGATCGGCGCCGAGTTCCCGCTCGACGAGAGCGAAGTGGAGCGCATCGAGGAACAGGTGATCCAGCCGCTGCTCGCCGACGACGACTGGGCCGGCGCGGCCATCGCCGCCGCCGATGCCTACCGCGAGGAGATCGGCAGCGACGGCGGTGGCGGGGTGTCCGGCTGGGTGTGGGTCGGCGGCGCGGCGGTGGTGGCCGGCGGCGGGTACTGGGCCTACCGCAGGTCGCGGCGCCCGCGAGTGACCGCGCCCGCGTCTGCGGACGAGCTCGCGCAACTCTCGACCGAGGATCTCAGCAAACGCGCCAACGGGCTCCTCGTCGAGACCGATGACGCGGTGAAGACGAGCGAGCAGGAGGTGGGGTTTGCCGAAGCGCAGTTCGGCAGCGAGCCTGTCGCCGAGTTCCGTACGTCAGTCGACAACGCCAAGCAGGAGCTGGCGGCGGCCTTCGCCTTGCGCCAGCGGCTCGACGACGAGAACCCGGACAGCGAGCAGGACCAGCGGGCCATCTACACCGAGATCGTCCAGCGGCTGACCGCCGCAAACCAGGCGCTCGACGACCACGCTGAGGACTTCGACCGGCTCCGCGACCTGGAGAAGACGATCGACACGGAGCTACCCAAGCTCGACGAGGTGGCCACGTCGATCGAGGGCCGAATCCCGAAGGAGCAGGCTCGGCTGGAGGCGCTGCGGTCGAGGTTCGCACCGACGGCACTTGCCACGGTCAACGACAACATCGCGCAGGCCCAAGACCGCCTCGCGTTCGCCCGCACCGAGCTTGCCGAAGGCACCTCGCTGCTGGCGTCAGGCAAGCGCGGCGAAGCGGTCGTCAGCGCCCGCGCCGCCGAGGAAGCATTGGCGCAGGGCGCGACTTTGCTCGACGCGATCGGCCGGCTCGACGGGGACCTGCAAGCCGCTGCCGAGAAGGTCGCGGCCGCACGCGTCGAGACGGAGAAAGACCTGGCCGAAGCCCGCTCGCTCGCGGCTGCGGGAGGCGGTGGACAGGCGGCGGCGCAGCTGCCTCACCTTGTGCAGCAGGCCGAGGCCGCGTTGGCGGCCGCCATCGCGGCCACGTCGAGCACGACCCCCGCCGACCCGCTGGGCGCCCTGCGGCAGCTCGAACAGGCCGGCGGCGCCCTCGACGAGGCGCTCGTCTCCGTACGGGACGAGCGCGCCCGCGCCGTCCGGGCCGCGCAGGCACTCGACCAGGCGATCATGGCGGCGCGCGCGGAGATCTCTGCGGTCACCGACTTCATCTCCACCCGGCGAGGCGGGGTCGGGGGCGATGCCCGTACGCGACTTGCCGAGGCGCAACGGCATCTCGACGCCGCGATGCAGCTGGCCCAGCAGGACCCGACGACAGCCCTTCAGCACGCCCAGCACGCCGATGCGTTGGCCGAGCAGGCCGGCTCGATGGCGCAGGCCGACGTCGGCGCGTTCCAGTCGCCGATGGGGGGCGGCTATGGGGGTGGCGGAGGCGGAGGCGGCGCAATGGGCGGCTTCGCCGGAGCCGTTCTCGGCGGCATCCTCGTCGACATGATGAGCGGCGGCGGTGGTGGCGGGGGCATGTTCGGTGGCGGCGGAGGCGGCCGCAGCGGGGGGCGGGCGCCCGCGAGCTATGGCGGCAGCAGGACGCGTAGCCGCCGAGGTGGAGGTGGCCGCTTCTGATCCAGTACAGCGCGGGGCCCGCCGCGTTACTCGTACCGCTCACACTGCACGGCACTCACTCGGCACAGTCGCCGATGGGAAGGACGGGGACCATGGCCAAGCAATCCATCTTCGGACGCATCGCCCAGCTCACGAAGGCCAACATCAACTCGATGCTCGACTCCGCCGAGGACCCCGAGAAGATGCTGGACCAGATGGTGCGTGACTACACCAACAACATCGCCGAGGCCGAGGAAGCGGTGGCCCAGACCATCGGCAACCTGCGCATGCTCGAGCAGGACATGGCCGAGGACCAGCGGGCCGCCCAGGAGTGGGGCGCCAAGGCGGTGGCGGCAAGCCAGAAGGGCGACGAGTTCCGCCAGGCCGGCGACGCCGCCAACGCCGACAAGTTCGACAACCTCGCCAAGGTCGCGCTCCAGCGCCAGATCAGCGCAGAGGGCGAGATCAAGGCCGCTCAGCCCCAGGTCGCACAGCAGACTCAGGTCGTCGACAAGCTCAAGGCTGGCCTGGACAACATGCGCAACAAGCTGACCGAGCTACAGGGCAGGCGATCCGAGTTGGTCGCGCGCTCCAAGATGGCCGAGGCCCAGGGCAAGGTGCAGGACGCCGTCAAGAGCATCGACATCATGGACCCGACCAGCGACCTCGGGCGGTTCGAGGACAAGATCCGCCGCGAGGAAGCCAAGGTCGCCGGCCAGGCGGAGCTCGCCGCATCCAGCCTGGACTCGCAGTTCGAAAGCCTGGACGACATCGGCGAGGTCACCGAGGTAGAGGCTCGCCTGGCAGAGCTGAAGGCTGGCTCGTCGCCTGCCGGTGCGATCGGCTCCGGCACATCGGCTCCGAGATCGTCGACGTCGTCGTCGGCAACCCCCACGTCGTCCGGGAGCACCACCGACTGGTGATCCTGGCGCACGTGAGGACCTAGGCGACCGCCTGCTCTCCTCCATTGGGCCAGAGGGGGTGTCGGTCTGGGCGCTTATGCATTTGCTGACATTCTCGCCGGCAAATGCATAAGCGTCCGGCAGGGACTTCCCGGTCACTGTGGCGACACGGGCCGCGCACAGGCTCACACCGGCGGGATGCCGTGCCGCCGGTCGGAGAACCGACGATCCTTGCCCGCTGCCGCGGCGAGTCGCGCCACGATCTCGCCGCGCAGCTGCTCCGGCTCGACGATCGCGTCGATCACCAGATCGCTGGCGAGGCGGAGGATGTCGATGTCGGCTTCGTACTCCTCGCGCAGCGCCGCGACGTACGCCTCGCGCTCAGCCGGGTCGTCGATCGCTGCGATCTTGTTCGCGTACACCGCGTTGACCGCCGCCTCCGGACCCATCACCGCGATCTTGGCGGTGGGCAGCGCGAGACAGGCGTCGGGTGAGAACCCCGGCCCGCTCATGGCGTAGAGCCCAGCGCCGTAGGACTTGCGCAGGATCACCGACACCGTCGGCACGGTCGCCTCCGCCACCGCGGTGATCATCTTGGCGCCGTGCCGGATGATCCCCTGCCGCTCTACTTCGGACCCGATCATGAACCCGGGTACGTCGGAGAGATAGACGAGCGGCACGTTGAACGCGTCGCAGGCCCAGATGAACCGCGCCGCCTTGTCGGCGGAGTCGACGAAGAGCACGCCACCGCGTACGGCCGGGTTGTTGGCGACGATGCCGACCGGCTGTCCCTCCAAGAGCCCGAACCCGACGACGAGCTCGGCCGCGAACAGCGGCTTGACCTCGAAGAAGCTGCCCTCGTCGACGAGCGCGTCGATGACCGTGTGGATGTCGTAGCCGGCGTTCTCCTTCTCCGGCACCAGATCGGACGTAAAGGCGCTTGCGGGCGCCGCGGCATCGTAGGTGGGCGGCCGACCACGCCAGGACGACGGCACGTAGGAGAAGTAAGCCTTCGCCAGGTCGATTGCCTCGGCGTCGTCGCGCGCCAGGTTGTCGCCACAGCCGGAGACGGTGGCGTGCATGCGCGCGCCACCCATCTCCTCGAGCGTGACCTTCTCACCGACGACCATCTCGGCCATCCGGGGGGAGCCGAGGTACATCGACGCGTTGCCCTCGACCATGACCACGATGTCGCAGAACGACGGGATGTAGGCGCCGCCGGCGGCGCTCGGCCCGAACAGGCAGCAGATCTGCGGGACCTTCCCGGACAGCGCCACCTGGTTGTGGAAGATGCGCCCCGCTCCTCGGCGCCCTGGGAACAGGTCGACCTGGTCGGTGATCCGCGCGCCGGCGGAGTCGATGAACCAGAAGATTGGCAGCTCGTCGCGGAGCGCGATCTCGGTGACGCGGACGATCTTCTCGACAGTCCGCGCACCCCAGGAGCCCGCCTTCACGGTGGGGTCATTGGCCACCACGAGCGCCGGCCGACCGTCGACCAGGCCGCGGCCCGTCACGACACCGTCGGCGGGCAGCCCGGTCGCCAGGGCGTTGGCGAGCTGACCGTCCTCCACGAACGTGCCCTCGTCGAAGAGCAGGGCGAGGCGATCGCGGACGTACAGCTTGCCCTGCGCCGCGAGCTTGGTTGCCGCGGCCGCGCTCGGCGCCAGCGTCGCCTCACGCGCCGCCGTGATCTGCTTCGCGTGCTCGGTCATCGCCGCGCGGCCTTCATCGCACCGGCAGCCCGAGCCCGCGCGCGATGAGCATTCGCTGCACCTCGCTGGTCCCCTCGCCGATCTCGAGCACCTTGGCGTCGCGGTAGAACCGCGCGATGGGGTACTCCTCCATGAACCCGTACCCGCCGAACACCTGCGAGGCGACCCGCGTCGCGGTGACCGCCGACTCCGATGCGTACAGCTTGGCGATCGCCGCCGCCTGCTTGACCTGCGCCGCAGGCGCTCCCGAGTCGCGCAGCCAGGCCGCGCGGTAGATGAGCCCGTGCGCCGCTTCCGCCATGACCGCAAGGTCGGCGATCGCGAACGAAACGCCCTGGTTGCTGCCGATGGGCCTACCGAACGCGTGCCGCTCGACGGCGTAGGACCTCGCCATGTCGAGGCAGGCCCGGATGCAGCCGAGCGACAGCGCGGCGATTGCGATGCGCCCATCGTCGAGCCCGGCCAGGAACATCGAGAACCCCTTGCCGCGCTCGCCCAGCAGGTGGTCCTCGGGCACCCGGCACCCCGTGAAAGTCAACGGGTGTGTGTCAGCGGCGTGCCAGCCGAGCTTGTCGTACGCCGGCTCCACGGTGAAGCCCGGCGTGCCGCTCGGCACGACGATCGCGGAGATCTCCGGCGTGCCGTCGGGGTTCTCCCCCGTCACCGCCGTAGCGACGACGATCGACGTGATCGCCGTGCCCGAGTTGCTGATGAACTGCTTGGCACCGTCGATGACCCACTCGCCGTCATCGAGCCGAGCACGCGTGCGGGTGGCGCCGGCGTCGGAGCCCGCCTCCGGCTCGGTCAGCCCGAACCCGGCAAGCGCGCGGCCGGTCGCCAAGTCCGGCAGCCAACGCTCCTTCTGCTCCGCCGTGGCGTGCTCGGCCAGCATCCCCACGCCGAGGCCGGTCGCGGCCTCGAGGGTCACGCCGAGCGACTGGTCGACGCGACCGATCTCCTCGACCGCGATGCACTGGCTGGTGAGGTCGCCTTCAGACCCGCCGTACTCCTCAGGGGCCAGCAGGCCGAACAGGCCCAAGTCACCCATCTTGTGGATGACCTCGGGAGGGATTGCGTGCGCCTTGTCCCAGGCGGCCGCGTGCGGCGCAACCTCCGACTCGGCGAAGTCTCGGACGACCTTACGGAAGGACTCGTGGTCCTCGGTCAGCTCGAAGCTCATGGGTAGCCCCTAAATGTCATCGGCTCTCGCGTCGATGTCGTTGTGCGCCCTTGCGCGAACCGAAGGATTACGCTTACGTAAACGTAAGCACGAGAAGCCGGGCACGGCAACCCCAAGACGGACGATGACATCGGGAGGGCGAGATGGCCGAGACCTTCACGATCACCGACCTCGCTCGCGAGTACGACGTCACCCTGCGGACGATCCGCTTCTACGAGGGCGAGGGGCTCCTCCACGCCCGAGCGCCGCGGCACCCAGCGGGTGTTCCACGCCGGCGACCGGGTCCGGCTCGGGCTCGTGCTGCGCGGCCGGCGCCTCGGGTTCACGCTCGCCGAGATCAAGAAGATCGTCGGGATGTACGACGCCGAGCCCGGCGAGGTCGGCCAGCTGCACTACCTGCTCGAGCAGATCGGCCACCGGCGCGCCGAGCTGGAGGCCCGCCGCCGCGACATCGAGCAGACCCTGGCCGAGCTCGACGACGTCGAACGCCGCTGCCACGACGATCTTGCGCGGCTGGAGCCGGCCTGAGTTGCAGCTAGCAGGTAGCCCGTTTTGCGGCGAACTCGGCGTGAGTCTCGCCACATACCACGCGTGAGCCACTTGGTTCCGTCCGCCGCCTTTGCACTATGGACGCCGTGCGTGCAAGACGACCCTTCCTCTTCCGCGCGGCGCGCCTCCTGGCGCGCCGCGCTCTTCCTGTCTCCCTGGCGCTCGCTGTGATCAGCACGCTGCTCGGAGCGTCAGCCGCCGAGACGGCGCAGGCCGCTGCAGCGACGCCGACGGCCGCGGCTGCCGCACCGGCTACCGCTCCTGCCGCGCCGGCTGCCGACGGCTGCGGCGGTGGCGCCCCGCAAGGTGTCCGGCTGGCTGCCGCACTGGGCCACCGACGCCAACCTCGCCGCGTTCCAGGCCAACGCCGGGCTGTTCTCCGACGTCTCGCCGTTCTGGTACACCGCCCACGGCGCGACCGCGATCCAGGACCACGCCGACCCGGCCTACAAGCAGGCCGTCATCGCGACCGCCCGCCAGGCGGGCGTGCCCATCCTGCCGGCGATCAGTGACGAGTCCGGCAAGCACACGATGGCGGGCATCCTCGCCGACCCGGTGCAGCGCAGCGCCCACATCGCCACGATCGTCAGCCTCGTGCTCGACCAACGGGTACGACGGCATCGACATTGACTACGAGCAGTTCGCGTATGCCGACGGTCGCGACACCTGGCCGGGCACTCTGCCGGTCTGGACGCGCGTTCGTCCAGGAACTCGCGACCGCGCTCCATGCGCATGGCAAGTTGCTTGCAGTAACCGTTCCTCCGACGTATGACGCAGGCCGCGGCCCGAACAGCGGCTACTGGGTCTACAACTACCCGTTGATCGGCCAGGCTGCGGACCGCGTACGGATCATGGCATACGACTACTCGGTGCCTACGCCGGGCCCGATCGCCCCCGTGAACTGGGTGCAGAGCATCACCGACTTCGCCGTCACGATGATGCCGCGAGCGAAGATCCAACTCGGCATCCCAGCGTACGGCCGCGAGTGGACCATCGGCCCGGGCAGGCGCATGCGGCGGCGCCATGCTGAACAAGCACTCGTACACGCCCGATCAGTTCAACGCGATCGCCAACTCGCACCACGCCGCCCCGCAGTGGGATCCGTCGACCGGCGAGAAGACCTTCGTCTATAACGACAACAATGGCGTCTGCGCGGTCAACCGCCACGTCTCGTACGTCGACGCTGACGGCCTGGCCGCCCGCAAGGCCATCGCCGACGCGGCCGGACTCGCCGGCATCGCCATCTGGACCATCGGCGGTGTGGAAGCGCGCGCCTGGGAGGCCCTGCGGGCTGAACAGGCAGCGCTGACCCCGGCCGCGCCCGCCCCGGCCGCGCCCGCCCCGGCCGCACCCGCCGAGCCCGCACCGGCCGTACCCTTCGCCAGGTCCACGACAGCGCCGAAGCGGGTGTCGACCTACCTGTCCGGCGCCACGCCCAATCGCGGCTGCCAGCCCGGCCAGGCCAATCCGGTGGTCTGCACCGCGCGCTGACCCCGCGCGTGTGGCGTCCTAGACTCACGGCGTCCAACGCAAAGGAGCGACAGGTGAGCGCCGTACGTCGGATCGAGAAGGTCCTCATCGCCAACCGCGGCGAGATCGCCGTCCGGGTGGCCCGGGCCTGCCGTGACGCCGGGATCTCCAGCGTTGCCGTGTACGCCGACTCCGACAGGGACGCCTTACACGTACGGCTGGCCGACGAGGCGTACGCCCTCGATGGCGAAACCTCCGCCGAGACCTACCTCGTCGTCGACAAGCTGCTCGATGTGGCTCGCCGCGCGGGCGCCGACGCGGTCCACCCCGGCTACGGCTTCCTTGCCGAGAACGCCCACTTCGCCCAGGCCGTGCTCGACGCCGGCCTGATCTGGATCGGCCCGCCGCCCGCGGCCATCGAGGCGCTCGGCGACAAGGTGAGCGCCCGGCACATCGCCCAGCGGGCCGGCGCACCGCTCGTTGCCGGCACACCCGACCCGGTCGCCGGGGCCGACGAGGTCGTCGCGTTCGCGGAGGAGCACGGGCTTCCGATCGCGATCAAGGCGGCGTTCGGTGGCGGCGGCCGTGGGCTCAAGGTGGCCCGGACGCTCGACGAGATTCCCGAGCTGTACGAGTCTGCGGTGCGCGAGGCTGTCGCGGCCTTCGGCCGGGGTGAGTGCTTCGTCGAGCGCTACCTCGACAAGCCCCGGCACGTGGAGACCCAGTGCCTCGCCGACGAGCACGGCAACGTCGTCGTCGTCTCCTCGCGCGACTGCTCGCTGCAGCGGCGGCACCAGAAGCTCGTCGAAGAAGCCCCCGCGCCGTTCCTCTCCGACGCTCAGAACGCTGAGCTCTACCGCTCCTCCAAGGCGATCCTGCGCGAGGCCGGGTACGTGGGCGCCGGCACCTGCGAGTTCCTCGTCGGCCAGGACGGCACGATCTCGTTCCTCGAGGTCAACACCCGCCTGCAGGTCGAGCACCCGGTCAGCGAGGAAGTGACCGGCATCGACCTCGTACGCGAGATGTTCCGCGTCGCCGAAGGCCAGGAGTTGGGTTACGACGACCCCGCAATTCGCGGGCACTCGTTCGAGTTCCGCATCAACGGCGAGGACGCGGGGCGCAACTTCCTGCCGACCCCCGGACCGGTGACCACGTTCCGACCGCCGAGCGGCCCGGGCGTACGCATCGACACCGGCGTCGAGCAGGGCAGCGTCATCGGGCAGAACTTCGACTCGCTGCTCGCCAAGCTCATCGTGACCGGCGCCACCCGCCAGCAGGCGCTGGAGCGGTCGCGTCGCGCGCTTGCGGAGTTCGAGGTCGGCGGGCTCGCGACGGTGCTGCCGTTCCACCGGGCGGTGGTGGCGGACGAGGCGTACGCCCCTGCCGACCCGGCCGAACCGTTCCGCGTGCACACGCGCTGGATCGAGACCGAGTTCGTCAACACGATCCCGCCGTACGCCGACCTGGCCGAGGCGCCCGAGACCGCCGAGCGCGAGCGCGTCGTCGTCGAGGTCGACGGCAAGCGGCTCGAGGTGTCGCTGCCCGCGGGGCTGGCCGCGTCGGGCGCGGGTGCCGCCGCCGCGGGGCCACGCAAGCCGTCCCGTCGCTCTGCGGGCAGCAAGGCAGCCACGGCAGTCAGCGGCGACGCGCTCGCCTCGCCCATGCAGGGAACGATCGTCAAGGTCGCCGTCGAAGAAGGCCAGCAGGTCGAGTCCGGTGATCTCGTCGTCGTCCTCGAGGCGATGAAGATGGAGCAGCCGATCGCCGCGCACAAGAGCGGCGTCGTGAGCGGGCTCGCCGCCGAGGTCGGCGTCACCGTCACCAGCGGCCAGGTCATCTGCGAGATCAAGGACTGAGCTTCGCGTGGCGCTGGGCGTGTGCCTGCTCTTCGACCAGGAGGCCGACGCCGCGCTGCGCCAGCTCTGGGACCGGCTCGAGCGGGTCGGCATCGGGACGCTCCGCGAGCACACGCACCGTCGACACCGGCCGCACCTGTCGTACTCCGTCCTGCGCGCCTGGGACCTCCCCGCCGTCCGCGACGCCATCGAGGAGCTGCCCCCTGGGCCGCCGATCACGCTCACGTTCCTCGGAGTCGGTACGTTCCCACGCGGCGTAGGCTGGCTGGCTCCAGCAGTCGACGAGGACGTCCTCGCCCGGCAGGTCGCGGTCGATGAGGCCGTACGGAAGGCAGGCGCCACCGTCCATGAGCGGTACGTACCCGGCACCTGGCTCGCCCACTCCACCGTCGTCCCGCGGATCCGCACCGACCAGCTCGGCGAGTTCGCGGCAGCGGCGTACGCGGTCCTGCCGCTTGTGGCGCACGTCACCGGTGCGGCCTTGATCGACAGCGGCACCGGGGACGTCTGGGCGCTCACACACGTTCCCTAGTAACACCGGGTGGGCCCGGCGAGGGATGATGAGGGTATGGCCGCGATTGTCGACGCAGGCGGCCGAGCAGCTTCTGCGAGGCGGACGCGTCGTCGTCCACCCGGACTACGCCGAGTCAGTGCCCGACACTGATCGCACCCGGTTGGACGAGCGTGCCAGCGCTAATGACGCCTGGGTCGCCTTCCTGCCGGGAACGGTGCGCAACGACTTCAGCGACGGGACGGAGCTGATCAACGCGCTGCGTGACGCCAACGGCAACCAGCGCCGGGATCTACGTCTTCGTCATCGACAACCAGGACGGCGAAGCACGGCGGTGCCGTCAGCGCTCTTCGAACCGACTTCGCGGTCGACGCATGGAACGACGCCGGTGGTGACCCGGTGCTGTTCGTCGACGGCTACTTCGACCGGATCGAGGCGGCGCGCGAGCGGGGAGGCCGGTCAGTCCGGGGGGTCGTCTGATTCCTCGTCCAACGGAGACGGCGGCGGAAGCAGCAGCCTGCTCACCCTCGCAGTCCTCGCCGGCGCAGGAGGGCTTGGCTTCGTGATCTACCGCCGCCGCAAGCGCGCGCGTGAGCAGGCCGAAGAGGCCGCCGTACTCGCCAAGTTGCGCACGATGCTCGACGAGGACATCACCGCCTACGGCGAGGAGCTCGATCGGCTCGAGGTCGACCTGCTCGACCCCAACGTTCCCGCGGAAACGCGCGAGGACTTCGGCCGAGCGCTCGAGCTGTACGAGCAGGCAAAGGACGCGACCGCCAACGCCAAGCACCCGGGCGACGTGACTCCGGTGACCCACATGCTCGAAGAGGGCCGCTGGCTGCTCGCGGTCGTTTCCGCCCGAGACGAGGGCAAGCCGCTCCCCGAACGTCGCCCGCCGTGTTTCTTCGACCCGCGGCACGGACCGAGCGTCGAGGACGTCGAGTGGCAGCCGCCGGGCGGCGTCGCCCGCCCGGTGCCGGCGTGCGCGGCCGACGCGCAGCGCATCCACGATGGGCTCGACCCCATGAGCCGCACCGTCACCGTGGGCGGTCGGGAGCGCCCGTACTGGGAGTCGCCCACCTACGGCCCGTACGCCGGCGGCTACTACGGCGCCGACTTGTTCAGCGGTCTGTTCATCGGCACGCTCCTCGGGTCGATGTGGGGCGGTCCCGGCTTCTACGGCGGGGATTACGGTGGCGGCGACTCCGGAGGCGGCGGCGACTCCGGGGGCGATTGGGGCGGCGGCGACTTCGGCGGTGGTGGTGGCTGGGGTGGCGGCGACTTCGGTGGCGGCGACTTCGGCGGCGGGGACTTCGGCGGCTTCTAGCGCGTGGCGCTGTCGGGGCAAGACGCGCGGTGCATGGCCGCTACGCATCTGCCGGCACATGTGGCAGCAGTTGCGTAGCGGTTCGCGACCTTCACCCCCCGTACCGCCGACCCTCCGCTTGTCTTGACCCCTGCGGCTCAGTCGCGCGTGTGGAGTTGCCGCGCCGCCTCGGCCACCGAGCCGGACAGCGACGGGTAGACCGTGAACGCGTGCGCCATCTGGTCGACCGTCAGGTTGCACTCCACCGCGACTGAGATCGGGTGGATCAGCTCGCTGGCGCGCGGCGCGACGATCACCCCACCGACGATGATGCCGGTGCCAGGTCGGCAGAACAGCTTGACGAAGCCCTCACGGATGCCCTGCATCTTGGCGCGCGCATTGGTCGCCAGCGGCAGCTTGACCGTCCGCGCCGGGATCTCCCCCGCATCGATAGACGCCTGACTCCACCCCACGCTGGCGATCTCGGGCGCCGTAAACACGTTGGCGGACACACTGTGCAAGTCGAGCGGCGTCACCGCGTCGCCGAGCGCGTGCCACATCGCGATGCGCCCTTGCATCGCGGCAACGCTGGCCAGCAACAGCACGCCAGTGCAGTCGCCCGCGGCGTAGACACTTCGCGCCGACGTCCGCGACACCCGGTCGACGGTGACATTCGCCACCTTGCCCGAGTGCAACACCTGCCTCCTCGAGCCCCATGTCGGCGGTGTTGGGGATCGAGCCGACGGCCATCAGGCAATGCGAGCCCGACACCGTACGACCGTCGGTGAGCGTGACCTCGACCCCGTCGCCCGTACGAGACACGCCGACCGCCCGCGACCGGGACAGGACATTCATGCCCCGCGCCTTGAAGACGTCACCGAGGACGAGTGCCGCATCCTCGTCCTCATGGGGCAGCACGCGATCGCGCGACGAGACGAGGGTGACCTCGGCCCCGAGCGCCCGGTAGGCGCTGGCGAACTCCGCGCCCGTCACACCTGACCCGACGACCACGAGATGCTCAGGCAGCTCGGCAAGGTCGTACAGCTGAGTCCACGTGAGGATCCGCTCACCGTCGGGCATCGCGTCGGGAAGCAGCCGCGGCGACGCGCCCGTCGCGATCAGCACCGCGTCGGCGTCGTACGCCTGCTCGCCGCCTTCGGCGGCAGTCGCCACGACACGCTGCGGACCGTCGAGCCGACCCCGTCCGCGTACGACCTCGATGCCCTCCCGCGCCAGCCGGGCCGCGATGTCCTCTGACTGGGCCAATGCCAGCGCCTTGACGCGCGCATTGACGACACCCAGGTCGGTAGTGACCTCGCCGTCGTCGCCGGACGGGTCGGCGAACCGCACCCCCAGCTCTGAGGCGCCGGCCACTTCGGTCATCACCTCGGCGGTCGCGATCAGCGTCTTGCTCGGCACACAGTCGGTGAGCACGGTCGAGCCGCCCAGACCATCGCTCTCGATGACGGTCACCTCACCGCCGAGCTGGGCCGCCACCAGGGCCGCCTCGTAGCCGCCTGGCCCACCGCCGATAATCACGATCCGCGTCACGCGGTCCATTCTCCCGTACAGCCCCATTGATCAGTCCGGATAGGATCAGTCCGGATAGTCTGACGCTCCGTGAGCCTGTACGCGGCGTACGCCTCGAACCTCGATCCGGAGCAGATGGCCCTACGCTGCCCGCACTCGCCGCAGCGTGGCACGGGGTGGCTCATCGGTTGGCGGTTGACGTTCGGCGGCGAGGACCTCGGCTGGGAAGGCGCGATCGCGACGCTCGTCGAGGACCCGCTGGAGCAGGTGTTCGTCGCGCTGTACGACCTCATGCCCGCCGACGAGCAGGCGCTCGACCGGTGGGAGAGCGCTGAGACCGGGCTCTACAGCAAGCACCGCATGCGGGTGGAGACGCTCGACGGCGAGCAGGTGGCCTGGACCTACGTTCTCAACGCGTACGAGGGCGGCTTGCCGAGCGCCCGCTATCTCGGGATCCTCGCCGAAGCCGCGGAGCGGGCGGGGGCACCCGACGACTATGTCTACGGGCTTCGCGGACGGCCCTGCAGGTCAGTCGGGCCCTGACCGGGTAGCGTCCGCGCTGTGACGCCCCAAGAAATGATCCAGCACGCCTGGAGGATCCCTACCAGCTCGCTGCCGAGGCCGCCGAATCCCTGCGCCGGCTGACCGGGGTCGAGACGCACGACGCTGTTGTGGTTCTGGGATCCGGCTGGGTGCCGGCCGCTGATCTCCTCGGCAAAACCATGGTCGAGTTCCCTGTGACGGAAGTGCCCGGCTTTGCCCCGCCTGCCGTTGCCGGGCATGCCGGACGCGTGCGCTCGGTCGCTGTCGGCGAGCGTCGGGTGCTGGTGATGTTGGGACGGACGCACCTGTACGAGGGCCGCGGCGTCGCCCCGGTCGTACACGGAGTCCGTACGGCCGTCGAGGCCGGCTGCCGTGTTGTCGTGCTGACCAACGGATGCGGCGGCCTCGACCCCTCGTGGCGTCCTGGCACGCCGGTGCTGATCAGCGACCACATCAACCTGACCGGCCGCTCGCCGCTCGTCGGAGCACGGTTCGTGGATCTCACCGACCTCTACTCCACCCGGCTGCGGTCCCTCTGCCGTGAGGTCGACCCCAGCCTGTCCGAGGGGGTGTACGTGCAGTTCCCCGGGCCGCACTACGAGACACCCGCCGAGATCGGCATGGTGCGCGCGATCGGCGGAACACTTGTGGGGATGTCGACGACGTTGGAGGCAATCGCGGCAAGGGAAGTCGGAGCCGAGGTGCTCGGCCTGTCCTTGGTGACCAACCTCGCCGCCGGCATGACAGGTGAGCCGCTCAACCACGAAGAGGTCCTTGCGGCCGGGCGGTCGGCTGCGGAGCGCATGGGCAAGTTGCTGGCGGACGTACTGCGCCGGCTCTAAAGGGAAGGCGGACGCTCTCGTGACTGACGTGCTGGAGCAGGCGCGAGCCTGGCTTGCCGAGGACCCCGACCAGGACACGCGCGCGGAGCTCGCTGACGTGCTGGAGCGCGCCGAGGCAGGCGACTCGGCGGCGCTTGCCGACTTGGGTGACCGGTTCGCCGGGCGGTTGGAGTTCGGGACTGCTGGTCTGCGGGGCGCGCTCGGCGCCGGGCCCAACCGCATGAACCGCGTTGTCGTGATCAGGGCGGCCGCGGGCTTGGCGTCCTATTTGCGCGCGCACGGCGGCGAGTCCGTCGTCATCGGCTTCGACGCCCGGCACAAGTCAGACGTGTTTGCCCGCGACACCGCTGCGGTGATGCTCGGTGCCGGGCTCCGCGCGTACGTGTTGCCGCGCCCGCTCCCCACTCCCGTGCTCGCCTACGCCATCCGACACCTCGACGTCGACGCAGGTGTCATGGTGACGGCGTCGCACAACCCGCCGCAGGACAACGGCTACAAGGTCTATCTCGGCGACGGCTCGCAGATCGTCCCGCCGGCCGACATCGAGATCTCGGCTGCGATCGACGCTGTCGGGCCGCTGGCGGCGGTGCCAATCGCGGACAGCGGATGGCGGGTGCTCGAGGACGCTGATGTCCTGACGCCCTATCTGGCCCGGGTCGCGTCGCTACCCGCACCCGAAGGTCCGCGTGAGCTGCGGATCGTGTCGACGCCACTACACGGTGTTGGCGGCCCGGTGCTCGCGGAAGCCTTGACACGCGCGGGATTCACGGCGCCGCTTGTGGTGCCGGCGCAGGCCGAGCCAGACCCGGAGTTCCCGACGGTCGCGTTCCCCAACCCCGAGGAACCGGGCGCGATCGATCTCGCGCTCGACCTTGCGCGGACGGCCGATGCTGATCTCGTGCTCGCGAACGATCCCGACGCCGATCGCTGCGCCGTTGCCGCGAAGTTCCCCAATCGAAATGCGCCCAGTGGTTGGCGGATGCTCCGCGGTGACGAGGTCGGTGCGTTGCTCGCCGTGCACATCCTGCGCCGCGGGACATCGCCGCACGACGTCTTCGCGTGCTCGATCGTGTCGTCGTCGCTGCTCGGCCGGATCGCGGCACGCCACGGTATGGGATATGTCGAGACGCTCACCGGCTTCAAGTGGGTCGGGAAGGTGCAGGGTCTGCGGTACGGGTACGAGGAGGCGCTGGGCTACTGCGTCGACCCAGAAGCCGTACGTGACAAGGACGGCGTCTCTGCTGCGGTCCTGGTCGCCGAGCTCGCCGCACAGCTCCAGGCCGCAGGCCGCACATTGGCAGACGAGCTTGACGACATCGCGCGAACGTACGGGCTGCACGCCACCGACCAGCTCTCCGTACGCGTCGACGACCTCGCGGCCATCCCTGCCGCTGTCGACCGCCTGCGCGCCGCCCCGCCGACCCAGCTCGGCGGCCTCGCCGTCGAGTCGGTCGAGGACCTGTCCGAAGGCGTCGGCGGGCTCCCCCCGACCGAGGGCCTGCGGCTCTGGCTCGCGTCCGGCGCTCGGGTGGTCGTGCGCCCCAGCGGCACCGAGCCCAAGCTGAAGAGCTATCTCGAGGTTGTGCTGCCGGTCGAGGGGCCGGACGTTGCGCCCGCCCGGGCTGAAGCGGCTCGCCGACTCGACGCGATCAAGACCGATCTCGCCGCCGCGCTCGGCCTCTGACCATTGCCCCAACGGGATTGGGGCGCGGGAGGGTAAAGGTTTGCGGCGCGCCTACGCATCTGCCGCCAAGAGTGTCCGCAGATGCGTAGGCGCCCGAAAGCGTGTACCCGGGCGCCTCGGGTCCGTCCACAATGCCTGTCGACGCACCCTGGCCATCCACAGACCCAGCAACGGCCAGTGACGGGATTGACAGATCGGGCTGCAATCGGTTCCATGCCCGTCGACCCACCCCCTGTCCGACGCCTCAGAATGCAACTCCGCAACCGTCATCAGCGGCGTCTCTACAACACTGGCGCGATTGCCTACATCGAGGACGTGTCCACCTTGGTTCGCACGGTGCGACGTGTCGCAGGCCTTAGCCAGCGCGAGCTCGCCGAGCGCAGCGGTGTGTCCGCGAGGACGATCGCGCGCATCGAGGACGCTGCAGTCGACCCGCGCTGGGCGACTCTCGCCAGGCTGATCGAGGCAGGCGGCTGCCACGTCGTTCTGCATCAGCTAGAGGGTGGTGACCCACTTGTTCCGCATCCCTTCGAGGATGCCCGAGATGACGGCGGCCGTCGTTGGCCGGCCCACCTCGAGCTCCGCATCCTCACGGGATTTGAGGCACTCACCGAGCGGCGGATATCGCAGATCCGGAAGACGCCTCGGTTCCAGACGCGCAGACGGCCGCGCCCCGACAACGGTCAGCCCTGATCGTCCTCGTGGACGAGCACCGGTGTGTCGCGATTGAGCGTCTCGCCGTTGAAGAACGGCCGGCTCGCCTCGGTCACGTACCACAGGGTCATCAGCACGACACCGAGCAGCAACCCACCAACGCCAAGGACGAAGGCACCACCGATGTCGAAGAGCACCGTCTAGCCGTGACTCGCGATCCGCCATGTCAATCGCACTCTTGATCAGCGCGCCGGTGAGCATGACGCCGCCCAGGAACGGCAAGAGGCCACGGAAGACGAACAACTGCCACGATGCCGTGAGCGTGTGCCGGAAGTACCAGACACAAGAGAACGCGGTGATGCCGTAGTAGAACGCGATCGCGAGTCCGAGCGACAGGATCGAGTCGGCGAGCACGTTCTCGCTGACGATGGTGAGGCCGACGTAGTAGACGATCGCCACGATGCCCATGACGATCGTGGACACCGACGGGGTCTTGTAGACCGGGTGCACTTCTGCAAATCGCCGCGGTAGCGCCTTGTAGACACCCATCGCCAACGTCCCACGTGCGGTCGGCAGGATCGTGGTCTGGGTCGAAGACACCGCCGACACGACGATTGCCAGCAGCAACAGCCACGACCACGAGCCGAGCACCGAGTCCCCAATGGCAGAGAACACGTCCTCCGCACTGTCCTCTTTGGCCAGGCCCCGCCGGGGCGTGGATCCCGACCGCGATGACGACGAATCCGATGGTCGCCGGCGAGCGAGTACGCCGGGGCGGTCGATGCCAGCCCAATGATGACGCTCTCAACAAGGCCGACCGTGTTCTTGCGCAGGCCCTTCTCGCGGAGGTCCGGTTCGCTGCTGATCGCCATCAGCCGCGCCCCCAATCACGTGGCAACCAAGGTCACCACCAACGCAACGAGCAAGACAACGATGACGCCGATCTCGACCCACCGCACGGTGACAACCGGCCGGCCCTGGTCCGACGTGGAAAGGTGCTCGCCTCGCAGCCGGGTGAGCTCCGCGAAGGCATAGGTCACCGGAGTGCGCCGCGGGGTGGGGCTGAGCGTGGCCGCCGTGGCCGCCGAGCCGCGCTGCCGGATCCGGAACATATCGCCCAACCGTGCCGCGACCGCGGGGCTGCGGTAAGACCCGAACGGCGTGTGGATGACCAGGACGTCCCGGGCCTCCATGTCCTCGATCTGCCGCCAGGGCACCCAGACATCCCGGAACCCGCCGCGCAGGCGTATGCCGGCGGGATGCGCGGTCAGACGCGGCCGCACATCCAGCTGCCATAGCAGTGCCGTCAGGATCAGCAGGACCAGCACCACGATCAACCCGGTCCGATCAATGCCACGGACCACCACGTCGCCGATGTTGAAGGCGACGAAAGCCAGCCAGAGCACCCAGGTCACCCGGGCTCGGGTCGACCGGAACACCGCCAGCGGCTTCGCCGTCTCCACGCTCATGGCTGGCGATCGTAGACTCAATGCGTGACCGTCCTCGACGCGCTCGACACCGGGGTCACGGCGTCCAACGCCACACTCCGGCGATTTCTGCATGGGCTACCGGGTGTCGACCAGGTCGGCGCAGACGCGCGGGCCGCGACCCTCGCCACCCGGTCGATCAAGACGACTGCCAAGGCGTTCGCGATCGACCTCGCCATCCGCATGATCGACCTGACGACCCTGGAAGGGCAGGACACTCCCGGCAAGGTGCGGGCGCTGAGCGCCAAGGCCAAGCACCCCGACCCGAGCGACCCGACCGCGCCGCCCGTCGCGGCCGTCTGCGTCTACCCCGACATGGTGCCCATCGCGGCACCGGTGCTGAAGGGCACCGGCATCCATCTGGCCAGCGTGGCGACCGCGTTTCCGAGCGGCCGGGCCAGCCTCGCCGTCAAGCTGCAGGACACCAAGGACGCGGTCGCGGCAGGGGCCGACGAGGTCGACATGGTGATCGACCGCGGAGCGTTCCTGAGCGGCCGATACCTCCAGGTATTCGAGGAGATCGTCGCAGTCAAGGAGGCCCTGTGCGCGAGGACGTTCCGATCCACCTCAAAGTGATCCTGGAGACAGGCGAGCTCGTCACCTATGACAACGTGCGGCGAGCCTCCTGGCTGGCGATGCTCGCGGGCGCCGACTTCATCAAGACGAGCACCGGCAAGATCTCACCCGCCGCGACTCTCCCGGTCACGCTGGTGATGCTGGAGGCCGTCCGCGACTACCGCACCGCCAGCGGGCGCCAGGTCGGGGTCAAACCCGCAGGCGGCATCCGCACGACGAAGGACGCGATCAAATACCTCGTCCTCGTCAACGAGACCGTGGGCTCCGACTGGCTGGACCCGGATTGGTTCCGGCTCGGCGCGTCGAGCCTGCTCAACGACCTGCTGATGCAGCGACAGAAGCTCAAGACCGGTCACTACGCCGGCCCCGACTACTTCACGCTGGACTGAGGCGACTCACTGTGACTGCGTTCGAATATGCCCCCGCGCCGGAATCGCGCGCGATCGTCGACATCCAGAGCTCGTACGGGCTCTTCATCGACGGCGAGTTCGTCGATCCGATTGACGGCACCCAGTTCAAGTCGGTCAACCCGGCGACCGAGGAGGTCCTCGCCGAGGTCACCGCCGCCGGCGAGCAGGATGTGGACCGCGCAGTGCGGGCGGCCCGCAGAGCGTACGAACGCACGTGGTCGAAGCTCTCCGGCCGCGACCGTGCCAAGTACCTGTTCCGCATCGCGCGCATCATCCAGGAACGCAGCCGCGAGCTTGCCGTCCTCGAGTCGATCGACAACGGCAAGCCGATCCGGGAGTCGCGCGACACGGACATCCCACTCGTTGCGGCCCACTTCTTCTACTACGCGGGCTGGGCCGACAAGCTCTCGTACGCGGGGTTCGGGCCCAACCCTCAGCCGTACGGCGTCGCGGGCCAGATCATCCCCTGGAACTTCCCGCTCCTCATGCTCGCCTGGAAGATCGCCCCCGCGCTCGCCACAGGCAACACGGTCGTGCTCAAGCCCGCCGAGACGACACCGCTGACGGCGTTGTTGTTCGCCGAGATCTGCCAGCAGGCTGACCTGCCGCCGGGTGTCGTCAACATCGTCACCGGCGCCGGCGAGACCGGTCAGGCTCTCGTGACCCACCCCGACGTCGACAAGGTCGCCTTCACCGGCTCGACCGAGGTCGGCCGGCTCATCGCCAAGTCGGTGGCCGGAACGCACAAGAAGGTGACGCTCGAGCTCGGCGGCAAGGCCGCCAACGTGGTCTTCGAGGACGCACCGATCGACCAAGCGGTCGAGGGGATCGTCAACGGCATCTTCTTCAACCAGGGGCACGTCTGCTGCGCCGGTTCGCGGCTGCTCGTGCAGGAGTCTGTCGCCGACGAGCTGATGACCTCGCTGAAGCGGCGCCTCGGCACGCTGCGCATGGGGGACCCGCTCGACAAGAACACCGACATCGGGGCGATCAACTCCGCCGCGCAGCTGGCCAAGATCCGCGAGCTGTCCGACATCGGCGAGGCTGAGGGCGCCGAGCGCTGGTCGCCGCCGTGCGAGATCCCCGAACGCGGCTACTGGTTCCCGCCCACGGTGTTCACCGGTGTCACGCAGGCGCACCGGATCGCCCGAGAGGAAATCTTCGGGCCGGTCCTGTCGGTGCTCACGTTCCGCACTCCTGCCGAAGCGGTCGAGAAGGCCAACAACACGCCGTACGGCCTGTCCGCCGGCGTCTGGACCGACAAGGGCTCGCGCATCCTCTGGATGGCCCAGCAACTGCGGGCCGGTGTGGTGTGGGCCAACACGTTCAACAAGTTCGACCCGGGGTCGCCGTTCGGCGGCTACAAGGAGAGCGGGTACGGCCGCGAGGGCGGGCGGCACGGCCTGGAGTCGTACCTCAAGGTGGACTTCTGATGAGCACGGCAGATCATCGAATTTCTGTTCGCAAGACGTACAAGCTCTACATCGGCGGCAAGTTCCCGCGGTCGGAGTCGGGTCGCTCCTACGAGATCACCGACCGGCGCGGGCGGTTCCTGGCCAACGCCGCGCTCGCGTCGCGCAAGGATGCGCGTGACGCCGTCGTCGCGGCACGCAAAGCGTTCGGTGGATGGTCGGCCGCGACGGCGTACAACCGCGGTCAGATCCTCTACCGCGCCGCCGAGATGCTGGAGGGGCGTCGCGCGCAGTTCGTCGACGAGGTGTCACGCTCGGAAGGCGTGCAGGCTCGCCGCGCTGAGACGTTGGTCGACGCCGCGATCGACCGGTGGGTCTGGTACGCAGGCTGGTCCGACAAGGTTGCCCAGGTCGTCGGGTCGAGCAATCCGGTCGCCGGGCCGTACTTCGACTTCACTCTCCCCGAGCCGACCGGCGTCGTCGCCGTGGTCGCCCCACAGTCGTCGTCGCTGCTCGGGCTGGTCTCGGTCGTCGCGCCCGCGATCGTCACTGGCAACACCGTCGTCGTGCTCACCTCGGAGGAGCGGCCGCTGCCGGCGATCACGCTCTCGGAGGTGCTGGCGACATCCGACCTGCCAGGAGGCGTCGTCAACGTGCTAACCGGTCGTACGGCCGAGGTCGCGCCGTGGCTCGCGTCCCACATGGATGTCAACGCCATTGACCTGTGCGGCGCGGGCGACCTAGCGGCATCGCTGGAGGAGTCGGCTGCCGACAACCTCAAGCACGTCCTGCGGCCCGTCCCCGACGGCGAGCCCGACTGGACGCGGGAGCCGAGCCTCGAACGGCTGACGGCATTCCTGGAGCACAAAACGGTCTGGCACCCGATCGGCGTCTGAGCGCGGCATCCCGCCGAACAGGGAGCGCGACGGGCCGGCCAGTCGCTGACCCTGGCAGGTAAGGGTCCACGGCCGCTACGCACTTGCTGGGGTGCAGACCAGCAAGTGCGTAGGGCCTGCGCACCCACACCCCCGCGGCGGGCGCGCCCGCTCCTAGTTCGGAGCGGGCAGCGTGCCGGTTTGCTCTGGAGTCTGAAAATTTCGGCGATCTGGGCGTCCGTGCGCGGGATGGCCGCGGCGAACGGCGGCGTGGTCGGGCCGGCGGTGCAGGGCCCGCACCGGATCGGGCGAAATGCGATCAGTTCGTCGCGGTCGAAGACTGCCCCTCGCCGTCGGCTCCCTCCTCAACGGCAGCGTTGACTTCGCCGCCGAACAGGACGACATAGGCAGTGATGTACATCCACAGCAGGAGGACGACGACGCCGGCGAGGCTCCCGTAGGTCGCACCGTACGAACCGAAATTGTTGGCGTAGAACGCGAACCCGATGGACGCGATGATCCAGAGCACCGTCGCGATGACTCCCCCGCGCGTGACCCACTGCAGGCGTCGATTCTTCCGATTCGGCCCGATCCAGTAGAACACCGCGAGCGCTGCCAGGAACGCGGCCACCAGCAGCAGCCAGCGCAGGCTCTCCGCACCGACCCTGCCCGCGGTGCCGATGTCGAGCTCACGCAGGAGGGACGGTACTACGGTCAGCGCCACCGCCGAGAGAACGATGAATACGGTGCCGCCAAGGGTGATCAAGAGCGAGATTCCGCGCAGCTTGATGAAGCCGCGAGTCTCCGCAGCGTCGTACACGTGGTTCATCGCCCGGATCAGGCCGTTCGCCGCGGCTGAAGCCGCCCAGAGCGCTGCCACGAGCGATACGGCCAGCCCGATGCTGAGCCCTTCGGACGACGTGTTGACGATGTTCTCCATCTGGGTCTGCAGAAGATCCCGCGCGTCGTCGGGGAGCGCCTCCCCGAACTCCTCGATCTGCCGCCGGACGTCGTCCTCGTCGAACGCGAGGCCGTAGACCAGCACGGCTGCGATCAGCGCGGGAACCAGCGCAAGAAACAGGTAGTACGCGACCCCGGCCGACAGCAGCGGAACGCCGTCGCTCTTGCTCTCCTTCCAGGCCGCCGTGAGCACCGCAATCCACGAACGCCGCTCGCTACGACTCGTCGCCGTCGTCTCACCGGCCTGCGTGGAGGCACCCATGGACCATGTGTACCCTCCGGATCCCCCCGGCACCCCCCCGAGCGGCGTGAGAGACTCGCGCGTGCCCGAAGGTCCGCTGCGCTGCCGCGTCGTGCTGCTTGCCGGCCCCAGTGGCAGCGGCAAGTCGCACCACGCCCGCGCGAGCGGCCTGCCGGTGTTGTCGCTGGACGACTTCTACCGCGACGGCGACGACCCAGCGCTCCCCCGGCGCCCGGATCTCGGCATCGTCGACTGGGACGACCCAGCGGCGTGGAACGCCGATCTCGCCGTCGAAGTGCTGACCGAGATCTGCCGTACGGGTGCCGCGGACGTGCCGGTCTACGACATCGCACACGACCGCGCGACGAGCCATCGGGTGTTCGACACGGCCGGCTCTCCGGTATTCGTGGCCGAGGGCTTGTTTGCCGCGGAGATCGTCGCTGACTGCCGAGCCCGCGGCATCCTCGCCGACGCGCTCGTGCTGTCCCGCCCTCCGTGGAAGAACTTCGTGCGCCGACTCACCCGCGACCTGCGCGAGCACCGCAAGCCTCCGCTCACCCTGCTCCGCCGCGGGCGGCTGCTCATGCGCCGGGAGGCCGAGATCGTACGCCGCCAGGTCGAGCTCGGCTGCCGCCCGGTGAGCGCCGGCGAGCTCCGGGAGACGCTCGACCGGTTGCGCACCCTCCGCCCGGTGTGAGCGACGTCATCAGGGTCGGATCCGGGGCCGATCAGGGTTGCGACCCGAGCCGCGCGCGCCACGCGATACGTACGGTGGAAGACATGAGCTACTCCAACCCGTACGCACCGCAACGCACGCTGCGCCGCCCGCGCCGCGGCCGGCTCATTGCCGGAGTCTGCGCCGGCATCGCCGACCGCTTCGGGATGTCCCGCAACGTGGTTCGCGTGCTCTTCCTGCTCTCCTGCCTGCTCCCCGGCCCGCAGATCCTGTTCTACCTGGGCGCCTGGCTCCTCATCCCCAACGAGGACTGAGCTCCGGCCGGCCGTCAGGGGTTGATCGGCGCCCGCAAGGTCGCGAAAGCCCGCGCCTCGCGCAGCGCCGCGTACCCAGGCTTGACTACATCGTTGATGAGCGCGAGGCGCTGGTCGAACGGCAGGAACGAGCTTTTCAGCGCGTTGACCGTGAACCACTGCATGTCGTCGAGGTCATACCCAAAGGCCTCGGAGAGGAGCGCCATCTCGCGCGACATCGACGTACCGCTCATCAACCGGTTGTCGGTGTTGACCGTGACCCGGAATCGCAGCCGAGCCAGCAGACCGATCGGGTGCTCCGCGATAGACGCCGCCGCCCCGGTCTGCACGTTGGACGACGGGCACATCTCCAGCGGGATGCGCTTGTCGCGGACGTACGCCGCGAGCCGCCCGAGGGCCACCTGCCCGTCGTCGCCAACGGCGATGTCGTCGATGATGCGTACGCCGTGACCGAGCCGGTCGGCACCGCACCACTGCAGCGCCTCCCAGATCGACGGCAGTCCGAACGCCTCGCCGGCGTGGATCGTGAAGTGGAAGTTCTCCCGGCGCAGGTACTCGAACGCGTCGAGGTGCCGAGTGGGCGGAAAGCCCGCCTCGGCGCCGGCGATGTCGAACCCCACGACTCCCGCATCCCGATAGCGCACCGCGAGCTCGGCAATCTCCGTCGACCGCGCCGCGTGTCGCATCGCGGTCAGCAGCGTCCCGACGCGGATTGGCGTGCCGGCCTCTGCCGCCAGCCGCTCCCCCAGCCGGAAACCCTCCTCGACCGCCTCGACGACCTCGGTGAGTGACAGCCCGCCGTCCAGGTGCTGCTCCGGGGCGTACCGCACCTCGGCATAGACCACGCCGTCGGCGGCCAGGTCTTGCGCGCACTCCGCGGCAACCCGTACGAGCGCCGGACGCGACTGCATGACACCGACTGTGTGCGTGAACGTCTCCAGGTAGCGCTCGAGCGACCCCGACTGCGCAGCCGTACGGAACCACGCGCCCAGGTCCTCCGCCCCAACCGGCAGCTCGTGACCCGCCTCGGCGGCGAGCTCGGCGACCGTCTCTGGCCGCAGCCCGCCGTCGAGGTGGTCGTGAAGCAGGACCTTCGGTGCGCGGTGGATTTCGTCGGTGGTGGGCGCCATACGCAGAGGCTAGCCTCGCGAGCGTGGCGCGCACCCTCTACATCGCCTCGGCCGAGGGCGAGACCGGCAAGTCGGCGATAGCTCTCGGCATGTTGATAGCCCTGACCCGGAGGGTGAAGCGCACCGGTGTCTTCCGGCCGATCGTGCGCGACGACGGCGACCGTGACTACGTGCTCGAGCTGCTGGTCAACCAGGCGGGCGTCGCGGTCTCGTACGAGGACTGTGTCGGCGTGCACTACGAGCAGGTCCACTCCGATCCCGTCGACGCGATGGCGGAGATCGTCGCCCGATTCCGCGCGGTCGAGCGGCAGTGCGACGCGGTGCTCATCGTCGGCAGCGACTACACCGACGTGGGCACACCGACCGAGCTCTCCTACAACGCGCGCATCGCCGTCAACCTCGGCGCCCCGGTGCTGCTCGTCGTGAAGGGGGCTGACCGCACCCCGCAAGAGGTGCGCTCGGTCGCGGACATCGCAGTCGCGGAGCTGGTCGCCAACCACGCGCAGCTGTTTGCCGTCATCAGCAATCGCACCAGACCCGAAGAGCTGGACGCCGTACGAACGGCGCTCGACACCGACGTTCCTGGGTACGCGGTCCCGGACGACCCGTTCCTCGTCGCGCCGACGGTTCAGGCGCTGATGGACGCCTGCGACGGCAAGCTGTTCATGGGCGACCCATCGCTGCTCTCACGTGAGTGCCTCGGGCTGCTCGTGGGTGGCATGACGATGCCCAACGTGCTCGACCGGCTTTTCGAGGGCGCGGTCGTCATCGCTCCGAGCGACCGCGCCGACCTGCTCCTCGGGCTCGTGATGGCGCACGCCTCCGACACCTTCCCGTCGCTCGCCGGCGTCGTGCTCAACGGCGGGTTCGAGCCACCGCCGCAGGTCGTACGACTGGTCGAGGGCCTCAAGCCGCGGCTGCCCCTGGTAACGACCGACCTCGGCACGTTCCGCGCTGCGAGTGCGCTGTCCGCGGTGCGCGGGCGGCTGTCCGCCGACTCCGTACGCAAGATCGAGACGGCGCTCTCCTTGTTTGACCAGCACGTGGACGCCGGCAAGCTGCTCGACCGGCTCGACGTGACACGTACCGACGTCGTGACACCGCTCATGTTCGAGTACGACGTCATCGAGCGCGCCCGCGCAGACCGCAAGCACATCGTGCTGCCCGAGGGCGACGAGGAACGCATCCTGCGCGCCGCCGACTCGCTGCTGCTGCGGCAGGTCGCTGACCTTACGCTGCTCGGCAACGAGAGCGAGATCCGCGCCAAGGCAGCTCAGCTCGGTCTCGACATCACCGCCGCGCAGGTGCTGAGCCCGCTCGACGACACGCTGCGGACCATGTTCGCAAAGAAGTACGCCGAGCTCCGCGCGCACAAAGGGATGACCCTCGACGCGGCGTACGACAGAGTCACCGACGTCTCGTACTTCGGCACCATGATGGTGCTGCTCGGGCTGGCCGACGGCATGGTCTCGGGCTCCGTGCACACCACGACGCACACGATCAGGCCGGCGTTCGAGGTGGTCAAGACCACGACCCGGTGTCGGCATCGTGTCGAGCGTGTTCTTCATGTGCCTGCCTGACCGGGTCCTCGTCTATGGCGACTGCGCGGTAAACCCCGATCCGACCGCGACGGAGCTTGCCGACATCGCGATCTCGTCGGCGGAGACGGCTGCACAGTTCAGTGTCGAGCCGCGCATCGCGATGCTGTCGTACTCCACCGGCGAGTCCGGAGCCGGCGCCGACGTGGACAAGGTGCGCACGGCGACGGAGCTGGTGCGGGAGCGGCGGCCCGAGCTGTCTGTCGACGGCCCGATCCAGTACGACGCCGCGGTGGATGCCAGCGTGGCGAAGACGAAGTTGCCGGACAGCGAGGTCGCCGGTCGAGCCACCGTCTTCATCTTCCCGGACCTCAACACCGGCAACAACACCTACAAGGCCGTGCAGCGCAGCGCCGGAGCGGTCGCTGTCGGCCCGGTCCTGCAAGGCCTCAACAAGCCCGTCAACGACCTGTCGCGCGGCGCCCTCGTACAGGACATCGTCAACACCGTCGCCATCACCGCGATCCAGGCACAGGCGGCACCATGACGGTGCTCGTCATCAACTCCGGCTCATCGTCCATCAAATACCAGCTCATCGACGTCGAGTCGGAGGAGGCGATCGCCAAGGGCCTGGTGGAGCGCATCGGTGAGCCCGACGGACACGTACGGCATCAAGGCCCACGAGGTGAGGCAACCCGAGAATTGGACTTGCCCGACCACGAAGTTGGTCTGCGTGTTGCACTGAGCCTGTTCGCTGAAGTTGGTCCGCCACTTGGCGAGGTTGAAGTGGAAGCGGTCGGGCACCGGGTCGTGCACGGCGGTGACCGGTTCAGCGAACCCGTGGTCATCGACGACCAGGTGGAACGGACGATCGAGGAGCTGGTCCCCCTTGCGCCGCTGCACAACCCCGCCAACCTGGAGGGCATCAGAACCGCTCGACGCGTGTTCCCCGACGTCCCCCACGTCGCGGTCTTCGACACCGCGTTTCATGCGACCCTGCCGCCGCACGCCTACGCGTACGCCATCGACCGCGATATCGCCAAGACCTACGGCATCAGGCGCTACGGCTTCCACGGCACCTCGCATGCGTACGTGTCGCGGGAGGCCGCGCGGCTGATCGGCCGGCCGGTCGAGGACTGCCGGGTGATCGTGCTGCACCTGGGCAACGGCGCGTCCGCTGCGGCCGTACGCAATGGTCGGTCCGTGGAGACGTCGATGGGGCTCACGCCGCTCGAGGGTCTCGTCATGGGCACGCGCACCGGCGACATCGATGCGGGCGTCGTGTTTCACCTGCGCCGCGAGGCAGGGCTGTCCGTGGACGAGCTCGACGATCTGTTCAACCGCAAGAGCGGGATGCTGGGCCTGGCCGGTGCCAATGACATGCGTGAAGTGCACCGGCTCGCGGACGCAGGTGACGATGAGGCGGCGCTTGCGCTGGAGGTCTACTGCCACCGGTTGCGCAAGTATGTCGGCGCCTACTTCGCCGTGCTGGGCGGCGTCGACGCGGTTGCGTTCACTGCGGGCGTGGGTGAGAACGACGCGCGCGTACGGGCCGCCGCGCTCGCCGGTCTTGATGCCCTCGGCATCTCCGTCGACGAGGCGCGCAACGAGTCCTCCGCCCGAGAGGCGCACGTCATCTCCCCCGACGGCTCTCCGGTGGCTGTTCTCGTCGTACCCACCAACGAGGAGCTCGAGATCGCCCGCCAGACGCTCGCGCTCGCGCAACGTCGGAACAACCGAGCGCGATAGCGCACGCATCCTCGGACGCAACAAATTCGCGCGCTGGGGCAGAGCGCGGTGGGATACGGTCGCGACCGTGGGGCATCCGCCGGAGGGTTTCGAGTACGTCGTCACGAGCAACGGCGACGTCCGCATCACTCACCACGGTCGCCCCGCGACGACTCTGCGAGGCCTTCGGGCGGCACAGTTCCTCGACGAGGTCGAGGACGATGACCCGCAGGAGGTCATGGCCCGCGTCACCGGCAACTACAAGCGCGGCAACGAACGCACAGCGAAGCAGCACCCGCGCAACCAGCGCCCACGCCGCTAGCGGGTAAGCCGGCCTGCGCCACGCCCGGCCAGCCCACAACGTCCGAGTGACCTAGCGCTATACGGCACCCATCCTCGGACGAGTCGGGCCGCCCAGCTCAGCCTGGCCCAGTCGATCCGCGCCTCCCCAAACCCTTGACCGTGACCAGATGGGAACTCTAAGGTTCCTTTCGGGAAAGATTCTTTCCCTTTCCTCTCGTGACCCTTGGAGTGACGATGAGTCGACGGTTCTCCCTGCGCGTTGCTGGACTGGCCACAGCTCTTGCCCTGACCGTCGCCGGCATTCCGGCTGTGGCCACAGCATCGGGTGACAGCGCCCTGGCCATGAGCGTTGGTCGCACAAGAAAGAGCTGCTCAACGTCGGGTACTTCACCCAGTGGGGCATCTACGCCCGCCAGTTCTTCGTCAAGAACCTCGACACCAGCGGGGCTGCGGACAAGCTGACGCATATCAACTACGCCTTCGGCAACGTCAGCCAAGGCAGGAAGTGCTTCTTCAGCAGCGCCCCGGGCGAAAGCGACCCCTGGGCCGACTACCAACGGCCGGCCCCGCCGAGGAAAGTGTCGACGGTGTCGCGGACGCGTGGGGCGAACCGCTCAACGGCAACTTCGGCCAGCTCCTCAAGCTGAAGGAGAAGCATCCCGACCTCAAGGTCAACATCTCCCTCGGCGGCTGGACCTGGTCGACGTACTTCTCCAACGCAGCACTGACCCCAGAGTCGCGCAGGGCGTTCGTCGAGTCGTGCATCGACATCTACATCAAGGGCAACCTGCCAGTCCTCGACGGCGGCAGCGGCGGCCCCGGCGCTGCCGCGGGTGTGTTCGACGGCATCGACCTCGACTGGGAGTGGCCCGGCTCGCAGGGCGAACCGTGGCAACGTCGTCCGCCCCGAGGACCGCGAGAACTTCACCGCGCTGGTCAAGGAGTTCCGCAGGCAGCTCGATGCTCTGGAGCGCAAGACGCGCAAGCACTACGAGCTGACGGCCTTCCTTCCGGCGAACCCCGCGTTCATGGACGCCGGCTACGAGGCCAAGAAGGTGTTCAGATACCTCGACTTCGCCACGGTCCAGGGCTACGACTTCCACGGCACCTGGGAGACCGCGACCAACCACCAGTCGGCGTTGTTCGAGCCGGAAGGCGCGCCCTTCACGCCTGACTTCACGCGGCGACCGCGCCGTGCAGGAGTGGCTGGACCGCGGCGCGCCGCGCAAGAAGCTCGTGCTCGGCGTCCCGTTCTACGGTCAAGGCTGGACCGGGGTCACCGGTGGCGGCGATGGGCTGTTCCAGCCGGCGACCGGCCCGGCCCCCGCGCACGTTCGCGGCCGGCACCGAGGACTGGGAGGCCCTGCGTACGCTGCTCGACCACGGCTACACGCTGCACCGGGACACCGACTCCGGTCACGCCTGGTTGTTCAACGGCACCACGTTCTGGACCTACGACGATCCTGAGGTTCTGGCCCAGAAGACGGCCTACATCCGTGAGGAGCGCCTGGCGGGCGCGATGTCCTGGTCGCTAGACGGTGACGACGGAGACGCCACGTTGACCAAGGCGCTCTGGGCCGGGCTGCGGGACGACGACCGGCACGATCGACGCTGACTCACGCCGCCGGTGTTTCGGTAGCGTTCCCGCGGGAACGCTACCGACGTCGGCGAGAGGATGAGCGATGACCGAGGCAAACAACCTGCAAGACGTGCGATCTGGGTACGCGCCGGTCAATGGCCTCGAAATGTACTACGAGATTCACGGCGAAGGTCAACCACTCGTCCTCCTGCACGGGGCCTTCTCCGCAATCGGCACGTCCTTCGGAAAGCTGCTGCCCGGTCTCGCCCAGACGCGACAGGTCATCGGCCTCGAGATGCAGGCGCACGGGCGCACCGCAGACATTGATCGTCCCTTGTCGCTGGAACAGATGGCCGACGACTCGGTTGCAGCCCTCGAGCACCTGGGCATCGAAAAGGCAGACTTCTTTGGCTACAGCACAGGCGCCGCGTCGCACTTCACGTTGTCACTCGACACCCCGATGCCGTGCGCAAGCTCGTGCTCGCTTCGGTGAGCTACAGGTTGGACGGCGTCCACCCCGGCCTCATGGACGGCTTGGGCGAGATGAAGCCCGAGATGATGCACGGCTCGCCGTGGCACGAGGAATACCTGCGCATAGCCCCGCGTCCGGAGGACTTCCCGGTCCTGTTCGCGAAGAAGACTCAGATGGACCGCGGGATCAAGGACTTCTCCGCAGAGGCGATCAGCTCGATCAAGGCACCGACTCTGCTCATCATCGGAGACTCCGACCTCATCCGCCCCGAGCACGCAGTCGAGATGTTTCGGCTGCTCGGTGGAGGCGTCTTCGGGGACACGCCGGCCGGCCTCCCCGACTCGCAGCTGGCAATCCTGCCCGGCACCTCGCACGTGACGGTGGTGGACCGCGCCGACCTGCTTCTCGCCATGATTCCGCCATTCCTCGACGCTCCAATGCCTGCCGACAAGTGAGCTAAGCCCGACACCGGCTGAGTGGCAGAGTTGTGCCCATGGCTCGTTCATCGGTCTATGAGTTCGCAGGTGGCGAGCAGGCTTTCCTGGCACTGGCGACAGCGCACCATCAGCGCTGCCTGCAGGACCCCGTACTGAACCATCCCTTCTCACATCCAGGTCACCCTCAGCACGTGCAGAGACTCGCGAGCTATTGGGCAGAGGTGTTCGGAGGTCCGCCCCTCTACTCGGAGACAGCCGGCGGTCAGTCAGCCATGCTCGGCATCCATGCCGGGCAAGGCGCGGAGCAGGATCTCGGGCAACGCTTTGTCGCATGCTTTGTGCAGGCCGCCGACGATGCCGGCCTGCCCGAGGACGCAGAGTTCCGGGCAGCGCTGCGGTCGTACATGCAATGGGCCGTGCAGCAGGTGCTCGCCGTGTCGCCGCCCGGTTCACAGGTCCCATCCGACCTGCCGGTCCCTCGTTGGTCGTGGGACGGGCTACAAACTTGATGCCACCCCGATGAATCGGCCCGGGCCGCTGACTCTGACCTAGGAAAGAGACACTTCTCAGGATTGGGCGGTCACCCAATGCGCACACTCATCGTCTGCAACATCATCTCGCTCGACGGCTACTTCGAGGGTCCGGGAAATGACGTCTATGCCATGCCGTTCGACGAGGGCTTCAGCGACTACAACGCGGAGCGACTGCGGGCGGCAGACACCGTGCTGGCCGGCCGCACGACGTACGAAGGGTTCAGGAGCTATTGGCCCCCGATCGCCAACGACCCGACCCAGCCGCCGGTCGAGCGGGAGATCTCCCGGCTTATCAACGCGGCCGACAAAGTGGTCGTATCGGACACCCTGACTGCAGCTCAGACGTCGCCCTGGCCTGACACTCGCATCATCCGCCGCGCCGAGGCGCACGAGCAGATCGCCGAGCTCAAGCGCGGGCCGGGCCGCGAAATCCTGGTCTTCGGCAGCCACGTGCTCTGGAACGATCTGCTGGCCCACGGCCTGGTCGACGAGCTGCACCTGTTCATCGGCGCCGGGGTCCTCGGCGCCGGCACCCCTGCGTTCGAGAGCCGGCCGCCGGTGTCGCTACGGCTCGTGGGGACGCGTACGTGGGACGGGTCCAGCCTGCTGCTCACCCGCTATGCCGTCGAGCCGGCAGCCGCAGAGACAGCGGAGGTTTCACGCGAGTCGGCTGCGCTCTAGTCTGCAAAAGGACAGACTGCTCGCCCACATCTCAAGGAGGGCCCGGTGGCCACTCGTCTCAACCCCTACATCAGCTTTGGCGGCAACGCACGCGAAGCGATGGAGTTCTACAAGGACGTCCTCGGCGGCGAGTTGCGGCTGAATACGTTCGGCGAGTACGGCGGGCAGGAGCCGGCCGTCGCCGACAAGATCATGCACAGCCAGCTCGAGTCCGAGAGCGGATTCACGCTCATGGGCGCCGACACCCCACCGGGGACGGAGCACAAGCCAGGCAACAACTTCGCGGTGAGCCTGAGTGGCGATGATGGCGACGAGCTGCACGGCTACTGGGACAAGCTGGCCGACGGTGGCACCGTCTCCGTACCCCTCGAGAAGCAGATGTGGGGCGACGAGTTCGGCATGTGCATCGACAAGTTCGGCGTCGCGTGGATGGTCAACATCGGGCAGCCGCAGGCCTGATCACGCGGACTGTTCTTCGACTCGGGCCGCGAGGATCTTCTGCACGAGTGACGTCGGCAGCGGGTGCTCCGAAGAGAAGTGGATGGTCGCCCCGGAGAGCTTGTGTGTCTGCGTGATCTCGGACTTCATCGCCTTCGCAAGGGCTGGGCTCATGGTGAAGAACGACAGGTGGTCGGGCCGCGCGACAAAGCCCACCAAGTCACCGTTCAGCGCGAAGATCACCGCTGTGCCGTACGAGATGCGCTCGCGGGCTCCGGGGACGGCAGACTTGATGAGCTGACGCAGCTCTTCGAGCGCTTGCGCTGGTCGGGGGACAGCCCCGCCAGGTAGTCGTCGACGGCCTTCGGATCATCCGCGGTCTTCGCCATGGCTGCGTCCCAAGGGTGTGGCCTCGCGATCATGGGAGATGCTACGCCGGAAGAGCCGCTGGTTCGGGTGCGTTGTCAGAGGACATGGGTACGTCGGGACACGACCCAGCTTGTACGGGTCAACGGCACGCCGCACGCGAGTCGCCGCTTCCGCCCCCCGCCTTCGTCAACGGGGTCCACGGCTCTCACACGATCCTCGACGGCGCCTGCGCCCCGTCGTACCCGCCGGCCTGAGTGGGAGAACGTCTCGGGTTTGGCGCAGGGGCACCCTCTGCCAATCGGGTTTGGCGCAGGGGCACCCTCTAGCGAACCTGCTGGCGCAGGGCCGCCCCCTGCCAAGTCCGCCTTGGCGCGCCCCGGAAGCGATCCGCCTCCAGGTTCGTTGGGGCAGAGCATCCGCCACTCGTGACGAGGGTGAGTGGCCCGCCCCACGCGGGCCACTCATGCAGATGGATACTTGCCGCCGACCGGGCGAACCTCCAGCTGCTCAGGCATCCCCTCGAGCAACGGCAAGGCCTCGTTGACGAACGGCCGCATCTCGGGTTGCTGCAGCGCCTGTTCGTGCGGCTCCTTGCTCGTCCACAAATCGGTCACCCATATCACATTGGGATCGTCCGTCGACTCGGCAACGAGATACAGGAGACAGGCGGGATTGTCGTCGAACAGCTTGCCTGACTCGAGGAGGATCTCGACCACGCGATCTCGCTGACCAGGCTTCGCGGTGAGCTTGTTGATGAGTGCGTACGTCATTCCTGTCACGCTAGCCCGCGTTGGGCCCGGGGCGGCCCAGCATGTGCGGGTTGCGTGCTGCGGAATTGAGTGGGAGACGTTCCCGCTGGAACGCTGCGGATCTAGGCTGTCCCACGTGCTTGACCTGAGCAGCCTCGAGCTGGACGAAATCGCTGAGGCACTGGCGGACCAGACCGATTATGAGCATGCGCGGTTGATCGACCCGCGGACCGGAGAGATCGTGTTCTGGACATCGGACACGGGCATCGACGGGCAGCACCCGATCGAGTTCGACGACCTGCCCGACCATCTGATTCCGATCGACCCCTTGCCGTCTGCCGTGTGGTACCGGGACATGGCCGACTTTGCCGAAGGGATCAGCGACCAAAGCGCCGCCCAAAGGCTGGCGCGAGCCCTCGAAGGTAAGGGCGCGTTCCGCAGGTTCAGGCACGAGATCCACGAGTGGCACCCAGATCTGCTGCCTGCCTGGTACGCCTTCCGCGATGTCCGCGCCAAGCGGCGAGCCGTCGAATGGCTGGTGGACAACTCGCTCGTCGACGACGATGCGGCCAACAAGTTCCTGGCCGACAACCCGGATCCCGAACTGCCCTGAGCGCCAACCAGTCAAGGGAGAACCACACTGTGCAGATCGGCATCGGCCTCCCCAGCACCACGCTCGACGTCTCCGGGCGGCTCTTGGTCGACTGGGCCAAGCGCTCCGAAGAGCTCGGCTTCTCCTCCCTGGCCACCATCGACCGGGTCGCCTATCCCAGCTATGACTCGCTCACCGCACTGACGGCCGCCGCTGCAGTGACGGATCGGATTGGCATCCTGACCAACCTTCTGCTGGGGCCGGCCTACAACCCGGTGCTGTTGGCGAAGGCCACGGCCAGCCTCGACCAGGTCTCCAACGGAAGGCTCACTCTCGGGCTCGGTGTTGGCAGCCGAACCGACGACTTTGAGCTCACCGGTCGCTCCTTCGCCGATCGCGGCAGGCGGTTCGACACCGATCTGGAGCTGCTGCACCGGGTCTGGGCGGGCGACCTGATTGACGGCAGCGCGTTCCCGGTGGCTCCACCAACTGTCTCCGGGCGCGTACCGCTTCTCATCGGCGGCCAGCCGCAGCTGGCTGCCCCGCGGGCAGCCAGATGGGGTGGCGGCTACACCATCGGCGGCGCTCCGCCGGAGATGGCCGCCGGCGCGATCCAGGCGTTCAAAGCCGCCTGGCATCAAGCCGGCGGGACCGGAAATCCCCGCATCGTCGTGCTGTCGTACTTCTCGCTCGGTGAGCACCACACCGACGAGTCGCTCCACAACTTGCGCAGCTACTACGGATTTCTCGGGGACTGGGCCGAAGCCATCGCGACCAGCGCGCCGCGCACCCCTCAAGACGTACGCGACCGCGTCGCGGCCTTCGCTGCGGCCGGAGTGGACGAGCTCATCTTCGACCCCACCGTTGCCGACCTTGACCAGGTGAGCCTGCTCGCTGACGCCATCGGCTAGGAGGGGCGCAGTGGCGTCAGGCGGGCTGCCCGAGCCCAGGGACTACCTCCGCGCCCGGCCAGCCCACGAGCTCACCGCCCGGTATCGCAAGCTTCGAGCGTCGTACGCCGCTGCCAATAATCGCGTACGGCAGCTCGGCGACGGCTGCGTCAACGAGTATCGGCCACCCGCTGGGCAAGCCCAACGGCGTGATCCCGCCGTACTCCATCCCCGTCGCCGCCACCGCGTCCTCCATCGACAGGAACGAGGCCTTCCGCACATCGAGGCGCCGCCGCACGATGCCGTTCACGTCGGCGCGTGAAGTTGCCAGCACCATGCACGCGGCCACTCGGGTCTCGCCGCCGCGCCGACCCGCGATGACCACGCAGTTCGCCGACACGTCCAACGGCACCTCGTACGCCTCGCAGAACTTCGCGGTGTCCGCCAGCTCGGGGTCAATCTCGGCGACCAGCACAGACACCGACGGCCGGGCCTCCAGCGCGCGTACAACCGGTTCCGCGAGCAGGTCAGGACGTGTCAGCGCGGGGGCAAGCTCAAGGGTGCCGATCGCAGGAGGAGTCACGCCCCCCGACTCTAAGGGCACGGTCGGCTCAGGGGCCGGTGGCCACCTGCCGCACCCGCCGAACCGCCTCCGCAACCCCGCGATCCCACGGCGGACCGTGCCCGGGCAGCACCCAAGTGGCTTGCACGGACTCGAGCTTGGCGAGCGAGGCGAGCGCAACCTCCGGTTCGAGCGTGAATGGTGCGGGACGCGGGCCTTGTTCACCGGTCAGCACATTGCGAGTCGTGATGGCGTCGCCAACGAACAGCGCATCCACCGCCGAGACATGCACGGCCACGGAACCGGGCGTGTGCCCGGGAGTGTGGATGATCCGCGGCGAGCCCGGCAGATCCAACGTGGCTCCGTCGGTGAACGTCAGGACTTCCTTGACCCATGTGGTGCGGAGTCCGCCGTGTCGTGCGCCGTACCAGAGGAACTTCGTGAGTGCACCCATCTTCATGGGTCCCCAGCCGGAGTTGGGCTTCTTGACCTCTCCGCGCGCCCGGACGGCGTCGAGCTCATGCACGTACACAGGGACGCCGTTCTGCTCTCGGAGACGCTCCGCAAAGCCGACGTGGTCAGAGTCGCCATGCGTCAAGACGATGCCTCGTACGTCGGCAAGAGAGCGCCCGAGGCTGATCAGCTCCGCCTCGAGCTCCCTGTAGAGACCAGACATACCGGCGTCGACGATCGTGACCCCTGCTGGATCCTCGACCAGGTAGCTGTTGACGAAGTCCGAGCCGATGCGGTGCAGTCCGGGAGCGAGCCTCATGACGGCCTCCTCGGAAGGAGGCTATCGGGGGTACGTCGTGGCTGCGATTCTTTCCTCGCCGGAGCCGAGCCGCCGCGAAGCAGCAAGCACCCCAAGGACAATCAAGGCCTGGCCCGCCGTGTAGGTGGCCATGACGACCGCACCGTCTGCGGGAATCGTGAGCCGTCGGAGAGTGAGGTGGCAGCCAGCACGCTGTCCGAGATGACGAAGAGCACGGCACCCACCGCGGTCCATCGGTGCACACCGAGCGCCAGAGCGGCCATGGTGCAGAGCACAGCTCCGTAGACCGCCACCGGCGCGAGCAAGCCGCCAAGGTCGGTCGCGAGGACTCCGAGCAGCAAGAGCCACCAACCGATGTACGGGATGGCCGCTGCGGGCGTACGACGAATGGGGTTGCGGCCGAATGTCGTAGCGAAGCCGAGGCATGCGTTCGGTGTGGATCCAGAACTGGTAGACGAGGTTGATCGACTGGCAGAACGCGAGCACTCCCGGGTGCACCCCGGCGATGATCATTGGCAGGTAGAACACCCAGGAGGTGGCGCCGGTCCTGGTCTGCCGCAGCGCGGTCGACAGGTTGAACCGCTGACTGGAGTGGTGCACCACGTGTGATGCCCACAGGACCCGGATCACGTGATGGCTGCGGTGCGACCAGTAGTAGAAGAAGTCTTGAGCGAGCAGGAGCAGTGGGAACGTCCACCAGGTGAGCTCGATCCGCAGCGGCGTCAGCTCGTATACCAACGCGTACGCGGCGACGATCGGGATCTTCCAGAGAATGTCGAACGCGACGCTGCCCAGCCCCATCGTGAGGCTCGTCGTGGTGTCCCGCCGGTCGTAGCCGAGCTCGTCGTCATCGCCGTGGAAGCGGTACGAGATGACCTCCACCACGATGAGCAGCAGGAAGCCGGGGATCGACCAGGTGACCACGTCGGGCAGGTGCGGCACGGCGGACTCCTTGGCGGCGGACTTGATGAGCTGCGAGATCCTCGCAATTCACCCCATCACGCCGCCAGTCCCGCCTCTCAAACGTGACTCAGATCACGTTCCCTTCCAAGGTCGGCGACGTGCCGATGACGACGGTGGCGGCCAGCTCGTCGGAGGTCGCGATCTGCGGGGTGAGTCCGCTGCGCGCGACCGCTGCTTCGATGTGCGGCGCCTGCTCGTCACTCGCCTCCACCAGCAAGTGGCCACCCGGGGCCAGCCAGACGCGCGCCTCCGCGACGACTCTGTGCAGGACGTCGAGGCCGTCCGTGCCGCCGTCCAGCGCAACACGCGGCTCGTGCAGCCGGGCCTCCGGTGGCAGCTGCCAGAGCTCTGCGGTCGGCACGTAAGGCGCGTTGGCGACAAGTACGTCGACGCGACCGCGCAGTCGCTCCGGTAGCGGCTGGAAGAGGTCGCCCTGGTACACGTGACCGTTGACGCCAATGTTGCGTCGTGCACAACGCACCGCCACAGGATCGATGTCGACGGCGTACATCTCGACGCCAGCAAGCGCGGCGGCCAACGCCACGCCCACCGCGCCGGTGCCGCAGCAGAGGTCGACGACGACCGTCGGTGCGTGATCGGCGCCCTGGTACGAGCTGGCCAGTGCCGCGGCCCGGTGAACCAGAAACTCGGTGCGTTTGCGCGGGACGAAGACCCCTGGCTCCACAGCAATGCGCAGACCGCAAAACTCTGCCCAGCCGAGTACCTGCTCCAGGGGCACACCGCAGGATCGTCGAGCGACCATGGCCGCAAGGTCGGTCGGTGTAGTCGCCGCATCGATCAGCAGCAGCGCCTCATCCTCGGCAAAGACACACCCGGCGGCCCGAAGCGTGGTGACGATCTCGTCGTGAGTGGTGGGCGATATGGACACAGAACCTCTCCGGATTGCCGGGGCGCTCTGTCATCACCTACGCACTGGAGCGAGGTGAGAGCACCCAGCCTGATCTAGCGTTGATGGGTCTCACCTCCTTGGCACGGCGTTGCACAACTACAGCAAGGCTACCGATCACGGGCCGTAAGGAGCAGCAAGGCGACAGCATGAGGGCACGGTCGACAACATCCCGTCGCTAACGGGCGCGTGACTCGCAACGCTCCCGAGCCGCTATCCGGTGTCGTCGAGGTCGAGGCGTAGTTGTTGGGCGAGTCGGTGGGCGCGGTCGATGGTGTCGGGCAGTCGGTTGCGGACCGGGCGTTGTTGGGGGTCGAGCCAGATGGGTGGGATGACCCAGGGCAGGTGGTCGCGGAGCACGATGACCCACATGCCGGCGTGTACTTCGGTGTGATGCCTGGGGCACAGCAGCAGCAGATTGGACAGGTCGGTGGGGCCGCCGAGTTGCCAGGGGATCAGGTGGTGCGCGTCGCACCAGCCCGGGAGGGCGCCGCAGCCGGGGATGAGGCAGCCGCCGTCGCGGGCGGCGAGGGCGCGGCGCTGTGCGGGGGTGGCGAGGCGGCGGGCCCGGCCGTAGTCGAGGATCTGCCCGAACGGGCCGACGGTGGCGCGTTCGAGGATGGCGTCGCAGGACAGCACCCCGAGCGCGAGCGGGGATAGGGGGCCGGTCTGCTCGCAGCGGCCGAGCCCGGCCGCGCTGCTGGGCCGCCGCAACGGCGAGCCGGTGCCGGCCGTCTGGTCGGCTGGCGTGTCGTCCGTCCCGGGCGCGTCGTCGCGCTCGCCGGCGGTCGCGGTCGCCCGCTGCGTCGTCGGCGGCCGCGCTCTGCTCGGCGGGGCCGCGGTCGTCGCCGCGCCGGCTCGTCGCCGGTGGCGGCCTCGTCGGCGGGTGTCGTCGTCGGCGGCGTTGCTCGTCGCTGGGCGCCGGTGTCGCTGGCTGGTGTTGGCGAGTTGGTCGGGGTTGGTGTGGATGACGATGCGTGGTGGTTCGCCGCCGCGTTCACCGGCGTTGGCGAGGGCGGCCTTGGCCATCAACACCAGCGCGTCGGCGAGGCGTTGCGCGGCGCTGCGCGGGTCCTTGACGGCAGGGTGGGTTGGCCGTGCTCGTCGACCCCACAGGCGGCGGGGTCCGGCGCGGCGTAGTGCTGCAGCGCGGTGCTGAACCAGGCCGAGCCGATCTGGTCGAGCAGGAACCGTCCGGCGGTCATCCCGGTGGCGTCTTGGGCCATCTCAGCGACCGGCGCTGGTGCGCGTCGGGGTCGAACGAGTGGGCGCCGTCGGGGTCGAGGACCGCGAGCAGCGCCTTGGCGACGTCCTCGAAGTCGCGGGGCGCGAACTGCTCGGACTGCTCGGTGAGGAACTGGGCGACCTTGGCGCGCTGCTCGTCCTTCAGGTGCGCCGGGATCCGGCCCAGGCTGCGGACGGCGACGTCGAGGTGCTCGCGGGAGACCCGCCCGTCGGCCAACGCCTGCCCCAGCTCGTACAGGTCCCCGCCGGGGGCGGTGGCGCGGGCGGCGGCCACGTCGCGGCCCGACCCGGCCTGCCGGTGCCGAAGCCGCAGCCATTCGGCGGTGGACTTGGCGCCGACGTCGGTGGCCACCCTGCGCTCGTCGACCGCGCCCAGCAGCTGCAGGTAGGCGGCCTCGGTCGGCGCGGTGCAGCTTGACGATCTCGTCGAACGCGTCGACCAGTGCGGCGCTGCCCAGGGTCGACGAGTCGGCGTCGAGGACCCGGCCGATGGCGGTCCTCGCTGCGGCCCAACGCGGACTCCACCGGGTGCACCGGCGGCGGAGTCGACGTGGCTTCCATACCCATGAATCTACAAGGGGGGTCCGACAGAACTCGCCGACCCGCAAATCGCCCGGATTCCCTTACCCCGCAAGGCTTTCCGGCCACCCGTTATCCACAACCGACGTCCTCAGACACCGCTGTCCACAGATCCGCGCGATCGCTTGACAGCTGTATCAACTCCCAAACGAGCGGCGCGATCGGCTTGGTCAGGTGAAGTGAAGCCCCGCACCACTGCTTTGATGGTCGACATGGGAAGTGCTGTCTGGACCATCGCGTGCGACCCGTCCTCGCCTGAGGCGCGAGCGTTGAGCGACGCGCTATGGGAGGAGATCCAGCAACGATACGGATTCACGGCTGCGAATCCCTACGATCCGGCGAACTTCGTGGGACCAGTGGGCGGGTTCTGGGTAGCTGTCGGGAGCAACAGGAAGCCGATCGGCAGTATCGCCCTCGCACCGCTCGATCCACCCGCCGCAGAGCTTGATGTGATGTACGTGGCTCCCGAACATAGGCGGGAAGGCGTGGCGAGGTTGCTCCTCGCAACCCTCGAGTCGCACTGTCGCAGTGCAGGAGTTGGCGTGCTGCGCCTGCGCGCCGGCGATCCGCAGCCTGAGGCGCTTCGCTTCTACCAAGCGGTCGGGTTCGTTCCCATCCCACCCTTCGGCAAATGGATCGGCGACGACACGGCGCGCTGCTTCGCAAAGCTGCTCACGTAGCGGCGCCCGAGAAGGATCATGCGACAGTGCGACATCCGTGCCGCTCAGCGCGCCTCAGTTGTCGGACTGTCGCATGATCGCCACCGTCGTCACAGCCGCTTGCCGAAGCTGCGGACGAGCTCCTCGCCCGCGTAGTGCCCGAAGTCAGGGATGCGCCGATAGCCCGCGGATTCGTACAACGCGATCGCCTCGGGTTGGCGTAACCCGGTCTCCAGCCACAGCTCGTGGTGCCCGTACCGCCGCGCGGCCTCCTCGACCGCCGTCAACAGCGCGCGGGCAACTCCGCGGCCGCGAGCGTCCGGGACGACGTACATGCGCTTGAGCTCACCGACTGTCGGACGCACCGGGACGAGCGCGGCGCAACCCACCGGCACGCCATCGAGTCGGGCAACCAGGAAGGCCCGACCGGGCCCGGACTGCGCTGCGGGATCGAAGCCGGCCCGCTCAGGGTCGTCGCTGTCGTATCGCTTTGCCAGGTCCCACGACAGCGCCTCAATCAACGCCGTCGCCGCGTCCGACGTCGGGTCTTCTTCGGTGATCTCGATGCGGGCCCGCACTACCCCGAAGCCTTGCTCAGCAGGTCGGCCAGCGCTTCGACGGTGGCGAGGTTGCGAGCCGTCCCCTGCACACCAAGGGTGCGCTCCACGCGCGGCACCGAGAGCTTGCTGTTGCGCACTCCTTCGTCGTAACGAATGTGCAGGTCGGATCCGATCACGGCACAGCGATCAGGCGAGACATCGAGCGCTGACAAGGCAGCCGCAGCAGCCTGTTTCGGCGGTCGCTCCAGAAACCAGATCGCGCACAGCTTCGGTGCATGGACGTCGAACGGAAAGGCCGCTCGCGCCTTCAGCAGCTGGGCGCGGGTACGGGAGATCGCGCGGGTGGACACGTCGAACTCCCGCTTGATGGCGTCCTCGACCTCGAGCACGAACTCTTGCGCCTCCCCCGGCGGACGGCAGAAGAGGTTGCCGCTGGCGATGTAGGTGGACACGTCCGTTGCACCGAGTTCCGTGGCAACCTCGCGCAGTCTCGCCATCGGCACTTTGTTTGTGGCCCCCAGGTTGACCGCCCGCAACAAGACGACGATGCGCTCGCGATCAGCCACGGCGGTCACTCCGCAACAACACGGTCGAGCACGATATCGGAGACAACGGGCCGCGAGCCGAGTGGGGCGATGTCGTACGAACCTTCGAGCGCGGCAATCGCGCGCTCGAACCGATCGGGCTCATCAGTGTGCAACGTCATCAGGGGTTCGCCACCCCGGACAGCGGCGCCAGGCTTGGCGTTGAGCTCAATGCCAGCACCAGCTTGTACGGCGTCCTCCTTGCGCGCGCGACCAGCCCCGAGCCGCCACGCCGCGACGCCCACTGCGTACGCGTCCAGCCTGGTCAGCACACCGGACGCGGGGGCCAGCAACGCGTGCGACTCAGCGGACACCGGCAACTGAGCGTCGGGGTCGCCACCCTGTGCCCTGATCATGCGCCGCCAGACATCCATAGCCGTGCCGTCCCTGAGCGCATCGGCGGGATCCTTGCCGGTCAGCCCTGCGGCAGCGAGCATCTCGCGGGCCAACGTCACGGTGAGCTCGACGACATCCGGCGGACCACCTCCGCCAAGGACCTCAAGCGACTCCCGCACCTCAAGGGCGTTGCCCACCGTGAGCCCGAGCGGCGTCGACATCTCGGTCAAGAGCGCGACGGTGGTGACCCCTGCGTCGGTGCCTAGGTCGACCATCGTCCTGGCAAGCTCGCGCGCCTGGTCGAGGTCCTTCATGAATGCGCCCGTGCCGACCTTGACGTCGAGCACAAGAGCGCCGGTGCCCTCAGCGATCTTCTTGCTCATGATCGAGCTGGCGATGAGTGGGATCGCCTCGACCGTGGCGGTGACGTCGCGCAGCGCGTACAGCTTCTTGTCCGCCGGCGCGAGGTCGTCGCCGGCCGCGCACACGACCGCGCCCACCTCGCGCAGCTGGGCCAGCATCTCCTGGGAACTGAGCTGCGCACGCCAGCCCGGAATCGACTCGAGCTTGTCGAGCGTGCCGCCTGTGTGTCCGAGACCCCGCCCGGACAGCTGCGGCACGGCCGCGCCGCAGGCAGCCACCAGCGGGGCCAGCGGCAGCGTGATCTTGTCACCGACACCGCCGGTCGAGTGCTTGTCCGTGGTGGGCCGGTCGAGCGCCGACCAGTCCATGCGAGTGCCCGTACGGATCATCGCGTCGGTCCACCGGGCGATCTCGGCGCGGGACATGCCGTTGAGCAGGATCGCCATGGCCAGCGCAGACATCTGCTCATCGGCCACGACCCCGCGCGTGTAGGCGTCGACAACCCAGTCGATCTGGCCGTCCGTCAGGGCTTCACCGTCCCGCTTGGTCCGGATCACCTCGACCGCGTCGTACGCCTCTGCCATGCCGCCGCCTCTCATCCCGCCCGCACCGCGTCGCGCGGACTCGTCCGCTGCAGGCTCGATCCTTTCGCCTCGCATGGTCGTAGTACCACGGTGTACGCACCGGGCGAACAGGGCGTGCTCTCCGCGGTCGCGCTCGGTAGCGACTGCTGACCCTGGCTCTTACCGCGATTCGGGAGCCAACGTACGAAAGGAACTCGTGCCATGAGCCGTACGCCACGTATCCGCACCTTCGCCCTCGCAGCAGTCACCGCGGTAGCGGTCGTCGCCCCGGTAGCCCCCGCGGCGGCCCACGATGACCGTGGCGGCCGCTTCCCCGAGACTGTGGCGCTGCCGCCGGGGTCACTCCCGGAAGGCATCACGAGCCACGGCACGACGTTCTACGCCGGCTCGCGGCTCGACGGCAGCATCGTGAGGGGCGACCTGCGCACTGGGGCGAGCGAGCCGTTCGTCGCTGGGTCTCCAGGCGGCGTGGCGGTCGGGATGCTGTTTGAGCCGTTCCGGCATCGGCTGTGGGTCGCCGGTGGAGGCACGGGAGACGTCGTCGTGTACGACGCGCGCAGCGGTGCCGAACTCGGCCGCTGGCACACCGAGGATTCTGGGTTCCTGAACGATGTGGCGATCACGCGAGACGCGGTGTACGTCACCGATTCCACGGTGCAGCGGCTCGTGGTCATCCCGCTCGGTCGGCACGGGGAACTCCCCCCGGGGGACGGCGCAACGACGCGGGCGCTCACGGGCGACATCAGCTTTGTGACGACACCTAATCCGTTCAATGCCAACGGAATCCGTGCGCTGAGCGACCGGTCGCTGATCCTCGTGCAGGGCAACCTCGGCAAGCTGTTCCGCGTCGACGCGCGGACAGGGGAAACACGGGAGATCAGCGTGAGCGGAGGCACGCTCAGCGGCGGTGACGGGCTGGTGCTGCTGGGTCGGACGCTCTATGTCGTACGCGGGTTCAACAACGACGAGGTCGTCAAGCTGCGCCTCGGCTTCTTCGGCAACACCGCCCGGATCGTCGACACCATCAAGGACGACGACCTCGACGTTCCCACGACCGGCACAATCGCGGCTGGCCGTCTGTGGGTGGTCAACGCCAGGTTCACCACTCCGCCGACACCGACCACGGAGTACTGGATCGCCCGGCTCCCCCTGTCGAGCTGACCCGCTCGGCCGTCCTCCACCACCAGGCCTTCCCCCGCACCCCTAGGCATGCAGGCCTGGTGGTGCGGGGACAACCCCCCTTGACGTGGTCATTCCCCCCGGCGATCGAGGTCCTCCGGGCCGAACGCGTCCGGCAGCACCTCGGTCATGGGGCGGACGCCAGATGGCGTGTCGACGAGCAGCGCGGCGCCGCCGTTCTCCCAGAGCAGCTGGCGGCAGCGGCCGCATGGCATGATCTGCTCGCCGCGGGCATTGCAGCAGGTGAACGCGACCAGGCGGCCGCCGCCCGTCGCGTGCAACGACGAGACCACGCCGCACTCGGCGCAGAGCACGACGCCGTAGGCGGCATTCTCCACGTTGCAGCCGACGACGACGCGACCGTCGTCGACGAGAGCTGCCGCACCGACCTTGAACTTCGAGTACGGGGCGTAGGCGCGCTCCATCACCTCGAGCGCCGCGGCGCGCAGCGCCTCCCAGTCGATGCTCGGCATGCTCAGCCCTTGATGTACGGCTGGCCGTCGGCCGCCGGGGCGCGCACGCGGCCGACCAGACCGGCGACCGCGAGGATCGTCACGATGTACGGCGCCATGAGCAGGAACTCGTCGGGCAACGGAGCACCTCCCGTGACGCCTCGCAGTGCGATGCGAAGGTTGCTGACGAAGCCGAACAGCAGGGCCGCACCGAGGGCACCGAACGGAGTCCACCTACCGAAGATCATGGCGGCGAGTGCGATGAATCCCTGCCCGGCCGAGATCTCGCGGCTGAAGACGCCCGCGTTGCCGATGGTGAGGAACGCCCCGCCCAACCCGGAAACGACCCCGCCGAGCAGCACGTTGCGGAACCGTACGGAGTTGACCGCGATGCCCATGGTGTCGGCTGCCTGCGGGTGCTCGCCCACGGAGCGCACCCGAAGCCCCCAGCGGGTGTGGAACAGCCCGATGTGCAACACGATGACCGTGACGTACATGAGGTAGACGATGACCGTGTGGTTGAACAGCATCGGCCCGATGATGGGGATGTCGCCCAGCACCGGAATCTTGATCCGGGAGAACGTTCCCGGGCTGTTCCAGGTGTCGCCCTCGGGAGCAAGCAGCTGGCTATAGAGGAAGTTGGTCAGCCCCAGCACCAGCACGTTGAGCACGACGCCGACGATGATCTGGTTGACGACGTACTTTATGGCGAACACCGCCAGCACCCAGGCCACCAGTATTCCCGCGACCACCGCCGCGAACAGCCCGGCGTACAGGCTGTCGGTCAACGACGCCACCGCCGCGGCGAGGAACGCCCCGAAGAGCAGCTGGCCTTCGATGGCGATGTTGATCACGCCGGCCCGCTCGCAAAGCACGCCCGACATGGCACCGTAGGCCAGCGGCACAGACAGCAGCACGGCCCCGGCCATCAGTCCGGTCAAGTGGATCTGACCACCGGCGACCGACCAGACCAGGAAGGCCAGGACGAACGCGACGATGAACGTCAGGATCGCCCACAGGGGCACTTTCTGGTAGGCGCGGACACGGATGAACGCGTATGCGGCTACAGCAAGGCATACCAGGCCGAGCACGATGCCAGCCGCACGCGACGGGACTGAGACTGGATCGATCTGGAAGAAGTCCGACGAGAACGAGATCGCGAATGTGCTCTCTTCGCCCGACTCGCTGCCAAACCCGAACACGCCGAGGGCAAGCAACCCAAGCAGGCCCAGCACGATAGGTGCAGACCAGCTGCGCGTGCGAACGACGGTCTCGTCGGCGATCGCCGGGGTAGGCGCCGTCATCGTCGTCATGCGCCCCACCCCTTCGCCTCGGCCGCGGCGACCGGTTCGCGCCCGGTGACCTTGATGCGGAAGATCGCCCGTACCAGCGGTGGCGCAGCAATGAACAGCACGATCAGCGACTGCACGACCAGCACGATGTCGACCGGGGTGCCGGTGTCGGCCTGCATCTTGACGCCGCCCGCCCGCAGCGCACCGAACAGCAGACCGGCTGCCACGGTGCCCCACGGGGTGGCGCGGCCGAGGAGAGCAACGGTGATGGCCTCGAACCCGAAGCCTGAGGAGATCCCCGGCGTCAACCGACGCTCGGTGCCCAGAACTAGCGCGACGCCGGCGAGGCCCGCAAGAGCACCGGCGATCAACATCACCGTCGTGTAGGTGCGGCCCACGGACATCCCAGCCGTACGCGACGCAGACGGGTTGGCGCCGACAGAACGGAACTCGAAGCCGTAGGTGCTGCGGGACAGCAGCCACCACACGAACGCCGCCGCGGCGATGGCAAGCACGAAGCCGAGGTGCAGCCGGTTTCCACTGCCAGCGATGCGCGGCAGCTCCGCCGACTCAGCGACGAACGGGCTGATCGGGTTGGCGGCGCCGGGCTGCTGAAATGCCGTCGTGGTGAGCAGGTAGAGCAGCAGGAACCGCGCGATGTAGTTGAGCATGATCGTCACGACGACCTCGTGCGCGCCCGTCCGTGCACGGAGGACGCCGGCGATGCCGGCCCATATGGCACCACCGATCAACCCGCCGATGATGCCGACCAGCAGGTGGATGCCCACCGGGAGGTCCCAGGTAAAGCCGACGTAGCCGGCGAAGATGGCGCCCAGGATGATCTGGCCTTCGGCGCCGATGTTGAACAGCCCCGCCTGGAACGCGAGCGTCACCGACAGGCCGGCCGCGATGAGCGGCGTCGCGAAGGTGAGTGTTTCAGCCAGCGGCCGCAGGGCGCGGCTCAGCGAATATTCGTTCAGGTTGACGATGGAGCCGGTGAACAGGGCGGCGTAGGCGTCGCTGATCGACGTCCAGGCGGCCTCGAAGGTGTCCTGCGGGCGGGAGAAGAAGTAGGAGGCGGCGTCCTGGACCACAGGGTCCGAGATGGCGATCAGCACCGCACCGACCAGCAGCGCGAGCAGGATCGACAGGATGGTGAGGCCGATCGAGCCGGTCCAGATCTCTCGCCAGGCCCGCCCGAACGCAGACTCCTCGCGCCGCGGCTTCTGGTCGCCCGGCGGAGTTGTGCTCTCGTTGGTGGGCTCGTCAGCAGGGGTGACGCCCGGCGGCTGCGGATCGGTCACGTCGTCGCTCCGTCCTGGGCGTCACTCGTCGGCACATCGGCTCCGAACGCAGAGTCGGCCACGGACGTCGGATCCGCTCCGGGCGCCGCCACGTCGGCATGCAAGATCTCTGTAGGGTGCTCCGCCGCCTGCTGCTGCGCCTCCTCGTGCGGCACCCCGGCCATCATCAAGCCCAGGACGTCACGGTCGGTGTCGCCGGGCACGATGCCGACGATGCGGCCCCTGTACATGACGGCGACGCGGTCGGCGAGGTTGCTCACCTCGTCGAGCTCGGTGGAGACGATGATCACCGGTGTGCCGTTGTCCCGCTCGCGGACGATGCGCTTGTGCACGAACTCGATCGAGCCGACATCCAGCCCGCGGGTCGGCTGCGAAGCCATGAACAGCTTCAGCGGGCGGGACAGCTCCCGAGCCACGACGACCTTCTGCTGGTTGCCACCGCTCAACGTGCCCACGGGGGTTTCGACGTCGGACGCGCGGATGTCGAACTCGCCCATGCGTTGCACGGCGTTGGCACGCATGGCACCAAGGTCGAGGAACGGCCCGCGCGCGAAGGGTTGGGAATGGTAGAGATCAAGCACGAGGTTTTCGGTTAACGAGAAGGGCGCGACGAGACCGTCTTCTTTGCGGTCCTCGGGGACGAAGCCGACACCAGCATCGAGCACATGGCGGACCGACCTGCCAACGAGCTCCTGCCCGCCGAGCTCGATTGACCCGGCCACTGGTGTGCGCAGCCCGAGGATTGCTTCGACCAGCTCGGTTTGTCCGTTGCCCTGGACACCCGCGATAGCGAGGATCTCGCCCTCGCTCACTTCGAACGTCACCCCGTCGACGACGATGTGTCCTCGGTCGTCGATGACCTTGACGTCCATGGCCTTGAAGGTGGTCGCCTGCGGCTGCGCTGGAGCCTTGTCGACCGTGAGGCTGACGGCGCGGCCGACCATCATCGACGCGAGCTGGGCCTCGGAGGCGGCGGGCTCGGCCTCGCCGACGACGCGGCCGCGGCGGATGACGGTGATGCGATCCGCGACAGCGCGGACCTCGCGCAGCTTGTGCGTGATGAAGACGATTGAGGTCCCGTCTGCCTTGAGCTGGCGCATGATCGCGATGAGCTCGTCGGTCTCCTGCGGCGTGAGAACCGCGGTCGGCTCGTCAAGGATGAGGGTGTCGGCCTTGCGAACGAGCGCCTTGATGATCTCGACCCGCTGCTGGACGCCTACGGGGAGGTCTTCGACCAGGGCATCGGGGTTGACGTCGAAGCCGTAGCGCTCCGAGACCTCTCGCACCCGCTGCCGCGCGATGTCCATGTTGAGAAAGGCGCCGTTGCGGACCGGCTCCCGCCCGAGCATGACGTTCTCGGCCACCGTGAAGACGGGCACGAGCATGAAGTGCTGGTGCACCATGCCGATGCCGGCCGCCATGGCGTCGCCGGGGCCGCTGAACGTCATCTTCTGGTCGTCGACGATGATCTGGCCGTCGTCGGGCGTGAGCAGCCCGTACAAGACGTTCATGAGCGTGCTCTTGCCGGCGCCGTTCTCCCCCAGCAGGCAATGAATCTCGCCCGGCTCCACGACGAGGTCGATGGAGTCGTTGGCGACGAGCGAGCCGAAGCGCTTAGTGATGCCTCGCAGCTCTAGCCTCACGAGACGCTGACCTCCTCGGGCGCAGCGGCCGGCTCCCTACGAGGCGTGGGCGGCGCCCCGGGTGGGACAGGTGTTTTCGTACGGTAGCGCGGCCCGGCGCCGGGGAGGCCCGAATGGGGCTTCGCCGGCGCCATGGCCGCTCTCGTCGATCAGAACGCTGCGTCGGACTCGACGGTCAACGTGCCGTCGATGATGTCCTGCTTGAGCTGGTCGACCTCGTCCTTCAGCTCCTGGGGGACCTTAGAGTCCCAGTCGTGGTAGGGCGCGATCCCGACACCGTCGTTCTCCAGCGTGCCGACGAAGGCTTCGTTGGAGAAGTTGCCGTCGGCGGTCTCGCGGATCGCGTTGGTCACCGCCACGTCCATGCCCTTGAGGACGCTCGTAACCATGAGCGGACCGTAGGCCGGCGCAGACTCGAAGCCGTCGGAGTCGACCCAGATGATGTTGACGTTGCCGGCCTCCTGGGCGGCGAGGGCCGCCTGCTCGCCGAGCGGGCCCGCGACCGGCAGGAGGATGTCAGCGCCCTGCTGGATGAGGCTTTCGCTGATCTGCTTGGCCAGACCGGTGTTGGAGAAGTCACCGACGAACTGGCCGCTTTGGGCCGCCTTGTCCCAGCCGAGCACCTCGACGTTGGTGCCCTTGACCTCGTTGTAGTGCGCGACACCATCCGAGAAACCGTCCATGAAGATCGTCACCGTCGGGAACGGCGCACCACCCCAAGTGCCGACCTTGCCGGTCGTGCTGACGCCCGCGGCGACGTAGCCCGCCAGGAAAGCCGCCTCGTGGGTGTTGAACAGAAGCGGCTTGACGTTTTCGATCTCGACTATGTTGCCGGCGTCATCGAAGAACTGGTTGTCGACAATGGCGAACGTCTCTTCGGGGTTGGCCTCGGCTGCCTCTGAAGTCGCGGAGGCAAGAGCGAAGCCCACCGTCACGATGATGCCGCAGTCGGCGTCGACCATCGCCTGCACGTTGGGCGCGTAGTCGCTCTCCGCGTTGGACTCGGCGAACCTCGGCTCGCCGGTGATGCCCTCGTCCTGCGCGTCGGTCAGCCCCTTGAAGGAGGTCTCGTTGAACGACTTGTCGTTGACACCGCCCTCGTCCGACACCATGCACGCGGTGAAGTCGGCATCGCCGCCAGCGGTGCTGTCCTCCTCCGGCTCGTCCCCACATGCCGCGGCGAACAGGACGACGGCGGTGGCCGCAGCCGCCAGCCGAACGGTGTGCTTCACGGTGCCTCCAGGCGTACAAGAGATCGATACCCGGCAAAGCGTAGACATTCACCCGCCTAGTCCACGACGCGAGACCAGCCCTGATACCGAGTCGTGACCTGGGCGTTCGTCACATTTCGGAAATCGGCCTGGCAATCAGCCGAGGATCAGCGGGTGCGGGAGACGACTGCCTGCGACTCAGCGACCGGCACGTTGAACGGCGTCTGCCGCGTGGTACCCGGAAGGGCCGCACCCACCGTGCCGTCGGAACCCGCCCAGGTGGCCGTCCAGGCGGTGGCCGCCTCGACCGGGAAGCCGCTCGCGTAACCGACCGATGCGCGCCTGAAGCCCAGCGAGCATCCCGCCGCTTCGGGGGTCCGCATCGCGGTGCCGACCGCCGCGGTGGCCACGGCAAGGCGCGAAGTCACGTCGAACCCCGGGATCGCGATCAGTCAGAAGACGTCCGAGGGAGTGTACGTGCCCCATACAGCACGGAGGGAATCGCAGACTTCGCCCACCGTGGCCCTCGCCGCGAGCGCGTCCTTGATCGGGTAGAGCACGTTGGCGCTGCCCCGGGCCGCGACCTGCACGGCCTCGAGCGCTTCGGCTACCCGTTCGGCGTCGCGCTCGGCTCGGAGCCGCGCCAACCGCTCGGCCTGGGCCGCCTCGATCGCCGGGTCGACCCGCAGCGGCTCGTACGGCTCCTCCTCGTCGAGCGTGAACCGGTTGACGCCGACCACGATCCGCTGCTGGGCGTCGATCTCGCGCGCCACCTTGTAGGCCGACTGCTCGATCTCGCTCTTCTGGAAGCCGCGCTCGATCGCGGCAACCGCGCCGCCAAGGTCCTCGACACGCTTCATCAGCTCGTTGACGGCCGCCTCGAGCTCGTCGGTGAGCGACTCGACGGCGTACGAACCCGCGAACGGGTCGATCGTGGCGGTCACGTCGGTCTCGTTGGCCAGCACCTGCTGGGTGCGCAGGGCGAGCCGGGCCGCCTTCTCCGTAGGGAGCGCGATCGCTTCGTCGTACGAGTTGGTGTGCAGCGACTGCGTGCCGCCAAGGACCGCGGCGAGCGCCTGCACGGTCACGCGTACGAGGTTGACCTCGGGCTGCTGGGCGGTGAGCTGGACCCCGGCGGTCTGCGTGTGGAACCGCAGCATCAGGCTCTTGGGGTCCTGCGCCCCAAACTCGTCACGCATGATGCGTGCCCAGATGCGGCGAGCTGCACGGAACTTCGCGATCTCCTCGAGCAATGTCGTACGGGACACGAAGAAGAACGACAGCCGCGGCGCGAACTCGTCGACGGCGAGCCCGGCGTCGAGCGCCGCACGCACGTACGCCTTGGCATCGGCCAGCGTGAACGCGACCTCCTGCACGGGCGTCGCGCCGGCCTCGGCCATGTGATAGCCGCTGATCGAGATCGTGTTCCACCGCGGCAGCTCGGCCCTGCAATAGGCGAACGTGTCGCTCACGAGTCGCAGGGACTGCGCCGGCGGGTAGATGTAGGTGCCGCGCGCGATGTACTCCTTGAGCACGTCGTTCTGGATCGTCCCGGTGAGCTTGTCCGGATCGACCCCCTGCTCCTCGCCGACAAGCTGGTAGAGCAACAGGAGCAGCGCTGCCGGGGCGTTGATCGTCATGGACGTCGACACCTCGTCTAGCGGAATGCCGTCGAACAGCAGCCGCATATCGTCGATCGAGTCGATGGCCACGCCGACCTTGCCGACCTCGCCGTGTGCGATCGGGGCGTCGGAGTCGTAGCCCATCTGGGTCGGCAGGTCGAAGGCGACGGACAGGCCATGTGTGCCGTGCTCGATGAGCCGGTGATAGCGGGTGTTGGACTCCGTAGCCGTGCCGAACCCGGCGTACTGGCGCATCGTCCAGGGCCGCTTGGTGTACATGGACGGGTAGACGCCACGGGTGAACGGGTAGTCGCCGGGCAGCGCCGAGCCGCTCCTCTGGGTCCCAGCCGTCGAGCACGTCCGGCCCGTAGACCGGCTCGAACGGCAGCCCGGACTCGGTCTCGCGGCTCATGTTTCCCTCCTCAACCGACCTGCCCGTCGGTCGAGCAACGGTAGCCCTACGATGACGCGCACCATTTCCCAGGGAGACCACCGTGACCTTGCGACCGGCCTGACAAGCCACCGCGACACGTTCATCACCTTGGCGGGCAACGTTCACGTCGACTAGGGCACCTGCTCATCCCGTGACCCGACCGTCGAGCCGTGCGTGTGGCGTTCGTCGCGGAGTCGTTCCTGCCCCGGGTCAACGGCGTGACCAACTCGGTGTGCCGGGCGGTGGAGCATCTGGTCGCCACCGGGCACGAGGCGCTCGTCATCGCGCCCAGCCCGGCGCCCGTGTCGTACGCCGGCGCCCGCGTTGTCTCCGTCCCGGCGATCACGGTGCCCGGGATGCCCGGAGATGCGGGTCGGGACGGTGACGGCACGCCGGGTGGAGCGCATCCTTGACTCCTTCGGCCCCGACCTGGTCCACCTGGCGTCGCCGGCGCTGCTCGGTGCGAGCGGGGCGCGCGCCGCACAACGGCTGGACCTGCCGATCGTGGCCGTCTTCCAGACAGACTTGGCGGCCTTCGCCCGGCACTACCGCGCCTGGTCCATCGTCAGCGGCGACTCCATCTGGCGGTGGCTCCTGCGCCTGCACGAGCTGGCCGACCGCACGCTCGCACCGTCGTCGGCCACGATCCAGGAGCTGGCCGCGCGCGGCTTTCCGCGGCTGGCCCGGTGGGGCCGAGGAGTCGACCTCGAGCGATTCAGCCCGCTGCGCCGTGACCCGCAACTGCGTGCGGCACTCGCGCCCGACGGCGAGGTGCTTGTGGGCTATGTCGGCCGCCTTGCACCCGAGAAGGAGGTGCAGCGCCTCGCCGCTCTGCACGGCATGCCCGGAGTCCGCCTCGTCCTGGTCGGAGCCGGCAACTCCGAGCACGCGTTGCGGCACGCGTTGCCGGGTGCGGCTTTCCTGGGTTTCCGAACGGGCGCCGAGCTTGCCTGCGCCGTGGCATCGCTGGACGTCTTCGTCCACCCCGGCTCGTCGGAGACGTTCTGCCAGGCCGTCCAGGAGGCCCTGGCCAGTGGTGTGCCGGTCGTGGCGCCGGCCGCGGGCGGCCCGGTCGACCTGGTCCACAACGGCACCACTGGCTTCCTCTTCGCCCCGGGCGACGACGCCGACATGCGGCACAGCGTGGCTCGGCTGGCGTACGACCCGGTGCTGCGCCGTCAGTTCGGCGGCGCGGCCCGCATCTCCGTACTCGGGCGATCGTGGCGTGCCCTCGGCGACGAGCTGCTCTCTCACTATGGGGAGGTGCTGCGGGCCCGCGGCACTCTGCACACGACCCCAGCGTGAGATCTTTCACGTGCCCGCGATCATGTCGGGTACGTAGCGCGGCGATAGCATCCTGTCGGTTCCAAATTGCTCCGTAGAAGGGTTCGGCGTGCCCAAGGCACCGGCAGGGACGCTCTACCGCGGCCGGGAAGGTATGTGGTCCTGGGTGGCCCACCGGATCACCGGTGTCCTCATCTTCCTGTTCCTGCTCACGCACGTGCTCGACACCTCGCTGGTGCGGGTGTCTCCCGAGGCCTACAACGACGTGATCGGCACCTACAAGAACCCGATCGTGGGGCTTGCTGAGCTCGGGCTCGTCGCCGCCGTGCTGTTCCACGCGTTCAACGGATTGCGCATTGTCCTCCTCGACTTCTGGAGCCAAGGCGCGCGGCTGCAGCGCCAGCTGATGTACGGCGTACTCGGCCTGTGGGTGCTGTTGTTCGTGCCGTTCGCGATCCGGCACCTGACGCACGTGTTCGGGGACTGAGCGGCATGTCGCACGCAACCGCCCAGCCCGCTCCCATCGCATCGCCGCGCAGTCCACGCAACCTGCGCTCCCGGTCCAACTTCGAGATGTGGTCGTGGCTGTTCATGCGCATCTCGGGCGTCGTGCTCGTGGTGCTCGTGCTCACGCATCTGTTCGTCAACCTCGTGCTCGGTGACGGCATCAACCAGGTCGACTTCGGCTTCGTGGCCGGCAAGTGGGCGGACCCCGTGTGGCAGGTGTGGGACCTGCTGATGCTGTGGCTCGCGATGCTGCACGGCGCCAACGGCATGCGCACGATCATCAACGACTACGCCACCCGCAACGCCACCCGCGCCTGGCTCAAGACGCTGTTGTATCTCGCGACTGTGATCATCATCACGCTCGGCACGCTCGTCATCTTCACGTTCGACCCGTGCGTCGACCCCGCGTCGACGCTCGATGTCTGCGTCAACCGCTAGGAGCGCACTCCCAATGCAGCAGCACCGGTACGACGTCGTCATCGTCGGAGCGGGCGGCGCAGGCATGCGCGCTGCGCTCGAGGCGGGCAAGCGCACGCGCACAGCCGTGCTCACAAAGCTCTACCCAACCCGCTCCCACACCGGCGCGGCGCAGGGCGGCATGTGTGCCGCACTCGCCAACGTCGAGGAGGACAACTGGGAGTGGCACACCTTCGACACCGTCAAGGGCGGCGACTACCTCGTCGACCAGGACGCGGCCGAAGTGATGTGCCGCGAGGCGGTCGACGCCGTGCTGGACCTGGAAAAGATGGGCCTGCCGTTCAACCGCACGCCCGAAGGCAAGATCGACCAGCGTCGGTTCGGCGGTCACACCCGCAACCACGGCGAGGCTGCGGTGCGCCGGTCGTGCTTCGCTGCGGACCGTACGGGGCACATGATCCTGCAGACGCTCTACCAGCAGTGCATCAAGCACGGCATCGAGTTCTTCAACGAGTTCTACGTGCTCGACGTGCTCATGGTTGACGGCAAGGCCGCCGGCGTCGTGGCATGGGAGCTCGCCACCGGCGAGATTCACGTCTTCCAGGCCAAGGCGATCATCTTTGCCACCGGTGGCTTCGGCAAAGTCTTCCGCACCACGTCAAACGCGCACACGCTCACCGGTGACGGCATGGGCATCGTCTGGCGCAAGGGCCTGCCGCTGGAGGACATGGAGTTCTACCAGTTCCACCCGACGGGCCTCGCGGGCCTCGGCGTGCTGCTGTCGGAGGCCGCTCGCGGCGAGGGCGGCATCCTGCGCAACAAGGACGGCGAGCGCTTCATGGAGCGCTACGCGCCGACCATCAAGGACCTGGCGCCGCGCGACATCGTGGCCCGTTCGATGGCCAACGAGGTGCGCGAGGGGCGCGGGGCGGGGCCCGACGGGTCGTACGTACTCCTCGATCTCACGCACCTGCCCAAGGAACAGATCGACGCCAAGCTGCCTGACATCACGGAGTTCGCGCGCACCTACCTCGGCGTCGAGCCCTACACCGAGCCGGTCCCGGTCTACCCCACTGCGCACTACGCGATGGGCGGCGTCCCCACCAACGTCGACGCAGAGGTGCTCGCCAACAACACCGACGTCGTGCCCGGGTTGTACGCCGCCGGAGAGGTCGCCTGCGTCTCCGTGCACGGCGGCAACCGGCTCGGCACCAACTCGCTGCTGGACATCAACGTGTTCGGCCGACGTGCGGGCATCCGCGCCGCGGAGTACGCCACCGTCGTCGAGTTCACCGACCTGCCGGAGGCGGCGGAGTCGTACGTCGTCGACCTCGTCGAAGGTATCCGTACGAGCGAAGGCGGCGAGCGCGTCGCGAGAATCCGGTCCGAACTGCAGGCGACCATGGACGTCAACGCGCAGGTCTACCGCACCGAGGCATCGCTCAAGCAGGCGCTCGCCGACATCGAGCTACTCAAGGAGCGGTACAAGAGCGTGTCTGTGCAGGACAAGGGCAAGCGGTTCAACACCGACCTGCTCGAGGCTGTGGAGCTCGGTTTCCTGCTCGACTTGGCCGAGGTGCTGGTCGTCGGGGCGTTGGAGCGCAAGGAATCGCGGGGTGCGCACTTCCGCGAGGACTACCCCAACCGCGACGACGTCAACTACATGCGACACACGATGGCCTACCGCGAGGTGTCGGACGAGGGTGTCACGTCGATCCGTCTGGACACCAAGCCGGTCGTACAGACGCGCTACAAGCCGATGGAGCGCAAGTACTGATGGACATCACCCTGAAGATCCGGCGCTACAACCCGGAGCAGGACGATGAGCCGCACTGGGAGACCTACACGGTCTCCGGCGAGCCGACCGACCGGCTGCTGGATGCGCTGCACAAGGTGAAGTGGGACCTCGACGGCTCGCTGACCTTCCGCCGGTCGTGTGCCCACGGCATCTGTGGCTCGGATGCGATGCGCATCAACGGACGAAACCGCTTGGCGTGCAAGACGCTCGTCAAGGATCTGAACCCATCTCGACCCATTTCGGTCGAGCCGATCCAGGGCCTCCCGGTGCTCAAGGACCTCGTCGTCGACATGGAGCCGTTCTTCGCGGCGTACCGCTCGGTGATGCCGTTCCTCGTCACGACCGGCAACGAGCCGACTCGTGAGCGGCTGCAGTCCCCGGCCGACCGCGAGCGGTTCGACGACACCACGAAGTGCATCCTCTGCGCCGCCTGCACGACCTCGTGCCCGGTGTTCTGGACCGACAGCCAGTACTTCGGGCCGCAGGCCATCGTCGGCGCGCATCGGTTCATCTTCGACAGCCGCGACGAGGGCACCGAGCAGCGGCTGGAGATCCTCAACGACAAGGAAGGCGTCTGGCGCTGCCGCACGACCTTCAACTGCACCGAGGCTTGTCCCCGGGGCATCCAGATCACCAAGGCGATCCAGGAAGTCAAGCAGGCTCTGGTGTTCCGGCGCGTCTGACGAGCCCCTCCAGGTTGTCATGGCAAAGATGATGGTCGATCCGCGCGGAACTGATCAAACCAGCGCGATGATCTGTCAGCGGTGGGAACTTGATGCGGAGGTGCCGAGCGTACGGATCCGCCCGCTGGCTAGTGCAGACCTGCCGGCTGCGCACGCGCTCAACGAGGCCAACGTGCCGGCCGTTGGCGAAGCGAGCCTGGAACGGCTGGCGGCGATCGCGGCTGAGTCGAGCGTGGCGCTCGTAGCCGAGGTGGATGGCGTGATGGCCGGGTTCTGCCTGGCGCTGGCACCCGGGACGTCCTACGACTCAACCAACTACCTGTGGTTCGCCAAGCGGTACGACAGCTTCATCTACCTCGATCGCGTGGCAGTCGACGACGCGTTTCGCGGCCTTGGCATCGGTCGCGCGCTCTATGCCGAGGTCGAGCGGTTGGCAGACGCCGAGTGGTTCACCCTCGAGGTCAATCTGCGGCCACGCAACGAGGGTTCGCTCGCATTCCACGTACGGCTGGGCTTCGTCGAGGTTGGCCAGCGCGAGACGCCGTACGGCACTCTCGTGAGCCTGCAGGCCAAGCGGCTGCGCTGACTTCGGAGGGAGACTCGACGGTGATCGCGAAGAGTTCTTCTAAGTGCGTTTTCGGTGGAGAAGTCTTCGTGATCAAGCGGAGGAGGGAGGCCCCGAGGTGTTGGCGCCGCAGACCAGCACCACGATCGTGTCGCCGTGGTGCGGCTGGTAGGCACCGGTCATGAGCCCGGCCAACGCAACCGCCCCGCCCGGCTCGGCGACGATGCGGAGCTGCTCCCACAGGAACTGTTGAGCCGCGACGATGGCGTCGTCGTCGACCTGGCGTACGGACTGCCCGGCCTGCCGGACCACCTCGTACGCGATCTCGCCCGCAATGCCCGCGCCAGTGCTGTCGGCGGCAACCCCACCGACCTCGACCGGCACCGGCCCGCCGGCGGCCAGCGCGGCGTGCAACGTCGGGCATGACACGGGCTCCACCGGGACCACCGCAGGCCCGACCAGAGCTCGCGATCGTGATTCCGGCCACGAGCCCGCCACCGCCGACGGTCACCAGCACCGCTGTGGCATCGGGCACCTGGTCGCGGATCTCGAGCCCGACGGTCCCCTGGCCGCTGACCACGGCCGGCTCGTCGTAGGCATGCACGCTCGTCACGTCGTGCTCGACGGCAAACTCCGCCGCGGCGCGCGCCGCATCGGGGTAGTAACCGTCGACGATTCGGACCTCCGCCCCGTACGACGCGACGCGGTCGGCCTTGAGCGCCGGCGATGTGGCTGGGACGAACACGGTTGCCGGCACGCCGACCCGCGCCGCGGCCCAGGCGACTGCCGCGCCGTGGTTGCCGCCCGATGCGGCCACGACGCCGTCTGCGGGGATCTCGCGGGTGAGCAGCGCGTTGAGCGCGCCCCGCACCTTGAACGATCCGGTGTGCTGGGTCTGCTCCAGCTTCAGGTAGACCCGCGCGGGCACACCCAGCTCTTCACCGTGCAGCTCGAGCACCGGAGTGCGCCGGATCGCGGTCTCGAGGCGGACAGCAGCGGCATGGACGTCCGCAAGACTCGGGACAAGGGTCACAGCCCGGAGCCTAGTGATCGCAGATTTGGCGACCGCAGTTAACCTGTCAGCGCCATGCGTCGTCTCCTATTGCCAGCCCTCAGCCTCGTCGTACTCGTCTGTGCGGCCCTGCCCGCTGCCGCGACGCCGGCAGCGCCAACCGGCGCTCCAGCAGCCGCGGCTACGACACCGCCGGAGCCGTTCGGCGGGCATTTGCTTGCCTCCGACGGACTGGCAGCCCCGACCCAGCCTGGCGTGCCTCCGCTGCCGACGGTGGCGGCCGAGGCTTGGCTGGTGGCCGATCTCGACACGGGCGAAGTGCTCGCCGCCCAGGCGCCGCACCGACGGCTTCGGCCGGCCAGCACGCTCAAGGTGCTCACCGCATTGGTCGCGTTGAACCGGCTCGACCCGGCCACGCCGTACGTCGCCACTGCCGCGGACGCGTCGCTCGAGGGCAGCAAGGTCGGCATCGTCAATGGCGGCACCTACACGGTCGACCAGCTGATGCTCGGGCTGCTGCTCTCCTCCGGCAACGACGCCGCGCATGCGCTCGGCCAGGCGACGGGCGGTCAGGACGTCACTGTGGGCCTCATGAACGAGGAGGCCCGGCGACTCGGCGCGGTATGACACGAACGCGGTCAACACCAGTGGCCTCGACGCCGACGGCCAGCTGACCAGCGCGTACGACCTTGCGCTGATCGCCCGGGCGGCGCTGCAGCGGGACGACTTCAGCCGGTACGTGGCGACGCAGACGGCTACCTTTCCGGGCACCGGCGGGGCAACGTTCCAGATCTCCAACCACAACCGCCTGCTGGACAGCTATGCCGGTGCCTTGGGTGTCAAGACCGGTTACACGTCCCTGTCGGGGCACACGTTCATCGGCGCGGCGGAGCGGGATGGGCATCGGCTCGTCGTCACGGTGCTCAACTCGACCACGCGCGCCTGGCAGGCAGCAGCGACGCTGCTGGACTGGGGTTTCGCCAGCTCAAGCACCGGCGCCGCTGTGGGCTCGCTCGTGACACCTGAGGACGTCGCGGCGCGTGAGGCGGCGCTGGCCAGCCCCGCGCCGTCCGCAGCAGCCGCGGCCGGCGACAACGATGCCCCGGTCGCGGCTGCGCGGCTCGGTTCGCTCGGGCAGGCTGTCGACGACCTGCCGCGATGGGCTTGGTGGGTCGGAGCCGCCGGGGCGATCTTCGTCATGGCGCTGCTTGGTCTCGCCACCGGCGCGCTGTCCCGGCGCCGCCGACGCGGCCGGTACCGCTCGCTCGCCTAGGTCTCGCACATTCCCTATGGCGCGAGACGAACGATCGTGCTAATACTGAGACCATGAGCAAGGGCGACGAGACTCGCATGGCAATCCTCGAGGCGGCCACCGACGCCGCCGCCAAGGGCGGGCTCCGCGGACTCACGATCGGATCGCTGGCAACTGCCACGGGGTTGTCCAAGAGCGGGCTGTTCGCACACTTCCGATCCAAGGAAGCGCTGCAGCTCGCCGTGCTCGGCAAGGCGCGAGACGACCTCGTCGATCAGGTGATGCGTCCCACACTGAAGGCGCCCCGCGGCGAGCCGCGACTGGAGGAGCTGTTCCGCCGCTGGATGGCGTGGGACGACCAGCCCGGCGGGTGCCTGTTCACCGCGGCCTCCTCCGAGCTCGACGACGAGCCGGGTCCCGTGCGTGACGAGCTGGCTCGCGGGGAGAACGACTGGTTCGACAGCATCGCGCAGATCGTGCGCGGTGGCGTCAGGGAGGGGCATTTCCAGCCCGACGTCGACGCCGACCAGTTCGCCTATGAGATGCAGGGCATCTTCCTGGCATACCACCATTCACACCGCCTGCTCAGTGACAAGCGAGCCCGCGACCGCGCGGCCATCGCTATGCAGCGCCTCATGGACTCCGCGCGTGCGACCCAGGCGGTCGTCACCGCCTGAGCGGAGGGTCCGAAGACCTCGAAGGAGATATCGTGGCTCATAGAAATAGCACGATCGTTCGGTCAGCACGACGGGCTCGCCTCGCCGCCTTGCGCGCCAGCTTCGGCGTGCTCGAGAACGTGGCACCCGCGCTGTCGGGTCGGTGGGCAGCAAAGCTGTGGTTCACCATCCCGCCACAGTCGCGCCGACCACAGCCGACGCCGACCACAGCCGGGGAGCCGTTCGAGCTCGAAGTGCTCGGCGGCCGGGTCACGGGACGCGTCTGGGGCGACCCCGATGGTCCTGTCGCCTACCTCGTGCACGGATGGGGTGGCACCGGGTCGCAGCTCGGGTTGCTCGTGGATCCGCTGGTCGCGGGTGGGGTGCGCGTCGTCGCGTACGACGCCTTGAGCCACGGCTCCTCTGGCCCGGGCCCCTCGGGACCGCGCGGCTCCACCGCCATCGAGTTTGCCGAAGCACTGGGCGCCGTCGCCGCACGATTCGGGCAACCCGCGGCCGTCGTCGCACACTCACTCGGCGGGATGGCCACTGGCTGGGCGATGCAGCACCACGGGCTGCGACCCGAGCGGCTCGTCCTCATCGCTCCGATGGTGCGCGTGCAGCCCTACCTCCGACCGTTTGTGCGTGCGCTCGGCGGCGGTTCTCGCACGCAGCGCGCGATGGTCTCCACGTTCGAGGCACGCATCGGCGTACGAGTGGGCGAGTTCGACCTGGCGCACCTGGCCGCGTTGGACGACCTTCCGCCGATGCTCGTGCTCCACGACGAGGACGATCCCGACACCCGCTGGTCCGACGCACACGAGCTCGTCGAGGCTTGGCCGGAAGCCACCCTCGTGTCGACCAAGGGCCTCGGGCACAACCGGATCGTCCGCGACCCAGGCGTCGTCGCCGAGGTTGCCGAGTTCGTGGCAGGAGCGTCCTCCCCGCCCAGGCACGCGGCTGAGCTCCTTGCCGCCGCCGTCGGAGGCGCGGACCAGCCGCTCCGTCGCGGCTGAGCACTACCGCTGGGCGGCGACCCGTTCCGCCTCGGTGACCGGATCCCTGGAGAGCAGGGTGGCGCCGACCGAGTCCGCCAGCTCCGCAGTCGCACCCGCTCCGGCCAAGGCGAGCGGCGAGGTCCTCGCGACAGCCACCAGCGCGTCCTTGACCCGGGTCAGCAGCCGCCGCGTCGTCGCACTCACAACGATGAGCCTCGGGTCGAGCTCCTGAGCGGTGTTCTGCAGCGTGTCGAGGGGTGTGTCCGGGCCGAGGTAGACGATGCGCCAGCCGCGGGCGCGCAGCGCCAGACCGAACGCGATGAGCGGCAGGTCGTGCAGCTCGCCGGGCGCGCATGCCAGCACCGCCACCGGTCCCGCTCCCTGTCCCCAGCCGCGGGCCAGCCCGAGCAGCCGACCGCGGATGACACTGCTCGCGAAATGCTCCTGCGCGACGCTGGCCGTACCGCCCGCCCAGCGCTCGCCCAAGTCGTGCAGGTAGGGCATGAGCACGTCGCGCAAGACCGCGTCGAGGCTGAGCGTCGCGAGCGCCTGGTCGAAGGCCGCCTGTGCAGCCGGCTCGTCGAACCGCTCCAGCCCGTCCCACAGCGGGCCGGTGTCGGGCCTTGCCGCGACTGCGGCTCCGGGGGGCCGGTCGTACGACTCGTCGACCGCGAGCCGTGCCGCTTCGGCGGCCGACAGCCCGTCGCCCTGGTGGGCGCGCATCCGGCGCACCCGGGCCTCGTCGGCCTCCGAGTAGAGCCGAAACCCCCCGGGCGACCGAGTCGGCTGCAGCAGTCCGTAGCGAAGCTCCCAGGCGCGCAACAGCTCAGGGCTGACGCCGACGCGCCTGCTCAGCTCGCCAATACGCAACTGTCCCTCGGTCACGACGCTCACCCTACAGAAGCCGGACGGTCTCTACACACACTCTTGACAACATATCGCAGGTCTTTATACAATCCCTATACACAGTCTACACAGGAGGAACTCAGATGAAGAAGCTCGATGCACTCACCGCCGCGCTCCTGATCGTCGGCGGGCTCAACTGGGGGCTCGTCGCCCTCGCCGAGTTCGATCTCGTCGCCACGATCTTCGGGATGGAGTTCGGCGAGACCAGCGCCGCCAGCCGGGTCGTCTACGGCCTCGTCGGCCTCTCCGCCGCCTACCAGCTCACCCAGCTGGGCGCCCTGCGCCGGCGGTGGAGCCGGGATGAGCACGCGGTCGCCGCGTAGGCACACAACGCCACACCGGCCGGCACCACGGGTGCCGGCCGGCTCGGCATGTCTGGAGGCGCTCACGTGCAGTCCGCGTCAGAATGGGCACGATCCACGCGTGCGAGTCGTCGTCCTCGGGGCCAGCGGTGTGGTAGGCCGTGCGCTGGTCCCCGAGCTTGCCCGTGAGCACGAGGTCGTGGCGGTGGCGCGGCGACCGGGCAATGCGTCCACGAAAGAGGTTGAGTGGATCGCCGCGGACGTGAGTCGGCCCTCGGATCTCCAGCCTGTGCTGCTGGGTGCCGACGTTGTGTACCACCTCGTCCATTCCCTCGGGGCCAAGGACTTCGAAGAGCGCGACCGCATGGCCGCCGAGTCCGTCGCCGCCGTCGCCGACCTGGCCGGCGTCAAGCAGATCGTCTTCCTCGGCGGGCTCGGCGACGACCGCCAGAACCTGTCCAGGCACCTGCGCAGCCGCGCGGACACCGCCGACCGACTGGCTGCCGGGCCCGTCCCGGTGACGACGATTCGCACGGCGGTGGTCATAGGCAGGGGCAGCGCAGCGTTCGAGACGATCGGTGCGCTGGTGGACCGGCTCCCGGCCATGATCTGTCCCCGCTGGGTGACGACGAGGACGCAGCCGATCGCGCTGGCCGATGTCGTTCGATACCTCGCCGTGGTCGCAGGGCATGCGGAGGCGTTCGGCCAGGCCTACGACGCGGCCGGTCCTGAGGTGATGACCTACCGCGAGATGATCGAGCGAGTCGGCACCGTGCGCGGACATCGGCCGATGATTCTGGAAGTGCCGTTCCTCACGCCGCACCTCTCGTCGCTGTGGCTGCATCTGGTCACACCGGTGAAGGCCGGAGTCGCCCGCCCGTTGGTCGACGGCCTGCGCAACGAGACAGTGGCCCACGACGATCTCATCCGTCGGCTGGCGCCCTTCCCGCTGACACCCTTCGAAGACGCAGTACGCGCTGCGCTCGCCGCCGCGGACTGACAACGGCCCGTCCGGATGCACTCCGGTCGGGCCGCTGCTCTGCGTACGGACTAGGGGATCAGCACCTGGTCGATGACGTGGATGACACCGTTGGAGGCGGTGACGTCGGGCTGCACGACCGTGGCCTCATCGACCGTGACCGTTCCGTCGGTGGTTTCGAGCGCGACAGAGGCGCCGTTGAGGGTCTCTGCGGAGTCGAGCTCGGCGACGTCGCTAGCGCGGGCCTCACCGTCGACGACGTGGTAGAGCAGGACAGCCTTGAGCGCCTCCGGGTCGGCAGCGAGCGAGTCGAGCGTCGCCTTGGGCACCTTGGCAAAGGCGTCGTCGGTGGGGGCGAAGACGGTGAACGGGCCCTCGCCCGAGAGCGTCTCCGCGAGGCCGGCCGCCTGCACGAGGGAGGTGAGCGTGGTGAACTCCCCCGCCGCGACTGCCGTCTCGACGATGTTGTCCGCTGCCGGTTCCGCCATCGCCGCCTCACTGGGCGCGGTGGCTGGTGCGGATGTGTCCGCGGAGTCGTCGCTGCTGCAGCCCGCGGCGGCGAGGCCGAGTACGGCAACGCCGCCCACAGCCCACGTCCGGACGGAGCGGCGAGTACGGAAGACGTTCATGGTGTGCTCCTCTGTCGAGAGTCGGTACTGCTTCCTATACGGACTTTAGACATCCTGCTCACCATGCTGTCAAGAGTTTGTAGAGGTTTCGCTCCGTCAGGCATCCCACGTGGGTTCGCCTGCCTCGCCCACCGGCGTGGCCCTGCCGGGCTGCGACGATCAGCCCGGCAGACCAGCCGGGCGCGCGGCCATGGACCGGCAGATCCACGACGTCAACGGCGTGCCCGCTGCGGGCCAGCAGCCAGGAGACCAGGGGAGTTGGATTTCCACATGTCAGCCGTCCGCAGTCCGTCGCGCCCCCAGGTGGCGGTGGGAAAGGCGGGGACCAGCTCGAGCAGCCGCCGCGCCTGTGCGAGCGGGCTAGCGCGCGACGGGAGCGGGCAACGGGCCGCCGAGCGCGAACTCCCGCTGCGGGCGCCAGACACCGTCGTCGCCGTGCTCGTACAACGCGAAAGCACCGATGTCGACGATGCACTCGTACAACGACAGCTCGGCGAACGCCCGGTCCAACGCCTTGTCATCCAGGTGGTGTGCGACGGTCACGTGAGGGTGATAGGGAAACGACAGGGTCACCTCGAGCGGGCCGCTCCGCACGGCGCTGGACAACATCTCGCACTCCGCGATGCCCTCGATGACGACGATGAACACCACGGGCGACACCGGGCGGAAGGTCGCCGTGCCGCGCAGGTGGAGCCGAAACCGCCGCGCGTCCGCGGCGACGGACTTCAGATGCTGCTCGATCGCCGGGAGGTCGTCGACGTTGACATCGGTGGGTGGCAGCAGGGTCACGTGCGTGGGGATGGACGCCGCCATCGCGTCGCCGAAGGACGCGCGAAAGCGTCGCAGCTCGGACCCGTACGGTTCGGGGATCGGCAGAGCAACCCCGATTGTGCGAAGAGCCACAGTGCGGTCAGCCCTTGGCCGGGACAAAGCCGACGCGGTCGTAGACCTCGGCCAGCGTCTTGGCGGCAACCTGCCGCGCGTGCTCCGCTCCTCGAGCAAGGATGCCGTCGAGGGTCTCTTGATCGTCGAGCAGGGCCAACGTGCGGTCCCGGATCGGCGTCAGGGCATCGACCACGACGTCGGCGAGGTCCTTCTTGAAGTCGCCGTAGCCCTTGCCCTCGTAGGCCTGCTCAAGGTCGGCGATAGTGCGGCCGGTCAACACCGAGTAGATGCGCAGCAGGTTGCTGATGCCAGGCTTGGCCACCTCGTCATAGCGGATCTCGCGACCTGTGTCCGTGACGGCAGACTTGATCTTCTTGGCGACGATCTTGGGGTCGTCGAGCAGCCATAGGCAACCGTTGCCGCCGATGCTCTTGCTCATCTGCTTGTCGACGACCTGCAAGTCAAGGATCTTGGCCGTCTCCTTGAGAATGTAGGGCTCCGGGACGACGAACGTGTCGCCGAACCGCGTGTTGAAGCGGCCGGCAAGGTCACGGGTGAGCTCGATGTGCTGTCGCTGGTCCTCGCCAACCGGCACATGGTTGGCGTCGTAGATCAGGATGTCTGCCGCCTGCAGGATCGGGTAAGTGAACAGGCCGACCGTTGCGCGGTCAGAGCCCTGCCGAGCCGACTTGTCCTTGAACTGCGTCATCCGGCTGGCCTCGCCGAACCCGGTGATGCAGTTGAGCACCCAGGCCAGCTGTGTGTGCTCGGGCACGTGCGACTGGACGAACAGCGTGCAGCGCTCCGGGTCGAGCCCCGCAGCGAGCAGCTGGGCCGCCGAGACGCGGGTGCGCCGGGGCAGCTCGGCTGGGTCGTAGTCGACGGTGATCGCATGCAGGTCGACCACGCAGTAGAACGCGTCGTGCGTGTCCTGAAGCGCGACCCACTGCCGAATGGCCCCCAGGTAGTTGCCGAGGTGAAACGAATCGGCAGTCGGCTGGATGCCTGAAAGCACCCGGGGCAGCGACATCGACGCAGGCTCACTGGGGGACATGTCTCTATTGTGCCAGCCGCGGGTGGTCGCTCCGGCGCCCGTGCGGACCTCACCCAGGCTGCTCGGCTGCGACCCCGTCGGCTGCGTCAGCGCCCACCTCAGGTTGGGGCAGCCGGGTCAGCCGGAGGCGGGCGATCCGCCGACCGTCGAGCTCGGTCACCACCAGCTGGTGGCCGTCCACGGCGACCGCCTCGCCGACGGTGGGAACGTGGCCGAGCAGAGCGATGACGAAGCCCGCCACCGTCTCGTATGGGCCCTCGGGCAGGGCCAGGCCGGTCAGGTCCTCGAAGTCCTCCAGGTTGAGCAGCCCATCGACGTCCCGCTCCCCCGTGGCGCCGCCTGCGACCTGCGGCTGCTCCTCAATGTCGTACTCGTCGAAGATGTCACCGACGAGCTCCTCGACAAGGTCCTCGAGCGTGACGATGCCTGCCGTGCCGCCGTACTCGTCGGCGACGATGGCAAGGTGGCTGCCGGTGCGGCGCAGCTCGGTGAGTGCCGACAGGACGGGCTTGGTGCCGGGCAGCACCACCACGTTGCGGGCCAGGTCGCCGACGCGCACCGACCGGTCACGTACGGATGGGTCGAACAGGTCGCGAACGTGTACGAAGCCGACGACGTCGTCGGCGTTGCCCCGCACGACCGGGTAGCGCGAGTGCGGCTTGTCCGCCGCGATCTTGACCGCCTGGAAGACCGGGATGCTCGCGTCGAGGAAGTCGACCTCGGTGCGCGGCAGCATCACCTCGCGCACCTGCTGGTCACCGGCGTCGAAGACGTCCTCGACGATGCGTCGCTCCTCCTCACCTAGCGACTCGTGCATGGAGACGAGGTCGCGCAGCTCCTCCTCGGTGATGGGCTCGCGCTGCGCCCCCGGGTCGCCGCCGAAGAGCCTGACCAGCCAGTCGGCGCTCTTGCCGAGCAGCCAGATGACGGGGCGGGTGATGATCGCGATGCGGTCGACGAACGGCGCGAACATCCGCGCGGTCCCCTCCGCGCGTTGCAGGGCGAGCCGCTTCGGCACGAGCTCCCCGAGCAGGATCGAGAAGTACGCGATCACGAGCGTGATCAGCACCAGTGCGACCGGGTCCGCCCAGCTGTCGGACAGCCCCCAGTCGACCAGTACGGGGGCGAGGTCGTCGGCGAGCGTCGCGCCACCGAACGCAGCCGACAAGAACCCCATCAGGGTCACGCCGATCTGCACCGCCGACAGGAAGCGGTTGGGGTCCTCGGCGAGCCTGGCGATCCGGGCGCCGCGCCGACCCTGCTGGGCCAGCGCCTTGACCTGGCCCTCCCGCAGCGAGACGAGCGCTATCTCCGACGCGGCGAACACACCGCCGATCAGGATGAACAGGAGGACGAGCAGCGCGTTGAGCAGTGTCTCGTTCATCGACTGCCCGCGGGATCTGAGGGCTGACTATGGGCGCTTGCGTCCATGCCGACCAGGCTAGCCGACGGTGCCGGGTCGAGAGCCAGGCGCCGAGTCGGGGACCATGGCTGCTACCTGTTTCGTCCGCGCTCACCCCCGACGCCGAGGAGCCGCATGCGGCGCACCGACAGCAAGCTCGCCGATGGGCGCGAGATCTTTTTCTATGACCTGAGCGACAAGTTCGGCCGGGTGGTCGATGACCGGCGCGACCTGGAGCCGTACGACCCGCATCCGGAGCTGCGCCATGACGTGCTGCGGGATGAGTGGGTGGGCTTCGCGACGCACCGGCAGCACCGCACGCATCTGCCGCCCTCGGATGAGTGTCCGTTGTGCCCGTCTCGGGACGGGCGGCTGACCGAGGTCCCTACCGCGGGTTATGACGTGGTGGTGTTCGAGAACCGCTTCCCGTCGTACGCGGCCGGGCCGCGGTCGTTGCGAGGTCGTCTGTTTCACCAGCGACCACGGCGGGTCGTTCGCCGCGTTGAGCCACGCGCAGGCGCGGCTGGTGGTGGAGGCGTGGGCCGACCGCACGGCCGAGCTTTCGGCGCGGCCGGACGTCGAGCAGGTGTACTGCTTCGAGAACCGGGGCGAGGCGATCGGGGTCACGCTGCACCATCCGCATGGGCAGATCTACGGCTACCCGTTCGTCACGCCGCGGACGCGGGAGACGCTGGATGTCGTACGGCGGCACGCGGCGCGGACCGGCGGCAACCTGTTCGCCGAACGGCTAAAGGCGGAGCAGGACGAGGCCGTACGGGTGGTGGCGCGCAGCGCACACTGGACGGCGTTCGTGCCGTATGCCGCGCGCTACCCGGTCGAGGTGCACCTCTACCCGCACCGCCAGGTGCCCGACCTGCCAGCGTTCGACGACGCCGAGCGTGACGACCTGGCCGCGCATTTACCTGGACGTACTGCGGCGCCTCGACGCGCTTTACGGGTTCCCGTTGCCGTACGTGTCGGGCTGGCACCAAGCTCCGGTGCGCGCCGACCGCGACCTGGCCTGGCTGCACCTCGAGCTGTTCTCGGTGCAGCGCAGCTCAGACAAGCTGAAGTTCCTGGCCGGGTCGGAGACCGGCATGGACGCGTTCATCAACGACGTGCTGCCCGAGGATGTGGCCCGCCGGCTGCGCGAGGTGGTCCTTTGACTGGCGGGGTGTGGGCGGCCCCCGGGCGGGTCAACCTGATCGGCGAGCACACCGACTACAACGACGGGTTCGTGCTGCCGCTGGCGCTGCCGCAGCGCACCACGGTGCGCGCCTCGCTCAACGACGCGTCGCGGGTGCGGGTGTCCACCGTGCGCACGCCAGGTGAGGTGGCGTTTGACCTGTCGACCCGCCCGGGGGACGTGCGCGGCTGGGCGGCCTACGTCGCGGGCGTGGTGTGGGCGATGGGCGAGGCCGGGCATCGGGTGCCGGGCGTCGACCTGCACATCGACAGTGACGTGCCGGTCGGCGCTGGGCTGTCGTCGTCGGCGGCGCTGGAGTGCGCGGTCGCGGTCGCGCTCGACGAGCTCGGCGGGCTCGGGTTGTCCCGCACCGAGCTCGCCCTGCTGGCGCAGCGGGCGGAGAACGACTACGTGGGCGTGCCGTGCGGGGTGATGGACCAGATGGCGGCGATGCACGGGCAGACCGGGCACCTGGTGTTCCTCGACTGCCGGTCGCTGGCCGTCGAGCAGGTGCCGTTCGACCCGGCCGCGGCCGGGGTCGCGCTGCTGGTCGTCGACACCCGAGCGCCGCACCGGCTGGTCGACGGCGAGTACGCCGACCGGCGCCGCACCTGTGAGCGGGCCGCGCAGGCGTTGGGCGTACGTGCTCTGCGTGACGTGACCGTTGACGGGCTCGACGACGCGTTGGCGGCCCTGCCGGATGAGACCACCCAACAGCGCGTGCGGCACGTGGTCACCGAGAACGCCCGCGTTCTGGAAACTGTTGCGCTGCTGCGCGACGGCAAGGTGGGCGACGTCGGGCCGCTGCTGTCCGCGTCGCACGCCTCGATGCGCGACGACTACCAGATCACCGTGCCGGAGGTGGACGTCGCTGTCGAGGCGGCGCTCGAGGCTGGGGCGCTGGGCGCGCGCATGACTGGCGGCGGGTTCGGCGGGTGCGTCATCGCGCTGATCGACGCCGCCGCGGTGGATGCGATCATGGGGCGCGTACGGTCTGCATTTGCGAAGCACGGCTTCGCCGAGCCGGTCGCGTTCGTAGCCGACCCGGCCGACGGCGCCCGACGAGTGGAGTGACGGCATGAGCCCCAGTGGTGAGCAGTACGACATCGCCGCGGAGGGTTATGCCGCCACGATCACCGAGGTCGGCGCGACCCTGCGGAACCTCAACTACCTTGGCCGCCCGCTGGTCGTCGGCTTCGGCGCCGACGAGATCCGTCCTGCCTACCGCGGCGCGGTGTTGGCACCGTGGCCCAACCGCGTAGCCGATGGGCGCTACGCGTTCGATGGCGAGCGCTATCAGCTCGCGCTCACCGAGCCGGCTCGCGGTAACGCCATGCACGGTCTCGTCGCGTGGGAACGGTTCTCCGTCCTGTCAGGTGGGGGCGGGGCGACGATGGAGTGGGTCACCCTGGAGCACATGCTCGTCCCGCGGAGCGGCTATCCGTTCGAGCTCCACCTGCAGGTGACGTACGCGCTCGACTCTGCTGGCCTGACCACCACCCTGGTCGCCACGAACATCGGCGCCGCCGCCGCGCCGTACGGCTGCGGACCGCACCCTTATCTGGTCGCCGGCGAGGGCCGTGTCGACGACTGGACACTGACCTTGCCGGCGTCGAGGTACCTAGAGGTCACGGAGGACCGCCTGCTGCCGGTGGCCGTGAAGGACGTCGACCAGACGGCGTACGACTTCCGCAACGGCCGCGCGATCGGCGATGTCTTTCTCGACCACGCCTTCACGTCGGTGGCCGCCGAGGCCGATGGCGTTGCGCGGGTGCGGGTGACCGCGCGCGACGGCGTGGCCGTTGAGTGCAGCTGGGACCCGAGTGTGCTGCCCTGGGTGCAGGTGCACACCGCCGACCGTCCGGAGCCCGAGCAGAGCCGCATCGGCCTGGCTGTCGAGCCCATGACGTGCCCGCCGGACGCGTTCAACTCGGGCACCGACCTCGTCGTGCTGCAGCCGGGTGACACGCACACCGCGGCATGGACGATCGCCATGATCGAACCGTGAGCGGCCAAACTGAAGCGCGGTGCGCGACACGCCGACCGGCGGTCGCGCACAACGCTTCAGTTTGCTTGGTTGGCGGACCTGATGCTGGCACGCGAGGTTGGGGACGTTGCGGTCACGGCGTTGCACGACGGCAGCGGCCCGTTCTTCCAGCCGCCGAGCAAGGCGTTCCCTGATGCCAATGCGGATGCCTGGCGTCGTGCGGTTGAGCTCGATCCTGCGGCGAACGGGTCGGATGGCGCCTGGATGCTGCAGTTTCGCTGCTACCTGGTCCGCAGTGGTGGGCGCACGATCCTGGTCGACGCCGGCATCGGGCCGGCCGGCTCGCCGGCGTCAGGCTGGGCGCCGGTTCCAGGACGGCTGCCCGATTCACTCGGTGAGGCCGGCGTCGCACCGTCTGAGGTCGACATCGTCGTACTCTCGCACCTGCACACCGATCACATCGGATGGGCAGTGACCGATCTCGCGCCACACTTCCCCAACGCGCGGTACGTCCTGCAGCGCGCCGAGCTCGACGCGATCGACGAAATCAACCCCAGCCTTGCCGACCGCCTGATCGCACCATTGCAATCCGCGGACCGGCTCGAGCTTGCCGACGGTGACCGGCAGCTGGCCCAAGACGTGCGGGCGATCTCGACACCCGGGCACACGCCGGGGCATCAGTCGGTGCTGATCGCCTCGCGGGACAGCTGGTTGCTCGTCGCGGCGGATCTGCTCGTGCATGCGGTCCAGCTCGTGGAGCCGCGGACGGTGTACGCGTTGGAGATGGACGCCGAGCTGGCTGCTGCTACCCGCGTACGACTGCTCGCCGAGCTGAGCCAGCGTCGCGGCACACTGGCCACCTCGCACCTTGGGGAGCCGTTCGTCGATCTCCCGCTCCGCTAGGGCGACGCCGGAAACTGAAGCGCCGTGTACGACCCACCGCACGCGTGTCGCGCATGGCGCTTCAGTTTGCGAATGTGACTCAGATCAGGCCGAGCTCCTTGACCGCCGCGCGCTCCTCGGCGAGCTCGGCGACGGAGGCGTCGATGCGCTCCCGCGAGAACGCGTCGATCTCCAGCCCCTGCACAATCTCCCAACGACCGCCGCGCGACACGGCGGGGAACGACGAGATGAGCCCCTCCGGGACGCCGTAGGAGCCGTCGGACGGGAGCGCCACCGACGTCCAGTCACCCTCCGCCGTGCCGTTGACCCAGTCGTAGACGTGGTCGATCGCGGCGTTGGCCGCGGATGCAGCTGACGACGCGCCACGCGCCTCGATGATCGCCGCACCACGCTTGGCGACAGTCGGGATGAACTCATCGCGCAGCCACGCATCGTCGCCGATCACCTCGGCCGCCGGCTTACCGCCGATCTCGGCATGCTGCACCGAGGGGTACTGCGTCGCCGAGTGGTTGCCCCAGATCGCAACCTTCTTGATGTCGGTCACCGAGACACCGGCTTTCTTTGCCAGCTGGCTGAGCGCCCGGTTGTGGTCGAGGCGGGTCATCGCGGTGAACCGTTCGGCGGGCACATCGGGCGCGTGCGACTGCGCAATGAGCGCGTTGGTGTTGGCGGGGTTGCCCACGACGAGCACGCGAATGTCGTCGGCCGCGCCGGCATTGATGGCCTCGCCTTGCGGCTTGAAGATGCCGCCGTTGGCCGAGAGCAGGTCACCGCGCTCCATACCGGCCGTCCGCGGACGCGCACCCACGAGCAGTCCGACGTTGGCGCCCTCGAACGCCGCCCGCGCGTCGTCGAAGATGTCAACGCCGGCGAGCAGCGGGAACGCACAGTCGTCGAGCTCCATCGCCGTGCCCTCCGCCGCCTTGACGGCCTGCGGGATCTCCAGCAGCCGCAGCCGGACGGGGGTGTCGGCGCCGAGCAGCTGGCCCGAGGCGATGCGGAAGAGCAGCGCGTAGCCGATCTGGCCAGCGGCGCCCGTCACGGTCACGTTCACCGGGGTGGTCATTGCAGCAGAACTCCCTTGTTCCGAGTTACGACCAGTACGTGTCTGGGCTGACTAGGCCGACATTCGCTTCTGTAGGTTCTCGTCGAGCGCGGCGAGGAAGTCCTGCGTCGTGAGCCAGCCCTGGTCAGGGCCAACGAGAATCGCCAGGTCCTTTGGTCATCAAGCCCGCCTCGACTGTCTCGACGCAGACCCCCTCGAGCGCCTCGGCAAAGCCGATGACCTCGGGCGTGCCGTCGAGCTTGCCGCGGTGCTTGAGCCCGCCGGTCCACGCGAAGATCGAGGCGATCGGGTTGGTCGAGGTCGGCTTGCCCTGCTGGTGCATGCGGTAGTGCCGGGTCACCGTGCCGTGCGCCGCCTCGGCCTCGACGGTCTTGCCGTCGGGAGTCATCAGCACAGAGGTCATGAGGCCGAGCGAGCCGAACCCCTGCGCCACCGTGTCGGACTGCACGTCGCCGTCGTAGTTCTTGCATGCCCAGACGTAGCCGCCCTCCCACTTCAGCGCGGAGGCGACCATGTCGTCGATGAGCCGGTGCTCATAGGTGAGCCCGGCGGCCTCGAACTTGTCCTTGTACTCGGTCTCGTAGATCTCCTGGAACACGTCCTTGAACATGCCGTCATAGGCCTTGAGGATCGTGTTCTTCGTCGACATGTAGACGGGGTAACCACGCTGCAGCCCGTACGACAACGAGGCGTGGGCGAAGTCCTCGATCGACTTCTTGTAGTTGTACATGCCGAGCGCGACACCCCCGCCCTCGGGGAACTGCGCGATCTCCATCTCGACAGGCTCGCTGCCGTCAGCCGGCGTGTAGGTGATGGTCACGGTGCCCGGGCCAGGGACCTTGAAGTCGGTCGCCTTGTATTGGTCGCCGTGCGCGTGACGGCCGATCACGATCGGCTTGGTCCAGCTCGGCACGAGCCGGGGGATGTTGCTGATGACGATCGGCTCGCGGAAGATCACGCCGCCGAGGATGTTGCGGATCGTGCCGTTGGGCGAGCGCCACATCTTCTTGAGGCCGAACTCCTCGACGCGCGCCTCATCGGGCGTGATGGTCGCGCACTTCACGCCGACGCCGTGCTCCTTGATGGCATAGGCGGCGTCGATGGTGACCTGGTCGTCGGTCGCGTCGCGGTGCTCGATGCCGAGGTCGAAGTACTTCAGGTCGACATCGAGGTAGGGCAGGATCAGCTGCTCTTTGATGAAGGCCCAGATGATCCGGGTCATCTCGTCGCCGTCGAGCTCGACGACGGGCCCGGCTACCTTGATCTTCGCCATCTCAGACGTACTCCTCTGTGGTTCGTGGCACTGTGATCGCGTCCCGCGACCCGATCTCTCGATGTCAAGACAAGTGTCGTACGAGCATAACGCGCGCGTTTCAGGGGCTCGGCGGCGGGACCACGAGGGACAGCGTGATCGTCGCGACCGCGAAGAACCCGAGGGTGAGCAGGTCGACGGTGCGGCCGCGGACCTTGAGCAGCCCGGCCTGCTCGTCGGAAAGCAACGCCCTGAGGGCCGCACCGAGCAGCAGAGCGGCGCCGAACACGAACGTGCCGCGCTTGAAGTGGTCGCTCGCGACGATCCCCAGCCCCGTGATCGCGGTGGCCAGCACGGCGAGCAGCGGCCACTCGTCCCACCAGCGCCGCCGGCGGGGTCGGGTCGCGTGCCGACTTGTCAGGTTGTCAGGGCGGCTGACCTGCGGGGACACCGCGCCGGAGCCTGACAACTCGACCTCAGGCGGCGGCGGCGACGGGGCGGCCGAGGCTGACCGGTCGACCGCGGGCGATGGCTCCGGCGGTGCCTGCTGACGCACTGGATCGGTCATACGTGCTCGAGTGACTCGACGGCCCGCTCGGCCGCCTCGACGACGTTGGTCAGGAGCATGGCGCGGGTCATCGGCCCGACGCCGCCCGGCATGGGAGCGACCCAAGCCGCGACGTCGTAGACGCTGGGGTGCACGTCGCCCACCAGCCCATCCTCCGTGCGAGTGATGCCCACGTCGAGCACGGCGGCGCCGGGCTTGACCATGGCGCCGGTGATCAGCCCGGGGACTCCGGCAGCGGCCACGACGATGTCAGCTCGGCGCACATGCGACGCAAGGTCGCGAGTGCCCGTGTGGCACAGCGTGACAGTCGCGTTCTCCTGGCGGCGAGTGAGCAGCAGGCCGAGCGGACGGCCCACGGTGATGCCGCGGCCGATGATGCAGACTTCGGCGCCGGCGATCGCGACGTCGTACCTCCGGAGGAGGTCGACGATGCCGCGTGGTGTGCCCGGCAGCGGCGCCAGCTGGCCGAGGACCAGCTTGCCGAGATTGGTTGGGTGCAGGCCGTCGGCGTCCTTGTGCGGGTCGACCAGCTCGAGCACCCGGTTTGCGTCGAGCGCGCGCGGCAGCGGCAGCTGGACGATGTAGCCGGTGCAGGTCGGATCGGCGTTGAGATCGCGCACCACCTGCTCGAGCTGATCCTGCGTAGCATCCGCGGGCAGGTCGACCCGAATGCTCGCGATGCCCACCTCTGCGCTGTCGCGATGCTTGCCGGCGACATAGGCGCGGCTGCCCGGGTCGTCACCGACCAAGACCGAGCCGAGGCCCGGCTGCACGCCACGCGCAACCAACCGCTCGACCCGCTCACGCAGGTCGGCTTTGATCGCGGCGGCCGCCGCCTTGCCGTCAAGGATCTGGGCGCTCACAGGCCACGAGTCTTTCACGACATCGTGGCCGCCCGTTCCTCAGTCCACGGTGAACAGCGAGTCGGTGATGTTCAGCCCGAGGTCGTCGCCGAACTTGGCGTAGAAAACGAAGATGATCAGTGTGGCGCCGAACAAGGCCACATCCTTGTTGAACTGGACCATTTCCATGGCGCGCGTCTGCGGGTCCGTCTGCGTCCAGAAGTTGTGCATCACCAACGCCGTCGGAAGCAGGAACGCGGCGAGGAAGAGTGCACCGAGGTCGGCCCAGATGCCGAGCGCGATCATCAACCCGCCGACAATGATCAGCACGCCCGAGGCCAGCACCGTAATCCGCGCCATCGGCACGCCCTTGGCCTGCGCGTACCCGGTGGCCATCTTCTCGCCGAGAAGGTGGAAGGAGATGCCGGAGCCGATGAAAAGAGCAGCGAACAAGATCCGCCCGACGAGAAGTATGAACTCCATCGCGCACCCGTCCTATGACGAAGCAAATGTTGCTCGGACAACTTCCGAGACGATCTTGTCACGGTTTGGGCCCGTACGGAAGCCCCCAGTGACGTCCCCGGCGCGATCACGTTCAGAAGGTCTAGCTGGTCTGAGCAAGGCCTGCATGACTTGCTCAGACCAGCTCGATCACGTGAACGTGATCGACCCGGGTGTCGCCGTCAGTGGAAGAAGTGGCGCGCCCCTGTCAGGTACATCGACACGCCGGCCGCCTGCGCTGCGGCGATGACTTCGTCGTCGCGTACGGACCCGCCGGGCTGCACGACAGCACGGACGCCGCCGTCGATCAGCACCTGCAACCCGTCGGAGAACGGGAAGAACGCATCCGACGCGGCCACCGAACCGACCGCCCGCTCCCCCGCACGCGACACCGCGAGCCGAGCGGAGTCGACGCGGTTGACCTGGCCCATGCCGATGCCGACAGAGGCGCCGCCCGAAGCAAGCAGGATCGCGTTGGACTTGACCGCCCGGCAGGCCCGCCACGCGAACGCGAGGTCGAAGAACGTCGCCTCGTCGACCGGATCGCCTGACACCAGCCGCCACTTCGCCGGGTCGTCACCCTCGGCCTGGAAGACATCGGGATGCTGCATGAGCAGGCCCGCCGGAGATCGGCCGGGTCTCGGCGTCGCGGTGCCGCGGAGCGGCTGTGAGCAGTCGGACGTTCTTCTTCTGCCGCAGGATCTCGAGCGCATCCGGCTCGAAGTCCGGCGCGACAACGACCTCGGTGAACACCTCGGCCACCTGCTCGGCCATTGCGCGGGTGACCGGCCGGTTGCTGGCGATGACGCCGCCAAAGGCCGACACGGGGTCGCAGGCGTGCGCCTTGCGGTGGGCCTCGGCGATGTCGTCGTCGGGGCTCACCGCAATCCCGCACGGGTTGGTGTGCTTGATGATGGCGACGGCCGGGATGTCGAAGTCGTACGCGGCGCGGTGCGCCGCATCTGCATCGACGTAGTTGTTGTAGGACATCTCCTTGCCGTGCAGCTGCTCGGCCTGGGCGAGACCGTCGGCGCCGAATCCATGCCGGTAGAGAGCAGCCGGCTGGTGCGGGTTCTCCCCGTAGCGCAAGACTGCCGCCCGGTCCCACGTACCGCCTATCCAGGCGGGGAATCCGGTGCCCTCGTCGGTCGGCGCGACCACGTTGCCCATCCAGGACGCAACATGTACGTCGTAGGTGGCGGTGTGTACGAACGCCGCCGCCGCCAACGCCTGCCGCTGCGCGAGGCTGAAGCCGCCGGCATGCCGCGGCCTCGACCACCTCTGGGTAGCGTTCCGGCGAGACCACCACAGCGACCGAGGCGTGGTTCTTGGCGGCCGCGCGGACCATGGCCGGCCCACCGATGTCGATCTGCTCGATGGACTCGTCCTGGCTAGCACCTGACATCACGGTGGCGGTAAACGGGTAGAGGTTGACCACCACGAGGTCGAACGGCTCGATGCCGAGCTCAGCGAGCTGGTCCCGGTGCGACTCCAGCCGCAGGTCCGCAAGAATGCCCGCGTGCACCCGCGGGTGCAGCGTCTTCACCCGACCGTCGAGGCACTCCGGGAACCCGGTGAGCTCCTCGACCTGCGTGACCGGGACGCCGGCGGCCGAGATGCGCGCGGCGGTGGAGCCGGTCGACACGATGGACACGCCAGCGTCGTGCAGACCCCGAGCCAGCTCGTCGAGGCCCGCCTTGTCGTACACGCTCACCAGGGCACGCCTGATCGGACGTTTGTCGTTCACGGCACGGTGACCTTTCTGCCTTGGATGGTGAGGCCTTCGCGGGCGATGCGGCCGACCCACTCGACCAGGAGTCGGCGTTCGACGACCTTGATGCGCTCGTGCAGCGTCGCCTCGTCGTCGTCAGCCTCCACAGCCACCGCTGCCTGGGCAATGATCGGGCCGGTGTCGACGCCCGGGTCCACGACGTGGAGCGTGCATCCGGCCACTTTCACGCCATAGTCCAGCGCGTCCCGCACTCCGTGGGTGCCGGGGAACGACGGCAGAAGGGCGGGGTGCGTGTTGAGAACACGACCCGCGTGCGCCTCGAGCACAGCCGGGCCAAGCAGCCGCATGAAGCCGGCCGAGATGACGAAGTCGGGCTCGTACGACCCCATCGCCTCAGCGAGCGCCTTGTCCCACGCCGCACGGTCGGGGTGCTCCTGTGGCGTGATGACGAACGTCGGCACGCCTGCGGCCGCCGCAATCTCGAGAGCCCGGATGCCACCGCGGTCAGCGCCAACGGCCACCACCTGGGCGCCGTACTCGGCGTCTGTGCACGCCTCGAGGAGTGCGGCGAGGTTGCTGCCCGTGCCGGAGACCAGCACCACCAGCCGGATCGGCTGGGTCATGGCAGGCTCCTTCACCAACGATGGCGGACCCGGGCGAGTCCGCGCCAAGGGTCACGGGGAGGATATCTGTCGGCCCGCCACCGACCGCCGAGGGAGCCCGAGTGCCCGATCAGGACCCGTACGCCGTGCCGCCGCACGCCGCGGAGGGCAGCGCGGACCCGCATCCGGAGGCGGAGCAGCGTGCGGGATCGCAGCCGAAGCCGTACGGGCAGGTGACCGCACCCGTCGAGGGCGAGCCGACTCACCCGCCGTACGGAACGGCCGGGAGCGCGACCGGTGGCCCCTCCCCACAGGAGCGCATGGCGGTGCTTCGCCGTACCAGGGTCACGCTGCTGATCGGGATGCTCGGGATGCTGCTCGCGGTGTTCGTCCCGCCGGTCGGTCTGGCGTTGGGCGTGCTGGCTTTGGTGCGTCTGCTGAAGGACCGTGCGGCCATACGCGCGGCGCGGCTGGGTGGCGCGGCGGAGGTGATCCCGCTCGTCACCGCGGTGAGCGCCATCGTGATCGGGTCTGTCGTGTCGGCTCTGATCGCGCTGTTCCTCCGGGAGATCCTCGACTACCGCTCCTGCGTCGACGGGGCCAACACGGTGATCGCCGAGAGCAAGTGCGAGCAGGAGTTCATGGACGCCTTACGGGATCGGCTGCCCGGCTAGGCGCGGCGGGCGCCTCGGTCCCAGCTGAGCGCCCAGCCAGCTCGCCCGCTCGCGGCACGACGGCCAGCACCACCGTTGCCGCTGCTGCGGTGACGCCGACCTCGGCGGCGGTGAGCAGCACCATCGGCAGGATGCCGGGCCCGACCTCGGCCAGCCGCCCCGGACCCGCCGCGCCACCGGACAGGGCCGCCAGGCATCCCATGAGCAGACCGGCGACGATGCCGACCACGAGGGCATCGCACACGCGGTCGACCAGCGGCGCCTTACCGGCCCGGTGCAGCACAGCCGCCGCCAGGATGCCGGCGACGACGGGCAGAGCCAGCACCAGCTGCCCCGCGGGGCTGCCATGCTCGGTCGGAAGGCCCGCGAGCAGCGGCAGAGCGGGCACCGCGCCGAGGCGGACCTCGAACGGCGAGACGAGCGTGCCCGTGCCGACCGCGAAACCCGCCCCGACCGCGTAGGACCCGGCCCACACCGCAGCGTTGGGCAGCAACGCGGCTCCGATAAGAGTGACGAGCAACCCACCGGTGAGCCCGGCGTCGAGCGTCCGCGTCATCTCCGTCACGCGGCTGGCCTGCACCACGAGCGACACCACGACGAGCGCGGCTCCGCCGGCGACGATCGTCGTCGCGGCGATGCCTGCGGCGAACAGCACCGAACGCGGCCTCGCCGGCAGCAGCCCGACCGCGACCGGAAGCAAACCGCACTCGACCGCTATCCCTGCGCCCGCGGCCAGCAGGGCGACCAGGCCGGTGAGCGACAGCGCGACGAGTGGGCCGGCGTCGCCCGTGAGGACAGCGACAATGCCGCCGCCGAGGCCGTAGGTGGCTGCCAGCACGAGCACGACGGCAACCGCCTGCGCGGCCGACAGCAGCGCGGACGTGTGAGTCGCCCACCTCGCCGCGTGGAAGATCAGCAGGACGACGGGGATCGCCACGCCCCAAGGAGCCAGTGTGATGACCCCCGAGCCGGCATCCACCGGGACCCGGTGCGCCACCAGCCAGACGTCGCCGCCCACCCCCAGCACCGACCCGAGCGACTGCTCGGCTCCGCCCGCCAGCCAGGCAATGACCACCGGCAGAGTCAGCAGGGCCAAGCCCGCGACGAGAGCCCATAGCGCCGCGAAGACGGCGGCCAGCCACGGCGCCCGAGGTCGGGCGCCCTCGCGGCGCAACAAGGGCGTGGTGAGGAGGTCGGACATTCGCCCCATCGTCGCAACGGTGCACCACGGGACGCGTCAGACACGCCGGGCGGGGGCTGGGTGTGGTCATCAGAGAGGATGACTGCAACCGATCGTCCCGCTCGCGCGTCGCGACAGTGACGGTGCTGTGGGAGGTGCGTGTGACGCCCGACGAGTTCGACGCCTTCTACGAAGGCTCGGCACGCCGGCTGATTGGTCAGGTGTATGCCATGACAGGCGACCTGGCCGAGGCGCAGGACCTCGTGCAGGAGGCATTCGTGCGGGCGTGGGACAAGGGGCGCCGCCTCGACTCGGTGGACAACCCCGAGGCTTGGGTCCGCACCGTTGCCGTGCGGCTAGCGACAAGCCGCTGGCGTCGCACCCGTACGGCAGTCAAGGCGAACCGCAAGCTCGGGCCGCCGCCCGACACACCCGCCCACGCCCCCGACCATGTAGCCCTCGTGGCCGCACTGAAGCAGATTCCCGAGGCCCAGCGCATCGCCGTCGTCCTGCACCACCTCTGCGACCTGTCCGTCGAGCAGGTCGCCGCCGAGACCGGCGTCCCGGTCGGCACCGTCAAGGCCCGGCTGTCACGCGGCCGAGCCGCACTCGCCGCGCTTCTTGCCGAGTCCGCGGAGGTGGGTCATGCCTGAGCTGGACCTGCACCGGTCGCTGTCCGAGATCGCCTACGCCGCCGGCGTCGCGTCGCATCCGGAGCGGGCCGCGAACCTCCGCGGCGTCGCCACCCGCCGCCGGCGCCGACGTACGGCGTTGGTTGCAGCCGGCAGCGCGGTGATCGTTGCGGCGACCGCGGTCGGTGCGCTCGCGCTTTCTCCGCTCGGTGACGACGCCACGCAGCCGGTCGCGCCGCCCAGCACGGACAGTCCGTCCGCGCCGACACCCTCCGAGACGCCGCGCCCCCCAACGCCCACGAGTCCGTCGGGGGAGGCTGGCCTCGCGACGGATCCATTCCTGACCGACTCGACCGTCACGGGTGAGCTTGGCGACGCGTTCCAGCCTGGTTTCATCCCGGGCGGGCTCGAGCTCGAATGCTGGCCCGGCCTTGATCTGTCGGGCGCGGAGAATGTTCAGCTCAAGCGCTGGTTGGAGCAGGGGCCGACGTCCCTGTCCGAGTACGTCATGGAGTACGACACCGTCGCGGCGGCGGATGCAGCCGTGTCGATGACGGGCGAGGTCTGGACTGCGTGTGTGCCGCCAGAGCTGGATTTCGGCGGCTCGCTGAGCGGCCCGTCCGCGCTGTCGGCACGCGACGAGGCGTTCGAGTACACGACGACCCAGCCGCAGACCGCGGAAGCCGAAGCGTTCTACAGAGAGGTCAAGATCGCTCGGCAGGGCCGGGTGGTCGTCGTGATCGACTTGTTCGTCGACGGCGCGCCACCCGCGGAGGCATACCTCTCGCAATCCATCGCCACCCGAGCCCTGGAGCGCGCCACGGACGCGTCGCGCGTGGCGTCGGCGACGCCGACACCGGACCCGGGTTGGCTGCGCAGCAGGGACTTGCCTACTCGGCCCGGCACCCAGTGGGCCGACGGAGTCGTCACCAGCAGGCGCAGTGACTTCGGCTTCACGGTCGTGCGACCAGGATCTGCTGCCGAGCGCGAACGGCGTGACCCGGCAGGACGAGAAGTCCTTCGGCGACGAGGGTGCCATTGCCAACCAGGCGCAGTTCAGCTTCGACAGTGAGGCATCGGCTCGCGCGTACCTGACGAGCTTCGCGCGACTGTACGACGAGTGCGGAGTCGCCCAGCAGGCCGATCTCACCGTGCGGGCGCTGGCCAGCCAGGGCAGTGACATCGCCGCCTGGAACCACCAGCTCCGTTCCGGGGACACGAGCCCCAGCCTGTGGATCTACTACGGCATCGCCCGCGAGGGCTCCGTCGTGACGATCGTCGAGCTTTTCGCTCCCGCCGACCTGGCGGCCGGAAGCGACGCGGAGCGGGCGGCCGCCGACGAGGAGTTCCTGGCCCTCGTCGAGGTGGCCCGGGAGCGGCTGGCCGAGCGGTAACCCCAAGAGTGAAGCGGTGTGCTGCGACACGCCCGAGGCGGGTCGCACACACCGCTTCAGTTCCGGCGCGGTCCGGCTCAGCCGAGCGACTGCATGACCTCGCGCATGAGCTGGGCTGTCGCGGACGGGGTCTTGCCGACCTTGACGCCGACGGCCTCAAGAGCCTCCTGCTTGGCGGCGGCTGTGCCGGACGAGCCGGAGACGATCGCGCCGGCGTGGCCCATCGTCTTGCCCTCGGGTGCGGTGAAGCCTGCGACGTAGCCGACGACCGGCTTGGTCACGTGCTCCTTGATGTAGGCCGCCGCGCGCTCCTCCGCGTCGCCGCCGATCTCGCCGATCATCACGATGGCGTCGGTGTCGGGGTCGTTCTGGAAGGCCTCGAGTGCGTCGATGTGCGTCGTGCCGATGACCGGGTCGCCGCCGATGCCGACACAGGTCGAGAAACCGATGTCGCGCAGCTCGTACATCATCTGGTAGGTCAGCGTGCCCGACTTGCTCACCAGGCCGATGCGACCGGGCTTGGTGATGTCGGCCGGGATGATGCCGGCGTTGGAGGCGCCGGGGCTGATCAGACCGGGGCAGTTGGGGCCGATGATGCGGGTCGTGCCGGAGTTGACGGCGTACTGGAAGAAGTCCGCGGTGTCCTTGACCGGCACGCCCTCGGTGATGACGACGACGAGCGGCATGCCCGCATCGACGGCCTCGATGACAGCGCTTTTGGTGAAGGCCGGCGGCACGAACACGACCGAGACGTCGGCGCCCGTCGCGGCGATCGCCTCCTTGACCGTGCCGAACACCGGCACCGACGTCCCGTCGAACTCGACGGACGTGCCGGCCTTGCGCGGGTTGACCCCGCCGACGATGTTGGTGCCCGACCGCAGCATGCGGGCGGTGTGCTTGGAGCCCTCGGAGCCGGTCATGCCCTGGACGATGACCTTGCTGTCCTTGGTGAGGAGGATCGCCATGGTGTGTCAGTCCCTCACTTCGCCGCAGCGAGCTCGGCCGCGCGACGCGCGGCACCGTCCATCGTGTCGACCTGCTCGAGGTGCGGGAGCTGCGCCTCCGTGAGGATGCGCCGGCCCAGCTCGGCGTTGTTGCCGTCGAGGCGTACGACCAACGGGTGCGTGATCTCGTCGCCCCGGCTCTCCAGCAGCGCGAACGCCTGGACGATGCCGTTGGCGACCTCGTCGCACGCCGTGATGCCGCCGAAGACGTTGACGAACACGCTGCGCACGCTCGGGTCGGACAGGATGATCTCGAGGCCGTTGGCCATGACCTCTGCGCTCGCGCCGCCGCCGATGTCCAGGAAGTTGGCCGGCTTCACGCTGTGTCCATCTACGGCGAACTCTTCGCCTGCGTAAGCCACCACGTCCAGAGTCGACATGACGAGCCCGGCGCCGTTGCCGATGATGCCGACCTCGCCGTCGAGCTTGACGTAGTTGAGGTCCTTCTCCTTGGCGCCGGCCTCGAGCGGGTCGGCTGCAGCCTTGTCCTCGAACGCGGCGTGGTCGGGGTGCCGGAAGTCGGCGTTGTCGTCCAGCGTCACCTTGCCGTCGAGTGCGACGACGGCGCCCTCGGGGGTCTTCACGAGTGGGTTGACCTCGACGAGGGTCGCGTCCTCCGCGGTGAAGACCGTCCACAGCTTCTGCATCAGGTCGATGACCTGCTGCCGCACGGACGCGTCGAAGCCCGCGGCATCGGCGATCTCCGCGGCCTTGGCGGCGTCGACACCTTTGAGCGCGTCGACCGGCACCTTGGCCAGCGCCTCGGGGCGCTCGACCGCCAGCTGCTCGATCTCCATGCCGCCCTCGACGCTCGCCATGGCGAGGTAGGTGCGGTTGGCGCGGTCGAGCAGGTAGGAGACGTAGTACTCCTCCGCGATGTCGCTGGCCTGCGTGACGAGCACGCGGTGGACGGTATGGCCCTTGATGTCCAAGCCGAGGATGGCCTCGGCCTTCTCGGCGGCCTCGGCGGACGACTCGGCGAGCTTGACGCCGCCGGCTTTGCCGCGGCCGCCCGTCTTGACCTGTGCCTTGACGACGACCGAGCCACCGATCTTGTCGGCTGCAGCCCGCGCCTCGTCGACCGTCTCGGCGACGATGCCCGGCAGCACCGGGACGCCATGCTTGGCGAATAGTTCCTTCGCCTGGTACTCCATCAGATCCACTGGGCCTCGAATCCTCGCATCGTGAGAGCTCTCCCTCGGGGGGAGTTGGCGGACCGGCCCGTGGCGAGCGAGGTCCTCTGGCGGCGTCGGGCGCGCGAACCCATGCTGGCGCGGCCCGGCGCCGCTCGCGAGCCTATTACTGGTGGCCCGGCGTGCTTGCGGCGGGTCGGAGCCGCCCTGCGGCCCCCACTGTTGATCATGGCGAAGATGTGATCAAGCCTGTCTGGCGGACGGGCTAAGCCGCTCGTGCACCCAGCCGGTGATCTCCTGCGTCGTGGCGCCGGGGGTGAAGATCCGTGCCACCCCCATGGCTTCGAGCTCGGGGATGTCGGCATCAGGGATGATCCCGCCGCCGAACACCACGATGTCTCGGGCGTCCTGCTCGTCGAGCAGCTCCAGCACTCGGCGGAACAGGGTCATGTGGGCACCGGAGAGGATCGACAGGCCGATCGCGTCGGCGTCCTCTTGTATCGCGGTGGCCACGATCTGCTCCGGCGTCTGGTGGAGCCCGGTGTAGATGACCTCGACGCCCGCGTCGCGCAGCGCTCGCGCGACCACCTTGGCTCCCCGGTCGTGCCCGTCGAGCCCAGGCTTGGCAACGACGACACGGACCTTGCCCGCCGGTTGTGCGGTCGCGCCGCCACCGGCCGGGTCGGTCCCGGCGACCGTACTGATCGCAGCCATGACGCCTCCCAGAGCGCAGACGATGGCGTGAGCGTACGTCCCCGGGGCCGCCGACGTGACAGCGGGCGGCCACCGGCGGGGGTTTCCGGTGGCGCTGGCCCGCGATCACGGACAGGATGCGGCTCGAAAGCAGCACGCAGTCGTGCCAGCCGTCGAGGAGCGGAGGAGCCATGAGCTCGGTTGCCCGAATCACCCACATCAGCGCCCGTTCTGAGCAGAGCTTCGAGGACGCGGTCAAGGTCGGAGTGGATCGCGCGACGCAGACGCTGCGCAACGTCTCCGGCGCGTGGGTGAAGGAACAGAAGGTCGAGGTCAGCGGCGGGAGCATCTCGGCCTACCAGGTCGTGCTCGAGGTGACCTTCGTCCTGGAGTAGCCAGCTGGGTCAGAGCTTGGCGAGTGGCGCGTAGGCCAGCAAGAACGTCTTCACGCCGTCACCGAAATCGATGGTGGCCTGCGCTTGGTCGCCGTAGCCGGCCGTGGCGATGACCGTGCCGAGTCCGAACGCGTCGTGCGTCACGCGGTCGCCAACCTCCAGCGACGGCACTTCGCGACGCTCCGCGGCTGCCCGACGTGCGCTGCGACTCGGGGTGGCGGCCCACCGGGTCTGGTCGGCCTGGGTGCGCTGCCAGTCGATGAGCTCGTCGGGGATGTCGCTCAGGAACCGGCTCGCGGCGTAGTGCGACGGCGCCCCCCAGGCGCTGCGCATCACTGCACGGGTCAGGTAGAGCCGCTCGCGAGCCCGAGTGATGCCCACATAGGCGAGGCGACGCTCCTCGGCGAGCTCGCCCGGCTCGTCGAGCGACCGCTGGTGCGGGAAGACGCCCTCCTCGAGGCCGGTCAGGAACACGACCGGGAACTCCAGGCCCTTGGCTGTGTGCAGCGTCATGAGCGTGACGAGCCCACCGTGGTCCTCACCCTCGGGGATCTGGTCGGCATCGGCCACCAGTGACACCTGCTCCAGGAACGTCGCCAACGTCGCCTCGGCCTGCGCCTCCTCGTGCTCGCGGGCGACTGCGACCAGCTCGCGGAGGTTGTCGGCCCGGCTTTCGTCCTGCGGGTCGTCGGATGCGTCGAGCTCGGCCAGGTAGCCGGTGCGGCCCAGCACCTGTTCCAACACCATCGATGGCCCGGCGTCCTCGGCCAGGGCACGCAGCTCGTCGAGCAGGGCGACGAATCCGTTGATCTGCTTGAGCGAACGGGTGGCCAGGTCGTTGACTTCGTCGGCCCGGCGCAGCGATTGCCAGAAGGTGATGCGCTGACGCTGCGCGAACGCCTCCACCACCGCCTCTGCCCGGTCGCCGATGCCGCGCTTGGGCACGTTGAGAATGCGCCGGAGCGACACGGAGTCTTCGGGGTTGGCGATGACGCGCAGGTAAGCCAGGGCGTCGCGGACCTCCCGCCGCTCGTAGAACCGAACGCCGCCGACGACCTTGTAGGGCAGCCCCGTACGAATGAAAACCTCTTCGAACACTCGGCTCTGTGCGTTGGTGCGATAGAACACCGCGACATCGCCCGCCGTTGCGAGCCCCTCGTCCGACAGCCGGTCGATCTCCTCCGCAACGAACTGGGCCTCGCCATGCTCGTCGTCGGCGACGTAGCCCACGATGCGTGGACCGGCCCCCTGGTCGCTCCAGAGGTTCTTGGGCTTGCGATCGGCATTACGCGAGATGACCGCGTTGGCCGCGGACAGGATCGTCTGCGTCGAACGGTAGTTCTGCTCGAGGAGCACGACGCGCGTGTCGGGGAAGTCCTCCTCGAACTGCAGGATGTTGCGGATCGTCGCACCACGGAATGCGTAGATCGACTGGTCGGCGTCGCCCACCACGCACAGCTCGGCGGGCGGCAGGGCCGGCGCACCATCGGCGCCACCGACCGGCCCGGACAGCTCGCGGACGAGCACGTACTGCGCGTGGTTGGTGTCCTGGTATTCGTCGACGAGGATGTGCCGGAACCGTCGCCGATAGGCCTCCGCCATGTCGGGGAAGGCCTGCAACAGATGGACCGTCGTCATGATCAGGTCGTCGAAGTCGAAGGCGTTGGCCTCCTGCAGCCGACGTTGATAGAGGACGTACGCCTCCGCGACCTTGCGCTCCATCGACGACTTCGCCACCGATGACGCCGACTCGTGGTCGATCAGCTCGTTCTTCCAGGCACTCACCTTGTGCGAGAACACCCGCGGGTTGTAACGCTTGGGGTCGAGCTCCATGTCACGGCAGACCAGCGTCATGAGCCGCTGCGAGTCGGCCTGGTCGTAGATCGAGAAGTTGCTCGAGTAGCCGAACCGTTTGGCCTCGCGCCGCAGGATCCGTACGCACGCCGAATGGAACGTCGACACCCACATGATCTTGGAGCGGCCGCCGACCAGCTGATGGACGCGCGCCTTCATCTCGCCGGCGGCCTTGTTGGTGAACGTGATGGCGAGGATCGAGCCAGGGTGGACGTTGCGCGCGCCGAGCAGGTAGGCGATGCGGCGGGTCAGCACTCGGGTCTTGCCGGAGCCAGCGCCGGCGACGATGAGCAGCGGCGTGCCCTCGTGGATCACCGCCTCGCGCTGCTGGTCGTTTAGCCCCTCGAGCAGCGTCGCGGGATCCGGGCGCCGGCGGCTTGGGGTGCTGGGCTCGCCCGACGACTCGGTTTGGTCAGATGCGGTCTCGGACTCGGCGAGAGCGGCGTCGTCGGCAAGGGCATCCATCGTGCCTTCCAGAGTACGGTCCGAGGTCCGACAATCCCGACAGGAGCGGGCGGTCCGTGACCGGTAGCGTTGCGGGCCGTGGAGGTCGTGATCCTTAAGTCCGCCGACGAGATCGCTGCCGTCGTCGCGGACGCCATTGAAGCCCTGCTGCAACGCAAGCCCGATGCTGTTCTGGGCCTGGCGACGGGCTCGAGCCCGCTCAAGGTCTACGACGATCTCGCACGCCGGCACACCGAGCAAGGACTGAGCTTTGCCAGGGCGCGTGCGTTCTCGTTGGATGAGTACGTCGGGTTGCCGGCCGGCCATCCCGAGTCGTACCGCAAGGTCATCGAGCGGGAGTTCACCAGCCGCGTCGACATCCCTGCGGAGTCGGTCATCACCCCGGACGGCACCGCGAGCGACATCCCTGCCGAGACCTCGCGCTACGAGGCGGCCATCAAGGCGGCCGGAGGCGTCGACCTGCAGCTGCTCGGCGTGGGCACAGACGGTCACCTCGCATTCAACGAGCCTGGTTCGTCGCTCGCCTCGCGCACCCGGATCAAGACGCTCAACGAGCAGACGCGCATCGACAACGCGCGGTTCTTCGGTGGTGACGTCGATGCAGTGCCCCGCCACGTGCTGACCCAGGGCTTGGGGACCATCCTCGAAGCCCGGCACCTCGTCATGATCGCCACCGGCCAGCACAAGGCCGAGGCTGTCCATCATGTCGTCGAAGGGTCCGTTTCGGCGTTCTGGCCGGGCTCGGTGCTGCAGCTGCACCCCCACGCCACTGTCCTGCTCGACGGCCCGGCGGCGTCGCGCCTGCAGCTGTCCGACTACTACCGGTCCACGTACGCAGCGAAGCCGCCTTGGCAGGGCATCTAGTCCGTCACTGCCGGAGCCACCGCACGCGCTTGACTCGTGACCATTTAGTCACCTAAGTTAGTAGATGTGGCAGACGACGAGGACCGGGTGTTCAAGGCACTCGCCGACTCCACCAGGCGCCACCTGCTCGACCTCCTGTTCGCGCGTGACGGCCGCACGCTCACCGAGCTGGAGTCCGAGGTCGAGGACATGACTCGCTTCGGCGTGATGAAGCACCTGCGTGTGCTCGAGGACGCGGGGTTGGTCGTGACCCGCAAGTCGGGACGGGAAAAGCTGCACTTCCTCAACCCGGTCCCGATCCGGCAGATCCACGACCGGTGGATCGACAAATACACCGAGCACCGCACTGCGGCGCTCCTGGACCTGAAAAGAGAGCTCGAGGACAAGCCATGACCAGCACACCGCAGGCCGGCACGACGCAGGTCTACAAGATCTACATCAAGGCCACCCCGGAGGCGATCTGGGACGCCATCACCAAGCCGGAGTGGACCGCGCAGTACGGCTACACCGGCCTGGTCGAGTTCGACCTGCGCCCCGGCGGCGCCCACACGGCCCGCCCGACGCCGGAGTTCCGCGCCGGCGCCGAGGCGCAAGGCATCGAGGTGCCCGACGTCATCATCGACGGCGAGGTGCTCGAGGCCGACCCGCCGCGGCGGCTGGTGCACACCTTCCGCATGCTGATGGACCCGACGATGGCCGCCGAGCCGCCCACCACGATCAGCTACGACATCGTCGACCTCGGCAACGGCAGCTGCGCGCTCACCCTGACCCACCAGCTCGACGGCGCACCCGCCCTGGCCGTGCTGGTCAGCGGCGGCATGGAGGACCAGGGCGCCGGCGGCGGGCACGCCTGGGTGCTCAGCGACCTCAAGTCCCTGCTCGAGACCGGCAAACCCCTCGCCGGCTGAAGCCAGGCGGGTCGGGTCGATCACGTTAACGCGATCGACCCGGTCTGAGCGCGGCATGCAGGCCTTGCACAGACCAGCCCAGCCTTCCGAACGTGATCGACCCGGCCGAGCGCAGCTCAGACCAGGCGGCGGTCGGTGGCCCAGCGGGTCAGCTCGTACCGGTTGGACAGCTGCAGCTTGCGCAGCACCGCCGACACGTGCGTCTCGACGGTCTTGATGGAGATGAACAGCTCCTTCGCGATCTCCTTGTAGGCATAGCCACGCGCGATGAGCCGCAGCACCTCACGCTCCCGCTGCGTCAGCCGGTCCAGGTCCTCGTCGACGCTCGGCGGGTCCTGGCCGGCGAACGCGTCGAGCACGAACCCGGCCAGCCGCGGCGAGAACACCGCATCGCCGTCCGCAACTCGGCGGATCGCCTTGACGAGCTCGGCGCCGGTGATCGACTTGGTGACGTAGCCCCGGGCGCCGCCGCGGATCACCCCGATGACGTCCTCGGCCGCGTCGGACACCGAGAGCGCCAGGAACCGTACGTCCGGCATGGTGGTGTGCAGCTGCCTGAGCACCTCCAGGCCGCCGCCACCGGGAAGGTGCACGTCGAGGAGCACGACCTCGGGGTGGGTCTCGCGGATGGCCGCGATCGCGGACTGCGCGTCAGGCGCCTCCCCCACGATGTCGACCACGTTGCCGATCTCCGCCCGCACGCCCGACCGGAACATTGCGTGGTCGTCGACCAGGACGACGCGCGGCTTGCTGGGGGTCAGGCTGCTCACGAGTTTCTCCTCAGTGTCAGGTGCACTTCTGTGCCCTTGCCGGCATCACTGCGGATGTCGGCCTTGCCGCCGTAGCGCTCCATGCGTCCGACGATCGAGCCGCGTACGCCCATCCGGTCGGTCGAGACGGCATCAGGGTCGAAGCCGACACCGCGGTCGCGGACGAACACCTCGATCTGCGAGTCCTCGACCTCAGCGTAAACGTCTACCAGCGGCGCCCCCGAGTGCTTGGCGGCGTTGGTGACGGCTTCCCGTACGGCCGCAAGCACAGCGATCACTGGCTCATCCGGTCGGGTGTCGCCGACGACGACCACCTCGACGGGGACACCGTGTGCGTCCTCGGCCTCAGCTGCGATGCGCGTCAGGGCAGCCTTGAAGGACTCGTCGACGGCAGCCTGCCCCTCGTAGAGCCAGGACCGAAGGTCGCGCTCCTGACTGCGGGCCAGCTTGGTCACCGCTCGCGGATCGTCGGCCTGCTTCTGGATGAGCGCGAGGGTCTGCAGCACGCTGTCGTGCAGGTGGGCTGCAACGTCGGCACGCTCCTGCGACAGGATGCGCTCGCGCCGCTCAGCCGAGAGCTCGCGCCACAGCCGCAACCCCCACGGGGCGATGATGACAAGCAATCCCAGCAGCACGACGATGCCGGCGGTGAGGCTCTCGGCCGCGATGTTCAGCTCGCCCTCGACGGCGAAGAAGATCGCGGCACCGGAGACGACGAGCGCGACACCCGACGCGAAACGCGCCAGCGTGCCGATCCGTCGTCGGAGCGGCACCTTCTGGTCGGCGGTGCTGCCGCTACGACGGCGCTCGCTCGAGTCGACCTGCAACCAGATGAGCCCCAGCCCGGCGAGGACCAGCACGGCCGGCCAGAACACGACGGCCGACAGGCCAGTGTTGAGGCTCTGCTGGACGAGGAGGACACCGCCGGTCAGGGCCGCCAGGGCCACAAACTGCCCGAAGTCCTCGCGCCGCCGCCGCAGACCCGAGCGCTTCCCCGCGCGCGTCGCGGCGGCCACACCCGCCGGCTGGAGGACCTCGTCGGGGCGTCGCTGCGGTACGAAGATCCACAGACCGACGTAGACCAGCACGCCGAACCCGTAAAACACCGTCGTCACCGCGAACAGAACGCGCACGATCAGTGGGCTGACGCCGATGTGGTCGGCCAGGCCGCCCGCAACGCCAGCGAGCATCCGGCCCTCCGTGCGGCGCCGCAGCGGCGGCGTTGGCAGCGGAGCGACAGCGGGCTGGCCCGGAGCAGGGCGCGGCCGGTCAGCCGGTAGCGAGCCGGTGGCCGTGGCGTCCTGGCTGGCGGTGCTGATGGGGCGTGCTCCTTCGTGCTCGTACGGTTCATGGCGGCGTACGACGGACGCAATACGCCAGTCGTACTCCTCGATCGTCACACGTGGGCGCCCCAGCAGACCACAGGGAGCATCCCGAGACGACCCGGAGGTTCGCCTCAGTCGGCGCCTGAGCTCGAATCAGGGCACAAGCCGGGGCGATCCCTGATGAGCGCAACCCCGGTCGTGACGCACGATCGATGGCATGACCGAGCAGTTTGACCAATCCGCCGCCGACCAGGGCGCTCCCTACCGTGGCCAGGCGCCGCCGCACGACCCAGGTGAGATGCTGCGCCGGCTACGCCGCAGCCGGTCTGACCGGATGATCGCCGGTGTCGCCGGGGGCCTGGCGCGCGAGCTGCGCGTGGACCCCGTCCTGGTACGGGTGATCTTCGTCGCGCTCACGTTCGTCGCGGGCGCCGGCGTGCTGATCTATCTGCTCGCCTGGCTGCTCGTCCCGGACGAGTCCGACAACAGGTCCGTCGTGGACCACGCGCTGGGCGGGCACCCGTCGCCGCGGCGAACACAGTCGCTGCTGCTCGGCGCCGGCCTCATATTCGTTGCCCTTGCCATCGCCGCTTCGGCCGATGACGGTGACTTCGGTGGGCTGATCCTGTTCGCGTTGCTCGCCCTCGGCATCGTCTACCTGCTTCGGCGCGGGGATGTCCTCGGGCCAGTCGATCAACAGGAGTACGCGCCGCCGGCCGCGGGACCGACACCGCCCGCGACTCCGGCGACTCCGGCGACGCCGGCGACGCAGACCCCGTACGCGGCGGCCGCCCCGCAGGCCCCATACGGGCCGCAGCCGCAGCCGCAACCCGCCTGGACGCCTCCGCCGCCCGCGTGGGAGGCACCGCCGCCGCGTCCACCCAAGCCGCGCAAGGAGCCGTCGCAGCTCACCGCCATCGTGCTGAGCGCGCTGCTCGTCGTCCTCGGCTCGATGGCCGTGATCGACGCGGCGTGGGCGGACATCCCGGCCGGCGCCTACTTCGCCACCGCGCTGCTCATCGTCGGCGCGGGTCTGGTGGTCGGTACGTGGTTTGGGCGCGGTCGCGGCCTGATCTTCCTGGGCACGGTTCTTGCTGTCCTGCTGCCGCTGGCCACTGCGGGGGACGCATTCGCCAGGGGGCTCGACGGCGAGTGGGGCGAGATCACCTTCGACGCCCACGACGCGGGCCGACATCCCACGCCTCGAAGGAGTTCGGCGGCGCCGGCGTTGATGTACGACCTGACGAATGTCGAATTTCGCGGAGGGGAGCGAAACCGATCTCGAGATCGACCTCGGCATCGGCGAGCTCCAGGTGATCGTGCCGCCAGACGTCGACGTCGAGGTGGACGCACAGCGTCGGTATGGGCGAGATCAACCTCTTCGGCGAGGAGAGCGGCGGCATCGGCCTTGAAAAGTCGCAACGGTCGACGCTGCGGACGGCGCCGGGGGGCGGCACGCTCCTGTCTGGATCTCAGTGGCGGCGCGGCATCCCTGGAGGTCATCCGATGAAACGCCATGAGCCGAACATCACATCCTTCGTCTTCGGCCTGATCTTCATTGGCCTTGCGCTGGTGTGGCCATTCGTCGAGCTCGACATCCTCGACTACTCGGGCCTCGGGATCATCCTTCCCGCCGTGCTCATAGGTGCGGGCATCGTCGGGCTGGCGATGTCGGTCCGCAAGTCACGCCGACCGGAGGTGGCTGAGGCCGACCCGGTGGCGATCGCCAAGCTCGAGCACGAGCTCGGCATGGACACTCCCCCGGACAAGCCGACCAACTGACAGGCGACCCGCCCCGCCCCTCGCAACGTCCGAGCAACCGTGCGCCATTGAGCACGGTTGCTCGGACGTCACGACGTCACTCAGTCGGACAGCAGGTCGACCGCGAGCCGTGCGGTGTCAGCGTTGTCGGAGAACAGGCCGTCGATACCGGTGGCCAGGAACGCCTCGTACTCCGCAAGCGCGTCACCGTAGTCGGCCGGGTTGGTGCCCTTGCGCAGGTTGGCCGGCAGGAACGTGTTCTCGTTGCGGAACGTGTACGGGTGAACGACGAGGCCGGCTGCGTGCGCGTTGTCGACGAGGGCGGTCGGCGTGCCGAGGCTCTGGTCGGCGTTCCGTGGGATTACCTGGTTCTTGTCGGGACCGAGGCCGTCGGCGTACTCGGCGATGTCGGCGAGACCGGCCGGCGTGATGAGGTCGGCGTACGTACGTGGGTCGCCGGCAGCGACCAGGTCGAACGGCGCGCCGCTGGCGGCCACCAGCTGCACGATCGGGACGTTGAGCTTGCGGTCCAGCTCGCTGCAGGTTGCCCGTCTCGAACGACTGCACGAAGACCTTCGCGCTGCGCCGGTCAAGACCGTTGCGCTTGAGCGTGCGCGCGAGCGGCTCCTCCAACGAGAGCCCGATCGAGTCGAAGTACGTCGGGTGCTTCGTCTCGGGGTAGATGCCGATCTCCCGGCCGTGCTCGCGGCGAGCGTCCTTCACGAGGTCGATGACCTCCTGCAGGGTCGGCACCTCGAAGCGGCCGTCGTACAGCGTGTTCTCCTGACGGATCGCCGGGATCCGCTCGATCGCGCGCAGAGTCTTGAGCTCGGCGAGCGTGAAGTCCTCGGTGAACCAGCCCGTCAGCGAGACGCCGTCGATCACCTTTGTGACACGACGATCCGCGAACTCGGGGTGCGACGCGACGTCGGTGGTTCCCGAGATCTCGTTCTCATGGCGGGCGACGAGCACGCCGTCCTTGGTGGACACGAGGTCAGGCTCGACATAGTCGGCGCCGAGGCGGATCGCCAGCTCGTACGACGCAAGCGTGTGCTCGGGCCGGTACCCGGAGGCGCCCCGGTGACCGACCACGAGCGGAGCCGACACCTTCTTGCCGTCGGAACGGCGGTCTTCCTCGCCCGGCGTCGCGGTGGCGGTCGGGATAGCCAGGACAGCGGTGGTCGCGGCCAGCGCCGCCAGTCCGGCGGTGACGCGCGTGAAGGACAAGCGCACGAGTCCTCTCCCTTCGGCCGGACGGAGGCCGGCGACGGTCGCCGGTGCACACGTGCGGCCGTACGAGAGCGAACTGGCCGGCGGTGACGTCAGGGCATCGGGCGAGCGACCGGCAGGCGACCGTTCATGGACATCCCATGTCTGTGTGCAGCGACCGCGATACGGGCGATGTCTGGGCTGTCGGTGAATATCCCGTCGACGCCCGCCGACAGGTAGGACTGATGCTCCTGGATGGTGTCCCCGTGCTGCCGCGGCAGCCGCCCCACCCGCAGGCTGCGTGGGAGGAACGCGTTCTCCGGACGCAGGGTCCACACGTGCAGCGCGAGGCCGTGGGCGTGGGCGTCGTCTACCAGCGACGTTGGTCGGCCAAGGCCCACGTCGGAAGGCGGCAGCACCAGCCGCTTGTCGACACCGATGGCGTCGGCATAGTGGGCGATGTCGCCAAGGTCGTACGACGGCGCGTCGAGGCCGATCAGCTGCACGAGCGGCACCCGGAGCAACTCAGCGAGCGTCCGCAGGGTCGCGGAGTCGAAGCATTGGACGAACACCTTGGCGTCGGCGGTGTCGAGCCGGTTTCGCTCGAGGATGTCCGCGAGACGCTCTTCCATCGGCAGGCCAATCGCAGCGAAGTAGCCCGGCATCTTGGGCTCGGGGTAGATGCCGATGGGCCGTCCGACGACCCGGCTTCCCCGGCCCACCAGGTCGATGACCTCCTGGAGTGTGGGGACCGCCAGCTGCCCGTCGTACGCGGTGTTGGCCGGACGCAGGTCGGCGTACCGCTCCCGCGCTCGCAACGTTCGCAGCTCGGCGAGTGAGAAGTCCTCGACGAACCAGCCGCTGACGAGCTCTCCATCGACGACCTTTGCGCGGTAACGGTCGGCGAACTCGGTTCGCTCGACCACGTCGGTCGTGCTCGAGAGCTCGGGCTCGTGGCGGCACACCAGCACCCCGTCGCCGGTCACGACCAGATCGGGCTCGACGTAGTCGGCGCCGAGCGCCATGGCGAGCAGGTAGGACGCGAGCGTGTGTTCGGGGCGGTGCGCGGAGGCTCCGCGGTGGGCGATCACCAGAGGTGCTTGCGTCGGCCGCCGGGTGGGGCCGTCCTCGGGAGTACGTGCCCGCGGTATGGGATGCACATGCCTGAGGCAACCCGGCTTAGATGACGTGGCGGGGGTGCCGCCGCGTCGTGTCGGTTACGGATCGCCGACAATCGGGCCCATGAAGCGCAACCGGGTGTCCCCGACAGGCGACATCGTGGCCACTCCGCTGCGCGGTTCGTGGACCGGCAACCGCGGCATTCTGCACGAGGGCACCGAGATCCGGCGGTTCCACGCCGGCAAGCTGTGGATCATCTGCACGTTGACGTACAAGGAACAGCGACTCCCCCAGTGGGCGCCCGGCCACTACACCGTGCTCTTCTTCCACGACGAGGCTGTCGCGCTGGCAGCCGGGCACCGGCCGTGCGCCTTCTGTCGGCGAGATTCGTACAACGCATATCGTGCAGCCCTCGTGGCTGGCGACGGCATCGCCGACGAACCGAAGGCGACCGAGCTCGACGGCCTGCTGCACGAGCAGCGCCTGCACCGCGGCACACACCGGCGGCGGCTGCACTCGATGGCGTGGTCGTCGCTGCCCGACGGCGCGTTTGTGATGCTGGCCGACGGCCCCGCGCTCGTGCTCGATGATGCGGTCGTGCCGTGGACGCCGACAGGGTACGGGGCCGCGCGGCGACGGCCGCGGTCGGCGGATGCTGAGCTGCTCACGCCGCCGGCGAGCGTGGCGGCCATCCGCGGCGGCTATGCGCCGCAGATCGACGAGGCGGCGCTCCGTCAGGTGTAGCACCGGATGTCGTCGTGCGTTGCCGGAGGACCGACATGAGGACTCGGCGCCAGCGCGGAGGGTCACCTTCGCGGCGCTATGTATCTGCTAGGTCCCAGCCCGGCAAGTACAAAGGAGCCGCGAACGACATCCCAGCGGAGGCTCATGGCGCCGACGGCGGATCCTGGTGGGCCCTCACTCCCATTCGATCGTGCCCGGTGGCTTGCTCGTGATGTCGAGGACGACCCGGTTGATGTCGGAGACCTCGTTGGTGATGCGGGTCGAGATGCGCTCGAGCAGCTCGTACGGCAGCCGCGACCAGTCGGCGGTCATCGCGTCCTCGCTCGAGACGGGCCGCAGCACGATCGGGTGCCCGTAGGTGCGACCGTCGCCCTGCACACCGACCGACCGCACGTCCGCGAGCAGCACCACAGGGAACTGCCACACCTCGCGGTCGAGCCCTGATGCGGCGAGCTCGTCGCGGGCGATCGCGTCGGCGTCGCGGAGCAGGTCGAGCCGCTCGTGGGTGACCTCACCGACGACCCGGATCGCCAGACCGGGGCCCGGGAACGGATGCCGCCAGACGATCTCCCGTGGCAGCCCCAGCTGCTCGCCGACGGCCCGCACCTCGTCTTTGAACAAGGTGCGTAGCGGCTCGACCAGCGAGAACTGCAGGTCGTCCGGGAGTCCGCCGACGTTGTGGTGACTCTTGATATTGGCCGCACCCTCACCGCCGCCCGACTCCACCACGTCGGGGTAGAGCGTGCCCTGCACGAGGAACTCCACCTGCTCGTGGTGCGCCCCCGCGTCGGCGACCACCTCGCGCGCGGCCTCCTCGAAGACCCGGATGAACTCGCGACCAATGATCTTGCGCTTCTGCTCCGGGTCGGTGACACCCGCAAGAGCATCGAGGAAGCGCTTCTCCGCGTCGACCACCTTGAGGTCGACCCCGGTCGCGGCCACGTAGTCCCGCTCGACCTGCTCTGCCTCGCCCTTGCGCAACAGGCCGTGGTCGACGAACACGCACGTGAGCCGGTCGCCGACGGCCTTGTGCACGAGGGCGGCCGCGACAGCAGAGTCGACGCCGCCGGACAGCCCGCAGATGACGCGCTTGTCGCCGATCTGCGCGCGGATGGCGTCGACCTGGTCGTCGACGATGTTGACCATCGTCCAGGTCTGCCGGCAGCCCGCGATGTCGACGAGGAACCGCTCGAGGATCTGTTGGCCGTGCTCGCTGTGCAGCACCTCCGGGTGCCACTGGACACCGGCGAGCCGCCGACCGATGTCCTCGAAGGCGGCGACAGTCGCCCGAGGGGACGACGCGGTGACAAGGAAGCCGTCAGGTGCGGCGGTCACCTCGTCGCCATGCGACATCCACGAGCTGATGTGATCGGGCAGCCCGGCCAACAGAGTGCCGGGCTCGCTCACCGTCACCTGAGTGCGGCCGTACTCACGCTGGCCCGTGTGCGCGACCGTGCCACCCAGGGCCTGCGCCATCGCCATGAAGCCGTAGCAGATACCGAACACCGGGGTCCCGCTGTCGAGCATGGCCCGATCCAGCTGCGGGGCGCCGTCCTCGTACACGCTGCTCGGCCCGCCGGAAAGGATGATCGCCTTGGGGTTGCGGGCGAGCATCGCCGCGACCGGCGTCGTGTGCGGAACGATCTCGGAGTAGACCCGCGCCTCGCGCACCCGCCGGGCGATGAGCTGTGCGTACTGCGCTCCGTAGTCGACGTACGAGGACGAGATCGTGGGACTCCGCAGACACCTTGTCAGCGTAGCCTGCGGTCCATGCAGAGCAGCGCTGCCACCGTGGAGGACTACCTCGCCGAGCTGCCGGCCGACCGGCGCGACGTGGTGGAGGCCGTACGAGAATTGGTGACGGCCAACCTGCCGGACGGCTACGAGGAGGCAATGGCCTTCGGCATGATCGGCTACTCGGTGCCGCTTGAGCGTCATCCCGACACCTACAACGGCCAGCCGCTCGGCTATCTGGCAATCGCCGCGCAGAAACGGCACTACGCGGTCTATCTGAGTGGTATCTACAGCAGCCCTGAGCTGGAGCGCGACTTCCGGGAACGCTGGTCACCACCCAGCGGACGCCCGATCGACATGGGCAAGTCGTGCTTGCGCTTCACCAAGCTCGACGATGTGGACCTGCCACTGCTCGGCGAGATGGTGGCGGCCGTGCCGGTGGACCGGTTCATCGAGATGTACGAGGCGGCGCGCGCAAAGCGGTAGTTCCCCGTTGCGTCCGAGGGTGCGTGCTCGATAGCGCTCGGTTGTTCGGACGTTGCGCGCGGTTCGCGGGCGGCAAAACTCGTTGGCTTGTTGTCAGTTACGCAGCGTACGGTGCTGCCACGTGACACTCCTCCCCAGCCTGCCGCACGCGGACCCCGGATCGCCGGACACCCGCTCGCCGTTGCGGTTCCTGGTCTGGGTGGGACGCAAGCAATTCGCGCGCATCGCGATCGCTGTGGGGTTCGGCGTCACGTGGATGGTGGCCCAGGCCCTGATGCCGTACGCGTTGGGTCGCGCGGTCGACTCGGGCCTCGCGGCCGGCGACCGCGGCGCGCTCCTGTACTGGGCCTTGGCAGTGCTCGCGCTCGGGCTCATCCAGGCCGGCGCTGGCGTGTTGCGCCACCGGCTCGCGGTGGGCAACTGGCTCACCGCGATGTACCGCGTCACGCAGCTCGTCGCCGAGCACGTCGCCCGCACCGGCAGCGCTGTGCGCAGCGCGGTCTCGACCGGCGAAGTCGTCTCCACGACCGCGAGTGACGCACCGCACATCGGCGGCATCTACGACGTGCTGCCGCGGTTCTTCGGTGCCATCACGGCCTACGTTCTGGTCGCTGTCCTGCTGCTGAGCACGTCGGTGACCCTGGGGCTCGTCGTGCTGATCGGCGTACCGCTTGTCATGCTCCTGCTCACACCGGTCATTCGGCCGCTGCAGGCACGCCAGCGCGAGCAGCGCGCGGAGATTGGCCGGCTCACCGCGCTCGGCGCCGACACCGTGGCCGGTCTGCGGGTGCTACGCGGCATCGGTGGTGAGCGGACCTTCCTTGCCCGCTACACCACGCGTTCACAGGAGGTACGGCAATCCGGTCTCCGGGTCGCTCAGGTGCAGTCGCTGCTGGACGCCGCGCAAGTGCTGCTGCCCGGAATCTTCGTCGTGCTGGTCACTTGGCTGGGTGCCCGGCTGGCTGTCGCCGGCACCATCAGCCCTGGTGAGCTGGTGGCGTTCTACGGCTACTCCGCCTTCCTCGTGACGCCCCTGCGCACCGCGACCGAGGCGGTGGAAAGAGCGACGCGAGGCATCGTCGCGGCGCGCCGCGTGCTGGCGGTGCTCGCCGTGTCGGCGACGACGTCGGACGCGCCGGCAGACAACGCTCCACCCGCTCGGGTCCCGGCGGCCGGTGTGCCGCTCCGTGACTCGCAGTCGGGACTTGTGGTCGCCCCCGGGCTGACGACGGCCCTGGTCAGCGCCGACCCGCAAGAGAGCGCGCTGGTTGCCGACCGACTCGGCCGCTTCGCCGACGGCGATGGTGTGTTGCTCGGCGACGTCCGCCTTGCCGACCTCGCGGTCGACGAGGTGCGCCGGCGCATCCTCGTGAGCGAAGCGGATCCGCTGCTCTTCAGTGGCAGCCTCCGCGAAACTCTCGACCCGTGGGGCACTTCCGACGACCGCGCGCTGCGTCACATGCTCACCGTCGCCGACGCCACAGACGTGATCGACGCACTGCCAGACGGGCTCGACACCACAGTGGAGGAGCGTGGCCGCTCATTCTCCGGCGGCCAGCGTCAGCGGCTCGTCCTGGCTCGAGCGCTGCTTGCAGACCCCGAGGTGCTCGTGCTCGTGGAGCCGACGAGTGCCGTCGACGCGCACACCGAGGCGCGCATCGCCGACCGGTTGCTGACCGCTCGCCGGGGCCGCACCACGGTGATCGTGTCTGCGAGCCCGTTGCTGCTCGACCGCGTCGACCAGGTGGCCTTCCTCGCCGACGGGCGAGTGCAGTGCATCGGCACCCACGCCGAGCTGTTGGAGTCCGAGCCCAGCTATCGCGAGACCGTGACCCGAGAGGAGGCAGCGTGAGCACCACCCTGCCGATCGCTGCCGCACCGGAGGTGCGCGCCGAGGCGCGCCGCCTGATGCGTCAGCACCGGCTCGCACTCACCCGCGTTCTCAGCCTGCACGCCCTGGCGGCCGTGACCGGCCTGGCAGGACCGTGGCTGCTCGGCGAGCTCGTGCAGAGCGTCACCAGCGGCACCACGACCGCCCACGTCGACCGGCTCGTGCTCGTGCTGGCGGGGTTCGTGCTTGCGTCGACCGTTCTCACGCGGGCCGCGCGCAGATCGTCGCTCGTGCTGAGCGAGCAGGTGTTTGCCGAGCTGCGCGAGACGTTCGTCGGTCGCGTGCTCGCGCTGCCGTTGTCAACGGTGGAGCGGGCGGGCACAGGTGACCTGGTGTCCCGTACGACGGCAGACATCGACACCCTTGCGCGCACGGTGCGGTTCGCCGTACCCGAGGTTCTCGTGGCCACTGTCACCGCGACGCTGACGCTCGGAGCGGCGCTTATCGTCGGCCCGCTTGTCGTGCTGCCGTGCCTGATCAGCGTGCCGCTGATCTGGGTGTCGACTCGCTGGTACCTCCGCCGCGCACCGGCCGGCTACCTCTGGGAGCGGGCGGCGTACGCGACCATCACTGGGGGCGTCACCGAGACGGTCGAGGGTGGGCGCACCGTCGCCGCGCTTGGTCTCTCTCAGCAGCGCAATGCGCGGACGAAGGCCGACCTGTCCGAGGCCTACCGTGCCGAGCGCCGCACGCTGTTCCTGCGCACGGTCTGGTTCCCGGCCCTCGAGCTGGCCTACGTGCTGCCAGTGGCCAGCGTGCTGCTATGGGGCGGGTGGCTCGTCTTCGGCGGCAACGCGACCATTGGGCAGGTCACTGCGGTGACGCTCTACGCCGTGCAGCTGATCGACCCCGTCGACCGGCTGCTCATGTGGCTCGACGAGGTGCAGGTCGGTGCGGCGTCGCTCGCGCGTGTGGTCGGTGTGGCTGACGTGCCCAGCGACCGTGCTGCGTCGGGCGCACAGCCGGTCGACGAGCACGTGCAGGCGACTGACGTGCGCTACGCCTACACGAGCGGTCGCGACGTGCTGCACGGCATCGATCTCGACCTGCGCCCGGGTGAGCGGCTCGCGATGGTCGGACCATCGGGCGCCGGCAAGTCGACGCTTGGCCGGCTGCTCGCGGGCATCCACCCGCCGCGCACGGGATCGGTCACTGTCGGGGAGGTGCCGCTGGTCGACCTTCCGCTCGACGAGCTGCGCGGTCACGTCGCCCTGGTCACCCAGGAGCACCACGTGTTCGTGGGCTCGCTGGCCGACAACCTACGGCTGGCACGCCCCGACGCCGATGACGATGCGCTGCTGCGGGCGCTCGACGTGGTCGACGCCCGGGGTTGGGTCGAGGCCTTGCCCGATGGCTTGCAGACTGTGGTGGGTGCCGGTGGCTACGGGCTGGCTCCGGCGCAGGCGCAGCAGGTGGCGCTGGCTCGGCTCGTGCTCGCCGACCCGCACACTCTCGTGCTCGACGAGGCGACGTCGCTGCTCGACCCGCGGGCGGCGCGGCATCTGGAGCGGTCGCTCGCCGCAGTGCTCGAAGGGCGCACAGTCGTCGCGATCGCGCACCGGCTGCACACCGCGCACGATGCCGACCGGGTTGCTGTCGTCGAGGACGGACGGATCAGCGAGCTCGGCACGCACGACCAGCTCGTCGCCGACGGCGGGGCCTACTCGGCGCTTTGGGAGTCGTGGCACGGGCAGCGGACGACCGCCGACACTTGACCACGCCGAGCGGGGCGCCGAGCGGCGGGCGCCGAGCCCAATGAGGCTCGGCGCCCACCGCCCGGGCAGGGTCAGCTCGACGGGTAACCCGGCGACTGGGTGCCGTCCGGCGCCGGCGTGCCGTCCGGCTCCTGTGTGCCGTCACGCTCGGGTCGAGTGCCATCACCGTCCGGCCGGGCGCCGCCCTCGGGGCAGTCCCCGTCGCGCGAGCCGGTGCTCGGGTCGGTGGGCTGTTCGGACTGGCCGCCCGAGTAGCCGTCGGTCGACTCGCTGGTGGACGTCTCCGGCGAGCCACCCGAGGACGAACTGCCGGACGCCGCGTTGGCGGCAATCGTGCCGGTCAGAGTCGCACCAAGCACGAGTCCGCCGACGAGCATCGCCACCGATCGGCCTGCCTTCCGTACGGGCGGTTTCGTCTCCTCGTCCATGTGGACACCTCCCTCTCGGTTCACGGCCTCCGGTGTGAAGGCCATCAACCGAGGCTGTCGTCCCTGGCTGAGGACGACCTTGGGCGGACCTGGAAGGAACCTGTGAGTCAGCGGCGACCGAGTGCCTTGACGGCGCGCAGGAGGCGAGTCGTGGTGGCCGCGTAGGCCTCCGGGGTCTGGTGCCACGGTGCCGAGAGCGCGGGAATGCGCTGGCCGACCACTGCCTGGGTCTCGGTGTAGCGCAGGATCCCCGCCGCCCCGTGCCGCCGGCCAAGCCCCGACGCTCGCATCCCGCCAAGCGGCACATCGTGGTTGGCCCACACCGACGTGTGGGCCTCGTTGACCGACACCGCACCGCACGTGATGCGGGCGGCGACGCGCATGCCCTCGCGCAGCGTCGGGGCGAAGACCACCCCGAGCAGGCCGTACGGCGTGTCGTTAGCTCGCTCGACAGCCTCGTCCTCGGTGCGAAACGACGCGATCGCCACCACGGGACCGAAGGTCTCCTCGCCATGACAGCGCATCGCAGGCGTCACGCCTTCCAGCACGGTCGGCTCCATGACCAGTGGCCCGATGTCGGGTCGCGCCCGCCCGCCGGTGAGCACGGTGGCGCCGTGTGCGCGGGCATCCTCGACGTGACCGAGCACCTTGTCCAGGTGGCTGCGCGACACGATCGACCCCACGTCGTAGCCCCACTCGACACCGACGCCGAGCCGCAGCTCGCGGGTCCTGGCCACGAACCGCTCGCGGAACTCCTCGTACAGCGACTCGTGCACCAACACCCGCTCGGCCGAGGTGCAGAGCTGCCCGGCCGCCGCAAAGCTCGTACGCACTGCAGCGTCGGCGGCCTTGGCAACGTCGGCGCCCGCGAGCACGACCATTGGGTTCTTGCCGCCGAGTTCTAGCGACGCGCCGATCAAGCGCTCGCCTGCCTGTCGGGCCACGACGCGGCCGGTGGCGGTGGAGCCGGTGAACGACACGTAGTCGGCGCCGGCGATCACTGCCCCGCCGATCGTCGGGCCGTCGCCGAGCACAACCTGCCACGCATCCGCCGGCACCCCAGCCTCGATCGCGAGCTCGCGGGCGCGCAGCGCGGTCAGGGCGCCCTGGTCGTCGGGCTTGTGCACCACGGTGTTGCCGGCGACGAGGGCCGGCAGAGTGTCGATGACGGCCAGCGCGAGCGGGTAGTTCCACGGCGACACGATGCCGACCACGCCCATGGGATGGTGCAGCTCCCGTACGGCGAAAACGCCCGGGGCGAGCGGGACGCGACGCTTGGGTCGGAGCACCCGTGCCGCCATGCGGCCGCAGTAGCGCGCCGCCAACGCGACCTCGCCGACCTCCTGGAAGGCGTCGAGCCGAGCCTTGCCGCTCTCCAGCTGGATCATGTCCGTGAGCTCGTCGCGGTGGGTGAGGACGAGGTCGTGGAAGCGGAGCAGGACCTTGGCGCGGGCGCGTACGCCGAGGGCGAGCCAAGCGGGCTGTGCCGCGCGCGCTCGGACGTACGCCTGCTCGACATCACGCTCGCTCGACCGCGGGATCTCAGCGAGCGGCTCGTCGGTGAACGGCGCAGTCGTCTTGACGCTGTCGGCGCTGGTGGCGACAACGGCGCGGGTCAGTCGCTCGACGAGCGAGGGGTCAACGCTGACAGCTGTCACTGGCGAGGTCACGGCGGCAGGATACGCAAGTGGGCTACGCGTTAGTAGCCCTGGCCGGGAGGCCCATCAAGAGGTTGTGCTCCAGACCAGTCGCAGACTAGTCTAGGGCCATGACCTCGGTTGGAGCGTACGAAGCCAAGACCCACCTTCCCCGGCTGCTTGCCGAGCTGGAGTCGACAGGGCGACCGATCACGATCACAAAACACGGGACAGCCATCGCGCAGCTCATTCCGGTCCGTGCCCACCGTCTCACCCCCGCCGAAGTCATTGCCGAGCTCCGATCGGCTCGGTCGGGTGTCCGCCGAGGCCGGTTGAGCGTGCGGAAGATGATCGAGGAAGGACGTCGCTAGTGCCGTTCGTGGTCGATGCATCGGTGACCATGGCGTGGTGCTTCGAGGACGAGGCAACGCCGGAGACCGAGGCACTCCTCGATCGCCTGCAGGAAGACGCGGCCACCGTGCCTTCCCTGTGGGAGTTGGAGGTCGTCAACGTCCTACTTGTGGCCGAGCGACGCAATCGATTAGGCGAAGCGCAGAGCGCCCGCTTCCTGTCCCTTCTCGGGCAGCTACCCATCTCGGTAGACACCGTGTCCGATGTGGGCGCAGTCCTGGCGGCTGGCCGAAGACACAACTTGTCCGCCTACGACGCCGCGTACCTTGTGCTAGCTGAACGTGAAGGGCTGGCATTGGCGACTCTGGACGCCTCGTTGGCTGCAGCTGCCGATTCGGCCGGCGTGTCGCTGCTCATCACGATCTGAGGTCCGCGGCAGCCAAGATCACGGAGATCCGCTAGCGCGAGACGGCGACCTCGACCCGCTGAAAGTCCTTGAGCTCGGTGAAGCCCGTGGTGGCCATGGCCCGCCGCAGCGCCCCAGAGAAGTTCATGGTGCCGTCGGCGACGGTGGACGGCCCGTGCAGGATCTGCTGTAGCGGTCCGAGGGTGCCGACGCGCATGCGGACACCGCGAGGCAGGTCGGCGTGGTGCGCCTCCGACCCCCAATGCCAGCCGCGTCCCGGCGCCTCGCTTGCCCGGGCCAGCGGGCTGCCCATCATGACGGCGTCGGCCCCGCACGCAATCGCCTTGGCGATGTCGCCGGACTTGCCGATGCCACCATCGGCGATGAGGTGTACGTAGCGGCCGCCGGACTCGTCGAGGTAGTCACGCCGCGCCGCAGCCACGTCGGCGATGGCAGTGGCAATGGGGACCGCCACGCCGAGCACGGACTTGCTGGTGTAGGACGAGCCGCCGCCGAAGCCGACGAGCACACCCGCGGCGCCCGTACGCATCAAGTGCAGCGCAGCCTGGTAGGTCGCGCAGCCGCCGACGACCACGGGCACGTCGAGCTCGTAGATGAACTGCTTGAGGTTGAGCGGCTCGGCGCGCCCGGAGACGTGCTCGGCAGAGACGGTCGTACCGCGGATGACGAAGATGTCGACGCCGCCGTCGAGCACCGCCCGGTGGAACTGCTTGGTGCGCTGTGGCGAGAGGGCGCCGGCCACCGTGACACCGGCGCCGCGGATCTCCTTGAGCCGCTCGACGATGAGCTCCTCGCGGATCGGCGCGGTGTGGATCTCCTGCAGCCGACGGGTCGCACCCTCCTCGGGAAGCTCGGCGATTTCATCGAGCAGGGGCGTCGGGTCGTCGTACCGCGTCCATAGGCCTTCGAGGTCGAGCACCCCGAGACCGCCGAGCTTGCCGAACGCCACGGCGGTCACGGGCGACATCACCGAGTCCATCGGCGCCGCCATGATGGGCAGGTCGAAGCGATAGGCATCGATCTGCCAGCTCGTCGAGACCTCTTCCGGGTCGCGCGTGCGACGACTCGGCACGATCGCGAGGTCGTCGAACGAGTAGCCCTGGCGACCCCGTTTGCCGCGGCCGATCTCGATCTCGATCACGGCGACGACCCTAGCGCGAGCTGTAGTTAGGGGCCTCGACGGTCATCTGGACGTCATGCGGGTGGCTCTCCTTGAGCCCAGCGGCGGTGATGCGGATGAACCGCCCGCGCTCCTTGAGATCCGGCACCGTGCGCGTGCCGCAGTAGAACATCGACTGCTGCAGGCCGCCGACCAACTGGTGTGCCACCGACTCGAGCGGCCCGCGGAACGGCACTTGCCCCTCGATGCCTTCCGGGATGAGCTCGTCGTCGGACTCGATGTCGCCCTGGAAGTAGCGGTCCTTGGAGTACGACCGTTTGGCGCCGCGGCTCTGCATGGCGCCGAGGGAGCCCATGCCGCGGTAGGACTTGAACTGCTTGCCGTTGATGAAGACCAGCTCGCCCGGCGCTTCCTCGCAGCCCGCGAGCAGCGAGCCGAGCATGACCGAATCGGCTCCTGCGACAAGGGCCTTGGCGATGTCGCCGGAGTGCTGCAGGCCTCCGTCGCCGATCAGAGGTACGCCCGCAGGCGCGCATGCGCGGGCCGACTCGTAGATCGCCGTCACCTGGGGCACTCCGATGCCGGCGACGACCCGGGTCGTGCAGATCGAACCCGGCCCGACGCCGACCTTGACGCCGTCGGCTCCGGCCTCGACGAGCGCCTTGGCCCCCTCGTACGTCGCGACGTTGCCGCCCACAACGTCGACACCCTTGGCCGCGACCTCGGGCTTGAGCTTGGCGATCATCTCCAGCACACCGCGGCTGTGCCCGTGCGCGGTGTCGACCACGAGTACGTCGGCTCCGGCCTCGACCAGCAGCATCGCCCGCTCCCAGGCGTCGCCGAAGAAACCCACGGCCGCACCGACCGCGAGCCGGCCCTGCGCGTCCTTGGTGGCCAGCGGGAACCGCTCGCGCTTGGTGAAGTCCTTGAGCGTGATGAGGCCGGTGAGCTTGCCGTCCTCGTCGACCAGTGGGAGCTTCTCGATGCGGTGCCTGCCCAGGAGCGCCATCGCGTCGTCGGGCGAGATGCCCGGGTGCCCGGTGACGAGCGGCATCTTGGTCATGACCTCGACCACCGGCCGCGAGTGGTCGGGCTCGAACCGCATGTCGCGGTTGGTGACGATGCCGAGCAGCTTGCCCTCGCGGTCGACCACGGGCGCACCCGAGATGCGGTAGCGCCCGCACAGCCGGTCGACCTCCGCCGAGCGTGGCGTCCGGACCGACGGTGATCGGGTGGGTGACCATCCCCGACTCGTTGCGCTTGACGATGTCGACCTGTGTCGCCTGCTCCTCGGCCGAGAGGTTGCGGTGCAGCACGCCAAGACCACCCTGGCGGGCCATGGCGATCGCCATGCGGGACTCGGTGACGGTGTCCATGGCGGCCGAGACGAGCGGCACGCGAAGCGTGATGTTGCGCGAGAAGCGGGTGGTCGTGTCGACGTCACTGGGGATGACCTCCGAGCTGCCGGGCAGCAGCAGGACGTCATCGTAGGTCAGTCCGAGGGGGGCGAACTTGTCGGGAATGCCGCTGGTCATGGGCTGCTGGACGCCTTCCGGTCGGCCGAGGGGTGGGCTGCCGTCGTCGGTCGGGGGTTAATCCATGGTACGGGGCGGCGGCCGAGCGCCAGGCAACCGAGGCCGTCCGTACAAGGCCAACCGGGTCCTTGCAAGGCGTGCATGCCTCGCAAGGACCCGGTTGATCACGTTAACGTGATCGACTCGGCCGACGACCGATCAGTGGCCGTGGCCATGCCCGTGGCCGTTGGCCTCCGGCTCCGGCTCGGCCGGCTTCTCCACGACGAGCGCCTCGGTCGTGAGCAGCATCCCGGCGATGGAGGCGGCGTTCTGCAGGGCAGAGCGCGTCACCTTGACGGGGTCGATGACGCCGGCCGCAAGCAGGTCGACGTACTCACCCGTCGCGGCGTTGATGCCGTGGTTGACCGGCAGCTCGGAGACGCGGGCAACGACGACGTAGCCCTCCTCGCCGGCGTTCTGCGCGATCCAACGCAGCGGCTCGACCGCGGCCTTGCGCACGACGTTGACGCCGGTCGCCTCGTCGCCCTCGCGGCCGAGGTCGCCGTCGAGCGCGGACAGTGCGTGTACGAGTGCGGCGCCGCCGCCGGCGACGATGCCCTCCTCGACCGCGGCGCGGGTCGCCGAGATGGCGTCCTCGATGCGGTGCTTCTTCTCCTTGAGCTCGATCTCGGTGGCCGCGCCGACCTTGATGACGCAGACGCCGCCGGCGAGCTTGGCCACGCGTTCCTGCAGCTTTTCGCGGTCCCAGTCGGAGTCGGTGCGCTCGATCTCGCCTCGGAGCTGCGCGACCCGTGCCTCGACCGCGTCGCGGGCGCCGCCACCGTCGACGATCGTGGTGTCGTCCTTGGTGATGACGACGCGGCGCGCGGTGCCGAGGACCTCGAGCCCGACCTGGTCGAGCTTGAGGCCGACCTCGGGCGCCACGACCTGGCCGCCGGTAAGGGTTGCGATGTCCTCCAGCGTCGCCTTGCGGCGGTCGCCGAAGCCGGGCGCCTTGACGGCGACGCTGTTGAACGTGCCACGGATCTTGTTGACGACGAGAGTCGAGAGTGCCTCGCCCTCGACGTCCTCGGCGATGATGAGCAGCGGCTTGCCGGCCTGGACGACCTTCTCCAGCAGCGGCAGCAGGTCGGCGATCGCGGCGATCTTGCCCTGGTGCAGCAGGATGTAGGAGTCCTCGAGGACCGCCTCCATGCGCTCCACGTCGGTGATCATGTAGGGGCTGATGTAGCCCTTGTCGAACTGCATGCCCTCGGTGAAGTCGAGCTCGGTGCCGAGCGTGTTGGACTCCTCGACGGTGATCACGCCGTCCTTGCCGACCTTGTCGAACGCCTCGGCGATCAGCTCGCCGATCTGGCGGTCCTGCGCGGAGATCGTGCCTACCTGGGCGATCTCCTCCTTGGTGTCGATCACCTTGGCCGACTCGAGGAGACGCTCGGACACGGCCAGGACGGCGGCGTCGATGCCGCGCTTCACGGCCATCGGAGCGGCGCCCGCGGTTACGGCCTTGAGGCCGGTCTTGACCATCGCCTGCGCGAGAACCGTGGCGGTGGTCGTGCCGTCGCCGGCGATGTCGTTGGTCTTGGTAGCGACCTCCTTGGCGAACTGCGCGCCGAGGTTCTCGTACGGGTTGTCGAGCTCGACCTCGCGGGCGATCGTGACACCGTCGTTGGTGATGGTCGGCGAGCCGAACTTCTTGTCGAGGACGACGTTGCGGCCCTTGGGGCCGAGCGTCACCTTGACGGCGTTGGCGAGGGCGTCGACGCCGCGCTCGAGCGAGCGGCGGGCGTCCTCCTCAAACTCCAGGATCTTTGCCACGGAATGGCTTCCCTCTCGTCAGAAAAGAACGCCCCGGAGCCCGGCCACACGGCCGGACACTCCGGGGCGGTTCGCGATCACGGGTATGTGATCAGATCACTTCTCGATGACAGCGAGGACGTCACGAGCGGAGAGGATGAGGTACTCCTCGCCGTTGTACTTGACCTCGGTGCCGCCGTACTTCGAGTAGAGCACGACGTCGCCGACGGCAACGTCGAGCGGGATGCGCTTCTCGCCCTCGTCGTCCCAGCGGCCAGGGCCGACAGCGAGGACCTCGCCCTCCTGCGGCTTCTCCTTGGCGGTGTCTGGGATGACCAGGCCGGATGCAGTCGTCTGCTCCGCTTCGAGGGACTTGACGACGATGCGGTCCTCGAGCGGCTTGATGGAGACCGACACTGTGGTGGACCTCCCCTTTCACGGGATGTCACGGGTTGACCATTGACAAGCCAGGCCGTCCGTCGTCGCGGGTGCCGGTCGACCGTATGGCTGGCACCCTCACTGGGAGAGTGCCAACCCGACTCTATGCCGGGCTTAGCACTCGGTCAAGGTGAGTGCCAGACCAGCTTGTTCGCTGGCCAGAGCGTCGTCCGAGATGCCGCGTGCGCGCGGATACCCGATGATCGCGACGTGCGCGCGTTGACCGTACGACCCGGCGTGGCCGACTCCGCCGAGGTGATCGACTTCTCGGAGCCGGGCGCTACCGACGGCGACCTGCTCGTCGAGGTCATGGGTGTAGGCGTCTGCGGCACCGACGTGGAGATCATTTCCGCGGCGTACGGCGAGGCGCCGCCCGGCGAGGAGCGCCTCGTCCTCGGGCACGAGTCGATCGGCCGTGTCCTCGAGGCGCCGCCAAACAGTGGATTCTCCGCGGGTGACCTGGTCGTCGGCATCGTCCGGACGCGCGACCCGGAGCCCTGCCGCGCATGTGCCATGGACGAATGGGACATGTGCCTGAATGGCCTCTACTCCGAGCACGGCATCAAGGGGCTGCATGGATTTGCCCGCGAGCGCTACCGGGCGCGGCCCGACCGGGTCGTCACCGTCGACTCCAGCCTTGGCGACCTCGGGGTGCTGCTCGAGCCGGCGAGCGTTCTAGCCAAGGCGTGGGACCACATCGAACGCATCGGCGGGCGGGCGACGTTCTCACCGGAGACCGTGCTCGTCACCGGCGCGGGGCCGATCGGACTGCTGGGCGCGCTCATGGGCGCGCAGCGCGGGTTCGACGTACACGTGCTCGATCTTGCAGAGACTGGCCCGAAGCCAGCGCTCGTCCATGACCTCGGTGCGACCTACCACACCACGGGGGTCACGAACGTCGGTTTCCGGCCCGACATCGCCATCGAGTGCACCGGCGCCAGCTCGGTGATCAGCGACCTGCTCGGTTTCAGCGCCGTCAACGGAATCGTCTGCCTCACCGGCGTCTCCCACCCGGGAAAGGAGCGCTCCATCGACCTTGGCGCGGTCAACCGCGACATCGTGTTGGAGAACGACGTTGTCTTCGGCTCCGTCAACGCCGCTCGGCGGCACTACGAGCACGCCGCGGCCGCCTTGGGGGCGGCCGACCGCGAATGGCTGTCCCGCCTCGTGACCCGACGCGTCCCCGTCGAGCAGCACGCCGACGCCTTCGCCAAGCGCGACGACGACGTCAAGGTGATGCTGACGTTCTAACCGGCTGCGCCACGCGCGATCATCGTTGCCATGCGATGGGAGCGAGCAGTCCACCACCTGGAGAACCTCGCCGAGGAGTGCGGCCGCATGGTCGCCGTGACTGGGATGTTCGATGAGCACGAGATGTTCCGGGTGGAGCAGCTCTGGGCATTCGGCGACATCCTCGGGGCACCGCGTGACCTGGAGGGCATCGAGGTCGCGCTGGTCGTGAATCGGCCCCAGGAGGACGTACCGTGGTACGCCATTCCGCGGGGCGCGGAATGGTGGGCCAACGCCACGCGCCTGTCCAACAACCCCATCTGGCCACGATGGCGCTCCAACCTGGTGCCGGTCTGGAACCATCGGATAGACCGACCGGTGCTCGTGTGGGACCAGAACAAGGGTGTCTACGAAACGGCGCTTGCTGCCATCCGCGCCGGCGACGGCGAGTCCGTACGCATCCAAGCCCCTACGCGTGAGGAGCTCATCGAACGGCTGCAGGACGAGCTCGCCGCCAGCCGGCTGGCCATGCGCACGACCACCGCGGAGTACGACGACACGCGCTGGGGCCCGGGCAAGCTCGCGCCACGGGCCGACGCGATGTGGGCGGCAGCCGCCGGGTATCTCGACGTCCTCGACGCGCTCGACGCTCTGCGCTGACGGCGACCAGCCCCGGCCCACAGCCACGACTCAGGCTGCGACCCCGGACACGACAAGGAACCGCTCTCGCCCGGCGCGGTGCTCCTCCGCCGCGACCTCCTCGACGCCCAGCTCGCGTAGCCGGGACATGACCTCGGCCGCCTGGGCATCGGTGATGCCGTGCCCGGATCTGCGCAGGTGCCGCTCGACCAGCAGAAGCCGACCACCAGGGGCGAGCACGCGCACCGCCTCGGCAAGCCCCTTGTCGCGGTCAGTCCAGTGGTGTACCGCCGCCACAGACCAGGCAACAGTGAACGTCGCGTCCGGGAAGGGCAGCGCCTCAGCCGTCGCAAGGCGTACGTCGGCACCCGGCACCCGACGCGCGGCCCGCTCGACGAAGCCCGGCGTCGGGTCAACCGCCGCCAGCTGAGTCGCCGCGATCACGGTGGCCGCACCGGCCAGCGCCGCGCCGGGACCACACCCGATCTCGAGCGCCCGGTCCTCTGGTGTCAGCCGCGCCAACGACACCACCAACCTGTTGGATGCGGGATCACGGTTGAACCGGCCGTAGAACCACGCCCCCAGGCGGGAGAATCCGCTCATGGCTCAGTCACGGTACTCGCCGCACGATTCCCCATGACCGGGCTGAGCGCGGCAGAGCTGATAGAGGCGCTGCTGAACGGCAGCGGCGCCGCGCTGCTCCACGAGGCAACGGCCGCGTACGGCAGCACCGACGCACTCGCGCTGAGCGAGCGGCTGCGGCGCGCAGGCCACGACCCGCAACTGGTCGCGGCCGCCCTCACGCAGGCGCGGCTGCGAGCCAAGGCGGTGACGAAGTTCGGCGCCGACGCAGCGAGCATGTTCTTCACCCGGGACGGGCTCGAGCAAGCCACCCGCGCACCCGTCGCGGCCCACCGCGCAAGCCGGCTGGTCGACTTCGTCGGCACCGGTGCATCGGTCGCGGACCTGTGCTGCGGCATTGGCGGCGACCTGCTGGCGCTTGCCCGCGCGGGCCTGCGCGTCACGGGTGTCGAGCAGGACCCGCTCACCGTCGCGGTCGCGCGAGCCAACATTGCGGCCTTGCGGCTCGACGCCACGGTCGAGCTCGCCGACGCGACCACATACGACCACTCACGCGATGCCGCCGTGATTTGCGACCCGGCCCGCCGGACGAGCCGCGGCCGGGTGTTCGACGTCGACGCATACGCCCCACCTTGGTCGTTCGTCGAGGAGCTGCTCGCCAGTGGTACGGCGTGCATAAAGGTGGCGCCGGGCATCCCGCACGACCGGGTCCCCGCCGGTGTCGAAGCCGAGTGGGTGTCCGACGGTGGCGACCTCGTGGAGGCGGCACTCTGGTCCGACAGCGCCAACACCGGCGTCAGCCGTCGAGCGACCCTTCTGCCCAGCGGTGCGACCCTGACGGAGGCCGACGATCCACGCGATCAGCAGGACGGGCCGCCGCTGCGCTACCTGTACGAGCCGGATGACGCGGTGCTACGAGCCGGGCTCGTGACGGCAGTCGCGGCGATCGTGCACGGCCGGCTGCTCGATCGCCGGATCGCCTACGTCACAGCGGACGAGCTGGGCATGACGCCGTTCGCGAAAGCGTACGAGGTGCTCGACGTGCTGCCGTACGACGACAAGGCACTGCGCGCCTGGGTCCGTACGCACGGGATCGGCACCCTCACCATCAAGAAGCGTGGCGTCGGTGTGACCCCGGAAGAGCTCCGCCGCCGGCTCCGGCCGAAAGGCGACGCGGCCGCGACCCTGGTCGTCACGCGGACCCAGGAGCGCGCCGTCGTGCTGCACGTCGCACCTTGCGATTAGTCGCTGTTCCCATCCGGTCCCCGCTCGGCTCCGAACTCCCGGTGCCCGGACGGTGGCCTTGGAGGGACAGCGATGGCATGGCGGTTGTTGCGGCTCTTTCTCGCCGCTCTGTTCGTGATCAGTTCGGCGATGGTGACTGCATCGCCTGCATCGGCGTTCTCCGACGTCGACAGCGACGGGCTCGACGACGGTGTCGAAGACGCTCTGGCGACTCGGTTCTTTCCGTACGTGTGGTACGACAACGGCGAGGACTGGGGCTGTACGCATCCAGCCACGTCGTGGAATCCGGGCACCGCACTCGCTCGAGTGATCCCGCACCCGAACGACCCATCGAAGATCTCGGTGCAATACAACCTGCTCTACTTCAAGGACTGTGGTGAGTTCGCCGGTCGGTTCGCGCACAACGGCGACGTCGAGCCGTTCTCACTCACGCTTGCGCCAAACGCTTCATGCCCGTACGGATACGGCGCCTTCTCGCTCAAGACCTTCGCCCACTACCGCGGTGTCGGGGAGCACTCCGAACAGAGGCTGCTCGGCAACTCGTGTACGTGGGGTCGAGAGGCCGGTGGCTCGCCGCAGGTCGCGCGCATCTATGCATCGGAGAACAAGCACGCCAACTATGTCTCGCTCGCGTCCTGCGACGCTGGACTGGGCGGGCTGGACCACTGCTCGGAGAGCTTCTGGCTGCCGTTCAATGTCGTCAACGTCGGCGAGCCGCACGCGCCGCGGGTGGACGAGCTGAAAGACCACCAGTTCCCGGGCGAGTATGCCTGGTCACCGGTACCTTTCCGCGGCAGCCGTGGTGACGGCGGGGGCGATGCCGGTGTCATCCGCGACAAGTGGCTCGACCTCGCCACAATGGCGATAGCCCATGAGCCGCCGCCGTCGACTCGCTGCAACCAGCCGGCGACTGCCTGGTACCAGACGCCGGGCCACAACCAGACGATCGCGCAGGGCCAGCAGCTGCTGGTGATCGCCGCGGGTGTGATGCCCGACTCGGTGGCGCAGTTCAAGTTCTACCGGAACGGCGGAGAGGTGACCTACTACCAGACCCGCTGGGCGAACAACAACTGCGTGATCAACCAGGAGTACATGGGAGTCAACCCGGGCGTGTTCTCGCCTGGCACCTACCAGGTGCTCGCGGTCTACGAGGAGCCGGTCAGCATCGGCGGATCGGTGCCACGCATGCGCTGGCTCCCCGATCTGACCGTGGTCCAGGCTGCACCACCGCCTCCGCCACATGATCCGGACCCAGATCCCAACCCCTGCCCGCTGTGCCCGTTGCCGTACTGAGGTCCAACGCTTTGGGACCACCGCTGATGGTCATGTGGTCCCTGGAGCGCGCCGTCGAGTTGCACGTCTCGCCTTGCGCAGCATGACAAAGGCGAACCAGCCCAACAGCACGAGACCCACCAGCACGAGCAGCGGCGCGAACAGCGCGCTCAGGCTGAACCCAACGGACGTCGCGTCCTCGGCCGTGCTCACAACCGGCGCGCCGACACCGAGCGTGGCAGCGTTTACGACTGGCCTCGTCGCGACCTTGCCGCCGTGGACGACAAGGGCAACCACGATCCCGCCGAGCCACCCGATCCACGCGTTGTCCTGAGCCCACGACTCGTCCACATCGGCTGCGGCCGCAGTCGCCGCAACGGTCACGCCGCCTGACACCGGTCGTACGAAGGTCTGTACAGCGTCATTGACACTATCGACCACAGGGACCTTGTCGAGCACGACTTCGACGGCAAGCAGGACGCCGAGGCCGGTTAGCAGCCAGCCGTTCTCCAACCAGTCGAAGGACGCCGAGAGGTCGAGCACGTCGGTGTAGCGCGAGACGAGCCCGACCAGCAACAGCGGGATATAGGCGTTGAGCCCCGCCGCCGTCGCGAGGCCGAGCCCAGTGAGCACCTCCAGCACGCGGCCATTGTCGCAGCGTTCCGATGAGTCGGTCCCGAACCGCGCGCCGCGTAGCGGAGCGGCATGATCCGGGCCACGCTCGTGCCAGACGAGAAGGGCGGCAGAGATGAAGGGGCAGTTCCGTGGCGAGGCAGTACGCGGCGCCCACGGTGCTGTCCAAACGGGTAAGGCGCAACCTGGGCGTGGAACGCCCGTGATCGCGAAGTGCGCGCGATCAACCGCAGCCGGTGCGCTCAACGCCGGGCACGTCAACGGGTAGTCGGCCGCGCGCGGGCGCCCGTCCGAGCAGCACGTCGACGAGCGCGCGGAAGGCGTCGGGCGAGCGACCGTACAGCGCGATGCGTGCGGTAGCGGCGGTGGATGTGCCCAGCCCGTACGGCGCGTCGAGCGCGACCACGATGTCGCCGGACCCGGACGCGGTAGGCCCGCCGAGGAGCCGTACGGTCACACCGCTTCCCACCGCCAGCCCGGCGGCCCGCGCGGCGGCAGTGAACCGCTCGCGGTCGGCGACGTCTCCCCCGCGCACGCTTACCGCGGGCCCGACAAGGGCGCCTGAGCAAGGCCCGGACACAACGGATACGGCGGCGAGCGACGCGGCGTACGACGCGTCAGCGTGTCCCCCGATCGAGGCAGAATCTGGCGCCGGGGCGGTTGTCGCCTGGTGCCGCATGAGCGCCACCACGCGGGTCGCCGCCTCGTCGAGGCGTGCCGCGGCGAGCCGACCGTCCTGAACCGCCGTGACGATGGCGTCTCGGGCGGCGCGCGGGTTGGGTGGCAGCAGGAGCAGGTCGACGCCGGCCGCGAGAGCACGTACGGCCGCATCACTCGCGGACGTGTGGCGGGTGACTGCACCCATGTTGAGCGCGTCGCTGACGACCACCCCTTCGAACCCGCGCTCTCGGAGCAGGGCGATCACCGCCGGCGACAGTGTGCTTGGCACACCAGGGTCGACCGCTCGCATGTCGAGGTGGGCTGTCATCACCGCCGGGGCGCCGGCGGCCACGGCCGCGTCGAACGGAACAAGGTCGCGTGCCGACAGCGTGTCGAGCGATGCCTGCTGGGGCGGTAGGACGACGTGGCTGTCACCGGTCACCGAACCGTGGCCTGGGAAGTGCTTGACCACCGGCACGATCCCCGCCACGGAGTAGCCACGCAGTGCAGCGGTCACAGCGTTCGCCACGAGGGTCGGGTCGGTCGAGGCCGACCTCGACCCGATCGTCGTGTCGGCTGGACCGATCGTCACATCGGCGTCGGGCGCGAAGACAGCCGTGAAACCGAGGGCCCGCAGCTCCGTCCCGGACCCTTGTGCGGCAGCTTGGGTGACCGCATCGTTGCGGGCGGCGCCGTACGTCATGAACGTCGGGAACTCCGTGACCGGCGCTCCCAGCCGCGCCACGCGGCCGCCCTCCTGGTCGACGCCGACGAGCAGGGGGTAGCCGCGCCCCAGCGCCGCCCAGTCGGCGGCCAGTGCCTGGTTGCTCGCCCGTACCCCGTCCACGGAGGCGACGTTGTCCTTGAGCACGATGACGCCGCCGACATGGAGGTCGGTGATGAGTGTCCGTGGCGGCGCGGTGCCGCCGTACCCAGCCACAATCACTTGGGCCGCCCGGTCGGGCAGGCTCAGCGCGGCAACATCGCGAGCAGCCTGCTCCCACTCGAGCACCGTCGGTCCCCAGGGCAACGCCTGCGGCAGGGCAGGTGCAGTGGGTGGCGGTGGCGCTGTTGGGGGCGACCGCGGTATCGGCGCTCCCGAGGTCGGGCGCGCGGCACCCGGTGGCGCGTTGTCGCCGGCGCAGCCGACCACACTCACCACCGACGTGGCTACGATGGCGAGCAGGAGCGGCGCGTGGCGCGCCACCGGACGGTCGTCGAGGCGACGCATTGGCCCCCACCCTCGCACATGGGGGTTCTAAACGGCGCGGACCTCCGAGCCATGCACGATCACCGCGTAGATCACCAGCACATCAAGGGCGATGACGATCGCTGACCAGACCGGGTAGGCCCCGATCGACCCCAGGTTGGAGATTGCGCTGAGGACCGCGAGGACAACCGCAACGATGCGGGCCCACGTCTGGCCACTGAGCAATGCGACACCCGTGATGGCGATGATGATCCCGAGGATGATGCTGGCCCAGCCCCAGGCCGTGTAGTCGACTTCGACCGGCAGGTTCTGCTCGCCGACGAAGAAGACCTCCTCGTTGCGGAAGATCGCGATCAGGCCCCAGAACGCCTGGAACAGCCCGATCATGATCAGCAAGATGGCCGCGAACGCCACCCAGCCGACCCAGCCGGTGATCTGCCTATCAGACTGATAGTCCGTATTCGACACTGCTGTCCACCCCTAGAGTGCGCCAATATGGCCAAATCCATGATCATGGTGCACCTTGCACGGGTTGGGTGCATCTCAGGCACGCCGAAAGCGCCGGTGAACTATTGGGATCCAGCGGGTCAGCTCGCGAGCACCGTCGTGACCGGCATGGACGAGTCTGCCGGCAGATCGAGCGGTGAAGGTGGGCGGCGACGCGCCACCATGTGCGCGCCGAGCGCGGCGACCATGGCTCCGTTGTCCGTACACAGCTGTGGCCGAGGCACCCGCACCTGGATCCCCGCTGCCTCGCACCGCTCGACTGCCATGGCGCGGAGCCGCGAGTTCGCAGCAACCCCACCCCCGATGAGCAACGTGTCGACACCGTGTTCGGTGCAGGCCAGCACTGCTTTGCGCGTGAGCACGTCGGCCACCGCCTCCTGGAAGGAGGCGGCGATGTCGGCAACGGGCACCGGCTCGCCGAGGCGCTCGCGTGCCTCGACCCAGCGGGCGACCGCGGTCTTGAGCCCGGAAAAGGAGAAGTCGAACCGGTGGCGCTGCAGGTCACGCGGCGAGGTCAGCCCGCGCGGGAACTCCACGAACGCCCGGTCGCCCTCGGCAGCCGCGCGGTCGATGTGCGGGCCGCCGGGGAACGGCATCCCGAGCAGCCGCGCCACCTTGTCGAATGCCTCACCAGCCGCGTCGTCGATCGTGGCGCCCAGCGGCGTGATGGTGGCTGTGATGTCTTCGACCAGCAGCAGGCTGGAGTGGCCTCCGGAAACAAGCATCGCCACCGTCGGCTCCGGCAACGGGCCGTGCTCCAGGGTGTCCACCGCGACGTGCGCCGCCAAGTGGTTGATGCCATAGATTGGCTTGCCGAGCCCGATGGCGAGGGCCTTGGCGGCAGCGACCCCGACCAGCAGGGCGCCCGCAAGGCCCGGGCCACTCGTGACCGCAACGGCGTCGATGTCGGCTAGCCGCACCCCGGCCTCCGCGGTGGCGCGCTCGATCGTCGGGACCATCGCCTCCAGGTGCGCCCGGCTGGCGACCTCCGGCACGACGCCGCCGAACCGCGCATGCTCGTCGACACTGCTGGCGACGGCGTCGACGAGCAGCTCGTGGCCGCGGACGATGCCCACACCCGTCTCGTCGCAGGATGTCTCGATCCCGAGTACGAGTGGGGCGTCGGCGGTCACGGCTGTCATTCTGCCGCCGCGCGGAAATGACCACGTGAAGCAGGCGGAATCATGTGGTGGTCGCAACGCCGTGGTCTTGTGCGTTCAACAGTAGGGCGTTGAGCGCTTCGGCCGGGGTGGACCAGTCGAGTGTCTTGCGGGGGCGTCCGTTGAGTTCTGCTGCGACGGCGGCGAGCTCGTCCACGTCGTGGTTGTTGAGGTCTGTGCCCTTGGGGAAGTACTGGCGCAGCAGCCCGTTGGTGTTCTCGTTGGTGCCGCGCTGCCAGGGGCTGGCCGGGTCGCAGAAGTAGATCGGGATGCCAGCGGCGATGCTGATCTCGGCGTGCCGGACCATCTCGTTGCCCTGGTCCCAGGCCAGTGAGCGGCGCAGTTGGCTGGGCAGCGTGGTGATGGATTCGACGAGGGCGTCGCGGACCGCTTCGGCGCCGTGCCCAGCGGGCAGGTGCAGCAGCAGCACGAACCGGGTGCTGCGCTCGACCACAGTGCCGATCGCGGACCGGTTGCTCTTGCCGATGATCAGGTCGCCCTCCCAGTGCCCGGGCACGGCCCGGTCGTCGGCCTCGGCCGGCCGGTCCCGGATCATCACCTTGTCCTTGATCTTGTCGTGGTTTCTCGGCCCGACCCGCCGCCGCGGCTTGCGTACCGCGCGCCCGGTGCGCAGGCAACGGGTCAGCTCGCGGCGTAGCTCGCCGCGGCCCTGCACGTACAACGCCCGGTAGATGCTCTCGTGGGAGATCCGCATGCGTTCATCGTCGGGGAACTCGACCGGCAGCCGACAGGCGATCTCCTCCGGGCTCCACCGCTTGGCAAGCCGATCCTGCACCCAGGCCCGCAGCCGCGGGTGACCGGCCAGCTTGGTCGGCTTGGGCCGCCGGGCCCGCCGCTCGGCGGCTACCTGCGCGGCGACCGCTTGGTAGCGGCGCGGCCGATCGCCGTGCGCGGTGTTGCGGCGCACTTCCCGGCTGACCGTGGACGGTGAGCGGCCCAGCATGCCGGCGATCTGCCGCACCGACCGACCCGACGCCAACCCCAACGCGATCTCCTCCCGTTCCAGCAACGTCAAGTACCGGCCCGACGGCTCAGCAAGCGACACAGGCGACATGCCGCCAGCCTCGGCGAACCACCGGCGCCCGGTGATGCCTGACACGCCGACAGCGCGCGCCGCCAGCTCGCTGGTCGCGCCAACCCGAACCCGCCGCCAAAACCCGCGCCTCACCTCATCCGGAAGCGTCCGACGACCCACCGCACAACACCCCACTCAGTCAGGGCGTTGCGACGACCCCCTGAGGCCGCGCAGGTCTGACCCCGCACTGACAGGCCTTAAGGCCTAGCCCTCCGGGGACAACCCTGCTGGACGTGATCATTCCGCCACCCGGCTCAGCCTGAGCCGCAGCACGAGCGCGTCGATCCGTGTGCCGTCGGCGCCGGTGTAGTAGGCGCGCCGTCGGGCGATGCGTTCGAAGCCGTACGACTCATACAGGTGCAGCGCGGGTGTGTTGTCCGCGCGGACCTCGAGCAACAGGTCGGCACCCCGCCTCGCCCGCGCTTCGGTGACCAACGCCGTCAGCAGCACCCGCCCGACTCCGCGCCCTTGCTTGCCGGGCTCGACTCCGATGGTCTGCAGGTCAGCCTGGTCGATCGACAGCATCAGCCCGGCGTAGCCGACGATCACGCCGGCGTCCTCCGCGACGAGGTAGTACCGCGTGTCGGGCACGCCCGCGAGCTCCTCCTGCCACGTCGCCTCGGTCCAGGTGTCGTACGGGAACAGCCTCGGCTCCAGCGCCAGCACGGCAGGCAGATCAGCCACCTGCATCGGCCGGATGTCGACGCTCACGCGGGGGTGACCCGCTTGCGGGCCGCGGGTACGGCGACGTCGGGTCGGCGCAGGTACAGCGGCTCCGGCTCGAGGAGCTCGACCGACTGAGTGACGACCGCGGCAGCCAGCGCTCCCTGCGGAAGGGAACTCCGGGTCGATCGGAACCGGGAAGAACTCCGGGTAGAGCCGCGGTCCTCGCCCCGCGGTCGGAAGCTCGCTGGCCGCGTCGGCCGGGCGCGCCACGTACGGCCCGTCAACACGCCGCCGAGCCGCGGCGTAGGCCGCCCAGTAGACCTCTCTGCGTCGGGCATCGGTGGCGACCAGAAACGCGCCGTCGACGGCTACGGACTGGGCCAGCGCGTCGAGCGAGCAGACGCCCACGACCGGCACGCCCAGCACCGCCCCGAGGGTGCGCCCGGTGACGATGCCGACGCGTAGCCCGGTGAAAGGCCCCGGTCCGACTCCGACAGCGATACGGCTGATCGCTTGCGCCTTCACGCCGGCCAGCGTCAGCACTTCGGCGACTCCTGGCGCGACGAGCTCGCCGTGCCGCATCGCGTCGACGACCGTCGACTCGGCAACCACGGACTCGCCGTCATGCAGCGCTACGGTGACCGCCGCAGTGGATGTGTCGAGGGCGAGGAGCACGGGCTCAATCCTTCCCGAGCACTGCCGAGAGCTCGACGTCGCGCCAGCGTGCGCCGACGGGTGTGATCAGCAGCTGACGCGGGTCGTGGTCTTCGGTGGCTGCGTCGATTTCGGCGCCGTGGGCGCGTACGACGGCAATCTCCAGCCGGTCGTCGGCAAGTCCTTCGGCGAGCCCCTCGCCCCACTCGACCACGGTCACTGCCTCGTCGAGCGTGGCCTCCAGGTCGAGGTCCTCGAGCTCGTCCCAGCCACCGAGCCGGTAAGCGTCGACGTGCACCAGCGGTGGCCCGCCGGAGAGCGACGGATGCACGCGCGCGATGACGAACGACGGGGATGTGACGGCGCCGCGGACGCCCAGCCCGCTGCCGATCCCTTGGGTCAACGTGGTCTTGCCAGCGCCCAAGTCGCCGGTGAGGACGAGTAGATCACCGGCACGCAGCACCGTGGCCAGCCGCTCCCCGCACGTGCGCATCTCATCGACCGTCGGCACCTGCACCCGGAGGGCTTCGGTCACTGGTCGCCTTCGGCCAGGAGCGCGGCGACCATCTTGAGGTCTTCGCGGAGGGCCGCCATCGGAGCGCCGTTGGGGCCGAACCGGATCGCGGCCGACGGATGGTAGGTCGCGACCAGCTGCCGCCCCTTCCACGGAAGTGCCCGCCCGCGGAGCGCGCCGATCCGTGCGCCAGATCCCAGCGCCCACGCCAGCGCGGTGCTGCCGAGCGTCATCACGACGGTCGGGTCGATCAGCTGGATCTGGCGTACGAGCCATGGCCGGCAGCGCTCGACCTCGGCCTTGCGGGGCGTACGGTTGCGCGGCGGTCGGCACTTGAGCACGTTGGCGACGGCCACGGTCGACCGTGGCAGCCCGACCTCGGCAAGCAGCGTGTCGAGCAGAGCACCGGAGCGTCCGACGAACGGCAGTCCGGCGGCGTCCTCCTGCGCGCCGGGTGCTTCACCGATGAGCAGCACCCGGGCGCCGCTCGGCGCCACCCCTGGGACGACCCGCGTGCGAGCGGCTGCCAGCTCAGGGCAGGCCGTGCAGCCCGTCACGACTTGGGTCAGCTCGTCCCACGTGCCGAGCAGAGGCGCCACCCGTCCCGGGTCGACCGTCACGTCGAACGCCGGCGGCTGCTGCGGCCGTCGCGGCGAGCACGACGAGCAGCCGGCTTGGGCACCGTCGCGGCCGCCCGCTTGACCAGCTCGATCAGCGCCTCGGTCACCACCTCGGGATGCTCGAGCAGGACCTGGTGCCCGCTGTCCGGCACCTCGATGTAGGTCGCCGACGGCAGCAGCTCGGCAAGCCGGCGGCTGTGCTCGACCGGCGTGATCAGGTCGCGGTCGGCACCGATGATCGTGGTCGGAACGTCATCGAGGACCTTGATGCCGTCGGTCGCGTCGTACGAGTCGAAGTTGGGCAGCAGGTCGGCCACAACGTCGATCGGAGTCTGGGCGATCATGTCGGCCGAGAACCGCGCGATGGAGTCGGGCACGTCCGTGCCGTATGAGTACTTCTTCGTCAGGGCGAACGCGAGGTCGGCCCCGACCTTGCGGCCATGCTCCACAAGCTCGGGCTGGCGGGCGAGGATCGCGGCCAGCGGCGGCGCCGCGCGGTGGGCCAGCCGCCCCAGAGGGCCGCGGACGAGGATCGGCACCTCGGACAGCCGCCCGGCGCTGGTCGCCACTAGCCCGACCCCGACAACACGTGGGCCGAACAGCTCCGGGCGGCGTTCTGCGAGCCCGAGGATCGTCATGCCGCCCATCGAGTGGCCGATGAGCACGATCGGGCCCTCAGGCACCACCTGCTCGAGCACCTGCTCGAGGTCGCGGGTGAGCCGCTCGTTGTCATGGGCCTTGCCCGCCGCGCGCTGCGAGCGGCCGTGCGAGCGCTGGTCCCACGCGACGACCCGGCCCAGCGACCGAAGAGCGCGACGTTGGAAGTGCCACTCGTCGAGGTTGAGCGCGAACCCGTGGCAGAGGACGATCGTCAGCTGGGGACCGGGCGGCCACTCCACCGGCTCGTCCACCTCTGCGTGCAGCCGCACTCCGTCATCGGTACGAACGTTGACCGGGGTGCCACGCAGGCGGCCGAACGGCTCATCGACGTAAGGGTCGGGTTCCTGCTGTGCGCGCGCGGCGAGATAACGGCGGGTGACCAAGCCGACAGCAGCGCCGGCAGCAGCGACGCCAACAGAGGCGCCGACAACAGCCGCGGTGCGTGTGAGACCACCACGGGTCACATCCCCACCTCCTCTGCGCCGATATAGGTGCGTGGCAGTCGCGGCGCCATCCGCGTAACTATCTCGTAGGAGATCGTCCCGGTGGCCTTCGCCCAGTCCTCTGCTGTCGGTGCACCGTCGGACCCGGCGCCGAACAGCTCGACCTCGTCACCGATCGCCGCCGGATCGTCGTCGAGATCGACGACGAACTGGTCCATGCACACCCGCCCCGCGACGCGGCGCACCCGACCGGCGGCAAGCACGGGCCCGGTGTTGGTCGCGGCACGTGGGACGCCATCGGCATAACCGAGGGGGACGAGACCCAGCGTCGTCTCCCGCTCGGTGACGTACTCGTGGCCGTACGAGACTCCCTGCCCGGCCGCGACCCGCTTGACGTTGGCGAGCCGCGCCCGCACCGTCATCGCCGGCCGCAGGCCGAGCTCGGCCGGCCCGGCAACGTCGGGCACCGGGCTCAGCCCGTAAACCGCGAGCCCGGGTCGGACGAGGTCGAAGTGCGCCTCAGGCAGCGTGAGCGTGGCCGCCGAGTTGGCGATATGCCGCACCTCGAGATGAGCACCACGGGCCTCGGCGAGCTCGGTGGCCTCGCGGAACACCTGCGTCTGGTGCGCGATCGTCGGGTGCTGTGGCGCGTCGGCGAGCGCGAAGTGGGACATCACCCCGACCAGCCGCACGGCCCCGTCGGCCTCGGCCTTGAGCGCCGCATCGACGACGCTCGGCCACTCCTCGACCGTGGCTCCGTTGCGGCTGAGCCCGGTGTCGATCTTGATGTGCAGGCGTGCGGGACGGCCGACGGCGACGGCTGCGGCGGCGACCTCCTCGATCGTGGCGACCGACGAGGCGGTCACGTCGATGTCGGCCTCGACCGCGTCGGCCCAGCGCTCTCCGGGGCCAGCCAGCCAGCACAGGATGCGACCGCCGACACCGGCCTCCCGGAGCATCAGAGCCTCCGGCAGCACGGCGGTGCCCAGCCACGTGGCACCACCGGCCAGCGCGGCGCGGGCGCTCGGCACCAGGCCGTGGCCGTAGCCGTCGGCCTTGACGACAGCCATCACCTGCGCGCCCGGCGCATGGTCGGCGAGGGCCGCGACGTTGTCCCGGATCGCGGTCAGGTCGACCCGCACCTCGGCATGCGCTACTGGGGTGTCGGCCATTCGCTGATTCTGTCAGTCGAGGTGCTCGAGCAGCGCACGCGGCACAGCATCGAGCAGATCTGTCGCGGTGGGCGACCCGGCCTCCCGGCCGGCGATGGACCCGGCGACCCCGTGCAGGTAGGCCGCGACCGATCCTGCGTCGACCGGTGACAGTCCTCCGGCCAGCAGGGCGCCGGCGAGGCCGGACAGCACGTCGCCCGACCCGGCTGTAGCGAGCGCGGGGGTCCCGGTGCGGTTGACCCGTGCCCGTCCGCCCGGCTCGACCACGAGCGTGGTTGCCCCCTTGAGCAGCACGGTCGCCTGCAGCTCGGTCGCAGCGCGCCGCGCGTGCTCGAGCCGCCGAGCCGACACCTGCTCCCGTTCGACACCCAGCAGGCGGGCCAGCTCGCCCTCGTGCGGCGTGAGCAGCGCCGGCACTGGTAGCGGCCCTTGTGTGAGTTCCAGGCCGCCGGCGTCGACGACGACGGGGACGCCTGTGTCGACCACCTCCTGGAACCGCCGCGCGCCCTCGTCGTCCGCGGGCACCCCCGGCCCGAACACCCACGCCTGCACCTGGCCAGTTCCGATGACAGCCTCGGGCCAGTGCTGTCGCACAAGGTCGGCAACGCGGTCGGGCCCGTTGTACCTGACCATGCCCGCCCCGCCCCGTGCCGCCGCGCCGACGGCGAGCAGGGCCGCCCCGGTATAGGCGGCCGAGCCGGCGTTCACGCCGACGACTCCGCGGCTGTACTTGTGGCTGGTGCGCCCGGGGTGCGGAAGCAAGGCGCGTACGTCGGGTGCCTCGAGCGCCTCGAGCTCGGGCGGCTCGGTGAGGTAGGGACCGAGGCCGATGTCGATCAGCCGGATCGGCCCGGCCGCGGTCGCGCCAGGATCGATCAGCAGCCCCACCTTGTAGGCACCGAACGTGACGGTGAGATCGGCGTGGACGTGGCTTGCCGGGGTCTCGCCGCTGTCGACCCCGATACCGGACGGCAGGTCCACCGCGATGACGGGCACGCCTGCGTCCGCCACGGCTGCGACGGCCTTCTCGGCCGCCGGCCGCAGCCCCGGGGTGCCCCCGATGCCGACGATCCCGTCGAGGGCGAGATGGGCTCGTTCGGCGAGCGCACGGACTTCGTTTGCGTCCGGGTCGGCCACGCGTCCGCCGGCGTTGCGAAGGGCTTCGAGCCCCGCGTGGTGCGTGCGGTCGCCGCCCAGCAGCACCGCGTCCACCCGTGCGCCGCGCTGCGCGAGCCGCGCCCCCGCGTACAGCGTGTCACCGCCGTTGTCTCCCGCTCCCACGAGGAGCAGAACGCGTGCGCCGTACGGGCCGTCGAGGAGCTCTGCGCACGCGGTCGCGAGCCCGGCGGCCGCACGCTGCATAAGGGTGCCTGGCGGCAGGGTGGCCATCAGCGCCGACTCGGCCGCGCGGATCTGCTCGACGCGCCAGGCGCCGATCACGACGGCGGGCCTTCGAGCACCACCATGGCCGAGGCGATTCCTGCGTCGTGCGAGAGCGACAAGTGGATCTGCTCCACCCCGAGCACCTTGCATCGGTTGGCAACGCTGTCGCGCACCTCGAACCAGGGCCGACCGTTGTCGTCCGTCACGACCTCGGCGTCTTGCCAGGACAGCCCCGCGGGGGCACCGAGCGCCTTGGACAGCGCCTCCTTGGCGGCAAAACGCGCGGCGAGCGACGCAATGCGGCGCTCTCGCTCCTCCGGCGTGAACAACCGCTCCCGCAGCCCCGGCTGGCGCTCGAGCGTCTCGGCGAACCGCGCGACGTCGACCACGTCGATGCCCACACCCACGATCACGCGTCCCACCTTGGCACGAATCCGTGCGGCCGGGTTGGTACGCCCACTCGGGGGAGGTCGCTGCCAGCCCCCGTTCCACTGGGGTCAACTTCGTGCCCTCAGTGGAACGCACCGCGGCGCGACACCCGGCCCATAGGTGTCGCGCCGGCGGTGGTTCAGGCGAACAGCCGCAGCCGAACGGCCTTCGCCGCTGCCTCGCCGCGGCCCGAGACGCCGAGCTTGGCGAGGATGTTGGACACGTGGACGCTTGCTGTCTTGGACGAGATGAAGAGCTCGTCTGCGATCTGCCGGTTGCTGCGCCCGGCGGTAACGAGTCGGAGCACCTCCAGCTCGCGAGGGGTGAGACCGATCGTGTCTTCAGCCTCTGAGCCTGCGACCCCAATTGGGCCCGTGCCGACGCGGCGGGACATCTGGTCGATCTCGGCGCGCACCGGCTCGACATCCAGGTCAGCCACGACCTCGTAGGCCTGGCGCAGCAACCCCGCGGCCTCGTCACGATCCCCGGCCTCCGCACGCGCCTCGGCGAGCCCCACCAGTGCGCGACTGATGGCCATCGGCCGACCGAGCCCCTGCCAGGCCCGCAGGGCCTGCTCCCAAAGATCGACGTCGAGGCGTCCGCGGGCTGCCGACAGCTCAGCGAACAGAGTGGCGCGCCATGCCGGCATCGCGTCGCCGACCACACGCAGAGACCCCGCCGCAGACTCGAGCTCATCGAGCTCTGCCTCGAGGTCATCGATCACTCTTCCACCCTGGTTGCGCTGCAACGACCGGGCGGCTCGGACCCCAGTCACCAAGAGCGGCCAGCCATACCGTGGCTCCTCGGCCGGACGGCCTTCGCGCGCAGCAGCCAGCACAAGCTCGAGCGCTTGTCTTGGCTGGCCGTCGGCGAACTCGATCTCGGCCCGCAGCAGATCAAGAGTCTGCAGTGTGCGCGACGTCGCAGAGCTCGCCGCGCTGTAGCGGCGGGCCGTCGCGACATCGCCATGTCCAAGCGCGGCAAGCCCAAGCACCCACCTCAGCCAGGTGGCCTTCTCGGCCGGCGGCTCGAGCTCGAGCGCCTTGGACGCGATGGCCTCTGCTTCGGCCCAACGACCCAACGAGACGAGCGGCTCCGACTCGTTGATGGCGAGCAGCGAGCCGTACTTCACGCTCAGCGGAGGACTGCCAGCGGGAGCCAGACCCTGCCGCGCCACCCGCGCCGCATCCTCGGACCGGCCGATCTTCTCGAGCATGTCGGACTCAGTCGTGGCGATGCGGTGGCGGAAACGCTCACCCCCCGCCCTGTCCATCGACTGCGCCTCCCGGAGGACGGCGAAGGCCTCGTCGACGGCGCCTGCATCGATCAGAGCCGATGCGAGTGTGATGCGCACGTGAAGGGTGACCGGGACGTCATCGAACCCGGGGACTGCCTCGTCGTCGCCGGCCATGGCCACTGCCGCCCGGGCCAGCTCCACTGACTCCTCGGGCTCCGCGTGGCACGCAATGTCGGCCCAGACCTGAGCCTTGACCGGACCGTCGGGCTCGGCGACCAAAAGCTGCCGCGCGGTCTCCATCTCTGCCCGCCATCCAGGCCGGGCTTGGCCGAGCAGCAGCTCGGCGCGGCGGCTGTGCAGCAGCGCGCGCCGACCGACGTCGGGGTCGCTGCCCAGCTCCTCGAGGGCTTCCGCGGACAAGGCGAGGGCACGCTTGTTGTAGGCGGCTCGTGACGCGGCCCGAACAGCCTGCTCGAGCACTGCCACGTGGTCGACACCCAGGTGCGTGCCGGCGTCAGCGACCCGCGACCACAGCTCGAGCACACGCTCGACCAGCTTGAGGCGGGCCGTGGGCCCGAGCCGAGGGTCGTGCGCCGCCTGCCATGCCGAGATCAACGCCCAGGTCTGGTCGCCCGCCGCATACCAGTGGTGCGCGGTCTCCAGCGCGGCCCGCCCGGCGGGAACGAGGGAGGGGTCGCGGTCGAGCGCTTCAGCGAACCGGGTGTGCAGCCGGGTCCGCTCCCCCGGCAGCAGGTCGCCGTGGACCGCCTCGTGGATCAACGCGTGGCGGAAGGCATAGCCCTCCTCGTCGGCCAGGATCACGCGCGCGTCGACCGCCGGTCGCACGGCCTCGGCCAACGCGTCCTCGGACAGCTCGGTGACCGAGAGCAGCAGCCGATGGGTGACGCGGCGTCCGCCGGCGGCAGCGACGCGCAGCACGCTCCGCGTTTCGTCGGGGAGCCGCTCGACCCCACGCACCAAGAGGTCACGCAACGAGTCGGGGACTGCAACGTCGTCCGTGGACCCGGCAAGAGTCTCGATGAACAGCGGGTTGCCGTCGGTGCGCTCGACGATCACGTCGAGCTCGCTCATGCTCGGTTCCCGGCCCATGAGCGACTCGCTCAGCTCGGCCACCTCGCGGCGCGGGAGACCGGCCAGCTGGACGCGCTCCACGATGGGCAGTCGGCCCATCTCAGCCAGCCAGGGCCGCAACGGGTGGGTGCGGTGCAGCTCGTCGGTGCGATAGGTCACGATCACGAGCAGCCGGGTCGCCGACATGCGCCGGGCGAGGAAGGCCAGCAGCTCCCGCGTGCCGCGGTCGGCCCAGTGCGCGTCCTCGACCACGAGCACCAGCGGCTGCTCGCCGGTGTAGCCCTCGAGCGCAAGCTGGACATAGTCGTAGAGCAGCGTCCGCACCGTCTCGGGATCGGCTGTCGTGACCTCACCCAACTCAGGCAGCACCCGCGCGAGCACGCCGAGTCCGCCTGGGACCCAGGACTCGAACGTCTCCCGCCCGGCCGACCGGAGCAGCTGTCGCAGGATCGCGGTGAACGGCGCGAACGACAGGCCCTCGGGTCCCAGCTCGACGCAGTCACCCCAGAGCACGGGCACGTCGAGCTCGTCGGCGAAGCCGCGCACGAGCCGGCTCTTTCCTATGCCAGCCTCGCCGCCGAGCAAGACCAGAGTGTGCTCGCCTGCGCGGGCTCGTTCGGAGGCAGCACGCAGTGCCGCCCGCTCCGAGTCACGGCCGACGAATGGTCCCCCGCTCAATGCCATATCAGGCAGGATCCCACCCGCTGCCGACAGGTCTCGACTGATTTCTCTCACCGCGAGACGCCCGACTCTTCCTCCTGGGAGATGTACTCGGGCGAGCCAGCACGCTGCCCCGGAACGGTGGGGCGCTCAGCCGGAACGATGATCGGAGCTGCCGGCTCCACCGTCTCGGCGGGCCGTGTGGGCGCGGCCGGAGCGGCCGGGGCCGTGCGGGCCGAGGCCAGGGAACGGCGGAGCCTGCTCAGCCAGGACTGGCGTGGGGCCGATCGAGCGAGCCGGTAGCGGTCGGCTTCGTTGCGAAGGTTGTCCAGATGCTGCTCGACGAGCATTCCTGTGACGTATGGGTGCGACATCGTCCGTCTCTTTCGTGACGCTTCTCTTGTTGTCACTTTCAGAGTCGGACTAAGGCCCCCACCGCCACATCGGGAAGGCGCCTTATCTTGGCCAGGGCAGTCTTAGGACGACCTAAGACAGGGCTCTGCGGTCACTCCACGGTGACCGATTTGGCCAGGTTTCGCGGCTGGTCGACATCGTGTCCGCGGGCGGTAGCCATCTCGCAGGCGAACACCTGCAGGGGCACCGTCGACACCAGCGGCTGCAGCAGTGTCGGCACCGCGGGGACGCGGATCAGGTGGTCGGCGTACGGCTCGACGGACTCGTCGCCCTCTTCGGCGATGACGACCGTGCGGGCGCCGCGCGCGCGTACCTCTTGGATGTTGCTCACGATCTTGTCGTGCAGCACCGAGCGGCCGCGCGGCGAGGGCACGACTACGAAAACAGGTACGCCCTCCTCGACGAGCGCGATCGGACCGTGCTTGAGCTCACCGGCCGCGAACGCCTCCGCGTGCATGTAGGCGATCTCCTTGAGCTTGAGTGCTCCCTCGAGGGCGACCGGATAGCCGACGTGCCGCCCGATGAACAGCACCGAGCGGGTGTCGGCGAGCTCACGGGCCAGCGCGCGCACGGGCTCCACGGTGTCCAGCACACGGTCGACGGCCTCCGGCATCGAGGCCAGCTCACGCACCACCGAGGCGATCTCGTCGCCGAACTTGGTGCCCCGCACCTGAGCCAGGTAGAGCCCAACGAGGTAGCAGGCGACAAGCTGCGTGAGAAAGGCCTTCGTGGACGCTACGGCCACCTCCACGCCAGCCCGGGTGTAGAGCACGGCGTCGGACTCCCGGGCCGCCGTCGACCCGTTGGTGTTGGTGATCGCCAGCACGCGGGCGCCCTGGTCGCGGGCGTGCCGCAATGCCATCAGGGTGTCCATCGTCTCGCCCGACTGGGTGATCGCGACGACGAGCGTCTGGCGATCGACGATGGGATCCCGGTAGCGGAACTCGCTGGCGAGCTCCACCTCGCAGGGGATGCGCGTCCAGTGCTCGATGGCGTACTTGGCCACGAGGCCGGCGTGATAGGACGTCCCGCAGGCAACGACGATGATCTTGTCGATGTCACGCAGATCCTGGTCCGGCACACGCATCTCGTCCAGCGTCAACCGGCCCTCCGGGGCCAGGCGGCCGATCAGCGTGTCGGCCACAGCCTTGGGCTGCTCGGCGATCTCCTTGAGCATGAAGTAGTCGTAGCCGCCCTTCTCGGCGGCGGCGACATCCCAGTCGACGTGGAACTCCCGCGGCTCCACGGGCGCCCCGGCAAAAGTCGTCAGCGTGATCGAGTCGGCCCGCAGCTCGACCACCTGGTTGTCGTCGACCTCCACGGCGGTGCGGGTGTAGGTCATGAACGCGGCAACATCACTGGCCAGGAAGCTCTCACCCTCGCCACGCCCGACGACCAGCGGCGAGTTGCGGCGGGCGGCCGCCACGACGCCAGGCGTCCCGGCATGCACCACAACCAACGTGAACGCGCCCTCGAGCCGCCCGCACACCCGCCGCAGTGCCTCAGCCAGATCGCCGTCGACATCGGCCCACACCTCGGCCAGCAGGTGCGCCACAACCTCCGTGTCGGTCTCGGACACCAGTTCGACGCCCGCCGCCTCGAGATCGCCGCGCAGCCGCGCGAAGTTTTCGATGATGCCGTTGTGGATCACGGCGAACTGGCTCGCCGTGTCCAGGTGCGGGTGCGCGTTGCGGTCGGTCGGGCCGCCGTGGGTCGCCCACCGCGTGTGACCGATGCCGGTGCCGCTCGAAGGCAACGGCCGCTCGGCCAGCGCCTTCTCCAGGTTGCCCAGCTTGCCCGCCCGCTTGGCGCTTGCCAGGTGGCCATCGGACACGAGCGCGACGCCTGCGGAGTCGTACCCGCGGTACTCCAGGCGCCGCAGGCCCTCGATCACCACGTCCAGCGCCGGCTGAGCGCCGACGTACCCCACGATCCCGCACATGCTCGGCATCGTACGGGGTTGGCTCGGCCGGTCCGTCATGATCGCAGGGTGGATGGGCAGTACGTACGACTCGACCGCGCCGAATGGGCGAGGCGCCGGTCGGCCATGCCGCTGCCCCTCGAGGCCACCGAGCTCGAGCGGATCCGGGGGCTCGGTGACGAGATCGACCTCGACGAGGTCGTCGAGATCTACCTCCCCCTGTCCAGGCTGCTCAGCCTGCGGGTGGCGGCCACCGAAGAGCTGCGGGCGACCACGGCGCGGTTCCTCGGCACGGCCGCGCGGCAGACACCGTACGTGGTCGGCATCGCCGGGTCGGTCTCTGTGGGCAAGTCGACCACCGCGCGACTGCTGCAGCTCCTGCTGGCCCGCTGGCCCGAGCATCCGAAGGTCGACCTGGTGACCACTGACGGCTTCCTGCGTCCCAACGCCGAGCTCGAACGGCGGGGGCTGCTGCAACGCAAGGGCTTCCCGGAGTCGTACGACCGTCGCGCCCTGCTGCGGTTCCTGGCCGACGTGAAGTCGGGCAGGGAGCAGGTGGCGGCGCCCGTCTACGACCACCTCACGTACGACATCGTCGCGGGCGAGCACATCGTCGTGCGCAGACCGGACATCCTGCTCTTCGAGGGGCTCAACGTCCTGCAACCTCCACGGCCGGACCGCGAGGGCCATTACGGCCCCGTGGTCAGCGACTTCTTCGACTTCTCGCTGTACGTCGACGCCGACCCGGTCGACGTGCGGCGGTGGTACGTCGAGCGGTTCCTACGGCTGCGTGAGACAGCCTTCAGCGATCCTCGTTCCTACTTCCGGCGCTACGCCGGCCTGGACGACTCCGCCGCCGTCGCGACGGCCGAGCAGATCTGGGATTCCGTCAATGGCCCCAACCTCACGCTGAACATCGCGCCGACCCGCGACCGGGCGTCGCTGGTGCTGGTCAAGGGCGCGGACCACTCGGTGCAGACGATCTGGCTGCGCGACCTGTGACGTGCTGGTCCGGCAGACTGCACCCGTGATGCACCTGCGCCTGGTCGTTCCGGACCGTTGCCGAGACGACGTTCTCGGGCTCTTGGTCAATCATCCGGGCGTGACCAACGTCGTACAGCTGCCTGGTGCGGCGCTCTCCCCGGCGGGCGACCTCGTGCTCGCAGACGTCACCCGCGAGGTGGGCACCTCAGTCCTGCGCGACCTCGACGCGCTCGGCATCCGAGAAGACGGCTCCATCGCGATCGACGACGCCGACACCGTGCTGTCCAACTCAGCGATCCAGGCGGAGCGGGATTCGCCGGGCGCACCCGGTGATGCCGTGGTCTGGCAGGCCGTGGTGGCTCAGGTCGAGCAGGACGTGGCGCCATCGTGGTCGTTCCACGTGTTCTTGATCATGGCGACGATCATCGCCGGCATCGCGGTCGTGCTGGACTCGCCCATCCTGGTGATCGGGGCCATGGTGGTGAGCCCGGACTTCAGTCCCGTCGCGGCGGCCAGCGTCGGCCTCGTCCGGCGCCGGTGGGGTCTGGTCCGGCGAGCCCTCCGACTGCTCGGGTTGGGATTCGTGTGGGCGATAGCGGTGACCACGCTGCTGGCCCTCATCGCCCGTGCCGCGGGCTGGATCACCGCCGCGGACATCGAGGCACCACGGCCGCTGACTGCCTTCATCTGGACGCCCGACCGCTGGTCGTTCGTCGTCGCCCTGATCGCCGGCAGCATCGGCGTGCTGTCACTGGCGTCGGCACGCTCGTCCGCACTGGTCGGGGTCTTCATCTCCGTGACGACCGTCCCCGCTGCCGGCGCGCTGGCTGTGGCCCTGGCCACCGGAGTCCGTGAGGAGGTGGTCGGCTCGGCCGCCCAGCTCGTCGTAAACATCTCGGGCATGCTGCTGTCGGGCACGCTGACCCTGCTGGTCCTGCGTTACCTGTGGCACCGCGTTACACCGGCCGACGCGGTCGTAAGGGTCTCGCGGATGCACGACCACGTCCGCTGACTGGCCGACCCAAAGGTCCGTGCTGGTCCATGCCCCGTGCTTCAGGGCGCATACTAAAGTTATGAGCCCTCGCCCCGCCGCTGCCCGCCGCCACCTGCCCAACAGCCCGTTCAACGTCGCCCCCGTCGAGGCCGCTCCCCCGGTCCGCTACGAGCTCGACGACCGGGTGAACCACGATCGGCATGGGATGGGTCGCGTGGTCAGCGTCACGGATGACGCAAGCTCTGTTGTGGTCGACTTCCGGGAGGGCAAGGTCCTGCGGGTCGCTCTTCCCAGCACCAAACTGACCAAGCTCTGATTCGAGCGGTTTAGAGCGCCAGGCGCTCCTTGACGACCGCCGCGAGGCGGTGCGCCAGCTCGTCGGCGTGATCCTGGGTCGCTGCCTCGACCATGACGCGGACGAGGGGTTCGGTGCCCGACGACCTCAGCAGCACCCGACCGGTGCCTTCGAGCTCGGTTTCCGCGGCCTTGACCGCCCCGGCGACTGCCTCGTCGGTCGCGGCGCGTGACTTGTCCACGTCGGGGACGTTGACCAGCACCTGCGGGAGGCGTTGCACAACGGCGGCCAGGTCGGCGAGCGGATCGTCCCGTCGCGGCCATGCGGGAGAGCAGGTGGACCGCGGTGAGCAGTCCGTCACCCGTCGTCGCGTGGTCGAGCAGAATCACATGGCCGGACTGCTCGCCGCCGAGGACGAATCCGCCGTCGCGCATCGCCTCCAGCACGTAGCGGTCGCCCACCGCCGTATCGACGTACGTCACTCCCGCCGCCTGCATCGCGAGCCGGAATCCCTCGTTGGCCATGACCGTCGACACCACGGTGTCGTGCCGCAGCCGGCCCTGTTCGCGCAGCGCGAGCGCCAGGATGGCCAGGATCTGGTCACCGTCGACCAGGGCGCCGCTGGCGTCCACCGCGAGGCAGCGGTCGGCGTCGCCGTCGTGTGCGATGCCCGCGTCGGCCCCGACCTCGACAACCTTGGCCTGCAGGTCCTCGGGGTGCGTGGACCCGCAGCCGTCGTTGATGTTGAGGCCATCGGGCTCGGCGTGCAGGGCCACCACCTCGGCGCCCAGCAGCCGCAGCGCCTCGGGAGCCGTGCGGTAGGCCGCGCCGTTGGCGCAGTCGACGACGATCTTGAGCCCGTCCAGCCGGTGCGGGGCGGTCGCGACGACGTGGTCGACGTAGCCCCGCCATGCATCGGCGTCGTCCATTACGCGCCCTACGTGAGCCCCCGTGGGGCGCTCCCAAGCGTCGTCGAGGTGCGCCTCGATGGCGTCCTCGATCGCGTCATCGAGCTTGTGCCCGCCCTTGGCGAAGAACTTGATGCCGTTGTCAGGCATGGGGTTGTGGCTCGCGGAGATCATGACCCCGACATCGGCTCCTAGCGCCCCTGTCAGGTATGCGGCGGCCGGGGTTGGGACGATCCCGAGCCGTACGACGTTGACGCCCGAGCTCGCCAGCCCGGCGACGGTGGCCGCTTCGAGGAACTCGCCCGACGCCCGCGGATCACGGCCGATCACGGCGAGCGGACGATGGCCGGCGAATGCGCCGGCTTCGGCCAGCACGCGGGCCGCCGCCTCGGCGAGGCCGGTCGCGAGCTCCGCGGTCAGCTCACGGTTGGCGAGCCCCCGTACCCCGTCTGTGCCGAACAGTCGACCCACTCGCGTGCTGCCCTTCTCGATGCTCTCCCGGGAAATGGGAGCAGCCCCGGGGGACGATACCCCCGGGGCTGCTTGTGCAGGTTTGTGATTGGCGCTTAGCGCTTCGAGTACTGCGGCGCCTTGCGGGCCTTCTTGAGACCGGCCTTCTTGCGCTCGGTCACACGCGCGTCGCGGGTGAGGTAGCCGGCCTTCTTGAGCGACGGTCGGTTGTTCTCGACGTCAGCCTCGTTGAGGGCGCGGGCCACACCCAGCCGCAGCGCACCGGCCTGGCCGGAGACGCCGCCGCCGTGCAGGCGCGCGGTGACGTCGTACTTGCCGGTGAGCTCGAGGACGGTGAATGGCTCGTTGACCAGCTGCTGGTGCACCTTGTTGGGGAAGTAGGCCTCGAGGTCGCGGCCGTTGATCTGCCACTTGCCGGTGCCGGGCACGATGCGGACGCGGGCGACCGCCTCCTTGCGCCGGCCGGTCGCCGCAGCGGGCTCGATCGCGGAGAACCGCGACGGAGCGGACTCGCTCGTGAAGTTCTCGCTGGTCACGGCCTCGGTGTCTGCGCTGCTGTGCCTACTGCGTCCTCGTCGACCGGGGTCTCGACGTCGATCTCCGTCACTGTGCTGTCCTCGCTCACTGGGCGACCTGGGTGATCTCGAAGGGCACCGGCTGCTGGGCCTGGTGCGGGTGCTCCGGCCCGGCATAGACCTTGAGCTTCTTGAGCATCTGCCGACCCAGCTTGTTGTGGGGCAGCATGCCCTTGACGGCCTTCTCGATCACCCGGCGGGGGTTGGTCTCGATCAGGGTGTCGTAGGACGTGGCCTTCAGACCACCCGGGCGGCCGGAGTGGCGATAGTCCATCTTCTGCTCGCGCTTGTTGCCGGTCAGGGCGACCTTGTCGGCGTTGACGACGATGACGAAGTCACCCGTGTCCACGTGCGGCGCGAAGATCGGCTTGTGCTTGCCGCGGAGCAGGGTCGCGGCCTGGGTCGCGAGCCGGCCGAGGACGACGTCGTTGGCGTCGATGACGTACCACTGACGCTGGACGTCGCCAGGCTTCGGGCTGAACGTGCGCACGGTCGTAGGCCTTCGTTAGTCGTAAGTTTGACTGCTGCAGGTGGCGCTCCGCCGGAGCCGGCTGAGCGCATGCGCCGCCGCACCACCCAGCGGCGGCACGCGCAACGACGACCCAGGGTACCTAGGCACGCCGGTCAGGGTCAAAACGGCCCCGACCTCTTCATGATCACCCACAAGTGCGCGACTCAGCAGCCTCCATTGTCACGGGACGACGAGGCCGGCGATGACGACGGGGCCTCTGGTCGGGTCGAGCTCGGTGGCCTGGTCGACCCCGGCGGGGGTCAGCACGTCGAGGGCCTTGGGTACGGTGCCTGGGGCGACCGCACAGATCGGGCTACCGGAGGCCACCGCGGCGGCGGTGCACACTCCGAACTGGAAAGGCTCCGCCGGCTGGGTGAAACCACGCGCCTGATCCGGGCTGAACCCGTCCTGCCCAGTCAGCACCACCGCGAAGCGCCACCCCGCGGCTGGGGGTGCCACCAAGTGCCGACTTGCTCACGGTGAAGGTTATGAACCGGGTCAGCAGCGTTGGCCCGTATCTGTACCGACCCGACCGTCGCGCCGGAGCCGTTGACGAATCGCTGCCCGAAACCCTGCACCTCGATCAGGCGGTTCCAGGCCGACGCTGCCTCGATCGTGTAGTTGCGTTGCGGGAAGGATGCTGCGGTTGACGTTGATCCACCACCGGGAACCTGGGCGTAGACGTCGACGAGCTGAGCACCGAGGTTGCTGCCGAACGTGGGGGTGAGATCCCGGGTCTGCACGCGGAAGGTCACTGCGTCCGCGCCGCTGTCGAAGACCTGGAACCTCTGCAGGTCGTACGCGCCCGGCTTGAAGTTGTCCGAGAGGGGGTAGGCGTAGGTTCCCGGACCGTTGTCGTCCCCATCGGGATCGGTCACGTCAAACAGCAGCGTGCCCGGCACAACGTCGAAGACGACGGTGCGCTGCGCGAACCCGGTTGCTCCGTCCGGAGATGTGGCCGCGGCTGTGATCGACGACGTCCCCGGAGGCACGGGAAGGTCGATGCTGAACGAGCCGTCCGCGCCCGCGGTGGTGGTCGCGGCCGTGGAGGCACCATCGATGTCGACGTTGATCGCCGTGACGTCAACTGCGGCGTTGGGAGCTGTGGTCCCGGCTCACGGTGGCCGTGCCGTTCACCGTGGAGTTGTCGGCGGGTGAAGTCAGCATCACATCAATGCCCTGCTGGGTGTTGGTGACATACCTCGCGACCGTGTCGGCGGGCTGCTCGAGGAGCCGTCCCGCCCTGATGTTGGCGGACAAACGAGCGAACGAGGCGGCCGACCACGTCAGCGGCGAGGCGCTGCCGGCCGCCTTGCCGTTCTGGAATCCGATGGATGCGCACTCCGACGGCGTGCCGAACGGCGACGGGGCAAGGTCGGGGTTCTCCCACACCTGCTCGGGGATCAGGCCCACACCCGAGGCGGTCCTAGCCATGCCGCCGAGCAGGTCGGCGGCGGTTGTGGGGCTGCCGGTCGCGAGTTCGTGCTCACCTCGTTCGGCGGTCAACGCCGGCCAGAGGTGGCCGGAGCCGTGGTTCTGCGGCTGGGTGTCGCAGACGCCTGCCCACGGCTTGCCCTGGATAGTGCAGTCGGTCGCGTCCGCGGTGTTGCAGTCGCCATAGCCGTCCTCTGTCCCGGCGCGTCCGTTCCGTACCGGAAGAAGCCGATGCCGCTGCTGGTCTCACGGGCGATCACCTGGTCGACGACGACGACCGAGTTGGCCACGTCGGCATCGTCGTCGGCAGCACGCCAAGACGCGGCAGCTCGAGGAAGCCAGCGTCCACGACAGCCCGCTGGTCGGCGTCCGGGCCGCCGTTTCCCAGGTTGTAACTGACGGCCGAGTCGGGGTCGCCGTTCTTCGAGAGTCGGATGAAGTATGGCGCGCTGCTGTAGGGACCGTTCGTCGTGACCGTCCAGCCCTTGATGTTGCGCTGGTAGTGGTCGGCAGTGGCGCGGTAGATCCGAGCTCCCGCCAGGTCGCCGTTGAGCTCGGCGATAGCACCTGCGGCGACCAGACCCGCGATCTCCGCGGCAATGGTCGACGGGGAGAAGCCGCTCTGCTCCTCCCAGCGCTCTGCGCCGAACGCAGGACCGTGGGCGACGACGAAGTCCGCCGCCCTCTTGATGTGGTCGGTGTAGAACGCCGAATCGGTAATGCCCACCGTGTGGGCCATCAGAATCGGATAGGCCACCTCGTCGAGTTGCACGCCGAACGAATCCGGAGCGGTCTTGCCGTTGATGAGGGAGTTCCGCGGCATGGAACCGTCGGCCTGCTGTTGCCTCTCGAAGAGGAACCGCACCGTGTCGCGTGCGGTGGCCACGTCGCCCGTCGCCATCAGCCCGGTGAATGTCTCGTACAGATCGCGTGCGAACACCTCGCGGTAAGACCCGAAGTACGTCAGAGCTGGGTCGCCGGCACTGACGGCTTGCCCCCAGGGCTGGCCAGTGACGCCACGATGGCCCCAGGGAAGGTCTTGTCCTCGCTGGCCTTCAGCACGTTGGCGGACACCCAGTAGGCGTTCGCGATCTCCTTGCGGGCGGCGCTGGAGATCCCCTTCGGCGCGGCAGGCGGGTTGAGTTCGGCGTCGTAGGCCGACCAGCCAGCGCGGTAAGCCGCGGCGACGGCCCCGAACGAAGACTGCGCCGACGCACGTGCCTCGGCCACAGCCGCGTCTTGGGTCGCGCCGAAGCCGAGCGTCAGTGTCGTGCGGCGCCCGTGCCGGGAATCCAGTTGAGCGGCGAGGACGACATTGCCGCCCGTTGCGCTGTCGAAGGTCGGGGTCAAGTGTGGGAGGCATCCAGCTGCGTCAAGCCGTCACTCGCCGTGCCCGCGAAGCCGGTCGATACGGCCCGGAACGCCCTGTCCGCTTGTAGTGCTGCGAACACAGGCTGGGCGTAGTCGCGATTGGCTGCGATCGTGGCCGTATTGATGTCGCTGGCCACGGGCACCGGCGAGCCGGTCGATGTGTCGATGACGGCGTCGTCAGCGCCTGCGTTATCGGTGCCTCCGCCGCCGTTGCCATTCACGGTCGGGTCGAAGCGGACGTACAGCTGCAGGTCGTCCTTCGGACGATTGGGCTTGAGCTCTGTCTGGATAACGACACTGTTGTGCACCGGGTCGGTGAGATAGCTCACGACCAGGGAGTACTTACCATTCTTGGCCCTGCTGGTGACCTCACAGGACATCCCGCTGCGATCCAAGGCGCGCACGGTGTACGTGGTGTCGCGGCTCTGCAGGTCCGTGAAGGTCTTCCCGTCGGTCACGATGAACTGCAAGGTCTCCACGTTGGTGTTGTCGATGGTCGGGTAGTAGACATCGGAGAGCACACCGTTCGCGACCGTAAACCAGACCTTCGACGCCTTTGTGCGCGACGTACCTAGGCAGTCCTTGCGCGCCAAGTCGAAGTGCGAAAGGACACCGGGGCCGCCGGGGGCGGCTTGCACCGTCACGGCGGCAGACGCCGGACCTGATGGCAATACCCCTGCCGCGACCAGAGCGGCAATCGTTCCGACCGCGAGCCATAGCCCTCGGCGACGGGTGGAGTGCACAGCGAACATGGCGACGACCTCCCGCAGAGCGGTGTTGCTCTGACTCCTCGTGCAGTGGAAAGACTTTGACCACTCCCGCCTACCCAACCGGAATGGAGCGATTCGTCAACCGCAAAGGCAGCACGATTCGCAAGTTTCTATGGCTATGAACGCCCACTGCCCACCCTCCGGCAGGCAGGGCCAAGCCTCAAGGCTCTGGGCACGCCGGGCCACCGGTCTATGGATGGCCCGGTCACCGTCCGCGAGCGACGCGGCCTTCGTCCCAGACCGGCTCGTCCGACTCGTAGACGGTGCCATCCGCGCCGAACACAACGAACCGGTCGAAGCCACGGGTGAACCACCGGTCATGGGTGACGGCCAAGACAGTGCCCTCGTACGAGGCCAGGCCCTCCTCCAGCGCCTCCGCCGAGACCAGGTCGAGGTTGTCGGTCGGCTCGTCGAGCAGCAGCATCGTGGCTCCCGACAGCTCGAGCAGCAGGATCTGCAACCGCGCCTGCTGACCGCCAGACAGCGACTCGAAGCGCTGCTCGGCCGCGTACGCAAGCTCGTAGCGGTCCAGCGCGCGCGACGCCTCCTCCCGCGGCATCCCCTGACGGTGCTTGTCGCCCCGCCAGAGGATGTCGAGCAGCGTGCGCCCGACCAGTTCGGGATGCTCGTGGGTCTGCGCGAACCAGCCCGGCCGGACCCGAGCACCGAGACGCGCGGTGCCGCTGTGCGCAACGGGGTCGAGCACGAGGTCGTCGACCGGCCGGTGCTCGACGTCGGGATCGCTGCCACCAGCCGCGAGCAATCGCAGGAAGTGCGACTTACCCGACCCGTTGGAGCCGAGGACGGCTACGCGCTCGCCGTAGAAGACTTCGAGGTCGAACGGCTTCATGAGCCCGCTCAGCTCGAGGGCGCTGCACACCAGCGCGCGCTTGCCTGTACGGCCGCCGCGCAGACGCATGCGCACCTGCTGCTCACGCGGGATGGCCTCCGGCGGGCCAGCCTCCTCGAACCTGGCGAGTCGCGTCAGCGCCGACTGGTAGCGCGACGCCATGTCGGAGTTGTAGGCCGCCTTCTGCCTGTACATCAACACAAGCGCGCGGAGCTTGGCGTGCTCCTCGTCCCAGCGCTTGCGCAGCTCCTCGAACCGCGCGAACCGCTCCTCGCGGGCGGCGTGGTACGTGGCAAAGCCGCCGCCGTGCGTCCACACGGTGTTGCCGCCGGCACCGAGCTCGACGGTGACGATGCGGGTTGCCGTGCGGGCGAGGAGCTCGCGATCGTGGCTCACGTACAGCACGGTCTTTGGGGCCTCGCGAAGCCGATCCTCGAGCCAGCGCTTGGCCGGCACGTCGAGAAAGTTGTCCGGCTCGTCGAGCAGCAGCACCTCGTCGGGGCCACGCAAGAGCGCTTCGAGCGCGAGCCGCTTCTGCTCACCGCCGGAAAGCGTGGTCAGCTCGCGCCACTGGCCCCGCTCGTACGGCACGGCCAGGGCCGCGGTAGTGCACTCGTCCCAGAGCACCTCGGCGTCGTAGCCGCCCGCGTCGGCCCAGTCGGCCAGCGCCTGGGCGTAGCGCAGCTGAGTCGCCTCGTCGTCGCGCTCCATCATCCGCAGCTCGGCGGCATCTAGCTCCGCGGCGGCGGCGCGGATCCGCGGAGGGGCAACGGAGACGAGCAGGTCACGTACGGTCTTGGCCTGCGCCGATACGAACTGGCGCATCACCCCGAGCCCACCCGACCGGGTCACCGCACCGTCGTCTGGGTCCAGGTCGCCCGTGACGATGCGCAGCAGGGTCGTCTTGCCCGATCCGTTGGCACCCACGAGCGCCACTTTGGCGCCCTCGCCGACGCGAAAACTCACGTCACTGAGCAGCGGCCGCCCATCGGGCAGCGAGAAGAACACGGAGTTGACGTCGACATGACCCACGCGGGTCAGTGTCGCTGCCGGCACCGCGTTCGAGCCATTCGGTTTCGTGGGGTCAGCCGATGCCGCGGCGCTTGAGGATCTCTTCGATGTCCTCGAACCCGCTGAGCGGATCGTCAGCCGGCTTGGCGGTGACCTGCTTGCGCTGAGCGGCCTTACCGGTCGCGGGCTTGGCCTCGCTCGCGGGCAGCGCCTTTCCACCTGGCCCGCTCATCCGGCCACTCACGACGAAAAGCACCGTCGCAAGCCCCAGCGCACCCACGCCCAACCAGACGAGCGGCGAGAAGACCAGCGACGTCACGAAGTCGACGGCGAACTCGCCAACCTCCCACAGCAGGTCGCCGAGCCCGACGGCCCAGATCCCGAACAAGCCGACCGAGGCAGCGCCCACCCGCACAGCGGCGCGGCTCCCCTTGCGCTGCGCGACCGGCACCGTGGCTGCGATGCCACCGACTGAGGCGAGCAAAATCAGCAAGCCGAAGGCGTCCATACATCGAGGCTACGTCGAGACGTGGCTCTCGCGCCCACCTGCGCGTCGGATCTCAGGGTCGGACCCGGGGCCGTCCGTAGGGCGAGTCGACGAGCGGCGACCGCTCGCGCCGCAAGCTGGTCGTCTGGGGGATAGCGGACCTCTTCCAGCGTGAGCCCGTGCGGCGCGACGACGGTGACGCCTGGGTCGCGGACACCCTCGGCAAGGACCTTGGCCGGCCAGGGAATCGGTCGTCGCCCGTCCCCCACCGTGAGCATCGCGCCCATGAGCGCTCGCACCATGTTGTGGCAGAACGCATCAGCCTCGACGCGGGCGACCGCGAGTCCCCCCTCGGCCCGCTCCCAGGACAAGTCAAGGAGGGTACGGATAGTGGTTGCCCCTTCGCGCTTCCGGCAGAACGCTGCGAAGTCATGCTCGCCGAGCAGACCCGCGGCAGCGGCGTTCATCAGGTCGAGGTCGAGCGGTCGGTGGTGCCAGAGCACGTCGTGCCGGCGCAGCGGGTCAACACCGTACGGTGTGTCGGCGACGCGGTAGGCGTACCGTCGCGACACCGCGGAGAACCTCGCGTCGAAGCCTTCCGGCGACACGGACACCGAAAACACGCGAATGTCCGACAGCAGCACGCCCGCCAGCTGTCGCAGCAACAATTCCTCCGCGGTGCGTCCGGTCTGGCCCGGCAGCGCGGCGAACGTTCCCGCGGGAACGTCGACGTGTGCCACTTGGCCGCGGGCGTGCACCCCGGCATCCGTACGGCCCGCCACCGTGACCGACGGCTCGTCCGCCAGTCGCAGCACGCGGACGAGCGCGGCCTGCAGCTCGCCCTGCACCGTGCGCTGAGCAGGTTGCAAGGCCCAGCCGGCGAAGCCGCCGCCGTCATAGCCCAGGTCGAGGCGCAGACGGACGAGCCCGCCCTCCCCGGCGGGGTGGGCGGGCTCGTCGGTGAGAGCAATACCGCTCAGGCGTTGTCCTTGGACTCGCCCTCAGCGGCCTCGTCGGTCGCCTCGTCGGCAGCACCTCATCGGCCGCAACCTCGTCGGTCGCCGCGACGGCAGCCTCGGTCTCCTCGGCCACCGGCGCCTCAGCGTCAGCGGCCTCAGTCGCCTCGACCGCGGCGGGAGCCGCGACGGCCGCAGACTCCGCCTCGGTGGCCGCACGGCGAGTCGCGCCGGTCGCCTCGGCGACCACCTGCTCAGCCAGCGGCTCCACAAGCTCGATCACGGCCATGGGCGCGTTGTCGCCCTTGCGCGGGCCGATCTTCGTGATGCGTGTGTAGCCGCCGTTGCGGTTCTCGTAGCGCGGGCCGATCTCGGTGAAGAGCACGTGAACGATGCTCTTGTCACGGATGGTCGCCATGACCTGTCGGCGAGCATGCAGGTCGCCGCGCTTGGCCTTGGTGATCAGCCGCTCCGCGACCGGGCGCAGCCGCTTGGCCTTGGCCTCGGTCGTGGTGATGCGGCCGTGCTCGAAGAGCGCCGTGGCGAGGTTGGCGAGCATCAGACGCTCGTGCGCCGGACTGCCGCCCAGGCGGGCACCCTTGGTGGGCTGAGGCATGGTTATTGATCTCCTAGGTCACCAGGGGCGCCGCGCCCCGAGTCGTTCTTTGGTGTTCACGGGGGGCCGAAGCCCCCCGTGCGTGTCAGTACTGCTCGTCCTCGACGTAGGTCTGGTCGGCGTCCTCGGCGTAGGAGTCGACCACGGTGGTCGGGTCGAACGCCGGGCCGCTGTCCTTGAGCCCGAGGCCCATGCCCTGGAGCTTGGCCTTGACCTCGTCGATCGACTTCTGCCCGAAGTTGCGGATGTCGAGCAGGTCTGCCTCGCTCCGCGAGATGAGCTCACCCACGCTGTGGATGCCCTCGCGCTTGAGGCAGTTGTACGACCGGACGGTGAGCTGCAGGTCCTCGATCGGCAGCGCAAGGTCGGCAGCCATCTGGGCGTCGATCGGGGACGGCCCGATCTCGATGCCCTCGGCGTCGACGTTGAGCTCGCGGGCGAGCCCGAACAGCTCGACCAAGGTCGTGCCGGCCGACGCAACCGCGTCACGCGGGTTCATCGACGGCTTGGTCTCGACGTCGACGACGAGCTTGTCGAAGTCCGTACGGCCCTCGACGCGGGTGGCCTCAACCTTGTAGGTGACCTTGAGCACCGGCGAGTAGATCGAGTCGACCGGGATACGGCCGATCTCGGCGTCGGAGCGCTTGTTCTGCACTGCGGACACGTAGCCGCGACCACGCTCGACGGTCAGCTCCATCTCGAGCTTGCCGTCCTTGTTGAGCGTCGCGATGTGCAGGTCGGGGTTGTGCACCTCGACACCGGCCGGCGGCGCGATGTCGGCGGCGGTCACGGCGCCCGGGCCCTGCTTGCGCAGGTACATGGTCACCGGCTCGTCGTTCTCCGAGGAGACGACGAGGCCCTTGAGGTTGAGGATGATGTCGGTGACGTCCTCCTTGACACCCGGCACGGTGCTGAACTCGTGCAGGACGCTGTCGATCCGGATGCTCGTGATCGCAGCACCAGGGATCGAGGACAGGAGGGTACGACGCAGCGAGTTGCCGAGGGTGTAGCCGAACCCCGGCTCGAGGGGCTCGATCATGAACCGCGAGCGGTTCTCGGCAACGGGCTCTTCCGACAGAGTCGGACGCTGGGTGATGAGCACGGTGGTTTTCCTTTCCGCGACGACCGCTATATGACGTGCGGGTAGAAGGTGTCCCGTGGGGCCATACTCGATAGGACCGTCCCCACGGGCCTTACGTACTTACTTGGAGTAGAGCTCGACGATCAGCTGCTCCTGGACCGGCGTGTCGATCTGCTGCCGGGTCGGGAGCCCGTGGACGAGGATGCGCATCTTCGAGGGAAGCACCTCGAGCCACGCGGGCACGGGACGCTCGCCGTGGGTCTCTCGAGCGATGATGAACGGCGTCGTCTCGATCGACTTGGGCTTGACCTCGATGACGTCGTGGGCCTGGACGCGGTAGGACGGCACGTTGACCTTCTGGCCATTGACCAGGAAGTGGCCGTGCACGACGAGCTGCCGGGAGTGCCGACGCGTACGCGCGAGGCCCGAGCGGTAGATCACGTTGTCCAGGCGGGACTCGAGGATCTGCAGCAGACGGTCACCCGTCTTGCCCTGAGTCTTGTTGGCCTCTTCGTAGTAGCGGCGGAACTGCTTCTCGAGGATGCCGTAGGTGTAGCGGGCCTTCTGCTTCTCGTGCAGCTGGAGGCGGTACTCCGACTCCTTGACCCGGCCGCGGCCGTGCTGGCCGGGCGGGTAGGGGCGACGCTCGTAAGCCTTGTCGCCGCCGATCAGGTCAACGCCGAGGCGGCGCGACTTCTTGGTAAGCGGTCCTGTGTAGCGGGCCATGGTTCAGAACTCTCCTGCAGGTCAGACGCGGCGGCGCTTCGGCGGACGGCACCCGTTGTGCGGCTGCGGGGTGACGTCCTGGATCGAGCCGACCTCGAGGCCAACGGCCTGGATCGACCGGATCGCAGTCTCGCGGCCCGAGCCCGGGCCCTTGACGAGGACGTCGACCTTGCGCATGCCGTGCTCCTGGGCACGACGCGCGGCGGCCTCGGCCGCCATCTGCGCAGCGAACGGGGTGGACTTGCGGGAGCCCTTGAAGCCCACCTGGCCGGCGCTAGCCCACGCGATCACGTTCCCGGCAGGGTCGGTGATCGAGACGATCGTGTTGTTGAACGTGCTCTTGATGTGCGCGACACCCTGGGCGACGTTCTTCTTCTCCTTGCGGCGCACCTTCTTAGCGGCGCCCGTAGCCTGTCGGCTCTTGGGAGGCATTGTCTTGCGTACTCCTAAATCGAGATCGGAAGCTTTGTGGTCGGGACGCAATCTGGTCGACTGGATCGACCACACGGGTCGTAAAGTCGGCTGCGCGACCCTTCTTGCTTACTTCTTGCCGGCCTTCTTCTTGCCGGCCACGGTCTTGCGCGGGCCCTTGCGGGTACGGGCGTTGGTGTGCGTGCGCTGACCGCGGACCGGGAGGCCGCGGCGGTGCCGCAGACCCTGGTAGCTGCCGATCTCGATCTTGCGCCGGATGTCGGCCTGGACCTCGCGACGGAGGTCACCCTCGATCTTGTAGTTGGCCTCGATCCAGTCACGGAGCTTGACGAGCTCCTCGTCGCCGAGGTCACGAACGCGCAGGTCAGGGCTGACCCCGGTCTGCGCGAGCGTCTCCTCGGCGCGCGTGCGGCCGATGCCGTAGATGTACGTGAGCGCAACTTCCAGGCGCTTTTCGCGCGGGAGGTCGACTCCGACGAGACGTGCCATGTGGGCTTACTTCTCCTGTTTCTCAGAGGTGTTTGCGCACCACGTCCTGGCTGCCCAGCCAGGCCCCGGCCTCCGTTCCGGGGGAGGTGCCGCACCCTTGCGGGTAGCGGCTGCTATGTCAGTGTGTGTGCGCTGTTCGATTATTGGGTGATCAGCCCTGGCGCTGCTTGTGGCGCAGGTTCTCGCAGATCACCATGACGCGACCGTGCCGGCGAATCACCTTGCACTTGTCGCAGATCGGCTTGACGCTCGGCTTGACCTTCATGATCTCTCCGTTGGGGACAGCGCCCCGGCTGCTGTGCTGGGCGCAGCCGACTGGCTGTCTTACTTGTAGCGGTAGACGATCCGACCGCGAGTCAGGTCGTATGGGCTCAGCTCCACGACCACACGGTCCTCGGGCAGGATGCGGATGTAGTGCTGCCGCATTTTCCCCGATATGTGGGCGAGGACCTTGTGACCGTTGGAAAGCTCGACGCGAAACATCGCATTCGGTAGTGCCTCCACTACGGTGCCCTCGATCTCGATGACCCCGTCCTTCTTCGGCATGTCCTCGCTTCTCTTGATCGGTGTGTCTACCGTCGCCCAGGGCGAGGGCCTGCAGCGCACCCCTTCCCGACACTCCCAGAGAGGGGTGATCGAGACAGCCGCGGGGCAGCACTAAACAGACCGACAATGGGCCGACACACGAGTCTACGTCACCGGGCCTGCTGGACACTAATCCGCACGCCGCGTTGCCCAAACGCGAGGGAACGGATGGACATCTTGGCCGCCTACCGGGAGGTGGGCAGCTACCGGGGTGCCGCGGCGCTGTGCGGCACCACGCACAAGACCGTGAAGCGGGTCGTGCAGGCCCAGCTGGGCACGGCCGCTGGGGCCTCGGCCGCGTGACCACAACTTCGACGCGGTCATCGATCTGGTCGCCGACAAGGTGAGCAACACGTCCGGGCGGATCTCGGCGAAGCGGCTGCTGCCGGCGGCGCGGGCGGCCGGCTATGTCGGGTCGGCGCGCAACTTCCGTCGGCTGGTGGCCGAGCAGAAGCGGTGTGGCGGCGTGATCATCATCGTGGCCGCCGGCCGGGGGTGTGGGCGCCGGGCCAGACGCTGGTGATCGACTGGGGTGTCGCAGGGCGGGCTGCACGTGTTCTGCGCGGTGCTGGCCTGGTCGCGGTTCCGGTTCGTGCGGTTCGCCGCCGACGAGCGCGCCACCGACCACGCTGGCGTTGCTGGCCGAGTGCTTCGAGACGCTCGGCGGGGTGCCCGCAGACGGTGCTGGCCGACCGGATGGGCTGCCTGAAGGGTGGGGTGGTGGCGAACAAGGTGGTGCCCACCGCCGGCCTACGTGCGGTTCGCCACCCACCACGGGTTCCGCCCGGACTGGTGCGAGGCCCATGACCCGGAGACCAAGGGCATCGTCGAGCATCTGGTCGGTTACGCCAAGCGCGACCTGGTGGTGCCGCAGGCACCGTTCGACGATCTCGCCGCGGCGAACGCCGCGGCCCGCGACTGGTGCGACGAGGTCAACGCCGCATGCATTCGGAGATCTGCCGCGGTCCCGGCCGAACGGCTGGCCGTCGAGCGTGACCTGCTCGGGGCGTTGCCGTCGCTGCGGCTGAGCACCGGCACGGTCGTGTACGCGCAAGGTGACCGGCTGTCGTGTGTGCGGTTCGGCTCGGCCCGCTACTCGGTGCCCACCAGGCTGATCGGCGCACACCGTCGAAGTGCGCAACACCGATGGGCGGCTGCTCGTGATCGAGCCGGGCACCGGCGAGGTCGTCGCCGACCACCCGCTGGTCGCACCCGGTGAGACCTCCATCCTGGACGAGCACTACGGCGGCCCACGCCCGGCGCCTACGGCGGGCGGTGCGGCCGAAAACCGTTGCAGAGAAACGGTTCTGCGCGCTCGGACCGGCAGCGGAGGCGTTCATCACCGGCGCCGCCGCGGCCGGGCACACCCGGCTCGGACCCGAGCTCGAGGAGCTGGCCGCGCTCGAGGCCGCGCACGGTCGGGACGCGTTGATCGGCGCGCTCGAGCGGGCGGTCGCGTTCCGCCGGTGGCGCGCCGCGGACGTGCGCTCCATCCTGGCCGCCGGCACCGGCGTCGCGCAGCCACAGCGACGCCGGTGACGCGCTGGTGCTCGAGCTGCCGCAGGCGCCCACCCGGTCGCTTGGCGACTACGCGCTCGACCAGGTGTCGTCATGACCGCCGCGACCGCGCCGCCGCTGGCACCGGACCTGGTCGCCGGGCTGCGCCGGCTCAAGCTGGCCGCGGTCCGCCGGCATGGCGCCCGAGCTGCTGGTCACCGCGAAGACCCAGCGGTGGAACCCCGAGGAGTTTCTGCGCACCCTGGTCGAGGCCGAGATCGCCAGCCGGGACGAGTCCAACACCCGCACCCGGATGAGGGTCGCCGCGTTCCCTGTCGCCAAGACGTTCGACGAGTTCGACCTCGCCGTGTCCTCGGTGCCCAAGGCCGACCTTCGACTACCTCGCCTCGCTCGAGTGGATCCGCGCGCACGAGAACGTGTGCCTGATCGGGCCGGCCGGCACCGGCAAGTCACATGTCTCGTCGGGCTCGGGGTCGCCGCCGTGCAGGCCGGGCACCGGGTCCGCTACTTCAGCGCCGCCGACCTGGTCGAAACCCTCTACCGCGGCATCGCCGACAACTCCGTCGGCCGCGTCATCGACACCCTGCTACGCAACGACCTCGTCATCGTTGACGAGCTCGGCTTCGCACCCCTGGCCGGCACCTGCGAGCGGGGAGAAACCTGCTTAACGTGGTCATTCCGCCCAACCTGTCAGGCGCGGCTGGCCGCCGGCGTGGCCACGCCCAGCGCCGCGAGCCTGGCCGCTCCCCCGTCGTGTGCCGTGAGCACCCACGGGCCGTCGGGGGTGATCGCCACACTGTGCTCGAAGTGCGCCGCCCAGGATCCGTCGACGGTCTTGACGGTCCAGTCGTCAGACATGAGCCGAGTCGCCGCGGAACCAAGGGTCAGCATCGGCTCGATCGCGAGGCAGAGCCCGTTGCGCAGCTTGGGGCCCTTGGTCTGGGTCGCGTAGTTGTGCACGTGCGGGTCCTGGTGCATCTCGGTTCCGATGCCGTGACCGCCATACTCCTGTACGACGCCGTAAGGCCCCTCGGCCTGGACGCGTCCCTCGATCGCGGCGCCGATGTCACGCATCCGGCCGCCGTCGTGCATTGCCGCGATGCCGGCCCACATAGCGTCTTCGGTGACCCTGATCAGCTCAGCGACCTCGTCGGGCACCGCGCCCACGGCGACGGTGATCGCCGAGTCGCCGTGCCACCCGTCCACGATGGCCCCGCAGTCGATCGAGATGATGTCGCCTTCTTTAAGGACCGGGGATCCGGGTATTCCATGAACGATCTCGTCGTTGATCGACGTGCACAGGGACGCCGGATAGCCGTGGTAGCCGAGGAACGAGGGCACCGCGGCGCGGGAGCGGATCTCCTTCTCGGCCAGGGCATCCAGCTCACCGGTCGTCACGCCGGGCGCTACCGCCTCGCGGACCGCCGCCAGCGTGTCGGCGACGACGAGGCCAGCCAGCCGCATCTTCTCGATCTCGGCCGCCGATTTGATCTGGATCATGAGAGCCGCAGCCCTACTTGGCGTCGGCCCGGAGGGCCGCGATCGCCCGTGCGGCGACCTCGTTGACGTCGCCCATGCCGTCGACGCGAACCAGCAGCCCCCGCTCGGCATAGATCCGGGTCAGCGGGGCGGTCTGCTCGGCATACAGGCGCTGACGGTGCCGGATGACCTCTTCGCTGTCGTCCGTACGACCTTCCGCCCCCGCCCGACGAAGCAGCCGGCCGACGACCTCTTCGACGTCGACGGTGAGCTCAAGGACGTGATCGAGGGAGACACCCTGTTCGCCGAGCACCTCGTCGAGGAACTCGACCTGCGCCGGCGTGCGCGGGTAGCCGTCGAGCACAAACCCGCCCTTGGCGTCGGGCTCGTTGAGCCGATCGCGCACCATCGCGTTGGTGATGTCGTCGGGGACGTACGCGCCGTTGTCGAGGTAGGACTTGGCCGCCTGCCCGAGCGGCGTGCCCATCTCCACGTTGGCCCGGAAGATGTCGCCCGTCGAGATCGCGGGAACCTCGAAGGTCTTGGCGATCGCCTTGGCCTGAGTGCCTTTGCCGGCCCCTGGCGGGCCCATGATCAGGATGCGCATGTCAGCGTAGGAAACCCTCATAGCTGCGCTGCTGGAGCTGGCTCTCGATCTGCTTCACAGTCTCGAGTCCAACCCCCACGACGATGAGGAGGCTGGTCCCCCCGAAGGGGAAGTTCTGGTTGGCATTGACCAGGGTGATCGCGATGAGCGGAAGCAGCGCGATCAGGCCCAGATAGAGCGAGCCCGCCGCCGTCAGCCGCGACAGCACGTAGGACAGGTATTCCTCGGTGGGGCGGCCGGCCCGGATGCCGGGGATGAAGCCGCCGTACTTCTTCATGTTGTCAGCGACGTCCTTGGGATTGAACGTGATGCTGACGTAGAAGTAGGTGAAGAAGATGATCAGCACGAAGAACGTGAGCATGTAGATCCACGTGTCACCGTTCTGGAAGTTCGTGACGATCCACTGAGCCCAGTCCTTGTCGTCGTTGAGCTGTGCCAGCAGCAGCGGCAGGTAGAGCAGCGACGAGGCGAAGATCACCGGGATGACGCCGGCCTGGTTGACCTTCAACGGGATGTACGTGGAGGAGCCGCCATACATCTTGCGACCGACCATGCGGCGGGCGTACTGGACCGGGATGCGGCGCTGGCTCTGCTCGACGAACACCACGAGTGCGACAAGCACGACCCCCACGGCGACGACCGTCAGGAATGTCATCCACCCCTGCGTCTGGCGGATCTGCCAGAGGCTCGTCGGGAACGACGCGGTGATCGAGGTGAAGATCAGGATCGACATGCCGTTGCCGATGCCACGGTCGGTGATCAGCTCGCCCAACCACATGATCACCGCGGTGCCTGCGGTCATCGTGATGATCATGACACCGATGACGATCATGCTCTCATCGGGGATCAGGTCAGCCGGGCAGTTGGGGAAGATCTGGCCGTTGCGGGCGAGCGTGATGTAGGTCGTCGACTGCAGGACCGCGAGCCCGATGGTGAGGTAGCGGGTGTACTGCGTGATCTTGGCGGTGCCGGCCGAGCCCTCCTTCTTGAGGGCCTCCAGCCGCGGGATCACCACGGTCAGCAGCTGCAGGATGATGCTCGCCGTGATGTACGGCATGATGCCGAGGGCGAAGATCGCGAGCTGGAGCAGCGCCCCGCCCGAGAACAGGTTGATCAGGCCGTAGATGCCGCTGGTGCCGGCCAGATCGACACAGGTCTTGACCGCGCCGGCGTCCACGCCGGGGGTCGGCACGACGGAGCCGAGCCGGAACAGCGCGATCACCCCGAGGGTGAACAGCATCTTCCGGCGCAGGTCGGGCGTGCGGAACGCCTGGGCGAACGCGGTGAGCACTCGGTCCTCCTGCACCGCTAGCGATCAGCGGTGGTGGTGCGGGCTGTGGGTTTAGCGTGGCTGCATGGGGGCGGAGCCCCATTGGTGTTCGGGTCTGTCGCGGGTTCCTGGGGGCGAAACCCCCGGGTGTGACGATAACAAGGGTGGAGCCTAAACGGAGGGGCGTCCCTCTTCCTCACGGATGAGTGACGCCCCTCGTCGGCGTATTTGCGCCTGGCCTAGAGCTCGGTGACCTGGCCCCCGGCCGCGGCGATCTTATCCTTCGCCGTGGCGGAGAACGCGTGCGCGCTCACCGACACTGCGACGGAGATCTCACCGTTGCCGAGCACCTTCACCGGGTGTCCGGACCGCACCGCGCCCTTGGCGACCAGGTCGGCAACGGTCACGTCGCCGCCCTCGGGGAACAGCGTCGCCAGCTTGGCCAGGTTGACCACCTGGTACTCGACGCGGAACGGGTTCTTGAAACCGCGGAGCTTGGGCAGCCGCATGTGCAGCGGCATCTGCCCACCCTCGAAGCGGTCGGGCACCTGGTAACGGGCCTTGGTGCCCTTGGTGCCGCGACCCGCGGTCTTGCCCTTCGAGCCCTCACCACGACCCACGCGGGTCTTCGCGGTCTTGGCTCCGGGAGCTGGCCGCAGGTGATGGGGCTTCAGCGGCTGGTCTGCCACGGTTACTCAACCTCCTCGACGGCGACGAGGTGCGCCACCGTCCGGACCATGCCCCGGATCTCCGGGCGGTCCTCCTTGACGACGACATCGCCGATGCGCTTGAGGCCGAGCGAACGCAAGGTCTCGCGCTGCGAGTGATTGCCGCCGATGGGGCTCTTCTTCTGGGTGACCTTGAGCTGGGTCATCAGCTGGCCACCCCCGCCGCCTGGGCGCGTAGGAGGGCCGCCGGGGCGACGTCCTCGAGCGGAAGGCCACGCCGTGCCGCCACCTGCTCGGGGCGCTCGAGCTGCTTGAGCGCATCGACGGTCGCGTGCACGATGTTGATCGCGTTGGACGAGCCGAGCGACTTGCTCAGCACGTCGTGGATGCCGACGGCCTCGAGGACCGCACGGACCGGGCCACCCGCGATGACACCCGTACCAGGAGCGGCCGGCTTGAGCAGGACAACGCCTGCCGCCTTCTCGCCCTGCACGGGGTGCGGGATCGTGCCCTGAATCCGAGGCACCTTGAAGAAGTTGCGCTTGGCCTCCTCGACACCCTTGGCGATCGCCGAGGGCACCTCCTTGGCCTTGCCGTAGCCCACGCCAACCATGCCCTCACCGTCGCCGACAACGACGAGCGCGGTGAAGGAGAAGCGCCGACCACCCTTGACGACCTTGGCTACGCGGTTGATGGCGACGACACGCTCGACGTACGCGGTCTTCTCGACCGCGCTGTCGCGCCGGTTGTCCCGGTCACGACGGTCGCGACGCTCGCCACCGGTTCCGCCGCCGCGGCGCTGGGGTCCAGGCATCAGATGTTCCTCTCGTACGCTCTGTCGACTACAGGACGAGGCCGGCTTCGCGGGCGCCCTCGGCGACCGCAGCGACTCGTCCGTGGTAGCGGTTACCCGCCCGGTCGAAGACGACGCCTTCGATCCCGGCGGCCTTGGCGCGCGCGGCGACGAGCTCGCCGACCTTGCGTGCCTTGGCGGTCTTGTCGCCCTCATTGCCGCGCAGGTCGACCTCAAGGGTGGAGGCGGACACCAGCGTGTGACCGGTGGTGTCGTCGACGACCTGGGCCACCATGTGACGCAGGGACCGGGTCACGACGAGACGCGGACGAACCGCCGTGCCCTTGATCTTCTTGCGCACGCGCAGGTGGCGGCGGTTGCGGGCCGCAGACTTGCTGCCCCGCGCGACTCGGTTGCTGATCGCGCTGCCCATTACTTCTTACCAGCCTTTCCAACCTTGCGGCGGACGACCTCACCCGCGTAGCGGATGCCCTTGCCCTTGTAGGGCTCGGGCTTGCGCAGCTTGCGGATGTTGGCGGCGACCTCGCCGACCTTCTGCTTGTCGATCCCTTGGACCGAGAACCTGGTCGGGCTCTCGACAGCAAAGCTGATGCCCTCAGGCGGCTCGACCGTGATCGAGTGGCTGTAGCCGAGAGCGAACTCCAACGAGCTGCCCTTGGCCGTGACGCGGTAGCCGACGCCCTGGATCTCGAGCTTCTTCTCGTAGCCCTGCGTCACACCGGTGACCATGTTGGCCACCAGGGTGCGCGACAGACCATGCAGCGACCGCGACAGCCGCTCGTCGTCGGGGCGCTGCATCGTGAGCGTGCCGTCCTCGGCGCGCTCGATGTCGATGCCCCCGACGAGGGTGTGGGTCAGCGTGCCCTTCGGCCCCTTGACGGTGATGTCAGAGCCGTCGACGTTGACCTCGACGCCACTCGGGACGGCGATGGGGAGACGTCCGATGCGCGACATGCTTCGTCCTTCCCTTCTCGTCCCGTTACCAGACGTAGGCGAGGACTTCCCCACCTACGCCCTTCTTGTTGGCCTGCTTGTCGGTGAGGAGTCCCTGCGAGGTGGAGATGATCGCGATGCCCAGCCCGCCAAGAACTCGCGGCAGGTTGGTGGACTTCGCGTACACCCGCAGCCCCGGCTTCGACACCCGCTTGACACCGGCGAGCGAACGCTCACGGCTCGGCCCGTACTTCAGCGTCATGATGAGCGTCTTGCCCACGACACCCTCGGCCGGCTCATCGACGGTCCAGCCGGCGATGTAGCCCTCCTGCTCGAGGATCTCGGCGATGTGGGACTTGATCTTGCTGTAGGGCATCGCCACGGTCGTGTGGTAGGCCGTGTTGGCGTTGCGCAGACGTGTGAGCATGTCTGCGATGGGGTCGGTCATGGTCATGGTGTTGGCTACTTTCTCGCCGCGGTTTCCTGCTTGGACCTACGGCGATGGATGTTTACCAGCTGGACTTGGTCACGCCCGGCAGCTCGCCGCGGTGCGCCATCTCGCGAAGGCAGATGCGGCAGAGGCCGAACTTGCGGTAGACCGAGTGCACGCGGCCGCACCGCTGGCACCGGGAGTAGGCACGCACCGCAAACTTGGGCTTGCGCTGCGCCTTGAGAATCAGAGCCTTCTTCGCCACTTCACTGCTCCCTGAACGGGAAACCGAGGTGCTTCAGGAGCGCCCGGCCCTCGTCGTCATTCTTGGCTGTGGTCACCACGGTGATGTCCATGCCGCGGACACGGTCGATCCGGTCCTGGTCGATCTCGTGGAACATCGACTGCTCGTTGAGGCCGAACGTGTAGTTGCCGCGGCCGTCGAACTGCTTGGGCGACAGGCCACGGAAGTCGCGGATGCGCGGCAGCGCGATGGCGATCATCCGGTCGAGGAACTCCCACATGCGGTCGCCACGAAGCGTGGTGTGCGCACCGATCGGCATGCCCTCGCGCAGCTTGAACTGCGCGATCGACTTGCGCGCCTTGGTGACCAGCGGCTTCTGGCCGGTGATCGCCGCGAGATCGCGCACCGCGCCCTCGATGAGCTTGGCGTCACGGGCTGCCTCGCCGACACCCATGTTGACGATCACCTTGGTGACCGTGGGCACCTGCATGACGTTGCCGTAGGCAAACTCGTCACGCAGCTGCGCGATGATTTCCTCGCGATACCGCTGCTTGAGCCGCGGCATCGTACGAGCTTCGGTAGCGGTGCTCATCAGATGTCCTCACCGGTCCGCTTCGCGTACCGGACCTTGACCTGCTTGTCCTTCGCCTCGTCGTAGATGTAGCGGTAGCCGACGCGGGTGCCGACGGTCTTGCCGTCAACGTCGACCGCAAGCATCACGTTGGACACGTGGATCGGGGCCTCCTCGTGAGTGATGCCACCCGTCTTGGCGCCACGCGGGGTCTGGCCCACCTTCGTGTGCTTCGTACGGACGTTGACACCCTCGACGAGGACCTTGTCCTGCGTCGGGTAGGCCGCGATGACCTTGCCCACGAGGCCCTTGTCCTTGCCGGCGACGACGACGACGCGGTCGCCCTTCTTGACGCGCATGGTTACAGCACCTCCGGGGCGAGCGAGACGATGCGCATGAACTTCTTCTCACGAAGCTCACGACCGACTGGGCCGAAGATGCGCGTGCCGCGCGGGTCGCCACCATCCTTGATGATGACCGCGGCGTTGTCGTCGAAGCGGATGTACGAGCCGTCGGGGCGACGGCGCTCCTTGACCGTGCGCACGACGACGGCCTTGACGACCTCACCCTTCTTGACGTTGCCGCCCGGGATCGCGTCCTTGACCGTGGCGACGATGATGTCGCCAATACCGGCGTAGCGCCGGCCTGAGCCGCCGAGCACACGGATGCACAGCAACTCCTTAGCACCCGTGTTGTCGGCGACTCGCAGTCGCGACTCCTGCTGGATCATCGATGAACTCCTGGTTGTCTCACTGGTTCTCGCACGCCTCGGCGGCGAGCCTTGTGGAACGGATGGATTACTTGGCTCGCTCGAGAATCTCGACGACGCGCCAACGCTTGGTGGCCGACAGCGGCCGCGTCTCCATGAGGAGTACGCGGTCACCGACCGCACAGGCGTTCTGCTCGTCGTGAGCCTTCAGCTTGCTGGTCCGCCGGACGACCTTGCCGTACAGCGGGTGCTTGAACCGGTCCTCGACAGCGACGACGACGGTCTTGTCCATCTTGTCGCTGACGACGTAGCCCTCACGGGTCTTGCGGAACCCGCGCGCGGGGGCGCCGGCTCCCTCGGTCCCGGTGGTCTCGGGTGTCATTGTCTGCTCCTCATTCACGCGGCGTCCCCACCCGGCGTCTCAACGACGGTGGTGATGCCGAGCTCGCGCTCGCGCATGATCGTGTAAATGCGCGCGATGTCGCGCCGGACGGCCTTCAGGCCGCCATGGCTCTCGAGCTGGCCGGTCGCGGCACGGAACCGGAGGTTGAACAGCTCCTCCTTGGCCTTGCCCAGCTCCTCGACCAGCTCAGCGTCGGTCTTGGCGCGGAGGGCGACTGCGGTCAGATCCTTGCTACCCACGGCCATCAGATGTCACCTGCCTCGCGCGTCACAAAACGGCACTTCATCGGGAGCTTGTGCATCGCGCGGCGCATGGCCTCGCGAGCCACCGGCTCCGGCACGCCCGACAGCTCGAACATGATTCGGCCGGGCTTGACGTTGGCGATCCACCACTCCGGCGAACCCTTACCGGAACCCATGCGGGTCTCGGCCGGCTTCTTGGTGAGCGGGCGGTCCGGGAAGATGTTGATCCACACCTTGCCGCCGCGGCGAATGTGCCGCGTCATGGCGATACGGGCGGACTCGATCTGCCGGTTGGTCACGTAGTGACCCTCCAGCGCCTGGATGCCGAATTCGCCGAAGGCGAGCTTGGTGCCACCCTTTGCCATACCGGTGCGCTTGGGGTGGTGCTGCTTGCGGTGCTTGACCCTGCGGGGGATGAGCATGACTCAGGCCTCCGTGGTCTGCTCGGTCGAGGCCGACGGGGCAACCGCCTCGGGGGCAGCGGCCTCGCTCGTGGCCTCCGCGGGCTGCTCGGCAGCCGGGCGGCGGTCGCGGGTCGGACGACGGCGCTCCGGACGCTGGCGCTGCTGCTGGACCCGGGCCTGGGCGGCGGCAACCTCGCGCTCGGCGCGGGTGCCGGCGACCTCACCCTTGTAGATCCAGACCTTGACGCCGATGCGACCGAAGGTCGTACGGGCCTCGAAGAATCCGTAGTCGATGTCGGCACGCAGCGTGTGCAGCGGGACGCGACCCTCGCGGTAGAACTCCGAGCGGCTCATCTCGGCGCCACCAAGGCGGCCCGAGCACTGCACGCGCACGCCCTTGGCGCCGGCCTTCATCGCGCTCTGGATCGCCTTGCGCATGGCACGGCGGAACGCGACGCGAGCAGACAGCTGCTCGGCCACGCCCTGCGCGACAAGCTGCGCGTCGATCTCAGGGTTCTTGACCTCGAGGATGTTGAGCTGCACCTGCTTGCCGGTGAGCTTCTCCAGGTCGCCACGAATGCGGTCGGCCTCCGCGCCGCGGCGCCCGATGACGATGCCCGGGCGAGCCGTGTGGATATCGATGCGGACGCGGTCGCGGGTGCGCTCAATCTCCACCTTGGAGATGCCGGCACGCTCCATGCCCTTGGACATGAGACGGCGAATCTCGACGTCTTCCTTGACGTAGTCGCGGTATCGCTGACCGGTCTTGGTGCTGTCGGCGAACCACCGGCTGTTGTGGTCTCTGGAGATACCGAGGCGGAACCCGTTTGGGTTGACCTTCTGACCCATTAGCGGGTCCCTCCCTTCGTGGTCTCTCGTTCCTCAACAACGGCCGTGATGTGGCACGACCGCTTGTTGATGCGGAATGCGCGACCGCGGTCCTGCGGCCGGAACCGCTTGAGCGTCGGGCCCTCGTCGACGTAGATCTCCGTGACCCACAAGTTGTCGGCGTTGCGCGCACCGTGGTTGTTGAGCGCGTTGGCGACGGCGCTCTCAATCACCTTGCGCACCGGCTCGCTCGCGGCTTGCGGCGCGAAACGCAGCGTTGCGACGGCCTCGTCGGCCTTCATGCCCCGGACGACGTCCACCACGCGGCGCGCCTTCATGGGCGTCACGCGCACGTAGCGCGCCTGGGCCCTGGCTTCCATCGTGACTCCTACTTCTCTGGTCATCATGCGTGGTGCGACGTCAGCGCCGACGAGCGCGCTTGTCGTCCTTCTCGTGGCCCTTGAAAGTCCGCGTAGGCGCGAACTCGCCGAGCTTGTGCCCGACCATGGACTCCGAGACGAACACTGGGATGTGCTTGCGGCCATCGTGGACAGCAATCGTGTGCCCGATCATGTCCGGCACGATCATCGACCGGCGCGACCACGTCTTGATGACGCTCTTGGTCCCCTTGTCGTTCTGATCGTCCACCTTCTTTTGCAGGTGGTCGTCGACGAAGGGGCCCTTCTTGAGGCTGCGAGGCATTCTCTATTGCTCCTGTCAGCGCTTCTTGCCGGTCTTGCGGCGACGGACAATCTGGCGGTCGCTGGCCTTGCCCCGCTTGCGGGTCCGGCCCTCGGGCTGACCCCACGGGCTCACCGGGTGGCGGCCACCGGAGGTCTTGCCCTCGCCACCACCGTGCGGGTGGTCGACCGGGTTCATCGCCACACCACGGACGGTCGGGCGCTTACCCTTCCACCGCATGCGGCCGGCCTTGCCCCAGTTGATGTTGCTCTGCTCGGCGTTGCCCACCTCGCCGACGGTCGCGCGGCAGCGCGCGTCGACGTTGCGGATCTCGCCGGACGGCATGCGCAGCTGCGCCCAGGTGCCTTCCTTGGCGACGAGCTGAACGCTCGCGCCGGCAGAGCGGGCAATCTTGGCGCCACCGCCGGGCCGGAGCTCGATCGCGTGCACGACCGTGCCGACCGGGATGTTGCGCAGCGGCAGGTTGTTGCCCGGCTTGATGTCGGCCGCGGGGCCGCTCTCAACCAGGGCGCCCGGCGACAGCTTGTTGGGGGCGAGAATGTAGCGCTTCTCGCCGTCGACGTAGTGCAGCAGCGCGATGCGGGCGGTGCGGTTGGGGTCGTACTCGATGTGAGCGACCTTGGCCGGCACGCCGTCCTTGTCGTTGCGGCGGAAGTCGATCAAGCGGTACTGGCGCTTGTGCCCACCGCCCTGGTGGCGCATTGTGATCCGACCCGAGGAGTTGCGGCCGCCCTTCTTGGCGAGGGGACGGACGAGCGACTTCTCCGGCTCGGACCGGGTGATCTCGACGAAGTCGGCGACACTCGAACCACGGCGGCCCGGCGTCGTCGGCTTGTACTTACGGATGCCCATGTCTTCAGTCCTCGAAAGATCAGACAGTCCCGGTCAGCTGACCGGACCGCCGAAGATGTCGATGCGCTGGCCCTCGGCGACGCTCACGATCGCCCGCTTGGTGGACTTGCGCTGGCCCCACCCGGTGCGGGTGCGGCGGCGCTTGCCCTCGCGGTTGAGCGTGTTGACGCCGGTTACCTTGACGTTGAACACCTTCTCGACCGCGATCTTGATCTCGGTCTTGTTAGCGTCCGGGTGGACGATGAAGGTGTACTTGTTCTCGTCGAGGAGCCCGTAGCTCTTCTCCGAAACCACAGGCGCGAGCAGGACGTCGCGCGGGTCCTTGTGGATGGAGCTCACTTAGCCTCCTCCTTCTCAGTCTCGGTCGCCTCGACCTCGAGCGCTTCGCTCTCAGTCGCGGTCGCCTTGGCTGCCGGTGCCGGCTCAGACACGAACCGCTCGAACGCCGCCTGCGTGAAGATCACGTCGTCGGCGCAGAGCACGTCGTAGGTGTTGAGCTGGTCGACAGCGATCATGTGCACCTCGGCCGCGTTACGCAGCGACAGCCAGGTAAGGTCGTCGCCCCGGTCGACCACCACAAGCGCCTTGGTGCGCTCGGTGACCTTGCGCAGGGTGTCCAGGCCGGCCTTGGTCGACGCCTGCTCGCCCTCGACAAAGGTGCTGACCACGTGGATGCGGCCGTTGCGAGCCCGGTCGGTGAGGGCGCCACGCAGGGCGGCGACCTTCATCTTCTTGGGGGTCCGCTGGCTGTAGTCGCGAGGGGTTGGGCCGTGCACCACGCCACCGCCGGTGAACTGCGGTGCGCGGATCGAGCCCTGACGGGCGCGACCGGTGCCCTTCTGGCGGTAGGGCTTCCTGCCGCCACCGCTGACCTGACCCCGGGTCTTGGTGCTGGCCGTGCCCTGTCGGGCAGCCGCCAGCTGGGCCACGACCACCTGGTGGATCAGCGGGACGTTGACCTGGACGTCGAAGACCTCACCGGGCAGGTCGACCGAGCCAGCGGTCGGCCCACCGGGGGTGATGATGTCGATGGTTGGCATGAGATCAGGCCCCCTTCGCGGCGGTCTTGACGAGCACGAGCCCACCGCGCGGGCCCGGAACCGCACCCTTGATCAGGATGAGGCCGGCCTCGGCGTCGATGGCGTGCACTGTGAGGTTCTGGGTCGTGACGCGCTCGCCGCCCATGCGGCCGGCCATCTTCTTACCCTTGAACACACGACTCGGAGTGGAGGCGCCACCGACCGAGCCGGGCGAGCGGTGCTTGCGCTCGACACCGTGCGAGGCGCGCAGGCCGTGGAAGCCGTGCCGCTTCATGACACCGGCGAAGCCCTTCCCCTTGCTCGTGCCGACCACGTCGATCACCTGGCCCGCCTCGAACGTCTCGGCCGTGATCTCCTGGCCCAAGGTGTATTCGCTGGCGTCGTCCGTGCGCAGCTCGGCCACGTGGCGGCGCGGCGTGACCCCGGCCTTCTCGAAGTGACCAGCCGCCGGCTTGGTGACCTTGCGCGGCTTGATCGCGCCGAAGGCGATCTGCACCGCGGAGTAGCCGTCGTTGTCCGGCGTGCGTACCTGGGTGACGACGCAGGGCCCGGCCTTGACCACGGTCACCGGAACGACATGGTTGTTGTCGTCCCAGACCTGGGTCATGCCGAGCTTCTCGCCCAGTACGCCCTTCATCTGCTTACCCATCTCTGCGCGTCCCTCAGAGCTTGATCTCGATGTCGACACCGGCCGGAAGGTCGAGACGCATAAGCGAGTCGACGGTCTTCGGCGTCGGGTCGATGATGTCGATGAGTCGCTTGTGCGTGCGCATCTCGAAGTGCTCGCGGCTGTCCTTGTACTTGTGCGGCGAGCGGATGACGCAGTAGACGTTTTTCTCGGTCGGTAGCGGCACCGGGCCGGCGACCTGAGCGCCTGTGCGCGTCACCGTGTCAACGATCTTGCGCGCCGACGAGTCGATGACCTCGTGGTCATAGGCCTTGAGCCGGATGCGGATCTTCTGTCCCGCCATGGCTGCTCATTCGTCCTTCGGTCTAGTTATGGCTCGTACCGCCACCGGATGAGGCACCGGTGCTGGGATCTCGTCCGCCCGGGCATGACACACGGCACAACTCCGGCCCCTCCGACCCCCGCGGTCGGGCGTGTCGCGCATCGAGGCCGCACTGCGGCCAGGATCTACACGCTCATCAACGGGTATCGGCGGGCCCGGCGTCGTGCCGGGCGCCCAGCTGAGGTCTCCGAGCCGGCAGTCCGTCGCGCGGACATGCCACGGCGGCCTCGCCGAGCAACTCGATCCAGTATGCCAGAGGGCTTGTGCCCTTGGCCAATCCGCGGCCGGTGGAGTCGGTCACGCGACAGCGTGGCCGACCCCCCGCCGGTCACGCCGCATTCGGCGTGACCGGCCTTCCGGCTTTGATTGTGGGACTTACTGGTTGATCTTGACGACCTTGCCGGCGCCAACGGTGCGGCCGCCCTCGCGAATCGCGAACTGCAGCCCCTCCTCCATGGCGATCGGCTGGATCATCTTGACGGTCATCTCGGTGTTGTCACCGGGCATGACCATCTCGGTCCCGGCCGGCAGCTCCACGACACCGGTCACGTCGGTGGTGCGGAAGTAGAACTGCGGACGGTAGTTGTTGAAGAACGGCGTGTGGCGGCCGCCCTCGTCCTTGGACAGGATGTAGACCTGCGCCTCAAACTCGGTGTGCGGCGTCGTGGTGCCCGGCTTGACGACGACCATGCCGCGCTCCACGTCCTCCTTCTTGGTGCCACGGAGGAGCAGACCGACGTTCTCGCCCGCGCGCGCCTCGTCGAGGAGCTTGCGGAACATCTCAACGCCGGTAACGACCGTCTTCTGCGACTTCTCGCGGATGCCGACGAGCTCGACCTCCTCGTTGACCTTGAGGACACCGCGCTCGACACGACCGGTCACGACGGTGCCGCGGCCGGTGATCGTGAAGACATCCTCGATCGGCATGAGGAACGGCCTGTCGATAGCCCGCTCCGGCTCCGGGATGTAGGTGTCGACCTGGTCCATGAGCTCGAGGAGCTTGGCCGACCACTCCGGGTCGCCCTCGAGCGCCTTGAGCGCCGAGACCCGTACGACCGGGACATCGTCGCCCGGGTACTCGTAGTTGCTGAGCAGCTCACGCACCTCGAGCTCGACGAGCTCGAGGATCTCCTCGTCGTCGACCATGTCGGCCTTGTTGAGCGCCACGACGATGTAGGGCACGTTGACCTGGCGGGCCAGGATGACGTGCTCCTTGGTCTGCGGCATCGGACCGTCGGTCGCCGCGACCACCAGGATCGCGCCGTCCATCTGGGCGGCACCGGTGATCATGTTCTTGATGTAGTCGGCGTGGCCGGGGCAGTCGACGTGCGCGTAGTGCCGCTTGTCGGTCTGGTACTCGACGTGCGCGATGGCAATCGTGATACCGCGCTGCCGCTCCTCCGGAGCCTTGTCGATCTCGTCGAACGGCGTAAACGGGTTGAGGTCGGGGTGCTTGTCGTGCAGGACCTTGGTGATCGCCGCGGTCAACGTCGTCTTGCCGTGGTCGATGTGACCGATGGTGCCGATGTTGACGTGCGGCTTAGTCCGCTCGAACTTCGCCTTCGCCACTGTGGTCCCTCCTAGGACGTAAGGGTGGTCGCCGTCTTTTGGACGTCGGGTTAGCGGGGTTGTTGGCTCGAACCGGTGCGGTCTGACCCGTTGCGATCACTCGCCGCGGGCCTTCTTGATGATTTCCTCCGCCACGAACTTGGGAACTTCGGCGTAGGAGTCGAACTGCATCGAGTAGGCCGCACGGCCCTGGGTCTTGCTGCGGAGGTCCCCGACGTACCCGAACATCTCCGACAGCGGTACCAGCGCCTTGATCACACGTGCGCCGGCGCGCTCCTCCATGGCCTGGATATGGCCACGGCGGGAGTTGAGGTCGCCGATCACGTCGCCCATGTACTCGTCAGGCGTCGTCACCTCGACACTCATCAGCGGCTCGAGGAGCGTGGGGTCCGCCCGGCGGGCGGCTTCCTTGAACGCCATCGAACCAGCAATCTTGAACGCGAGCTCCGACGAGTCCACCTCGTGGTAGGCACCGTCGATCAGCGTCGCCTTGACGTCGACGAGCGGGTATCCAGCGAGGATGCCGAACTCCATGGCCTCCTGGATGCCCTCGTCGACCGCGGGGATGTATTCCCGCGGGATGCGGCCACCGGTGACGGCATTGACGAACTCGTACCCGCCATCGCCGTCGCCGCCGCTCGGCTCGACCGTGATGATGACGCGGCCGTACTGGCCCGAGCCACCGGTCTGCTTCTTGTGGGTGTACTCGACCTTCTCCACCTTGCGGCGGATGGTCTCGCGGTAGGCCACCTGCGGCTTGCCGATGTTGGCATCGACACGGAACTCGCGCTTCATCCGGTCGACGAGCACCTCGAGGTGCAGCTCGCCCATGCCGGCGATGACCGTCTGGCCGGTCTCCTCGTCGGTGCGCACCTGGAAGGTCGGGTCCTCCTCGGCCAGGCGCTGGATCGCGATGCCGAGCTTCTCCTGGTCGCTCTTGGTCTTGGGCTCGATGGCGACGTCGATGACGGGCGCCGGGAAGGCCATGGACTCGAGCACGACCGGGTTGGTCGGGTCGCAGAGCGTCTCGCCGGTCGTGGTGTCCTTGAGACCCATCACGGCCACGATCTGGCCGGGGCCGACCGACGGGATCTCCTCCCGCTTGTTGGCGTGCATCCGGTAGATCTTGCCGATGCGCTCCTTGCGGCCCTTGGTCGGGTTGAGCACCTGAGTGCCCGTGGCCAGCTCGCCGGAGTAGACACGGAGGTACGTGAGCTTGCCCAGGTGCGGGTCGCTCATGATCTTGAACGCAAGGGCGGAGAACGGCTCGCTCTCGCTCGGCTTGCGCTCGATGATCACCTCGGCGTCGTCCACCTTGTGCCCCTCGACGGCCTGGATGTCGAGCGGCGACGGCAGGTAGTTGATGACGGCATCGAGCATGGGCTGAACGCCCTTGTTCTTGAACGCCGAGCCGGTGACCACTGGGGTGAGCTTGCCGGCGATGGTCGCGCGACGGATCGCGGTGTGGATCTCTTCCTGGCTGGGCTCCTCGCCCTCCAGGTACTTCTCCATGATCTCGTCGTCGGCCTCGGCCAGCGTCTCGAGCAGCTTGTCGCGCCACTCGGCGGCAGCCTCGATGTGCGTCGCCGGGATGTCCTCGACGACGTAGTCCTCACCCTTCTGCGTCTCGCCCGGCCAGACCAGCGCGCGCATGCCGACCAGGTCGACGACGCCGCGGAAGTCGGCCTCGGCGCCGATCGGGATCTGGAGCACGAGCGGGGTGGCGTGCAGCCGCGACACGATCATGTCGACGCACCGGTGGAACTCCGCGCCAGTGCGGTCGAGCTTGTTGACGAAGCAGATCCGCGGGACCTTGTAGCGGTCGGCCTGCCGCCAGACCGTCTCCGATTGGGGCTCGACACCGGCAACCCCGTCGAACACTGCAACCGCACCGTCGAGGACGCGGAGCGAGCGCTCCACCTCGACCGTGAAGTCGACGTGGCCGGGGGTGTCGATGATGTTGATCTGGTGGTCTTTCCAGAAGCACGTCGTCGCGGCCGACGTGATCGTGATGCCGCGCTCCTGCTCCTGCTCCATCCAGTCCATGGTGGCTGCGCCCTCATGGACCTCACCGATCTTGTAGTTGATGCCGGTGTAGAAGAGGATGCGCTCGGTCGTCGTCGTCTTGCCGGCGTCGATGTGCGCCATGATCCCGATGTTGCGGACCTTGGCAAGGTCTACGGCGGTCTCGGTCGCCACGTCCTGTCCGTTCTTTGAGCTCTAGTGTTGCCGTGTTCGGGCCGCCGATGACATCCGTACGGGCGGTTGCCGGCGGCGCGGAATCACCAGCGGTAGTGGGCGAAGGCCTTGTTGGACTCGGCCATCTTGTGCATGTCCTCGCGGCGCTTGACGCTCGCGCCGAGGCCGTTGGAGGCGTCGAGGATCTCGTTCATGAGGCGCTCGGTCATCGTCTTCTCCCGACGCAGACGCGAGAAGGAGACGAGCCAGCGCAGGGCCAGCGTGCTGGCGCGCGTCGCCCGGACCTCGACCGGCACCTGGTAGGTCGCGCCACCGACGCGGCGGCTCTTGACCTCGAGGGTCGGCTTGACGTTGTCGAGGGCGCGCTTGAGGGTGACGACGGGGTCGGTGCCGGTCTTCTCGCGGGTGCCCTCGAGGGCGCCGTAGACGATGTTTTCGGCAACCGACTTCTTGCCGTCGGTGAGGACCTTGTTGACGAGCGCCGTGACGATCGGCGAGTTGTAGACCGGGTCGATGACGACCGGTCGCTTCGGGGCCGGGCCCTTGCGGGGCATTAGCTCTTCTCCTTCTTCGCGCCGTACCGGCTGCGGGCCTGCTTGCGGTTCTTGACGCCCTGGGTGTCGAGCGCGCCACGGATGATCTTGTAGCGGACGCCAGGAAGGTCCTTCACACGGCCGCCGCGGACGAGCACGATCGAGTGCTCCTGGAGGTTGTGCCCCACGCCCGGGATGTAGGCCGTGACCTCGATGCCACCGGTCAGACGGACACGGGCCACCTTGCGCAGCGCCGAGTTGGGCTTCTTGGGCGTGGTGGTGTAGACGCGGGTGCACACGCCACGACGCTGCGGGCTCCCCTTGAGCGCCGGCGTCTTCGCCTTGGCGATCTTGTCCTGGCGGCCCTTGCGGACCAGCTGCTGGATGGTGGGCACTACGTCTCCGTTGCTCTCGTCTCGTCCCCGGGCGTGCGTCCGGGTGCGTCCTCGTCTGGCGTGAAGGTTGTTGCCCGCTGTTGCTCCACGACCCCCGCGGTCGGGTGTGTCGCGACGCCCGCCCGCAGTCGGGTCTTCTTCAAGGACCCGCCGGATCGAGTCTCATGCAATCGGCAGGAGCCGGGCACGCATGAGGGCCCGGAGCAACCCAGGCACGATGACCGAGGGTACCCGCTCACGGGCA
>CAVWSM010000020.1:0-308309 GCA_963757805.1 uncultured Actinomycetota bacterium | reverse complement strand
ACTGAAAACGTCAACTGATTTGGCCCCACCGTACTGGCTTGAAGTGGCCCCACCCTTCTTGACTTGTTCTGGCTGAGTTGATCTTGCTGTTGTTGTTTTTCGGGCGGCTCGGGTTGTGCGAAGCCGGTAGGAGTTCGAGCCGGTCTCGATGATGCGTGCGTTGAAGGTGAGCCGGTCGACGACAGCGGCGGCGAGGCGGGGGTCGGTGAAGGTGCGTCCCCATTCGCTGAACGGCGCGTTCGACGCGCAGGCGATCGACGCTTTCTCCTCGCGTTCGGTGATGATCTGGAACAGCAGCTCGGCGCCTTTCGGGTCGAGGTGGACGTAGCCGAGTTCGTCGAGGCAGAGCAGGTCGAGGCGGCCGTAGCGGGCCACCACCCGCGACAGCGTCTTGTCGTCGGCGGCCTCGACGAGCTCGTTGACTAGCGCGGCGGTGGTCACGTAGCGGACGTGCCGGCCGGCCTCGGCGGCGGCCAGCCCGAGCCCGATGAGCAGGTGGGTCTTGCCGGTGCCGGAATCGCCGAGCAGCACCACCGGTTCGCCTGCGTCGATCCAGCCACCGGCGGCGAGCTCGGCCAACGCCGCCGCCGGCAGGGTGGGCAGCGCGGTCAGGTCGAAGTCGTCGAGTCGTTTGATCCGCGGGAACTTGGCCTCGTTGATCAGCCGCATGCGGCGCCGGGCCTGCCGTTCGTCGCACTCGGCGGTCAGCAGCGCGGCCAGGAAACCGTTGTGGGTCAACCGTTCCCGGGCGGCGGCCTCGGCGATGCGGTCGTGCTCGTCGCGGACGGTGGGCAACCCGAGGGCGCGGCAGCAGCCCTCGATCGCGGTGTGCGCCGCTGGCTCGGTCAACCCGGCCAGCGCCGGGCGCCGTCGCCTGGCCCCGGTCATGGTTGTCGCCCTCCGGCCAGCAGCTGGTCGTAGCCACCCAGCTGCGGCACCGCGCGCCGCGCACCAATCGGGGTGGCCCGCGCCAGCGCCGCCGCCAACTCCTCGTCGTCGGGCTGCTCGGCCTGGCGGGCGTGGTCGAGGCGGCGGCGGGCCATCACCGCGACCAGGTCGGGGTCGAACCGGCCGGATCCGATCGCCTCGTGCATGCCGGCCAGCACCGCGCCGGCGGGCAGCGTGCGGTGCAGCAGCAGCACCCCGATCAGCGCGTGGGTGCCGTCGCGGTCGCCCAGTGCCTTGCGCGCCAACGCCCAGTACTTGTCGTGGACGTCGGTGAACGCCCCGGCCGCCTTGGCCTGCGCCAGCGCAGTGGCACCGGGCAGCGCCCCCGGCTTGTGCACCAGCAGCTCCAGGTAGTGATCCAACACGAGATCCTCGGTCCACTTGTGCAGGCTGCGGGCATGCTCGGCGACCACCCGGGCGCCGTCGAGGATGGTGACCTGCCGGGCGCCCAGCCGGACCGTCACCGTGGTGCCGGCCAGCCGGGCGGGCACCGAGTAGTGCGCCTGCCGCACACAGACCCGGGCCTTGGTGTCCACCCGGCAGGTCAACAACTGGGCCGGGTCGAACGCGTCACGCGGCAGCACACGCAGCGACCGCCGCTCGGCCTCGAACGCCTCACCCACCGTCTGCCGCTGGTGTCCGATGCGGCGGGCGTCGTCGTCGGCATCGGCCTCGGCCAGCAACACGTTCAGATGCTCGAGCGAGTCGACGACCGGGATCGGCACCAGGTGGCGGCGACGGAACCGGCCGACCTCGCCCTCCACGCCGCCCTTCTCGTGTGCGCCGTCGATGCCGGGCTGGCAGTAGAACGCGTCGAAACCGTAGTGCGAACGCAGCGCCACGAACCGCTGATTCTCCAACCGTTCCCGCCCCAACAGGACACGACTCACCGCCGGCTTGAGGTTGTCCAACCGGACCCGGGCGGGCACCCCACCGAGCCGGCCGAACGCGACCACGAACCCGTCCAGGAACGACTCCTGCGTGGTGTTCGCATAGGCGGTGTGCACCGCCGCGCCGGAACACGACAACCGCAGCACGAACAGATACAGCTTGGTCTGCACGCCGCCCACCACGGCCCAGAACTCGCCGAAGTCGACCTCGGCCTCCACGCCCGGCGGATGCGTCTGCGGCACCATCGCCACCGCCAACCCGGTCCTGGACTCCGCCCTCAGCTGCGCGACAAACCCGCGCACCGTCGACTCGCCCACCGTCGCCTGATACTCGGCGACCAGCCGCTCCCAGACCCGGCGTGCGGTGTGCCGCTGCTTACGCGGCAGCTGCTCGTCGGCGGCCAACCAGCCCCGGATCACCTCCCGATACGGACCCAATACCGGCGACCCGCGCTGCGGTGTCTTCCGCTCCGGCGGCACCGCGTCGGCCAACGCCTGACGCACCGTGCGCCGATGCACCTCGTGCCGGCGCGCCAACCCGCGAATCGACATCGCTTCCTCCCGGCGATCTCGCCGGATACGTTCGAACAGCTCCACCCTCGATCCCTTCGCCATCCCTCACTCCCGCGATCGACCTTCACTCGGACGATCACGAACGTAGGGACGAAGCTCGAGGGTGGAGCCAAATCAAGCCAGCGACACACCCCCAAAGTGGGGCCAAATCAGGCTGTCATTCCCACCAGGATCAGCCGGCGGGCCCGCGGCAGGGTGATCTGTCCGGTCAGCAGCGCCTCCCGTGCCAGCGGCAGCCGCGACAGCCCCCAGGCGAAGGTGCCCTTCGCCGAGCCGGTGCGGATCGACGCGCCCAGCGCGGCACCGATCTCGACCGCCGGGTCGAACCCGGCCGGGCAGTTGTCCGCATCCAGCAGCGGCACCACGGCGTCGGCCTGCACCGCGTGCGCCCAGCCGATCAGCCGCTCCGCCGCGACGATCAGATCCACCCGATCAGCCAGTGGCAGGCCCGCCGGGTCGGCGGCCGCCGCGGCGATCGCGGCGGCCAGCTCGGCACCCACCAGGTCTTCGAACATACGTCCAGACTAGCAGGTCAGCGCGACAAATGGTGGCGTCTGTGCACAAGTTGATGGCCCATTTGCGGGGCTTGCGACGCGCCCGGGTATCCGGCCTTCAGCGCAAATGATCAGTCACCCCTACGGCAGAGTCGCCGATGTCGACCCCCGCGCCACTCATGTACGCGCGGCAAACCGCTCACACTGAGACGTCTGACCGCACACGATGAGCAGATCGCCTTCCTTGATGACCGTTTCCGGGCGGGCATAGATGAAGTCCTGCCCAGGGCGCTTGGTGCCCACCACAGTGATGTTGTACTTGCTCCGCAGCGCCGACTCCGCCAGCGTCCGGTTGACCGCCTCTGCCGGCGCCCGCGTCTTGACGAGAGCGAAGTCGTCGTCGAACTCAATGAAGTCGATCATCTTCCCAGTGACGAGGTGCGCAACCCGCTCGCCCATCGCGTGCTCCGGGTAGACCACCTCGTGCGCGCCGACCCGAGCCAAGATCTGACCGTGCTGGCGGTTGATCGCCTTGGCAAAGATGTTCGGGACACCGATATCGGCGAGCACCGATGTTGCCAAGATGCTCGCTTCCATGGCAGTCCCGATGCCAACGACCGCGGTGCTGAACTCTGGTGCACCGACCTGGCGCATCGCCTCTTCGCTGGTGGCGTCGGCCTCGACGACGTACGTGAGCTTGTCGGCGTAGGTCCGGACGAGCACCGGGTCGGAGTCGATCGCGAGCACCTCGTGACCGAGCTGGACAAGCGACTCTGCGACGGCAGAGCCGAACCGGCCGAGACCGACCACGAGCACACCCTTCAGGTCGCCCGACTGGACATCATTGCGCTGCGGCATGGCTTCCTACCCCACGATGACTCGGTCTTCCGGCAGACGGTAGAGCCGGCGCTGCGAGTGCAGCGCCAGCGCGGCAACTGCAGTGATTGTGCCGACTCGCCCAAGGAACATGAGCACCATCAATATCCACTGCGCCGATGAGGGCAAGTCGCTGGTGATACTCGTGGACAGGCCAGTGGTCCCGAAGGCGGAGACGACCTCGAACAGCACACGGTCGAGATCCAGGTCGCTGATCTGGCGCACCAACAGCGTTCCAAACGCGACCAGCCCGATCGCGAACAGCGCCACAGTCAGAGCCTGCCGCTGCACGTCATAGCCGACGCGACGCGTGCCCACCGTGACGTCCGGCTCGCCGCGCACCTCGGCCAGCATGACGAACGCCAGCAGCATGAACGTCGTCACCTTGATGCCCCCGGATGTCCCGGCGCTCCCCGCGCCGATGAACATCAGGGCATCGGTAACCATCAAGCTGTTCGGACCCATCTCACCAATGTCGATGACGTTGAATCCGGCGCTCCGCGGCATTACTCCCGTGAAGAACCCAGCGAGCACTTTGGTCGACACATCGAGCGGGCCGAGCGTCTGGTCGTTGGACCACTCAGCCACCAGGAAGTACAGCGTCGCGAAAGCGAACAGGAAGCCCGACCCCCACACCGTGAGCTTGGTGGTAACACTCCAGGTGCGGGGCCGCCAGCGCTCCCGATACAGCTCGGTGATCACTGGGAAGCCCAGGCCGCCGAAGATCACCGCTAGCGCGATTGGCAGGCAGATCCACCAGTCGGACACGAACCCCATCAGGCTGTCCGAGTAGAGCGAGAATCCCGCGTTGTTGAACGCTGATACGGAATGGAACAACCCATGCCACAGAGCAGTGGGTACGTCGTAGTCGTACCGGCCAAAGAAGAGGGCCGCCAGCCACACCGCGAGCACGGCCTCGAATGCCAGAAACAGCCCTGCGATCCGTCGCACCACCGTGCGCACGTTGCCGAACGACAGCGCCTTGTGCTCGCCTTCGGCGATGAGGCGCGTACGGATCCCGAGCCGGCGGCTCACCGTAATGATCAGGAGCGTTGCGGAGGTCATGATGCCCAGCCCCCCGAGCTGGATCAGCACGAGGATGACCACCTCGCCGAAACCGCTCCAATAGGTGGCCGTGTCGACGACTGTGAGCCCGGTGACCGTCGTCGCTGAGGTTGCGGTGAACGCCGCCGTGGTGAACGGCACTACTTGGCCGCTCGCACTCGACACCGGCAGCATCAGGATGAGGGTGCCCACGACGATGACGGCCAGAAAGGCAAGGGGCACGGCGCGTGTCGGTCGCTGGATCGACCCGAACCGTGCCATCGGTGACCTCCGCTGTCGGTTCGATCACGCGCTGACAAACCTACGATGATCCCGTGCGCATCGCAGGTGATGTCTCGTGGAGTGTCGCAGTTGCCGTCGTCCTGACGACCTTGGCCGCCACGGCGTGCACCGCCGACGACGACGGTGCCATCGAGACCGGCCTGGTGGGCCGGGAGACCGTGGTCGAGGTCGTCGAGGCCCCGGCGGCCGTGACTGCCAAGGCTTCGGCCACTGTCACCGCCGCCGCCGACGGGCAGGTCGGTGAGCTGCTGGTGGCCGACGGGCAACAAGTCTCGGCGGGCACCGTGCTGCTGCGCATCGCCTCGCCGCAAGCTCAGCAACAGCTCACGCAGGCACAGGAGGCGGATGCGTCCGCTGCGGCGAGCGCCGACGTCGAGCTCGGTGCGATCCCAGTGTCGACGCAAGCAGCGCGGACGGATCAGCGCGCGACTGCCGCGTTCGCCACCGCCCGAGACGCTGCACAGGCGATCCCCGATCCGGCAGCCCGCGCGCAGGCACTGGCCGCTCTCGCCACAGCCGAAGCCGACTACGCAGCAGCCCGATCCGACGCCGACCGGGCGATCCGGCAGCTCAACGCAGGGCTCGGCAGTCTCTCCGACGCCCTATCGTCCCTCGGTGCCGCCCAACGAGTGCAGACCCAAGCGGCGGTCGACGCCGCACAGGCGACGGTTGACGCGCTGGAAGTGCGCGCGCCCGTCGGCGGGATCGTGACGCTCGGCGCTGCTGGCGCCGGCGGTGGCACTGGGACCTCGGTGCCCGGCCTTCCGCCGGCTCTCGCCGATGCGGCGGAGGATGTGCTCGAAGACGCCGCAGCTGGATCCACCAGCGCCGCGCCTGCCGTCAGCACTCTGGCTGTGGGCAGCCCGGTCTCGCGCGGTCAAGTCGTCGCGACGGTCACAGACGTGTCCGCGCTTGGCATGGCGGCCGAGGTTGACGAGACGGATGTGCTGTTGGTGCAACCGGGCGTTGTCGGCACGGCTGAGCTCGACGCGCTGCCTGGTGCAACGTACGGCGTCGCGGTCTCCAGCGTGGACGTGGCGCCGACGACCTCGGCCAGCGGCGGTGTCAGCTATCGCGTGCGGCTGGCACTCAGCGCGGGACGAACGGCCGACGGGGATACCGCCCCGGCTCCGCTGCCGGGCATGAGCGCCGTGGTTGACCTGCTCGTGCGCGAAGCCACGGACGCCTTGTCCGTCCCGGCGTCCGCAGTTGTACGAGATGGCGCGCGCGACTCGGTGTGGCTTGTTGTGGATGACGTCGTGCGTCGCCAGCACGTGCGGCTGGGTGCGCAGGGAGAGTCCTCCGTAGAGATCGTGCAAGGGGTGTCGGAGGGCGATCGCATCGTCGTCCGTGGCGCGGACCGTGTGCGTGACGGCCAGAGCCTCGGCGGGTGACGCGGTCATGTTCCCGTTGCGGGATGAGACGACTCCACCACCGATGGCGGTAGCGGCAGTCGAGGCAGTCGATGTGACGAGAACGTACGCGATGGATGGCGTACGGGTTGACGCGCTACGCGGAGTCACGCTGCGCATCGAGGCCGGAGAGTACGTCGCGATCCTCGGTCCGTCTGGCTCTGGCAAGTCGACGCTGATGAACGTGCTGGGCTGTCTCGACAAGCCGACCACCGGCTCGCTGACTATCGGGGGTGCGCAGGTCTCCGGCCTGTCCGACTACGAGCTCGCGCAAGTGCGTAACCAGACGGTCGGGTTCGTCTTCCAGTCGTTCCACCTGCTGCCACGGACGAGCGCACTAGACAACGTCGCGCTGCCGTTGGTCTACCGGGGCTTGCGCTCCGCCCAGCGCCGCCGGCTCGCTGCGGATGCACTCGAGTCCGTGGGGCTGGAACATCGCATGCAGCACCGGCCCACCCAGCTCTCAGGTGGTGAGCAACAACGGGTGGCCATCGCACGGGCCCTCGTCGGTGAGCCCGCCTTGTTGCTGGCCGACGAGCCCACCGGCAACCTCGACACAGCCACGAGCGCTGACGTCCTCGCATTGTTCGACCAGCTCAACCTGGAGCGGCGCGTCGCGATCGTCCTCGTCACGCACGAGGCAGATGTTGCGGCCCGGGCGCGCCGCCAGGTCCGCGTACGAGATGGACTCATCGAGCGCGACACTGCCACGAACGCCGGCTCAGGGAGCACGTCGTGAGGACGGCCGAGGCAGTGCGTGTCGCGCTGGATGCCTTGCGGGCCAACCGGTTGCGCAGCCTGCTCACGATGATCGGCGTCATCATCGGCGTGTCCGCCGTCGTGGTGCTCGTCGCAATCGGCAGCGGCGCCAAGAACGAGGTCGAGCGGCAAGTCGAGGGACTCGGCGCCAATCTCATTTTCGTTGTGCCGGGGCGCTTCGAGTTCGGCTCGGCCCCGAGCGTGAGCAGACTCGAGCTCGACGACGTCGAGCTGCTTGGGCGGGTGGCCGGTAACCCGGACTCGGTCGCCACGAGCCTCACATCGGGGGAGCAAGTCAGGGTAGGCAACGCGAGCTCTTTCGTGAGCGTGCTCGGGACGAACGAGACCGTGCCCAACGTGTTCGACCGGCCAGTTGCCCGCGGGGAGTTCTTCTCGGCAGCCGATGTCGATACGCGACGCCGCGTTGCGGTGCTGGGGTCGGCGGTGGCTGCCGACCTGTTCGGCGACGTCGACCCGCTCGGGCGCACGGTCACCATCTCCGGTGTGCGGTTCCGTGTCATCGGTGTGCTTGAAGACGTGGGGTCCACCTTTGGAGTCGACCGCAATCGTGAGGTGCTGGTGCCGGTGACAGCCGCGCAGCGGTTGTTCTCCGTCGACCGCATCGATGCGCTCGCGGTCAAGGCGCCAACGACCGACGGCATCGAGGATCTGCAGCAGCGACTGGTGAACGCGCTGACCGACAAGTACGAGGGCGAGGAGTTCTCAGCTGTCACCCAGACGCAGATCCTGGGCACGATCGGACGCATTCTCTCCCTGCTCACGTTGGTGCTCGCGGCCATCGCCGGGATCTCGCTGCTGGTCGGTGGTGTCGGGGTGTCCAACATCATGCTCGTGTCCGTACGTGAACGGACGCGCGAGATCGGTCTGCGCAAGGCCCTCGGGGCGCGCCAACGTGACGTCTTGCTGCAATTTCTCGTCGAGGCCGTACTCCTCACCACGCTCGGCGGGCTGATCGGCATCGGGCTGGGCATCGTGGCCTCGGCAGCGGTCGAGCGCTTCTCCCCACTGCCGGCGCAGATTGCCTGGTGGTCGCCTGTGTTGGCGTTCGCGGTATCGGTGGTCGTAGGCGTGTTCTTCGGGGTGGCGCCCGCTCGGCGGGCGGGGCGTCTCGACCCGGTCGTGGCCTTGCGGACCGAGTGAACGCCGGCCGGTCACTCGACCAGCGATCCGGCGAGGTCGCGCAGGTGGGTGAGCAGCAGGGCACGGACGCGATCCGCCGGGGTGCGAGCGGGATCGAGCATCAGGTGGAGCGCCAATCCGTCAAGCAGGGAATGGATGCGCTCGGTCTCGATCGCCAGGTCACGTGCGGGATGAAGGAGACCAAACTCGGCCAGCGCACCGAGGGCGTCCCGGCACAGCTGCCGGATGCCGTCGTCGGCCTGCCGTCGGATGGCCCCCATTCCGGGATCAGTCGCCGGAGGCGCGGTCAATGCGGCCCACACCTTGGCCTCCGTCATTCGCTCCTCGTCGAGCGGGAGGACCTCTTCGAGGAGGGCGACGATCGCGTCCAGTGGCCGACCCTCCGCCACGGCAGCCATCCGATCGGGTGCGCCGGCCTCGATCCGCCGGCTGGCCTGGCTGACGACCTCCTGTACGGCGAAGCGCAGCAGCTCGTCCTGGCTGGCGAAGAAGTGCCGGACCGAGCCCATCGACAGCCCGGCTTCTCGGGCAACGCCCCGCACCGACGCGCCGCGCACGCCGTCGCGGACGACGATGCGCCAGACCGCCTGCGCCAACTGGGCGCGGCGGGCGTCGTGATCGACCTGGACCGGCACGGAATACGTTCTAGCACACCTGTGTTACGTTTCTAACACAAGTGTGCTAGAACGGAGTGTCGAATCAATGGTTGCCGCCGCGATAGTCGCCACCGAAGTGGCCTTTTGGGTGTTCCTCATTGCCGGGCTAACTGCCCGATATGTCCTGCGCCGACCTCGGCTGGGTCTGGCGTTGCTGCTCGGCTCCCCGGCTGCCGACCTCGTTCTCCTTGCGCTGACGGCCGGGGACCTGCACAGCGGCGCGGCACCCACCCAAGCCCACGCGCTCGCCGCGGCCTACCTCGGATTCACCATCGCGTTCGGGCACGACCTGGTGAGCTGGGCCGACCGGCGCTTCGCACATCGGTTCGCCGGGGCACCACTGGCGGCCAAGCCGCATCGCGGTGGGGCTGAGCGCGTCCGGCACGAATGGCGCGAGTTCCGCAAGGCCGCGCTCTTCTGGGCCATCTCGGTCGGGCTGCTGCTCGGCCTCAGCGCGCTCGTCGGCGACGTCGAGCGAGCCCAGCCGCTGTTGGGGTACGTCGTCGTGCTCACGATCACCCTCGGGATCTGGTTCGTGGTCGGCCCCGTGGCGACCAGCGCCAACCAACGACTCTTCGTCGCCATCACTGCCGGCTACCGGATCGCTCGCCGGGGCCAGCCGCGCAAGTAGCCTCACATGACATGGCAGGTGAGGTTGGTTTCTTCGAGCTGGGGGTCGCCGACGCCGACAAGGCGAAGGCGTTCTACGGAGAGCTCTTCGGTTGGACGTTCGCGCCTGGACCGGGCCAGGGCTACGTGATCTCAACGCCCTCGGTCCCCGGTGGGGTCCACGGCGACGACCCGGGCGCCAGACCGTACCTGTTCTTCGTCGTCGACGACATGGACGCGGCGTTGGCCAAGGTGCGTCAGCTGGGCGGCACCGTGGACGAGAGCCAGGCCGAGGGTGACGAGACGACGCAGGCGACCTTTGGCCGGTTCGTGCTCTGCAAGGACGACCAGGGCTCGGAGTTCGGTTTGCACCAGCGACCCTCCATCTGACGGCTGCGGCCCATTCCGGTGGAACTGGCTAGGGTCGAGTGCCATGAGCTGCTCGGTCCACATCGCCTGGGATGAGGCGCTGTGCGCTTACGACTTCGGACCAGGCCATCCGATGGCGCCCATCCGTCTGGACCTGACCGTCAGACTCGCCCGCGAGCTCGGGCTGCTTGACGGCGGTGGCGTCAAGGTTGTCGCACCAGAGGTGGCCACGGATGAGCTGCTGACGCTCGTTCACGAGCCCGCCTACCTGGCTGCCGTGCGGCGGTGCAGCGGGGCCGTCCCATGGGTCGAGCCCTCGTACGGCTTGGGCACGGAGGACGACCCGGCTTTCACTGGCATGCACGAGGCGACGGCCCGCATCGTCGGTGGCACGGTCGCGGTGGCCGAGGCCGTATGGCGGGGCGAGGCGGCGCACGGAGTCAACTTCTCCGGCGGCCTGCACCACGCGATGCCAGGCTGGGCGAGCGGCTTCTGTGTCTACAACGACCTGGCCGTCGCGATCAGGCGACTCCTGGATCTAGGGGCGTCGCGGGTCGCGTACGTGGACCTCGACGTGCACCACGGTGACGGAGTCCAGGCGATCTTCTGGGACGACCCGCGCGTGCTGACGATCAGCCTGCACGAGACACCGCGGACGCTGTTCCCCGGCACGGGCTACCCCGAGGAGACCGGCGGTGCGGCCGCCGAGGGCAGCGCCGTCAACGTGGCGCTACCGCCCGGCACCAACGACGCGGGCTGGCTGCGCGCGTTCGACGCGGTCGTGCCACCGTTGCTGCGCGAGTTTGCGCCGGACGTGATCGTGAGCCAGCACGGTTGCGACGGTCACGCCGAGGATCCGCTCGCCCACCTCGCGCTCACCGTTGACGGCCAGCGGGCCGCGCAGGTCGCGATGCACGAGCTGGCGCATGAGTTGTGCGACGGACGGTGGGTGGCCACCGGCGGAGGCGGCTACGCCCTCGTCGATGTCGTACCCCGGTCCTGGTCGCACTTGATCGGCATCGCCGGCGGCCGTCCGGTCGATCCAGAAACCGCCGTGCCAGAGGGCTGGCGGTCGTACGTGCAGCGGGTCCTTGGGCGCATCGGCCCCTATCGCATGACCGACGGCGGGCTCGGCCAGATGCCGTCGTGGGCCGCTGGTTTCGACCCCGCGGACGACGTCGACCGGGCCGTGATCGCCACCCAGCGCGCGGTCTTCCCGGCCCATGGGCTCGCGCCGGTCTGGTGACCCTCCGTGGACCACAGGCGTCTCCACTTTCCCGTCTGTCACATCCGCAACTAGCATGAGCCCTTGTACGCCCGCGTGACTGTCGCACCGGAGGGGAAGCCGGGGCCGACGCGGGTGCGAGGCGGTGTGACATGGCCCGGAAGGCTGCGGGGAAGCAGGAGCCCCTGGACATACGCTTCCTGACCGTTGCTGAGGTCGCGGACATGATGCGCGTCTCACGGATGACCGTCTACCGGCTGGTGCATGCCGGCACCCTCCCGGCCGCGCAGGTCGGCCGGTCGTTCCGCATCCCGCAGCAGGCGGTGCAGGACTACCTGCGCGACTCGTTCATCCAAGCCGGCTGACTCCGGTATCCATCCCGATCACGAGCCGCAACGAACCTCCTAGTGACGCCCTGACTACGCAGGGTGTGCGCAAGGAGGTGACCAGACATGGCGAGGAACAATCGTCGTACGTCGGTATGGTCCGGCCTGGCGCTCGCCGCAGCGACCTTGATGGCGGCGTTGCCGGCAGCCGCAGCGGTGGAGCCGGCACGACTGGCGCCCCCGACGCCCATCCCCGTCGCGGAGTCCCACGGCTTCGTGCTCGACAAGGGCCGGGTCACGACATTCGACGCACCAGGGGCCTTCACGACGCAGGCCTGGGACATCACCAACACCGGCCGGGTCATCGGCCAGTACTACGACGACGGTGAGCAGCACGGCTTTGTCCGCGACAGGCGTGGGCAGATCAGCACGGTCGACTTCCCTGGCGAGGACGGATCGCTGAACGAGTCGATCGGCGGCAACGATCGTGGCGAGATCGTCGGCAGCCATGGAAACTACGACCCAGAGAACGGTGAGCTGCAGGCCCATGTCCGGGACCTCCGTGACAGGTTCGCGACCCATGACGTCCCCGGCGCCCTCGTTACCGGCGCCTTCAAGAACAACAACCGTGGCCAGGTCGTAGGCGCCTACAGCGTGGAGAGCCGCCGGGTGCCGATCCGGGCCTACCGCGGGTACCTGCTCGAGGACGACAAGTTCACCCCGATAGATGCCCCCGGGGCGACGTACACGCCTGGCATCGACATCAACGACCGCGGCCAGATGATCGGCATTGGTGTCGTTCCCGACGCCCGCGTCGGCTTCGGTTTCCTGCGTGACCGCAACGGCAGCTACTCGAGACCGCCCGACGTTCCCGGCGCTGCGCAGACCGTCCCGTTCGGCATCAACAACCGGGGCCAGATCGTCGGCGCCTACGCGAGCCTTTCCGCAGCCGGCACTCCGGTGATCCGCGGGATGATCTTCAGGACGGCGAGTTCACCTTGATCGACGTGCCCGGAGCCGAGCAGACCCAGGTGACCGGTATCAACGACCGCGGGCAGATGGTCGGCTTCTACGTGGACGCAGACGAGTCGCCGGCGGCGTCGGCTCTCGCAGCCGAACAACCTGCTGACTCCATGCCCACGCTGGAGGGGCTTATGTCCTGGCCGGTCATCCATCCCGAGCACCGCTGGCAACGAACCTCCTTGTGACGCCCTGACTACGCAGGGTGCCGCACAAGGAGGTGGTCAGCCATGCCTTGGACAACTCGAAAGACACGCACGGCGCGGGCCGCATCAGTAGCGCTCATTGTCGCCGCGGCACTGGCGACGACCGCGTCGCCCGCGACGGCGCAGGACCCGGCCATCGACAGAAACAGGGTGATGCACGGCTTCGTCCTCGATGACGGCGAGTTCGACCGCTTCGACGTCCCCGGCGGCTCGCACACCGTGGGCTCCGACATCACCAACCGTGGCACCGTCGTCGGCGCCTACTACGACGCCGACGACCTCGAGCAGCACGGCTTCACCCGGGACCGCCGGGGCGGGGTCGCCACCGTCGACGTCCCGAACCACGACGGCGACCTCAACTATGCCTACGGGGTCAACGACCAGGGGGAGGTCTTCGGCAACTACGGCGAGTACGCCGAGGACCCGGACGGCGAGGCGCACGGATACCGACGGGACAAGCGTGGCCGGTTCCAGACCATCGACTTCCCGGGCGCTGCCGTCAGCGGCCTCTTCAAGGGCAACAACCGCGGCCAGGTCGTCGGCTTCTACAGCGCCGAGCGCCGGGTGCCGGGCCTCAATTTCCGCGGCTTCGTGTACGACGGCAAGCGGTTCACCCAGATCGACGCGCCGGGCGCGACGACCACAGGGGTGATCGACATCAACGACCGCGGCGACATGGTCGGGCTCGGGATCGTCGACCGGGCCGCCGGGCTCGCCTTCGCGTGGCTGCGGACCCGTGACGGACAGTTCGTCACGCTGCCCGACGTGCCCGACTCGTTTCAGACGATCCCGTTCAGCATCAACAACAAGGGCCAGATCGCCGGCGCTTATCTCCGAGTGGGCCCGGACGGCATTGGGAGGATCGGCGGCTTCGTGCTCGACGACGGCGAGCTCACCCTGATCAACGTGCCCGGTGCCTCGAGCACCCAAGTCAACGCGATCAACGACCACGGCGAGGTCACCGGCTTCTACACCGACCCGCCGATGCAGACCCAGGCGCGAGGTGGGGCCGCCGCCACGTCGATGGCCATGCCGCCGGGCGATCGCCATGCCCTCGTGGACATGTGGCGGCTGCCGAACCGCGTCGTGCCCGACCCGCGCGGGCGGGTACCCTGAGGGCCAGTTGTCCGCGGGTCCGGCCCGCGACAGGCCGTACCTTCAGTGACGAGTGAGGTTCCCCCGTGGGCTCCGTAATCAAGAAGCGCCGCAAGCGCATGGCTAAGAAGAAGCACCGCAAGCTGCTCCGCAAGACCCGCGTGCAGCGTCGCAAGCTCGGCAAGTAAGGGCCCGCGCGGCCCGAAATGATCACGGCACCGATGCCTGTGGGACGCGTGCAAGGCATGTAAGCCCTGCACACCTCCCGTTCGCCTCGGTACCGTGATCACGTCGTTTCAGGCGCTTGTGTTTCTGCCACCTTGTCGCGAGACCACGGCTGCGTAGGATCGGCAACACCTGACGAGGGGAGCGGGTCATGTCCCGCGTAGTGCTGGTCACTGGTGTCGCCCGACAGCTGGGCGCCCGGATGGCTACGCGCCTCGCTGCGGACCCCGCGATCGACAAGGTCGTAGGCGTCGATGTGATCGACTCGCCCTACGACATCGGCGGCGCCGAGTTCGTCCGCGCTGACATCCGCCGCCCCGAGCTGCCGGAGCTGCTGTACGCGATCGGCCCAGACTCCGTCGTCCACATGAACGTGCTGACTACACCGCGCGACGCGGGTGGCCGGGTGCCGCAAAAAGAGATCAACATCATCGGCACGATGCAGCTGCTCGGGGCGTGCCAGAAGTCGGACACCGTCCGGTCGGTCGTGGTCAAATCGTCGACGGTCGTCTACGGCGGCTCGTCCCGCGACCCGGCGCTGTTCACCGAGGGCATGTCGGCAAAGGTCACGCCGCGGCGCGGCTTTCCCAAGGACTCGCTCGAGGTCGAGGCTTACGTGCGCGGCTTCGCGCGACGTCGCCCCGACGTCGCGGTCACGATTCTTCGGTTCGCCAACTTCATGGGTCCGACGGTCCGCACGCCGCTGACCGAGTACTTCTCGCTTCCTGTCATCCCGACCATCCTCGGTTTCGACGCGCGGCTGCAGTTCGTGCATGAGGACGACGGCATCGAGGCACTGCACCGTGCGGCGGTCGAGGAGTGGCACGGCACCTACAACCTCGCCGGGGACGGCGTCCTGCTGGTGAGCCAAGCGGTGCGGCGCGCAGGCCGGCCGGAGCTCCCGATCCCACGGTTTGCGACGGGCTATGCGGGGCAGACGATGCGTACGTTCGGCATCGCCGGGTTCACGCCGGAGATGCTGACCTTGCTGTCGTACGGCAGAGGCGTCGACACCACCCGCGTCCGTGCCGAGCGAGACTTCGTGCCGAGGTTCAGCACGGCCGAGGCATTCGCGTCGTTCGTCGAGGCGCGCGGCAGCGGTCCGTTTGCGGCGAGTCGCGTCCACGAGGCCGAGGAAGCATTCGTGTCAGGGCTGGAGGCAGTCGATGGGTGAGGAACCCGAGGTCGCGCTGCCGCAGCAGCTGGCGCAGCTGGCCGAGACGCTAGGCCAGCTTGCTGGTCACCTGCCTGAGGACGCTCAGCGGCAGCTTGCGACCGGCGTCGCGTTCCTACGGCGCCGGCTCACCGGCGAATATGACGTCGATGTGTTCGGGTTTGACGCCGAGCTCACCGACGAGATCCTGCTGCCGTTGATACGACCGCTCTACCAACGCTGGTTCCGCGTCGACGTCACCGGGGTTGAGCACCTGCCAGACGAGGGCGCAGCCCTGGTCGTGGCCAACCACTCGGGCACCATCGCCCTCGACTCCGTGATGACCCAGCTGGCCGTACACGACGAGCACCCGCAAAGTCGGCATCTGCGCTGCCTCGGCGGCGACATCGTGTTCTCCATGCCGTTCGTGGGTGAGATGGCCCGCAAGGGCGGCGCGACACTGGCGTCACCCGAGGACGTCGACGCGTTGCTCGCCGCGGGTGAGCTGGTCGGTGTGTGGCCGGAGGGCTACAAGGGGAGTGGCAAGCGGTTCAGTGAGCGCTACAAGCTGCAGCGGTTCGGCCGCGGCGGGTTCGTGTCCGCGGCAGTGCGGGCGCAGGTCCCGATCGTCCCCTGCGCGATCGTCGGTGCTGAGGAGATCTACCCGCTGATCGGCGACATCCCGGTGCTTGCCCGGCTGCTGCGGTTGCCCTACTTCCCGGTCACGCCGACCTTCCCATGGCTTGGTCCGCTCGGGCTGGTGCCATTGCCGTCCAAGTGGCTCATCGAGTTCGGTGAGCCGATCCAGACCGACACATACGACCCCGCGGAGGCCGACGACCCCATGGTCGTGTTCGAGCTCACTGACCACGTACGCGACACAATCCAGCGCTCGGTCAACGAGCTGCGCGAGCGGCGAGGCAACGTCTGGGGCTGAGCGCCGCCTGAAGCCGATCAAGGTCGCGCTCTTGTCGTGCGTCCATCGGGCGTTTAGATTCGCCACGGTGTCGGCCGCCACCCGGAGGCCTTCTCGACATTCAAGGGTTCCTCAATGAGGAGGGGTCACGTGTCCATCCGTATCTTGCAAGGCCGCCGGCCACGAGCCTTAGCGGCCGCATCGCTTGCGGTGGCCGTTGTTCTGGGCGCCTTCGCGGTTATACCGCAGGCGTCCGCGGACGTTTCTGGTCCGCAGCAGACGTATGTCGTGCTCTACAAGCAAGGGGCATCCACCGCTGACGCACAGCAGCTGGTCAGTGCATCGGGCGGCTCGCTCGTTGCCAACTGGTCGCAGATCGGCGTGGTCATCGCACGGTCGAGCAGCCCGACCTTCGCAACCGCCGTGGAGAAGAGCAAGAAGGTCGAAGGCGCGGCAACGACCGCGGGCTTGGAGGCCAAAGTCGCACCGGATGCGACGGACGCGGGCCCGCTGCCGGGCAACGCGCCCGCGCCGAACAGCGAGAACGACAACCTGACCGGCCTGCAGTGGGACATGCGTCAGATCAATGCTTTCGCGGCCCACGACATCACGGGCGGGAGCCCTAACGTCGTCGTCGGCGACGTTGACACTGGTCTCGACTTCACACACCCCGACCTCGCCCCCAACTACGACGCGGCCAACAGCACAGATTGCTCGAGTGGAACTCCGCAGCCACTCGTGGCCGGCAACGACGTCAACGGGCACGGCACCCACACGGCCGGAACTATCGCCGCGGCAGCGAACGGGACCGGGATCGTTGGCGTGGCCCCCAACGTGAAGATCGCCGGAATCAAGTCGAGCAACAATGATGGGTTCTTCTTCCCCGAGATGGTGATCTGCTCCTACATGTGGGTCGCCGCCAGGGGCATCGACGTGACGAACAACAGTTACTTCGCCGACCCATGGTTGTTCAACTGCGTGAACGACGCCGAGCAGCGGGTGATCTGGAAGGCTGAGCGGCGGGCGATTCAGCATGCCCAGAAGAACGGCACAGTGGTGGTGGCCTCTGAGGGCAACGAGAGCACGGACTTGTCGCACCCACGTGTCGACGTGATCAGCCCGGACTTCCCACCCGGCAGCGAGCAGGAGCGCGAGATCACCAACGCCTGCCGAGTGGTACCGGTCGAGGTTCCGGGAGTCGTCGGTGTCACGGCGACCGGTGACCTGAGCCTCAAGTCCTTCTACTCGTCGTACGGCGTCTCGACGGCCGACGTCGCCGCCCCCGGCGGAGACTCGATCCTCCAGGTGACCGCGGAGGCCACCAACGGACGCGTGCTGTCGACCTACCCCGCCGGCAACGCCTGCCTCCGACCGGTGCTCGACCCGACCACCGGGGCGAGTTACTGCTACCTGCAGGGCACCTCGATGGCCGGACCGCATGCGGCCGGCGTGGCCGCCCTGATCATCAGCCAGACCGGCAAGACGGGCGGTTCGGTGGCCGCAGCGCTGCAGCGAGCGACCAACGCCTTGCCGTGCCCTGACATCTCGTTGTACGCGCCCTTCCCGCAGAACAGCGGTGAGCCACAGCGCTGCCAGGGCGGCACTGGTCACAACAGTTTCTACGGGTCGGGCGAGATCGATGCGTTGAAGGCTGTCAGCTAGGTCTGGCTCTGGGCCGGGTAGCCCAAGCGCTGCGACGCGCTTGGGCTACCCGACCAGGCACGTTTCATCTGCGTTCTTGGTCAGCGACGCCTGCGCAGGGCCGCCACGGCGGCAGCTGTGCCGGCGCCTACGGCGGCACCCATCGCTGCTGCCGCGCCGACTCGGGCAACCCGCCGACCCGTACGGAAATCACGCACCCGCCAACCCTGCAGCTTGGCATACGACCGCAGCTCGGAGTCAGGGTTGATGGCGCACGGGTAGCCGACGAGCGACAGCATCGGGATGTCGTTGGCGGAGTCGCTGTAGGCACTGCAGCGCTCAAGCTCGAGCCCTTCGCGGACGGCTAGGGCGCGCACCGCCTCGGCCTTGGCCTCGCCGTGCAGCAGGTCACCGACGAGCCGGCCGGTGTAGACACCATTGACGTGCTCGGCGACGGTGCCCAACGCACCGGTCAGACCCAGCCGCGAGGCGATGATCTCCGCGACCTCGACCGGTGTTGCCGTCACGAGCCAGACCCGCTGGCCGCTGTCGAGGTGGCTCTGCGCCAGCTGGTGCGTGCCCGGCCAGACACTCTCGGACAGGTCGTCGTCGAAGATTTCCTCCGCGACCGCCCGAAGCTCCGCCACGCTGTGCCCGGCGATGAATGACAGCGCCGACTGACGGACCTTGGCGATGTGTTCGGGGTTCTCCGAGCCGCCGACACGGAAGGCGAGCTGCTGCCAAGCGAAGGCAGCCACGTCTCGCACCCCGAAGAACTTCCGCTGGTAGAGCCCGCGGGCGAGCACGAACAGCGACGCACCGCGCAGGATCGTGTTGTCGACGTCGAAGAATGCGGCCGCTCGGGCATCCGGCCCCGTCTCAAGCGGCGTACCAACCTCGGTCGCCGCGGCCGCCACCTGACCGGACACGACGGGCGAGACGTCACGGGTACGTCGTAGCCGAGCCATGATCCAGAGCCTATGCCGACACGCTGCTCAGCCGGGCGGTGCGCCCACTCATGATCGCTACTCTGGCCCGTCGTGAGCACTACGACGACCCCCCGGCCGACGGCGGTCAGGTTGTCGCCGGCGGCCGTCGTCTTCCTTCCGGTTGTTGGGACGGCGCTGCTCACGTTAGTGGGATCGCTTGACACCGTCTGGCGATGGCTCGCGTTGTTGGGCGGACTCTGCGCGCTAGGTCTCGCGGCCTGGTTGCAGGTGTGGTTGGAGCGGCAGCGGGCCAGGGCGCTGGCCGCCGAGCAGAGCGAGGCGACGCGGTTGCGCGTCGCGATGCGCGATGCACTGCAACCCGTGGCCGAGATGGTGGCCGTCATGCCCGGGCTCGGTCCCCGCGAACGGCTGCACGAGCTCAAACCGGTGGCCGTCCAAGCCGTCGGCGCGATCACACTGCTGCTCAAGGACGTCGGTCGGCTCCGTGCCGTGGTCTACCAGCTCTTGCCTGACGGTTCCGGGTTGGCTGTGCTCGCCTACACCGGCCGAGGCGGCGCCGACCCGCGCCGCTTCACAGCTGGCACACCGCGCGGTGACTCGGCGCTGGCGCTCGTACGGTCAGCGGGGCATCGCTTCGTTCGCGCCCTCGACCCGGTCGAGCAGGTCGACGACGACGGCACGATCAAGAGCTACCGGACGTTCATCGCGGCGTCGATCACCTCCGGCGACAGCGCGTACGGCATGGTGACCGTCGACGCGCCGCGAGCCGGTGACCTCGCCGACACCGATCAGCAGATCGTCCTCGTCGTCGCCGATCTACTCGCCATAGCCTTCGCAATCGCCGACTCGCGATGATCAGCGGCGTACGATGGATAGTCAAGGGAGGTCAGCGTGGTCGGCAAGCTAAAAGTGACGCGCCCCGTCGAGCCCAGGGTGCGCGACCTGACCGACCCTGCCGTGATCCAGGCGATCTGGGACGAGGCCGCCCGCGTCGTCCGCGCCGAGGCGCCGCTGCGGGCGCGCCGACTGCGTCAGCGCCGCGCGCCCGAGGTCTGAGCTCGTCCGGGCCCGATTCGATGTCCACTCCCACTGACGCTGCCCGCGTCGTCCTGATTGGCAAGCCTGGCTGCCACCTGTGCGACGACGCGCGCGCGATCATCGCTGCGGTGTGCGGCGAGCTGGGCGTCCCGTGGGCCGAGCGGTCGATCCTCGACGACCCCGAGCTGGAGCGGGCTTACGCCGACATGATCCCCGTGACTTTCGTCGACGGAGCGCAGCACGACTTCTGGCGCGTCGACCCGGCACGGCTGGCGAAAGCCCTGGCCGGCTGAGCCCCCGCCCTCTCGCACGTCGGGCGTGATCGTTGTCACACCGGTGGCCCTACCATGATCGGCAACTTTGTTCGCACGTTCACAAGCGCCTAGTGTGTGGTCCTGTACACGCCAGCCCGGGCAAGGTTGCCTGACCGCAGCCGGCCCGTTCCATCAGCGGAGCACAGTGAGCCGACGACGGAGCGCCTCGAGCACCGACAGCAGCCTCTCTCGGGGCATCCCCGAGGCCACTGTGGCGCGCCTCCCCCTCTACCTGCGAGCGCTCACGGCCCTTTCCGAGCGCGGCGTGCACACCGTGTCGAGCGAGGAGCTGGCCACCGCCGCCGGGGTCAACTCCGCCAAGCTGCGCAAGGACCTGTCCTACCTGGGGTCCTACGGCACTCGGGGCGTCGGCTACGAGGTCGAGTACCTCACCTACCAGATCGCCCGCGAGATCGGCCTGACACAGGACTGGTCGGTGCTCATCGTCGGCGTCGGCAATCTCGGCCACGCGCTGGCCAACTACGCCGGCTTCGCCACCCGGGGCTTCCGCGTGGTGGCGCTTGTCGACGCCGACCCGGCGCGGACCGGCGAGCAGGTCGGCCACCTGCGCGTACGGCATATCTCCGAGCTCGAGCAGGTCATCCGCACCTGCGGCGTCAACATCGGGGTCATCGCCACCCCGGCGCACGCGGCGCAGGACGTCTGTGACCGACTTGTCGCCGCGGGTGTGTCGAGCATCCTCAACTTCGCACCGGCGGTGCTGACCGTCCCTGACGGTGTCGACCTGCGCAAGGTCGACCTGTCGATCGAATTGCAGATCCTCGCCTACCACGAGCAGCGCAAGAACGGCGCGACCGTGCTCCGCGACGTCCGCGACGGCCTGCCGGAGGTGACCCCGGCATGAGCGTCCTCGTAGTCGGGCTGTCGCACCGCAGCACCCCCGTCGAGCTGCTCGACCGGGCGGCGCTCACGACCGACGACGTGTTCAAGCTGCTCACCGACGTCGGGCAGTCCGAGCACGTGGCCGAAGCCGCGGTCATCGCCACCTGCAACCGCGTCGAGCTGTACGTCGACGTCGCTCGGTTCCACGGCGGGTTCGAGGCAGCCACCAACCTGCTTGTCCAGCACACCGGCATGGCTCCCGACGAGCTGACCCCACACCTGTACGTCCACTACGACGGCCGCGCCGTACAGCACCTGTTCACCGTAGCGGCCGGGCTCGACTCGATGGTCGCCGGAGAGAGCCAGGTCCTCGGTCAGGTGCGGTCCGCGCTGCAGGACGCCCAGGCGGCGGGGACGGCCGGTCGCGCCCTCAACGCCGTCTTCCAGCAGGCGCTGCGCGTCGGCAAGCGGGCCCACACCGAGACGGGCATCGACTCGGCCGGTCGGTCTCTCGTGACGGTTGGGCTGGCCTCCCTGCCGCCCGACCTTGCCGATCTCTCCGGACGGCGCGCCCTCGTCGTCGGCGCCGGGTCGATGGCGGCGCTGGCGGCAACCACCCTGCGGGCCGACGGCGCCTATGTCATCGTCGCCAACCGTACGTTCGAGCACGGCGAGCGCCTGGCCGCGTCCGTCGACGGTGAAGCCATCGCTCTCACCGATCTCGCCTCCGTGCTGCCCACCGTCGACATCGTCGTCTCGTGCACCGGGTCCGCAGGCACCGTCATCACCCGCGACCTGGTCGCAGCCAGCCTGCCCGCCCGGGGAAACCGACCGCTGGGCCTCGTCGACCTGGCGCTGCCGCACGACATCGAGCCCGAGGCTGCCGAGCTGCCCGGCGTGGCGCGCGTCGACTTCGCCGTGATCGGTGCAGCCACGGCGCACGACGAGGAGGCGGCGTCGCGGACCGCGGACCTTGCGGCCGCTCGCGCGATCATCGCCGACGAAGTGGCCGCGTTCGCCGGCCGCCAGCGCGCCGACCAGGCCGCGCCCACCGTGATTGCGCTGCGCGCGATGGCGGAGGAGGTCGTCACCAGCGAGCTGCATCGCCTGCACAGCCGGCTGCCCGACGCCGACCCGTTGATCGCGCAGGAGCTGGATTCGACCGTACGGCGTGTGGTCGACAAGCTGCTGCACGCACCGACCGTGCGGGTCAAGGAACTCGCAATCGAGTCGGGCGGGCACACCTACACCGAGGCGCTGCGCGAGCTGTTCTCGCTCGACCCGCAGTCGGTGGCGGCTGTCGAAGCCGTCGAGCTCCCCGAGGACCAGCCCGCCGACGGAGGTGACCGATGACGGCGCATCAGGCGCTGCGACTCGGCACCCGGCGCAGCCGACTTGCGATAGCGCAGTCGACATGGGTGGCAGAGCGCATCAGCGCGGCGACCGGTCTGGCCGTGGAGCTGGTTGAGATCACGACTGAGGGCGACGTCAACAGAGCACATCTGACGCAGATCGGCGGCACGGGTGTGTTCGTGAGCGCGCTGCGTGATGCATTGCTAGCCGGCGAGATCGACCTAGCCGTGCACTCGCTCAAGGATCTGCCGACTGCCGACCCGGACGGGCTTGCCCTCGCCGCGGTCCCCGTACGCGAGGACCCACGTGACGTGTTGTGCGCCCGGGACGGGTTGTCGTTGAGCGAGCTGCCGTCGGGTTCGGTGATCGGCACGGGGTCGCCGCGGCGCGCGGCGCAGCTGCACGCGCTCGGGTTCGGCCTGGACGTGCGCCCGATCCGCGGCAACGTCGACACTCGGCTCGGCCTTGTCGCTGACGGCAAGGTCGATGGCGTTGTGCTTGCCCGAGCCGGACTCGCGCGACTCGGCCGGCTCGAGGTCGTCACCGAGGTGATCGACCCGCAGCTGATGCTCCCGGCACCGGGACAGGGCGCGCTCGCGGTCGAGACGCGCGCCGACAGCCCGCACGTCGCCGCCCTGGCCACGGCGCTCGACCACGACGAGACCCGCGCGGCCGTCCTCGCCGAACGCACCCTGCTGGCCACGCTAGAAGCCGGCTGCACGGCACCCGTCGGTGCCTACGCCGAGGTCGTCCGCGATCCACAACCACAGCTCCACCTGCACGCCGTCGTTACTGCCCTCGACGGTTCGGCAACCATCCGCAAGTCCGCTACCGGATCCCTCGTCGAGGCGCAGGAGGTCGGCCGCCAGCTGGCTGTCGAGCTGCTCGACGAAGGCGCCGCTGGCCTGGTTACGGCCCCCACCCGGGGGCCCCACAAGGAGGCCGTCTCGTGACGACCAAGTCCACCAAGTCCCGCGCTGCCAAGCAGCTCGGCTCTGTCACCTTCGTCGGGACTGGTCCCGGCGACCCAGGTCTGCTTACTGTGCGGGCGGTCGAGGCGCTCGCCGCCGCCGAGGTGGTCATACTCGACTCGCCTCGCGAGCAGCTGCTCGTGCATCTGCCCGCAGACGCCGAGCTCGTCGATGGCTCGGTCGACGCGGAGGGTCAGCCGCTCGCCCGCGCGGCCCGTACCAAGCTGGCTGCCCAAGCGGCCAAGCGTGGCGCACGGGTCATTCGGCTCGTCGACGGAGACCCGGGCATGTTCAACGGCTTCGCCGACGAGGCGGCTGCCTGCGTGAAGGCGGGCGTGCCGTTTGAGGTCGTACCCGGCGTCACCCAGGTCTCCGCCGTCCCGACGTTTGCCGGCGTGCCGCTCACGACGCAGTCATCTCGCACAGTGCGAGTCGTCAGCGCCGACGCGCAGCCGGACTGGTCGATGTGCGCCGACGCCGACACCACACTCGTCGTGCTCGGCGCTGTCGCCGAGGTCGGCGACTGGGCGAAGGCACTCGTCGCGGCCGACCGCTCGGCAGACACGCCTGTGTTGGTGACTGTCGACGGCAGCACGACAGAGCAGCGTTCGCTGACGTCCACCCTGGGGCAGGTCGCCCGCGACCTGCGCACGGCCAAGATCGACGGGTCGGCGGTGTCGGTCGTCGGCAACGTCGTGACGCAGCGCGAATCGCTGTCGTGGTTCGAGAACAAGCCGTTGTTCGGGTGGCGGGTACTCGTGCCGCGCACCAAGGAGCAGGCCGGCGTGTTGTCCCGGCAGCTGCAGGCCTACGGTGCGGTGCCCGAGGAGGTTCCGACGATCTCGGTCGAGCCGCCACGCAACCCGCAGCAGATGGAGAAGGCCATCCGTGGCCTGGTCGAGGGGCGCTACGAGTGGATCGCGTTCACCTCGGTCAACGCAGTGCGCGCAGTTCGCGAGAAGTTCGAGGAGTACGGCCTCGACGCTCGCGCGTTCTCCGGACTGAAGATTGCGGCCGTCGGCGAGCAGACCGCAGCGGCCCTGCAGCGGCTCGGCATCAACCCCGACCTCATCCCGAAGGGTGAGCAGTCCGCTCGCGGGTTGCTGGAGGAGTGGCCGCCGTTCGACGAGGTGCTCGACCCGATCAACCGGGTCTTCCTACCGCGCGCCGACATCGCGACGGAGACGTTGGTTGCCGGGCTCGTCGAGCTCGGCTGGGAGGTCGACGACGTCACCGCCTACCGCACCGTGCGCGCCGCGCCGCCGCCCGCCGACACCCGCGAGGCCATCAAGTCCGGCAAGTTCGACGCGGTCGTCTTCACCTCGTCTTCGACGGTGCGCAACCTGGTCGGCATCGCGGGCAAGCCGCACGCCGCAACGGTTGTCGCGTGCATCGGCCCGCAGACTGCCAAGACTGCCGAGGAGCACGGCCTGCGCGTCGACGTGCTCGCCGAGACACCCTCGGTGGAGACGCTGGCGCGGGCGCTGGCCGAGTTCGGCTCCGCCCGGCGTGCCGCGTTCGCCGAGGCCGGGGAGCCTGTGACCAGGCCGTCGGAGAAGAAGCGGGCCTCGGCGCGCCGGAAGGCCACTTGAGCGATCGCCTGGAATGACCACGTTCAGCATGGCTTTCCCCGCACCACCAGGCATGCAGGCCTGGTGGTGCGGGGGCAAGCCTGGTGATGGCGGTCGATCGACGTCCGGTTGAAGGAGAGCGTGATGGCATTTCCGATCGAGCGGCCTCGTCGGCTGCGCCGCACACCGGCGCTGCGCAGGCTCGTCGCCGAGACATCGGTCGAGCCGCGCCACCTGGTGCTGCCGATGTTCGTACGGGAGAACGCGACCGAGCCGGTCCCCATCCGGTCCATGCCAGGCGTCGTCCAGCACACGCGTGACACGCTGCGCAAGGCTGCGGCCGATGCAGTCGAGGCCGGTGTCGGCGGACTCATGCTCTTCGGAGTGCCGGAAAGCAAGGACGCCACGGGAAGCGGAGCCGTCAATCCCGACGGCATCCTCAACGTTGCCATCCGTGATGTTGTCGCCGAGGTCGGCGACGCCACGGTCGTGATGGGTGACCTCTGCCTCGACGAGTTCACCGACCACGGTCATTGCGGGGTGCTCGCGGCCGACGGATCTGTCGACAACGACGCGACGCTCGAGGTCTACCGCAGGATGGCAGTCGCGCAGGCCGAGGCGGGCGTACACGTCGTCGGGCCGAGCGGCATGATGGACGGCCAGGTCGGCGCGATCCGCGATGCGCTCGACGCTGCCCGTCACCCCGACGTGTCGATCCTCGCCTACTCCGCCAAGTACGCCTCAGCGTTCTATGGCCCGTTCCGCGAGGCGGTCGCGTCCTCGCTTACCGGCGACCGCAAGACCTACCAGCAGGATCCCGCCAACGCCGTGGAGGCGTTGCGCGAAGTGCGGCTCGACGTCGAGGAAGGCGCTGACATCGTCATGGTCAAGCCGGCGATGAGCTACCTCGACATCCTTGCCGCCGTACGGCAGTCAGTCGACGTGCCGGTCGCGGCGTACCAGGTCTCCGGCGAGTACGCCATGGTCGAGGCGGCAGCCGCCAACGGTTGGGTCGACCGGGATCGAGCCATCGTCGAAACACTCACCTCCATCCGCCGAGCCGGTGCAGACCTCGTGCTCACCTACTGGGCAGTCGAGGCCGCGCGGCGGGTGCGATGAGCGGTTTCGCCGGCATCCCGATCGACGCGCTCGACTTCTACGACGACCTCGACGCCGACAACACCAAGTCGTTCTGGACCGCCAACAAGCAGCGGTACGAGGATTCCGTCCGTGCGCCGATGCTCGCGTTGCTCGCGGAGCTCGAGCCGGACTTCGGTGCCAGCACACTGTTCCGGCCCTATCGTGACGTCCGGTTCAGCAAGGACAAGAGCCCGTACAAGACACATCAGGGTGGCTTCGTCGAGCAGGTGCCGGGCATCGGGTGGTACGTCCACGTCGATGCAGAGGGCCTGTTCGTCGCTGCCGGCTTCTACGCGCACGACACCGCTCAGGTCACGCGGTTCCGGGAGGGCGTCGACGAGGACGCTCGCGGCAAGCCCCTCGTACGGATCGTCGAATCCTTGCGCGCGAAGTCGTACGACATCAGCGGCGACCGACTCAAGACGCGACCCCGCGGCTACGCGGAGGATCACCCGCGCCTTGAGCTGCTCCGCCACAAGACCCTCACTGCGCAACGGTCGTACGGCAGCCCGCCGTGGCTGAGCACACCGAAGGCGGCTGCCGAGGTGCGCAAGGCGTGGCGTGACATGCGGCCGCTCGTCGAGTGGGTCGGCGACAACGTTGGCCCGAGCCAGGGTTGACGTGAGGAGCCCGCGACTCCGGCGAGTCGCTGGGTGTCGCCCTACTCGTCAGGATCTATCGGTCGCGGAGGTGGGCTCGTGGTGATGGCAGGCGAGATCGCTTACTTCGAGATGGGAGTCGACGACCCCGCCAAGGCGCGGGCGTTCTATAGCGAGCTCTTCGGCTGGACGTTCACGCCGCGGCCGTCTGGTCAAGGGTTCGCGGTCTCCACACCATCTGTGCCAGGGGGTGTGCATGGCGACGAGGCCGGCTCGCGGCCGTACGTCTTCTTCGTCATGTTCTTCGTCGTCGACGACCTGGAGGCGGCATTGGCCAAGGTTCGAGAGCTCGGCGGCACTGTCGATGAGACGGATGCCGAAAGTGACGCAGCGTCGCAGGCGACCCTTGGTCGGTTCGTGCTGTGCAAGGACGACCAGGGCCTGGAGTTCGGCCTGCACCAGAGGCCGACGGGGCAGCCGGCTGACTGAGCTGGCTACGACGAAGGTGGCTTAGCGTCGACGTCGTCGTCGCTTGATGCGGCGGGCGCCTGCAACGGCGAACCGGCCTTGGGCAGATTGGCGTCCACGAGGCATGTCGCGCCCGCGGGACGGATCTGCATGTCCTCGGATCGCTGGCGCAGGCGTTCGAGGATCTCACCGTCGCCGATGGGTAGCGTGGCCTCGAGGCGCTCCCGGTCGTGAACCTCGGGAAGGTCCAGGACGGCGTCGACCAGGCGAGTCCGGCTGCCGGTCGGCTGGTGCCCAGGCTCGACCTGAAGGGACGCTCGGACGACACCGCGCTCGTCTTGTTCTTCGACGTCGGCGCTGGCTACGACACGGCCGTCGACGTCGACCTCAACATGCGTATGACCCTCATCGCGACTCATGATCAGATCCTCTGTCCTGCGAAGAGACGGGTCGTAGGGGATAAGTCGACCCTGTCACGTCAACCAACTGGTCGGCGACATCGGTGGCGCCTTGGCGAGGCCGGCGCACCAGGGGGTGTGCCAGCGCTGGTCAAGGACACCATTCCCCAACGCCGCAGGTTCAATCGCCTCGTGGGTGAGACTTGACTTCAACACGGCAACAATCGACGAGCGGCCGCGACCGCAGGTGCAGCCGAGCCAACGCCAGGGCGTTCCCGCGGGAACGCCTCTGCGGAACCTAGAGTTCAACGTCTTTCGGCAAGGGCAGGCGGCGAACTCCGCCCAGCCTCCGGTGGAAGCGCACATGGTCTCTGCACGAGTCCAGCGCCCGCCACAGGAGATCATGGGCAGCCCACGGCAGCGGCTCGTCACCGTTCTGCCATGTGGCCCCGAAACTGATCCACACCGGCGTCCAGTCCGCGGCGATATCCCATTCCCCGCGATGCCGCAGCAGCAATCGGTGACGGATTTGGAACGACGTACGGGCGCCATCGGCGCAGATTGGCGCGGTTGTCACCGGCCATACTCGCAAGTCCATTGCCATCAGCTCGAGCTCGAGGTCGGCGAGCACACGCGGGTCCACCAGCACCGTAGCGACGTTCTCATGCGGGGCCCGTCTCACACCGGGCACGCTAAACCGACGCAGGACTGGTCGCCAACCTACCGGGGCCGGTTGGTCGCGATGGGGTCCTCTGTGCGGGCAGTCGCTTCTCGTGGACTTCGAGATCGCACGGCGTGGCAAGCAGCGGCGCCAGGTGTGGGTAAGCGTCGACCATCTGGCGGGTCTGGATATGTCGGTAGCCGCGTCGGCCGTACCACGTCTTGAGGAACTCTTTGCTGGGGTGCCGCCAACTGCGCGGGACCAGCAGCTCGAGTTGGATGGCTCGCAACCCGCGATCGATGCTGTACTGCTCGGCGAAATCGACGAGGGTTCGGCCGATGCCGATGCCGCGGTTGTCGGGCGCGGCGACCAGCAGCCCGAACTCGTTGATGGCCGCGGCGATCCGATGGACGTGGACGCTGCCGACGATGCGCCCGCCCGGTGCGGTGGCGACCGCGATCTGACCGACAGCGATGAGCTGGGCAAGCTCGGGCGCCGTGGTCCGTGTGGCTCCGTCGCGCCACAAACCGCTTTCCGCCGTGGCGTAGACGTCGTTGATGAGGGCGGTCAGCTGTTCGACAAGCCCAGCGTCCTGGCTGGCCGCCCCGTCCAACAGCTCGACGTCGATGTCCGTGCTCGTTGCCATACATCGAGCATGCTCGCCAGCTATTGAGCGAAGCAATTCATTGTTTCGACCGAAGTGATCGTGTCCTACGATCGATGGCGTGGAGCTCCGCCAGCTCAGATGCGTGGAGGCTGTGGCTCGCCACCGCCACTTCACGCGCGCTGCCGAGGAGCTCCACCTGGCCCAGTCGGCGCTGTCCCACCAGGTCCGACAGCTCGAGCGGGAGCTCGGCACACCGCTGTTCGAGCGCACCAGCCGACGCGTCATGGTCACCGAGGCCGGAAGCGCGATTGCTGCTCTAGCCCGTCGTGTCCTCGCGGACGTGGACAGCGCACGGTCGGAGGTCGACGAGCTTCGTGGCGTCATCCGTGGGCGCATCTGGATCGGCGCCTTGCTGCCCGCCGGCGACATTGACGTCCCCGGTCTGCTGGCGCGGTTCAGTCAAGCTCACCCAGGCGTGGAGGTGGGTCTCCGCGAGGGCATCGCCGGAGACATGTTCCGCCGCCTGGCCGCCGACGAGCTCGACGCCGCCTTCTGCCTGCTGGCCGGCGAAACCCCCGACGAACTCGCTGTCGAGCGGCTGAGCCACGACGAAGTGGTCGCCGCCTTCGCTCCCGGTCGCGCCCCACCGGGCCCACACGTCACCGCAGCAGACCTTGGCCAGCAGCGACTCGTGGCGATGCGCCGCGGCTCGGCCATCACCCGCATCCTCGACGAACTATTCGCAGAGGCCGGCCAGCCACTCCATGTGGCCCTCGAGAGCGGCGATCCGTTCCTCCTCCGGTCGTTGGCCGCTCGCGGTTTTGCGACGGCGGTACTGCCTCGCTCGCTCACAGCCCTGGATGGGCCAGCCATCGAGGTGCGCAGCCTGCACCCCGCCGTTCATCTGCCCGTGGCGCTCGTCTGGCGCCGTACGCGCAACGTTCCTCCCGCGGCACGCACCTTCATCGAGTTTGTCCGGCGCGAGACTCGGGCTCAGCGAACCTTGCGATAGAAGTCCGTACGTCGGCAGGATCTCGATCCGGAAGGGTGTGATTGCGGTCAGTTTTTGTCCGCAGCTCCTGGCATTCTGGGCACGTGTTGGAGACCTCGGCACGACTGCTGCGGCTGCTTTCACTGCTGCAGACCCCGCGAGAGTGGAGCGGTGCCGACCTTGCCGAGCGACTCGGCGTGACTCCGCGAACCGTGCGTCGCGACGTCGACAAGCTGCGCTCGCTGGGCTATCCCGTGCACGCGACGACCGGGACCCACGGTGGCTACCGGCTGGGTGCGGGTGCCGCGATGCCGCCGCTGCAGCTCGATGACGAGGAGGCGGTCGCCGTCGCTGTGGGGCTGCGCTCGGCTGCCGGAGGGACCGTCACCGGCATCGAGGAGACGTCGCTGCGCGCGCTCGCCAAGCTCGAGCAGGTGCTGCCGTCACGCCTGCGACATCGAGTGTCGGTTCTGCAATCCATGACCGTGCCAATGGCGGGCAGGCTCGCGACCGTCGACGCCGACACGCTGACGCTGATCGCCGGCGCGTGTCGCGACCACCAGCGGCTGCGCTTCGACTACCGCAAGCCCGATGGCACGAGTGCGCGTCGCGAGGTCGAGCCTCATCGGCTGGTCCACACTGGGCGCCGCTGGTATCTGCTTGGTTGGGATCTCGACCGTCATGATTGGCGCAACTTTCGAGTCGACCGACTGCAACCGAAGATCCCGGTTGGGCCGCGCTTCGTTCCGCGCGACCCGCCAAGCAACGAAGAGGTTGTCGCGCAGACTTCGTGGGCGCTCTCGTCCGGTCGTTACCGTCACCAGGCGCGGTTCCGGATGCACGCACCTGCCGCTGCCGTCGCCGACAGGGTGCCGCCGGACACCGGGCTGGTGGAGGCGATCGACGACCTCTCGTGCATCTTGCACAGCGGGTCCAACTCGCTCGATGCCCTTGCCGTGCACGTCGCGGTGCTGGGGTTTGACTTCGATGTGCTGGAGCCGGCTGAGCTGGTGGAGGCGGTCCGAGTGCTCGGCGCCCGCTTCAGCGCAGCCGCCACGGAGGTAGCCCCGTAGCGTGCACTCAGGTCGGGATTGCTCGGTCCGTGACGACCTGCTTCATGACCAGCGTTGAGTTGAGCCGTTGTACGCCGGGGAGGGCCGAGAGGGTGTTGTCCTCGAGGTCGGCATATGCCGCAAGGTCCGCGGTTCTGACTCTGACCAGATAGTCCGGGTCGCCGAACAACCGCTGGGCCTGCAGGACGTTGGGAATGGCGGCAAGGGCTTCCTCGAGTCCGAGCAAGGTATCGCGGTCCTCCTGCTTCATCGTGATGAAGACGAGGGCTTCGAATGTCAGGCCGACGACCTCGGGGTCGACGATGGCCCGGTAGCCCCGGATCGCCCCGCTGGCCTCGAGGTCGCGCAGCCGCCGATGGGTGGGGGAGATGCTCAGCCCGATCCGGGCAGCCAGGTCGGTGACGCTGAGCCGACCGTCAGCTTGCAGCTCGGCAAGAATCTTCCTGTCGATGCGGTCCATCGTGGAGGATTCTTCCACAAGAGCCCAGTCAACGGGGGAAAGTCAGGAACACCTTCTGGCCGGATCGTCCTAGCGTCGAAGCCAACCCGCCCCAGGCCGAAAGGCTTCGTCGTGAACCCGAGTCTGCTGCTCGCGTTCTGGGCCGTGACCTTCCTATTGATCGTCGTGCCCGGCCCGGACTGGGCATTCGTCCTCGCCTCGGCGGCCCGCGACCATGTCGTCCTGCCGGCCGTCAGCGGGCTGATGCTCGGCTACATCCTGCTCACCGTGCTGGTCGCCGCTGGGGTCGGCGCCATCGTCGGGCAGTCACCCCTGTTCCTAACCGCCCTCACGACCGTCGGCGCGAGCTACCTGATCTACCTCGGCGTCTCGCTCCTGCGACACCCGGCCTCCCTCGACACAGACGCCGGCCCCAGCTCGAGCCGTCCTTCGTCAAGGTCACACATAGGGCGAGGGATCGGCGTCAGCGGCCTCAACCCCAAAGGTCTGCTGATCTTCGTGGCCATGTTGCCCCAGTTCACCGACTCTCATGGCACCTGGCCGCTGTCTCTGCAGCTGGCCCTCCTGGGACTGGTCTTCGTCGCAACCTGCGGCGCGTTCTACACGATCGTCGGTTTCAGCGCCCGGGCGATCCTCACCGCCAAGCCGGCCACCGCACGCCTCATCTCCCGAATTTCTGGAGCGGCGATGATCCTCGTCGGGCTGATCCTCCTCGTCGAAGTCATGCTTCAGCGCCAGACTGGCCGATGAGTTCTGTTGTCGTACGGTTTCAGCGGCGACCCGCACGCCTTCGCCACCAAGCTGCGCGAAGGTACTCACCACCAACGCCTGAGGCATGCTCCAAGCCCAGAATGGGGCAAGTCGCGCGCGTTGCTGATCGCGACGCGATGGGAACCGCGATACTCCGAGCATGAGCCTGCCGTCGCCCACGCTGTATCACCGGTCACTTGGGTGGCATGCCCCAGCACTTCGGCGGGCGGTCATCGTGGCCGTCATCGGCGCGATCGTCGCGATAGTGGTCATGCTGTTTGCAGCGTGGGAATTGGCTGTCATCGTCGGGTGGGATGCTTCGGCCCTTACCTTCCTGGCCGCCACCTGGCCAATCATCATCCGCACGGACGGCGAGCGCACCCAGCAGTTGGCCACGGTCGAGGATCAGACGCGGGGCTCGGCCACGCTGCTGCTGCTCGGTGCCAGCCTCGCGAGCCTGCTGGGTGTGGGTTTCGCTCTCAGCCTGGCGGGAGAAGAGAGCGGCACGGTGCGGGTGCTTCTCGTCGGTGTTGTGGTTGTGACCGTCATGCTGTCGTGGTCGGTGGCGAACACCGTGTACACACTGCGCTACGCACACCTTTACTTCGCGTCGACTGCGCCGGGGATCTCCTTCGGTGACTCCAGCGCCGGGCTGCGCCCAACCTTTCGCGACTTTGCCTACGTCGCCTTCACCATCGGGATGACGTACCAGGTGTCCGATACCACAACCCTCAATCCCCGGATCCGACGAGTGATCCTCGGCCACGCAGGGCTGTCGTACGTGTTCGGCGTGGTGATCGTGGCAAGTGCCATCAACCTCATTTCCGGACTCATCAACTAACAACGACCGCAGTACGCTGCGCCGATGGGATGGCTGGACGCACTCGGCTGGGCCGGCTCAGCACTGTTGATCTACTCGCTGTTGCAGGCCCGGGTGCTGCGGTTTCGCGTGCTCAACCTGATGGCCAGCCTCGTGCTCGTCGTCTTCAACGCGCTGCTGGGCATCTGGCCGATGGTGGCGATGAACTCGGTGCTGGCCGGCATCAACATCTGGTTCATCCGCAAGCTCCATCGCGAGCGGCACGACGAGCGCGCCTACCAAGTACTCGAGGTAGGCACGACCGACGCGTACTTGGACCACACGCTGCGCGTGCATGGCGCGGACATCGGTCGCATCTTCCCGAACTTTGACTGGGACGCTGCTGCTCCAGGACAATCTGCGTTCCTTATCCAGCACGGCGATGAGACAGTTGGTGTCGTCATCGTCCGCGACGCCGGCGATGGCGTGGCCCAGGTCGAGCTGGACTATGTCACGCCAAGATTCCGGGACTTCACGCCGGGCGAATTCGTGTACCGGCGCAGCAGGCCTGTTCCAGGACCGTGGCTTCCGCCGTGTACGTACGCCGCCTGGCATGGTCGCGCCGTACTACGGCCGCCTCGGCTTCCAGCAGGACGGCGACTCCTACAGCCTGACCCTGAACTGACGCGTCCTTGCGACTCTGCTTGGCTACTCCGCGTTTCCGGGCGCCGAGATCGCCGAAGTCGCGGAGGTACCAAGCAGAGTTGGCTGCGGGTAGTGCCGAGCGCAAGCGGGACGCTTCCCCCCGATGCGGGCGAAGGATCTGTACGCGCGTCAGGTCTGCTGGTCCGCCGTCCACCCCGCCGCGGCCGCGCGCGCCCTGTAGGTCATCAGGTCCTTCTTCAACTCCTCGGTCATGAAGGCAGGCGTGAGGTTGGCCGATGCGAACTGCGGGTGATCTGCCCAGAAGGTTGTGTTGAGGACGGCGATCTGCCCTTGCAGACCGACGACGTCGTACTCGTAGTGCGTCTCACCCGGTCCGGAGAAGCCACCCTGGAGCAGGAGCTGGAAGAACTCCTGCCACTGGACCATGCCGGTGCCGGCCGGCTTCCACGCGTTCCGTACGGTGCCGGCTAAGTCCGCTCCACGAGCGTGTCCTTGAGGCCGACGCTGCGGATGTGCGACATGGCGTAGCGGAGGTTGGTGCGCCAGGCGGTGAGAGTGCCTTCGTTGGTCATGTGACCGATGTCGAAGTTGATCCCGAGCTCTGCGGGGTCGTAATTGCGCAGGATGTGCATCAGGTCCCAGACCGAGCGCGCGTTGGTCCCGTTGGTCGTGTGCGTGTGGTAGGCGGCCGTGATGTCCAACCGATCGTTGAGACGAGCCAATCCCCTGACACGCTTGCGGAACGCTTCAAGCTGTCTCAGTACCTCGTCGCCGAACGGCTGTGGAGCACCCGTGTCCGGCTCGGGCTGCACGTTGTAGGCGAACCCTCCCCAGCGATACAGCTGAATGCCTTCGTCGCGGGCCACCCGCAGCACATCTTCTGCAAAGACCGGAATGCTGTTGCGCGTGGCGATCGGAGTCGCATCGTCAACAATATCGGTGGTGATGAAGGAGCACGCGACGCCAGTGCTGCGCACGCCTTGCAGCATCTTGGGCAGGCTCGTCCGGACGTCTACGAGGTTTGGGTCGACGTGTCCGGTATTGCGGACCGTCAGGTTCACCGCCCGGTAGCCGAGTTCGGACGCCTTCTCGCCGATGAGGACGCCAGTCTCGTACGGGTTGCTCTGCGCATAGACCTGCGTGGTCAGCCATTGCAGGTGGCGCGAGAAGATCGTCCACGTGATATGCGGCGGTAATGGATCCCGCTTGAGCCGAGGAACCTCGGCAAGGTCATCCGCCTGAGCCCGAGCAGCAGACCCCACTTGGGTCAGCGCGACCGCCGTGGTGGTGGCCGCCGCCGCTGCCTTGAGAAAACCTCGTCGATCCATTGCTCTGCTGCTCCCCGGTCGAGGGTGGTTTGGCCGGGGGTGGGCCTCGACTGAGAGACCCACCGCCGGCCGCGTACAACTGGCACTAGCTCACTTGGTCATGAGCTTGTACTGCTTCTCGACCTCCTTCGCGGACGCCACCGTGTCGAGGAACATCAGACCGTCGGCGCGGCAGTTGCAGGGGTTCCGCTCGACGGTGTTCTGCGGGAAGCTGCCGCCGATCTTGATGCCGCGCGGGTCCGTGTCGAGGTCCCGTTGACTCCGTCGACCTGCCACGGGTTGCCGGGCACGGTGTAGAAGCCGTCGAGCTTCTCGCCGTTCCGGTAGAGCGCCATCTCACCCGTGAGGTAGTCGAAAGTGGCGGCGAGGTGCACCCACTCGTTCTGCGGGAGCAGCGTCTGCCAGGGTGCCGACGCGGCGAACGTCTGCGATGCGCCGCCGTCAACTCGCCGTCCGAGCGCCACGAGCCGCATCTCGCCGTTGACCTGGATCAGCTCCAGCAGCGCCCGGACGGCGTGGCCGTCGGAGTCTCCGCTGAGGATGCCGCTCAGCCCGATCGCACCGTAGAGGTCGGTCGGGTTGGCGCTCACGGTGTTGGGGCTCGGGTTCTGGCCGGTCATCTTGAACCAGCCCATCAGGGTGATGCCCTCAGCCCCGTTGAACGCGCCAAGCGTGTTGACGTCGGTGGCCTCCCCCGACGTGCGCGCGCATCCGGCTAGCGAGCCTTCGAAGCAGACGCCGGCCTTCCAGTCGTCATTGCCGTTGTTGACGGGGTCGACCTGCTGGAGCTGGATGGCCTGGTTGCTGCCCGGGTGGGCGCTGTCGGCTACCCGCATCGACTCGCCGCCGTTGATCAGGCGCAGCAGCGTGTCCGACGTACCCCTGGTCCAGCTCCTCCCTTCCGTCTTGCTGGAACGGGTGCTCGAAGTCGTAGTGGGCCACGACATTGTCGGCGAGGCTCTCGTGCACCGTCGGCCGCACCTTCTTGTTCACCGAGTCGACGACCTTCCAGATCTTGCCGTTGGCCTTGGCCAGCAGGTAGAGCTCGCCCGCAGAGTCGGTGCCGATGCGCAAGTCTGCCCGCTCATCGCCGACGAGATCCTGTACCCCGAGCCGCTTGCCGGTCGTGTCGTAGACGGAGAGCTCTTGGATCTCGGCGGGCTCGCCGCCGCGCACCATCGAGCCGGCCTCAGTGAAGTAGAGCCGTCCCTGCACGAGGTCGGCGAAGACGTACTTGCCCCGGAGCCGTGCAGGTCGTGCCCGCGGTAGACGAAGCCGCCGCTGATGGCGTACCCGCTGTCGCTCGTGCACGACCATCCCGGTGTCGGGTCGTGGTCGTACGCAGCGACCGGGTAGGTGAACCCGCGCTCCGCGTCGTTTGCCGGTAACGGGTACAGGTTGCAGCGGTCCACCGCGGGGTTGAACACGTACGCGCCCTCGCGCTCGCCCCAGCCGAAGTTGTCGCCGGCCTGCACTTCATAGACCGCCTCGATCGCGTGCTCCCCGATGTGGCCGAGGTACATGCGCCCGGTCTGGGTGTCGAAGCTGAACCGGTGCGGGTCACGCATGCCGATCGCGTAGATCTCGTCGATCACGTCGGGATCGGTGACGAACGGGTTGGACGGCGGGATGCCGTACTGCCCGATCGGGCCCGTTGGTGCCGAGTGGGTCGATGCGCAGGATCTTGCCGTACGGCTTGGTCGTGTCCTGCCCCATCGTCGTGTTGACGCCCTGCCCGCCGTCGCCCACGGCGAGGTAGAGCAGGCCGTAGTCCTCGTCACCGGGCTGGGCCGCGGGTTGAAGTCGATCTGCTGGATCGCGTGCACCTGGCCGCCGAATCCGAGGCGCAGCACCTCGCGGCTCGTTCCCGCAAAGGTGTCGGCTGACGGGTCATTTGCGGTCCACTCGGTGACGACCGAGTGCAGGAACGTCGGCGTCTGCGGGGGGTAGGTGGTCGGATCCGGCGGTGGCGCGAGGTTGCCCGGCCGCTCGGTGTGGACTGTGTAGAACTTGCCGTTGTCGGCGAACGCGGGGTGGAACGTGGCGAAGCCGAAGCCGCTGCCCAGGCCACGACCGGAGAAGAACTCCGGCGAGAACTGCTGGGCGACGTCCAGGTAGATGTGCGGCTGGCCATCCTCGACCAGGGAGAGCGGGCCGTTGAGGTCGGGAACGTACATCCGGCCCGACCCGTCAGGGACCTCGCCGATGTAGTTGATGCGGGCGTGCCGCATGAGCCGCCGGTCCGTGGGTGCCGGGATCGGCTCAGTCTTGGGGAACTGCGCGTACTCCTCGATGACGATCCCGCGATTGGAGAGAACTTCCTCTGGAGCGGGGTCCTCGATGGGGCTGGGGCCGGTCTGGGCGCTCGCGGTGGCCAATGGCGGGATCAGTGCCGTCGTGACCGCGAGTGCGGTCGCGGCGGCCCACCATCGCTTCTTGCTCATGGTGCCTCCATCACGTCGTCGTTGTACGGGGCGGAGTACGTAGACGCGTAAGCGCTTACGTAAGCGATTGCGACCGACGCTAGTAGCCGCTGAGAAGGCTCGTCAAGAGCCGGGAACCATCGAGACACATGCCGGAAACCCTTGCGTGTCAAGGGATCCGCAAGCACGCAGGCAGGCCGGAGGCGGGCTGCCACAGCATCACGCAGCAGCCCGCTCTCGGCCATCTCAGCTCAGATGGCCGTGACCCTCACCGGCAGAACGGCTTAGCTCCCATCGCGCTGAGGATGCCGCCAACTATGTGCTGCTTGAACGTCTCCTGACCGACCAGCGTGGATCCGTCGGTCCACGCGGCCGAGTCGTGGCCCAGCGAGGTCACCCAGGATCGCCCGCCGTCGTAGTACTGGCACCACGAGACGGGGTGGTTGCCCGGATGCCCCGGGTGGCCGTTGAAGCCCTGACCACTGCCATTCTCGAAGCTGTTGGTGTCGACCTTGGCAAGCACGCGGACGTCGGTGGGGAACGGCACGAGGTTGTACCACTCGTCGCGGAAGTCCCAGCGCTCCGGCAGGTTCTCGGTCGACGCGTCCTTCCGATCCACCGTGACGACCTGGCCGCCACGGTGTGGACCGTGGTCATAGAAGTTGGCCCCGCCGAGCAGTCCCTGGAACCACGGCCAGTGGTACATCGCGCCCAGCGTGTTGTGGATGGCGACGAAGCCGCCGCCGGAGCGCACATACTGCAGCAGCGCCGTCTGCGACGCGTCGTCGAGCATCGTCCGCGAGTTGCTGAGGAATACGACCGCGTCATACGGCGCGAGCTTCGCCGGCGCGTCCAGCTGCTTGACGTCCTCGGTCCAGTCGACCTGGAACCCGGCCTCCTGGCCCCAGCGGATCATCGCGTTCTGCGCGACGTGGGCCTCCGTGAGCGGCGGGTTCTTCCCGGGCGGCAGCAGTGGCCCGAGATGCGCGTGCCGGGAGACGCCAGTTGCGGTGAAGACGAGGACGCGCTGCACGCCATCATTCTTGCGGGCAAGGCTCCACTCGTTGTAACAGCGGTCGTCCAGCCCGCGACAGACCCCGTAGTCGGCGATCCTGTCGTCATAGCGTGCGAACGGCGGACCGCTGTCTGCCTTCGGGGCAGCCTGCAGCGTGGTAATCAGTGCAACGAGGAGTGCAAGGCACAGCAGCGCCAAGCCTCCGGCTCCGAACCTCGTTCTGGCGGACATGACGTTCCTCTCTGAACGGTCAGTAGATCCGACGGGTGCGGTTACAGGTGGGGCTCGACCAGCTCGACGTAACGCCGGGCAAGGGTCGCAACGACGTCGTGCGCCAGGCGCGGCCCAGACGTCGGCATTGAAGATCTCGACCTCGACGTCGCCCGTGTAGCCGGCTGCGGCGACCGCGCGGGTCAGACGTCGCAAAGTCGATGTGACCATCGCCCACCATGCCGCGGCTCAGCAGGGCGTCGGCAGGCAACGGGGTGATCCAGTCACAAACCTGATAGCTGGTGATGCGACCCGCCGCGCGAGCGATCTGGTGCTCCACGCCGGGCTCCCACCAGACGTGGAAGGTGTCGACGACGACGCCAACGACGTCGGCGGGGAACTGCTCGGCGATGTCGAGTGCCTGCTCCAGCGTCGAGACGACGCCGCGGTCGGCGGCGTACATCGGGTGCATCGGCTCGATGCCCAGCCGTACGCCCAAGTCCTGCGCGTACGGGACGAGGGCGGCGATCGCCTCTGCGGCTCGGGCGCGAGCGGCACTGAGGTCACGGTCGCCCCCGGGCAACCCGCCGGGGACGAGCACGAGCGTTGCGGCGCCTAGCTCGGCGGTCTCGTCGATGGCGGCGAGGTTGGATTCGTGCGCGGCCGTCACGTTCAGCCGCGTCGGCACTCGTGAAGAACCCGCCGCGGCAGACCGAGGAAACGCGCAGCCCGGCATCAGCCAGCCAGTCGCGAGCGGTGGACAAGCCGACCTCGGCCACTGGTTCGTCGCCACACGCCGATTGAGGGCAGCCCGGCGGTGACAGCGCCGTCGATCGCCTCGCGAAGCGTCCACTTTGCCGTCGTACGTTGGTTGAGCGACAACCGCGCAAGCCGTGGGTCGCCCGGTGCCGGCGTTGGCAAACGCGCCGGCAGACCGGACGGGACGTCAAACACTTCGACGGCATGCGTCGTCATCGCACCGCCCCTGCGGTGGCGAGCAGCTGGCGCATCTGGTGCGCCGCAAATTCGGGGTCGGGCAGCAGCAACGCGTCGTTGGCGAGCTCGAAGATGCGCGCCAGGTGTACGACGCTGCGCGCCGACTGCAGGCCGCCCACCATCGTGAAGCCGGGCTGCTGGCCAGTCAGCCACGACATGAAGGCGATACCGGTCTTGTAGTAGTAGGTCGGCGCCTCGAAGATGTGCCGCGATAGTGGCAGCGTCGGTGCGAGCTCGGCGTCATAGGTCGCGAGGTCGCCGTCATCGAGCGCCGCGAGCGCCGCCGACGCCGCGGGGGCGATGGCGGCAAACGCTCCGAGCAGCGCGTCGGAGTGGTGCGTGCCGTCGCCCCGGATCAGCTCGGGGTAGTTGAAGTCGTCGCCGGTGTACAGCCGCACGCCCGGCGGCAGGCTCGCGCGCAGACCGATTTCGTGGTCGGCCGAGAGCAGCGACACCTTGACCCCGTCGACCTTGTCCGCGTGGCCGGTGACCAGGTCCGACGAACGTCGCCGTTGCCACCATCACATCCGTGGATCCCCAGTAGCCGCGCAGCTGTGGGTCGAACGCCTCGCCGAGCCAGTGCAGGATCACCGGCTCGCGTACCTGGCCGAGGATGGCGTCGTAGACGCGCAGGTAGTCGTCGGCGTCACGGGCAATGCGGGCGAGGTGGCGGGAGGCCATCACGATCACCTGCGACCCAGTGCTCTCGACGAACTCGATCTGTTCGGTGTACGCCGCGATGATGTCGTCGACGCTGCTGAGGTCATCCCTGTGGTCGGTGCCGGCGCCGGACGCGATGCGTGCGCCGAGCTCCTTCGCCTGCGAGGCGCTCCGCGCGATCAGCTCTTGGATCGCCGCCCAGTCGAGCCCCATATTGCGCTGCGCGGTGTCCATCGCCTCGGCGACGCCCAGCCCGTAGCGGAACAGCCCGCGACGGACCGCGAGCGTCGACTCCCAGTCGACATCGGCCGGCGCACCGGGCACGTTGTTGCCCAGCGGGTCAGCGACGACGTGTGCCGCTGCGAACGCCACGCGCGTTCGTACGGCTCGGGGTGGTCCTTCCACTGCCGTGGCTCGCGGAGCTCGACCGAACGCCACCCGCCGGCGGCGTCGGGCAGCTCGATCGACGTCACGCGCCACGCACCTCCACCCGCCGGCCTTCCGCCGAGGACCGCAACGCCGCATCCACCAGCTGCAGGCCGCGGACGCCAGACCGGAAGTCGTGGCGGTGCGACCGACCCGCGTGCACGTCGGCGAGGAACTCCTCCCACTGCGCGCGGAAGCCATTGGGAATGGACCCGTGAGTGGGCTCCTCTTGCACCTCCTCCCACTGCGACGGAACGGCTCCTCCGTGGGCAGGTCTGGGTTCCAGACCGGCCGCGGCGTCGCCGACCGCGGCTGCACGCGGCAGCCGAACAGTCCTGCCACGGCCGAGCCCTGTGTGCCGTCGACCTGGAACTCGACGAGCTCGTCGCGGTTGACCCGCACGGCCCACGACGAGTTGATCTGCGCGACCACGCCCGCCGGAAGTTCGAAGATCGCGTAGGCGGCGTCGTCGGCGGTGGCGTCGTACGGCCTGCCCTGCTCGTCCCACCGCTGCGTGACATGCGTGACCGCCTTGGCAGTCACAGCCTCGACGCGACCGAACAGCACCTCGAGCACGTAGTTCCAGTGCGCGAACATGTCGAGGACCATGCCGCCGCCGTCCTCGGCGCGGTAGTTCCAGCTCGGTCGCTGCGCGGCCACGTCGTCGCCCTCGAAGACCCAGTAGCCGAACTCGCCGCGTACGGACAGGATGCGCCCGAAGAACCCGTCGTCGATGAGCCGCTTCAGCTTGAGCAGGCCGGGCAGGTAGATCTTGTCGTGCACGACACCGTTGTGACGCCGGCGGCCTCGGCGGCCGCGACCAGCTCGAGTGCCTCGTCGACCGACTCGGCGAGTGGCTTCTCGGTGTAGATGTGCTTGCCTGCCGCGATCGCCTTGAGGATGGCCTTCTTCCGCTCGCTGGTGACCTGGGCGTCGAAGTAGATGCGCGCGCTGTCGTCGGCGAGCACACTGTCGAGGTCGGTTGTGAACTCGGTGATGTCGTGCTCAGCAGCCATGTCGGCGAGCTTCTGGGTGTTGCGACCCACGAGGATCGGCTCCACCTGGATGCGGCTTCCGTCAGGCAGCAGTAGGCCGCCCTCGGCGCGGATCGCGAGGATCGAGCGCAGCAGGTGCTGGCGGTAGCCCATGCGGCCGGTCACGCCGTTCATGACGATGCGGTACGTGTGCGAAGGCTGAGCTGTCATGGAGTCAGGTACCTGCTTCATTGCGTCGTGACTGGCTTGGGCCGCCGCCGAGGTAGAGCTCGGCGAGCTGGGGGTCTGCGAGGAGCTCGGCCGCGGGGCCGGTGATGTGGACTCGTCCGAGGTCGAGCACACAGCCGATGTCCGCGGTTTCGAGTGCTCGGCGGGCATTCTGCTCGACGAGCAGCACGGCCATGCCCGCGTCGCGCATGCGCACGATCTGCTCGAAGACGATGGCAGTGGCCTTCGGGTCGAGGCCCATCGACGGCTCGTCGAGCAGCACGACCTTGGGGCTCACCATGAGCGACCTTGCGAACTCGACCTGTTTCTGCTGGCCGCCCGACAGTGCGCCCGCGAGTGCCGCCCATCGATCGGCCACGAGCGGGAACAGTGTCTTGACGAACTCGACCCGCTCGCGGACCTGCGCCTTGTCCTTGACGGTGAACGCACCGAGGAGGACGTTCTCCTCGACCGTCATCTCCTTGAAGACGCTGTGCCCCTGCAGCACGTGAGACAGGCCGGCGCGCAGCAGCTGCTGCGGCGAGCGTCCCGTGACGTCGATGCCGTCGACGACGATGCGCCCGGAGCGCGGGGCGAGCATGCCGCTCGCCACCTTGAGCACCGTCGACTTGCCCGCACCGTTGGGGCCGACGAGACAGACGACGCTCGCCGGCGGGACCCTGACGGTCAGCCCGCGCAACACCAGGGCCGCGCGCCCGTATCCCGCCTGGATGTCGGTGAGCTCGAGGAGATGGTCAGATGCCAAGGTAAGCCTCCAGAACCTTCGGGTCGCTCTGCACGACGGCGGGGGTTCCCTCAGCGATCGGTCGGCCCCGGTCGAACACGACAACGTGGTCGCTGAGGCTCATGACCATGTCCATGTTGTGCTCGACGATGATGAAGGTCTTTCCCTCGGCGTTGAGCTCACGGACGAGCACCGCGATGCGATCGATGAGCGCCGGGTTCACTCCGCCGGCGGGCTCGTCGAGCATGATCGTGTCGGGATCGCCCATGAGCACGCCGGCAAGCTCGAGGAGCTTTTGCTGCCCGTACGAGATGTCGCGCGCCTCCGACCGCTCCAGGTGGTCGATGCCCACCCGTGCCAGGAGATCCTGGGCGCGCTGCACGTCTGCCTTGTTGCGCGAGCCGGCCAGCCGGTCGAGCAGACCGGTGGGGCGCACCGCCACGAGGACGTTGTCGAGCACCGTGAGCCGCGGGAAGATGCGGCAGAGCTGGAAGCTCCGACCGATGCCCGCCTTGGCGATCGTGTGCGGCGCCTTGCCGGTGACGTCGTGGCCGTCGTACGTGACCCTGCCCGCGTCGGGGCGGATCATCCCCGTGACGCAGTTGAAGAACGTTGTCTTGCCGGATCCGTTGGGACCGATCAGCGCGTTGATCTTCCCCTGCCGGAATGCCACCGAGGCGCCGTCCACGGCCTGGACTCCACCGAACGACTTGCTGAGCCCTTCCGTCGCGACGCTCTGGCGGGTCGACGACCGCCGCGTTGGCCGTCATGTGTGCACCTCGGCCTTCGTGGTCGGCTGCCCGTTGCTCCTGCAGATCGGCGGCGGTCATCTCGCGGATCGACGCGGCCTGTGGGCGGAACCGGTTCACCAGCGCGGTGAGCGCCGGGATGATGCCATCGGGCATGAACAGCACGACAAGTCCGAGCAGGAGTCCGGTCGCGACAAGGTGGAACTGGGTGTCGCCGTACTGCGCCTTGAAGACTTCGACTGCGTAGCCGACGATTACCGCCCCGAGCAGCGGGCCCGACAGGCTGCGGATGCCGCCCAGCAGAGACATGAGCACCATGTAGGCGCCGACCAGGATCGAGAACTGGAAGATCGGGTCGAGGTAGCCGAACCACAGCGCGTACAGGCCGCCACCAAGCGCGGTGAAGAACGCGGAGATCACGAGTGCAACGAGCTTGTACGAGAACGTGGGCACGCCGAGCGACTGTGCCTTGTCCTCGTCCTCCCGGATTGCCTTGAGCCCAGCGCCGAGGCGAGAGCGCTCGATGGCCCACCATGCCAGCAGAATGCCACCGCGAGCAGCGCGGCGTGCAGGAAGAAGAACCGCTCGTGCTGCTCGGGCCGCAGCACCTCAGGCCCGAACGGTCGCGGGATGCGCAGGCCGTTGGAACCGCCGGTGAAGGAGCGCCAGCTCTGGAAGACCAGCTGCATGATCAGCACGAGCGCGATGGACACGATGACGAACGACGCGCCTCGTACGCGCAACGACGCTATGCCAATCGGCACAGTGAGGATCGCGACGATCAGAGCCCCGACGAACAGCGCCAGCCATGGGTTGAGGTCGGCCTTGAGAATGAGCAGCCCGGTCGCGTAGCCGCCGAGGCCGGCGTAGGCCGCGTGCCCCAGCGAGATGTATCCCGTGAAGCCGCCGACGAAGTTCCACGACGTGGCGAGCACGGCGTAGCTCATGATGACCACGCCGACCGACAGGATGAACGGGTCGGACGCCATGGACGGGAACAGCAGCACGACCACGACGAGCAGCAGGATGCCGAGCACCCTGGCCCCGAGGTCGAGCCGGCTAGAAGCGCTGCGCAAGGCGACCTCCGAAGAACCCCTGCGGCCGCACCATCAGGGTCGCGAACAGGGCGACGTAGAACACGGTCTGCGCCCACGTGGTGCCGAACGGCACCTGCAGGAGGCTGGCGGCGATGCCGAGCACCATGGCCGCGATCGCCGCGCCGGGGATGCTGCCCAGGCCGCCGACGACGATGATCGCCATCAGCGGGCCGATCCAGTGCCAGTGCAGCGACGGGTAGATCGTGTAGTCGAGCGACAGCGCCGTGCCGCCAATGGCCGCGGTGGCGAGGCCAAGGCCGAATCCGTAGCCGGCAACCCGATCGGTGTCGATGCCGAGGAGCTGCGCAGCGTCCTTGTGCTGGATCGTCGCTCGGAGCGCCTGGCCGAACGCGGTCTTCTTGAGGATCAGGTAGAGCCCGCCCAGGGAGACCGCAGCCAGGCCGAACGAGATCAGCTTGACCACCGCGATGTTGGCACCGAACAGCTCGATGCTGGCGCTCGAGTAGTCGAGCTGGATGCGCCGCTGTGTGCCACGTCCAGATGAACCCGAGCATGCCCTCGATCACCAGCGCGATGGCGAACGTCAGCAGCACCGACATCATCGTGAGGCTGATCGGCCGCAGCCGGGCGATCAGCAGCCGCTGCATCGCAAACCCGACCACGAAGAACAGCGGCACCGTGATCACGAGCGACAGCAGCGGGTCGAGCCCTGTCTCACGGTTGAAGTACCACGCGAGGTAGGCCGCGAGGATGAGGAACGCGGCGTGCGCGATCATGACGACTCGCATCACGCCGAAGTACAAGGTGAGGCCCGCTGCCAGGAGGGCGTAGAGCCCTCCCAGCAGCACGCCTAGCACCAGGCTTTGCAGGAACAGGGAGCCGGACACTGCCGATCCGCGCCCTTACCAGGCCGGCTTGGGGTGGATGAAGTCGGCTTCCTTGGCGTCCTCCGGCAGCACGATCTTGATCTGGCCGTCCACGTACTGCTGGATGAGGTGCGCGCTCTGCGGCCGGCCGTCCTGGTCCCAGCTCAGCGGGCCGACGACAGTCTCCACCTCGTTGTCGTGCAACCAGTCGATCAGCTGCTGCTGGCACTCCGGTTCCGGGTCGGCGCAGCCGACGGCCTCGACCGCGGCCGCCACGACCTGACCGGTCGTCCACGCGTTGGCCTCGTCCTCGGCCGGCAGCGAGCCGTACATCTCGGTGTAGTGCTCGACGAACTCCTGGTTGGACGGGTAGGACGCCGTCGTCGTGTAGCCGGTAGGCGACAGGATGCCCTCGGTCTTCTCACCGATCGCCTCGGGGAACTCCGCGTTGGTCGGAGCGCCGGAGACCGCAGCCATCTTGGGCTGGAAGCCGAGCTGCTGCAGGGCGACGATCAGGTTGACGCCGTCCTGGTACTGCGAGCCACCAATCAGCATGTCAGCGTTGGACGCGGCGATCTTGGCCGCGATGCCGCTGAAGTCCGTCGTGTTGGGTGGGTAGACCTCGTCGACGACGACGGGATCCCGGCCTCCACCAACTTGTCGCGCAGGCCGTACGCCGTGCCCTGGGCGAACGGGTCGTCCATCGAAGCGACGGCGATCGACGTCGGGCGCTCGGCCTCGGGCATCGCGAGGATGTAGTCGGCCAGGTAGTTGTAGTGGTCGGTGGCGACCGCCGGCGCGGCGTAGAACAGGTTGTCGAAACCCTGGTTGAAGACGTCGGCCGCGGCGCCCGCCGGCTCGACGAACAGGAAGCCGTAGTCCTTGGCAACCTGCGCGGCCGGGATCACCAGGCGCGTGGAGAACGGGCCGAAGACCAGGTCGACGTTGTCCTGGTTGATCAGCCGCTCGTAGTCCGAGGCGACTCGGTCGGCGTTCGACTGGTCGTCGAGGATCTGCATCTCGACCTGCCGGCCGAGCAGACCGCCGTTTTCGTTGACGTACGATGCCCAGGCCTCGTAGCCACGCTCGATGCCCTTGCCCGGCTCGGCGAAGTCGCCGGTGAGGGGGAGGGAGACGCCGATGACGATCGGGTCGTCCTCGCCGCCGCTCGACGAGTCGTCGTCGCCACCGCCCAGCCCGCACGAAGAGAGGGCGAGGGCGGTGGATGTCGCGAGGGCTCCTAGCCAGAGCCGCTTCGTTGCTCTCATGTGCTTCACTCCTTTGTGACGCAAGCGCTTGCGTAAGCGCTTCCGTCCGGCACTATATGAGCGGTACGAACCGAGTGGCAAGAGTCGGGACAAGATCTTTGACTCCCTGTGACGAATGGATGGCCGAATGCCGAAGCCTCGAGCGGGCCTGCGACTAGTCGACGTGGCAGAGCACGCCGGTGTGTCGATCGCTACGGCCTCCCGTGCACTCTCCGGCGCCAACGGCGTGTCCGACTCCGTGGCCGAGCACGTGCGCCAGGTGGCGCAGGAGCTCGGCTACATCGCCAACGTTCACGCTCGGTCACTCGCGAGCGGGGCCAGCTCCGGCGTGGGGCTCATTGTGCATGAGATCGGCGACCCCTATTTCGCCGAGATAGCCAGCGGGGTCCTCGAGGTCGCCGCCGAGCACGGCCGGATCGTGCAGATCGGCCACACCGGCCGTGACCCGCTCAACGAGGTCGCTCAGCTGCGCGCCCTCATCGCCAGTCGCGTCGGCGTGATCATCATCGCGGGCTCGGGCTTCGTCGACACGGAGGTCCAGGCGCAGATGAAGGTCGCACCTGCCGGCCTTCGAGGCGTCCGGTGGCCGCGTCGCGGTCATCGGCCGGCACCAGCTCCTGGGGGTCGACGCCGTGCTGCCGGCCAACACCGCCGGCGGGCGGGCGATCGCCGAGCACCTGTTGCAGCTCGGTCACCGGCGCATCGCAGTGGCGTCCGGCTCCCGCCAGCTCACCACAGTTGCCGACCGGCTCGCCGGGCGTCGAGGCCGCGCTGCGGTCACGGCGTCTGTCGCTCGACGACGTGCCCGTGGTGGAGGCGGCGTTCACCCTCGAAGGCGGCAAGGACGCGGCGCGGGAGATCCTCGACGAGCACCCCGACGTCACCGCGATCATGGCGTTCAACGACGACATGGCCGTCGGCGTGCTGTCCGTGCTGCGCGAGCGGGGGATCGCGGTGCCGGGGCAGATCTCGGTGACCGGCTTCGACGACGTCACGGTCTCCCGCTACCTGTCGCCGAGCCTGACCACTGTGCGGCTGCCCATGAAGCAGATGGGCCAGCTGGCGCTGGAGCTCGCGCTCAAGACACGCTCGGGCCGACCGCGGCGCCGTACGACCACGCAAGAGCTGGTGGTGCGCGACTCCACGGCCAAGCCGGCCCGTTGACCATCCTGTGGCCGTGGACGTCAGGGCTGCGGCTGGATGTTGTGGTTGAGGTGGAACACGTTGTCGGGGTCGTACGCCGCCTTGACAGAGCCAAGCCGAAGGAGGTGCTCCGGCCCATAGGCGCGTGCCACGGCCACCGCACCCTCTTCGCCGAGCGCGTTGACGTAGGCGCCGCTGGCAAACGGCTCCATCGCACCGCCGAACGCGCGCCCCGCGGCGATCACCGACTCATCCAGCGCCGGATCGGTCCACGCGGCCGACGCGACATACTCCACGAGCGTGTCGCGATGGGCGAAAGCCGAGTCTGATGCGTCGACGTCGGCGACCGCACCGCCGTAGGACTGCAGGCTCGCGTGCAAGCCGCCCACCGGCTCGCCGATATCGAGAGGAACGCGTCGATCGCCGAGTCGGAGAACGCGGTCAGGTAGTGGCCCTTCCAGTAACGCCGCATGCCCGGGCCGCCGGGACCGTCCTCGCGTGTCTGCAGCTCGACGTAGCTGAGCTCCTCGACCCGCTCGGCAATCGGCCGCCCGATCCGTCGGATCGCGTCGACAAGGGGGCGTGCCGCCACTGGATCGCCGACCCACGTGCAGCCAACGATCACGACCAACCGGCCATCCTGGCCGCCGCGCCCCACCCACGCTGTCAGTGTGGCGTCGCGCGGCGCAGTCCGGGATCAAGTCGGCCCACTCCCGCATGACGGGTCCGGCGCTATCCGAGGTCATGGTCGAACTCTGCGACCAGAGCTGCGGTGCCGGTGTCGTGGAGCCGAAACTCGAACTCGGTCACGATCCCGAAGTTGCCGCCGCCTCCGCGGAGCGCCCAGAACAGGTCGGGGTGCTCGTCCGCCGAGGCGCGGACGATGTCGCCGGCAGCCGTCACCACCTCGTACGACTCGACGTTGTCGCACGAAAGACCGTGACCGGCGAGCCAGCCAGCCCATACCGCCGCCGAGAGTCAAGCCGCCGACGCCCGTGTGTGACACGTTGCCCGCCGTCGTGGCAAGCCCGAACCGCTGCGCCTCGCGATCCAGATCGCCCAGCAATGCACCGCCTGCGACTCGGGCACCGGCGAGCGTCCGCGTCCACCGTCACCGCACGCAAGTTGGACAGGTCGAGCATGACTCCGCCATCTGGCACGGCATGGCCGACAACGCTGTGACCTCCGCAGCGAACGCCTATCTCGAGGCCGTTGTCCCGTGCGAAGCGGATCGCCGTCACGACCTCACGGGGTGTCGCCGGCTGGACGATGACCTCCGGGCGGCGGTCGACCATGGCGTTCCAGACAGACCGGGCCTTGTCGTAGCGTTCGTCGCCTGGCAGCAGGGTCCGATGCTGCAGCGTGTCCGGGACCTGGATCACCGCACGTCCTCCTCGGCTCGTAAGCCATGCTGCCGGTACGTTGCCACTCGGCACCGACAGTTGGGAATCGCGGGAGGCGCGGGAATGGTTCCGTGGAGTGAGTTCGCAGCTGCTTCGCCAGAGCTGGCGGACTCCGGCCGCAAGCTGCTTTACCGGACGGGGTCGGGCGAGGCTCTGTTGGCGACGGTGCGCGCGGACGAGCCTCCGCGCATCCATCCCATTGCCGTTTCCGTTGTCGTTCGGTGGTCTCTATGCCTTCATCCTCCCGTCGCCGAAGTTGACCGGCCTCGAGCAGGACGGCCGGTACGCGCTCCACGCCTACCCCGACGCGGATGTGCCGCACGAGTTCCAGGTGCGCGGCCGAGTGCGCGTGGTCGACGACGCCACACGCGCTGCCCTGGCCGCGGAATGGTCGTTCGACGTCGGCGAAGCGCGCGCGTTCGAGTTCCTGGTCCAGCAGGCAGTCCTCGGCGAGCGGGACACCCGGGATGACTGGCCGCCGCGCTATCGCTCCTGGACCAGCGAGCGCAGCTAACTCGGCGGGTAGGCCGCCGGCAGCGCGATCACGAGCTGCTCGACGGCAGGGCCGTACTCGGGATCGAACCAGTAGTCCGAGTGCCCTTCGATCTCGCCGCCAAGCCGCTCCGGGTCGGCCAGGTAGCGGTCCACGCGCGTGCCATCCCCTGCTCGGCTCGGGTCGAGCGCCCAGGAGCCAATGGGATCGGTGTCGCGGTAGAGGTTGCGCCATCGCCCTTCGAGCCGGTCGCGTACGTGCCTGAGGACGTCGGCACCCAGATAGGCCGGGAAGAACCGGGCGTACAGGCGACGCAGCGGCGACCCCGAGGTGACCAGCGCAGAGCGTGCGGCTGTGGCGTCATCGAGCTGGAGCACGGCCGCTGCAGCGAGCACCGAGCCCTGCGAGTGCCCCGACAGCACCGACTGCCCTTGCGCCGTCAGCTCACGGGCCCGATCGACGAGGTCGGGTACAGCGCGTTCGCCGTACGACGGCGGCGCCAGCGGGTGCACGGCCCGCGGCCAGAACGAGCCGACGTCCCAGACGATGCCGACGGTGCGGCGCACGCTCGGGTTGCGGTAGGTGTTCCAGAACAGAACGAGCATGGCGATGGCGAGCACGCCGATAGCCCACGTGCCAAACCTCGTCAGCGTGGACAGGGGCGCCTGCGTCACGAGCTCCCAGTTGCGCTGGTCGGCCACGTACACGCCGATGCCCACGAGCACGAGCAGCCCGGCGAACCCGACGATCCCACCGACCACGTGCCCGGCCCCATCGGTGAGGTGGGCTGTCGCCCGAGCCCTGGCCAGCGCGCGCACGTCGCGCTCATCTGCCGGCTCGCCAGCTCGCTCGGTGCGGATGGTGGCCATCAGCACCGGGATGCGGCGCACCACCCACCACGCCAGATATCCGACGACGAGCACGAGCGCGATGATCAGGACACCGGCCGCCGCACCGGCCCACGCGAACGCCGGCGGCACGACCAGCGGCGCGTCCATCGTCGCCCAACGGAGGCGCTCTTCGAACGACTCTCGCGGGTTGGCGATCACGGCTTCACGGAACGCAATCTCGGCGCGTGCCGTGGCCTGGCTCAGCACGGGGTGACCGAACAGCTCGGCCACTCGATACGTGAGACCGGCCGAGAACCCGCCGGCGATGAGGAAGCCGAGGGCGCCCACGACCGGCCCGGCGAGGCCGCGCACCGCTGGCCGGAAACCGTCGCTGCCAGCGCGCCATGGACGCTGTGCCCACACTGCGATCGTCAGCAGAACCAGCAGCGCGACGATCGCGACGAATGTGGCAAGAATCGCCCCGCGCAGGCCAGGAAGCCGGCCGGCGTCGGTCCACGAGTCCCAGTCCCAGGCGCTGTAGAGCGCGCCCACCACGAGCAGCCCGATCGTGATGTGTCGCAGGAGATTGGCCCCGCGGGTAGACAGCAGACCAACACCGTCGGTGTTTGCCTGTGGACCGGAGACCGCATCGATCGACACCAGCGCGATGCTGCTCGCGAGAGCCAGCAGCGCCGCGACGCAGAGGATGAAGCCGAGCACGCGGGCAGCCCCGCCTGCGGCAAGCGTGGTGGCCGGCCACGTCACCAGGAACGCGAGGAGCGCCGTTGCCCCGGCGACGTGCAGGCTGCGCAGCTTGGGCATGCCGGGGTTGCCCTTCCAGAAGCTGCTGTCCGCAAGCATGACCTCGCCTTCGCGCGCGACCGCGGGGCTGGGCTGCGGCTGCGTGCGCCGAGGGGTCGCACGGCCGAGCAGCCCCACCAGCAGGATCACGGCCAGTGGGACGACGGCGGTGACCACGATGCGCCGCCCAGGAGAGCCGAGCCAGCCATCGGCCATTGCGCCAACGAGCGAGTTGGCGTCGGAACATTGCTCGAGCCGCCCGCACTGGTATCCGACGATGTCGACCGCCGCCTGCACCGCGCTCAGCAGCATCGTCAGCGTCAGGCCCAGCCCCACCAGCCGCAGCAGGACCGCAGTCGCCTGTCCCCACCGCCGTTGCCACTCCGTCGCAGAAGCCGGCACGGCCGGGAGCATCCAGTGCGCCAGGTTGACGAGCATGAAGGGCAGGAGCAGCAGCCAGAACGCCCGCGCCGCCGGCCCCGACGTGAGCCTGCCCCAGGAGTACGCCTCGAGCCGCCAGCGGGCGTCCAGGTCGGCGGACCGGCCGCCGGGATACCACCGGCGCCAGAACCCCGCGCGCTTGTCACCCGCCACCTCCTTGAGCAGCGGATGGCCGAGAGTGTTCTCCGGCGGCGATCCGCTGACGCCATGGACCCGGATCTCTGTCGGGCCGTCGAGTCCGCGGTCGATGCTTTCGTCCGTCCTGCGGCGAGCGGTCTCGGTCATGGTGAACCTCCCGGATGGATCATCCACCACGAGGAGCAACCCGAGACCTAGGTGCCGGTTCACGACACTTGTGTCTGTGCCGACACCTAGTCTGACCGCAACCTGGTGAGGGTGAGGAGGCGCGATGGACTTCGACGATGTCAGCTTCCTGCGTGCCAACAGTCCTGCCTGGCGGCTGTTGCGGGCTGACAGCTCGCCGCTGGTGCTGTGGTTCCTCGGGGACGTTTTCGTCCAACAGAACAGCCCAGCGGCGCCCGGGTCCGATCTCGTCGCGAGGCTCGACGACGTACTCCATGCCGTGAACTCACCCGAGGTCAGGTTTCCCCGGGCAGCTCGGGACTACCTCGATGTATGGGCGGCGCCGGAGCAAGGATGGCTTCGGAAGTTCTACCCGGCTGGGTCCAATGAGCCGCATTTCGACGCGACGCCTGCCCTGGAGAAGGCGTACGCGTGGGTGACGAGCTTGCAGACCCGGTCGTTCGTCGGGACAGAGTCGCGGCTGCACACGTTGGTCGAGCTGCTTCGGCAAATGGTCTACGGCGCGGAGACCGACCCAGCGGTAAGGCTCATGGAGCTTCGTCGTCGTCGGGACGAGCTCGACGCCGAGATCGCGGATGCAGAGCGTGGCCAGGTCACGCGCATGGGCGGCGCGGCGCTGCGGGATCGCTACCAGATGTTCTCTGCGACTGCTCGCGAGCTGCTCTCGGACTTCCGTGAGGTCGCAGACAACTTCCGGGCGCTCGACCGCGCGGCTCGCGAGCGCATCGCGTCGTGGACCGGGTCTAAGGGTGAGCTGCTGGAGGAGCTGCTGGGCGACCGCACCAGCATCGCGGCCTCAGACCAGGGCCGGAGCTTCCAGGCGTTCTACGACTTCTTGCTTTCACGGCGTCGCCAGGACGAGCTGGCCGACCTGCTCGACGCGGTGCAGCAGCTCGACGAGGTGACGGTCGACGGACGGATGCGGCACATCCACTACGACTGGATGGATGCCGCGGAGCGAACCCAACAGACCGTGCGACAGCTCTCGGAGCAACTGCGCCGCTTCCTCGACGACCAGGTCTGGCTGGAGAACCGCCGGGTTATGGAGCTGCTGCGTTCCATCGAGTCCCGCGCGCTGGCGGTCCGGTCCGAGCTTCGCCCGCGTCTCACGATGCAGATGGACGCCACATCGCCCAGGATCAGCCTGCCCATGGAGCGGCCTCTGTACGCCGTACGTCCCAGAGCCAGCCTCGACAGCACCATCGTCGAGGGGCAAGAGAGCGTGGATACGACGGCGCTCTTCGAGCAAGTCTACGTCGATCAGGCCCGACTGGCCGACAACGTTCGTTCGGCGGTCCGGCGGCACGGGCAGGTGCTACTGGCTGACGTCCTGCGTGAGCATCCACCAGAGCGAGGGTTGGCCGAGATCATCGGCTACTTGGCGCTGGCCGAGGACGACCTGGCTGTCGTGGTTGACGAATCGAGTCGGACGCGCATCGCCTATGTCGATCCGGCCGGCCACGAGCGGATCTTGCAGATGCCGCAGGTGACCCTCAGCCGTCGCACGCGGCGGACGGAGCGGGCGGCGACGTGAGCGCCGACCAGGCAGAGTTCTCGGCGGCGGCTGTTCAGCTGATGAAGGGTGTCGTCTACCGCGACACCCATGAGCCCATCTGGCTGAGCCTGCCAAGGGTCAAGGCCGCGCTGCGAGACCATTTCGACGTGCTCGGGCTGCAAGTCATCATCGACGACGCGGAGGGGTACGCCTACCTCAGGAGCCGGCCGATCGAGGACGGCGAGCCGGGTCCGCCACGGCTGGTGCCGCGACGGACGCTGTCCTTCCAGGTCAGCCTGCTGCTCGCTTTGCTGCGCAAGAAGCTTGCAGAGTTCGACGCCAGCAGCAGCGAGGCAAGGCTGGTCCTCAACCGAGAGCAGATCGTCGACCTGGTTCGGGTGTTCCTCCCGACCACCAGCAACGAGGCGCGGCTGCTGGAGCAGATGGATTCCACGATCAACAAGGTGGTCGAGCTCGGCTTTCTCCGCGCGGTTCGAGGTTCGGGCGACGCCTGGGAGGTGCGCCGCATCATCAAGGCGTTCGTCGATGCTGAGTGGCTCTCGGAGTTCGACCAACGGCTTGCCGAGTATGCCGCTGAGCTGTCCGGTGACGCTGTCGATGATCCTGCCGGGCAATCGATCGGGAGTGACTGATGGATGGACTGTTTGCCACCATCGAGCTGGAGCCCGACGGCAGCTCGCGGGCAGGTTTCCGGCTCGACAGACTCGAGGTCTACAACTGGGGCACCTTCGACGGTCGAGTTTCCACGCTGCTGCTGCACGGCGACAACGCGCTGCTCACGGGCGACATCGGCTCGGGTAAGTCGACGCTGGTCGATGCAGTGACCACCCTGCTGGTGCCCAGCAACAAGATCTCTTACAACAAGGCCGCCGGTGCCGACACCCGTGAGCGTGACCTGCGTTCCTATGTGCTCGGTCATTACAAATCCGAGCGGATCGAGAGCACCGGAGCCTCGCGCCCCATCGGGCTGCGTGACCAGCGTACTTATTCCGTGTTGCTCGGCGTCTTCCGCAACGAGGGGTTTGACGAGGAGGTCACCTTGGCGCAGGTGTTCTGGGTCAAGGACACCAGCGCTGGTCAACCCCAGCGGTACTTCGTCACGGCACCTCGGGCGCTCACCATCGTGCGGGACTTCTCCAGCTTCGGCACCGACATCAATGTGCTGAAGCGACGACTGCGGGCCGGCGGGGCAAGCGTTGAGGACCACTTCCCGGCCTATGGCCAGCAAGCTCGCCGCCTCCTCGGCATCCACTCTGAGCAAGCGATGGAGCTCTTCCACCAGACCGTATCGTTGAAGTCGGTGGGCAACCTCGACGACTTCGTACGCCGCCATATGCTCGAGCCCGCCGATCCGAACTCCAAGATCGCCAGCCTGGTCGCGCATTTCCAGCACCTGACCGCCGCGCACGACGCCGTGCGTCGCGCCCGAGACCAGCTCGCCCAGCTCGAGCCATTGCTCGTGCATTGCGACACCCACGACCGGCTGGCGCTTCAGATCGCCGAGGCGCAGGGGTTGAGCGAAGCCCTCCGCTTCTACTTCGCAGACGTCAAGAAGACCGTGCTTACCGATGCGCTCCAGCGCATCCGGGTCGACCTTGAGGTCGTCGACGAACAGGTGATTACGGCCGACAATCTCTGCACTCGCCTGCGCGCCGAGCAGGAGCAGCTCCGCATAGAGCGCCACGGTGCCGGTGGCGATCGAATCGGTGAGCTCGAGCGACTGATAAGCACCGAAGAACAGACACGCGGCAAACGTGAGGCCACCCGTGAGCGTCATGCGGACCTCCTCTCCCATGCGGGGCTCGACCCGGTCACTGACGCGGTGTCGTTCCGTCGCCGTCTCGCGCAGCTCAATGACGGGCTCGCTCGGGAGCGAGCAGTCATCGTCGACGAGGACAACCGCATCGGAGAGCTGAAGGTCGAGCGGCATGGCGTCGACGAGCAGAGCAACACTGTCAATGCCGAGCTGGTCTCGCTTCGTGACCGGCGGAGCAACATCCCGCTGCGGAGCATCCAGATTCGCCACGCCCTGTGTGAGGCGCTCGGGCTGACCGACGAGGAGCTGCCTTTCGCCGGAGAGCTCATCCAAGTGCTGCCCGATCACCAGGAGTGGCAGGGCGCTGCCGAACGCGTACTCCATTCGTTCGCGCTCTCGATCCTCGTCCCCAATGCGCACTATCAAGCCGTGTCGCGGTGGATCAACGACCACCACCTGGGGACGCGGGTCGTCTACTATCGGGTCACCGAGCGTCAGCTGCGTGAGACGCAGGAATCTTCGGACCACCCGCAGCTGGTCGACCTGCTCGAGGTCAAGGACGGGCCGTTCGCGGCGTGGCTCGACAACGAGCTGATCCGGCGTGCCTCCCATGCATGTGCGCCCGACCTGGAGGTGTTCCAGCGCGAGCGCCGTGCGGTGACGATGAACGGTCTAGTGAAGTCACCTGATGGTCGCCACGAGAAGGACGACCGATCGCGGATCGACGATCGCTCCCACTATGTTCTCGGCTGGTCCAACGAGCAGAAGATCGACGCCCTGCTCGAGCAGGCCAAGACTCTCCACGACCAGCTGGCAACCCTCGCCTCCGAGCTGGCCGACTGTGACCGTCGCAAGCTGCAGGCAGACGCGCGCCGGTCGGTGCTCGAGCAGCTCTCGTCATACCAGGACTGGAGCGACCTCGACTGGCAGGCATCGGTCAAGGCCATCTCAGCCTGGCGACTGGAGAAGCAGCAGCTCGAAGCGGCGGACTCGCGGATCGTCGAGATCACCAGCCGCTTAGCCGTAGTTGACGACGAGCTTTCCCATGCCGAGCAAGCACGCAACGATGCGGTCGATCGGCGCGGGGGGCTGCGCAACCAACGGATCAACCTTGAGTCGGCGCTCTCGCAGCAGCAGACCGTCCTTGATGGCGCGGCGGACATCGACGCGATGCCGACCCGGTACGACGCCATCACCGCCTTACTTGACGACGGCGTCCCTAGCGAACTCAGCGCCTGCGACCGGGCTCAGGACCAGCTTGCACGCCAGCTGCGGGCACGGATCGACGACCACCACACGGCCAAGGACAAGGCGGCCGGAGGAGCCGTTCGGGCGATGAGCCAGTTCCGCTCCGACTACCCTGATGTCACCGCCGAGATGGACGCTTCGATCGATGCCGCTAACGAGTTCCGCTCCCTCCGGGATCAGCTGGCCAACGACGACCTGCCCCGCTTCGAGAAGGACTTCAAGGATCAGCTGAACACCAACACGATCAACGACCTGGCTGGCTTCTACGCCTGGTTGCGCCGCGAAGCCGACCAGATTCGTGTGCGGATCGAGACCATCAACTCCTCGCTGCACGGCATCGACTACAACGAGGGTCGCTTTATCAAGCTGGAGGCCCGTCGCACCACCCACCAGGACATCAAGGACTTCCAGTCCGAACTACGGGCCTGCACCGACGACAGCGTGTTGGACCAGTCCGAGCAATACTCCGAGGAGCGCTTCCTGCGGGTAAAGGCCATCATCGAGCGGTTCCAGGGCCGCGAGACCCAGAGCGATGCCGACCGTCGGTGGACCCGCTGGGTGACGGACGTCCGCAACTGGTTCACATTCGCCGCGTCAGAGCGCTACAGGGAGACCGATGAGGAGTGGGAGCACTACACCGACTCGGACGGGAAGTCCGGCGGACAGAAGGAGAAGCTGGCCTACACCGTGCTGGCTGCGTCCTTGGCCTATCAGTTCAAGTTGGAGTGGGGTGTCGCCAAGTCGCGAGACTTCCGGTTCGCGGTGATCGACGAGGCGTTCGGCCGCGGGTCGGACGTCTCCACCCGCTACGCACTGGGGCTGTTCCGGCGCTTGGGTCTTCAGCTGCTGATCGTCACACCGCTGCAGAAAGTGCACATCATCGAGCCGTTCGTTTCCGCGGTCGGGTTCGTCGAGAACCGCAGCGGCGAGTGCTCGCTACTACAGAGCCTGACCATCGAGGAGTATGTCGCGCAGCGCACCCTCAGCAGGCTTCCCGTTACGGGCACACCTTCGTGAGCACAAGCCGGTCGAGCACCTGGTCCACCTCGGCGGACGTCAGGAAAGCCGTAGAGCGGAGTTGGCGCAGCGGCTCGTTGCTGTCCAGCTATGCCCGCGGGGAGCCCTTCCCAGAGCTGTCAGTCCCGCTTAAGGGGCCGACCCCCTCGGAGGTGGCCGCGGACCTGCAGGAGGTTCGTCGCTGGCGAGACCGCATAGTGCGTGACGCCACAAAAGGTGGCCAACCGACCTACGACGTGAGCATGCGACGCGTGGGTGGCCGGGCCGTGGGTCACAACGAGCTCCCGGCCCGAGCCCTCGTGACGTCTTACGACCAGGCATGGTTGATTCTCGGCGTGGCCGATGCCATCGATCGCTTCGACAACGTTGTCGAGTTAACGCGCGGGTCGGAGCCAGCCTGGCTCGCGTGGGTGGTCGAGTTCCCACTTCGTGCGCTTACCCACGCTGACGAATGGTCAAGAATCGTCGCGACGGCCACGTGGCTTCGTGCCCATACTCGCCAGGGCAGGTATCTCCGCGAGGTCGCTGTGCCTAGTGTCGATACGAAGTTCATCGAGCGGCATCGACCGATCCTGGCTGAGTTGCTGGAGGTCGTTCTCGATGAGCGGTCCGTGGACCAGCGGCAATCTCGAGGACGGGACTTCGGGTTGCGCTTCGGGTACCGACAGCCCGAGCCATTGATTCGGCTTCGCGCTCAAGCAGGCCTCCTTCCGGGCGGCCTCACCGAGATCGGGGCGCAGGTGGACGAGCTTGCCCAATTGTCGGCTTCGCCCTCCCGCGTGATCGTGGTCGAGAACGAAGTGAGTTACCTGGCCTTGCCCCTGCTGGACGGCACAATGCTCGTTTTCGGCAGTGGCTACACCGTCGCGCGCCTCGGACGGGTGCCCTGGCTGGCCGACTGCGAGGTGGACTACTGGGGTGACATCGACACCCATGGCTTCGCCATCCTTCATCGGCTGCGGGCCTGGCTGCCGCACGTGCGATCGCTGCTCATGGACCGGGCGACGCTCCTCGCTCACCGTGACAGGTGGGTTGTCGAGCCGTCCCCGACCCGGGCGCGCCTCGACAACCTCACGTTGGCCGAGGGCGACCTCTATCGCGATCTGGTCGAGGACACCTTTGCTCCAGCCGTACGGCTGGAGCAGGAACTGGTGAGTTGGGACCGGGTGCTGGGGTTGCTCCGCTAGAGCAAGATCCACAGGACCCTTCCGCGCGACCTGTTGAGAGCGAGTCGGGCAGAAGGGTCCTCTTGATCTTGCAGCCCGCCGGACCGCGCACCATGCGCAGCCTGCGACAATGCCGCCCGTGACCTACCCGTACGACGCCCCGGCCTCACAGGCGCTGTTCGAGCGCGCCACGGCGGTCACCCCGGGCGGCGTCAACTCGCCGGTGCGCGCCTTCCGCGCGGTCGGCGGGACCCCGCGCTTCATGGCGAGCGCCCGCGGGCCCTACCTCGTCGACGCCGACGGACGGGAGTACGTCGACCTGGTCGGCTCCTGGGGTCCGATGCTGCTCGGCCACGCGCATCCGCAGGTCGTCGCGGCGGTGCAGCAGGCCGTCTCACGAGGGACCTCGTACGGCACCCCCACCCAGCCCGAGGTCGAGCTCGCCGAGGAGATCGTGGCGCGGGTCGGCCCGGTCGAGGAGATTCGGCTGGTCTCCAGCGGCACCGAGGCGACGATGAGCGCGATCCGGTTGGCCCGCGGATTCACCGGGCGGACCAAGGTCGTCAAGTTCGCCGGCTGCTACCACGGCCACGTCGACGCGCTTCTCGCCCACGCCGGCTCCGGCGTCGCGACGCTCGGGTTGCCAGACACGCCGGGGGTCACCGGGGCGAGCGCGGGCGAGACGATCGTGCTCCCCTACAACGACAAGGCCGCGGTCACAGAGGTCTTCGCAGAGCATGGCGACCAGATCGCCTGCATCATCACCGAGGCGGCCGCCGGCAACATGGGTGTCGTCGCGCCCCTCGATGGGTTCAACCAGCACCTAGCCGACACCGCGCACGCGCACGGCGCGCTGCTCATCCTTGATGAGGTCATGACCGGTTTCCGGGTGGGCGCTGCCGGCTGGTACGGCCTCGAAGGCGTTGCGCCCGACCTGTTCACCTTCGGCAAGGTGATGGGCGGCGGGCTCCCGGCGGCGGCGTTCGGTGGACGCGCCGACGTCATGCAGCACCTCGCTCCCGCCGGCCCGGTCTACCAGGCGGGCACGCTGTCGGGAAACCCGGTCGCAACCACCGCCGGCCTGGCCACACTGCGCCTGGCGACCGACGAGGTCTACGCGATTGTCGATCGCGTGTCCGCTGAGGTCCAGCATCTGGTTAGCGAAGCCCTTGCCAAGGAGAGCGTCCCGCACGTGGTCTCCGCTGCCGGAAACATGTTCAGCGTCTTCTTCGTCGATCCGATAGACACGCCCGTCGTGACCGACTTCGCGACGGCGAAGCGCACGCACGCGGGGCGCTTCCGCGCGTTCTTCCACGCCCTGCTCGCCGAGGGCGTCTACCTGCCACCCAGTGCGTACGAGGCATGGTTCGTGTCCGCTGTGCATGGCGACGCGGCCATGCAACGCATCGCGGCTGCTCTGCCCGTCGCCGCCCGCGCCGCGGCCGCCGTACGCGAGGAGACCGAGTGACCGCTACGCGAGTGCACCTGCTGCGCCACGGCGAGGTCCACAACCCCACCGGTGTGCTGTACGGCCGGCTACCGGGCTACCGGCTCTCCGAGCGCGGTCAAGCGATGGCCGAGCGGATAGCCGAGACGCTCAAGGACCGCGACATCACCTATCTCGTGTCGTCGCCGCTCGAGCGGGCGCAGGAAACCGCCGCACCCATCGCTACGGAATTCGGACTCGTGCCGGTGCTGGACGAACGCGTCATCGAAGCGGCCAACGTATTCGAAGGCACGCGCTTCGGAGTGGGCGACGGCGCGCTGCGCAACCCCACAGCGTGGCGGCACCTGCGCAACCCGTTCACGCCGTCGTGGGGCGAGCCCTACACGTCGATCGTGGAGCGCATGCGAGCCGCCGTGTCCGATGCCCGCGCCAAAGCCGACGGCCATGAGGCACTCGTCGTGTCCCACCAGCTGCCCATCTGGATCGTGCGCAGCGCGGTCGAGGGGCGCCGGCTCTGGCACGACCCGCGTAAGCGTCAGTGCTCGCTCGCCAGCCTCACCACGTTCACCTACGACGACGAGCAGATCGTCGCCGTCTCCTACAGCGAGCCAGCAGCGGACCTGCTGCCCGTCAGGCAGTCCCGCAAGTTCGCCGCGGGAGCCTGAGCAACCGTTATGTACGTACGACGCCACCGCCGCACCGCCGCACTCCTGGCCCTCACAGGCGTACTCATGCTCGTCACCGCCTGCGCCTCCGGCGAGGTGCAGCGGAGAGACACCGGCGACCAGGCGGGCTACATCTCGGGTACGGGTGCCGTCACGACGATCGCGCCCGACGATCGCGAGGCGGCGCCGGAGTTCGAGGGCCCGACGCTCGACGGGGGTGACTTCAGCCTCGCGGATGCCGCTGGTGACGTCGTCGTCCTCAACGTGTGGGGCTCATGGTGCCCGCCGTGCAGGCAGGAGGCGCCCGGGCTGCAGGCAGTGGCAACCGAGCTGGCCGACCAGGGCGTGCAGTTCGTCGGCGTCAACACGCGCGACACAGAGACAGGCGCGGACGCATTCGTCGAGGAATTCGGCATCACCTTCCCCAGCGTCGTCGACACTGACGGCGTACGCCTGCTGGCTTTCCGGGAGACGCTTCCCCCGTCGTCGATCCCGAGCACCCTTGTCGTGGACCGTCAGGGCCGGCTCGCCGCGCGGGTCATCGGACCGATCAGCGAGACCTCGCTCCGCGACCTCGTCGCCGACGTGGCAGCCGAGCCAGCATGACCGACAGCAACAGCAGTTTCGGCGAGCTCGTCCTGACGGGATCGCTAGCCATTGCGCTCCCGGTCGCCGCGCTCGCCGGGCTCGTCTCGTTTCTGTCGCCGTGCGTCCTGCCGCTCGTCCCCGGCTATCTGTCGTACGTCACCGGGCTCTCCGGCGCGGAGCTTGCCGAGGGCAGCGGCCGCCGATCGCGTGTCGGCCTTGGCACCGCGCTGTTCGTGCTCGGCTTCACCGCGGTGTTTGTGTCGTACGGCCTGGCGTTCGGCAGCCTCGGCAGTGTCCTGCTTGAGCACCAGGACCCGATCACCCGCCTGCTCGGCGTGGTGACGATCGCGATGGGGCTCGCTTTCGCTGGGTGGCTGCCGGGAATGTCGAGGGAGTGGCGCCTGCACAGCACGCCGCGCATCGGCCTCGCCGGCGCGCCGCTGCTCGGTGTGCTGTTCGGGCTTGGCTGGACTCCGTGCATCGGCCCCACGTTGGCGGCCGTACAAGCACTCGCGTTCGAGGAGGCGAGCGCTGCCCGGGGTGCCGTGCTCTCCGCCGCCTACTGCATCGGTCTTGGGCTGCCGTTCCTCGCCGCGGGCCTCGCCTATCGGCGGGCGCTCGGCACGTTCGGGTGGGTGCGCACGCACCGGGTGTGGGTGATGCGCGCCGGAGGCGTCATGCTCGTCAGTCTGGGCGTGCTGCTCGTCACGGGCGTCTGGAGTGAGATGGTCGCCGGTATGCAGGGCTGGATCAACGGGTTCGAGGTGGCGGTGTGACCAAGCCGGAAACCACGGACCAGCCCAACGTGCTTGACACATATGACAGCAACCGCGACGTCCCGTACACCCCTCCGCCGCTCTCGCCTCTCGAGCTTGCGCGCTGGGCGTGGCGTCAGCTCACGTCGATGCGCGTCGCGTTGTTCCTGCTGTTCCTGCTTGCGCTGCTCGCGATCCCCGGCTCACTCCTGCCGCAGCGGCGCAGCAACCCGGTGGCGGTTGCGCAATGGATCGAGAGCAACCCGGGGCTGGGCGAGTTCTACGACACTGTCGGGCTGTTCGACGTCTACTCCACTCCTTGGTTCGCCTCTGTTTACCTGCTGCTGTTCATCTCGCTCGTCGGCTGCATCGTGCCGCGCAGCCTGCAGCACTGGAAGGCCATGCAGGCCCGGCCGCCGCGCGCGCCACGGAACTTCTCGCGGCTGCCGGCACATCGTTCGTACGAGGTGGACACGGCGCCGCAGGAAGTGCTGGCACGGGCAAAAGTGGTGCTGCGCCGGCACCGCTACCGCGTAGCCGTCTACGACGAATCGCTGGCCGGGGAGAAGGGTCACCTACGCGAGACCGGCAACCTGGTCTTCCACCTTTCACTCGTGGTCGTGCTCGTCGGCGTCGCCGTCGGTGGGCTGTTCGGCTACCGCGCCCAGGTGCTCGTCACACAGGGCAGCGGATTTGCCAACAGCATCATCCAGTACGACTCGATGTCGACTGGGGCGCGGTTCGACGCCTCAGATCTCGCGCCCTTCTCGCTGCAGGTCGACGAGTTCGTCATGGACTTCCGCGACTCCGGCGAGCAGCTAGGGTCGCCCGAAGACTTCGCCGCGCACGTACGTGTCACGCCGGCGCCGGGCGAGGAGCCGTACGACGCCACGATCCGCGTCAACCATCCGCTGCGGGTCGCCGGCACGATGGTCCACATCCTCAATCCCGGCTACGCACCGCGCGTCACCGTGCGTGATGCCGCGGGGGAGGTGCTCTTCTCCGGTGCCGTGCCGTTCCTGCCGCAGGACGACAACTATCTATCGACCGGCGTCGTCAAGGTGCAAGTGCCTTCGGGGGAGGACATCGGCATCCAGGGCATCTTTCTCCCTACGGCCGTCCTCGACGAGACCGGACCGCACTCGGTGTTCCCCGAACCGCGGCTCCCGGCGCTCTACTTCACTGCGTGGCACGGGGATCTCGGGCTCGACGACGGGCAGCCGGAGTCGGTCTACCGCCTGGACACATCGGGCATGGAGCAGTTCGAGGTCGACGGCGAGCCCTACCGGCAGGCGCTCGCGATCGGACAGTCAGTCGGTCTGCCGGACGGTGCGGGGACGGTGACCTTCGACGGATATGTGCCCTGGGTTAACTTCCAGGTGAGCAAGACGCCGGGCAAGACCGCCGCGCTCATCGGCGTGGCCGCCGCAGTGCTTGGGCTCATCGTGTCCCTGTTCGTCCGTCGCCGCCGAGTGTGGGTGCGAGTGTCGGCGGCCGGTGACGGGCGTACGGTTGTCGAGGTCGCTGGGCTGGACCGGTCCGAGGGCGGCGACCTGGGTGAGGAGATCGACCGGCTCGCGCTCGAGCTGGACCGCACGCCGGAGGAGACCCCGTGAGCGCCGAACAACTCGTCCAGTGGGCTCGAATGTCGGACAGCCTTGTCAACAGCGCCATCGCGGTGTTCGCGCTCGCACTGCTCGCGCTGGCGGCGGAGATGGCTTTCGGCTCGCGCAGCCGGGTTGGGCGCCGGCTCGCCGAGGCCGAGGCAGTCAAGCCTGAGCTGGTCGCGGTGGGGGTGCCGCCAGATTCGACGCAACGACACTCTGCGCCGAACCTATCGACGCAGGGTGTCGTTGCGTCGAAGACGGCGCCGGACGAAGATCGGGCCGCGCGGTTCGGTCGCATCGGCATGGCCTTGTTCGGCCTCGCCACCGCTCTGCTGGGCGCGGGGGTCGTGTGCCGCGGACTCGCGGCCGAGCGTGCCCCCTGGGGCAACATGTACGAGTTCGCGATCACTGGCGGGTTCGTGTCCGCGGTGGCCTACCTGGGCATCCAGTGGCGATATCGGGCCGCTCGGGCGATGGCCGTGTGGGTCGTACTCCTCATCCTGCTTTCCCTCGGCCTTGCTGTGATCGTGCTGTACGTCCCGGCTGGCCCGCTCGTCCCGGCGTTGCGCTCGGTCTGGCTCGTGATCCATGTGTTCGCCGCGATCCTGTCGACCGGCCTGTTCACGGTGTCCGTCGTCGCGAGCGTCATGCACCTCGTGGCAGACCGCCGGGTCTCGTCCGGTCGACCGCTGGGCCGACTGCCGCAGCCCGCTGCGCTCGACCGGCTCGCCTACCAGGTCATCGCCTTCGCGTTCCCCATCTGGACGTTCGCCGTCGTCGCCGGCGCGATCTGGGCCGATGTTTCGTGGGGCCGGTTCTGGAACTGGGACCCCAAGGAGACCTGGGCGTTCATCACGTGGGTCGCTTATGCGGCATACCTGCACGCGCGCACGACCGCGGGGTGGAAGGGCCGCAAGGCGTCCTACGTATCAATCGCTGCCTACGCGACGATCGTCTTCAACTGGACCATCGTGAACTTCTTCATCAGCGGGCTGCACGCCTACGCCTGAGCTTCCTGACCGCTTCAGGCGGGCGGCGGGCCGTCCCCGTCGGAGCCGTCCTGGTCCCGGGATCGCTGCTCCCGCATGCGCTTGGCGCGCTCCTCTCGCATCTTCCGCATGAACTCCGGGTCGTCTTCGGGAGCAACCATCCGAGGCGCGGGAGTGGCCGCCGACGGCGCCCGCATGCGCGCCGTCAAGATCCACACCAGCGGACCGACGATGGGCACCAGGAGCACGACCGCCAGCCAACCCAGACGGCCGAGTGGCCGCAGCAGTCGGGCCTCGGTCTGGAGGACGTCGACCACGCAGTAGACGGCGAGGACGAGCGCAACGATCAACGGAAGGGCGCGTAGCACCCCTACAGACTAGGTCTCCCGGGCGCACAGTGCAGCAGGCTCTCGATGACTGCGTCCCGGCATACGTCAAGATGGCTGCCGTGGATGCCGTCGACCAGCAACTTGTCCGCGCGTTGCGAGAGAACGGGCGGGCCACCTACGCGGAGCTCGCCCGTCTCGTGGGGATGTCCGGGCCGAGCGTGCAGGAACGCGTACGCCGGCTTGAGGAGCGCGGCATCATCACCGGCTATCACGCGAGCGTGTCACCGGAGGCGGTCGGCCTCGGAATCACCGCGCTCGTAGGGATCCTGCCTTCTGAGGGTGTCGTCTACGACGACGTTGGCCAGCGGCTGCGGGACGTCGAAGCGATCGAGGACTGCTGGTTCATCGCCGGCGAAGAAGCCTTCATGCTCAAGGTTCGCGTCGCTGACATGGCCGGCCTCGAGCACCTCATCGGAGAGCTCTCGCGCACCCCGGGAGTCGCCCGCACCCGCACTAGCGTTGTCCTATCGACAACCTGGGAGAGCCGGATCGTGGAGGCCGAGAAATCGTGACGGACCTGGTCACCCTTGCCGACATCCAAGCCGCGGCCGACCGGATTGCCGGCAGTGTCGTCCGTACGCCCCTGCTCCCCGCACCGTGGGCCGAGGACAAGCGACCCCTCTGGCTCAAGGCGGAGAGCCTGCAACCGACGGGCGCGTTCAAGATGCGGGGCGCTTTCAGTGCACTGAGCGCGCTCGACCCGGAGGCCCGGGCGCGGGGGGTCGTGGCGCACTCCAGTGGTAACCACGCGCAGGCGGTGGCGTGGGCAGCGCGCGCGTATGGCGTACCAGCGGTGATCGTGATGCCAGACACCACACCCGAGGTCAAGATGTCGGCGACGAGGGCGTTGGGTGCCGAAATCGTGGTGGTGACCCCTGCAGAGCGCGACACCAAGGCTTTCGAGATTGCCGACGAGCGGGGTCTGACGCTTGTTGCGCCGTACGACGACCCGTGGGTCATCGCCGGGCAGGGGACAGCTGGGCTGGAGATCGCGGCCGACCTTCCCGATGTCGATGTTGTGCTCGTGCCGGTGAGTGGCGGGGGGCTCATCTCCGGCATTGCGACCGCGGTGAAGTCGCTCGTCCCCTCGGCACGGGTGATCGGTGTCGAGCCGGAGCTGGTGGGCAAGGCCTCAGAGAGTCTGCGGCGCGGGGAGCGGGTGGTGCGGACTCCCGAGCAGACCTACCGCACCATCGCCGACGGGCTGCGTACGACGGCTCTCGGCGTGCTCAACTGGGCGCACATCCAGAAGTACGTCGACGACATCATCACTGTCAGCGAGGACGAGATCCGGCAGGGGATGACCGTGCTGGCGCGGCGGTCGCGACTCGTCTCTGAACCGAGTGGCGCCGTGACCTCCGCGGCGTACCTGTTCCACGCCGATCAGCTGCCATCGGGCCGGACGGTCGCAGTTGTCTCGGGCGGAAACGTCGACCCGGCGCTTCTTGCGAGCGTCCTCACCAGCTGAGAGTTGGGGGCATGTGCCGACGTCCGAACGCGGTCATCTAGCGATGAGACTAGGACGCGCCGGCAGCCTGCTGGTATTGGTTGCCTGCTTAGGTGGACGGCGCGGGCTGAATGCCACCCTGAGCGCTGGGCAGGCGGGATTGGAAGTCGATGAGCCCGACCCAGGTTGGCCGGACGGCAATTCGTACCTGCTTCGTGCCTGGTTGGTCTAGCTGAGCGGCAAGTGCCTCTGCGCCCTCGTCTCCCAGGTAGCGCTTTGCCGCCAGCAGGTACTCGGGAGCGACGCCATCTACCTCATCCACCGTGGCGATGCCGCGAATGGTCAACGACTCGGGCGGGGAGGCCTCAGTGTCGATGACCAATGCCACGTGCGGGTTGGCACGGAGCACCTCGATGCGCTGCGCGGCATGCCGGATGCCGATCGCGGGCCCAGCCGCGTAAGTGGCGGAGACGATCTCAGTGCCGTCCCAGTGGAACCACGTCGGTACGACTCGCGGTGTGCCATCGGACCACACGAATGCGAACCGCGCGGGTATCGCGGATTGGAGGAGTCGCTGAGCCGCCTCCGTCTGCAGGAGACGCAGGTCGCCCTGTGGCAGCTGGGCAAGGTCCTTGTTGTTGTTGGCTGCGGTCATCATGAGTCCTTCGACTGACTAGTCACCATGCGTGCGCTAACCGAGCAGGGGGCTGATTTCGAGCGCGCAGACCCGCCTTCGCCCACGGGTGCGACCGTAAGTACGGCATGCGCCTCACGCTAGGACGCGTTCTTGGCACCGGGCATGAACAGAACGCGCATGGTTGCGTACTCATTGGCGCGGTCAGGCGGCCCGTGGCAGGGCACGGAGCAGTGGCATGTACGACGCCGCGTGGTCGTGTCCGTCCGCGCATCGGTGCAGGGTTTCTCCGAGGAACACCCGTGGTGACACCCCGGTCAGCCGACGGCACTCGCGGCTCAGGTGAGGCTCGTCCGCGAAGCCCGCCTCGGCGGCGAGCTCGGTCAGCGTCGCGTCCGTAGGCGCCCCGCCATGGCTGATCCGTCGCTGAGCGAGCGCCAGGAAGCCCTGGAAGCGCAGCGTGCGGTGCAGCGTCTTGGGTGCTAGGCCAACTGTCGCGAGGCAACGCCGACGCAGCTGACTTTCCGAGAGCGACAGGGCGGACGCAACTTCACCGATCGCTGTGCTCTGCCAGGGCATGAGGCGCCGCACCGCCTCTGAGATCACTGCATCCGCGCGCGGAGCCTTGGTGAGCCGTTGAGCGATGTGGCGTTGCAGCGCTGCCAGTGCCATGTCCGGAGTCCCAGCGCCGTTGATGTGCTCCGCCAGCATCCCCGTCGAGGCGCCCCACAGGTCGCTCAGCTGCACCACGAGGTCGACCAACTCTGACGCGGGGAGGCCCAGCAGGGATGAAGCCGCTCCTGGATGGAAGCGGAGCCCGACGACGGTAGTCCGTGGCGCTAGAAGGTCAACCTGGTGCCCAGTCATTGGGCCGACCAGCACCGGGTCCGAGCCGACCACGCAGCGGAACTCGATGCCACCGGTCGGAATGTTCTTTTGCAGGTAAGGCTCGGAGTCCGCGGCAACTTGCTGCACCCACACCGAGCGGACCAGACCCCTGAGTGGAAGGGCTGGCTGCTGCTCGACGTAGCTCTCACTGCCTCGGGCCACGTCGCCGACGTCGGCTTGTCCCACAGTCCTGGGGATTCTTCCACCCACACCGATCCCGGCGTCCAGGCATTTTTGCGTAGGCCTGATGGTCGCTGGAGATGACGCTGTGCCTATCAGAAGGGAGGTGGGTCGGGATCTGGTGGTGGGTCGGGTTCGGGCGTGGTGGGCTGTTGTCGGAGCCGGTCGAGGTAGTGCTGTTTGCGGGCGGCGGCCTCGCGTTGCTCCTCGTCGGTGGGGCCGATCTGGGTGGCCGGCCGGTCGGTGACGATGCCGGTGGGGGAGGTCCAGCGCAGCGTGCCGTCGTCGAGGCGCAGCGCGGACCAGCCGTACCAGGTCTTGGCCCGGTTGATCCACCCAGATAGCGGCCCACAATTGTCCGCGCTGGTGGTGCCGCCGTCCTCCCACGCCAGGTGGTGGTCGATCTCGGCCCGATGCGCAGGGGTGTTGTCGGTGGGGAACGTGGAGGTGACGTCCCGCCCGCGCACGTGATCTTGCAGTGCCTGCGGTGGCCGGCGTACGTCGCGGCCGTAGTCCAAGAGCACCCCGGAGGCGGGGTCGGTGAGCAGGCGTCGCCACACCCCGTCGGCGGCCAGTGCGCGGGCCTGCTCGGCGGTGATCGGCCCGTAGCCGGCCAGCATCGCGGGCAGGTCATCCAACCCGGCGAGCGTGGTCCACGAGACGGTGACCTGGATGTGCGGACGGCCCACGCGGTCCCGCACCCGCAGTAGCACCGGCGGCTCATCGGGGCAGCCGTCCGGGTCCTCATCGCGACGAGAGAAGCTGTCCGCACCCGCGTCGTCCGGGCCGGCGTTGTCCTCGTGCTCGGCGGGCTCGTCGGCGACAACCTCGTCGCTGTCGTCACTGACGCTGTCGCGGTCGCCGTCACGAGGAACGGGCTCGTCGGCGTGACCGGTGGTGTCGTCGTGCTGCTCGGCGTCGTCGGTGGGTGTCGGGTGGCCGCAGCCGGGTTGGCAGCCGCCGGTGTGCCCGGTGCGGGCCACGTCGTCGCAGATCCGCGCGAGGGCGTCGGCGCGGCGTTGCGCCATGGTCCTGCCGTCGTCGGGGTCGGCGTCGCGCAACGCGTCGGCGACCCGGTCCAGGATCTCATCGACGACCGCGAGGTCCTCGGCGGGCAGCTCGCCGAACAGCTGCCCCATGCCGTCATCGGCGCGCCGGGTGGTGACCCGCCGCCGCGCCCGCGCCTGGGCGTGCCGGGCCGCCGCGTCCCGCGGGTCGGCGGTGATCACCAACCGGCGCAGCCGGTCGAGCAGCTTCCCGGCGGTCAGTCCGGCCGCTTCAGCCAGGATCTGCGCCTCCACCTCGCCGGCGGTCTCGTCGGGGAGTGGGCGCAGCGCGTCGAGGATGAGCTTGGCCCGCCACCCGTCGAGCAGCCCGCCGGCGAGCGCGGCGTGCAGGTCGGGGTGCTGCTCGACCAGCTCCCGCGCCGCGAACAGTCGGCCCTTCGCCGTGCTTGGGGCGATGCCCAGCAGCACCGAGGTCTCCAGGGCGGCGGCTGCGATGGCGTGCCGGTCATCGTCGAGCGCTTCCGCGCCCGCCGGCAGGTCGCCGTCCGGGAACGGCGACAGCCGCGACAGCGTCGCCAACATCTGCTGCTGGCGGGCCTGCAGCATCCGCTGCCACTGCTCGGTGTCGGCGAGCTCCCCGAGCAGCATGGCCCGCTCACCGCCGGCCTCGGCAGCCAGCGCAGCGAGCTCCGCCTCCAACAAACCGTCGTCATCGAACCCGTCGAACCGGTCGTCGTGTATCTGCTCGAGCTGCCAGCACTGCTCGGCCCAGGCGTCCAGCTCCTCCTGGGTGAGCTGGTCGAGCCGGTCCGGGTCCATGCCACCCATTCTATCGAACACCCGTTCGAGTGGCAAGCATCTGTGGACGGAAATCCGTGCGTGACACGGCTTTCCGGGCACGCACACGCCCCAGCACGACGCACGCATCGGGCACAACGACTCGGCAGCCACGCGCTTCCATAGCTACCGATCTACTCGCAGGGCCAGACACAACCCCGGCGGCACCGCAACACACGTCGGCCGAACACCTCATAGCCACGGGTCTACCCGCAGGGCCCGACAGAACCCTGGCAAATACCCGGCAACGCTCCGGAGCTCGAGTAGATACATAAGGCGCACCAGTGGACCCGACCCGCGGGCGAATACCAGCGAGCGTGCAGTTACCCTCGAACCGCTATGGCTTTCCTGCGATACACCGCGCTGCGCGCGCTGATCCTTGTCGGCACGGCTGGACTCCTCTTCGTGGCCGGCCTCCGCAGCTGGCTGCTGTTGCTTGTTGCGGTGCTGCTCTCGGGCTTCATCAGCATCTTCGCGCTGCGCCGACAGCGCGATGAAGCCTCGTCGGCTCTCTCCAATCGCCTGACGCGGATCAACCAGCGGCTCGACGAGCACGCGAGTGCCGAAGACGCGGAGCCGCGGCCGGGGGACTAAGGCCGCAAAGCCGTCGGCCGCCACTCACACCGTCACATGTCGTCAAGAGTCAGCGGCCGCACCCCTCCAGCGGTGGCCAGGAATCCGCCCCGCAGCGTGACGCCATGGTCGAGAGCCGCGCGGCGCACCCCTGCATTCCACCGTCTGTCACTGTCACACACCGCTTCCCCGCCGGGTCGCTCAAGCATGAAGACCGCCGAGCCACCCTCCGCTTCCTTGTCGATCACCGATCTCACGACAAAGCCGAGGTTGTCGAGCAGCTTGGCGTCGGGCGTATCCGGGATGTCGTCGACAGGCACTAGGACCGGGAGCAACCGAAATTCGGCGTCGATCCAGGACAGCCAGAGAGTGCGCCGAACCGGCCGTACGCGCATGGACACGAACTCGGCCCAGGCCAGCAACGCGGCATCATCCGGCACGTACGTCGGTGGCTCGGGATCAGGCTTGAGAGTTGTCATTCGACGATCCTGCCCCGGCGGCGACTGACCACGTCTCGCGTTGTCCACAGGTGGACGGCCGAACGGCTCTGTCCGCCCCGACGACTAGCCTCGATCCATGCCGTTCGAGGAGACCGACCGGTCCCATCCGAAGGACCGGTCGTGGATGGATGAGGCGATCCGGCGGGTTGACGCCGACGCCAACCGCAGCGCGGACACGCACCTGCACGTTTTTCCCATGCCCGCTGAGTGGGGTATCGACCTCTACCTCAAGGACGAGTCGGTGCACCCCACCGGCTCGCTTAAGCACCGACTGGCGCGATCTCTCTTCCTCTACGCACTCGCCAGCGGCTGGATTCACGCAGGCAGCACCGTCGTCGAGGCATCGTCCGGTTCGACAGCGGTCTCGGAGGCCTACTTCGCGCGGCTGCTCGGGCTGCCATTCGTCGCCGTCATGCCGCGGTCGACGAGCGAGGAGAAGGTGGCGCTGATCGAGCTTTACGGCGGGCGGTGCCATTTCGTCGAGCAGGCATCGGAGATCTACGGCGAGGCAAGCCGGCTGGCCGATGAGCTCGGCGGCCACTACATGGACCAGTTCACCTACGCCGAACGGGCGGTGGACTGGCGAGGCAACAACAACATCGCCGAGTCGATCTTCGAGCAACTCGCGCACGAGCGACATCCGGTGCCCGCGTGGGTGGTGGTCGGTGCCGGCACCGGCGGCACGTCTGCCACCATTGGCCGCTACCTGCGCTACCGCCGGCATCCGACTCGGCTAGCGGTTGTCGACCCGGAGAACTCCGCGTTCTACCCGGCCTGGAGCCGCGATATCGAAGACGCGACCGGAAAGCCATCGCGCATCGAGGGCATCGGTCGTCCGCGCGTGGAGCCGTCGTTCGTCCCGTCAGTCATCGACCGCATGATCCAGGTGCCCGACGCCGCCAGCATTGCGGCGATGCGTTGGGTCTCGCGGCTGACCGGCCGCAACGTCGGTGGCTCGACCGGCACCAACGTCTGGGGGGCCCTGCACCTGGTCGCAGAGATGCGCCAACGTGGGCAGCGCGGCTCAGTGGTCACACTTATCTGCGATGGCGGCGAACGCTACGTCCACACCTACGCGTCCGACGAATGGGTGGCCGCCCAGGGACTGGACCTGACGCCGTACGAAAAGGCACTCGAGCAGTTCGCCCAGTCCGGCGACTGGGTCGAGCCATGACCGGCATCACTAAGGTTGCTGCATGAGCCGACCTGCGATCACCAAGGCAGTCATCCCCGCGGCCGGCCTGGGCACCCGCTTCCTCCCAGCGACCAAAGCCACGCCCAAGGAGATGCTGCCGGTCGTCGACAAGCCGGCCATCCAGTACGTCGTCGAGGAGGCCGTCAGTGCCGGGCTCGACGACGTACTCATGATCACGGGCCGCAACAAGCGGCCGCTCGAAGATCACTTCGATCGTGCCCTCGAGCTCGAGCAGGCGCTTGCCGACAAAGGCGACGTTGCGCGCCTGGAGGCGTTGCAGCACTCCAACGACCTCGCCACCGTTCACTACGTGCGTCAGGGCGACCCCAAGGGCCTCGGGCACGCGGTCCTGTGCGCCCGGCAGCATGTCGGTCACGAGCCCTTTGCCGTCCTGCTCGGAGACGACCTGATCGACCCGCGCGACCCGCTCCTGACGACGATGATCGACGTCCAGCAGCGTTACGGCGGCAGCGTTGTCGCGCTCATCGAGGTCGAGCCGGCCACCATCAACCTCTACGGCTCCGCGGCGGTCGAGAAGATCGACGGCGAGTCTGACGACATCGTCACCGTCACTGACCTGGTGGAGAAGCCGGACCCCGCCGAGGCGCCGAGCAACCTCGCAATCATCGGGCGATATGTCCTCGCGCCAGAAGTGTTCGACGTCCTCGAGAACACCAAACCTGGACGCGGTGGAGAGATCCAGCTGACAGACGCGCTCAAGACGCTCGCGGCGATGCCGGGGGAGCAAGGGGGCGGTGTGCACGGGGTGCTCTTCCGTGGCCGGCGCTATGACACGGGCGACCGGCTCGACTACCTGCGCACAACCGTGCGGCTTGCCAGCGAGCGCGAGGACCTCGGCCCGGAATTCCAGGCCTGGTTGCGCGAGTTTGTCGCCGGCCTCCCGACGAGCAAGGGGTAGAACAGCGGCATGAAGCGCGTCGCCGACCACCTGTCCGACATCCTCGCGACGGTCAAGCCGCTGAATGCGCTCGACCTGCAGCTGCTCGATGCGCACGGGTGCGTGCTCGCCGAGGATGTCGTGGCTCCTTGGCCGTTGCCGCAGTTCGACAACTCTGCGATGGACGGCTACGCGGTGGTCGCCGACGACGTTGCGGGCGCCACTGAAGACGAGCCGGTGCAGCTGCCCGTTGTGGCCGACATCCCCGCCGGCGACCATGACATCCACACCGTGGGCTCGGGTTTCGCAGCGCGCATCATGACTGGCGCGCCGCTGCCGCGTGGAGCTGACACCGTCGTCCCGGTCGAATGGACCGACGGCGGTGTCGCCAATGTGCTCATCAAGCGCGCCGCCAAGCCGGGCCAGCACCTGCGTCGGGCGGGCGAGGACGTCTCGTCGGGCGACGTGGTGCTGCGCACCGGCACCTTCCTCGGCGCCGCCCAGGTCGGACTTCTAGCGGCAGTGGGCAAGGACCGCGTACGTGTCCGGCCGCGGCCTCGCGTCGTCGTGCTGTCGACCGGCGCCGAGCTGGTCGAGCCTGGGTTGCCGCTCGCAACGGGGCAGATCACCGACTCCAACAGCTATACGCTCACCTCCGCCGCGCGCGAGGCGGGTGCCGTTGCCTACCGCGTCGGCATCGTCGGCGATGACCCCAAACGTTTGCTCGACACCATCGAGGACCAGCTCATCCGTGCCGACCTCGTTGTGACGAGTGGAGGGGTGAGCGCTGGTGTGTACGACGTCGTCAAGCAGGTGCTGAGCGAGCTCGGCACGGTGACGTTCGACAAGGTCGCCATGCAGCCGGGCATGCCGCAGGGATTCGGCACGGTGGGCGAGGAGAAGGTGCCGATCTTCACGCTGCCGGGCAATCCGGTGAGCGCGTTCGTGTCGTTCGAGGTGTTCGTACGTCCGGCGATCCGCAAGATGCTCGGTGTCGCACGGCTGCACCGGCCTTCGGTGCGAGCCGTGCTGCAGACAACTCTTCGCTCGCCAGAGGGCAAGCGGCAGTTCGCCCGGGCCAGGCTCCAGACCGCCAACGACGGGTCCTACCTCGTCACGCCAATGGACGGTCAGGGCTCGCACCTGGTGAGCGACCTCGCCTACGCCAACGCGCTCATCGTGGTCCCCGAGCACGTCACGGAGATCCCCGCCGGCCAGGTGGCCGATACCGTGCTGCTCGAGCGACGGAAAGGCTGATCATGGCGTCGGAGGCCTCCGGGCTGACTCACCTCGACGAGTCGGGCGCGGCTCGCATGGTTGATGTCACCGGCAAGGACGTCTCCGTGCGCACGGCGACAGCCAGCGGTCGCGTCCTCGTGTCGCCCGAGGTCGTCTCGCTCTTGCGCGGCGCGGGCCTGCCCAAGGGTGACGCGCTGGCGGTCGCCCGGATCGCGGGCATCCAGGGTGCCAAGCGCACTCCGGATCTCATTCCGCTGTGCCACCCGATCGCGCTGCACGGCGTCACCGTCGACCTGCAGGTCGCTGACGATGCAGTCGAGATCGTCGCGACCGTACGCACAGCCGACCGCACCGGCGTGGAGATGGAGGCACTCAGCGCAGTCGCGGTGGCCGGGCTGACACTTGTCGACATGGTCAAGGCTGTCGACAAGGGCGCTGTGATCAGCGACGTCCGCATCGAGGCCAAGAGCGGCGGCCGATCCGGCGACTGGCAACGCCCGTGAGAGCCCTCGTGATCACTGTGTCCAACCGGGCTTCGGCCGGTGTCTACGCCGACAGCACCGGACCGCCGCTCGTCGAGGGGCTGTCGACGGTCTGCCGCAGCGTCGACGGCCCACAGGTCGTGCCCGATGGTGACCCGGTCGAGGCGGCTTTGCGTGCTGCGGTTGCCGATGGATACGACGTCGTTGTCACCGCCGGCGGCACCGGCCTCACGCCGACCGACCAGACGCCGGAGATGACCCGGGCTGTGATCGACACCGAGATCCCCGGCATCGCGGAGGCGATCAGGGCTTATGGCGTTGCCGCGGGCATACCGTCGGCGGTGTTGAGCCGAGGCGTTGCGGGTCGCGCTGGCCGTACTCTCGTTGTCAACCTGCCGGGCTCCACCGGCGGCGCCCGCGACGGGCTCGCCGTGCTGCTGCCCGTGCTGGCCCACGCTGTGGAGCAGATGGCGGGAGGCGACCACTGACTGTGCCCGATCGTGCGTGGCCGGCGGAGCTGTCCGACGGCCGCATCGGGCTGCGCCCACTCCGCTATCGCGACTCTCGCGCTTGGTCGGCGCTGCGCCGGACCAACGCCGACTGGCTGCGGCCCTGGGACCCGACCTCGCCTCGTCAGCCGGTCGGCGGGCTCACCTTCCGGCAGATGGTGCGACGGCTGGCGGCGCAGGCGCGCAACGGCGAGGCCTACCCCTGGGCAGTGATCTACGAGGGCCGGTTGGTGGGGCAGTGCACGGTCGGCAACATCGTCCATGGGTCGGCGATGACCGGCACGATCGGCTATTGGGTCGACCGCGCCGTCGCCGGGCGCGGCATCATCCCGACCGCGGTGGCGCTCGCCGTCGACCACGCGATCTTCGTCGGTGGGCTGCACCGCATCGAGATCAACATCCGCCCGGAGAACGCCGCGAGCCTGCGGGTCGTCGACAAGCTCGCACTTCGGTACGAGGGTCGTCGCGAGCGCATGCTGCACATCGACGGGGCCTGGCGCGACCACCTCAGCTATGCGGTCACAGCAGAGGAGATCCCGAGTGGCCTGCTGGCGAGGTGGCACGCGTTGCGAGACGGCATCGACACCGACGCCGGTGCGGGCGACCGGCACCCGTTGACCTAACCCCGGCGTGCTCGCAAAGACCATCTGTCACACCCGTATCTCGCGACACACCGATCATGCTGCGCGGTGATCGCCTCTCGCAGCCCTACCGTCGGGGGCATGGAGGGGAGCGGGCTCATCTATGCGGCGATAGTCGCCGCCTGGCTGGCCTACCTTGTTCCGAGCTGGGTGCGGCGCGGAGAGTCGCGAACCACACCCGATCGGCACAACGAGCGGATGCGGGTCGTGGCGGCCTCGCCGACGGCGCCTGCAGTGCGCACACCGGCTCCCGTGCCTGCGCCTCCACTGGTGTCCCGCCGCACTGCGCGGCGCCGCCGGCACCTCCTGGTGCTGCTCATGCTCGCTGTCATCGGGATCGGCGTCGGTTCCGGGCTCGGGCGGCTCGCGGCCTGGGCGCCGGTTGTGCCCGCACTGATGCTCGCGGGCTATGTCATGCTCCTTCGCCGTTCCGTGCGCCGGGCAACCCTCGCCGCGCGGCGGGCTCGCGCGCGTGCCGAGATGGAGCGCGTCACGATGGCTCGGCCGATGACGACCTACCCCGCGCCGCACGTCTCCGTCCGTGCGGACATCGTTTCCGAGTCGGCCGACCAATTCGACGCTGAGATCACCATCCCGCCTGTCGAGGAGCCAGTCACTGCTGCCGACGGCACCTGGGAGCCGGTGCCCGTGCCGCTGCCGACCTATGTCACAGCGCCCAAGGCACGTCGTGCGATCCGCACCATCGATCTCGCGACACCCGGGGCATGGACTTCCGGGCGGCTCACGGAGCCAGGGGCTCTGTCCGAGCGCGAGCTCGGCCTCGCCCGAGCGGCAACGCCGACCGCTGAAGCGACTGTGCCGCAGCCGCGAGCGGTGGGTGACTGACCCTCCGCGATTCGGAGGCTGCTGCGGTCGTTTGCTATCGTCGTCATCCGCCTGGGGCTGTAGCGCAGTCCGGTAGCGCACCTCGTTCGCATCGAGGGGGTCAGGGGTTCGAATCCCCTCAGCTCCACCCAGGTGAGAGGCCGTTTTCCTAGTTCTGGAGACGGCCTCTTGTCGTCCCCGGCCCACCAGTCGAGCACGTCATCCATGCCGGAATCCTTCGGTGATTCCTCCCCGCCGCAATCCAATCGCGGACCGCAGCCGTAAGTCATATCGGGCACATATGCCCAGGTCTTCAGCTCGAGCCTCGGAGGGAGGCAGGTTCGTGGCGAACAGACGAGTAAGGTGGCGGCCGCGTTAGCGGCTGCCGGAATGACGTTGGGTGCGGCCGCCTGGGGAACGGCGGCGTCGGCGGACAGTGAGAGTGACAGGCCGGTCGAACTCGGTGTCGGAGCGGCTGAGCGGCTTCAAGAGGACCCGCTCGCGCTCTCGACCACTGGCACCGGCCAGTTCAAGGCGCACATCGACCCGAAGGCCGGCGAGATCACCTGGGAGCTCAGCTACTCAGGGCTTGAAGGCAACGTGCTCCAGGCCCACATCCACCTAGGTGGCACGGCGCAGAGCGGCGGCATCGCAGTGTTCCTCTGCACCAACCTGGGCAACGGTCCCGGCGGGTACGCAGCTGTGCCCGGCCCCGCCCGCAACGATCGGCGGGACCATCGTTCCGGCCGACGTGATCGGCGCCCGCGGGGCAGAGAATGACCGCAGGCCAGCTTCGACGAGCTCCTGGCTGCACTGCGCGCGGACACCACGTACGTCAACGTGCACAGCTCGCTCTACCCGGGCGGGGAGATCCGGGGCAAATCGAGCACGGCCACTGACGCGCGTCAGATCCAGTTGCGGAACCACATGCGGTCGCGCCATGAGTCGTACGGGATGACCTGGTCGACTGCCAGCGGATACATGTAAGCAGCGTTTACGACAACGAGAAGCACGAACCCACCCACGAGCGCGGCGCCCACAGCACGGCGCGCCGCGCTCGTGTCTGGTCGTCCGAGCAGCAGCCCGAGCACGTAGGTAATCGCAAGGATCATGAACGGCAGGATGGTGACCGCGTAGAAGTAGAAGATCGTGCGGTCCCAGTAGTAGAACCACGGCAGCCATGTTGCGGCCACGCCGAGCACCGCCACGCCGGGGCGCCAGTCGCCGCGCAGCAGCCACATCGCGAGCGCGATCAGGATCGCGAGGGAACCGGCCCACCAGAGCGCGGGTGTGCCGATGGCGAGCACCTCCTGCGCACATCTGGCGGCGTCGCACCCGGCGGTACCGGGCGCGACCTCCTGGTAGTCGAACGAGATCGGCCGCCACAGCACCAACCAGCCGAGCGCCTTCGACTCGTAGTCGTGGTCAGTCCTCAAGTTGGTGTGGAAGCGCCACATCTCGCCGTGGTAGTGCCAGAGGCTGCGCAGCCAGTCGGGCACGAGACCGACGATGCCTGTCGCCGGGTGATCGGCGCTCCACTGCCGGCTCCAACCGCCGCTGGTGAAGATCCAGCCGGACCAGGTGATGACGTAGGTGACCACGGCGGTGCCGACCAGCGTGACGAAGGCGATGGGTCCGTCGACGAAGATCCCCCGGGCTACGGGTGCCACGCTGCGGACCGTGCGGCGGCCGAGCACATCCCAGACCAGCGCGGCGACCGCGAACACGGCGAGGACGAAGACGCCGTTCCACTTGGTGCCGCAGGCCAGGCCGAAACTGATACCCGCTGCCAGTCGCCAAGGACGCCAGGCGAGCAGCGGTCCACCCTCGGGCACGAGCTCGCCCGCGTCGCGGGCGGCTGCCCACCGGGCCAGCCGTTCGCGTGACCAGTCGCGGTCGACGAGCAGGCAGGCGACGGCGGCGACGATGAAGAATGCCAGAACGCCGTCGAGGATGGCCGTACGGCTCATGACGATCGCGAGGCCGTCGACGGCCAGCAGCAGGCCGGCGATGCAACCGAGCAGAGTCGAGCGGAACAACCGCCGCGCCAACCGGGCCAGGATAAACACCGTGAGCGTGCCCACCACGGCGACGCCGACCCGCCAGCCGAACGGGTCGAGCCCGAACGCGCGCTCACCCAGTCCGATGATCCACTTCGCGACCTCGGGGTGGACCGTGTAGGCCGCACCGTCGGCGTAGACGTCGAGGTCGCCATCGAGGATGCGCTCGTTGGCATCCGCGACGAACTGTCGCGCGTAGCCGTGGTTGGCCAACGACCACGCGTCCTTGGCGTAGTAGGTCTCGTCGAAGACGAACCGTCGAGGCCGACCCAGGTCGATAAACCGGAGTACGGCCGCGATCACCGTGACTGCGAGTGGCCCTGTCCAGCCCCAGTGGCCGTCGGCCGGCATCGGGCTGCTGAGCCGAGCCCGCCAGCGATCGAGCACACCCTCGTCGGAGGTCGGCGGCTCGTCCGACCCGGCACCGGAGCCGGGTGGCACGGTGTCGCCGACGTCAGCCGGCTCCGTCAGGGTGTCGGGCACCGCGCCATCCTAGGCAGCCACCGGCCGGCGTGGGAGCCGGCGCGGACTGATTCTCAGCAAAGTGCAACGTTCTGCACGACTTGCGCCGCCGCTCGCCCGCGGAAGTGAAGCGTTGTGCGCGACTCGCACGGCGTGTCATGTGCAGGGCGCTTCAGTTCGCGCATCTGGACGCCGCTGGAGGTCGGCCGGCGGCGGCGATGCTCGGGATCTTCACCTTCATCACGGCGTGGAACGACTTCATGTGGCCGCTCATCGTGATGAATCCGGAGAACCCGACCATCCAGACGGTGATCGACCAGCTGCAAGCTGGATACTGGAAGGACTACTCGCTTGTCATGGCCGGCGCCATGCTGGGGACCATCCCACTGTTGATCCTTTTCTTCTTCTTCGGTCGGCAGCTCGTGGCAGGCGTCATGGCAGGGGCTGTGAAGGGATGAGCGTGCGCGAGTTTCCCGAGGGCTTCGTGGTCGGCGCGGCCACTGCCGCCTACCAGATCGAAGGTTCCACCCACTGCGGACGGTCGTTCGGACTCGATCTGGGACGCGTTCTGCCGCATCCCGGGAGCGATCGTCGGCGGCGACAACGGTGACGTCGCCGTCGACCACTACCGGCGCATGCCGGAGGACGTTGTGCTGATGTCCGAGCTCGGGCTGCAGGCCTACCGGTTCTCCGTGGCGTGGCCCCGCGTCCGGCCCGACGGCGGTGCCGTCAGTCAGGCCGGCCTCGACTTCTACTCCCGTCTCGTCGACCAGCTCCTGCATCGTGGCATCACGCCGTGGGTGACGCTCTATCACTGGGACTTGCCGCAGGCGCTCGAGGAGAGGGGCGGCTGGGCATCCAGGGACACCGCATTCCGGCTTCGCCGAGTACGCCGAAAGCGTCTTCGACGCACTCGGCGACCGGGTCGAGCATTGGACCACGCTCAACGAACCGTGGTGCTCCGCGTTGCTGGGCTACGCCTCTGGCGAGCACGCACCCGGACGCCAAGAGCCCAAGGCGGCAGTGGCTGCGATCCATCACCTGCTGCTTGCTCACGGTCTAGGCACCCAGGCGATCAGAGCGCGGAGCCCGCATCCCAAGCTCGGCATCACGCTCAACATGTCGCCAGTCACGCCCGCCGATCCCGACGACCCGGGCGACCTCGAGGCGGTGCGGCGCATCGACGGCCTGTTCACCCGAGTCTTCCTCGAGCCGGTGCTGCTCGGTGCCTACCCCGACGACGTGGTGGCCGATCTGGCTGACCTCGGCTTCGACGAGCACATCCACCCGGGCGATCTCGAGATCATCGGGGCACCCATCGACATGCTCGGAGTCAACTACTACAGCCGTGCGCACGTCTCCGGTCACGGCGGCGGCGCGTCCGACAAGCCGCTCCCGGGCGTCGCGCGCGAGCTCGCCAGCGCATGGGTCGGCTCCGAGTACGTCGGCTTCGTCTCCCAGGGGCAGCCTCGGACGGCGATGGGCTGGGAGGTCGATGCCTCCGGGCTGCACGACTTGCTCGTACGGCTCCGCGACGACTACCCGACGTTGCCACCGATCTACATCACCGAGAACGGCGCCGCCTACGACGACGAGGTCAGCCCGGACGGCAGCGTGCAGGACCCCGAGCGGCTCGACTACATCCGCCAGCACCTCGTCGCCGTGCACGACGCGATCGTGGCCGGCGTCGACGTACGCGGCTACATGGTGTGGTCGCTGCTCGACAACTTCGAGTGGGCCTGGGGCTACGCCAAGCGGTTCGGGATCGTCCGCGTCGACTACGACAGCCTGGTCCGCACGCCGAAGGCGAGCGCCCGGTTCTTCGCCGAGGTGGCGCGGTCGGGTGTCGTGGACGAGGCCGGCTGAGGACCTACGGTTACTCCATGATGGACGCCTCGTCGCGGCCCCCTGGCGCGATGCCCACGCTCGAAGAGGTCGCCCGCGTCGCACGAGTGTCGCGGGCGACTGTCTCCCGCGTCATCAACGGCTCGCCGCGGGTGTCGCCAGAGGCGCAAGACGCGGTGACGCGTGCGGTGGCAGAGCTCGGCTACATCCCCAACCGCGCGGCCCGGAGCCTCGTCACCAGGCGCACCGGGTCGATCGCTGTGGTCGTTCCCGAGGCCGGGAGCCGCATCTTCTCGCAGCCGTTCTTCGCCAGCGTGCTCAAGGGCGTGTCCAGCAAGCTTGTCGACTCCGACCTGCAGCTGGTGCTGCTGTTGGCCCCCGACGAAGGTGACAACGACCGGCTCGTCCGCTACCTCAAGGGCGGGCACGTCGACGGGGCGCTCGTCGTCAGCCACCACGAGTCGGACAATCTCGTCGACGAGCTGCTCACTTCTCCGTTGCCGGTCGTGTTCGGCGGCCGTCCGTTGCTGCATACCCCTGGCGTGTCGGCCAGCTATGTCGACGTGGACAACGTCGGTGGAGCCCGTGCCGCGACCAAGCACCTGATTCGATCTGGACATCGGCGGGTCGGCACGGTGACGGGTCCGCGCGACATGCCCGCAGGCGTCGACCGCCACACGGGGTGGCGCGAGGCGCTCGAGGAGGCCGGATTGCCGCCGATGCGGCTGCCGAGGGCGACTTCACGGCGGACGGCGGTGCTCTGGCCATGCGCGACCTGCTCACCCGGCATCCCGATCTTGACGCTGTCTTCGTCGCCTCCGACCTGATGGCGGCGGCAGCCTTGCGCGTCCTGCAGTCGGACGGACGCCGGGTGCCTGACGACGTTGCTGTCGTCGGCTTCGACGACAGCGAGCTGGGCCGTACGACCAACCCGCCGCTCACGACCATCCGGCAGCCGACCGAAGAGCTCGGCCGCGGCATGGTGGAGCTGCTGCTCGCGCAGCTTGCCGGCGACCCCCTGCCACGCGAGCCGCTGATGCTCGAGACCCAGCTGATCATCCGCGCAGTCGGGCTGACGGCGCTGTATACTGCGCTGTATGTCGACTCGCACGCAGATCTACCTCAGCGAGGATCAGCGGAGACGGATCGACGAGTTCTCGCACGCTGAGGGAATTTCCCTCGCCGAGGTCGTGCGTCGGGCCTTGGACGCCTATCTGTCCAATGCCGGCGTCGACCCGACGCAGAGCCTGCAGGCGACCTTCGGCGCCGACCCGTCAGCCAGCTACCCCGATCGTGACGAGTGGGCCGGTGGCTGATTTCCTCGTCGACACCGATCTGTTCGTCGACCACTTGCGTGGCCACGCGGAGCTGAAACCAGGACGTAATCGCCTGCACTACTCCGTGATCACGCGCGCCGAGCTGTTCGCGGGGAGTTCGGCCACCGAACTCGTGACGATGCTGCTCGCACCCTTCCGAGAGGTCGAGGTCGACCGAGCGGTCGCCGAGCGGGCCGGGCGGATCAGGCGGGACACCGGCATCCGGCTGCCTGACGCGCTAATCGCAGCCACGGCATTGGAACACCGGCTCGCATTGGCGACCCGCAACACCAAGGACTTCGCGCCGGTGGCCGGCCTGCGGCTCCGGGCGTTGCGCTGACGCGTCGACACGTGAGTGGGGCAGACGCACCAGGATGGTGCCTGTGACTGGTGTGCTCGTCCTGGCCGGGACGCCGATCGGCGCGGTCGGCGATGCGTCGTCGCGGCTGCGCGACGAGCTGGCCGCCGCTGACGTCATCGCCGCCGAGGACACCCGCCGGTTGCGGAGGCTCACCACTGACCTCGGCGTGACGACCAGGGGGCGCGTCCTGTCGTACTTCGAGGGCAACGAGGCGTCCCGCACCCCAGAGCTGGTCGACGCGCTCACGAGCGGTGCACGGGTGCTGCTGGTCACCGATGCCGGCATGCCGTCGGTGTCCGATCCGGGCTACCGGCTGGTGGCCGCGGCCGTCGAGGCAGGCATCCGGGTCACTGCGGTGCCCGGCCCGTCTGCGGTCCTGACCGCGCTCGCCGTCAGCGGGTTGCCAGTCGACCGGTTCTGCTTCGAGGGTTTCCTGCCGCGCAAGGCGGGGGAGCGGGCGCGGCGGCTCGCGGACTTACGTGCCGAGGATCGCACGATGGTGTTCTTCGAGGCGCCGCACCGGCTCGCGGCGAGCCTCGGCGCAATGCGCGACGCCTTCGGCGGTGACCGGCCAGCCGCGGTGTGCCGCGAGCTCACCAAGACCTATGAAGAGGTGCGGCGGGGGCCGCTCGAGGAGCTTGTCGCCTGGGCGGAAGGCGACGTACGCGGCGAGATCACGGTGGTCGTTTCCGGGGTCTCGACCCAGTCGCTGCCGCACCCAGACGCCGATCCCGTCGAGCTTGTCGCCGAGCGGGAGGCTGCTGGGCTGTCTCGCAAGGACGCGATCGCCGAGGTGGCCCGTGACCTGCGCCGGCCCAAGCGTGAGGTCTATGCAGCGGTGGTGGCGGCCCGGGCCGCGAAACCGGAATGAGGTTGTTGTCCTCTTCTCCGTACGATTGAGGCCATGGCTTCTCATCCCGGCGACGCGTCGCCTGGCAAGGCGTTCTACGTCACGACACCGATCTACTACGTCAACGACGCGCCGCACATCGGTCACGCCTACACCACGGTGGCCGCCGACGTCCTCGCTCGGTGGCACCGGCAGCGCGGTGAGGCGACCTGGTTCCTCACCGGCACCGACGAGCACGGCCAGAAGGTCATGCGCACGGCCGAGGCCCACGGGATGGATCCGCAGGAGTGGTGCGACCGCCTCGTCGAGACCGCGTGGAAGCCGGTGCTCGACGTCATCGACGTGTCCAACGATGACTTCATCCGCACGACCGAGGCTCGGCACACCGAGCGGGTGCGGGACTTCTGGCAGCGCGTTTACGACGCGGGCGAGGTCTACGAGGGTTCGTACGAAGGGCCCTACTGCGTCGCCTGCGAGGAGTTCAAGCTCCCCGACCAGCTCATCGACGGACCCGATGGCACCATGCTGTGCGCGATCCACGGCCGTCCGGTGGAGATGATCTCGGAGACCAACTACTTCTTCCGGCTCTCGGCCTATGCCGACCGGCTGCTCGAGCTCTACGAGACCCACCCGGAGTTCGTGCAGCCCGAGAGTGCGCGCAACGAGGTCGTCGCGTTTGTTCGGCAGGGCCTGCAGGACCTGTCGATCACGCGCTCGACGTTCGACTGGGGCATTCCGGTGCCGTGGAACGAGAAGCACGTGTTGTACGTGTGGATCGACGCGTTGCTCAACTATGCGACGGCGGTCGGCTATGGCGCCGACGAGGAGATGTTCAAGCGCACCTGGCCGGCCGACGTGCACTTGGTCGGTAAGGACATTCTCCGGTTCCACGCGGTGATCTGGCCGGCGATGCTGATGGCGGCCGGAGTGCCGGTGCCACACACGGTTTTCGGGCACGGGTGGCTGCTCGTGGGCGGCGAGAAGATGAGCAAGTCCAAGCTCACGGGCATCGCGCCGAGCCAGATCGTCGACACGTTCGGTTCCGACGCATTCCGTTACTACTTCCTGCGGGTGATCCAGTTCGGGTCCGACGGTTCGTTCTCCTGGGAGCACATGACCGCGGTCTACACGAGCGAGCTGGCCAACGGGCTGGGCAATCTCGCATCGCGGGTGGCGGCGATGGTGGGGCGTTACTTCGAGGACGTGCTTCCCGCAGCGGATGACCATGGGCCGGCGGAGGAGGCGCTGGCCGAGCGGCTCGCTGAGACGGTGCGCGTTGCCGACGAGGCCGTCCGGGAGATCCGCTTCCACGACGCGCTCGAGGCGATCGAGGCGTTCGTCGGTGCGGTCAACGGCTACGTGACCGAGCAGGCGCCCTGGCAGGTGGCCAAGACGGACACTCCGGAGGCGCGAGCGCGGCTGGCGACGATTCTCTACTCGGCGGCGGACTCGTTGCGTGCGATTGCCGTGCTGAACAACGCGTTCATGCCCAAGTCGAGTGCCGCGTTGTGGTCGTCGTTGGGCGCCGAGTCGACGCTTGGGCCGCTCGCGGAGCAGCGCGTGCACGAGGCCGGCACGTGGGGTCTGCTGCCGTCGGGGTCGACGGTGACCAAGGGTGACGCGCTTTTCCCCCGGCTGGTCGAGGACGAGGTCGCCACGTGATCGCGAAGGGTTCGAGCGTGTTTTCGGTGGCGAACCCTTCGTGATCAGCCGAGATGTCGTCCGGCCGCCTGTGCCGGAGCCGCTGCCTTCTCCGGTCGCCGACACGCACTGTCACCTCGACATCGCCGACGTCGACGGATTGTTCGATGCGCAGGCCGCAGTGGCCGCCGCTGCATCGGTGGGCGTAACACGCGTCGTGCAGATCGGCTGCGATCTGCCCAGCGCAGCATGGTCGGTCGGTCTTGCCGCTCGCCTGGACGCCGTCGTGGCTGGTGTCTCACTTCATCCCAACGATGCGCCGGCGTTGGCGGCACGCGGTGAGCTCGATGCCGCACTCGCAGAGATCGAGCGGCTGGCTGCGTCGTCGCCGCGTGTGCGCGCAGTGGGGGAGACCGGCCTCGACTATTTCCGTACGGGCGTCGAAGGCCGTACAGCGCAAGAGGATTCGTTCCGCGCACACATCGACATCGCCAAGCGGCTGGACCGTACTCTCGTCATCCACGACCGTGATTCGCATGACGACGTGTTGCGCGTGCTTGAGCAGGAGGGCGCACCAGAACGAGTGGTGTTCCATTGCTTCAGCGGCGACGCAGCGATGGCGGCACACTGCGTCGAACGTGGCTGGTTCCTCTCGTTCGCGGGCACCGTGACGTTCAGGAACGCAGAGTCACTGCGGGATGCGATGCGTGTCACACCGTTGGCTCAGTTGCTCACCGAGACCGATGCGCCGTACCTCACGCCGCACCCCTATCGCGGCCAGGTCAACGCGTCATACCTCGTCCCGATCACCGTGCGGCGCATGGCATCCGAGCTCCACCGCGACCTCGACGAGCTCTGCCGGGCGTTGTGGGACAACTCGTTCCGCGCGTTCGGCGGACCCTGGTAGACACGCGATCTTGTGCGCTTGTGAACGCCAGGGCTTGGCAACCGGCCGTTCGGGCCGTTATCGTCCCGTGACTGTTAGCCGGGGTCGGGAATGCTCCGGGTGGCGACACGGGGGCGTGCCGAGTTGCAGGTCTCTGCCGTGACGCTGCGGAGCACTGCATGTCGGTCCGCCCCGCCCACCCATGCCCGTGCCCGGGAACTGCTAGGACTGGAGCATTGTGCGACTGTCCGCCAAGACCCTGGCGATCAATGGCGCCGTTGTGGCCGCACTCGTCGGCGGGACGACCGCTTTCACGACGTTCGACAACACCGTGACGTTGAGCGTAGATGGCAAGACGAAGACCGTGCACACCTTTGGTGACACCGTCTCTGCCGTCCTCGAGAGCGAGGGCCTCGAGCTCAGTCAACACGACAAGGTGTCGCCGTCACTGGCGTCGAATGTCAAGGACGGCTCCAAGGTCTCCGTGCGCTACGGCCGACCGCTCGACCTCACCGTCGACGGCGAGCAGCGCACCGTGTGGGTGACTGCGCGATCCGTCGACGACGCGCTGGCCGAGATCGGCATCACCCACGAGGATGCCGAGCTTTCGGTCTCCCGGTCGACCTTCATCGGCCGCAAGGGTCTCGACCTCGTCGTCGCCACGCCCAAGGACATCACGCTCGTCGACGGCGGCACGCCGCGTCCGGTGACAACCACAGCCATCACGGTCGAGGAGCTGCTCGCCGAGCTTGGTATCACGCTTGACGCCGACGATGTCGCCGAGCCCGCGGGCACGACCCGCATCGCGTCCGGCGCCACCGTCAACGTACGGCGACTCGAGACGCGTTCGGAGACCGTGGAGGTCGCGATCGACCACGCGACCACCAAGCAGGACGACGCCGCGCTCTTCAAGGGCGAGACCAAGGTCCTCACCCCCGGCGCCGACGGCAGCAAGACGCAGACCGTCCTCATCACGGTCGAGAACGGTGTCGAGGTCTCCCGCCAGGTCACTGGCGAACAGGTCACGAAGGAACCGGTGACCGAGGTCGTCGCGGCCGGCACCAAGGAGCGCCCGGCGGCACCCGCGCCGCCTCCGGTGACGGACGGAAGTGTGTGGGACCGGCTCGCGCAGTGCGAGTCCGGCGGCAACTGGGCGATCAACACCGGCAACGGCTACTACGGCGGCCTGCAGTTCTCGGCGGGCACGTGGCGGTCGCAGGGTGGCACGCAGTACGCGCCGCTCCCGCACCAGGCCACCCGCGAGCAGCAGATCGCCGTCGCCACCAGGCTGCGCGACGCCACCGGCGGCTACGGCTCGTGGCCCGGCTGCGCCCGCAAGCTCGGCCTGCCGACCTGACAACTGGATCATGGGACAAGACGACATCCGCGACGTCACCGCGTCGCAGATGTCGACTTGTCGCATGATCGTCACGTGACCTCGGCACTGCTCGGAGCCGCGGATGTACGCCGGCTCGCGGCCGAGCTCGACCTGCGCCCCACCAAGGCGCGGGGGCAGAACTTCGTCATCGACGCCAACACCGTGCGGCGCATCGTGCGAACGGCCGAGCTGCGCCCGGATGACGTGGTTGTCGAGGTGGGGCCCGGACTGGGGTCGTTGACGCTTGGGTTGCTGCCCGAGGTGGCCCGCGTTGTCGCAGTCGAGATCGACCCGGTGCTGGCGGCCGCTTTGCCTGCCACAGTGCGGTCGTACGCCCCGTCACTGGCCGACCGGCTGGAAGTCGTAGCTCAGGACGCAATGCGCGTCACTGAGCTGCCGGGGCCAGCACCTACCGCTCTCGTCGCCAACCTGCCCTACAACGTCGCCGTGCCAGTGCTGCTGCACCTGCTGGAGCGATTCGGCTCGATCCGCCGCACGCTCGTCATGGTGCAGGCGGAGGTGGCGGATCGACTGGCGGCCGAGCCGGGTTCACGCACGTACGGCGTCCCGTCGGTGAAGGCCGCGTGGTGCGCGTCGGTCAAACGGGCGGGCCATGTCGGGCGCACGGTGTTCTGGCCCACTCCGAATGTGGACTCCGGTTTGGTCGCCCTCGACCGCCGCGACCCGCCGCAGACGACGGCCTCCCGTGAGGAGGTGTTCGCTGTTATCGAGGCGGCATTCGCGCAACGACGCAAGACGCTGCGCGCCGCCCTTGCCGGATGGGCCGGCTCCGCCGATGCGGCCGAGCAGGCGCTGCGCGCCGCTGGCATCGAACCGCGCACCCGTGGCGAGCAGTTAGGCATCGCCGACTTTGCCCGGGTCGCGGAGGCGCGTCCGCGGTAACGTGCCGCCCATGTCGCTGCCCGCCCGCGTGATCGCGCGTGCGCCGGCCAAGGTGAACCTCGCCCTCTCGGTCGGCCCGTTGCGCGCCGACGGGTACCACGACCTCGTCTCCGTCTTCCATGCCGTCTCGCTGCACGACGAGGTCAGCGCGCTCCCAGCCCCCGACCACGAGTTCAGCGTCAAGGTGACCGGCAAGCATGCCGACCGGGTGCCGACCGACGAGACCAACCTCGCGTTGCGGGCTGCCCGACTGCTGGCCGAATACGCGGGCGTACGGGCCGGGGCCAGGCTGCAGATCCGCAAGGGCATCCCGGTGGCCGGTGGCATGGCCGGCGGCAGCGCCGACGCTGCGGCCGCACTGATCGCGTGCGACGCACTCTGGGGGACGATGCTCGGCCGTGAAGAGCTGATTCGGCTAGCAGCGCGGCTCGGCAGCGACGTGCCGTTCGGCCTGCTTGGAGGTACGGCTGTCGGCACCGGGCGCGGCGAGCAGCTGACTGCGGCGCTGGCGCGCGGCACGTACCACTGGGTCTTCGCCTTCTCCGACGACGGCCTGCCGACGCCCGAGGTCTATGCCGAGCTCGACCGGCTGCGGGGCCGCAACCCGGTTCCCGGGCCGTCGCTGTCCGGTGCGCTGATGAGTGCACTGCGGGCCGGCGACCCTGACGCACTCGGTGCGACGCTGCACAACGACCTGGAGCGGGCGGCCAGCGCACTCGACCCACGCTTGCGATTCACCCTCGAGTCCGGGCGTGACCTGGGAGCGCTCGGCGCGCTCGTGTCGGGGTCCGGTCCGACGTGCGCATTCCTCGCTCGAGACGACGAACACGCACTCGACATCTCGGTCGGCTTGACCGCGACCGGGGCCGCTGCCGAGGTGACGCGTGCCTATGGTCCCGTTGCCGGAGCGCGCATCGTCGGCTGAGATGCTGGCAACCGCCATGGCTGCTCCCGTCAACCTCGTCAACGCCGAGTCCGTACGCAAGACCTACGGCATCCGCACCCTTCTCGACGACCTCAGCATCGGTATCTCCGCCGGCGACCGCATCGGCGTCGTCGGGCGCAACGGGGGTGGCAAGTCCACCTTGCTGCGGCTGCTCGCCCGGCGGGAGGCACCCGACGCCGGTCGCGTCACCCACACGGGCGGTTTGTCGATCGGCTGGGTCGGGCAGGCCGACGAGCTCGACCCCGCCCAGACGGTGCGTGACTATGTCGTGGGCGACCGGCCCGAGCACGACTGGGCCGGCGACGCGCGGGTGCGGGAGGTCCTTACTGCGCTGCTTGGGGGCGTGTCCCTGGACGCGACCATCGGCCCGTTGTCGGGCGGTGAGCGCCGGCGGGTGGCGCTGGCATCCGTACTCGTCCACCGCCATGGGCTGCTGTTCCTTGACGAGCCCACGAACCACCTCGACGTCGAAGCCATCGACTGGCTCGGCCGGCACCTCGCGGCCCGCTCCGAAGCGGTGGTCGTCGTCACGCACGACCGCTGGTTTCTCGACACCGTCGCGAATCTCACCTGGGAGGTCATCGGTGGTGGCGTGGAGGCGTACGACGGCGGCTACTCCGTGTACGTCCTCGCCAAGGCAGAGCGCACCCGCATCGCCGCCGCCGAGGAGTCGCGTCGGCAGAACCTGCTGCGCAAGGAACTGGCCTGGCTGCGCCGTGGGCCGCCCGCGCGCACCAGCAAGCCAAAGTTCCGCATCGCGGCTGCCGAAGAGCTGATCCAGGGGGAGCCGCCCGCCCGCGACTCCCTCGAGCTCGCGAAGTTCGCCACGGCTCGGTTGGGCAAGACAGTGGTCGATCTCGAGGACGTCTCGCTGGCGCGCGGCGGCCGTACCCTCCTCGATCGGATTACCTGGCAGCTCGGACCTGGTGACCGCCTCGGGCTCGTCGGGGTCAATGGCGCCGGCAAGACGTCATTGCTGCGGCTCCTTGACGGGGAGCTGCGCGTGGACTCTGGCCGGGTCGTCCGCGGCCGGACGGTGCGGTTCGCGCACCTGTCCCAGGAGGTGACAGAGCTCGATCCGACGCTGCGCGTCCTCGAGGCGGTCGAGGAGATCGCACGAGTCGTGAGCCTCGGCAAGGGACGCGAGGCGACGGCGAGCCAGCTGCTGGAACGGTTCGGCTTCGGCAGGGAGCGGCAGTGGACGCCGGTCGGCGAGTTGTCCGGCGGGGAGCGACGCCGGCTGCAGCTGCTCCGACTACTCATGGCCGAGCCCAACGTGCTGCTGCTCGACGAGCCGACCAACGATCTCGACATCGAGACACTGACAGTGCTCGAGGACCTCCTCGACAGCTGGCCTGGCTCCCTTGTCGTGGTGAGCCACGACCGGTGGTTCCTCGAGCGTGTGACCGACACAGTGTGGTCGTTGCTGGGTGACGGTGCTCTGCGCATGTTGCCGGGCGGCATCGACGAATACCTGCGACGGCGGTCCGAGCTCGTCGCGGCCGGGTCCGATGATGGAGCGAGCGCGCGCACCCGTACGGGCGACACTCGGGCTGCACGGAGAGAGCTAGCACGCCTGCAGCGCGAGCTGGACAAGCTCGGGAAGCGCGAGGCGAGGCTGCACCACGAGATGGCGGCGTCGGCCACGGATCACGAGCGGGTGCTCGCGCTCGACGCCGAGCTCCGCGCGCTGCTGACCGAGCGGGACGAGCTCGAGGAGCGCTGGCTCGCGCTCGCCGAGGACGCAGGCTGAGTCAGGTGTCAGGCGCGTCGAACGGCGCGACGATGGTGCGCAACAGGCCCGCCAGCTCGCGCCGCTGTGTCGCCGACAGCCCACCGAGCAGCTCGCGCTCCCGCTGCAGCAGCCCGACCATCGCCGAGTCGACCACCGCCCGCCCCTCCGGCGTCAACCGCACCAGGACGCTGCGTCGGTCGTCACTGTCGGGCCGCCGCTCGACGTAACCGCGCGCCACGAGCTTGTCGACCCGGTTGGTCATTGTGCCGCTGGTGACGAGGGTGCGAGACAGCAATCGGCCGGGCGATAGCTCGTACGGGTCACCCGCGCGACGCAACGCCGACAGCACGTCGAACTCCCAGGTGTCGAGCGAGTGCTCGGTGAACGCGGAACGACGGGCCCGGTCAAGATGGCGGGCCAGCCGGGTGACCCGGCTCAGAACCTCCAGCGGCTCGACATCGAGGTCCGGGCGCTCGCGCCGCCAGGCATCAACGAGCTCATCGACCTCATCCCGCTGCGCCACACGCAGACTCTATCTTCGTCAAGCATCTTGACGTCAAGATATCTCAGATAGGATCACTGGCATGTGGGATCCAGCCGTCTACCAGCGATTCGCCGACGAGCGGTCGCGACCATTCGTGGAGCTCATCGCCCGGATCGGCGCGACCGATCCCCGGACCGTGGTCGACCTGGGCTGCGGGCCCGCCACACAGACAGCGCTGCTGGCGCAGCGCTGGCCGGGCGCCGGCGTGCTCGGCATCGACTCGTCGGCCGAGATGGTCGAGGCAGCGCAGCAGGTCGTCGCCGATGCCGCTGCCGCGGGTCACCATCTCGACGTGCGGTTGGGCGACCTGCGTGACTGGCGGCCGGACCAGCCGGTCGACGTACTCGTCTCCAACGCGACCCTGCAATGGGTGCCGGGCCATCTTGACCTCTTGCCAGACCTGGTCGCGTCAGTCGCGCCCGGCGGGTGGTTCGCGTTTCAGGTGCCGGGCAACTTTGCCGAGCCGAGCCACACGTTGCTCCACGGGCTGACCGACTCACCGCGCTGGAGCGACCTCGTGGGTCCAGACCGGGTAGCGCGGCCGGCGTCGCACGATCCGCAGGTCTATCTCGCACGGCTCGCCGCGCTGGATCTGGTGGTCGACGCCTGGGAGACCACCTACCTGCAGGTGCTCGCCGGGGACAACCCGGTACTCGACTGGATCAGTGGCACGGCCTTGCGGCCGGTGCTCGCGGCACTCTCGGCTGGCGATGCGCGCGAGTTCACCATTGAGTACGGCGCGGCGCTGGGGGAGGCCTACCCGCGGCAGCCCTACGGGACGGTCCTGCCGTACCGGCGGATCTTCGTCGTGGCCAAGCGGCCGTCCTAGCCTCGGGTCAGCTTGGCCGCTCGGTGAGCTTGGGCTTGAGCTCCAGGTGGGCCAGGCCGTTCCACGCCAAGTTGACGAGGTGGGCCGCAACCTCCGCCTTGCGCGGCTTGCGCTCGTCGAGCCACCACTGGCCGGTCAACGCGACCATGCCGACGAGCATCTGCGAATACATCGGTGCCATCTTGGGGTCGAACCCGCGAGCCTTGAACTCGCTGGCCAGGATGTGCTCCACCTGGCTCGCGGCGTCGGAGATGAGGCTCGCGAACGTGCCGGTCGACTGGGCAACCGGCGAGTCGCGGACGAGGATGCGGAATCCGTCGGTCGACTGCTCGATGTAGTCCAGCAGAGCAAGCGCCGCTCGCTCCAGCACCTTGCGTGGGTGCGCCTCCGTGCCGAGCGTCGTAGTGATCGAGTCGAGCAACCGGCGCATCTCCCGGTCGACGACGACCGCGTAGAGGCCCTCCTTGCCACCGAAGTGCTCGTAGACCACCGGCTTGGAGACCTTGGCGCGTGATGCGATCTCCTCGACGCTCGTGCCCTCGAACCCCCGCTCGGCAAACAGGGCGCGCCCGACGTCGAGCAGCTGCTCGCGGCGCTGCTTGCCGCTCATGCGAATCCGGCTGGGCGTTTGAGCCGGCGCCGTTGAGTCGGCTGGTTGCCTGGTGGTCACCCGGTCATCATGCCTGGCTCGGCGAAGGGCAGCCCCATCTCCAGGTCGAGGAGCAGGCGCTTTCGCCACATACCGCCGCCATAGCCGGTCAACGCTCCCGTGCTGCCGACGACCCGGTGGCACGGCACGATCACCGCGAGCGGGTTGGCGCCGTTGGCCAGACCGACCGCCCGGGCAGCGTGCGGCTTGCCCATCCGCCGGGCCAGCACACCGTACGACGTCGTGGTGCCGTAGGGGATCGTGCGGAGCAGCGACCAGACCTGCTGCTGGAACGGCGACCCCTGGGACGCCACCGGCACGGTGAACTCGGTCAGGTCCCGGGCGAAGTAGGCGACGAGCTCAGCGCGCGCAGCCTGGAGCACGCCGGCGGCGTCATCGCGTACGCCAATGGGGACTGCCGGTCGCTCGTCGTCCGTGAACAGCAACGACGTCAGGGCATCGCCGTCGGTGACGAGCAGCAGGTCACCGAGCGGGCTCGGGACCAACGTCCACGCTGTCGTCGCGGCGGTCACAGTGGCGATGCTGTCACCGACCCCTGACAGGCTTGACGATTGCGAGGCGGCTCAGCCCGCAGCGGGAGAGTCGGTGATCCGCTTGCGCGCGACCCGGTCAGCGCTCGGCCAGCGGACGTCGTAGGCCCAGTCGAACTTCTCGAACGCCTGGATCACTCGTGCCGAGGAGTCGATCTGACCGCGCAGCACCCCGTGCCGGGCGCAGGTGGGGTCTGCGTGGTGCAGGTTGTGCCACGACTCACCCATCGAAAGGAAGGCTAGCCACCAGACGTTGCCGGACTTGTCGCGGCTCTTGAACGGCCGCTCGCCGATCGCGTGACAGATCGAGTTGATCGACCAGGTGACGTGGTGCAGGAGCCCGATGCGGACGAGTGAGGCCCAGAAGAACGCGGTCAGCGCACCCTGCCATGACCAGGTGATCAGCCCACCGAGCACAGCGGGCAGCACGAGCGACACGGCGACCAGCGAGGGAAACGCCTTGCTCACGCGGACGATGTCCTTGTCGTTGAGCAAGTCCGGTGCGTACTGCCGCTGGTCGGTCTGCTCGACGTCGAACATCCAACCCATATGGGCGAAGTACAGGCCCTTCATGAGCGCGGGAATGTTGTCGCCGTAGCGCCAGGGAGAGTGCGGGTCGCCCTCCTTGTCGGCGAACTTGTGGTGACGCCGGTGGTCGGAGACCCAGCGGATCACCGGCCCCTCGATGGCGAGGCTGCCGGCGATAGCGAGGGCCACCCGCAACGGGCGCTTGGCCTTGAACGCGCCATGCGTGAAGTAGCGGTGGAAGCCGACCGTGATGCCGTGCCCGGCGATCACGTAGAACACCACGGCGAGGATGACGTCGGTCCAGCCGAGCCAGCCACCCCAGGCCACGGGGATCGCGGCGAGGATGGCGAGGAACGGGACGGCGATGAAGAGGCCGAGGAGGACCCGCTCGGTGGTCGACTGGCGGTCGCTGCTCAGGGTGCCGAGCTCGAGGGGCTCGTCCACCTCGGGTTGGTTCCACGGCGCGAGATGCGAGCCGGCTTCGAGGACGTCGTCCTTCTCGGCGATCGGAGCGGTCATGGGGCGCGCCCTTCGAGGGTCTGTGTACGGCTACGCAACCGTAACCTACGCCTGCGTAGGTTATGCAAGTCCGCCGTCCGCCGGACGAACGAGGGAGCCGTCCGCGGCAGATAACCTTGGTCGCGTCGATCCCCGGTTGGTCTGCTGGCAGGGCCCGCCTGACTTTGAATCAGGATTAGCGACGCAGGTTCGATTCCTGCCCGGGGAGCGCTGTGCCGAGGCGCAGGTATCCTCGCTAGCACCCCGCCGCTCCGGCCCGCTCCGTCGTGGCCGTTGCTCGTCATCGACGCCGAGGAGCCTCGCGTGACCGCGACCTCGACCCGCCCGGCCGCCGTCGTCGTACTCGCCGCCGGCGAAGGCACCCGCATGAAGTCGGCCGTCCCCAAGGTGCTGCACGAGCTTGCCGGCCGGTCGCTCGTCGGCCATGCAGTCGCCGCGGCCGGAGCCCTCGACCCCGAGCACCTCGTCGTGGTGGTCGGTCACGGCCGCGAGCAGGTCACGGCGCACCTTGCCGACATCGACCCCGACATCCAGGTGGTCGTCCAGGACGAGCAGCTGGGCACCGGGCACGCGGTCTCGTGCGCGCTCGCCGAGCTGCCGCCGCTCGACGGCGTCGTCGTCGTGACCTATGGGGACACGCCGCTGCTCACAGTCGAGACGCTCGCCGACCTCGTACGCACGCACGTCGAGCATCGCGACGCGGTGACGCTCCTGTCCGCCGAGGTGGCCGACCCGACGGGCTACGGCCGGGTGGTCCGCGACGCGAGCGGCGCGGTCGTCGGCATTGTCGAGCACAAGGACGCGAGTGACGCGCAGCGCGCCATCGCCGAGATCAACTCCGGCATCTACGCCTTCGACGGCGCTGTGCTGCGCGACGCGCTCGGCCGGCTGTCGACCGACAACGCGCAGGGTGAGCTCTACGTCACAGACGTCGTCGCGATCGCCAGGTCCGACGGCCGTGAGGTGGCCGCGCTGCGGGTGGCCGACACCTGGCAGACCGAGGGCGTCAACGACCGGGTCCAGCTGGCCGCCATGCGCCGCGAGCTCAACAACCGCCTCCTCGAGCGCTGGATGCGTGCCGGTGTCACGATCGTCGATCCGGCCACCACCTGGGTCGACGTCGGGGTCGAGCTCGCCCGCGATGTGACCCTGCTGCCCGGTGTGCTGCTGCACGGCGCGACTCGCGTGGCGGAGGGCGCCACGGTGGGGCCTGACAGCACGCTCGTCGACTGCCAGGTCGGCCGCGGGGCCCGCGTCGTACGCACCCACGGCACGGGCGCGGAGATCGGCGACGATGCCGACGTCGGCCCGTTCTCCTACCTGCGGCCGGGTGCCGTGCTCGGCGCGCACGGCAAGATCGGCGCCTTCGTCGAGGTCAAGGCTTCGACGATCGGCGAGGGATCCAAAGTGCCGCACCTGTCCTACGTCGGCGATGCGACGATCGGTGAGCACTCCAACATCGGCGCCGCCACGGTGTTCGTCAACTACGACGGAGTCCAGAAGCACAAGAGCGTCGTCGGTGACTTCGTACGGATCGGCAGCGACACGATGCTGGTCGCGCCATTGACGGTCGGGGACGGCGCCTACACGGCAGCCGGCTCGGTGATCACCGACGACGTTCCCCCCGGTGCCCTGGCGGTCGCTCGGGGCCGGCAGAGCAACCTCGAGGGCTGGGTCGCCCGCAAACGACCGGGCAGCAAGGCGGCCGAAGCAGCTGAGGCAGCCGAACGCGTCCGGCTGGGGCAGACTCAGGAGCAGACGGAGCGCGACGAAGCTACGCCATCGGACGAGGGGACCACCGCGTGACCGGCATGGAAGTCCAGGGCAAGAAGAAGCTCATGCTCATCTCTGGACGAGCGCACCCCGAGCTGGCGCAGGACATCGCCGACCAGCTCGGTGTGAGCCTCACGCCGACCAAGGCCGTGGACTTCGCCAACGGCGAGATCTACGTGCGGTTCGAGGAGAGCGTCCGTGGCAGCGACGCGTTTGTGTTCCAGAGCCACACCTCGCCGATCAACGAGTGGATCATGGAACAGCTGCTCATGGTCGACGCCTTGAAGCGCGCGTCCGCCAAGCGCATCACCGTGGTCATGCCGTTCTACGGCTACGCCCGTCAGGACAAGAAGCATCGCGGGCGCGAGCCCATCTCGGCCAGGCTCATCGCCGACATCTTCAAGACCGCCGGAGCCGACCGACTCATGGCTGTCGACCTGCACACCGCGCAGATCCAGGGCTTCTTCGACGGACCGGTCGACCACCTGTGGTCGCTTCCCGTGTTGTCGCGCCACATCGCCGACCACTACGACACCCACAGGATGACCGTGGTGTCCCCGGATGCCGGGCGTGTACGCGTCGCCGACATGTGGACCGACAAGCTGGGGGCGTCACTGGCGATCATCCACAAGCGCCGCGACCCCAACGTGGCCAACGAGGTCAAGGTGCACGAGGTCGTCGGTGCGGTCGAGGGCCGCACCTGCCTCCTCGTCGACGACATGATCGACACCGCCGGCACCATCTGCCAGGCGGCCGATGCCCTGTATGAGAGCGGCGCGGCCGACGTCATCGTGGCCGCCACCCACGCGGTGCTTTCGGGCCCGGCCGTCGACCGGCTGAAGAACAGCCGAATCCGCGAGGTTGTGGTGACCAACACGCTGCCGATCCCGCCGGAGCGGCAGTTTGACGGACTGACCGTGCTGTCGATCGCACCGCTCATCGCGCGAGCGGTGCGCGAGGTGTTTGAGGACGGCTCGGTCACCAGCCTCTTCGACGGCCAGGCCTGACGGCCTCAGCAAGGGCGGATTTCACCGGCAGGTGGGGTCGGCGCTAGGATGTGCAGGTTGCCTCGGCGAGGGTGGCCCAATCGGCTTCCGTGATCGACGCGGTGGTCCGTGCAGCGCGCCCGCAGGCAACGTAGACCACCGCATTCCGATCAACACGTTCAACACACCAAACGTCATCGCAAGGAGAAGTGTCGTGCCCGAGGTCAAGATCGCCGCCGAGCGCCGCACGGAGTTCGGCAAGGGCGCCGCACGCCGCATTCGTCGGGCGGACAAGGTGCCCGCCGTGCTCTACGGCCACGGCACCGACCCGGTGCACATCACCCTGCCGGGCCACGACACGATGCTCGCCCTCAAGACCGCCAACGCGCTGATCGCGCTCGACATCGAGGGCCAGAGCGAGCTCGCACTGCCCAAGCATGTGCAGCGTGACCCAATTAAGGGCTACATCGAGCACGTCGACCTGATCCTCGTCCGCCGCGGCGAGAAGGTCGTCGTCGACGTACAGGTCGTCACCGTCGGCGAGGCGGCCCCCGAGACGCTGGTCGTTCACGAGAACAACACCATCTCCGTCGAGGCCGAGGCGACCCGCATCCCGACCGAGATCGAGGTCTCGATCGAGGGCGCCGAGCCGGGCACCCAGATCCACGCCAAGGACATCACCCTGCCGGCCGGAGTCGTGCTGCAGGCCGACCCGGAGACGCTGGTCATCAACGTCACCGCCGCGCCGACCGCGGCCGCCCTCGAGGAGGAGCTGGCCGAGGCTGAGGCCGAGGCCGGCATCGAGCGCGAGGCGCCGGCCGAGCCGGCAGCCGAGGCGGAGACACCCGCCGAGGCCTGAGCCATCGCCCCTTGAGCCGTGATCATGAAGGATTGCCCGTGTCATGACACGGATGATTCTTCATGATCATGGATGGGGTTCCTGACCATGGCTGACGATGTCTGGCTCATTGTCGGCCTGGGCAACCCCAGCCCCAGCTATGCCGGGCACCGGCACAACGCGGGCTACCTCGTCGTCGACCTGTTGGCCGAGCGGCTCGGCACCAAGCTGCGGTCGCACAAGTCCGGTCGCGCCGACGTGGCCGAGGGCCGGATCGGCGGCTTGCCGGGCGTACGGGTGGTGCTCGCGCGCCCCCGCTCGTACATGAACGAGTCGGGCGGCCCGGTGGCCACGCTCCGCGACTTCTACAAGATCGACCCCGCGCACATCGTCGCCATCCACGACGAGCTCGACATCCCCTACGGCACTCTCCGCGTCAAGCTCGGCGGCGGGGACAACGGCCACAACGGCCTGAAGTCCCTGCGTCGCTCGCTCGGCACGGGCGAGTTCCATCGCGTCCGTTTCGGCATCGGGCGGCCGCCGGGGCGCCAGGACCCGTCCGACTTCGTCCTGCGCGACTTCTCCCCGGCGGAGCGCAAGGACCTGCCGGTGTACGTCGACCGCGCGGCTGACGCGGTCGAGTCGCTGGTCGTCGACGGGCTCGAGAAAACCCAGCAGCAATACAACACCTGACCCGGGGATCAGCGTCCGGATAGTGGACTTCGCGTCTCGAGGGGCGGGCACTGCGGTAGAACCGAGCCATGTCGATCCACGACTACCGGCTCAACCAGCTCGATCAGCTGGAGTCCGAGGCCGTCTTCGTCATGCGCGAGGTCGCCGCCGAGTTCGAGCGGCCGGTGCTGCTGTTCTCGGGCGGCAAGGACTCGATCGTGATGCTCCGGGTCGCCCAGAAGGCGTTCGCTCCGAGCCCCATCCCGTTTCCAGTCCTGCACGTCGACACCGGGCACAACTTTCCCGAGGTGCTCGATTTCCGCGACCGGCGGGTGGCCGAGCTGGGGGTCAACCTGGTGGTCGCGTCCGTGCAGGATGCCATCGACCGTGGGCTCGTGCGTGAGGAGCCCAACGGCTCCCGCAACCGCATCCAGACGCCGGTGCTGCTCGAGGCTGTCGAGAAGCACGGCTTCACCGCACTGTTCGGCGGGGCGCGGCGGGACGAGGAAAAGTCGCGCGCCAAGGAGCGCATCTTCTCCTTCCGTGACGAGTTCGGTCAGTGGGACCCGAAGAACCAGCGACCCGAGCTCTGGAGCCTCTACAACGCGCGGGTCAACATCGGCGAGAGCATCCGGGTGTTCCCGTTGTCCAACTGGACCGAGCTCGACGTGTGGCATTACATCGCACGCGAGCGCCTCGAGCTGCCGAGCATCTACTACGCGCACCGCCGAGACGTCTTCGAGCGTGGCGGCATGCTCTTCGGCGTCAACGAGTTCTGCCAGCCGCGCGCCGGCGAGGAAGTGTTCACCGCGAGCGTGCGCTACCGCACCGTCGGCGATGCCTCGCTGACCGCTGCCGTCGAGTCCGACGCCGACACCGTCGACAAGGTGATCGCCGAGATCTCGGCGACCCGCATCACCGAGCGTGGCGCGACCCGCGGCGACGACAAGGTGAGCGAGGCCGCGATGGAGGACCGCAAGCGCGAGGGGTACTTCTAGCCATGGATTTGCTGCGGTTCGCCACGGCCGGATCGGTCGACGACGGCAAGAGCACGCTGATCGGCCGGCTGCTCTACGACACCAAGACGCTGTTCGACGACCAGCTCGAGGCGGTCGTCCGCACGAGCGAGGCCCGCGGCGACGAGCACACCGACCTTGCGCTCGTGACCGATGGGCTGCGGGCCGAGCGCGAGCAGGGCATCACGATCGACGTCGCTTACCGCTACTTCGCCACGCCTCGGCGCAAGTTCGTCATCGCCGATACGCCCGGCCACATTCAATACACCCGCAACATGGTCACCGGCGCCTCCACCGCCGACCTCGCCGTCGTGCTCGTCGACGCGCGCAAGGGCCTGCTGGAGCAGAGCCGGCGGCACGCGTTCCTCGTCTCGCTGCTCCGGGTGCCGCACCTCGTCGTCGCCGTCAACAAGATGGACCTCGTCGACTGGTCACAGGAGGTCTACGAGCGCATCCGCGACGACTTCACCGCGTTCTCGACCAAGCTGGCGCTGCCCGACGTGGAGTTCATCCCGATCTCGGCGCTGCATGGCGACAACGTCGTGGAGCGCTCCGCGAGCTCACCGTGGTTTCAGGGGCCGTCGCTGCTGCACCACCTGGAGAACGTGTACGTCGCGAGCGACCGCAACCTCACCGACGTACGGTTCCCGGTGCAGCTCGTACTCCGGCCGAGGTCGTCGCGTGGTCTCGACTACCGCGGCTACGCAGGCACCGTGGCAGGTGGCGTGCTCAAGCCTGGCGACGAGGTCGTGGTGCTGCCGAGCGGGTTCAGCACGCGCATCGCGGCGATCGACACTGCCGACGGTCCGGTTGACGAGGCGTTCAGCCCGATGTCGGTCACGGTGCGGCTCGAGGACGAGCTCGACGTTTCCCGTGGCGACATGATCTGCCGCCCGCACAACCGTCCGACCGTGACGCAGGACATCGATGCGGTCGTCTGCTGGATGGACGACACGGCGACGCTCGTACCCGGTCGCAAGTACGTCCTCAAGCACACCACCCGCAGCGTCAGGGCCATCGTCAAAGAGGTGCAGCATCGCATCGACATCAACTCGCTGCACCGCGACGACAGCACGCTCGAGCTGTCACTCAACGAGATCGGCCGCGTACGTCTTCGCACTCAGCAGCCGATCTTCGTCGACGACTACGCGCGCAACCGGCAGACCGGCGGGTTCATCCTCATCGACGAGCAGACCAATGCCACAGTCGGCGCGGGCATGGTGAGCGGCGCGCACTGACCGGGCGCCAGTCAGAGCGTCGTCCTCTCGGTCAGCACGGTGACGATCCGCTCCACGGCAGCGTCGACCGGCACCACGGAAGCGTCCACGACGACGTCGGCGTCGTCCGGCTCCTCATACGGGTCGGAGATGCCGGTGAACTCCGGGATGAGACCAGCGCGGGCCTTGGCGTAGAGCCCCTTGCGGTCGCGCGCCTCGGCCACCTCGAGTGGCGTGGAGACATGGACGAGTACGAAGCGGCCGTGCGCCTCGGCCATCGCGCGGACGGCGCGTCGTGAGTCGGCGTACGGGGCGATTGGTGCGCACACCGCGATGCCGCCGTGTCGCGCGGCAAGCGCGGCGACCCAGCCGATCCGTCGCACGTTGAGGTCACGGTCGGCGCGCGAGAAGCCGAGACCCGCGGAGAGCATGCGGCGCACTTCGTCACCATCGAGCAGGGTGACCTCGCGTTCGGTGCGGTCGAGCAGCTCGTCGACGAGTGCGCGGGCGATGGTCGACTTGCCGGACCCGGACAGGCCGGTCAGCAGAACAACAACGCCGCCGCGGTCGACGGTCGCTTCGGCGTCATCGGGTGCGAGCAGCTCGACGCGCTCGGCGCCGTACCTGGCCAGCACCGCCTGGGCAACCTGCTCGTCTGCGTCGACGTCGAGGTCGGGGTGTCGGGGGAACGGGACGGCAAGCACCGTTGCGCCGGGAATGTCGGTGGCTGCAGCTTGAATCGCACGGACGAGACGGTGGGCATCGCCTCCGACGGGCGCGCCGGTGCCGACGAGGGCGCAGAGGACCACGCCGTTACCGGCGGCGGCATGCGCGCGCGCCGTCCGTACCTGCTCGGCGGTGGGGGTGCCACGGAAACCCAGCAGGAGAGCGTGCCGGCCACTCAGGTCCGCGGATGAGTCGATGGCCGTACGCCGCCAGCGGCGCGCCGGCCCGTGCGCGGGTGGCTGCAGCGGCTCGATCGGTCCCACCAGCCGACAGCCCGCGGAGGCGATGTCTGCGAGCGTCTCGATCGTCAGCCGGGCAAGCGGCGTTCCTTCCGGGTCGGTCAGCAGAAGGACCCCTGCGCGCTCGGCCTCGGCTGCGACCGCCGGCGGGACATCGAGAAGCGGCAAGAAGTCCACGGGTGCGACGGTCGGCGATGTCCCGAACCGAAAGACCGGCCCGTAGCCACCACCCAGCAGGAGATCGAGGTCGTCGAGCTGCACCCCGTCCAGCGCATGCTGCGGCAGGTCGACAAGGCCCTCCCAAGACACGCGCAGGACTGTGCCACACCGAGATCAGCGACAGCCGCTGAGGTCCACCTGTGGAGCACGGACGAATGGCTGCGTCATCACCTCGGCTAGCGGTGTCGAGCCGGGGACGCTCAGGTCGAGGCGCACGGACCCCCCGGCAGGGATGTCGATGCCACCAGAGACGACGTCGAGACCTGCGCTGCCGGCGCTTCGCCTACGGGCTCGGTCGACGTCGTGGCCTGCATGGTCACCCGTTCACCGCACGGGCGCGTGCTCGGCCTCGGGGGCGATTCAGCGAGTTCGGTGCTTGCCGCGCCGTCGCACGTGCGCCAGACCAGCCGCCAGCAGCCCGGCGGCAGTGGCACCAGCCACTGCTGGCCAGACGTATGAACGGGTCGGTCGCGCCCCGGGCTCGGTGGGCGTGCTGTTCGTCGGCTCGGAGTCGCTCGCCGGAGTCGGCGTCGGTGTGCTGAATGTCGGCGAAGGTGTCTTGGGTGCCGCGCTCGGCGGCGCCGCGCGATCGCCCAGCGGCAGCCGCCACACCGCGCTCCCTGCGCCCTCGCTGCCGAGCAGCAGTGCGGTGCCGTCGACGGTGGCGGTCAATGACTCCCCGACGCTCATGCTCGGCAGCGTCATGATGGCCTGCTCGACGCCGCCCGGCCGGTCATACAGCCGTACGCGGGTGTTGTTGCGCAGCGCGACGCGGCCGTCGGCGAGAAAGGTCCCGTCCGAAGCCATCGTCGGACCGGCCCCGACGGGGCTGAACACGTTGGGCTGGTCGGCGACCAGTCGTTCTGGCCCGGCATAGACGACACCGCCACCCTCACGCTTCTCGACGAGATAGACCTGGTTGGTCGCGGGGTCGACCAGGATGGTCTCGACGTCGGGGAGTCGGCCGTCCGCGTACGACACCGGGAACCGCTCGGCCGGGACGCTCCCGGACACGAGCTCGCCTGGCTCCGCGACCACGTAGATGCTCGGCTGCGGCCGCAGCGACAGGTTGGCCCCGGTGTCGGCCACGAACAACGCCGCCGATCCGTTTGGACCGCGGCCCATCGCCACGGCCTCCCAGTCGATGTTCAGCGTGCCCTCGACGTCCAGCGTCGCGACCGTCGCTCCGGCCTGGTCGACCGCGAACAGCCGGGCGGCATTGCCGCTGTCGTTGTGGGTCCAGAGCACCCCCGGGTGTACGACGCTCGCGGCCAGCCCGCTCGACTCCGTGATCGCCGGGTCGGCAAACCGGAACACCTCGAGCCGGCTCACCAATCGGCGGCAGCGATGCAGCAGGGCCACCATCGCCAACGCCTGCACCGTCACCCGGAGAGGTTAGCCGGGCATGGCGCCCGGCTGGCCCGCCTCCACAATCCAGCTCGCCGACGTGCGTACTGGCGAGGACTCCGAAGCAATCGAGTCGACGACGCGGAACTGTGTCCGCCAGGTGGATCGGTCCACGTCGCAGCGCAGGTATCCGTGCGTCGTCCCGTCGAAGTAGCGCACGTGCGGGTTGAGCGCGGCATTGGACGCGATGATGATCGGCACGAACGCGGGCGGGAAGTCCGATGTCACCGACGTCGCGACGAACTCGGTGCCCACGATGGGGGAGGCCGGGTCGTCGAAGTTCGGCCGCAGATCGTTTACCCACGCGGAGTGGATGTCGCCCGTGAGCACGATCGGGTTGGGTACGGCGGCGTCCCGGACGTGCTCGAGAGTGCGATTGCGGAATGGGACGTACCCGTCCCACTGGTCGAGGTTCGCGATCTGCGGCGGCACCTGCGTCGGGTTGAGGAACCGCGTCTGCGCGAGGATGGTCTGCTGGGCGAGGACGTTCCACAGGGCCGGTCGTGTCGGCGAGCCCGTCCCGCAGCCACTGCTCCTGCGTCTCCCCGGTCAGCGTGCCGGCCGCGTTGCTGGTGCCGCAGAAGACCGGGCCGAGGTCGCTGGGCACGCCGCACGGCTGGTCGGTTCGGTACTGCCGGGTGTCGAGCACGTTGACCCGGGCGAGGTCGCCGTAGTCGAAGCGTCGATAGATGAGGAAGTCGGCCGAGCCGACCGTGTAGGACGCGCGGATCGGCATGTGCTCCCAGTAGGCCTGGTAGGCCGCGGCCCGCTGCGCGCGGAACGTCGCCGGGTCCTGGCGGCTGGCTCCGGTGTCGTCCACCTCGTCGATGTCGTTGGCGTAGTTGTTCTCTACCTCGTGGTCGTCCCAGGTCACGACAAAGGGGAACGCGGCGTGCGCCGCCTGCAGCGCCGGGTCGGTCTTGTACTGCGCGTGCCGGTTGCGGTAGTCGGCCAGCGTGCGCAGCTGGTTGAGCCCGGGCTGCTCGGGAGTCGTGTGCTGCCGTACGGCGGTCGGCTGCGGGTCGCCCTCGTAGATGTAGTCGCCGACGTGCAGCACCACGTCGAGGTCTTCGGCGGCCAATCCGGCGTAGGCCGAGTAGCGACCGTTCTGCCAGTCCTGGCAGTTGACGACACCGAACGCGAGGGCTCGCAACGCCGCCCCGGACTTGGGCGCCGTGCGGGTCCGCCCCACGGGGCTTATCTCGCCGAGTGCGAAGAACCGGTAGAAGTAGTCCCGGCCCGGGTCCAGGCCCTTGACGTCGACGTGGACGGAATGCGCGGTCTGCGGTCGGGCGAGCGCCAGACCGCGCCGGGCGACCCGGCGGAATCGCTCGTCGTGCGCCACCTGCCAGAGCACGGGTACGGGTCGGTCCGGCATCCCGCCACCGTTCAGCGGATCCGGCGCCAAGCCGCGTCCACAGCACGACGCTCGTCGGCAGCGGATCGCCCGATGCGACGCCGAGCGTGAACGGGTTTCCGGGGCGGTGCCAGCCGGCTTCGGCCTGGCCGGCAGTTGTGACGAGGAAGGCTGTGGCGCTCGCGCCGATCAAGAACCCGCGCCGACCGATGGTGCCGCTGGTCTCAGTCATGCGGGCAGCCGATCATGCCCGCAGTAAACGGCGCACCCACGCGAGGGTGAACGATCCGCACCGAGTTCTCGACGCAACGCCACCCTGCGTCGAACCTATCGACGCGGGGTGTCGTTGCGTCAGAGCAACTTGGGGCGCTGGGGAGTTGTCGGGCGCTTTGCGTAGGCTGGAAGTACCCCCGGGATTCCCAAATCGGGGGCGTCTGTGCTGCCCGAAAGACTGTGCTCTTCGAAGGAGGGCCAATGAGCCTCGGCGGAGTCCTCGACGCCCTGCTCGACGAGACATCGGGTGATCCGGCGCTACGCGGCGCCGTCCGCGACGCGCAGGAGCGCAGCGTGCGCGAGCTCGACCTCACGGCGCCGCAGTCCCTGCGTCCTTTCATCGTGGCGGCGCTCGCCCGGGCGGCCGACCGGCCCGTCCTTGCGGTGACCGCGACCGGCCGTGAGGCCGAGGACCTCGTGGCCGCACTCGACTGCCTGCTGCCACCGGGCTCGGTGGCCGAGTTCCCCGCCTGGGAGACCCTGCCGCACGAGCGGTTGTCGCCACGGTCGGACACGGTGGGCCGCCGGCTCGCAGTGCTGCGTCGGCTGGTGCACCCCGAGGCGTCCGACCCGCAGCACGGGCCGCTGCACGTGGTGGTCGCTCCCGTGCGCAGTGTCCTGCAACCGCAGGTCAAGGGATTGGCCGACCTCGAGCCCGTACGGCTTCGGGTCGGCGACGAGGTGAGCCTGGACGATATTGTCCGGCGGCTCGCGGCGGCTGCCTACACACGGGTCGACCTGGTCGAGCGGCGCGGCGAGTTCGCCGTGCGCGGCGGCATCGTCGACGTGTTCCCGCCGACCGACGAGCACCCGGTCCGGGTGGAGCTGTGGGGCGACGAGGTCGAGGAAGTCCGCTCCTTCTCGGTCACCGACCAGCGCTCGCTCGCCCCGCTCGAGGGTGGGCTGTGGGCACCGCCGTGCCGCGAGCTGCTGCTCACCGACGACGTCCGTGCGCGGGCGCGCGCACTCGCGGTCCAGCACCCAGAGCTCGCCGAGATGCTCACCAAGCTGGCCGAGGGCATCGCGGTCGAAGGCATGGAGTCGCTCGCGCCCGTGCTCGTCGACGACATGGAGCTGCTGCTCGACCTGGTGCCACGTGACACGCACGTGCTCGTCTGCGACCCCGAGCGCGTCCACACCCGCGCGCACGACCTGGTGGCCACCAGCCAGGAGTTCCTGGAGGCGTCCTGGGCGGCCGCGGCCGGCGGCGGGCAGTCGCCGATCGACCTCGAGGCGGCGGCCTACCGCACCCTCGGCGACGTGCGCCAGCACGCGCTCGGACGTGGGCTCGCCTGGTGGAGCGTGAGCCCCTTCGGCTTTGACGCGGACCTGGCGGTCGAGCTGGACGGCGTTGAGAGCCGGACACTGTCCGCACGTCCGGTCGACTCCTACCGCGGCGACGCCGACAGGGCCAGCGCCGACCTGCGCGGGGCGATCGCGGCCGAGTGGGCGGTCGTCCTCACCAGCGAGGGCCACGGCTCCGCGAAGCGGCTGGCCGAGATGCTGAGCGGGGACGGGCTGCCGGCGCGGCTCACCGAGGATCTGGTGGCAGCGCCCGAGCGCGGCGTCATCCACGTGACCACCGCAACGCTCGCGACCGGGTTCTACGCCGATGCGGCCCGTCTTGCGGTGCTCAGCGAGAGCGACCTGACCGGCAAGGGCGGCGTGTCCACCAAGGACATGCGTCGCATGCCGAGCCGCCGCAAGAACATGGTCGACCCGCTGCAGCTGCGCCCGGGTGACTATGTCGTGCACGACCAGCACGGCGTCGGGCGCTACGTGGAGATGACCCAGCGCACCGTGCAGGGCGCGATGCGCGAATACCTCGTCGTCGAGTACGCGGCGTCCAAGCGCGGGCAGCCGGCCGACCGGCTGTTCGTACCCACCGATGCACTGGAGCAGGTGACGCGCTACGTCGGCGGCGACGCGCCCACGCTCGACCGCATCGGCGGGTCCGACTGGTCGGCCCGCAAGGGCCGTGCCCGCAAGGCGGTCCGCGAGATTGCCGCCGAGCTCATCAAGCTCTATGCGGCGCGCCAGGCCGCGCCCGGCTACGCGTTCGGGCCAGATACGCCGTGGCAGCGGGAGCTGGAGGACGCCTTCGCCTATGTCGAGACCGCCGACCAGCTGACCACGATCGACGAGGTCAAGCGCGACATGGAGCGGTCCATCCCTATGGACCGTGTCATCGCGGGCGACGTCGGGTACGGCAAGACCGAGATCGCCGTGCGCGCGGCGTTCAAGGCGGTGCAGGACGGCAAGCAGGTCGCGGTGCTCGTGCCCACAACGCTGCTCGTCCAGCAGCACCTGCAGACGTTCGCCGAGCGCTACGCGGCGTTCCCCGTCTCCGTGCGGGCGCTGTCACGGTTCCAGACCGACACCGAGGCTGACGCAGTGGTGGCGGGACTGAGCGAGGGCAGCGTCGATGTCGTCATCGGCACCCACCGGCTGCTGTCTGGCACCGTGCGGTTCAAGGACTTGGGCCTGCTCGTAGTCGACGAGGAGCAGCGCTTCGGCGTCGAGCACAAGGAGCAAATCAAGCACCTGCGGGCCAACGTCGACGTGCTCACCATGTCGGCGACGCCGATCCCGCGCACGCTCGAGATGTCGATCACCGGCATCCGCGACATGTCCGTGATCCAGACTCCGCCGGAGGAGCGGCACCCGGTCTTGACCTACGTCGGCGGCTACGACGAGAAGCAGGTGGCCGCTGCGATCCGCCGTGAGCTGCTGCGCGAGGGCCAGGTCTTCTTCGTACACAACCGCGTCGACACCATCGAGCGCGCGGCGTCCCGGTTGCGCGAGCTGGTGCCGGAGGCTCGCATCGTCACCGCACACGGCCAGATGGCGGAGCACTCGCTGGAGCAGGTGATCGAGGACTTCTGGGAGAAGCGCGCCGACGTCCTGGTCTGCAGCACCATCGTCGAGACCGGCCTCGACATCTCCAATGCCAACACGCTGATCGTCGACCGGTCGGAGCGGCTCGGCCTGTCGCAGCTGCACCAGCTGCGCGGTCGGGTCGGCCGCGGCCGTGAGCGCGCGTACGCCTACTTCTTCTATCCACGCGACAAGCCGTTGACCGAGGAGGCCTATCAGCGCCTCGCCACGATCGCCCAGTTCACCGATCTGGGTGCGGGCATGCAGGTCGCCATGAAGGACCTGGAGATCCGCGGGGCCGGCAATCTGCTCGGCGCCGAGCAGTCCGGGCGGATCGCCGATGTCGGCTTCGACCTCTACGTGCGCATGGTTGGTGAGGCGGTCGAGGAGTTCAAGGGCGAGGCGCCCTCCGAGGAGCCCGAGGTCCGCATCGACCTGCCCGTCGATGCTCACCTGCCGCACGACTACGTGCCGAGCGAGCGGCTGCGACTGGAGACCTACCGGCGGCTGTCGGAGGCCGAGTCGGAAGCGGCAGTTGACGCCATCCGTGAAGAGCTCGACGACCGCTACGGCCCCTTGCCGGAGCCGGTGGAAAACCTGCTCGAGGTCGCCCGGTTCCGGGTGCTCGCCCGGCGGGTGGGGCTGCACGAGGTGGTGCAGGCCGGCAACCACGTACGGTTCGGCCCGGTGGAGCTGCGGGACTCGCAACAGGTGCGGCTCGCCCGGCTCTACCCGAGATCGCTGGTCAAGGCCACGGTGCGTACGATCCTTGTGCCGAGGCCGTCGACCCGAGCGATCGGCGGGCAGCCCGTCCGTGATGTCGAGCTGCTCCGCTGGGCCCGCAAGGTCATCGACGACATCCTCGACGCCCCGGCTGGGGCTTCGAGCAAGGCATGAGCTTGACCCGTCCGAGAGAGGTCCCGACGTGAGCCGCATCAATCTCCGGCGTCGCACGGTCGTGAGCGCGCTGGTCGCCGCCGGCACGCTGCTTGCTGCCACGGCATGCGGCGACAACGAGATTGGTGCGGCGGCAGTCGTGGGTGGCAACCGCATCACGGTGACCGCGGTGCAAGACAAGGCCGAGGACTTCCTCGACTCGACCGATGACCGCAGCGGGATCGACACCGCCGCGCTGCAGCGTCGCATCCTGCAGCAGGACGTCCGCCACGAGCTGTTGACCGATGTCGCCACCGACGAGGGCGTCACCACCTCGGAGGCCGACGTCGACGACTTCCTCGAGCAGCTGGCTGAGGCGCAGGGCGGCGACCTGACGCAGTTCATGCTCGACGAGGGTTTCACCGAGGAGACGCTGCGCAGCGCAGTCCACGACGAGCTGCTGCGCAGCGGTCTGGCCGAGGAGCTCGGGTCGGACGAGGCGGTCGAGCTGGCCGTCGTCGCCAAGGCCGACGAGATCGGCGTGACGGTCAACCGCCGCTACGGCACCTGGGAGGGCAACCAGCTCACCGAAGGCTCCGGCGCCATCGCGTCCGTGCTCGACGAGGCCGTGGCCTAGGTCCCGGCTCGCCCGACGCGCGCATGAGTCGACTCGTACTCCTCGTCACCTCGCCCGCGGGTTGCTCCTGGGCTGTTGTCGGCGGCGGCGTGGGACGTGCTGCGATCCGGGCGTGTCCTTGCCGCGTCCGAGGCGACACCACTGGCCGCTTCGTTGTCGGCCGCCGGCGTTTCCGTGGCGCCGGCGGCGCCCGACGTACGCGCTCTGCTCGCGCTGGCGCGCAGCGAGCAGCGGCCCATCGTCTGGCTTGTCGGCACCTCCGGCGACGTCGCGCTGACCGATGGGCTGACCGCAGCGGTGCTGGCGTCGGCCGGCGAGCCGATGCCCGAGATCGAGGTCGTGCACGGGTCGTACGACCTCCCGGGCGCGCGGTTTCTCGACCTGGTCGCGCTCATGGACCGGCTGCGGTCACCTGGCGGGTGTCCGTGGGACGGCCAACAGACGCACGAGTCGCTGGTGACCTACCTGCTCGAGGAGACGTACGAGACCATCGAGGCCATCGAGATCGGTGACGACGCCCATCTGCGGGAGGAGCTCGGCGACCTGCTGCTGCAGGTGGTCTTCCACTCCCGCATCGCGGAGGAGCGGTCGACCGGGCCATGGTCGGTCGACGACGTCGCCGGCGGGATCGTCGACAAGCTCGTACGCCGGCATCCGCACGTGTTTGGCGACGGAGAGGCACCCGACCTCGAGACCCTTGATGCCTCGTGGGAGCAGCAGAAGGCGGCCGAGAAAGGCCGGGTGTCGTCGATGGAGGGCGTGCCGCTGGCCCTGCCCGCGCTGTCCTTGGCGACCAAGCTGTTGCACCGCGCCGAGAAGGCCGGCGTCTCCGTGGCACCGCCCAACGTCGAGATCGACGGCGACATCGGCGACATGCTGCTGGGTGTCGTCGCGGCCGCGCGGGCGCGGGGGGTCGATGCCGAGCAGGAGCTGCGCGCGGCGGCCCGGCGGTTTGCGGAGGCAGTGCGCGCCGCCGAGGCCGAGTCCTGAAAGCACCCTGTCAAGAACGGGGTAATTCGGTGTCGCTATGCGGCACGAAGTTACCCGGGTAGTCCCGGCACATGCGTTGGGATGTGTCCAGCGCCCACCGCGTAGGCTCGACGGCCGTGCGCGCCGCTGACCTGCTGTTCACCAACGGTCCCGTGTTCACCGGCGCCGCGACGCCGCCGGTCGTCATGGACGTCGCAGTTACCGGTGACCAGATCGTCGCAGTCGGGGAGCAGGCCCGTGAGCTGCAGGGCGGCGGCACCCAAGTGGTTGACCTGGCGGGTCGACTGCTGCTTCCCGGGTTCCAGGACGCGCACTGCCACCCCACCCAGGGTGGCGCCGAGCGCCTGCACTGCGACCTGTCCGAGCTGGACGATCTTGCCGGCTACCAAGCCGCGATCGCGGCCTACGCAGCGCAGCACCAAGGCACCCCATGGGTCATCGGAAGTGGTTGGCAGCTCGCCGCGTTCCCCGCGGGCACACCGCGCAAGGAAGACCTGGACGCGATCGTGCCCGACCGGCCCGCCTACCTCCCCAACCGCGACCACCACGGCGTCTGGGTCAACACCCGCGCCCTCGAGCTGGCCGGGATCACCCGGGACACACCCGACCCCGCCGACGGCCGCATCGAGCGCGACGCCGACGGCGAGCCGACCGGCACGCTGCACGAGGGTGCCGTCGGGCTGCTGTTCAAGGTGCTGCCTGAGGAGACCCAGGCCGAGCGCCTCGCGGCGCTGCTCGAGGGTCAGCGCCACCTGCTCGCGCACGGCGTGACCGCGTGGCAGGACGCGATCGTCGGCGCCTACCTCGGCCACGCCGATCCCTATGACACGTACGTCCACGCCGCTCGGACCGGCCAATTGATCGCGCGGGTCCGCGGCGCGCTGTGGTGGGAGCGCGAGCGCGGGCTCGAGCAGCTGTCCGAGCTGGTCGCTCGCCGGGACGGCGCGGGGCACGGCCGATTCGTCGCCGGCACCGTCAAGATCATGCTCGACGGCATCGCGGAGAACTTCACCGCAGCGATGCTTGACCCCTATCTCGACGGCTGCGGCGGCACGACAGCCAACCGCGGCATCTCGTTCGTCGAAGCCGAGCAGCTCGACACCTACGTCACCGCGCTGGACGCGGCCGGGTTCCAAGTGCATGTGCACGCCATCGGCGATCGGGCCGTGCGCACTGCGCTCGACGCCTTCGAAGCAGCCCGCGCGGCCAACGGACCCAGCACCCACCGCCACCACCTGGCGCACCTGCAGGTCGTACACCCCGCGGACGTCCCGCGGTTCGCCGCCCTCGACGTGACCGCCACGGTGCAGGCCCTATGGGCGCATCACGAACCCCAGATGGACGAGCTGACAATCCCGTTCCTCGGCAGTGGGCGGTCAACGTGGCAATACCCGTTCGGTGACCTGCACCGCAGCGGTGCCGCGATCGCCATGGGCAGCGACTGGCCGGTGACGAGCCCCGATCCGTGGCAGGCCGTGCATGTCGCCGTCAACCGCGCGGCCTACGGCGACGACGCAGAGCCGTTCCTGCCCCATCAGGCGCTGGACCTCGCCACCGCTCTGGCGGCCTACACGTCCGGATCGGCCAGGGTGAATCACCTGGACGACACAGGACGCATTGCTTCCGGCTACGTCGCGGACCTCGTCGTCGCTACGGCCGATCCCTTCGCGCTGCCAGCCGGCGAGATCGGCTCAGTCGGCGTCGCCCGTACGTACGTGGGCGGCGCGCTCGTCCACGACACGTGACGATCGGCGCGGATGGGGGTGGCGCGTCAGTCCGTTCACGGCTTTGGTCGGTAGGCTCGGGCCCGACTGAGACGAGCTTCACACGGCAAGGAGACGCCCCGTGGCGACCATCGAGGCCATCGGCGCGCGAGAGATCCTGGACTCGCGCGGCAACCCCACCGTCGAGGTCGAGGTAGCCCTCGACGACGGCACGATCGCCCGTGCGGCAGTGCCTAGCGGAGCGTCCACCGGCGCCTTCGAGGCGGTTGAGCTGCGCGACGGCGACACCGGCCGCTACCAGGGCAAGGGTGTCGAGAAGGCCGTGCTCGTCGTGCTCGACGACATCGCTCCCGAGCTGCTGGGCTACGAGGCCAGCGAGCAGCGCCTCATCGACGAGCGCATGCTCGACCTCGACGGCACGGCCAACAAGTCCAAGCTCGGCGCCAACGCGATCTTGGGCGTCTCGCTCGCCGTGGCCAAGGCCGCGGCCGAGTCGGCCGAGCTGCCGCTGTTCCGCTACGTCGGCGGGCCCAACGCACACGTCCTGCCCGTGCCGATGCTCAACATCCTCAACGGTGGCGCGCACGCCGACTCCAACGTCGACGTGCAGGAGTTCATGATCGCCCCGATCGGTGCCGAGAGCTTCCGCGAAGCGATCCGCTGGGGCGCTGAGGTCTACCACGCGCTCAAGAGCGTGCTCAAGGAGCGCGGCCTCGCCACGGGCCTGGGCGACGAGGGTGGCTTCGCGCCCAACCTGCCGAGCAACCGCGAGGCGCTCGACCTGATCGCCGTCGCGGTCGAGAAGGCGGGCTTCAAGACCGGCACCGACGTCGCCTTCGCGCTCGATGTTGCGGCCAGCGAGTTCTACAAGGACGGGTCGTACGCGTTCGAGGGGGCAAGCAAGTCCGCCGAGCAGATGATCGCCTACTACACCGACCTCCTCTCCGCCTACCCGCTCGTGTCGATCGAGGACCCGCTGGCCGAGGACGACTGGGCTTCCTGGACCGCGCTCACTGCCGAGCTCGGTGGCCGGGTGCAGATCGTCGGCGACGACCTGTTCGTGACCAACGTCGAGCGGCTGCAGCGCGGCATCACCGAGTCGGCGGCCAACGCCTTGCTGGTCAAGGTCAACCAGATCGGCTCGCTCACCGAGACGCTCGACGCGGTCGCGCTGGCCCACCGCAGCGGCTTCCGCTGCATGATGAGCCACCGCTCCGGCGAGACCGAGGACACCACCATCGCCGACCTGGCCGTCGCGACCGACTGCGGCCAGATCAAGTCGGGAGCGCCCGCCCGCTCCGAGCGCGTGGCCAAGTACAACCAGCTGTTGCGCATCGAGGAGGAGCTCGACGACGCAGCACGCTACGCCGGCGCAGGCGCATTCCCGCGGTTCCGGGCCTGATTCGTGGCGACACGCCGGAGCCCAGGGAGCCGACCGGGGAGCGGTCCGCAAGGGCGCCGCTCCACCGGTCGGGAGCCCCGCTCCGGTGCTGCCCCGCGTCCGGCCGCCCGCACGCGGCCCGGCCCGACTACCGCTGGCCGGCCGGCTGAAACACCGGCAGCAGAGGCGGACGGCACAGCGCCCTCCGCGCGCCGATCGTCGTTCACGGGGCGGGCCGCACTGCTGGCGTTGCTGCTCGTGGTGCTGGCGGTGTCCTACGCCTACCCGCTTCGCACCTGGCTGGAGCAGCGCGCCGACATCTCCGACCTTCGCGCCGAACGGGCCGACCTCGAGGCCCAGGTCCGCGACCTCGAGGCGCAGCAGCAGCGTTGGGAGGATCCCGCCTACGTGCAGCAGCAGGCGCGAGAGCGGCTGCACTTCGTGCTGCCAGGCGAGGTTGGCTATGTCGTCGTCGACGGTGAGGGCGAGCAGGTCGGCGCGCTCCCCGACCCGGCAGTCGTCGAGCCCGAGGCGACCGGCCCCTGGTGGTCGAAGCTCTGGGGGACTGTCGAGGCAGCAGGGACGGAGCCGGCCGTCGACGAGGCGCAGCCCTGATGGCCGCACCACCGCCGCCTCCGGCCCAGCCTGAGGCAGCGACCGAGCACGACCTCGCCGCGATGCAAGCCCAGCTCGGACGGCCGCTGCGCGGTGCGGTGTCGGTCGCGCACCGATGTCCGTGCGGTCTTCCCGACGTGGTCGAGACGTCGCCAAGGCTCCCTGGCGGCACGCCGTTCCCCACGCTCTACTACCTGACCTGCCCTCGCGCGACCGCAGCGACGAGCACGCTCGAGGCCACCGGCATGATGCGCGAGATGACTGGGCGGCTGCGCTCCGATGCCGACCTGGCGCGTCGTTACCGCGCCGCGCATGACAGCTATCTCGCGCGCCGCGAGGAGATCGAGCACGTCGACGAGATCGCGGGCATCACTGCGGGCGGCATGCCCGATCGCGTCAAGTGCCTGCATGTGCTGGTCGCCCACGCCTTGGCGGCCGGTCCGGGAGTCAACCCCCTCGGTGACGAGGCTGTAGCGGCCTTGCCGGATTGGTGGAAAGGCGGTCCTTGCGTAGCCGTCGACGAGGATGCGTCGTGACTCGCGTCGCTGCGATCGACTGCGGAACCAACTCGATCCGCCTGCTCGTCGCCGACATCAATGTCGGCGCCGGCAACTCCACGCTGGTCGACGTCGACCGGCGCATGGAGATCGTGCGGCTCGGCCAAGGCGTCGACCGCACCGGCCGGCTCGCGCCCGAGGCGCTTGATCGTACGTTTGCCGCGCTGCGCCGCTATGCCGACCGGATAAGCGAGCTCGGCGCCGAGCGCGTGCGCATGGTCGCCACCAGCGCGACCCGCGACGCGGCCAACCGTGCAGAATTCGTCGCCGGAGTGCAGCACATCCTCGGTGTGCCGCCTGAGGTGGTCTCCGGTGACGAGGAGGCGCAGCTGTCGTACGTCGGCGCGACCCGCGAGCTCGGCGCTGACATGACACCGCCTTTCCTCGTCGTCGACATCGGAGGCGGGTCCACCGAGCTCGTGCTCGGCAACGGAAACCTGCGTTCCGCCATCTCGGTCGACATCGGCTGCGTGCGACTCACTGAGCGCCATTTCCACGACGATCCGCCGACCGCAGACCAGGTGGTCGCTGCGCGCGCCGACATCGAGGCTGCGCTCGATCGCGTCGAGCAGACGGTGCCGCTGCACGAGGCCCGTACGCTTGTCGGACTGGCGGGGTCCGTGACCACAGTCGGCGGCATCGCGCTCGACCTGCCGGCGTACGACCCTGTCGCGATCCACCATTCGCGGGTGGCAGCAGGCGACCGTACGCGAGATCAGCGACCGGCTGCTCGCGCTCGACCACGACGCTCGCGCAGCGATCCCGGTGATGCATCCGGGACGGGTCGATGTCATCGCGGCCGGTGCGCTGGTGCTGCGCGCCATCGTCGACCGCGTCGGAGTTTCCGAGGTCGTCGTCAGCGAGCACGACATCCTCGACGGCATCGCGTGGAGCTGCGCCGGCTGAGCTAGGCGGCCTCGGCCTCGGCCAGCTGGAGCGCGTGCAGCGCGTCGCGGCGCCGGAGCTGCGCGTCGCGCAGGTCGGCCGCGTGCTGCGGCGTCGGGTCGCGGCGGTTGAGGGCCTCACGTGCGGCCTCGACGCGGGCTGCCTCGATGGCTCGCGCCCGTGCTCGGTCTGTGTCAGTGATTGCACCGACCGGGTCGGTGAGTGTGATGGTCATGGCGGATCTCCTTCCGCCTTGAATACGACGCCGAAGCCCTTTCGGTTCGGTCATCGATGGGAGGAGCCGTAATCAGCTCTCGGTGATACACCGCTCGGTCCGACAGACTGTCCGACATGACCCGGGCTGTGCTGCTGCCGCACCCAATCGTCGGCGGGCGGTTCGCGAGTCCGGTCGCGCCGGGCACCGGATGGCCCGAGGACCCGGCGTCATCACTGACGCCGGTGGCAGCCGACGCCGACGCCGTACGGGACCTGGCAGGCGGCGCGGCCGACCTGGCTGAGCTGACTGCACGCGAGTCCATGTGTCGCGCCTGCCCTCGACTCGTCGCCTGGCGCGAGGAGGTGGCGACCACGAAGCGGCGGGCATTCGCCGACGAGCCGTACTGGGGTCGGCCGGTGCCGGGCTGGGGCGATGACCGTCCGGAAATCCTCGTGCTGGGCCTCGCGCCGGCGGCGCACGGCGGCAACCGGACGGGCCGCATTTTCACGGGCGATCGCAGCGGTGACTGGCTGTTCGCGGCGCTGCACCGCACGGGTCTAGCGTCGCAGCCGACGAGCACGCACGCCGGCGACGGGCAGCGGCTCGTGCGCACTCGAGTCGTCGCGGCAGTGCGGTGCGCGCCGCCCGCCAATGCGCCCACTCCGGACGAACGCGACACCTGCCGTCCGTGGCTCGTGCGTGAGGTGGATCTGGTCCGACCCACCTTGCGCGTGGTGGTGGCGCTAGGCGGCTACGCCTGGACCGCCGCTCTGAGCACCCTCGCCGACGTCGGCCTGGGTGCGCCACGACCCCGCCCGCGGTTCGGCCACGCCGCGGAGGCGGTGCTCGGTGACGTGCTGCTCATCGGGTCCTACCACCCGAGCCAGCAGAACACGTTTACCGGCAAGCTCACCGAGCCCATGCTCGATGACGTACTTCTTCGGGCCGCCGAATACGCTCGTGAAATATTTCACAAGCAGCGGTAGTTTGGTGAACATGCAGCAGCAACCGCACATCCTCATCCTTGGTGGCGGCTACGTCGGCCTCTACACCGCGCTGCGTCTGCAGCGAAAGCTGCGCCGCGGGGAGGCCCGCGTCACCGTCGTCGACCCCCGTCCGACCATGACCTACCAGCCGTTCCTGCCGGAGGCTGCGGCCGGTTCGCTGGAGCCGCGGCATGTGGTTGTCACGCTTCGCCAGGTGCTCCGTGACACTGAGGTCCGCACCGGTCGAGTCACGCAGATCAGTCACGCCGACCGTAAGGTCACGGTCACCCCCAACGAGGGCGACCCGTACGACCTCACCTACGACCACCTTGTCGTGGCCCTGGGCTCGGTGGCGCGCACCTTGCCCATTCCTGGTCTCGCTGAGCAGGGCATCGGCTTCAAGCAGGTCGAGGAAGCCATCGCGTTGCGCAACCACGTGCTCGACCGGCTTGACGTCGCCGGGTCGACCGACGACAAGGAGGTCCGACAGCGTTCGCTGTCCTTCGTGTTCGTCGGTGGAGGCTACGCGGGCATCGAGGCACTCGGCGAGCTCGAGGACATGGCGCGTTACGCGACGCGCTACTACGACACGGTCGAGCCCTCCGACCTCAACTTCGTACTCGTCGAGGCGAGCGGTCGGATACTGCCCGAGGTCGGTGAGGACATGGGTCGTTACACAATCGACGAGCTGCGTCGTCGCGGCATCGACGTACGGCTCGACACCCGCCTCGAGTCCGTCGTCGACGGGCATGTCGTGCTCTCCGACGGCACGACCTTCGAGTCCGACACGATCGTGTGGACCGCGGGGGTCAAGGCCAACCCGGTCATTACGAGCTCCGACCTGCCGCTCGACGAGAAGGGGCGGCTGAAGGGCACGCCCGAGCTGCGCGTCGCGGGCCTCGACAACGTGTGGACAGCGGGCGACGTCGCGGCGATCCCCGACCTCAGCAGCGACATCCCCGGTGCCACGACGAGCCCGTCGGCCCAGCACGCGGTGCGGCAGGCCCGCCGGCTGGGTGACAACATCGTGGCCACACTGCGCGGCGAGCCGCTGAAGGAGTACGTCCACAAGTACGTCGGCTCGGTGGCAAGCCTCGGACTGCACAAGGGTGTTGCGCAGGTCTACGGGGTCAAGGTGCGCGGTCTGCCAGCGTGGTTCATGCACCGCACCTATCACCTGAGCCGGATGCCAACCATCAACCGCAAGGCGCGGATCACGCTCGACTGGACGCTCGCGCTGTTCTTCCCGCGCGAGGTCACCTCGCTCGGACGCATGCACGCCCCGCGTGAGGAGTTCGAGTCGGCGGCGCGGGTCCGGCCGTGACCCTGCTGGCGATCACGGTCTTCGGGCACGATCGACCGGGCATCATCGCCGATGTCACAGCCGTCCTTGCGGACCTCGGCACCAATCTCGAGGACACGACGATGACGCTGCTGCGCGGCCACTTCGCGATGACTCTGGTCGCCGTGACACCGCGCAGCCCTGCCGAGGTGCATGCGGCGCTCGCTCCGCTCGCGGCTGATGGGCTGCTGGAGGTCTCCGTGCGGGAGGTGCCGCCGGAGCCCGATCCGCAGCACGCCGGGACTCCGTACGTGCTCAGCGTGCACGGCGGTGACCGCCCCGGCATTGTGTCGGCTGTCACCAGAACCCTGGCAGCCGTGGGCGGCAACGTCACGGACCTGACGACGCGCTTGACCGGGGACTTGTACGTCATCGTTGCCGAGGTCGATGTGCCGGCCGCCACTGATGTAGACGCGCTGCGCGGGGACCTGGAGGCCGTCGGCCGGCGGCTTGGTGTCGAGGTGCGCCTGCGTCCGCAGGACACCGACCTGCTGTGACGTTGCCAGGCAGAGTGCGCGACGTCGTACGCGCTCCGCACGCGGCGCTGGGCGCCCCTTCCGGACCGGTCGACCCGTTGGCGGCGGAGTCCGTACAGCTCGCGGCTGACTTGGTCGCGACCATGCGGCAGGCCCCGGGCTGCGTCGGGCTGGCCGCTGTGCAGGTCGGGGTCAGTGCCGACCTGTTCGTCGTGGACGTCAGTGGCCATCCCAAGACGCGGACCAGCCACGGTCTTGTGGTGCTCGCCAACGCCCAGGTGGTCGAGGCGAGTCGCAACGAGAGGGCACGGGAGGGCTGCCTCTCGGTGCCAGACCTCACCGGCGACGTCAAGCGGGCGACCCGGGTCACGGTTGTGGGGCAGGTGCCAGGAACGGCGGACGAGGTGACCATCGACGCCGATGGGTTCGAGGCGCGAGCGGTCCAGCACGAGATCGATCACTGTGCCGGGCTGCTGTTCCTTGACCGGGTCGCCGGCGCGCATGCGCTCTTTCCGCGCAAGGTCTACCTGTAACCTCGCGACCGGAAGGCCCCCGTAGCCCAATCGGCAGAGGCAGGCGGCTTAAACCCGCCACAGTGTGGGTTCAAATCCCACCGGGGGCACCAAGCGCGATGATCTTGTCGGCGGTGGCGACGTCGATAGCTCCGTCGTACGCGTCCGCGGCCGCAGTGCGGGCGGCGATGGGGTCGGTGCCGGGCATGAGGTGGGTCAGCATCAGGCGCCCGGCGCCCGCAGCGGCAGCCTGCCGGCCGGCCGTGCTGGCGCTGGACAGGTAGCTCCGCGAGTCTTCCGGCACGTGGTCGACATAGCTGGCCTCGGCCACGAGCAGGTCAGCGTCGCGTGCCAGGTCGACCACGCCGGGACTCGGTCCGGTGTCACCGGTGTAGGCGACGACCGCGCCGCCCGCAGACAGCCGCACGCCCGCGTTGGGCAACCAGTGCGGCAGCAGCCGTGTCTCGGCGGCGAAAGGCCCGAGCGGCAACGGGTTGCCGGGGGTGAACTCGTGCAGTACGTACGCCGAGTCGAGCATGCCGGGCCGGTCCAGCGCGAGCACCGCGTGCAGCGCACCCGGTGGCGCATAGACCGGCAGCGGCGCGGGCGGGTCGTCGCGTAGAGCTCGGGCGCGCAGCAGTGGGTTGAGGTCGGCACAGTGATCAGGATGTCCGTGACTGATGAACACCGCGTCGACAGCGATCGGGCGTGATGTGCTGCAGGAGCCGCGGCACGGTCGCGTAGCCGAGGTCGACCAGCAGCCGGTACCCATCGTGCTCGACGAGGAAGCCGCTGCACGCCTGGCCGGCGTCGGGCCAAGCACCAGTCGCACCGAGAACCGTGAGCCGCATCCTCAGGACGCTAGCGATCGAACCGCAGCTGCCATTCGCCGTACGGCCTGTTCGAGGATCTCCGGTGAGGTCGCGAAGTTGAGCCGTACGAAGTCCTCGCCACCGGTGCCGAAGACGTGGCCCGGCACCAGCGCCACACGCCCTTGCCGTTCAAAGACCGCAGCCGGGTCGGCAAGGCCCAGCGGGGAGCAGTCGAGCCAGGCGAGGTAGGTCGCCTCCAGGTGAAGCGGATGCCATGTCACCGCGGGCAGGTGCTTGGCCAGCAACTCAGCCAGGAGGTCGCGGTTGTCGCGGAGGGCGGCTCGCAACGATGCAAGCCAGGGCTCGCCGTCGGCGAATGCGACCGTGTTGGCGACCGCACCCAGCAGCCCGGCGCTCTCCCTCATCTCGCGACCCATGGCGAGCAGTCGTCGGTATCCCGACTCCGAGCCGGCAATCGCGATCGCGCACTTGAGCCCGGGAAGGTTCCATGCCTTGGATGCCGACGTGAAAGTAATTGCCTCCTGCGGCGAGGCACCGTCGAGCGACGCGTACGGCGTGAACGTGTGCGGCTCGTGGACGAGCGGCGCATGGACCTCGTCGGCGAGAACGAGCACACCGAACCGGTCCGCAAGGTCTGCCACCGCCCGCAGCTCGGCGCGCGTCCAGACCCGACCGACAGGGTTGTGCGGGCTGCACAGCAGATACGTTCGCGCCCCCGCGGCGAACGCCGCCTCCAGGCCGGCGAGATCGAGTGCATACCGCCCGTCGGCATCACGAACAAGCGGCACCTCGACGAGCTCACGATGGGCTTGCTCGAGGGCCTGGAAGAACGGCTCGTAGACCGGCGGGTTGATGACCACCTTGGCGCCAGGATGCGTGGCGGCGAGCAACAGATGGAACACACCGTCCATCACGTCGGGCACAGCAACGACACGACTCGTGTCGACGGTGAGTCCCCAATTGCGCTCGGCGAAGTCGGCATAGGCCGCTGGCAGCCCTCGCCAGCTCACGTAGCCGAAGTCGCTGGCCGCTACCAGCCGCTCGAGCGCCGCACGGATCGGCGGCGCGACCCGTACGTCCATCTCCGCGACCCACAGCGGGAGAACGTCGGGATCTTTGTGCTGCCACTTCGCGCTGCGGCGTTGCCGGAGCTCGTCCAGAGTCAGGTCGAAAACCACACCCAGACGCTATGCAGGCGGTCTGACATCTGCGCGCTCCAATCGGGCTCAATGCATCACCTTGTAGGTGAGATGCGTGGCCCACTGCGACTGCCGGGCGCTGACCTGCTCCAGACCGACCATCTCGTCGAACCCGTCGAACAACCGCTTGCCGCCGCCGAGAACGACCGGGGCAACAGTCGCGGTGAGCTCGTCGACAACACCAGCCCGCAGCGCCTGCCGGATCACGTCGGCCCCACCCATGACCACGACATTCCGGTCGCCGGCGGCTGCGCGCGCCTGGTCGAGCGCCTTGTCGAACCCGTCGACGAAGGTGAACCCGGAATCAGCGGAAGGTGCGTCCTCCGGTCGATGGGTCACGACGAACAAAGGCACGTCCCACGGATTGGTCCCGCCCCATGCCTCAGCGGCCTTGTAGGTGCTGCGTCCACAGATGACGGCCCCGAGACTGGGGAACGCCGCGGAGAGAAACTCCCTGTCCACGCCGGTCGCCTCGCCGGTCGGTGGCGAGTCGTAGCTCCACGGCCCGCCGAACACCCAGTAGTGCAGGCGCTCACCCCCCACGCCGAGGCCGCGTCCCGGCCCATCGTCGGGGCCGGCGACGAAGCCGTCGAGCGACGTGGTGATCTGCGCGACAACCTTGCCCATGTGATCTCTCCTTAGGAATCACGCGGCACCGCCCGAGGTTACGGAGAGGCGGCGATATCACCCGTAGCGACTGGTGTCGCGGCCAGATCTCATCGGCCCGGGCGAAACCGCACATTTCCGCGCTAGTGGGGAACGTGGACGACCGGCCCGCCGTTAGGCTGGGAGACCAGTCCCCGCGACGCGGGTTCCTTCGGAGGAGTGCCATGCAGAGCAACAACCCGGTGTTCAACCGGAACGAGGGCTTCGCGCGCTCGGGTGGGTACGCCACGTTTGACCAGGCGTCCCCGACCTCGAGCACGCTCGAGGACATGTACGCGCAGCCGTCGGCCACGCCGGTCCGCACTGGGCGGCTGACCTACGACGACGTCGTCGCCAAGACCGGCATTATGTTCGCCGTCCTCCTGGTCGGCGCAGCGATCGGGTGGCAGGTCCCGGGGCTCCTCTGGGTTGGCCTGATCGTCGGCCTGGTCCTGGGCCTGGTCAACTCGTTCAAGCGCGAGCCAAACCCGGCACTGATGCTCGCCTACGCGGGCTTCGAGGGCCTCTTCGTCGGTGGTATCAGCAAGTATTTCGAGGATGCGTGGGACGGCATCGTCGGCCAGGCAGTGATCAGCACGCTCGTGTTGTTCGCGGTCGCGCTGTTCGCCTACCGCAGCGGGCGCATCCGGGTAACGCCAAAATTCCAGCGCGGCATGTTCATCGCCCTGGCCGGTTACGGCGTCCTGCTGCTTATCAACCTGGTGAGCGCACTGTTCGGCGGCCCGACCATCTGGGGTGGTGAAAACCCGCTCCTCGCCCTTGCCGTGAGCCTGTTTGCCGTCGGCCTGGCGACGCTGTCGCTCATACTCGACTTCGACTTCATTGAGAAGGGTGTACGCAACGGTCTGCCGGAGCGGTTCGCGTGGACGGCCGCGTTCGGCCTGATCGTCACGCTGGTCTGGCTCTACATCGAGCTGCTCCGCCTCATCGCCATCCTGCGCGGCGACAACTAGTCGCGCAGCCGCACGCACAACGACATCGGCACCCTCCTTCGAGGGTGCCGATGTCGTCTGTCTGACCAGCTCAGCGGAACGAGCGCTGCGCCTTCTGCAGGATCTGCTCGTGCACGATTGCCGAGGCGTGGCTGAAAGCCAGGCCGTGCTCACTGCGCAGCCAGCGCACGCGGTCTTCCGTGCGGAGGAATGCCGGACCGTCGTCAAGTGCCTTGAACCATTCGGGAAGCTCTCGCCCTGTCGCGCCAGGGATGCGGGCAATCAGGTTGCGATGCGTTTCCGGCGAATGGCTCATGGCTGCCTCCCGAGGGTCGCGAGCACGCCGCGAAAGTGGGCGTGTCATTGAGAGTGCCTGACCCGGCGAGGCTTCACAACCCCTTCTCGTGATCAAGTCGTAATCTGCTGTTTCTGATCGTTACGTCAGCCGCTCGATCACGATTGCCATGCCCTGACCGCCGCCGACGCACATGGTCTCGAGCCCGAAATGCCCGTCGCGCGACTGCAGGCCGTTGACCAGGGTGGTCATGATGCGGGCACCTGTCGCGCCGAACGGGTGACCCAGCGCAATGGCTCCGCCGTGCACGTTGAGCCGGTCGATTTCGACGCCAATGTCGGCTGCGCTTGGCAGCACCTGAGCCGCGAAAGCCTCGTTGATCTCGACGAGGTCGATGTCGTCGATCGTCAGACCAGCAGTGGCGAGCGCACGCCGAGAAGCCTCGACGGGTCCCAGTCCCATGATCTCGGGGGAGAGCGCGGACACGCCGGTGGACACGATGCGCGCCAGCGGCGTGAGGCCGAGCTCGCGGGCACGTACGTCGCTCATGACCACGACAGCCGCCGCGCCGTCGTTGAGCGGTGTGCAGTTGCCGGCGGTGACCGTGCCGTCGACGCGGAACGCCGGCTGCAAGGCAGCGACCTTGTCATACGTGGTCCCTGGCCGCGGGCCGTCGTCGGTGTCGACGACGGTGCCGTCGGGAAGCGTGACCGGCGCGATCTCGCGGGCGAAGAAGCCATCCTTGATCGCCTGCTCGGCGCGGTTCTGCGACAAGACGCCGAACTCGTCCTGCTCGCGGCGGGACACGCCACGCAGCTTTGCGACGTGCTCGGCCGTCTGGCCCATCGCCACGTAGATGTCGGGCAGCTCCCCGTCACCGCGCGGGTCGTGCCAGGGCGCGTTGGTGTCGGCGTACGTCTGGGAGCGCGACTTGGCCGCAGCGAACGCGGGGTGGTGGACCTCCTCAGCGTCGACACCCGCCCCGCCGAATCCGACGTACCGGCTCACGCACTCGACGCCCGCCGCTCACAAACGCGTGTCCCTCGCCGGCCTTGATCGCGTGGAACGCCATCCGCGCGGTCTGCACGCTCGATGCACAGAACCGGTTGATCGTCGAAGCTGGCACGTCGTCGAGGCCCAGCAGCACCGCCACCCGGCGGGCAATGTTGCCGCCCTGCTCGTCACGTGGCTCGGCGCAGCCGAGGTAGATGTCGTCGAGCGTGTGCGGATCGAGGGCCGGCACCTTGTCGAGGACGGCCCGGATCACTCCCGTAGCAAGGTCGTCGGGACGCACCGAGCGCAATGAGCCCTTGCCGGCGCGGCCGATCGGCGTGCGTGCGGTCGCAACGATGACGGCCTCGGCCATGGCCAGCTCCTGAAGTTACCGACCAGTAGTCAGCTCAAACCTACCCGCCCGCGACCTCGGTGGCGAGGTCGCCGTCGGGGCGCGGGTCCCCACGCCGTACGGGTCGAGGCAGCGGGAGCCGGCGGAGGTGGCGCAGCAGCGCCCAGGCGCCGCCTCGGGGTCCGGTCGGTGCCGGTCGCGGCGGCGGCGACCTCTGTGCCGCCGACCCCGGCGGCCTCCACCGCGGCCTCGGCGACGGGGACCGCCGCCCCTGGCTCGGGCTCCATAGCGACCGGCTCGGCAAGCACGACGCCGAGGGCGCTGGCGAAGGAGGGCAGCAGCGTCGCCGCCACTCGGGCATAGCCGAACGCCGACGGGTGGAACCGGTCGGCCGAGAACAGGTCCCTGGGGGAGGCGGCGAACTCGGGCCCGAGCAGCGAACTCGAGGGACACCGTGCGCGCGCCCGCCTCGACCGCGCCCACCGTCTGCGCCGCCGCAAGCCGGCGGCTCCAGTGCCGGGCGATGAGCCGCAGCGGATGGGCGATCGGCTCGATCGTGCCGAGGTCGGGGCAGGTGCCGACGACCACCTCGCAGCCGGCCTCGCGCAGTCGGGCCACGGCCTCGCCGAGGTGTCGTACGGATGTGGCGGGTGCCACCCGGTGGGTGACGTCGTTGGCGCCGATCATGATCACGGCAGCGGCGGGTGCGGCCGGGAGTGCAGCGTCGACCTGACGTCGGAGGTCGGCGGACTGCGCCCCGACGACCGCCACGTTGGTCAGACGCACCGGTCGGTCGAGCAGCTCGGACAGGCCGGCTGCGAGCAACGCGCCCGGCGTGTCTTCGGGGGCTGTGACGCCCAGGCCGGCAGCAGACGAGTCACCGAGGACGACGAATGACAGCTCGGGGCCCAGCCCACCGCCGTAGACCCCGTCGGCAACCGGCGCTTGCTCGGTTGGGATGCCGATAGTGCGTCTAGCCAACTTGGCCTCGGCGGCAAGCACGCTCGCGAGGGTTGCTCCGAGCAAGCCGATGCTGCCGCCCCCGTAGGCGGCCGCCGTCGCGATCCGTCGTGCTGTCGACATCCAGGTGCTCGCCTCCTCACGCCGTACCCAGTGTCCAGTGTCTCTTAGGACATTTTGGTCAACGTTCAGCATCTTTGCAGGCGTTCCCCCGCGCCACTCGACATTCCCGCCCACCGCCTACGCTGCGTCCCATGCGCTACGCGGACTCGGTCGTCGACCTCATCGGAAACACCCCGCTTGTCCGGCTCCAGAAGGTCGTGGGTGATGTGCCGGGGGTCGTGCTGGCCAAGGTGGAGTACGTCAACCCGGGCGGCTCGGTCAAGGACCGCATCGCCCTGCGAATGATCGAGGACGCCGAGGCCTCGGGGGCACTCAAGCAGGGCGGCACCATCGTGGAGCCGACGTCGGGCAACACCGGCGTGGGCCTGGCGCTGGTCGCGCAGCAAAAGGGCTATCGCTGCGTCTTCGTCTGCCCCGACAAGGTCAGCGAGGACAAGCGCAACGTGCTCAAGGCGTACGGCGCCGACGTCGTCGTCTGCCCGACCGCGGTGCCGCCGGAGCACCCGGACTCCTACTACAGCGTGTCCGACCGGCTCGTCACCGAGATCGACGGCGCGTGGAAACCGGATCAATACTCCAACGTCAACAACCCGCTCTCGCACTACGAGACGACCGGGCCGGAGATCTGGGAGCAGACCGAGGGCCGCGTCACGCACTTCGTCGCGGGGGTCGGTACGGGCGGCACGATCAGCTGGCACCGGGCGCTACCTCAAGGAGGTCTCTGGCGGGCGGGTGCGCATAGTCGGCGCCGACCCCGAGGGATCGGTCTACTCGGGCGGGACCGGCCGGCCGTACCTCGTCGAGGGTGTAGGCGAGGACTTCTGGCCCGAGGCCTACGACCGAAGCATCGCCGACGAGATCGTGGCTGTCTCCGACCGCGACTCGTTCGCGATGACGCGGCGCCTGGCCCGGGAGGAAGGCTTGCTTGTCGGCGGCTCCTGCGGCATGGCCGTCGTCGCTGCGCAGCGCGTCGCGGCTGCAGCCGGGCCGGATGCGGTGGTCGTCGTCCTCCTGCCCGACAGCGGTCGCGGCTACCTCGGCAAGATCTTCAACGACGACTGGATGGCGTCGTACGGATTCCTCGACCACGCCGGTGGCGCGACCGTGGGTGACGTGCTCCACGCGAAGCAGGGCGAGCTGCCCGCCCTCGTACACACGCATCCCAACGAGACGGTGGCCGACGCGGTGCGGATCCTCCGCGAGTACAACGTCTCGCAGATGCCCGTGGTCCGCGCGGAGCCGCCCATCATGGCGGCCGAGGTCGCCGGCGCGGTGGTGGAGAAGGACCTGCTCGACGCGTTGTTCAGCGGCAAGGCCCACCTGGCCGACCGGGTCGAGCAACACATGTCGCCGCCGCTGCCTTCGGTGGGTGCGGGGGAGCCGATCGAGTCGGCCGTCGAGGCGCTGGGCCGGGCGGGTGCAGTGATGGTGCACGACGAAGGCAAGCCGGTCGGCGTGCTGAGCCGCACCGACGTGCTCGGCTTCCTGACCTCTTAACCAAGACCGCCGTGGCCGTCGCGGCGAACGAGAAGGAGCGCCAGTGGCAGTTGCGCAAGCTCGGCCTCGATGTCACTCGATATGACTGGTCGCTCGCTGCCTATCACCGGGCTGAGCTCGCTGCGCGGTTCGCGGCCGTGCTTGCGGACAACCCGGTGCGGGTCGCCCCGCTCGCTGGTGGCCGACCAACGACCCGTTCGTCGACCCGAGCGACGCGTACGTTGCCTAGGTGCCCGTAGCCGCGCTCCGCGAGTCGACGCGAGCCAGGAACTCAAGCACCCGCGTCCACATGAGCTCGGCCTCGGCCGGCTGGTATTCGTCGGTCTTGCTGGGATCGGCGAACAAGTGGCCCGAGCCTGGGTAGTCGAACACCTCGACCTCTCCACCGGCCGCCCTGATTGCCGCCGCAGTGTTGTCGATCGCCGCTTGATCGCGCCGTGGGTCATCGATCGTGGTGTGGATCTGCCCGGGCACGCCACTTGGCCAAGCCAGGTTGATGACCGCGGGGTCGAGAGATCCGGCCATCATCACGACGCCGGCAACTGGGCGCTGACCTGCGACGAACTCGGCCATGCCGGCGCCGTTGGAGAACCCCATGGTGACCAGAGGATCCGGCAGATCGGCGGTCGCCTCGGCCGCTATCGCCATCAAGGCGGGAAAGCCGACCTGCTCCACGTAGGCGCCGGCGGTGTCGTAGTCGTCGAACACCTTGCCGTCGTATTGATCCACGACGTGCACATCGTGCCCGTGAGATCGCAATCGCTCGGCCGCGTCGTGCATGCCCGGCCGGACACCCATTGATGCGTGGAACAACGCGATAGTCGCCATGTGCATGACATTAGCCAGCGGCACTGACAGGGAGCCGCGGGCCGAGGACGCTAGTCGATGTTGTCGAGGAACTTGAGCACCCGTTGGGTCAACAGTGTCGCCGCGGCTTCGTCGTAGTCGGGCAGGCTGCTATCGGCGAAGAGGTGTCGATCTCCGGGATAGAGGAACAGCTCCGCGCCATCGACCGTGTCGACAAGCTCGCGTGCAGCCTCGAGATCGCCGCCTCCGACGAACTCCTCGTCGGCATCCATGGCGTGGATCTGCAACGGGACATCGGCAGGCCACGCACCACCGAACTCCGACGCCGGAATGGCGGAGTAGATCAGCAGAGCCCCCTTGGCGCCCGGCCGCGTCTGGGCGAGCATCTGGGCGGGCATCACTCCGAGCGAGAAACCGACGTAGACCAGCTCACTGGGCAGCTCCTCGGCGGCGAGTCGGCCTCGCTCGAGGATCGTGTCGAAGCCGAGCTGACGGACATGGGCCATGCCGTCGCCGAGGGTGTCGAAGGTCGCGCCGTCGTACATGTCGGGAACCGTGACTCGATGCCCGGCGGCGCGCAACTGATCTGCGAACTCTCGGACGCCTGCGGTGAGGCCTTGGGCGTGGTGGAACAGGATGACGTCGGCCATGTGCCGCTCCTCGGTCTGCCTCGTCCGGACGGGCACACGGTAGCGACGTGATCCGACAGCGACTAGCCGACGCTGCAGGCGCGAGCGTCGGCCAGTCGGGATGATGCGTTGTTCAGACCGCCAGCGGGTAGCTGAGCCCGGTCGCCGAGTGGCAGCGGTAGCCGTTGGGGATCTTGTGCAGGTACTGCTGGTGGTAGTCCTCGGCGTAGAAGAAATCGCCGAGCGGCGCGATCTCCGTAGCGATCTTGTCGTAACCGGCGCCTGTGAGGACCGGCTGATAGGCGTCGCGCGAGCTCTCTGCGATCTTCTGCTGCTCCGCTGACGTCGTGTAGATCGCGGAGCGGTACTGCGTGCCGATGTCGTTGCCCTGGCGCATCACCTGGGTGGGGTCGTGCGACTCCCAGAAGAGCTTGAGCAGCTGCTCGTACGACACAACTGCCGGGTCGTAGACAACCCGCACGGCCTCAGTGTGACCTGTCGCACCCGTGCAGACCTCTTCGTACGTGGGGTTGGGCGTCACACCACCCGCGTAGCCGACGGCTGTCGTCCACACCCCGGGGACCTGCCAGAAGATCTCCTCGCCGCCCCAGAAGCAGCCGAGCGCGAAGACCGCCTCCGCGAAGCCATCTGGAGCTGGCCCCTCGATCGGCGTGCCGAGCACGGTGTGGGTGCCGGCGAGTCGGAAGGGCCGGGCGGCGTGGCCCGGCAGAGCCTCCTCATGGGCTGACGAGACGAGTCTTGCGACGATCAAAGAACACCATGTCTCTGTCAACGGCGGCTGGAGGGATCCTGTTCCGGCACTGAGCGGGCCAGTCAGGCCACTACGGCCCTGTCAAGATCATCCCGGTCAGGGCCGACCGAGCCGAGACTGACGGCTGCTGTGGCCAGGCGAGCGACGGCGTCGTCGAGTGAGTCGACCGGCAAGGTGTACGGGAGCCGCAGCCGCCGATCGAAACCACCCTCAACCCCGAACCGGGCGCCGGACGCGAGGCGGACACCCTGCGCCTCGGCCGCGAACACGAGGGGGCCTGAGACGGGCGCCCCGATGTCATACCAGAGCACCAGCCCGCCGCTCGGGACGCGCACCTGCCAGTGGGGCAACCGCTCTCGTACGGAAGCGATGAGCGCATCGCGCTGCCCGGCGATGATGCGCCGCCGGGCCGCCAAGATCGCGTCGGCGTCGGCCATGAGCCGTGCGGTAGCCAGCTGTTCGAGCACCGCCGTGCCGTGCTCGTGCAGAGCGCGGCGCGCGGCGATGCGTCGTACGGTCTCCGGCGTTGACCGCAGCCATCCGATGCTCAGCCCACCCCAGAACGACTTGCTCGCCGTGCCGACGTGGATCTGCCCGGGGTCAGGCACATCTGCACCGAAGGGCAGTGGCATCTCCTGCCCGTCAAGGGGCAGCTCTGCCAGGGTCTCGTCGACGATCACCGGGGTGCGGGCGCGAGCTAGCAGCCGCGCCATCCGAGACCTGTCGGCAGCCGGCATGAGCAGGCCGGTGGGGTTGTGGAAGTCGGGCACGAGGTAGGCCAGCCGGGGGCTGGTCTGCCTCAGGGCCGCCGCGAAGGCGTCGACATCCCAGCCGTCGGTCGCCAGCGGGACGCCGACGAGTCGGACGTCCGCGCGTCGCGCGTACTCAAGTGCGTTGGGGTAGGTCGGATTCTCGACCAGCAGCCGATCGCCGGGCTGGGTGAGTGCGGAGATGACCAGAGCGATCGACTGCTGGCCGCCAGATGTGACGAGCACTTGGTCAGGGGTGGTCGGCAGGCCGCGCGCCGTGTAGCGATCGGCGATCGCCTGACGCAGCGCGGGGAGGCCGATGAGCTCGTAGCCATGACCCGGCAGGTGTCGCGGCAGCTCGCTCAGCGCATCGGCAAAGGCGGCGTACAACGCGGCCTCCGGCGCGTTGGGGGCGGCGCAGCTGAGGTCGAGCGCAGATGTGTCGTCGCCGAACAGGCCGGAGGTGATCGCGCCCGGCACCGGACCGCGCTCGTGCGGCAGAGTCGTCCAGGTGCCCGCGCCCCGCCGGCTAGCCGCGAACCCGCCGTCGCGCAACGTCGCGTAGGCCGCGGTCACGGTTGTGCGGCTCACCCCGAGGGCAACGGCCAGCTCTCGCTCACTGGGCAGCCGAGTGGTCAACGCGAGCCGACCGTCGAGCACGAGCTGACGGAGGGCAGTCGCGAGGCGGGCATAGCTTGGCCCACGGCCCGCCTGCCAGTTGTCGAGCAGCCGGGCCACCGTCGAGGCGTTCACTGCAAGCATGTAGCCACTCTCCCACGATTGGCTATAGATCTGAAGACCAATCTCGGAGAACCTAGAAGCCATGTGGACGCGGGGTCTTCCAAGACGACTCATCCAGCTCTATGCCGGCCTCCTGCTGTACGGCTTCTCGATGGCCCTCATGCTCGAGGCCTCGCTCGGTCTGGACCCTTGGGACGTCTTCCACCAAGGCATCGCCGAGCGCACCGGGTGGAGCTTCGGCACGGTCGTGATCGTGGTCGGGGCTGTTGTGCTGCTGGCCTGGATACCGCTGCGGCAGTGGCCCGGCCTCGGCACGGTGTCCAACGTCATCCTCATCGGCCTGTCCGTGGACTGGTCGCTTGCGCTGCTGCCGACCCCTGATGCCCTCCCGGTGCGGGTCCTGTTCCTGGCCAGCGGCATCTTGCTCATCGGTGCGGCCAGCGCGGCCTACATCGGCGCCGGGTTCGGTCCCGGACCCCGCGACGGCCTGATGACTGGGCTGGTGGCGCGTACGGGCCGGTCGGTGCGGCTTGTCCGCACCGTGCTGGAGGTCTCGGTGCTCGCGATCGGCTGGCTGCTCGGCGGCTCCGTCGGCATCGGCACGGTGGCCTTCGCGTTGCTCATCGGACCGATCATCCACGTGCTGCTGCCAGTGTTCACGGTGCCGGAGGCGCCCGCGCGGGCCGCACGACAGCCAGACCGCGAGCCTGTGATGGACTCGGCGGCGTGACATGGCCTCGCATCGACGGACTCCGCACACTCGAGCTCGGGTCTCCGGGTCAGCTGCGCCGCGAGCTGAGCTCCCTCGTCCGCACGGGACGGAAGCGGGCCACAGCTGGGCTGCTGCTGGAGTACGAGATCGAGGGCGAGGCCCTCGAGCAGGTCGGCGAGCGCTTGGTGCTCGTCGACGACGACGGGCAGCACGCCGGCGTCATCGAGATCACACGCGTTGACGTCGTGCCCTTCTGCCAACGTGACCTGGGAGTTCGCAGACGCCGAGGGCGAGGGCTATCGCGACGTCGCGGACTGGGCGCGGTCGCACCGTCGCTTCTGGGAAGGCTTCTCGCGGCCGGAGATCCGGCGCGCGCTCGACGACCCCGAATGGTCCCTGACCGATGAGACCGAGGTCGTCTGCGTATGGTTCCGATACGTGGAGCACGCTTTCGAGACCCTCGCCATCCATGCCGGGCAGGAGCCCGACCCGCTGACCGGCGCGGTGGTGCCGCCGATCTATGCGACGAGCACCTATAAGCAGGACGGCGTCGGTGGTTTGCGCGGCGGCTACGAGTACAGCCGCAGTGCCAACCCGACGCGTACGGCGCTGGAGGAATGTCTCGCGGCTCTGGAGCGAGGCACGCGTGGGCTCGCATTCGCAAGCGGTCTGGCTGCCGAGGACGCCTTGCTGCGTGCGGTCTGCAAGCCCGGTGACCACGTGGTGATCCCGGACGACGCCTACGGCGGCACGTACCGGTTGTTCGCCAAGGTGCTCGAGCCGTGGGGGCTGGCGTACACCCCGGCGCATGTCGCCGATCTCGACGAGGTACGCGCGGCGATCCGGCCGGAGACCAAGATGATCTGGGTCGAGACGCCGACCAACCCGCTGCTGACCGTCGCGGACATCAACGCGCTCGCCGACATGGCGCGCGACGCCGGTGCGTTGCTGGTCGTGGACAACACGTTTGCAACGCCCTACCTGCAACAACCGCTCACCCTCGGCGCCGACGTCGTCGTGCACTCGACGACGAAGTATTGCGGCGGGCACTCCGACGTCGTGGGTGGCGCGCTCGTCGCGCGGGATGCCGAGTTGGGGGAGCGACTGGCATATCACCAGAACGCAATGGGTGGGGTTGCCGGTCCGTTCGATGCGTTCCTCACGTTGCGCGGGCTGAAGACGCTGGCCGTACGCATGGACCGGCACTGCGACAACGCCGAGAAGGTCGTCGAGATGCTGCGGCACCACCCCGAAGGTGACCGAGGTGCTTTACCCGGGGCTTGCCACACACACGAGTCATGTCGTCGCGTCGCGGCAGATGAAGCGGTTTGGCGGCATGGTGTCGTTCCGCGTTGCCGGTGGCGAGGAGGCCGCGGTCGAGGTGTGTAACCGTGCGGAGGTGTTCACCCTCGGCGAGTCGCTCGGCGGAGTCGAGTCGCTCATCGAGCACCCCGGGCGCATGACGCACGCGAGCGCTGCCGGATCGCCGCTTGAGGTGCCGGGTGATCTCGTGCGGCTGTCCGTCGGCATCGAGCACATCGACGACCTGTTGGCCGATCTGGACCAGGCGCTGAGCTGAGCGGGCGCCGGGGCGATCACGTTCACGTGATCGCCCCGGACTGTGCAAGGCCTGCATGACTTGCACAGTCCGGCTGCGCCTACGTAACGTGATCGACCAGGCCCCGCGCTCAGGCCGTACGCAGGGCATCGACCGGAGCCAGCCGAGCCGCGCGCACCGCGGGGTAGAGCCCGGCGACCGCGCCGAGCACGAGCGCAACGCCGGTGCCGCCGGCGATCGCCTCGATGGGGACGACGGTGGGCTGCTCGCGATAGACGGCGTAGCCGAAGGTGACGAGCCCGCCGAGCGCTACGCCCGCCACCCCGCCCATCCCGGCCAGCACCATCGACTCGACGAGAAACTGCCGTCGGACGTGCGCCCGAGTCGCACCGAGCGCCCGCCGCAGGCCAATCTCGCTGCGCCGTTCGAGCACACCCATCACCATCACGTTGGCGACACCGACCGCACCGACGAGGAGCGACACAGCGCCGAGCCCGACGAGCAATCCGGTCAACGCGTCCTCAGTCGCCGCTTTGGCGGCCAGCGCATCGGATGGCCGCGACACTGACACGGTGTCGGGGTGCTGCGGGTTCAACTGCGCGGGTAACACAGCGCGTACGTCCTCGACATACGCCTCCGCCGACCGCAGGTACACCGTCGACGGCTCACCCGACAGCCCGAGGAGTGACTCAGCCACCTCATAGCCCACAAGCGCCGCGCGGTCGATCTCGCCGGCGAGCGGCACCTCGTCGAGGATGCCGACAACGAGGAATCGGTGCCCGCCGATCCACACGGTGACACCCTCGTCGACCGAGTCGATGCCAAGCCGTTCGGCCGCGACCGCACCCAGCACGACGGTGGGATAGCGCCCGGTCGCCTCGGTGAGGAACGTGCCCTTCGCGACGGACGCGTCCAGCACATCCAGCAACTCGGGATCCGCGGCGTGCACCGACAAGCCGCCGGTCTCGCGGGTGTCCGACCGGTCGCTGCGCAGCACCGTTGCCTCGACCGCCGCCGTGGACGCCACTGACTGCACCGGCGTGATCCGCGACGCCGATCGACGGCGGTCTCCGGCAGAACTGCCGCTCCGAAACCCAGACCCTGCGTCGCCTCAGCCCGCAGCAAGTTGGTGCCGAGCTCGTCGAGCCGGCGCAGCAGGTCGGCCTGCGCGGAGCGCGAGATGCCGAGTACGGCCACGATCGCGGCGACGCCGATGGCGATGCCGAGTGCGGACAGCGCCGCCCGCAGTGGACGCGTACGCACGCCGTTGAAAGCCAGCCGACCGAGGTCCGCAGACAGCAATCGAGACGACGGCACGTTCATCGCACACCCACCTCTTCACGGACGAGCGTTGAGCTGTCCGCGACCACCAGTCCGTCGCGCACCTCGATCTGCCGAGGCAGCGAACCAGCCAGGTCGCGATCATGCGTGATGACGACGACCGTCGTGCCGGCGCGATGCAGCTCGTGGAGCAGCGCAAGCACCTCGGCACCGGCGTGCGTGTCAAGGTTTCCCGTCGGCTCATCGGCCAGCACGACCGCGGGTCGCGCGAGCAAGGCACGGGCGATCGCGACGCGTTGGTTCTCACCCCCGGAGAGCTGTTCGGGCGTGTGAGACAGCCGGTGCCCCATCCCGAGCCGTCGCAAGATCCCACGCGCGCGCTTTCGCCGCTCCCCGACGCGTACGCCGGAGTAGAGCAATCCAGTCGCCACGTTGTCGACCGCCGAAGTGCCCGCCATCAAGTGGAACGACTGGAAGACGAACCCGATCCGCCGTGCCCGCAGCCCAGCCAGCTCCGCATCGGACAGCCCCGACGTCGACACACCGTCGACGACGAGCTCGCCTGAAGTCGGCCGGTCGAGCGTGCCCATGACATGCAGCAGCGTCGACTTGCCCGACCCGGATGGACCGACGATCGCCGCGAGCTCGCCCCGTTGGATGTCGAGGTCGACGCCGCGGACGACTTCGAGGGACCCGTAGCGTTTGCGTACGTCGCGCAAGCGACAGCACCACCTCGCCGGTCACGACGGCACCACAACCTTCATGCCTTCGGCGATGCCGTCGCCCGTCACCGCGACTCGACCGCCGGCATAAGCGCCGGGCTCAACGGCCACGAAGGACGACCGACCGGCTTCGTCGACAACCTCGACCGCGTAGCCTCCTTCAGCCAGCGCCACCAGCGCTGTCACCGGCACCGTCAACGCACCCGCGGTCACCTGCGTGACAATCTCGACGCTGACCGGCGCGCCCGACACCTGCCCCGCCGCCGCCGCATCGGCGAGCGTCACGGTCACAGGTACGACGGCGGTGCCATCCGCGTTGGCCTTGGTGGCGCCGATGGACGCAATCGTGCCGTCGACCCGCGTGCCGTCCGGCAGCGTCACCGAAGCCGCCGCACCGACGGTCGCGTTTCGCGCCTGCGTCGGTGAGAGGTCGGCGGTCACCAGGGGCGAGGTCGAGGACGAGGCATAGATCGGTGCGTCTGCCCCGACCCGGTCGCCAACTGCGGTCTCGTGCGCGCCGACGCGTACGGGTCCGGCGGCAATCCCGAACTCGGCCGCTGTCACCACGCCCGTTTCCTCGAGCCCGAGCTGCTCCTGCAGGTCCTCGACCGCCTCGCGCGTCGCGGTGCTGAAGTGCTCGTCGACGGTGAAGCCGGACGGTGTGACACCTAGCGCAACGAGGTTTTCCTCGAGCTGCTTGACATCGGGGCCGTCGTCGACGCCGTAGGACAGATCGCGCCAGAGCGGCAGCGTCCCGTAGAGCAGAGTCACCGGCAGGTTGTCGACACGAGCGAGCGTGCCGCCGCGCTCGACGACCGTGGTCTCGTCGGGCAGCCAGGTCATCGTGCCGTCGCGGCCGGCACTGACGGTGCCCGGGTCCGCGTACGTCAACGTGCCCGTGACCGCAGCGGTCTCCGACAGATCCTGCAGGGTGACCGGCTCGGTCGTGGTGGCGGCCTGCGCCGCTGCCGGTTCGGTGTCGTCGCGCGTGAGGACGTACGCGGTGCCGCCGGACGCCGCCACCACTGCAGCGATCGCCAGGATCACGATGGCGCGACGTCCCCGGTGCCGCTCGCCGGCGGGCTCGTCGTCGGCGGGGTCGTACGCGTCGATCGCGGCCGACTCGTTGCGAATCGTGGTCGTCACGAGTCCTGCCCTCCGCTGCGGTTCTCCGCCCGAAGATCGCCGAGAATGTCCTCGCAGGCCTCCTGCGCCGCCTGGAACGTGGGGTCGTCCGGGTTGATGCCGCGCGGACCCTGCTGGAGCATCCCGCCTTCTCCGTTGAACTGCGGGTCGGGCATGTCGACGCCGTGGTCACGCATGCATTGCGCGTACTCCAACGCCGCGTCTTGCATGGCCTGGACGTCCTCTTCCGACATCTCGCCGAGCGGACTCAGGTGCTCACAGGCTTCCATCGCCTGCTGCATGCCGGGGTCCGCTTCGAAGCCCTTCTCGCCGCTGGGGGCGTCGGTGGCTCCATCACTGGGCACTTCGACCCGCCGCTCGATCTTGAACTGCGGGTTGCCCTCCTCGTCGAACTCCGGGTCGGGGAAGTCGGGGACGCCGTTCTCCCGCATGCATTCGGCGAACGCGAGGGCGCGCTCCTGGGGGTCGGTCGGCACTTCCTCCTCGGACGTGGTGTCTGCCGTCTCACCGTCGCCCAACGTGGCGACCCCGCCTCCGTCAGCCGACGCCGATCCGCAGGCGGTGAGCGCTGCGAGCAGGAGCAGGGCTAGTACGGGCAGCAGTGCAGCATGCCGCGAAACGCCCGGCGGCTTCGTCGCGCGGGTGCGCAGTCTGTTCATGGTCGTCCTCCGGACCATTGGGGTCGGCTCTGGCGACGGAGGGTGTCCCGGATCGGATGTCGACATCCGCGGGGCCGGGACCCTCCGTCGATCCCACGCTGGCCCCGACGGGTGAGACGTCCTTAGGACCGGTCTAAGAGGCTGCTGAGAATCGACCCGTCGCTTCGAGAGTGAAGCGCCGTGTACGACTCGCGCGGCGCGGCGCGCGCACAACGTTTCAGTTGCGGCGCCTAGGCGTGCAGCGGGACCCGCAGCGTGAACACCGCGCCACCGCCGGGGCGGGTGCCGGCCTCGACGGTGCCGCCGTGCTGTGCGGCCGCCTGCGCGACGATGGCGAGGCCCAGCCCCGAGCCCTGCCGCTCGCGGGAGCCCCGGCCGCGGAAGAACCGGTCGAACAGCCGTGGCAGATCCTCGGCCGCAAGGCCAGGCCCATGGTCGAGAACGCGCAGTGTCGCCCAGCCGCCGGCGCCGCGCAGGATCACCTCAACCGTCTCGCCCGGGGGGCTCACCTGCAGTGCATTGCGTACGAGGTTGGCGACGGCCCGCTCGAGCGTCGCAGGTCGTACGAGCGCGGAACCGCCATTGCCTCGCACTGACACCGTGACCGCTGGGTTGACCCGGCGGGTCCGGGCGACCGCCCGCTCGACCAGCGCGCGCAGGTCTGTCTCGCGCAGCGGCTCCGGCTCGACCTCACCGCGAGCCAGGTCCACCACCTCGTTGACCAGATCGGACAGCGCCGCGGCTTCCGACTCCAAGTCGCGAATCAGCGCCGCCCGATCCTCCGGGGGAAGCGTTCGTTCGGGGCTCTCCTCGGTGCGCACCAGCAGCCCGAGGTCGTTGCGAAGCGTCGTGAGCGGCGTACGAAGCTCGTGGCCGGCGTCCTCGACGAGCTGGCGCTGCTGCGTGCGGGCCGTGTCGAGCGCCTCGAGCATCGCGTTGACGGATCCGGCAAGCCGGGCGACCTCGCCGCGTCCGTCCACCTCGATCCGGTGCGCCAGGTCCTTGGTGGTGGCGACCTGCTCGGCAGACCTGGTGAGCCGGTCCACCGGGCGCAGACCGGCCCGGGCCACTACCCAGCCGAGGCCTCCGGCCAGTCCGACCCCGACGGCGGCCACTCCCACGAGCAGCCAGGTCAGCCGCGCCATTGCGTCGTCGACATCCTGCAGCGATCGCGCCATCTGCACGACGTTGCCATTGGGCAGTAGGGCGCTGGCCACCCGGTAACGCTCGCCGTCGATCGTCTCCGTACGGAACTGTGTGTCGGTCTCCTCACCCTCGAGGAGCTCCGCTTCCGTTGCGCCCACCTTGACCGGGACACCGTCAGCGGGAAAGCGACGGACGACCGTGCCGCCAGGGCCGACGATCTGCGTCTCGATCGGCACGTCCAGCAGCTGGCCCGCCTCGCCGCTGCTGATCTGAGGGCTGGGACCAGCTGGGGCTCCCGACTCCGCCACCTGCGCGAGCCGCCCGGCCGGGGCGACCAGCTCCCGCAGCCGGTCATCGATCTCCGAGATCAGCGTCGAGCGAGTGAGCAGCCACGCCGTCAACGATGCGGCCAGGATCGCGAGCGCGACGGCAGTCGTGGTGAGCAGGGCCAGCCGCGAGCGCAGGGTCATGGCTCCTCCTGCACCGGCCGCAGCGTGTAGCCCACGCCTCGCACCGTGTGCAGCATGCGCGGCTCGCCGGCGGCCTCGAGCTTCTTGCGGAGGTAGCCCACGTAGACATCGAGCGAGTTCGACGTCGCGTCGAGGTCGTACCCCCAGACCCCTTCATAGAGCTGGGCGCGCGTCATCACTTGACGCGGATGCCGCATCAGCATCTCCAGCAGGCCGAACTCCGTGCGAGTCAGCGTGATGTCGCGCCCGCCCCGCGACACCGACCACCGGCCGGGGTCGAGCCGCAGGTCGCCCAGCAGCAGCGGCGGGTCGTCGAGGGTGGCCGACGTCCTGCGCAGCACGGCGCGCAGCCGAGCAAGCAGCTCCTCGCGCGCGAACGGCTTGACCAGGTAGTCGTCGGCGCCGGCGTCGAGCCCGCGGACGCGGTCGCGCACGGCGTCGCGGGCGGTGAGCACGAGGATGGGCGTACGGTCGCCGCTCGCGCGCATCCGGCGGCACGTCTCGATGCCGTCCAGCCGTGGCATGACGATGTCGAGCACCAGCGCATCCGGCCGGACGTCCGGCAGCACCTCCAGCGCCTCGATGCCGTCGCGGGCGGTGGAGACGGTGTAGCCCTCGAAGCGGAGGGACCGGGCCAGGGACTCGCGGAGCACCGGCTCGTCGTCGACAACGAGAACACGCACGCTCCCAGTGTGCGAGCGCTCCCTAAGAGATGTCTGAGAGGCTGAAGCATGTCCGGGGAGCGCGCAGCCGAGGTCGAGATCGTCAACAACGAGGCTGCCGGCCGCTATGAGGCCCAGCTCGATGGCCAGGTGCTGGGTTTCTCGGCCTACAGGCTCCGCGGCGACCAGGTCGTCTTCACCCACACCGAGGTCTCCCCGGCAGCCGAGGGCAAGGGCGTGGGCTCCGCGATCGCCAAGGCCGCGCTCGCCGATGTCCGCCGACGCGGCCAGGCGGTGGTGCCGCTCTGCCCGTTCATCGCGGGTTTTATCGCGCGGCACCCCGACGACTACCTGGATCTCGTGCCCGAGGACTACCGCGAGGGACTGGGCAAGGGGGTGTAGATGACCGCCAAGCCGTACGTGGGCAAGAAGATCACCGTCACCTACGACGTCGAGCGCTGCCGGCACTTCGCCGAATGCGTTCATGGACTGCCTCGCGTTTTCGACATCAAGCGGAAGCCGTGGATCGAGGCTGACAACGCGTCCGCCTTGCAGGTCGCCGAGATCGTGCGCCGTTGCCCCAGTGGTGCGCTGCACTACGTGCTGACCGACGGCGAGCCCGAAGTGCCCGACGTGCCGACGACCGTGTCCGTCACGCCAGGCGGGCCGACGTTGCTCCGCGGCGACCTCGAGCTCGTGACCGCCGACGGTGTGCACCTTCGCGAGACGCGGCTCGCGCTGTGCGCATGCGGTCGCAGCGAGCGCCAGCCGTTCTGCGACGCCACGATGCGATGACCGTTGACGCGATCGTGCTAGCCGGTGGCGCCGGACGTCGGCTTGGTCGGGTCGACAAAGCTGCCGTACGAGTCGCCGGGAAGCCCTTGCTCGATCGGGTACTTGCCGCGTGTGGAGCAGCGCGGGAGGTCGTCGTGGTGGGTGTGGAGCGTCCCACGATTCGCCCTGTGCAGTGGACTCTCGAGGAGCCGCCGGGCGGTGGACCGCTTGCCGGACTCGCCGCAGGGTTAGGCCTGTTGCGCCCCGACAGCGAGCGAGTTGTCGTGCTCGCGACAGATCTGCCGTACGTCGCGGCGGCCGACGTCGAGCGGCTGCTCGGTGCAAGCACGGATGCGGACGCTGTCGTATTCGTCGACGACACCGGCACAGCGCAGCCGTTGTGCGCCGCCTACTCCGTACGCGCGCTGCGCGCGGCCATCGCGGCGACGGGTGACGTGCACGGAGCGCCGATGTCCAGCATCCTTGACCACCTGCGGGTTCGCACGATCCCGGACCATGGCGCGGCCCGCGACGCCGACACACCCGAGGAGCTCGACATGGCGGAGACGCATCTGACGTTGGACGACTGGGTGCGGCTGCTCGCGACCGAGCTTGAGGTGGATCCCGCCGACGTCGACGTGAAGGAGATCCTCGACGTCGCGCGTGAGGCCGCGCACAACATTGCCCGACCGGCGGCACCGCTGACGACATTCCTCGCTGGCTATGCGGCCGGACTGCGCGGTGGCGGTCCACAACACGCGGCCGATGCGCTGCGGTCGACACGCTCGCTTACCGCCCAGCATGCGGCGAACGAGGCGTGACAGTCAGGGCGTCGGGTGGCGGGCGTCGTACGCGGCGAACGCTCGATGCCGTGCCGCCAGGTAGAGCGTCACCCCGACGCAGGCACAGCCACCCGCGACGATCGCGAACGTCGGCGTCGTCAGCGACCGCACCGACCCGGCGACGAAGTCGCCCAGCCGCGGCCCACCCGCAACGACCACGATGAAGACACCCTGCAGTCGACCTCGCAGCGCGTCTGGGGTCGCGGTCAGCAGGATCGTCTGCCGATAGGCCGCGCTGACCATGTCGAAGGCGCCTGTGAGCGCGAGGAACAGCAGCGCGAGCCACAGCCACGGGCTCAGCCCGAACAACGCCACCGAGGTGCCGTATCCGATCACGCAGATCAGCACCGCCAAGCCCTGCCGGTGGATCCGGCCGAGCCATCCGCTCGACACCGCCATGACCATGGCCCCGACAGCCGGTGCGGCCTGGAGCAGACCGACGGTGCGCACGCCGCCGCCGTACGTGGTCTGCGCGAGCTCGGGAAAGATCGCCCGCGGCTGAGCCAGGACCATCGCCGCCAAGTCGACCAGGAAAGTCATCAGCACGTTTGGCCGGGTGCGCAGGAAGCGCAGGCCTTCCAGGACCGAGCGCGCGCCGACCTTTGGTGCGTCGCGCTCGGGTGGAAAGGCCGGAAGGCGCCACAGTGCATACAGGGCGGCGAGAAAGAGCACGGCGTCGACTCCGTACGCGGCTTCGAAGCCACCCACGGAGATGAGCGCCGCACCGAGCAGCGGCCCGAGTGAGAAGCCCAGGTTGAAGGTCAGCGTGTTGAGGGCGCTCGCGGCGGGCAGCAACCTTAGGGGAATCAGCCGCGGGATCATCGCCTGCCGGGCGGGGTTGTTTACGGCGAAGCAGGCCGACTGCAACGCGACGATCAGGTACAGCACCCACACGTTGTCCAGGCGCAGCAACGCCTGCACGAACAGCGCGAGGGAGAGTACCCATAACCCGATCGACGCCGTCAGACCGACCAGCCGTCGGTCGAACGCATCGGCGATGGCGCCGCCATAGAGCCCGAAGCCGATGAGCGGCACGAGCGAGAAGATGCCGACGAGGCCTACGGAGAACGTCGAGCCCGTGATCGCATACACCTGGATCGCCATCGCGACCGTCGTCATCTGCTGGCCAAGCTGTCCGATGCTCACGCCGAACCAGAGACGGCGGAAGTCGGGGGAGACCTTGAGCGGTTCGATGTCGGCGACGAAGGAGCGCAGGCTGGGCATTGTGCTCGTCACCGTAGCGGCGACCCGGCGCGCCGCAGCAACGGCAAATGATCAACTTGGGGAAGGCGCGACCCGCCGGGTCTCCGGCATCCGTATGGCCATCGCCGCGCCCAGCGCGAGGATGACGGCGCTGACAGCGAAGGCCAGCGCGTACGACCCGGAGTCGACGAGCATGCCTGCGACGAGCGGCCCGACGACCGCGCCGACGTCGGACGCCATCTGGAACGCCGCGACGACAGTGCCGCCACGTCCGTGGACCACGTCGCCGACGACCGCCGCCGGGGCAGTGCCCAGTCCGGCGGCCGCGAGGCCGTAAAGAGCCATCGCGATGAAGAATCCCGGCAAGGTCTCCCACGCGGCGAGCAACAGGACCGAACCGGTGCCGACCAGCCCCCCGGCGATCATCACCGGCTTGCGGCCAACCTGGTCCGTGATCCGCCCGGCGGGCCAGAGGGCGAGGGCCTGCGCGAGTGCCGACACGAGGAAGCCGATCCCGACCCACGTCGTCGATCGGCCGAGAGCCTCGGCGACGAAGAGCGGGACAAGCGAGGACCGTACGCCGAACAGCACCCAGCCGGTGCCGAGGTTGGTGACCAACGCGGCTCGGTAGGCGGGATGCCGCAGTGCGGTGCCGAGTGTGGTCTGCTCTACGCCGCTGTCCGGACGCGTCGCGCTCGTCGGACAGCCGTACGCGCGACAGCGCCGTCACAGTGATCACGAATGCGACGCCTAGCGTGGCGGCATAGACGAAGAACGGCAGCCGCAGGCTGATCCCCGCGAGCACGCCACCGAACGCGGGACCGCTGACCCCGCCGATGAGAAAGCCGGCCTGAAACCAGCCGTTGGCCCGTCCGCGCTGGTCCGCCCGCACGAGCCGCAGCAGCAGGGTGACCGCGCTGACCGTGAACATCGCCGACCCGATGCCGCCGAGCCCGCGCAGCACGAGCAGTTGTCCGTAGGTCTGCGCGAGCCCGGCGAGCGCGCTTGACACGGCGACGATGCCGAGTCCGGTCGCGAGGACCGCGCGCTCGCCGACCTTGTCGACGAGCCGGCCGCTGGCCAGGGCAGACGCCAGCCGCATCAGCGCGAACGCCGAGACGACCGCCCCGGCCGCCGTACGACCGACGCCGAACTCGCGGGCGAACAGCGGGATGACCGGAGCGACGATGCCGAAGCCCACGGCGACCGCGAAGGCCACCGCCGCGAGGACGGCTACCTCACGTGGCAGGTCACCCAGCAGCCGTCGGGTAAGCGTGCTCACTCGGCGACGGCGAGGACTGGCTCCTGCTCAGCGTCTTCGCGACTGGTCAACCGCTTCTCTGGGATGAAGAACGACACGATGAAGGCGACCAGCACGAACGGCACCGCGGTGAGGAAGACGTCGTGCAGGGCCTTGACCCACGCATCGATGACGACCGCCTGCACGTCCGCGGGCAACGCCCGGATCGCGGCCACACTGTTGGCGAAGCTGGCCTCGCCGCCGCCCGTGGACGGCACTGCGCTGCCCGCCGACTCGAGGTAGTGGCTGAGCCGGATGCCCAGCACTGCACCGAAGATCGCAGTGCCGAACGCACCGCCCATCGACCGGAAGAACGTCACACCCGCGGTCGCCGCACCCATGTCACTGCGCGGGACGGCGTTCTGGACCGCGGTGATGACGATCTGCATCGTGAAGCCGAGGCCGGCACCGAGCAGAAAGACATAGAGCGCGACGATGCCGTATGGCGTGTCGGCCTTCAGGGTCGAGAGCAGCAGCATCGCCACCGCAGTCACACCGGAGCCGACGATCGGGAAGAGCTTGTAGCGTCCCGTGCGGCTCATGAGCTGGCCGGAGCCGATCGAGGTCGTGAACAAGCCCAGCACCATCGGCAACAGCGCGAGCCCCGACCTTGTCGGCGAGAATCCCTGCGCGATCTGCAGGTAGATCGGCAGGAAGATGATGGCCCCGAACATTGCCAACCCCATGATTCCGCCGAAGATCGACGTCATGGTGAACACACGGATGCGGAACAGCCGTGGCGGCAGGATCGGCTCCTCCGCGCGCGACTCGACGAACACGAAGAGCCCGACAAGCAAGAACCCGCCGATGAGCAAGGTGAGCGGCAACGGCGCCGTCCATCCGTAGGCGTCGCCGGCCCACGCGGTGTAGAGCAGGATCGACGTGACGGCCGCCACGATCAAAGAGGCGCCAAGGTAGTCGATCTTGTGGTCGCGCCGGACGGTGGGCACGTGACGCAGCGCGCTGGTCGTGACGAACAGCGCGGCCAGCCCGATCGGCACGTTGATGAAGAAGATCCATCGCCAACCGGGGCCGTCGGTGAGCCATCCGCCGAGCAGCGGCCCGGCGACGCTGGACGCGCCGAACACTGCGGCGAAGTAACCCTGGTAGCGGCCGCGCTCCCGCGGCGGCACGATGTCGCCGATGATGGACAGCACCAAAGCTATGAGGCCGCCGGCGCCGAGACCCTGGATGGCGCGACCGCCGATGAGCGTGCCCATGTTGGGCGCGATGCCGGCGACGATGGAGCCGACCAGGAAGACGCCGATCGCGACCTGGAAGACCGGGCGCCGCCCGTACAGATCGGAGATCTTGCCCCACAGCGGCGTCGAGGCGGTGGATGTCAGCAGGTAGGCCGTGACAGCCCACGAGAGGTGGTTGAGGCCGCCGAGCTCGCCGACGATGGTTGGCAGCGCCACGCCCACGATGCTCTGGTCGAGCGCCGCGAGGAACATGCCGGCCATGAGGCCGGACATGACGACGAGGATCTGGCGGTGGCTGAGGTAGCCGCCGTCGGTGTTGTCGCTGGCTGATTGCACGGCGCCGGCGTTGGGTGCCTGGGCGTCCGGGGTGCTCACGAGATCTCCCTGGTGTTCTTGCTGTTGACGGTGGAGTCCAGTCCGGCGGTGAGCCGCTCGAGGAGCTGGACGAGAGTGCTGCGGTCGGTGGGCGACCAGTCGGCCATGGCCTCACCTAGGATCTCGGCGCGATGCGCCATCTCGGCACCGACTAGTGATCGCCCGGCTTCGGTGATGGACAGCCGCGCTGCCCGCCGGTCGGCGGGATCTTCGTCGCGCGACACGTAGCCGGCCTGCTCGAGATTGCGTACGTGCCGGCTCATCGTCGACGCGTCCAGCTGCAGGAGGTCGGCAAGCTCGGACGAACGGGCCGATGCGGTGCAGGCGAGATGATGTAGAACGGCGATGCTGGCCCAGTCGAACGTGCCGGCGAGGCGCTTGCGCCAGATGCGTCCAAAACGGGTGAAGGCGATCTGGAGCGCGGCCTCGGTCGAGTCGGCGCGCCACTGCGGAGGGCTCGCGTCGCGGTCCTGGTGGAGGGTGCTCACGAGAGTCCAGGGAACCATAGGTTGCATGCTGCAAGCAAATTGTTTTTGGGGCGTCCAAGGGCTGGACAGGTCCGGGATGCGAGACTCCCAGTGTGTCGATGAAGACCACGGCAGAGGCCGCGCACCGCCATCCAGTGACCTTGTCCGACGTCCGTGCCGCCCAGAGCCTGCTCTCAGGGGTCGTACGGTCCACGCCCCTGGAGGGCTCCCGGGTCTTGTCGGCCCGCGTCGGCGGACCGGTCCACCTCAAGTGCGAGAACCTGCAGCGGGCCGGCTCGTTCAAGATCCGCGGGGCCTACACGCGCATCGCGCGGCTCACCGACGAGGAGCGCGCCCGCGGAGTCGTCGCCGCGAGCGCCGGCAATCACGCGCAGGGGGTTGCGCTCGCCGCAAGCATCATCGGCACGCGGGCAACCGTCTTCATGCCCGCCGGTGCGCCGATCGTCAAGGAGAACGCGACGCGGGCGTACGGCGCGGACGTAAAGTTCGTCGGCCAGACGGTTGATAACTGCCTGTCGGTGGCAAAGCAGTTCGCCGCAGAGACGGGTGCGGTCTTGATCCACCCGTTCGACCACCCCGACATCGTCGCGGGTCAGGGCACCGTCGGCCTGGAGATCCTGGAGCAGTGCCCCGACGTCCGCACTATCGTCGTGGCCACTGGCGGGGGTGGGCTGCTGGCCGGGATTGCCGTGGCAGTCAAGGGTTTGCGGCCGGACGTGCGCATCGTCGGCGTGCAGGCTGAGGGCGCGGCCGCCTACCCGGGTTCGCTTGCGGCTGGACACCCCGTGCCGCTTCGAGCCATGAACACCATGGCCGACGGTATCGCGGTCGGCATGCCCGGTGAGGTGCCCTTCGAGCTCGTCCGCGACCTCGTCGACGACATCGTCACGGTGTCCGAGGAGTCGCTGTCTCAGGCGCTGCTGTTTCTCATGGAGCGGGCGAAGCTCGTGGTCGAGCCGGCCGGTGCGTCGGCGGTCGCGGCGCTGCAGGATCTCCCGCACGCCTTCGAGCCGCCGGTGGTGGCCGTGCTGTCAGGTGGCAACGTCGACCCGCTGCTGCTCATGCGGGTGATGCGGCACGGCATGGCGTCCGCCGGACGCTACCTGTTGATCCGGGTGCGGATCCCTGACCAGCCCGGCGCTCTGGCGCGGCTGCTCGGCCTGCTCGGTGAGGCCGACGCCAATGTGCTCGACGTCGTCCACGAGCGCACTGCGGCACGGCTGCACATCGACGAGGTCGAGGTGATGCTCCAGCTGGAGACCCGCGGCAGCGAGCACGCCGAGCTGGTGGTCGGGCGGCTCCGATCGGCGGGCTACACGGTCACCTTCGCCTGAATAAAACGAAAGACAAACTTGCCAAATCGCTAGGTTCGGCTTTACATAGAGCCATGAGCGATGACATACGGAGCCTGCTTGAAGACGTGGCAGCCGGCCGGATTACGCCGGCGGAGGCCGCGGAGCGGCTCAACAACACCCAGCCCGATGAGTCCACCGAGGGCGACTCCACCAGGGAGTCGTCCAGCCAGCCCGAGACCGCGCGGGTCCTCATCCGGGCAAAGTCCCGGAGCATCGATCTCGTCGGTGACCCGAGCGTGACGACCGTCGCCGTCGACGGCGAGCACCAGATCCGTCGCGAGGGCGACACCCTGGTAGTGCTTGACGACAGTGAGCGGCTCACCGGCAATGCGTTCCTGCTGGTGCAGTCCGGGCGCTGGCGAGAACTGGGCGACTGGTTCTCCACGGTCCGCCACCAGCGCCTCACCGTGCGGGTCAACCCTGACCTTCCCGTCGGCGTCGAGATCACGGCCGGATCGCTGACGAGCACGGGCGCGCACGCGCTCGACCATGTACGCGTCACCGCCGGCTCGGTGCGCCTGGCCGGGGTGACTGCACCTCTCGACCTACTCGTGCAAGCCGGCGCAGCGGCGGTGCAGCTCGAGCAGACCACCGGCACGTCGCGGCTGCGCGTGGAGTCGGGTTCGCTGAAGCTCGAGGTCTCACCCGCGTCGGACGTACGGATCACGACCGACGAGCAGCTCGGGAAAGTCACCGTGCACCCTTCCAACGCCCGACGCGGTGACGAGATCGTCGTCGGCGCCGGCGCCGCAACGATGGCCCTCGAGGTGCTCATGGGCAGCGCGCAGGTGACGGTCCGATGAGTGCGATGTCGTACGGCCAGAACCACGACCATCAGCACCGACCGCCGCGGGACTGTCCCGTCTGCGGCCACGTGCTCACCACGACGCGACTCGGCTGCGAGTCGTGCGGCACCGAGCTGTCCGGCCGGTTCGCGTCCTGCCCGTACTGTGGCCTCGATGACGCCCAGGCGGAAATGCTTCGCGTTTTCCTGGTGTCGCGCGGCAACATGAAGGAGGTCGAACGGCACCTGCAAGTGAGCTACCCGACGGCCCGCCAGCGATTCTCCGAGCTGTTGGTGACCCTCGGCTTCGAGCAGAACCCAGAACCTGTCAGAGCATCCCGGGAGGATGTGCTAGCCGACCTCGCCACTGGAGCGATCAGCGTCGACGAGGCAGAGCGGCTTCTTGGCACGCAGTAACGACACTGAGAGAGGATCACTAACTCATGTCCGACCACGCCATCGTGGCTGAAGGTCTTGGCAAGACCTTCGGCGGCGGGCGAAAGAAACCCGTCCGGGCACTTGACGGCATCGACCTGCATGTCCCGCAGGGCACAGTCGTCGGCTTGCTCGGACCCAACGGCGCCGGCAAGACGACCACCGTGCGCATCCTGACCACGCTCCTGCAGCCCGACGAAGGCCACGCGACCGTGGCCGGTTATGACGTGGTAACGCACCCGCAGGAGGTGCGGCAGCGCGTCGGCCTGTCGGGGCAGTTTGCCGCGATCGACGAAAACCTCACCGGCCGGGAAAACCTCTGGATGTTCGGTCGCCTCTACCAGCTGTCGAGCGAGGCCGCCCAGCGGCGAGCCGACGAGCTGCTCGAGCGGTTCAACCTCACCGACGCAGCAGACCGGGTCGCAAAGACCTACTCCGGCGGCATGCGACGTCGCCTCGACCTCGCCGGCAGCCTCATCGCCCACCCCGAGCTGCTCTTCCTCGACGAGCCGACCACGGGCCTCGACCCGCGCAGCCGGCTCGACATGTGGGACGTCATCCGCGACCGCGTTCGGGAGGGTACGACGCTTCTGCTGACGACCCAATACCTCGAGGAGGCCGACGAGCTCGCCGACTCGATCGTGGTCATCGACCACGGGCGCATCATCGCTCAGGGCACGGCCGACGAGCTCAAGGCCAAGGTCGGTGGTGACCGTATCGAGGTCGTCGTGCACGACCGTGCGCACATCCAGGTGGCTGTCGACTTGCTTGGCGGACCGTCCGCCGTCGAGGTCGACGAGCACACTCGTCGAGTCACCGGGCCTGCAGTCGGCGGTGCCCAAGCACTCGTGGCGCTCGTGCGGGGGCTTGACGAGCGCGATGTCCACATCGATGACATCGGCCTGCGGCGGCCGTCGCTCGACGACGTGTTCTTGACGCTGACCGGTCACCGCTCCGAGGAGGAGCAACGCAACGGCGACGACGCCGGCTCCGAGCTCGTCCAAGGGAGGACGTCGTGACGACCACGGCCCAGACACAGGTGGCACCCGCCAGGGGTGGGTTCAGCCAGGCTGTGAGCGACTCGTTCGTCGTCGCGTGGCGCAACATCCGCGGTGGTCTGCGAGTGCCCGACAACCAGATCTACGTGCTGGTGCAGCCGATCATGTTCGTGGTGCTGTTCGCCTATGTGTTCGGCGGTGCGATCCCGCTCGAGGGCTATCCGCCGGACCCGAAGTACTACCGCGAGTTCCTCATGGCTGGCATCTTCGCCCAGACCATGGCGTTCTCCGTGGCGCCGGCGAGCGTGGGCCTGGCTGACGACATGAGCAAGGGGCTCATCGACCGGTTCCGTGCGCTGCCCATGGCTCGTTCGGGCGTGATAGCCGGCGGCGTGATCTCCAACATGGTCACGCAGTTCTTCGTGCTGGTCGTCATGATGATCTGCGGCGTCCTTGTGGGCTGGCGGGTCCACGAGGGCCTGCTCTCGTTCCTCGCCGGAGTGGCGATCCTCCTCGGCTTCGCGTTCGCGATGCTGTGGATCGGCGCGCTGATCGGTCTCTCGGTGGGCAACCCGCAGATCGCGGCATCGGCCGGGTTGATCTGGCTGTTCCCGGTCACGTTCCTGTCCAACGCGTTCGTGCCGCAGGAGAGCCTGCCGGGCTGGCTGCAGCCAGTGGTCGACTGGAACCCGCTCTCAGCGGTGGTCGCCGCCTGCCGTGACCTGTTCGGCAACCCAAATCCGTTCGTCGGTGACGCTTGGCCGATGCAGAACCCAGTTCTCGCGTCGGTGCTCTGGATCATCGTCATCACGGCGGTTTTCGCCCCGCTCGCGATCCGCAAGTACAAGAGCGCGACCTCGCACTGAGCAGGGCCATATGAGGAAAGATCCCCCGTGCTCCGGCACGGGGGATCTTTCTGGGTTCCGGTCCCCCGTGCTTCGGCACCGGGGATGTTCTGGGATTAGGGACTCGCCTCAGCCGGTGAACGGCTTGGCCTGGACCACCTTGAGCCGTAGGTCGCGGCCGTTGGGCGCGGCGTAGCTCACCGAGTCGCCGACCTTTGCACCCATGATCGCCTTACCGAGTGGCGACTTGGGGCTGTAGACGGTCAGGTCCGTGGACCCGAACGATGCGAGCTCGCGGGCGCCGAGCAGGAACGTCTCGGTCTCTTCGTCGCCCTCGAAGCGGATTGTGACGACCATGCCCTGCTCAACCACACCGTCATCAGGCGGCGTTTCGCCGACGCGGGCGCGCTGCAGCAGATCCTGTAGCTGTCGGATGCGGGCCTCCTGGTGGCCCTGCTCGTCCTTGGCCGCGTGGTAACCGCCGTTCTCGCTCAGGTCACCTTCGGCGCGCGCCGCCTCGATCCGCTTGGCGTTCTCGATGCGCCCCGGCCCGGTGAGCTGCTCGAGCTCGGCCTTGAGCTTGTCGTACGCGTCCTGGGTGAGCCAGGCCACATCGTGGCTCGTCTGCGTCACGTGACATCGCTCCTTGCTCGGGACTGGTCGTGGCCCCTGTCCTACCCGCGTGCGGGTGCGGAGAACCCCCGGGCGTTGGTGCGCCCGGAGAGGTCCGGGGGATCACACCAGATTACCAACGACTCGCCGTCGGCCGCACATTTCTCAACGAGGGCGGTCCTGCCCCGGCGCCGTGCAGCCGAGCAGCCGGGCAGCCACGGGGTGCTCGCTTGTGAACGTGTGCTCGACCCGGAGCTGCCGTTGCGGCCCAGCCGGGATGGTCACGGTCTCTCTCGTATCGAGGCGTCCTAGCGTGGTCAGCTCGAACTCGCAGGTGACCTCGGTGTCTGCGTCCCGATGGATGTCGAAGACGACGGTGATGGACTCGTCGGTGACGTCGCCGAAGGAGACCATCCCGCTCGTAACGACCGGATTGGCCCAGAAGCGGGCCGCCCACACAAACCAGGCGACCAGGGCCGCCGCGACGAGGCCGCCCACGACCCACAGCACGACGCGCCGGGAACCACCCTTGCCGGCCCGGCCGTAGCGAGCGTCGAGCTCGTGGGTCACGCATGCTCCTCTGCGGCTGTCGCTCGGCGTCGGGCACCATTGTCACCCGTGGCCGATCAGCTCCGACTACTGCATGTGCACGCCCACCCCGACGACGAGTCGAGCAAGGGCGCCGCGACCACGGCCAAGTACGTCGCGGAGGGCGTCGACGTGCTCGTTGTCACCTGCACCGGCGGCGAGCGGGGCTCGATCCTCAACCCCAACATGGATCGCCCCGACGTACTCGCCAACATCGCCTCGATCCGTCGCCAGGAGATGGATCGCGCTCGCGAGATCCTCGGAGTGCGGCAGGAGTGGCTCGGCTTCGTGGACTCCGGCTTCCCCGAGGGGGACCCGCCGCCGCCGTTGCCCGACGGCTGCTTTGCCCGGGTGCCGCTCGAAGTGTCGGTGCCGCCGCTCGTCCGGGTGATCCGCGAGTTCCGGCCCCATGTCATGACGACGTACGACGAGAATGGCGGCTACCCGCACCCTGATCACATTCGCTGTCACGAGGTTGCGGTGGCTGCGTACGACGCGGCGGGTGTTCCCGCTGCCTACCCCGAGGCGGGTGAGCCGTGGCAGCCGGCCAAGCTCTACTACCACCACACGTTCAACCGGCCGCGCACGCTGGCGCTGCACGAAGCGATGCTCGCGCGCGGGTACGAGTCGCCGTACGCGGAGAGACTCGCCAACTGGCCGCCCGATCCTGAGCACGACCGTCGGCTCACAACGCGGGTGCCGTGCGCGGAGTACTTCCCGGTCCGCGACCGGGCACTGCTCGCGCACGCAACGCAGATCGATCCCGAAGGCCCGTGGTTCGCCGTGCCGCTCGTGGTGCACCAGGAGGCGTGGCCGACCGAGGACTTCGAGCTCGCCCGGAGCACGGTCCAGACAGACCTGCCCGAGGATGATCTGTTCGCGGGACTACGTGGCTGACCGCTGGGAGCTGCGCGCGGAATCGAGCGCGCGGCGGGCGAGCTCATCGACGTACCCGGGTTGCAGGAACGATCCGTCCGTGGGCTTGATGCCGACGGTACGGTCGCCTTCCGTGGCGACGAGCAGGGTGCCGAAGCGCCACGCCATGTCCCCCACACCGGCGACCTTGACCCTCGGTCGGCTGCTGCGGTTGGCCAGGCCGACCAGCGCCTGAACCCCGCCGTGCCCGACCGTCAGATGCACACGCACGGTGGAGTCGTCGTCGCCGCCGAGATGGTAGGTCCAGGTGTGCACCGCTGCGTCACCGCGGCTGCTCTCCGGGCCCTCGATGGAGCGTACGACTCGGTGCACAGCTCGGCTCACGTCCGTCGCTGCAACTGGTGCGCCCGGTAGCTCGGGAAGAGCCCCCACCTGGCCCACAGCCCCGTCGACGCCATCGAGCATCTCCACCGAGTGGACGTACCCGTGATGTGGCCCGACGGTCAGGCGGAGGAAGTCGCCTGCCCGCACGTGGGCGAACACCTTGCCGTCGACCTGGTAGGCCTGCGCAGTGTCGCTCCGGCCATCGTCGACGGCGATGCGACAGGCATCCGGCTGCGAGGGGCCCTCTCCGCCGTCGTAGCCCTCGACGAACTCGTGGAGGATGACCTTTCCCTCGACGGTCGTCGGTGTGCTGAAGCGACGCAGCAGACTGCCAGGCCAGCGATCGGGTCCGACGATCGTCACGGCTCGATCACGGCCACCGTAGTCGGACCAGATCTGTCGGCGTCTCCGGCGCCCCACGAGGCAACCGTACGGCGGTGCTGGCCGGGTGTGTAGTTGGCGCCGCGGGCGTGCGACGATTGCGAGGGAGGTACGTCGATGTTGATCAATGCGTCACATGCGGCCACGGCTGCGTTGGCGGGTGCTGGCGATGACTCGTCTTACACCTACGACAACCTCAAGCCCGGCCCGGCCGCACTCATCGTCACCGTCCTCCTGGCCGTGGCGCTCTTCCTGCTGATCCGCAACATGAGGCGCCAGGTGCGGCGCATCGACTTCGACCAAAACGCCAAGGACGACAAGGCGCGCACCCGGTCGCACCGCGACACCGACCGCGCGCCCGACGACCCGGAAGACCGCTGGGACAACAAGATCGACGACGGCACCTGACCGGGCGCGCCTCACGCATTCCGAACGCGAAGGACCACGAGGGCCGCGAAGTACGCGGCTGCCGCATAGGCAGCTGTGACCCCGAGCCCGGCCAAGGGTCCGATCGGCAGGCTGTCCAGATCACGCGTCGCCTGCACGGCGAGCCCCGCGCTGAGCGGCGAGTACTTATCCAGGCGCTCTATCCAGACCGGGTCGCTGATCATGGACGCCACCAGGGGAGCGCCGAACAACAGCGCCAGCGTCGCCATAATCGCCACCGCTGAGTCACGGATCATCGTGCCGATCCCGAGCCCGAGCACCGCTAGCAGCCCGAGGTAGGCGACGGTGCCGGCTGCGGCACGCAGCGTGGATTCGTCGGCCAGGGACAGCGGGGGATAGCCGTTGGCGGCGTTGAACCCGTTGCCCGGCAGGATGTTGCGGGCTGCCAACAGCGATGCCAAGACCCCGATCGTGGCGGCCAGGAGCGTGGTCCCGACGACGACCGCTGCCTTGCCGGCAAGCAGTCGGCCCCGCTGTGGGATCGCCGTCAGCGTCGTGTGGATCATGCCGGTGCCGTACTCGTTGGTGATGGCCAGTGAGCCGACCACCACCGCGGCCACCTGCCCGACCCACACGCCCGACAGGCTGAGCTTGGTCGTGTCCTCGAAGCATTCGGTCGGCGAGCGGCATTGCGAGACGTCGACCGTGCTGGTCATGGCCGCGCCCAAAGCCACGATGGCGGTGGCGAACGCCAGCAGCAGCCAGCCGCTGCTCGGCATGGTCCGCAGCTTGACCCACTCGGCGCGCAGAACTCTGTTCATGCGTCTCGGCGCCGGACCAGCCACACCGCCAACACGAACGCGCCGACGGCGTAGGCACCCGCCACTCCCAGGCCCGCCCACCAGTTGATCAGCGAGGCCGGCTCTACGTGCAACTCGCTGGCCGGCTGTGCTCGCTGGGTGGCAAAGCCACCGGCGGGAGTCAGCAGCATGAGCGCCTTGATCGCCGTCGCACTTGACAGGAACGCCGCGACGATCGTGGGCATGACGACGAGGACGAACACCAGGGTGATTGCCGCCGCGCCGTGCCGCAGGATTGCGCCGACGGACAGGCTTAGCACGGCGACGACCGCAATGAAGACCGATGTCCCGACGACGACGCGCAGGACCGTGGGATCGAAGAGATCCGGCTGCGGGTAGGCGGGTGGCGCGTACCCGTTGTCACGCATCACCGGCCGGGTGAGCAGGAACGACAGCACAGTCGCCAGCAGCGCGACGGCGAACGACGCGCCGCCCAGCACGAGCGCCTTGGCGGCCAGCACCCGGCCCCTTCTCGGTACTGCGGCGAAGCTGGTGCGGATGAGGCCGCGCTTGTATTCGGAGGTCACGAACAGCACGCCCACGGCGATGATCGGCAACAGCCCGAACAGCACCCCCTGCAGGCTGTTCGCCACGATGTCGTCGCCCGACCTCTCGGGCCCGATCTCGCCCACGCCCGGTGACGACGAAGGTGCCGTCGACCTCGACGGACTCGCCGGTCGCTGCCGCGCCTGCCTTGGGTAGCGCCGGCGCGGGATCGCCGGGTCTCACGATGTCTTCGGGCTGCCAGGCGTTCGTGTCGGACCGGCCGTCCAACTCGACGTTGTCGAACGTCGCGGTGCTCTGCGTCGGCGTCTCTGAGATAGACGTGCTTCCGGCTGACCGTTCGAAGATCACCTCGTCGAGGGACGACACGAAGAAGCCGGCCTCGGCCGTCTCCGGCAGCCCTGTCAGCTCGACCGTGCCCACGTCAGTCCACCCGCGTCCATCGGGCGACTCCGACCCCGTGATCTCGTCTCCCGAGCGGGTGAGGCGGAGCCAGCGAGGGGCGCTCGAGTCACTGCCGTCGATCTCGGTATCGAAGTTGGCCGCCATCTGCACGCCATCTGCGCCGAGCATCACGGCGGCGTAGGGCGAGCCGGGCTCGGTGCTCTCCTTGACCATGACCCCGGCAAAGCCGTTGCTGCTGTCCGGACCGCTCGCGACCCGGACGACGATGCTTCCGTCACCAGTCAGCGGCTGGTGGACGAAGCGGAACTCGTCCCTGACCGGAGTGCCGTCCGGACCGACGACAGTCATGAACCGGTTGGCGTCGGTGCTGCTCTCGCTGGCGGCCAAGAGGCTGAACAGCACCGTGACCACCAGCGCCGCAAGCAGCGCGACCATCCATCGCCACACCGACCGCAACTTCGTCCACTCGGCCCGTACGACGCGGCCGAAGCCGGCCGGCTTGGTCGTGGTCGGCGGGCGGGTGGGGGTCATGGTGACCATCAGGCGCTCCGCTCCGCCGGCACCGCGAACTCGACCGCGTCACGGGTCAGCTCCATGTAGGCCTCTTCGAGGGAGGCCCTGTGGTGGCGCAGCTCGGAGAACGGGATCCCTGCCTGGCTGAGCAGGCCGGCGATGCGCTCGCCGTCGAGGCCATCGACGGACAGCGTCTCGTGGTCGACAGCCGCAACGGTTGCGCCAGCATTGGCCAGTGCGGTCATGGCTTCCGTACGGCGGAAGGTCCGCACGTCGACCCGGCTGCCGTTGGCCGCCGCGAGCAGCGTGGTCACGTCGGTGTCGGCAATCACGCGGCCGCGCGCTAGGACGATCAGGTGGTCGGCCGTGCCCTCGAGCTCGCTCATCAGGTGACTCGAGATGAACACGACTCGACCCTCGGCAGCGAGCGACTTGAGCAACCCGCGGATCCACACGATGCCCTCCGGGTCGAGCCCGTTGACCGGCTCGTCGAACATGAGCACCGGCGGGTCGCCGAGCAGCGCGGCTGCGATGCCGAGGCGTTGCCGCATCCCGAGCGAGAAGCCGCCGGCCGCGCGCCTTGCCGCACTGCCGAGCCCCACCTGCTCGAGCACCTGGTCGACCCGCCGCGGCGGCAGCCCGTTGCTGTGCGCCATCCAGAGCAGATGGTCGCGAGCTCGTCGGCTCGGGTGGATAGCCGCGGCATCGAGTAGCGACCCGACCTCGAGCAGCGGTGTCCGCAGGCTGCGATAGCTCTGGCCGTTGACCAGGGCCGCACCGTTGTCCGGGGAGTCCAGGCCAAGGATCAGTCGCATGGTCGTCGACTTGCCGGCGCCGTTGGGGCCCACGAAGCCGGTGACCTCGCCCCCGGAGACCACGAACGAGATCCCGTCCACGGCAAGGGTCGACCCATAGCGTTTGCGCAGTCCGCGCACCTCGATGGATGGCTGCATGCCTGGAGGCTAGGAGCCGTACGGCCGCCGAGTCGTCACCCGCCGGGGGGACTATGTCGCCCTCGCCGGGGGACGCCGCGATCCGGGTCTTTCGACCACAATGGCCGCTGTGAAGGGACTGGACTGGCCGTACGCCGGTGCCGCGTTCCTCGCTGTCGCCGCACTGGTCGAGGTGGCCGCCCGCCCGGACAGTCAACCGTCGAGCTCGACCCTCGCACTGGTGCTCGCGCTTGCGGTGACCACCCCGCTCGCCTTCGCCCGGGCGCAACCGGAGGCCGCCGCGGGCATCCTCGCCGTCACCACGATCGTCACGCTCGTGGCGGACTACCCGGTGCCGGTTGCTGGTGTCGTAGCCCTCGGTGTCAGCGCTTTCCTGGTCGGTCGACGTGGCGTGCGTTGGGCGGCGGTCGCGCTCATTGCGTTGTTTGTGGTGTACGCGCTGCTGCCCGGCGGCGACGACCGGCCTGGCGGTCGAGCGTTCGCGATCGGGTTGCTCGTCATCATCACGGCGGCCGTCGGCGCCGGACTCTACCTTCAGACCCGCGACGAGGCCGCCCGTCGCGCGGCATCAGAGCGGCAGATCGCCGACACGCTGTTCGAGCATGCGGCACGCGGTGAGCGAGCGCGCATCGCGCAGGAGCTGCATGACGTTGTTGCCCATCACATCTCGCTGATTGCCGTGCAGGCCGAAGCGGCGCGGCTGACGACGCCGGGCATGCCGGCCCAGGGTGCGCAGCGTCTCGTCGCGATCGGCGACACCGCCAGGACGGCGCTGACGGAGATGCGTCGCCTGCTCGGTGTGCTCCGCGAGGATGCTGCGCCCGTCGACAGCCGTCGCCCGCAGCCGGGGCTGCAGCAGCTCAACGAGCTGGTCGACGAGACCCGCGGAGTGTCGCCCGCGAGCACGCGGCTGATCGTGCACGGGCGTGTCGAGGCCCTCGATCCCGGTGTCGAGCTGACGGCTTACCGGATCGTCCAGGAGGCGTTGACCAACGCCCGCCGTCATGCTCCGGGCTCCGGGGTCGACGTCGAGCTGCACTACCGCGAAGACGCGCTGTATCTCCGCGTCCGTGACAACGGGCCGGGTCCGCCCCCGACTGAGGTCCTGCTGGCGAGCTCCGGCCACGGGCTGGGCGGAATGCGCGAGCGCGCCACGATGGTGGGCGGATGGCTTTCGACCGGACCGGGGCCGACGGGCGGATTCGTGGTTGAGGCGCTGCTGCCGGTGACCGGGGCTGACCGATGAGCGCCGGGGAGCGCATCCGCATCCTGGTGGTCGACGACCAGGACGTGGTGCGAGCCGCGTTTGCCGCGCTGCTGGGCACGCAGCCTGACTTCGAGGTCGTCGGCACCGCTGCCGAGGGTGCCGCTGCGGTGCGCTTGTGCCGTGACAACAGACCCGACGTAGTCATCATGGACGTACGCATGCCAGTCATGGACGGCATCGACGCCACCAGGAGGATCCTCGCCGATGCCAATGACTCGCCGCCGCGCATCCTCATCCTCACGACGTTCGACCTTGACGAGCATGTGTACGACGCGCTGACTGCTGGCGCCAGTGGCTTCCTGCTCAAAGACGTCAGTGCCGAGAAGCTCTTCGACGCCGTGCGCATCGTCGCCGCGGGAGAGGCCTTGCTGGCGCCGACCGTCACGCGTCGGCTGATCGCCGAGTTTGCGCGGCTTAAGCCGGCGGCGTCGGCACCCGGTCCGAGAATCCAAGCGTTGACACCCCGGGAGACCGAGGTCCTGCGGCTCGTCGCTGAGGGGCTGTCCAACCCGGAGATCGCGGCACGGCTCGTGGTGAGCGACGAGACCGTCAAGACGCATGTCAGCCGCGTGCTGAGCAAGCTCGGGCTGCGCGACCGGACGCAGGCCGTCGTCGTGGCGTACGAGTCCGGTCTGATCGTCCCCGGCGCACGCCGCGGCTAGTGTCGAGGAATGGCCAACCGGCTCGCCGCGAGCACGTCGCCTTACCTTCTCCAGCACGCCGACAACCCCGTCGACTGGTGGGAGTGGGGGCCTGAGGCGTTCGCCGAGGCGCGGCGTCGCGACGTGCCGGTGCTGCTATCGGTGGGCTACGCCGCCTGCCACTGGTGCCACGTCATGGCACATGAGTCGTTCGAGGATGCCGAGACGGCGGCGTTCATGAACGAGCACTACGTCAGCATCAAGGTCGACCGCGAGGAGCGACCCGACGTCGATGCGGTCTACATGGAGGCTGTGCAGGCGATGACCGGTCAAGGCGGCTGGCCGATGACCGCGTTCCTCACGCCGGCGGGAGAGCCGTTCTACTGCGGGACGTACTTCCCGCCAACACCGCGCCAAGGCATGCCCTCGTTCCGGCAAGTGCTGGCCGCGGTGGCGGAGACATGGGTCAGCCGCCGGGACGAGGTCGATCGCGTGGGTGCGGATGTCGTACGACAGCTGGCCGAGCGGCCAGCTCTCGGGGGCGACGCGCCACCGGATGCGGGTGCACTCGCGGCCGCGGTCCAGCGACTGCATGCGGAGTTCGACGCGGTCGACGGCGGATTCGGTGGCGCACCGAAGTTTCCACCGTCGATGGTCTGCGAGTTCCTGCTGCGACACCATGCACGCACAGGCGACAGCCAAGTGCTCGGCATGGCGGAAACCACGCTCGAAGCGATGGGACGCGGCGGCATCTTTGACCAGCTCGGCGGCGGCTTCGCGCGTTACAGCGTCGACGCGCAGTGGGTCGTACCGCACTTCGAGAAGATGCTGTACGACAACGCGCTGCTGCTGCGCGTCTATCTGCACTGGTGGCGGGCGACGGGGTCGCCACTAGGGGAGAGGGTCGTCCGGCACACGGCAGATTTCCTGGTGCGCGACCTGCGGACCGCTGAGGGTGGGTTCGCCAGCGCACTCGATGCCGACACGCAGGGCGAGGAGGGCGCGACCTACGTGTGGACGCCAGCTCAGCTGCACGATGTGCTCGGCGACGACGACGGCGACTTCGCGGCGCGGCTGTTGTCCGTGTCGGAGCACGGTTCGTTCGAGGACGGTAAGTCGACGCTGCAGCTGCCTGCCGATCCGTCGGATGCCGGGCGCTGGGTGGCGGTGCGGGAGCGGCTGTTCGCTGCGCGCCAGCAGCGTCCGCAGCCTGGGCGTGACGACAAAGTGGTCGCAGCCTGGAATGGCCTCGCCATCGCTGCGCTGGCCGAGGCGGGCGGGTTGCTCGACGAACAGTCGTGGGTCGACGCGGCGATCGACGCCGCCGACCTGCTGGTCCGTGTGCACCTCGATGAGCACGGCCGGCTGTTGCGCACGTCTCGTGACGGGGTGGCGGGGCGCAACACGGGCGTGCTCGAGGACTATGCCGACGTCGCCGAAGGCTTCCTTGCACTCGTCGCCGTCACCGGCGACCCGGTCTGGCTGTCGTTCGCCGAGCAGCTGCTCGACGAGGTGCTCGCGCACTTCACCGAGGGTGACGGTGCTGCGTGGTATGACACCGCTGACGACGCGGAGGCGCTCGTACGTCGGCCGTACGACCCGACTGACAACGCGACGCCGTCGGGTCAGAGCGCGTCGGCCGGTGCGTTGCTGTCGTTCGCCGCGCTCACCGGCTCGGCCCGGCATCGCGAGGCCGCGGAGCGGGCGCTCGGTGTCGCTGGACGGTTGGCGGGCCAGGCTCCTCGGTTCTGCGGATGGGGGCTTGCCGTGGCCGAGGCGGCGCTGGCCGGGCCGGTCGAGATCGCGGTGGTGGGTGCCGGAGCGGATCCCCGTCGACGTGCGCTGCATCGCACTGCTCTTGCAGCAACGGCCCCCGGGGCGGTCGTGGTGGTGGGTGACCCGGCCGACCCGGTGTCGGCCGCGGTGCCGTTGCTGGTTGACCGGCCTCTCGTCGCCGGGCGCGCCGCGGCGTACGTCTGTCGTGGCTTTGTCTGCGAGCGTCCGGTGTCCGATCCCAAGGCGCTCGGCGACAGTGTTGGGGTCTCGTGGCCGGCCGCCGTGGCATCAGCGATCATGACTGTATGACTGCGAGCACAGACCATGTGACGGGAATCGGCGGCGGCATCGTGGTCGGCAGCGACGGATCAAAAGGATCGCGCATCGCGCTGGCTCGGGCCGTCGAAGAGGCGCGCGCCCATGGGCTGCCGCTGCACATCGTTCGGGCGTGGACGATCACCAGCGCGCCGCGGCCAGAAAGCTGGCGCCCGGGATATGTGCCCTCGTCCGAGGAGTTCGCCGAAGCAGTCAGGGCCGAGCTCGCCGCCGACTGCAGCACCGTCGTCGCAGGCGTCGCCGACGTCAAGATCAGCTGGCACGTCGTGCGTGGCCAGTCGGCCCAGCACCTCATCGAGGCGTCCAAGGACGCGTCAATGCTCGTGGTCGGCGCGCGCGGTCGTGGCGGCTTCGCCGGCCTCGTGCTTGGTTCCACGACCGACCAGGTCATCCGGCACGCTCACTGCCCCGTGCTCGTGGTGCCGCACGCCCACGTCAAGGAGTGACGCAGCCAGCCGCGCCGAGGCGTTCCCGCGGGACCGCCCCTCGTCTGATCGTGCGGTTAGGGTGACCGGACCACATCGATGGCCGCGGGGCCGGAGGGGGGATACATGCGCCGGCGGCGTCGGATCATCGTGGTGCTCGTGGCGGTCGTGGTCACGCTTGCCGGCCTGGGCTCTGCCTTCTGGTTCCTGTTCGTCCCGAACTGGCGGCCCGCGCTGACCGACGGCGAGAGTTACGGGGTCGATGTGTCGGCGCACCAGGGCGAGATCGACTGGGAGCGCGTTGCCGACGACGGCATCGAGTTCGCCTACGTCAAGGCCACCGAAGGGCAGGACTGGGTGGACAAGCAGTTCGCCGCGAACTGGGAAGGCGCGGCACGGGCCGGCCTTGACCGTGGTGCCTACCACTTCTTCACGCTGTGCGCGCCGGGCGACGAGCAAGCGCGGAACTTCTTGCGGATCGCCCCTCCGGACGCGAACGCTCTGCCGCCTGCCATTGACCTGGAACTGTCTGGCAACTGCAGTGAGCGGCCACCGGCAGCCGAGGTCGCCGAGCACGTCGCCACCTTCGTGCGCATGGTCGAGCAGGAGTGGGGCCGCGAGCTTCTGTTCTACGTCCGACCGGACTGGGACGAGCAGTACCCCGTCCGTGACGGCCTGGACCGGCAGCTATGGGATGTTCGGTTCCCGCGTCGGCCCGCCGACGACCGCTGGCAGGTGTGGCAGCTGCACGGCTTCGCCAACGTCGACGGCATCAGCGGCGGTGTCGACCTCGACGTCATGCGAGCCGGATGATCACCCTGACGGCCTCTGCGCGCTGGGTACGGACTTCAGCCGACCGCCACTCGTTTGCCAGTGAGCGCCAGCAGTAGGCCTTCCTCGCGGCCGTGCTCACGACCCAAACTACAGCGCGTCGTGCCACGATCGACGTCCATGGACGTCGTTTCCATTAACAGCCTGAGTGAGAGTCAGCTCGCCGTGGCCGCCACGGCTGACAGCGGTCGTGGGTCGGTCACCGTCTACGGCAGGACGGGGGCACGATTGCGGCAGACTGTCGTGGCGCTGGCGGCGGGGCGAGTTATGGCCGAGCACAAGAGTCCGGGCGACGCCTCCTTGCTCTGCCTGCAGGGCCGCGTCCTGGTCCGAGCCGGAGAGTCTCAGGTTGAGCTGACAGCAGGTGAGCTGGTTGCGGTGCCCCCGCAACGGCACGAGGTCGAAGCGGCCGAGCCGTCGGTGTTGCTGCTCACCGTCGCGCTGCACTGATCGGCCGCGGTCACCCGCTGAGAAAGCTGAAGCGCACCTCGCGCTCGATGTTGTCGACATTGAGGTCCACGAGACAGATGCTCTGCCAGGTGCCGAGGGCGAGGCGGCCGCCCAGCACGGGCACCGACGCGTACGGCGGGATGAATGCAGGCATCACGTGTGATCTGCCGTGCCCCCGGCTGCCGTGCCGATGTCGCCAGCGGTCGTCGGCGGGAAGGAGGTCGTCGAGCACCGCGAGCAGGTCCTCGTCACTTCCCGCGCCGGTCTCGAGAATCGCCAGGCCCGCAGTGGCGTGCGGCACGAACAAGTGGAGGAGTCCGTCGCCGCGTGAGGTGACGTACGTCGCGCAGTCTCGAGTCAGGTCGAGCACAACTGCGTGCGAGCCTGTTCGGTAGGTCCTTGTCTCGCTGTTCATGACGATTCAGGCCGTTGGCGGGGTGAACTGGCTCGCGGTGAAAACACCACCCTGCGGGTCGCGGATGAGCGCGTCGCGAGTCCAGTCCGAGTCGGTGCTGCCCAGCACCGTGCCACCGAGCCGTTCGGCCGCAGTGGCCGTCGCATCCCGGTCGGCGACGGTGAAGGTGACATGCCAGTTGGGTTGTTCATCGGACCCGACTGGAGCAAGCCAGCCGATGGCGTCTTCGAAGCCTGGCGGCGCCACGATGCCAGCCTGACGGGTGCGGACCCAGGGATCGATCGTTGCCTCGAGATGATCGCCGTAACCGGGCTGGCGAATCATTGTCGCGAACCCGAGATCATCGAAGGACCACCCGAATACCTCGGTGTAGAACGCCGCCGAGCCCGCCGGATCGGCGGCGTGCAGCTCGGCTGAAGTTCCACGCGCCGGGCGTGTTGGCGACCTGGGCGCCGAGGCGCTGGCCGGCCTGCCAGAGCCGGAATTGCACCCCGAACGGATCGGCGCAGACGGCCGACCGACCCGACTGACCGACGTCCCACGGTGCCACGAGTACGCGCCCTTCGGCCGCTTCGATCCGCGCGGCCGCGGCGTCGGCGTCGGAAACCGCGACGTAGGTGTTCCACGTCGATGGCCCGGCCGCGTGTCCGTCGGCATCAGCAGCACCGCCAATGCCAGCGGCATCAAGGCCGTCAAGCTGGGCGACGACGTACGGCGCGGCAGCACCCGGCGGCGTCGCGTCCGCGAACGTCCAGCCAAACACCCCGCCGTAGAAAGCCTTGGCGGCCTCCACGTCTCGTTGCTCGATGTCTATCCACGACGTCACGCCCTCGGGGTAGGTCCGTGCCTGGCTCATGTCAGCTCCCTCCCACTGGACGACACATAGCGTGCCGCAGATGACTACCGGCCGGCGCGGCCGCTGTACCTCGGCACCGCTGCGATGCTGCTCGTGGTGCCGGGCTGTTGGTGCTCGCGTGGGAACCGCGCACCCTCCCGCTGGTCGTGGCGGCCTTCGTCGCCGGGATCGGCATCGAGACGTTCGGTGTCTACTGGGATCTGAGCCTGCAGCAGAACGTGCCGCTCGACCGGCTGAGCCGGGTCTACTCCTACGACGCGCTCGGCTCGTTCGTCTTCATGCCCGTCGGGCAGATCCTGGCCGGCCCGCTGTCCCCGCCTTCGGCGTGCCGCCGACCGTCGCAGGCGCAGGCATCGTCATCGGCGTCGCCACGCTCGGCGCGCTGGCTGTGCCCGCCGTACGGCAGTTGCGCCGGGTGGACGAACCAGATCGTTCGCCCACAGCGAGAGTTGCTGCGTAATCATGTAATCCGCGCAACGATCGCTCCATGACAACGACAGAGCGAGTACGGGGCTGGCTCACCGGCCGGCTGCCCGACGAATGGTTCACGGCGCCGCCGGAGGTGACCGTCGACCGCGACGAGATCCTCGTGGTCGGCACCCTGCCCGAGCCACAGGTGACCGAGGGTGCTTCCGACGTGGAGCGCGAGGCCGCGGTCGATGGGCGGATCAAGGAGTTCCGCGAGCGCACGCGCGACCGCCGCATCGAGATCGCCCTCGAGCTCGAGCGCCGCAGCGGCCGCAAGGTGTCCTGGGGTGTGCAGATCGGCGACCGCCGCAAGCTCTTCACCCACCTCGCCGCACCAGTGATGACCCGGCTGCGGCAGCCCGAGCGGGCGGTGCTCGACACGCTTGTCGACGCGGGCGTGGCACGGTCGCGGTCCGAGGCGCTCGCGTGGTGCGTACGCCTCGTGGCGAAGCACTCCGACGACTGGCTAGCCCAATTGCGCGACGCGATGGAAGGTGTCGCGCGGGTGCGCGAGCAGGGCCCCGACGCGCAGGCCTAAGCGACCGCGGCCGCCCCGACCCCGAATGCAGCAAGCCACACGCCGACATGCTGGGTGAGGAAGCCGCCCAGGGTGAAGGCGTGGAACACCTCGTGGAAGCCGAACCACTTCGGTGACGGGTTGGGTCGCTTGATGCCGTAGACAAGGCCGCCGAGTGAGTACATCAGCCCGCCGACGATGACCAACGTGAGAACCGCCGCACCGCCCCTGGCGAAGTCGGGCAGGTAGAACACGGCCGCCCAGCCCAACAGCACGTAGACGGGCACGTATAACCATCGCGGTGCCCCCACCCAGAAGACCCGGAACAGCACGCCGATCACCGCACCCGACCAGATGATGGTCAGCAGCGTGCGCGCCTCCGGACCGTCGAGGAGCAACAGCGCGTACGGGGTGTAGGTGCCGGCGATGATCAGGAAGATGTTGGCGTGGTCGAGGCGCTTGAGCGTCTGCAATGCGCGCGGTGACCAGTGGCCGCGGTGGTAGGCCGCGCTCACGCCGAAGAGCAGTGCTGCGGTCACGGCATAGACCGCCGTGGCGGCCTTGGCATGGCCATCCGGTGCCACGAGCACGAGCACCAGCCCGGCCACGACGGCGACCGGGAAGGCGCCGGCATGCAACCACCCGCGCAGCTTCGGCTTGTCCACGCGAACGAGGTTAACCTACGCAACCGTAGGTTGAGGTGCCGTTACCCTGGTCACCGATCCTCGTCCGCCAGGAGGACTGCCCACCGTGGGCCTTCGCAATCTTCTGTACGCCGTCTACGAGCGGCGCGTCGAGCACGACCTCGACCGCTCCAGGCTGCCTCGCCATGTCGGCGTGATGTGCGACGGCAACCGCCGCTGGGCACGTGAGATGGGTTACGTCGACCCCAACGACGGGCACCGCGTGGGCGCCGAGCGCATCCGGCAGCTTCTGCACTGGTGCGACGAGGTCGGCGTCGAGGTGGTCACGCTGTTCCTGCTGTCCACCGACAACATGTCACGTCCCGCGCCCGAGCTCGATCCCCTGTTGCGCATCATCGAGGACCTGGTCACCGACCTGTCGGCCGACGGCAACCCGTGGCAGATCCGCGCCGTCGGCAACCGAGACATCCTGCCCTCGCAGACTGTCGAGGCCCTCAAGATCGCCGAGGAGCGGACGACCGGCCGCACCGAGGGAGTGCAGGTCAACGTCGCGGTTGGCTACGGCGGGCGACAGGAGATCGCCGACGCCGTCCGGTCGTTGCTGCAGGAGCATGCGGCCGCGGGCACGAGCATCGAGGAGGTCGCCGAGATCCTCGACGTCGAGCACATCGCCGAGCATCTCTACACCCGTGGCCAGCCCGATCCCGACCTGGTGATCCGCACGAGCGGCGAGCAGCGGCTGTCGGGGTTCCTGCTGTGGCAGAGCGCGCATTCGGAGTTCTACTTCCACGAGGCCAACTGGCCCGACTTCCGCAAGGTCGACTTCCTCCGCGCGCTGCGGGCTTACGCACAGCGTGACCGGCGCTACGGCTCCTGAAGCCGGCGCTTCTTCAAGTTCTCACGCGCCACCCACTGCAGATCCGGGTCGTCCGATGCTGCCATTGAGTCAAGCAGGCGGAAGTCACGCGTCGCCGCTACCGCCACGCTGACGGTGGAGCCCAAGGCCTTTCTCAGCGTGCGCACGGTGTCTGAGCGGCGGTCGGCGGTCGGCATGCGCCGCAAGGACTCGACGGCAGTCCCTTGTACGCCGAGAGCATCCGATGCGTGCGCCGGATCGCTGAGCAGAGGTGGCTCGGCCACGCCGGCGGCAGCCGCGCGGACCACCAGCGGGTCGGAATCCGATGCCCAGTCGCGCAGGGTCTCGAAGGCACGGTCCCAGTCGGCGCCGAGCAGCTGCTGTAGAGCGACCGCGACCATCTCGCGAACCCGCCAGCGGGTGTCGCTCGCCGCGCGGCGGATCTTGGCGAGCTCGTCCTCCCACCAATCGCGCCGAACGGCTCCGACAGTGCCGTACGAAGCGACGGCCACACACGGCAAGATCACTGCGGGTTGGTCGCCCGGAGCTAGCTCGGGCGACATCGCCGCCCACGCGTCAAGGAGCCGGGCCAGCGCGTCGCCAGGTGGATCGGCGCGCATCACGATCTCGCCCGCCACGCGCGCCGCGTAGGCCACGAGGCCGAGGTTCATCCGAGGACCGGGCAGCCGGCTGTTGGTCGTCAGGAGGTCGCGCAAGGTCGTGTCGTCACCAGAGGTCAGTGCCTCGTCGAACAGCACGGCCAGGTCCGTGGTCACGATCCGCCCGGCCCCCTCCCCGCGTGTTGATCATGGCGAAGGTGTGATCATTTCTGAAATTTGATCACGTCTTGGCCATGATCAACATGGAGAAGGGATGAGCGGCCGGTCATTGCGGGTCGACCGAGCGGATGCGATCGGTCGTGCGTGGGACGGACTTGTGCACGAGCTCCCAGCCATCGTCGCGGCGTCGCTCGTACGAAGCGAAAACGCTCGGGACCGCCTTCGCAACGTGCGCATCCAGCTGGTCCATGAGCTGGAAGTGCAGATGCGGAGCTGTCGAGTTCCCTGTGCTGCCCACCACGCCCAGCACGTCTCCTGCCCGGACCGTCTGGCCCTCGGTGACTGCGACCGACCCGGGGGCCAGATGCGCGTAGACCGCAAAGCCTGCCTCGCTCTTCACGATGACGTGGTTGCCGACGACTCGCCTGATGTTGCGCTCCGTCGGTCGAAACGTCAGCGCCGTCGCGATGACATGAAAGAGCTCGCGCACCGGATGCAGCCAGCGGCGTTCAGTGGCGCCGTCTGACGCCGCGACAACCTCACCACCGAGTGCGGCGTGCACCGGCTCCCCATAGCCGTAGCACTCGTGCATCGGCACACCGACCACCCACGTGCGCAGGCTTGATGCCGCGTGCAGGCGCCGGTGGTCGTCGAGGCGCTGCAGGTCGAACGCATAGCGCTGCGCTAGCTGGTCGGTGCCGTGGCTCGGGATGTGGCTTCCGGGGGAGTGCACGGCGAACCACTCACCACGCAGCGGGAACTCCACTGCCACGGCGTCGCTCAGCTCCCCGGCGGTCCCCTTGGCCATCACAGGTACACCACCCCCAAGGTTGCCTCGGGCGCCGGGGCCTCTGCCGGATAGCGCGTCATGGACAAGTTGTACGGGATGCCCTCGGGCGCATCGAGCCCGGCGACCTCGCGCCACGCGGGCACGCCGAGGAAGCGGCCCCGGGAGGGTTGTCGTGTGAGCGGCCCGGCCATAACCGCGATGGCACGGTTGGCGAATCCGCGCCGTGAAGTTCACGCGGGTGAAATCACCCGTTAGCGCGTCGTCGCGCCCGTTCTGGACGTTCCGGCGTAGCGTTGACCATGACGACAGGTGGGGAAGCTTGTCGCCTCGGGAGGCTCGTCCGACGTGCTGCAGACCGCGTCATCACTCGGTCCGCGCGGAAGGTGGGCCGGCACCCGGCCCATGAGGGCCCGGTCCCGGTCCATCCGATGCGCGAGAGGGCCGGAGCGCGTCCGCGCGTGACCGGCACAAGGAGGCGGACGTGGCTGCAACGCAGAAGAGCTCGACCCAGCGCGGTGACAGCTCAGGACGGAGCAAGCGCCATACCTACGTCATCGACACCAGCGTCCTGCTCTCCGACCCCTACGCGCTGAAGCGTTTCGACGAGCACGAGGTCGTCGTACCCGTCGTCGTCGTCACCGAGCTCGAAGGCAAGCGACACCACCCGGAGCTCGGCTTTTTCGCGCGCACCGCCCTGCGGTTCCTCGACGACCTGCGCATCTCCCACGGCCGACTCGACGAGCCGGTGCCGGTCGGCGCCGAGGGCGGCACGGTCCGCGTCGAGCTCAACCACACCGACCCCGACGTCCTGCCCGCGGGATTCCGCCCCCGCGACAAGGGCTGGGACAACGACTCGCGCATCCTCGCCGTCGCGCGCAATCTGCAGGCCGAGGGCCGTGAAGTCACCCTCGTGTCCAAGGACCTGCCGATGCGGGTCAAGGCGAGCGCAGTGGGGCTCGCGGCGGAGGAATACCGCGCCGGCTCAGTTGTCGAGTCGGGCTGGACGGGCATGGCCGAGGTCGACGCCACCGGCGCCGACCTCGATGCGCTCTACAACGAGGGCGTCGCCGACCTCGACAGCGCCCGCGATCTGCCGTGCCACACCGGGCTCGTCCTGCACAGTGAGCGGGGCAGCGCCCTCGGCCGCGTGACACCCGGGAAGCAGGTGCGACTCGTGCGCGGCGACCGCGAGGCCTTCGGCCTGCGCGGACGTTCGGCGGAGCAGCGGGTTGGGCTCGACCTGCTGCTCGACCCCGACGTCGGCATCGTGTCGCTGGGGGGTCGGGCCGGCACGGGCAAGTCCGCGCTCGCGCTCTGTGCTGGTCTCGAGGCGGTGCTCGAGCGGCGCCAGCACCGCAAGGTCATCGTCTTCCGGCCGTTGTACGCGGTCGGCGGCCAGGACCTCGGCTATCTGCCAGGCAACGAGTCCGAAAAGATGAACCCCTGGGCGCAGGCCGTTTTCGACACCCTGGGTGCACTGACAACCGACGAGGTGATCGACGAGGTCGTCCATCGGGGCATGCTCGAAGTCCTGCCGCTGACCCACATCCGTGGCCGGTCGCTGCATGACGCGTTCGTGATCGTCGACGAGGCACAGTCACTCGAGCGCAACGTCTTGCTGACGGTGCTCTCCCGCATCGGCACTAACTCCAAGGTGGTGCTCACCCACGACGTCGCGCAGCGTGACAATCTGCGGGTCGGCCGGCACGACGGTGTGGTCGCCGTGGTCGAGCGGCTCAAGGGCCACCCGCTGTTCGCCCACGTCACCCTGACCCGGAGCGAGCGCTCGCCGATCGCCGCGCTAGTCACCGAGATGCTGGAGGAGATCCCGCTCAGCTAGCCCTGATCAGGCCGATTTGTCAGCTTGAGTGATGAACGCCACGTTAACGGCGTTTGTCATGCGAGGTGCGATCTGTGCATGGTTGCTGAGCGAAGCACCTCGAGAGTACGGGATGCCACGGCAGAATCGCCGTCCCGGGCCGCACGCGGCCGACGTCCGTACGACCGCTTGCCCCGGCGCACGATCCGGGGCCGGGACCACGCACGTCGCCCGCCTTGATGGTGAGCGTCGACCTGCGGCGGGGGGTGAGATCAGCCGTGCGTTGACGTGGACGGGCGGCCGTCGAGAGGCACTTCTTGCTCAGCCGCACCACCATCCGCACCGTTGCTCGTTCTGGCGCCGCCCTGTCCGTTGCTGGGGCCTGCGCCTTCGCTGCCGTTGTCAGCTCTGATCCCGTGAACGCCGTGGGCAGCTCGACCCGCGTCGCCCCCGTGGCCGCCGCCAACCAGCCAGTCGCCGTGACCGGCCTCACGACAGCGTTCGCCGCAGCTGCCCAGCTGGAGGTCCAGCGCAAGGCCGAGGCCGACGCGGCCGCTGCCGCGGAGGCTGCCCGCATCGAGGCGGAGCGCCAGGCCGCGGCTGCTGCTGCTGCCGCCGCCGCTGAGGCCGCCCGCATCGAGGCCGAGCGCCAGGCAGCAGCTGCAGCCGCCGCCCGCGCCGCCGAGCAGTCCCGCACACCTCAGGGCGCCAAGGCGATCGGCCGCTCCATGCTCGCCGTGTTCGGCTGGGGCGACGGGCAGTGGTCCTGCCTCGACTCGCTCTGGAACAAGGAGAGCGGCTGGGATTACACGGCCGACAACCCGTCCTCCAGCGCCTTCGGTATCCCGCAGTCGTTGCCGGGCAGCAAGATGGCCAGCGTCGGCGGCGACTGGGCCACCAACCCCGTCACCCAGATCCGCTGGGGTCTTGGCTATATCCGCGACTCGTACGGCTCGCCGTGCGCGGCGTGGAGCCACTCCCGGGCCGCCAACTGGTACTGAGCGGATTCGACCGGAAATGATCACGGTACCGGTGCCAGTGGGGGGTCTGCAGGGCTTCTGAGCCTTGCGAACCCCCCGGAAGCCTCGGTACCGCGATCATTCCGACGAGGGGCTCAACTGAGGACGAGGTCGCGGCGACGAAACGCCGTGATCCCGAGCGCGGCCAATCCCACCGCGACCGCGCCCAGCACCAGGAGCGGCAGCACGGCCACATCGACCACTGGCACCTTGGGCAGGTGGGTGAACGGCGATATGTCGAGGACCGCCTGCGACAGGCCGAGCGCCGGCCCCAGCAGGCTCACGACCAGGATCACCGTGAACGCGGCCCAACCCAGGGCGACCGCCCGTCTCGGGAACAGGCCGAACACCGCGACGACGAACCCGGCGATGGTCAGTGCCGCAGGCACCTGCACCAGCCCTGCGCCCAGCATTCTGGTGGCCTGACCCCCGACATCGTGGATGACGAGGCCGTAGGTCAAGCCGGCGGCTAGGCCGGCCAGGGCCAGGATCAGGGCGGTTCCGAGCACCGTGATGAGGATGTGGCTTCCCATCCACCGCGGGCGACTTACCGACGTGGACAGCACCGCCTCGACGCCGCCACCGGCCTCTTCGGAGCGCATCCGTAGCAGCGCTTGCACGGCATAGCCGGCCGCAATGATGCCGAAGAGGCCGACGATCGCCGCGAAGTAGTTGTCGGTGAGGCTGGCCCCGGTTGTGCCGAGGTCTTCGAAGATGTCTGAGGTCGCCTGACTGTCGGCCGCGAAGTCCTCGATCTCGTTGCCGATGCCGCCATACAGCGCACCGAGTACCGCCATCCCGATCGCCCAGCCGATAAGCACGCCGCGCTGCAGCCGCCACGCGAGCCCAAGTGGGCTGAGCAGGCCGGCCGGCGCATGTGCGGGTCCGGGTCGCGTGGCCCGCATACCGGCTCCCACATCGCGGTGCTGGGTTAGCTCGAACGCGAGGCCGACAGCAGCAACGCAGAACACCGCCAGCAGCCCGATCACCCACCACGCGTTGTCGTCGTAGGGGCGGATCTGCTGCGCCCACCCCATCGGTGACAGCCACGACAGCCACCCGCTGACTACCCGAGTGCCCCCGTCGACGACTTCGCCCGTCGCGTCGCCAGCGGCACGGAGCCCGAACGCGATGCCAATGGCCGCCGCTGCTGCGCCATTGGCCGCCCGGGAGCTGTCGAAGATCTGTGCGCGTGATCGCGGCGATGGCAGCAAAGGCCACTCCTACGGCTGCGACCGCCGCGCCCATGGCGAATGAGCCATCTGCTGGCAGGTCGTTGCCGACAAGGAGAAGTGAGGTGAGCAGCCCTAGCAGGACGTTGGCGCCGACGGCCACGATGATTGCGGCGGTCAAGCTGGCGTGGCGGCCGACGATGCCCGAGCCGATGAGCTCGGCCCGTCCGGCCTCCTCGTCCTGCCGAGTGTGGCGAATGACCAGCAGGGTGCTCATGAAGGCCGCACCGAGCAGCAACGCGAGCAACCCCTGGGCGGCCACTGTGGCGCCCAAGCTCGTGCCTGACACGAGGCCGTTGGTCATGAGTGAGACCGGGCTGTTGGCGGATGAGATCGCGAGCTTTATGCGCGACTCCTCCGTGGGGTAGGTGCTCGTGATGCTGGGCACGAGCGACGCGGTGACCAGCGTGATCCCCAAGATCCACAACGGGAGCTGGATGCGGTCACGGCGTAGGGCCAGCCGCACCAGCCGCCCAGTGCCGGTGAACACGCTCATCGGAGCTCTGCCTTCTCGTGGTTGACGCGCTCCACGGCGAGCTCGTCCCCGTAGTGCCGCAGGAAGAGCTCCTCGAGCGTCGGCGGGGTGCTGGTAAGGGACATCACGTGGAACTGGGTCAGGTTCTCGAGCACCTTGCTGAGCTCGTCGGTGTCGACGTCGAACGCTGCATGCGATCCGTCGACCTTGGGGTCGTGCACGCCCGGCAGCTGGTCGAGCCCGATGAGTGGGCGTGCCGTCTCGACGGTGATCGCGGTGCGCGTGAGGTGCCGCAGCTCGGCGAGGGAGCCCGTTTCGACCGTCCTGCCGAGCCGGATGATGCTCACCCGGTCGGTCAAAGCCTCGACCTCGGCGAGGATGTGGCTGGACAGCAGCACAGTCTTGCCCTGCTGCTTGAGCTCCTGGATGTAGTCCTGGAAGACGGCCTCCATCAGCGGGTCGAGACCGGACGTGGGCTCGTCGAGGATGAAAAGCTCGACGTCGGACGCAAGAGCGGCGACCAGCGCGACCTTCTGCCGGTTGCCCTTCGAATAGGTGCGGCCCTTCTTGGTGGGATCGAGGTCGAACCGCTCGAGCAGCTCGTCGCGACGCTTGGCATCGATGCCGCCGCGCAGGTCGCCAAGAAGGTCGATGACCTCGCCGCCTGACAGGCTGGGCCACAGGCTGACGTCTCCGGGCACGTAGGCCAGCCGGCGGTGCAGCTCGACGGCGTCGTGCCACGGGTCCTTGCCCAGCACCGTCGCGGAGCCCGAGTCAGCGCGCAGCAGTCCGAGGAGAATGCGAATGGTGGTTGTCTTGCCGGAGCCGTTGGGCCCGAGGAAGCCGTGCACCTCGCCGGTCTGAACTGTCAGGTCGAGGCCGTCGAGGGCCCGCGTGGAGCCGAACGTCTTGACCAGTCCCGACACGTCTATTGCGGTTGTCATGGTTCGACTCTACGGTGAGTTCACAAAGTTGTGAACGTTAAGAACGCGCTAAGATGCGTGTACGCCGAGGGCGAGGTGGGCGACGATGGCCGCTGAGGTGACTAACGACTCTGATCCCAGCGAGGTCGACCGCTATGTTGAGCGGTTCGCCATCAACCTTGTCGAGGCCGGCCTGCCGCGCATGCCTTCCCGGGTGTTCGCCGCACTTCTCGTCTCCGAGGAAGGCAAGCTGACGGCCGCAGCGCTGGCCAAGCAGCTGCAGGTCAGCCCGGCCGCCGTGTCCGGCGCCGTGCGCTATCTGCTCCAGGTGCGCATGATCGAGCGGGGCCGCGACCCGGGCGAGCGCCGCGACCACTATGCGATGCCGCCGGGCCTTTGGTACGAGGCGGTGACGCGGCGGGACGCCGTGCTGGTCACGTGGATCAAGGCCATGGAGGAAGGCATCTCCGTCGTCCGACCCGGCTCTGCCGCCGCGGCCCGCCTTGAAGAGTCGCGCGATTTCTTCCAGTTTCTGCACGACGAGCTGCCTGCACTATTCGATCGCTGGCGTGCGCAGCGCGGCGCGGCGCCCGGCTGATTTCAGGCCTCGCCGATCGGCACCGCGAGGATCGGGGCTGTCGTCGGCTGCGCCGAGCCGCCGTCGGGTTCCACCGTGATCCCGATGGTGTCGCCGGGCTCAGCGGCTGCCGCCAGCTCGGTCAGCACTTGACCGGACTGATTCGGCTCGAAGATGCCGGCCGACACGGCGCCGGCATCATCGATGACCCACGCCTGGTAGGTGGTGCCCTGCTCCGGCTCCTCGACCGCCTGCCCCATGATCAGGGTCCGGCCCAGGGAGGGGGCGGCGACGATCGTGGCCGTTCCGCCGGCCAGATCAGCGCGGACGGTCTCGGCGTCGGGCGCAGTGAGCACACTTCGTACGGTGTCTACCTCAGCCTGCAGCTCGTTGCGCTCGTCGGAGAGCTGGGCCGCGCGGATGCCGAACACTGCCGCAGCGGCGGCCGCCAGACCGGTCGCCGCGGCAAGCCCTACGGTCCAGCGCTGCCAGCGCCGCTCGCGGGTCGGCCGCAGGACGCGTACGGAAGTCGTCTCCGGCTCCGGCTCCGGCTGCGGCGCCCGTGCATGTGCGGGCGCGGGTCGTGGCACGGGCACCACGGCCGTTGCAACCGGGGCCTCCTGCGGCGTACGGGCGATCTCGGCCATCACCGCGGCGCGTAGCGCGGGCGGCGGCGTGACGGCGTCGGCGACGGCGAGCTCGGTCAGCGCAGCCCGCATCGACCGCACCTCGGCGGCGCAGGCCGCGCAGCCGCGCAGGTGCTCCTCGAACGCCCGCGTCTCCTCCGGATCGAGGGCATCGACGGCGTAGGCGCCGGCGAGGTCGTGCATCGCCGCGTCCATCACGTCACCCCCATCACGTCGCGAAGCCGGAGTAAGCCGTCTCGCAGCCTGGTCTTGACCGTGCCCAGCGGTATGCCCAGCTCGTCGGCGACCTGCTGCTGGGTGAGCCCGCGATAGTAGGCCAGCATGATCGCCTCGCGCTGCACCGGCGAGAGGGCATCGAGGGCGTTGCGCACCTGCTCGTGCTCGCTTGCGGTGATGACGGCCTCGGCCACCTCGTCGTAGTCCTGCGGACCTGACGCCACTGCCGCGCGGTGCTCGCGCGCCGTGGCCGCCTGCGCGGACCGTACGCGGTCGACTGACCGCCGGTGGGCGAGTGTCAGCACCCACGCGGAAGCCGAGCCGCGCTCCGGATCGAAGCGGGCCGCCGTACGCCAGATCTCGACCATGACCTCCTGTGTCACTTCCTCCGCTTGCGCGGCGTTGCGGATGACCCTGCGGGCGATGCCAAGGACAAGGCCCGCCATGCGGTCGTACACCTTCTCGAACGCCCGCTCATCGCCACGCCCCACGCGCTGCAGCAGCACCTCACTGCTCAGCGAATCGAGCGCAACGCCGGGACCGTCGCTCGCCACGAGGCGAGCCTGCCAGAAATGCCCTCCTCCTTGCGCGTCAGATCTCCTGTGATCTGTTCGGAGCCGACTGGCAGGCGGATTGCCCGGAGGCACGAATTGTTGAACCCGGACTTGCGCGGGGGCGGTCATACGGGTGGTTCGGCGCGCCGGGGAACCTGGATGCCATAGCTGGAGTACGAGTCGGAGGATCGGAGCGGTTCGCGCCGGTCTGTCGCCACGCGTGCGCGTGCGCGCCGTGGCAAGATCGGCCCGGTCCACGACCAGCGCCGAGGTGACAGGGTGCCGCTGACTTCGTCCACGATCGGACGTCGCGTTGGTCTGGCGATCCTCGCCGTGTCGGCCACGTTCGCCGCCATTTTCGGGGCCCTTGCTCCGCCCGAGCACTGCCCGACAGTGACAGTCGCCGCACTCCGGTCGTCAGCGACGGAGACGGTCGAATGGTTCGTTCGCAACCAGTCCACCGATGGCAGGTGGCTGTACTTCTACGACGCCGACACCTCAGCGGTGGGCCGCGACTACAACGTGATCAGGCACGCGGGCGTCGCCATGGGCCTCTATCAAGCGGCCGAGGCCGGCCTCCCAGGGGCGCTCGACTCGGCAGACCGCGGCCTCGCGTGGGCGCAGGACCGGCTCATCGAGCGCGATGGATGGGCCGCGATCAGCTTTGGCGGCGAGACCCCAGTGGGCGCCAGCGCGTTGCTGGTGGCCGGCCTGGTCGATCGGCGCGCTGCAACAGGCGATCAGCAGTACGACGACTTGATGCACCGGCTCGGTCGGTTCCTCGTCGCTCAGACCGAGCCCTCCGGCGCGGTGCTCGCCTACTACGACGAGGCGGCGGCCCAGCCTGTGCCCGGCGAGTACTCGAAGTACTACACCGGCGAGGCGTACTGGGCGTTGGCGCGGCTGCATCGGCTCTTCCCCGACGGCGGGTGGGGCGAGGTGTCCGACCGTGTAGGGAACTATCTAGCTGCGCACCGGGACGCGACCGAGGACTACTGGCCGGCGGTCCCGGACCACTGGGCGGCCTACGGGCTGGCCGAAACCACAGCCTTTCCCGAGCGCGCCGCCGAGCAGCCGCTGACGGACAGCGAGCTTGCCTACGCCCGCCGCCAAGCACAACTATTCGGGGGTCAGGTGCTGTGGGTGAGTCAGCGGTTCGGGCCGTGGGGTGAGCTCGTCCGCGGCCCGACGGAGCCGCGTGGCGGTGGTTACGGCGTGATCGGCGAGGCGCTGACGGGGTTGTGGATCGTCGCCGCGGCAGAGCCTCGCCTCGCTGATCTCCGGACGCCGCTTGCCGAGCGGGCTGGTTGCATCGCTGGACTGGCCATGCAGGCCCAGTCAACCGCGATCGACGCGCGCAACGATCCCGAACCTGATCGCGTGGTGGGTGCGTGGTTTCGCGACGGCGAGACGCGCATGGACGATCAGCAGCACGCACTTGCGGCGTTGCTGCGCACGATGCCAATCGTCGAAGCCAGCGGCATTGACACCGGCGACTCGAAGTCGGCGCCCTCGGGGTGGCTGTGGATCGCCGCACTCCTCGCTGCGCTCAACCCAGCACGAGCTGCCTTCGGCGTCCCACGAGGCGACGGTCGCCGGCGAGCGGCCGGTATCGCGGCCCTCGGGGGCGCTGGTGGCGCTGTCGTCGTACTCGCCTTCGCCCTTCTCAGCGGACCGCTCGTCAATGCGCTCGACGTGAGTGATCCGGCGCTGCGGATCGCCGCTGGAGTGGTGGGCGCCCTGGTCGGCGCAACACAGCTCGTACGGCGACCTCCTGCGGCTGAGCCTGCGCTGTCGGGCCTCCGGGCCGCGATCGTGCCCGTCGCGATCCCCCTCGTGATCAGCCCGGCCTTGCTGGCGCTCGCCGTGAGTGCGTACGCCGATCGGGGCGGCCTGCTCGTCGCCGGAGCACTCGCGGTTGGCGTGGCCCTGCTTGTCACATGCACACTCGTCGCGCCCGACGGGCCGCCTGGACGGGTCCTTGCTTGGGCGGCACGCGTCACCGCGGCGGGTCTCCTTGCGACCAGCGTGCTGCTCGTGGTTGCCGGCATTCTCGACGTCTAGGCCGCCGGCGCACGTACCGCACGTTCGCCCTGCGAGGAAGGTCTCGCTGAACCGCTCGGTTGGCTGGCAGGTTGGCCGTATGAGGTCCTTCCGATTCGGCACCAACCTGCGCTCGGTGGACGACGTCACGGGCTTTGCTCGTTGGGCGGAGGGCGCGGGGTTCGACAGTGTGCTGCTGCCCGATCATCTCGGCGGTCCGGGCCCGTTCACGACGCTGGCCGCGGTTGCCGCCGTGACAGAGCGCGTGCGCGTCGGCACGTACGTGCTCAACGTGCCGTTCTGGAACACCGCCTTGCTGGCACGCGAGATCGCCACGCTGGACGCGATCTCGGGTGGCCGGGTGGAGGTGGGACTCGGGGCAGGGCACATGAAGCACGAGTTCGAGCTCGCCGGGCTCCCCTGGGAGTCGTTCGACGAGCGATGCGCGCACGTCGAGCAGGCCATCGACGATCTGCAGCGGTTGCTGCCGAAGGTGGCTCCCGAGTCGCGCGGCTTCGCGGCGGCGAAACTCCCGCCGCTGATGATCGGCGCTTCGAGCGACCGGCTGCTGCGGCTCGCTGCCGCGAAGGCAGACATCGTGGCGCACACAGGAATCAAGCAGGTGAAGGGTCAGCCGCCAGGGACGTTCCGTCTGCTGTCCGCAGCCGAGGTTGACGAGCGGGTGGCATTCGGGCGTGCGGCAGCGGGGGAGCGGGCCGACTCGGTTGAGTACGGGATCCTCATGCAGCACGTCGAGATCAGCGATGACCGCGAGGCGGCGGCGCGGCGACTGGCGGAGGCAGACGGCGATCCGGACAGCGTCGATCTGCTGCTCGACTCGCCGGTCATCGCAGTCGGCACGGTCGACGACGTGGCCAAGCAGCTGTCGCGCCAGCGCGAACGCTACGGATTCAGCTACGTCGTGACGCACCAGGCTTCGGCCGAGGCGCTGGCGCAGGTGATCCCCCAGCTGCGCTGATCTGCGATCAGCCGGGCTGGGTCATGCGGTAGACGTCGAGCGCCTCGTTGAGCTGCTGCTCGGTGAGAGCGCCGCGCGCCACGTATCCCTCGTCGATGACGACCTCGCGGATGCTGCGGCGCTCCTTGAGAGCCTTCTTCGCGACAGCAGCCGCGGCCTCGTAGCCGATGTATCGGTTGAGCGGCGTCACGATCGAGGGCGACCCCTCGGCGTAGGTGCGGCACTGCTCCTCGTCGGCCTCTATCCCGCTGATGCACCGGTCGCCCAACAACCGGGAGACGTTGGCGAGCAGGCGGATCGACTCGAGCACGTTGCGCGCCATGACGGGCAGCATCACGTTGAGCTCGAAGTCGCCCTGCGAACCGGCGAACGCGACCGTGGCGTCGTTGCCGATCACCTGCGCCGCCACCATGCGTACGGCCTCGGGAATCACGGGGTTGACCTTGCCCGGCATGATCGACGAGCCGGGTTGGAGGTCGGGTAGGCGGATCTCGCCGAGGCCCGCGCGCGGCCCGGAGCCCATCCAACGCAGATCGTTGACGATCTTGTAGAGCCCGACGGCGATCGTGCGCAGAGCCCCACTGCACTCGACGAGGCCGTCGCGCGCGCCCTGCGCCTCGAAGTGGTTGCGCGCCTCGGTCAGCGGCAGGCGGGTCTGCAGCGCCACCTCGGCGATGACGCGCGCGGCGAACCCCGGCGGCATGTTGATGCCGGTGCCGACGGCGGTGCCGCCGAGGGGGAGCTCGGCCAGCCGGGGCAGGCAGGCCTCCAGCCGCTCGACTCCGTAGGCGACCTGCGAGGCGTAACCGTCGAACTCCTGGCCGAGCGTCACCGGTGTCGCGTCCATCAGGTGGGTGCGCCCGCTCTTGACGATGCCGGCGAACTCGATGACCTTCTCGCGAAGGTGGCCCTCGAGATGGCGCAAGGCGGGAATGAGGTCGTTGAGGACCCCTGCCGTGGCCGCGATGTGGATCGACGAGGGGAAGACGTCGTTGCTGGACTGGCTGGCGTTGACGTGGTCGTTGGGGTGCACGGGACGCCCAAGCCGCTCGCTCGCCAGCGTGGCGATGACCTCGTTGGCGTTCATGTTGCTGCTGGTGCCGGAGCCGGTCTGGAACACGTCGATGGGGAAGTGGTCGTCGAACCCGCCTTGCGCCACCTCGGTCGCGGCAGCCGCGATCGCCTCTGCCGTCTCCTTGTCGAGGACGCCGAGCTCGCCGTTGACCTTGGCCGCGGCCGCCTTGATCTGCGCGAGTGCGTGGATGTGGGCGGGCTCGAGGCCCTTGCCGCTGATCGGGAAGTTCTCGACGGCGCGTTGGGTCTGCGCCCGCCACTTGGCGTGCGCGGGGACGCGTACCTCGCCCATCGTGTCGTGCTCGATGCGGTAAGCCTGCTCGGTCATGCAGTCATCTTGCCAGCGAGCCCGGTCAATACCTCGAGGGCGTCGGCCGCTCGGTCGGCAGGCACGATCAGGTGGTCGTGGAAGTAGCCGGCCAGGACGTTGCAGGCGATGCCCGCTGAAGCGAGAGCGGTGCTGACCGCTGCGGTGAGCCCGACAGCCTCGAGCGCCGAGTGGACGCGGAGAGTGATCCAGGCGCCGACGAACTCGTACGGGATCTGGAGCCGGTCGGCGTCGTCCTGCTGGAGGACGTAGGTGGTGCCCTCGGACTCGGTGATCGTCGCCAGCGGCCGGATCCCTGGCTCCAGTGCGCGGGCGGCTGTGCAGTAGACGACGTTGCCCGGACGCAGGTCGGGCCGCAGGGTCGACAGCAGGCCTTGGAGATCGGTTTGCCCGGTCACGCCAGCCAGCCTCAAGCGAAGTCTTCCGCCGAGTACTCTTTGGGCTCCACGAGCACCATCCAGTTGCCGGAGATGTCGCGCATGACGGCCTCCACACCGTACGGCCGGTCCGACGGCTCCTGCAGGAATTCGACGCCCTTGGCGCGCAGCTCCTCATATGTCTTCTGGCAGTCATCCACGTGGAGGCCGACGCCGCCCATCTGGCCTTCTCGAGCTGGCGGCGAACGAAGTCTGCCGCCTCGGGCTCGAGCGGCGGGCCGGGCGTCATCAGGGTCAGCTGGAGCTCCGGCTGGCTGGGGTGGGTGACCGTCACCCACCGGTAGCCGTCGCCCAAGCTGACGTCCGTGTGTGGGGTGAACCCGAGCACGTCGACGTAGAAGTCGCGCGCCTTGTCCTGGTCGAGACAGAACACGTTGACAAGGGAGACGTTGGTGATCATGCGTCGATCGTAGGCGGCGGCGCCTGGGGGTGGCTTCTCCCAGATTGCGCAATGACCCCGCGCATGAAGGGGTAGCAGCCGGGTATGTGCGGCGCGCCGGTAGCGGCCCAGCGGTTGCGGTAAGCGGTGGGCGTCTCGCCGACGAGTTCGGTGAACCTTGACGAGAACGATCCGAGGCTCGCGAACCCGACCGCCATGCAGACTTCGGTGACCGCGAGGTTGGCAACGCGCAGCAGATCTTGCGCCCGCTCGATGCGGCTCGGGCGACCAATCGGGCACGTGGGCGGCCTCAGGCGAGCGCCGCGAGATAGCGCGACGTCATGCCGCGCTGCACGAGCCGCGCAACTGGTTGGCCAAGCCAGAACAGCGGGTTGGCCGGGCGCGAGAAAGCGACGACACGCAGCCGTACGAGGTTGTCGTCGTCGAGCGACACGACAAACGACTCCTCGCCACGGGCGGGATGGCCAGGCAGAGTCCCGTACGCGAAACCGCGCCGCCGCTCGTCCGCGATCGTGTAGACCACGCGACACGGCACCGTGATCCCGACGGCTCCGGGCCCGATCCCGCACAGCACGACCGCGCCGTCGCGCACCGAAGGCGACGACGCAAGCACTCGCAACCCTGCCCGGCGCTGCACATTCCACGTCATCAGCGCATCGGACGTAAGCGCGAAATCGTCGACCCCACGCCCGAGCACCCGCTCTTGTCGCACGTGCCGGAACCCGCTCGGCAGCGCGCCGACGCTGGTGGCACCGACCTGCGTGTACGTGAACGGCGCGCGGGCCGCCTCCGCCAACCACTCCTGGCGCGGAACAGCCCCGGGGTAGAGCAGCCTCACGAGGGACCTCGCAGACATCGGCGGCAAGCGGCCGCACCAGGGTACGAACTTGTACGGCCCGCGACGCGGCTGCCCCGATCACCCTGCGCGCGTCTGTCCGCTAACGTCACCTCGTGGACCCCGAGATGCGCCCCTCCGACATGCGCGCCTCGCATGCCGATCGTGAGCGTGTCGCCGAGCTGCTCCGGCAAGCGGCAGGAGACGGTCGCATCGACATCGACGAGCTGGAGCAGCGGCTCGAGCAGGTCTTCGCGGCCAAGACCTACGGCGAGCTCGAGCCGATCGTGCGCGACCTTCCGGACGCCCGCCCGCCGGCCGTGCCCGCGACGCAGCCCGTGCCTCTAGGCAACGTCCCCGACCGGGTCGGCGGCGTCGCGACCAGCCAGAACGCGGTGGCGATCTTTGGCGGAGCAGAGCGCAAGGGCATGTGGGTGGTGCCGAGCAAGTTCACCGCCGTCGCCGTCTTCGGTGGCGTTGACATCGACCTCACCCAGGCTCGGTTCGAGGGCCGCGAGGTCCAGATCGACGCGGTCGCGATCTTCGGAGGGATCGACATCAAGGTGCCGGAGGACGTCACTGTCCGCGTAGACGGCTCCGGCGTCTTCGGCGGCTTCGGCGGCGCCAACCTGGACGGCGCGCCCGGCGGTCCGGTCGTTCGCGTCACCGGTGTCGCGATCTTCGGCGGGGTCGACGTCAAACGTCCTAAGAACAAGAAGCGCAAGGCCCTGGATCAGTGACCGCAGACCCTCGAGCGCTGCGCTGCTCCGACTCGGACCGCGAGTCGGTGGCGGAGCGGCTGCGGGAGGCGGCCGGCGACGGTCGGTTGACGCTGGGGGAGCTGGAGCAGCGGCTGGAGTCGGCATTCGCCGCGCGTACGTACGGTGACCTCGACGCGCTCATCGCAGACCTGCCGGCCCGGCGTACATCCGACGCGCTCGCCGGACTGGTCGATGAGACCGACCATGAGCAGATCACCGCGGTCATGAGCGGCGAGCGCCGTGGCGGCCGCTGGCCGGTGCCTCGCTACCTGGTCGTGCGCTCGTTCATGGGCAGCTGCACGCTCGATCTCACGCAGGCGATCGTGCGCCACGCCGAGGTTGTCATCGATGCGCGGCTCTACATGGGCGGGCTCACTGTTGTTGTCCCCGACGGCATCGACGTGCGCGTTGAGCCTGGGCGGTCGTTCCTCTCCGATCGCACCATCCGCACGACGGGCCGCGTCACCCAAGGTGCTCCGGTGTTGCGCATCTGCGGCACCCTCGCGATGTCCAACCTGACCGTGCGATCGCCCAGCCGCATCGGCACGGTCGTCAGGCACCTGTTCGGCTCGTAGCAGCCCGGCGAGCCCGTCTGGGCCACGGTCAAGGCGACCGAGGTGACCGCCTACCCTGCCTGATGTGACCCAACCGCCGACCACCACGCCCGCCGAGCCTGCGCCGCCGCCGCGCCGGCGTCGCGGCATGGGCACCGTCGGCGACCTGACGCGGTCGCTCATTCTGCTGCTCATTCCGGTGCTCCTGGTCGCGGCCTTCTGGGCCAGCCGGCGCGACGAGCCACAGCGTGTACGGGTCGTGGACTACGAGCAGACGCTGACGGCGGCCCGCGAGGCCGCGAACTTCCAGGTTCTGGCGCCCGAGGGATTGTCCGACGAGTGGCGCGCGACCAACGTCTCGTTCGAGCAGGATGACGACGACGAGGCCCACTGGCACCTGGGGTTTCTGGGGCCGGACGACGTGTATGTGAGCGTCGACCAGAGCGACGGCGACTCTGACGACCTGCTCGAGGACGTGCTGACCGCCACTGTGGAGGACGGCTCGTCAAGCGTCTCCGGCGAGACCTGGCAGCGACTGGTGGAGGTCGACATGCGTAGTCCCGACCGGGCGCTCGTCCGCACCGTTGGCGGAGTGACGACTGTCGTGCTCGGCACCGGGTCGTATGCGCAGCTGGAGGACCTTGCCGAGAAGCTGCGTTGAGTCAGCCGCTTGCGGACTCGGCGGTGTCGGGTGGTGCCGACGCGGCGGCGAGCCGGGCACGGGCGCCGTCGAGCCAGTCCTGGCAGATCTTGGCCAGCGCCTCGCCCCGCTCCCAGAGGGCCAGCGACTCCTCGAGGGGCGTCGCGCCGCTCTCGAGCCGCCGCACGACCTCGACGAGCTCGTCGCGCGCCTGCTCGTAGGTCATGCCGTCGAGGTCGTCCGCTGTCATGGCGCCAACCCTAGGCGGTGCCCTGGACGGTCGCGGCGATCTCACCCTCGGATAGGCGAACGCGCAGGTCGTCGCCGACCTCGACGTCAGCAGGCGCCCGCACGACATGACCGTCGGCGCGCTGGACCACGGCGTAGCCCCGGGCCAGCGTCGCCGCTGGGGACAGCGCGACAACGCGTGCCTTGGTGTGCTCGAGGTGCACGGCCTCACGGTCGAGCACGTGCGTGAGGTGTCGCCGAGCGCGTCCCCGCAACCCCGCAACCTCCTCTTCACGGCGCAACACATCGCGTAGTGGGTCGGCAAGCACGGGTCGCGACCGTGACGGCTTGCAGCCCTGCTCGCTCCCGGTCGACCCGGGACGTGATCGCTCGGCGGGACCGATCGCGGAGCGCGGAGACCCGCGCAACCTCCTCGGTGACGTCGGGCACGACTCGCTTGGCCGCGTCGGTGGGAGTGGACGCGCGGACGTCGGCCACCAGGTCGAGCAGCGGGGTGTCGGACTCGTGCCCGATGGCGCTCACCACCGGAGTGCGGGTGGCAGCGACTGTGCGTACGAGTGACTCGTCGGAGAACGGCAGCAGGTCCTCGACCGACCCGCCGCCACGAGCCACCACGATGACGTCGACCTCAGGGTCGCGGTCGAGCGCTCGCACCGCGTCGGTGATCTGCGCCACAGCGAGGTGTCCCTGCACGGCGACGTTCTCCACGCGGAACCGCACCGCAGGCCAGCGGCGGCGCGCGTTGTCGAGCACGTCGCGCTCGGCTGCGCTGCCGCGTCCGCACACCAGACCGACGACGTGCGGCAGGAACGGCAGGGGCCGTTTGCGCTCCTCGGCGAACAGCCCCTCGGCCGCGAGGATGCGCCGGGTGTGCTCGAGCCGGGCAAGCAGCTGGCCGACCCCGACCTGCCGGATCTCGTCGACCTGCAGCGACAGGGTGCCGCGGTTGAAGTACCACGACGGCTTGGCGTGCACGACGACCCGGGCACCGTCGCTGAGGGGCGGATCGACCGCCGCGACGACCTGCCGGGTGCACGTGACCTGCAGCGAGAGGTTGGCTGCCGGGTCGCGCAGCGTGAGGAACACCGTGCTCGCCCCCGGTCGCAGCGTCAGCTGGGCGATCTGCCCCTCCACCCAGACCCAGCCGAGCTTGTCGATCCAGGACCCGATCGCCTGGGACACAACACGCACGGGTGCCGGGCTCTCCGGAGAGGTCTGCATCGCCACGGAGGCGACGCTAGCCCGTACGGCGGACACTATGAGCCAAGAGGATCCAGCACCACAGGAGGTGCAGTGATGGCGACCGACATTGCGGTGTATCTCGATGACCACCCGGGCGAGATGGCTCGGCTCGGGGAGGCGTTCGGCAAGGCGGGGGTCAACATCGAGGGACTCTGCGGCGTGACGAGCGGAGGCGGTCAAGCCGAGGTGCACTTGCTGGTCGAGGACACGGCAGGAGCTTTCGCCGCGCTCGAGGCGGCGGGGATCCAGGTCGCCTCCGAGCAGGAGGTCGCCGTGGTCGAGGTCGAGGACCGACCCGGCGTCCTGGGCGATGTCGGCCGCCGGCTCGGTGACGCGGGTGTCAACGTCAGCCTCGTCTACCTCGCGACGCGGACCCGACTCGTGGTGGCTGCCGACGACCTCGCCGCGGCGAAGGCGGCACTCGGCTAGCCGGCCCCGGACGCGCGCCCGGCTCTGGGAGCCGCCCAGCCGCGGCCCGTAGACTGGGCGCATGCCTGACACCACACGACGCGTCCTGCTTGCTGCGCCCCGAGGCTATTGCGCGGGCGTCGACCGGGCCGTTGTGACAGTGGAGAAGGCGCTCGAGCTGTACGGGGCGCCGGTCTATGTGCGCAAGCAGATCGTGCACAACAAGCACGTCGTGCAGTCGCTTGAGCAGCGCGGGGCAATCTTCGTCGATGAGCTCGACGAGGTGCCTGAGGGCGCGCGGGTGATCTTCTCGGCCCACGGTGTCTCGCCGGCCGTTCACGACGACGCCAAGATGCGCAGCTTGCGCACGATCGACGCCACCTGCCCGCTCGTCACCAAGGTGCACCACGAGGCGCGGCGGTTCGCTGCTGACGACTACGACATCCTGCTCATCGGTCATGAGGGCCACGAAGAGGTCGAGGGCACCGCGGGTGAGGCCCCGGCCAACATCACGCTGGTCGACGGGCCCGAGCACGTCGACTCGGTGACGGTGCGCGATCCCGCCAAGGTGGCGTGGCTGTCGCAGACCACCCTCTCGGTCGACGAGACGATGCAGACGGTGTCGCGGCTGCGCGAGCGCTTCCCGCTTCTGCTCGACCCGCCGAGCGACGACATCTGCTACGCCACGCAGAACCGGCAGATCGCAGTCAAGGAAATCGCCGCCGAGGCAGACCTCGTCATCGTGGTCGGCTCGGGCAACTCATCCAACTCGGTGCGCCTGGTCGAGGTGGCCCTGGAGGCCGGGGCAAAGGCGTCCCACCGGGTCGACAACGCCGCCGAGATCGACCCGGCATGGCTCGAGGGGGTCAACACCGTTGGTGTGACCAGCGGTGCATCCGTGCCGGAGGATCTGGTGCGCGGCGTGCTCGACCTGCTCGCCGAGCGCGGCTTCCCCGCTGCGGAGGAGGTGCAGTCAGCGGAGGAGTCGCTGATCTTCTCGCTGCCTACCGAGCTGCGCCGCGATCTCAAGGCCGCCCAGACTGCCTGATCGCAGTCGGCTGCTGCGGCTCGCGCGCCGCCGTAACGCCGTAGCGCGCATCAGTCTCGATCTCGTCGAAGGCGATCAGCGAATCGGTGGCCGATGCGACAAGCTCGGGCGCCTGAATCTCCCGAGCCACCAGCTCGATCTGAGCCGGGGCTTCGAGGTCTGACTCGACCACTTTGAGGTCGGCCATCTTGCGCGCGGTGACGAGCACTCGACTCTCCATCGACGACACGGTGTCGTTATAGGACTTGACGGCGCCAGTGAGCTGGCGCCCGAGCTTGCTCAGGTGGTTGCCCATCGTCGACAGCCGGCCGTGCAGGTCGCGTCCAAGGTTGAGCACCTGCTGCGCATTCTTGGCCAGCGCCTCTTGGCGCCAGGTGTAGGCGACGGTGCGGAGCAACGCCACGAGGGTGGCCGGCGTCGCGATGACCACGTTGCGCTCGAACGCGTACTCAAGCAGCGTCGGGTCTCGCTCGAGAGCGGCGTTGAGGAAGACCTCTGCTGGAACGAACATCACGACGAACTCGGGCGTGGGGTCGAAGTGCTCCCAGTAGCGCTTGCCGCCGAGGTCGTCGATGTGGGTCTTGAGATGGCGTGCGTGGGCGGTGAGACGCGCCGTGCGGGTGGTGTCGTCGCGTGCCTCCATCGCCTCGAGGTAGCCGGCGAACGAGACCTTGGAGTCGACGACGATCTGTTTGCCGCCTGCAAGCTGCACGACGAGGTCGGGGCGCAGAGTGCCATCTGGGGTCGTCACCGACTCCTGCTCGACAAAATCGCAGTGCTCGACCATGCCCGCGCTCTCAACCACCCGCCGCAACTGCAGCTCGCCCCACCGCCCACGGATCTGAGGCGCACGCAGCGCGGTGACGAGCTGCGAGGTCTCGAGCCGCAGCTGCTCGGACGCCTTGCCCATGCCCTCCACCTGCTGGCGCAGCTCGGCATAGGCGCTCGTGCGGGCCTGCTCGACGACGTTGATCTGCTCGGCGACCTTGCCCAGCGACTCGGTCAGCGGTGCCACCAGGTGCTCGACCGCCTGCTTGCGCTGCTCGAGCTCGCCGGCCGCCGCAACCTGGGCTGCCTTGAACCGCTCGTCGGCGAGCTGCAGGAAGGCTTGGGCGTTGTCGGCCAGTGCCTTGCTCGACAGCGCGCGGAACTGCTCAGCCAGCCGCTGCTGCTCGACCCGGAGGTCGTCGATCCGCTGCCGGGCGGAGTCGCGCTCGGTGTCGAGGGTGGCGGACAGCGCGGCCGCCTCGGCCTCGGCCACCCGGAGGTCAGACACCACCGCGTCGACCCGCGCCGTCGCGTCGGCCCGCAGCCTGCTGCCGGCAACAAGAGCGCCGACGAGGGCACCGATGACGAGGCCGAGAAGCAGGACGAAGAGCGTGATCAGTTCCATGGCTCACACTGTGCCGCGACCCCTGGACAGAACTCGGGTGACGCGCCGCCGCGGGCGGGGGAGCACCCTCCCCAGGCACGTACGATTGAGCCCTGTGAGTCTCTCCATCGGGATCGTGGGCCTGCCCAATGTCGGCAAGTCGACACTGTTCAACGCCCTGACCAAGAACGACGTGATCGCGGCCAACTACCCGTTCGCCACGATCGAGCCCAACGTCGGCGTCGTGGGCGTCCCCGATGACCGGCTAGCCACGCTCGCCGAGATCTTCAAGTCCGAGCGCATCCTTCCCGCGACCGTGTCCTTCGTCGACATCGCCGGCTTGGTCAAGGGCGCGGCGGACGGCCAGGGGCTGGGCAACAAGTTCCTAGCCAACATCCGCGAGGCCGACGCGATCTGCCAGGTGATCCGCGTGTTCACCGACCCAGACGTGGTGCACGTCGACGGACGCATCGACCCGAAGGACGACATCGAGACGATCAACACCGAGCTCATCCTGGCCGACCTGCAGACGATCGAGAAGGCGCTTCCGCGGCTGCAGAAAGAGGCCAAGCTCGCCAAGGACAAGCAGGCCGTCGTGGCCGCGGTCGAGGAGGCCAAGACGATCCTCGACTCGGGCCGTACGGTCTTCGCCGCCGGACTCGACCCTGAGCCGCTCCGCGAGCTGCACCTCATGACCGCGAAGCCGTTCCTCTATGTCTTCAACGTCGACGACGAGGAGATGACCAACGAGACGCTGAAGGCCGAGCTGGCCGCACTCGTCGCTCCGGCGGAGGCAATCTTCCTCGACGCCAAGATCGAGTCCGAGCTGATCGAGCTCGACGAGGCCGAGGCGCTCGAGCTGCTCGAGAGCATCGGCCAAACCGAGTCGGGCCTGCGCATCCTTGCCCGCGTCGGATTCCGGACCCTCGGCCTGCAGACCTACCTCACGGCGGGTCCCAAGGAGGCGCGGGCGTGGACCATCCCCAAGGGTGCGACGGCTCCCGAGGCAGCAGGCGTGATCCACACCGACTTCCAGCGCGGCTTCATCAAGGCCGAGATCGTGTCGTACGACGACCTCGTCGACGCCGGATCGATGGCTGAGGCCAAGGCGCGCGGCAAGGTGCGCATCGAGGGCAAGGACTACGTGATGCAGGACGGCGACGTCGTGGAGTTCCGCTTCAACGTGTGAACCGCAGCGTTTCCGCAGGTCGGAGGGGGTATGGCGTCTCTCGGTCCGCACGGAGTCCGCAACAATTTCAGCCGGGCGGGCTAGATCGGGCTGTCTTGGAGGGCCGATCTCTCGAGCTCGGCGCTACCGGCTGGCGGAGCATTCACGCCACTATGGGGGCGATGACAGGCGCGTCCAGCAAGTCATTGGACCGGGGGTGCAGAGGGCATCGCCCACGTCCTCAAAGACGCGATCTCGGGCGCGACCCTCTGGATTGAGCGGGACGGCCAGATTCGGGTTATCAACTAATGTCGGCCGGGCTCTCGGTCAGTCCAGATCTTGGTCGAGTTGAGCTCTTTCGTCTTCACGGGCCGCGTCCCGTTCGTACGACTCTGCAATCGCGCGCAGGATTCGAGCAGTTCGGGGCCACTGCACCTGAACACCCAGACTCCACTGCTTGTACTGCTCAGCCAGCGTTCGCTCCTGACCGCCGCCCTCATAAGCACCACGCGTCGTGATACCACGGCTGTTCAAACGGCCGTTGATAACGCCGTTCTCCAGGTTCCGACTCCCGATCGACTCGATGAGATCTCGAACTGGAACTGGTGGCCAGATTCCGCCCGCGTCGACCGGCGCGTGGGCAAAGGTTTGACCAATCAGCTCGTCACCGATGTCCGCTCGGTCGAAATCGGATAGTTGCAGACGAGCCTGCCTGACCCACTCCTGCATCGCGGCTTCATCAAGCGTGCCGTCCTCCTGTCGCCCCGGGAAGCCATGCCAACCGTGAAGGACCCACCAGGCGTGCTCAGTTAGCGGATCCGAGCTCTTGCTCTGACGGCGGGGCTCGTTCGCGCCCCGGAACGTGCGGCGAACAAGATCAATGAACAGGGCAGGGTCCGAGGCAAGCGCTTGGTTCAGGGCGTGTGGCTCGCGGTTGTGCTCAAGGAGCCTGAAATAGCCAAATTCCAGAGATGCCAGGTCGGCGACCGACACACCAGCTGCAGCCAAGTAGTCCAGCAATGTCCCGACGTAGTGGCCAGTCATCTGCGGGATACCCGCCCTACCCGGGTCCTGTGTGATCGCCGCGCGCAAGGCAGACAGGACCAGCGTGGCGCTCGGTAGATGCTGCTTCTGGTCTGCTGTCGGGTTGAAAATTCCGTGACTTGCTACGGCAATCGCTGACCAAGCTCGTGCCCGCTCAAGAAGCAACTCAATCGCTTTGGTGAGATCTTCATGGGGAACGACCTCGAACGGCGCCTCGGCCCAGAAGAGAGCCTCAGCGTCGGGATACTCGTGGAGCACCTCCCAGAACCGGCTCGCCGTCGGGACGTTGAGCACGAATAGCTTGTGGCTCGGGTTCGCAACGTCGCCCCGCTCGAGCGCACGCCTAAGATCCGCTGGCCCATAAACCGCGAGGTGACTACGAACCCACGTTGCGGCGGCTTGCTGGAGCGCCGCGCTCTCCGATGCCAGCCACTCAAGCATGGTGTCGAGCGCGTCGACCCTGTCGTAGGTCGACAGCACCCAACCGACCTGCGTCGGAGCCTCAGCCCGCGCCGCTACTGCGGCGAGTTGCTCCCAGCCGTCGGGCCTGGCGAACAGCACATCAAGCGCTTCGCGCCGTTTGGCTTCCAGCTCTGTCGAGTAGTGCTCGTAGTCGGTCAGGTCTGCATCGGACAGGTCCGGGTGCCAATTGAAGAGATATGCGAACCGGCGCAGGTCGTCAGCAGGCTGGAGCAATTCCGCCAGGCTGCTCAAGCGGGTGCGTCGCTCCGCAGGCATCGCCCAGTCCGCGGTTTGGAAACGCTCGTGCCGCGCGGCGATCTCTCGGACCTGTTCAAACAGGGCAAGCCGAACGTCCTCATCCAAGTCGCCGCGCTCTACTTCCGCCTCGAGGAACTCGATGATGCGATTCGCTTCGTCTGGGCCAATCGTGGAGAGCGCTTCGACAAGCCACGGCAGGGCGGTGCGATCTGCCGTGGCCCACGCGAGTGCTCGGTCGACCAGGCTCGTCGCGAACGCGAACCATTCGCTGCTCGGCACTCGCTCGCTGGTGGGCTTCCACAGTTGATAGCGCGGCTCACTGGGCGGCGAGACCCAGGCATTGCTGTCGGGCCAGAGCCCCTTGAGCAGAGCCCAGCCAGTCGTCGCGCTCACGACCCGGCAAGCGTCGAGGGCTTGGAGCCGCGTCCCAAGATCTGCGCCAGTGTTCCGGATCCATCCGCAAAGGACGGTCGACATGCTCGCGAGGGGATTGTTGCCCGAGTTCTTCGGCAGTTCGTAACGGCAGAGCTCGGTCAGGATCTGTGTTGCGCGAACGAGATGGTCGGGCGACCAGCAGAGCACTTCCAGGGCCCACAACAGGTGGTGTTGTTGACCCGATGGTCCCAGTGCCAGTGGATCGTCAATGGCCTGAAACAGGCGGCCGACAGTCGGCTCGCTGGTTGCAAGGTCGTCTTCCAGCGCCGACAAGAAGGTGTCTGGAGCTGCCTCGGCAAGTAGCGGTAGCACATCGGCGATAGCTCCCCAGGTATGACCCTCGGCGCCGGTAACTACTTGACGCAGCACGTCCCGCACGACCCGTTCGGCCACCGAGGAAGCGTGATTGGTGCCACCGGGGACTGCCTCAATCGCTCCTGCCAGGGCGAGACTGTCGGCGATGCCGCGCCGAAGGGCAGGAGAGTAGGTTCGGCGCTGTCCCTTCAATTGAGCTGCGATCCGCTCGTGCGACGTGAGGCCCTCATAGGGATTGGGGTCCAGAAGAACGCTGGTCGCGATCTCTGCCCATCGCGATGCCAGATCTGATGAGACGCGGTTGCCGAACTCGAGGAACGCCTCCTCCAAAGAGGTGAACACAAAGACGTTCCGCACGTTCCGGATCGCCGGATCGGATCCACGACTGGCGTCGGCGATAGCGCGCTGCAGGTCGACCGGGGGGATGCCGGCCAGTTCGCTCAGGACCTGCAGGTCCTCGGGTAGATCAGTCCAGGGACTGGCCAACATCAGTGCAGCGAGCGTGTCGGCCAGCGGCGGCTGAGACCACGCGGGCTGCCGCACGCGAGGTGAGCGCGAAAGGCGGCGCACCAATGCGGGCATGCTCCGACGAGCAAGTACCGCGAGTCGATCTGCCTTTCGCCACTCGACGTCACCTGCTCGGAAGGCCTCGGCCGCCTCGTTCCGGCCAACCCGCGGCAGGCGAACGTCAACGGTGCGACGGACGGCGGACCCGCTATCGACGATGGACACGACATGCCTACCGCTAGCGAGGGCACGAGTCACGTCTGCATTGTCGAAGTCGGGCACCAAGATCCCGGGCCCTGGGAACGCCACCATCCGATCCCAGACATCCGCGGAATGAACGATTGTGACGGCGGCGGGCTCGCTGGCATTGTCGTCGTCGGGCGTGAGCGAGGCATGCAGAAACCCCAAGGCGTCCTCGGCCCACTCGGTCTGGATCGATGTGATCCTCGGCTCCTCACCAAGCAGCGAGCGCAGTTGCCGCGCCTCCTTAGCTCGCCCGGCGATGAAGAGCTTCAGCGGAAGAGCCGGTTCGGTCGCAGCGCAAGAGCGGCCCCACCAACTCTCCAGAGTCAGAGCGTCCCGGGGTCGGAGACCGAGACTCTCCGAGATCCACAGGTGAGCGGCGGGCGCAACCTGCAGCCACGCTTCGAGGTCATCGGCATCGAGGGCGAGGACGTCCTTAAAGAGTTGCTCGGCTCGTCGCTCAGCGGCCCACGTGTCCTTGCCTTGCCATCGACGGATCGTCACGAAGATGAAGGTCACGTCCCGTGACGCCTCGCTCTTTCGCCCGTCGTAGTCCTTCGTGGCTTTGCGCTTGGAGTCCTTGTCGGTGCCGAACTCGAACCAAATCTGTCCGGCCGGTAGCAGTTGCGTCTGCCCCTCGAGGGTCGCGACGCCGTCCTTTCCGGCAAGGGCGACGCCGTCCCTTGTGCGAATGGAGATCTGGCCCGCGCCGGGGGTTTCGAACAACAGCCTGCGCACCAACTCTGGAAGCCGATCCTGAGCTTCGCGAGCGTTCGTTTCGGGCCAAAGCGCAAGCTGGCTTGCGGTCGCAAGCTCGGGACTGGCCGTTCGTCGTTCGGCGGTGAGACTCACCGGCCGGTGCTCCTCGCTGCGCCTTGAGGCGCTCCACGTCGCTTGCACGGAATTTGTAGAACGACGTCCCCGGCACCCGCGCGTCCGGAAGCAGTCCCTGCTTGGCGTACGCCCGCACGGTGTTCACGTGCACGCCAAGCCGACGAGCGGTCTCGCGAACGTTCAGGAAATCAGAGTCACCATCCATACATTCAGGCTAACACCTGTGCACTTTCAGCACTGCTCGGACGGGCGACATGCAGCACGCCAGTTCCGAAGCCACATCGCACGGACCAAGGTCGAGTCCGCGCAGCCCCGCTCGGCCTTGGCGCACTCACTCGAAGCGCAAAGGCTCATCTGCGGGCGACATGGACCGGGGCGCTCCAAACGATCGAACTCAGGGCAAGTGCGCCGTGCGGGGAGCGGCACCTCCTGGCGTGATGTTGGGAACTGTGACGCACCGTGGATTCATGGGCGACGCCCGGCGCAGTGCAGCTGCGATCCTAGGGGCGGATCACTCACCCGCACTCGCTCCCAACTCGGCTAGGGGCGCGGACGGCTCGCCGAGCGACGCGGACATGATCGACTCCGCGGCCTTGCGGGTGCGGTCTTCGGCGGTCGGCCAGAGGTGGGCGTAGGTGTTGAGTGTCGTGGTCGCCTTGGCGTGGCCGAGCGAGCGCTGGACGGTCACCACATCGCAACCAGCGGCGATGAGGCCGGAGGCGTAGAAGTGCCGCAGGTCGTGGAGCTTGATTCCGGACAGCCCGGCGTCGCGCAGCACCGACGAACAGAAGGCGATGATCCGGGCGCGGGCAGCAGAGCTTCAGGCGGACCCGTCGATCGGGCTGACCTGGGACGAGCTGAAGACTCGGCTGGCTGCGCGCAGGGCGTGACTCTGCGGGTCGTGGTCTTTCATCCAATGGTGGAAGACGACCTTGCCGCGATCTATGCCCATTACGAGCAGTTCGACCCGGCCCTGCTGTCTCGGTTCGAAGCGCGGCTGGATGAGCAGGTCGAGCGCATCGGGATGTTCCCCGAGTCCGGGGTCATCCTGTTCGAGTCCTACCGTCGAGTGCTGCTCAAGCGGTTCCCGTACATGGCCGTCTATCTCGTTGGCGCCAACCGGATCGACGTGCTCGCCATCGTGGCCGTTCGCCGCGACCCTGCCTGGATCAAGACGACGGTGTCCGAGAGGGCCGATGACTAGCGAGCGGTCCGCAAATAGTCCGCAAGAAGTCACGCGGAGACCGATCGTCGCCAACGACGTCCAGCGAACGTAAAGAGCGCGTTTCCGCAGGTCAAAAGTATGTTTTTCGGTCTCCAGCCAACGGTGACCGAGCACCAGCCCAAACCGCGCGTATCGTTCCGCTTCAACGTGTGAGCGGTGACGTGAGCCCGTCGCGTGCCGCTGAGGTGGTAACCGGAGAGGGCGCACCGTGTCCGCACATACCGCCGGCGTCGGTCGTGCCGATGTGCGAGTAGCGCAGTCGATCTTGCTGAGTGCCGATGAGTCCAGTCCTTAGGATGACGGTGTGATCACATGTGTTGTTGAGTACGTGATCGATCCTTCGAAGATCGACGCCTTCGAACGCTTTGGTCGCCGATGGATCGAACTAGTCGATGCGCACGGTGGCACCCACCACGGCTACTACCTGCCTGCAGAGGGTGCAAGTGACAAGGCCCTCGCCTTGTTCAGCTTCCCCAGCCTGGCCGCCTATGAGGAGTACCGAGGCATGTTCGGCAAGGATCCCGATTTCCTCGAGGCGGACGGCATCAGGGATGACAGCGGGTGCGTCCTGCGCTACGAGCGAACTTTCATGCGTCCACTACTCCCTGACCACCCAAAGGGGTAACTCGGTGCACCGGCAAGGGCGATCGACGCCCTTTGGCAGCGCACGGCTCTTCGTCAACGTTTCGCCGCCGAACCCCGAGAAACTAGGCACCCAGGCAGCTTGAGTGCCCCAAACTTCCTTGATCGATAGCGCCCCGCGTGCCCGAAACGTTCACGCGGAACGTCCGTTGGTGCTGCTGGGCGCGCGCTCGCACGGGCGCCCGGTAGTGGCGTACCCGCACATGCGGGGCCGAGCTCGTTTCGTCCCGCTCCTCGACGCGAATTCGAGATTGGACCGAGCAGGGGACCACCAGTTTGTTTCTCGGGTGCTCAGTCGCGGCCGATCCAGGTAGCGAGGTCGACCTCGTTGCCCTCGGGGTCGGCCAGCGTCCACCACATCGGGGCGAACTTGTCGCTGACCAGGGTGCCGCCGGCTGCCAGCGCGGCGGCCACGCGAGCTTCGGCTTGGTCGTGCGGGACGCCGACGTCGATGTGAATGCGGTTGCGGCCGGTGCGCATCTCGTCCATCTGCTGCACGTAGACCGGCGGGTAGAGTCCGTCGGGGTCGGCGATGTCGGTGTCCCCAGCCATTTCATAGCCAAGCACCGCGCACCAGAAGGTGCGCACCTTGTCGACGTCGAGGGCGTCGAGTGCGAACTCCCAGGTCCGGGTGTGGTCGGGATCGGCGCTGACGCCGAGCTCCTTGGCGGCCACCGAGATCTGTCTGGCCAGGGACAGGTCGAGGTCGGTCAGTGACCAGTGCTCCTTGGTGACCAGCCGAACCTCCAACACGCCGGAACGCAGGTTGAGATCTGGATGGTGGCCCGCCGCCTCGGCGACCCGTCCGATCTCATTGACCAGCTTCAAGCCCGTGGTGTAGTCGCCCGTGCGGAAGACCGCGAACGCAACCGACCACAAGACTCGCCAGTCGTCGACGCCCGCGGCGTCGTGGAAGTGCTTGGGGGTGATCAACTCAGCCATGGCTGCCACCGTAAGCCCCCGGGCGGACCGTTCTGACCATCCCCCGATCCGCGGGCCGTTGGAGTGCCTTGTGGCGGCGCTTAGCTACGGCGACGCTGACAACGCGTCCGTCAACAGCGCGACGAGAGCCTCGAGTTGCACGTCGGTCGCCGATGAAACCTCTTCGTCCGAACCGTCGAGCGCCCTGGCGGCGAGCCCGGCCTTGCTGTCGATGAGTTCGGCGATCTTCGTGTCGATGGTCTGCGCTGCGATGATGCGCCAGGCGGTGACGGGCTCCGCCTGACCGATGCGATGCACGCGGTCGATGGCCTGTGTCTGCTCGGCGTCGGTCCAGGAGAGCTCGGCGAGCACGAGGTTGGAGGCGACCTGGAGGTTAATGCCCACGCCGGCGGCCTTCAGCGAGCAGACCGCGATGGAGACGTCGGGGTCGTTGACGAAGGCGTCGATGTTCCTCTGGCGCTTGGTGGTCGTCTGGGAGCCCCGGATCGATGCGTGGCGAATGCCGCGCTTGGCGAAGGTCTCTTCGGCGAGGTCCAAGACGTCGACGTGCTTGGCGAAGAAGACGACCTTGCCGACGCTGTGTACGAGCTGCGCGGCGTAGTCGGCGGCGAGGCCAGCCTTGGCCTGGCCGATGCGTCGCATCATGCCGAACACGTTCTCGCCGGTCTTCGCCGTGGCGGTATCGGCCAGCTCCCACCCGGCAACCCGGCGCACGAGATCGTGATCGATGCCCTGTACGTCAACACCGGGGGCCCGCGTCTCGAGTGCGCTCTGATAGCGCGACAAGAGGCGGCCGGCGAGCTCGCGCTCGGCGTCGCGGATCGAGCGGCCGACGGCGTCGTCGAGCTCGACCGGGAGGTCGGCGATGCGGCGGGCGGGGATGTCGGCGGCCACGTCGATCTTGCGGCGACGGACTATGCCCAGGTCGATCACGCTGGTGCGGGCAGCCGCATAGAACCCGGGATCCGTCGGTGCTAGGCCGGCCTCCTCCAGGGACGCCATCAGCTCGGCGCCCGGCTTTCGCTCGTCGATCCAGCCGAGGAACTGCCAGATGGCCCTGAAGTCGTCGATGTCGTTGATCAGCGGGGTGCCGGTGAGTGCCATCAACAAGGGTCGCGCGGTACGGGCCTGGATGCGCTCGGAGAGCTGCAGAACGTGCTGGGAACGCTGGGACTTCTTGTTCTTGATGAAGTGCGCCTCGTCGACCACCATGCCGCGGAAGCCGAGGTCGCCGAGCCAGCCAATGTGACGGTCGAGCAGCTCGTAGTTGACGATGACGATGTCGGCGAACCCGTCGATCGTGTCGCCGTCCCCGTGGACCACGGTGGCCGGGTGGCCGGGCGTCCAAATGCCGGCCTCGCGCGCCCAGTTGGTCTTGACCACGTTCGGTACGACAGCGAGCAGCGGGTAGGCATTCGCGGCCTGTGCGGCGAGCAATGCCTGAGCCGTCTTGCCCAGGCCTGGCTCATCGGCGAGCAGGAAGGTCCGGTGGCCGTGCTCAGTCGCGGCGACCAGTTGCGCCTGGTGTGGCATCAGCGTCAGGCCACGCGGCGCTCGGAGGGAGGTCGCTTCGGGAAGGGCCATGCATGCAGAGGCTCCGTCAGCCGCGTACTCGAACGAGTTGAGCAGCGGGCCTATCAGCTCCCAGCTGGCAAGGCGGCGTGTGCGGGGCTCACGTGCGCCGGCGATCGTGTATTCGGGCGCGAGGAATGGATTGGCAAGCTGTCGCGAGACGACCGACTGCGGCACGACCTGGCGCTTGGTCGTCGCAGAGGCGGCCACCGGCTCGCTGGTGGTGGCTTCGTCGGCGGTGGGCTCCATACCCGCCGCGATCATCATGTCGCGCTTGAGCGACCTGGCCGCGTCGGAGACCACGGCGTCCTCGGCGAGCAACGCGAGCAGCGAGGTGTCGCGGACGGCAGCCCCCGCCAGGATCGTCGCGATTCCGTCGAGGCGCTTGAGCTGCCCGGCGCGATAGGCGTCGCTTCTGGTCTCGTCAGCCTTGACGCGGGCACGTTCCTCACGCACCAGCAAGGCGACAACCTGGAACTTGGTGCGTGCCGAGGGCCTCAAGGGACCCCGCTTAACGTCTGCCTCGACCTCGCGCACGCTGCGCGCGAGGATCGGGATAATGCCCTCGTTGTCCAGGCCGCGGGCACCACGCGCAGACCGTGCGGCCGTTCGAGTCGTGCCGGAACGGCGCTCGACCCTTCTAGCCAATCTAGCCTCCTCCTCCTAAACGCGGCCGGACTCCGGCCGGGACGCCGCCGAGACGTAGCGGATTGAGTCTCGGGGGGACACCCCCACGTCGCGACTCGCCCCACCCGGTCGACTCAGGGATCGACGCAGTTAAACCTTGACGCCACGGCCACAGCGACAGAATTCTCGTTCGACGAGGGACACCGCGGGTGGCCGATGCTGGCCCAATACTAGCGCCTGGCGAGCTGTTGAGGCTGCAGGCCAGAACTCCTCCCTGTACACAAGGCACTCATTTGAGCGCGTACGACCGGCGCCGCATTCCCTGCGAGGTCACCGGCACTGGTCACACGTCACCACGCCCGAGCCCGACTATCCTCTCAATTGCCGCGGGTCGCGCGATCTGGCCGATGACGGGAAGGTGGTCCCGATCAGATTGCGACCAAGCTGATTCGAAGCCCGGGAGAGGCCCGCAACTGGTCGGCATGAGTGGAGGGGGCGCGCGATCGAGTACACACGGTTGGGTCGAACGGGTTTGAAGGTCAGCCGCATCGCGCTCGGCTGTATGAGCTACGGGGACTCATCCAGCGGATTCAACGAGTGGTCGTTGGACGAGGATTCCTCGCAACCTTTCTTCCAGCAGGCCGTCGAACTCGGCATCACCCTGTGGGACACCGCCAACGTCTACCAGCTGGGCAGCTCGGAGGAGTTCGTCGGGCGCGCCGTCAAGAAGTACTCCCGGCGCGAGGACACCGTTCTGGCCACCAAGGTCTCCGGCAAGATGCACGACGGCCCCGGCGGCCAGGGGTTGTCGCGCAAGGCGATCATGGAGCAGATCGACGCTTCCCTGGCGCGACTGGGCACCGACTACGTCGACCTCTACCTGATCCACCGCTTCGACCCCGACACACCGGTGGAGGAGACCATGGAGGCACTCCATGACGTGGTCAAGGCGGGTAAGGCCCGCTATCTCGGCGCCTCGTCGATGTTCGCCTGGCAGTTCGCCAAGCTGCAGCACGCCGCAGATCTTCACGGCTGGACTCGCTTCGTGGCCATGCAAGACCAGTACAACCTGATCAAGCGTGAGGAGGAGCGGGAGATGCTCCCGATGTGCGCGGACATGGGGGTCGGCTGCGTCCCCTATTCGCCCCAGGGAAAGGGCCGGCTGACGCGGCCATGGGGTGAGCAGACACAACGCTCAGCCAAGGATGCGGTCGCGAAGACCTTCGATCTGGATGTCGACCGTCCGGTCGTTGAGGCGGTGCAGAAGGTCGCTGCAGCCCGAGGGATTCCGATGTCTCAAGTAGCACTGGCATGGCTGTTGGCCAAGCCGATCGTCTCGGCCCCGATTGTGGGTGCAACCAGGCAGCACCACCTGGCCGACGCCGTCGCGGCGCTCGATGTCACCCTGACCGGCGACGAGATCCAGACGCTCGAAGAGCCCTACACGCCGCAACCGCCCTACTGGTGGTAACGCCATTACGACTCTCAGGGCTGGAGCATCTGCCCCCAAGGCGTAGCGACGTGCCCGCGATCACCAGATAGCCAGTGATGCCCGACACCGAGCCGAGGACCGCGATATCCCAACGGTGAAACGCCCCGCGAAGATCGTGTTCCGCGTATCATTCGGGCGGCAGCATGCTCTTCCCAGGGACGACTCTGGGTGGGCTGGGGGTGGCCGCTGTGAAGATTGACTGGGTCGACCCGTCGGCCGCGGGGCGTTGGCGTGAGCGCGCTGACGTGCGGGCCGCGAGCGATGATGCGTTACGTGCCGGGCGACCGTCGCCAGCCAACCCACCCGACCTGCTTGCGCGACGCGTCGACCGCCTCACGCGGGTGCACCACGTAAGAGAGGCAACGCTCGAGCGGATCATCGGTGGTGATGAGCTGCTTTCCTCGTCCTACCTGACACACGGTGCGCGGGCGATGCGCGCCGTTGGACGGGTGGTCATCGGCAACAACGCGGGTTACGGCACTGGATTCCTCATCGCCGAGCGGGTCCTGATGACCAACAACCACGTCCTGGCGACGGCGGCCGAGGCAGCCGGCAGCTCGGTGCAGTTCAACTACGAGGAACGCGACGACGGCGCCGTCCGCCCCAAGAAGTACCCGCTCTGTCCCGACCAGCTCTTCGCGACCAACAAGTCGCTCGACTACACCATCGTCGCCGTCGGCGGCACGCGAGCACCGGGTGCAACCCAAGGCGTGCTGCCCCTCATCGGCGCGACCGGCAAGGCGATGGTGGGCGAGTGGCTCAACATCGTGCAGCACCCCGAGGGCGACACCAAGCGCATCGCGATCCGAGAGAACCGCCTCAAGGATGAGCTGCAACGGTTCCTGCACTACTTCGCCGACACCAACCCCGGCTCCAGCGGGTCGCCGGTGCTCAACGACCAGTGGGAGGTCGTGGCGTTGCACCACAGCGGCGTGCCCGATATCGACGCGCAGGGCCGCTATCTCAAGAGTGATGGATCCGTCTGGTCGCCGGACGACGGTGACGACACGATCCACTGGGTGGCCAACGAGGGCATCCGAGCCAGCGTGATTGTCAAAGACCTGAAGAAGAAACACGCCAAGATGAATGGCGCCACGGGGGCGCTGCTCGCCACCGTCTTCGCCGCAGGGGAGCTGCCATGACCACGTACGTTCTCGTCCACGGCCGCGGCCAGGAGCGCAAGAAAGCCAGCGGCCTGACCACCACGTGGGTCAAGGCTCTCAACACAGGACTTCGGGTCGCGGGAGGTGGCGAGGTCCGGACGGCTGATGTCCGCCTGCCCTACTACGGAGATGCGCTTGCCGACCTGGTCACGCGCCGTGGCGGAAAGAAGAAGTCGCCTAACCTCGAGGCTGTAGACGAGGCCGACCGGCTGCTCGCGGCGATGGCCGCGGAGGCCGCGACGCGCGAGGGCTGGCAGCCGCCGGTGCGCGAGGAAGGCTTCGGGCTGCCGAAGTTCCTCGGCCCCGCGCTCGACTGGCTGGCCAGCCACAGCTCGCTCGACGAACGGATTATCCGCGCGCACCTCAGCGACGTCGCCTACTACCTCGCCGACGAGACGTGCCGCAAGGCTGTCCTCGACATCGTGCGCGAGGCCGTCGACGGCGTGACCGGTCCGGTCGTGGTGGTGGGGCACAGCCTCGGATCAGTGGTTGCGTACGACTTTGTGTCGTCCGGCGAGATGCCCCGAGGCGTCGACGTACGACTGCTGCTGACCGCCGGATCACCGCTCGGCCTCGAGATCGTGCGCAACCACCTGCCGACCGGCGCCCGGTATCCCGCCGGCGTGGGGCGCTGGGTGAGTGCCTACAGCCGCAACGACCCGGTCGCCATCGGCCACCCGATCAAGGCCTACTACAAGGGCTCGTCCGAAAGTGGCCGACCTCGAGGTCAACAACCCGGGCGACGCGGCGCACAGCATCGAGGCCTACCTAGGCCACAAGACTGTCGGCGCCGCACTCGCCAAGTCCTGACTCGGCTCAGTAGCCGTAGCCGCCCGAGTCGTCAGGCGCTTCCGTCGTCCCAGTGCCGGTGGTCGTCGTGACGCGCCAGGTCAGAGTCTGACCGTCGAAGGTGTCGGACAGTCCGTCACCGTTGACCTCACCAGCAGAGTCCTCCGAGAACGTGTAAAGCGGCCGCCCATCGAGGGTCACCTGGTTGTCGCCGTCAGGTCGCTGCAGCGTGCCCAGCTCACCGGACACATCACCGGTTGGTTCCCCACTGTCGATCACAAGGGGTTCCCAGAACGCCAGGCATCCGTCACTCACGCACAGCACGTTGCCGTCCGCTTCCTCATCCGACACGTATAGCGCCTGACCGGAGGCGTTGACGAGCACGGACTGCCCATCAATATCGGTGACGGCCACGGTAGCCCCCTCCGGTACGGAGCCCGGCTGCGTCGAGTCATTCCCATCGTCGCCACCGCAGGCCGCGAGTAGGAGCGCAGCTGCGCTGAGTACGGCGGGGCCGAGCACGCTATGCATGACACGGGACTTACGGTCACTCGACGCGTCGGCAGCCCGACCGGGCGGGGCAGCGCGATGCGCGCCCTTCGGGCCAGCGAAGAACCTCGAGATGACGTACGCGCCCAGCAGAGCGACCGTCGCAATCTCACTGACCCTCGAGAGCATGATCGCGTCCGGATCGAAGCCCGGCTCCATGAAGCCGAACAGCGGACGCCGCTCGGCGATCAGCAACATTACGAACGAGGTCGCCGAGAGCCCGATGCCGCCGAGCGCTAGCAGTGTCACGACGGTCGACCCCCACCGAGGAATGAGCCGCTCCGCCGGGAGCAAGAGGCCGATCCCGATTGCCGTCGCCGCCGCGAAGTTGAGCAGGAACAACACGCCGATCGTGTCGATCTCGGAATAGCCATCGCGGTATTCCTGCAAATGCACGAACCCGACCACGAGCAACGCGATCGCGCCCAGTCGCCGTACAACTCCCCATATCTGGTTTCCCATGTCAGGTTCTACGGATGTGAAGGAGCAAGAGATTGCGTGGCAGTCTTGGCCCGTGACCGCGACCTCTTCGTCGACGTGGGCCCCGGACGTGCTCGGCGAGCCCTATGAGGCTCTGACCCTTCCGCTGCGCGACGACGAGGAAGGTGAGGTGCTAGCGACGCTCGTACGGCGTAGGGCGCCGGAGCCGACGCGCCGGGCAGTGCTCTACCTGCACGGGTTCATCGACTACTTCTTCCAGACCCACTTGGCGGACTTCTTCGTCGACCAGGGGTACGACTTCTACGCGCTCGACCTGCGCAAGTACGGCAGGTCGATACGACCGCACCAGACTGCTAACTACGTGACCAGCCTTGCTGTGTATGCCGAGGAGATCGATGCCGCAGTCGAGCTGATCCGCGAAGAGCACGACCTACTCCTCGTCAACGCGCACTCGACGGGCGGTCTCATCGCGGCGCTCTGGGCGCATCACCGTCCTGGAGAGGTCGACGGTCTGTTCTTGAACAGCCCGTTTCTCGACCTGCGCGCGACGTGGGTGGAGCGTCACGTGCTGGCTCCCGGCGGGGATCTGCTCGCGAGGGCATCGCCGAAGTCGCCGGTCCCGGCGGGGCTGAACCCCTATTACGCGCAAAGCATTCATCGGAACTGGCGAGGCAGGTGGGACTACGACCTCGACTGGAAGCCGGCCGAGGGCTTCCCCGTGCGTGCGGCGTGGCTTGCGGCGATCCGGCGCGGCCAGCGATCGATGGTCCGGGGCCTGGGTATCGAGGTGCCGATCCTGGTCATGTCGTCAACCCGAAGCCACACGCCGCGGGCCTGGGACGACGTCCTGCGCACCAGCGACGCGATCCTCGATGCCGAGTCGATCGCCCAGCTGGCTCCTCGGCTGGGGCGCCACGTGACGATCGTGCGCATCGACGGTGGCATGCACGATCTCGTTCTCTCTGCAGACCCGGTGCGCGCGCGGGTCTTCGACGAGCTCGGGCGGTGGATGGGCGCCTACTTGCCGGCCTGAGCTGCCACTGTTTCGAGGACGGTCGTTGCGGCCTCGGCAGCCGCCGCGACGTCCTCGTCCTCGGCCGCCGTCTCCAGAGCAGCCAGGCCCTGGCTCACCTCGTCGCCGAACGCTGGCGACACGTTCGGCGTTATCCGGTCCCAAACCCAGCCCAGGGTCGTCGAGTCGCCCATCACGGCCGACGTGTCCTCGGCGTCGGTATCGATGAGCACCTGCATGACCCAGAGCTCGAACCGGTCGAGGTCGACGTCACCCACGGGTCGGTAGGGCAGCTGGAGATCCAGCCCGAGCCGCGCGACGTCGAGTGCCGCTTGGCTGGATTCGGCCGCCTGCCGCGAGTCGACCGCTGAGACAAACCTGACCAGCGCACCGCTCAAAGGGTCCTCGATGCGCAGCGGAACACCGCGAGCCCGGGCGATGCCCCACGCGGCGGTGACCCGATCAGCGGCCGCAGCTGCCGCGCTCCAGTCCTCCGACTGCGCCGCGTCATAGACGACCAAGGCGCTGTCGAAGAGCGTGCCGAGCTCGGCGGGCATCGGCGCCGGCTGTGCATCGGTGGGCACCGCGAGGGCCAGCGCCTCGAGGTCGTCAGCGGCACCGGTAAGGAACTCGCCGTAGCCGGGAGCGAAGATCTTGCCTTCGATGTTGCCCTCGAGCAGGTGCAGCTCCGAGACGGTGATCGCCCCGGACACGGGGCCGCGTGGGCCGGACACCGTACGACCGGTTTCCTCGACGGTGACCTCTTCAAAGACGAGGTCAGGGATGTTCTCCGGCCGGTAGACGTCACCCACCTGCGGCGACGCGGGCATGATCATCGCAACCGGTCCGTCCTTGCCCGCGAGCCACGTGCCATCCCTATCGGCGAGTGCGCCGTCCTCATAGTTGAAGACGTCTTCGCCGAAGTACCAGACCGACCCGTCGTCAGCTTGCCCGTACCAGTCCAGGGCAACTTCCTTGAGGCGGCCATCGAGGAACGCGACGTATTGCGACTCCAGCGTCTGGACCTGTTGGCCGTTGACCTCGATCGTCTTCGGCTCGGCGAGCAGTGTGGTCTCCACGCGTAGCTCGCCGCCGTCCTCAGTGCCAAGCAACAGCGCCGAATGCAGGTTGCTGATAGGGAACAGCGGGTTGGTCACCTGTGTCGGGTTGGAGAAGTCGGGTTCGGCGAGGTCGACGCGAGCGCTTTCGGGTGCGGTCTGCAGCGGGCTGGCGGAGGCAGTGGCCTCTGGCGAGCTGCTGGACCCGTCGCCCGTGCACGCGGCGGTCATCAGCACAGCCAGCGCGCCGATCGTGAGCAGTGGACCTCGCATCTTCGCCCCCGGAATTGCAAGATCCTCTGTGCAGGCAACGTACACAGAGGATCTTTGTGGAATGGCTGGCTGTCAGTCGTCCCCTGCGCCCTCGGACTCGTTGTCGCCCTCACTGCCGACGACGGCGAAGCTCTCATCGAGCTGTACGTCGACCTGACCGCCGTCCGGCAGGGTCACCTCGACCTCGTAGTAGCTCTCCTCGTCGCCAACCTCGGTCTCCGTGACCTTCCCGCCACCGGTCTCCGCCAGCGCGGCCTCGGACGCCTTCTTCAGCGCGTCGCCGGTGATCGGCCTGTCGGAGGCGTCATCGTCTGCGGATGCCAGAGCTGCCCCGGTTGCGCCGATAAGCGCAGCTCCCACCGCGCCGGCGATGATCAACTTGTTCTTGCGCTGCATTTCTTCTCCTCAGGTGCGTTGCTGATGACCCCAGCATGCAGCAGGCTCGCTGACGCTGTGCTGAACGCCGCTGAACGAAGGCTGAACCGCAGTCCCCACTCTCCGCCTGGGCGGCCACACTTGTCATCGGGAAGGTGTCATGAAGCTGTTGCTCGTCGAGGACGACGTAAAGCTGGCGGCCGCGGTGCGCCGCGGGCTGCAGGCCGAGGGCTTCGCCGTGGAGATCGCCCCGGACGGGCGCGAAGGGCTGTGGCGGGCGCAGGAGGGGTCGTACGACCTCATCGTCCTTGACCTCATGCTGCCAGGGCGCAACGGCTTTCAGATCTGCGCCGATCTTCGCAAAGCAGGCATCTGGACGCCGATCCTCATGCTCACGGCGAAAGACGGTGAGCTCGACGAGGCAGAGGCGCTTGACACCGGCGCCGACGACTATCTGACCAAGCCGTTTTCGTTCGCAGTACTCGTGGCGCGCATCCGCGCCTTGCTACGGCGGGCAGACGTACGTTCCCCCGTGCTGGCAGCCGTAGGCGACCTGGCGCTCGACCCGGCGGAGCGTCGCGTACATCGCAACGGTGTCGAGATCTCCCTGACCGCCCGCGAGTTTGACGTGCTCGAGTTCCTGGCGCGCCGGCCCGGTCAGGTGCTGAGCAAGCGCGCGATCATCGCCGGGGTCTGGGACGACGACTTCGACGGTGATCCCAACATCGTGGAGGTGTACGTGCGGCGGCTGCGGGTCAAGCTGGCCGAGCCTCCGCAGGGACCGCGAATCGAGACCGTGCGAGGCGCGGGCTATCGCCTTGTGGCGCCGTGAGAAGCCTGCGGGTCAGGCTCACGGCGCTGGCCGTGGTGGCGGTGCTGGTCGTGCTCGTCGCCGCGGGAGTCGGGCTCGTCATCCTGCAGCGTGCGCTGCTGCGCGAGAGCATCCTGGACCAGTCGTTCGACAGTGACGCTGCCCGCACCGATGCGCTGGAAGACGTCGGCGAGAGCACCGGTGCGCTCGTGGCATCCCTCGCCGTGGCGCTGCCGTTCGTGCTGTTGGCCGTGGGCGTACTCGCGTGGTGGCTCGTGGGTCGTACGTTGCGGCCGGTTGAGGCGGCACACCGCCGCCAGCAGCAGTTCGTCGCCGACGCGTCACACGAGCTGCGCGCCCCGCTGGCCCGTATCCGTTCCGAGCTGGAGGTCGACGCCGCGCACCCCGGCACCGCTGACCTGGCGCGGACACACGCAAGCGTGCTGCGCGAGACGATTGGCCTGCAGCGGTTGGTGTCGGACCTGCTGGATCTCGCGCGCAGCGACGCGGGGGCGGTGTCGCGGGACCGCGCGGAGCGCGTCGACTTGGATGACCTCGTGCTTCGTTCCGTACGACGGCTGCGCGACGAGCGCGAAATTGCGGTCGACATGAGCGGGGTCTCGGCGGCCCAGGTGACGGGGGATCCCGACGAGCTCGCGCGTGTGGTCGACAACCTGCTCGACAACGCTGCCCGCTACGCAACCAGCACGGTCACCCTCGAGCTGGCCGAGCACGACGGGTATTGCCTGCTCGCGGTCGCGGACGATGGGCCCGGCATACCGGCAGACCAGCGCGAAGCGGTTTTCGAGCGCTTCAGCCGGCTGGACGGGTCGCGCACAACCGGCTCCGGGGGAACCGGTCTCGGGTTGGCGCTTGTCCGCGACATCGTCGAACGGCACGGCGGGACCGTAATCGTGGATCCGCAGACACAGTCCGGCACCCGTTTCGTGGTGAGGCTGCCGCTGCGCCGGTGACGGTCAGAGCGTCGGGTACTTGTCGACGATCTCGTCGATGCGCTGGGCGAGGTCAAGGTCGCGCTCGGTCACGCCCTTCGCGCTGTGCGTCGACAAAGTGAAGATGAGCTTGCGCCAGCGGATGTCGATGTCGGGGTGATGGTCAAGGGCGTCGGCGACTACGGCGATCTCGTCGACGATCTGGATGGCGGTCAAGAAGTCGGCCGCCTCGACCGTACGGGTGAGGGCTCGCGAGTCACCCGCCCACAAGGGAAGGGTGCGCAGTGACTGGGCAACTTGCTCGTCGGTCAGCACAGAGGACATGGCGACACGCTCGTACGTGCACGTGTCCGCGTCAAGCGACGCCGTGGACTCCTGTTCCTGGACCGAGTCACGTCGGCGGCCATATGCACGTCTGGCAATCGCAGAGGACCAGCAGTTGGAAAGGAGTCGCCGACCGCCCCACCGGGCGGCGATGGCAACTTACGGCTCGCTGCGCGCATCCCGGCGACGGATCTTGGAGCCGAGCCACACGAGCGGGTCGTACTTGCGGTCGGCGACGCGCTCCTTCATCGGGATGATTGCGTTGTCGGTGATCTTGATGTGCTCGGGACACACCTCTGTGCAGCACTTGGTGATGTTGCACATACCGATGCCCGCCTGGTCCTCGGCGAGCCCGCGTCGGTCGTTGGTGTCGAGTGGGTGCATGTCGAGCTCGGCGTAGCGCAAGAAGAACCGCGGGCCGGAGAATGCTGGCTTGTTCTCCTCGTGGTCACGTACGACGTGGCAAACCGTCTGGCAGAGCCAGCACTCGATGCACTTGCGAAACTCCTGGCCGCGCTCGACGTCCTCCTGCTGCATCCGGTAGTTGCCGTCCTTGTCCCGTGGGACGGGCGCAAACGCCGGGACCGTCTGAGCCTTCTCGTAGTTGAACGACACATCGGTGACCAGGTCACGGATGACAGGGAAAGTGCGCAGCGGGGTGACCGTGATGGCCTCGGCCGGATCGAAGACCGAGAGCCTCGTCATGCACAGCAGCCGCGGCTGGCCGTTGATCTCGGCGCTGCACGACCCGCACTTGCCTGCCTTGCAGTTCCACCGTACGGCGAGATCGCCAGCTTGTGTCGCCTGCACACGGTGTATGGCGTCGAGGACGACCTCGCCCTCCTCGACCGGGACGACGTAGTCGACCAAGCGCCCCCGCATGCGGTCGCCGCGCCAGATGCGCAGTGTCAGGTTGTAACCCATCAACTCTCCTCGATGATGCCGGCGAGGTCGTCTGGCATGACCGGCAAGGCTTGTCTGCGCACCGAGACAGAATCGTCAGCGCGGTCGGTGGTCAGGACGAGGTTGATCCGTCCCCACTCAGGGTCGGTGGCCGGGTAGTCGTCGCGGGTGTGTCCACCCCGGCTCTCGGTGCGCTCCAACGCGGCGCGGGCGATGCACTCGGAGACGAGCAGCATGTTGCGCAGGTCGAGCGCGAGGTGCCAGCCCGGGTTGTACTGCCGGTGGCCCTGCACGGCGAGGCGGGTCGCGCGCTCCTTGAGCTTTTCGATCTCGACGAGCGCCTGCTCCATCTCGTCGCGGCGGCGGATGATGCCGACGAGGTCGTGCATGAGCTCTTGCAGCCGCTGCTGCAACGCGTACGGGTTCTCGTCGCCCTCCTCCGCGAAGGGCGTGAGCGCATCGTCGGACGCCCGACGCACGGCGGCCTCGTCGAGCCGCGGCCGAGCCCGCCCGAGACGGATCACCGAGTAGGCCGCGTTGAGCCCGGCGCGCCGACCGAACACCAGCAGGTCCGACAACGAGTTGCCACCGAGCCGGTTGGAGCCGTGCATGCCGCCGGCTACCTCGCCGGCGGCGTAGAGCCCGGCGACCTTGGACTCGCCGGTGTCGGCGTCGACCTCGACGCCACCCATGACGTAGTGGGCGGTGGGGCCCACCTCCATCGGCTCGGCCGTGATGTCGACATCGGCCAGCTCCATGAACTGGTGGTACATCGACGGCAGCCGACGCCGGATGAAGTCGGGCGTCTTTCTCGATGCGATATCGAGGAAGACACCGCCATGCGATGAGCCGCGTCCGGCCTTGACCTCGGCGTTGATGGCGCGCGCAACCTCGTCGCGCGGCAGCAGCTCGGGAGGGCGCCGGTTGTTCTTCTTGTCGTCGTACCAGCGGTCGGCTTCCGCCTCCGTCTCCGCGGTCTCCTTGCGGAAGAAGTCTGGGATGTAGTCGAACATGAACCGGTTGCCGGCGTTGTTACGCAGCACGCCACCATCACCACGCACCGACTCCGTGACGAGGATGCCGCGGACACTCGGCGGCCACACCATGCCGGTGGGGTGGAACTGCACGAACTCCATGTTGAGCAGGCTGGCCCCGCTGCGGAGCGCCAAGGCGTGGCCGTCCCCGGTGTACTCCCAGGAGTTGCTCGTCACCTTGTAGGACTTGCCGATTCCGCCGGTCGCAAGGATGACGGTGGGTGCGTCGAAAACGAGGAACCGTCCGCTCTCGCGCCAGTAGGCGAGCGCACCGGAGATGTGCCGGCCACCGGGGAAGTCCTCGTCGACGAACAGCTGCGTGACCGTGCACTCCATGAACACGTCGATGCCTTGGGCCACGGCGTGCTGCTGCAGCGTGCGGATCATCTCCAGACCCGTACGGTCGCCAACGTGTGCCAACCGGGCGTAGCGGTGGCCGCCAAAGTCGCGCTGCGAGATCAGCCCATCCGGCGTGCGGTCGAAAAGTGCCCCCCACTCCTCGAGCTCGCGGACGCGTTCAGGTGCCTCCTGAGCGTGCAGCTGCGCCATGCGCCAGTTGTTGAGCATCTTGCCGCCACGCATGGTGTCGCGGAAGTGCACGCGCCAGTTGTCCTCGGCGTACACATTGCCCATCGCGGCGGCGATGCCACCCTCGGCCATGACGGTGTGGGCCTTGCCCAGCAAGGACTTGCAGACGATCGCGGTGTGTGCGCCGGCGTCGTGCGCCGCGATCGCGGCACGCAGGCCGGCCCCGCCTGCCCCGACGACCAGGACGTCGTACGAGTGGCGCGTCGCGCCCGGCAGATCGGTCATGAGAGGAGAGCCTTTCGTGGACCTTTAGAAGAACTTCGGGTCGTCGATCGTGCCGTTGGCGACCAGCATCACGTAGAGGTCGGCCAGCGCGACGGAGAACAGCGACAACCAGGCAAACAGCGGATGGAACCGGTTGATGCGTGAGACGAATGTCCACGCGCGATAGCGGATCGGATGTTTGGAGAAGTGGTTGATGCGTCCACCGACGGCGTGTCGGCAGGAGTGGCACGACAGGGTGTACGCCCAGATCAGCACCACGTTGACGAACAGCACGACCGTGCCCAGGCCCATGTGGCCCCACTCACCGTCGGCGTTGCGGAAGGCGAGCACCACGTCAAAGCTCAGGACCAGGGCCACGGGGATGGCGAAGTACAGGAACCAGCGGTGCAGGTTCTGCAGGATGAGCGGGAACCGCGTCTCGCCGCTGTAGCGACGGTGCGGCTCGGCGACCGCGCAGGCCGGAGGAGAGAGCCAGAACGAGCGGTAGTAGGCCTTGCGGTAGTAGTAGCAAGTCAGCCGGAAGCCCAGCGGAAAGATCAGGATGAGCAGCGCCGGCGACAAACCCGTCGGCCACCAGTCGCCGATGGGCGTCCCGAAGTCCGACGAACCCTCCTCGCACGTGGTGGCGAGGCACGGGGAGTAGAAGGGCGAGAGGTAGGGCGCTGCGAAGTAGTTTTGGGCGTCGAATGCCCGCCACGTGGAATACACCACGAACCCGAGCAGGACGAGCACTGTGACCGCTGGTTGCAGCCACCAGCGGTCACGGCGAAGGGTCGAATCGGTGATCTGTGCGCGGCTCGCGGAGAAGACTCCGGTGGCCATCAAGCCTCCTTGCCAGGGGAGTGGTGCCGGTCGAATCAGGGGGCATGCCGGTCAGGGGCGCCGAACCCCTCGTCGTCGGCGTCGGTCCACATGCTCGGGTCGTACGGTGTGTCGGGGATCTCCTCGAGCTGGTGCGGCAGCTGGACATGCTGGTCGGGTGATGGTGGGCCGAGCTCGTCGAGGTCCTCGGCCAGCCGGCGTACGTCGGCCGCGAGCCGGCGCGTCCCGAGCGTGTCGCCGTACTCCTCGCGCAACGCGTTGACGGCAGTCTCCAGCCGCGCCAGCGACTGTCGGACGCCGGCGACACTCTCGCGTTGGTGCGTGCCCATCGTGCCTCCACAGGGGCCATTCCAGGTTGGCTGGATGGCGGCAGCCTCGCATGCCTGCCGATCCCGCGCCATGCTATTCGTCCGTTTTGCAGTGCCGCGCTTTGTGTCGCGCCGTGGCAGGGTATCGCCGTGGATCTCGTCGTGGTTGGAGCGGCACTGATCCACGATGGACGCGTACTTGCCGCGCGTCGCAGTGCACCCTCCGACGTTGCCGGCGGTTGGGAGTTTCCGGGCGGCAAGGTGGAGCCGGGAGAGTCCGACTCCGAAGCGGTGGTCCGCGAGTGCCAGGAGGAGCTCGGGGTGACCGTGGTCGCAGGGCGCCGGATCGGGGAGGACGTGCCGCTCAAACCTGGGTACGTGCTGCGCGTGCTGGCCGCCCGGCTTGTCGACGGCGCGGGCGAGCCGCAGCCCTTGGAAGACCACGATGTGCTGAGGTGGCTTGGTGCCGACGAGCTCGACGAGGTCGCGTGGCTCGATGCGGACAGGCCCTTCCTGCCGGGGGTGCGCGGGCTGCTCGCCGTTTCTACGTGACGGCAGCCGCGTCGTCGTAGAACGGCTTCAGGTCGGCCAGGTAGGCGTCGAACTCCGGCAGCGGGGCATCCGTGCGCACCGCCACGAGCCGATCGAGGTAGTACTCCCAACCTGGGCCGGTGTCGGCAATCTGGGTAGGCGACGTGAGGTGCTGTACGAAGATCAGCTGAGTGGTGCCCTCGTCCTCGCGCAGATTGGCCTCGAGGTGCCAGGTGCCAAAGCTGTCGGTGGATGAAACGGCAAGGTGGTGTGGTGGCTCGCAGGCGTTGATGAGAACGTCGGAGGTCTGCGAACCCTCCTCCGCGGTGAAGCTGAGCTCGACGCTCTTGCCGACCTCGGCGTCACCTTCCCAGGTACCGAACCATCGGCCCAGCCGGTCGGACTCGGTGATGCTTGCCCACACGTCCTCCACGGGCGCGTTGAACATCCGGGTGAGGATGAGGTCGACTCCCTGCTCGGTACGGACGAAACGCCCGGTTGGCGTGATGGTCATGCGATCTCCTCTGAGGCTGTCGCGGATCTGTCGGTGGCGCCGGCACGACGGTCGCGGCGGGTGCGCTGCACTTCGGTCTCGAGGGCGTCGAACCGGCGCGACCACTGGTCAGCCGTGCCCACGAGCGAGCCCAGCCAGGCCGCGAGCTCGAACAGCGGTTGGCGCTGCAGCGAGTAGACCTGCAGCCGGCCGTCAGGTCGCACGGCCACCAGCCCATGCTCTCTAAGCACGCGCAGGTGCCTGCTTACGGCCGGCCGACTGATGTCGAACTTGGCGGTGATCTCACCGGCGCTGCGGTCGCCGGTGGCGAGCAGCTCGAGGATGGCCCGTCGCACCGGGTCACCAATTGCGTCAGCCGCGGGCATTCCAAAAGCGTAACCGCACGGTTACGCGTCTGTCCAGCCTGGTCGGTCACGCTCTGCGCAGGACTCCCAGTCCTTGAGGCGGGTCGCCAGGAAGGGTGTGGTTCTCGTCCAGCCCGTACGATGTGAGCAACCCCAAAAGACGAATCGAGCGCTTTCGCATGCCCGCACGCACCGACATCCGCAACGTGGCGATCGTCGCCCACGTCGACCACGGCAAGACGACGCTCGTCGACGCCATGCTCTGGCAGTCCGGCGTCTTCCGCGCCAACCAGGACGTCGCCGACCGGGTCATGGACTCCAACGACCTGGAGCGCGAGAAGGGGATCACGATCCTCGCCAAGAACACCGCCGTCCGTTGGCATGACACGACCGTCAACATCATCGACACCCCAGGCCACGCCGACTTCGGTGGCGAGGTCGAGCGTGGGCTGTCCATGGTCGATGGCGTCGTGTTGCTGGTAGACGCCTCGGAGGGCCCGCTGCCGCAGACGAGGTTTGTGCTCCGCAAGGCCCTGGCCGCGCGACTTCCGATCGTGCTCGTCGTCAACAAGACCGACCGACCGGACGCCAGGATCGCCGAGGTCGTCGACGAGACGTACGAGCTGTTCCTCGACCTCCTGGAGGACTCGGCCGACCACGGTGCGCTCGATTTCCCGATCGTGTACGCCAGTGCCCGCGAGGGGAAGGCGTCGCTGGAGCGTCCCAAGGACGGCACGGTCCCCGACTCGGCTGATCTCGAACCGCTCATGCAGACGATCCTCGACACGATCCCGGCGCCGACGTACGAGGAGGGTGCGCCGCTGCAAGCGCAGGTGACCAACCTCGATGCGTCGCCGTTCCTCGGCAGGATCGCGCTGCTGCGCATCCACCAGGGCACGATGCGCAAGGGCCAGCAGGTCGCCTGGTGTCGCGCCGATGGCACTGTCTCGCGGGTCAAGGTCAGCGAGCTGCTCATCACCCAGGCGCTCGAGCGGGTGCCCGCCGAGGAGGCCGGTCCGGGCGACATCATCGCGGTCGCCGGCATTCCGGAGATCACCATCGGCGAGACTCTGGCCGACCCCGAGGACCCCCGCCCGCTTCCGTTGATCACCGTGGACGAGCCGGCGCTGTCGATGACCATGGGCACCAACACGTCGCCGCTTGCCGGCCGATCCGGGGGCACCAAGCTCACCGCCCGCCTCGTGAAGGACCGGCTCGACCGCGAGCTCATCGGCAACGTCTCGCTGCGTGTGCTTCCGACGGAGCGCCCCGACACCTGGGAGGTCCAGGGGCGCGGCGAGCTGGCGCTGGCCGTACTCGTGGAAACCATGCGGCGGGAGGGCTACGAGCTCACGGTCGGCAAGCCGCAGGTCGTCACGCGGGAGATCGACGGCAAGGTGCACGAGCCCGTGGAGCGCCTCACGATCGACTCGCCCGAGGAGTACCTCGGCGCCCTGACGCAGCTGCTCGCGGTCCGCAAGGGCCGCATGGAGCAGATGACCAACCACGGCACGGGCTGGATCCGGATGGAGTTCCTCGTGCCGGCCCGCGGTCTGATCGGCTTCCGCACCGAGTTCCTCACCGAGACCCGCGGCACAGGCATGGCGCACCAGGTTTTCGAGACCTACGAGCCGTGGTTCGGCGAGCTGCGCACGCGGCCGACCGGGTCGCTCGTTGCCGACCGCACCGGCGTCGCGACGTCGTACGCGATGTTCAATCTGCAGGAGCGCGGCACGATGTTCGTGGAGCCGGGGACCGCGGTGTACGAAGGCATGATCGTCGGCGAGAACTCGCGGGCCGACGACATGGACGTCAACATCACCAAGGAAAAGAAGCTCACCAACGTCCGCTCATCCACCGGTGAGGAGCTTGAGCGGCTCATCCCGCCACGCAAGCTCTCGCTCGAGCAGGCCTTGGAGTTCTGCCGCGACGACGAGTGCGTCGAGGTCACTCCGAACGTGGTGCGGCTGCGAAAGACGGTCCTCGCCGCTTCCGACCGTGACCGGATCCGGGCTCGGCGAAAGTGGAGCAACTAGCGCACGGAGCCGCGTTCGGATAACGGACAATTGTGACCCAGGTCACGCTCTGTGCAGGTTTGATGACTGGTCAGGTCACATCTTTGTCTCGGTCTGGCCACGGGTGATACCCCGGCTTGATTGCGGGGCACCCAGACGCATAAACAAGTCTCGGCCGCGCATCTGCCCGATCTGTCGGCAGAGGGACGGATTCCGAAGGACGCCTGACCCAGGAACCCCTTCGGTGCGACGTGCCTGCGGCGCGTGAGACTCACAACAACTGGAGGCAAAGCATGCGAGCTCTCACTCGCAAGAGCGCCCTGGCGGGCGCTCTGGGCATCGCCCTGCTCGCCAGCGCCTGTGGCGGTGGCGACGACGACGACGACGGTGGCGCAGAGCAGGCCACTGGAGGCTCCTTCACGGAGCAGTGGGGTGAGCCGGAGAACCCGCTCATCCCGGGCAACACCAGCGAGGTGCAGGGCGGCAAGGTCATCGACGCGATCTTCACCGGCCTGATCGGGTACGACCCCGACGACGCTGCGACGGTGATGGAGAACGCGGAGTCGATCGAGACGACCGACGACGGCAAGAGCTGGACCGTGACGCTCAAGGATGGCTGGAACTTCCAGGACGGCACACCGGTCACCGCCGAGAGCTACGTCAACGCCTGGAACTTTGTCGCCTACGCGCCGAACGGCATGAGCCAGGCGTCGTTCTTCGGCGACATCGAGGGCTACGACCAGGTCACGAGCGAGGACCCGGACGGTGACGGCCCGCAGGAGGCGCCGGTGCCGGCCGCAGAGACCATGTCGGGTCTAGAGGTCGTCGACGACAAGACGTTCACCGTGACGCTGGCCGGTGAGGGTTCCAACATCTGGCCGGCCAAGGTCGGCTACTCGGCATTCATGCCACTGCCAGAGTCGTTCTTCGCCGACCCCGACGCGTTCGCCGCGGCCCCCGTCGGCAACGGCCCGTGGACGTTCAAGGACCGTCAGGTCAACGTCTCGCTGACTCTCGAGAAGTGGGCCGACTACCAGGGCACCGAGCAGCCGAAGGCCGACGAGGTCGTCTTCCAGGTCTACCAGGACGACGAGGCCGCCTACTCTGCGGTGCTGGCGGGCGAGACCGACTTCATGCAGCAGGTCCCGACTTCGAAGCTCACCGGTGAGATCTACGCCGCGGACTTCGGCGACCGTTCGGTCAACCAGCCGATCGCGACCTCGCAGTTCGTCGCATTCCCCTACTACGTCGAGCAGTTCCAGGACATCAAGGTCCGCCAGGCGCTCTCGCTGGCGATCGACCGCGTAGCGATCATCGACGCGATCTTCGCCGGGACTCGCCCGCCGATGAACGGTTTCACCAACCCCAACGTCGCCGGCTACGAGGACGGCGCCTGTGGTGAGTGGTGCACCTTCGACGCCGACCGAGGCCAAGCAGCTCTGGGCTGAGGCCATGCCCGGCGGGTGGACTGGCCCGCCGCTGACCATCGCCTACAACGCTGACGGCCCGCACGGCGAGTGGGTGGAGGCGACCTGCAACAGCATCCGCCAGACCCTCGAGGTCGATTGCCAGCCCAAGCCGATCGCGACGTTCGACGAGTTCCGGACAATCTCGGAGGACCGGACGCACACGAGCCTGTACCGCTCGGGGTGGCAGTCCGACTACCCGGACATCGAGAACTGGCTGAACCCGTTGTTCCGCACGGGTGCGTCCTCCAACGACGGGGACTACACCAACCCCGAGTTCGACGCGCTCATGGCCGAGGGTGACGGCACCTCCAACATCGACGATGCACACGGCGTCTACCGCGAGGCCGAGCAGATCCTCGGCGACGACCTCGCCAACATCCCGATGTGGCACTACGCCCAGCAATCGGTGTGGTCGGAGAACCTCAGCGACGTGAAGGTCAACATCTTCGGCGAGCTGGTCCTCGATCAGGTCACGGTCAATCAGTGAGTTGACAGACCCCGGACCGGGGTGGGGCGCCTTGGCGCCTCACCCCGGTTCTATGCATGGCGTTTCAGTGCCACACTGGATGGCGCCCGACGGCTCGGCGACCGGCGGGTGAGGCAAAGGAGACCAGACCATGGCGCGCTATACCCTGCGCCGCCTGCTGCAGCTCTTACCGGTGTTCTTTGGGACGACGTTCCTGATCTACACCCTGGTATGGGCAATCCCAGGCGACCCTCTCGCTGGGCAGTGCGGAGACCGAGGCTGCCCTGACGCCTTCATCGCGAGGATGACCGAGAAGTTCCACCTGGACCAGCCGTTGGTCGTCCAGTACTTCTACTACATGAAGGGTCTGCTCTCCGGGGATTTCGGGGAGACGCAGTCCGGTCAACAGGTCGGCGATCTGATTGCCCAGGCCTACCCCGTCACCGTCAAGCTCGCCCTCGTGGCGATCGCCATCGAGGCCCTGATCGGCATCAGCGCAGGCATCCTGAGCGCCATCCGTCGAGGCAGCTACGTCGACAACCTTGTGCTGGTCTCGACCCTCTTCCTGATCTCCCTACCGGTCTTCGTCCTCGGCAACACCCTGCGTTTCTACCTGGGGAACGAGTGGGGGATCATCAAACCGGTCGTCTCGTCGGACCCGACCTTCTCGGAGCTCATCGTGCCGGGCTTCGTGCTCGCCGCGGCGTCGATGGCCACGGTTTCACGGCTCACCCGGGTGACGTTCATCGAGAATCGCCGGTCCGACTACGTCCGGACCGCCATCGCGAAGGGACTTCCACGTCGCAGAGTCACCGGAGTCCATCTGCTGCGCAACTCCCTGATCCCCGTCGTCACCTTCTTGGGCATCGACCTGGGTGCCCTGATGGGCGGCGCGATTGTCACCGAGGGCATCTTCAACATCCGTGGGATCGGTGGCCTGCTGTACGCCGCCATCGGTCGCAAGGAGTCGTCGCTCGTCGTCTCGATCGTCGTGGTCCTGGTGATCGTCTACCTTGTGGCCAACCTGTTTGTCGACCTGCTTTACGGGGTCCTGGACCCGAGGATTCGCTATGAGTGACCCGACCCTCGCCGAGGCCGCAGAACTCGGCCAGGCCGGACTCGACGCGACGGACGTCACGCCTCTGACGCCTGTCGAGGACGGTGCCCCGCCTGGTCGGGCGCGCGGACTCTACGCCGACGCCTGGCGCGATCTTCGTCGCCGCCCGCTGTTCATCATCGCCGGGTTCGTCATCGTGATCCTGGTGCTGATGGCCGCCTTCCCGAGTTTGTTCACCAACACCGATCCGCGGGCGGCCGACCTGAGCAAGAGCTTGGCCGGCCCCGAGTCGGGGCACCCGTTTGGTTTTGACCGGCAGGGTTATGACGTCTATGCCCGAGCGGTCTACGGCGCCCGGGCGTCTATCGTCGTCGGCTTCAGCGCCGTCATCGGCAACACGCTGCTGGGCGGCTTTGCGGGTGTCACGGCCGGTTACGTCGGCGGCTGGCTCGACTCGATCATCTCTCGCGTCGGCGACATCTTCCTCGGCCTTCCGTTCGTGCTCGGCGGCATCGTGCTGCTGTCGACCTTCGCGGGGGCCCAGAGCAACGCCGGGCCGGTCCGCATCACGTTGCTCGTCATCCTGGCACTGATCATGCTGGGCTGGCCCACGTTCACCCGCATCATCCGGTCGTCTGTGATCTCGTCGAAGAGCCAGGACTATGTGCAGGCGGCTCGCGCCCTCGGAGCGAGCCCTCGGCGCATCGTGTTCAGGCACGTGCTGCCAAACTCGCTGGCGTCGATCCTCGTGCTCGCCACGATCTCGCTCGGCACCTACATCGGAGCCGAGGCGACGCTGTCCTATCTTGGTGTCGGCTTGCGGCCGCCGGTCATCTCTTGGGGCATCATGATTGCCGCCTCCCAGCCGTACGTCGCGCAACAGCCGCTTGCGCTGCTCATCCCGTCGGCCTTCCTTGTCGCCACCGTCCTCAGCTTCGTGATGCTGGGCGACGCCGTGCGCGACGCCCTCGACCCGAAGCTCCGCTGAGAAGGGATCGGCACACATGCCAACGACCGATCTGACGCCGGCCCCCGAGACTCGGGCAAACGATGCCGCCCCGCTACTCGAGGTGGAAGACCTCCATGTCGAGTTCCGGACTCGCGAGGGCATCGCCAAGGCAGTCAACGGCGTGAGCTTCACACTCGAGGAGGGAAGGACACTTGCCATCCTGGGCGAGTCCGGTTCGGGCAAGAGCGTGACGGCTCAGGCCATCATGGGCATCCTCGACACTCCTCCGGGTTACGTCACCCAGGGAGAAGTGCGGTTCCGCGGGGAGGATCTGCTCGCGCTGAACGAGGCCGAACGGCGCAAGTTCCGCGGGCGCAACATCGCAATGATCTTCCAGGACGCCCTGTCGTCGCTCAACCCGGTGTTCTCGGTGGGCTGGCAGATCTCGGAGATGTTCCGCGTCCACGAGAATCTCGGGAAGAAGGAAGCCAAAGAGCGCGCGATCGACCTCATGGAGCGCGTTCGCATCCCCGCCGCCCGCCAGCGCTTCAACGACTACCCCCACCAGTTCTCCGGTGGCATGCGCCAGCGCATCATGATTGCGATGGCGATCGCGCTCGACCCCGACATCGTGATCGCCGACGAGCCAACCACTGCGCTCGACGTGACGGTCCAGGCGCAGGTCATGGATCTGCTCAGCGATCTGCAGCGCGAACGCAACATGGGCCTCATCCTCATCACGCACGATCTCGGCGTGGTGGCCGATGTGGCCGACGACATCTCGGTGATGTACGCCGGGCGCATCATGGAGCAGGCTCCCGTCCTCGACATCTACGCCCGGCCCGCGCACCCGTACACCAAAGGTCTTCTCGAGTCGATCCCGCGGGTCGACCTGAAGGGCCAGGAGCTCGCCGCGATCAAGGGCCTGCCGCCCAACCTCATGCGCATCCCGCATGGATGCGAGTTCGGCCCGCGTTGCCCCTACCGGCAGCAGGTCTGCATCGACGAGCGTCCCCCGCTGCTCGATGTCGCGCCCGGCCGCCGCAGTGCCTGCCATTTCGCCAAGGAGGTCCTTGATGGCAGCGTCTGAGACCTCCATGACACCGTCCTCGCAGGACTCCCCAGCGGCGATGGGCGAGGTCATCCTTGACGTGCAGGACCTCGTCAAGCACTTCGCGTTGACGACTGGCATCATTTTCAGGCACCAGGTCGGTGCGGTGAAGGCAGTTGACGGTGTTTCTCTGCAGCTACACAAAGGCGAGACGCTGGGCATCGTCGGCGAATCGGGTTGCGGCAAGTCGACGCTGGCCAAGCTGCTCATGCGGCTGGAGAACCCGACGAGCGGCGCGGCGTACTTCCACGGCAAGAATCTGTACGACGCATCGGGCCGGACGCTCCGCGAGATTCGGCGCAACATCCAGATTGTCTTCCAGGACCCATACTCCTCGCTCAACCCACGCAAGACTGTCGGGCAGATCATCGGCGAGCCGTTCGAGATCCACACTGACGTTGCGCCGAAAGGCTCCCGGCGGGGCAAGGTGCAGGAGCTGCTCGAGGTTGTTGGCCTGAACCCTGAACACATCAACCGGTACCCGCATCAGTTCTCCGGCGGCCAGCGCCAGCGCATCGGCATAGCGCGCGGCCTGGCGCTTCGACCGGAGATCATCATCTGCGACGAGCCGGTGTCTGCACTCGACGTGTCGGTGCAGGCGCAGGTCGTCAACCTGCTCGAGTCGCTGCAGGACGAGTTCGGGCTGTCGTACATCTTCATTGCCCACGACTTGTCAGTGGTGCGGCACATCTCCGACCGAGTCGGGGTGATGTACCTCGGCAAGGTGGTCGAGCTCGGCACCGAAGACGAGATCTACCAGCGCCCCACCCACCCCTACACGCAGGCGCTGCTATCCGCCGTCCCGGTGCCCGACCCCGCCGTGCGCGGCCAGCGCGAGCAGATCATCCTGCAGGGCGACCCGCCGTCGCCCGCCGATCCGCCGTCGGGTTGCCGTTTCCGCACTCGCTGCTGGAAGGCGCAGGAGATCTGCGCCAACGAGGAGCCGCTGCTCACCGTACGGCCGGGCACCGACCACGAGTCGGCGTGCCACTTCGCGGAGATCCGCGAGGACGTGGTGGTCACCCACTGAGAGCTTGCCCGATTGCCGGGTCGATCACGTTAACGTGATCGACCCGGACGTCGCTAGGCATACAGGCCGCGCACGGACCGCCTAAGCCTTGCTACGAGGGCCAGTCGGCCGGCAGGCTAAGCAATGCGGGCCGATGAGCGGGCGTCGGGTTAGACGAGGTAGCGTCGCGCGCGGGCGAAAGCGTCGGCCAGGCGCGATGCGATGAGTCGTCGCTGATGTAAATCGGCCCAGATGAACCGCACGATCTCCCAACCGAGGTCGCGGAGCGCCTCCTCGCGCCGCTTCTCGCGGAACACGACTTCACCTGCTTGCTCGGGATCGGCACCCGGCTGGACCTTGTACTTGCGCTTGCCGTCGAACTCCGCAAGGACGCGCTCCTCCTTGAACCCGAAGTCGGCTCGTGCCCATTCGGCGCCATCCTCGGTGAAGAACTGGAGCTGCGGTTCTGGCCGTGGCGCGCCAATCTCCATGAAAGCGATGCGAAGCAGCGTCTCGCCGACGGACTCCGAGCGCCCGTCCGCCTCCTCAATGACGCGGGATGCCATGGCAGCACCCTTCCAATGACGCTGGCGCTCGAGCACTTCGAGGAGCGCGACCGCCTTCACGCCGAGGCGAAGGGCCATGTCGGCCGTGACCAGCCCACTGGCGAAGCTGCTGATGCGGGTCATGTCGACGACGGAGCGTGGAGGCTTCGTGACCAGAAGGCCCGACGGCAGCTTCTCGATCTCGTCGTCCCCGAGCGTGCCGGCGTGATGGACCACGCTTGCTTCACGGCGTGAACACTGGAGTTCGGGGCGGGTGACATGTACGAGACTCAGGTCGACGTCCCATAAGTCATAGCCGTGCGCAGCGGCCGCCGACGTGTGACTGACCACCGCGGGCTGCTTGAGGCTGAGGATCACAGCCCACACCAACAGAAGATGTCTTGCCGCTTCGTCTGCTGCTTGCCAGATGTCGCTCGTGACATAGGCGCCGCGCCTCAGCCGGTGCCAGTCACGGCACTTCACGCGGGCGGCGATCTCGTCGTCGCTGTAGCCGCAATCTGCTGCTTGCGACGTGAGAAACACGCCGCCTTGCTGGGAGGCCACGCCAAGGAGTCGAGGGTCCATGGCGCCACCTTGTGCGCGCCTCTCAAGAACCGCCAGAGCGCATTGGGAGATTGTGGACCAGTGCGCCGCGCAAACGGAAGCTGTGGAAACGGCACGTTGTGCCGAGAGGGCAACCGCTCATGACGCGAGAGACGAGCCGACTGTGCCAGGCTTGGCCGGACTGTGCTCGGCCTGTATGCCGTGCTCAGTCCGGCTGGATCACGTTAACGTGATCGCCCGCCGCGGCCAGCCCCAGCGCCTCCCGGAGGAAGTCGACCTCCAGCAGCAGCAGGTTCTCCGCGACGACCTCCTGCGGCGTCATGTGCGTCACTCCCGACAGCGGCAGCACGCGATGCGGTCGTCCAGCCTCGAGCAGCGCCTGAGACATTCGCAACGTGTGCGCGGCCACCACGTTGTCGTCGGCGAGACCGTGGATGAACAGCAGCGGGCGGGTCAGCTTGGAGGCGTCGGTGATGAGCGAGTTGTGCTCGTACGCCTCGGGGTGCTCGTCTGGATGCCCTAGGTATCGCTCCGTGTAGTGCGTGTCGTAGAGGCGCCAGTCGGTCACCGGCGCGCCGGCGATTGCGGCGTGGAAGACGTCGGGACGGCGCAGCACGGCGAGCGCTGACAGATAGCCGCCGAACGACCAGCCACGCATGGCTACCCGTGACAGGTCGAGGTCCGGGCACTCCGCAGCAGCCGCTTCGAGTGCGGTTACCTGGTCGTCGAGCACAGGGGTCGCCACGTCGCCGGCGACCGCACGCTCCCACGCGGTGCCGCGACCCGGCGTGCCGCGCCCGTCCGCCAAGACAACGGCGAAGCCTTGGTCGGCAAACCACTGCGGCTCCAGGAACGCGGCGCTCGACGCAGTGACGCGCTGGCCGTGCGGGCCGCCGTAGGGAGCCATGAGTACGGGCAGCTGCGCCGAACCCGCGATGTGGTCGCGCGGCAGCACCAACGCGTACCGGATCTGCCGCTCACCCGCGCGCAGGATGCTCACGCTGGGCAGGAAGCCCGGGTCAGCCGCGTGCGAGGCAAGGCGACCGACCTCTTTGCCGTCGCGAAGCACCCGTACCGTCGCACCGTGAGTGTCTAGCGACCTGGAGACCAGCACGGTCGTGCCGCCGCTGCTGCGTGCGGTGTGCACACCTGGTGTGTTACTGACGGGCGTCAGTGAGGCACCAGACGCGTACGACGCGGAGCCGTGGTAGGCCGGGCTCACACGCACGACGTCGATCTCACTCGGCTCGCTCGACACGGTGAGCAGGATGCCGTCGTCGTCAACGCCGAGTACGGAACGCACCTGCAACCCGACGGGGCTCACCGGCACGCCGTTGACGGCCACCCGGCGCGTATCACCGTCCTCAACGGTTGTGACGATCGCGCCACTCGGCAGGCGCGCTGGCGTGCCTGGCACCAGCTCGACCCACGCCTCATCCAACAGCTCCGAAACCAGCTGCGTCGTCGAGTCGAGCATCGACACGGCCAACACTTGGGAGCGGCGCTGGTCACGGCTCTGGACCTGCAGCAGCGGCACACCGTGCGAGCTCCAGGTGACCGCAGCGAGGTAGGGGAACGCAGCGCGGTCCCACTGCACACCTTGCCGCGAGCCGTCGAGCTGGATGTGCCACAGCGACACGTCGGCGTTAGGGGTGCCGGCGGCTGGGTAGCGCAGCGCGATCGGCTGCCGCTCGGGGTGCGCAGGGTCGGCTATGTGCCAGACCGCTACGGGCGACTCGTCATATCGCTCGACCAGGAGCGACTCGCCGTCCGGTGCCCACCAGAAACCGCGCGTGCGGTCCATCTCCTCGGCAGCAATGAACTCTGCGAGACCCCACACCACCGTTTCACCTTCGGCCGGCGTCAACGCGCGGTCGTCGGTGCCATCGACGCCGATGACGCGCAACCTGCCGCCCACCGCGTACGCGACAAACCGTCCGGTCGGGTCGACCTGCGGGTCGACGGAGTTACCTACCGTCGGCAACGAACGCGCTCCACCGCCGAGCAGATCAGCAAGCCAAACCCGTCCCGACAGGCTGAACGTCGCGACACGGTGCTCGCGGTCGGTGGCGAAGCCGACTATCCCCGCTGCCTGCTCGCGAGCGCGCTCCCGCCGCGCTCGCTCCTCGACACTGAGCTGCTCGTCGCCATCGAGCAGCCGAGCCGGATCGGCAATCAGCCGCTCGACGCCCGCCTCGACGTCGAAGACCCACAGCGCGTTGGCGCGGTCGTACGGCCCGCCGCTGCGCAAGAACGTCACGCGCGAGCCGTCGGGTGCGACGGCGAAGGATCGAGGCTCACCCAGGGTGAATCGGACGGTCCGCGCCCGCAGCCGCGGAAAGCTCAGCTCGGACGGGGCGGGCACAACGTCAGTGGTCTGTTCGCTCACGATCGCCATCCTTGCAGCCGCGCCAGACCGCTACGCCGATCCGTCAGCGCTACGCCCTAGCCTTGGGCGCATGTCTGCTCAGTCCCCCGGCGAGTTCCCGGACCGCCGGCTGCTACTTGTCCACGCGCATCCCGACGACGAGACGATCAGCAACGGCGCGACGATGGCCAAGTACGTCGCCGATGGTGCACACGTCACGCTCGTCACCTGCACGCGCGGGGAGGAGGGCGAGGTGCTCGTGCCCGACCTCGCGCACCTCGCGTCCGACCGCGATGACACGCTTGGCGAGCAGCGCGTGGGCGAGCTTGCAGTGGCGATGGCGGCGCTCGGCGTCACCGACCACCGGTTCCTCGGCGGCGCGGGGCGCTACCGGGACACCGGCATGGTGTGGACGGAAGACGGGCAGGCCGCCGCGGTGCCGCCACAGCCCCGCGACGACACGTTCTGGCGGGCCGACCTGCGCGAGGCGGCCACCTACCTGGTGGCAGTGCTGCGTGAGGTGCGCCCGCAGGTGGTGATCGCCTACGACGACTTCGGGCAGTACGGCCATCCCGACCACGTGCAGGCACACCGCGTCGCGACCTACGCGGTTGCACTTGCGGCGGCGCCGTCCTACCGCGTTGACCTGGGGCCGGCCTGGGACGTGCCGAAGGTCTACTGGACCGCCATGCCCAAGTCGGCCATTGCGCAGGGCATTGAGCTGGCCAAGGCCGCCGGCACTGACTTCTTCGGCATCGAGAGCCCCGATGACTTCCCGATGGTCGTGCCCGACGAGCAGGTGACGGCGCGCATCGACGGCAACGCTTTCGCCGCCGCCAAGAAGGCGGCGATGCTCGCGCATGCAACGCAGATCACGCCCGACGGACCGTTCTTCGCGATGGAGGAGGTCGCGGGTGCGGACTCGTTTCTCGGGCTGGAGTTCTACCGGCTCGTCAAGGGCGCGCCCGGGCCGGTCGCAGAGGACGGCTTCGAAGAGGATCTGTTCGCCGGCGTGGTCGGTGCCTAGACAGCTGACGCCCGGCCTGGCCATCGCCGCGCTGGTTCCGATCGCGCTGATCACCGGCGTCGCGGGAGTTTTTCTGCACCGAGCAGCCATGCATGTCGGGAGTGTCAGGATTCCATACGGTTTGGTGCTTGCGCTCTTTTCGACGGTGGCGCTCGTGGCGCTGGTCCGTGCCGTCACCCCGCGCCGGATCGGGGCTGTGCTCGCACTCCTTGCATGGCTGTTGGCTGTGATTCCTTTCACCGCCAAGAGACCAGAGGGTGACCTCCTCATAGCCTCTGGAGCAGCGGGGCTGGTCTTCCTGTTCGGCGGGGTGATCGTGATGAGCGTCTCAATTGGCCTTCCATCTCATGCGATCGGCAACCAGGAGCCAGGCCGCCGCGTCCACTAACATGGCAGGGCCGCCAGTTAACGGGCGGCCATCATGTGTTATCGACCGAGAGAAGCCCCGTGTCCGACGAGACCAGGCACTCCCTTGCCTCGCCCGAGCCGATTGACCGCCCAGCTGACGAGCCGGCGACGACCGAGATCGTGATCGAGCCGTCCCCCGAGGGCGGCGAGCCGACGACCCGGCGGATCAGCGGGCGCAAGCTCGCGCTTATCGCCGGCGGCGGTGTCGCCACCGTCGCGGTGCTGTACGGCGCGGCCTACGCCGCGGTCGGTGGGGAGGTCCCCAGTGACACGACGGTGCTCGGAGTAGAGATCGGCGGGATGAGCCAGTCCGAGGCGGAGGCCGCACTCACCGGCGGCCTGGCCGAGCGCGTCGCCACGCCGATCGCACTCTCGCCCTCCGAGGGCGAAGAGCCCGTCCCCCTCGACCCCGCGACAAGCGGTCTCGGCGTCGACGCCGCGGCCACGGTCGACCAGGTCGACGGCGGTGCCAGCCCAGCCGATCTCTGGCGAGGGCTCTTCGGTGGCGGCGAGGTCGAACCCGTCTACTCCGTCGACAAGGACCAGCTCGCCGCCTCCCTTCAGCAGGTCGCCGGCACGGTCAACCGTGAGCCCGTAGACGGCGGCGTCACCTTTGACGCCGGCCAGGCGGTTGCTGTCCCCGCCCAGCTCGGCCGTACCCTCGACGTCCAGTCCGCCGCCGACGCCATCGGCGACTCGTTCCTCCGGACGACCGATCCGGTCGCGCTCCCGTTCGAGGAGACCACCCCGACCATCGACCAGGCCGACGTGGACAAGGCGATGGCGGAGTTTGCCCAGCCGGCCATGTCGGGCCCGGTGACCGTGGTTGCCGGCAACCAGCAGGCGGTGCTCAACCCCACGCTGCTGGGATCCGTACTCATCATGAGCTCCACTCCCGAGGGGACCTTGGCGCCGCAGCTCGACGGCGAGCGGCTGCTCACCGAGGGCGAGGAAGCCTTGGGCTCGATCGAGAGCGGTGCCAAGGACGCGAGCGTACGCATCGAGAACGGCGCCCCTGTCGTCGTGCCCGGCCAGGCCGGCCAAGGCGTGTCGGCCCCTGACTTGGCCGCGGCAGTCCTCGCCGCCCTGCCCTTGAGCGGTGACCAGCGTGTCGCCAACGTTGCGCTGTCCACGGTGGAGCCCGAGATCACGACTGAGGAGGCGGCCAACCTCGGCGTCGCCTCGGTGATCAGCGAGACCACGACACGGTTCCCCCACTCTGACTACCGCAACGTCAACATCCGGCTTGCGGCCGAGAAGATCGACAACACCTTCATCGCCCCAGGCGAGACGTTCAGTCTCAACGGCATCGTCGGCGAGCGCACCGCCGCGACAGGGTTCGTGCCCGGCTGGACGATCCAGGGCGGAGTGTTCAAGAAGGACTACGGCGGCGGCGTCTCGCAGGCCACCACGACCGTGTTCAACGCGGCGTACAAGGCCGGTATGGAAGACATCGAGCACAAGCCGCACAGCCTCTACTTCTCCCGCTACCCGCTGGGCGTCGAGGCGACCGTCAACTGGGGCTCGCTCGACATGCGGTGGAAGAACGACACCCCGTACGGCGTCGTGGTCGATACCAGCTTCTCGCCGAGCTCGTCTGGTAGTCAGGGCAGCATCACGGTCCGCATCTGGAGCACGAAGTACTGGGACACCAACATCTCGGTGTCCGACCGCTACGCGCACAAGACCTACGGCACCAGATACGACACGAGCCCCAACTGCGAGGCGCAGGCCGGCCAGGACGGCTTCCAGGTCGACGTGACGCGCAACCGCACCTCGCCGCAGGGCGAGACCGTCACCGACAAGGACCACGTGGTCTACAACGCGGGCACGCACATCATCTGCGGCCCGGCACCGGCGTAACCCTCGTCAACCTGATCAGTTGCCGGCGCGACGGTAGTGATAGCGATGGTGCTCGGTGAGTCCGAGGGCCTCGTACATCGCAATCGCCGCGGCGTTCTCCGCAGCAACCTGCAAGTAGATCTGGGTGGCGCCCAACGTCTGCCCCCAAGCGGCGAGGCCGGTCACCACAAAGCGTCCGAGGCCTCGGCGACGTGCGGATTCCGCAACCTCGACCGCGGTTAGACCGAGCCATGACGTGCCGTCTGCGGCCTCGGTGACCGCGCCGCGGCCGATCGCCACGAGGTCGTTGCCGTCGACGACGCGCGCGAACCCGAGCCGTGCATTGGGTGCCTCGGACAGCACACGACGTCCCGCGGCCGGGACTGGCTTACCGCCGCGGTAGTGATAGCCGGCAAGCCACGTCTCGTCCGCCTCACGGCGCACCTCGAAGTCGCGACCATCCGGGCGGAAGGCATCGGCAAGGGACTCGACCGGCGCGGTCATCATGAGGGTCTCGTTGTGCCGCTCCCACTCTCGGTTGGCCAGCAATGCATCGAGACTCCGCGTGAGCGGCGTCGGCAGCTGAAACTGCGCGGGCAGGCCCTGCGCCGCGTACCAGCTCTGCACCGCGGCAATCGCGTCATCGAGCGGGCGGTCGGGCCGACCAAGCGGCAGGCAGGAGTTGGCCCGGCCGGTGAATCCGCCGCCGGCGCGCAGCAGCCAGTCACCGATCCGGCCGGTCTCGAAGCCGACCCACGCCTGCGCGGCTGCCTCTTCCAGCAGGTGGACGTCCCGTCGCCGAACGGCCCGGGTTGGGATCACCTTCCCGGCGACCAGGTCCGCGGCGCTGACCCTGATGATCTTGCCGTCGCTGCGGAGCACGGAGACGCTCTCGTCGTCGGCCCAGACGAGGGTGCCGAGCAGGTCGGTCATCGATGGATCACCCGGGCCGCCCCGCTCATCTGTACCCATCCGTCGACGGACCACGACGCGGCGGCCGACGTCATCGGGCGTGAGGGACAAATTGAAAGGGACCCTTCAGTGACGTCGCGGGGTATACGTCGTGATACTAGAGATGAGCGCACCCGGCTCGCTCAAGGGCGACTGAGCCGGGCGGCGCACCGGGACCAGGAGGAGTTCGCTGTGACGTACACCATCGCCCAGCCGTGTGTCGACCTCAAGGACCGGGCGTGCGTCGAGGAGTGTCCCGTCGACTGCATCTACGAGGGCGAGCGGATGCTCTACATCCACCCCGACGAGTGTGTCGACTGCGGCGCGTGCGAGCCGGTCTGCCCGGTCGAGGCCATTTTCTACGAGGACGACGTTCCCGAGCAGTGGAAGGACTACACGCAGGCCAACGCTGAGTTCTTCGACGACCTCGGCTCGCCCGGCGGCGCCTCCAAGCTCGGCGTCGTCGACAAGGACCACCCGCTGATCGCCGCGCTGCCTCCGCAGTTGACCGAGAACTGAGCGGCCACGGCAAGGTGCGCGAGCTGCCGGACTTCCCGTGGGATGCGCTGGTTCCGCACCGCGAGCGTGCTGCCGGTCACCCCGACGGCGTCGTCGACCTGTCGGTGGGCACACCTGTCGATCCCACACCCAAGGTCGTTCAGGAGGCGCTTGCCTCCGCCGCTGACGCACCGGGCTACCCGCAGGCCTACGGCACGCCCGCACTCCGTGAGGCGGTGGCGGGTTGGTTTGCCCGTCGGCTGTCGGTGCCTGGCCTCGACCCGGCAGGAGTGCTGCCCAGCATCGGCTCCAAGGAGCTGGTGGCGTGGCTGCCCACCTTGTTGGGCCTCGGCGCGGGCGACGCGGTTGTCTACCCCTCGCTTGCCTACCCCACGTACGAGGTCGGCGCTCTCCTCGCAGGAGCGGAGCCGGTCGCGACCGACAGCCTGACCAGTCTGGGGCCGCGCCGCGTCGGTCTTGTCTGGCTCAACTCCCCGGCCAACCCGCATGGTCGAGTGCTGCCGCCCGCCCACCTCGCCAAGGTTGTGGCGTGGGCGCGTGAGCGCGGCGCGATCGTCGCGGCAGACGAGTGCTACATCGAGTACGGGTGGGAGGGCGAGCAGCCCGTCTCGATCCTGCACCCCGACGTGTCGGGCGGTCCGTCGGAGGGACTGCTGGCGGTCAACTCATTGTCAAAGCGGTCCAACCTGGCCGGCTATCGGGCCGGCTTCGCCGCAGGCGACCTCCGGCTGGTGCAACGGATCCTGGAGGTCCGCAAGCATGCGGGGATGATGGTGCCCACCCCGGTGCAGGCCGCGATGATCGCCGCGCTCGGTGACGATGAGCATGTGGCCGAGCAGCGAGAGCGCTACGCGCGGCGCCGCGACCTGCTCCGGACGGCCCTGCTACGGGCGGGCTTCCGCATCGACCATTCCGAGGCGTCGCTCTACCTCTGGGTGACCCGCGGCGAGCCCTGCTGGGACACGGTCCGCTGGTTGGCTGATCGCGGCATCCTCGTGGCGCCGGGGGAGTTCTACGGGCCGGCCGGCGCCCAGCACGTACGCGTCGCCCTCACCGCCACCGACGAGCGGGTCGACGCGGCGGCGCAGCGGTTGAGTTCTGCCGGGTGACCCACCGGCCTCGCTGCTAACTCAGTGATCTCTACAGCGGCAGCATCCCCGCTTTGGTGGGCGTTCACACAGCAGGTAGCGTTCTAGACGGGCGATTCGTGACAAGGCGGCGGCCCGTCCGCGCCAGAGAAGGGACGACGAAGTGACTTCTGCGAGCCTCAACCACCCGGGCGGCGAGCTCGAGCTGCCGGTAGTCGAGGCCACTGACGGTCCCTCCGGGCTCGACGTGTCCAAACTGCTTGGCCAGACCGGCTACGTCACGCTCGACTACGGCTTCGTCAACACCGCTGCCACCACATCCGCGATCACCTATATCGATGGCGACGCGGGCATCCTGCGCTACCGCGGCTACCCGATCGAGCAGCTTGCCGAGCAGAGCACGTTCGTCGAGGTCGCCTACCTGCTGATCTACGGCGAGCTGCCGACCGCCGACCAGCTCGAGGCGTTCAGCCTCCGCGTCAGCCGGCACACGATGCTGCACGAGGACCTCAAGGAGTTCTTCGGCGGGTTCCCGCGCGATGCGCACCCTATGCCGGTCCTGTCGAGCGCCGTCTCCGCGCTCTCGACGTTCTACCAGGACAGCCTCAACCCGTTCGACGAGGAGCAGGTCGAGCTGTCGACCGTGCGGCTGCTCGCCAAGCTCCCGACGATCGCCGCCTACGCGTACAAGAAGAGCGTCGGCCAGCCGATGCTCTACCCCGACAACAACCTCGGCCTGGTCGAGAACTTCCTGCGCATGACGTTCGGGTTCCCCGCTGAGCCGTACGAGCTCGACCCCGTGATGGTGCGCGCGCTCGACCTGCTGTTCGTGCTGCACGCCGACCACGAGCAGAACTGTTCGACCTCCACCGTCCGCATGGTCGGCTCGGCGCAGGCCAACATGTTCGCCTCCGTCTCTGCCGGCATCAACGCGCTGTTCGGCCCGCTGCATGGCGGTGCCAACGAGGCTGTGCTGACGATGCTCGACGAGATCAAGGCCGACGGCGGCGACGTCGAGGCGTTCGTCAAGCGCGTGAAGAACAGGGAGCAGGGCGTCAAGCTCATGGGCTTCGGCCACCGGGTCTACAAGAACTACGACCCGCGGGCGGCGATCGTGAAGCAAACCGCCGACGAGGTGCTACAGAAGCTCGGCAAGCGCGACGAGATGCTCGACATCGCGATGCGGCTCGAGGAGATCGCACTCAGCGACGACTACTTCGTCTCGCGCAAGCTCTACCCCAACGTGGACTTCTACACCGGGCTCATCTACAAGGCGATGGGCTTCCCGACCAGGATGTTCACGGTCCTGTTCGCGATTGGCCGGCTGCCCGGGTGGATCGCGCAGTGGCGCGAGATGATCAACGATCCGGCCACGAAGATCGGCCGGCCGCGTCAGGTCTACGTCGGTGCGCGCGAGCGCGACTACGTGGCTGTCGAGAAGCGCTGAGGCGCGGTGACCGGCGCCTGGCGCCGGCGATGACGTAGCACCCGGACGAGGATGCCCGGAGCGACCAGGCTCGACGGCGGAGCGATCATGTTGATCGCCCGCAGGAACGTGTAGGCGACTACCGCATCGAGGGTGGCGGCGCGGCTGAGCCTGGCCAGGTACCGGTTGAACAGCCTGGCCGCGAGAGTCCGACGCCCCTCCACCCAGGGAAAGCGGAGGTCGGCGTTGGTCGACATCCGCCAGGGGCCGTCGATCACCCTGGCGGCGGCCGCGAAGTACCGTCGGGCCAGGCCGGCTCTACCGGCGCGCAACGCATCGCGCAGCGCGATGGCTTCCAGGGCCGCGACCGTCATCCCCTGCCCGTACGTCGGGTTGAAGTTGCACAACGCGTCGCCGACGACGAGGAAGCCCGCCGGGAGCCGGGCCAGCCGTTCGTAGCGGCGGCGAGTGCTCGGCGAGATCCGCATTCGGGTGGTCGCGGTCAGCGGCTCGGAACGCGCGACGATCTCGTGGATGTCGGGTGCGTTGAGGGTTTTCGCGAACCGCTCGAACGCGTCCGGCGCGACGGGTGGCGCGTGCTCCTGCATGCCGGTGAGCGTGCACACCCAGCGGCCGCCCTCGGCCGCGATCATCCCGCCGCCGCGCGGAATCTCTCGAGTGCTGCCGATCGCCACGGAGACCGTGGCGAGGTCGGCATCGGTCCGCCGGTACTCGCGACTGACGTAGACCACGCCGGGCTGCACCGTCTCCTTCGCCGGGGGCTCGAAGCCGAGCTCGCCCAGCCACTGCGGCCCGCGGTTGCTGCGTCCCGTGGCGTCCACGACCAGATCGGCTTCAAGGACCTTCGTGGCACCGCCGTGACGTACCCGCAGCCCGGTCACCCGGCCGCCTTGCGACGTCACGAGTCCCACCGCTTCGCAGCGGTCGAGCACGGTGACGCTGGGCAGCGCGGCCGTACGTTCCCGGATGGCGTGCTCCAGCAGCAGCCTGCTGGTCGTGAGCACGACGAGGTCGGAGCCCGCGGGGGCGAGGGGACCGGCCTCGAACACGAGCCGCGCGTGCCGCTGCATGTCAGCCAGCCAGCCGCCCTGCTCGGTCAGCTCTGCCGTGATGCCGCCGTAGAGTTCCTCGATGATCTCGCGGCCGCGGGCGAGCAGCGCATGCGCGTGCACCGCCTGGGGCACCCCGCGCCGCGGCCGGGGCACTTCGGGCAGGGTGTCCCGGTCGACGATCGTGACGCGGTCGAAGAACTCGGTGAGCACGCGGCCGGCGAGCAGGCCCGCGATGCTGGCGCCGGCGACCACGGCATGGCCTCCAGTCGCAGGTCCGCTCACGCCATCCCCGTTTCGTCGCGCCCCCAGCTGATGTGCGCGTGGAGCCTTCAGGTGATGTTTCGCGCCCAGGTGCGGCGGGGGATTGCTCGTCGTGCGCGGTACCGCCAGACGTGCATCAACCATCCGTCAGGAGAGCCGACATCATCCAACGTTCGGCCAGTCGGGTAACTCCGTGCCAAATAGCGACAGCAAGTTACCCCCATGCTGTGGTGCCACCGTGTCGCCGGCGAGCAGCTACGACCCGCGGAGCACGTCGACGTGTACGTGGTCGAGGTGCCGCAGGATGGGATTGTCGGTCGGCCCGTCGGGGTGCTCATAGGGGCGCCACCCCTCGTCTGATTTCGAGGCGCTCCACACCCGGTCGTCGAAGATCACGGTGGCGATCTGCAGCCGCTCGGCGTGCGCGACGAGCCAGTGCGCGGCCGCCCACCCTTGCCGCGTCGACTCGGTGGAGACCGGCCGGAAGAAGACGTCGACCGCGCGCCCCTCGTAGTGCGCGGAGCCCTCGATGTGGCCGGTGGTCACGCCGCCGGGCTCGAACCCGCCCATCGGCAGCGTGCCGAAAGCGCCGTTCAGCTGGTCACGCACGGCCGCCGCGCGGCCCGTCAAGCCGTCGGCTGCCATGGTCTCGGCCGCGACATCGTCCACCTCGACGGTGCAGGTCAACGCCGCCTGCGAGTTGCCGGTGAGCGCTGATGCGAGCACGCGCGCGTCAGCCTCGTGGTCGGCGTAGGCGTCGGGGAACGCGCTGCGCTGCACTTCCTGCGCTGCCACGGTGATCTCGAGCTCGGTGTATCCGGGAATCTTGACCAGCGCGTCGTAGAAGGCGTTGGCGGCGTAGACAGGGTCCTGGATCTGCTCCTCGCTGCCCCAGCCCTGGCTCGGCCGCTGCTGGAACAGGCCTATCGAGTCACGGTCGCCGTGCCCGATGTTGTGCAGGTCGGACTCCTGGTAGGCGGTGGCGAGCGCGATCGTCACGGCGCGCGCCGGCAGACCGCGCGACTGCGCGACAGAGGCGATCGTCGCGGCATTCTCGGCCTGGTCGAGATCGAGCTCGACGGTGCGGCTGTCAACTGTCGCCAGGCACCGCTCCGGGTTGATCAGCGAGTCGAGGCTGCCGCGCCACCACAGCACGCCGGAGACGATCACGGCCACCGCACCGATGGCGATGGCCGCGACCAGACGACGGCGTCGGACTCTCACACGAGGTGCAACGGGCGGCCTACGACGAGGCGTTCCCGTACGGGTAGCGCCGGGCATCAGTTGCTGTGCAGCACGGCGTTGAGGCCGCCCCAGCTGCCGGAGCGGGGCACGGCTTCGATGGCACCGGTGACGCTGTTGCGGCGAAACAGCAGCCCCGCCGCACCGGAGAGGTCGCGAGCCTTGACGACTGCGCCGTCCGGCAGCGTGACCTTGGTGCCGGCAGTGACGTAGCAGCCTGCCTCCACCACGGACTCGTCGCCGAGCGAGATGCCAAGCCCCGCATTGGCGCCGACCAGGCACCCCTTGCCGATGGAGATGACTTCCTTGCCCCCGCCCGACAACGTGCCCATGATCGAGGCGCCGCCGCCGACGTCGGATCCCTCGCCGACCACTACCCCGGCCGAGATGCGGCCTTCGATCATCGAATGACCAAGGGTGCCGGCGTTGAAGTTGACGAACCCCTCGTGCATGACGGTGGTGCCTTCGGCCAGATGGGCACCGAGGCGTACGCGGTCGCCATCGGCGATCCGTACGCCCGATGGCACCACGTAGTCGACCATCCGCGGGAACTTGTCGATCCCGTAGACGGTGATCGTGCCGCGCTGCCGCAGGCGCAGACGGGTCTCCTCGAAGGCGTCCACCGCGCACGGCCCGTGACTGGTCCACACCACGTTGGACAAGACGCTAAAGATGCCGTCGAGGTTGCACCCGTGCGGCTGGACGAGGCGGTGGGAGAGCAGGTGCAGCCGCAGGTACGCGTCCGCGGCGCTGTCCGGTGGCGCGTCGAGGTCGATGGCGGTCGTCACAGGCTCCGTACGGATCTCGCGGGCGTCGTCCGCGGCTGCGGGAAACTCAGGGACGGCCGCATCGGCCGGCTGGGCACCCAGCAACGGCGCGGGGTACCAGACATCGAGCACCTGGCCGCTGCGGTGGGTGGTGGCAAGGCCGAAGCCCCAGGCGGAACGGGTCGTCATGGTTGCCAAGCCTGCCAGAGGGCATGGCAGGCTTGCGTATATGGCGCTTGCTGTGTGGAAAGACCTTGTGATCGACGCCACAGATGCTGCGGTTCTCGGTGGCTTCTGGGGCCGCATCCTCGGCCTCGGCCTCGAGGTGTTCGATGACGGTGACGCGGTGCTGCGCGGGGCGACCCCTGAGCAGACGATCTGGATCAACGGCGTCCCGGAGCCCAAGACCGTCAAGCACCGCGTCCACATCGACGTCAACGTGCGGTCCCTGCAGCCATTGCTCGACGTGGGCGCCACGGTGCTCCGACCCGAGGGTGACGATGGCATCCGCTGGACCGCGCTGGCTGATCCCGAGGGTGGCGAGTTCGATGCCTTCGTGCGGCCCGAGCTGCCTGCCGAGCCCATCGCGCGGCCGTACGAGCTCGGCATTGACACCACGCAGCTCGGAGAGCGCAGCCACGCAGGCACGTTGGTGGGCAGACGTACTTGACGCCAAGGCTGTCGACGATCCGGTACGCGGCTTCTCATGGGTCGAGGGCGTCGCTGGCAGCCCGTTCGAGAGCTTCGACTTCGCGCCGGTGCCCGAGCCCAAGACGGTGAAGAACCGTGTGCACTGGGACGTGATCTGCGACGACGTCGACGAGCTGGTTGCGCGCGGAGCAAGGGTGTTGCGCACGCCCGACGATGACGTCGACTGGCACGTCATGGCCGACCCCGACGGCAACGAGTTCTGCGCGATGCCGTCGAAGCTCTGATGGTCACTCTCGACCTGACCACGGACGGCCCGACGCTCACGGCGGCCCTCTGCGACATCGAGTCGGTGAGCGGCTCGGAGGCTGCGATCGCCGACGCGGTGGAAGCCGCGCTGCGTCCGTACGACCACCTCGATGTCACTCGCGACGGCGACGCGGTGGTCGCACGCACGAGACAGGGCCGCGGTGAGCGCGTGCTGCTCGCGGGGCACCTGGACACCGTGCCGGTCGCGGCAACCTGCCGACCCGTCGTGACGGCTCGACGCTGTTCGGTCGGGGGACGGTCGACATGAAGGGCGGGGTCGCGGTCATGCTCCGCTTGGCCGCGTCCCTCACCGCGCCGAGTCGCGACGTCACCTATGTCTTCTACGACCATGAGGAGGTTGCCTTCGAGCTCAACGGCCTCGGCCGCCTGGCCCGCATCCGTCCCGAGCTCCTCGCGGCTGACTTCGCGGTGCTGCTCGAGCCGACGGCGGCGCAGGTCGAGGGCGGGTGCAACGGCACGCTGCTGGTCGAGGTCACCGTGCCGGGCAAGGCCGCGCACAGCGCGCGGTCGTGGATGGGCGTCAACGCGATCCACGCGGCAGCCGAGGTGCTTGACCGGCTTCGCGCCTACGATCCCGCGACCGTCGAGGTCGACGGGCTTATCTACCGCGAGGGCCTCAACGCAGTCCGGATCAGCGGCGGCATCGCCGGCAACGTCATCCCCGACCGGTGCGTCGTGGCGGTCAACTACCGGTTCGCGCCGAGCCACACCGAGGAGAGCGCGCTCAACCACGTACGTGCGGTGTTCGAGGGATTCGACGTGACGCGCATCGACTCGGCCCCCGGCGCACGGCCAGGCCTGCAGCATCCCGCCGCGGCGGCGTTCGTGGCGGCCGTCGGTGGCGAGCCGCGGGCCAAGGAGGGCTGGACCGATGTCGCGCGGTTTTCGGCGCTCGGGGTGCCTGCGGTCAACTATGGGCCGGGCGACCCGCTGCTCGCGCACGCCGACGACGAGCGGGTCGACGTGACCGAGATCGTCACCTGCGAGGAGCGGCTGCGGCTCTGGCTCACCTCCTGAGCCCACGACCGCCCGACCTGGCTAGCCTCGGATCGTGACCGAGCGCGACTTGTCCATCCACCCTGACCGCCCACTGCAGAAGCAGCGCGGGCCGGCCACGCTGCGCAGGGCCCAGGTGCAGGCGAGCACCACCGATCAGCGGTTGCTCGATTCGCGCGGCCCAGCTGACTGGGTGCACACCGATCCGTGGCGGGTGCTTCGGATCCAGTCGGAGTTTGTGGAGGGGTTCGGCCTGCTCGCCGAGCTCGGGCCGGCGATCAGCGTGTTCGGCTCGGCACGCACCGAACGAGAAGACCCGATGTACGAGCTTGCCGAGCAGGTGGGCGGGCGGCTCGCGGAGGCCGGCTACGCAGTCATCACGGGTGGCGGCCCCGGGATCATGGAGGCGGCCAACAAGGGCGCCTGCGAGAGCGGCGGCGTGTCAGTTGGGCTCGGGATCGAGCTCCCCTTCGAACAGGGCATCAACGACTGGGTCGACATCGGCATCCAGTTCCGCTACTTCTTCGCCCGCAAGACGATGTTCGTCAAGTACTCGCAGGGGTTCGTGGTCTTCCCCGGCGGGTTCGGCACGCTGGACGAGCTCTTCGAGGCGCTCACGCTGGTCCAGACCGGCAAGGTCACGGAGTTCCCGATCGTCCTTGTCGGCACGTCGTACTGGCAGGGGCTCCTTGATTGGCTGCGGGACACGGTGGTCGAGCAGAAGAAGATCTCCCACCCCGACCTCGACCTGATCGTTCTCACCGACGACCCCGACGAGGTCATTGCCACGGTTCGGGAGCACGAGAAGCGTCGCGCCAAGGAGGAGGCGGCACTCGCCGAAGCCGAGGACAAGGCGTCTACGTGAGCGTCGCGGTCTGCGTGTTCTGCTCGTCCAGCGACCGGATCGACCAGTCGTACGTGCGGTTGGCCGAGGCCGTCGGCGAGGAGATCGCGCGGCGCGGCTGGACCCTCGTCAGTGGAGGAGGCAGCGTCTCGTGCATGGGCGCGGTGGCGCGGACCACGAGGGCGGGCGGGGCTCACACGGTCGGCGTGATTCCGGAGGCCCTCGTCGACAGCGAGGTTGCCGACCACGACAGCGACGAGCTGATCGTCACCGCCGACATGCGCCAGCGCAAGGCGGAGATGGACCGCCGATCCGACGCGTTCCTCGCGCTGCCCGGCGGCATCGGAACGCTCGAGGAGCTGCTTGAGATCTGGGTGGCCCGCACCCTGGGCCTGCATGCCAAGCCGGTGGTGGTCATCGACCCGGACGGCATCTACGCGCATCTGCGCCACCAGATCGACGTCCTTGTCGAGCGGGAGTTCATGCGATCGGGTGCTCGCGACCTGCTTGCTTGGGCAGGGTCCGCCGAGCAGGCCTTCGAGCTCTTGGAGCGCGGGCTGGCCGAGACAGGCCAGCCAGTTGTGAGCGCTGCCGCGGTCGCCGAAGAGCTGCTGGAGGCCGAACCGTAAGCCCCGGGACGCGAAGCCCGGGGCGTTAAGCAAGGCCGCGGCGCGCGACTGCCGGCGGCCGTAGCCCCTTGATCGACGCGACCATGTCGAGCACCTGACGGGTCGCTGCCACATCGTGGGCCCTGAACACCCGCGCCCCGAGCCACGCCGAGACCGCAGTCGCGGCCAGCGTCCCGTACAACCGCTCGCCCACGGGGAGATCGAGGGTCTCGCCCACGAAGTCCTTCCGCGACAGGCTGACCAAGACCGGCCAGCCGGCTGCTACGAGCTCGTCGATCCGCCGCGTGAGGGTCAGCGAGTGCCAGGTGTTCTTGCCGAAGTCGTGGGTGGGGTCGACGAGGATGCCGTCGCGTCGCACCCCCTCGGCGACCGCGTGTTCGGCGAGCGCGGTCACCCGGGCGAGCACGTCAGCGACGACGTCGTCGTACGCGACCCGGTGCGGGCGGGTGCGGGGCGACAGCGGCCCGACATGGCTGCAGACCAACCCGGCGCCGGACTCGGCCGCCACCCGCGCGAGGTCGGGGTCGGCTCCTGACCACGTGTCGTTGACCAGGTCGGCGCCGGCGGCAATGGCGGCCCGCGCCACGTCGGCCCGCCAGGTGTCGACGCTCAGGACGACCTCGGGATAGCGGCCGCGCATCGCCTCGATGAAGGGCAGCACCCGCCGCAGCTCTTCGCCTATGTCGACGCCTTCCCCAGGCCCGGCCTTCACGCCGCCGACGTCAACTATCCGTGCGCCCTCGGCGACGACCTCATCGACACGGTCGAGCGCGGCCCCCAGGCCGTAGGTCGCGCCACGGTCGAAGAAGGAGTCCGGCGTGCGGTTGACGATGGCCATGACGACGTGGTCATCGTCGGCGAACACCTGGTCGCGCAGGCGCAAAGGCACGGCTCATCCTCTCGGCCACTCTGTCGGGCCAGCGTGCCACGATGTGCCTCGTGCCGTACGTCGTGTTTGGGCTCGTCGCAGTCGCCGTCCTGGTGCTCGTCGCCGTGGTCGCCACCGGCAAGGGCGGCGGTCTTGCCCGGCTGCCCGATGAGGTGCCGGACTTCGCGCTGCCCGACGGCGAGCTGACCCCCGACTTCGTCGACCGCGTGCGGCTGGGCGTTGCCGTGCGCGGCTATCGCACCGACCAGGTCGACGACCTGCTCGACCGGGTGTCGGCCGAGCTCGCCGCCCGGGACGAGCAGATCGCCGAGCTGCGGGCCCGGCTGTCGGCCGCTGCGGCGGCGGGGCTGCCTCGGCGGGTGCCGGGCCCGCCAGCCGAGTGAGCGGCCTCACCGTCGGCGACGACGGGCTGGCGCGGTGTGCGTGGGCGGGATCGGCACCCGAATATCTCGCCTACCACGACGACGAGTGGGGCCGCCCGGTCCACGGCGACGCCCCGCTCTATGAGCGGCTGACCCTCGAGGCCTTCCAGTCAGGTCTGGCGTGGATCACCATCCTGCGCAAGCGGGAGGGCTTTCGACGCGCGTTCGCCGGCTTCGACCCCTACGCGGTCGCTCGCTTCGACGACTCCGATGTGGCCCGGCTGCTCGCCGACACCGGCATCGTCCGTAACCGAGCCAAGGTGCGGGCGGCGATCACCAACGCCCAGGCCACCGTCGCCCTGATCGATGCCGAGGGGCTGGGGGCCCTCGACCGGCTGGTCTGGTCGGCGGCGCCGACGCCGCGGGTCCGGCCGGCTGCCTCCCTGGACGATCTCCCCGCGACGACACCCGAGTCCAAGGCACTCGCCCGCGAGCTCAAGCGGCACGGATTCGCTTTCGTCGGCCCGACCACGGTCTACGCCACGATGCAGGCCTGCGGCGTTGTCGACGACCACATTGCCGGGTGCTGGGTCCGCGATTCCGTCGGCGACTGAGCCAACCCGGCACAGTCTGGCGATCCGCTAGCGGAAGTTGGTCCCGAATGCGGGATAATGGCCGAGCCTTCACCCTTGACGGCTGCGGCAGGCCGGCCTGGGTGAGCCAACCAAGGAAGGGGTGCGCGCATGGCGGCCATGAAGCCGCGGACGGGCGATGGTCCGCTGGAAGTCACCAAGGAGGGACGCAGCATCATCATGCGAGTCCCCCTGGAGGGTGGCGGCAGACTGGTCGTCGAGTTGTCGGCCGACGAGGCCAACGCGCTCGGCGACGCGCTCAAGGGCGTGGTGGGCTGATCTCGCCCATCACGATGCACATCAACTAGTCCGACCCCGGCCGAGTGCCACCAGGCGCTCGCCGGGGTCGTTCATGATCTGCTCGGGAGGGGTTCAGTGGCTCGATCGACTCGCTCATCCGCCGGCACCCTGGGTGGTGTGACACCCCCGGTCGTACGGCTCGATGCGGCCGGTCTTCTTGCCATCGCAGACGCAGTCGTCCTGGCGGTGCCGGTCCTCCCTGGCCAGGCCGACGGTGACGAGCAGGCCTCCCCGTGGCTCGGCCCGGGCGCCGCCGAGGTGGTCGACGCCTTGGGCCTCGACCTGTTCACGTTGCTGGAGCGGGAGCAGGCGACCGGAAAGGCTGGCGAGGTCGTCTCGCTGCCCGTGCTCCGCGACGACTCCACTGTCGAGCAGGTGCTGCTGGTCGGCATCGGGGATGGCAGCCCGACGGCCTACCGGCGAGCCGGGGCAGCGCTCGCCCGGCGCACCCGTAAGCGCGATCGGGTCGCGTCGACGGTGACGGCCACGGCCGACGACGCCGGGCTACGCGCGTTCATCGAGGGCGTCGTGCTCGCGTCCTACGGGTTCAGCCGCAAGAGCGTCCCCGCGAAGAATCCGCCCGTGGCCGAGGTCGTGCTTGCCGCGACACCCACCGACCGGCAACCTGCGCTCGACCGCGGACAGGCCATCGCCGCCGCGGCTTGGCTGGCCCGCGACTTGGCGCAGACGCCGAGCAACGAGAAGAACCCGGCCTGGATGGCCACGCAGTCCGAGCGGCTGGCCAAGACGGCCGGGCTGACCGTACGGGTCCGCGACGAGGTGGCCCTGGCGCGCGAGGGTTTCGGTGGCATCGTCGCCGTGGGACAAGGGTCGGCCACACCACCACGGCTCATCGAGCTGACCTACTCTCCTCGCAAGACGGGACGGACACGCCGACTCCAACACGTCGTACTCGTCGGCAAGGGCATCACCTACGACACTGGCGGGTTGTCGATCAAGCCGCGCGAGGCCATGGTGCCCATGAAGACCGACATGACCGGCGGCGCCGTGGTCATGTCCGTGCTCGCGCACCTCGCCAGCGTCAACGCGCAGGTCAAGGTCACTGGCCTCGTGGCGGCTGCCGAGAACGCCGTGTCCGGCAGCGCGCAGCGGCCCGGCGATGTGCTGCGCCAATACGACGGCACGACGGTCGAGGTGCGCAACACCGACGCCGAAGGCCGGTTGGTGCTCGCCGACGCCATCGCCTACGCGGTCAAAGATCTCAAGCCCGACGCGGTCATCGACGTCGCCACACTGACCGGTGCCGCCACTGTCGGCCTGGGCCGCGGTCACGCGGCCTACTACACCACCGACGACGCCCTGGCCACGGCGCTTACCGCTGCCGGCGATGCCGCGGGGGAGCGGCTGTGGCGGATGCCCCTGGTCGACGACTACCGGGAAGCGCTGCAGTCCGACGTGGCGGACGTGTGCCACATCGAGACCACGCACGTGGGCGGCGGCTCGATCACCGCGGCACTCTTTCTGCAGCGGTTCGCCAAGGACGTCCCTTGGGCACACCTCGACGTGGCCGGCCCGGCTCGAGCCGACGGAGACGCCTACGAGATCACCAAGGGCGGCACGGGCTTCGGCACCCGCACCCTCCTGCACTGGCTCGAAACCCGCGAGCCGCTGGCAGGGGTGGGTGCCTGATGTACGGCTTGACCATCCGCTGGTCGCTCACTGCCGCACCGCACGGCGTGGCCAAGCAGTTGCGCGACTATGTGCGAGACACATCGCTCGAGCGGTTCACCGGCTTGCCGGGGCTGCGGTTCAAGACCTGGCGCATGGTCGAGGGCGATTGGTTCGAGGGCCTCTACGTCTTCGCGACCGCGCAGGCGCGCGACGAGTTCGCGACGACGTTCCGCGCTGGCATGCTCACCGCGTCGGGCACGCAGATCATCGGCTGGCCGCCGATGCTCGTGGAGCCGTGTGAGATCGTCGCCGTCGCCGAGGGGCCTGACGGCTTCCTGGCCGGCCCAGGCCCGGGCGACCGAGGTTGATCATGGCAAAAGCGTGATCAAATTCGCGGAATGATCACATCTTCGCCATGATCAACAGGATTGGTGGTTGTCCGCTCAGCGCTTGACGGCGACGAGCAGCCCGTCACCGACCGGAAGCAACGCCGGGACGAGACGCTCGTCGTCGCGGACGGCCTTGCCGAGCTCGCGGATGGCGACGGTGTCGGGGTCGCGCTGGGCGGGGTCGGCGACCCGGTCGTGCCAGAGCGCGTTGTCGAACGCCACCACGCCGCCGGGCCGCAGCAGGCGGATGGCCTGCTCGAGGTAGTCGGGATATTCCTGCTTGGCGCCGTCGGCGAAGACCATGTCGTACTGCCCGTCGGCGAGCCGCGGCAGGACCTCGAGCGCGGCGCCTGCGATGAGCCGGACCCGGTTGTGCGGAATGCCTGCCTCGGTGAAGACCTCGCGGGCCAGCCGCTGGTGCTCGGCCTCCACGTCGACGCTCGTGAGCACACCATCGGGACGCATGCCGCGCAGCAGCCAGAGTCCGGAGACACCGGTGCCGGTGCCGATCTCCACCACCGCGCGCGCAGCGAGACTCGCGGTGAGGAAGCGCAGTGCCGCTCCACCCCCGGCGCCGATCGGGGCCACACCTACCTCGCGGGCCCGTTGCCGGGCGTCCTGCAAGACTTCGTCCTCGGCCAGGTAGTCCTCGGCGTACGCCCAAGTCTGCGGCGTGATGGCGGCGGTAATGGTGAGCCTCCTCACACGAGCGCCCGGTGCGGCGCCTTCTGTCGTAGGCGAAGCCTAGCCAGATTGGGAACTCCTGCGGTGGTACGGCACGTTCTGCGGGCGCAAAGGGTTGGATGACGTGTTTGTTTTCAAGAAGGGCTATAGGGGACGATGGAGGCCACGCTCAACCTGGTTTGGGGAGGTGTTGGCGTGGCCGACCGCGAGCGGGCCGACGCGCCCGCCCCCCGCGCCGAGGTGTGGACTCCGCCCTCCTGGGAGGAGATCGTCCGCGATCACTCCGCGCGCGTCTACCGGCTGGCCTACCGCCTGACGGGCAACCAGCACGATGCCGAGGACCTCACGCAAGAGGTCTTCGTACGGGTGTTCCGTTCGTTGTCCACCTACAGCCCGGGCACGTTCGAGGGCTGGCTGCACCGCATCACGACCAACCTCTTCCTCGACATGGTCCGCCGCCGCAAGCGCATCCGGTTCGACGCGCTCGCCGACGACGCCCACGAGCGGCTGCCCGGGCGGGAGGCGGCGCCCGACGTGCAGCTGCATGACAACGGATTCGACGCCGACGTGCAGGCAGCGCTCGATGCGCTGTCGCCGGAGTTCCGCGCCGCCGTGGTCCTGTGTGACATCGAGGGCCTGTCGTACGAGGAGATCGCGGCGACCCTCGGCGTCAAGCTCGGCACCGTCCGCAGCCGCATCCACCGCGGCCGCGCGCAGCTGCGAGCCGCCCTCGAGCACCGCGCACCACGGGCGCCGCGCCCGGTGCTGCCACACAGCAATGACGTCGACGGAGGTGCGGCGCTGTGACCCACCTCGGACGTCTCATCAGCGCACTCGTCGACGGCGAGCTGTCGCACGACGAGCGCGACCGCGCCCTTGCACACCTGGCCACCTGTGACCAGTGCCGCGCCGCCGTCGAGGCCGAGCGCGCGCTCAAGGCCACGGTGGGCCGCATCGACGTCGGCGTCCCCAGCAGCGCTTTGCTGTCGGGTCTGATGCGTCTCGCCGAGCCGGGCGAGCCGTTGCCGCCGGTGCACCGCAGCTTCCCCGGGTCGGGCGGGCCGGCGTCCGTCGGCTGGCGCACCCCGACCCACCGGCCGTTCGGCCACTCGGCTGCGCCGACCGGCCGTGCGAGCTCCGGATCGCGGAGCCGCCAGCCGGGTCTGTCGCGGCAGGTCGTCTATGCCGCCGGGGGCCTTGTGGGCCTGGCCGCCGTGACGATGGGCCTGGTGATGGCGGGGGGAGCCACGCTCCCTGACGGCGGCGGCACTCCCGTCGTGCCTCCTGTCGAGGAGATGACGGTCGAGCACATGGAGCGCAACGGCGGGCAGCCGTTCGCCGACCCGATCGTGTTCCTCGATGATGCCGCGACACCGACCGTGACGGGCAGCAGGTGAGCGATCGCATCGCATCGACTAGCAGCGCGCGCGTGATCTTGCCGCTGGGCGTGCTCGTCGTCATGTTGGTCGTCGTCCTGGCGAGCCCGGCTTCGGCTGCCACCCAGGGGTCGGTGAGCAGCCCGACGCCGCGTACGAGCCGGGTGGCCGACTCTCCTGATGCCGTAGACATGCTGCGCCGCATGGTGTCGGGCAGCGCGGCCGTGACCTACCACGGCACCCAGTTCGTCACCATCTGGGACGAAGGTGGCACCAAGGCGGTCATCGCCGAAGTGAGCCACTCGCCGGGCGCCGGCACCACCTACCGCCTCGTCGGCGGATCGAAGGCATCCGTCCTGCACGACGGACTGGACGGCCCCGCGGTGGTCGAGCTGTTGCTCGACGGCTACGAGGTCACCGCCGCCGGCTACGGCAGTGTGGCCGGTCGATCGGCCAAGATCATCGACGTCACCCGGCCGGACGGCTCCCCGGCGGCGCGGCTGTGGGTCGATCGTGAGGCCTGCCTGCTGCTGCGCCGTCAGGTCTACGCACCCGACGGCGCGCTGACCCTGACCAGCAGCTTCCTCGACGTGACGGTTGCGCAGGGCTGGTCCACGGGTGACCCCACCGCCGAGACCGCCAAGGAGCCGGCCGACGCCTCGGTGCCGAGCAACGGCCCCGACGTGCCCGAGACGATTGCCGATGGGCTGACCCTCTACGACGTACGCACTGTCAACGTCGGCGAGCAAGAGGCGACACACCTGCTCTACACCGACGGCCTGTCGGCGGTTTCGGTGTTCTACCAGGAAGGCCGACTCGACAACCGCCGGCTCGACGACTTCGAGTCTCGACGGCTCGGCGGCGCCCCTGTGCACGTCAAGCCCGGCCCGCCTGCCAAGGTGACCTGGTCGGCCGATGGATACGTGTTCACGGTGGTTGGCGACGTGACCTGGGCGACGATGGGGGAGATCGTCAGCGACCTGCCCCACCGGGCCCCCGCCGACAACAGCGTGGTCGCCCGCGTGGGTCGTGGCGTTGAGCGCGTCAGCTCGTGGCTCAATCCATTCGAGTGACGTGAAACGAATGGTCACCAGCGGCCCAGTTACTCTGATCGGGTCCGTCCCCGAACTACGGCGAGAGTCACGATGCTGAGCGACATCGGTTTACTCGAGGTGCTTGTCGTCATCATGGTGGCCCTGTTCGTGTTCGGCCCCGAGCGGCTGCCAGGGATGGCCCGGCAGGCAGGCGCGTGGATGCGAGACCTGCGGCGGATGATCGGCGGCGTACGCAAGGACTTCTCCGAGGAACTCGGTCTCGACCAGGATCTGAAGATCTCCGACCTCGACCCGCGCAGCTATATCCGCCGCAACGTTCTTGACGGGTTGGACGACATCGGCCTCGATGACGAGAAGCCGAAGCCGGCCCGCTCCACCCAGGCTCCGCGCTCCTCGGAGCCGCCGCGCTCGGTCGACGGGCCCGGGCCTGCGGCGGCGCCCCGGTTCGACGACGACGCGACCTGACGCCCGACGGTCAGCGGCCGACCGGGCTGAGCCCCAGCGAGCGGCCGGCCAGGCCCCGCGAGCGCTGCGACAGCGATGTGGCGACCTCCCGCAGTGCGGTGGCCGCCGGAACGTCGGGCTCCGCCACCACGAGCGGGACACCCGCGTCGCTGCCCTCGCGCAGCCGTACGTCGATCGGCACCTGGCCGAGAAGCGGCACGTCGGCGCCCATGAGCCGCGACAGTCCGGCGGAGACCTGAGCTCCACCGCCGCTGCCGAAGATCTCCAGCCGGTGCTCCGGGCCGCAGTGCGGGCAGGGCAGCCACGCCATGTTCTCGACAACTCCGGCAATCTGCTGGTTGGTCTGCGAGGCGATCGACCCGGCGCGCTCGGCTACCTCAGCGGCGGCGAGCTGCGGGGTCGTGACCACGAGCAGCTCGGCGTGCGGCAACAGCTGAGCAAGCGAGATGGCGACGTCGCCGGTGCCCGGCGGCAGGTCGAGAAGCAGCACGTCGAGGTCGCCCCAGAACACGTCGACCAGGAACTGCTCCAGCGCACGGTGCAGCATCGGCCCACGCCAGGCGACCGGGGAGTTGCGGTCAGGTTTGAACATCTCCGTCGAGATGACCTTGATCCCGTATGCCGGCACCGGCATGATCATGCGCTCGACGACCGTCGGACGTTGTCCGTCGATGCCAAGCATGCGCGGCACCGAGTGACCGTAAATGTCGGCGTCGAGCAGGCCCACCTTCACGCCCTCCGCCGCCATCGCGGCCGCCAGGTTGACCGTGACCGACGACTTGCCGACGCCGCCCTTGCCGGACGCGACGGCGTAGATGCGCGTCAGTGACTCCGGCTTGGTGAACGGGTTCTCGTTGCGGCCACCGGGGCGCAGCTTGTCGCGCAGGGCGGTGCGCTGCTCGTCGGACATGACATCGAGGCGTACGTCGACCGCGGTGACCCCGCTCAGCGGCTGGACCGCCGCCGTGACATCACGGGTGATCGTTTCCTGCAGCGGGCAGCCGGACACCGTGAGCCACACGTCCACCGTGACTCGCCCGTCAGGCGCGATGTCAACTGACTTGACCATGCCCAGCTCGGTGATCGGTCGGCGGATCTCGGGGTCCTTCACACCGTCGAGGACGGCGTTGACCTGATCGACAGTGGGCAGTGGTGGCATGGCGTCGATGCTACGCGGCGTAACTATCGAGTCGTACGATCAGTTCGATGACCGAACAGGTGGCTCAACAGCGAGTCTCAGCGGAGCAGCTCCGCACATGGCGGCTGTTCCTGCGTGCCCACGCGGTGGTCATGCGCAAGCTCGAGGCCGATCTCATGGCCGAGCAGGGGCTGCCGCTGGCCTGGTACGACGTCCTCGTGCAGCTCGTCGAGGCGCCCGAGGGCCGGCTTCGCATGACCGACCTGGCCTCGCACCTGCTGATCTCACGCAGCGGTCTGACCCGTCTCATCGACCGCATGACCGTTGAGGGGCTGGTGTCCCGCGAGCCGGCACCAGACGACGGCCGCGGCTTCTTCGCGGTGGTGACGGAGGCTGGCGTCGACCGGCTGCGGCGGGCGACCCGCACGCACCTGCGTGGGGTCTACGACTATGCGGTGTCGAGGTTCACCGATGCCGAGCTGCGCGCTGCGGCCGAGCTGCTCGCCCGGCTCGAGGACTGACGCCCGCCACCCCTCAGAGCTTTGGTGCCCGCCGCTGCCGCCGGTGGAGCACTGTCGGCAGCTCGCCGCGGGTCGTCGCAGGCGAGGGCAGCGGCTTTGCGTCGAACGGCCCGGTCGGTTGCTCGCCCGGTCGCTCGAGAACGTCGCCGGTCGGCTCGACGCGCGTGATCGTGGAGTCGGCACCCCAGAGGAGCAGCGCGCCCTCGCGGTGTCCGTTGAGCCGCTCGGCGAGCAGTGCCGCCGCTGCCGCGTGCCAGTCACTGCTGCCGTGCCGCAGGTGCGTGAGCCGGGCGCGATAGGAGAGCAGCCGCGCCTGGTTGTCCTTGCTGCGCACGGTCACGGTCGCCTCAGACTCGAACTCGATCCCGGGCAACGGCTGCTCGGTGCCGCCGCTTAAAACGTATGCAGCACCATCGAGCCACACGTGCCAGACCGCCCGTGGCTGCGGCATGTCCGTGTATGACAGCCACAGCACCGACGACTTGGCGGTGGCTTCGGCCACGAGAGCCTGCAGCTGCTCGGTCACGAGGGCCAGCCTCGCATAGCGTGCTCACACTGCGCGTGCGGAAGGATCGAGCGCGTGTCGACGACAGATCAGCCGTGGCTGCTCCGCCCCAGTCCGGGCGACAGCCTGCTGATCGCGGTAGCCGTCCTCGGTGTCTCCGCGTCTGGCCCGATCATCGCGGCGACGGCCGCACCCGCGTTGGCGATCGCGATGTGGCGCAACGCCATGGGTACGGCCGCTCTCGCGCCGGTAGCACTGACGAGGCACCGGTCGGCGTTGCTCCAAGCTGATGCTCGCGAACGCCGGCTCTTGCTGGGCTCCGGGCTCGCGCTGGCTGCGCACTTTGCGACGTGGGTCCCGGCAGTCACGCTGACGTCGGTGGCGTCGGCAACGGCGCTCGGGGCCACCAGCCCGGTGTGGAATGCGCTGATCGCCCGCCTGAGCGGTCAGCACGTGCCGCGGCGGGTGTGGCTGGGCATCGGTGTCGCGCTGCTCGGTGTGCTCGTGCTGACCGGAGTGGACTTGCGGGTGTCCGGAGATGCGCTCGTCGGCGACCTGCTCGCGCTGGCCGGCGGCATGTTCGCGGCGGTCTATGTCGCGGTCGGCGGCGCGGCCCGGCAGACGATGTCGACGACGTCGTACGCATTCGCTTGTTACGCGATCTGTGCGGTGGTCCTGCTTGTCGTCTGTCTGGTCGGCGGCGTGCGGCTGGGCGGGTACTCCGCCGATACCTGGCTCAAGCTCGTGGTGCTGACCGTGGTTGCCCAGCTGCTGGGACACACGATCTTCAATCGGGTGGTCGGCAGCGTCGGGCCGGTCGTCGTCTCGCTGTGCATCCTGTTCGAAGTGCCGGGTGCCGCACTCATCGCGGCGATCTGGCTCGGCCAGGTGCCTCCGCTCGCGGCGCTGCCGGCAGCCGTGCTGGTTCTGGCCGGCGTCGCACTCGTTGTCACGGGGCGCCCCGCCAAGCCGAGCGACATCGACTGATACGCGCCTAGCCAAATCAAGATCAACAGCCTTCTTCCACGCGACTCGCCCAGGGTGTGTCGCGTGCAGGAGTCCTGTTGATCTTGCGAGGGCAGGCGGCGGGGGTCGCCGTCAGAGATACAGCTCGGTGTAGGTGGGCGGCGCCGACTCCACCGGTGTCGCAGCGAGCAACGCGCGGGCAATCGCGATCGCGACGACGATCGGCTGCGGCGGCGTGCAGCTGAGCCAGTCGTTGTGCGCGTGCCGGGTCCGTGTCCTCGGGCAACGAGTGCCCGCCGGTCGCTAGGGCGAACAGCGTGTCACCGTCGAACAGCATGTGGGAGGGGCGGATTGCGCGGGCAATGCCGTCGTGCGCGGCTACCGCGAGCCGCTCGGCTTCGGCCCGGCCGATCGCCGCGCTGGTCGCCACAACACCGATCGTCGTGTTGAGCGGAGGCGCGCCCGGTGATGCCGCCGCGAGCCGGGCTCGGGCAGCCTCCACGCGAGCAGCTGTCGGCGGCGGCGGGAACTCGCCGAGGCGCGCCAGTGCAGCGCCGTACAACTGCCCGGTGTCAATGTCGACGCCGGACCCGGCAGCGTTGACCGCGACGAGAGCAGCGACCACAGAGCCGTCGGGCAGCATCGCGCTGGCGGTGCCCACGCCGCCCTTGAGCAAGCCGCCGACGGCGCCGACAACAGCGCCGGTGCCGGCGCCCACACAACCCTCGACCACCAGCGACCCCGGCGGGCTATCGGCCGCCGCGCGTGCGGCGGCATAGCCGAGCTCGGCGTCCGGTCGCTTGCTGAAGTCGCCACCACGGCCGAGGTCGAAAAGTGCCGCCGCCGGCACGACGGGGACGACCTCATGCGGTTGCTGTCCAACACGGACACCACGCTGTTGCTCTTCGAGCCAGCGCACCGCACCGGATGCGGCGTCGAGCCCGTAGGCGCTGCCACCAGTCAGCACAACCGCCTCGATGCGCGACACGAGCCCGCCGGGTCGCAGCGCCTCGGTCTCCCGGGTGGCCGGGCCACCACCACGTACGTCGACCGCGGCCACGCAGCCACCGGGCGGCGCGAGCACGACGGTTGTGCCGCTGAGCCAGCCATCGCCGACGCGGTGCGCGTGACCGACACTGATCCCGGCCGACGTCCGTGAGCGCGTTGCGCGGCCCGGGCGGCAGAGTGATCCACCCCTTGATCATGAAGGATTCCCCGTGTCCGGGCACGGGGGATCCTTCATGATCAAGGGAGGGTCGGCCACTAAAGTGACCGGTCATGGAGTTCGTCGGACCAGTCGCCCGGTTTCTCGCCGGTGCAACCTGCCGTGCCAGGCTCAGCGGCGCGGAGCAGCTCCCGGCGAGCGGTCCGGCGATCGTGATGGTCAACCACACAACGATCGTCGATGTCGCGCCAGTGCTCGCGTCCCTTCACGCAGCCGGGCTGCGGCCGTCGCGTCCGTGCGGCAAAGCCGGCTGCGGCACGGCCCACGGCCACGTACGTTTCCTGGTCAGCGAGCTGGTCTTCCGCCACCCGATCGTCGGCCCGCTCGCCCGGCATGCCGGCTCCATCGAGGTCGGCTGGCAACGGTCGGCGCCGGACGCGCTCCGCGCCGCAATGCGCACCCTCGACCGCGGAGAGATCCTGGGGATCTATCCCGAGGGCGACGTGTCGGCTGCGTCGGACGGTTCACCGCGTGCATTCCGCAGTGGACTCGCCAGGTTGGCGCTGCACTCGGGCGCGCCAGTCCTGCCGCTCGTGCACCACGACGCGCGGCTCATCGGCGTCGGCACCGTCGCACAGAGCCTGCGCGGTGCGGCCCGGTCCGTGCTGCGCCGCCCGCCGCTGCGCCTGCACGTCGGCCAGCCCGTCACCGTGGGCGACTATGGCGGTCGCGCCGTCGCCGAGGTGTCAGCGCTGCTGCGCGAACGCCTCGTCGACACGTGGCGCGGTCTCGTCGCCGAGAGCACGGCCGAGCCCGCCGTCGGCTGAACGCCGGGTCACTCGTCACGGTTGGCACGAGTGATCATCGTGGGCAAGACTCGTAGCAGCACCCGGAGTGCGGGTGACAGCTGCGCGAGAGGAACTCCCGATGGCTGACACGATCCCTGGACTGCCTACCGGGCAGTCGGTCGCGACGTACGACAGATACGAAGACGCGCAGCGCGCCGTCGACTACCTCGCCGACCAGAAGTTCCCCGTTGAGAACCTCGCGATCGTCGGCACCGACCTGCGCCAGATCGAGCGCGTCACCGGGCGGCTGACCTGGATGAAGGTCGCGTTGGCCGGTTTGCTCGGCGGCGCCTGGATCGGCCTGCTCATCGGCCTGCTGTTCGGGATCTTCACCACCGAGGGGTGGGGCCGGCTGCTGCTGTTCAGCATCATCTGGGCGGGGATCTTCGGGCTGATCTTCGCGCTTGTCGGCTACGCATTCACCGGCGGACGGCGCGACTTCACGTCGACGTCGGCGACGGTGGCGAGCCACTACGAGCTCTTTGCGCAGCACCAGCACGCCGATCGAGCCCGCCAGCTGCTCGCACAACTGTCACTCGGCGGTACGGGTGCCGTGAGCCCGCCGCCACCAGCAGAGTCCTAGAGCCAGCCGGTGCGCTTGAACCTGGTGTAGAGGAACGTGCAGACGCCCGCGATCAGCAGCAGCACCAATGGGTAGCCGTACGCCCAGTCGAGCTCCGGCATGTGGGTGAAGTTCATGCCATAGATGCCAGCGATGGCGGTCGGGACGGCGATGATGGCGGCCCAAGCGGTGATCTTGCGCATGTCCTCGTTCTCGGTGACGGACAGCTGCGCAAGGCTCGCCTGCAGGATCGAGGTCAGCAGGTCGTCGTAGCCGGCGATCTGCTCGCGGGCTCGTGTGAGGTGGTCCTCGACGTCGCGGAAGTATTCACGGATGGTGTCGTCGACCAACGCCATGGGCCGCTGAGCCAAGTCGCCCAGCGGCGCGGCAAGCGGAGACACAGCGCGGCGCAGCTCGACCAGCTCGCGCTTGACGAAGTAGACGCGCTCGACCTCGCGGCGGCGACGAGCCGAGAAGACCAGCTCCTCGATCTGGTCGATGTCGTCCTCGATGCGGTCGGTGACGTCGACGTAGTTGTCGACGATCGTGTCGGCGATGGCGTGCAGCACCGCGGACGGGCCGCGGCGCAGCAGGTCCTCGTCGGCCTCGAGCCGAGCGCGCACCTGCTTCAGACCGCCGTGGCTGCCGTGCCGCACGGTGACGACGAACGTCGCGCCGAGGAAGACCATCACCTCACCGGTGTTGACGATCTGGCTGGTCTCCTCGAGATCGTCATGCGGCACATAGGTCACGGTCTTGAAGACCGCGAACAGCTGGTCCTCGTAGCGGTCGACCTTGGGCCGCTGGTGCGCGAGCACGGCATCCTCAACCGCGAGCGGGTGCAAACCAAAGTCCTCGGCGATCCCCGCAAGCTGCTCTTCGCTCGGCTCGTGCATGCCGATCCAGACGAACCCCTCACCGGCCCGCGACTGCTCAACAGCCTCGGCGTAGCTCGTCACCGGCTGGCGGTGGCCGTCGGCATACAACGCCCAGTCGACAATGGCGTCCTGGGCAATGACGCCGTCATCGGGTACCTGGCCTCGGCTGCCGGACGATCGGCCGTACCTGCCAGTCACGGCCCGCACCACAGGGCGCAGCGTGCCCATGGGGTTGCGACGGCTGGAGCCGTTGTTGAGCAGGGCCACGGGTCACCTCCGGTGCGTGCATTCCAGGTCGTGGGTGCACGCGAGCAAGGCGACCGGGCGGTCATCGCTTGCAGAAACGGTCAGCGATGACCGAAGGGCCGGTGGAGCGCGCATGCACGGGTCGTACTGTGAGGATCACAGGGACTCACGTGCACCACCTCCTTGCGGCCGTGCCCCTCGGGGCTGCGGGGGAGATCCGCGGCCTGACCTGCAGGCCGTAGGTCATCGTACACCTGCTGACTAGGTGATTCGCCCTGAAAGCGGCCAATAGCAAGGGTTCTTGGCGTGCCGGACAAGCCGTCCTGCGGCAGGCTGGCAGCCGTGACAACCCGACCCGTGCTCTGGATCGCGCGACATGGCGCCACCGAGTGGAGCCGGAACGGACGGCACACCGGCCGCACCGACCTACCGCTGCTGCCGGAAGGCGCGCAGGAGGCGATAGAGCTGGCCGGGCGACTGAGGGGGGAGAAATTCGACCTGGTGCTCACGAGCCCACGGCAACGTGCGCGGGAGACCGCGCGGCTGGCGGGGTTCCCGGATGCCGAGGTGATCGACGGGGCGAGGGAGTGGGAGTACGGGGACTACGAGGGCGTCACGACGCCGGAGATCCGCGAGATGGTGCCGGGGTGGAGCATCTGGACGCACGGCGCGAAGGGTGGCGAGAGTCCGGGCGAGGTCGGGATGCGTGCCGACGAGGTGCTCGCCCGAGTGCGCGCCTCGGATGCGGAGCAGGCATTGCTGTTCGCGCACGGACACTTTCTGCGCGTGCTCACTGCGCGCTGGCTCGGCCAGCCGCCCGCGCAGGGCATGCACTACCGGCTCGATACGTCGACGCTCTCGACGCTGGGCTGGGAACGTGAGGTGCCTGCGCTGCTGCGCTGGAATGCGTGAACCTGCTCAGAGCCAGCCCCATCTTGTGAGCGTTTCGACGAGGCCGTCGCTGGTGGGCAGCGTCCGTACGCGCTCAGGCGGCGTGAACGCGACTCGGGTCGCATCGTCTCCGGCGCGCAACCGACCACCGGTCACCGTACACGCGTAGTCATAGATGTCGTACGTGACACCGCCTGGGCCCGGCCGCTCGACGCGGCCCACCAAATCGCCGACCTCCACGTCGAGACCGGTCTCCTCGGCCAGCTCGCGGCGCACCGCGTCAGCGTCGGACTCGCCCAGCTCGACCCGACCACCCGGGATCGACCACAGCCCCTGACCGGGCGGGTTGGCGCGCTGGACGAGGAGCAGGCTGCCGGCCTCGTCGCGGATGAGCCCGCCCACGCACCGTACGTGTCGCACGGCGGCAGCATAGGCGGGACCCGTGCGCTTGACGCGCGTGAGACTCGCACGGGACCGTGGCTCATGCGCGGCCACCCGACGTGTCCCCGCTGCGGCGCCACACTCGATGCGCCGGGTATGTGGGAGAGCAGCTGGCGGTGCTCGCTGCACGGGCCTGTGGCGCCGGTCATGCCATTCCCGCAGCCAGGTGCAGAGTGGGCGCGGCATATGGCGGCCCGGGTCGGGCTGCCGATGTGGCTGCCCTGGCCTCTCCCGCGCGGGTGGGTGGTGACCGCGCTGTTCTCCGCCGGCGACGCGGTGGCCGGAGTCAAGGCGACCGCGACGGCACTGTCGGGTCCCAATCCGCTGGGCGGCCCCGGGGAGCTGCTGCTCATCGCGGAGGAGTCGCAGGTGGGGCTCGGGGCCCGCTACGCGGGGCTCGACGAGGTCGACCCCGGCGGCGCCGTCGACCGCCCGCCGATCGCGAAGCTCCCGGTGCAGGGTCGCCCGGTGCCGCTGTGGTGCATCGACGCGGCAGACGACAAGGCCGTCTACGTCGGTGAGACCTACGGGCTGTGGCTCTGGCTGGTGTTCTCACCGGAGAGCGCGGGGAGCCTACTGCTGGAGGATCTACGGCTAGCCGACCTGCGCGACCTGGGTGCCGGGGTGGACATGCTGCCGTACGGCGCGGTGCCACCCTGGCTGCGCACGAGCGCCGAGGGCTGACCGGCGTCGATACGATCGGGCCACCTTTTCGAAGCCCATGAGGGGGACGTACGGCGTGCGCATCGATCTGCACACCCACAGCGCAGTGTCCGACGGCACCGACCCCCCCGATGAGCTGATCCGCCAGGCTGCGGAGGCCGGCCTGGACGTCGTCGCGCTCACCGACCACGACACCGTGGCCGGCTGGGACGCCGCGGCGTCCGCCGCGCAAGAGCACCGCATCGAGCTGGTGCCAGGCATCGAGATCTCGACGCGACTCGGCCCGGTAGGTGTGCATCTGCTTGCCTACTGGCCCGACCCGACCGACGAGGAGTTGGCTGAGGAGTTACTCGAGATCAGGGTCGACCGGATGAACCGCGCGGAACGCATTGTCGCTGCGCTGAGGGCGCGCAACGTGCCGATCACCGTCGACGACGTTCTGGCCGAGGCCGCTTCGGCCGCTGCGGTGGGACGTCCGCACGTCGCCGATGCACTCGTACGAAAGGGGATTGTGGCCGACCGCTCCGACGCGTTCGCGCAATGGCTGGGGGAGGGGCGGCCCGGCTACATGCCCAAGCACGCACCAGAGCTCGACGCTGCGATCGGACTTGTCCGTGGTGCGGGCGGGGTGCCGGTGCTCGCACACCCATGGGGGCGGTCCAGTCGTGCCGCGTTGACGCCAACGGTCATCGAGGGGCTCGCACGCGGCGGGCTCGCCGGGCTCGAGGTCGACCATGAGGACCACGACGAGGGCACGAGGGTACGGCTGCGTGGCCTGGCGCGCGAGCTCGATCTCGCCATCACCGGGTCGAGCGACCACCACGGCACGGGCAAGGCCGATCACCCGCTCGGTCGCAACACGACAGACCCCGAGCAGTTCGAGCGGCTCCGCGCCCAGGCGCAGACGCGGACCCGGTAGCGACGTGGACGCCAAGCTGTTCGGCGAGGTCTTCATCACGCTGTTCGTGATCATGGATCCGCCGGGAACCATCCCTATCTTCCTGGCGCTCACGGGAGGGCTCCCGGCGGCGGCGCGTTCCAGGGCCGCGTGGCAAGCCGTGCTTGTCGCCCTCGGTGTCATCACGGTGTTCGCCCTCTTCGGAGAGCAGATCCTCGACTATCTGCATGTCTCCCTGCCCGCGCTGCAACTGGCGGGTGGGTTGCTCCTGCTGCTCGTTGCACTCGAGTTGCTGACCGGCAAGGCCGACAGCCCGGAGGCCGTGCAAGGCACCAACATCGCGCTTGTCCCGTTGGGCACGCCACTGCTGGCCGGCCCGGGTGCGATCGTCGCGACCATGGTCTTCGTCCGGCAGACCGACGGCGCAAGCGAGGCGTTGGCGGTGGCGTTGGCCATCGTGGCGGTGCACCTCGTCCTGTGGCTCACGATGCGCTACTCGCTTGTGTTGCACCGCCTGCTGCGTGACTCCGGCATCCTGCTCGTCACGCGCATCGCAGGCTTGTTGCTGTCGGCGATCGCCGTGCAGCTGGTGGCCGACGCGGTGCGAGCGTTCATCAATGGTGAGGGGTGACGCGGGCGCCGTTGTGGGTGCTGGCCCAGAACTCGACGAGTGCTGCGGCAGTCTGCTCCGGTTGGTCGACTGCGGGTGAGTGGCCGGCGTCGCGGACCAAGGTGACCGACGCTCCGAGTCGGCGAGCCACGTCGTTCTGGATGGCAAGCGGCCAGCCGTCATCACTCTCGCCGTACGCCACCAGCACCGGGATGCCAAGCGGGGGGTGCACCCCGATGTCATCGGGCGCCTCGGTGAGGTGCAGGGTGATGGTGCGAAGGCAGCCGGGATGGTTGCCGATGAACCTTGTGCGCAGGAACTCGACGATGTGCGGCTCCGGCTCGGCGTAGCCGGGCTGGCTCGAGTCATAGGCGAGCTTCGCCTCGAACGTTGCGGGCAAGCCATGCTCAGCAATGGTCTCTGCCATGACAAGCAGCGGGCCATGCCGCTCGGGTGGCAGGGCGCCAGCTCCCGTGTCGAGCAACGTCAGCGATGCGAAGGCGCCGGGATGACGGTGCGCCGCGCGGCGCGCGACCAGACCGCCGAACGAGTGCCCGACGAGGTGCACCGGGGCGTCAAGTGTCGCCGTGATCGCAGCCAGATCTGCGGCCAGCCGGTCGATGGAGAAGTCGTCATCGTCGGCGGCCGGTGTCTCGTACTGGCCGCGCTGGTCGATCGCGACGGCGTCGAACCCGGCGTCGGCGAGCAGCTGGAGGACCGCGAGGAAGTCTTCCTTGCTGCCCGTCCAGCCGGGCACCAGTAGCACGCTGCCGCTACGGCCGGCCTTGTCTGCATGCGCCCGCAGTGCCGCGAAGCGGCCGCGCTCGGTGTCGATCATGCGCGCCTCGACGGCGGGTGGGCGGGTCAGCGTCCGCGGAGTGCTCACGACGTGACCGTATCCGGGTGACAGACCCGAGGATGCGTGGCCTTGCTCACTCCGACGGGCGGGTCTCCTGCCCGCGCCGGGTGCGCCGCCGGGTACCGGCGGGGCGTTTGCGTGGTGCCGCGGCCTCACCATCAGCCGCCGACGCTGCGGTCGGCTGCGCGCTGCTGCGACCGGAGCCGGACTGTCCACGGCGCGGCCGTCCACCACTCGCGTTGCGACTGCGCCGACGGTCGCCGCCGGGCTCGCCGAGGTCCTCGAGCCGCTCGGCGTCGAGCCCGGCACGCGTGCGGGCCGCCTTGGGCAGCACACCCGTGGCGTCGGCCGGGATGCCGAGGTCATGGAAGTAGTGCTCGCTCGTCGAGTAGGTCTCGGCCGGGTCGGGGTAGGGGAGGTCGAGGGCCTTGTTGATCATCTGCCAGCGCGCGAGGTCCTCCCAGTCGACGAAAGTGACCGCGACGCCGGATGCCCCCGCACGGCCCGTGCGGCCGATGCGGTGCAGGTAGGTCTTCTCATCCTCGGGACAGCTGTAGTTGACGACGTGGGTCACACCCTCGACGTCGATGCCGCGGGCCGCGACGTCGGTCGCGACGAGCACGTCGACCTTGCCGGACCGAAACGCGCGCAGTGCCTGCTCGCGCGCGCCCTGACCGAGGTCACCGTGGACGGCCGCTGCCGCGAAACCGCGGGCGCTGAGCTCGTCGGCGACGCGCTGGCACTGGCGCTTGGTCCGGCAGAAGATCATCGCCAGGCCGCGGCCCTCGGCCTGCAGGAGCTTGGCGACCAGCTGTTCCTTGTCGAGCGCGTGCACCCGGTAGACAAACTGCGCCGTGGTCGGAACTGTCTGGGTGTCGTCGGCAGACTCGGCGCGCACGTTGACCGGATGGCGCATGTAGGTGCGGGCCAGCGAGACGACCGCACCGGGCATCGTCGCGCTGAAGAGCATGGTCTGCCGCAGCTCAGAGGTGAGCCCGATGAGCTTCTCCACGTCGGGGAGGAAGCCGAGGTCGAGCATCTCGTCGGCCTCGTCGAGCACGAGCACCTTGACGTGGCTGAGATCCAGCTCACCCTGCTGAGACAGGTCCAGCAGCCGGCCCGGGGTGCCCACGACCACGTCGACCCCGGCCCGGAGGGTCGCCACCTGTGGCTCGTACGCGCGACCGCCGTAAAGGGTGAGGATGCGGGCGCGGCGCACCGTCGAGCAGGTCTCGAGGTCGCCGGTCACCTGGACCGCCAGCTCACGGGTCGGGACGACGACAAGTGCCTGCGGCTTGCCGGGCTCCACGATGGTGGTGTAGTCGCGCTCGTCGGGCGTCACGATGCGCTGCAGGAGCGGGATCGAGAAGGCGAAGGTCTTGCCAGTGCCCGTGCGGGCCTGGCCGATCAGGTCGGCGCCGGTGAGGGCTACCGGCAGGGTCATCTCTTGGATCGGAAAGGCTTCCACGATCCCGACGCGCTCGAGCGCTTCGGTGATCGAGGGAAGCACTCCGAGCTCGCGGAATGTGCTCAGGGCGATTCGCCTCATGTCGTTGGGCGCGCTCCTCGGTGCACAAGTCCGGTTTACAAATCCGATACGTCAGAAATCCGACCGAACAGTGCGGGCGCGCAATTCTCGTTCTCCAGTCTACCGGCCCGGTCGGTCCGCTCCCGCCAGCGCCGCGGCGCGGCTACGCTCAGCGCCGTGACTGCGACGACGCCCGACCTGTCCGACCCGGAGTACCGGGCGGGGGTCATCGACCTCCTCGGCGTGCTGGCCCGCGGCGAGCTGACCGCATTCGAGCAGCTCGGCCGAGACGCCGGACTGGCTCCAACGACCTCCGACAAGGCCGAGCTGGCGGCGATGGCCAGTGCCGAGTACGGCCACTATGCGCTGCTGAAGGCGCGACTCGAAGAGCTCGGAGCCAGCGTCGACAAGGCGATGGCGCCGTTCGCCGACGCGGTCGCTGCGTTTCACGAGCACACCCAGCCCAGGGACTGGCCCGAGGGCCTGGTCAAGGCCTACATCGGCGACGGGATCGCCGCCGACTTCTACCGCGAAGTGGCGACCGGGCTCGACCCTCAGACGCGCGAACTCGTGCTCACCGTCCTTGACGACACGGGCCACTCCGTGTTCGTCGTCGACCGGGTCAAGGCACTGATCGCGCAGGAACCGCTACTTGCGGGCCGGCTTGCGCTGTGGGGGCGGCGGCTTGTCGGCGAGGCAATCGCCCAGGCGCAGTGGGTCGCAATGGAGCGAGCGGAGCTCACCGCGATCGTGGTGCAGGGGCTCGGGATGTTTGACGCCGATCTGTCGGAGATCAGCCGGGTGTTCACCCGGATCACGGAGAACCACACCCGGCGCATGGCGGCGTTGGGGCTGGCCGCCTGAGGGGTCGCCCACTCCAGTTTGCGCGGACTTGGCGGGGCGCGAAGAGGCTAGATCGCGCCGAAGCCAACCCGACGCTCGATCGGCTCGCCGATCTCCACGTACGCGAGCTTGGCCGCAGGCACGACGACCCGACGGCCCTTCTCGTCGGTCAGCGTGAGCACGCCATCCTTGGACAGAGCGGCGGCAACCGCCTTCTCCACCTCGTCTGGGGAGAGGGTGCTCTCGACCACGATCTCGCGAGCAGCGTTCTGGACGCCGATCTTGACCTCCACGCGGAACCCTTTCAACGATGCCGTCACCTGCCGCGTTCGAGCGTACGCGTAGTCGCGCGGGCAGCGTCGGCCTGCACGCCGAGGGCGAACAGCGGTCCCGACAAGGCCCGCGTGATCATGAAGCATCCTCCGCGTCAGAGCACGGGCGATCCTTCATGATCACGCGGTGGGGGCAGCCGGCTCCCCGTCGCGGCGCGGGAACCCGCGAATGCCCCGCCAGCCGAGGGTCGAGACGAGTGCGGCGGCGTGCTCGCGGGACAGCCCACGGCCGTACTGCAGCCAGTAGCGCGCGGAGACCTGCGCCTGGCCGACGAGCGCGACGGCCAGGAGCATCGACTCGTCGTGGGACAGCCCGGTGTCCTCGGCGATGACGGCCGCGATGTCGACCGCGCACTCGTGCGTGAGCCGGTCGAGCCGGGCGGTGACCGCTTCCTCACTGGTCAGGTCATTGTCGAACAGCAGCCGGGCGACGCCAGACGGGTCATCGATGAAGTCGAAGTAGGCCTGCATGGTGGCGGCCACGCGCTGCTTGTTGTCGCTGGTCGACGCGAGCGCCTCGCGAATGCGTCCCAGCAGGGCGTCGGCAGCCCGATCGAGCAGTGCGAGATAGAGGTCGAGCTTGCCAGGAAAGTGCTGGTAGAGCACGGGCTTGCTGACCCCGGCCCGGCCGGCGATGTCGTCCATCGCCGCGTTGTGGTAGCCGTTGGCGACGAAGACCTCCTCGGCCGCGCCGAGCAGCTGGAGGCGACGAGCGCCGCGCGGCAGCCGTACGCCCCTGGGCATCGCGGCGGGCGAGCTGGTCACCTCGGCTCCTCGGGTCGTCAGGAGTGTTGGGCGGATGCTACCCGGCGGCGGCAGGAAATCAGCGGTAGTCGTCCTCGTCGTAGGCCACGACGCGTCGCTGCTCGGTCACATCGGCGGGATCGGCGTCGAGCGGCAGGTCGGGCGCGGTCTCGTCGTCATCCTCGATCAGCGTGCGGAGCTGCTCGGCGGTGTCGGCCTCCGGCGCCTCCAGGTCGATGCTCACGTCCACCTCGTCAGGCGGCTCCGGCACGTCGACCTCGGCGACTTCAGGTGCGGGTGGCTGGCGATCGGTCACCGCACCAGGCTACTCAGATGTCGCGGAACGACTCGATGCCAGCGCCGAGGGAGCTCAGCCGCTGGGCAAGGTCCTCGTACCCGCGGTCGATGACGTAGACGTTGCGCAGCACGGACGTCCCCTTGGCGGCCAGCATCGCGAGCAGGATGACGACAGCGGGTCGTAGTGCCGGTGGGCAGATCAGCTCGGCGCCGCGCCAGCGGGTCGGGCCCTCGACGGAGATGCGGTGCGGGTCGAGCAGGCTGACCCGACCGCCGAGCTTGTTGAGCTCGGTCAGGTGGATGGCCCGGTTCTCGTAGACCCAGTCGTGGATCAGCGTCGAGCCTTGCGCGGTGGCCGCGATAACCGCAAAGAAGGGCAGGTTGTCGATGTTGAGCCCTGGGAACGGCATCGGGTGAATTTTGTCGATCGGCGCCTTCAACTGCGAGGGCCGCGTTGTGAGGTCGACGAGTCGAGTGTGGCCGTTGTCGGCGGGGTACTCCGCGCTGCGATCGTAGTCGAGGCCCATCTCCTCGAGGATGGCGAGCTCGATCTCGAGGAACTCGATCGGCGCGCGGCGCACCGTGATCTCGGAGCCGGTGACGATGGCGGCCGACAACAGGCTCATCGCCTCGACCGGGTCTTCCGAGGGGGTGTAGTCGACGTCGGCGGTGATCTCTTGGACACCGTGCACGGTGAGTGTCGTCGTGCCGATGCCGTCGATCTGCACGCCCAGCTTCTCCAGGAAGAAGCAGACGTCCTGGACCATGTAGTTGGGGCTCGCGTTGCGGATCACGGTCACGCCGGGGTGCCGGGCGGCAGCGAGCAGCGCGTTCTCGGTGACGGTGTCCCCGCGCTCGGTGAGGATGATCGGTCGCATTGGGCTGATGCTGCGGTCCAGGGTTGCGCGGTAGAAGCCGCCAGTTGCCTTGACCTGCATGCCGAACGGGCGCAGTGCCACCAGGTGTGGTTCGACCGTGCGGGTGCCGAGGTCGCAGCCACCGGCGTACGGCAGCTGGAAGTCGTCCTCGAGGTGCATCAGCGGGCCGAGCAGCAGCAGCATGCTGCGGGTGCGCCGCGCGGCCTCGATGTCCATCGCTGCGAGGTCGAGACGGGCGGGTGGCACGAGCTCGAGGTCGGTGCCGCCGTTGATCCAACGGGTGCGCATGCCGATGCTGGCGAGGACCTCGAGGATGCGGTTGACCTCTTCGATGCGAGCGAGCCGGCGGAGCACCGTGCGGCCGCTGGTCAGGAGGCTGGCGCAAAGCAGCGCAACAGCGGCGTTCTTGCTCGTCTTGACGTCGATCGCGCCCGACAGGGTCACACCGCCGTGGACGCGCAGGTGCATCGGGCCGGACGCGCCCAGCGAGACGATCTCGCTGTCGAGGGCCGAGCCGATGCGCGCGAGCATTTCGAGACTGAGGTTCTGGTGGCCACGCTCGATGCGGTTTACTGCGCTCTGGCTGGTGCCCAGCACCCGAGCCAGCTCCGTCTGGGTGAGCCCGCGATGCCGCCGGGCATCCCGGATGAGCGAGCCGATCTTGCCGAGGTACTCCGTAGTCACGATGGACGACGGTATCTCATATATGAGATAGAGCCGAATCGGGCGATTAGTCTCGGCGTGTCCCCCGTATGCCTTTCTATCATCGGCGGGGTGGACGTTACCGTGCGCGACACGCCGGACCTGCATCCGTCGCTGCACTGGTGGCCGGGATCACTCGTGGATACGCCGGCCGGGCCGGTCCACGTACGGCACGCGCCGACGTCCGCGCCGCCAGGGGCTCCGACCGTCGTGCTGGTGCACGGACTCGGAGGGTCGGCGATCAACTGGGGCCCGCTGGCGTCCCGGCTGCGCACCGACGTCGACGCGTACGCGATCGACCTACCGGGGTACGGGTCATCGCCACCGCGCGACGGACACACGGTCACCTCGCACGCGATCGCCTTGGCGGCCTACTTGCAAGCAGCGCACCGCGAGCCCGTACACGTCGTGGCCAACTCGATGGGCGGGCTGGTCTCGGTGCTGGTTGCCGCGCGCAGGCCCGATGCCGTGCGTTCGCTGCTGCTCATCTCGCCGGCGATGCCGCGGTTGGCGCGGGTACCGCGCGACGCGGCGCTGCTCGGACTGATGGCCCTGCCACGGCTGGGTGAGCGCACGCTGGCGCGCAGCGCGGCAGCCGAGCCGGAGGCGGTGTTGCGCCGGATCGCGTCAGTGATATACGGCGAGCCGGAGCGGATCGACCCCGAGTGGTTCGAGATTGCGGTCGCCGAACGCCGGCTGCTCAATGCCCAGCCGTACGCCAGCGAGGTGTTCCTGGGCACGCTTCGCTCCCTCGTCGGTGCGTACCTGTGGCCATGGCCCGTGTGGCGGGACGTGTCGAGGCTCACGATGCCCGTACGCGTCGTCTACGGGGGCCGGGACCGGCTGGTGGCGGAGGCGAGCCGGCAGTGGCGCTCGACGCTGCCGTCGGTGCAGCTCACCCACCTGCCGAGCAGCGGGCACGTCGCGATGATGGAGCGGCCAGATCTCGTCACTGAGCTGGTCCGCGAACATCTGGCCCAGGTAGCGAGACGCTCGTCTTAGATTGCGGACCGTCCAGGGAGGAATCGGACGCCGCATGCGACTGTTGACGTGAAGCCAATTCTTTTTGCACACGAACGTGTGAGGAGTTCTTCGTTGTCCTTGCCACCGCTGGTCGAGCCGGCCGCCGAGCTGTCCGTCGACGAGGTGCGCCGCTACTCCCGGCACTTGATCATTCCCGACGTCGGCATGGCAGGGCAGAAGCGGCTGAAGAACGCTCGCGTCCTGGTGATCGGTGCCGGCGGCCTTGGCTCGCCGGCGCTGATGTATCTCGCCGCCGCGGGTGTCGGCACGCTCGGCATTGTCGACTTCGACACGGTCGACGAGTCCAACCTGCAGCGGCAGATCATCCACGGGCAGAGCGACGTCGGAAAGTCGAAGGCGCAGTCGGCCAAGGAGTCGGTGGCCGAGATCAACCCGTACGTGCAGGTGGTGCTCCACACCGAGCGCCTCGACAGCAGCAACGTGCTGGAGATCTTCAGCCAGTACGACCTGATCATCGACGGCACCGACAACTTTGCGACCCGGTATCTGGTCAACGACGCGGCCGTGCTGCTCGGCAAGCCGTACGTGTGGGGCTCGATCTATAGATTTGATGGACAGGCGTCGGTGTTCTGGCCTGCTGCATACGACGGCACGGCCCCCTGCTACCGCTGCCTCTACCCCGAGCCGCCGCCGCCGGGCATGGTCCCGTCGTGCGCCGAGGGTGGCGTGCTGGGTGTGCTGTGCGCGTCGATCGGGTCGATCCAGGTGACCGAGGCGATCAAGCTTCTGACCGGGGTGGGCGAGCCGCTGCTCGGGCGCCTGATGGTCTACGACGCCCTCGAGATGTCGTACCGCTCGATCAAGGTCCGCAAGGACCCCGAGTGCGCGATCTGCGGCAAGAACCCAACGGTCACCGAGCTGATCGACTACGACGCGTTCTGCGGCACGATCTCCGACGAGGCGGCAGAGGCCGCGGTCGACGCGACGATCTCGGTGCGCACTCTGGCCGACTGGCTGGACTCGCGTGAGCGGGGCGAGCGCGACTTCCTGCTGGTCGACGTACGCGAGCCCAACGAGTACGAGATCAACCGCATCCCGGGCGCGGTCCTGATCCCCAAGGGCGAGTTCCTGACTGGTGAGGCTTTGGAGCGGCTGCCGTCCGACAAGCAGATCGTGCTGCACTGCAAGTCGGGTGCGCGCTCCGCGGAGGCGCTCGCGATCGTCAAGGGCGCGGGCTACGCCGATGCCGTGCACGTCGGTGGCGGCGTCGTCGCGTGGGTCAACCAGATCGACCCGAGCCAGCCCTCGTACTGAGCCGTCGCGCGGAACCCAATCGACCGGCTCACTTCAGCCGCGACTCTCCCGCTGGCCCCAACAGCGGCAACAACAGAGCTCAGAGCGCGCCAGCGCGCTGCAGCCGCACCCAGCAGAACCAGCCAGGCAGGATCGGCAGCCAGAACGTCGTGAGCCGGAACAGCAGCACCGCGGGCGCAGCGATCGAGGCCGGCGCACCGGCGGCGACAAGGGTCGTGGTGAGCGCGACCTCGACCGCGCCGATGCCGCCCGGCGTCGGCACTGCGGTGCCGACGGTGTTTCCGGTGAGGAAGACCAGCGCGAGCACGGCGAACGACAAGTCTCCGCCCACCGCGCGCACGGAGGCATCGAGTGCGAGCGTGAGGCAGGCCGTCGTCAGCAGGTTGCCGCCGACTCCTTGTGCCAGCTTCACCGGGCTCTGCAGCACGTCGAGCAGCCGCGGCAGGCCCACCTCGACGAACGAGTCCCACGCCTGCCGGGCCCGCGCGCGAAGCGGTGTGAGGAATACGATCGCCGACGCGGCGAGCAGTGTCGCCGCCACGATGATGAGCACGGTCGGCGACGGGGTCAGCCCAGCCGTGGCCGCTCGACCCGTGAGCAGGCCGAGCACCAGCAGCAGCGGCACGGTGATCGCAACCGCAGCCACCTGGGAGGCGGCGACTGCGGCACCGGCTGCGGCAGCAGGAACGTTGGCCTTGGTCAGCAGCCGTACGTTGACGGCGGCGCTTCCGACGGTCGTTGGCATGACGAGCTTGACGAAGCCCAAGGACACCTGCGCGGCGAAGGCGCGGATGAACGGCACGGGCTCCGCGACGAATCCCAGCAGTGCCCAGGTGGCACCGACGTACGACAACGCCGTGGCGGCGAGGGCGACGAGCATCCAGCGCCAGTCGGCCTCGCTCAGGACGGCGAGGATGTCGACGTCGGCCAGCTGGGTGGTGACGAGGTAGAGCGCCAGCAGCGCAGCCGCGCCGGTGAGCAGCGTCTGCGGTTTGAACCGCTCGATCGGAGCGGGCTCGAGCCGCTCAGGCTCCGCGCGCTCGACGACCCGATCGCGCACCTTGGCGAGCAGGGCTCGCTGCTCCCGCAGCGCTTGGCGGGTGCGGCGGGGGAGGGCGAGTGGTTGCAGCAGGGGTACGACGTCACCGACTGCTTCTGGACCAAGAATGCGCAGGGCGCTGTCGACGGCTCGCTCTGGACCGACCGCGAGCGCGGTCGCGACCAGTGCCTGAGCGAGATCGCCTCGCTGGGCGAATCGGGTCGCAGCCACGTCGCCGTGCCGCATGTCAGTCAGCCACACGTGGTCGCCGTTGACGAGCATCGTCCGGCCCGTCAGCGCCTTGTGCGCGAGGCCGGCATCGCGCAGGCGGGCCATCTGGGTCCACAGGTCATCGAGGGCGGCGTCGCTGATGTCGTCACCCTTGAGCGAGTCCAGCCGCGCACCGTCGATGTGTTCGAACGCGATGGCCGCCGCGTCGGGCTCAGCAGCAACTGCAAGAACGGCGTGCGGTGTCCGTACGCCGGCGAGCACGGCGGCATGGGTGAGAAGCACACGTCGCTCGACGCTGCCTGCGAACGTGATCGCCTCACGTGGCACGAGCTCCTCGCGCAGCCGCAATCGACGGAAGAACTGGAGCAGGAACTCGGTGCCCTGCCGGTGCCGGTCCAGCACAACGAGGTCGAGCCGTCCACTCGCCTCGGTGTGTACGTCGTAGCGGATCGGGTTGCCGCCGGCTACCTGTCGCAGCGCCGTCGGCTCGATCCCATGCCGGCGCAGCAGCTCGACAAGCTGAGGCCCGCGCGGCCGGAAGGTTCGTACGCCGGACACGATGCGGACGACCAACCCGGAGGCCCAGCCGATCAGCACCGCAAGGATTGCACCCGGGACAGTCGTAGCGGCGTCGAGCAGACCGGTGACGAGACCGCCCGCCAGAGCGAGGTAGCCAGCGATTCGGAGTCCACGGATGAGCAGCGGGGTCGCAGTGAACGCAGCCACGATTGCCGCCACCGAGCCCGGCACGGGGGAGTCGCCACGTTGCGCGTCCTCGCTCGGCTTGAACGCGTTGACGATGCCCTCGACTGAACTGTTGAGCAGCAGCTCGGTGGCGAGCCAGGAAAGAGCCACGGCCATGATCACAGCGACCACGAGCTCGGCCGCCAGTCGGAACCACCGCCTCTGCAGCAGCACCACGAGCATCGCGGGGTAGAGCAGCAGCTGGACGAACCCGGACACGATGGCGACGACCTGGACGAGCGCGCGCACCTGGTCGCCGAAGTCGAACAGGGCTTGCCCAAGGTCGTCGAACGTCGTCCAGGCCACGCTCGCCAAGGCGATCAAGGCTGTGCCGGCGAGCACAGCTATGGCGAGCCGGACGAAGTCGAGCGGCCGCCGAGTGTGCAGAGCGGCGTGTTCCTCCTCGACGAGGACCTCGCTCGCCTCCCTCGGACGCTCCGTCACCACGGGACGGATCGTCCCACGTCAAGCCTTCTCGTTATGCGTGTGGGCGTGTCGGGTGTCGGCTCGGCGCACGATCATGGGTGCCGTGGACGAGGAGTACGTCGAGGCGGTGCTCGCGGTGGTGGAGGCGATCCCGCCCGGGCGGGCGATGTCGTACGGCGCTGTGGCCGAGGTCGTCGGTGCGCGTCTGGAGCGCGGCGGGCCGCGCCAGGTGGCGCGCGTGATGGCGACGTACGGCGGTGCCGTGCCGTGGTGGCGGGTGGTCACAACGGGTGGGCGCCTGCCACCGGGGCACGAGGTACGGGCGCGGCGCGCGCTCGTCGCGGAGGGCTGCCCGCTCGTCGGCTCGGGCGTGGACGTACACGTCGACATGCGGGAGGCGGCTTGGCTCCCATGACGTTGTGTCCGGGCGCTCTGCTGGAATGTCGCCCGTGACTCAGGGTGGGCCGACATTCCGGCTGGTACGGGGCGAGACGCGGGCGGTCGACGCTCCTGATCTCGACGACGACCAGCAGCGGGTGGTGGCGCATCGCGGGGGCCCACTGCTGGTGCTGGCCGGGCCTGGCACCGGCAAGACCACGACGCTGGTCGAGGCCGTCGTCGACCGCGTCGAGCGCGATGGGGTCGACCCCGAGCACATACTGGTGCTCACGTTCAGCCGTCGGGCTGCCGGCGAGCTGCGCGATCGTGTTGCCGCCCGCCTTGCCCGCACGACCCGCGAGCCGCTGGCGCGGACGTTTCATTCGTACGCCTACGGCCTGCTGCGCCGCGAGGCGATGCTGCTGCAAGAGCCGGAGCCGCGGCTGTTGTCCGGGCCCGAGCAGGACCTGCTGATCCGCGAGCTGCTGGCGGGAGATGTCGAGGAGTTCGGAGCACGCGCTTGGCCGGCCAAGCTGCGTCCCGCACTGCTCACCTCGGGATTCGCGTCCGAGCTGCGCGACCTGATGCTGCGCGCGGTCGAGCGCGGCGTTGGCCCCGAAGAGCTGGCGCTGCTTGGCCGCCGCGAGCGACGACCCGACTGGGTGGCCGCGGCACGTTTCCTTCGGCAGTACGCAGACGTGACCAGCCTGCGGCAGCCGCCGGCCTACGACCCCGCCGAGCTGATCCGCGCTGCCGTCGCGCATCTGCATGACGATCCGCAGCTGCTTGCCGATGAGCGGGCGGCGCGGCAGGCCGTGTTCGTCGATGAATACCAAGACAGTGACCCTGCCCAGGTCGAGCTGCTGCAGCTGATCGCGGGCGGTGGCAGGGACCTGGTTGTCGTGGGCGATCCCGACCAGTCGATCTACGCCTTTCGCGGCGCCGACGTCGCGGGCATCCGTGAGTTCCCCGAGCAGTTTCGCACGGCCCGCGGTGAGCCTGCGCCGACGGTTGCGCTGCGTGTGGCCCGAAGGTTCGGCGACGAGCTGCTGGCCGCATCCCGGCGTGTGGCCCGGCGGCTCGGCGGGCCACCCGCGCACCGCGACCTGAGGACCACGGTCGTTGACCCCGGCAAGGTGGAGGTGCATCTGCTGGGTTCGGCGAGCCAGGAAGCGACCTATATCGCGCAGCGGTTGCGCGAAGCGCACCTCACCGAGGGCGTGCCCTGGTCAAGCATGGCGGTGCTCGTACGTTCGGCCGCACCGTTGCCGGTGCTGCGTCGGGCGTTGCAGGCAGCGGGCGTGCCGGTGGCGGTGCGGCTGGAGGAGCTCGCCGTTGTCGAGCAGCCCGCGGTGTGGCCACTGCTTCGTCTTCTTGCGCTCGCCACCGGCCGGGCGACTCTCGACGAGACGCTGGCGACCGAGCTCGTCACCGGACCGTTCGGCGGGGCTGATCCGCTTGCGCTGCGCCGCTTGCGACAGGAGCTGCGCCGGCACGAGCTCGCGACCGGCGGTGGCCGCGCCTCCGTCGGCCTCCTCGTCGCGGCCATCGACGACTTGGGCGGGCTCGCCGCCCTCGACCAGGCCAGCGTGCGACCTGCGGCCCGCGTGGCGCGCCTGCTCGCCGCTGCCAGGGCTGCCGTCGCCACTCCGGGGGCCACCGCCGAGGACGTCCTCTGGGCGCTCTGGCAGGGCAGCGTGCTCGCCGACAGATGGTCCCGCACGGCCGTCGAGGGCGGCTCGGCCGGGGCGGCCGCCGACCGCGACCTCGACGCGGTGCTCGCACTGTTCGACGCGGCCGGGCGGTTCGTCGACCGGTTGCCCAATGCCGGTCCAGGCGTGTTCCTCGACCACCTGCTCGGTCAGCAGATCCCGGCCGACACATTGGCTGCTCGCGCGCCCGAGGGCGACTCGGTCACCTTGCTCACCGCGCATGCGGCCAAGGGTCTCGAGTGGGACGTCGTGGCGGTCGCCGGGGTCCAGGAAGGGGTCTGGCCCGACCTGCGGTTGCGCGGCAGCCTCCTTGCGTCGGAGCGGCTCGTCGACATCGTGGCAGGGCGGGAACACGGGCCGGCACAGCGGGTGAGCGCGGCGCTCGCCGAGGAGCGCCGGCTCCTCTATGTCGCGGTCACACGGGCGCGTCGGCGGCTGCTGGTCACCGCGGTGCGCGGCGAAGACTCACATCCGTCACGTTTCCTCGACGAGCTCGTCCCGTGGGCCGGCGACGAAGAAGAGCGTCCCGTCACTCGCGTGCCCAGGGGGCTCGATCTGCGCTCGTTGGTCGCCGAGCTGCGCGCCGTCGTGTGTGCCGTGCCCGAGGCGATCGATCCGTTGACAGGTGCGCCCTACACCGATGAAGTCCGCACGCAGTCGGCGCGCCACCTTGCCGCGCTCGCCGCTGAAGGTGTGCGCGGCGCCGACCCATCGGAGTGGTACGGACTGCTAGACCTCTCCGACGTGAGTCCCGTGCGTGCCGATGACGACGACGTACGCGTCTCGCCGTCCAAGGTCGAGGCGCTTGCGCGATGTGGCCTCAAGTGGCTGCTCGAGGCGAGCGGCGGCACCAAGGGCGACTCATCCAGCCAAGGCATCGGAAGTCTGGTCCACGAGCTGGCCGCGGAGGCGGCCACTCGAGGCCTTGATGCGGCTGACCTGCTTGCGCTCTTCGAGGAACGCTGGCGCACCGTCGACGTGCCAGTCGGCTGGTGGGGCGACAAGCAGCGGGCGCGAGCTCGCGAGATGGTTCGGCGACTCGCGGCCTACCTCGCCGCACGGCAGGGGAGATTCGTGGCGGCTGAGCAGGAGTTCGAGGTGCGGCTCGGTCGGGCTGTGCTCACCGGTCGGGTCGACAGGCTGGAGGTCGACGAGGGCGGCCGGCCGCTGGTGGTCGACTTCAAGACCGGCACGCGCAAGCCGCCCGAGGGGGAGCTCGCCCGGCACCCGCAGCTCGGGGCCTACCAAGCGGCTGTCGAAGCGGGCGCGTTCGACGATCTCGTCGATGGTATGCGGTCGTCGGGCGGCGCCGCGCTCCATCAGCTCGGCAATGGCGCCAACGCGAGCACCCAGTGGCAGGCGCCGCTGTCCGCCGACGACGACCCCGACTGGGCGCGGCGTCTGGTCGTTGAGACGGCAGACGGCATGTCGGCTGCGACTTTCCGGGCGATCGACAACTCCTACTGCGGGTTCTGCCCGGTGCGGTCGTCGTGTCCGGTGCACCCCGAGGGTCGGCAGGTGTCGCAGTGACGGTGGCTGCCTCGGCGGTCGCGGCGCCCGGCGCTGCGCCGCGGTTCTCGGCCCGTGCCATCGCCGCCGCCGTCACCCCAGGTCGCCCCCCGACGGATGAGCAGGCTGCCGTCATCGAGGCTGCGTGGGACGCGCCGTGCGTCGTGGTTGCCGGAGCCGGCTCCGGCAAGACCGAGACGATGTCGGCTCGAGTCGTGTGGCTGGTCGCCAACGGGTTCGTACGACCCGAGCAGGTGCTCGGCCTGACGTTCACGCGCAAGGCGGCGCACGAGCTTGGTGAGCGCATCCGGCGTCGGCTGCGGCAGCTGCGGCAGGTCGGCCTCGTCGACGAGGAGCTGCTGCTCGCCGGCGACGTGACCGTGTCCACCTACGACGCCTATGCAGGGCGCATCGTCTCCGAGCATTCGCTGCGACTGGGGGAGGAACCCGGCCGCACGCTCATCACCGATGCCGTCGCCTGGCAGATCGCGACCCGGGTTGCAGAGTCGTATGGCGGCGACATGATGCATGTCGACAAGGCGTTGTCCACGGTCGTGCACGCCGTGATGGATCTGCACGATGAGATGACTGGGCATCTCGTGGAGCCGGCTGCACTGACCGCGTTCACCGAGCAGTTCATCGGCAGCGTGCTCGCGGTGCCTGACGCGCCGCGCGTGCAGGGGCCATACGCAGGGGTCAAGGCTGCACTCAACGCGCAGCGCTGCGCGGCTGCAGCTGCTGCCTCTGGTGGAGCGGTTCCGGGCCGAGAAGCGGCGCCGCGTGGTGCTCGACTTCGGCGACCAGGCGGCACTTGCGGCCCGACTGGCGGACTCGTTCCCGGAGATCGGCGCCAGCGAGCGCGATCGGTTCCGCGTAGTGCTCCTCGACGAATATCAAGACACCAGCCACGCGCAGCTTGTCATGCTTCGCGGGCTGTTCGGCGGCGGCCATCCGGTGACCGCGGTCGGCGACCCCTGCCAGTCGATCTACGGCTGGCGCGGGGCGAGTGCGCGCACCACCAGCGCCTTCGCTGGGCACTTCCCGACCATCGACGGTCGGCCGGCTCGGCAGCGCAGCCTGACCGTGAGCTTTCGCAACGGACCGCACATCCTGCGCGCAGCCAACGTCGTGTCTGACGAGCTGCGGGGTGAGGTGCCCGCGCTGCGTGCCTGGCACGGCAACCCCGCCGACCCGGTCGTGGTGGCACTGCACGAGACCATCGACGACGAGGCGGCGGACATCGCCCGTCGGGCACGGGCGGAGTGGGACCGCGCCGCTGAGCGCCCCACGATCGCCGTGCTGGTCCGCAAGCGCATGCAGATCGCGCGCATCGTCGATGCCCTGCACGGCGTCGGCCTGCCGGTCGAGGTTGTCGGCGTCGGGGGATTGCTGACGACCGCCGAGGTGGCCGACCTGCGGGCCACGCTGCAGGTCTTGGCCGATCCCACTCGTGGCGACGCGCTGATGCGAGTGCTGACCGGGGCGCGGTGGCGCATCGGGCCGCGCGACCTCGATGCGCTCGGCAGGTGGGCGCGCCGACTGGCCCGGCTGCGCGACGGCGCCCATTCGACACAACGCAACGCCGCGTCGATAGGTTCGACGCTGGGTGTCATTGCGTCGAATGCTGACGCGGCCGACGACACCATCGAGATCGAGCCCGACGAGGTCGACGAGCGATCCATCGTCGAAGCGGTCGATGCGCTGCCACCGTCCGGCTGGTTCTCCGACGCCGGGCGAGGACGACTCACTCGGCTAGCGGCTGAGCTGCGCGGCCTGCGGGCACGCGCCAACCAGCCGCTCCCCGACCTCGTCGCCGATGTTGTGTACACGCTGCGCCTCGACATCGAGCTCGCCAGCGAGCTCGGCGAGATGGGCACCGCCCGCGCCAACATCGACGCGTTCCTCGACGTGGCCGCCGATTTTGCGCGCGGCGGTGACGACGCGACGTTGCCGGCTTTCCTCGCCTACCTCGATGCGGCCGAGCAGGAGGAGCGCGGCCTCGCACCCGGCCAGGTCGAGGTGTCCGGTGACCGGGTGCAGGTGCTCACCGTGCACGGCGCCAAAGGGCTGGAGTGGCAGGTCGTGTTCGTGCCCGGCCTTGTCGAGCGCACGTTTCCGTCCGGCGGCGAGACCGACAAGGCATGGCTCGGTGCCATGGGCGCGTTGCCGTTCCCATTGCGTGGCGACCGGGCGGGCCTTCCGGCTCTGTCGGTGGCCGGGGCCGCCGACCAGAAGGCCGTCAACGAGCTCGTCACAGAGTTCACGCGGGAGTGCGGCGAGCTCGGCCGGGTGGAGGAACGTCGCCTCGCCTACGTTGCAGTCACCCGGGCAGAGCGGTTGCTGGTCTGCTCGGGCTATCGCTGGGGCACCGGCATCCGGCCCGTCAGGCCATCGCCATTTCTGCTCGAGCTGCGTGCTGCCTGCGCGGCGGGCATCGGGGAAATGGCGTCCTGGGCGGACGAGCCCGCCGATGGCGCCAGCAACCCCGTCATCGCGGAGCCCGCACGTGCGCAGTGGCCGATCGACCCCCTGAGCCGCCGCCGCGCCGACGTGAGCGCCGGGGCCGACCTCGTACGCGCTGCCGCCGCGCCTGCCCATGACTCGCTCTCCCTTCGAGGCAGCGACCGCTGGCGCAACGACGTCCACGTCCTGCTGACTGAGCACCGCGCCCGCAAGACGCAGCACAACCCCGAGGTCGTCGTTCCACTGCCGTCTCATCTGTCCGTGTCGCAGCTCGTGCTCCTCGGCAAAGACCCGACAGCGCTGGCTCGGTCCATCCGCCGTCCCGTGCCGGCCGCGCCCAATCCGCTCGCGCGGCGGGGCACCGCGTTCCACGCCTGGCTGGAAAGCCGCTGGCATGCGCCCAGGCTGCTCGACGACAGCGAGCTCCCCGGCTCGGCCGACGAGGGCGCACTGACCGCCGCCGACCTGACGACGTTGCAGCAGGCGTTCCTCGCCTCCGAGTGGGCGCACCGCACCCCGGTCGAGGTGGAGGCGCCGTTCGAGCTGCAGCTCGAGGGCGTGTTGTTGCGCGGCCGAGCTGACGCGGTGTTCGAGCACGAGGACGGGCTCGACGTGGTCGACTGGAAGACGGGCGCCCCGCCCACCTCGGCGGCCGACCTGGCCGCCAAGGCCGTGCAGCTCGCGGCCTACCGGCTGGCGTGGTCTCGCCTGCGCGGGCTACCGGTCGAGCTGGTCACGGCAGCCTTCCACCACGTACGGGAGGGACGGACCATCCGTCCGGCCGACCTCCTCGACGAGCAGGGCCTGCTGGCGCTGATCCGTTCGATCCCGCGGGGCTGAGCAGCCCGCAATGGGCGCGTCAATTCTTAACACGTGACTATCTTGACACGTGACAGAATAGTCACCTATAGTCAGGCAAGAGCAGCACCGCGGCGCTCCTAGATCTCAAACGACATCTCGAGGAGAAGCCATGACCACCACCCCGCAGGCCGGCACGACGCAGGTTTACAAGATCTACATCAAGGCCACCCCGGAGGCGATCTGGGACGCCATCACCAAGCCGGATTGGACCGCGCAGTACGGCTACACCGGTCTGGTCGAGTTCGACCTGCGCCCCGGCGGCGCCCACACGGCCCGCCCGACGCCGGAGTTCCGCGCCGGCGCCGAGGCGCAAGGCATCGAGGTGCCCGACGCCATCATCGACGGCGAGGTGCTCGAGGCCGACCCGCCGCGGCGGCTGGTGCACACCTTCCGCATGCTGATGGACCCGACGATGGCCGCCGAGCCGCCCACCACGATCAGCTACGACATCGTCGACCTGGGCAACGGCAGCTGCGCGCTCACCCTGACCCACCAGCTCGACGGCGCACCCGCCCTGGCCGTGCTGGTCAGCGGCGGCATGGAGGACCAGGGCGCCGGCGGCGGGCACGCCTGGGTGCTCAGCGACCTCAAGTCCCTGCTCGAGACCGGCAAACCCCTCGCCGGCTGAAGCCACGCGGGTCGGGTCGATCACGTTAACGCGATCGACCCGGTCTGAGCGCGGCATGCAGGCCTTGCACAGACCAGCCCAGCCTTCCGAACGTGATCGACCCGGCGCACACGTCGCACATCTAGAGAGGCATTCGAAATGACACACAACGCGGCCATCCGGGGTGTCGAGACATCCCCGGAGGCGTACGACAGAACAACGAGCAACTTGCTGGCCTGCGGCGTCGCCGCCGGACCTGCGTTCATCATCGCGGGATTCGCCCAGGCGGTGACTCGCGACGGGTTCGAGCTCAGCAAGCATCCGCTCAGCCTGCTGAGCGTGGGTGACCTGGGCTGGATACAGATCACGAGCTTCGTGGTCGCCGGCCTGCTGTTCGTGGCATCCGCGGTCGGGATGCGGCGCGGTCTTCGCGGCGGACGAGCTGGGACGTGGGGGCCTCGGCTGTACGCAGCGTTCGGCGCGAGCCTTGTCGCTGGCGGCGTGTTCGTCGCCGACCCGGCGCTCGGCTTCCCGCCCGGCACGCCGGAAGGCACCCCGGACGAGCTCAGCTGGCACGGCATGCTGCACGCGGTTGCGCCGGTGACCGGATTTCTGGCTCTGAGCGTGGCGTGCTTCGTGTTCGCCCGCCGTGCGCTAGGCCTCGGGCAACGAGGCTGGGCGGCCACGTGCATCACCATCGGAGTCGGGATCCAGCTGCTCGGCGCCGTGCCAAACGTCAACGACAACTTCGTTCCGTTGTGGATTGCGATGACGCTCGGATTCGGATGGGCCTCGGTGCAGGCACACCGGTTGCGGCGAGAGCTGTCGAGCGGCTGAGCAAGGGCGGGCGTGGCCGGGCGCATCTCCAGCGCCCGGCCACTCGCACGTCAGCCCAGCTCCAGGTCCACCTGCAGGGCACGATGGTCCGAGACCGGCAGCTCCACGGCCGCCCCGGCCGTCACCGACATGCTGCCGAAACCGTGCGCGAGCGCGTGGTCCCATTGCACTCGTGGCCGCCATGCGGGATAGGTCGCGGCGCGCACGAGTGGCTCCCAGCGGGTGAGTCGGGCGGGCACACCGCCCGGCAGGTTGAGGTCGCCGAGCAGGAGCCGGGGTCCCGGCATCGTCTGCAGCCAGCCGGCGACCCGGCGCAGCTGACGCGCGTTGACGCCAGGGACGAATGACAGATGCGCAGTCGCGACCGTCAGCGGCCCACTCGGCGCCTCGACTAGTGCCGCCAACGCGGTCCGCGGCTCATCGGGGAACGCCACCAGCCCGCGCCGCCCTGCGACGCGCAGCGGCAGCCGCACCCGCGATGGCGGGAAACGGAAGACTCGCCAGTCGACGACCGGAAACCGCGAAAACAGCGCGATTCCGTACGTCGGCTCGTCGAGCACCGACCCATCGTCAACGAGCGCTGGCCGCCAGCTGCCGCCCGGACCCGGCGTGCCGCGCACCGACGGGACATAGCGCCACCAGCGCGCGCCAGTCGCGGCTGCGATGAGTGCCGGTTCGTCGAGCCCGCCCGAACGGCGTTGCAGCCGGTCTAGTTCCTGCACCCCGAGCACGTCTGCGTCCAGTGCAGTGATGGCCTTCGCGAGTACGTCCGCGTCGACGTGCCCGGTCGCAGTCTCGCGACCGTGCAGCAGGTTGAGCGTGACGGCACGCATCTAGCTCGGGACAGCGACCGTCTCGAGGGCCAGCTCGGCCATATCGGCGAACGTCTGCTCCCGTTCGTCCGCGCTGGTGGTTGCTCCGGTGACGATGTTGTCGCTCACCGTGCAGATGCTCAGCGCCCGGGCACCGTACTTAGCCGCGATCGTGTAGAGCGCCGATGTCTCCATCTCCACCGCGAGCACCCCAAAGTCCGCGAGCCGCATCAACAGCTCCGGCCGGTCGGAGTAGTACGAGTCCGTCGCGGTGATGCCGCCGACGCGTACGGCCAGCCCTCGGGCCTCGGCCACCTCGACGCAACGCCGCAGCAGCCCGAAGTCTGCGGACGGCGCGAAGTCCACGCCATGAAAGCGCAGCCGGTTCATCGACGAGTCGGTCGAGGACGTCATCGCCACGATGACGTCGCGCACCGCGACCTCCGGCCGGATGCCGCCGCACGAGCCAACCCGCACGATCGTGCGTACGTCGTAGTCGTTGAGCAGCTCGGTGGCATAGATCGCGAGTGACGGCTGGCCCATGCCGGTGCCCTGCACGGACACGCGCTGACCGCGGTAAGTCCCGGTGAAACCCAGCATGTTGCGCACCGACGAATAGCAGTGCACGTCATCGAGGTAGGTCTGGGCCAGCCACTGCCCGCGTAGTGGGTCGCCGGGGAGCAGGACGGTGCTGGCGATGTCGTCGGGGGCCGCCCCGATGTGGGTGCTCACGCGCCCATCCTGCCGTGCGCCTAGGCTCGGCGGTCGTGACCTGGCCGTACGTCCTGCCCGACCTGGCGCCGTCTGTCCATACCGACATCGACCGAGCCAGTGAGCGGCGTACGGACCCCGCGTGGGTCGACTCGCACTGGACCGCGCCGACAACACGCGTGCTCGTCGTCGACCGGGACAGCCGCGTCCCGCTCAACGGCGGGTCATTGGATCTGCGTCCGGTCGACGGTGCTCCTGAAGGCGAGCGCTACCTGCTCGGCGTCGACGGTCAGGGCGTCGCTTTCTTCGCCGTACGGACCGATGCCGAGCACCCCGACTGGCTTGGGCTGCGCGAGGCGGGGCCGACACTGGATGACCGTGGCCTCCGCCTGGTCATGCACGCGGTGGCGCTCGCCAACTGGCACCGTACCCACCAGCACTGTCCACGTTGCGGTGCCGCGACGCATCCCGCGGCCGGCGGCTCCATCAGGGTCTGCACCGCGGACGGATCGGAGCACTTTCCGCGCTCCGACCCCGCGATGATCGTTCTTGTGGTCGACGGCGATGACCGCGGGCTGCTCGCCCATCACCGCCGCTCGCCGGCCGGCGGTTTCACGACACTGGCCGGGTACGTGGAAGCCGGCGAGTCACTCGAGCAGGCGGTGGTTCGCGAGGTCCACGAGGAGACCGGCGTCACGGTTGACGAGATTGCCTATGCGGGCAGCCAGCCGTGGCCCTACCCGAGCAATCTCATGCTCGGCTGCTATGCCCGCGCCAAGGGCAGCGACCCCGTGGTCGACGGGGTGGAGATCACCGAGGCGCGGTGGTTCTCCCGCACCGATCTTGCGGCCGACCTCGAGCGCGGCGCCGTACGACTGCCGCCGAGCGTCTCGATCTCCCGCCGACTCATCGAGGGCTGGTACGGCGAGCCGTTGCCCGGATCCTGGTGAGCGCCCCAATCACATGTCCTGCTGGGCGATGACGAACTCCACGGCCCCGTTGGGATCCACGTGCGCGTCGAGCACCTTGTCGTCGAGGGTGCTGGCCGCCGCAGTCTCCAGGAACACGCGTGCACCCCGGTCGTCGATGACCTCGTCGCCCGGCTCCGGAGCAGCGGCGGCGGTGACGGCGAGCGAGTCGCTGCCGGGGTCCTGGGTGATGCGCAGGCCACCGTCGGCGGGGAGGTCTCTTTCGTCGGTGAGCGCCTTGATGACGTCGCTGGCGTTGTCAGTGAGAGTGAGCATGATGGCCTTTCGGCGTTGGAAACGGCATAACGTCCTCGGCCGTACCCGTTGAGCCCACCCGCAAACATGCTGCCGCCCTGCGTCGGTTCAGACGGCGAGGGCGCCCAGCCGATCCTGCACCTGGGCGAGGCTGGGGTTGGTCATGGCCGAGTCGTCGGGGAACACCAGCGTGGGGACAGTCTTGTTGCCGCCGTTGACGCTCATGACGAGCTCCGCGGCAGCCGGGTCCTGCTCGATGTCGACGACCGAGTGGGCGATGCCGGCCCGGTTCAGCTGGCTCCCCAGCCGGTGGCAGTAGCCGCACCACGGGGTGCTGTACATCGTCAGCCGAGCCGACTTGGACATCCGTCGTATCTCCTGTTCGCACGGGCAAAACCGACATGAGGATACGTAACCGGGCCCTGTGGGCGGGGTCACTGTTGCGTCCGGCGTGCGTGCGAGGATGACGGCCATGCCTCCGGCCGCCTCGTCCACTCGCGCCGAGGCGGTCCTCGACGGCCTCGACCCCGAGCAGCGAGCCGCAGCGACAGCCCTGTCCGGGCCGGTCTGCATCCTCGCCGGTGCCGGCACTGGCAAGACCCGGGCCATCACGCACCGCATGGCCTACGGCGTGCACGCCGGCGCCTTCGATCCGCGCCGCGTTCTGGCTGTGACGTTCACGACCCGCGCCGCCGGGGAGCTCAAAGGGCGCCTGCGCGGGCTCGGCGTCGAGGGGGTGTCTGCACGTACGTTCCACTCCGCCGCGCTTCGGCAGGCGCGCTTCTTCTGGCCACAGGCAGTCGGACGCGACCTGCCAGCGATCATCGACAGCAAGCTGGGTCTGGTCCGCTCCGCGGCCGCCCGCGTCCGCGCCGGCAACGAGCCCACAGTGATGCGTGATCTTGCCAGCGAGATCGAGTGGGCCAAGGTGAGCAACGTCGGACCGGAGAGCTATGCAGGCGCTGCCGCGGCCGCAGTCCGCCTCGTCGCTGGGCTCGAGCCGGAGACCGTGGGGCGTGCCTACGCGGCCTATGAGGAGCTGAAGGAGGATCGCGGCGTCATCGACTTCGAGGACGTGCTGCTCGCCGCGGTGTCGTTGCTTGACGCGCATCCCGGCATCGCCGAGCAGGTGCGTGCCCAGTACCGCCATTTCGTCGTCGACGAATATCAGGACGTCTCGCCCCTCCAGCAGCGGCTGCTCGACCTGTGGCTGGGCGATCGGTCGGAGGTCTGTGTCGTCGGCGATCCCAACCAGACCATCTACTCGTTCGCCGGCGCCAAGCCCGACTACCTGCTCGGCTTCCCGCAGCGGTTCCCAGGAGCGACGGTCGTGCGGCTCGTCCGCGACTACCGGTCCACTCCGCAGGTTGTCCAGGTCGCCAACCGCATCCTCGCGGGCGCGACGGGGCCGGCCGCGCGACACCGCGTCGAGCTGCAGGCGCAGCGGGCGACCGGGTCCGGCGGCCCGCTTCCTCGAGCACGCAGACGAGGTCGCCGAGGCCGAGGCCGTCGCGCGACAGATTCGCTCCCTCGTCGATGGCGGCACTCCGCCGCGCGAGATCGCGGTGCTCTACCGAGTCAACGCCCAGTCGGAGGCCTATGAGCAGGCGCTCGCCGACGTCGGCGTGCCCTATGTCGTGCGCGGCGCACAGCGCTTCTTCGACCGGCCCGAGGTGCGGCAGGCCGCCATGGTGCTCCGCGGAGCCGCCCGCTCCGAGCAGTCTGCTGGCCGCTTCCGGAGGCTGGTGCGCGCAGTGCTGAGCGGGCTCGGGTGGGCCCCCGAGCCGCCATCGGTCACCGGCGCCGCGCGCGAGCGGTGGGAGTCGCTGGCCGCGCTGATCGCGCTCGCCGACGACCTTGGTGCCGCCGATCCCCACGCTGGTCTGGTCGAGCTGACCGCCGAGCTCGATGCCCGCGCCGCCGCGCAGCACGCGCCGGCCGCCGATGGCGTCACGCTCGCCTCGCTGCACGCGACCAAGGGACTCGAGTGGGAGGCGGTCTACCTGGTCGGCTGCCAGGACGGCACCCTGCCGATCAGCTTTGCCGAGACATCGGAGGAGATCGAGGAGGAGCGTCGGCTCTTCTACGTCGGCGTGACCCGGGCCGGGCAGCGGCTCAGCATCACCTGGTCGCTGGCCAGGACGCCGGGTGGCCGGGCGTCGAGGCGGCCCAGCCGGTTCCTCGTGGGCGTACGACCGTCGTCGGCCACCGACGGCGCAGCCGCGACCGCACGCGGCCGGCGGGGTGCAGCGACACGCAGCGCCGGGACGATCGCCCATTGCCGCGTCTGTGGACGGCCGGTGGCGACCGCAGCCGAACGCAAGGTCGGCCGGTGCGCGACTTGCCCGCCGAGCTATGACGAGACGCTGTTCGAGGCTCTGCGCTCCTGGCGCCTCGAACAGGCCCAGCAGCAAGGCGTGCCCGCCTACGTCGTGTTCACTGACGCCACCTTGACGGCGATCGCCGAGACCAGGCCGGGCGACCGAGCGGCCCTGGCCCGCATCTCCGGCGTCGGCGCGACCAAGCTCGAACGCTACGGCGAGGGCGTTCTCAAAGTCTGCGCTGAAATACCCAAAAAATAAGGTTGCCCCTTACCCGGATGTGGCTCTAGTCTCATGACTACCGCCGCGCACCGATGGGTGTTGTCGGCCGGGCTTCGGAGGGAGGTGTCGACGATGATCAACTTTGCCAATGCGGCTTCCCGCACGTGGCACGCAGCTGCCGTTACTGCACTGCCGTCGACGCCACTCGCCCGCCCGCACTTCGTCGCCCTCGAGGGCCGTGTCGCGCCCATCGTCGTTCCGGGTGCCAAGGGTGCAGTGCGTCCGCAGGTCGATGAGAAGCAGCGCTACGCCACGTCTATGGATGTTGAGGGTATGCGCGCCTGGAGTCCACCGGTCTGACCTCATGAGACCGGCTCCTCCAGGCCGCGGACCCCGACAGGGATCCGCGGCCTTTTGTATTCCACGGCCACAGACGGAAGTCATAGCAGTGAGAGGAGGTGAGTCGGTCAAATGTTGGTGTCCAGAGAGCGCTACGCGTCCGACCTGCTCGACGAGCTGCCCTGTCGCAGCGACCCAGAGCTGTGGTTCGCCGAGCGCCCCGAGGATGTTGAGTTCGCGAAGGCCCTGTGCCAAAGCTGCCCCGTACGCGAGGCATGCCTTGCCGGAGCCCTCGAGCGACGCGAGCCCTGGGGTGTCTGGGGCGGAGAGCTGTTCGTGAACGGCGTCGTCGTCGCCCGCAAGCGGCCCCGAGGTCGTCCTCGCAAGAGCGAGGCCGCCGCGTGAGCTGCAAGAGCTTGATGAGAGTCCAAGGTCCGTCCCTGGTCAGTCCGCCTACTGACCCCCAAACGTGAAGAGACCGAAATGACCATCCAGGCCATCGATCCGGCCCTCGGTAGGGCCATACCCAACCAGCGTCTACGGAGCGTTGAAATGAGTCTGTTGAACGAAGTCCTATCCAGAGCGGACTGTCAGCTGCGCATGGAGCAAGCCGAGCGTGAGCGCATGGCCCGTCGAGTCGTCAAAGCACGTCGGCTCGAGCGGAAGGCCCAGCGCGCTGCCCGTCGCGCCGACCGTGCGGTCTCGTCCGCCCGTGTCGCCGTACTGCGCTTCCTGTGAACCGCGCGTCGTCCGGCGCCGCCCAGCTGACCGTCCTAGACCCGCTCTGGCCCCTGCCCACATCGCGTGGGCAGGGGTCAGTGCTTTCCGACCGTATCGACACGCCGACGTCACCTGTCCGTGACCAGGTCAGGCATACCCTGCTGCTGTAGCCGGTGCCGCCGACCGAGCAGCACCGGCGAGGGGCAGGTGACAAACCGTGACCACGTGCTCGGTGTGTGGGCGGCAGAGTGAGACCGACTCCCCGCCCGTGACGTGGGCAACCTCGCGCGAACGCGACACCGTGATGTTCCTCTGCGACGTGTGCTCGCGAGAGCACCTTCGCGCGATCGAGAGCCGGCTCGAGCCGGCTTGGTGGTGAGCGGCCCTAGCGGGCAAACCCCGGGAGCCAGCGCTCCAGCTCGTCGCGGAACGGCGCCTCGCAGTCGAGCTGAGAGAGCACTGCAATGCCGCCCAACCACACGCGGTGGATGAGCAGGTAGGACGGCGGCAGGTTGAGCCGCAGCCCGATCGTGTAGCCCGGGCGTCGCGGGTCGTTGATGCGGGCGAACTGCGCGCGCATCCACTCCCTGTTGAAGTGGAACCGGTCGACCCGTGCCGGCTCGAGGAACGGCGCGAGGTAGTCGTAGAGCTCTTCGGGCCGCAGGTGAATGTGCGGCTTGACGAACCCCTCGTCGCGCAGTCCGTCGAGCATTTCCTCGCGGTCTCCGTCCAGCGCGTCGCGCAGGAGTCGGCCGATCGGCTCGGGCAGCCCCTCGGGCAGCCGGGCGACCAGGCCGTAGTCGACGACACCGAGGCGGCCGTCGGCGGTGATGCGGAAGTTGCCAGGGTGCGGATCGGAGTGCAGCAGCCCGGCGCGTGCCGGTCCGGAGAACAGGAACCGTACATAGAGCAGCCCGGCGTGGTCGCGCTCGGCCTGCGTGCCCGCGGCGATGATCTGCGACAGGGGTCGCCCCTCCAGCCACTCGGCGATCACGACCTTCTCGCCGCCGAACACCACACCGGGCACCACGAACTCCGGGTCGTCGGCGTAGGCGAGCGCGAACCCCTCTTGCGCGTCGGCCTCGCGCCGGTAGTCGACCTCCTCGCCGATGCGGTCGCTGAGCTCGTCGAGCAGGGGGCCGATGTCTAGCCCTGGGATCCACGACCCGAAGATTCGGCCCATCCGCGTCAGCTGGGCCAGGTCGGCTTTGAGCGCGTCAGCGGCCCCTGGGTACTGCACCTTGACGGCGACCTCGCGCCCGTCGTGCCATACGGCCCGGTGCACCTGGCCGATGGACGCGGCCGCTGCGGGCACGTCGTCGAACTCCACGAACCGTCGCCGCCACTGCCGTCCGAGGTCGCCCGCCAGCACCTGGTGGACGGTGCTGGCCGGCATCGGCGGGGCGGCGTCCTGCAGCTTGGTGAGCGTGGCGCGGTAGGGCGCAGCCAGGTGATCGGGCATCGCTGCTTCGAACATCGACATGGTCTGGCCGAACTTCATGGCCCCGCCCTTGAGCTCGCCGAGCACGCGGAACAGCTGCTCCGCCGTGCGCTGCTGCAGCTCGGCCGCGACCGTCTCAGCGGGCTTGCCACCCAGCCGCTTGCCCAGGCCGATGGTCGCGCGGCCGGCGAACCCGATTGGGAGCGTCGCGAGCTTGGCCGTGCGGGTGACTGCCTTGCGGGGAAGATCGCTCACGCCGCCATTCTGGCGTGCCTGGGTGACAATCACCCACCGCATTCAGTTTTCCGGCTCCTGCCATCGGCAGCCACAGCCCGGGTGCGGTGACCAGGAGCGGCGCCGCGTCAGCCCGTACGGCAGGGTCGTCTCGAGGGTCGCTCCGACGGTCGCCGGCGTCGCCCCGGCCAGCTGCGCGAGCACCTGCTGAGCCGCCTGGCTCGCGGCGAGCACGGCAAGGGTGACGTCACATGCGGGCTGCTCGGGCTCGCTGGTTTCTGCCTGCATCACGAGGTGCGGCCAGGCCGGGTCACGGTCGCTGCGATGCAGATCAGTGCAGTGCAGGCAGGCCGTGCGGCCCGGAACCACCAGCGGCCCGACGACAGCGGTCGTCCCCTCCACCCGCACCGGAAGGTGGACGAGACCGAGCCGGGTCAGCCGCGCCGCCTCGGCTCGCCCAGCGCCGGACACCGGCGCCGTGACGACCAGGTCGAGCGTGTCGTCGGCGGTGGGCTGAGGCTGCTGGGGTCGGTGGCCGGCGAGGGCGTCCTCGGTGGCGTGGGTGCGGGGGCGGCCGACGTCGGCGCGACTGGGACCGCCCGGCACGACGTCGACCGGTCGAACGGGGGAGTCGTCGTCCACGCTGATCCGGCCGACTCCGGCTGCGGCAAGCAAGGTCGCGACCGCTGCACCCACGCGACCTGCGCCCTGCACGCGGACATGCGCGGTGGCGCGACGGGCGAGGACGGCGCGGCCGGCGGCCCTTGACCCATGGACGAGGACAGCCGAAGCGAGATCGGGGATCAGCTGCTCGTCGACCCAAGCAGGGCTGGTTTCCTGGGCGCTGCGAGTCGGCACGCCGGCCTCGGCCAGGCGGCGAGCCAGCTCACCAGCAGCCGATGGGGCTGGCCGGTCCGATCTGAGCAGCGCTGCCTCTGGCCGGTCGAGCCCGGTCACGACCACCGCGCTCGCGGGGTCGAGACCGAGCTGCACGCTCTGCGCGTCACGCCACAGCGCAACGAGCGCGGGGTCGAGGATGCCGGACATCGGCTTAGCATGCCGCGTCTCGGTGTGCCCGTGCCGCGCTCTGTCCACAGCATGCGCAAGCCGACGCGGGTCAGCGGCGGATCGCGACAACCTCGAGGTAGTCCGACGGCAAGGCCACCGCAGTCCCGTCGTCCAGCCGGTTGTGCCGTTGCGCCAAGGCGACCAGGTCGTCGTAGAGCTCCTGCCTTGCCGACTCGGGTAGCGCATCGAAGGCCTTCAGCGTGGGTCCGTAGTTGACCCGGAAGAACTCGGCGAACTCACTCGGCGAACGGAACCGGAAGGTGTACGTGCGACGCTTCGCCGTCAGCCGCGACACGCCGTCGCCAAGCAGCTCCCGGACGTGCGCCTCATCGCCCCACAGCACGGGCGGGGCGACTCCGGCCGGCGGCGGAACGTGGCGCGCTGTGGTGCGGAACATGTCGCCGATGAAACTGTCCGGGCTCCAGCTGGCAAGGGCGATGGTGCCGCCGGCCCGGCAGACGCGGAGCAGCTCGCCCGCCGTGGTCTTGTGGTCGGGCGCGAACATCACACCCACCACCGACAGCACCGCATCAAATTTGCCGTCGGGGAAGGGCAGCGCCTCGGCGTCGCCTTCGACGAGCTCGATGTCGAGTCCTTCGGCGGCGGCGCGGGCGCGCCCTCGCTCGAGGAGGGCCGGCACGTAGTCGAGCCCGGTCACGTCGCAACCGCATCGGGCAGCCGCGAGCGCGGCGTTGCCGGAGCCGGTGGCGACGTCGAGCACGGAGGTGCCGGCCCGCAGGTCGGCCGCGTCGACGAGCAGCTCGGCCATGGGCAGGATCCGGCTGGCGACCGCCGAGTAATTACCGCTCGCCCAGGTGCGCTGCTGTTTCGCCTTGATCTCGGTGAGCGTGGGTAACTGCGTGGTCGTCATTGTGGTTGGCCCCTCACGTTGGATTCGGTTCGCCAACGACGCTAGGGGCGCACTGGCCCAGGCGAATCGGTGCCATCACGCAATGTCGGCGCAAGCGAGGATGGCCAATGTGGCGGCCAACGCGTAGCCGCGCACGGTAGCTAGCGGAGGAGCAGGTGGGCGACGGCCCCGGCTCGGGCCCCCTTCCCGGACAGGCCGAGCTTGAGGTACGTGTTCGACAGGTGCCGCTCGACGGTGCGCACGCTCAATGTCAGCCGCGCCGCGATCGCCGAGTTGCCCATTCCCTGTGCGACCAGCCGCAGCACTTCGATCTCGCGGCTGCTCAACGGTTCTCCGGCGACGGCGGGTCCGGCTCCGGCTGCCCGGCGGTCGGGCTCGAGGAACGCACTGACCTGCTCCACGAAGGTCGCCCACGCAGGCTCGTCGGCCAGGACGATGTGGTTGGCACTCTCCAGAGCGACGAGGCGGGCATGCGGGATGGCCGCTGCCAGCAGTGTGGCGTCCTCGAAGTCGTTCATCTGGTCGCCACGAGAATGCAGGACGATGGTCGGGACGTCGAGCTCGGGCAGCAGCTCCGTAACGTCCGCCTTGGCTCGTTGCTCGCGCCCCTCGACGAGGATCTCTGCCGACGTCGAGACCCGCTGCAGCTCGTCGATCCACTGCATCTGGGCCTCTGTGGCACCGGGGATCATCATGTTGGTAAAGACTCGCCGGAACACCGCGTCCGGACGTGCCCAGCCGACCCGGATCATCTGCGAGAACGTGTCGAACAGCTCCTGCTCCTTCGGGGAGCGCAGCGCCGCCGCGTAGGTGCCGTAGAGGATGAGCCGGGTCACCCGCTCCGGGTGCCGGTGCGCGTAGGCAATCGCCACCGGCCCACCCTGTGCCATGCCGAGCAGGGCGAACCGGTCGACCCGGGCCGACTCGACTACGTTCTCCAGATCGGCGATCCGGGCCTCGAGCGAGAAGTCGCTGACCTCCCAGTCAGACAGTCCGAAGCCGCGCTCGTCGTAGCGAATCATCGTCGTGATCTTGCCGAGGTCCACCAGGAAGTGCCGCCACACCGGGCTCTTCCAGTCGTGCTGCAGGTTGCTCAACCAGCACGAGTTGACGAGCAGCGGCGGTCCGCTCCCGTGTGTGGCGTACGCAATCCGTACACCACCCTCAGACCGACAGAACGCGATCTGCTGGCTGGTGTCAGCCACACCGGCCTCCCCCCGTCGACGCAGACCCGGGCGTCCCACCGTAACGCGGGTGGGTAGTCCAAGGCAGGGACATGCCCGGCCCAGCCAGCAGTTGGCGACGGGGGCGGCCGGAAAGCCCTCACGGGGCGTCGGCCGCCCCCGTCGCCAGGTGCGGTGAACGTGTGCGTCAGGCCTTACCGAGAATGCGGTTGAGGTTGGTGCCGCACACCGGACACTGCGCCTTGGCCATGCGGGTGCCCTTGTCGTTGACGACGACGGTGCCCGTTGCCTCGCGCTTCTGCTTGCATTTCACGCAGTAGTACTCACCGGTGTAGGTCTCGGTCTCCGGCATGGTGTTGGCCTCCTCGCCATATCGGCGCTTGATCGTCAAGGATCTCAGTCCCCGCCGTGGCTCGCTCGGCGGGCTGTCACGGCGCCACCCTACGCGACGAGGGGCCGTGAGCCGCGGAGGCGGCGGCGCTGTGAGGCCCCCGGCTCTACCGGAACCTCCGCGCGCCTTCCCCTTGCGAGCGGCTGTCCCGATGACCCGGGGGCCTCGTCGCAACGGAACGTACGACCGCTCGGGGAGATCGTCAACGAGTTCTCGGCACAGCCTGTGGATAACTCTGTGGACAGATTGTGGATGTCCGGCCCATTTCCTGTGGAAAGCCGGTGAATTGACCTGGGGATGGGCCCTCGGCAGTCTCCACAGGACCCTGGTGACCTGCCCCGCGGCCGTCCACGGCCTGTGGACGGCAGAAATCCGGCCTCTGGTTGGGTAGCGTGCCCGCCGTGGAGCCCCCCGCGCCGGCCGCCGAGCCGCAGGTCGAGGTCCGCCGGTCGATGCGCCGGCGGCGCACGGTGTCCGCCTACCGCGACGGCGGCAGGATCGTTGTCCTCATCCCCGGCCGCATGAGCCGGGCAGAGGAGCACCGGTGGGTGGCGGCGATGGTGGAGCGGCTCACCGCCCAGGAGCAGCGCCGCCGACCAAGCGATACCGCGCTGCTCAGCCGCGCTCAGGACCTGTCGGTGCGCTTTCTCGACGGACGGGCGGTTCCTACGTCGGTGCGCTGGGCCGACAACCAGCAGGAGCGCTGGGGGTCCTGCACCCCAGCCGACGGAACGATCCGCATCTCGACGCGGTTGCGCGGGATGCCTGCCTGGGTGCTCGACTACGTGGTCCTGCACGAGCTCGCGCACCTGATAGTTCCCAAGCACGGCCCGCGGTTCTGGCGGTTGCTCGAGGCCTATCCACGCACCGAGCGGGCCCGCGGTTTCCTCGAGGGGCATGCCGCGGCCAAGCACGAGCCCGACGCGATCGACTAACCCAGCCGCGCGCGGAGCGCGCTCGCCACCAGCTCGGCGGTGCGCTCGCCGAGCGGCTGCGGTAGCGCCTCCACCGCGAACCAGGCGACCGCGTCCGACTCGTGGCTCGCGGCGGGCTCTGCCCCCTCGGGCGCGACGGCCAGGAACTGCACGTCGAGGTGTTGCCGCGCGCCACATGGAGCCCGGTGTCGATCGAGTCGTACGGGGTCTGCCGACAGGACCAGCCCGCGGATGCCGGTCTCCTCAACAGCCTCGCGCAGCGCAGCAGCGGCAAGCGACTCGTCCTGCGGCTCGACATGCCCACCGGGCTGCAGCCAGCGACGCACCTTGCGGTGCAGCACCAGTGCGACCCGGTCAGCCGTCTGGTCCAGCACGACTGCGCTCGCTGTCAGGTGGTCAGGGCGCCCACCGCGGGCAAGGGCGTCCGGGGACGCGGCGAGGTGGCGAAGGAACTCCGCGCGCAGCGCCTCCTGCGAACGGTCCGGCGCGGTCCAGTTATCGAGAAGTGCGGCAGCCGCTGCGTGCTGGCTCACTCGTCGCGGTCGGGACGCTCGTCGCCCGCGTCGCCTTCCGGGCCGACTGGCCCAGGCGATTGCGGCTCAGGCGGTGGCGGCGCGCTCTCCAAGCCGCGCAGGTCGAAGGGCTCGTCGCGGTGCAGATACGCCTGCGGGTCTGACAGCTCCTCGGTCGTGGGCAGGAGGTCGGGGTGCGCCCACACTGCGTCGCGACCCTCGACTCCGCGCTCGGTGCGGATCGCCGCCCAGAGGGCGGCCGCGTCACGCGACCGCCGCGGCCGCAGCTGTAGGCCGACCAGCGTGGCGAACGTCTGCTCGGCTGGACCTCCGGTGGCGCGCCGGCGCCGCACGGTCTCCCGCAGCGCGTCGGCCGTGCCGAGACGCCCGACGGTTGCCTCGGTCACAACGTCGTCGACCCACCCTTCGACAAGAGCGAGTGCAGTCTCCAGCCGCTCGAGCGCGGTCTGCTGCTCGGGCGTCGTCTGCGGCTCGAACAGCCCGCCCTCCAGTGCCTGCTGCAGAGCCTCCGGGTGCGAAGGGTCGAGGTCTCGTACAGCCTCCTCGATGCGCGACATGTCGATCGTGATGCCCCGGGCGAACGACTCAACCAGGCTCAGCAAGTGGCCGCGTAGCCACGGCACGTGGCTGAACAGCCGATGGTGAGCGGCCTCGCGGAGCGCCAGGTAGACCAGCACGTCGCGGTCGCTGATCCCCAGCCCCTCGCCGTAGGCGCGGACGTTGGCCGGCAGCAGCACAACAGTGCCAGGCTCGACCAGGGGAAGACCGATGTCGGTCGAGCCGACGACCTCACCGGCGAGCGACCCCAGCGCCTGGCCGACCTGCCCGCCCCACATCGAGACGCCGACCTGCCGCAGCACGCCGATCATGGGACCGGCCAGCTGGTTCATCTCCTCGGGCATCGAGCCGCCGAGTGAGGTCCCCATCGCGTCGACCACGCGCTCGGCGACGGGCTCTACGAGCTCTTTCCAGACGGGGAGCGTGCCCTCGACCCACTCGGCGCGGCTCCAGGTGCGCACCTGCGCGGAAGAGGCAGCAAACGTGGACACCGGGTCGAGCCAGAGGTCAGCCAGCCGTACGGCGTCGGCGACGGCGCGGCGGTCCGCGTCTCCCACCGACTTGTCGCCCTGCGCTGCGACCACCTCGCGGGCGGCTTCTTTGGCGAGATCCCAGTTGACTGGCCCGCCCTGCCAGGAGAGCAGCTTGCCGATGCGCTGCAGTGCCGCACCGAGGTCGGGAGTGCCGCCGCCCGGGCCACCGCCGATGGAGCCGAAGAGCGCAGCGAACGGATCGGTCGGGCCCGAGCCCCCGGACGAACCGGACAGGCCACCGGACTCTCCACCGCCCGACGAGCCGGACTCGTCATCCGGGTCGCGCGGGGTGAAGCCGAAGGGCACGTCGCCGCTCATCGTGGAACCTCGGGCAAGATGGGAAGCCGTGGCGTGCTGCCGGGGCGCGTCATACGTCCACCGTAATCGCAGGGGAGCAGCCAGTGGACAGCGGACGGAGCCGGGTTCGCTCACGGCGCAGCCAGCAAGCGGGGCTGACCGTCGCCGTGACAGGCGCGGCCTCCGGCGTGGGCCACGCGGTCGCCGAGCAGCTGGCCAAGCACGGCGACGTGTCCCGCGTCGTCGGTGTCGACTCGCGACGCGGTGACCTCGACGGCGTCGTGTGGCGCGTGGGCGATGTGACCGACCCGAGCCTGGTCGAGAGGTTCGCCGGCTGCGACGCCGTTGTCCATGCGGCCATCGACCTCGGGGTTGCCGCCGACCGGGTCGCGCAGGAGCGGCTCAACGTGCGCGGCACGCAGACCGCCCTCACTGCCGCGGCGGCCGCTGGCGTCTCGCGCATCGTGGTGCTGTCGAGCGCGATGGCGTACGGCGCGCTGCCCGACAACGCGGTGCCGCTCGACGAGGACTCGCCGTTGCGCGCGACGTCGGACGGGTCGGTCGTCGGGGATCTGTTGGAGATCGAGGCACTCGCGGAGCGGGCGTTGACCGCGCACGCCGGGCTCGCCGTCACCGTCGTACGCCCGGCGATCCTTGTCGGCGCCGGCCTCGACACCGTACTGACGCGGCACTTCGAGTCGCCACGGCTGCTGGTGCTGCGCGGTAGCTCGCCGCACTGGCAGTTCTGTCACGTCGATGACGCGGCCGATGCGCTCGTTCTTGCCGCCCTCGGCCGCGTGACCGGAGCGGTCACGGTGGCCTCCGACGGTTGGCTCGACCAGCGCGAGGTCGAGGCCCTTTCGGGGCGCGGCCGGGTCGAGCTGCCCGCGTCGATGGCTTACGGCACCGCCGAGCGGCTGCACCGGCTCGGGCTGACCCCGGCGCCGGCGAGCGAGCTGCATTACGTGACCTACCCGTGGGTCGTGTCGTCCGCCCGGCTGCGCGAGGTTGGGTGGCGTGCCGCGTACGACAACGTCACCGCACTGCAGGTGCTCCTCGACGAGATCGCCGGACACCACGCCCTCGTGGCGCGCCGGATCGGCCGCCGGGAGACAGCCACGCTTGGCGCGGCGGGCGCGACCGTCGCGGTGCTCGGGACAGCCGCGCTCGTCCGCCGCGCTCGCAAGCGTCGCCGCACCTGACCCGCGGACTCTGGGCGCGCGAACGACGCACCGGGCTAGGGTGCGGCACGTGGAGACGATCCGGCTGCTGGCCGTGCGTGACACACCGCTCTCGGTCGACGAGGTGCTTGCGGCCGTACGCCATCCCGGCGCCGGCGGCACCTGCGTCTTCGTGGGGACCGTCCGCGACCATGACAGCGGCAAGCAGGTCGACCTGCTCGACTACACCGCTCACCCGTCGGTGACCTCCGGGCTCCGGGCGGTCGCGGAGCGAGTCATCGCCAACCACGACGTGCTGGCCCTCGCGGCCGTGCACCGCGTGGGCAGCCTGGAGATCGGCGACGTCGCAGTCGTGGTCGCCGTGGCCTGCCCGCACCGGGGCGCCGCCTTCGAGGCATGCCGCGACCTCATCGACGACCTCAAGTCCACCGCGCCCATCTGGAAGCACCAGATCTTCGCCGACGGTGCGGAGGAGTGGGTCGGCACGCCGTGAGTTGCGGCGGGAATGATCACGTTAAGCAGGGCTGTCCCCGCCCTGACAGGCCTCAAGGCCTAGTCCTGCGGGGACAAGCCTGCGCGGACGTGATCATTCCGGTTGGCGTGCCACCCCCACGTAGGCTGGAGCCCCACGCTTTCGACAGGAGCCCCACCTGATGTCTCGCCGCACCGGCACGCTGGTTGTCGCCGGCTTCCTGCTCGTCGCGCTGTGGGCGGTCGCCGCGCTGATCCCGGTGCCGTACGTCGTCTACTCCCCGGGGCCGGTCGAGAACACTCTCGGCACCTACGGCGGCGAGCCGGTCATCCGGGTCGACGGCGCCGAGACCTTCCCGACCGATGGTCAGCTCGACCTCACGACGGTCGGGGTCACCAGCGCCGACGCCGACCTCGACCTGATGACCGCGCTGCGAGCCTGGGTCGACCCGCGCTACGCGGTGGTGCCGCGCGAACTGGTCTACCCCGAGGGGACGACGCCCGACCAGGTGCAGGAAGAGAACGTCCAGGCCATGGAGCGCTCGCAGGAGAGCGCCAAGGTCGCCGCGCTCCGCGAGGTGGGCGAGACCGTCCCGCAGACCGTGGTCGTCGAGACCGTGCTCGTGGACAGTCCCGCCGACGGGCTCCTCGAGCCGGGCGACATCATCCGCAGCGTCGACGGGACCGCGGTCACCGACGCGTCGCAGGTTGGCGAGCTGGTCCGGGCCAATGCCGTCGGCGACCAGGTCAGCTTTGTCATCTCTCGTGACGGCACCGACAGCACCGTCGAGGTCACGACGGCCGAGAACCCGGAGTCCGAGGGCAACGCCTTCGTCGGCATCGGGGCGGACAACGGGTACGAGTTCCCGTTCGAGGTGGAGATCACCTTGGGCGAGGAGATCGGCGGACCGAGCGCCGGACTGATGTTCTCGCTCGGCATCATCGACGTGCTCACGCCCGGCGCCATGACCAACGGGGAGCACATCGCCGGCACCGGCACGCTGGACGCCGACGGCGAAGTCGGCCCGATCGGCGGCATCCAGCAGAAGATCGCAGCGGCCGACGAGGAGGGCGCCACAGTGTTCCTCGCGCCGGCCGGCAACTGCGACGAGGCGAGGGGGGCTCGCAACGGTGACATGGCCGTGGTCAGTGTGGCCACCCTCGACGATGCGCTCGCCGCCGTGTCCCAGGCAGCCGACGGCGACCTGTCAGGGCTGACGCGATGCGAGTGAGCGGCTAGTCGTCGTTGAACGTCCCCGCGAGCGCGGCCAGCAGGCCAGGCGCAATCTCCGCCCCGGTCATGAGGTCGGATACCTCCTCGTGGCCGCGGACGCGCAGCAGCGCGGTGCTCGTCCCATCTCGCAGAACACCCCCCACCAGCCGAACATCCGTGCGCTCGGGGTGGGAGGCTGCAAACGTGACTGCGTTCGCGTCGCTGGCCGGCAGGTCGTCCTCGGCCTCGGGCGGGAGCACGATGCGCTCGACCACGACCGCGCACCCCGCCACGGTGTCCGGCCAGACGATGGAGCCGAGGACCTCCTCGAGCGCGCGGTCGACAGGCACGCCCTCTTGCTCGATGGGGGTCAGTCCCGAGTCGACCGTGAGGCCGAGCTGCTCGGCGAGCGCCGGCTCCCGGCTGAGGAGGTCGGCCGCGTCGGCCAGCGCGAACAGCCGGGGCGGCTGGTCCCACCCGGAGGCACCGACGTGGCGCTCGATCTCGACGAGAGCCTGGGAGAGATGGGCAGGGGCGGTCACGCCGAGCATTCTGCCTGTCGCCCGTGCCTTCAGCGGAACCAATGCGGGCCTAGGTAAGTTGCTCACCTGTGGTGCGCCGTCGATCGGCACGCCGTCGCCGACCGCGAGGGAGACATGAGCAGTTCCGCCGCCATGGGGCGTAGCACACCCCGCCCGCCCTCGCGACGGACTCGCGTGCTCCTTCCCACGTTGATCATCATCGGCGTGCTCCTGGTCGCCTTCGGGATCTTCACCAACTTCTGGACCGAGCGCCTGTGGTTCCGCTCGGAGGGCTATGGCGACGTCTTCGCGACTCAGCTCGCGACCCGGGCCTTGCTGTTCGTGGTCTTCGGCCTTGTGATGGGGCTGGCCGTCGGGCTCAACGCCTACATCGCCTACCGGCTGCGACCCATGCATCGCGTGTCCAGCGCGGAGCAGCAGAGCCTCGACCGCTATCGCGACGCCATCGACCCCATACGCAAGTGGGTGGTGATCGGCGCCAGCGTCCTGTTCGGGCTGCTCGCCGGTGGGAGCGCCTCGGCGCAGTGGCGGACGTTCTTGCAGTGGCGCAACTCGAGCTCGTTCGGGGTCGACGACCCGCAGTTCGGCGTCGACGTGTCGTTCTTCGCGTTCGACTACCCGTGGTGGCGGTTCGTCCTCAGCTTTGGCTTCGCGGCTGTGGTGCTGGGTGCGCTCGCGGCGGTGGTCACGCACTACATCTACGGCGGCATCCGGCTGCAGTCCGCCGGCGAGCGCGTCACGGGAGCCGCGCAGGCCCATCTGTCGGTGCTGATCGGGCTGTTCGTGCTGCTCAAGGCAGTGGCCTACTGGCTCGACCGCTACGGCATGGTCATCGCCGAGGGGTTCGCCAACGGCCGCACCGGTGCGGGCTACACCGACATCCAGGCACAGCTCCCCAGCCGCACGATTCTCACGTTCATCGCCTTGATCTGTGCGCTGCTCTTCTTCGCAAACGTCTGGCGCCGCTCGTGGATGCTGCCCGGGATGGGGCTGGGTCTGCTGGTGCTGAGCGCGGTGCTGCTCGGCGGCGTGTGGCCGCTGATCGTGCAGCAGTTCCAGGTCTCACCCAACGAGGCCGATCGCGAGTCCCCATACATCGCGCGCAACCTCGATGCCACCCGTGCCGCCTACGACATCGACGACGTACAGACCACCGTCTACCCGGCGACCACACAGGTGACCGCGGGTCAGTTGGCCGCCGACACCGAGACGGTTCCGGGTATCCGGCTCATCGACCCCAACATCGTGCCGCCGACGTTCGAAGCGCAGCAGCAGGTGCGCGGCTTCTACAGCATGGCCGACACGCTCGACGTCGACCGCTACGAGGTCGACGGGCTCCGACGGGACATGGTCATCGGCACCCGCGAGCTCGACGTCGAAGGCATCCCCGAGCGCAACTGGATCAACGAGCACACCGTCTACACACACGGCTACGGCGTGGTCGCCGCCTACGGCAACCAGCGTGCGACAGACGGCTCGCCCGTCTACGCCGAGCGGGACATCCCGCCCACCGGTGTGCTGGGGGAGTACGAGCCGCGCATCTACTTCGGTGAGACGTCGCCCGCCTACTCGGTTGTTGGCGCTCCGGAAGATGCCGATCCTGTCGAGTTCGACATCCCCGAGGACGTCCAGACCACACAGCAGCGGCAGAACACCTACGAGGGCGCCTCGGGCGTGCCGATCGGCTCGCTGTTCAACAAGCTGCTCTACGCGATGAAGTACCAGGAGGGCAACATCCTGCTCTCCGACCGGGTCAACGACGAGTCGAAGATCCTCTACCACCGCGACCCGCGGGAGCGGCTGGAGAAGGTCGCGCCTTGGCTGCACGTCGACCGCAACGCCTACCCGGCTGTCGTCGACGGCAAGGTGCTGTGGATCCTTGACGGCTACACGTCACTCGATACCTACCCGTACGCGCAACGCATCGACCTCGAGGAGGCGACGGCTGACTCGCGCACGATCTCTCCCACGAGCGTGGCCGCGACGCGGAGCGAGACCGTCAACTACTACCGCAACTCGGTGAAGGCGACTGTCGACGCCTATGACGGCACCGTCAACGTCTACGCGTGGGACGAAGACGACCCGGTGCTGCAGACGTGGTCCAAGGCGTTCGGCGGCACCGTCCAGTCGCGCGACGACATCCCGGATGAGCTGCTCGACCACCTGCGCTACCCCGAGGACATGTTCAAGGTGCAGCGCGGCCTGCTCGCGGAGTACCACGTCGAGAACCCCCGGGACTTTTATGGCGGTCAGGACTTCTGGGAGGTGCCCACCGACCCGACGTCCAGCACCGGGCGATTCCAGCCGCCCTACTTCCTGTCGCTGCGTATGCCCGACCAGGACAGCGCAGCCTTCTCGCTGACGTCCACCTACGTGCCGCGCAACCGGCAGAACCTTGCCTCCTTCATGGCGGTCAACGCCGACGCGCGCAGCGACGAGTTCGGGACCATCCGTATCCTCCGATTGCCGGGCACGACGCAGATCGACGGCCCGGGCCAGATGGCCAACGAGTTCGAGTCTGACCAGCAGGTCACGCAGGCGACACTGCCGCTGCGGCAGGGCGATGCCAACACCCGGGAGGGAAACCTGCTCACCTTGCCCGTTGGCGGCGGGCTGCTCTACATCCAGCCGATCTACGTTGAGCGCACGGGCACCACGGCCACGTTCCCGCTGCTGCGACTCGTACTCGTGTCGTTCGGCGAGGAGATCGGTGTCGCCGACACCTTGCAGGGAGCACTCGACCAGATCTTCGAGGGTGATGCCGGCACCGACACCGGTGAACAGCCACCTCCTGAGACGGGAGAGCCCGCTGAACCGGTGCCTCCAACGACTCCGGGCACGCCGCCGCCGCCTGACGTCCAGGCCGCCCTCGACGAGGCCAACGCTGCCTTCGACGAGGCAACCGCGGCGCTGCAGGCCGGCGACCTGGCCGGCTACGCCGAGGCGGTCGAGCGGGCCAACGAGGCGGTCGACCGTGCCCTCGAACTGCTAGCCGGGCAGTCCGGGGCGGCGGCCTCACCGTCACCGAGCCCATCCCCGTAGCGGGCCGTGTCAGTTCTCCGGGCGAAGATCTACAGCCTCCTCCCACGCGACGCGCCACGGGTGTGTCGCTTCAGGGGAGGCCGTGGATCATGAATGTACGCAGCTGGGCTCGGGATTTGCTTGGCACTCCGGCGGTCCCGTACAGTTCCTCCTACGACGCGGGGTGGAGCAGCTCGGTAGCTCGCTGGGCTCATAACCCAGAGGTCGAGGGTTCAAATCCCTCCCCCGCTACGAGAAACACCAGGTCAGGGGCCTGTTTTCCGAAAGGAAGACAGGCCCTTTGATCATTTGTCATCAGGTTGTCATCGGATCTGAACGTCGTCTGCGTTCAGACGCAGCAACACTGCCGAGCACGATCCAGGCCATCGCGAACGCCGGCGGACGCCTGAATCGCAGTCGCCAGTGTGTCCGGTTCCGGCCCGGTGATCGTTCTTGACAGCTCTCCCTCAGGTGAGACTCCCCACTGCCCGCCGCGTATTCCGGCCACACGACAGCCGACGGCCACGTCCAGTTGCTCGGCGGTCTGGACCACGTCGGCGCTGCCAGAGCCCGAGCGTGTCGCTGACCCCCGGTGCTGCGGCCGCTGCGTGTCGCGGCGGATCGGTGGACCAACCGGCGTACATTGGCTAATACCAGTTGTCCAGGAGACGTTATGCGGGCAGGTCAGCAGCGTGTTCTTGTCCCGAAGTATCTCCAAGTGGCTAACCACTTTCGAGACGAGATCGTGCGCGGGCGGCTGCGACCGGGAGACGAACTGCCGTCCGAGCGCGACATCGCTGCCGCCTGGGGGATCTCTCGGCCTACCGCCACCCGAGCATTGGCGCAGCTCCGCAACGAGGGCCTCACGGAGTCACGACAGGGATCCGGGACGTACGTCCTGGCGCGACCCAGGCTTACTCGGCGCTCCCCGGATCGGTTCGACATTCAACGAACCGCGAAAGTGCTTGATGCGGAGCTCGTCGACGCTCCGAATCACATCGCCGCGGAGCTGGGGATCAGTCACGGTGATCCCGTCGTCCGCCGACGCGACCTGATCGCAGAGCCGGACGGAGCAGCGGAGCTTGCGACGTCGTGGGTGGACGGGCGCCTCGTCGACCGTCGTCCGCGTCTCCTGGAACCCACAGCCCTTCCCGGCGGCACGGTGGCATACGTCGAGAAGGCGACGAAGCGCAGAGCGGCCACAGCCCGGGACTTGTTCGCCGCCCGCCTCGCGACGGCCCAAGAGCGGCAGCTGCTCGGCATGGACGGCCGTGCCGCCGCCGTTTTGGTTGTCCAGCACACCGTCCGTGACTCGTCCGGAGGTGGGCTGGTGGTCGTCGAGGCGGTTCATGGACCCGGACGGTGGTGGTTCGAGCAGGACTACGGCGTACGACCATGAGCGTCAGCCTCGACCCCCGAAAGACGTCACAGCGGCGCCTGCACGGATATGGGAAGGTGGGCGCCGTGGACGGCGGAGCCCTCGGGGAGCGGATCGCGGCCTATCGGAAGCGCCGCGGACTCAGCCAAGCCACGCTCGCTGGGTTCGTCGGCCGCTCCGAGTCCTGGCTCTCCCAGGTGGAGCGTGGGATCCGCCCGGTCGACCGGCTGTCCGTCATGCTCGACTTGGCCCAAGTGCTCAAGGTGGATGTCGAGACACTCCTGGGCCGTCCATGGGAGTACGCACCGAACGGGCAGCACGACCTCGACGACGACCTGGCGGCTGTTCGTCGACACCTCGCCAGATACGACGAGCTGCTCGGGCCCACCGGGCGGACGACGGCAACCCTGGCCGAGATCCGCGACCAGGTTGCTGCGGGCCATGAGACCTATCAGGCGGCTCGGTATCGCGTAGGCGCTGGCGCAGCTGCCGGCCGTCCTTGGCGCGGTGGACCCACTTCGGCACGGCCCGAGCGGAGCCGACCGCCGGGAGCGCCTGTTCGTGTACGTCACGGGGTACGTGCTCGCCGCCAAGCTGCTCACGAAGCTGGGCGCCGCCGACTTGGCACTTGTCGCGGCTGATCGATCGGCCATGGCGTCGCTTGATACGGACTCGTTCACGGCCCAGGGCATGGCTGCCTACCAAGTGGTGTGTGCGCTGCTCCGGGCGGATCGTATGGACGAGGCCGAAGAACTCGCAGTGTCGATGGCCGGACGCGCCACCGACGAGGCACGAGCGGGCGATCCCGAGGTGGTCTCGGTCGCCGGCGCGCTGTGGCTCATCGCCGCGGTCATCGCTGCCCGCCGCGCCGAGCGGTTCGCCGCGCTTGATCGGCTTGACCACGCCGGTCGGCTTGCGGCGGCGCTCGGCGAGGACGGCAACTACGCATGGACCGCGTTCGGCCCCACGAATGTCGCGATCCACCGTGTGTCGGTTGCGGCGGAGCTCGGCGATGCCGCCGAGGCGCTGGAGGTGGCGAGCCGCCTCGACACGGAACACCTTCCGCCCGGACTTACCAGTCGACGTGCGCAGATGCACCTGGATCTCGCATGGGCGCACGCGCAGCGGCGCCGTGATGCGGACTCGACGCTGCACCTGCTTGAGGCGGAGCGGTCAGCACCCGAGGTTCTGCGCTTCAACGCGGTTGTGCGCGAGCTGATCCGCGAGCTCCTCGGACGCCAGGGCCGCACGAGCACCCGGGCCCTGAACGACCTGGCCGTCCGCGCGGGCGTGCTGGACTGACGCATGGGACCACCGCTTGCGTACGTCGTTTGCGCGGCGCCGCTGGCACCGCGCAGCCCTGAGCTCGCAGGCGCGATTCGTGACCAAGGCTGGGACGTCACTGTCGTGGCGACTCCGTCCGCAGTCGAGTGGATCGACGCGGACGAGGTACTGGAGCGCACGGGCTCGCCCTTGGTTTCCGTTCAGCGCGGCCACGAGGAGCAGCGCCGAGGGCCGCGGCCGCGGGTCGTGGTTGCTTGTCCGCTGACGTTCAACACGGTCAACAAGCTGGTGGCTGGCATCTCGGACACCTACGCGCTCGGCGTCTTGAACGAGGCGGTCAGTACGGGCACACCAACCATCGGCGTGCCCCTCATGAGCGGGCGGTTGTGGCATCACCCCGCTCTCACCGCGAGCCTCGCGACGCTGGGGGAGTGGGGCGTGTCCTTGCTCGATCCCGCGACGGGAGAAGACGGGCCAAGGCCGGTCGTCTCTGGCGACGGTGCGCGTGTGGCCAGTGCCTTTCAGGCTGACTGGCTGCTAAACCGCCTTCAGAAGCTAGGCCTCCTAGACGCCTGAACCCGCACTTTTCTGCGGGTAGTACGAGGGTGCGGGTCGCCGGCGCGGTCCACGCCTACCGTCGAACCAACCGCTGCCCGCCCGTGGCAACACCGACCAACACCAGGAGGCTGTGGATAACTCGTGGGCCCTAGCGAACGATCCACAGATGGCGCAGAACTCCTTGTTACTTCGGCTGGAGCCGTGGCGCCGTGGATGTGTGCGCTTCGGGTGCTCTCATCTGATGGACGACATGAACGGGGAGCAGACAGCCATGACTGGTCTCGATCGTCAACTCATGACCCTCGGGGAGACGGCACGGTTTCTCCGCGTGGGCTGGTACGACCTCATCGGCGCCGTCATGGCCGGCCATCTGCCAGTGGCCTTCAATCGGGGCCGCCTGCTTGTCGACCGCGATGCACTCATGAGGCAGCTAAACCCCAACTGGAACTCGGAGGAGGCGCGCCGTGACCCGTGACGAAGCCGCCAAACTGCCGACGGTTGTCGACCTACCCACTGCGGGCCGGCTGCTGGGCATCGGCCGCTCCGCGGCGTACGAACTGGTACGCAGCGGCAACTGGCCGACGCCCATCCTTCGCCTGGGGAAGCTCATCAAGGTGCCGACCGCTCCGCTGCTGGAGTTGCTCGGCGAGCGGCGACCCGTGGCGTAGGCGGCCCTGGCCATGGATGCAGGACTGGATCGTCGCGTGGTGCGGATTCGCCGCGCCTCGACCGTCGGCGTGATGCTGCTCGCTGGCGGTGGGTTTGCGATGTCGTACGGGGCGCTGCACGGCCTCGCCCTCGCCGAAGGTGTCGACCCGGCGCTGGCGTGGATGTGGCCGCTGATTGTGGACGGGTTCATCGTGGTCGCCTCGCTCGCCGTTCTTCATGCAGTCCTCGAGCGCCGATCGACGCTCTATCCGTGGTGCCTGGTACTGGGGTTCTCGGCGATCTCGGTGGTGTTCAACGTGTTGCACGCTGCGCCGACGCCGGTGGCGCGGTTCGTGGGTGCTGTGCCGCCGCTAGCGCTGGTGTTGTCGCTCGAGCTGCTGATGCGGCAGACCCGTGCGGCGCTCGAGCAGCCAGCACGGGCGAAGCCGGCGCCAACTGCGAGGCCGGCGCTGGAGGTCGTACGGCACGACAGGTGATCTGGCGGCAAAGGCAACAGCGCTTATCCACGAGCAACGTCAGGCAGGACGGCGGGTGACCGGGTCAATGCTCGCCCGCGAGCTCGGAGTGTCCGACTCATACGGCCGTCGACTGCTGCGGCAACTGGCACCGGAGGGGGCGAGTGTTCCGTGATGACCTTGCACAAGCTCACCTCTGGAGACGGCTACACGTACCTCACCCGCCAGGTGGGATCGGCGGACCAGCTCCGACACGGGCAGGGGTTGGCGGCGTATTACACCGAGTCCGGGAATCCTCCTGGCCGGTGGATCGGTGCGGGCGCCGCCGACCTCGGCGTGGCGGGGGAGGTGTCCGAGGCGCAGATGCGGGCGCTGTTCGGCCGCGGGATGCACCCGGACGCCGACCGCATCATCACGACACACATCGCGTCCGGCATGACGAGCGACGATGCGGACCGTCTGACACGGCTCGGGCGCAAGTACCCGGACTACCGGACGGTGGTGGACGAGGACGGCGTTGTGCGGCAGCCGCGGCGGGCGGTGGCCGGCTACGACCTGGTGTTCACACCGGTGAAGTCCGTGTCACTGCTGTGGGCGCTTGGGGACTGGCGCGTACGGGCAGAGGTCGAGGCGGCCCACCACGACGCGGTTGCGGACGCCATTGGCTGGTTGGAGCAGAACGCCATCTTCACCCGCATTGGGGACCGGGGCGAGTACCAGCTCGACACCCATGGCCTGATCGCCGCAGCGTTCGACCACCGCGAATCGCGGCTCGGCGACCCGGACCTGCATACCCACGTGGCGATTGCGAACAAGGTCCGCGCCTTCGTGTCGACCGATCCGCCCGGGCGGGAAAGATGGCTGGCGATCGACGGCACCACCCTTTACGCGGCCGCGGTCGCCGCGTCGGAGCGGTACAACACTCGCCTCGAGCACAACGTCGCCCGCCGCCTCGGGGTTGTGTTCGTGCCGCGGGTGGACACGGTGCGCCGGGACGAGCGACCGGTCCGCGAGGTGGCTGGCATCCCGGTGGAGTTGATCAAGGCGTTCAGCCGGCGTCGCGGGGAGATTGAGCAGGTCTACCATGAGCTGCTTCGTGCCTACCGGACCGAGCACGGGCACGAGCCGCCCCGCGACGTGCAGCTGCGGTTGGCGCAACAGGCGACGCTGGAGACCCGCGAATCGAAACCAGAGGGGCGCCGGTTCGCTGACCAGCTCGCCGATTGGCGAAACAGGGCTGCTGAGTTACTTGGGGGAGTCGCGCACGTCGACGCGATGATTCATGCCGCGATCGGGGCGTCGATAGACCCTTTTGACGTCGACGACGCCGGGGTTGATGCCATCGCGCGCAGCGTTCTCGCGGTGCTGCAGAACGAGCGCTCGACGTGGACGCGGTGGAACATGCTCGCCGAGGTCGAGCGCCAGATCCGCCCACATCGCCCGCCGGCTCCGCGCGGTGACGATGACCTGGTCGCACGTGTCGTGGCGAGGGCTACAGCACCGGACCGAAGCCTGCGCATCGTGCCGTTGCAGCTGGCGCTGCCCGATGAGGAGCTCGTACGCCGGGACGGAACTCCAGCAGCGGTGCCGCACGCCTGCGAGCGCTACACGACTCGCGCCGTGCTGGACAGCGAACAAGCCCTGTTGTCGGCGGCCCGGGAACGCACTCGCCTTGCGGTTCCGAGGGCCCACGCCCGCACCGTGATCGCCGAACTCGAACGGCATGAGGGCTGGACGCTGGACAACGGGCAGCGCGCCCTAGCCGAGACGTTCACCGGCGACGACCGCCGCCTCGTCGTCGGAATCGGCCCCGCGGGGGCGGGCAAAACAACTGCCCTGCACGCCGCGTGCGCGGTGTGGGAGTCCGCTGGCCGCCGAGTCGTACCTCTCGCGACGAGCGCCAAAGCCGCCGAGGTTCTCGCCGAGGATCTGGGACGCCGGGCCGAGAACATGCACAAGTTTCTCCACGAACTCAGCCGTGCGGGGCCGAGGGTCGACCCGTTCTACACGGTGAACCCGGGCGACGTGCTCCTGGTCGACGAAGCCGGCATGGCAGGGACCTTGCGTTTGTGCCACCTCACCGAGCTCGCCCGCATTGCCGGCGCCCAAGTTCGGCTGGTCGGCGATCCGTGGCAGCTGGGCGCGGTCGAGTCCGGCGGCGCGCTCAGGCTCCTTGTCCACGACGTCGGCGCGGTCGAGCTCACCCAACTGCATCGCTTCCGAGATCCCGAGGAGGCGAACGCGACCCTGAGGCTTCGCGCCGGCGACGCCGAGGCGATCGGCTTCTACCAGCAGAACGACCGCATCCGGTCGGGCAGCCGGGAGGCAATGCTGGATTCTGCGTACGAGGCATGGCGAGCCGACCTGCTCGCCGGACGTGACACCGTGCTCGTGGCCGCGACGAACCAGGAAGCCACCGCCCTCAACATCCGCGCCCGCACCGACCGCATCGGGTCAGGAGACGTCTCCCGCGTGGGCGTTGGATTGCACGACGGGAGCCAGGCGGGCGTCGGCGACTGGATCATCACTCGCCGCAACCTTCGCACCGCGACGGCAGGGGAGCGCGACTTCGTGAAGAACGGCGACCGCTGGCAGGTCGTGGCAGCAAGCCGCGACGGCGGACTGCTGGTGCAGCACCTGGGCCACGGCGGCCGAGCCCACCTGCCGGCCGCGTACGTGCAGCGCGACGTCGAGCTCGGCTACGCCGCCACCGCCTACCGGGTGCAAGGCGCCACCGTTGACACCGCCCACGTCCTCGTCACCGATGAGACAACCCGGGAGACTCTGTACGTGGCGGCCAGCCGCGCCCGCGACGGCACTCACCTGTACCTGGCCACCGAGACCCTGGTTCAGGTGGACACCGAACGTCCGCAGACCCCTCCGGTCGCGCCATCGACGATTCTCGAAACTGCCCTCACCCGGACGGCTGCCGAGCGATCCGCCACCGAAACCATCCGGCTGACTCAACCCGAGCCGTTCGCCCGGCCCTCAAGAACGCAGACTCCGACCTACACCACCGGACTCTGAGCAGCAGCCGGAAGCGGTCATGCTCACGGCCGCATGCTCGCTCATCTGCCGATGAGCGGATGTCCGCTCATCGAGGATATGCAGGTGATCTTTCTGACATTCCGATAGGCGTGTGTTTGCGTGCGGCACGGACCGTGCGGCGATGTTTGCTGGTCGCGGCAGGGTTGGCCTGCGCGTGATTCAGTCCTACGTCGAGCGCGCACTTCGGGCCGAGTTGGCGGGAGTGGTCCGACCGTCTGCATTCAGCGCACAGACGAGACGCCGTACCTTCAGCGGTATCTGCCCACCGGTGGTGTCGAAATCCACTTCCCGATCGGTGGCCGACCACGGTCGGTCGGGCCGCTGACCGGCCCGGCGGTCGAGGTCATCCTCCGCACACGACACTCGTGGGGTGGTTCGGGAGCGGCTTCGTCGCCGCCTGGTTGTACGCGGCCCGGCGCGTCGTAGCGTTCGCCGCGGACATGGCCGTGCCGGTTGCCGACTGACAGACGATGGCCAATCACTGCAGTGCGCGTCCGGGCACGATCAGGTCGGGCTGGCTCGATATCCGGCGCCCACGAGGACCTGGTCCAGAGGCAGGGCGGGCGCGGACGTTGTGCTGGAGGCGGGCGGTTCCACGGACGTTTCCATGTCATCCTCGTCGAGCATTGACGCCTCATCAAAGGGGTCGTGCCCGCTCAGCACGGATGCGGCCTTCGCTCTGTCCAACTCGCCCACCCAGGTGCCGATCAAGCACGGTGGCGACGGCATTGCCGGCGAAGTTCGTCAGCGCTCGGGCCTCGGACATGAACCGGTCGATGCCGACGATGAGGCCGACGCCGTCGAGCAGTTCCGGGACGGTGCGACTGCAGCCCGCCCGCGAGGGTGGCCAGCCCGGCACCGGTAACTCCCGCCGCACCCTTCGACGCCACGATCATGAAGACCAGCAGCCAGACCTGCTCGGCCGATGGAGAGCGGGTCGCCCAGCGCGTCTGCGATGAACAGTGACGCCATCGTCAGGTAGATGGCCGTGCCGTCGAGGTTGAATGAGTACCCGGTCGGGACGGTGATCCCGACGACGGGCGCTAACGCCGAGCGTGCTCCATCTTGGCGATGAGCCGGGGGAGCGCGGACTCAGACGACGACGTGGAGACGATGAGCAGGAACTCGCGGCCGAGATAGCGCAGCAGCGCGAAGATGTTGATGCCCGGCGACCAGGCGCAGCAGCAGCCCGAGCACGACGACGACGAACACAGCGCAGGTGGCGTAGAAGCCGAGCATGATCTGGGCCAGCCCGGCTCATAGGCCGTCCATGCCGGTCGCGCCGACGACGGCGGCCATGGCGCCGAAGGCACCCGATCGGCGCCGCCCACATGATCATCGCCAGGATCCGGAAGACCAGCTTCTGCAGAAGCCCGACTCCGCGCAGGATCGGCTCGCCCTGACGCCCCATGGCCTGCAGGGCGAAGCCCGTCAGCAGGGCGACGAGCAGGGTCTGGAGCACGACGCCCTCGGTGAACGCCGAGGCAAGACTGGTCGGGATGATGCCGAGCAGGAACTCGGTGGTGCCGTGCTGCCTCGGCGGTCGCGGCGGCCTCGGAGCCGGCGGCACGGCTCTCGGCCGAGGTCGAGGTTCGCACCCGGGTGGATGAGGTTCCCGACGATCAGGCCGATGGCCAGGGCGATGGTGGACATCGTCAGGAAGTAGCCGAGCGCCAGTCCGCCGATGCGGCCCACCTTGGCCGCCTGGCGGACGGCGCCGATGCCCAGTACGAGCGTGCAGAAGATCACCGGCGCGATCATCATCTTGATCAGAGCCACGAACCCGGTCCCCAGCGGCTTGAGCGCCACCCCGAGATCGGGCGCGATGAAGCCCACGGCCACTGCCGCGACCACGGCCACGATGACCGCGACGTAGAGGTAATGGGTACGGTCCCGCCGGGCGGGAGCCGTGGCTGTGCGGTCGGCGCGGGGATCTGCCGGTCGTCGCGGGCATCGGAGACCTCCTGGTGCGCGGCTGTGATGCCGGTAACACTGGGACCAGATGGCTGGCCGAGGTCACGCGTTACGTTCATTGCGTTCACGCACCCGAAACGCGAGACGGAGGAATCGAGGGGACGATGGCGTCCCGACTCGACCCGCGACGCTGGAGCCTGGCTCGCCAGCTGCTGGCTCTGCAGGTGGCGGTCGTCGCGGTTGTCACCGCTCGCCGCGTCCGGGGCGGCATTCTTCGCGGCGCGCGAGGCCACCGAGACAGCCGCAGAGGAGCGGACGCTGGCCGTCGCGGAAGCCGTGGCCGCGACTCCCGACCGTGCGGACCGCCGTGCAGTCGGATGATCCGACTGCCGTTCTGCAGCCGTTCGCGACGACGTCCAGCGCCAGACCGAAACCGACTTCGTGGTCATCATGTCGCCCGAAGGCGTCCGGTGGACCCACCCGAACCCAGACGAGATCGGCGGGCAGTTCCGCGGAACCATCGAACCGGCGGTCGCAGGGCGAGTCGTTCACCGAGACCTTCACCGGCACTCTGGGCCCGTCCGTTCGGGCGGTGGTTCCGGTGCGGTCCGCCGACGGGCAGCATCGATGCGCCTGGTCTCGGTCGGCATCACCACAGAGGCGATGACAGACACGACTCGCGCCGCCAGGTGCCGGTCATCGTCGGCGCGGGGCTGATCGCGCTGGCGCTGGCCGGTCTCGGATCCTGGCTGGTGAGCCGCCGGCTGCGGCGACAGACCCACGACCTGGCCCGGCCGAGCTTCGTCGCATGTACGACTACTACGACGCCGTGCTGCACGCAGTCCGCGAAGGGCTCCTCATCCTCGACCGACGCGCGGGTCTGCAGCTCGCCAACGACGAGGCCATCCGGCTGCTCGGGCTGGCCGCCGACTTCCCGCTCGGCACACCGATCGACGAGCTCGGGCTCCCGCAGCGCGATAGGCCGGGCGCTCGCAGACGGCCGCGACCGTACCGACGAGATCCACTTGCCAACGACAGGGTCCTGGTCGTGAACCAGGCCACGGCCCAGTGGAGCGGCCGGTCCTGGGCACGGTCGTCACCCTGCGCGACCACACCGACCTGCAGGCCCTGACCGGCGAGCTCGACTCGGTCCGCGGGCTTCGCGGAGTCGCTGCGCGTCGCAGGCGCACGAGGCATCGAACCGGATGCACACCGTTGTCTCCCTGATCGAGCTCGGCCGCACGGCAGACGCGCTGGAGTTCGCCACCGCCGAGCTCGCAGTCGCCCAGGAGCTGACGGACCGCGTGTCGGCGCGCGTCCACGAACCGGTGCTCGCAGCGCTGTTGCTCGGCAAGGCCGCCCAGGCCCACGAACGGGGCGTCGAGCTCGTCATCGTGCCGGACACGGCACGTACCAGAACGGATCCTTCCGGCCCGCGATCTCGTGACCGTCGTCGGCAACCTGGTCGACAACGCGCTCGATGCGGTCGCCGCCATGCCGCCGCCGCGCCGGATATGTTCACGGGTCGTTGTCGGGCAGGAGCGGGGACAGCCAGGCGTGGTGGAGCTCCGCGTCGCTGACACCGGCCCGGGACTCGACCTCGACAAGGTTGAAGGAGGCATTCGAGCGCGGCTGGTCGACCAAGTCGAACGACGGCCCAAGTCGGGCCGCGGCCTTGGCCTGGCGTTGGTCGGTCAGGCGGTGCACCGACTCGGAGGGACCGATCGACGTCACACGGGACGGAGGAGCTCGTGTTCACGGTGCCAATCCGGTGCCCATCGCAACCGCTGCGACCGTCAAGGGCACGCCGTGATCCGAGTCCTGGTGGTCGAGGACGACGCCGTGGCCGCCGACGCGCACGTCGCGTACGTGGGTCGGGTCGACGGGTTCGAAGCGGTCGGGCAGGCGGCACGCGCTCAGGAAGCTCTGCGGATGCTCGCCAAGACCCGGTCGACCTGGTGCTCCTCGACATGAACCTGCCCGACATGCACGGTCTGGATGTATGTCGGGCGATGAGAGCGGGCCGCCATACGGCTGACGTCATCGCCGTCACCTCAGCGCGCGACCTGGCAGTCGTACGCACGGCGGTGTCCCTCGGCATCGTGCAGTATCTGCTCAAGCCGTTCGTCTTCTCATCTCTGCGGGACAAGCTCGAGCGCTACGCCGCCTACCGCGTGCAGTTGGTCGCCGGCACATCGGTCGCAGGGCAGCACGAGGTGGATCGCATGATCGGACACCTCCGAGGCGGCGAAGGCGCAGAGCTGCCCAAGGGCATGAGCCTCGAGTCGCTCGATGCGGTGACCGATGTCCTGCGGGGAAGCGGCAAGCCGTTGTCAGCGTCGGAGGTGGCGGCGATATCGGCACGGCGAGAGTGACCGCCCGGCGGTACCTGGAATACCTCGCCGAACGCGGCATTGCGGACAGGCGCAACAGGTACGGCAGCACCGGGCGGCCAGAACTCGAGTACGTGTGGCGCGGCTGACGCTGCGATCCATTCAGCCACGAGCTCCGCTCGGACGGTGTTGGCGCCGATCTGAATGGCCCGTGTCTGGGTGGGTAGGCGAGCGGTCCGTCCTGAAGTGGGCTGCCTGAGAATGTGAGGCCGAAGGCTCAGGGTCTGCCGGGCAGATGTCGCGGCCCTAAGTGGTGATCACATCTGGTGAGGCTGCACACGGAGCCCCGCCGTGGTTCGGTCGGCCACCACCTCGCGGAACGGCTGGGGTGCGGTCTGGTCGTCATACGAGCCAGCCTTCGTCCTGTCACGGGTCGGCCTTGTTGCCGCTCTCGGTGCCGTGCTTGACAGACGA
>CAVWSM010000019.1:0-247180 GCA_963757805.1 uncultured Actinomycetota bacterium | reverse complement strand
AGCATGTAGGCGCCGCTGACCACCGCCGACGTGTCCACCTCCAGGCGCGACAACAACACGAACCCAACCGCCATGATCGCGGTGCCGGCGATCGGAAACGGCCTGTAGCGTCCGATCCGGCTGATCGCCTGTCCGCTCCCGATCGACGTGATCAGCATGCCGGCCATCATCGGCGTCATCAACAGGCCGGATGTCGTCGGGCCGTTGCCCCTGACGGTCTGCAGATACAGCGGCAGGAACGTGACCGCACCGAACAGCCCCGCGCCGACGAGGAACCCGATCGCGCCGCTGACGCTGAACACGCGGTTGCGGAACAGCCTCATCGGCAATATCGGCTCCGCCGCGCTCCGCTCCACGAGCACGAACCCCGCCAGCAACACGACGCCCGCCGCCACCAGCGCGAGCATGAACGTCGAGCCCCATGGGTACTCGGTGCCGCCGAGCGTCGTGTACAGCACGATCGCTGACAGACCGCCGGCCAGCAGCGTGGCTCCGGCGTAGTCGATCCGGTGCTTCACTCGGTCGACGGGGGCCGCGAACGCGCCCGCGATCACGGCGAGCGCGATCAGCCCGACCGGCAGGTTGACGTAGAAGATCCAGCGCCACGAGAAGTTCTCGACGATGAACCCGCCGAGCAGCGGCCCGAGCACGGTCGAGACGCCGAGTATGCCGCCGAGGAACCCCTGGTAGCGGCCACGATCGCGGGGCGGGATGATGTCCCCGACGACGGCGATCGTGACGACCATCAGACCGCCGCCGCCGACACCCTGGACCGCGCGGAACGCGATCAGTCTGCGTCACGTCCTGCGCCGCCCCGCACAGCACCGAGCCGGCCAAGAACAGCAAGATCGCCGCCTGCAGCACGATCTTGCGCCCGTACAGGTCGCCGAGCTTCCCGTACACCGGACCGACCACGGTGGAGGCAAGCAGGTAGGCCGTGACGACCCACGAGACGTTCGAGGCGCCCCCGAGCTCACCGACGATCGTGGGCAACGCGGTCGCGACGATCGTCTGGTCGAGCGACGCCAGCAGCACCACCACCATCAGCGCGCCGAAGATCACGCGCACGGGCTGCTCGCGTGCGACCGAGGTCGGATCGGTGGCTTCGGCGCTCATCTCGGGTCCCGACCTACGATGCTCGCGACCGCATTGCGTTCGCGCCCGCTCGTGCAGCGGATGGTCGTTGGGACCAGGGCATTAAAGCCCATTCCCATCGCCTCGCCTTGCGCCGGAACCGGTTCACAACCCGCTTGGTCAACCACCGGCCGATCGGGCCGCCTGTGCCGGGCTGCCGACCGCCGCGGGTTCCAGCAGGTAGCGAAGCTCATGTGACGTCCTGCGTGTGCTCGCCGGCGAGATCCGGGACCAGACCCGTCCAACGGCGACCTCTACTCGGCGATCAGTGCCGCTGCAGCAGCGGTAGTTCTCGACCCCGCGGCGGAGAAATGGTCACCCACATGGCTTCCCCCGCTCTCGTGGCAAGTGTGCATCGGTCACGACAGCCAGGCAAGCGTCAGCGTTGACGCTGGGACCTCAGCCTCAGCAGAATTACGGCGATCTAGCACCCGCATCCTCAACCGCCTGCACGGCCTGCTATGCGACGTCATCCCCAGAGCACCTCTCGACCGGGTGACGTTGTGCTCCCACCTGGTTGTCGTGGTTCGGACTGTGACCCTAGGTCAGCCCCCGCGCGCCTGACGGCGTTCCTTCCGGCGCCGGCGTCGCCGCAACACGCCGAGGCGAACGAGATCAGGGCACCAACGAGCGCCGATGCCAAACGTGAGCAACCTATGGACAGGGTGGAGTCCTACACGAGGAAGCTGAGCCGTAGGTCCGTGCTGTTCTGCACCATGAACACGACGAGCGCTGCGATTCCGGCTCCGGATGCGACGGCTCCGCCGCTGAGTGGGAGTTCGCTGACGGCGCCCCCGGGGCGGGTTCTCCCTCTGCTGCGTGCTCATTGCTCCGGTCATGCGATCAGGGCCGCCGCCGTTCCCAGTCGTCGCATCACTTCTGCCCTGTGGGTGTCCAGCCTCTTGTCGAGGGCCATGACCGCCGCGATGAGGGCGAGGTGGGTGAAGGCCTGCGGGAAGTTGCCGACCTGTTGCCCGGTGGGGTCGATCTCCTCCGCATAGAGGCCGAGGTGGTTCCCGTACGTCAGCATCTTCGTGAACGTCAGGCGCGCGTCGTCGAGCCGGCCCGCGCGCGCGAGCGCATTGACATAGAGGAACGTACACAGCGAGAAGGTGCCCTCCGAGCCCGGGAGGCCGTCGGGTGAGGCCTTCGGGTCGTACCGGTACACGAGGCTGTCGTCGACGAGCGTCCTGTCCATCGCCGACATGGTCGACTGCCACCTCGGGTCGTTGGGGGCGACAAAGCCCATCAGCGGCATGAACACGAGGGAGGCGTCGAGCACGTCACCGCCCTCGTACTGGACGAAGGCGCCGAGCCGGTCGTTCCAGCCCTTGGTCATCACCTGTGTGTGGATGCGGTCGCGCTCTCGGAGCCAACGGCCCAGGTCGGCGGGGCGGCTCCGGTTGGTGGCCATGCGGACGGCACGGTCCAACGCCACCCAGGACATGACCTGCCCGTACGTAAAGCGACGCCGGCCACCGCGCGTCTCCCAGATGCCCTCATCCGGGTCCTGCCAGTGCTCGCAGAGCCAGTCGACGATGCCGACGATGTGGTTCCAGCCGTCGTGGCCGATGCCCCAGTCGCCGAGCCCGCTGGTGTCCAGGGCGTAGAGCGAGTTCATGGCTTCGCCATAGATGTCGAGCTGCAGCTGGTCCGCGGCGCCGTTGCCCACCCGCACGGGACGGGAACCCATGTATCCGTCGAGGTGATCGAGCGTTTCCTCGGTGAGATCCGAGCTGCCGTCGACCCGGTACATGATCCTGAGCGGACCGGAGCCGTCCCCAGCGCGCTCCTCCACCCGGGCGCGCAACCAGTCGCCGAAAGCGGCGGCCTCCTCGGTGAAGCCCAAACCCAGCAGCGCGTACACGGAGAACGAGCCGTCGCGCACCCACGTGAACCGGTAGTCCCAGTTGCGGGAACCACCCACCTGCTCGGGCAGCCCGGCGGTCGGTGCGGCCACGAGGCCGCCCGAGGGCGCGTAGGTCATCAGCTTGAGCGCGATGGCCGATCGCTCGACCGCCTCCCGCCAGCGCCCGCGGTACGTGCTCTGCCCGATCCAGCGCTCCCAGTACGCCACCGTGTCGAGGTAAAGCTGGATGATCTGGCCATCACCAATCGGCTGCGGTGTCCCTGATGCACCGGATTCGAGCACCATCCCGCCGGTCTCGCCCGCGCGCACTGTGAACCTCGATCGGACATCATCCCCGTCGCGCTCGAGCGGCGAGAGGCTGGTAAGGCGGAGGCGCTGCCCGTTGGACTCGAAGACCGCGGTTGTGCCATTGATGTGCAGCTTGTGCGGCTGGCGTCCGTAGTCGAACCGCGGTTCGACCCTCGCCTCGAACTCGGCCTCGCCACGGATGCCCCGCACCACTCGCACGATTCGGCGTTGGTCCGACACCACCTTGGGCCGGTCGACCGGCATGAAATCGATGACTTCGGCGATCCCCGACTCCGAGAGGAACCGCGTCACCAGGATCGCCGTGTCAGGCATGTACATCTGCTTCGTCGAACGGGCCGGCGCCACCGGCGCCAACGCGAAGCGGCCACCCCGGCGGTCGTCCAGCAGGGACGCAAAGACGCTTGGCGAGTCGAACCGGGGGCAACAGAACCAGTCGATTGTCCCGTCGGTCGCGACGAGAGCGACGCTCTGCAGATCCCCGATCATTCCGTGGTCTGCGATGGCGGGATAGCTCATGTCGGCCTCCTCCGGCGACGGCCCGGACAGTTGTGCCGACCGCCGTCGCCCTCCTTGGCGGGTGATGGGCTCGAGGCCTCCCGGCCGGCGGGACGACACGATCGGTTGCGGAGGAAAGCCGCGTATAGACCGCGGGCGGGAGCCGGCATCGCCTGCCGACATCCCCGACGGCCGAGGTGCCGGCTGCCGGGAACTCCTCTCACTCGGATGCGGTGAGCACCTATGTTACTCAGGTGCCGCAGACTGTGGTACTGCACACGCTTTGCGTGGAGCGGAAGGCACAACCGATGCCGGGTGACGCCCTGATGGCCCGGGACGTCGGGCGCGGCTCCGGCGCCGCAGCGCATACGGGTGGGCGGACACCCGATCCTTCCTCCGGCCCGCGCCTCGTGGTCGACTTCACGCCGCCCGACGTGCCCGCCATCGCCGCGCACGTGATCGGTTGGTCTCGCTCCTCGATCCCGGCGCCGACGTCCGCGACCGTCTCACCGTCTCGTACTGATCCGCGGCGACTCGGACACTGTTCACCCTCAGTGGCTGGCGTCATCGCCTTCGGCGTGGAAGTGGGGGCCGTGATCCCGTCATCGATGGCAGGTGATTTGCGAATGGCGCGCTTACAGTCGTCGCACGAGAATGTCGTGGATGGTGTCGGAGCTGTCGCCTCATGGCCGGCGGTCTTTGGATCCGCCGCAACGGCCGGTGTTGTTTGTCAACCCGACATCTGGCGGGGGCAAGGCCGCACGCGCTGCGGTTGCCGAGCGGGCACGCGAACGAGGGATTGAGACCGTCATCTTTACGCCGGGCCAGAGCCTGGAAACGCTGGCGCGGGAAGCCGTGGCCAATGGTGCGGACGCGCTGGGGGTGGCCGGTGGCGACGGGTCGCTGGCGGTCGTGGCCGCGGCGGCCGCCGCGCATGGGCTTCCGTTCGTGTGCGTGCCGGCCGGGACGCGCAACCACTTCGCTCTCGATCTGGGGCTGGATCCGCACGATGTGCTCGGCGCGCTCGACGCGTTCACAGGCGGGATCGAGCGCCTGATCGACGTGGCGGAAGTGAACGGCCGCCTGTTTCTCAACAACGTCTCGCTCGGGATCTACGGCGAAGCGGTCCGCAGTCCGGCCTACCGCGAGGCCAAGATGCGCACACTCCTGAAGACCGCCGAGAAGGTGCTCGGTCCAAGCGCAGAGGTGCCGGCCCTGCGCCTGGTTGACGATGTCGGGCGCGAGCACCAGCATCTCGCCCTTGTGCTCGTGTCGAACAACCCTTACATGCTCGATCGCCCGCTGACCCCCGGTGCCCGTCCGGCGCTTGACGGCGGCCGACTCGGGATCATCGTTCTCGACGCACCCGGCGCTGCCCCGTACCCTCCGGGGGCTACCCCCCACCCTCCAGGGCGAGCGTGGAGCTCGCCACGTCTGGACGTCAATGCGCTGCCACCGGTACACGCCGGGATTGACGGCGAGGCGATCGATCTGAGCCCGCCGCTGCAGTTCACTAGCCGGCCTGGGGCTCTGCGGGTCCGAATCTCCTCCCGCCATCAAGGCATGCCACGATCGGCGCCGTTATCGCCTGCCAGGCAAGAGCGTCCGCTACCAGAGGGCTGATACGACGAGAAGATGCGGGCGCGTCAGGGCTGCCGGTTACGCACGCTTCAGTTCGGGTCCTGCAGTCGGTAGATGCGGTCGCATGCTGCTGCGACTGTCGCCGCGGTTCCGGCTCCCACGATCGAACCGATCACCACGTCACCCGGATAGTGCACGCCGGTGTGGACTCGCGAGTAGGCGACGGCGCCCGCCAGCAACCGGATCGGCACGGCCAGCACAGGCAGGTGCCTGCCGACCGCGTAGGCGAACGCGAACGCCGACGCCGCGTGGCCGGACGGGAAAGAGTCGGATTCCGGCATCGGCACACCGCGAGCCGCAAACATGGCGTGGCCGCTGCGATCCGGGCGCCGTCGCTGGGCAAGCGGCTTCATGCCGAGATTGACCGTCGCCGAGGTCACCCCGATCGCTAGCACGCCCTCCAGCGCCGCGCGGCGTCCGCGCCTGCCAGCGAGCACGGCGATCACGGCGGCGATACCAAGCCACAGGCGCGAGTAGTTCGCTGCGTTCGAGAGCCGGCGAACGGGGCCGTCCAGCTCCGGCGTGGGGGTATCCGCCACAGCCTCATACACCGCCCGGTCCACCGCCCCCAGCTCACGCAACGCCTCCACCCACACAGACTCGGCGCCCCGCCGCGCCTCGACCCGCCGCGCCAGCGCGTCCGCGACACTCTGTTGCTCCGTGCCAGCATGGGAGGACATGGGGAGGATCCTTTGATTAAACCGGTGGCCGGACATGAGGTGCGAGCGCAGCACAAAGACTAGAGCGGACCTGGCGGTCAGCGCCTACGGCCACCCCACCAGCGGCGGCGCCGGCGAACGCAAGCTCCATCGCGGCACCCGCCGCTCAGGTCGGCGACTGGCGCCGAACCTCGATCAGCTCGAGCCCGAGCCTCTCGACTCAGCACTGCCGTTAGCCGCGCGCCGCGTTAGTCGGCGTCTCGGCGAGCTCGCTAGCCCGGCCCGCAGGCGCATTACCGTCGTCTGTTTTGCTTCCCTGAGTACACGCATCCCGACTGCTGAACAGGTCACCACCGTCGCCCCTTTCACCGACGCCAGCCGTTAGCAGTCCCGGTTCATGCTTGGCACGGGGCTGCGGATCGGCCAGCACCGGCCGGTGTCATCTTCACTTCACCGGCGGGGATGATCCGCGATCCGTCCAACACCCAGGCTGACCTGCGCCAGGCAATGGACCGGATCGGCTACCCGTGGGTGACCAGCCACGTCTTCCGCAAGACCGTCGCCTCCCGGCTCGACGACGAGGGATTCAGCATCCGGCAAATCTCCGACCAACTCGGCCACGCCCGGCCCTCGACGACGCTCGACTTCTACCTCGGCCGCCGCGCCGTCACTACCGCCGACTGCGCCGCGGCGCTGGATCCGCTCGTCGACGCCGAAGCCAGTAGATGGTTTGTTTCTGGTTCGCAGCGGTTCGACTGACGCCGGATTCCGTTGCAGGGGTGGGCCTCGTCGGACTCGAACCGACAACCCGCGGAAAGGGATCCACGATCACGGCATATCTGGCCTCTGCCTGCGACTTTGTCATCACGCACGGCCCCACCAGCCGCGTCACGCGCATGAGTTGACGTCATTTCGCGTACGAATGGTGTCACGGCATCAGGGTCAGTGGCCTCGACATGGCGCTGGTCACGACGGAGAAATGGCGCCTACACAGTGTTGCGACTCACCGACGCCCAGCCACTCGGCGAGAGCGCCACGACCGAGGCCTCCGTGCTCCCAGCGGCAGGTCGGCGTACCTCGTGACGAGCTCGGCGGGGTTCGCACAGCCGACCTGCGTCAGGTCGACAGGAACCCATCGCCCGCGGCCTCATCACCGCCCCGGCGTATACGTGGGAGACCCGCCTCGCCCTCTACCTGTTCATGAGAGGCTTCCGCCCTGCGGACGGGGCGAGACTCAACACGGGACCGGTCGTAACCGGCGCCCAGCCCGTAGCCGTGTAGCCCAGGCTGGTGCGGACGCCCTGAGTGCGTGGCGACCGTAGTTGAGCGTCCGCCCATCCCGAGGGCCGGTCGAAACGCGCTGCCACGGGAACGTCCACGGTTGCCGCATTCCGGGCGACACTAAGCGCGCTGCCCTGGGGTCACAGAGAGGTGACAGGCTGACCACGTGGACGTTGCCAGGCTACGACTCACCGTTCTGAAGCGGGCCTGGGCCGACAACGGAGCGGCGCACTGTCGCCCTGTCCCTGTGTCACGCGCAGACGGGCGCGACAGATGAGCGACCCTGTGGTCTGCTCGGCGAGGGGCTGCCGGTCGTCGGCGTCGTACGTCCTGGTCTGGAACAATCCGAGGGTCCACGCGCCGGAGCGGGAAAAGACCTGGGTGGCCTGCGAAGAGCACCGGCAGTCGCTCGCCGACTTCCTGGATCTGCGCGGGTTCCTGCGCCGGGTGGAAGCGTTGTAGGTGCGGGCTACGACGCTGGCGTGCTCACCCTGCGCCTCCCAGGCGCCCAGCAGGCCAAGCCCCGCCGCCTCCAAGAGACCAGCAGCGGCAGCCACAACATCATCAACCGGAGCGGTTCCCCCTGCCCGAACGGTGACGCGGCACCGACACCCGGGATAGCTGGAGGTACAGACATGTCCCCGCGTCTGCCGACGCCGACCGCAGCGGTCGCTTCATGACCGCGCCGCTCATGCGACTCAGGTGCTGTCGTCGACCTCTCCGTCACGGGGGATCGACGTCGAGCACGCCGGCGTAGTGGGGGCTCACGCTGGGTGGCGGGTTATCCATGCCCATACGACTGCATCGGGTAGCGGCGCCGGCCCTGAATCAGCGCGTGGTCCAACATGGTTTCGTCGTCGTCCTCCCTTGCGACTACGACGACCTTGTTCCAGACGCCCCGATAGACAACCCGCTCGCTGTACATCTGGGTTCGAAAGCGTTCCCTGTAGACGCGGGGAAGTGCATCGCCCGGGCCGTACATACGCCGCGCTCCATCGCTGCCACGAACGACGGCGACTAGCTCGCGCGTCTCCTCGAAGTCGTCAGCGGCGGCGAACTCGGCGAGCGGCTGCTGCGGGGATCCACTGCTGAGGAAGGCAACAACATACTTTCGGTCGCGGCCCCACTTGTTCTTGCGCAGCGTTTCGCCAAGGCCGATGTGGACCGCACCTTCGGCGCGGGTCGTACCGATGAACACGCGGTAGCGCGAGTACTGCTCGCGCCCTTCCGGCCACCGATACGACTCGCCCTCCCGTTCCCGCACGAGCCGCCAATCCTCGGCGAGATCCGCCCTCGGCTCTGAAACAGGAGCCGCCCCCTCGACCGATGCGTCATCGGCAACGACGGCCCTGATGATCGGATTTTGAAAGCCCGCCTGCGCAAGCTGAATCAACAGCGGACCCAGCTCCCGATCCGGAACACGCGGCAGGGTGACTGAAAAGGGACACACCGTGACTCCTACGTCGGTACGGTAGAAAACGTAGTCACGTAAATATACGTCGTCAAGAAGTCTGCTACACTCGAGAATGCGCCAGAAACCAGACGGAAGCCCTTGAGGCTCCGAACCCGCTCTTCGACTTTCACACGGGCCTGAGTGCACCGGGAGAACTCAACCGAGTTCTCCACCTGAACGAAGAGGTTGGGAGCCCCACATGCACGCAACCATCCGACGCTACGAGGGAATCGACCAGGCTCGCACCCAGGAGCTCGTCAAGAACGTTGGCGATAACCTGCTGCCCCGCCTGAGCAGGCTGCCGGGCTTCAGCGGCTACTACCTGATCGAGGCCGGCAACGGCGTCATGAGCTCCATCGGCTTCTTCGAGACCTCGGCACAGGCCGACGAGTCAACCCGCGCCGCAGCCACCTGGGTGCGCGAGGAGAAGCTCGAGACTGCGCTCCCGAACGCGCCCAAGATCACCGTCGGAGAGGTGCTCGTGCATAAGACGAGCGGTCTCGCCAAGGTGTAACAGCTCCACGGCTACAACGGGAAGGGCCCGCACTGCGGGCCCTTCCTGCTGTCCAGTCCTCTCCCCGACCCGCCGCAGAAGATGGGCTGCCTCATGCTCCCAACGATGACCGGAGCGACCCTGACCTAGCTTGCCCATGCAGACCGCCCGTCACTTAGGGCCGTACAAGTTGCACGACGATGCCGCCTGCGAACCGTGTGATCCCGAGCGGCGCGAAAGGTGTGTCGCATCCAAACCCGTCGAGGAGATGCTCGCCGCTGCCACCACCAGGGAAAGACCTAGAACTGGTACTCGCCACAAACTTGTATGCGAGCGGCGTCCTGCTGAACGAGCCGGTCCCGAACTTCAGATGTTCGTTGCGAAGCTGTCACTGATCCCCGACCTCGCCCCGATCCGGCCTCGATCCCGCCCGATCGCAGCAGCCATAACCCCCGCCTTCGAGGTCCATCCACTACCGACCGGCGTCCGAACCAAAGGGGCCGCAGGGTCAAGCGTGCCGTAGGCGACTCGAATCTCCACTCATCGGAGAGCTCCTCGCCCACCGCTTACCCGCGATGGCTACTGCCCGCCGCACTGTCGCTCGTCTTCCAGCAGATCGTCGCGGGCATCGATGAGCCGGACCTCGAATCGGCGCCTCAGGTGGCGGATGGCCACGAGCCGGCCCCGCGGCCAGGTAACTCCCGGCTCGGCAATTGCCTCGCCGCACCGGGCGCACACCTGCCCCCGGTGGCGGTCCACCACGTCGGCGATATGGACGGTCCACAGCGGGTACTGCGCCTCGTCCACCACAACAACCTACGCCCACCGACACCGCCCGCCGCCGGGAACGGCCCGCGGACGCGTCGTGCCCGCCGTTGGGTGTCACAAACGTCGATTCGGTGGTTGACCTACCGGTTCACCGGCTTCGAGGATCTTGATCGGGGCAGACCGTGTGGTCGCGTTCTGGTCGCTGATGCACTCCATGAACCGACGCGCGGCGGACCCGATCGTGTGCTGAGGGTGCGCGGGGACTCCGCCACGGACGTCGAGCTATGACGTTACGGTTTCAGGTCGCGGTGCTGCGCCGTCACGTCGCACGCCCGATCGGGTGCCGCTGTCCGCGGCTGCTGCCGGGGTTGAGTTGGGGCGCGTTCCTCGTCACCCCCGCCACCCTCTAGCCTGGCACCGCGAGCTCATTGCGCGGAAGCCGACCGGTCCGCACCGCCGGCCCGTTCGTCCCCGACGAGGGTCGGGGGTGCGCGGGCCGATCCTGCGGCTCGCGTACCAGAATCCGGGCTCGTCGGGGCCATCAGCGCGTCCACGAGGAACTGGCCGGCCCGGGCCACCGGGTCCACTCGACCGTGTGGCGCGTCTGGGTGCAGCAGCTGTCCGTGTTCTGCCGCGTCGAACTGTCCATTCGCCGCCGGCCTCGACGAGGTTCAAGTCGGCGATGGTCAGGGGCAGACGCAGTTCGAGCCATGCATCTGAATGGCCTGCTTCTTGGTTTCCGACTCGTACCGTGACTCCGGGTTCGCGGCAGGACCGGACAACCGCATGACGTGGCCCAACGGCCGCGATCGTCACGGTAGGCCCACCGCCGGTGACCGGCTTCGATCCGGCTTGGTGGCCGCGCCTGACATGGAGCGGTGGTCGCGCCTGGGTCAGCCGGTGATGTTGTGTCCCAACCCCCTCCCCCCGTTCGAAGATCCGCATACGCGGCCACTGTTCGGATGGCTATGTCTACTCCGACCTCGCGCGCTCCGGCAGTGTGTCCGCGTGGCGCTGCGCGACCTTCCACTCCCCATTCTCGCGGCGATAGATCTGCGTCACCCGCAAGGAGTATTGCCGTGGTTCTCCGGTGACAGACGCCCGCGTGTGCTCGTAGCCGACGGTGTAGGCCATGTCTTCGTGCACGTCGGCTGCGATAACTTCGTGCGAGTACGAGGTGCAGCTCGAGAAGGCGCTTTCAAGCTGACGGAAGATGTCGCCGAACTCCTGGCGGCCGCGGCCCGACATCCACGCACCCAGCACTGTGACTGGATCCTTGTAGGACCAGATGGCGAACCGAGGCGCAGCGTCCCCGTTGAGCAGCGCTCCCTCGGCGTCCTTGAGGCCAGACCCGACCTAGTCAAGGAAGTCATCCCGCTCGCCCATGCTCCACCTCCAACGCCCGTGCCACACCGAATCTTCGCCAGTTTTGGCCTCTAGTGGATGCCCGCGCCCGTCGTCGCCCTTCAGTACTCACCGTCCGCGCGCTTGGAGCGCCAGACCCGGGCGGATGAGCGACGCACTCTCTGCGACGGAGCGAGCTCAGGCATCCCAGCGGGAACGCCCGCAACAGCCGGATGGAGCGTCACCAGGTCGCGTGCCAGCTCGACCGGATCCGCCGCCACAACAGCGAGCGAGATGGTGTCGGCGGCCCAACCGGGCTATTCGCTGCTCGACGCTGATCCGCACAGCTGGGGCCGTCACGTACCTGCTGTGGCAGCGGACGGTGACAACCGGGGTCCACCGAATGTCGCCAATTGGTAATACACGAATAGTTGGACGTGAGCCTGGATGAGGTCAGCTCGCACTGGCGGCGCGCGGCTTCGGTCTGGGCTGTGTCATGCACCGTCGACAGTGCGAGTGCAGACTATTGAGGCCAACACGCTGTGCGTCTCGCCAGCACCCTTTGACCTGAGTGGTCAGGAACGTCGATGCGCGGGCGTATCCTAATGGTGGGTACAGGGGTCATCCCTCGCTTCGCGGTCCCGGTAGGGATATCCCATAACGGGCAGGACCCGACTTGACCAAGATCGCGATGCTCGCACCACCCTGGATCTCAGTACCTCCCTCCGGTTACGGCGGAATCGAGCACGTGGTCGACCTGCTGTGCGACGGTTTGGTGGCGCGCGGTCACGAGGTCACGTTGTACGCCGCGCCGGGGTCGCGATCTGCGGCCATGGTCCAGCACGTGCTCCCCGAGGGTCATGAGGATGAGATCGGCTCGGCGATGATCGAGGCCGACCACGTCGCGCGGGTCTTAGACCGCGTCGACGATGCAAGCCGGTTCAAACCCTTCGACGTCATCCACGACCATTGCGGCTTCACAGCGCTCGCGATGGCCAACCGCATCGACGTACCGGTCGTGCACACCCTGCATGGCCCGTTCGTACCGTCCACGTCGCAGTTCTACTCCCAGCACGGCCACAAGGGGCACATCGTCGGCATCAGCGAGGCGCAGAAAGCCTCGGCGCCGCAAGGGATGAGGGTCCACGACGTCATCCCCAACCCCATCGACGTCGACGCGTGGCCCTTCATGCCGGTCAAGGACGACTACCTGCTCTGGGTCGGCCGCATGCACCCCACCAAGGGCGCCGACCGCGCGATCAAGGCGGCCAGGCGTGCCAACAGGCGCATCATCCTGGCTGGTCCGATCCAGCCCGGCCAGGAGCAGTACTTCCGGGACCACGTACAACCGCATGTCGACCAGGACCAGGTGCAGTACGTCGGGGAGATCGGCGGCGACATCAAGCGCAGCCTCTTCGCCCACGCGACAGCGCTGCTCATGCCCATCAGGTGGAACGAGCCATTCGGCATGGTCATGGTCGAGGCCTTGGCGTGCGGAACCCCGGTGATCGCGTTCGACGAGGGCGCAGCTCCCGAAATCGTCGCGCATGGCACGAGCGGCTTCCTCGTCGCCGACGATGAGGAGATGGTTGCGGCTGTCCGAATGGTTGGGGACATCGATCCCAAGGCCTGCCGCGAGCACGTCCAAGCGCGGTTCGCCGTCGACAGCGTCGCGAAGGCGTACGAAGCTGTGTACGCAGGGCTCACGAACACGATGCCGGCCGTCGTCATACCCTTCGAGCACGCCCTCCGCAGTCCCAAGGGGATCGCGGCCATCGCGTGAGCGCCAATGGAACATGAGGTCGAGCCAGCGACGCAGGTCGCCGGCAACGTGACGCTCGTGGAGGGCTCGACCTTCTGCGTGTCCGCCTACTCCGGTCAGATCAATGCCGACGAGGCTCAGGGCTTGTTCTTCCGTGACGTACGCATCTTGTCCGGGTGGCGGCTGCTGCTCGACGGGCGTACGACACAGCCGCTCATGGTTTTGCAGGAGGACCCGTACCGCGCGACGTTCCTCGCCCGTGTACCTCCGCAGGGCTCGCAGACAGAGCTGTTGGTGGAGCGTGCGAGGTTCGTGGGCGAGGGCATGCGCGAGGACATCCGCCTTCGCAACCTTGGCCAAGAGCCCGTGACGGTGCGGCTGAGTCTCGACGTGGCGGCCGACTTCGCAGACGTCTTCGCCGTCAAAGAGCACCGCGTACGACCGAACGGGGCGCACACTGTCGAGGTGCGCGATGGCGGCCTGGACATCGGGTGGTCGAGCGGGGCGGGGCGGCGGGGCATCTTCGTCATCGCCGAGGGAGGTCTGGCGACGCATGACGGCCTCTCGTTCGACGCGAAGATAGGCGCGCAAGGCGAGTGGACGGCCAGCGTCCTCGTACAGCCGAGCATCCATGGACGCGGCGCGAACGTGGAGTTTCCGCTGGGCTTGCCATGGCAGGAGTCGCCGCCTGCGGTGCGGTTGCGTGCCTGGCGTACGGAGAGCCCGCACCTAATCACCACCGGCGACCCCGCACTTTCCGAGACGTTGCTGCGCAGCCTCGACGACCTGGGGTCCCTGCGGCTGATCGACCCTGAGCACCCAGGGGAGTTCGCGGTCGCGGCAGGCGCCCCGTGGTTCATGGCGCTGTTCGGCCGCGACTCGCTGCTGACCTCGTACATGTCGATCTGTCTGGAGCCGACTCTCGCCGTGGGGACGCTCCAACGACTCGCGCGGTACCAGGGCACGAAGGTCGACGCCGCCTCGGAGGAGCAGCCCGGACGCATCCTGCACGAGGCCCGCGTCGGTGTGAACTTCCCACTGACCCGTGGCGGCGGCAGCGTGTATTACGGCACGGCGGACGCGACGCCGCTGTTCGTCGTGCTGCTCGGCGAGCTGCACCGTTGGGGTGTCGCGCCGACTGCGGTGCCCGCATTGTTGCCGGCCGCAGACCGTGCGTTGGAGTGGGTGCGGGAAAACGGCGACCGTGATGGTGACGGCTTCGTGGAGTACGAACGCGCGACCGAGCACGGGTTGCTCAACCAAGGCTGGAAGGATTCGTACGACGGGATCAACTTCGCGGACGGTCGGCTAGCTTCGGCGCCGATCGCTCTGTGCGAGGTGCAGGGGTACGTGTACGCGGCGTACATCGCGCGCTCCGAGATCGCTGACAACGCTGGCGACGTCTTCGCAGCCGAGCTCTGGGGGTCTCGGGCGGCGGAGTTGAAGGCTGCTTTCAACGAGCGCTTCTGGTTGCCTGACCGGGGCTACTTCGCGGTAGGGCTCGACCGGGACAAGCAACCGATCGACTCCTTGACCTCGAACATCGGGCATTGCCTGTGGTCGGGGATCGTCTCCGACGACCATGCGGCGTCTGTGATGGCGCATCTGATGTCGCCGGAGATGTTCACCGGGTGGGGTGTGCGGACGTTGGCGTCGTCGATGGCGAGGTACAACCCGATGAGCTACCACAACGGGTCGGTGTGGCCGCACGACAACGCGCTCGTAGCTGCAGGCCTGATGCGGTACGGGTTCGTGGCCGAGGCACAGCGGGTGGCGGAGGGGATCCTCGATGCGGCGTCGGCCTTCGAGGGGCAGCTGCCTGAGCTGTTCTGCGGCTTCTCGCGTGACGACTACCCGACGCCGTTGCCGTATCCCACGTCTTGCTCGCCGCAGGCGTGGGCGGCGGCCGCACCGCTGCAGACTCTGCGTACGTTGCTGCGCCTGGATCCGGACGTTCCGCGGGGGACCGTGCGCCTGGAGCCGTCATGGCCATCGCGCTACGGACGGCTCGAGATAGACAAACTGCGCCTCGGGGACCAGCGAGCCTTGCTGCGCGCAGACGGTGCGTTGGCGTCGCTGCGGGGAATCGGCGACCAGATCGAGATCGTCGGCGAGAGTCAAGAGCGGGACCTCGATGAACTCTCCCCGGCCTGACCACGCCTGTGCCACAGTCACGCGAATGGCTAGCGGGTATCCCCAATCGCCGACTCCTCCGGTGGTGGCGTCCTGGAGCCACCGAGAACAGTTCACGACTGGTCGCGGGAATTCTGCATGGCCTGATCAACATCGCGGCACCGCTCACCCGGAACGCAAAGTCCGCGTGGTTAGTGGCCGCGCAGGACCTCGATGACGGAGGAGTCATCTCGTCGGCCGAGACCGGCGTGATGCCCCGCGAGGTAGACCTGGTTGGCTGCGCTGGCTATCGGGGAGACCTGGTCGTGCTGTCGGGCGGTGTCCAGCACCAGACCCATGTCCTTAACGAAGATGTCGAGCGCACTCTTCACCTCATCGAAAGAGTTGTGCACCATGCGTTCGCCGCGGTCGTCGAGCATGAACGATGCGGCGGCGCCGTGCCGGACGACGTCCCATGTGGTCTGCGGGTCGAGGTTCATCGCCTCGGCGAAGGCGAGCGCCTCTGCTGCTGCGGCGATGTGAACGCCGCAAAGCAGCTGATTGACGAGCTTGACCTTCTGGCCGTCCCCTGGCTCGGTTCCCACGACGCGAGTGGTGCCCGCCAGCGCGTCCAGCACCGGACCGACCTTCGACACCGCAGGTTGGGCCCCGCTCGCCATGACAAGGAGGTCACCGCCTGCCGCCCTGCCGACACCGCCCGACACGGGTGCGTCCACGAGCAGAACACCATGGCTCGCCAAACGGTCGGCCCAACGTCGGACGGCGACCGGCCCAACCGTGGCCATGACCAACACCACTGCACCAGGACTCAGGACGGCCGTCGCGGGGTCGTCGCCGAACAGCACCGACTCGACCTGTGAGGGCGTGGCCACCATCACCGCGAGCACGTCGATCTCCCGGCTTGCCTCAGAAATCGTCCAGGCAGCCTTCACGCCGTCGGCGGCGAGCGCCTCTGCCTTCCTCGGGTCGATGTCGTATGCGGTGACTTCGAGTCCTGACCCGGCCACGCGTGCGGCCATTGGAGCACCCATGGCCCCCAGTCCAATCCAACCAACGCGAGTCATCTCATCAACCCCACTGCTCGGTCTGGTCCCCGAAGGCCAGCCGCGCATCGTGGCCTCGGAGCACGGCGATGACCTGGGCCAGTGTCGTGTCGTCACCGACGTTCCCCGCGAACACCACGTACGGGACGCCGATGACCTCCGCCGCCGCCTCGACCGGACGTAGCACCGACACCTGCCCAGGCAGCAGCTGGCCGAGGACAACCGCGCGGCGGATCTCCAGACCGTGCACGGCAACGTCGTGCGACGTGATGCCGCCCTTGGCTACGACCCAGGCGGGCTTCGCAGTCCGTGCGCCGCGCATCACCTGGACGACCGCAGCGGAAACCGCGCGGGCGATCTCCAGGCTGCCAGCCGCGTCTGCGGCGCGGCTGAGCTTGCGGCTGGTGTACAGCAGTACGTCGGCCGACCGAAGAGCTGGTCCTTGCCGCCGAACTGCTTGTCCTCTTGGCCCGCGCCGAGGCCGACATCGCCAGCCAGGACCTGACCAGCATCACGTCCGAGGGGAACCAAGAGTCCTGGTCGCAGAACTACCTGGCCGGAATGGCCGACGACCCGTTCGCCGATCACCCGTGGCACCGTTCACGACCGGCGCTCAAACTGACGTTTGTCGCTGAGCACGCCCGTGGAAGCCTGACCAACGCTCCCGAGTTGTGGGCGGCAGCCACTGACGCCTGGGCCACGCTGGGCATGCCGCACCAGGCAGCGTACGCGGGCTGGTGGCAGGCCGAGGCGATGCTGGCGGTCAAGGACGAATCGGCCGCCCTTCGAGTGGTGCTGACCCAAGCATTGCTCGCGGCCGCCCAACACGAACCGTTGTCGGTGGGCATTCGCGATTTGGCGCAGGCGGCAAGGATTAGGCTCGACATCGCCGACCAGACGCCAGCCCGTGACGAGCAGCCCAGACTTCTTGGACTTACGCAGCCGCGGTCTCGTGGCCTCCAGACCACCGGCCTCATACTTGGCCAGCCAGTCATGCACGGTCTTGCGGGCAACCCCGAACCGGGCCGCCACCTCCGTCACCGTGGCGCCGTCGCCGATCACCGCCAACACCGCCTGATACCGCTGCTCAGCCACACTCAACTCCCGCATACCCGGGGAGTGTCACCAATCAGCCGAAGTAGGCGTCACCCATCAACCGAAACACCGGTACCAATCAGCCGAAGGCCAAACGGCACCCCTCAACCGGAGTAATACATCAACCGTGGTGGGCCCCGTCGGACTCGAACCGACAACCCGCGGATTAAAAGAGTGCACCATCACGCCGAATCTGGCCTCTACGTGCGGCTTTGCCAACACGGACAGCCACAGAACTCGCGTCACGCCCACCAGTTGACGGGGTTTCGCGTCACGAATGATGTCACGCCGCCCAGGTCCAGGCCGCGGCTCGTCCGGGTCTGTTCGCGCGGCCTGCAATGCCGCCGGTGCTCGGGCCCAACGCCAGGCTGGCGCCGCGCGCACATAGCTGCAGCTCCCGACGCTACTGGGAGCGCAGCAGAACGGCGAGAACGTCGGGTGCAGTGAACTCCCGGTCGTACACGGCTTGACCGTGTTGGCGGAGGACTCCCGTCTCCATCAATTGACGGACAAGACCGTTTGCCCGCGGATACGTCAGGCCGAGGTGACGTTCTACCTGTCTGACCGTGAAGATTGGTTGCGCCAGTGCATAGTCCACGAGTTTGAAGGCGCTCTCCGCCCGAAGGCCCGCATTACGAACTCGATCCTTGAGCTGCCGTTGAACGGCCAGCAGATCGTTCACCCGGCCTGCGGTATCTGTCGCTGAAGCTGCCAAGCCATCGGCGAAGAACCTGATCCACGCATCCCAGTCGCCTTTCGTGCTAATCCCAAGCAGCCGGTCGTAGTAGTCGGCACGACGCGCCTCGAACCAAGGAGAAACGGTGAGCGTTGGCTCCCGAAGAATCCCCGACTGCATCAGGTGCAACACCACGAGCAGGCGTCCGATGCGGCCGTTGCCGTCATTGAACGGATGCAAGGTCTCGAATTGGTAGTGCGCCATACCGGCAGCCACGACCGGATCAATGATCTTCGAGTGATCCGATCCCATCCAGTCGACCAGGCCGCGCACCTGCCGATCCAACTCAATGCCAGGTGGTTGCGGCACGAAGCGAGCATCGTCGACTCGCGCGCCGCCCTGTGCCCCGACGACGACTTGGATATCGCGGATCCGCCTGGCGTGCGCATTGTCCGCCGGAGTCCCCGCTACCAGCCGCGTGTGCAGGTCGACGAGCAACCCCACGGTCATCGGGCGACCGTCGCCAAGCCATGCGAATCCGTGCTCCGCTGCCCGCACATAGTTGAGCACCTCGTGGAGGCTTCCGCTCGCCGGCTCTGTGTCCTCGTCCGCGGCAAGCACGTCCTCAAGGGCTGCGTAGGTGCCTTCTAAAGCCGACGTACTCTGCGCCTCCCGCCGAAGGGTCGGCCGACGCAGCAGCCGCGGGTTCGGTAGCTGGGAGGCCGAGCCGTCCAAGGCCGCGATTGCGGCCCGAGCATTCGCGACAGCGTTGAAGGTCACCACCGTGAGCGTCGGCGTGCCTTCAGGAAGGGGCTCGGGGACGAAGGCGACGTGCTTCCATGCTCCAAACCGTGGATCATGGCCACTGATCGGGACCAGCCGACCTGTTGGGCTGCTGTGAAACTCTTCGATGTGCACAATGGAAGTATACGTACCGAATCCTTTCATTTCACGGCCCTGAGCGTCGCGAAATGTAACTCACCGGCCTCTCGCACGCTGAGCGAACAGGGAGAGTTCACTCGGCTGCAGCCGGAGATGTTGATCAGGATCAGTGGCCGAAACCGTCGCTGAGCAACTCCTACCGAACGATCCGACCCCGCGGCTGGTAGAGGACATGCCGGTCGGCGTGCCACGAAGGTGACCGCGAAACGAGAATGCACCGCCGTCCTCTGCGCGAACTGCCGAATTCTCCGCCAGCCCCCGGTCACCGGGAAGCGGCAGTCCCTTGCGCGTTTGGGCGTGGTTCGCGGATGAGTGTCTCGAAGGGCCTGATGGCTGCTCCGACGGCGACGGTGTCACCACCATCCACAGCGCCCAAGGAGCCAGCGTCGACACCGCCCACGCACTCGCGAGCCAACGGACCGACAGAGAGGCGCTCTACGTGGCCATGACCCGCGCCCGCGAGTCCAACCACCTCGACTTCGTCTCCGAGTCCCCGGAGATCTGTGGTCCGGATTCATCAGGCCCGGACCTCCGTGACCGACTCGTCAACGCGATCACGCGAGAGGAAGACGGCTCAGGACTTGAGGTCTTCGCGGTCGCCGACTAGTACCCAAGACCCCAGACACGTGAACGCAAACGAAATGCGAGGCCTCAACCCCAGACGGTCGGATGCAATCGCTCAGGCCGATGACAGGAACGTCCGCTCACCCGGGATATGCCGGCGATGCGCGCCGCCTGATGAGACTCCAGTGGGCTGACGGTGCGTTCCCGCGGTGCTGCCCGTGGGGGCGAGGCGTTGCCAGAGCCGCCGCCACCGGTCAAGTCACGCGAGCATGGGCGGAGTGTCAGGGAACCGATTGCCGCGTGTCGGTCCAGTTGACCATCAGGCGGCGTTCGGCGAACAGCCACACCCCGTCCTGCTTGACGAACGTGTCGAGGTAGCGGATGGAGGCGACCATCAGCGTCCGGTGTCCGTCGTCGGTCTCTGTCAGGTGGTGGGCCAGGCAGTAGCTCTCGCCGGCTGCCCGATCACCGTTCAGCTCGATCGAACTCTGGCCGTTGAAGTGCATGGTGGCGACGTAGGTATTGAGGGCGTCGAACACCGGCGCCAGTGCTTCGCGGCCGTGCAGGTCCTGGGTCGGCTCGGGGTTGCGGGCGTCCATGTAGACGACGAAGTGGGTGTCGTCGGTGAACAGGGCCATCTGGCCTTTGGCGTCGCGCCGGTCGGCGCAGTGCGCGTAGGCGTCGACAAGCTCGCGGATGGCCAGCCGGTCGGCGGCCTCGGCGCCGGTGATCGGTGGATGGATACTCACGCAACACTCCTTCCCACTCCGTGTTCGAACACCTTCAGGCTCGCGCCGGGGCAGGTGACGGGTCGTCGCCGGATTCCGGCGATCCGGGCGATGGGAACTGCCGGACGAGCTCGGCGCGGCCTGCGTCGTCGAGCCGGACGCCGGCGGCGCGGAGGTTCTCAGCGAGGTGGGCTTGGGTGCGAGTGCCTGGGATGAGTAGGACGTTCGGGGCGAGGTCCAGCAGCCAGCCGAGCGCGACCTGTACCGGCGACGCGTCCAGCCTTGTGGCTATCTCGGCAAGCACGGGGTCGGCGAGCAACCGGTGCCGCACGTCGCCGGGCCACCCCAGCGGGCAGAACGGGACGAACGCGATGTTCCGCGCCTCGCACTCGGTGAGGACGTCCAGCGACCGCTGGTCGGCCAGGTTGAACAGGTTCTGCACACAGACGATCTCCGTCTGCGCGACCGCCCGCAGCAGGTGCCGCCGAGACACGTTGCTGAGCCCGATGCCGTCGATCAGGCCTGCATGACGGGCCTGGACCAGCGCCGCGAGTTGGGCGTCGAACCGCTGGCCCGGGGGCTCGGTGGGGTCCATCACACGGAGGTTGACGGCCGCCAGCCGGCTGACGCCGAGTGTGGCGAGGTTGTCCTCGATGCCTTGGCGAAGCTCGTGCGGCTCGTCGAACCGCAGCAGCGCGCCCCCGGCGTCGCGGCGAGCCGCGACCTTGCTCACGATGGCCAGCCCGGGCGGATAGGGGTGCAGCGCCTCGCGGATGAGCTCGTTCACCGTTCCCGCCCCGTAATACTGCGCGGTATCGATGTGGTCTACCCCGGCCGTTACGGCCGCGCGCAGTACCCGTAATGCTTCGTCGCGGTCTCGCGGCGGCCCGAAGACCCCATCGCCGGCGAGCTGCATCGCGCCGTACCCGGCCCGGTGCACGCTCCAACGCCCGAGCTCGAAGGATCCGCCGAGTTCTCGTCCGTTTCCGGTCTGCGCGGGCCCTGGCGGACCCGCGCGTGGTCCCGTCATGGGTGGATCTGCGAGCCGACGCCGAAGTCGAGGCGGAGCGACTCGAGGATGACGAACGCGATGCTGGTCGTGTAGACGTCGGCGGCCGCGAGGACGCCGACGTACTTCTTGATGACCGGCGCGGCCGCATAGTCGGCCTGCGCTGCCTGGTACGTCTTGACCGCGGCCCAGGTGTTGTTCCCGTACCTAGCGAAGAACGGGGTCGGGTCGACCGCTGCGAGAGCCTTCTCCACGTTGTCGATGATGTCGGTCACGTACTGCTGGTACACGACCATGTCGTCGCGGGTGCCGAGCCGACCCATGTGACCGCCGATGTAGTGCTTCCACGGGTAGGCCATGGCCGTGGCCGGGGCGGCGATGGAGCCCGGGACGTCCTCGCTCAGATTGAAGCTGTCGAACGGCACCCAGCCGGGCAGGTTGATGTCCACCAGCATGAGCGTGTCGTGCCCCGGCAGGTGAATGTAGATGTTGTCGGGCGTGTGATTCGTACCGTGCCAGACCAGGTCGATCCGTTCTCCGCCGACGTGCAGCTTGCGGCGCGTCCTGAAGGTCACGTCCGGTACGGGTCTGGCCGGGTCGTTGTCTCGGGCAAGCAGCCGCTTCGTTTCGACGTGTCCGACCCGGGTCACGTGTCGGCCGAAAAGCGAGGATGCGCCGACGTGATCCGCGTGGTGGTGCGAGTAGACGATGTGCGTCACCTTGTTGGAGACACCGTTGTCGGACGCGATCTGGTCGATGGCGCGCTGCAGGTTGTGGCCGATGGTGGGTGGCGCGTCGAACAGCACCACCCCGTCTTTGGTGGTCAGGAAGGCCGCCTGGTAGGCGCCGTCGGTGACCCAGTACAGGTTCTTCTCGACTCGCCCGACGTGGTAACCCTGCGCGTTGAGGGCCGGCCCAAGCGCCGAGGGCGGTATCGGCGCGTAGTCGGGGAAGGTGTCGGCTGCCGCCGGTTCGGCGAGGGCTGCCCCGACGACAGTGCCGATCGCGGGTACGGCCGCAAGCGCGGCGCCCCTGGCGAGGAACGAGCGGCGGCTCGTGGTTGCGCTGGATGACATGGCGGTCCCTTTCCAGATGTACGACGAGAAGGAGGTGAGGCTCAGGCTCCGTACGTCGGGACCACCGCACCGCTGATCGGCGCGGCGGCGTCACTGACGAGGAAGGCGATGATGTCGGCGATCGCGTCCGGTGAGACCGCGTGCGGCAGCAGTTCGGGGGTGAGGTACGGACGGTTCTTCGCCGTGTCGAGGATCTGTGGTGCGACGGCGTTCACGCGGATCCCGTACGGACGCAGCTCCAGGTCGAGCACGCGAGTGAGGTGGACCAGGGCCGCCTTGCTGATGCTGTAGGTGGCCATCCCTGCGGTCGGCTCCAGGCCCTGTCGGGCAGCCACGTGAACGATGACGCCCGTGCCACGGTCTCGCATGTACGGCGCAACCGCCTTGGTCAGCCACAGCGCCGAGCCAGTGTTGACGTCAATCATCAGCCGCAGGTCCTCCGGCGTCGCCTCGAGCGCCTCGCCCAGGTGATAGCTGCCGATCGCGTTGACCAGCGCTTCGGGTGGACCGACCTCGGTGGCGATCCGGTCGACGAGGCTCTTGGCGATGGCCGGGTCGGTCGCGTCACCTACCTCGTACCGGATGCCGTCGGGTAACTGCTTCAGCCCGTCTTCGCTGCGATCGACGCCGACCACCGTGAACCCGACGGCGGCCAGCTTCTCCGCCGTTGCACGGCCGAGCTCGCCGCCCGCGCCGACCACGATCGCTATACCGAGTGGCATGTTTCTCCGTTCAGTCATGGGTGGACCTGGGAGCCGGTTCCGAGGTCGAGTCGGATCGACTGGAGGACGCTGAAGGTCGTGCTGGTGGTGAACGCCGGAACGTCCGCTGCGGCGAGCACGCCGGTGTACTTGGCAATGATCGGCGCGGCGGCCTGCGCTGTGACGGTGTCGAGGTAGCCGTTCACCGCGGCCCAGACGTTGGTCCCGTACTTGCGGAAGTACGGGGTCGGGGCGACCGAGGCGAGTACAGATTGCGTTCGACGCGGCCGACGAAATACCGGTTCTCGTTCAGCGCCGGGCCGAGGGCCGCCTCGGGGATTGGGGCGTAGTCCGGCAGTTGCGGCGTGCTATCCACGCTTGGACTCGACGAAGCCATGCTCTCCCTCTTTCGTTCTTCATCGATCGGGGGCGTGCTCAGATTCGCCTCTGGGCCGGTGAGCCGTCGTCACCGGATTCCGGTGATTTCGCGGGCTAGGCTGACCAGATGCCCGGCGGAGTCGGCGAGATCGTGAACGGCGCGGCCGGCGCCACCCGACAAAGACTGATCGGCCGACGTGACCTGGTCGCTGCGCTCGACCGCGCGGCGGCGATGCCGGTGACGATCGTCTCGGCGCCCGCCGGCAGCGGGAAGACATCGCTGCTGCGCACCTGGGCCGCCCGACGGGGCGACGCCGATCGGATCGCCTTCATGTCCGTACGGCCGGATCAGCACGACGCGCAGCTGTTCTGGCTCGCTCTCCTGGGCGCGGTCCGCGCGGCGACCGGCGGTGCCGAGCCGCCGCCTCCATCGCCCGGGTTCAACGGCCCGGCCATGGTGGACAAGGTGCGGTCCGAGCTCGCGGCGGCCGGCAGTCCCTTCGCCCTCGTCATCGACGACTTGCACGAGCTGAGACCCGCCGAGGCCGGCGAGCAGCTCACAGCGCTGTTGACTAACCTTCCTCCGGGCGTACACGCAATCGTGGCGACCCGCGGCGATCATCCGCTGCGGTTACACCAGCTTCGGCTGGCCGGCGAGCTGGCCGAGATCCGCGCCTCTCAGTTGCGCTTCAGCCAGGACGAGACCCGTGAGCTCCTGGCCGCGTCCGGGCTGGTGCTGCCCGATTCGGCGGTGGCCTTGCTGCACCAGCGGACCGAGGGCTGGGCGGCCGGGCTGCGGCTGGCTGTTCTGTCGCTCGCCGGACACCCAGACCCGACGCGGTTCGTGGCGGAGTTCTCCGGCAACGACCGTACGGTGGCCGAGTACCTGATGGCCGAGATGCTCGACCGGCAGCCAACGGATGTGCAACGTCTGCTGCTGCGCACGTCCGTACTGGACCGGGTCAACGGAGAGCTGGCCGACTTGCTCTCCGGCGCCACCGGGTCGGAACGGATACTGCTCGACCTCGAGGACGCCAACGCGTTCGTCGTGTCGCTCGACCCCGGCCGCACCTGGTTCCGCTACCACCACATGTTCAGCGATCTGCTTCGGCTTGAGCTGCGCCGCACGGCGCCCGGGGATATCCCCGAGCTGCACCGGGTCGCGGCGCGGTGGTTCGCCGAGCACACCGAGATCGCCGAGGCGATCCGCCACCTGCAGGCGGCCGGCGACTGGGCCGAGGCAGCCCGAATGCTGACCGACCACGCACTCAGCCTCACCCTCGACGGCCAGGCGGGAACCGTTGCGGCGCTGGTGCGCGCGTTTCCACCTCGGACCGGCGAGGACTTTCCCGGGCTCGCCCTGGTCTACGCCATCGCCGACCTCAATGAGCTCCACCTCGACCAGGCGGCCGCGCACCTGGACGTGGCCAGGACATACGCCGCCACAACACCGCCCGACCGGCAGTCCGGGCTCCGCACGGCCATCGCCTCGCTCGACCTACTGTCGGCGCGGCTGCGCGGGCACTTCGACGGCGTGTTCGAACAGGCGGATGCGCTGCCCGCTCCGGCCGCCGGCCTGTCCAACGCCGACGTTGCGCTGGGCAACGACCTGCGGGCCATCGCCCTGCTCAACCTCGGCGTCACCGAGGCATGGTCGCTGCGGCTGGCCGACAGCGAGAAACACCTGCTGGAGGGCGCCGCCCTCGCTCGCGAGATCGGGCGGCCGTATTTGGAGGTTGCCTGCCTCGCCCACCTGGGCTTCGCCGTCACCGGCAACTCCCTCATCCTGGCCCGGCGGCATTGCGAGCACGCCATCGCGCAAGCGGCCAGCAATGGCTGGGAAGCCGAGCCGGTGATCGCACCGGCGTACGCGACACTCGCCGGGATCCTCATCTGGACAGGCGACTTCGACCACGGCGAGCAGTGGCTGGAACGCGCGAGGCGCGCCACCCAGGCCGGCGCAGAGCCGGGGATCCTGCTACTCGTCCATCTGACCTCCGCGCTCTTGCCGGCGGCGCGCGGCCGGCACCACGAAGCGCTGGCCGAACTCGTCGCCGCGGGTCAGGTGCAGGCGCGCATGGTCGGGCGGCACGCACTGGCGTCCCAGGTCGCCGGGTGGACGATCGCCGCCCAGGCACGCCTCGGCGACGTCGAACAGGCGCGGGCCGCTCTCGACGCCATCGACGACCGGCTGGTCACCACCGGCGAGATCCGCAACGCGGCCGCGGTTGTCCGCCTCGCCGAGCAGGACGCCGCCGGTGCCCGCCACGAACTGCGAGCCGTTCTCGACGGCAGCGCCCCGGTCAACCCGTATCTCACCCTGGTCGAAGCCCACCTGCTGGACGCGCTCGCCTGCCGGGACCTGGGCGACGAGCGCGCGGCGCGTTCGGCTGTCGAGCGGGCGCTGCACCTGGCCGAACCGGATCAGCTGATGCTGCCGTTCGCGATGACCGGCGCGTGGGAGCTGCTAGCAGCGATACCGCCGCACGGTACGTCGCACGCCGCTCTGGTCGCCGACATCCTCGACGCCGTACGGGGCGGCGGCCGCAGCCACACCGGCGTACCCGGACCGTCCGAGGACCTCACCCCCGGAGAGCTGCGCGTCCTGCGCTACCTTCCGACCAACCTGACCCGACCCGAAATCGCCGGGGAGCTGTCGGTCTCGCTGAACACCGTCAACACCCACATCCGCCGCATCTACGCCAAGCTCGGCGCCACCGATCGGTCCTCGGCGGTGCGGCGGGGCCGCGAACTTCGGCTGCTCTCGTCCGGCCGCACCTGAGGAAATCAGGGTCTTCTATGTTCCGGTGCGGGTTTTCGCTCGGAGCAGGCGCCCCACGACTCCGCGGCGAGCTTGAGGACGGCGACGGCTGGCACGAGTGCGGCTTCCCGCGACTTGTGCAGGACCAGCGGCGTGCCTGCGACAGCGCCGATGAGCATCCGGAGCAGTGGCGTTCATCGACGCGACGATCCCTACGGGTCTTGCCGATGTGCGTGCACCTGACACGAGGGGGATGGGGCAGGGCTACGGCCCGCCGTGTCCGTGTCCGGTCGCATCCAACGCGTCACTGTGGTCCGCTACAAGCGGGGGATGGGTAGCCCGTTGGGACCGGGGCTCCGCCTCGCAGGTCTCTGGGATTGATTCCGTATGCCGCTTTGAAGGCGCGGCGCCGTCGCCTCGCTCGGCGCCGTTGTCGACGCGCAAGGCTGGACCGTCGACGCCGCGCTCGTGGCAATCGCGGGAACGGGGGCCCACATTCGGGCTGTGGTGGTCGTGCTTCATCGTTCCGTCTGGGGAGCTGCTGCAACGCCATCGCGAGCGGGCCTTCGGTTGGGGCTACGGGCACATCCCGCTGTTCGCCGCGCTCGTGGCGACCGGAGCGGGCCTACTGTCGCGGCGCTCCACAGCGAGCAGCCGGAGGGGCACATCGGGCCGGCCGCAACAGTGCTCACCACGGCCATTCCGGTCGCCACGGCGCTGCTGCTCATCTACGCCATCCACACCTACCTCGTCCACGAGGGCGACACGTTCCACTTCAGCCTGATTTTGGTAACCAGCGCCGTCCTCATCCTCACGGTGGTGCTCGCGGCTGTCGGTGTGTCCATGCCGCAGTGCCTCATCCTGCTGATGTGCGCGCCCCTCGTCACGGTGATCTGGTACGAGACGCACGGGCACCGACACCAGGCCGTCGCGCTGCAGCGACAGATCGCCGAGTGACTGCCGGCGCGCGAAGCATCAGACCAGTGTGCCTGCGGCGAGCCACCGCAGCTGCTCAGCGTCCTGGAACGCCTGGCCGCCAGCAAGCCCGACGACGCATTCGTGCCCAGATGCCACCGGGCATCGACGCCCACGGTGGTGTCCTTCGTAGCGTCGTTTCTATGGGAAGACCACCGTTGCCATTGGGCGCTCACGGCCAGATTGATTTCCATCACGCCGAATCTGGCAGAGTCCGGGCACGGGCCCGGTTCCGCGACTACGACGGCGCGTGCCGCGCCGTCACTCGCTGGGCAGGCAACGAAACCGAGGCGCGGACCCGACTGCTTGAGGCTCTCGCCGACCGCGCCCGCTTCCCAGAGGGTGAGCTTGCCTCCGGCACACGACTCTCGGCGGCGTCCCGTGTGTGGCTGGCCGACCTCGATGCATCCCAGCTGGCAACCAGCACCAAGCAGCTTTACCGGGCGGCCGCCCGGCTCTACCTAGTCCCCAAGTTGGGCGACATCAGGCTGAGCGAACTGACCGTCGCTGTCATCGACCGAGCGTTGGCCACGGTCCGGCTGCAGCACGGACCAGAAGCGGCGCGAGCCGCACGCCGCGCCGTGTCGAGCCTGTGCCGGACCGCCGTACGACACGGAGCGCTCGCGCACAACCCGGTACACGGCACCCGCCCGATCGCCTGTCCACGCAAACGAGTGCGTGCGCTCACCGTGACCGAAGCGGCCGACCTGCTCAGTCGACTCCGGGCCGACGGCGTTGCGGTCAGACTGGACCTACCTGACTTCGTGCAATTCCTACTCGGCACGGGTCTGCGCATCGGCGAGGCCGCCGCCGTCCGCGAGTCTGTGCTCGACCTCGACGCGGCGACCGTGCACGTCAACGCGACAGTCGTTCGAGTCAACGGGCTCGGCCTGCAGATCCAGCCGCGCACCAAGACCGTCAGCTCGGAACGGATCCTCGCCCTACCGCGACCGCTCAGCCGACATGATCAGGCACCGGCTGGCGAACGGGCACCCGCCCGGACCGGCCGGTGTGATCTTCACATCACCGAGAGGGATGATTCGCGACCCGTCGAACACACAAGCCGACCTCCGCCAGGCGATGGACCGGATCGGCTATCCGTGGGTGACCAGCCACATCTTCCGCAAGACCGTCGCGTCTCGGCTCGACGACGAGGGATTCAGCATCCGTCACATCGCCGACCAGCTCGGACACACTCGGCCCTCCACCACCCTCGACTTCTATCTCGGCCGCCGCGCGGTGACGACCGCCGATTTCGCCGACGCCCTCCAACCTCTCGTAGCTGCGGACGAGTAAGTGGTTCGTTTCTGGTTCGTTACTGGTTCGCCGCGACACCCGCCAGCGCAAACCTGCAGGTCAAGTGGGCCCCGTCGGACTCGAACCGACAACCCGCGGATTAAAAGTCCGCTGCTCTACCTATTGAGCTAGAGGCCCCAGGCTCCCAATCTCCAGGGAAGCCCAGGACAGTCTCCCCGATCCATCAGCCAACAGATGATCTGGGTCGCCGGCGACATCGTGCAGCTACTGGCCGGTGCATTCGTCGATCCGCTCCCGCCCCAGGTCGGCACGTCCGTTGTGCCGTGCGTACTCCTCGATCATGTGCACCAGCACCTCGCGCAGCGAGATCTCCGGGGCCGCCCTGTCGGGGATCGGCTTCGGGGTCGACCCACATGTCGGGGAACCTTCGTCCGGCCATAGGCGCCATAGCGACGACGCAGTTGTCCACCGCACACGCGGCCAGGGAGACCGGCCGTGATCAGTGCCCCTTGAACGCCTCCGCGAGCCACCACGCACCACCGTCGCTGCTGATCTTCGCGTCGACGACGAGAACACCCTCCGGCGCGGAAGCCCAGTCCGCCACCGCCCCCAGGTCGTCGGGCGTCCGCACGGTCACGCCAGCCGCGCCGAAACCGCGCGCGACCGCGGCCAGATCGGTGTCGGGGAAGACGACAGTGCCGAGGTCGGCGTCCGTGCCGAAGTGGTGCACCTCCGCGCCGTACGCCGCGTCGTTGTACACCACCACGAGCATCGGCCGCCCAAGCCGCACCGCCGTCTCCAGCTCCGAGATGCTCATGAGGAAGCCACCGTCACCCGTCGCAACCACCAAGAGCCGGTCGGGCTGCGCGAGCCCGGCGCCGATGCCGCTGGCGAGACCCAGTCCGATGGATTGGAAGGCCTGCGTGAAGCAGAACCCGAACTCGTCCGGCACCCGCAGGTAGGCGCTCGGGTAGCCCATGAAGTTCCCGGAGTCGATCGACACGACGCGCTCGGCGGGCAGGATCGCGTCGAGCCGGTTGCTGAGTACGCGCGGGTCGATCCGGTCCGCGCGTGGACAGGTCCTCCGTCGGGGTCTGGTTCCACCAGCGCGACGTGCGCAGCCGCTCGGCCACCTCCGGCGTGCGGTAGCCGGTCCGCCGCTCGGGAAGCGCATCGAGTACGTCCTGAGCCGTGGCGGCGCAGTCGCCCAGGACGCCGAGGTGTACGGGCCGGTGCGCGCCGAGGGCAGCCTGGTCGTCGTCGACCTGGACGACGGTCGTGCTCGGCCCCGATCAGCATGCCGTGCCGCATCGTCCACATGTTGAGGGCGCAGCCCCAACCGACGATGAGGTCGGCGTCGCCGATCAGCTCCGCCGTCGTCGGTGACGAGAAGCCGCCGGAGATGCCGAGCCGGAACTCCTCGGCCTCGAACAGACCGTTGGCCACGGCCGACGTGGCCAGCAACGCCCCGGCCCGCTCTGCCAGGGCCGCGAGCTGCGGCCCGGCCCCTCGCGCCCCGCGGCCTGCGACAAAGACCGGCCGCTCGGCCTTGCCGAGCAGCGTGGCCAGCGCCTCGACGGCCTGTGGCGCCGGCCGCACGGGCAGGCGCGGCTCGAGTGGGCCGATGCCGAAGTCGTACGTACGGCCGCCTTCACCGCCGTCTGGCACAACGCTGGCCTGTACGTCGAGCGGCAGGCTCAGTACGACGGTGCGCCGCCCGAGTACGGCGGTCCGGTAGGCGCGCACGACGTCGGCGACGGCCGACGCCGGGCCGTACACCCGCTCGGCCACCGCCCCGACGCTGCGCGCCAGAGCGTCCTGGTCGATGCGGAAGTTGGACAGCACAGCCGACCCGGCCGTGTCGGCGGCGAGCACGATCATCGGCGTACGGCTCTTGGCGGCCTCGGTGATCCCGGTGACCGCGTTGGTGAGCCCACAACCCTGATGAGTCGTCAGCACCCCCGGCAGCGACGCGAACCGGCTGTAGCCGTCGGCCATCGACGCCGCGCCACCCTCGTGCCGGGCCGCGACGAACGGCACGCCGTTGGCGCGCAGCGCGTTCGTGACGGCGAAGTTGCCGCTCCCGACCACGCCGAACGCGTACCCGACGCCTAGATCGGCGAGCACCGCGCCGACGAGGTCGGCAACAGTCCGCGTCACCGGCGGCCTCCGCTCACACATCCACCAGCGCGTAGACGCGGGCCGGCGAACCGGTGCCGCCGACGATCGGCAGCGGCGAGACGACCAGCAGCGCCCCCGTCTCGGGCAGCCGCTCGAGGCCTTGCAGCTGAGTGAGGCCGTACTTGTCAGCGCCCAGCAGGTGGTAGTGGGCCGGGAATGGCGGATCGAGGGCGCCGCCCTGGCCGGCGTCGATGCCGACGGTCTCGACGCCGAAGCCGGTGATCGGCGAGGCGGCGAGCCACTCTGCGCCGGCTGTCGAGACTCCTGGCGTGTGCGGGCCGTTCTCGTCGGCGTTGGCGAACGCGACCGCGTCGCGCGAGCGGCTGCCCCAACCGGTCTTGTACAGCAGCCAGCAGCCGTCCGGCAGCGGCCCCTGCTCGGCCACCCAAGCGTCCAGGTGCTCGGGCCCGAGCAGGAAGTCGGGGTCGGCCTGCACCTCGGCGGTGAAGTCGAGTACGACCGCGGGAGCGACCAGACGCGACGGTGGGATCCGGTCGACACTGATTCCCTCGCGGCCAGTGGCCCAGTGCACCGGGGCGTCGAGGTGCGTGCCGGTGTGCTCGCCGGTGTGGATGTTGTTCCAGCCCCAGAACGGCCCGGCGTCGTCGAAGTCGCTGACCTTCTCCAGCGACATCGGGATCGTGTTGGCAAACGGCGGCGGCAGCTGCAGCACGGGCGTCTCGGGGCTGAGCGGCGCGGTGAGGTCGAGAACCTTCACCTCGCCGGCACCGAGCGCGGCAATAAGGGTGGCGACGGCGGTCATGAGCGGATCCTTGCGGAGATCCGACGACGGCGCGCGCGACGCGCCGCGGTCCGGCCGCACGCACGCGCCGCTCCGTGATGTCTCTCACAAACGCGCACGCAACGTGTCCCGCGTCACGCAGAAATCCCAGCCTGACCAGTCACCCTTGCTCGGCGCCGGTCCGCGGCAAGTGGTCGGAAGCCTTGTTGGAACGTCGACTACTCCGAGGTCTCCCGTGCACTTCCGCCCCACCCGCAAGTCGCTCGCCGCCGTCGCCGCGATCACCGTCGTCGCCGTGGCCACCGTCGCCGCATGCGGCAGCAACGACGAGCCCGAGGTCACCGCAGAGCCCACGGCCGCCTCGACGCCGGCCGAGACGCCGACGACGACTGAGACGCCAACTAGCGTCCTCGACATGGCCGGCCGCGCCCCGCTCACCGGCCTCCCCGGCGACGCGGCAGCGCTCAACCACGCGGCAGTCACGGTCAAGATCTCCAACACCAAGGACGCGCACCCGCACCGCGGCATCACCGACGCCGACCTCGTCTTCGTCGAGCCGATCGGCGTCTCCGCCACGCGTATCGCCGCGGTCTTCCACTCGACCCTCCCGGCCGAGGTCGGACCCGTACGGTCGCTGCGCGTCGCCGACGCCGCCCTCATCGGCCCCACTCACGGCGTACTGGCCAACACCATGGCCGCCGCGGACGTCCTCGCCCACATCGACTCGGTCGCCGACCTCGACAACCGCGGCACCCTGCGCGCGAAGGGCACCGGCGCCTACCGCATCGACAACAGCCGCAAGGACCCGCACCGGGTGTTCGCGCAGACGGCCAAGTTCCTCGAGCTGACCAACCGGACCGCGCCGCCCGCGCCCTACTTCTCGTACGGCACCAGCCCCGAGGCCGTCGCCGCACAGGCCGGCGCCGCACCGGCAACAAACCTGCACATCGACTACTCCGACATCACGAAGAGCGACTGGGTGTACGACGCCGCGTCCGGCGCCTACCTGCGCTCCGAGGGCGGCCAGCCGCACGTGTCGCAGGAGGGCGTCCAGGCCAACGCGACCAACGTCGTCGTGCTCCGCGCCGCAGCCGGCTACGCCCCCGTCGGCGGCGCCGAGTCGTTCACCATCCAGTTGGAGAACACCGCGGGCGACCTGACCCTGCTTTCCGGCGGCAAGGCGATCCCTGGCAAGTGGACCAAGGCCGGCGTCAACGACCCGTTCGTGTTCACCACGACCGATGGCAAGCCGCTACTGCTCAACCCCGGCAAGACCTGGGTCGAGCTCCCGCAGCTCGAGGTCGGCGTCTCCATCAGCTGACAGCCGCGCGGACCCAGCGCCCGCAGTAGGCGCGAGTTCTGCACCCTCGGCGGCGACTTGTCAGGCTGGCCAGCACCATCGGCGCAGGTCAGCCGCCCTGACAACCTGACAAGTCGCCCACCCGAAGACTGTCAGGCTGGCCGGCGCCATCGGCGCAGGTCAGCCGCCCTGACAACCTGACAAGTCGCCCAACTCAAGCCTGGCGCCCGCGGCGGTTCATCGGGCGAGCAAGCGTGTCCTAACCCACACTTGCCTCAGTCCGTCCAATCGCTGAGGTCGCCCTTGCGCACGAGCGGTAGCAGCACCCGAGGCTCACGGGTCGCCATGGCAGCGGCGGTCGTCATGACGGCCGCCGCCCTCGCCTCGTGCACGGGCAGCTCGGCACAGACGACGGACATATTCAGCTCCACGCCCACACCGCTCCCGGCGCCTACCACCCGGCCGACGACTCCGCCGCCTCGGGTCCTCGGCATAGCCGGGCGGGCTCCGCTCACCGGGCTACCCGGCGCCGCAGCCGACCCTCGACCATGCGGCCGTAGCAGTCAAGATCTCCAATACCCCCGACGCGCACCCGCACCGCGGCATCACCGCGGCGGACCTCGTGTTCGTCGAGCCGATCGGAGTCGCCGCGACGCGGATCGCGGCGGTCTTCCACTCCACACTTCCTGCCGAGGCGGGGCCCGTACGGTCTCTGCGCGTCGCCGATGCCGCCCTCATCGGGCCCACGCACGGCGTGCTGGCCAACACAATGGCCGCCCCCGAGGTGCTCGACTACGTCGACGACGTCGCCGACGTCGACAACCTCGGCACGCTGAGGGTGGCCCGACGCTTGGGCGCCTACCGCCTCGACAACACCCGCAGCGACCCGCACCGCGTCTTCGCCAAGCCGGAGCAACTGCTCCAGGTCAGCGATCGCCGCACACCCCCGCGGCCGTACTTCTCGTACGGCACCAGCCCCGCGATCGTTGCCGCGCAGGCCGGGGCCACGCAGGCCTCGACCGTACGCATCGACTACTCCGACATCACCGTGAGCGAATGGGCGTACGACCCCATCACGGCCACCTACCGGCGGTCCGAGGGCCGTGAGCCGCACCTCGATGACGACGGCGTCCCCGTCACCGCGACGAACGTGCTCGTGCTCCGCGTCGAAGCCGGAAACGCGCCCATCGGCAGGACCAGAACGTTCACCATCCGGCTGGAGGACACTTCGGGCGATCTGACCCTTTTGTCAGGAGGCAAGGCCATCCCTGGGAAGTGGTCCAAAGCCGGGATCAACGACCCGTTCAGCTTCACCACGACCGACGGCAAGACCCTGCTGCTGAGCCCCGGAAAGACCTGGGTCGAGCTCCCGCAGATTGAGGTTCCGGTCACCCTGGGGTGACGTTCGGGCCAGACCTTGTATGCTAGTCCGCGGTTGCGCATCACTTCCGTACGTTTTACGACGCCCGCGAAGCTTGAATGGCGGGTGCTCCTTCTTTGGGTTTCCAGAGCGAGGCGCCGCATGCGACCCGGACGACAACCGTCGTCTCGACGAAAGATCCCAGAAGGAGAGCCAAATGGCTCAAGGCACGGTCAAGTGGTTCAACGCTGAGAAGGGCTTTGGTTTCATCGCCCAGGACGGCGGCGGGCCGGACATCTTCGTGCACTACTCCGCGATCGAGAGCAGCGGCTTCCGCACCCTCGAGGAGAACCAGCGCGTCGAGTTCAACATCACCCAGGGCCAGAAGGGCCCGCAGGCGGAGAACGTCCGCCCGGTCTGATCGACTCGCGCACGACGCAGAAGGCCGCCCCTCGACGCGAGGGGCGGCCTTCTCGCTATCCGGCTCGTTGGTCGGGCCTGACTTAGTCGGCCGGTCGTCCCTGGCGCTGTTCGAGCTCCTCGACCTGCTCCAGCCCCTCCTCGACCTCCTCCAGCCTCTCCTCGATCACCGACTCCGGGCGATGCAGCAAGAGCCTGCGGATGAGCGGCCAGAGCAGCAGCACCGCGATGATCGCGTACAGGACCGTGGAGAACGGCGTGAAGAGCCCCGACAACGCACCGTCGCTGATCTGCAATGCCTGCCGCAGCTTCTCCTCTGCTGATGGCCCGAGGATCACCCCGATGATGGCGGGCAGGATCGGCAAGCCGTACCGACGCATGATGAACCCGAGCAGGCCCAGGCAGAGCAGCAGGAACAGGTCGAACGTCGACGCGTTGACCGCGTAAGCTCCGAGGCTGGCGAAGAAGAGGATGCCCGCATAAAGGTACGGCCGTGGGATCTGCAGCAGCTTTGCCCACACCGGGGCGAGCGGCAGGTTCAGGGCCAGCAGCATCGCGTTGCCGATGAGCAGGCTGGCCAGCAGAGCCCAGACAAGCTCCGGCTCGTCCTCCAAAAGCAGCGGGCCCGGCTGGAAACCGTACTGCTGCAAGGCAACGAGCAGCACGGCAGCTGTCGCCGTCACGGGCAGACCCAGCGTGAGCAGCGGGACGAAGCCACCCGCTGCGGATGCGTTGTTGGTCGCCTCCGGACCGGCCACTCCCTCGATGGCGCCGTGACCGAACTCGTCCTTGTGCTTGCTCAGCCGCTTCTCCGCCACGTACGACAGGAATGTCGGGACCTCGGCACCGCCGGACGGGACGGCACCGAACGGGAAGCCGATGGCGGTGCCGCGCAACCACGGCTTCCAGGAGCGCCGCCAGTCCTCACGACCCATGCGCGCCGCCCCGACCGGGATCACCTCGAGAGGCCGGCGGCGCAGGTGCGCCGCAACCCACAGCGACTCGCCTACTGCGAACAGGCCGACAGCGACGATCACGATGTCGATCCCGTCGGCCAGCTGTGGGATCCCGAAGGTGAGCCGCTGCTCCCCCGAGGATCGGTCGATGCCGATGAGACCGATGGTGAGCCCGATGCCGAGCGACGCGAGCCCACGCACCCGCGAGCTGCCGAGGACCGTGGTCACGGCGATCAACGCGAGCACCGTGATGGCGAAGTAGTCCGGCGCGCCGATCTGCACCGCGATCTCCACGATCGTGGGCGCGAGCAGCACCACGAGCAGGGTTCCGATGGTGCCCGCGACGAACGACCCGATGGCTGCCGTGGCCAACGCCTGTGACGCTCGACCCGTTCGAGCCATGCGGTTGCCCTCGATGGCGGTCACCACCGACGCGCTCTCTCCCGGCGTGTTGAGCAGGATGGAGGTCGTCGAGCCGCCATACATGCCGCCGTAGTAGAGGCCGGCGAACATGATGAGCGCGGACGTGGCGTCGAGACCGTACGTCAGAGGCAGCAGCAGCGCGAGCGCCATCGCCGGCCCGATGCCGGGGAGCACCCCGACTGCGGTGCCCAGCAGCACACCGATGAACGCGAACAGCAGGTGCGTCGGTGTCAGCGCCGTACCGAAGCCGTCGACCAGGTTGTTGAGGGCGTCCATCAGAGGATTCCGTCCAGGATGCCGACCGGCAGGCTGACGTCGAGGCCGAGCACGAACAGGTACCAGGTGCCGATCGAAAGGGTGAAGGCGATGACCGCGTTGCGGATGTGATGCCGGCTTCCGAGCGCAAACGCGACACCCCAGAAGAGGATGGCGCCCGACACCGGCCACCCGACACGCTCGATGAGCACCGCGTTGGCGGCGAAAGCCGCCGTCAACAGCCCGATAGTCCGCCAGTCGCTGCCACCGGTGAGGTCGATGTCCTCGCCGCCCTCGGGTTCGCCGCGTCCACCGCGCAGCACGTCGCGGGCCAGCAGCACCGCGACCACGAGGAGCAGTCCGGCGACCACGAGCGGCACCGTCCTCGGCCCCACCGGGCCGCGCGTGGTCAAGCTTTCCGGGAGCGTTAGCGCATCGACGGCCACCACGACCGCGACGACGGCAAGCCCGAGGGCCACTCCGAGCTCGGAGCGGCCCTCCCAACCGCGGCTCCCGGTCGCGCCCTCTGTGGAGCTCACGTCAGCCCCAGCTCCGAGAGCACGTCCTGCACACGGGCGCTTTCGTCCTTGAGGAACGTACTGAACTCGTCGCCGGTGACGAAGGCGTCGGTCCAGCCGTTGTCTGCGAGGGCCGCCTGCCACTCCTCGGACTCGTGCATGTCACCGAGCAGGGCGAGGAACTGGTCGGCCCGCTCCTCGGAGATCCCGGGAGCTGCGACGATGCCACGCCAGTTGGTGAAGACGAGGTCCACGCCCTCGTCCTTCAGCGTCGGCGCATCAACGTCCTCGACCGGTTCCTCGCTTGTCACCGCGAGAACCTTCACGTCACCGGTCTTGGCCTGCTCCGCGATCTCACCGACGCCGGTGGTGGCAAAGGCGATCTTGCTGCCGAGCAGCCCGGCGAGGAGCTCGCCGCCCCCGTCGTACGCCACGTAGTTGACGGTCGTGGGGTCGAGGCCGACCTCCTGGGCAAGCAGCATCGGCGTCAGGTGGTCCGGTCCGCCGGGGCTGGAGCCGCCGCCGACCGGCACGCCACCCGGGTCGGCCTTCCACGCATCGATCAAGTCCTGGAGCGAGTTGTACGGCGAGTTGCCCGGCACCACCACGGCCTCGGCTTCCTCGATGAGGCGCGCGACGGGCGTCGTCTCCTCGAGGGTCGCCTCGGACTGGTTCGTGTACGTGGCACCGACGACGCCGAGGCCCATCTGCATGAGCAGCTCCTCGTTACCCTCCTCGTTGACCAGACGCTGCAGGCCTACCGTGCCGCCTGCTCCCTCGAGGTTGAAGACCTCCAGGGCGTTGGCCAGGTCGGCGTCCTCCAGCGTCTTCGCGACCGTGCGGGCGGTGGTGTCGTAGCCACTGCCCGGCGAGTTGGGGACCATGATCTGCAGGTCCTCGACGGGACCGGACTCGGTCGTGCCGGCAGAGTCGTCGTCCCGGGTGGTGCCGCAGCCGACGACAAGCAGGCCCGTCGGCGAGCACTCCGGCGGTGAGCCTTGCTGGGAACGAACGCATTGGTGACCTCCAGGTGGCCGCGGCCTTGTTACCGGTCCGTTGTGCGCCTATGACGGCGCTTGGTGCCACGAGAGTGGGTCCGCGGTCGAGTCGGTGTCACGATTGTGTCGACAGTGTCACTTTCGGTCGTTGTGGTCGCGCCTAGGCGGCACTGCGGCCAGGGTCAGTCCGGACCGGATGGGAGGGCGGATGCGCCGACGTCATCTCACCCTCACCGGCCAGCTCCTCGCACTGCAGCTCGTCGTGATCACCATCGTGCTCGTCGCAGTGGCGGGCGTGTCGGTTGCGCAGTCGACGCAGCGGTCACGGGAGACCGAGGGTCGGCGGGCGACTGCCATCGCGGAGACGATGGCCGCCTCCAACAGCCTCCGTACCGCGCTCGACACCGACAACGAGAGGTTCGTGCAGGCGTTTGCCGAGAACAACCGGAGGGTCTCCGGCTCCGGCTCCGTCGTGGTGGCGAAGGCCGACGGCACGATCGTCGCTTCCCCTGATCCTGCGCAGCTGGACACCGAGCTCGACCTTGCCGGGATACCCGTGCTCGAAGGACGGGGCTGGCAAGGAACACGCACCGACTCCCAAGGGCATCGCGAGATCGTCTCCATGCGGCCCGTGTTCCAGCTGTCCAGTCCCGAAGTCGTCGGGCTCGTTGCTGTCGGTCGAGACATCCCCGATTTCGCCGACGGACTTCGCGATGCCACGCCGAACCTGCTTACCTACCTCGGCTTCGCGACCATCGTCGGCGTGCTCGGATCGCTGCTCATCGCACGGCGGGTCAAGCGGCAGACGCTCGGGCTCGAGCCGCCGGAGATCACCGGGCTCGTCGAGCACCGCGAGGCACTGCTGCACGGCATCAAGGAGGGCGTGCTCGCGCTGGACCCGCAGGACCGAGTGACGCTTGTCAACGACGAGGCGCTGCGCCTGCTGTCGCTGCCTCCGGGAGCGGTGGGCCAGACGCTCGACCAGCTGGGCGTGACAGGCGACATGCGCGCCGCGCTGACCGACGCCGACGGCGCGACGGACCGTGCGGTGTCGGTGGCCGGGCAGGTCCTCGTGCTCAACCGCATGCCCATCACCAGCCACGGCCGTCGCATCGGCTCGGTCACAACTCTGCGCGACCGCACTGAGCTGCTCGAGCTGCAGGCCGAGCTCGACGTCAACAAGCACGCTACGGACACCCTTCGCGCCCAGGCGCACGAGTTCAGCAACCGGCTGCACACCATCTCCGGTCTCATCGAGCTCGGTGAGTACGACGAGGCCGTGCGCTTCGTGCAGCGCATCAGCTCCGCACATTCGGAGCTCATCGCGGAAGTCACGGCCCGCGTCCAGGACGCCTCCCTGGCGGCATTGCTCGTCGCCAAGGCCAGCCAGGCATCCGAGCTCGGAGTGGACTTCCAGATCGACCCGAGCACGTCTCTGGGCCGACTCGACGACCGGCTGTCAGCCGATGCGGCAACCGTGGTGGGCAACCTGGTCGACAACGCGTTCGACGCCGTCGCCGGCACGACTGATCCCTGGGTACGGGTGGGGCTGCTCCAGGTGGACGGCGTCGTGCGGGTGACAGTGGGCGACTCCGGGCCGGGTGTGCCGAGCGAGCTCGTGGACGAGATCTTCCGTCGAGGCGTGACCACCAAGGGCGAGCGTGATGCGCGCGGCATCGGCCTGGCCCTCGTACACCTTGTCTGCGCGCGTCGCGACGGCTCGGTCTCCGTGTCCAACGACGAAGGCGCAGTGTTCGTCGCCACCCTGCCGGAACGCCTGGAGGTGCGGACGTGATTCGTGTGCTCGTCGTGGACGACGACTTCATGGTTGCCAAGGTGCATTCGGCTTTCGTCTCGCGCACACCGGGCTTCACCGTGGTCGGCCTCGCACACACGGGCACGGACGCGCTTGCCGCCATCGACCAGCTGCGAGCCGGATCTCGTCCTGCTCGACATCTACATGCCCGACATGACAGGCCTCGAGGTGCTCGACCGGATCCGTGCGGCGAGCCACGATGTCGACGTCATCTTTGTGACGGCGGCACGCGATGTCGACAACCTCAAGCGAGCCCTCCGCGGCGGCGCCTTGCACTACCTCGTCAAGCCGTTCGAGCGCGAGACGCTTGCCCGGCGACTGGAGGAGTACGCCGCGCGGCACGCGGAGCTGTCGGCACTTCGAGAGGTCGAGCAGGAGCACGTCGACCGCATGCTGGGCTCGACCACGGGCGCAGCCAAGGTGCAGCTCCCCAAGGGCCTGAGCGTGGAGACGGCGGTCGTGGTGCGCGCCGCGCTTGCCGATGCCGGCGAGCAGGGGCTGTCGGCCACCGAATGCGCGGAGCGCACCGGCCTGTCCCGGGTTAGTGCCCGGCGTTACCTCGAGCACCTGGTGGCGGACGGGGTGGCCGTGGTCAAGTTGAAGTACGGCTCCACGGGACGACCGGAGCGTCGCTTCCTCAGCCGCACGGACGCGCCGCGGTCGGGCGCCGCCACCGAGTCCGCGCGACCACAACGTCCGTAAGGTCCACTACCACCGCAACGGTCACGGCGTCCGCGAGCCGCGCCATGATGGCGATCCGACTGAACGTGTAGGGAGGTCGATCGTGACGATCGTCGTGGGCTACGTCCCGACGCCACAGGGCGAGGCCGCGGTCGATGCCGCAATCGAGGAGTCGCGGCGCCGGGACGAACCGTTGCTCGTGGTCAACAGCTCGCGCGGCGACGCCTACGTCGACGAGCACTTCGCCTCCGACGCGCAGGTCAAGGAACTGCGAGGCCAGCTCGATGGAGCCGGAGTGTCGTACGACGTCGTTCAACGCGTACGGGGTCGTGAAGCGGCGGACGAGGTCGTGGACGCGGCGATCATGACGCAGGCCAGCCTCATCGTGATCGGCATCCGGCGGCGTACTCCCACCGGCAAGCTGCTCTTCGGGAGTACGGCCCAACGGATCCTGCTCGACGCGGACTGCCCGGTGCTGGCAGTGAAGGCCGCTTCCAGCTAGGAACCTGGCTTCAGCCGAGGATCTCCTTCTCCATCGGGGACGGGAACCGCCCGGCGACGCGTACGCCGGCCATCCACTCGTGACATCGTGTCGGCGGCCACGTCGATCGCCTTGCGTGCGGACCGGTCGACCTTGTCGAGCAGCCGCGTGACGACCTCGCCATCGGCGCGCTGTGTCCAGCCACCGACGATGCGCCCGTCGCACCAGATCGTCGGTCCGGCGTTGCCCGCGGTGTCGAACAGGCTGGATCGGTCCTCGGGCCGCAGGTACCAGTCGCGCTCGGTCCAGCCCATGACCGTCGGGTCGAGCCCGGGCAGCAGCGCGACCCAGGGCTCCGGTGCTGGCTCGTCCTCGGTGTCGTCCGCGAGCACGATGCCGGTCGAGCCGTCGTCGAACGCCACCGGCACCGTGTCCAGCGCGGCGACCGCGGCCCGCGTCTGGCCGAGCGTCCATCCCGTCCACCACTTGATGTCCGCGATCGTCGCGGGGCCGAATCGCGCTAGCCATGCCCTGACCAGCTCCTCGCGGGCCTCCTCCGCGGGTGGCCGAGGAATGCCACCGGGCAGCCAGGCCTCGACCGGCCACCAGTCGTACTGGCTGCTGATCCACGTGCCCTTGGGTCGGCCGCGCACGATGTGTCCCTCGGCAGCCATCAGGGTGAGCACCTGAGTCGTGATGTTGCCGATGGACTCGTACTTCTTGCCGACGTTGAGATGGAGCTTGGTCTGCAGCAACGGCACCGCGGCAGACAGCTGTTGCCCCGTCGCGTGACCCATCTCGAGCAGCGCGTCGTGCGTAGCCTCCTCGACCTTGCGCAGCCAGTCGTCGCCGCCGGCCCCCGCGTCGGCGAGCATCTTGAGCAGTCGCTTGCGGTGCGTCGCCGCGACTGCATCGGTGCTCGACGTCTGCACAATGCCGGCGAAGTCGTCCGGCACGATGAACAGCGTGCGACGCATGCCAAGCATGCGGATCAGCGTGCGCTGCTCGTAGAGCGCGTCATCCAGCACCGACACCGGCTGCATGCCCATGCGCACCGCCGCCGACACGTGCACTGTCGAGGGGTCGGTCGCATGCAGGGCCACCAGGCCGCGGGTCAGCTCGACTGGGTCGCTTGCTGCGTGGCCGGGGGCGAGAAAGTGGCGGCGACCCAGACGCGCACGTCGTTGCTCGGTAGTGATGCGCAGGGTCGCGTGAGCCATGCCAACTACTCTTCCAGCCGGACCTGACGGTTTCAGGCCTGCGCTTCGTGGCGTTCCAGCGCCTTGGTCGCTGACTGGTGCTCGCGCTCGGCGTTGCCGAGCTGTCGGCGGGCCCGGCGGGATGCTTCCTGCGCCTGCTTGAGAGCGGCGAGCGCCTCGGCCAGCTCGGTGCGGATCTCCGCGATGCGCTCTTCCAGCTGCTGCTCGTCGTCGGTCGCGGACTGGAGGTCGTCCTGGGCCTCCGTCAGCTGGGCGGCCGCCTCGTCCAGCCGCGCGCGCAGCTCTTCGGTGCGTCGGGCGCGTCGGTCTGCGGCCGTTGATGTCGTACGCGTTGCAGTTGCGGTCTTCGACTCAGGCGGCGCGCTCGGCGGCCTTCGTTCGGCGCGCTCGGGGCTGCGGCGGCGCAGGCCGTACGGGCGCAAGCTCTTCGGGATCCGTGGCCCCGAACCCGCTCCACACCGCTGCCTTGACCAGCGCGCCGCTCGCCAGTGCCTCGGCGACAGACTGGTCCGCGACGGCGGCGGCAAGCGTGGAGCGCACTTCGTCGACGAGCGACGCCGCCGGGTTGTCGACATCCGCCTCGCGCACCGCCTCGTGGGTGAGGGATTCCACGAGCTGATTGCGTGCTGTGGACAACCGGCGCAGATCGTCGGCACTCATCGCCGACTCCGCCTCGCGCAGGTCCTTGCCGAGGGCCGTGATCTGCTCGACGACGTCGCCGTTTGACCGTACGAACTGGTTGAGCACCCAGGCGCTCACCGTCGGCCTGCGTAGCGTGCCGATCGACGCGGCCAGGGCGCGGTCGCCATCCGCTCGGGCGGCCTTGGCCTCCTCGGTGCGCCGGGTGACGAACTCCTCCGGGCGGAGCGCGTACAGCTCAGCCGCGACATCGGCCAACGTCCGAGGCAACCGCCGACCCCCTTCAACAGGCTTTGCCCCGCAACACTAGGCCTGCATGCCTGTCATCGCGGGGCGAGACCTGCTGGACGTGGTCATTCTCAGTGCCTTCCCCGGAGTGCGGGACCGGGGTCGCTCCGGAGGGTGTTCCACTCAGGTCACAAAGTTGACCAGCGGTGTGCCAGACAGGACGAAGTCACCGCGTGCTGAAGCGACACTCCTCGCCGACGCGATCTCAGGAGCGCGAACCGCCGCCCTCGTCGCCGTTGCCGCGATCGAGGTCGGCGAGGAACTGCTCGACCTGTGCGGCGATCTCGTCGGCGCTCGGCAGCGGTCCCTCCGGGACGCCCGGCGATGCGCCGGTGCGCGACTCGACGAGCGCGTCGTACTGCGCCTCGAGCGCCTGGACTTGACTGAGGTTCTCCTCCGACTGCCCCACCTGCGCGGCAACCTCGGCGTCGACGCGCTCGGCGGCTTCACGCAGTCCGTCTAGCGAGAACACCAGCCCGGTTTGGGCCGACACCGCCTCGAGCAGCGCAACCGCGGCGCGCGGGTGGTCGAGCTGCGACAGGTAGTGCGGTACGTGCGCGGCGAACCCCATTGCGTCCTTGCCCGCCTTACCGAGCCGGAGCTCGAGCAGGCCGTTGACGCTGCCGGGCACCTCCATCGTGCCCACCCACGGCAGGTGGCCCTCGATGAGCCCGCGGCTGGTGCCGTGCGCGGTCAGCGCGATGGGCCTCGTGTGTGGTGCCGGCCACGGCACGGCGGCCAGGCCCACGACAAGCTCGACATCGAGCTTGTCGACCAGCTCGATCACTGCGGACGTGAACGCATCCCACCGGAAGTCGGGCTCGGGTCCGGCGAGCACCAGGAACGCAGCGCCCGTGACATCGCGCACCTCGTGCAGCAGCAGCTCGGGCATGTCGACCTCTGCGTAGTGGTCGGCATCAAAGACCATCCGCGGTCGCCGGGCGCGGTAGTCGAGCACCGAGTCGAGGTCGAACCGTGCGATCACCCGGTTGTCGAGGGTGTCGAGCAGGTGCCGTACGGCCAAGCGTCCGGCACCGCCGGCGTCCAGGAAGCCCCAGAAGCTGTGCACGAGAATCGGGTACGACCCCGGCGGCTCCCCCGGCTCGAACCGGTAGAGCTCAGCGGGCGCGGCCACGGTCGTCTCCTTGTCACTGTCTTGTTAGAAGTCCATCGTCACACTTCAGCCAGGATAGGGATGTGAGACCTTCGCCGGCGGGTGCGTCAGGACGTTTACGCCATACGCGGAACGCCCTGGTCGCGGTCGCGATTCCCGGGCTACTCGTCGGCTGCGGGTCGGGGTCGGACACTGCGGCGACCAGCGAGTCTGAGCCGCCGGCGGCATCCTTCGAGCCAGCCGACGCCCACGGCCCCCGCCACCAGCGGCCCGGCGCCCGCCGTACCCGCCCCACCAGCCGTACCGGAGATCCTCCAGTTCACCGCCACGACCGTTGACGGCGCCAGCTTTGACGGCGCGTCGCTGGCGGGGACGAATGCGGTGCTCTGGTTCTGGGCGCCGTGGTGTCCAATCTGCAAGGCCGCAGGTGGAGACGTCGCCGCGCTGGCAAGCACGCTGGGTGACGGCGCGCGGGTAGTCGGCGTCGGTGGCCTTTCCGGCAACGCGGACGACATGCGATCGTTCGTCGACGACAGCGGCACCGCGTCGCTGTTGCACGTGGCCGACACCGATGGCGCGGTCTACACACGGTTCGGCGTGACGCAGCAAGACACGTTCGTGCTGATTTCCGCCGCGGGCGACGTCCGTGCGGTCGAGGCATACGGCGCCGACCCGGACATCGAGGCCATCGCGCGAGAACACTTCAGGCTGTGAACGACCGACTGCTGCTCGCGTTGTCCGCCGGCACGCTGGCGGCGCTCAATCCGTGCGGCTTCGCACTGCTGCCCGCCTACCTCACACTGCTCATCACTCGCAGTGACAGCGGGCGTCCGGTGCCGCGAGCACTGCTGGCCACGGGCGCGATGACAGCGGGGTTCGTCCTCGTGTTCGGCGCCTTCGGACTGGTGGTCGTGCCATTGGCCTTGTCGCTTGGCACCGCGCTCTCGTGGGCAACGGTTGTCATCGGGATTGCCTTGGTGTTGCTGGGGATCTGGCTGCTCTCGGGTCATGACGTGGTGCTGCGTTTGCCGCATGTGCGTGGTGCGGCGCCCACCGGCGGAGGGTGGTCGATGCTGCTGTATGGCGTCGCCTACGCGGTCGCGTCGCTGTCCTGTACGGTCGCGCCGTTCCTCGCTGTGACGACTAGCACGTTCCGCGCCGAAGGCGTGCTGGACGGACTCGCTGTGTACGTCGCGTACGCACTCGGCATGGGGCTCGTCGTCGGCGTCCTCAGTCTCGCGGTGGCGCTGGCGCAGGACGGCATCGTGCGACAGGTGCGCCGAATCGTCCCGTACATCGGGCGCATCAGCGGTGTGCTGTTGCTGGTCGCGGGCGCGTACGTCACGTACTACGGGCTGTACGAGATCCGCCTGTCGCGCGGCGCGGCGGCGAACGACCCGGTGATCGACGCGGCGACAGACGTGCAGGGCGCGATCGCCCGCTGGGTTGACGGCATCAACGCCTGGACGCTTGTTGCCGCGATGCTCGTGCTCGTGGGAGCCGGAGTGCTGCTGCGTCTGACGCGACGGCCCGGCGGCGCAGCGGGCTCGAATACACAACGCTCGTCGTCACACCGCCCAGCGTCCCGATCCGGCCGGTGACCTCCTCGAGGTGCCGCATGGAGCGCGCGAGCACCTTGAGGAAGAAGCAGTCCTCGCCGGTGACGTGGTGCGCCTCGACGATCTCCGGTGTGGCGTCGAGCAGGTCGTGGAACGGCTTGTAGTTGCCGTTGGGGTAGCGCAGACGCACGAACGCCATCACGCCGAGGCCGACCTGGTCGGCGTCGACCACCGCTGCGTAGCCGCTGATCACGCCGGCGTCCTCCAGCCGTCGTACACGCTCCGTAACAGCACTCGGTGACATCGCCACCTCTCGCGCGAGCTCGGCCCAGGACAGCCTGCCGTCTTGCTGGAGCGCGGTCAGAATGCGCCAGTCGGTGTCGTCCAGAGTGGGTTCGACGGTCATGAGTGCATGATGCCGTGGAATCAGCGACGTGTCTGCGCTCATGCCGTCGATCGTCCGTTCGAAGATGCGCGATGGGCTCGTACTGTCAGTGTCATGACGATCACCACTGACCACTCCGCGGCCATCCAGCACTTCGCCGCCAAGCTCGCCTTCGAGACCGACGTGTCCGACGTCCACGCGGCGCTGGAGTCCGGCGATGCCGGCTTTGTGCTTATCGACAGCCGCGGCGACGCAGCGTGGGCGCAGGGGCACATCGCTGGTGCGCTGCACCTGCCGACGCGCGAGATCGCTGTTCGTGCGGTCGAGCAGGTTCCCGCGGGAACGCCCGTGGTCACGTACTGCTGGGGACCAGGTTGCAACGGCGCAACCCGTGCAGCGCTTGAGTTTGCGCGACTTGGCTACCCGGTGAAGGAGATGCTCGGCGGATACGAATACTGGGTGCGCGAGGGCCTCCCCATCGTGTCCGCGACGGGACTCATCGCGGCAGACCGCCGACCCGCTCACCGTTCCTGTGAACACCGCTATCAGCTGCGACTGCTGAACGCGTAACAATGGCGTGGTGACCGCCCCTCGCCACCGCAAACCGGCGCTGCTGTCGGAGTTCGACGCGTTCCAGGGTTCGCCGGACCCCGCCGCACGCACGACGGCAGCGCATGCCACCGCCGACGCGGTGCTGCGCGCAGGCCGGTCCGGCAGCGACCCGCAGGTCACAAGCCGGCTCGTGGCGCTCGTTGAGACGGTCGGGCTCGACGAGCTTGCGGAACTCTGGCGCGACAGTCCCGAGGACACGCTGCCCGGCACGTTGTGGCAGCTTTACCTCTTGCGCACATGGGTCCGCCGCGACGGCGTGGAGGCGGCGCGACTGTACGACGCGGGCAAGAAGCGTCGCCGAGGTGTCCAGCGCAGTCGCCGGCGTCGCTGAGCCGCCGGGGCCTGCCGAGGTCGCGGCACTCGGCGACGCGGTCCTGACCAGCGCTTTCGAGGGCGACTTCGCGGTCGCCCTGGAGCGTGCCGCGGCCTTCTGCCGGGTTGTCGGGGCCGGCCGCGCCTACCTCGCCGACGAGGTCGCCGACGAACAGAGCGCGTCCGACCAGACCCGGCTCGCCTCGGGCAACATCCGCATGGCCGAGTGCCTCGAGCGGTCGGCCGCGCTCTGGCGGCACGACCGGCTCACCTGACCATGGCTGTGCATCGGCATTGGGCGACCGCGACCAATTCGGGTACCGTCGTGCGTGGCGACAGCCCGCAAGGGCCCTCGCCGGGCGTCGGACCGAGGTAACCCCGGGCTCCATTTTTTCGCCGCCACGAGCGGCCTTTGCGCCGAGAGGCGTTCCCGGTCCGGCGCTCCTTTAACTCTCGGCCCGCCGCGTCCTTCCGCCATCACGCACTCCCCTCCCGCTTCGCGCCCTACCTCCGCGCCATGAGCCCGAAATCGCCGCGGAGACGCGGAGCTAGGGCGCGAAGCCCTGGTCTCGGACGGGTTATCCACAGTCGCAACGCAAGCTCGCGCGGTGCTTCTACGTAGGCGGACACACTCGCCGTCATGCCTGCGCAAGACCTGCCGGATGACGTCATGCTGCTCCTTGCGGCTGGACGCGGCTGCGTCACGCAGGCTGAGGCCATCGCGGCAGGCGTATCCGATGACCGACTCCAACGGCTGGTTCGGCAGGGACTGCTCCAGCGGGTCGGCAAGGGTGCGTACGCGTCGTCGGCCGAGCTCGCGTCCGCCAAGCCGTGGCTGGCCCATGCCATCCGCAGCCGGGGGTTCGTCATCTCTCGTCGACCAACGGTGTACGCGTCCCGATGGTCGGCCGTTGCCCTCCGCGAGCTTCCGACCCTCGGTCCACCACCGACGATCCCCTACGGCTGTGCGTCCAACCACCAGCAGAGGGCACGGCGTCAAGACGCACCCGGTTCGGCACGGTCCTGCCCCAGGTCATCCCCGAACGGCACCTGACCCGCCACAGCGGGTTGTCCCATCGTCCGCACCGCCTGGATGACTCTCGACCTGGCCCGAGCAGCACCGCGCCCCGATGCTCTCGTCGTCGCCGACGCGGTGCTCAAACGCGGCAGCACCAACAAGTTCGGCCTGCGACGCGCACTCGACGCGATGTGCGACTGGCCCGATCGGACCCAGGCCGAGTGGGTGGTGGAGCATGCGGATGGCCGGCGCCGAGACTCCCCTGGAGACACTCGGACGACTCGCGTGCATCGAACACCACCTACCAGTTCCGCTGTCCAACGTCTGGGTCGGCAACGGCTATCCGCAGTTCCGCGTCGATCATCTCTGGCCGGACCACTGGGTAGTTGCCGAAGGCGACGGTGCCCTCAAGTACCGCGACGCGGATGATCCTGGCGCCGTTGTCGCCGACGAGAAGGAGCGGCAGTGGCAGCTGGAGCGCCTCGGTCTCTAGGTGACCAGTACGGCTGGAAGTTGGCCGCGGGTCGGCGTGCCGAGCTCGCGGGAAGGTTCGCCGCGGTGCTGGCCGACAACCCGGTGCGACCGCGGCCCGTGCGTTGGTGGCCGACCCGCAATCCCATTCATCCTCGAGGGCGAGTGAGCCTAGCCCCAGCCCAGCTCGTGCAGCCGGTCGTCATCGATGCCGAAGTGGTGCGCGATCTCGTGCACGACAGTGATACGCACTTCGTCGACGACATCGGCGTACGTGTCGCAGATGCGCAGGATGGGTAGCCGGAACAGCGTGATTCGGTCAGGCAGCACACCCGCGTAAGAGTTGTCGCGCGCGGTGAGCGGCGTGCCGTCGTACACGCCCAGCAGCTCCGGATCCCCCGGTGGCGGCTCGTCCTCGACGAGGATCACGACGTTGTCCATGAGTCGGGCCAGCTCGGCCGGAATCTCGTCGAGCGCCTGCCCGACAAGCTCCTCGAATGTCTCCTGCGTCACGTCCAGCACCTGAGCATTGTCGCCCGCTTCGGACGCGAAGTGGCGACCCGGCAAGGTAGGAAGAGATCATGACCGCGACCGCCGACCCCAAGATCACGCGAGCCCGCCTGCTCGCATGGGGTCGGCGCGCCGCCCGCGTGGGGTTGTTTCTGCTGGTCACCGCCGCGGGCGCATGGCTTGGTTTGCTTGTCGGCGGCCGCGCCACCGCAGACCTAGGCCCGGTGCAAACGGTCATCACCGTCAACCCCCGCGTCCTCGGCCATACCGTCGTCGACATCCCACCGCTGGGCGAGCTCGACATCGACAGTCATCGAGGCCCGCTCGGCCTGTCGGTCACGGTCCAGGCGGTCGACGTCACGGAAGCCCGCGCGCTCCTCAACGACCGCACCAGCTTGGAGTCGCTGGGCGACGGCCTCGCGGAAGACCTCCGCGCGGGCGTCGTCGAGGCGACAATCCGAGGTCTGCTGAGCGCCGCCGTCGGGGCGGCGATCGCGGCGGCCATCGCCTACCGCTCGACCCGCAAGGCGGCGATGTCGGCCGGTGTGACCGCGGGTGTGCTGCTGGCCTCGTACGCCACGGCTTGGGCGACGTACGACCCGGGCTCGATCTCCGAACCTCGGTATTCGGGCATCCTCGCCAACGCTCCGCAACTGGTGGGCGACGCGCGGCAGATCGCCGAGAACGTCACCGCGTACGGCGAGCAGCTCGGGCGGCTCGTCGAGAACGTCGCGCAGCTCTATTCGACGACCCTCGCCCTGCCGAGCTTTGAGGCAAGCGACGACACGATCCGCGTGCTGCACGTGTCGGACCTGCACCTCAACCCGAGCGCGTGGCCGGTGATCGCGTCGGTGGTGCAGCAGTTCGCGATCGACGTGGTCGTCGACACCGGGGACATCGCCGACCACGGGACGCCGCCGGAGAACGTGTACGTCGACGAGATCAGCGGGCTCGAGGTGCCGTACGTGTACGTCCGCGGCAACCATGACTCGACAGCTACTGAGGCAGCCGTCGCCGCCGCAGCCCAACGCGGTCGTGCTGGACGGGGAGGTAGCCGAGGTCGCGGGGATCCGGTTCCTCGGTGTGCCCGACCCACGGTTCACCCCGGACCAGCACACCCGCGATCCCGAGGGTGAGAGCGCAGTCCTGCGGCAAAGCACCGAGCGGCTCGCCGATGCCGCTCGGGCGGCCGATCCCCCGGTCGACGTGCTCGCGATCCACGACCCGACCGACGCGGAGCTGCTCGACGGCACGGCACCGCTCGTACTCGCCGGGCACACCCACGAGCGGCGGGAGGAGCTGTTGCCCGAGGGCACCCGGCTCATGGTCCAGGGGTCGACCGGTGGCGCGGGGCTGCGCGCCCTCGAGGGCGAAGAGCCCACACCCGTCACGCTGACGGTCCTCTACTTCGATCAAGACACCAAGGACCTGGCGGCCTGGGACGACATCACCCTGGGCGGGCTCGGCCTCACGTCAGCCGAGATCGACAGGCACGTCGCCGAGCGGCAGAACGGCGAGGAGGAGGACTCGGAGCAGCCGTCGCCGTCGCCCTGAGAGCGCGTCCCGAGGGGTCATTTTGGAGGACGGGCCGGGCAGGCCGTATGCTTCCTGCGTCCCCGACGGCCTAGAGCCGTGGGCAGAGCCGAGCATGGCGCGCCCTCATCGTCTAGCGGCCCAGGACACCGCCCTTTCAAGGCGGCAGCACGGGTTCGAATCCCGTTGGGGGCACTGCTTCACCCTTCGATAGGGTGAAGCGCTGTACGAGGTCCTGTGGAGCAGTTGGAGTGCTCGCCGCCCTGTCAAGGCGGAGGTCGCGGGTTCAAGTCCCGTCAGGACCGCCAGCAACACCGCAGGTCAGCGACTTATCGATCATGGCGCGTGGCATCGTGATCACCGCCCCAGTCCGCAGAAAGTCCGCAAGCCACGCGCGATCTCGTCGAGCCGATCGGCCACAGCCTCGAGGTCGTCATCGAACAGATCCGCGTACACGTCGAGCGTCATGCTCGCCTTCTTGTGGCCGAGCATCCGCTGCACAGCCTTGACGTTCGCCCCGGCCGACACAGCCAACGACGCAGCCGTATGGCGGAGCTCGTGAGGGTGCAGACCTGCCGGACTGCCGGACGTCGATGACCGCGCGGTCAAACCACGAGCGGCGCGCGCCACCGCACGCGCAGCACCGCACCCTGCGGTGACGCTGAACGCGAGCTCGTCGGGAGCCTTATCGGCCAGATGCTGCGCCGAGATCGTCGACGAGGAACCGCGGGACCGGCACCCATCGGCCGCTCGTGCGACTTCGGCAAACCCCAGTCGAGCCGGCCGCCGTTGACCTCCGTCACCGACTCCGCGACGTGGATACGCCTACGCATGAGATCCACCCGTGACACTCTCACGCAGGCTAGACGTGCGTCGACAGGATGCCCGTGTACCTGTCCCGCGTCGACGGCCGCAGGTTGGCCTTCGTGGCGAGCCACGCGGCCGACCAGTGACCCACCGTCACCTTGCCGGCCTTCGGGTCCACGTACGTGTGCGTGACGACTGAGGCGCTCACCCCGTCGAGCCACCGCTGCGCGTCGACCTTGCGGGCGAAGTGCCGAGCGTGCTCCCTTCCCGCGGCGTCACGGTAACGAGCGCGGTAAACACCGTCTGGGCGCTTCCTAATGCTGGCCACCGGTCACGCCTTCCTCGTCCGGAAGTTGCTGCGACCTGATCGCACGCAGGCCGGCGCACCTTTCGTGACGACGCCGGAGGCGGAGTTCGAATTCTTCCTGGCGGAGAAACAGTCGATGACGGTCGAGGAGATGCGGCACAGGATGAGCAATGACGAGTTCCTGCGCTAATACGTCTAATACGCGAAGCAGGCGCAGGCCGCTGAGCTCGAGCGCTTGAAAGCATGTGCCCGATGAGTGACCTACAGCCGCCGGGCGCGGCGATGAGTATGGAGGACCAGCATGTTCGGTAAGGGCAAGCGGCCAGCGGACACGCCGTTCGTGCACGATGCCGACTGCAAGCACTCGGCCGCGGAGCCGGAGTGGTGGCATGAGGGCAACGGCCGGTGGCAGCAGGTCTGCTCGTGTCACACCGACTACGCGTATCCCGGCGACGGAACACTGGATCCGAATAGCCCGGCCGTCGAGCCGTCGTGGCGCGCGCATCATCACATCCCTTCGTGCGATGGCGAGCGGATCGAGCAGGTGGTGAAGGTGCGCGCCGTACATCGACGGCGGATGGCGAACGGAGTGCATGATCTGCACCACGGTGCAGCTCTACTGGTAGGACCCGGACAAGCGTGACCGGAATGACCGGCCGATCACCCGTGAGGGCATGGTCTGGTACCAGTACGAGCTGCGCCACGAGCTCGTGGCTGTCTGATGGGTAGCCGGGCGTGAACCTCGCCCGGCGTGTCGCGAGTCGACGGGCACGACGGGGATAGATGGCCGGGGAGTGACAGCTGGTTCTCAGCAATTGCTGAGCATCTGTCCCGGCGCGTCGTACTCGGGCTGCGTGACAGTGAGCGACCAGGTCTCTTCTTGATGGTCGCCCAGTCGGTGGCGTAGGTGCACCTGTAGGCGGAGGTGCCTGGAAAAGCCGCTCGATCACCTCGTCGACGATCTCCGGTGGCGCGATCTTCATCGCGTTGCGGAACGTGAACACCCCGAGCCGCCGGCCCGCGGACCACCAGGGCCAGAGCGCGTCCACGGCGTGCTTCCAGGCGAGTGACCGCGACACGAGCCCGCTCGGCAGCGTCGTTAGGTGAGGTCACCGATGTCCCACGGGATGACCTTCCGCATCACGTCCCCCCACGCTGGTCTTCGTCGCTGGTCGACCCCGGTAGGTGGAGCGCCGATCGGCTGCCAGGCGCCGGCCTGCGTGAGGACATGACCATTGACGACATCGCCGGGCTTGAACCGCCGCTGAGCGGTTGCTCGGTCATCGGTGGATCTCCCTGATCGGTTTGCGTGAATGTCAGCGTCGTGGGGTCTGCGGACGACCCGACGCATAGCGAGCCAGCCTGTGGGTAGCGGATCGGATCCGCCAGACGCGCGTGTTTGCGCCAATCAGCGCACTTTGGTCCAGGTGCCGCAACGAATCGTGGAGAAGTCCTGACCCTCGGCGATGCGCACCTGCGGGTTGCCGCCGCCCGGGATGTCGTTCTCGATGATCTCGCGGCCGTTGGTGCCGGACTTGAGGATCGCCCAGTAGCAGTCTGCCGAGACATTCACGGCGCGGTACCTGCCAGGCGCCACGTCGACACCCATCACCCACATGCCCTCGGTGATCTGGTTGGCAACGAGCTGTTGCTCGACCTTCATGACAGCCAGCTCGCGAGCCTTGACGGCGGCCTCACGCGCAGCCATCGCCGCCTGGCCGCGCACGAGCTGCGCGGCCTTCTCCGCCACGGCGTCAGCGTTCGCTTCCAACTGATCGACCTCCGCCTGAAGGTGCTCAGCGTCGATTTGGGCTGCCGCCAGCTGCCCCCTTGTCTGATCGAGCCCTGTCGTGTCCGCCTGCACGGCGGCTCCGATCGCGACGCCCACGATGGTGCTGCCAGGGCAGCTACCCACCAGCGGAGCCACCATTGGACGTGTTCGGCATCGCAACCCCCCAACTCCCGAGGCGCAGCAAATCTTGCTGTCCTCACCAGTGAGGGTGTTACCACGCGCAGCGTGCCCGTGGGGTTGGCTTGGCCCGAAGCGGTTCACACGGCCCGCATAGTCGGACTCGCATAACGTTGCGGAGGGGTGACCACGCCACCTTTCACGTCGGAAGCGTGCTGGTGATGCTTTAGGCAGCGCGTAGCCATCTGTGTGTCAACGGTGACGGCGCGACCGCATCGACCGCCTCCCACCCAGCATGAAGACGAAATAGTGAGCGCCGACGGAGGGACGCGTCGATGGATTGGTCTGCGGTGCCCGCCGACGAGCGGATGCGTCACTTCACCCGCACCCCAAGCGCGTCCGCCAGCTCCGGGCTTTCATCGAGCTCCTTGACAGGCGTGATCCTTCGAGCGTAGCGAACGCGCTCGACCCCGAGAGTGTTGCGGTGCGCCGCGCCCGGTACTCGCCGCCCAAGGCCCTCGCCTGATCCCACGCGGCGTGGTCGCGTTCAAGCTGGTCGCTTTCTGCGGTCGCCTAGTCGAGCCGCCGCAGCCGGTCACCTGGCAGCCACGTGGTGTACCCGAACCCCGGCTTGACCGATTACCTGACTAACGCCCGCCAGCCATCACCGTCGTGGCGCCACCAGTACAGGAAGCCCGGCGATCCACTCGCCCTCGTGCAGCACCTCAACAGGGCGGGCAGCGTCCACGGAGACGTTGCGGCTGTGCACGCGGCCGAGTTTCCTCTCGTTCCAGGTTCCCCGACCCGTCTCGAAGGCTACTGCCAGTTCCCGTAGCCCGTCGCCTCGGGTAATCCGTCATCGGGCCGGACCTGTCCACCGGAGGCGGCGGCCCCCAATTCGGCTCAGCTCGTCTCGGGTTCCCGCGTCGGCGCTGGGATAAGGCAGGCGATAGCGTTGGCAGCCGTGACCGACCCGGTCTACGTGGCGTCGATCCGGTGGAACTGGGGCGCCCTCCGCATGGAGTGCTTCGTGGAGGCCCGCCCCGACCTGGACGGCGAGCCGATCGACGTGATGGGGCTGATCGCCGTCGTTGAGCACCCGGAAGGCTTCGTGCCGTTCGCGGCTGTGCGAACCGACCTGCCCGACCGGGAACTGGCGCTTTTCTGTCGGGCCGCGGCGATCCGCTTCGAGCGTCTCCACGACGTCGGCCCCGAGGCCGACGGATGGATCGTGCGCCGCAACGGCAAGGGGATCGAGATGACGATCGGCTGGCAGTCCGACATGCCGGCGCTCGACGACTAGCAGCTCGGGCCCGCGGGCGCATCATTGCGTGCATGGCCGTTGCCTTCTGCGTGCTCACCCCGACCCTGGTCGGCTGCGCGCTCGTGATGCTCCTGCTCGGTGAGCCGCTCGCAGCGACCGCGCTCACGGTCCTGGCGGCGGTCACCGCGCAGCGCCGCTGAGTATTTTTTTTTTTTTTTTTTTTTTTTTTTTTTTTTTTTTTTTTTTTTTTATATTATAGCAAGCCCCTCAGATTATAAAGATAATTGTAGCAATGACTTCCTTTGTCAACGCAATAGCAAGTATCTATTTATTCACCTCTTACTTATCGTCGCACCCGATCAGCGGTCCCAGGTCACGTGCCCTTGGCCCGGCCAGATTGTGTAGTAGACGAAGCATCCAAGCCGCCGAGGCTGCGGTCGGCTGCACCCTGGAACAGGCGAGCATTTTTCCCGCTGCACCAGTGGCCGTCTTGTTCGACCTCCACGGCTTCGGGTCGATCGACCAAGCCGTCCTGGTGTTGGAGATCGTGAGACGCCGATATCTGACGCCGCCTGACGCGTGTCGAGATCCTCGCGGTGTGATGTGCGGGCGCCCCTTGCAGCCCGCCAGCCTCATGCCTGCGCCCAGCAACCCGGACCTAGTGCCCTAGCACCTGCCTCTCCTCAACCTCTCCGATCGTGCATCCAGTGCCATGAAGAAGGCCAGCGCGCCCAGTAGCGGCTCGACAACGGAATCTCACTAATCCCTATCCCTAAGCGACAGAGGCTCACTCGGTGACGCGCTACGTCGTGCCGGTGGCGAGTCGAGGACGATGTGGGTCCCCCCTCTCAAGGCGATCTGCCAGGCCCCGCCTGCTGTTCGCGCAGCGGCGGGGGCCGCCATTTGGACTATCGCGCTGCGGCCTTCCTCCGGCTCATGGCTTTCGGCTTGTCGGCTTTGATCTGGGTTACGGCGCGCTCCGCCATGTCCGACAGGGCGTCAGCAATGGCGCGGTCCCGGTCTTTCGCGGCGTGCTGGTAGCGCAGCGCCGCACCCGGGTCGAGTGACCCAGGCGGGCCATCAGCCGGCGAGCGTGGCTCCTGTGGCCGCTGCGAGCACGGCCCCGGTGTGCCGTAGGTCGTGGAAACGCAGATCCGGCCGCCCGGTTGTCTCCCGCGCGGGGTAAACACGCGGGCCAGTGTCGACGGTGCCAGGTGCCCGCCGTGGCGCGCCGGGGTACTGCAACCCATCACGCCCTACCGCGCACCGCCGCCGCGACCTGAGTGGAACCACCCCCGGGCGCGCAACAGGAAAGCGGACCGGGGTGGCGGTTCGAGGGTTCGTCAGCGGTTCTGCACCGCATCGGGATCGAGGAACTGGACGCTCGATCGCTCAAGGTCCCAGGTGATCAGCGCGAGCAATCTTCCGGCCACCGCGTCTTCGCCTTCTGCGACGTGCGCGCAGTGCAACAGATCGGCTGCGAGCTCACGGGCGAACGCGGGCGTCAACGCGTCGACGTCCCAGCCGTGCTCGTTGGCGATGCGGACGCGCCCACGAGGCCGGTCCAGGAACGCAAACAGCGTGTTCACGACGTCTCCATTGGGCGTGCCTCCCAGCAGGTTTGTCCGGCTACGGTTCACGCGGTGTCCGGGACGAACCGCGTGCACTCCCAGCAGGCTCCTCGAACGGGCCCCTGGCAAGGGGGCTGAGCACGTCGTCTGTTCTCAGCAGCGGCGACGGGCTGCCAGTTCGTTGTTGCTCAGGCCGCAAAGAGTCCGCAGGATGTCCGCAGACGCCCATCGTTCGTCAACGATTGCCAACGCTCCGAACTGCAGGTCAGCCGCGGGTATCCGCGGTATCGCCGCAGGTCAGCGCGGCGGCTGTATCGCCCCGTCAAGGCGGAGGTCGCGGCTTCAAGTCCCGTCAGGACCGCCATGTGATGTCGCAAGACATCGGAATGGATCGGCTGGGCGCCGGGCCTGGTCAGGCCTGCGACACAGCCGCGCGCACCTGGTCCAGCATCTCCTTCTCGCCCTTGCTGACCTGCTCCGCGCCGAACCCCAGGAAGCCGCCCTCCTTGGCGGCGTCGGCGGCGGCTTGGCCGTCGCGACCAGCCACTCCCCCCACCCCCCCCTCTCTCGACACAGCCGCGCGCACCTGGTCCAGCATCTCCTTCTCGCCCTTGCTGACCTGCTCCGCGCCGAACCCCAGGAAGCCGCCCTCCTTGGCGGCGTCGGCGGCGGCTTGCGCCGTCGCGACCAGCCACTCGCCGAACGCCGCCGTCTCTTCGGGGGTCGCCCGGGCAGCGACGATCGCATGGACGGCGCTCAGCTCGACCAGCACCTGCTCACCACTCGGTGCCTCCCCCTCCAACGAGGGGCGATACCCCTTGAGCGGGTTCCTCTTCTGCTGAATCTCAGCCTGGAGATCAAGGGCCACCTCGGCCACCAGCTGCGCCCGACTGGGAGGGTTCGTGGCGGACTTGAGCGTCGCCATCGACTCCTTCGCCGCCTCGATCGGACCGCCAGGGTCAGCCAGCGAGATGGCCAGACCGGCCACGAACGGCGCCCGCACGATCCGGCTCCACTCGTCCGCGGAGAAGTCACTCTTGGTCGTCACGGCACGTCCTTTCGCGGAGGCTGGCGGGTGGGCTGCGCGCAGGCGTTCGTACGCCCGCGTGCCAGTCTCCCCGCTTGCGCCGGGCGCTGTCACGGGTCCGTTCGGTAACCCGCCGGCACGGGACCCTGGACTTGGGGTAGGCCGTCGCTGCTAGCTCCAATGGCTTGGAGGGCGACACGGGCTGCTGCAGCGCTCAGCCGCCGCCCGGGCTCCTTGGCGAGGAGGCCTTCGATGACCGGGCGGAGCGGACCGGCGCACTGGAACGGTGCCGGATCATCTTGGACAACGGCGGCAAGCGTGTCGTACAGGTCGCCCTTGTCGAAGGCCGGCCTGCCCTCGACCGCGGCGAACAGTGTCGCGCCGAGCGAGAACAGGTCCGAGGCCGGCTCGGGCTCGCCGCCGCGGGCCTGCTCCGGCGCGATGTAGGCCGGGCTGCCGGCGATCAAGCTGGTCGAGACGCTGGCATCGTCGTCCGTCGTCCAGGCGATGCCGAAGTCGGTGAGGACCACCCGCCCGCCGTCGCAGAGGTGCACGTTGCCCGGCTTGACATCGCGGTGCACGACTCCTGCCTGGTGGATCGCCTGCAGCACGTCGAGCAGTCCGAGGCCAACCCTCGTCACCTCGTCAATCGGCAGTGGCCCGTCGACGTCCATCGCCTCCCGCAGTGTTCGCCCGGACAGCTTCTCCATCACTATCCAGGGGCAGCCGTCCTGCCTCACGACGTCGTGGATCCGGACAACTCCGCCGTGGTCGACCCGTGCCGCGGCTCGCGCCTCCCGGAGCGCACCCTCAAACGCCTCCCGGCGCGTCGCCTCGGACAGCGGGACCTTCATGTCGACCTGCTTGAGCGCGACCGGCCGATGCAGCACCTCGTCCTCAGCGAGCCAGACCCGGCCCATGCCGCCGCGGCCCAGCAGCGAGCCGAGCCGGTAACGGCCGACAACGAGCCGCCCGGCCAGCTTGATCGCTGGCCCCCCCACTGTCTGCGCCTCGACACTCGCGACCGCATCGGCGGAACGCGTCGGCGTGTCCCAGAGCGCCTTCACACACGCTAAGGGTGGCCTCGGCCCGGTCGCGTGTCGTCGACGCGAGCACCCATATCGGTTACCGGCTAGCAGGAATCATCGTCCGGTACATGGCAGCTTCAAGACGCTGCCTCGGCCGCCTGCGAGCTTCGCCTTGTGGATCGGCGCGGCTCGGTGACTCGGTCCTACGGTTTGGAGATCTCCGGGCTATTGGAGACCTTTGGTCCGGCGTGAGCATTGATCCCAGCCAGGAAAGGGACCGCAATGGCGGAGCCGTTGGTGCGTGGCTTAGACCCCCGGAAGCGTCGCAGGCTGATCATTGGCGTGCTGCTGCGCGCTGCGCTTACCGCAACCTTGCTGGTCGTCATCTATTACCTGCTGCCGTTGGACGGAGTCGAGCGCCTGTCCCAATGGGCGCGTCTGGCGGTCGGCTTGGCAGTGATCGCCGCTGTGACCGCGTGGCAGATCCGTACGATCCTGAAGTCGCGGTATCCAGGCCTTCGGGCCATCGAGGCGCTGGCTGTCTCAGTTCCGCTCTTCTTGTTGTTCTTCGCGTCCACGTACTTTCTGATGTCCGGCGCGGGCTCGGGCAACTTCAGCCAGGCGAATCTGTCGCGGACGGACTCGTTGTACTTCACCGTCACCACCTTCGCCACGGTCGGCTACGGCGACATCACCGCGACCACCGAAGGCGCTCGCCTCATCGTCACAGTTCAGATGATTCTTGACCTGTTGATCCTGGGTCTCGGCGTTCGGGCTTTCATTGGCGCAGCCCGGTTGGGTCAGAAGCGGAGCGCCGCCGACAACCAGACTCCGCCGGTCAGCCGGCTGCCCCAATTGCCGGGCTAGGAAGCAGCAGCTCGCCCCATTTGCGCTCACCCGTTTGTCAATTGCCTCGGCTCAGTCCCGCAGGGGCGGTATCACCGCCCGCTGATCCGGGCTCTTGTCAGACAGCCGAGCTCGGGCATCGAGCCGGCTCGTCAACGAGGGGGAGTTCATGGGTACGTACGCGGTGCTGCGCGATCTGAGCCGGCCGGTGACCCGGGAGCCATTCGACGCGGGTGCGGCCAGCGCAGAGTCCGCGGCCGTGGTGCCGAGCGAGCCGAGGCTCGACGTGCACGAGATGAGCAAGGACGAGGTCAGGTCGATTTCTCGCGACCCGGAGGTCCAGGCCATCGCGCCGATCATGCCGACCAGGCTCGTCGAACCATTCGAGGTCGACCCGGCCGATGCCGCCACCACCGCGTGGGGCATCACCGCGGTCGGCGCAGACACCTCCCCGCGGACGGGCGCCGGCGTCGTCGCCGCCGTCCTCGACACCGGGATCGACGCCCAACACGCGGCTTTCACAGGTGTGACGCTCATCGAGGAGGACTTCTCCGGCGACGGAAATGGCGACAAGCAAGGGCACGGCACCCACTGCGCCGGCACCATCTTCGGCCGCGATGTCGACGGGACGCGCATCGGTGTGGCGCGTGGTGTCACGACCGCCCTGATCGGAAAGGTCCTCGGAAACGACGGCAGCGGCGACTCGGAGGGTCTGTTCCGCGGCATCCAGTGGGCCACCGACCAAGGCGCGCAGGTCATCTCGATGTCCTTGGGCTTCGACTTCCCCGGACTCGTCAAACGCCTCATCGACGGCGGCTGGCCCGCGGACCTGGCAGCCTCTGCTGCGCTGGAGGCCTACCGCGCCAACCTGCGCATGTTCGACGCGCTCATGCAGATGGTGCGGCGGAGCGAGGCATTCGGGGCCGGCACGATCGTCGTCGCGGCCGCCGGCAACGAGAGCCGCCGCGAAATCAAACCTGACTACGAGATCGCCGTGTCGCTTCCGGCCGCCGCCGAGGGGGTCGTCTCCGTCGGTGCCGTCCAGGAGTCGCCCACCGGCCTCACGATCGCCCGGTTCTCCAACACCTTCCCGCAGGTCAGCGGCCCAGGGGTCAACGTCTTGTCGGCGCGATCCGGCGGCGGCACCCGCAGCCTCAGCGGCACCAGCATGGCCACACCGCACGCCGCCGGCGTGGCTGCCCTGTGGTGGGAGGACGTTGCCAACTCCCCGCTGCCGCAGAACGCGACCACTGTCACCGCGCGAATGATCGCCAACGCTCGGGTCGACGCCCTGGCACCCGGCGTCGACATCGCCGACCGTGGAGTCGGAGTCGTGCACGCACCCTGACCCGACCGGCTTCACAGGCAGTGAGCGACCCCCGGACAGCAACGGGGGATGCCGGCCGGGGGTCCCCACGCGACGCTACGCGTCGTACCCGTGGTGCGCACGGCGAGCGTCGTCAAGAAACCGTAAGCACCCGACCATGTCCCGAATCGCGACGAATTGTGTTCATGCCGCCGGGGACCCGGCGGAACTCGTTAGCCGGAGGACCGGTCGATGCGGCAGGCTCGTCCCTCGTGACACCTCTCTCGCTCGCCCTGCCTGGCCTTCCGACCGGCTACACGGTCCACCGCCAGACTCTGGACGACACCGAGGCAATCCTGGCCGTCGCCCACGCCCACGACATCGCCGTCATCGGCTACCCCGACTTCGCGAGTAACGACGTCGTCGACGTCTACAACGGCACGCACACCGACCCGGCGCGCGACACCTGGGTCGTCCGTGACAGCTCTGGGACCGTGTGCGCCTGGGCTTTCGTCGCGAGCAACTACGGCGGTGGCGAGGACGACTTCGACCTCTACGCCACCCCGGGCATTGACCCCGGCGTCCGGCCGGCCCTCGTCGACGCCATCGTGGCGCGGGTTGCCGAGCGCGCGGTCGACCGCCGGCTGAGCGAGGTCCTCGCCACGGCGTACGCCATCGTCGGTGACGAGGCATGGACGACCGTGCTGCTGGGCAAGGGCTTCACGGTCAACCGCCGCTTCAGCCGGATGCGGATCGATTTCGACGGGCCGCGGCCGTTCCCGGTGGCGCCCGAGGGAGTGCGCGTACGGACCTTCGACCCCGACTCGCAGCAGGACTGGGTCGACTGGCATCGCATCCTCGTCGACTCGTTCGCCGAGCACTGGGGCGCCGAGGAGATGACGCTCGAGGCGTTCCGCGCCCGCATCGATGCAGAGCAAGACCCGAACTTCGCGGAGTGGTTTTTCGCCGAGGTCGACGGCAGCCCCGTCGCGATCTGCCAGTCGACCGGGGCGTTCAAGGAGGAGAACGCCGGCTGGGTCCGCAACCTCGGCGTCCTGTCCGCCTATCGAGGCCGCGGCATCGCCCGATTCCTGCTCGAGCACGCATTCGCCACCTACACCGCCCGCGGCTGCACATCGGCCGGCCTCGGCGTCGACACTCAGAACGAGACCGGGGCGCTGCGGCTGTACGAGTCGGTCGGCATGCATCCGGCGTTCCAGGCCGATGCCTACCAGCGACTCGTGCCGGCCGCCGGATCGTGATCCACCAGGTCTGCGGAGGCTAGACCGGGTGCCAATGTGCGCCCCTGTGCATTTGCTGGGATGCGGACCAGCAGATGCGTATGGGCCTCCGACCTTGCTTCCCTAGCGTCGCTTTGACCGCCGTCGCAGGTCGCCGAGAACTCGCCTTCCTGGCTTGAGCAGCAGCGCCTAGTCTTGGCCCGTGGAGACACCTGGCCGAGGCACCGCGCGGCTCGCCCGCGGCCTGCTGCTGGCGGCCGGCTGCCTCACGATTCCCTCGGCGGGGCACGCGCTGGCGGGCGGCGAGCTCGGTCTGTCCGGGCCATACATGCTCGTCGCCGGTCTGCTCGCCGCGATGTGCGTGGCGCTGGCCGACCGCCGCCGCAATCTGCCGTTCATCGCCGCCGTGGTCGGGCTCTCGCAACCTGCGCTGCACGTGCTGCTCAGCCTGTCTGCGCACGGCGACACCGACCCTTGGCATGGCGGGCTGCCGATGGTTGCGGCTCACGCGGTCGCTGCGGGCGTGGTGTCCGTGCTGCTGGCGGGCGGCGAGCAGGCGGTGTGGGTGCTCGGATCGCTGCGCCGCCGGCTTGACCCGAACGCGCTGGCGCATCCCGCCGGCAGCCGTTCCCGCGCCGGCCGCGCCGCCGCGGCTGCGCGTCAACGCTGAGCCCGTACGCCCGTTCGCACTGCTTCTCGTACGATCCCACGCCCGACGCGGCCCTCCGGTGACCATCCCGGCCTGACCCCAGGCCGTACTACCTGTCACCAGTCACCGTCAGAAGGCGTCCTCGTGTTCGATGATTCGACGGCTGCGTGCCGTCCTGCTCGCCGGCCTAGGGGCCGGTCTGTTGCTGTGCATCCCGGCACTGCCACGCACCGGCGACAGCCGTGCGCACACCGAGCTGCGGTCGTCCAGCCCCGCAGCGGGAGCCACGCTCGATGCCGCACCGGCGACCCGTGGCACAGGCACGCTCGATCCGCACCGGCGACGTGTGCTGACGTTCAACCAGGCCGTCCAAACCGAGTTCGCCCAGGTTGCGGTGCTCGACGCTGCGCAGGCGCACCTCGAGACAGGGGCCGCATCGGTTGTCGGTGAGAACGTCACCCAGGCCGTAACGCGCGCTGTCCGCCGGCGCCTACACAGTGTCCTGGCGCGTTGTGGCCGCCGACGGACATCCGGTAACCGGGACGTTCGCGTTCACCGTGGCCGCACCTCCGGCAGTCAGCCCAACGTCAACGCCGATTGCCGAGACGCCGAACAGCACCCCGACGCCAACCGCAGAGCCATCGGCCGACCCGACCGCCACCTCCGCTGCCGACAGACGACGACTCCGGCCTGCCTGCCTGGGCGATGACCGGCATAGCGTTGGGGGCGGCCGGCGCCGTCGGCGCGATCGCGTTCCGCCTCGTCCGCGGGCCGCGGCCATCCCTCCGAGTGAATGCGCCCATGACCACCACGTCGACCCCGGACTCGGCAGTCCGACAACCCCCACCGACGCGCCAGTGGGCGCTGTCGGCGGGGCTAGCGGCCCTGCTCGTGCTGGCGGTGGCGCTCGTTCTTGGTGGCGGTGGCAGCGGCGGCCCGGTGCCGGGGCTGACGGATCCGGGGGCGCTGACCCGCTGGGGCCTGCCCATCAGCCGGCTCGCCCAGGATGCCGCCGCGACTGTGACCGTCGGCTTCCTCCTGCTCGCGGTGCTGCTGCCGGCCGACAAGGGCGAGCTCGGACGCAACTCGCTGCGCGCGCTCCGGATCGCCGCGGTCAGCGCGGTCGTGTGGGCGCTCGCCACGCTGGCCGTACACCTGTTGACCCTGAGCGATCTCGTCGGGCTACCGCTGTCCGAGGCACTGGCGGGCGACTCCCTGCTGAGCTTCACCACAGATCTTGAACAGGGCCGGGCCCTGGCGTTGGTCGTGATTCTCGCGCTCGCGGTCGCCGCGTCCGCGGTGCTCACCATCGGCCGCGGCGGCGCATGGGCTGTGCTGCTGCTGGGCATCGGCGCTCTGATCCCACCGGCGCTCACCGGACACTCGTCGACCGGCGACTACCACCACTCGGCGGCGATCAGCCTGATCGTGCACATCGTGGGGATTGCGCTCTGGGTCGGTGGGCTCATCGCCGTGTCGTGGTACGCCGCGCAGCGGCCCCGCGACCTGCCGACCGTCGCGTCGACGTTCAGCGCGGTTGCGCTCGGCTGTTACGTCGCCGTGGTGTCGAGCGGGGTGCTCAACGCGTACGTACGACTGCAGTCACCGGCCGATCTGGTGACGACCGAGTACGGGCTGCTGCTGCTCGTCAAGGTCACGCTCGTCGTGGTGCTCGGCTGGCTCGGCTACACGCACCGCAGCCGCACACTCGTGGCGCTCCGCGCCGGGCGGCCGGGAGCATTCCGGCGTCTCGCAGCCGGCGAGGTTGTCGTCATGGCCGCGACAATCGCGCTCGGTGTTGCGCTGTCGCGGACGCCGCCGCCGGTGCCCGAGGATCCGGGCCAGCTGACCCGGGCGCGCGAGCTGCTGGGGTTCGTGCCGCCGCCTGAAATCAGCCCAGGACGGATCTTCACCGAGTGGTACCCAGACGCCTTCTTTGCGATCGGCTGCCTGGGCGCCGTGTTGCTCTACCTCGGCGGTGTGTGGCGGCTGCGGCAGCGTGGCGACCGCTGGCCGGTGGGCCGCACGGTGTCGTGGCTGCTCGGTGTCGCGGTGATCGCGTTCACGACGCTGTCGGGCGCGATGACGTACGGCATGGTCATGATCAGCGTGCACATGGTGCAGCACATGGTGCTCTCGATGATCGCGCCGGTGCTGCTCGTGCTGGGCGGGCCGGTGACGTTGGCGCTGCGGGCGATCGCGCCGGCGCGGCGCGGCGAGCGTGGCGCGCGGGAGGTCATCCTCGCGGCCGTGCAGAGCCCGGTGGTGCGGTTCCTGACGCACCCGGTTGTGGCGTGGGTGCTGTTCGTGAGCGCGACGTTCATGACGTACTTCACACCGCTCTTCGAGTACGCGATGCGCAACCACTACGCGCACATCGCGATGCACCTGCACTTCATCGTGGTCGGCTACCTGTTCGCGGAGGTGCTTGTCGGGATCGACCCGCTGCCCAAGCGGCCGCCGTACCCTGCGCGTGTCGTCATGCAGTTCGGGGCGATGGCTTTCCACGCGTTCTTCGGTATCGCGTTCATGAACACCGCCAACCTCATCGCCGGATCCTGGTATCGCGAGCTCGCCGCCGACATGCCGTGGCTGCCCAATCCGCTCGATGACCAGCGCGTTGCCGGGGGGATCGCGTGGGCGTTCGGAGAGATCCCGGCGTTGTTTGTGCTCGGTGTGATCTTCGTGCAGTGGTACCGGTCCGACGAGCGGGAGGCGCGCCGCAAGGACCGTGGTGGTACGACCCAGGCGGAGCTGGACGCGTACAACGCCTATCTCGCTCGCCTCTCGGGCGCCGACCGCAGCGACCCCACCCGTGATCATGAAGGATTCCCCGGGTCCTGGCACCCGCAATCCTTCATGATCACGTGACGGTTTGGGGGTTTTCGGGGGCTGCGCAGCCTCCGGTACACTCGTGCCGCTCCACGAGGTCAGGTAGCTCAGTTGGAAGAGCGTCCGCCTGAAAAGCGGAAGGTCGGCGGATCGAAACCGCCCCTGACCACCACGCTGACCTGACCTCGCCTGCGCAGGCGAGCAGCGGCATACTCTGACGGTCGGTGAAACCGTCCTAAGAGGAAGCGGTGACGACAATGGCCGGTGCGACCCCCACGATCGTCCTCGTCCACGGCGCCTGGGCCGACGCGACCGGCTTCGACGCCGAGATCCGTGCCCTGCGCGACCGTGGGTATTCCGTCATCGGGTTCGGCAACCCGCTTCGCGATCTCGCTGGCGACGCGGCGTACCTCGCCGAGTTCCTGCGGACCCTGACCGGTCCTATCGTGCTCGTCGGCCACTCCTACGGCGGCAATGTGATCTCCACCGCCGCCATCGGCAACGATCAGGTGCAGGCGCTCGTCTACTTCAACGGCTGGATGTGCGACGTGGGCGAGAGCCAGCAGGGGCTCCTTGAGCGGTTCGAGGGCAGCCTTGTGGGGCCTTCGATCAGGCCCGTGCCGTTCACCGGCCCGGATGGGAGCGAGGGGGTCGACCTCTACCTCGCCCCCGAAGCGTTCCGCGAAGCCTTCGCCGCCGATGTCGATCCTGAGACGGCCGCGGTGATGGCCGCGGCGCAGCGGCCGTACGCAGCCGCCGCGTTCGCCGCCACGCCGTCGGCCCCGCCAGCGTGGAACACGCTGCCGTGCTGGTATTTGCTCGGTACCGAGGACAAGGCGATCCCGCCGGCGCTCCAGCGGTTCATGGCCGAGCGCGCGAACGCGACGATCGTGGAGGTGCCGGCCTCTCACGTCTCCTTCGTGTCACAGCCCGAGGCCGCAACCCAACTCATCCTGCAGGCCGTCGAGGCGACGAGCCACAGCCGGGCGTGAGCCGATCACCGTCGACCTGCGCGGCGGCGCATAGTTAGGGCGCGTCGACAACTTTGCCGGTAAGAACTTTCCCTACTCCGGCAGGGCGCCACGCTCCGCTGGCGGGCGAGCTAGTCACCCGGACGTTCGCAACGGGGGCAATGGAAGTGGAGCGCTCGACGCCCGACGCAAGGCGGCACTGCCCTCGCCGGCGCTTTGACTCCTGCGCGCAGCAGTGCGTTGAGGCGTACTGTCTGTTCAGCGGAGCCAGCCGGGCTCCCGACAAGGGAGCAGCCATGGCCGACAAGTCGCCCCGCCAGCACATGTCCAAAAAGGCGGGCAAGTCTCTCAAGGAGAAACGCGCCGAGAAGCAGGCGAAAACGCAAGCCAAGGACCGGACGGGGATCTTGCCGCCGGAGAAGAAGCGGTAACTCTAAGCACCTCGTCGTAGTGCTGCCCGGACACCCCGCCCAAACGCCCCGCCCGGAGATCCGGGCGGGGCGTTTTGATCTCTGCCCTCAGATCGTGAGGCTGATCGGGAACGTCGCGAGCCAGGCGACGGTGCCGATGAAGATGACGACGCCGAAACCGAGCAGGGCCACACGCACACGTCGCGATGGCAGCCTCATGCTCATCCCGGCGAAGAAGAGCACGGCGGCGAAGAGCACCACACACAGGACGTAGTTGGTAGCGCGTTGGATGTTCGTCCTCGCCGTCGCTGACATGCGCTCCGCATCGGCCTCCAGCCGCTCCGCGTCCGCCCGGGCCTCGAGCTGGTACTCGGGCATCACGAATGGTGTGAGCGGTGCATCGGGGTTGCGGAGGGGCATACTGGCGATCCACGCGTCCATCGCGGGTCTGAACTCGTCTCGGAAGCGTGCGTAGTAGAAGTCGGTGAGCTCCGTCTGCCCCTGCGCGTAGGCATCGACCCACTGGATGTACGTCGCCACATCGACTTGCGTTTGAGAGTTGGCGAGGCCATCAGCCTTGGTCGACTCGACACGGGCCGCGCCGGCACGGCTGAACGCCGTGGCCTGCTCACCGTTCCACCGGCTCGCCTGGTAACCGCTCCACGCGGTCGCGACCGTCGCAACCGCCAGCAACAGGGTCGCCACGAGTTCAAGCAGACCATCGGAGCGGCTCGAGTCGGACGTCACGACGCGACCCCTGCAGCGTCGCAGGGAATCGACACCTGCAGGTTGAGGGCGCCCAGCGCATCGTCGATGAGTAGCAGTGACCGCTCCATCGCCACCGGGTCGAGCCCTCCGACGCCTCCGTGGAACGGGGTGTCCAGTGTGTTCAGCAGAAGTAGCAACGTAACGATGACCGAGACGACTGCGCCCATCAGCAGAGCCTGGACGACTGCGCGCTCGCCGCTGTCGGCGAAGAAGAGCATGTAGACGAAGATGATGATCGCGATGAAGAACAGCGCGATCCAGAGTGGCGTGGGGATCACCCCGACCGCACCGTGTACGCGATCGATGCGCGCCTCCTCGCGTGTCGAGGTTTGGTCGAGCCACTTGTCGAATGCAGACTGCTCGCTCGCGGTCTCCGGCTCGAAGGTTTGTATCGAGCGTGAACATCTCGATGCCCCACGGGTTGACGTGGTCGCCGATCGTGCCCGACCGCATGCGGTCCCACTCCTCGCTGATGACCGACCTTCCATAGCAGACCAGCTCGCCGGTCAGCTCCCCAGCCCTGTCCTCGGGAAATAGCTGCGCGATCCGGACCTGCTGCACGACCGTGACCGCTTCTGTCTCGGCGCCCACCCGCGACTGGTCGAAGCTCGAGAACGCCAGGAAGATGATGAAACCGAGCAGGATCGAGAACCCGGCCGCGAGGACGCCGAACACGCCCGACGCCCGGTCGCCGTCTTCGAAGTAGCTGCCGTCCGGCGCACCGCGTCGTACAAATAGCATCACCGCAATAGCAGCGGCGGTGACGACGGCGATGATGAGCGCCCCCCAAACCAGGTTCACGAGTGAACCCAGTGAGCGACGTGTCGTCTACGCATCACTGGCGGCTGCCAGAGCAGGGCTGGGGGTGCGTGTTGCACGTCCAGCCCCGATCAATACCTGTACGGCGGCCAACAGCACAACCGTGAGCAGCAGCGCCCAGAACAGCCGCGACACCGAGATCTGGTTGCCCCACAGCAGCACGACAGCACCGAGCACACCCACAGCGATCCGCAGCCATCGGGCGTTGGCCGCGACCCACCGGCCGACACCGCCGACCGGCTCGCCGGCAAGACCCGTGCCGGCGGTCTCCAGTCCGCCCGCCAGCGAGGTGCGGACGGCGGTACCGGAGGCGTTGGGCCCGGCGAACCAACCCGCGACCACCAGGATCAGACCCAACCCGAGGAGCACCTGCCAGCCACGCTCGAGGTAGGTCAGCAGCTGGTCGTAGAACACCTCGCTGGCCGGGCCGAACACGGTGCCGGTGAGCTCGTTGACAAACAGCTGACGGCCGACCGACAGTGCCAGCGCCACCAACAGCGCATTCGCCACCAGCGCCACCCCGATGATCACCGTCATCCGCGGCCTGCGGCGCGACAGCAGGAACGCGGCGAGGTAGAGCGCCGCCACGACCACGATCAGCCATCGGGCCACCGGGTTGCCGAACGCGTAGATCGTGCGGGCCTGCTCCAGCTGCGGCGCGGTGAGCAGCACGATCTGCCGGTCCACCTCGGGGATCGGAGCGTTCTCGACGATGGTGAGCCCGCGCTCGACCAGGCGCTGCTGCACCTGGGCGATGACCTCAGCCATGTCCAGCACGACCTGGTCACCCTGCACCGAGACCGCGCCGCCTTCGTCCCCCTCCAGCACGCGCACCAGGGCCTGCTGCGCCCTGGTGTTGGCCCGGACCCAAAAGTCGGCGAAGACTTCCGAGGCCACCAGTGCCTGGACCTCGCGTTCGATCAACCCGTTGACCGCGCCGGATATCGGCCCGACCAGCTGCTGCAACCGGGGGCGCTCGGTGATGACGCCGGCGAACACCTCGTTCAGGACCGCCTCGACATCGACCTGCGCCTGAATCGCGTCGGTGACCGTCGTCGCGATGGCGGCCTGCACCTCCGGCGACTCCACCAGCGGACCGACCGTGTCCACGTAGCGCTGCGTGTCGTTCAGCGTGCGCTGCCCCCAGTACGCCAGCGCCGCCGGCACCGTCAGCAGCGCCGCCAACACCACGCAGACCAGCGCCGCAATCGATCGCCCCCTGCCGGACGGCTCCGCGACTGCCGTCTCGACAGTCGGCGCTGGTCTTGTGTCGGACATTCCGAGCCTCCCTAGGACATGCGCCCGACCGCGCGCTCGCTACGGCCTGTGGGTCGCCGCTAGACGGAAGTGAGCAGCTTGGCCTTCTGCGCGTCGAACTCGTCCTGCGTGAGCAGACCGGAGTTGCGCAGCTCGGCGAGCTTGGCGATCTCGTCGGCCGTGGAGTGACCGTTCGGCGTGGCGACAGTTTGGATGTATTGCCGGGTTGCCTGCTCCCGCTCGACGGCCTGTTGCATGCTGCGCTCGCCCATGGACTTGCCACGCGCAATCAGGTAGACGAGCACGCCGAGCCATGGCACGAAGACCACGAACAGCGTCCACAGCGCCTTGCCCCAGCCGGACAGGTCATTGCTTCGGAAGATGTCGGCGAAAATCGTGATGACGAGCCAGATCCAGGCGAAGAACAGGAAGAACCAGAGCGTGGTCCAGAACAGATCCAAGAGCGGCATGACACGACTCCTTTGAAATAGATGTGGTCACTGACCAATGGGGTGGATCCTCATTGCCTTGCCATTGCGATGCGGACGCGTTCCTCTGGGGAGATGAGGTGGTCGACGTCCTCGGCGGCCTCGTCGATGTCGATCTGCACCCAGCGGACCCGGCCGGTGAAGTGGCTGTCCTTCGGCCCGTAGTCGTCACTCACGGGTGTCGCGGTGTCGCTCCCGACGTCGGTCGTCTCGTCGGCAGAGAACACCATCGGCACTGTTCCGTCGACGCGACCATCGCCCACCTTGTTGCCGTCGACGTACAGCCTGACGGTGCCGCCCTTGCCGAGGCCACCACCGTCGTAGGCGAACTCCATTCGCACCTGGTGCTCGCCCGCGGGGATCGGATCGGATCCGTAGACCTTGAACTGCTTGAGACCGAACAGGTTGTAGCAGTAGGCCGGCTTTCCGTCCTTGGCGTAGAGCACGAAGCCGCCGAACGCCCCTCCCTGGGAGACGATCACCCCGTTCGCGCCTGTCTCGGGCACGTCGATCTGCGCGGTGATGGCGTGCGACTTGTTCTTCATCACGACCACGGAGTTCTCCGAGAGCCGACCCATCCCACCGAAGAGGACCTGGGAGTTGCCCCTCACCAGTTGAGGGCGACCGGCGAGGTCAGGGTTGAACCGCTCGAAGCGACGATCGTCGAGGGGAAGGACGTTGTATTTCCCGGCCTCTATCAGGAACAACCGCTGCAGTTCGGCCAGCTTCGCCGGCTGCTCCTTGCGCCAAGTCGTGCGCCTGCGTCCAGTCGTCTGGGCCGTAGAGCTCCCAGACGTCGTCATCGAAACGCGGGCATCTCCGTCACAACCCACGGCGTGCTATGCCGGGTGACGGCGGTCCAGCCCTGGTGGTAGATGCCGCGGTTGCAGAACATCTCGAAGTACTGCGTCGTGTGCCGGTCGTCGGCCTGGGCGTCGTCGAACGAGTACGCCATCGAGACACCCTCGTACGGGATCTGTTGGACGCCGTTGACGCTCAGAGGTGCGGGTAGACCGGCGGCTTCGAGCACGGTCGGCGCTAAGTCGATCACGTGGTGGAATTGGGAACGAATCTCGTTCCGCGCCGAGAAACCATTTGGCCAGTGGACGATGGTGCCGTTGCGGGTGCCGCCCCAGTGCGAGGCCACCTGCTTGGTCCACTGGTACGGGGTGTCCATCGCGTGCGCCCAGCCCACCGCGTAGTGGTTGTAGGCGGCCGGCGTACCGAAATCGTCGATCCGAGAGGCCATGAACTCGGTCGTCTCCAGGCCGGCCGCGCCGTTGAGGACGATGAGCTCGTTGAAGCAGCCCTGCGGCGTCCCCTCGGCTGACGCCCCGTTGTCACCGATGATGTAGTAGATCAGCGTGTCGCCGAGGATCCCGAGGTCCACGAGGCTGTCGACGAGCCGGCCGACGTGGTGGTCCGTGTGCTCCAGGAACCCGGCATAGACCTCCATCTGGCGCGCGAGCACCGGCTTCAGATCGTCGGGCATGTCGTCCCAGGCGGGAATCTCTGCCGGCCGAGTGGTGAGCTCTGCATCGGCGGGGATCACCCCGAGCTCCCTTCTGCCGGGCAAAGGTGCGTTCGCGCAGCGCATCCCACCCGTCGTCGAACTGGCCCTGGTACCGCGCCGACCATTCCACCGGGCACGTGGTGCGGAGCATGCGTGGCACCAGGCGCGTAGTAGATGAAGAACGGCTTGTCCGGCGTCAGCGCCTTCTGCTGACGGATCCAGTCGATGGCCTGGTCGGTCATGTCCTCGGTGAAGTGGTAGCCCTCCTCCGGGGTGCGGTCCGGCTCGACGGGCACGGTGTCCTGGTAGATCGCGGGCGCGTACTGGTTGGTCTCCCCGCCGATGAAGCCGTAGAAGTGCTCGAAGCCGGAGCCGGTCGGCCACTGCCGGAACGGGCCCATCGGGCTGGTCTCCCAGACCGGCACCTCGTGGCACTTGCCGAACTGTGCGGTCGAGTATCCGTTGAGCTTCAGCGTCTCCGCCAACGGCGCGGCGGTGTTGGGCCGGATCGAGTTGTAGCCCGGAGCCGAGGTGGCGATCTCGGTGATGCCACCCATGCCGACCGAGTGGTGGTTGCGGCCGGTCAGCAGCGCCTGCCGCGTTGGTGAGCACAAAGCTGTGGTGTGGAACCGGTTGTACTTCAATCCGTCGGCGGCCAGCCGCTCCGCCGTCGGCGTGTTGATCGGTCCGCCGAAAGCGCTCGAGGCTGCGAAGCCCACGTCGTCGATGAGCACGATGAGTACGTTCGGAGCACCTGCCGGCGGCCGCAGCGGCTCGATCGGCGGGAAGGACGTGGCGGGATCCTTGGCGTCGTACGTGACAAGTCCGGAGTAGGCGCGATCAGGAATCGGCAGGACCGTACGGCTGTCTTTCGGCGACATTGGCTGCCCCTAGTCGCGTCGGTCGTCTCTGCGGTCGTCACGACGGTCCATGCGGCGGTTGACGCCGTGAGCGACGACCGCGGCGGTGGCGACGGTGGTGGCGGTCCGTACGACCGGCGCGGGTCCGATCACCGCGGCGCGACGCATACGTCGACGTGCGATCCCCATGATTACGCTCCCTGCTCGATGGCTTCGTCTGCCTCGTCGGCCTCGAGGGCGGCGAGGATGGCCTGGATGGGGATGCGCCCGCTGGCGACCAGCTGGCCACCGGACTTGCGTACGGCGCTGGCGAACGGCGCGGCCCAGGTGTTCTCCCAGACGAGGACCGCTGCCGAGGAGCCCGGCTCGAGGGCGGCGGCGATGTTCATGACGTCGTCCTCGCTGAGGAGCATGGCCAGCTCCGTCTCGAACGCGCGGAAGTCGCCGAGCTCGTCGTCTCCGAGGTCGGACAGCTCGAACGGCTCGACCGAGCCGTCTTCGTTCTTCTTCAGCACGAGCAGGTCGAGAACCCGGATCGTGCCCTCCGCCACAAGATCGGCCAGCGCCGGGGCGATCGCCCCGTTGAACTTGCTGCCCGGGAACTCGACCACGATGTAGTCGACTGGGCCGAGCTCGTCGACGGCTGTTGCATCATCCATGGCGGACCTTCCTTCGTTGCCTCATGTCGAGCTCGGATCAGTCGTCTCGCGCTCTTGTCTCACCTAATCCGCACGGTGGAGACGTGGCATCACTTTGATCGGGTGATTCCGGCTCGTTCACCTGATGTGCGTGATGCGGAGAGCTTGGCCGGGTGCCGATGATGGGAGCAGTTCTGACGAGGGGAATCCGACGTGGACCACACGGAGCGTTTACGGTTGTTGTCCCTCAACGACTCACGCTTCGGGGACGCGCCGGGCGGTGAGTTCGTGGAGTCCCAGGCGCTCGATCCCAGGACGTTGGCACTCGTCCAGCTCGCCGCGCTGATCGCGGTTGGCGGCGAGGGTCCTTCCTACGGCGCGCAAGCCGACGCGGCGGTGGATGCGGGTGCGACGGCCGCGGAGATTGTCGACGTACTCGTCGGTGTCATTCCCGTGGTGGGTCTACCGCATGCGGTCTCCGCGGCGCCGAAGCTCGCGCTGGCCCTGGGGTACGACCTCGACGAGGCACTCGAGCGCTAGCCGATCAGACATGTTCCACAATCGCCAAAGTTGAGGTGACACCCGACGATGAGCGGTCAGACGCAAGGAGAAGGGTCGACAGTCGATCGGTCCGTGCTGCCAGCAGCAGACCCGCCGTTCCGGGGCGCGATCGGCGAGGCTTTGAAGGATTCGAAGGCCGATTGGCCCGAGCCGCTGAGGGCACCGGAGGGGGCGCCCAACGTGTTGCTCATCATGGGCGACGACATCGGCTACGGCCACATGAGTGGGTTCGGCGGGCCGGCCAATACTCCGGTGTTCGACCGGCTGGCGGAGCGGGGGCTGAGCTTCACGAACTTCCACACCACGCCGGTGTGCGCGGCGTCGCGTGCCGCTGTGCTGACCGGGCGCAACGGTCATTCTGTCGGGATGGGCGGCGTTCCGGAGACCTCGACCGGTTTTCCGGGATACAACGCCATCATCCCGCGCAGCGCCGCAACAGTGCTCGAAATCCTGCGACAGAACGGGTACGGAACCGCCTGGGTTGGCAAGACCCACGTCACGTCAATCCACGAGATCACGACCGCGGGACCGTTCGACCGCTGGCCGACCCGCATGGGCGCCGAATACTTGTACGGCTTCTTCGGCCCCGGCGTCAGCCAATGGACTCCGCCGCTGTGGGAGAACACCACGCCCGTCCGGGCGCCGAAGACGCCGGAAGAGGGTTATCACCTGGAGGCCGACATGGCCGACAGGACGATCGGCTGGATTCATCGGCAGAAGTCGATCCATCCCGACAAGCCGTGGATCGCGTACTACGCCCCAAGCGCACCCAAGCCGCCGGTTGGCGTGCCGAAAGAGTGGATCGAGAAGTATCGGGGCCAGTTCGACGACGGCTATGACAAGCTGCGTGACCGCACTCTGGCGCGGCAGATCGAGCGAGGGATTGTCTCGGCCGACGCCAAGCTCGCGCCGCGGCCTGCAGCCATTCCGCCGTGGGATGAACTCACCGATACGGACAAGAAGGTCGGCGCCCGCTGGATGGAGGTCTTCTGCGGCGCGGTCGAGCACAGCGATTACCAGGTCGGCCGCATCGTCGAGGCCATCGAGCAGACGGGCGAGTTCGACAACACGCTGATCGTCTATATCGCCGGCGACAACGGCCCCACGCCCGAGGGCGGCCTGCACGGCATCATGAACAAGCTGAGCTACTGGAACGGCGTCTCGGAGTCGCTCGACGAGGTTGCCCAGCGGATTGACGACTTCGGCGGGCCGGAGTCGCACGGTTGCTATCCCGTGGCCTGGTCTTACGCGACGTCCACGCCGTTCACCTACGGCAAAATGGTGACCTCGGGCGGTGGCTGCAGCACGGCCGCCGTGATCTGCTGGCCCGCACGCATCAAGGACCAGGGCGGCCTGCGCCGCCAGTTCCATCATCTAATCGACGTGACCCCCACAATCCTGGAGTGCGCCGCGGTGCCGGAGCCGAACCGGGTCAACGGCTCCGACCAGAAGCCGATAGAAGGCGTGAGCATGCTCTACACCTTCGACGATGCGGCGGCGCAGGACCGGCACACGACGCAGTACTTCGAGCTGAACGGCACCCGCGCCATCTATCACGAGGGCTGGTGGGCGGGCACCCGCCACGGCCAGGACGGGGTGACCGCCGCCAAAGGCGGCGTGCCGTTCGACCAGGACGTCTGGGAGCTCTACGACATGAGGTCAGATTTCGGCCACGCCACCGACCTGGCGGCCAGGTACCCGGACAAGCTCAAGGAACTGCAAGCGCTCTTCGACCGCGAGGCCCGCAAGTACAACGTCTATCCGATGGCCGATGACGTCAGTGAACTGCTGACCGCCGAGCGGCCAAAGCTCGTCACCGGCAACAGGGCCAGCTACGGCCCGGGCACCGTCCGGCTCCCGGAAGATGCGGTCGTCAACATCAAGAACCGGTCGTTCTCTATCGTTGTCGAGGTCGACAACCCGAACGGCGATGCGGAAGGCACGCTCGTCACCCTCGGCGGCGAGACCGGCGGCTACGCATTCCTGGTCGTGCAGGGCAAGCCGATCTACTACTACAACTGGCTCGGTCAGGAGCGGTACACGATCTCCGCAACGGAGCCGCTGCCCAAGGGCGAATGCACGATCGAGTTCGACTTCGCCTACGACGGGGGCGGCATGGGCAAGGGCGGCACCGGCACGCTGACGGTCAATGGCAAGAAGGTCGGCGAAGGTCGGATCGACAAAACGGTGCCGGTCTACTTCTCAACGGACGACACGTTCGACGTCGGCGAGGACTGGGGCACGCCCGTGTCCCCCGCCTACGAGCCTCCGTTCAGGTTCACCGGCCAACTGAAGAAGGTGACGGTGGAAGCCAAGTGACCCCCCGGCTCGGTACGAGGGCCGTCAGCTAGCCGCCCAGCAGGCCCATTGCAGTGGCGTGCTGCACAGCATCATTGCGAGAGGAGACGCCGAGCTTGCGGTAGATCGCGCTGACCTGAGTCGCGACGGTGTTACGGGAGATGAAAAGTCGCTCGGCGATCTGTCGAATACTCAGGTGCGTTTGCAGATAGGGCAGCAGCCGGAGCTCGGCCGGGCTGAGCGGCGACCCACTGGACCCTTCGACGGCCGCCTCCGATGCGTGGTTGCGAAGCTCGTTGACCTCGTCGTTGAGGGTTCCCAGGGCAGGTCGGCGGATCAGGATGTCGTCGATCTCGCGCAGCAGGTGGCGCGCCGTGCTTGGTTCCGCGATCGCGAGGTACGCCCTGGCCAGGTGCAGACGCAGCCGTACCGCGACCCAGGGCACGGTGTACGTGGCAGACGGGCGCGCCCGCATCGCCCGGCCGAGCTGGAAGCGGGCTTCCATGACGTCTCCGCGATGCACAGCGAGCCGGGCCGCTCCGGCGAAGGCCAAGAGACTCAGGATGTAGTCATGCATCCGGTTCGCGTCGATCGTGTCCACAGCGAGCCGTATATGGTCAGCACCTTCGGACCAGTCGCCGCGGTCCATCGCCAGCATGGCCAGCTCTGACTCGTTGATGACCACGGTGTCTGCGTGGTTCATCGCTGCCGCGAGTGCGGACGACTCGGCGAACTGGCCTTGCGCTTCGTCAACGTTTCCGGCGAGCAGGTTCGCTTCGGCAAGCTCACAGAGGGCGGTGTCCCGCCACAGGCTCCACTCGGGTTCCTGGTCCACGGCGAAGGCCGCGTCGGCCAGCATCACCTCGGGCCCCTTCGCGCAGATGAGCGCGCGCAGCATTGCCCTGGCCGAGTCGAACGACGCCGTACCGTCCGCAGGCACCAGGTCGAACGAGGCAGAGTCGACGATCTCCGCCCAGCGCTGGGCCCCGGTCGCGTCCCCACTCAGCGCGCAGATCCACCCGGCCAACACGGCCAAGGGTGGGTAGCCCTGGATGTCCCGATCGCCTAGCGCGGCAAGCCAACGCTGCACAGTCGATATTGCGCCGCCGCTGTAGGTCGACAAGACCAGCTCGGCGGTCAGCTCAGCAGACCGTTGTCGCTCCGGTGTGCGCAACAAGTGCTCCAGGGCCAGGGCCGGGGAGCCATGGGACTGATACCAGTCGGCTGCTCGCAGGTGCAGCGGCACGATGGCGGCAGGCTCGGTGCGCCGGAGCTCACCGAGCAGGAACTCTCGGAACAACGCGTGGTATCGGTACCAGTTACGCCGACGGTCGAGCGGGATGAGAAAGAGGCTGGACGCCTCGAGGCGACGCAGCCGCTCAGGCGCGCCAGACTCCTCGAGAACCGCATCGCAGAGCGGGCCACCCAGCTGATCGAGCACGGCTGTGCGGCGCAGAAACTGTTGGATGTCCTCGTGCTGCTGGCTCAAGGCCTCGCGGTATAAATAGTCGGCCACGTACCGGTCATCGCCATGGACGTTCGGTACTTGGTCTTCACTCTCCCGCGCGATCACAGCAGCGAGATAGACGCCGACCGGCCAACCTTCGGTCCGCTCGGTCACAGCGGCCGCGAGCTCGGGGGTCAGGTTGACCTGTGCCTCGGAGAAGATTTGCTGCGCTCCCGCCGCGTCGAGGGCCAGGTCACCGGCCGCGAACTCCAGCGCGTTACCAAACGCGCGCAGGCGCGGGAGGTGGGGCTGCTCGGAACGACTTGCGGTGACGACTTGCGACCCTGCCGGAATCTTCCCAAGCACAAGCCCCAGCACGTCGTGGCACGCAGGAGACCGCAGCTCGTGAAAGTCGTCCAGCATGAGGACGAACGGAACTGGGCTCGCACTGAACGCCGAGGCCAGCCGCGGCGCGGCGCGACCCAACACCGACACGCCGGCTCCTGCCATGTCGGCAGTCAAGTCGGTGCGACCCGGATCGATACGACCGTACGCGGATGCGAGCAGAGCGAGCAGGGTCGCCGGATCGTCGTCGAACCGGTCGAGAGACACCCAGGCCACGGGACGATCCTCGGCGTGCGCCCATTCCGTCAGCAGTGTCGACTTTCCATAGCCGGCGGGTGCCGTGATGCCCACGACGCGGCACGTGCTCGATCGCGCTTTCTGGATGAGGGGCGCGCGGCTTACTGCGCCTTGGCGAGGTTGCGGAATCGACAGCTTCGCGTCGAACAAGAGCTTGCCGAGGTCAGGAGCGACCGCGGACGCCCCCACCGTTTCCCCGGTCACGCTCGAATCCTAAGCGCGCACACCCGGTCGCGCCCGAGATGACGTCACAGGGCGTACGGAGTCGCGCTATGAGTCACCGAATCTTGACTAATGCTTCCGAAACTCGCATATCGACCTCATTGTGTGTCCGTCGGTCGGCTTGGCGTTCGCCAGCGGTGTGCGCCCGCCGGCACGCTCTCCATCGCAGGCGCCGCATCCTTCGGATGTGACTCATACCAGTCGACGTAACGCTGGGTCAGCGGCCCGGCAGAGAGGCCGTGGGCGAAGACTGAGAAGCCGACGGTGAAGACGACGCCAAGCAAAAGCGCCCTCTCGTTCGGCAGGTCCGCGTCATCCAGCAGGATCACGCCGAACACGATCGAGGCGAGCCCACGCGGCCCAAACCAGCCCAAGAACGCAAGTGTTGCTGGTCGAGCGCCGGTTCCGATCATGGCGACCGCCACGGGCAGCATCCGCACGATCGTGAGGCTCAGCACCGCATAGAGCACGAGCTCCCAGGTCAGGTCGTCCAGGACCGGGCCCAGGATCACCGCGCCGAAGATGATGAACGTCACGGCGTTGAACAGCTCGCCTGCCTCGTCCACGAGGTAGGTGGCTTCGCCATCCTGGGCGGGGCGAATAGCACCGAAGACGAAGCCTGCCGTGAACGCGGCGATGAAGATGCTCCCGCCGAGCCCTGTGGCGGCACCGGCCGCAAGCAATGCCGAGGACACCATCAGGATCTGCACCCAGTGCGGCTCGATGGTCTGGCGACGGCTCGCCAGCAGGAGCGCAAGCCCGCCGATCGCACCGGCGGCGACGCCGCCCACCAACCCGTACCCGATCTCCTCCAGCACCAACTCGCGGGCGCTGTGCGCGGTCGCGGTGCCCTCCTCGGACTCCGCAAGGGCAATAGCGATCAGGAACAGCGGCACGCAGAGGCCATCGTTGAGCCCACTCTCCACGTTGAGGCCCTGTCGGATCCGCGATGGCACGCGGCGGTCGGTAACCACCCTCTGGCCTAGCGCGGCATCGGTGCAGGCGAGCATGATCGCGAGAACGAGCGCTTCGACGAGACTGACGCCTGGCAGAACGGCAACCCCTACCACGGCGCCCGCGGCGATCGTCAGGGGCAGGCCGATCCCAAGCAGCCGCAGCGGCACAGCGTACTCACGTCGCAACGTGCGGACCGAGATGCGCGAGGCATCGGCGAACAGCACAAGAGTCAGCGTGATCTCCGCGATCAGCTTCACCTCCGCGCTCCCGAGCGAGAGGTCCAACAGCCCGAAGATGGGGCCAGCGAGCAGCCCAGCGGCCGTGAAGAACATTGCGGCTGTGACGTTGAACGCCTCGAGGCGCCGCGACACAGCCGCGAAACCGATCAGCAGAACAGCGATCGTCGCCAGCGCCCATGTCATGCCGATGCAATCCCTTCCACGGCAGTCGAGCTCGAACCGTGCTCCTTCAGAATCGGGGACATCTCGTCACCTGACGTCACTCGATTCGCGTGATGCGAGGGAAGTGATGCCCCGGCAACAATGGGCGTGCTGTCCCGATCGGGGGGCTTGATGGCCAAGGCATTCTGGGTCGCCGGACTGCGGTCCTGGGGACGCTCGATCAAGCCGGACCGGCGGCATTTTGGCAAGGATGTCGCCGCTGGTTTGCCGGGCGCGATCAGCAGCGTTCCCGACGGCATGGCGTCGGCCGTGTTGGTGGGCGTGAACCCGGTGCACGGCCTCCGCGGCCAGTTCGGCGACCCTCCGCGTCGACGCCGGTCGTCACCGTCCTCGATGTGTACGGCAGCCTGTTCTACGCCGGCGCCCGCACCCTGCAGGCACGGCTGCCCGAGGTCGCCGGAGCCGAGGCGCCAGCAGTTGTGCTCCGGCTGCGGGGTCGCACATCGTTGGGGGCAACGTTCTTCCGGATCCTCGGGGCGTACGCGGAGCAACTCGATGCCGCCGGCGGCCGCCTCTACCTCTTGGGGCTCGACCCGGACATGGCCCAGCTGTTGGCCAGGACCGGGCGGGTCACCGTGACGTCCCCGGTCCGTGTCTTCGGAGCGACCCCAGTCCTGGGCGAGTCGACGTGGGCGGCGCTCCACGACGCTCAGGCCTGGGTCGTCGAACACGATCCCATCGGACCGCAAAGGGGCGCGGATGGTTGAGACTGATGACGTGATGATCGAGCGATCGCCGGCCGACGTCCTGCGCTTGATCGTTGCCGCCACGTCGTTGGTGGCGCTGCTCCTTCTGGAGTGGCTGTTCGGCGACACGCTCGTCGCCTTCGGGTCCGACCTGCTGCGCGGGCTCGACGCCCTGCCACAGTGGTTGATCGATCTCGTGGTGGTCGCGACTCGGATCCTCGCCCTTGTCATGCTGGGCGGTGGGCTGCTGTGGACGCTGTTCCACCAGCGATGGCGGATGCTGGGCACGGTCGCTGTCGCCGGGTTGGTGGCTGGCGTCCTCTTCCCGCTGCTGGACAATCTGGTCGAGGTCAACGACGGGTCCGCCCCGGTCGACGTTGGTGTCGACGTCGGGGTGATCGGCACCGAAGAGTTCCCGACCGCGATAGGCATCGCGGTCGTGGCTGCGGTGCTCACCTCGGCTGCGCCGTGGTTGAGCCGTCGGTGGCGCCGGCTGGGTTGGGTACTGCTAGCAGGCCTCGTGGTGACGCGGTTTCTGGCCACACCGGTGTCGTTCGATTCGCTCGAGGCGTTCATCTTCGGGTGGCTCGTTGGCGCCGCGGTGCTGGTCTTCATGGGAGCGCCCACCCGGCGACCTACCACTGACGCCGTCATCGAAGGGCTTGCCGATGTCGGGTTAGCTCTTCGTCGCCTCGACAAGGCCAGCGTCGACGCTCGTGGATCCGCCCCGTACTTCGGCGTCGCCACGGACGATCGCAAACTGTTCGTCAAGGCGCTCGGCGACGACGAGCGCAGCGCCGATGTCATGTTCCGGCTTTATCGCCGGCTCCATCCCCACAACCTTGGCGACGAAAAGCCATTCAAGACCTTGCGTCGTACGGTCGAGCACGAGGCACTCGTCGCGCTCACCGCCCGCGACCTGGGGTTGCGGACGCCACGTCTGCGAGCCTTCGCCAGCGCCCAACCCAACGGGTACGTCCTCGCCTATGACGCGATCGAAGGCAAGTCGCTCGATCGCCTCGAACCCGAAGACGTCACTGACGACGTGCTCGCCGCATGCTGGCAGCTTGTGGGCCAACTCCGCCAGCACCGCATCGCACATCGAGACCTCAGGCTGGCCAACATCTTCCTCGACGACTCCGCCGAAGTGTGGCTCATCGACTTCGGCTTCAGCGAGCTGGCCGCCTCTGATCTGTTGCTCGCCAACGATGTCGCCGAGCTCATCGCCTCCTCCAGCATCCCCGTGGGCGCCGAACGAGCCGTCGCGGGCGCGGCCGCTGCTGTTGACCCGGACACGCTCGCAGGGGCTCTGGATCGCCTCCACCCGTGGGCGCTCAGCGGCGCGACTCGTACGGCCCTGAAGTCTCGAGCGGGACTGTTAGACGAACTCCGCAGCCGGCTAGCCGCGGCCGCTCCAGCCCGCCGATGAACCCGTGGTGGCTAGTCGTCGCAGTGTTCGGGCTCATCGTCGCGTGGTGGTCTATCGCCCATGCCCGTAAGCCAGTCATCAGTGACGCCGAATCCCGCGTCTTTCACGCCGTCAACGGGCTCCCAGACGGTCTGTATCCGTTCCTCTGGCTGCCGATGCAGCTGGGCAATCTGGTCGTAGGAACCGTCGCCGGCCTGCTCGTCGCCTTCGTCGACCGTGATCTCACGGTTGGCATCGGCGTCATCCTGGCGATGGCGCTGAAGCTGGTCGTCGAGCGGGTCGTCCGCCGGGAGATGGCCGACTATCTGGCCGTCCGTCAGCGGCCAGGAACCAGCCAGGTCGGGGCCAAGCTACGCGGCGGCGACGTGCCGAAGTCAGGTCCGAGCTTCCCGTCGGGCCACGTCATCCTCGTCGCTGCCGTCGGAGCCGTGGTCGCCCCGAATCTTGACAGTGTGTGGTGGTGGGTGCCTGCTGTTGCCGCCCTGCTCGTCATGGTTGGCCGTGTCTATGTCGGCGCGCACAACCCACTCGATGTCACCGCGGGCCTCGGCGTCGGCCTTCTGCTAGGCGGTGTCATCGCGGTGTTCGTCGACTGAGCATTTCCGCCCGGCGTGTTCACTGGAGCAAGCCTTGCACTGTCGTCTCGGCACGACCGGCAACGATGTCGACGACGCCTCCCGATCGGAGTCGGGCGATGGCGCTGCGAGCGATGACGTAGAAGGGCACGGCCAGGATGAGACCGACGATGCCGCCTATCAGGCCACCCAACGCGGTGACGATGAGCACGATCACCGGATGAACGTCCAGCGTATTGCCCATCACCTTGGGCTCCACAAAGTTCTCGAGCAAGAGATTCGCGGCCAGAACCACGACGAGCATGACGGCCGCCGTACCCAATCCTTCTTCGCCGAGGGCGACAATGACGGCCAGTCCCCCACCAAGAAAGGCACCTATATAGGGGATGTAGCCGCCGATGAAGTTGACCACCATGATGGTGAACACAAGCGGTAGACCAAGCAGCAGGGCGGCCACGCCGATGACCACCGACACGATCGCGGACATGACGGTGCGACCCCGTCCGTAGTCACGGAGCGTGCGGCAGGCGTCGCCGATGAACGCGTCGACGTCGTCGCGGACCGTGGCGTCGAACTGTGCCACGAGGGAAGCTCGCAGACGCGTGCCGTCCTTGAGCAGGTAGTACATGATCAGTGCGCCCAGGATGAGGCCGCTGGCCAGGCCGACGAGTGCGCCGAGGCCAGAAACCACCTCGCTGAGGAAGCCGCTCCGGATCGTCGGGCTCAGGCTCTCGATCGCGGACCGGCTCTCATCCAGAAACCCCTCGTCGACGTTAAGCGACACTTCCGCGTTGTCCAGCGCCGCGTCGACCGAGGCACCGATCTCATCCGTCTGGTCAACCACTCCTCTCACTGTTGCGACCAGGACAGCTGTCACCAAGCCGAGCAGACCGAGGACCACCATGCCGGCTGCGATGGTGGGCCGAAACCCGTGGCGGCGAAGAACTCCCACCGCGGGATGGAAGATCACGGCCAGAACGGCCGCGAACGTCAGTGGAAGCGCAATCTCGCTGACCGCGGCCAGTGCGGCGACCACGATGATCACCGCCGCAACAAGACCCACGAAGCTCCAGGCCCAGACACCGACCTTGGGGACCCAACCCGCCCCCAGGTTGTCGCTGGGTCTCGTATGTCTGCCGGCCTCCTGGTCGGTCATCGGACGCTCTACCACTCGCGGACCTCTTCTCGAAACTCCTTCGTAGCGGCGGAGCCCTTCACCGATCCTGCCTGCCGACAGGCCCTCTTACGCTCAACAACACGCTGCACGCTGCGATAAGCGGCTCGCGGTCTGGTTCCGGCTTGTGGCCCAGGCGAACAACGGCGACGCTACGGAGTGGGTACGGGAGTGCAGCCGCGCTCCACGATCGAGGGGGTCATGACATGTCCACGGCACAACACGAAGCTCCGGCGCTTTCCCAGGAACAGCTCGCCAAGCTGCTCAAGCTGCTCAAGGGCGCCGACAGCGTGGAGCTCAAGCTGACCGTGCCCGAGTCCGATCATCAGTCCGCTGTCGCGGCGCTGGGCATGGACCCGTTGGATGCACAGATCCGTCAGGTCGTGTTCTTCGACACCCCCGAGCTGACGCTCAACCAGTTGGGTGTCGTCGTCCGAGCTCGACGGGTCCAAGGCGACGCCGGCGACGACTCCGTCGTCAAGCTTCGACCGGTCGTCCCAGACGAGGTGTCGGCGGGACTCCGGAGCACGCCGAACTTTGGTGTTGAGGTCGACGCGATGCCGGGTGGCTTCGTGTGCTCGGGATCGCTGAAGGCCCAGCTCGGGCAGACCGATGTGAAGCAGGTGCTAGCGGGAGATCGACCCATACGCAAGCTCTTCACCAAGGAGCAGCGGGCGTTCTTTGACGAACACGTCCCCGAGGGACCAGGGATCGACGACCTGACCGCCATGGGGCCGATCAACATCCTGAAGCTCAAGTTCGCGCCGAAGGAATACGGCCGTCGGCTCGTCGCCGAGCTCTGGTTCTACCCAGACGGTTCACGCATCCTCGAGCTGTCCACAAAGTGCCCGCCGGCCGAGGCCTTCCAGGCCGCGGCCGAGACGAGGGTGTTCCTGGCCGATCGGGGCATAGACCTCACTGGTGAGCAGCAGACCAAGACGCGTACTGCACTCGAGTACTTTTCCCGGCTCAAGTCCCAAGTGACGTAGACCAGCCGTCCGGGTCATTGATCGCCCCGACCCGCCGATTTCCGCGATTTGCCACGCAGGCAGCCCGTCGGCTGGCAGCATCTCCCGCCACGAGCGACCAACAGGCCGCTCCGCGTCAAGGGGGGCGCGACGCAGCGTCCCCGGGGGGTGTTTGCATGAGGCGAGTACGAACGACCAGCGCCGTGGTCGGCGCGGCCGTCATCGCGCTGGTGGTGCCGATGGGCGGGCCCGCGGCGGCAGCGACGGTGTCCGATCCGATCATCGATGGTCTGGCCGTGCCGCTGCAGCTCGCGGTGGGCAGCGACGGGACCGTGTACGTCAGTCAGGCGGACTCCGGAACGCTGACCGCGATCGACAAGAAGAAGGGGGCGAAGGATCTTGTCTCCGCGCCTGGGACCGAGATCGCGGGTGTTGACGCGACCGGCAAGGGGACGGTGACGTTCACGACGAGCGGCGGGACGGAGGACGGCGGCTTCTTTGCCGAGGTCCGGCGGGTGCAGCCGAACGGCAAGGTTCGGTCCCTGGCCGACCTCGCCGCATATGAGGAGACCAACAACCCGGACGCTGGCAACAGCTATGGCTTCCAGGACCTGACTCCCCAGTGCGCGGCGCAGGTTCCGGAATTCATCGGCGGCGAGCCGTACAACGGGATCATTGAGACGCACCCGTACTCCGTCGCGCTGCTGCCCGACGGTTCGCGGGTCGTCGCGTGACGCAGCAGGAAACACCCTGCTCCGTGTCACAGACAACGGCTCCGTCAGCACGCTGGCGGTGCTACCGCCACAGCCGTTCGTGGTGACTGCGGAGGCCACGGCCCTCGGAATACCAGAGTGCGCCATCGGCAGCACGTACATCTTCGAGCCAGTCCCGACAGATGTCGAGCTTGGCCCGGACGGGCTGCTCTATGTCTCGCTGCTGCCCGGGTGGGCCGGAGGACCCGGTTCTCGGTGCGCGTGGCTCCGTCTACACCGTCGACCCGGCCACGGGTGCGGCGGAGTTCGTTGCCGGCGGGTTCTTCGCCGCGACCAACGTCGCGGTGGCGCCTGACGGCACGGTCTATGTGGCAGAGCTGTTCGGCGGCAAGATCTCGAAGGTTTCCGGCTCGGTTGGCGTGACCGTCGTCGAGGTGCCCACGCCGGCTGCCGTCGAGTGGGCCAACGGCAAGCTGTACGCCACGGTCGATGTGTTCGGCAACGGATCGGTCGTGACGATCACGCCCTGACATCTTCTGACTACGCACGGGGACCCCTGAGCCTGCAAGGGCTCAGGGGTCCCTGTCGCGCTATTGACGCCGATGCTGGCGGGGGTCACCATGAGCGCCTACGTGACGAGCCGGTCACTGTGCTCTAGGGGGGATCATGAGGCAGTCGCTGAAGTTTGCGCTGGTTGGGGGAATGGCTAGCGCGTGCGTGCTGGCAGGGGTGGTGCCGGCGGCCGCAGCGAAGCCGGTCGTGAACGGGCACTTCCAGGAATCGGAGTCTGAGGAGCTCGACGACTTCTGCGGTGACATGGCCGTGCTGATCGAGCACGAGGCGCGCGGTCACTTCATCGGTAAGGCACGAGGAGCGCAAGGCCTGATCCACTTCTCCGCCAACGTTCGGGGCACTGATCGCTACACCAACCTGGCGACCAACAAGACGTTCACCATCGAGTTCGCATTCAACGACAAGGACCAGAGCGTCACCGACAACGGTGACGGCACGCTCACCATCCTCTTCAAGTCGACGGGTATCCAGAAAGCGTTTGGCCCCGACGGCGAGTTGCTGTTCCACGACTCTGGCGCCGGCTGGGCCGAGCTCTTGATCGACCACGGCGGCACACCCACCGACCCCTCCGACGACGAGTTCATCTCGGCCGAAGCGGTCAAGTTGTCGGGCCGGTTCGACACCGAAGGTCGCGACTTCTGCGAGGACTTCCGCGAGTTCACTGGCTGACCGCGGATTCGGGGCGCCCCCGTCCGGATCTCCGGGCGGGTGCGTCCTACAGGTCGTCGAGGAAGCGCAGGTCGCGCAGTAACGCCTGCCGTCCGTGAGCATCCAGTGGACTCATCGCAGCGTGCTCGGTGGGCAGGTCTGAGGCGACGCTCTGTAGCGATGGCTCCTCCGCGACTGCCACATCAGTCGGTAGGGGTCCGCGACGGGTTCGTCCGCGATCTCTGGCGGGGTGGGCGTCGTTGGCGCCGTGTCGGCCGCGATGGCAATGGGCGCGTCCGAAGATGCGGAGACGGCGGCGCTGCTCGGCCGGTACAGCCGGCCAGCTCCCGACGCGACGTCTTCCTGGGGCGGGGTCGCGGCGCTCTCGACGACGGGCGCCGCAGGTGCGCTGCGCTTGCTGCCGGTGGCAGCGTTGCTGCTCGCCTTGGCTTCCTTGGCGGCTCGGCGCTCGGCTTCCTTGGCGTCCTTCGCAGCTTGCCGCTCGGCTGCTTCGGCGTCCTTCGCTGCCTTCTTCTCCTCGGCCATGCGTCGCTCAGCGGCCGCTTTGGCGTCCGCGGCGGCCTGCTTCTCCGCCGCCTTTGCATCCTTGGCAGCCTGTTGTTCGGCAGCCTTGGCGTCCTTGGCGGCTTGCCGTTCCGCGGCGACGCGACGCTGCTCGGCAACCTTGGCGTCCTTTGCTGCCTGGCGTTCGGCTGCCTTCGCGTCCTTGACAGCCTGCTTCTCCGCGGCGACGCGACGCTGCTCCGCGACCTTGGCGTCCTTTGCTGCCTGGCGTTCGGCTGCCTTCGCGTCCTTGACAGCCTGCTTCTCCGCGGCGACGCGACGCTGCTCCGCGACCTTGGCGTCCCGAGCGGCCTGCTTCTCCGCGGCCCTTGCCTCGCTCGCCGCCTGACGCTCGGCGGCTTTCGCGTCCTTGGCGGCTTGCCGTTCCGCGGCGACACGGTGCTTCTCGGCGATCTTGGCGTCCCGCGCGGCTTGCCTCTCGACCGCCCTGGCATCCCTGGCCGCCTGTCGTTCGGCAACGCGCCGACGCTTCTCTGCGGCCTTCGCATTCTTGGCGGCCAGCTTCTGCGCGGCGAGTTGCCGTCGCTGGGCGGCCTTGGCGTCCTGTGCAGCTTGACGCTGGGCAGCCTTTGCCGCCTTGACCTTCTCCGCGGCAGCGGCAATGTCGTCCCTAACAGCCTGCTTCTGCGCCGCAACCCGCCGCTTCTCGGCGGCCTTCGCGTCCCTGGCGGCCTGCCGTTGAGACTTTCGCGCGTACTTGGCACGGTGGCGGCCGGCGGCTGCCTCGCGTCGCTTCTCAGCCCTGGCAATCCGGACGGCCTCACGCTTGGCGGCCCGCTCGGCACGACCTCGCCGCTGGTTGTGCTGTGCGAAGTCGGTCACGGGTCCTCCTCTGAAAGTCGGCTTACGGTGGCGTGGAGCGGCGGGTCAGTCGACCGGGCTGCCCTCGACCTCGGCGCTGACCACCATCAGGTCCTTCGTCCAGTCGAGGTGGCCAAGGAGCAGCGAGGGTGCAGTGCGCTGGGCGGTGAAGCGGATCGTGCCGTCCTCGGATAGACGGAACGTCGCCGGGTCGATCTCGACGTTGGGCTGCCGCTCAGCTCCTGCTGAGCCACCGCATAAGCGTCCTGAGCTGTCTGGGCGTCGCGCGGGCTCCGAGCGACGGCGTCAGCTGCCACGACTGCTGCTTCGGCGGAGGCGTCCTCGAGCTGCATCCGGGCGAGGAACCAGGAGCCCGGCCTCGATCGCGGGCACGACGATCACCGCGATGACGAGCACGACCTTGACCAGCGTGGACGGGATCGGCAGGCCGTGGCCGCGACCGTTGCTGTTGCGGCTCTGAGGTGCTGAGCGTGTCGGACATGAAGCTCACGTTCCTGGTGTCGGCATGTGGCAACGGATTCCTGAGTGCAGACGTGGACGGGGCCCCGACCGTGTGGTCGGGGCCCCGCTCGCTTGAGTGCTGCTGCGATCAGGCAGAGCGGCGTTGTGCGAGCTGGGCGGTGCGCGCGCTGTCGAACGACCAGCCGTTCGCCGTTCGCCGTGCCCTCGATGCAGAAGCCGTCGGCGTCGGTGCGCGGCCGCGATGACCGCGCGGTCTCGCCGCCTGCAGAGTGGTCGGAGGCACTCGAAGCCGTCGGCAGCGGCAGTCGGCGAGGTCGCAAGCCGGTGTAGTCGCCGTTGTGGTCCACCGCGAAGGTCTCGGCGTAGGTCGCGAGGTTGCGCAGGTCGTTCTTCAGCGCGGTCTCGCGGGCCTTGCCCTTCTGGGAGAGGAACAGCGGGATGGCGATGGCGGCCAGCAGGCCGATGATCACCATCACGACGAGAAGCTCGATCAGGGTGAAGCCGCCCTCACCCTTCCGCATCTTCTCAAGCGTCTTCTGGAACAGCATGTGACCCTCCAGGGTCTCTCGGTGGTGGGTCGCCTGCTCCCTGACCTCGCCCCATCGGGCGGTGCCGCGGTGCGACCTTCCCCCCGGTCATCGGAACGCTCCCGGCTCAAACTTGAGGCCGACTTGCGGCTGATGACGACCTGGCCGAACGGATGATTCCGCTGGGCCGTACGCCCCTAATCGGCAATTCCGCTTAGATCTGCGGTGTGTCCCTGCTTACTGTCACGGCACGTTCCACCAGGGGGGCACATGCAAAGGACCATGTACGCAGCGCAGCGTGCGACGCGAACAGAGCCGGCCACGACTGTCGAGGATCTCTGGTCCGCGTACCACGAGACCCAGAGCGCCGAGGCACGCGACCGGCTCATCCTGCACTACGCCGGCCTCGTCACCTACGTCGCCTCACGAGTAGGCGCCGATCTGCCCAGCAGCGTGGACTACTCCGACCTCATCCAGTCCGGGATCTTCGGCCTGATGGAGGCCGTGGCACGGTTCGAGCCCGAGCGCGGGCTCAAGTTCGAGACGTACGCAGTCACCCGCATCCGCGGTGCCGTCATCGACGAGCTGCGCGCGCTGGACTGGGTTCCGCGTTCCGTACGCAAGAAGGCCCGTGACCTCGAGGCAGCCATCGAGGGCTGTCAGGAGCGGCTCAACCGGACCCCGACGACGCATGAACTGTCCGAGGCTCTTGACGTCACTCTCACCGAGTTGCACCGCATGCGTGCCCAAGTGGGTAGGACCCGGATGGCCGCACTGGACGAGATGCTGTCGACCGAGTCCGGCTCTGAGCATTCGTCGCTTGCAGAAACGCTCGCCGACCCATTGGCCGAGCAACCCGGCGATGCCTTGGAGCGAGAGGGACTCATCGACGCGCTCAGATCCGCGCTCGCCGATCTCCCAGACCGCGCCCGCGCCGTCCTCGTCCACTCCTACATCGACGGCCTCACGCTCGCTCAGATCGGCGAGATCCTGGGCGTCACCGAGAGCCGCGTCTGCCAGCTGCGATCCAAGGCCCTCCAGGCTGCCCGGGTAGCGCTTGTTGCCCGGATGGCTCAGTGACGCCGACTCGCTCGCTCAAGACACGCACGCGCCAGGCCGATGCAAGGCACATGCGGACGACCGTCGGGCGGTTCAGTCCTCCCCGGTCGCGCGGGGATGGCGGGTTCACGCTCATCGAGCTGATGGTGACCATGGTGGTCGCCGGGCTCTTGATGGCCCTTGCCGTGGGCGGGTATCGCGCCTACGCCGCCTCCCAGGCCCAGCGCGGCACGGCCGAAGGCATCGTCGTCCTCATGCGCGAGGCACAACAGCGCGCGGTCACCGAGGCGTCGCATACGGCGTGCAACTCACTCGCCGGCACCGGGCCTTGGGTGTTGCTCAAGGAACCCAACGTCGACTGCACCGGCGGCACACCGCTCGAGGCGGAGAGGTGCCGAGCCGCGGCGGTGTACAGTCACCGCCCCACGTTCGCCTCGTCTGCGTGTACTTCAAGCCGACGGGGACCGCCACGCCGGGCACGGTCAAGGTGACGCGTGACGGGATCATCGAAGGTCCTACACGATCAAAGTCGAAGGGTTGACCGGCCGTGCCTCGGTTTCGTGATCTGCGCCGCGGGCCCGCCCGCGATGGCGACGGAGACGGCTTCACGCTCGTCGAGATCCTGGTCGCTTTCCTGATCATCGCGATCATCGCCGCCGCGGGCACCAGCCTGACCATCCGCGGCATGCGCGCGACCCTCGAGGCCAAGCAGCTGAGCCAGGCCAAGAACATCTTGTAACGAGCAGATCGAGCAGATGCGCGGCCTGCCGTACTACGTGGCGAACACGACGCAGTGCGGCCAAGGTCGATGTGCTGGACACGTACTTCCCGAACCTGACGGCGGCGGGCGCAGCCAGCTGCTCGGCCGACGCCGCCACATGGGACTCACCAACAAGAGTTCGTGGAGCGGCTACGTTGCCGGACCGCGCGGGGCGATGCAGTCTTCGAGCCCGCCATTCCCTTCTACCGCACGGTTCTCGACAAGACCCTGCCTGGCAGCAGGCCAGGCAGCCGCTCATCACCTCCACCCAATTCCTCGGACCTGGCCACCGGAGGGCGATGAGGCACCGCTACCGTGGCGCCCCACCCCGGCTACGCCTGGAACGCCACTGGCTCGGGACTACCCGGCCGCGGTCACAGATCTCCGCATATGCCACGGCGGTGTACGGTCAACCCGGCGCCGCTGCCAAGCGGACCACGACACGCGACCGACATCGCCGACCGTCGCGGCGGTCCGCCCTCGTCAGCGCGGAGACCAACGCCGCGGCCGTGGTGGTCGACGGGACATTGGCGAGTGTCGTGCCCGGCGTCCTCGGTGAGCCCCTGCGCCTGGAGATCGGCACGGTCGCCGGCGAGCGGCGATGTGACAGTCGTCACGAAGGCCGCGGTCGAGGCCGTCGGCGCCAGCATGCAGACCGCCACTGGTCGCGTCGACGGTGCCTCTCAAGCTTGCGAACTTCACCGGGAACTGCTCACCGGTCGGGGTTCACCGAATGCCGTGATCTTCGCCGCCATACCTGTCGATTGGCGTAACGCAGACATCTGACGTCAACGCCACCAGCACGGTCGCTGATCCTGGCTATGGCGCTCCGGGGGCGCGGTAGCCAGCGCAGCGGGCGGCTCGTTCTCGTTCGACCAGAATCGCACGGACCTCGAACTCGGCTACCACCCGTCCTCCGTGTGGATCGCAGACGATGCCGATGGCCTGCCCGGCGATCTCTGGCGGCAGGCCTCTGCCCGAGCGCGAGCGGCGCTGTACGGCGCCGCCGGATCGGGCTGGATGAATACGGGCGTCGGATCACCGACAGTACACTGAGCGCTTGCGCGCAGAGCGAGGCGCAAGACGTTCGACTCTTCCCGAACTGCGGATGCGCCCGAGGGCCTCATTCAGATCGTCGCCGTCGGACATCATTGCCCGTTGCAGGTCATCGACCAGCGGCGCCTCGGCGGCGACGTCCGGCTCGGTCATCCGTGCGATGACTCCGGCCTCCGACGTACGCCGGCACCGTGACGATGATGCACTCACCGGAACGACGCCGGTGGCGCTCCCGATCCGCGGCCACGACCGTTCCCGAACGCCAAGACGATCCGGATTACATCGCCAGCTGGGCCGCGTTCGGGGGCGCGGAAGGTTCCCGATCCGACGACCGGTGGCCGTACAGCGACCGCGCGGTTCCTGCTGCGCTCGTCGCTCACCACGGTTCCAGTTGCGCATGCTTCCAGCACGACCACGGATGACCCGGACAGCGCCGTTCGGGTGACTATCGGGCGCGCCGAGTGCTCCGCAACGGACCTGCGGTGACCAGCGATGCGTACTTGGGCGCGACGGGGATCGCGCACTCGGAACCGATCGCGAGCGCGGCTTCACTCTGGTCGAGCTGCTCGTCGCGATGACGCTGTTCCTCGTCCTCAGCGCGATCGTGCTCACGGCCGTCATCACGCTGTCCACAGGGCCTGGACAAGGCACGGGTCACCAGCGATATCTCGGCCGAGGCGCGGATCGCCCTCGAGCGCATCGCGCGCGAGGTCCGCCAGGTTCGCATGGACCGCTGGACCCAGCGACGCTTCCAGCCGACCAGCCTCAAGCTCTGCGTCGACTTCGACGGCAGTGGCACTAACAACGGCACCCTCGCAGATCCCGAGGTCGTCACGTACGCCTACGACCCGGCGCACAAGAGCATCTCGATGACGGCCTTGGACGCTAGGGCGCGACCCTAGACCAGGCGCTGCTCGCCGGCCAGGTGGAGTGCGCTCGACTTTCAGTACCGGTCGTCAAACTGGCAGCCTCAACGGGCCGGCACGTCGACGTACCGAACCCAGCGCACGTGGACCGGGTCCTGATCAACCTCACCGTCAAGCGCGACGGCCAGGACGAAGTCTTCAGAACCCAAGTCACACTTCGAAACAGGAGTCAGTCATGACCAACGGCCGGCGTATCCCGACGTGGCCTGGCCGCGGACACCGAGACCGGGAGGCGGGCGCGGCGATGCTGGTCGCCGTGATGGTCATCACGGCCGTGGCCGTCCTCAGCGCTTCCATCGCCGTGCTCGCGACACGATCAACACGGGCCGCGGGCGAGACGCGGACGGCTGGTGTGGTCAAGGACCTCGCGAACGCCGGACTTGCCGAGGGCGTTACCTACCTGCGGCAGGTCGGTGTGACGTCCGCGATCGACGCCCAGCCGGCCGTGCCCGGACGGCGCTGCGTGCATGTGGCGAGCCAACTTCGACCACGACCGCACCGACCTGGACCAAGGCCAGCGCCGCGCTCGTCGATGCCGGCGACCAGGGCAAGTACCGGTGTGGATCGAAAAGGTCGCCGCCACCGAGCGGCGGATCACGCCGGCGCGTACCGCGTTTGCGCAACAGGGCACGTCCGGCCGAGGGCAAGCGCACCGCCAGCGTGCGCACTCAATACACCCCAGCCGCCGGCAGCGCCGGACCTTACGCCGTCTACGGCAAGGGCGACATCAAGCTGCAGTCTGCGGCCCAGGTCATCGGAAACATGTCGGTCTACAGCGAGGCCTGCATCGACCGCAAGGGCAACAAGCAGACCATCGGTGGCACGGATCTAGCGGCCATCCCCGCGCGACCCGCCGCAGCACACGCCATGCAGAGGTGCTCGGTGGCTCTGGCCCGGACAACTGCGGAGACCCGTCCATTCACGCACGGGTCCGACTTTGTCGACAACGAGTTTCGGTACGACACCGACGCGTTCGGTGGCCCGGTCGCCGGTGATCCCGACCTCGCAGGCCACTCCGAGCTCAGCGATCCAGCGCTCCCCTGGAACGGCTCGACTCTCGAGCCCTCAGGTCAGACGCTGGAGGAGTTTCGCGCCAAGTGGGGTGTGCCCGACATGCTCAGTGCCACGTCCATCAACGCGCTGGAGCAGACCGCCAAGCAGCAGGGCAACTATCACTACCTTGACGTCGTCCAGCACCTCCTCAGTGACGACCCCGAACGAGGACCGTGCCGTCGTCTTTCTCGACTTCCAGAACCATGCGACTGGTGGACCTCGACAAGCTCACGTTCGTCAACCCCTGGGTCGGTTCGGGCTGCCCGACCGGGAAGTCGCTGATCCTCGTGACCCGCAACGCAGACGTGGAGGGCAACGGCAACCGGGTGCTCCGCGCTTCAGTGGTCATCGAGAACGGCGCCTTCACGAAGCTCAACGGAGGCTTCCGACCTCATTGGCGGCCTGTTCGCGGAAGGCGGGCTCGATCTTTCAGGCACGGGAACGTCAAGCTCGACAGCCTGCGCGATCAGCAACCCGCCACCCGCCGGCACGCCCAAGGTCGACGTCAGCAACTACGTGGAGTACGACCGCAGCTGATCCACCACGAGCCCGATGCCCTGGACCTGTCCCCTGTCGGTCCAGGGCATCGTCAAATTCGTCGCGATCGATCGACGGAGTGTGATGTGCCTAAGGACGAGCCGGAGCGGTTGTATCGCCCGGACGAGCTGCCCCGTTCGGCGTCCGGCCACGTACCGCAGTGGGTGCTGGACGAGACGCGGGGTCACGCTCCAGAGCAGGCGGTGCCGCAGCGACACTCCACACGGCATCCGATCCGCGCCACGCTCGGCGTCGCCTTGATGCTTGTCCTTGGCGTCGGCGCCTGGGCGTCGATGACCGGTCGGCTGCCTGTTTCTCTGGGCGACGCGGCCGCGGGCGAAGGACTGCGAGAGTTCCCCACTCCCGGGTTCGAGGCCGCAGAGCGGCCCATCGGTGTTCCGCCACGCCGGCCACGGCGGTACGCGCTTATCAGTTCGTGGCGATGCAGGACGACGGCAGCTCGCCCATCACGTACGACCCCTGCCGCCCGATCCACTACGTGACCCGCGAAAGCGGCTCACCGCCCAACGGCACCCGGCTGATCGCGTCGGCGGTTGCCAGCGTCTCCACCGCGACTGGGCTCCAGTTCGTGTATGACGGCACCACCACCGAGGCGCCGGCCCCGCAGCGCCCGCCCTACCAACCTGACCGGTACGGCGACCGATGGGCACCGGTGCTCTTCAGCTGGGTGACGCCGGAGGAGAGCCCCGACGTCGCTGGGAATGTCGCAGGCATTGCAGGCAGCGTGCACCTGAGCGTCACAGGCTCACCTCGCGTGTACGTCACCGGCAGCGTCGAGCTCGACGCACCGCAGCTCTCCGAGCATCTCTACAGCGGCGGCGGCGCACTGCTCGCACGGGCGGTCATCCAGCACGAGCTAGGTCACCTGGTCGGGCTCGACCACGTCGACGATGCAGGCCAGCTCATGTACCCAGAAACCAGAGAGGGCGTCACCGGCTTCGGATCCGGCGACCTCAACGGTCTGGCCGCGCTAGGCGGCGGCCCGTGTGTACCGCAACTATGACTAGAAAGCGGGTAGCCTTACTCCGGGTAGTCAAGTAAGGAGACCTGAGATGGATGTCGCGGCAAAGGTAACGTCAAAGGGTCAGGTCACCGTTCCCAAGGTGGTTCGTGACGCCCTAGGAATAAAGGAAGGCGACGAGGTCGTCTTTCGGGTTGACGGTCGCCGGGCCGTCATGGCCAAAACCCCAGCCTTCCTGACGCTAGCCGGCACGATCAAGGTTCCTGCCAAGAAGCGCAACGCGGCCTGGGACGATGTGATCCGCAAGGCCAGAACGGCCCGAGTGGCCAGGCACAGGTGAGCGCCTTCCTCGACACAAACATCCTTGTGCGTCATCTGACCGGCGACCCCGCAGACATGGCTGCTCGAGCCACGGCATATCTGGCACGAGAGTCAGAGCTGCTGCTGACCGACCTCGTCGTCGCCGAGACTGTGTACGTTCTCGAGTCGTTCTACAGGGCTCCACGTGAACAGGTGGCCAAGTCGATCCGCTCACTCATTGCCTTCGAATCAGTTCTCTGCGTAGATCCAAACCTGCTCCTTCGTGCCATTGAGGTCTATGAGACCGAGCGGCTCGACTTCGCCGAGGCCTACCTCGTCGCATGTGCCGAAACCACCGGCGTCAACGAGGTCGCCTCCTTCGACAGGTCACTCGACCGAGTCGAGTCCGTGGTGAGGGTCGAACCGCCGGGTCTGTGAAGAAACCCTGCAGCGCTTCCTTAGCCGAGGAACTCGAGCATGTCGGCGCAGAAGTCGCGGCCCGCGGTATCTGAGCGGCCGCCGTCCTTGATGAAGAGGAATCTCTTCGTCGTCTTCTTCGTCCGGCGTTCCCTTGGTGTCGATCATCGAGCTCAAACCGGACCCTCCCGGTGTCCTGGAACAGGAAGGCCCCATCTGGGCAGTAGAACTTTCCGTTGAAGTTGGACTGCGCGAGGATGGTTAACGTGCCGTTCCCGTGGTCCGTCACCTTGAGGTCATGGCCCGAGCCGTTGAAGACGCGGGTGACGGCCAAGTCGTTGTCCACGTTGGTCCAGGACTCAGTGCCGCGGAAATTGTCCCTCCCGTAGATCTGGCCGTCCGGGCCTCGCTGGTTGAGCAGGAACGAGCCCTTCACGTCGAAGTCGTGGCGCAGCGTGATGCCTTCGCATTCGTCCGGGAACTCGCTGCCTACGTCGTGGAAGTGGATGTGCTCCAGCGGCTTGGCGTGAGCCGGAGCCACCGCCAAACCCAACAACATGGCGCTCGCACCGACGGCGCACGCAACCGCGCGCCACTGCCTGAAGAGCTTCATTGCCCCTCCCCCTGCTAGGCCAGTGCCTCGCGCGACTCGCCCCCCGAGCTCCCGACGGCACCGATGGTTGCGCAAGTGTGGCCCCGCGCTCTGCTCCTGTCCATCCACGAACACTGCGCGCAGGGAACCGCACACGGACGGCGACCTCTGTCGATTCGGCGGCCGGCTCCTGGGCAACATCTCTTGCATGCCCGGCAAGTCCGATTCGACGGCGACCTGGATCGGTGTAGGCGCCATCCTCCTCGGCGCTGTCGCGCTGCGGTTCACCGATCGGCTCTGGTTGGTGAGCTGGCTCGACGCGCGGGGCCCGGGGAGACGGGATACTTTGCGCGGGGGTCCTGCTCGGGATCGCCTGGTACTGCTTCCCGCTGGTGATGCTGCTCGTCGACAAGCTTGCCGGTCGGGGACGATCTCGCGGCAAAGGAACCATCCGACTGTGGATCTTCGTGGTGCTCGGCGCGATGGTCATCGTGGCGCTACCCAACCGATACGACAGCGCGTACAACGCAGCTCTGGACGAGCGGGTCCCTGGGTTCCAGCTCGGGCTCCTCGTGGGCTGCATACCGTTCCTGCTCTTCGGCTTGGTCCTGCTGGTCGTCATGCGCTGGCTCGACCGGTGTGGTCGCTCACGCTGACCGGCAACACGTACTCGGCCACGGGGCTGCCCATCGGCACCTACACCTGCACGATCGTGATCACTGATCCCTGACGGTTCCTGAGGATCGCGATGTGGGCCCACGCTAATGCGGGCCCACATCAGGCGCCGCCTGACCAAGCGCCGCGCGCGTAGCGTGTGCACGTGGCTCTGTCGGATGCGGAGCGCCTCTACGTGGCAATCGGCCAGGTTGTGCGCTCCGGAGCCGAGGTGGAGTACGCGCTGCAGATCCTGGTCGAAAAGCTGCTCGGCCACCATGGGCCGCTCATTGCTCGTGGCCACAGGTTCGACCTTCTCTACGCCCTGGCGGTGCAGATCGCGAGGACCGAGAGGGATGACAGCAGGGTCCTGCTGGGTCCCCTTGAGGCCATTCGAGCCGACATCGACTTGCGCGACAAGCTGGTGCACGGCATGGCGTGGGAATCGTATGGAGCCTCCGAACGCGTGCTTCTCCGGACTAGGAGGTCCGGACCGCCCGACCCGGCTGCCTTGACTGTGGAGCAACTCGAGAATCTGCACGCAAGACTGCATTCGCACTTTGCCGAGCTTATGGCGTACGCCGAAGCGATGTCCGCGCGTTCGTGACGACTCGTCGTGCTCAGGGTTTAGCCGGAGGAGGCTGATGGCCTGAGCTCGGTTGGACTGGTGGCCCACCTTGCGCGTTGGGTGGGCCACTGCCTGGGGGTTGCGAGGGAACCCGTGCGGCGTTCTGGTATGGCCTTGTCCGGCGTTCGGAGGTGGGCCTGGGTCTGCCGGTGCTCCCGCGGACTCCGGACGGCCGGCAGATTCGGGTCGTCCGGTGCCTTGAGGTTGACCGGCGCCTGCCGGCGGCCCGGGATTGGTCGGTCTACCGGCATTCGTCGGTTGATTGGCTTGGGTCGGCGTCCCGGGAGCCGCCTGCGCTTGGGGTGCTGGCCCGACCGATTGGCCGCCGGCGGGAGGTGGACCGCCGGCAGCTCCGCCGGGTGGCGGCACCTGAGGCGGTGCGGGGTGCGAACCTCGCTCCTCCGCAGGTGGATTCTCAACTGATGCGGATGACGTACCGGTTGATCCAGGCGACGGCGGGTCGGATTCCAGCGCTGAGGAATCCTCAGGCGTCGCTCCAGGAACGGTTCGTGCGGCAGCCGCGTCGGGAACCAAGATGTCAAGCACCGAATCGTAGGGCGCTTGTTCAGCAACGGCCTGACTCGAAAGTTCCAGGTCATCAGTGGGTGGCTCGTCGCGATCGGCACCACTGGAGTCATCGTCGGAGTTGGGTGAAGGGGCACCGAAGACGACATGTGCGAACTGCTGAATGGGGGCAGGCAGCTCGCCTACAGCGGCCGCAGCGGTAGCCGTGCCGATGCCGACGGAGCCGATCAACATTGCGGCGATCACCTTGGCCCTCCGCGACGCATGCGTCACGCGGAGCCGCAGTGATGGCAGCGGGGAGGCGCTGCGGCGCGAGGCCTCCCTGAACGCCGCGAGAGCCACCGCCTCACCGCTGAGCTCATGGGGCTGAGCGGGTTGGCGCAACGTCTCGATGAAGGAAACAAGCTCCGGGGCGTCGGCCGATTCAGCCCACTCCACCGGGTCGCAGCAGACAAGCCCGTCGAGGACGGTGTCGGGAATCGATACGTCGTACGGAATCTCGGGCACCTCGCCGGGCACGTTGTCAGGATCCTTGTCGCTCATCGACCGACACCTCCCTTCTCCGACTCGGTATGCAAGTGCAGCGGCGAGCTTCCGGAAGCCCCTGTGCGACAGGATGCGTACGGCCCCCGGTGACTTACCGAGCACGCGAGCCGTTTGGTTACAGTCCAGACCCGCAACTACACGCAGCAGGATCACTTCTGCCTGTTGGGCTGGCAGCGTCCGTACCAGCGTCAACGCTGCCCTGGTCGCCTCGCTGTCCTCCTGGTCCTCCGCAACGTCCCGCACAATCGGGAGGTCCAGCTCGTCGGTGCCGTCGAGCGGAACCGTCCTTCGGCGTCCCTGATATCGGTGATCGTCGATGATCTTGTGCCTGGCGATCGTGAAGATCCATGCTCGAAAACCCTGCTCGTCACCGGCAAACCGATGAAGACCGCGGACGACTTCGAGCCACACATCCTCAGCGATGTCCTCGCCCCGATGTGGTGCTCGTGCACGGGCGTATCGCAACAACGCGGGTTGCACGTCGCGAAAGAGGAGGGTGAAGGCACGCTCGTCGCCGCGCGAGCTCGGCGAGAGTCTCGAGAAAAGCCTCGTCCAGCATGGCCCCCGCCCCAGTGCGTCAAGCGGCCGACCCGGTCGCTCGGGCTTGACGATAGCCGCGATCGGCGTGCCTGCGCGGTGAGACACTAGATGGCCAAACCAGAGTGGTCCGAAGAGCGGTGAGCCCGGCGCTAACCATTAACGTCGCGATCGGCGCGTGCGTTACACACTGGCCCTAGCCGGAGATCGTCTCCGACAACCGTGTGCCGGATTGCTCCGGCGCGCGCAACGTGCCGTAGCGCTCCATGCGGTGCCACCGGAGCCGTGCCCCCGCGATGGCGGTCGCAACGGACTGGATCACGACGAGGTACATGAGCTGCCGGTAGACCACCTGCTGAAACGGCAACGCCAGCAGTGGCCGGAGGCGTTCGCGGTCCAGCCGGAACGCGTAAACGCTGAGCAAGGCCTGCACGAGCAGGAAGCCGAGCCACAGCCCAGCGACCGCGCCATTGGTCAAGAAAGACCAGGCCATAAACAGCGAGTACGTCGACCAGCGGAGCGAGCAACGGAAGGAGCACCTGGAAGACCAACAGGTAACCGATCCCCCGCCGACCCAGCCTCCCGGCCGGACCTCGCTGCAGCACCGCGCCACGGTGCTTCCACATGGCCTGAAGCGTCCCGTAGCACCAGCGGTACCGCTGCCGCCACAGCGCCCGAAGCGTCGCCGGCGTCTCGGTCCACGCGATCGCCCGCTCCTCGTACACCACACGCCACCCGTCACGACACAGCGCCATCGTGAGATCCGTGTCCTCGGCCAGCGTGCTGGCGCTGACACCGCCAATGCGCTTCAGCGCAGAACGTCTGAACGCGCCGATCGCACCCGGAACGGTCGGCATGCACTGCGCCGAGGTCGAACAGGCGGCGGTCGAGGTTGAAGCCGACAACGTACTCGATGTGCTGCCAGCGGCCGAGGACACCACGGCGGTTGGCGACCTTGGCATTGCCGGACACGGCACCGATGTGTGGATCGGCAAACGGCTGAACAAGCCGCCTGACTGCATCCGGCTCGAGGACGGTGTCACCGTCCACCATGACCACCAGGTCGTGTGACGCGGCCGTAATGCCGGCATTCAGTGCGGCGGGCTTACCCGCGTTGGCCTGGCGGATCAACACGAGGCCGGGAGCGAGCAGGCGTTCCACGATGTCCGCCGTCCGGTCCGTGGATCCGTCGTCGACGACGATGACTTCAACGGGGTGGTCGCTGGCCAAGAGGGACCGAACAGTTGCTTCGATGCCGGCCTGCTCGTTGAAGGCCGGGACAATGATCGACACCGGACCGGTCACCGGCGGACCCCAGCGCTTCCGGCGTCTCTTCTGGTGGTGCCTACGGGCCGCGACGACGACGACCGCTGCGCGGATCACGGTCAAGGCACCGGCAAGCAGGAGCAGCCAGCCGAGCACTTCGACAGCAAGATCGCTTGACCGGAGGGCGATGAGGAGTGCCCTGCCCTGCCAATGGTCGGCGGCCGAGGCCGAAACGGTTTGAGCGGTCAGGCCGACAGCGCCACTAACTGTGTCGACACGGATGCCCTGCGCGTGCAGAGCCGGCAATAGCAGCCGTAGGGCGGCCACCGTCTGGGAGCGGTCTCCGCCGCCGTCGTGCATGAGCAGGACCTGCCCTGCCTGGTCCGGTGGCGTTGACCGGGCAACGATCTCTGCGACACCGGGTCGTCGCCAGTCGTTACTGTCGAGGGTGCTGAGCACCGTGGCGTACCCCTGTCGGCCAGCAGTTTGGATGGACCGCCAGGCCGCATCGTTGAGATCGGTGTTGGTCGACGAGTAGGGCAGGCGCAGCAACGGCGCCTCCACGTCAGCTGCACCCGCGACCGCCGTCTGGGTCAAGCTCAGCTCGAGTCGCGCTCGCCAGGGAGGCACCGACGCAAGGTCGACATGCGTGAAGGTATGTGTCCCGATCTCGTGGCCTTCAGCCGTGATGCGCCTCAGGAGCTCCGGATGCTGGGCCACCTGCGACCCCTGCACGAAGAATGTGGCGTGGGCCCCATGCTCGCGCAGCAGGTCAAGAATCTGCGGGGTCCAAACCGGGTCGGGGCCGTCGTCGAACGTCAAGGCAATGGTGCGCTCCGACGGACCAGCCGTACGGATGGTGCCGCCGGCAACGTCGACCACGGGCTTCCCGTCGCGGACGACAGTGGGAACCTCGGTCGCAGACCGAGTTACCTGGGCGGCCCCGTCCGGTGTCGTGCCCAACATATGGTGGGTGTATCCGTACAGGAGCAGCGCCGCGGCCAGAGCCGCGAGCCAGACGGTGATCAACAGCCAGTGACCCCGGAGTGGTCGCTGACCGCCGTGTGTGCGTGGAGTCGAGCCATGCCGACCCGATCGAAACAACGTCCGCACCGACTCAGCTGGCCTTTGGTCCTGGAGTGCGGGTCTGCCCCGGCGGGGCCGGGTGCGCGCTGCCCGTAGCTGTCGGCGAGCCCGCCGGGGTAGGTGGCGAGTGCGCTTCACGTGACGAGGTCGGGGTCGGTTCTGGCGACGGCACCACAACTGTTGACGTGGGTGGCGGAGCCGGGCTGGCGGAGGGTGTGACCCGCGTCACTTGCTCGCCCGCCGTTGCCTCATCCTCATCAGGGTCAGTCGCCGTGCCTGGGGAGGTCGCACCAGCGGGGCTGTGCGCGGGCTGCTCTCCGCCTGCGCTCGGCGCCTCCGGGAGCAACGGGCTGCTCACCGTCGGACCGCCGACAAAGGTGCTGACTAGCAGGCCGAGATACACCAAGATCGGCAGCGCGAGGATGGGCCCTATCCGCCGCAGCACGGCTCGGCGTCGGCCGGAGCGATCGACGAACACCGCCGCGCGTGCTCTCCGACGAGCGGATCGCGTCAGATGGTAGTCGGGGTGCTCGGGCCCCCGCCGGTGCCCGCCTGGCGCGGTCACCCCGGGCTGGTCTGGCTTCGTCGGGTCCTGCACAAGACCGAGACTCTATCCCTGCTCCCCGCAGGGTAGCCATTCCCCACGCATCACCAAGCGTGATCGCCGCGACCTGGGCCCGACGTGCATGTGGGTGCGAGCCCTACGGGGGAAGGACTCACACCCACTCGCGATCACCCCGCCCCGGGTTCCTTCACGCACGCTGCGTCCCCCCTGTCGGCAGCAAACGTGGGACACCCGGGGCAAGGGGTGTCAACTGACAGAACGGTCGCCGCCCGGCTGGTGTTACACCGGTCGGCTGCTCGCGAGACGATCTCTTGGGTCTCGTTATTCATGGCCTGCGGGAGACCAAGACCAATAGCGCTTCGAGCGACTCGCGCGTGTGCGGTTCGTCGAGCATCTCACCGATCCAAGCGGCGGAGTCGGCACGGTCCGGGGAACGACTGTTGGGCTTCAGCCAGTCGGTAGCGGCGACGTCGGCGATGTGCCCGAGCTGGGCGATGAGCATCGAGAAGTGTCCGCGTCGAGTCACTCGGGCAGGGCCACCGGCCTCTTCGTACGCGCTGGTGAGAGCGCGGGCCCGGCCGGAGTCGTTGCGGGCGAAATCAAAAGAGCACACACCCAAGTTCCTGGCTCGGATCCGCCGGCCCACTGTCCTCCCAGTCGATCACGCACACGCCGCCATTGCCGGTGGGCAGGACGCTGTCGGCCCACAGATCCCGGTGGCAGGTCTGCAGCGCCTGGGGTGGCTCCATCCACGACTCCAATCGCCAGAGGCTCGAATAATCGGCGATCGTGAGCAGGGCCGGTTGCACGCATGACATTTCGACGTCGACCTGAGCCTCACGCAGATCAAGAACTCAACGGGCGGTCTGACGACAACTGCGCGGCGATCATCGATGCAATCCTCTGATGCGCGGCGAGTGAGCTAGTCGCCCTTCGATGGTTGCCCGACAGCCCGTCTCCGGCCGAAGTCGTCGGATCAGCCAGTTGCGCCCGCCAGCTCCGCTAGGCCAACGACCTGGTCGGCCGGTGGCGCAGCGATCTCAACTGGCTCGCCATACCGGCTGAAGTCGACCGCCTGACTCGGGTCGTCCGCGGCGTTGAGACGCAGCGGGTAGGCGGCACCGTCTGTAGCGATCCACAGCACACCGGCATCGGTAGCACCCTCGTCAAGCAGGCTGATCGCCGACAGGCCGTTGATCGTGTCGGACTCGCCCTTGCTGACCGTGCCCTCGGGTTCAAGCATGCCGGCGAGGCTCTGCAGGTCGGCGAACTGCACGAGGTCGGCGGCGTCTGGGCTGTCGGCGGGCATCGACAGCCACTTGCCCGCCAGCAGCTGGGCGGCCGCCTCGCCTCCAAGGCCTGCGTAGAACGCCTCGTCACCCTTGAGGTAGGCGGTGTCCGCCGTGACGATGAGCTCGAGTTGCTGGCCGTCGATGGTCACCGTCCCTACGCCGCCTGCATCGGCGTCCAAGGCAAGGTCGATCTCGATCGCGCTGCCTTCCTCAGCGATGTTGCCGGAAACGTAAACCGACTCAGCCGCGGCGAGAGCGTCCTTGGCGGCGGTGAGGATCTCGTCCGCCGACTTGTCGGCAAGGCCACTGCCCTGCTCGTTGGACGCCGCTGTCGCACCGTCGCTCGCCCCGTGTTGTCGTCGCCGCCGCACGCGGAGACAAGCAGTGCAAGTGCAGCAGTGGATGCAGCGGTACGGAGTAGTGCGTTCGACACGTCATCCCCTTGCTTGACTTGGTGCTCACCACCGGACGCGGGAGCCAGAAAAGGCTATCCGTCGTCTGACGCTTCCCCGCGAGCGGGTCCTCGGCCGTGCCCAGAGACGCACTTGGCCGGCTAGCAAAGAGCGAGTGTTGCAGCGCGTCCGTCGTCAACGACCCAAGTCAACGAACTGGCCGAGGAAATTGCGTGCCGATGCCGAATCGAGCCGGTAGGACTTATCCGCAGCCCGGCACTGCGCATCCCCCGTGACAGTGATCGATACCAGCAGGTTGCTGTCGCCGAGGAAGTGTGGGCCACCCGAGTCGCCGAAGCACGTGCCACCGTCACCGGTCGAGGGCTGCTGAGAGAGACTGAGCCAGGCGCCCTGTAGTGACCGGAAGCCTTGGCTCGCGAATCGGCGCACGCCGTCGAAGAACAGCGAGTGCGGGCCGCCAGTCTTGTCCTCGCGGACGACACCGTAACCAACCGTTGTGAACGTCGCGTCCCGCAGTTCATGGCTCGCCTTCAGGTCATCGAGCAGACCGGCGGCCGGCAACATGGCAGGTGTGCCTCCGGGAGCGCTGTCGAGCAATACCACGGCGAGATCGTGAGGGTCGGACGCCCCACCGGACCCGAAGTCGGGATGGGTGACGTAGGTGCCGGGGACAATCCCGGAGGGAGCGGCGGCATCCTCGTCGAACTGGGGCGCAAACGTTACCCACACATCCGAGATGCCTATGTCGTCCAGGAACGACGTGCAGTGACCCGCGGTTAGGAAGACGTCAGCGGCGATGAGGGTGCCGCTGCACAACAGTTCAGGCCCGGGGCTGTCGCCGTCGAGCTCGGCCAGCAGCGCACCCACGTTGGGATGCTGGTTACCGTCGGGCTGGCCGAACGTAATGGCTTGCGCTGGTCCAGCCAGTGCGAACACCATGGCGCCGGCAAGCGTGCCAGCTACCACCACCGATCGCCGCATCTCGCACCCGCTTCCGCAACAAGAGTGCGATCAACGTATCGCCTGCGTGGCGCTCGGCGTGCTAACGCGTCAGCGAATCAGCTCGAAGATCTTGAAGATCGGCATGTACAGCGCGATTACCATGAACCCGACGATGCCGCCGAGGAACAGCATCATCACCGGCTCGACAAGAGTCGTGAGCGACTCGGTGGTCGCCTCGACCTCCTGGTCGTAGAAGTCGGCGACCTTGGACAGCATGTCGTCGATCGACCCGGAGTCCTCACCGACCGCGATCATCTGCACGGTCATCGGCGGGAAGATGTCCTCCTTGGCCATCGGAGCGGCAAGCCCCTCACCCGTACGCACGGCATCACGCACCCGGTCCAAGGCCCGCGACACAACGACGGAGCCGGTGGTCTCCGAGACCACATCGATCGCCTGCAGCATCGGGACGCCGGCACCCAGCATCGCCGACAGGTTGCGGGTAGTCCGGGCCAGATAGACCTTGCGGAACAGCTTGCCGAACACCGGCACCTTGAGCTTCAGAGGATCCACGACATCGCGGACCTTCTCCTCGCGACGGAACTTCGCCCACAGCACGCCGGCCGCGATGGCTGAGCACCACGAAGATCGGTGCGAGGAACTTCGCCATATCGCTCATCCAGACCACGATTCGCGTCGGCAACGGCAGCGTGCCACCGAGGTCGGCGAACAGGTCGCGGAAGGTCGGGACGATGAAGAGCAGCATCGCGGTGACAAGCAGCACCGCGACGACGCCGACGACGACCGGGTACGTCATCGCGGACTTCACCTTGGCGCGGAGCTTGACCTCGGCTTCGAGGTTGTCGGCGATGCTGATGAGCGCCCGATCGAGGAAGCCGCCGACCTCGCCGGCCTGGACCATGCTGATCATCAGCGGCGGGAAGACCTTCGGGTGCCGCGCGAGTGCGTCCGAGAGTGCCGAGCCGGTCTCGACATCACCGCGTACGGTTCGCAGCGTCTCCGCGAGCCTGCTGTTCTCGGTCTGCTCGGCCAGCACACCCAGCACGCGCAACAAGCGACAGGCCCGCGCCGATCATCGTCGCGAACTGCCTCGACATGATTGCGAGGTCCTTGAGCCGGACCCGCTGCGGCATGAGCGAGAGTTCCTTGTGCAGGCCGCCCGTCGGCTTCTCGGTCACCGACAAGGGCGTGTAGCCCATGCGGTTGAGCCGCGCGACAGCCGCTGCCGCGGAGTCGGCCTCGAGGGCACCGGAGCGCACGTTGCCGGACGCGTCAAGCACCTCGTATTGGAAGGATGGAACAGTGGCGGTCGTGGTCATGTCGATGCCTCGCCTCACATTGCCGGGAAGTCGCTGAACCGCATGCCCTCGCCGGCGCCGCTGTACCGACCCCGCTCGCCGTCGATGAGCTTGTCCAGCTCGATGCGGTCGCGGGCCACCTCGCGCGCGGCCTCGCGGGTGATCTTCCCCGAGACGACCAGTCGCGCCAGGCTCTGGTCGAGCGTCTCCATGCCGTGCTGCGCGCCGGCTTCGATCGCCTGACCGATGTGCGCGATCTTGTTCTCCCGGATCAGGTTGCGGACGGCCGGCGTCGCGACCAGTACCTCGACGGCAGGGATCCGGCCGAGACCGTCGGCCGTGCGAACCAGGGTCTGGCCAATCACACCCTGCAAGGACGAGGCCATCTGGGCACGGATGGTGGCCTGCTGCGCAGCCGGGTAGGAGTCCACGATGCGGGTGACGGCCTCTTCGGCCGAGCGCGTGTGCAGCGTTGCGAACACGAGGTGACCGGTCTCCGCCGCGGTCAGCGCCACCGAGATGGTCTCTGGGTCGCGCATCTCACCGACGACGATGATGTCGGGGTCCTGCCGCAGCACGTGGCGCAGGGCATCGGCGAACGATTCCGTGTCCTCCCCCACCTCGCGCTGGTTGACGATGCAGCGCTTGTGCTCGAAGAGGAACTCGATCGGGTCTTCGATCGTGACGATGTGCCCGGCGCGTGAGCGGTTAGCAATGTCCACCAGCGTGGCAACCGTCGTCGACTTGCCCGAGCCGGTCGGCCCGGTGAACAGCACGAGCCCGCGCGGGAGCGTGGCAAACATCGCCAGCCGCTCCGGTATGTCGATGTCCTTCAGACTTTTGATCTCCCAGGGCACCACGCGGAAGACGCCGGTCACCGCACCGCGCTGACGCATCACGTTGACGCGGAACCGCGCCCGGCCGGGCAATGTGTACGCGCAGTCCAACTCGCGCCGTGCTTCGAACCTGTCGCGTTGTTGGCTGGAAAGCACCGCAAAGATCGCCCGTTGGATGCTGTCGGGGTGCAGCGGCCCGTACCCCTCAAGTGGCTCCATCTCACCGTGCACACGCACGCTGGGTGGTGCGCCGGCCGAGAGGTGCAGATCGGAGCCACCCAGCTCGAGGGTCTTCTCGAGCAGCTCGTCCAGCAGCACACGAGTCTGGCTCTCGGCAAGTGCTGCCGCGTCGGTCCCCAGCGCGCCGCTGGTGACCACGGGGGCAGAGGTGTTCCTTGGCTGGGTGTCGAGCACGATCGTCCTCCTGGTGCCGGTGCCCCAGATATCGGCACGAAGACCGGAGGCCTTGACCGACCGCGAACCCGTCTGGCTGGCGCCGTCACACGACGACGCGCAGCACCTCTTCGATCGAGGTCTCGCCCTGGGCGACCTTGAGCCAGCCGTCCTGGCGCAACGGCACCATGCCCGCCGAACGCGCCGACCGAGCGACGTCCTCGGTCGACGAGCGCGAGATGGTCAGCCGCTCGATCTCCTCGCTGATCGGCATGACCTCGTGCAACGCCATGCGTCCGCGGTAACCGGTGCGCGAGCATGCCGCGCAGCCGGCAGGCCGGTACAGCGTCGGCAGCGGCTCGCCCGGCTCCCACGGGAAGCCCACGTCCAGCAGCTCCTGCTGCGACGGCACGTACGCCTGCCTGCACTTCGAGCACAGCCGGCGGCACAACCGCTGCGCCACCACGCAGTCCATGGCCGACGCCACGAGGAACGGCTCGACGCCCATCTCGACAAGCCGGTTCACGGCGCTCGGTGCGTCGTTGGTGTGCAGCGTGGTCAGCACCAGGTGTCCGGTGAGGGCCGCCTCGACCGCAATCTTCGCGGTCTCGGCGTCGCGGATCTCACCGATGAGTACGACGTCGGGGTCGGCGCGCAGGATCGAGCGCAGAGCCTTGGCGAAGGTGAGACCCGACTTGGCCTTGACCTGCATCTGGTTGATGCCAGGGATCCGATACTCCACGGGATCCTCGACCGTGATGACGTTGATCTCCGGACGGCTCACGATGTTGAGGGTGGCGTAGAGCGTCGTCGACTTGCCGGATCCCGTGGGGCCGGTGACGAGGATCATCCCGTACGGCTTGGTGTAGGCCTCCTGGAACCGCACCATGTTGGACGGCGAGAAGCCGAGCTCCCCGAGGCTGAGCAGAGCGGTCTTGTTGTCGAGGATGCGCAGGACGATCTTCTCGCCCCACACCGTCGGCAACGTGGCCACTCGCAGGTCGATCTTGGCGCCGTTGAGGGTGACCGAGATGCGCCCGTCCTGCGGCACGCGGCGCTCGGCGATGTTGATGTCGGCCATGATCTTCAGGCGGGAGATGACGCCGGCCTGGATCTTCTTGGGCGAGCGCATGATCTCGTGCAGCACGCCGTCGATGCGGTAGCGCACGCGGACGTCGCTCTCCGTCGGCTCGACGTGGATGTCCGAGGCGCGGTCGGCCACTGCCTGGCTGATCAGCAGGTTGACGTAGCGGACGACGGGTGCGTCATCAGCCGAGTCCCCCACGGCCGACAGGTCCTCGGTGACGTCAGCTGCGGCGCCGACCATGTCCTCGGAGATGTCGCCGAGCTCTTCCTCGGCGCGGTACACCTTCGCGAGCTTGTCCTCGATGTCGCGCCGCGAGGCGTACACGACCTTGATCTCGACGCCGGTGAGAACCCGCAGGTCGTCCAGCGCGATGACGTTGGTCGGATCGGCGGTCGCCACAACCAGCCGGCCGTCCTCCCAGGACACCGGCACCACACCCATGCGGCGGGCGTGGTCGGCCGGCACCCGGGCCACAGCACTGGCGTCGAGCTGTATGTCGCCCAGCTCGACGAAGTCGAGACCGGCCGCCTCGGCAAACGCCCGACCCGCGTCGGCACGTTGTACGACGGACGACTCGATCAGCTCCCGCAGCAGGGGTACGCCCCGGCGCTCCGCCTCGATGCGGGCTCGCTCGACCTGCTCGAGTGTCACGAGCTCGCGGTCGACGAGCACCTGGACGGTGTTGCGGGGAACTGTGTCGATCGTCACGGGAACCTACCTGTCGTCTGGTGCGCCGGTTGCGCGGTCGAGTGCCTGGCTGACTGAGCGGAGCTGGTCGCGGGCATCCCGCCAGCGGTCCTCGAGCCGGTCGGCCACCCGATCGGCTTCGTCCGCCAGCTCCCTGCTGGCCCGGACGTCGCGGGGATCGGCGACCGTGTCCCACAGCTCCCGGGCCGCACGCAGCACGTCCTCGGTGTCGTGGCCCACGAGGCGGGGCGTCGGCGTACGACGACCCTGTCGAGGCGGTGAACCCTCGGCGGCGAGAGCGGTGGCGAGTGCGCGTGGATCGAGCGAGCCCGGCGCGAGTGGATCCGGCGTCGATCCGTACCGGCGTTTGGTTTGTCGGGGTACGGCGGTCACAGCCCGCAGCACGAGGGCCTTGTTGCGCAGCAGGTCGACCCAGACACGCAGCTCGCGGACGACCTCATCGAGCGCCACGCGCAACCGGCCGAGTCGCTTAACATCCGCCTGGTCGACAGCATCGGTGCGGGGGCGGGGCACGTTGGTCATCCCGACATTGTGAGGCTTAGCAAGCCGGCGCGGCGCACGTCCACCTCCAGATCGTGCGGATCCGTCGCCGCGGCGCGGGCGTCCGCCCAGGACACGACGCCCTCACCGAGGAGGCGCACCAGGTCCTGGTGGAAGCTGTGCATGCCGTGGTAGTCGCCCTGGACGACGAGATCGCGGATGATGCCGGTCTTCTCCGGATCGGCAATCGCCTCCGCGACCAGGCCCGTGTTGACCGCGACCTCGGTGGCCGCCACCCGTCCGGGGCCGTCTGCCCGCGGCACGAGCCGCTGGCAGACGACACCATTGAGTACGGCCGCAAGCGTGACGCGGATCTGCTTCTGCTCCTGCGGTGGGAAGAGGTCGAGGATGCGGTAGATGCTGGACAGCGCATCGGTGGTGTGCAGCGTCGAGATGACGTGGTGGCCGGTCTCAGCCGCGACGAGTGCCGCCCGTACCGTCTCCTCGTCCCGCATCTCGCCGACGACGATCACGTTGGGGTCCTGACGCATCGCGGCCCGCAGCGCCCGGCCGAACGTCTCCACGTCCGAGGCGATCTCGCGCTGCGTGACGACCGCGGCCTTCTCGGGGATCAGAACTTCGATCGGGTCCTCGAGGGTGAGTATGTGCACCGCGCGCGAGATGTTGATCTCCTCGGCCATGGCCGCCAGCGTCGTGGTCTTGCCCGAGCCCGCACGCCCGGTCACCAACGTCAGGCCATGGGGCCGGAGCGCGAGCGAGCTGAGCACGGACGGCAGCCCGAGGCTGTCGAGGCGCAACGGCGCCGGCAGCACGCGGCGGAGCACAGCTGCCGGCCGCCCGCGGAACCGGAAGGCGTTGACCCTGAAGCGCTCGCCCTCCGTCGGCTCGAGCGCGTAGTCGACGTCGTGACCGTCCTCGAAGCGGGCGCGTTGCCTGTCTGGCATGGTCTCCAGGAGGACGGCGAGGGTCGCGCCCTCGTCCATGGGGTCGCTCTCGAGTCTGCGAAGCACGCCGTCGACTCTCATTGACGGAGCGGCTCCGGCGCGAAGGTGCAGGTCCGAGCCTCCGGCGCTGACCAGCGCCTGGAGCAGCGGCGCGATCGCCATGGGCACAATGACCTCGATTCCTTCGCGTTCCCCCGTCGACGACGGGCTCGTTGTGCTCCCGTTTTCGGCAGTTGGCGGCCACGCCTTGACCACCCCACGCGTACGGGTCACCACTCAAGGCACAACGACGCCCTGCCGATGCCGGGAGAGAGCGGCCGATCAGCGGTCGGCCCGGCAAGCGATCCAGGGAGCAGCAGGTGGGACGAACAGTCGTCGGCCTCGACATCGGGCACACCAGTGTCCGCGCGGTCGGCATCACCGCGGGTTCGAAGCCGACCATCAACGCGGTCGGCTCGGCGCCGATCGCACCCGGCGCTGTCAACGAGGGCGAGGTCCTCGACGTCAGCAGCGTCACCGACGCGATCAAGCAGGCCTGGGGAAGGTCCGGCCTCGGCAAGGACGTGGTGCTCGGCGTGTCCGGGCGGCACGTCATTGTCCGCCAGGTCGAGCTGCCCTGGCTGGAGGAGAAGGCGTTCCGCCAGGCCCTCCCCTACCGGATCTCCGGCCAGCTGCCGGTGCCGGTAGAGGACGTCATCCTCGACTACGTCGTGCTCGGTGACGGCGCGACCAAGGACGCCGGCGGCGGTCGCACGGTGAGCCTGTTGCTTGTCGCCGCGATGCGACAGCCGGTCCTTCGCGCCGTACAGGCGGTCGAGAAGGCCGGGCTGCGGCCCTTCCGCGTCGACCTCGCCGGCCTCGCACTGCTGCGGGTCGCCGGCCGGACAGCTGCCCCGCTCGGCGTGGCCGAGGCCCGGGTGGACATTGGCGCCGAGGTCACCACCGTCGTCGTCCAGGTCGACGGCGCTCCGCGGTTCGTTCGGATGCTGGCCGGCGAGGGCGGACTCAAGCTGTCCCGCGCGCTGGTCGAGCGGCTGAACGTGACCCTGCAGGACGCAGAAGCGCTCAAGCGTCGACTCGGCACCTCCCCTGCCGTACCAGCGGGCGGCCTTCTTGCACCGGAGGACCACGCGGCGCGGGTTGTGATCGACCGCGTCACGGACAGCACGCTGACGGCCGTGCGCTCGTCGCTGGACTACTTCCTGAGCAACTCCCCCGATGTCGCCGGCCTCGGTCGCGTGGTGCTGAGTGGGGGTGGCGCCAGCCTTCCGGGTCTCGTCGAGCGGTTTGGTGACGCGCTGGGCATCCCCGCGATGCTCGCGGATCCGCTGGCAGGGCTCACGATCTCACGGCGGGCGAGAGAGGCGACGGCCGCTCTGCAGCCCGCCCTCGCGGTCGCCGCCGGCCTGGGTCTCGCGGAGGTGGCGTGATGGCGATGCTCACCCGTTCGGCGGGCAACCGCAGCCAGCAGGACGGCGAGCCCCGCGCTACCCGCGAACCCGTCGGTCAACCTGCTTCCGCCCGAGACGATTGAGCGCAAGCGTGCCCGCACCCTCGTGCGGCGCTTCGTGCTCGCGGGTGTCGGCGTTGCCGCAGTCGGCACCGGCATCTGGCTGGCCCAAGACTCCGCGATCAGCTCAGCCGAGAGCGAGCTGGTCGCTGCCGAGTCGGCGCACGCCGACGCCCAGGCGCAACTCACGCCGCTGCAGCCGGTGAGGGCATTCTCCGCCTCGCTGCAGCAGCAGCAAGAGGTCGTGGGTACGGCGATGGCTGGGCACACATCGTTTGCACGGACGCTCGACAGCTTCGCCGCGGCGTGGCCGGCGGGCAGCAGCCTACGCACGCTCGATGCCACGCTCGGAACCGGCTGCCCCGGCCCAGATCCCTTCGCGCCCGCGCCGAGCATCGGCTGCCTCACGTGGGCCGTCACGGTTCCCGGCGAGCAGCAGGTGCGCGATCTCACCGCCGGGCTGGCCACGGTTCCCGGGCTCGTGTCGCCGTACCTCACCGGCGCGGTCCAGGCATGAGCAAGCCTTTGAAGCCAACGGCACCGTCAATCTCGACCACGGAAATGCTGACCGGCCGGTTCGCCGACCTGCTCGAAGGAGTGGCGCAGTGACTCGGGCCCGATTGATCACCGTGTTGGGATCGCTGGCGTTGGTCGGCCTGGCGGCGGTGGCCTGGTTCGTCGTCCTGTCGCCGCAGGCTGGGTGAGGCCGCGGAGATCGAGACCCAGAGCGAGTCGGTCCGCGCGCAGACCTCCAAGCTGGAGCGCGACATCGTGCAGCTGACCGCACTCCAGGAGGAGCTGCCGGCGCGGATGGCGCGGCTCGAGGGGCTCAAGGCCAACTTCCCGAGCACGGCTGAGCTCCCCGCGGTGCTGGACCAGATCCGCGCTGCCGCGGCTCAGGCTGGCGTGACCGTGCAGACCGTTGAGACCTGCCGCCCGAGCTGGTCGCCCCGGCGGCGGAGCCGGTGGCCCCCGTCGAGGGCGAGAGCTGCCGCACCCGCCGATCCGGCGGCCGCGCCAGCGCCGGCAACGGATGGCTCGGTCGGCCTGCCCGCAGCAGGTGCTGCCGACGGAACGCTGGCCACCATGGCGACGTCGATCACCGTGAGTGGCTCGTACGCAAATCTCAGCGGCTTCCTCCGGGCGGCCGAAGCACTGCCGCGGGCGTGGCTCATCGACTCGATCAAGGCTCAGGGCGGCCAGCAGGGCGGCCAGGAGATCACGCTGACCGCGTCCGGCAGCATGTTCGTCCTCGACACCACCGGCATCGCGGTTCCGCCCGCGACGGCTGGCACCAGCGGGTGAACGGGGTCGCCGACCTGACGCCGGCGCTGGCCGTCCTGGCCGGAGTGCTCGGCGCTGGTCGTCGGGTCCTTCCTCAACGTCGTTGCCGCCAGGGTGCCCGCCGGTGCGTCGGTGGTGCGGCCTCGGTCGGCGTGCCCGCGCTGCGGCCACGAGATCCGCAGCCGCGACAACGTTCCGGTCGTCTCCTGGGTGCTGCTGAGCGGCAGGTGCCGCGACTGCGCCGAGCCGATCAGCGCGCGCTATCCCGCCGTTGAGCTGGCCACCGGGGCGCTGTTCGCCGCCACCACGCTTCGGTTCGGGCTAGCCGCGGTGCTGCCGGCGTTCCTGTTCCTAGCGGCTGTTTCCGTCGTACTCGCTGTGATCGACCTGGACACGATGCGGCTGCCGGACGCCATCGTGCTGCCGTCCTACCCGGTCGCGATCGGGCTGGGGCTGCTCACCGTCAGCGGCGATGGTTGGGAGCCGATGCTTCGTGCGGCCATCGGCGGGGTTGTGCTGCTGCTCGCCTACGGCGCGTCTGTGGTTCTGCACGAACGCGCATGGGCTTCGGAGACGTGAAGCTGGCCGGGCTTGCTCGGCGGGTACGCCGCCTGGCTGGGCTGGGGACACCTCGTCGTCGCCGGGTTCGGAGCGTTCGTGCTCGGCGGCGTCGTCGGGCTGGCGCTGATGGTGACCGGTCGAGCGAAGCGGCGCAGCGCCATCCCGTTCGGGCCGTTCATGCTTGCGTCCACCTGGATCGCGGTGTTCGCCGGAGACGCGATTGTCGGGCTGTACCTGAGCGTTTCCGGACTCGGCTAGCTCTCGCCCGGCTGCCTCCTCGAGCACAGCAGTGATCTCGCTGCCGACGAGCTCGTGCCGGTGAGCGAGGGCGTCGCGCAGGGCAGCGACCAGGTGCTTGTTCCGCCTGAGCAGGTCGTGGACGCGTTGCTTCTGCTCCTGCAGCAGCGCTTCGACCGCGGCTCGGCCCTGCGCGTCACCCAGCACCCGGCCGACGATGTTGGTGTCGGACAGCGCCGCACCTTGGACCGCCTGGAAAGACACCAGGCTGTCGCCCATGCCGCAGACACCGATCATCTGTGCGGCGACCGTGGTGGCCGTGAGCAGGTCACCGCCGGGGCCGGTCGAGACGTCGGAGAAGAACAGCTCCTCGGCCACCTGCCACCCATCGCGATCTGGATCAGGTTGAGCATCTCGGTGCGCGAACGGGTGAACACCTCGTCGCGGTCGCCGTGCGCGAGCAGCCCCAGGGCGTCGCGGCGCTTGACGATCGTCAGCACCTCGAGCCTGCGCTCGGGCGCGATGAGCCAGGCGACCGTGGCGTGGCCGGCCTCGTGGGTCGCGATGAGGCGCTTCTCCTTGTCGGTGTACTGAACCGGCTGGCCGAGTCCGATCTCCTCGGTCAGCCGCGCCTTCTCCACGTCGCGCACAGTCATCGCGTCGCCGCCACGGCGCAACGCGTTGACCAGCGCCTCGTCCAGCAGGTGCTCGATCATGACCGGCGTGTAGCCCTGGGTGAGCGCGGCGACCTGCTCGCGTTCGCTGTCCTGGTCGAGCTCGGGCTCATGCGACTTGCGGGCCAGGAAGTGGTCGACGAGCTCCCTGCGCGCCGCCCGACCGGGCCGCTCGAACGTCAGCCGGCGATCGAAGCGGCCGGGACGCAGCAGCGCCGGGTCGAGGTTCTCGGCGCGGTTGGTGGCCGCGATGACGAGCACGTTCGTCGCCGGCGGGGCTGGTCGGCGCAGCTGTCGATGTGGCGGCGGCGAGCGCGTTGAGATGCTCGACGACCCAGGCGCGCACCTTCTGGCCGCCGGACGGCTCGTCGAACGACTGCATCTGGACCAGCAGCTCGTTGACGACGCCGCCGGTTCCCTCGCTGATCGTCGACCGGTTGACGTCAGCAGTCGGCATGGGTCCGTACGGCTCGGTCATCGCGGCACTCCACGCGCACGCCGGATCCATTCCTTCGTGTACGTACGTCGCCGGCATGCCACGCCGCGTCATCGCGATCGCGTCGATCTCCTCGATGAAGCCGATCGCTCCGCCCTCGCGCCGCGCAGCCTTGCGCAGGGCGCGGAAGTAGGAGCGGATCTTGCGCGCGGTCGCGCCGTAGTACATGGACTGGAACGCCGTCGCCGACACGAACAGGAACGGGACGCCGGCCTCGCGCGCCATGGCCTTGGCCATGTGCGTCTTGCCGGTGCCGGGGATCCCTTCGAAGAGCAGCCCTCGTCGGGGAGTCCCGCCCATCTCGCGGGTGAAGGTGCGATGGGCCAGGAAGAGGTTGAGCGACCGGATGACGTCTTCCTTGACGGCGTCCACCCCCTTGACGTCGTCGAGGGTGACGTCGATCTGCTCGGGACGGTAGGTCGTGTGCGGCGAACGCCCCGCGCCGATTGTCGTGCCCAGCAGGACCACGACCATCGTCAGCAGGAGCAGCGTGGCCATGGCCAGGAAAGGATCTGGCCTCGGGAGCCGCAAGTCGATCAGGTTCATCGGGTCGCCGGTCGCGAGCCGCCACCAGAGCCACACCATGGGTACGGCCAGGAGCAAGGCGATCCGCCGCAGGCTGCGCTGTCGCCGTCGTTCCCGCGCCGCACCGACGTCGGCCTCGCGGGCCGACAGGCGCCCCACGCCCGCCACCGCCAGCATCGAGCTCGGTGCCGATGACGTCCTGGTCTCGCGATCCATGGTGGCCCCCCAGTCCCGAGGGTTTGACACTAGGCGATTGGCGGGCGGCGTACGGGGGGTTTGCGGTCAGCCGAGCGCCGCGTGGTGCAGGGCGCTGATCAGGAGCCCGCCAAGCAGGGCCAGAAGGAACGCCCAGCCCCCGCGGAGCCGGCGGTCCTCGGGGCGCAGGTAGCGACCGCCCCGGCCGGGATCAGGTCGCGCCATCGCCGCTCGGGACCAGGGTGCGTCGAGCACCATCCAGGCGAGCACCCCCACGTACCCGGCAGTCCGAACAGCCAGAACCATGCCCATTTCGTCGCCGTCGCGGCTGCGACCCGACCAAGAGCATGACGACGGAAGCCACGGCGATCAGCGGCAACGAACGAGCTAGGCTTCGCGCCAGCGAGCTCTGGGGCACCACGTCAATGCCGTCAGCAAGGGCTTCGTTGACAAGCCGAGAGGCCTGCGCATCGTCCCCGTAGCCCAGGTATCGCACATCACCGATGCCAGTGGATCGCGGCAACGACGTACGCCACCAACAGCCACCGCACGACCTGGAAGACGTCGCGCAACACAATCCCGAAGCGCGTCAGCTCGGGCGACGAAGCCGGCGGTGTCATTGCCGTCACAGGAAGTGATTGTGGAGGTCGCTCGCAACGCTGGCAATGCCAGCAATAGATGACCTTCACCCATGGCACAGATCCGCCCATGGCTGTAGGAAGAGAGCGCAGGGGTCCCACTCCGGTCAACGGCTAGGGAAGGGTGCTCGATGAAGAAGATCATTAACGACCCGGAGAACGTTGTCGACGATTCGCTGCATGGCATGGCCGCAGCACACGCCGACCTCATCAAGGTGAACTTCGACCCGGCCTACATCGTCCGCGCGGGCGGGCCGAAGCGGGGCAAGGTGGCTGTGCTCTCCGGTGGCGGCAGCGGCCACGAGCCGATGCACGGCGGGTACGTCGGGCTCGGGATGCTCGACGCCGCGTGCCCGGGTGCCGTGTTCACCTCGCCGACACCCGACCAGATGGCCGAGGCGACCAAGGCCATCGACGGTGGCGCCGGAGTCCTGCACATCGTGAAGAACTACACCGGCGACGTGCTCAACTTCGAAACCGGCGCCGAGCTTGCCGCCGCCGAGGGCATCCAGGTCGAGTCGGTCGTCATCGACGACGACGTCGCCGTGAAAGACAGCCTCTACACGGCCGGGCGCCGAGGCGTCGGCGGCACCGTCCTCGCCGAGAAGATCGTGGGTGCGGCCGCCGAGCGCGGTGACGACCTCGCGGCAGTCAAGGGCCTGTGTGAGCAGGTCAATGCCAACGTACGTTCGATGGGCATGGCCCTCACGTCCTGCATCGTGCCGCACGCGGGCAAGCCGACCTTCGAGCTTGGCGATCAGGAGATGGAGATCGGCATCGGCATCCATGGCGAGCCCGGCCGCGAGCGCCTGCCGATGGAGCCGGCCAACGCGATCGTCCAGCGGTTGCTCACGCCGATCGTGGAGGACCTGCCGTTCGCGAGCGGCGACCGTACGCTCCTGTTCGTCAACGGCATGGGTGGCACACCGCTCATCGAGCTCTACATCGCCTACAACGAGGCCGAGAAGTTCCTTGCCGAGCGCGGCATCAACATTGAGCGCCGGCTCGTCGGCAACTACATCACCTCGCTGGAGATGCAAGGCATGTCCATCACGTTGCTCAAGCTCGACGATGAGATGGTCTCGCTCTGGGATGCACCAGTGCACACACCCGCGCTGCGCTGGGGAGTCTGATTCTCGATGCCCCTGACGACTGACGACGTGCTCGAGCTCGTACGGGCGTATGCCGGGGTAGTCAATGAAAACCGGCAGTACCTCATCGAGCTCGACTCGGCCATCGGCGACGCCGACCACGGTGAAAACATGGACCGCGGCATGAAGGCCGCCGTTGCCAAGCTCGACGGCGAGGTGCCCGCCACCCCGAGCGATGTCCTCAAGTCGGTGGCGACCACGCTCATCTCCAAGGTCGGAGGGGCGGCAGGGCCGTTGTACGGCACGGCGTTCCTGCGTGCGAGCACTGCGGTGCAAGGCAAGGCCGAGCTTGACTCGGGCGACGTGGTCGCCCTGCTCACGGCCGCGCGCGACGGGATCGTCGCGCGCGGCAAGGCCGAGCCCGGCGACAAGACCATGGTCGATGCCTGGACGCCCGCGATCGTCGCGGCCGAGCAGGCGACGAGCAATGGCGGCGATGTCGCCGCCGTCCTGGCGGCAGCGGCCGACGCCGCCGAGCAAGGTATGCGCGACACGATCCCTCTCGTGGCCAGGAAGGGCCGCGCGAGCTATCTCGGCGAGCGCAGCGCCGGTCACCAGGATCCGGGTGCGACATCGACCGCGTTGTTCATCCGTACGGCTGCCGACGTGGCCAGTCGCTCACGATGACTGTCGGCATCGTCCTCGTCTCTCACAGTGCTCGGCTCGCCGAGGGTCTGCGCGAGCTCGCCGCGCAGATGGCGCCCGACGTGACGATCGTGGCAGCCGGTGGCACGGACGATGGCGACGTCGGCACGAGCTTTGACAAAGTGCTGGCCGCGGTGGGCGAGGCCGATTCCGGCGATGGAGTCGTGCTGCTCTATGACCTGGGCAGCGCGCAGATGACGGCTGACCTCGTGCTCGAGACGCTCGACGACTACGCAGCGATCTCGGGTGCTTGTCGCCGATGCCCCGCTCGTCGAGGGCGCCGTTGCGGCAGCGACCACGGCGCAGGGTGGCTCGTCGGTTGCGGAGGTTGCGGCTGCTGCTGCGGCGGCCTGGGGTCGTCCGTTGCCGGGCCCACTCGACGACGTCGCTGGCCCGGCCGGCGACGCGCTCACCCATCCGCCGCCCGAGGAAGAGGCGCCGGAGGCTGTCCGCGCTGTTGCCGTGCTGCCCAACCCGCTGGGCCTGCATGCCAGGCCCGCGGCGATGCTCGCCCGCGCGGTCAGCGACCTCGACGCCGACGTCCGCATCGGTGCACCAGGGGCCGCCACCGTCGATGCCAAGAGCGTGCTCGGTGTCATCAGCCTTGGCTTTGCGGGGGGACAGGAGGTCGAAGTCACGGCGACCGGGCCTCAGGCGCAGGAGGCCGTCGACACGGTCATCGCGATGATCAAGAACGGCTTCGGCGAGTCTTAGCTGCGACTTGTCAGGTTGTCAGGTTGTCAGGGCGAGGCAAACGCTGAGGTCAGGCTGGTCTGCTCGGCCCTGACAACCTGACAAGTCGCCGGAGACACGCGTTGTCAGGCCCGCCGCCTGGATCGCTCCAGGTCAGCGGGCCTGACAACCTGACAACTCGCCCCTGTGCGGGGGTCAGCCTTCGTCGGACTCGTCGACCCAGTCGAACGTCTTGGTGACGGCCTTCTTCCACTTCGCGTAGAGCTTGTCGCGCTTGCCCTCGTCCATCGACGGCGACCAGCGCTTGTCCTCGAGCCAGTTCTGCCGCAGGTCGTCCTGGGTGGCCCAGTAGCCGGTCGCCAGGCCGGCGGCGTAGGCGGCGCCGAGCGCCGTCGTCTCAGGAACCTTGGGGCGGACGACATCGACACCGAGGATGTCGGCCTGGAACTGCATGAGCGCTTCGTTCTGCACCATGCCGCCGTCGACCTTGAGCTCGGTGAGCGCGACGCCGGAGTCGGCGTTCATGGCGTCGAGCACCTCGCGGGTCTGGAAGGCCGTGGCCTCCAAGACGGCCCGCGCGATGTGTCCCTTGTTGACGTAACGAGTCAGGCCGACCAACGCACCACGCGCGTCGGAACGCCAATAGGGCGCAAACAAGCCCGAGAATGCCGGAACGAAGTAGGCACCGCCGTTGTCGTCGACCGACCTGGCGAGCTCCTCGATCTCGGGCGCGCTGTTGATGATGCCGAGGTTGTCGCGCAACCACTGCACCAGCGCGCCGGTGATGGCGATCGCGCCTTCCAGTGCGTAGACCACCGGCTGGTCGCCGATCTTGTAGCAGGCGGTGGTGAGCAGCCCGTTCTCGCTTGCCACCTGCTCCGTGCCCGTGTTGAGGAGCATGAAGTTGCCGGTGCCGTAGGTGTTCTTGGCGTTGCCGACGTCGAAGCAGACCTGGCCGAACGTCGCAGCCTGCTGGTCGCCGAGGTCTCCGGCGATCGGGACGCCAGGCAGCAGGCCGCCCTCGCGGCCCTTGCCGTAGACCTCGGAGGACGCGCGGATCTCCGGGAGCATCGCCAGCGGCACCCCCATCTCGGCGGCGATGTCGGAATCCCAGGACAGGGTGGACAGGTCCATGAGCATGGTGCGCGAGGCGTTGGAGACGTCGGTGACGTGCACGCCTCCCTCGGCGCCGCCGGTCATGTTCCAGAGCACCCAAGTGTCCATGTTGCCGAAAAGCAGCTCGCCGGCTTCGGCCTTCTGCCGAGCGCCGTCGACATTGTCGAGGATCCAGCGGATCTTTGGCCCGGAGAAGTAGGTGGCGAGCGGCAGGCCGACCTTGGCCTTGTAGCGCTCCTGGCCGCCGCCCAGCGCCGCCAGCTCGTCGCAGATCTTCTGCGTGCGGGTGTCCTGCCAGACGATCGCGTTGTGGATGGGCTTGCCCGTGGACTTCTCCCAGACGATCGCCGTCTCGCGCTGGTTGGTGACGCCCGCAGCGACGATGTCCTTGCTCGTCACGTTGGCCTTGGCCAGCGAGCCCGCCACGACCTTGCGCGTGTTGTCCCAGATCTCCGTGCCGTCATGCTCGACCCAGCCCGCCCGAGGGAAGATCTGCTCGTGCTCGACCTGTTCGACGGCAACCACAGAACCGCTGTGGTCGAAGATCATGGACCGAGTGCTCGTGGTCCCCTGGTCTACCGCGAGGACGTATTCAGCCATGGCCCCTACCTCTCTGTCACGCGTACCAGTTGGCGACAAGACCGCCCAGGAGGCCGCCGATGATCGGCCCGACGACCGGCACCCAGGAGTAACCCCAGTCGCTATCACCCTTGCCCTTGATGGGCAACACGAAGTGCGCGATGCGTGGCCCTAGGTCACGAGCCGGGTTGATTGCGTAACCGGTCGGACCACCGAGAGAAAGACCGATGCCGAGAACGAGCAGCGCGACCGGGAGCGGGCCGAGCTGGGCGGGGCTTCTGGCGAACTGGAAGATCACGAAAACGAGGACGAAGGTGCCGATGATCTCCGTGATCAGGTTCCAGGTGTAGTTGCGAATTGCGGGCCCGGTCGAGAAGACGGCCAGCTTGCCACCTGGATCGTCGTGCTCGTCGAAGTGGTTCCGGTAGGCCAGCCACGCGACGACAGCACCGATGAACGCGCCCAGGAACTCCGCCGCAAAGTAGACCAGCGTGTTGCCGAAGTTGACATCGATCCCGGGGACGAACTCATCGTTACCGTAAGCGATGAACGCGACCGTATACGCCGGGTTGATGTGCGCCCCAGAGTCGAGCGCCACGTAGACACCCGCGAAGACCGCCATGGCCCAGCCCCAGGTGATGACGATCCAGGCGCCACCGCCGCCGCCACCAAACCCCTTGTTCTTGCCCAGCACGACGTTGGCGACGACACCGCACCCGAGCAGCGTCAGCATGGCCGTCCCGAGCAATTCGGAGAGAAAAACATCACCGAGCGACACGACTTGCACCACCCTCCCCTGAACAACCAAGGCAGGAAGCCACGTGCTCCGAACGCTCGGCTCCCTTGCCGACTCGGGAGAAACGTAGTCCTGATCTTCGCGGAGCAACAGTCGGCGCACCGAACTTGATGCACCCGGCCATGCGCTCAACTACCAACAGCCGTACGGTGGAGGACGTCCACACGACTTGCCCGGAGGTGCAGGGTGAAGGCGTCGGCCGTGCTTGGTCCGCAGCAACGCCAGGAGGCCTGGCAGCAACTCGCTGCCGAGAAGTTCGACATCCTCGTTATCGGCGGTGGCATCACCGGAGCCGGCGTGGCGCTGGACGCGGCGACCCGTGGGCTCAACGTCGCGCTCGTCGAAGCCCGCGACTACGCGAGCGGCACGTCGTCGAGGTCGAGCAAGCTGTTTCACGGCGGGCTGCGCTATCTCGAGCAGCTCAACTTCGGCCTCGTGCGGGAGGCGCTGCACGAGCGCGAGCTCATGCTGGCCACCATCGCTCCCCACCTCGTCAAGCCTGTGTACTTCCTGTATCCGCTCACTCACCGAGTGTGGGAGCGGCCGTACGTCGCAGCTGGCCTGACGATGTACGACGTCATGGCCGGCAAGAAGTCCGGGTCGTGGCACAAGCAGCTCACCCACACCGGCGCATTGAAGCTATGCCCAGCCCTCAAGCCCGATGCTCTGGTTGGCGCGGTCCGCTACTACGACGCGCAGACCGACGACGCACGGTTCGTCCTGACCGTGATCCGCACGGCCGCCCGGTTCGGCGCTGTCGTGCGCAACTCCGCCGAGGTCGTCGAGTTCCTCCGCGCCGCCGAGCGGGTCACCGGGGCGCGCGTCAAGGACACCGACACCGGCGAGGAGATCGAGATCGAGGCCGAGGCCGTGATCAACTGCACCGGTGTCTGGACCGACGACATCCAGTCACTGACCAAGGGCCGCGGCCGGTTCCACGTACGAGCGAGCAAGGGCGTGCACATCCTCGTCCCGCGCGACCGCATCAACAGCGAGGTCGGGCTGATCCTGCGCACCGAGAAGTCGGTGCTGTTCGTCATCCCGTGGAGCAATCACTGGATCGTCGGCACCACAGACACCGACTGGTCGCTCGACAAGGCGCACCCGGCGGCGACGCGCACCGACATCGACTACATCCTCGACCACGTCAACAAGGTCCTCTCGGTGCCGCTGACCCACGACGACATCGAGGGCGTCTATGCGGGTTTGCGCCCCTTGCTGGCCGGCGAGAACGAGAGCACGAGCCAGCTGTCCCGCGAGCACGCCGTGGCCCGGCCGCTTCCCGGGCTCTACTCCATCGCCGGGGGCAAGTTCACGACCTACCGCGTCATGGCCAAGGACGCCGTCGACGCGGCGGCACAGGACCTCCCCCGTCCGATCCCACCGAGCACGACGGAGCTCGTACCCCTCGTCGGGGCCGACGGCTATCACGCGCTCATCAACCAGACCGGCCACCTGGCCAACGAATGGGGCATCCCGGGATGGCGGGTCGAGCACCTGCTCAACCGCTACGGGTCACTGTCGTACGAAGTTGTCGAGCTGGCTGCCGACGATCCATCATTGCTGGAGCCGGCGCCGGGCGCTGAGGAATACCTCCGCGCGGAGCTTCGGTATGCAGCCACGCATGAGAGTGCCGTGCATCTCAACGACATTCTTACCCGGCGCACCCGCATCTCCATCGAGACCGCGCATCGCGGCACCGAGACAGCCCCCGTCGCCGCCGAGCTGGTGGCAGACGTGCTCGGGTGGGATGAAGACGCAAAGCGCGCCGAGGTGGAGGCCTACGCCGCGCGCGTCGACGCCGAGCGCAAGTCGCAGGAGGTCGCCGACGATGAGTCAGCCGACGCGACGCGCCTGACGGCACCTGAGATGAGGCACGTCACGGCGACGCGTCGCGTCAGCTGAGCTCTCTATGTCAGCCAGCAGAACTTAGCTCTCGCCGCTGCCGTCACGCTGTTGTGGCAGTTGACCGGTCAGCAGTGCGCGCACCTCAGACTCGCGGTAGCGGCGGTGCCCACCCAGCGTGCGGATCGAGCTGAGCTTGCCAGCCTTGGCCCAGCGGGTCACGGTCTTGGGATCAACACGGAACATTGCCGCGACCTCAGCAGGTGTGAGCAGCGGCTCGGCATCGGCGGTACGCGTCGTCATGGACGCCTCCAGTAACTCTGGGAGCGAGCCCCGTTCTCGCTCCTTTCAGATATTTCACCCCAGACGGGCAGATCTGGCCACCCGAATTGGATGATCATCGTCGATTCGGTCCCATTTGGGCTAGATAGTCACGCTCAGGTGTTTTGTTGACTACGAAGCGTGTTCGAGCGCGAGCACGCCCTCCCAGCGCGCGACCAGCCGGGCATAGGCCGCCTCCGCGGCATCCTGGTCGTCGTCGGCCAACGCGTTCAGCGCCGCCATGACTTCCCGGGGCGAGTCGTCGCCCGCGAGCGCCTCGTCGGGAAGGAGGTCGACGAGCCCTCCGTAGTCGAGCTCGACGACCCCATGCGGATGGAAGCTCTCCAACCAGCGACCGATCTCTTCGACATGCTCGGCGACGCCTTCCTCGCCGAAAGCCTTGCGCAGCACCCGAAGCGCACGCGCGAGCCGGCGGCGGGCGTCGGCCATCTCGGTGCGATAGACGAGGCTGCGCCGTGGCGGTACGAGATCGAGTTGCCGCTCGGCCGGATCGACCACGACGAACCAGCGAGCCGGGACGTGCCACGTCGCGGTCAGGATGCGGGGCACTGCATCGGGATTGGTGTCACGCCATGACGCGTAGGCCTGGTCGACGGCTCCGACGATGTGGGTGGGAAGGAGGTGACCGACGAGGTGGTCGGGCAGTTCCCCGACAAACTCCGCGAGCGCCACCCAGGACCGCAGGCGGTCCTGGCGCGGGCAATAGAGCACGCCGCGGCGCGTGCGGAGCACGTACGCCTCGTCCGGCTCGTCGCCCGGCACCACTCGCGGTACGACCCCAGTGATCCGGCGGAGCGCGTCGGCCCGTTCGGCGGCGAGCACAGCCTCCCGTGAAGTGGACTCGTCAGTCGGCACTGCGGCCAGCCGCGCCCGCTCCGGCTCCGGGAACGCGGCCAGCGGCTCATAGATCCGCAGGTATGCGGCGTACGGCTGACGACGCGACCCCCTCACCGTTTCATCGTGACACGATGCGGCGGCAACGGCTCGGGACACGCGGCCTATGCCTAGAGTGAGCCCTGCCCGCATCACCCCGCGGGACGTCACCACTGTCACCGCACGACCACAAGTCGGGCTCTTGCAGGAGGGTTAACCGTGACCGACATCTTCGGCACCGGACATGAGCAGGTCGTCTTCTGCCAGGACGAGGCCAGCGGCCTGCGCGCCGTGATCGCCATCCACTCCACCGCGCTCGGTCCGGCACTCGGCGGGACGCGTTTCTACCCGTACGAGTCTGAGTCGGCGGCCGTCGAGGATGTGCTCCGGCTGTCGCGCGCGATGTCGTACAAGAACGCGTTGGCCGGTCTCGATCATGGCGGCGGCAAGGCCGTGATCATCGGTGACCCCTCCCATGACAAGACCGAGCCGCTGCTCCGGGCGTACGGCCGGTTCGTCCAGGCGCTCGGCGGCCGCTATGTCACTGCGTGTGATGTCGGCACCTACGTGGATGACATGGACGTCGTCGCCCGCGAGTCGGTGTACGTGACCGGGCGGTCGCCGGCCGACGGCGGGGCGGGCGACTCGAGCGTGCTCACGGCTATCGGCGTCTTCCACGGGATGCGTGCGTCGGCGCAGCGTGTCTGGGGCGCCCCGACCCTGCGCGGGCGGAAGGTCGGCATCGCCGGGGTCGGCAAGGTCGGGTTCAAGCTCACCGGTCTGCTTATCGAGGACGGCGCGGATGTCGTGGTGACCGATGTGTCCGAGGCGGCTGTCGACCGCGTACGGACCGAGTTCCCTCAGGTCGAGGTCGTCGCCGACGTGGCGGCGCTCGTACGCGCCGACATCGACGTCTACTCCCCCTGCGCTCTAGGTGGCGCGCTCGATGACGGCACGGTGGCCGCGCTGCGCGCCAAGATCGTCTGCGGCGGCGCCAACAACCAGCTCGCCCACCCCGGCGTGGAGAAGGCGCTGGCCGATCATGGAGTGCTCTACGCCCCCGACTACGTGGTCAACGCCGGCGGCGTGATCCAGGTCGCGGACGAGCTGCACGGGTTCTCCTTCGAGCGCGCCCGGGCCAAGGCCGAGCGGATCTTCGACACGACGTCCCGGGTGTTCGCGCTCGCGGCAAGCGAGGGGGTCCCACCGGCGGTGGCCGCCGACCGGTTGGCCGAGCAGCGCATCGCGGCCGTGTCGCGGCTCCGTACGGTCCTGCTGCCGCCGCCAGGCTGATCTGTCGGCAGTGACCCTGTACGCTTATCAGTACGAAACAGCTGTCATCGATTGCGAGGGCGTCCGGCTGATCTGGTCGCCCCGGATTTGTGCGAGGGGGTCGACCCTATGGGGCGCGGCCGTGCTAAGGCCAAGCAGACGAAGGTTGCCCGCCGTCTGAAGTACGACACGCATGACCCGGATCTGACCCAGCTCCAGCGCGAGCTTGGAGGCGGATCCACCGAGTCTTCGGTTGCCGAGGTTGACGAGAGCGAGGAGCTCGAGGACGACGACGATCCTTACGCTGCCTACGCCGACTACCTCGCCGAGCAAGAAGACGAGGACGAGGAAGACGAGCGGCCGGCCCGCCGCCGCGCCTGAGTCGGACCACCCGCGCTGCCGCTAGCCAACCCGACTTGTCAGGCCCGCTCACGGCATCAGCCCAGGTCAGCCAACCTGACAACCTGACAACCCGCCAGCCAAGGCGACTTGTCAGGCCCGCTCACGGCATCAGCCCAGGTCAGCCGACCTGACAACCTGACAAGTCGCTAACCGGGCAACCTCAGCTGGCGTAGGCGCCGCTCAAAGTCGCCGAGCCGTCTCCGTCGACGATCTCCCCCGCGACCCAGGCGGGCACCCCTCGACCAACCAGCCGCGCCACCGCGGCGTCGGCCGCGTCCCGCGCGACCACCGCGACCATGCCCACTCCGAGGTTGAGGGTGCGCTCGAGCTCGGCTTGCTCGACATCGCCGAGCCGCCCCACCAGACCGAAGATCGGCTGCGGGGTCCAGGTCGCCCGGTCGAGCCGTGCCGACACGTGAGCCGGCAGCACGCGCGCCAAGTTGGCGGCCAGCCCGCCCCCGGTCACGTGCGACATCGCGTGCACCTCCACCGCCGCGATCAGATCGAGGCAGTCGAGGGCATAGATCCGCGTCGGCTCGAGCAGCTCCTCCCCCAGCGTGCGGCCGAGCTCGTCGACGTAGCGGTCGAGGGTCCAGCCGGCCCGCTCGAGGAGCACGTGCCGGACGAGCGAGTAGCCGTTAGAGTGCAGGCCGCTGGATGCCATGGCGATCACCGCGTCGCCCACGCGTACGCGCTCGGCGCCCAACAACTCGTCAGCCTCGACGACTCCAGTGGTAGCCCCGGCGACGTCGTACTCGTCGGGGTCGAGCAACCCCGGGTGCTCGGCCGTCTCGCCACCGACGAGCGCCGCGCCCGCGAGCCGGCAGCCCTCCGCGATGCCCGCGACGATCGCCGCGATGCGTTCGGGCACGACCCGGCCGCAGGCGATGTAGTCGGTGACGAACAGCGGCTCGGCGCCGCACACCACGAGGTCGTCGACGAGCATGCCAACGAGGTCCTGGCCGATGGTGTCGTGCTTGTCGAGAGCCTGCGCGATCGCGACCTTCGTACCCACCCCGTCGGTCGATGTCGCGAGCAGCGGTCGCCGGTAGGACTTGAAAGCGGACATGTCGAACAGCCCCGCGAACCCGCCGAGACCCCCCACCACCTCCGGGCGCTGCGCCCGCGCCACCGACGCCTTCATCAGCTCGACGGCCCGGTCACCTGCCTCGATGTCGACTCCGGCGGCGGCGTAGGACGCGCTGGGCTGCTCGGTCACGCCGCACATTCTCGCGCACCGCGACAGGTGGCTTAGACGGTGATGACGACCTTTCCGCGCGCGTGGGTCGTCTCCATCCGCCGAACCGCTTCCGGGACCTCGCTCAGCTGGTAGGTGCGGTCGATGACGGGTGCCACCTTGCCGGCCGCGAGGAGGTCGGACAGCACTTTCAGGTCCGCCTTGTTCTCCTTCGAGTAGAGCCCACGCAGCTGTTGGCCGGTGAATGGGGAGAGCAGCATCGCCCCGAGGAGGTGCTCAAGGCCGCCGGTCCACTTGCCTCCCTCCTCGCCGCCGACGAAGACGATCGTCCCCTTCGGCGTGAGGGCCCGACGAAGATGCGACAGCGCCCGGTTGCCCGCGGTGTCGAGGATGAGGTCGTAGTGGTGCACCCCGTCCGCGAAGTCGTCGCGCGTGTAGTCGATGACGTGGTCGGCGCCGAGTGATCGGACCAGCTCCACCTTCGGCGTGCTGCAGACGCCGGTGACCTGCGCTCCGAAGGCCTTGGCCAGCTGCACCGCGTAGTGCCCCACTCCTCCGGCCGCGCCGATCACCAGGACGTGCTGGCCAGGCTTGAGCCGGCCTTTGTCGCGCAACGCCTGGAGGGCGGTGATTGCGGAAACTGGGACCGCCGCCGCCTGCTCGAACGTGAGGTTGGCCGGCTTGGGCACAACCTTGTCTTCTCGAGCTAGGGCGTACTCGGCGAAGGAGCCGGCGGCGACGCCGAACACCTCATCACCGGGCTGGAACCCGGTCACGCTCTTGCCGATCGCCTCAACCCGCCCCGCGACATCGCTGCCTGGGACGCGGACCTTGGGCGCGCGGAGCCCGTATCCCATCGCGCGCACCAGGTAAGGCTCGCCGGTCATGAGGTGCCAGACGCTCGGATCGAGGCCGGCGGCGATAACCCGTACGAGCACTTCGTGATCACCGGCCACCGGCCGGTCGATGTCCTTGAACCGCAGGACATCCGGCGAACCGTAGGCCTCCTGGACGATTGCCTTCATGGTGCCCCTCCTTCACCGTCCGGGTCCTAGGCTATGCGCCATGCCTCGCGTGCAAGCGGTCGTGCGGTTCCCTGCCACGGGCGAGCTCCGGGAGATCAGCACCCTGACGGTGGCCATCGATGACGTGTCACGAGCCGACGCCGCCGCAGTCCGGGTGGCTTCCACTCAGCTCGGCGAGCTGACCATCCCAGCCGACGGTGCCGAGGTGGCAGTGGACCTGGACGTCGACGACCCGGTGGAGTCGCTCAGCGATCGACGCCGTACGTACACCGTCTCGGCGCACGCATCGCAGAGCGGCGGCGAGCGGTTCGCTCCCGGAGACTTTCTGACGACCACACACAACCCCGTCAGCCTGACGGGTGACGAGCAGGTCGAGGTCCCGCTGACTTATCTGGGTGACGTGGACTCGGGGGCTACGGACGGCTGAGTGCGTCGGCGGCGCCGGCTGAGCCGACCAGAGTTGTGAGCCCGTCGGCATCGATCAGGGGAAGGGTCGGCTGGTCGCTGACGATGCGCTGCGCGGCGATCGTGTCGGGTACGCCGACCGGGTAGATGCCGTCGAAGCAGGCCCGGCAGAGGTTGTCGGCGGGGAGGGTCGTCGCCTCGACGAGCGCTTCGAGCGAGGTGTAGCCCAGCGTGTCGGCGCCGATCGAGCGGCAGATCTCGTCGGTCGAGAGGCCGTTGGCGATCAGCTCGGCCCGGGTCGCGAAGTCGATGCCGTAGAAGCAGGGCCACTTCACCGGTGGCGACGAGATGCGTACGTGCACCTCGCGCGCGCCGGCCTCGCGCAGCATGCGTACGAGGGCCCGCTGGGTGTTGCCGCGGACGATCGTGTCATCGACCACGACGAGCCGCTTGCCGTCGACGATCTCGCGCAGCGGGTTGAGCTTGAGCCGGATGCCGAGCTGGCGCAGCGTCTGCGAGGGCTGGATGAACGTGCGACCGACGTACGAGTTCTTGACGAGCCCGAGGCCGTACGGGATCCCGCTGGCCTCCGCATAGCCCACCGCGGCCGGGGTGCCCGACTCCGGCACCGGGATCACGAGGTCGGCGTCGGCTGGGCACTCCTTGGCCAGCCGGCGCCCGATCTCGACCCGCGTCTGGTGGACGTTGCGCTCGGCGATGCGGGTGTCGGGTCGGGCGAGGTAGACGTACTCGAACAGGCAGCCCTTGGGGTCGGGCATCGCGTACCGCTGGCAGCGCAGGCCCTCGGCGTCGATCTCGACGAGCTCGCCCGGCAGCACCTCACGGACGTACGACGCACCGACGATGTCCAACGCCGCGGTCTCGCTCGCCACGACCCAGCCGCGCTCCAGCCGGCCGAGCACGAGTGGCCGGATGCCCTGTGGGTCGCGTGCGGCGTACAAGGTGCTCTCGTCGGAGAAGATCAGCGAGAACGCGCCGCGCAGCCGCGGCAGCACCTGAAGGGCCGCCTCCTCCAGCGACAGGTCGGGAAACGCGCCGAGCAGCGCCGTCACGAGAGCCGTGTCGGAGGTGTTGCCGTAGCGCAGCTCACCCGTGCGCTCGCCGCCCGTGCGCTCATCGAGCCAGCCGAGCAGCTCGCCCTGGTTGGTGAGGTTGCCGTTGTGGGCAAGCGCGACTGTGCCGGTCGCGGTCGCACCCAGCGTCGGCTGGGCGTTCTGCCACACGCTCGCGCCGGTCGTGGAATAGCGGGTGTGGCCGATCGCGACGTGCCCGAGGAGCGAGCTGAGGGTGGTCTCGTCGAAGACCTGCGAGACCAGGCCCATGTCTTTGTAGACCAGGATCTGCTCGCCGTTGCCGACGGCGATGCCCGCCGACTCCTGCCCGCGGTGCTGCAGGGCGTAGAGCCCGAAGTAGGTCAGCTTGGCGACCTCTTCGCCGCGGGCCCATACGCCAAAGACCCCGCAGGCGTCCTGCGGGCCCTTCTCGTGTGGATTGATCTCGTGGGTGAGTCGCCCGTCGCCGCGTGCCACGGGCTCAGTCTACGTAGTTGGCTTCCCCGGAATTGCCAGACCGGTTGCCGCCCGCCCAGGTCAGGAGGGCTGACAGGTCCCCGCACAGCTGGTGACGTGAGGAAGCCGCTGGGTCGCGAATCGGTCGCCCCAGCAACGTTGGGCGCCCCAGCGTGCACGCTGAGCAACGGCACGGAGCGCGAATCGGTCGCCCAGCAACGTTGGGGCGCCCCAGCGTCAGCGGGGAGCGACGGCGTCGACCTGTTGGAGGTGCTCTACCACGCGCCCCGTGAGCTGTCCGAGGGTCACGACCTCGTCGGGTGTCAGGTGGTCGAACAGGTGCCGACGCACCGACTCGACGTGGCCGGGGGCGGCGGCCACGATCGCGCGCATCCCGGCAGCCGTGAGCACGATCATGGAGCCGCGGGCGTCGTCGGCGCAGGCTTCACGGTCGACGAGGCCGCGCTGCTGCATGCGGGTGATGTGGTGGGACAGCCTGCTCTTCGACCAGAGCATCCAGTCGGCAAGATCGCCCAGCCGCATGCGCTGGCCCTCGGTCTCCGAGAGCGTCGATAGGACGTCGTAGTCGGATTCCGACAGACCGCTCTCTTGCATCAGGTCGCGGGCGAGCTGGAGGTCAAGCAACGCCCGCATCCGCCGGTAGCCCATCCACGCGCGCATCTCGTCGTCGTCGAGCCATCGCTGCTTGGCCATGGCACGACATTAGCCGAGTAGTTGACACGTCACCAAGGCATCGCCTAGATTTGTTGACATGTCAACGAGGCGTGTAGCAATCATCATCGCCAGCACGCGCCCGAGTCGGGTTGGTCGCCAGATCGCCGACTGGTTCATCCCGATCGCCGGGCAGCGGTCAGAGTTCGACGTACACGTGGTGGACCTCGCCGACGTCGGGCTCCCGTTCCTTGACGAGCCGCACTCCGCCGATCGACGGGTCTGCCGTACGTGCACGAGCACACGCGTCGATGGAGCGAGACGATCGATGCGGCCGACGCGTTCGTGTTTGTCATGCCGGAGTACAACCGTGGCTACAACGCGCCGCTGAAGAATGCGCTCGACTTCCTCTACTACGAGTGGAACCACAAGCCGGTCGGGTTCGTGAGCTATGGCATGTCCTCGGGGGGACTGCGCGCCGCCGACATGATCAAGCCGGTCGTGGTGGCCCTGAAGATGGTGCCGATCGCGGAGTTCGTGCACATCTACCTGCGCCAGGCGCTCGACGACCGTGGCGTCTTCGTCCCGGCCGAATCCATGGCCGACGCCGCGATGGAGCTGCTCGACGAGCTGAGCCTGATGACCAACGCCCTGGCGGAGATCCGGCCCAAGGCCGCTCGCTAGAGGTTCGAAGCCAAGAGTCCGACGGGCGGAAGCACGAACCCCCCGATCGCCAGGTCCCGCAGCAGTCGGCTCAGCCGCGCGTTGTCGAAGCTGCCGTACGCCGGCCGCTCTGAGTCAGGCAGACCGAGCACATTCGCCGCCTGAGTCGCACGAGCGGTGATCGCGGCTTCGAGAAGGCGCAGCCGCCAGCCGCGTATCGGCGTGAAGTTCGACCGCGCGAACATGTCATGCTCCCGCAGCAACCTCCCCAGGTCCGCGGCAATCTCCTCGATCGCCGGGCCCGATCTCTCGGCCAGTCCGACGCTCATGGTTCCGCTCCTCCTGGGTGGCCACGCTGCCTCTTTCACCATCGCCCATCCCCGGGCTCGGGTCAGCACCGCCAGCGCCCAACCGGATTACCGGTCAGCCTGAATCTGCGGCCCCCCGTCTGCTGGATAAGGTCGCCGTCGTGCTGCAGCCGACAACCGCCGCCCTGCTGTCCACCCTCCTTCGAGCCGAACAGGCCTCGTCGCGGCTGCCGTCGGTCGTGGCCGGAGTGGTCCGGCACGGCGCGCTGGCATGGGCAGATGCAGCGGGCAACCTCGACGGTCGTGCCGACAGCCAGCCGGCCGGGGTGCAGGCGCAGTACCGCATCGGCTCGATCACCAAGACGTTCGTCGGGGTGGCCGTGATGCGGTTGCGCGACGAAGGGCTGCTCTCACTTGGCGACCAGCTGGACGTACACCTGCCTGGCACTGCGTTCGGACACGTCACGATCGCCCAGCTGTTGTCACACGCCGCCGGTCTCCAGGCGGAGACTCACGGCCCGTGGTGGGAGCGCACCGCGGGCGGCGAGTGGGACCCGCTGGCTGCGTCGATCGCCGGCCTGCGGCACCGACCTGGCCAGCGGTTCCACTACTCCAACGTCGGCTTCGCCGCGTTGGGTGAGTTGATCGGCCGCCTGCGCGGCACCGCATGGGACGAGGTCGTACGCCGCGAGCTGCTCGAGCCGCTGGGCATGTCGCGTACGACCCCGCGGCCGGTTGCTCCGTACGCACCAGGTCTCGCGGTCCACCCGTACGCCGATCTGGTCATGCCGGAGCCGGAGCACGACGCCGGCGCGATGGCACCCGCGGGGCAGCTGTGGTCGACGGTCGCCGACCTGGGCAATTGGGCGGCGTTCCTCGCCGGCGACACCGGCGATGTGCTGTCCGCCGACACCCTCGCGGAGATGCGCGAGCCGCTCGTTGTCGAGGACAACCCTGGCGCGGCGTGGACGGGTGCCTACGGGCTCGGCCTGCAGGTCTGGAACGTCGACGGGCAGCGGTTCGTCGGGCACGGTGGCTCGATGCCGGGTTTCCTCGCCGGTCTCCGCGTGGACGTGGCCTCCGGCGACGGCGTCGTCATCATGACCAACTCGACCGCGGGCCTGTCTCGCGCGATCAGCGCCGACATGTTGGCGACACTGGCGACCACCGAGCCGATCGCGCCGCCGACGTGGCACACGACCAAAGTGACGCCCGCAGTGGTCGAACTCGTGGGTGCCTGGTTCTGGGGGCCAGCGCCGTTCACGCTGCGAGCCAGCACCGACGACTGGCTCGAGCTCGTGCCGGACAACGGTGGGCGCGGTTCACGATTCCGGCCTGTTGGGCGCGATGTATGGGTGGGGCAGGACGGCTACTACGCCGGCGAGCCGCTGCGTGTCGTACGCCGCGACGACGGCGCCGTGAGCCACCTCGACCTTGCGTCGTTCGTCTTCACCCGGACGCCGTATGACCCGTCAGCCGAGATCCCGGGCGGGCTCGATCCCCGCGGCTGGCACTGAGCGGCGCACCTCCCGGAGCGATCCTCCGAGCTCGGCCAGCTCACGGAGCCTTGGGCCAATCGTGTACCAAGCCCACAACGTGGGCAGGACCAGGACGGGCAGTGTCACGAGCGACATCCCCACGAACGGCGACCCGGTCACGGGCCAGGCAATCGCGGCCACAATGAGCCTGAGCATCGCCAACGCGGTGGCCAGCGCCAACCCGATCGAGGCCAGCAGGGCTGACGTACGCCCGCCCATCCCCGTGGTCGGTGGCATCAGGAGCGGCACAAGGGCAGCCATGACGATCAGACCCGCCAGCGCGATGCCGGATGCGAGCAGCAGGTCCAGGGCAGTCAGGGCGACAAGCACATACCTGACGATGCTCCTGGAGTCGGTGTTGATACATCGGGGCATTCCCCCGAGTTGACCCTGGGGCTATCCCCCCGATCCCGGAATGACCACGTTCAGCAGGGTTCTCCCCGCATGACCAGGCATACAGGCCTAGTCATGCGTGGACATTCCTGGCGGTGGCCTACCTGATCGCAGCGCTGCCGACCAGCCGCTCAGCTCACCAGCGTCCGCGACAGGGCTGCGAGATGGGCCGCGTCGGCCGGAGTCACCGACTTGCCCGACTGCGCCGAAAGCTGGTTGCGGTAGGCCCGCAGGGCACCGTCACGGCCTCGCGTGTCACCGGCAGCAGCCGCCGCCTCGGCCGCCTCGAGCTTGTCGCAGAGTGCCGACGCGACACCCGCCTTGGTCACGAGCCGCTTCGTGAGCCGGCAGAGGTCGTCATAGGTCACCTTGAGGTCAAGGCCGACAAGGATCGGGTCGTGGTCGGAGGAGCGGAAGCCGTTGGGCTCGTAGAGCGCGTCCTGCGCCGGACCCTTGAAGCTCGTGTCGTAGTCGACGACGTCCGGCTCGTCGGCGTTGATGTGCCATTCAGCGACCCCCTTGACCTGGGGTGTGAGGCTCGCGCCGGAGAGCGCGTGGTCGAGGTAGCCGGCCTGGCCGTCGAAGACGTACGAGTAAGCGTGCTCGCCCAGGCGCTCCGCGACGAGGTTGGTGTAGTCGTCGGCGCTGCCCAGAGTGTCGTCGGCCCCGGCCCGGATCGCGTCGATCGGATCCTCCATCGCGTACGAGTTGAGGTCGCCGACGATGAGGAAGTCGCGGTCACCGCTGCCTGTCGGATCGGTCGCCAGCCAGTCGACGAGCGCCTCGGCTGCGGCCGTGCGGGTCAGGTTGCAGTTGCCCTGACCGTCGAGGGCGTCGGGATCACCGATGTCGTCGCAGGCGCTGCCCTTCGACTTCAAGTGGTTGACCGCGACCGTGAACCGAGCCCCGGTGGCGATCTCCTCGAACGTCTGAGCCAGCACCGGACGGCTCCGCGTGTCGATGAACCGCGGGTCGACCTGCGACGTGAGCACCTGGAACGCCCCGACCGGAACGACCTTGTCAGGCCGGTAGATCAGGCCCACACGGATCGCATCCGTGCCGATGATGCCGGTGTCGATGGCAGCGTAGGGGCCGACTCCGGGCATCGAGTTGAGTCCAGGCACGATGCCGCCGACCGGGCCGGAAAGCGGGTCGACTCCCGTGCGTGTTCTCCAGTCTCGTTCAGACCGATGATGTCGGCGTCGAGCCCGGCGAGCGCGGCGAGGAGCTTGTCGCGCTGACGAGTGAACTCCGTCGGCTGGTCGAAGTCTGCGCCACGGCACTCGACGTTCTGCAAGGGGCCGCAGGCGTTGTCACGCGGGTCGCCGGTCGGGTAGTTCGGCGTGATGAAGAAGTTGAGCGTGTTCATCGCCGCGACCCGCACGTCGCCAACAGGATCGGGCGCCGTCGGGCGTGGGTTGGTGGCGGTGTACGTGGCGGGTGCGGTCGGCTGAATTCGGTAGAGGCTGAAGTCGAAGCCGAGCACGCCAACCGTGTCCTGCACGGTGTCGCCACCGCGGAAGCGGTTGGCCAGGGAGAACGCGGCGCCGTTGGGGTGGCGCAGGACCTCTGGGTTCTGCGAGCCGCGCCCGTCGTCGAGTGTGATCCGCCGCGAGATGTTTGACGCCGCCAGTGCCTGTGCAGGTGCGCCCGGCTCGACCACGGAGGTGGGCGTAAACGGTCGTGTCTCGCCGTCCTGCGGCAGTGCAAGAACCAGCTCGCCGAACCGGTCGTAGTTGAAGTACTCGGCGATGACGAGCGGCTGTGCGAGGCGGACGAGCATCCCCTCGAAGCGCTCCAAGTCTGTCGCGCTCGTCGCTGGCAACGTCACGTCAGTGGGTGTCACGGTCGCGGACTCGCCACAGTCGACGATGTCAGTCACCACGGCGCTGTTGCTGTTGGACCCGTTGAGCGCGGTCTGGTTGAACCGCTCGCGCGCGAAGCCCGTGACTCGTACGACTTGACCAGCAGTGACCGGTGCGTTGTCGCCGGTGAACACGAAGATGCCGTCCGATGTCGCGGCGTTCCCGTCACCGACCGAGTCCTGCAGATAGAACCCTTGGAGACCACCGCTGGTAGGCCCGTCGAAATCACCGACCACAACGCCCTGGGTCGTCACGGTGCCGGTGATCGAGGCGCTCGGGCCACTTCCCTGGATGCTGGGGATGGACGTGTAGGGCTGCGTGCACGATTGCTCGACGAAGGTCGTGAAGCTGAACGCGAAGTCAGCCGCCATCGTGTCGGGTGGGTCATTCGTATCCTGATCGCCCACGCCGGCTGCAGAGATGGTCACTGAGCACGTCTCGCCACTGGCGAAGTCGACAACGGGGTCGAGAGAGATGGTCGTGTGACCGCCACCGAGTGCCGCCTCGTGCTCCCCCGAGGACGCGCACGAGATGGTGACCGCCGAGGCGGCCACGTTGACCGCCTCGTCGAATGTGATCGAGATGCTCGCGTCGACCGCAACGTCGGTGGCGCCGTTCACGGGGTTCGTCATCGCCACGGTGGGGGCGAGATCACCGCTCAAGCAGAGGTTGCGCTGGGCAGCGGTGTTTCGCGGAGCTGGCGCCACCGCAAAGAAGTCGGCCAAGTTGGCGTCGGTGTCGATGCAGCCGAAGCCGGCGCGGAACGCGGCGGTCGTGCTCGTCAACGTCGGCGCAGGAGCGACGCCCTCGAAGAAGTTGGCGTTGCCATAACCGACGAGGTCGACGATCTGGGCCAATTGCTCGGGAGTGCACGGCGTCGAGCCACCGTTGCAGCCCAGCCCAGCGACCGACGTGACCAGGGCGACCTTGCCGGCGGAGGCAGACATGTTGATCGGCGTCGGGTCAGTGACGTCAGGTGCCGGCAGCGGAATGCCGACCGCGGCATTCGATGCTTCCTGGACCAGCAGGAACTGCCCGGAGGCGAGCGTCGCGTCCGGGAGCTCCGTGAGCTGGCCGCTGTTGGCACCCAGGTTGCCGGTGCCGGTCGCGCTCGCGTACTGCACCGACCAGCCGGCGAGGCTGACTGGTGTGTCCGTCGGGTTGAAGATCTCGACGAAGTCGTGGGTGTACGTCGCGCCGGTGTTGCCCCCGCCCCCATAGACCTGGCTGATCACCAGTCCCGTCCCCTGCGGGTTTGCCGTCGACGCCGAAGTCGTGACGAGAGGGAGGCCGGCGGCGATGAGAGCGACAAGAGCGACGTACGGTACGGACCGCCTGGACGGACGCATCGCGGTGACCTCCGGAATCGGGCATGGCCAACATCGGCAACCTATCCACCTGACGCTGAACCGCGCACCCCGTCCGAGTGAACTCACGACGATAGAAGGGCCCAGCGCGTCGTTCGAGCGCGGCGACCCTTCCTGAACTCGGCGTTCCTGCCGGAGGCGATCTTCACAACCTGACCACATAGGCTCCGCCCCATGGCTGAGCAAGTTGTCCCGCAGCGCGCCCGAGTCGTCGTGATCGGGGGCGGTGTCATCGGCACCTCGGTCGCCTACCACCTGGCGCACCTGGGTTGGCGCGACGTGGTGCTGCTGGAGCGTGACCGGCTGACCTCAGGCACGACGTGGCATGCGGCGGGGCTGATGGTCACCTTCGGCTCGACCTCGGAGACGTCGACGGAGTTCCGGAAGTACACCCGCGATCTCTACGCCCGGCTGGAGGCCGAGACCGGGCAGGCGACCGGATTCATGCCGGTCGGGTTCATCGAGATCGCCACCGACGCGGACCGGCTCGAGGAGTATCGCCGGGTCTCGGCGTTCAACCGGTACTGCGGTGTCGACGTGCACGAGATCTCCGCGCGCGAGGTGGGCGAGCTGTTCCCGCTGGCGCGTACGGACGACATCCTCGCCGGCTTCTACGTGGAGGACGACGGCCGCGCGAACCCGGTCGACGTCACGATGGCGCTTGCAAAGGGCGCTCGACTTGCCGGCGCCACTGTCCTCGAGGGCGTACCCGTCACTGACGTCGTCATCAAGAACGGCGCGGTGGCCGGGGTTCGCACGCGGTACGGCGACATCGAGGCCGAGTACGTCGTCAACTGTGCTGGCATGTGGGCGCGGCAGCTCGGGGCCAAGTCCGGGGTGAGCATCCCGTTGCAGGCGGCCGAGCACTACTACCTGATCACCGAGCCCATCCCGGAGATCTCGAAGGCATGGCCGGTGCTGGAGGATCCCGCGTCGTACGGCTATTTCCGGGAAGAGGGCGGCGGGCTCATGGTCGGCCTCTTCGAGGAGGTCTGCGCACCGTGGCAGGTCGGCGGGGTTCCGGAGGACTTCTCGTTCGGCGAGCTACCGCCGGACTGGGACCGCATGGCGCCGTACCTCGAGAAGGCGATGAACCGGGTGCCGATCTCGCTCGAGACGGGCGTGCGGAAGTTCTTCTGCGGCCCGGAGAGCTTCACGCCTGACCTTCAGCCGGTCGTCGGTGAAGCCCCCGAGGTGAAGAACTACTTCGTCGCTGCCGGGCTCAACTCCGTCGGCATCCTGACCGGCGGCGGGCTCGGGCGCGCGCTTGCGCACTGGATCGTCAACGGCCGGCCCGACATCGACGTCACCGGGCTCAACATCGACCGGCTGCACTCTTACCAGGCCAACCCCGAATACCTCGCCACTCGCACGGTCGAGTCGCTCGGACAGGTCTACCAGTGCCACTACCCGACGAAGTCGATGAAGACTGCGCGTGGTGCCAAGAAGTCCGCCTGGCACGACCGGCTCGCGGGGGCTGGGGCGTACTTCCGCGACGTGAGCGGGTGGGAGTCACCCGACTGGTACGCGCCGGAGGGCGTCGAGCCGGTGGTCGAGCGGTTGTCATGGGGACGGCAGAACTGGTTCCCCTACTGGGCGGCCGAGCACCGCGCCGCTCGCGAGGGCGTCATCTGCATGGACATGTCGTTCATGTCGAAGTTCCTGGTGCAGGGCCGCGATGCTGGGCGGTTCCTCGACCGCCTGTCCGCCAACAGCGTCGACGGCGAGCGCGGCCTCATCACGTACACGCAGTGGCTCAACGACGGCGGCACGTTGGAAGCCGACCTCACGGTCACCAAGCTCGAGAACGATCGCTTCTGGGTCGTCGCCACTGACACGGCGCACCGGCACGTCGAGACCTGGATGCGGCGACATCTCGGGGACGCGCACGCGTTCGTGACGGATGTGACCGGTGGGTTCGCGCAGCTCAACGTCCAAGGACCGCGATCGCGTGAGGTCTTGCAGGCGGTGACGAGCGCGGACCTGTCCAACGAGGCATTCCCGTTCCGTACGGCAAAGGAGATCGACATCGGCTTTGCCCGGGCCCTGTGCATTCGCATCACCTATCTGGGCGAGCTCGGGTATGAGCTCTACATCCCGGCCGAGCAGGCGACGCACGTGTACGACCGAATCGTGGAGGCTGGTCGGCCCGTCGGGATGCGGCATGCCGGGCTGAAAGCGCTGAGCAGCCTGCGAATGGAGAAGGGCTACCGCGACTACGGCCACGACATCGACAACACCGACTCCGTGCTCGAGGCTGGCCTCGGCTTTGCCGTGGACCTCGCAAAGCCTGACTTCATCGGGCGCGAGGCGGTGCTGGCCAAGAAGGCTCAGGGGCCGCTGACCCGTCGACTCGTGCAGATCCTGCGTACAGGATCCCGAGCCGATGATGTTCCACGCCGAACCGGTGTTCCGCGATGGCAAGCCTGTCGGCTACGTGCGCGCGGCCTCGTACGGTCACACCCTCGGTGGTGCGGTCGGTCTGGTCATGGTCGAGGCGAGCGAGCCCGTGACGTCGTCGTACGTTGGCAGCGGCGACTGGCAGGTCGACATCGCCGGACGCTCGTACCCTGCCGTCGCCTCGCTGCGCCCGCTCTACGATCCTGAGATGGTTCGCATCCGCAGCTAGCGAGCAGCAAAACAAGCGCCTCGCTCGCGTTGAGGGGCCTCCACCAAGCACCTTCACTGCTTCTGCTAGCGCCAGGGCGTGTTCGCCGGGCGGTCGCATTTCATGGTGTGCTCCTGGGCCATCTTACGACCGGATGCGGCTGGCGGGCCAGCGCGCGGGCTCGGACGAACCAGATTCGTTCGACCGCGGAACTGTCATAGGCGCGGCAGCCGGCCGGTCGCGCCGCGGCGGCAGCACCCGATCCGCTAGTGGGACCGTACGTGTCGGCTGGCGTCCGGTGGGCTCGGGAGCTCCGTCACCCACATGCCCGTGACGTCACGGTCGCGGTGCTCACGCAATCACCCTAGAACCTTGGAGCCGGGTCAAAGGCAAGCCCGTTGTCGCGCGCCGTCCTTCGGCGCCCCCAGGTTCCCAACGTGCGTTGCGGCCGCACGCTGTCGCCCTGAAGTGGCACCAGAAACGTATCCGCGACACGTGATCGTCCACACCGCCGCCCACGGGAGCGCTCCTGTTGTGAACGTTGCCGTCGACACTGCGACGCTGTCGGGCGTCGTCTCGATCATCCCGGTCGCAGCCGAACCTGAACGCTCGGGTGCTCTACCGGACCAGACAGAACGGATGAGCCGGTGGGTCGCTGAAAACTCTGAAGCGCTCGCCGCCGGCGTTCAGGCGGGACGCGCCCAGCTCCAGTGCCCGGACCCGGGCGCGTCGGGGGCGTCGATCGTCGCGAACAGCCCCACAGGGTCCCACGCCGTCGGTCTGGCAGAGCTCGAACAGGTGCCGGCCGGTCCGCCAGCATGGTCCAGTCGAGCCGCGGCCAGCCCGGTCGCGCCGAGGCGGACCGCTCGCCGGCCTCCGCCTGGGGATCGTCAGTCCGAAGTTCAGGTAACCGCAACGTGCAATCATGCGCCGGCCAGCCGCGCGCGACGTGATCCGCCTGAGCGCACGCTCGACCTGGTGACCGTGGAGCCCGATCCCGAAGCTGTCGGAATCGTCCCGGCCGCGGCCATCGGCGAGCTCGGCGGAGACGAGGCCGACCAACAGACGCGGCGGCGTCGAAGGACGACAAGGCCCAGGCGAGCTGTCGCGTCATGGCTACATCCTGGCCCAACGCTCCGAAGCGACGCGCCAGGCGCGGTGCGACCGCGGCCTGCAGCGACGCAGCCGGACCCGGCTCGTGCGGACCCCTCGCCGCCTGTTCATTCCCCTCGACTGGGCGCGCTCGTACAAACGTGGCGGAGCCGACGTTGCTCGATGGCGTTAACGCGGCGCCGATCTGCATCCTCGGCCGGAGTAACGTCCGGGCCGCGGGTACGTCCGTCGCGCCCAGGGCCTGACGGAGAGTAGGACGGCGATCAAGACACAGCTCCGAAACAGTTGATCGTCGCCGTGGTCATGTCGTGACAGCCGCATCCGCGACTCTCGCAGGTGTCGTGGGTGGCAGCGCCGCCGCCGCACCGAAGGCACCGCCGGCGGCCGTTCACCCGCCTTCGGCCCCAACGTACGGATCTTCGACCCGAGATGCCCACGAGCGAGATCCCGGCAACCGTCAACGCCATCCGCGGCGAGCAGGTCGAGCCGAGATGGGCACGCAGCGGTACGCGTTGCTGTTCAAGCCCGGCACGTACGGCTCGCCCGCGGAACCGCTGATCATCCAGGTTGGCTACTACACAGAGGTCGCCGGTCTTGGAGCGTCGCCGAGCGATGTCGTCATCAACGGTCACGTCGACGTCTACAACCGGTGCCTCGCTCCGGACAACTGCATCGCGCTGGTCAACTTCTGGCGGTCTGTGTCCAACCTGACGATCAACATCATGGGTGAGACCGGGTGTCGAGCATCGGCGAACTTCTGGGCCGCCTCGCAGGCGGCGCCGATGCGTCGCGTCAACGTGACCGGCGGCAACCTGACCCTCTTCGACTACTGCACTGCGGGGCCGCAGTTCGCCAGCGGTGGCTTCATCGCGGACTCCAAGACAGGCTTCGTCATCAACGGTTCTCAGCAGCAGTACATCGTGCGGAACAGCATCATCGGCGGCTGGTCCAACGCCGTGTGGAACCAGGTCTTCGCTGGTGTCCAGGGTGCGCCGGCGCAGACCTTCCCCAGCCCGCCGTTCACCACCCTGGCGACGACGCCGGTCAGCCGCGAGAGGCCGTACCTGTATATCGACGCCGAGGGTACGTACAACGTATTCGTCCCCGACGCCCGCACCGACACGTCGGGCACCACGTGGGAGACAGGTCCAACGGCCGGAGAGTCGATCCCCCTATCGGATTTCTTCCTGGCGAGGCCCTCCGACTCCGTCAAGACCATCAACAAGGAGCTCGCCCGGGGGAAGCACCTGCTCTTGACGCCCGGCGTCTACGACGTTGACCGCTCCATCAGCGTCAAGCGGTCCGAAACTGTGGTGCTGGGCCTTGGCGTACCCACTCTCACCGCAGTCGACGGCGCCGTGCCGATGCGGGTCGCAGCGTCAAGGCTGTTGACATCGCCGCTCATGATCGACGCGGGCACGGTCAACTCGCCGGTCGCTGCAGGCGGCACCCCGCACGCGAAGAAGAGCGACGGGTCCGCCCGAACACGCTGCACGACGTGTTCTTCCGCATCGGCGGGCCGCACGTCGGGAAAGCCACCGTCAGCCTCGAGGTCAACAGCGACAACGTCCTGCTCGACCATATCTGGGCGTGGCGTGCCGACCACGGTGTCGCCGGTTCGTTCGGCTGGGACGTTAACACCGCCGACACCGGCGTCATCGTCAACGGCGACAACGTGACCGCCACGGGCCTGTTCGTCGAGCATTACCAGCAGTACAACGACCATCTGGAACGGCGAAAACGGAACGACGATCCTCTTCCAGAACGAGTTGCCGTACGACCCGCCCGACCAGGCCGCCTACCAGCACGACGGCGTCCTCGGCTGGGCCGCGTACAAGGTGTCCGACTCGGTCGAACGCCACCAGCTGTGGGGCGGGGGCAGCTACGTCTTCTTCAACGTCAACCCGACGATCCATGCCACTCGCGGGTTCGAGGTGCCGGCGACTCCGGGCATCGAGATGCACCACCTGCTGACGGTCAACCTGAGCGCCGGCACGATCGACCACGTCGTCAACGACACGGGGGCTCCGGCCACCACGGACGCGATCGGGGTCCCGAGCTTCGTGGTCAGCTTTCCGTAGGCGCCATTGCCCTCTGTCGGACCGGGAGGTCGTCGCAGAACTTGTTAGAACGAGTGCTGAGCCTCGTTCCTCTCCCAGCGGCATAACAGAGCCCGCGGCGCGCGGGAGTGTACTGGCAGGAGCTCTCAGGCGAGATTGCAGCGACGGTCACCGAAACGCGCTGGTCTGCAGGTCAACCTGAACGTGCCGAACGGGGTGGAGCCGATCCTAAGGTGATCGGCGGCCTGCCGACCGGCACGCCGGTGGCGTTCGAGGCCGCCTACGGGTGGGGGTTGGCTGGTCGAGCTGCTCGAGGTCTACGGGTTCGCCCCACACCTGGTGCACCCCTTGCGGTGCAAGGCGATCGCGTCGGCCCGGTTGAAGAACGACAAGGTCGACGCGGCGATCCTGGGGCAGCTGCTGCGGGCGGACCTGTTGCCGGAGGCGTGGATCGCCCCGATGGAGGTCCGCGAGTTGCGGGCTCTGCTGCGCCACCGGGTCGCGCCTGGTGCGGCTCGGGACTCAGCTGCGTAACCGGATCCACGCGGTGGCCGCCGACCACGGCTCACGACCGGCCCGACAGGCAGTGGACCGGTGCCTACTGGACCGGCCCATTCGTCGTGCGGCGACTCACGGCGCCGCCGCAGTCGCGGCGGCACGTAGCGAGGTTGCATCCTGTCGTGCGAGCAGCCGCGCGATCGGCAGGTCGAGTGAATGGTGATATGGCGCCAGTCCTTCGAGCACCTCCGATCGTGTCGATGCGGCCACGCCGACGCTGCCGAGGGGAACATGCATGGCTTCGAAGTGCTGACGATGGGCCTCGTTGATGCTGCGGTAGCAGGCTCTCCTCAGCGCGAAGCCGCCGCAGCGCACCGGAGCCCACGGCGACCCGGACGTACGAGGCGACGACCGGGGCCGCACGCCCCGCCTCGTCGGCTCCGTCCTGCACCCATTGGCGCGCCACGGCCGCTTGGGCGGGCAGCATCCAGTTGAGCAGCACGCCATCGGCGATTGCGCCACCGAGTCGGCAAAGCCGCGGTCGCATGGCGGCAACGAGGATGCGCGTCCCCCCGGGGAGGAGCTGCCGCAGCTCGGCGACCGCCCGCTGCACGAGGTCGATCGGCGCGCGCAGTTGTCCAGCACCGATCCCGACCCAGAGCTTCGATGGAGCCAGCCCGAGGCGGCCGATGTCAGCCGCGATCGCAACCGGCGGATGTCGGTCGAGGGGAAGGATTCCCACGCCGAGCTCAAGTCGCGGCGCAGCGGCGGCGAATTGCGCAAGCGTCTCCAGGCCAGCAGCGGCGGGCTCGTCGTTCGACCACAGCGAGTGGTATCCCAGCCGCTCACAATGTACGGCCAGGTCGCGAGCAAGTCCCCCATCCAGGCCCGCGGTGACGCCCACCCCCCGGCGTACCGGCGTGGGTATGTCCATCGCCGCATCACCGATCCTCGCGTGGGCAACCACTCGAGCGTCGATCCCACAATGGCATGCGGACGAACCGTCAAGGGGCCACGGCAGATACCTGCCGTAGCGACACCCCGTTGGACAGGGAGACCATGGCCAGGGGACTGACGATGCGCCGCAGCCAGGCGATGAATTCGGGCGCGGCCCGAGTGCAAGGAGTGATCGTGGGAAGCCGACAGGATCCGGTCGTGGTCGTGACTCCGGCCGACCGTAAACCGGGACCGGTCACACCGGGGATGCACCGGCAGCAGGCCTTCGCCACCGAGGGGACGTGGTCGGGCTTCGTGCGTACCGACCCAGGCATGGTGTCCGGCTGGCATCATCACGGCGACTACGAGACGGTGATCTACGTCCTGACCGGCGCGCTGCGGATGGAGTTCGGCCCGAATGGGTCGTCCACCGTGGAGGCAGGGCCTGGCGATTTCGTCTACGTACCGCAAGGTGCTGTCCACCGGGAGAGCAATCCATCCACCGAGCCTGCCGACCTCATCGTGGTGCGAGCCGGCGTCGGGGAGTCCACGTTCAACCTGGACGGGCCGGCGACAGACTGACGCCAGCCGGAGGCAACTGCCAGCCTCGTGAGACAAGGTGGCGCGGACCTCTGTGCGCATCATCGGTTCTGACAATGGAGGCCTGGAAGAGATGACACTCGAGCTCATCAACCCGGAGCAGTTGCACACACCGGATAGCTATACCCAGGTCGTGGCCGCGACCGGGACCAGACTGGTGTTCGTCGCCGGACAGGGAGCCGATGACGCTCAGGGCAACCTTGTCGGTCACGGCAGCCTGGCTGTCCAAGCCCGCCAGGCATTTGCCAACGTCGGCCGCTGTCTGGCCGCGGCCGGTGCCGAACCAGCGCAGGTCACTAAGATCACGATCTACGTGGTTGGGCACCGGCCTGAATACCTGCCTGACATCTCGCAGGCTCGGATTGCGGTATTTGGTGAACACAAGCCGGCCGATGCTCTGGTCGGTGTGGCGGCGCTGGCCGAACCCGATTACCTGATCGAGGTAGAGGCCATCGCAATTGTCGATTGATCCAGACATCGCCACGACGCTCGGCGGCGCCAGCCACGTGGGGTGCGCGCGGATGATTGAGGCCACCAATCGTGGCGACAGCGAGGCGTTCGTCGCGACTTCACGGAGGACGCCTACCTGGTCGACTGGGGCCGCGAGTTCCACGGACGTGACGGAGTGGCGCGGTGGAACGTGACCGACAACATCGGCAAGCAGGCCCACTTCGAGGTGCGTAGGGCGCGTCGCGACGGGAGCAAGCACGTGGTGACGCTCGAGGTGTCGGGGCGGCTACAACGGCACCGGTGACATCGTCTTCGAGCTCGAAGGTGGCCTCATCAAGCGGATGGTCATCGGTTGAGCTCACGCTGACGCTTCGCGGAGCCTGCGGAGGAAGTGGGCGCTCAGCGCGGCGACCCATAGGGGGAACGCGAGCTCGATCCAGGGGATGAAACCCGCGGTGAGCAACAGCAGGGCCGCCGTGGCATAGCCCGTCACGACAAGCCAGCGCGGGACGATCCCGAGTGTGGCAGCGATAGTCGTGGTTGCGATGGTGAACACGGCGGCCATCCGTATTGCGTAGATGTTCGCAAGGTTGAAAACGATGCGAGTGCCGAGCTCCCACAGATCCTGCGTCTCCTGGTCGGGCGACGCCTCGGCCGCGGTCGTCACGAGCGCCGACGTGATTGCGGCGGTGACAAAGAGCATCGCCACGAACAGCAGGCCGCTCCCGATGAACACGGATGACAGGAACCGATCCTCGCCCTCGCCGATCCGATCCCGAACCACGCCGATGAACCAGAGGAACGCGATCCCCGCAATCGGGGTCAGGCTGAGACAGACCACGACGACGGTGCGCCTCGCGTCATCCGTGACCCATGAGCCAGCCTCCGCTTCATCCGTGACCGCGAGCCGGATGAGCACGAGCGACGACGTGAGCAGCAACGCAAAGACAAGACCGGCTACCGCTGCGGCCCGCGGTGTCCGGATCGCTCGCCGCGTACGACGCATCGTTCGCCGCAGCCGCGGCGCAGGCATGCCCGTCGAGGACATGCCAGGCATATTGCCGTGTCCCGCCCTCGAGCGCGCTCCGACGTGTCAGGTGCCGAGCTTCGCCAGCAGCAACGCCTCGGCCAGGCACACTTTGGCGAACTCGCCGAGGTGCAGGCTCTCGTCGACGCCGTGCGCGCGCGAGTCCGGGTCTTCGACGCCGGTGACGAGGATCGCCGCGTCGGGGAAGAGCTCGGCAAACTCGGCGATGAACGGGATCGTGCCACCCACGCCGACGTCCACGGGGTCGACACCCCACGCCTCGGCGAACGCCGCACGGGCCGCGTCGTGCACAGGCCCAGTTGCGTCGAGCGACGCGGCGGCGCCCGACTCGACCAGCCGTACGTCGATCTTGGCGCCCCAGGGGGTGGCCGCAGTCAGGTGGTCGCGCAACGCCTCGAATGCAGCACCCGGGTCCTGCCCCGGCGCGATCCGCATGCTCACCTTGGCCCTGGCGACTGGCAGCAGGACATTGGCAGCGTCCGCGACCGCCGGTGCGTCGATGGCGAGAACGCTCACGGAGGGGCGGCGCCAAAGCCGCGCGGTCAGCGATCCGCTGCCGATCAGCTGCACGCCGTCAAGGAGACCGGACTCCGCTCGGTAGCGGTCCTCGCTGTAGTCGAGCGGGTCGGCGTCGCCCACGACGAGACCAGGCACCGCGACGTTCCCGTCTTCGTCGTGCAGGCTAGCCAGGACGCGGGACAGCACGGTGAGCGCGTCCGGTGCGGGGCCGCCGAACATCCCGGAGTGCACGGCACCCGCGTGCGTACGGATCTCGACGACGACTGCGACCAGACCACGTAGCCCTGTGGTCAGCGCGGGCAGGCCGATCGACCAGTTGCTGGAGTCGGCGACAACGATGACGTCGGCGGCCAGCTTGTCGCGATATGTCTCCAGGAACGAGCGGAAGGTCGGCGAACCGATCTCCTCCTCGCCCTCGATGAAGACGGTGACACCTACCGGCGGTTCACCGTCGTACGCGCGAAGGGCTCCGACGTGCGCCATGATGCCGGCCTTGTCGTCGGCCGCGCCGCGACCGTAGAGCCGGCCATCGCGCTCGGTCGGCTCGAACGGGTCCGTTGTCCAGTCGTCCTTGTCGCCGGTGGGCTGCACGTCATGGTGTGCGTACAGGAGAACGGTCGGCTTTCCGGTCGGCGCCGGTCGCCGGGCCACCACCGCGGGCGCGCCTCCTTCCACTGCCAGGATCTCGACGTCCGGGAAGCCCAGGTCGCGGAAGAGCTGGGCAGAGGCCTCGGCGGAGGCCCGAACATCATCGACCCGCGCGGGGTCGGCACTCACCGACGGGATGCGGACGAGCCGCTCCAGGTCGGCCTTGACACTGGGGAGGACGCGTTCGACAGCTGCACGCAGAGCATCGGTCACGACGCCGAGCGTAGCCAGGAGCGAATACTCGGTTGACACGACCCGACTGCGGGCGCACCGTCCGATGATGGTCACACGCCCCATGTCCGCATCGGCCCCGACTGGACTCCCGAGCCGTCGACGAGCTCGCCGACGCCCTCACCGGCGAGGTCGTACGCCCCGGCGACTCCACGTACGACGAGCGTCGCGCCATCTGGAACGGCTCGATCGACCGGCGACCTTCGGTCATCGCACGCTGCACCAGCGCAGCCGATGTTGCCGGCGCTATTCGCTTCGCCCGCGCGGAGGACCTGGAGATCGCCGTACGAGGCGGCGGGCACAGCTTTCCCGGCCACTCGGTGTGCGCCGACGGGGTCGTCGTCGATCTTTCGGCCATGAAACGCATAGCCGTCGACCCCGACGCACGCACGGCCAGGGTCCAACCTGGCGTGCTGATCGGCGAGCTCGACGCCGTGACGCAGCCGCATGGTCTGGCGCTGCCGGCCGGGATCGTCACCCACACCGGCGTCGCCGGACTGACACTCGGGGGCGGATTGGGCTGGCTGATGCGGCGCTACGGCCTGACGATCGACCATTTGCTGTCGGCCACGGTCGTCACGGCTGAAGGTGAGACGGTCCGCGCGAGCGAGTCGGAGAACGCCGACCTGTTCTGGGGACTGCGTGGCGGTGGCGGCAACTTCGGTGTCGTCACCGAGTTCGGGTTCCGGCTGGAGGCTGTCGGGCCGACGGTCCTCGCCGGGCCGATCTGGTGGTCGATCGACGAGGCCCCCCAGGTGCTGCGGTTCTACCGCGACTGGGTGGCCGGCGCGCCCGATGACCTCATGACGATCGTCGTACACCGAAGGCTTCCGGCACTGCCCACGATCCCGACCGATCTGCACGGGCGGCTTGTCGTGGGTGTGATCTGCTTCTACTCCGGCCCGGTCGACGACGGGCGACGCATGATCCAGCCACTGCGAGACTTCAGCGCCCCGCTGTTGGACATGTGCGAGCCCAAGTTGTTCGTGGAGCACCAGGCGACATTCGACCCCAGCTATCCGCACGGCTGGTGGTACTACGTGCGTTCGTGCGATGTCGCCGAGCTCAGCGACGACGTCATCGACACCACGGTCGAGCATGCCCGGCGCATGCGGTCACCGCGGACCACCTTCCCGATCTGGCAGGGCGGCGGCGCCATCGCCCGCGTGGGCGACGACGAGACGGTATTCGGCTCGCGGTCGGCGGGGTTCACGTTCAACCTGACGGGAATCACCGAGGGAGAGGACGGTTTCGCGGAGGAGCGAGAGTGGGTGCGCGACCTGTGGGATGCGTTGGCACCGCACCACACGAGCGTCTACGTCAACTTCCTCATGGACGAAGGTGAGGACCGCATCCGTCAGGCCTACGGCGATGCGAAGTTCGAGCGGCTGCGGGCGCTCAAGCAGAAGTACGACCCCGACAACGTCTTCCACCTCAACCAGAACATCCCGCCGGGGTAGCCATCTCCGAGTGCGCGAGGATGAATGCGTGGCTCGTACGCGCGTCCTCGCACTTGCTCTGTTGCTGGCATGGGCGTGCGTCGCCTGCAGCCAGTCCCATGCCGATGATGCGTCGCTGCGCGAACTCGGTGGGCTGCCCGGCCAGTCTCCGGTCGTGCTGGCAGTCGCAGGGGGCGAGGACGGGTACGTGGCGGTGGGTACGGCCGGCGGCGACTCTCGACCGGCCGCGTGGCGATCCGCCGATGGCACGACCTGGAGCGAGGTGGACCTGGAGGAGCCCAAGGATCTCTACGGGCGCATTGCACCACTCACGCAGGTGGCCGTTCACGACGGCACGGTCGCCGCGCTTGGCGTGACGAGCGGCGGCTCGCATGGCAACCCGCGCTATGCGACGTGGTCCGGCCCGGTTGGCGGGCCGCTCGTGCAGACGCTGCAACCCTTCGCACTATTCGGCGGATTAGAGGCAATCTCGGTCGGGCAGCTCGCGGAGTGGCAAGACGGCTTCGCGATCGCCGGGCGGTGGGACCGAGGCGAGGACGGCGGGCCGGGTGCGGCGCTGTGGTACTCGGCCGATGGCGCCAACTGGATCCGTGACGACGCGGATGCGGCGCTGGCCAGCGGCGCCGGAGAGCAGGTCGGGGCAGCGGCCGCCGCAGGCTCGGCGGTCGGGCTTGTGGTGGCCGGTGACCGTCTCACGACCGGCTCCGGCAGCGCCAGCTCTGATGCGCAGTTCTGGCTTGTCGAGCCGTCGGGGACGGCTCGCCGCATCGACTTACCCGATGATCCGGGCAATCCGTCTCGGGTCGCGTGCGCGGGCGAGGAGTGCGTGGCCGTGGGTACGCGCTCGGCCGACGGTCGCCTTGCGTACGCGGTCTGGTGGGGTCAGCCCGACGGTTGGAATGAGGCAGTGAGCGGCCCGACCGGGGTCGCTGAGACGGGTGCCATCCAGTCCCTCGTGCTGACGAGTGACCACACGGCCTACGTCGTGGTCGGGCGCACAACACCCTCGCTTTGGCGCGGCGACTCGGACGGCTGGGAGGAGCTGTCGCTGCCTGCGCGTACGACCTCCGCGCGTCTCGCGGCAACCGAGGCGGGGATCATCGCGGTCCTCACGAGGGAGGGGACGGCGACGGCGTACGCGGTCGTGGAATGAGCTCAGAGCAGTGGCAGGTACGGCGACAGGTCTGCCCGCTCGCCGCTGGCGCTGACGGCGTCACGCGCCGCAGTCCATGTTGTGCGACCGGCCGCCAGCCGTAGCCACGTCAGCGGGTCCAGTCTCGACGACGTTGGGTGGGGTGCCGCGTGTGTGCCGCGGCCCCTCGATGCACTGCACGACGCCATGCGGCGGCACGCGGACCTCGACACTGCGACCCGGAGCCCGTTCGGCGAGCACCCCGAGGAGCCCACGCACCGCGATGGCCGTCGCGTTCCGGTCGAGCGGAGGCGGTGGCTGGTCCGGCAGCGACCGCGCGAGGTCGTCGGTGTGCACGACGAGCTCAATGGCTCGTGTGACCAGATAGTCGGCAAGCCGGATCGGCCCGCGCGGTGCGCGTACGACGTCTGTGGGCAGGAAGCTCTCGAGGTGACGCCAGGCAGCGCCCTCGTCGGCGTCGACCAGCGTGAGCAGCTCGTGCAGGTGCGCGGTCATCTCGGTGGGCCGACGCGGCCGCGGCGATGTCAGCGGCTGCGGGCGCATAACCCGCCACGTACGCGCTGATCGTCAGAGGTCGTTCGCTGGTCAGCTCGATGCGGGCCATCGAGTCGAACACCATCCCGAGATGCCCGACGAGATCCATCACGGTCCACTCAGGGAGGGCGGACCTCTGCTGCCACGCGCCAACTGGGAGCTCACGCAACCAGGCCGCGGTGAGCCGCCACTGCTGTTGGACGGCGGCGCGGGTCACCGCGGGGTCGGTGCGTCGGCCGGTCGGCATGACCTGAAGCGTATTCACGCTGGCGCGATGATTTCGCGGGTCCTGGGCCGGCGCCGCACACTGAAGCGCCGTGCACGACTCGCTCGGCGGGTCGCGAGCACGGCGCTTCAGCCACGCGGCCCGCGCTAGGCCGACTTCACCTCGGCGCGCATCAGGCGGATCACGCCGGCGATCAGCGGTAGGGCGATCCAGATGACGGAAGCGACCCCCAGGTGCGCCCACTCGGATCCAGTCAACGCCTGGTCGAACTCGAACAGCGGCGTCTGCGCTGTGCCCAGCTCGATCCAGGGCCCGACATCCTCCAACGCGCTGACGACGCTGAACACGATGCCGAAGACAAGCGGCAGCACGAAATAGGTCACAATCGCAGCCGCGCTGTTCATCAGGATCATGCCGAAGGCGAGCCCCTGGATGATCGCGCTGACCTGCAGGATGAGCACATAGCTCAGTCCCTGGCCGCCGAACGTCCACGAGCCGTCGCCGTCCTGGGTTGCGGAACCGAGCACGTTGCCCAGGGCTGCCACTGAGAGCAGCACGGCAACTGCAATGAGCCCGACGATCAGAGCAGCCGACACCTTTGCGATAACGACCCGTTCCCGGTTGGGCTCCAACGTGAACGTGACCAGCCCAGTGCGCTGCCCCCACTCACTCGTGATCAGCAGGATGCCGAGAATCGGCAGCAGGAATCCCTGCGGCGTGAGCGCGATGCTGGCGAAGTTGGTAAAGGTCAGGTCCTGAGGTTCCGCGAAGAAGAGGAACAACGTGACCGCTGCGACAGTCACCACACCAATGGCGATGAACAGCCACATGCCCGCCCGGGTGTCGATCATCTTGCGGAGCTCGACCCGGACCAGCCGGCTGAGCGGGACTCCCGGTGCCGCCCTCAGGTCCTCAACGGTTGTAGCCATGGCGGTCATGCCGCCACCTCCTCGCGTGCGTCGGCGGCGGTGAGCTGCAGGAACATCTCCTCCAGTCCGGTGCCTTCGGCTGGCCGCAGCTCGCTGAGCACCACACTGGCGGCCGCCGCTGCGCGGCCGACCTCGATCGGCTCGGCATCCACCAGGAAGCCACCCGTCGGCCTGCCGCGAGAAACTCAGCTCGGCCCGCTTGAGCGCCGCGGCCAGTGCCTCCGCCTCGGGCCCGCGGACCAGCGTGCCCGCACCGGCGAGCAGCTCCGCCTTGGTGCCACGCGCGACGATGCGACCACTGCCGATCACCACGAGCTCGTCGGCGATGACCTCGACCTCGTGCAACAGGTGCGACGACAAGAACGCCGTGCCGCCCCGGTCGGCGAAGTCACGCAGCAGGCTGCGCATCCAGTGGATGCCGGCGGGGTCGAGCCCGTTGGCCGGCTCGTCGAGGATGAGCACCCGCGGGTCGCCAAGAAGCGCGTTGGCGATGCCGAGTCGCTGCCGCATGCCTAGCGAGTAGTTGCCCACGCGACGCTTGGCCTCGGCCTTCGTCAGCCCGACGAGCTCGAGCATCTCGTCGACCCGCTTGCCCTCCAGGCCCATGACCCGAGCGCTCAGCGTGAGCACCTCCCGACCCGTGCGGCCGGCGTGCTGGGCTGAGGCGTCGAGCAGGACACCGATGTGGGTGCCGGGGTTGGGGATGTCGGCGTACGGAAGCCCGAAGATCGTGGCGCTCCCTGAGGTCGGAAGCGTCAGGCCGACCATCATGCGCATCGTGGTGGACTTGCCGGCGCCGTTGGGACCGAGGAACCCGGTCACCGTGCCCGGCGCAACTGAGAACGAGACGTCGTTGACGGCGACATACTTGCCGTAACGCTTTGTGAGTCCTTTGACTTCGATCATGCTGTCCATGGTGCCGAGATCGGCCTGGCGCGCACATCCGTCCCAGGGTCGCCAACGCATAGCCGAAAGTCGCTGTCGCCGTCGACTCTCGTCGGGTACGCGGAAAGCCGACACCGCGCCTAACCTGACGAAGTGAGCCTTCGCGCACCGTCGACCGAGCCGGTGCCGCCTCCGCCGCTCAACAGGTGGCAGTCGACCTGGCGCTACCTCGTCGCGGTGCTGATCAGCCTGCTGGCCTGGGTGGAGGTCGTCGACAAGCAGGCGGAAGAGACGCCGTACCTGTTCTGGCTCGAGCTGATAGTGCTCGCCGTCAGCCTGGTGATTGTCCGCTATCGACGTCGCTACCCGCTCCCGGTCGTCATCGTCCTCACTGCCCTGTCCAGCTTCTTCGCGCTTGCCACCGGGCCTGCGGCGCTGGCCATCGTGTCGCTCGCCACCCGGCGGCTGTGGCGAGAGATCATCCCCGCGGCGACACTCGCCATCGTCGCTGGCTGGATCTATGTGTCCATCTGGCCGGTGGAGGGTGCCCCATGGTGGGTGGGGGTCGTGCTCAACGTGTTGATCGCGGGCGTGCTGGTGGCGATCGGCATGTACGTCGGGGCGCGCCGCGAGCTTGTCGCGACACTTGCGCGAGCGCGCGGAGCGGGCCGAGGACCAGCAGGCGCTCCGTGTCGCGCAGGCCCGTACGAATGAACGCGCACGGATCGCGCGGGAGATGCACGACGTACTCGCACACCGCATCTCGCTCGTGGCGATGCATGCCGGCGCGCTGGCCTACCGCACCGATCTCACCCAGGAGGAGACCGCCAAGGTCGCCGGGATCATCCAGGACAACGCGCATCGCGCGTTGACCGACCTTCGCGAGGTTCTCGGCATCTTGCGCGACGAGGAAAGACATGCCGATCCGGAGCGGCCGCAGCCAACTCTGCGCGACCTCGACGACCTGCTGGACGACGAGCGCCGCGCCGGGGCACGGATCCGGCTGCGCAACCGAGTGTCCGAGCACGTCGACGAGCTGCCCGACTTGATCGGGCGCAACGCCTATCGCATCCTGCAGGAGAGTCTCACCAACGCGCGCAAGCACGCGCCGAACACACAGGTCGACGTGGTTGTCGCGGGGAAGCCCGGCAAGTCCTTGATCCTCGTGGTGTTCAACCCCCTGCCCGTCGGCTCGACGAACGGCACGCCAGGAGCAGGGCTTGGGTTGGTCGGCCTCGCCGAGCGGGCCGCGCTTAGCGGCGGGCGCCTCGATCACCGGGTGACCCCGTCCGGACTGTTCGTGGTGCGGGCGCGGCTACCATGGCCGGCGTGACGTCGGATCAGTCGTCGCCGGCCATCCGCGTCGTGCTCATCGACGACGACGCGCTCGTCCGTGCCGGGCTGTCGATGATCCTCGAAGGAGCCCCTGACCTTGTCATCGTCGGCGAAGCCGGCAACGGCGCCGAGGGCCTCGAAGTCGTACGCGCCACGGCACCCGACGTGGTCCTGATGGACATCCGCATGCCGCGCATGGACGGGCTGGAGGCCACGCGCCGACTCGTGGCAACGCCCGGCGCGCCGCAGGTCATCGTGCTCACGACGTTCGATGCTGACGAGTACGTCGCCCGCGCACTCGCCGACGGGGCGTCCGGATTCCTGTTGAAGGACACCAGGCCCGAGGACATCGTCGACGGCGTACGACGGGTGGCTCGCGGCGAGCCGATCCTGTCGCCGAGTGTCACCGCCCAGCTCATCCGCAAGGTGACGGCGGACGACCGTACGGAACGGTCCGCCGAGGCGCGGGCGCTGCTGCAACAGCTGAGCGACCGCGAGCGGGAGGTTGCCGTCGCGGTCGGCCAGGGCAAGTCCAACGCCGAGATCGCGGCCGAGCTCTACATGAGCGTGGCCACAGTCAAGGCCCACGTCTCCCGGGTGATGGACAAGCTGGGCGTGACCAACCGGGTGCAGGTCGCGATCAGCGTGCACGAGGCCGGGCTGGTGTGACTGCGGGCTAGCGTGGACGCATGGGTCGCAACGATCTAGGAATCAGTGACGCGCTGGCGGCGTACGCGACGGAGCACAGCAAGCCACCTGACGATGTGCTGCGGGCGCTGGCCGAGGAGACGCTTGGCACGGGCCGGGCCGGCATGCAGATAGGTCCGGATCAGGGCGCACTGCTGACGATGCTGGCTCAGCTGGTGCAGGCCCGGTTTGCGGTCGAGGTCGGCACGTTCACCGGCTACTCGTCGATCTGCATCGCGCGCGGTCTCCAGCCAGGGGGCCGGCTGCTCTGCTGCGACGTGAGCGACGAGTGGACGTCGATCGCGCGCCGCTACTGGGAGCGGGCGGGGGTGTCCGACCGGATCGAGCTACGGCTCGCACCGGCCAAGGAGACGCTCGCGGCGCTGCCTGCCGAGCCGACGGTCGACCTTGCGTTCATCGATGCCGACAAGGGCGGGTACGCGTCGTACTGGGACGAGCTCGTGCCCCGGATGCGCCCCGGCGGTTTGATCGCGGTCGACAACGTGCTGTGGAGCGGGCGGGTTGTCGACCCGGCAACGAACGACGAGGACACCGTCGCCATCAGGGAGTTCAACGACCATGTCGCTGCCGATCCGCGGGTCGACGCGATCGTCCTCCCTGTTGCGGACGGCTTGACGTTGGCCCGTCGGCGCTAGGTCAACGGGAATGGCGGCTGCAGCCACCACGGTTCTTGGCGGACCTCCACTCGCTCCACCCACTTGACCCACCAGAAGCCTCGCCGACCTGGGGCCACAAGCCGCACCGGTGCGCCGTGCCCTCGAGACAGTGGCTGGCCTGCCACCTCTGTGGCCAGTAGCAGCCGTGGCGCGTCACTCAGCGGAAATCGGCGGCGATAGCCGGTCACCGACACGATGTCCAAGCTCCGCGCCGGTCCGCGGTCGTCAAGCAGCCGGTCCAGGCGTACGCCGCGCCAATGCTGCTCGGCGTACCACCCGCCGGTGCAGTCCAGCACGGCGCGGAGCTCGTCCGTGCCGGCAGCGAGCTCGTCGAGGTCGTACTCCCTTGTGATCGAGCCGCTCTCGACGGTAAGCCGCCAGGTCGCGGGGTCGATCCGCTGGACGCTGTCGTCGTACCACTGGGTGACGGGCATGGCCGCCGGGTTGCCCGAGCCGCGCTCGTGCGATCCAGTTGCTCGCCGGTCATTCCCGGGCAAGCCTGTGAGTGCCGCGATGCCCTCGGCGCCCACGTACACGGCAGTCGCAGCCCCGACCAGTGCGCCAGCACCGACAAGGTGACGCCGCGACACGTCCACCCGTCGCAGTGGTTGGCGGTGCTCCCACACGTGAATCAGAAACAGCGGAACGGCCAGGACCGCGGCGCCGACGTGCACCTGCATCGCGGTCACGCCAAGGATTTCGCCGTACCCGGCAAGCGAATGCAGCGCCCCACTCACCACTGCGACGGCGATCAGCGCGCCGAGCGCGATCTCCAACCACGGACGCGAGTCAGCCCGCCGGCGGGCCGCCCGCCGAACGATGATGCGTTTCCACGGGACAAGGACAACGACCGCGAGACCGGCGATGGCATGCGCGGCCGTCACGATCGTCGCCGCGCCCATGGTGCCGACGCCGAAGGCGAGCCATCCGGTCCCGAACGCGGCGGTGAGAACAGCGAACAACGCGATGTTGGTCCGCCGGCCTGCCCGGAGCCGGATGCTCACACGTTCAGTCTGCGCCTCCGCACACCACAAGGCTTTCCCCCGCACCACCAGGGCTGCTGGCCTAGCGGTGCGGGGAACTCTGTTCAGGTGTCCCAGTGCCGGCCGGCCCAGTCCTCGGCCCCATTGCACGCCACTTAGCCTGACGCCACAGCGCGCGCCGCCAGCTCGCTGGTCGCGCCAGCCCGAACCCGCCAAAACCCGCGCCTCACCTCATCCGGAAGCGTCCGACGACCCACCGCACAACACCCCACTCAGTCAGGGCGTTGCGACGACCCCCTGAGGCCGCGCCTGCTGAACGTGGTCATTCCCGGGCTGGTCAGCGGCGGCCGGTCACCTCGAACACCTGCAAGGTGTTGCTGAGCTCGTACGTGACGACGACCAGCGGCCGCCCGGTCGGGCTGTCCTTGGCATCGATCACGCTCAGCCCCTCGGGGCCGCGGTCGCCCTCGACGTTGTTGAAGTCGAAGGTCGAGGTCTCCCACTCGAGCCACTGCGGAGCGGTCGGTCGGGTGACATCGAAGGCCATGATCCCGCCGACCCGCTCGAGGCCCACGAGTGCGATGTCGCGGCCGTACGCGTGGAGCACCGTCGCTCCCTCCGGCTCCGGACCCTTCGCGTCGCTGCGCGAGTCACGCTCCGGGGCGTCCTCATTGCTCACGTTGAAGAACGCGGGCAGCAAGTCGGCGGTGAGACGCTCCAGGGTGTCACCGGAGTCCCAGACCAGACCGCCGTTGGCGTCGCGGATGGAGAACGACCGGGCGCCGAAGCTGTAGAGCCCGTTGGCCGGGTTGCCGTCGTACGGCACGGCGTTGGTCACCGCGAGCCGGCCGTACGTCCCGTCGGGCACGGTCTCGTCGAGGTCGTTGACCCGCTCCTCCTCCTCGACACAGCCTTCCCACTCGCGGACGTCACCTTCGTTGGCGCTGACGGTGTACGTGCGGTGGTCGCGCGACTCGAACGCCGCGATGGCGTCTGGCTGGTACATCCCGAGCACCGGCTGCGGCACGATGATGTTGCCGCCGTCGCGGTCGCTCGCGTCGAGGCCGTTGCCCGGCAGCGAGTGATCCTTGAACCCGAGCGGGACAATGTCGGTGAACTCGCCGTTGCGCAGATCGAGCAGGCCGATGGCGTTGTTCTCCTGGATGGTGACCCAGGCCTTGCGGGAGTCCTCGTCGACGGCGATGTACTCCGGCTCGAGGTCGGCGGCTGCACTGGCGACGATGTCGAAGATGCGCACACCCTCGGCTCGCAGCGCAGCGGCATCGAACTGACCAAAGTCGGCGGTCGTCACGTCGCTCTGGTCGAGCCGCTTGACCCCGTGGTCGACATCGACGATGCTCACCGAGCCCTCGGGATCGACGTACGTGGTCTCGTCAACGCACTCCGGCTCGCCCTCGTTAGCGCCCCGCGACCGTGGCCGCCGCAATTGTTGCCCGGCGAGGGTCCAGGCGATGGTGCGACATTGGCATCCCTCCGAGGGGCGTGGCTGAGCGCCGGCGCACGTTGTCGGAGGGAACCTAGGGGTGGGTGTTGAACGGCGGACACCCACGCGGCAAGCGCTGGGTGAACGAGCCCGGCCGTCCACTCCGCGTGCTCTACGTGCGCGAAACGCCCAATTGGCTGCCGAAAACGCACGTTCAGCACGCGAAGTCGTCTCCAGCAGCGCGGAGTCGCGATCAGGCGAAGGCCGCCGGCAGCGTGCCGGTCCAGGCCGCACGCAACTCGTCGAGCGGGATGCTGAACTGCTCCTGCACGTCGAGCGCTCCCCCGTCGTCGATGACGCCGACGCGCTCGTGCGGGAACCGGCGCGCCGTGCACATGTCGGTGAAGCGCACCTCCTCCGAACGCGGAACCGCGACGATCGCGCGGCCCGCCGACTCAGAGAACAGGAACACGAACGGGTCGATCCCATCCGGCACCCAGACCCGCGCACCGACGCCATAGCGCAGCGTCGACTCGACCAGTGCCTGCGCCAGTCCGCCGTCGGACAAGTCGTGCGCGGCGTCGATCAAGCCGTCACGCGAAGCGTTGACAAGGATGTCTGCCAGCTCACGCTCGACTGCCGAGGTCGACCTGCGGCGGCAAGCCGCCGAGATGGCCGTGTACGACGTGCGCCCACTCCGACCCGGCCAGCTCGTCACGGGTCGTGCCCAGCAGGTAGATGACCTGTCCAGGGCTGCGGAACCCTTGCGGCGTACGGCGTGTGACGTCGTCGAGCACCCCGAGCACACCGACGACCGGGGTCGGAAGGATCGCCGTCTCGCCGGTCTGGTTGTAGAAGCTGACGTTGCCGCCGGTCACCGGTGTGCCGAGCTCCTGACATGCGTCGGCGAGCCCACGTACGGCCTCGGCGAACTGCCACATCACATCGGGATCCTCAGGCGAGCCGAAGTTGAGGCAGTCGGTCACCGCGAGTGGACGCGCGCCAGTGACCGCCACGTTGCGATATGCCTCGGCGAGGGCCAGCTGCGCACCGGCGTACGGGTCGAGCTTGGCGAACCGCCCGTTGCAGTCGGTGGAGATGGCGACACCCAGACCGGTGGATTCGTCGACGCGTACGACACCTGCGTCCTCCGGCTGGGCGAGCACGGTGTTGCCGAGCACGTACCGGTCGTACTGGTCGGTCACCCATGACTTGTCGCAGAGGTTGGGTGACGCCGCGAGCTGCAGCAGCGTCGCGCGCAGCTCGTCACCGGTCGACGGTCGAGCGAGCGACGCGGGGTCATCGGCCTGCAGTGCGTCCTGCCAGGACGGCCTCGCGTACGGACGTTCGTACACCGGGCCCTTCGTGCGCCACCGTGCGAGGCGGAACGTCGACGACAACCTCGCCGCGCCACTCGATCGTGAGTCGGCCCGAGTCGTTGACCTCACCGATGACGGCGGCGTCGACGTCCCACTTGCGGCAGATCTCGAGGAATCGGTCCACCTTTGCCGGCTCGACGATCGCCATCATGCGCTCCTGCGACTCGCTCATGAGGATCTCCTCGGGAGCGAGCGACGCGTCGCGTAGCGGGACAGTGTCGAGTACGACGTGCATGCCGCCCTCGCCCGCACTCGCGAGCTCGGACGTCGCGCAGGAGAGCCCGGCCCCGCCGAGGTCCTGGATGCCGAGAACCAGCCCCTCGCGGAACAGCTCGAGCGTGCACTCGATGAGCAGCTTCTCCATGAACGGGTCGCCAACCTGGACGGACGGCCGCCTGGAATTGGACACGTCAGGGCCGTCCGCATCAAACGACTCCGAGGCGAGGACGGACACGCCACCGATGCCGTCGCCCCCGGTCTTGGCGCCGTACAGGATCACCTGGTTGCCCACCCCTGCCGCCTTGGCGAGGTGGATCTCCTCGTGCCGCATGACGCCGACGCAGAGCGCGTTGACGAGGGGGTTGCCGAGGTATGTCTCGTCAAATACGACCTCACCGCCGATGTTGGGCAGGCCGAGGCAGTTGCCGTAGCCGCCGACGCCGGCCACCACACCGGGCAGAACGCGATGGGTGTCGGGGTGGTCGAGCGGGCCGAACCGCAGCGGGTCCATGACCGCGATGGGCCGCGCACCCATGGACAGGATGTCCCGGACGATGCCGCCGACTCCCGTCGCGGCCCCTTGGTACGGCTCGACGTACGACGGGTGGTTGTGCGACTCGACCTTGAAGGTGACGGCGTAACCGTCGCCGATGTCGACCACGCCGGCGTTCTCGCCGATGCCGACCATCAGCGCGTCTGTCTGCGGCGCCTTGTCGCCGAACTGCCGGAGGTGGACCTTCGAGCTCTTGTAGGAGCAGTGTTCGCTCCACATCACGGAGTACATCGCGAGCTCGCTGCTCGTCGGGCGGCGCGCGAGGATGCCGCGGATGCGGTCGTACTCGTCCTGCTTGAGGCCAAGCTCGGCCCAGGGCTGGGGGTGGTCGGGGGTTTCGGCGGCGTGCTTCGTGGTGTCGATCACCGCGGGTCAAGATCTTCCTGTACGGCCGGAAGGACGTGTCAACCGTACTCGGGCGGGTACGCTCCGGCTGCATCAGGTTGCGGTGCGGCGATGGCCGCTCGACTGGAGGTCGCAATGAAGCGTCCGTCCCGGCTCATCGGCATGATCGTCTTGTGCCTCGCAGTGGTTGTCTCGACTGGTGCGCCGGCGTCGGCAGTCCTCCCGAGAGGGTAACGGACGGACTACGTACTACGTGGCGCTCGGCGACTCGCTCGCTCAAGGGTTCATGCCGACTGTGGGCGACAGCGACCAGGGCTACGTCGACCAGTTGTACGCGGAGCTGCGAGCGAGGCACCCCGGGCTGCAACTCGTCAAGCTTGGCTGCAGCGGTGCAACGATAGTCACGATGGTCAACGGCGGCGGCCGCTGCACCTACGAAGCCGGCTCACAGCTTGCCGCAGCCAAGGACTTCCTCCGCGAACACCGCGGCAAGGTCGACTACGTCACGATCGACATCGGCGCCAATGACGTTGCGGGCTGCGTCCGCGGCGGGATCATCGACATGGCGTGCATTGAGGGTGGGCTCACCGCGATCGGCGACCTACTGCCGTCAGCGCTCAGCGAGCTGCGCAAAGCCGGCGGCGGGCGGCCAACGTACGCGGGCATGACTTACTACAACCCGTTCCTCGCGGCCTGGCTGCTAGGTCCGCCGGGGCAGGCGCTGGCGATGCAGTCGCTAGGGCTGCTCCGTCAGGTCAATTCGATCGAGACCGCTGCCTTCGAGAGCCAACAAGTTCCGGGTCGCGCGTGTTGACGAGGCGTTCCAGAGCGAGGACTTCACTCCGATCAGCGTGCCGGGTCTTGGCACCGTACCCGTCAATGTCGCCAAGATCTGCGGGTTGACGTTCATGTGCACGCTCCACAACGACATCCATGCGAACCCGGCGGGGTATCAGCTGATGGCCGACACGTTCGCGGACGTGATCACGCCACGCGGGCGCGGGCATCATCGGCAAGAGGTCGCCGCAGCCTGACTCGCTGGGGCGCACCGGCACCCCGTGTCAGAAGCCGCCGCCCATGGCACCCGGTGTCGACAGGTTGCTCGTGTCCTCCTTGCCGCACCGCTCGCACACGAGATACCGCACACGCTCGTCTGTGTAGCGCTTGACCCACTTGTGCCAGCCGACCATGCACCGAATGGGTTTGGCCATGACCCGACGGTCCTCCGCCGCGGTCTGGGCGTCTATCGGCGGCTGCGCTCCGTGACGGAGCGATCACGCAGCGGAGGACACCCGACCACGGGCCAGCACCAGGCTTTCCCCTGCCCCGACAGGCCCGCAGGCCTAGGGATGCGGGGACGAGCATGCTGAACGTGGTCATTCGCCGCCCACCCGACCGGTCAGCCGAAGCGGCCGTGTACGTAGTCGGAGGTCCGCGGATCCTTCGGCTGGGTGAACAGTTGCTCTGTCCCGCCAGCCTCCACGATGTGGCCAGGCGTGTCGTGGGTGGCGAGGAAGAACGCGCAATGCTGGGAGACGCGGGCGGCCTGCTGCATATTGTGGGTGACGATGACGATGGTCACCTCAGACACGAGTTCGCCTATGGTCTCCTCGATTCGCCGGGTCGATGTCGGGTCGAGCGCCGAGCAGGGCTCGTCCATGAGCAGCACGCGGGGTCGTACGGCCAACGAGCGGGCGATGCACAGACGCTGTTGCTGGCCGCCAGACAGCGCGCCCCCCGGTTGACGCAGCCGATCGCGAACCTCCACCCAAAGCCCCGCCTTGATGAGGCACTCCTCGACCAACGCGTCCTTGGCATCGCGGTTTGCGCGGATCCCGGTGAGCTTAAGGCCGGCGAGGACGTTGTCGTAGATCGACATCGCCGGGAACGGGTTGGGCTTCTGGAAGACCATCCCGATGTGCCTGCGTGCGTCCGTGAGCCGTTGGTTGCGCTCGTAGATGTCGACGCCGTCCAGCCACACCTCGCCGGCGAGTGAGGCCGACGGAACGAGCTCATGCATGCGGTTGAGGATCCGCAGGAAGGTCGACTTGCCGCAGCCAGACGGACCGATCAGAGCAGTCACGCGGCCGGGTTGCATTGTCAGCGACACCCGGTCGAGGACTTTGCGCTCGCCGAACCAGGCGGAGATGCTGCGCGCCTCGATCGACGCGAGTGGTACGGGCTGCACCGGGATGACCGGCAGCACCGAGGTGTTGCGTCCCGTGCGCTGGCAGTAGGCACTCCAAATGCCCTTGTGCTGGGAGTCAAGCCAGCGGGTGAATTGTGCTGTGGTGCCGGAGCCGTCCGCTCGGACCACGGGAACGATCTTGCGTGCCGGCAACGCGAGGGCCGGGTTGTCGGCCTTGATCTCAGGGTGGTCCCAGCTGATGATCTGGCCCGTGAAGATCTTCGCGATCGTCGCGCCAGACAGCCGCAGGTTGCGTACGCGCTGACCGCCGATCGTGAGGTTGTACATGAACGACGTGCCGCCAGCCACGATCGGCATGTAGGCGAAGTCCACGCCGACCTGTCCCGGCGGAGTGTCGGTGACACCGGCGTCGGTGAGCCCGTACTCGATCTCTGAGACTGCGAAGTCCACCTGGCGGCTCTTGAACTGGTTGCGGCCGTCAGAGGAGCCTGTGCCCGAGTAGTTGACCTGCATGCCGTAGTTGGACTTGACGTTGCGGATCCACTGCTGCAGCGCGTTCTCGCTCCAAGTCGAACCGGCGCCACTGATGGGGACGTAGCTCTGCGCGGCGGCGGTGTCCATCCCCGGACCGACAACGTGCGTGGCCACCAACACGACCGTGGCGGCCGCGGCCGCGAGCCGGAGCGGGAGTACGGAGTCGGATGGGGAGCATCGTCAATCGGCCTTCGGTTGTACAGACGGCATGGTCGTGCCGGTTGGCTGGACGCCCCCGAAGGAGCGCTCGACATAGCGCGCGAGGTCGCGTCGAGACTGGGCTGCCCGACGGCGCTGCTGCCGCGCAGTGAGTTCACCCGGTCCTCGCCCGCCGAACGCACGGGCGATCACGAAGAGGATCAGAACGAGCACCATGAGCACCGCGGCCGCGCCGAAGCCGCGGGCGATCATCCTCGGCTCAGGAGAGCCAACCAGAGTGAACGCTGCGAGTGGGAGCGACATCTGCGGCCCACTCGATCGGGTTGGTCTGCCATGAAGGTGTATAGCCAGCGGTCAGCAGCACCGGCGATGTTTCACCGATGCCGCGGGCCGTGCCAAGGATGACCGCCGTTGTCAGGCCTGACTTGCTGTCGGAAGAACGACCGTGAGCACGGTGCGCCAGCGCGGGGCGCCCAGTGCATACGACGCTTCGCGAAGTGTTCCGGGTACGAGGCGAAGAACGACGTCGGCGGCCCGGATGACGATCGGCATCATCATGATTGACAGCGCCATGGCTGCAGCAAACCCGGACTTCTCGACGCCAAAGATGAGGATCAGCGTTGCAAAGATGAACAACCCGGCAACGATCGACGGCAACGCCGTCATTGCCTCCACCACGGTGCGGACGAAGCGCGAGAAACTGCCCCGGCACCTCGCTGAGGAACACCGCACACGTCAGCCCGAGAGGCACCGTGACCACGCAGTGCGATGGCGATCTGCTGCAGCGTGCCGACGATCGCGTGCAGGACTCCGCCGGAAGTCAGCGGGTCCAGCGGCTCCGGCTTCGGACAAGTCCTGAGTGAAGAAGTTCAGATGGCGATAGCGCCGATGCACCGCGCCACATGGTGTAGACCACGACGGCCACGAGTGCGATGAGCAACAGGAACGCCAAACTGTGCACAACGGCGCCGGCCAGTCGTGTCGCGAACCGCAGGTCCCGACTCGTCAAACGACACGAGAAAGCCGTAGATGGCGAGGAAGAACACGTAAGCGACGAAGACGAAGCCGAGCAGGCCGTCCCAAGGCGTGATTGCGGTGAACAGCAGTGCGGACAGGCTGACAGCAGAGACTGCCGCACCCACCGCTGCGTACACATCCGTGTCGCGCGCGCCGCGCACCTGACGACGACGCTCTGGCACGTCGGCCGGCTGCATTGGTTCGGCCGTGTACATCCCCGTTGGTGGGGCAAGCTGCGTGCTCATGCGTCGCTCACCGCCCCTGACCGGCTGCGGGCGATGATCGCCGATGCGCCAAAATTGACGACCAAGGTGATGAGGAACAGCGCCAAGCCCGCCGCCATCAGCGCGGAGAGCCCGAACTCCGACGCCGCGCCGTATTGCAGCGCGATCACCGACGAGACGTTGGACGAGCCGGTCTTGAGGATGTAGGGCTGGATCGCGAACACCGGCGAGATGATCATGTAGATCGCGATTGTCTCGCCCAATGCCCGGCCGAGTCCGAGCATGGTCCCGCCGATCATGCCGCCCTTGCCGTAAGGCAGAACGACGGAGCGGATCATTCCCCAGCGGGTCGCACCGAGCGCGAATGCACCCTCGCGCTCACCGACCGGAGCCTGCGAGAACACCTCGCGCATGATCGAGCAGATGATCGGCGTCACCATCATGGCTACGACTAGTCCGGCGATGAAGGTCGACGATGTGTAGACGGTGGCCGTGGCGTTGGGGTCACGAGGGTCAGCGCCCGGCACCTTGAGGAACGGAATCCAAGCGAAGTAGGTGGCTAGCCACCGCGGCAGCCCATCCCCATACTCGCCACGGACCAGGATCTGTGGCTGTAGCAGGTAGGCGCCCCAGAGGCCGTAAACCACGCTGGGGATTGCCGCCATCAAGTCGACGAGGCTGACGAGGCCACGCTTGAGTCCGATTGGTGCGTACTCGGAGATGTAGAGGGCGGTGCCTACCGCGAGCGGGATGGCAACCGCGATCGCCACGAGCGCGATCAGAATGCCGTTCACCATGATGCCGGCGATGCCGAACTTCCCTGAGTCCGGCTGCCAGTCTTGCGTCGTGATGAACGACCAGCCGGCCTCACGCAGGGCCTGCAGCCCCCGGTAGCCCAAGAAGACGCCCACCAAGGCCATGATCACGAGAACGATGGCCCCCGCGCTTCGGGCAATGCCCCGGAAGATGACGTCGCCGATCCCCGAGCTCGACCGGATCGGGCGCGGCTCCTCGGTGTCCTCCGGCTCGAGGTAGACGATCTGCGTGTCGACGCCTGTCATACGCTGGCCCGCCGCAGGAAGTCGCCGGGCAACAGGTCACGGCGACGCCGCAGACCACTGGCGACCGGGTGGACGACAGTCGCGCGCGGCAGGGCCTTCAGGAAGCCGGCCAAGCTTGCGCCGCACTCGCGGCCGCGGTCGTACCCGCGGCTGCTCATCGCCACCGGCTGGCCGTCCAGGCCAATAGACCACCACCAGTGGGAGCGCCGTGAGTCCAGGGACATCCTCGGCTCGAGCCGCTCGTGCGGCGTTCTGCAACTCCTCGATGCCGGCAAGGCAGCTGGCCAGGTCCTCGAAGACCACCGCGCTGCGGCCCATCTCCCGGTTGTTGCCCGAGACGAGGCGCCACGCGACCCAGCTCCCGAGACGCCCCCCGCCGGGATCCTCGATCCCGGAAAGCACGAGGACGCGCGCCGCCACCTCGTCCCCCACGACCATGGTTCACTCTCCTGGCGCCTGACCGGGCGGGTGCCGGTGGAGCAGCCAGCGAGAGACTCTTGGGCGTTTCGGGCCAAGGCCGGTCAGATAGGTGAACTACGCATGCACGACGCGTGAGCAGCGCCTTCTGTGGAAAACCGCCCGTGTACGGCTGGCCGTGGCGGCCTAAAGGCGTGCGGCGATTGCGACGGCGAGACGGTGGGCGGCGGCCGGGTCCAGGTCGAGGAAGAGGTAGGGCTCGGTCAGCTCGAGCTCGAGCAGCGCGTACGACCCATCGTCGAGGGTCACGAGGTCGACCCGGGCGTAGAGCAGGTCATCTCGCTCGTCGACAGCAGCGAGCACCTGGTCTGCCACAGCCAGCTGCTCGGCAGAAGGTGTGAACGCCACGTAGGTGCTGTTGGGCTGCGGGCCCTCAGGCGTCAGACCGGCCGCGCGCCGCACCGAATGGCTGAGCTCGCCGCCGAAGTAGAGCAGCGACAGCTCTCCGACGTCGTCGAGGCTTGTGACGTACGGCTGGATCATGGCCGTGCGACCTGAGCTGTGGATGGCCGCGATGTGCTCGGCGGCTGCGCCGGCGTCCGTCGTACGGATGGTGTCTTCGGCCCCCGCGGAAACCGCTGGCTTCACAACAATGTCGCGGTAGTCGACGCCGGGCACGTCTGCGCCAGGTGGCACCCACTTGGTCGGCACGATCGGCACCCCACGGTCGGCCAGGAGGCCGAGGTAGGTCTTGTCGGTGTTCCACTCCAGCACGCTGGCGGGGTTGAACAGTCGCGTCTGGCTGGCCGTCTGACGAGCCCAGGCGAGGAACTGCTCACGCCGTCGGTGGTAGTCCCAGGTCGAGCGCACCACCGCGATATCGAACGCCGCCCAGTCGGCGGCCGGGTCGTCCCAGGCGACGCGCTCACAGGGCACGCCAAGTGCGCTCATAGCGTCGAGGACGAGCGGCGCATCCTGGTCCTGGAACGCCCCGGCGTACCCGATGTAGGCGACCCGTCTGTCAGCGCGCGACAAGGCTCTCGAGCACTGAGGCGAAGAACCCCAGCCCATCGGTCGTCGGACCGGTCAACGTGTCGACACAGTGCTCCGGGTGTGGCATGAGCCCGACGACATTGCCGCGGGCGTTGCTGATGCCGGCGATGTCGCGGTAGGAGCCGTTGGGGTTGTCGTCGAGGTAGCGGGCGACCACTCGGCCCTCGTGCTCGAGCTCGTCGAGGGTGCGCTCGTCGGCGACGTACCCACCCTCGCCGTTCTTGAGGACGATCGTGATCTCCTGGCCGGACTCATAGGCGCTGGTCCATGCAGTCGAGGTGCGCTCGATGCGCAGCCGCTGGTCCTTGCAGACGAACTTGCGGTGGTCGTTGCGGATCAGTGCGCCCGGCAGAAGGTGCGACTCGCAGAGGATCTGGAACCCGTTGCAGATGCCGAGCACTGGGAGGCCGTGCCGCGCACCCTCGATCACCTGCGTCATCACCGGCGCGAAGCGGGCGATCGCACCACAGCGGAGATAGTCGCCGTATGAGAAGCCGCCCGGCAGGACCACCGCGTCGACACCCTGCAGATCGGCATCGCCGTGCCAGAGCGCCACCGACTCGGCGCCGGCCAGCTTGACAGCGCGGCGCGCGTCGACATCGTCGAGCGAGCCGGGGAAGGTCACCACACCGATGCGGGCGGTCATGTCCTTAGCTCCGGTTGACCCAGGGGATGAGAGCAACAGACTACGACAGAGGCCACGCCACTCATGCCTCGAGGAGCCGCACGCGGCAAGGCAGGCGGGGAGCGGCTGCAAGCCGTGCGTCTGCGGTCACGAGGGTTGCGTCGAGGGCAGCCGCAAGAGCGACGTACAGCCCGTCGTACACGGTGAGGTTCTCATGCGGGGAGAAGGCCCGCTCAATGAGATACCGGTCAGGGTGACGCTCGACGGGAAATTCGCGAAGGCTGTGGACCGCCTCCCTTGCAGAGCGTTTGTCGAGGTGCCCCCCGAGCAGCCAACCGCGGATCCCGGACGCGACCTCGGCATCCAAGAGCCCGGGTGCGTGGCGTTGCGGATCCCGCGCGAGCTCATGCCGGAAGAACGTGCCGCTGGCGCCCGAGTCGATAAGCGCGGTCAGCACGACCGACGCATCGACCACGATCATGAGCGTCGGTCACGCTCCGCACGAATCAGGTCGGCTGCATCCCGGGGAGAAATGCGCGTTCCTCGCCGCTCGACCCGCCGCCCGATCTCGTCGAGAGTAGGGGCGTCCGCGATGCGCTTGAGCTCGCGGCCGACGAACTCGGAAAGGCTCATTCCCGCTGCGGCCGCTCGTTTCGTCAATCGCTCGTGCACGTCGTCGGGGACGTTGCGCACCTGCAGCATCTTTGGCATAGAGAAAAGCCTAGCATGCGGAACGCATGCGATTCCATGCATTGTGCATGCACGTCTGAGCCGGAGTCGACTAGCCCTCGACGTGGATCGTGAAGTCCTCGATCACCGGGTTGGACAGGAGTGTGCTCGCGGCGCTCTCGATCTCGGTCAGCGCATCGGCGTCGGGCTCGCCGGCGAGCTCGATCTCGAACCGCTTGCCCTGGCGGACGTTGGTCACCCCGTCGAACCCGAGCCGGCCGAGGGCGCCGAGCACGGCCTTGCCCTGGGGGTCGAGTATCTCGGGCTTGAGCATGACGTCGACGACGACGCGGGCCACGGGCGCGCTCCTGCGGTGGTGTCGGACCAGTGAGGTCTCCATGCTACGGCGGCCGCGCACGTGATCAGGCTGCCGCCGAGCCACCTCGCGTGTTAGACATGCGGATCCGGTCCCAAAGTCCGCCTGAAACGCACGTTGAACACGCGAAGTGCGGCCGGCCGAAGCCGCGGTCGGCCTACAGAGTCAATCGTGAGCCGGTCAGGCGCTCGTACGCCTCGAGGTACTTCGCCCGGGTCGCCGCCACGACATGCTCCGGCAAGGGCGGCGGCTGCTCGCCGGATGCACGGTCCCAGCCCGACGCTGCCGAGGTGAGCCAGTCGCGTACGTACTGCTTGTCGAACGACGGCTGCGCGTGCCCCGGCTCCCACTCGGCCAGCGGCCAGAAGCGCGACGAGTCGGGCGTCAGCACTTCGTCGGCAAGGACGATCGTGCTGTCGGCCCGCGCCCCGAACTCGAGCTTGGTGTCGGCGACGATGATGCCGCGGTCGCGGGCGACGGTCTCCGCGCGCCGGTAGACCTCCAACGTCAGCGCCCGCAACCGCTCGGCATCCTCCGCACCGACAACACCAGCGACGTGCTCGAAGGTGACGTTCTCGTCGTGCTCGCCGAGCTCCGCTTTGGTTGCCGGCGTGAAGATCGGCTCGGGCAGCTGCGACCCGTCGGACAGCCCGGCCGGCAGTGGTACGCCGCACACGGCGCCGCCGGCGAGGTACTCCGCCAGACCCGACCCGGTCAGGTAGCCCCGAGCAACACACTCCACCGGGAACATGGACAAGCCGCTCGCACAGCACAGCCCGGCCACTCACCGCGTCAGGCACGTCAGTCGAGACGATGTGGTTGGGCACCAGGTCCGCAAGCTGCTCGAACCACCACAGCGACAGCTGCGTCAGCACGACGCCCTTGTCGGGGATCGGAGTGTCGAGCACGTAGTCATAGGCCGAGATGCGGTCGCTCGCCACGAGCAGCAGCCGCCCAGCCTCGTCCTCGTAGATGTCGCGCACCTTGCCCGAGTAGACGTGTCGGTAGCCCGGGAGCTCGGGCGGTTTCGCGAACAGCACGTCCGCAGGTTAACCCGCCCTGCGGCCTAGGATTTGACCATGTCCGCGCCGACAACGGGAGGGTCCTCATGCGCCGCCCCATTTTCATCGTCCTGACCGCGGCAGTGATCGCCCTTGTGGCCTGCGCGGAGGAAGACGAACCGGAAGCCACCACCACCGAGCCGACCACCGGCGGCAGCTGCCTCGAGGGCAACACGGTCACCGACGGCAAGCTGACGATCGCGACTGACGAGCCGGCGTTCGAGCCGTGGTTCATCGACAACGACCCCACCAATGGCCAGGGGTTCGAGGGCGCGGTGGCGGCCGAGATTGCCTCACGCCTTGGGGTCGACCCAGATGACGTCGTATGGGTGCGGGTGCCCTTCAACGCAGCGATTCAGCCCGGCCCCAAGGACTTCGACTTCGACATCAACCAGTTCTCCATCACCCCGGAGCGGGCCGAGCAGGTCGACTTCTCCTCGCCGTACTACGACGTGCAGCAGACCGTCATCACGATCGAAGGGTCGCCGGCGGCGGATGTCGCGAGCCTCGATGACCTCAAGGACCTCACGATCGGCGCCCAGGTCGGGACGACGAGCCTGACCGCTATCGAGGAGGTCATCCAACCCACGAGCGGCGCGCAGGTCTTCAATACCAACGAGGATGCCAAGACGGCGCTGGAGAACGGCCAGGTCGATGCAATCGTCGTTGATCTCCCGACCGCGTTCTTCATGGTTGCGGCGGAGCTCGACGCGGGCGTCCTCGTGGGCCAGCTACCGTCGACCGAGCGACACACCGGAGCAGTTCGGGCTCGTGCTCGACAAGGGCAGCCCGCTGACAGCGTGCGTCAGCGCCGTGATCGACGAGATGGACTCCGACGGAACGATCGGCGAGTTCGTCGATACGTGGCTGGCTTCCGACGAGGGCGCGCCACTGCTGTCCTGACGCCGCACACAGTGACATTCGCATCGAGCACGATCGAGCAGGAGCGCCAGACCTATCGACGGTCCCGGGCCAGGCGCTCCACGCTCATCGCACTGCTCAGCACGCTGGTCTTCGCGGCCGTCATGTGGGCGGCGATCGTCAACTCGCCCGGTTGGCCGCGCGTGCAGGAGTCCTTCCTCGACTGGGACGTCGCTCGTGAGTCGTTCCCGCGCATCATCGAGGGTTTCTGGCTCAACGTCCGCGTCCTCGTGGTCGCTGAGGTGTTCATTCTGATCGTCGCACTGACCGTGGCCTTGCTGCGCACGCTGCGTGGACCTGTGTTCTTTCCGGTACGGGCGCTGGCCGTGGCCTACACCGACTTCTTCCGCGGGATGCCGCTGATCGTCCTGCTCTACATCATCGGCTTCGGCGTTCCCGGGCTCCGCTTGGAAGGGGTGCCCACCTCACCAGTCGTCCTCGGGACCATTGCCATCGTGCTGACGTACGGCGCCTACGTCGGCGAGGTGTTCCGCGCCGGCTTCGAGGCCGTACATCCATCACAACGCGCGGCGGCTCGGTCGCTCGGCCTGTCGCATGCACAGACGATGCGGCTGGTTGTGCTGCCGCAGGCTGTCCGCCGCGTGCTTCCCGCACTGCTCAACGACTTCGTCGCCCTGCAGAAGGACGTGGGCCTCATCTCTGTGCTCGGTGCCGTCGACGCTGTGCGCGCCGCACAGATCGAGTCCGCGCGGTTTGCCGACTTCACGCCGTACGTGGTCGCGGGGCTGCTCTTCGTGCTCCTCGCCGTGCCGACGGCACGCCTGGCTGACTGGGTGACGATCCGGGCAGCGCGCCGGCAGCAGGCGGGAGGTGTCGTGTGACGACCCCCGTGCTCTCGTGCTCCGGCGTGGTCAAGCACTTCGGCACCCTCGAGGTGCTGCGCGGCATCGACCTCGACGTGGCCGAGCACGAGGTGGTCGCGCTCATCGGCGCCTCCGGCTCCGGAAAGTCCACGCTGCTGCGCTGCATCAACCTGCTGGAGACGGTGACCGACGGTGTCATCCGGCTCGACGGTCGCGACATCACCGACCCGCGCGTCGACCACGGACGAGGTGCGCCGGCGCATCGGGATCGTCTTCCAGTCGTACAACCTCTTCCCGCACATGACCGTGCTCCACAACGTGACACTCGCGCCACGCAAGGTCCATGGCGTGGCGCGACGGGCAGCGGAGTCGCGAGCGCGTGAGCTGCTTGCCCGCGTAGGGCTGGCAGACAAGGCCGACGAATACCCCGACCGGCTTTCCGGCGGTCAGCAGCAGCGCACCGCGATCGCCCGAGCGCTCGCGTACGACCCGCGGTTGCTGCTGCTCGACGAAGTGACGAGTGCGCTCGACCCCGAGCTTGTCGGCGAGGTTCTCGAGCTGGTGCGCGAGCTCAAACAACAGGGCATGACGATCGTGATGGCCACGCACGAGATGGGCTTCGCGCGCGAGGTGGCCGATCAGCGTCGCATTCCTCGACGACGGTCTGGTCCTTGAGATCGGCCCGCCCCAGCAGGTGCTCGGTGACCCGGTCGAGCCGCGTACGCGCCAGTTCCTCGCGCGCATCATCGAGGCCGGACGGCTCTGACGTTCTTCGCGACTTGTCAGGTTGTCAGGTTGTCAGGTGGGGGTATCGGTGCAGGTCAGCGTGCCGCGCTCCGTCCTGACAACCTGACAAGTCGACCCTAGGGAGTGTCGATCGGCACGTGCAGCCCGGCAGTCGAGGCGACCAAAGCCACGTTGAGATCGGCGAAGCGATCGTTGTCCGTGAGTACGTCCTTGTACTGCCCGAACACCTCGAGGCTCACCGAACCGATGAGCGCCGACCACAGCGTCAGGACCCGCTCACCAAGGTCGTCGTACGGAGGACCCGGCGGCCCGCCTGCTGTCTCGACGGCCAGCTCGCTGAGCAGTCGAGGCCCTGGCAGCGGAGTCTCTGGTACGCCGATCTCCCCCGACGCCACACCATCGAGCGCGATGCGCACCAGCAGTCGCTGGACGCGGGTGGCGGGCACGATGGTGTCCTGCGGCGCCGCGTATCCCGGGATGGGCGTGCCATAGACCAGCGCCCATTCATGCTTATGGCTGAGCGCCCAGCGCCGCACCGCGCGGCAGACCGCGAGCCAGCGTTCCCCCGCGGACGCGCCTGACTTGACGGCCTTGGCGTCCGCCTTCTCCGCGACCTCTCCGATCGCGTTGTACGAGTCGATGATCAGCGCAGTGAGCAGCTCGTCCCGGGACGCGAAGTAGCGGTACAGCGCGGATGAGGACATGCCGAGGTCCCGCGCAACCGCGCGCAGCGACAGGCCGGCGGCGCCCTCCTGCGCGAGATGCCGCCGGGCGGTCTCCTTGATCTCGCTGGTCAGCTCGATCCGGGCCCTTTCGCGGGCGGTGCGGGGTGCACTCATGACTGAGCAGCGTGGCAGCCGAGAGCGGCGTACGCAAATGTGAGCACTGCTCTTGACAATCACGTCGGAAACGCGAACACTGGTCACAGACGAGATCACTGCTCTCGGAGGATGCATCATCATGGACCGGCACGTCGTCATCGGCAAGGGCATCATCGGCTCGGCCACCGCTCGGCACCTGGCCCGGCTCGGCCACGAAGTCCGGGTGATCAGCCGGAGCGGCGCCACCGCTCAGCCGGGAATCGAGCACGTTGCGGTCGACGTCACCGACGCGGCGGCTCTGCGCGCCGCGACCGCGGGCGCGTCAGTCATCTACAACTGCGTCAATCCCGCCTATCACCGCTGGCTCACCGACTGGCCGCCGATGGCCGGGCCGATGCTCGACGCCGCCGAGGCGGCGGATGCGGTCTACGTGCTGATGGCCAACCTCTATGGCTACGGCCCCGTCGACCGGCCCATGACCGAAGACATGCCACTCGCGTCGCCGGCCGCGAAGGCCCAAGTGCGCGTACACATCTGGGAGGACGCGCTCGAGCGTCACCACGCGGGTCGCGTGCGCGTGGCCGAGGCACGTGCATCCGACTACTTCGGCCCCGAAGTGCTGGACACCAGTCATCTCGGTGACCGGTTCGTGCCACCTCTGCTCGCTGGCAAGACCGTTCGCGTGGTTGGCGACCCCGACGCGCCGCACTCGTTCACCTATGTGCCCGACATTGCCCGGACGCTCGTACGGCTGGGTCTCGACGAACGTGCGTGGGGGCGGGCCTGGCACGTACCGACCGCCCCGCCGCTCAATCGTCGGGAGGTCGCTGCCCGCATGGCGCGCGTGGCTGGAGTCGCTGCGCCCGGGGTGAAGCAGATCCCCTGGTGGACCATTCGCGCGACCGGGCTGGTGATGCCGTTGATGCGCGAGCTGGAAGTCGTGCGCTACCAGTGGGACCAGCCGTTCGTCGTCGATTCCTCCGCGTACACGTCGACATTCGGCGAGCAGCCGACCAACTTCGACACCGCGTTGGCCGAGACCGTCAGCTGGTGGCGCGGCCGGGCTCCGTCGACTCCCGCTGTCGCCTAGCGAGCGTCTCGAGGATGTCGCCGAACTCCTCACGTACGCGGCGGTCCATGCTCAACGCAAAGTCGACCTGGGCCACATCAGCGGCCAGTGGGCGGAGCCGCGCGACGACATCGGCGACCGAGGTGAGTGACGTCGGCGACGGCAGCAGCTCGAGCTCGTCCAGGACGTGCCGGCGCACGAGGCCGACGAAGATGTCGGCAATGGCCTCGGTGTGCGAACGCATCTGACGCGCCGCGGCCAGCACGGTCATGAGTGGAATGCCCTCGCGTACGAGCGCGACACAGGCATCGAGCAGGCGGCGGCTGACATGCACAACATCGTCACCTCGGACGTCCAGGTAGCCCAGCGCCGCCGCCTCCAGCAGAGACTCCGCCGAGGCCTCTGAGCCGAACAGCTCGACCATCTCGTGCAGCTGCAGGATGACCGGCTCCTCGTCGAGCCAGTGCTCGGTAACGGCCCGCTCGACTCCGATGAGCTCCGCAACGTCTGAGCCCTGCTCCCACGCATCGAGCAGCTCGGCCACCCCGCTGAGCGTGTGCCCGCGATCGAGCAGATGCGAGATGAGCCGAAGCCGCTCGAGATGCTCCTGGCCGTACCAGGCGATGCGCCCTTCACGCATCGGCGCCGGAAGCAGGCCGCGCTCCCGGTAGAAGCGCACCGTGCGGGCGGTCACGCCGCCTGCCGCGGCGAGCTCGTCGAGCCGAAACCTGGACATCCGTCAAACCACCGTCAGCCGCAGTGCACCGTAGGCGTCCTCAGGTACGGCCGGGTTCTTCGGTGCGATAGGTGCGATCCGTTGATAGCCCTCCCCCTGCGGCGGTCGCGCGTCGGCCTCGCCCGCGTTGGGCCACATTGCCATCGCCCGCTCAGCCTGGGCGGTGATGGTGAGCGATGGGTTGGCGCCGAGGTTGGCCGACACCGCTGATCCGTCGACGACGTGGATGCCGGGATAGCCGAACAGTCGGTGGTACGGGTCGATGACGCCCTGCTCGGGCATGGCGCCGATCGGACACCCGCCCAGGAAGTGCGCGGTCATCGGCACGTTGAAGACGTCACCGACAGTGCCGCCGGGAAAGCCGTCGATGCCCTCGGCCAACAGCTCAGCGGCCTGCTGCGCCTCCGGGATCCATGTCGGGTTGGGCTCGCCGTGGCCTTGACGCGAGGTCAACCGGTAGCGGCGAAGGACGCGGCTCTTCGCCCGCATGACCTGCAGCGAGTTGTCGCGCGACTGCATCACGAGCCCGATGACTGTGCGCTCGGACCAGCGCCGCACGGAGAACGATCGCGCGGCCACGGTCGGGTGCCGCACCGCGAGCCCGATCCACCGTGCCCACCGCGGAACACGACCTCCGCCACGGACCTGCATGGTCGACAGCAGGCCCATCGCGTTGGAGCCCTTGCCATAGCGCACCGGCTCGATGTGCGTGTGATCGTTGGGGTAGATCGACGACGTGATCGCCACACCACGCGTGAAGTCGCGGCCTGCGCCGGAGCGGGTCATGGCACCGACAAGCGCCTCGGAGTTGGTGCGCGTCAGGCTGCCGAGCTTGCTCGAGATGCGTGGGAGCGCACCGGTGTCGCGCATCGTGTGCAGCAGGAGCTGCGTGCCGTAGGTGCCAGCCGCGAGGACCACTTGGCCGGCGTTGATCGTACGGCTGTCGCGGCGCGGACCGTCCGTACGCCGGATCTCCACGAGGTAGCCGCCGTCAGACGCTTCACGTACGGCCGTCACCGTCGTCATCGCGTGGATGACCGCACCGCCGCGCTGGGCGAGGTGCAGGTAGTTGTCGATGAGCATGTTCTTCGAGCCGTGCCGACACCCGGTCATGCAGGCACCGCACTCGATGCACGCTCGGCGCGCGGGTCCGGCGCCGCCGAAGTAGGGGTCGGCGACTTCTGCCCCGGGCTTCGCCGACGGGCCCGTGTCGTCGCAGTCCTTGCCGTCGCCGTAGAACACGCCGACCGGTGCGAGCTGGAACGTGTCGGCGATCCCCATGCGCTCGGCGACCTTTTTGAGCTCGACGTCGGCGGGGGTCGTCGTCGGGTTGACCCGTACGCCGAGCATGCGCCTGGCCTGGTCGTAGTAGGGCGCAAGCTCGGCCCGCCAGTCGGTGATGTCGCGCCACTGCGGATCGTCGAAGAACTCCTGCAGCGGCTGGTAGAGAGTGTTGGCGTAGTTGAGCGATCCGCCGCCCACGCCGGCGCCGGCGAGCACGACGGCGTTGCGCAACACGTGGATGCGCTGGATGCCGTAGCAGCGCAGGCGCGGTGCCCACAGGAACGAGCGCACGTCCCACGACGTACGGGGCAAGGTCTCGCGCGTAAACCACCTGCCGGCCTCGAGCACGCCGACGCGGTAGCCCTTCTCGGTGAGCCGGAGTGCCGCAACGGAGCCGCCGAAGCCCGAACCGACGACCACTACGTCGTAGCCGAGCTCGTCCATTGGTACCTCCGATGCTGCCAGCGACCGCTGGCAGTTGTTGGGATTACAACACGGATCTCAACGGTCGGAAAGGGTCAGCAGCCCGGCCTGACGTTGCCGAATCGTTAGATTCGTGACCTTCTTGTGATATTCGCGGACCGGCATGGTCCTGACCTGCAACGATCCACTGCCGTTGTCCAGCGGATACCCGAAAGGTTGGTCGCCCCGTCAGTAACCCACGGATAGAGCGACTTGTGGTCTTGCGCGCATCTAGGCACGATGCGCGGCTAATGGCCGGAGTTTACTGGCGAGTAGGAGCACCCGACCCGCGGGCGGCGAGGAAGCCGCGCGCCCGGTCTCGGGGGATCGAGGAGGATCCGTGGGTAACAGGGTCAAGCGGACACACGTCAGGTGGCAGCGGTTCGGAGTCGCTGCCGGGGCGGCCACAGCGGTCACCACCGGCCTGCTGGTCGGGGTGGCCAACGGCGCGGTACCCGTGTCGTTCGCCGTGTCGGGCCAAGCGTTCAAGGTGTCCGCGACTCAGCTCCAGGGTGAAGGTTTCAGCCAATACCCGGGCTTCGCGACGACGGCCTCCGGCGAGGTCGTACCCGTTGCCGTGTCCAACATCGCGTCCGCGAAGCTCTACGACCTCTGCCAGTCCGTCGTAGTTGCCGGCGGGCTGGGGATGAAGATCAGCGCCGGTGAGGGCGGCACCCCTGCCACTGCGGAGAACCTGCAGATCGGCCTGACCGACCTGCAGGGTGACGCCACGTTCACCAACATCGACATCGGTGTCGACGCATCAGTTGTCGGCACGACCAGCAAAGGGACTCCCGGCGAGTTCGCTCAGCAATCCAGCACGATCTCGGTCGCCGGCCTGAAGCAGACGGCTGTCAGCACTCACGCCGGCACGTTCACCCTCAACGGGCTGCACCTGCAGCTCACCAAGGGTGAGGAATGCTTCTGATGCACGGTGGCGACAGCCGGCTCGGGACGGCCGCGCGCTCGTTCAGGACATGGCGGCACGCGCGGCCGTTCTGGGGTGGGTTGCTGCTCATCCTGGCCGGAGTCGAGCTGTTCGCCAGCACGCAGCTGCAGCTGGGTGACATCCACGTCCAGCTCGGCCTCGAGGGGTTGCAGGCGACGGTCATCCCTGTGGTCCTGGTGCTGGTCGGCGTGCTCGTGTGGGTCATGCCGGTGCACCGCATCTTCTACGGCGTCATCGGGCTGGTCGTCGCCGTCTACTCGCTCATCGGAGTGAACCTGGGCGGGTTCGTGGTCGGCCTGTTGCTCGGCATCGTCGGCGGATCGCTCGCCGTCGCCTGGGTGCCCCGTGAGAAGACCATCGCGGAGAGTACCGATGATTCCCCGGCGGTCGCCCCGTCCGATGAGGCGGGAGCGTCGCTCAACGAGCTTCTGAAGCCGTACGGAGACAAGGCGAGACGCGAGCGTCCTGGGGAAAGCGAGAACGGCAGTGCGCGAGTCCGCTCGGCACTGGCGCTGTCTGTGGTATCGCTAGCTCTGGTGAGCAGTGGCGCCGCGATTCCCGCCTACGCAAGCACTCCCGTGTCCACCACGCCGGCTCCCTGTCCCACCGTGGAGGACGAGCCGGGCGTCCTCGGGCAGATCGGCAATTCCCTCCTCGGCTGGCTCACCCCCAACCAGCCCGCAACGCCGGCCCCCGCGTGCTCGCCGCCGACCACGCCCGCGGTGCCGCTGCCGCTGCCAGTCCCACTGCCGCTCCCCGTACCTCTCCCGATCCCGTCCGTCCCATCGACTCCTGGACCGATCAGGCCATTGCTTCCGCCGACCGCAACGCCAACCCCCACCGATCCGGCAGCAATGCCCGAGACGCCGGCGACGCCCAGTTGCGCATTGCCGTTGCCGGAGCCGCAGCTCCCGCCCGAAAGCCGCGTGGTCGCCGCTCATCCGGGTCGCATGACGGGGTCACGGATCACGATGCACAACCTGAGCTTCAAGGGTGTCGTCAATGTGCAGACGTCCAACGGCTCCATGGACGTTCTCAAGTTCACGATGGACAAGTCGGTGACGGAGAACTTCTCGCTCCTCGTGAACGGCGGCTCGGCCCCCGATGCGCTGACGACCGCCACCACCCTGACCGTCGATGGCGACGTGACCTTCTACACGAGCCGGTTCGTGGGGACGCTGCTTGGCTGCAGGTTCACGTTCCAGCCGGGGAGCCCGCCGCCAGCGCTGCCGCTGCCGCTGGTGTCGTTCGACGATCCCGACATCGAGCTTGTCGACGTCGTCACCGACACGCTGACCGCGGAGGACATGCACCTCGCCTTCACCGGCTGACACGCATGGGCGGCGATCCCTACTCATCGCCGCAAGGCGAACGTTCCCGCAGGAACGTCGAGCGATATGGTCGCGGCCTTAGCCCAGCGTCAGGCGAGAGGCAGACCCGATGCCAGAACTGTTGGTCGACTTCATCACCTCGCTCGACGGCTACGCCTCAGCGGAGGGTTGGCCGGGTCTCTGGGGCCTCCAGGTACCCGAGTACCTGGCGTGGCTCGACGAGTCGCCGGAACGCAACTACACGACCCTGATGGGGGCGACCACGTATCGGTTGATGTCGGGCTTTGCGGGCACGGCCGATGATGACAGCTTCGCGCAGTTGACCGCGATGTCCAAGGTCGTGTTCTCCTCGACTCTTAAGGAGCCGCTGGCGTGGGCCAACACGCGCTTAGTCAACGAGGACCCGGTCGAGGCCGTACGGTCGCTGAAGTCGGAGAGCACCAGTGGATTGCAAACGATCGGCAGCCTCACCTTGTGCCGGTCGTTGCTCGAGGCCGGCCTCGTCGACCGCTTCCGGGTGGTCGTCTTCCCCTTCATCACCGGCAGCACCGGGCGGGAGCGCATCTACGACGGGTACCCCGACGTCGCCCTCGAGCTGGTCGCCAGCCGTACATTCGACGGCAGGCTCCAGCTGCTCGAGTACGTGCCCACAGTCCTCACCGGTCCGCCGCTCTCGCCGCCTGCCATATGAGTCGTTCCTCCTCCCGTGCCTGCTGCTGAGCCATGCCACGCGATCCCAACATCCCCGACGCTTTCGACGTCTACACACTCGTGGTCCTGCGGCGGCCGACCGATGCACCGGAGATGTCGGACGAGGAGCTCGACGCGCTCCAGGCACGCCACCTCGCCTACCGGGCCGAGCTGGGGCGGCAGGGCGTGGTGGTCGTCAACGGGCCGTTCGACGAGCAGAGCGATCCGTCGTATCGCGGGATGTCGATCTTCGCCTGCGACGCTGCCGAGGCCGCACGGCTGTCGGACGTCGACCCATCCGTCGTGGCGGGGCGTCTCGCCTACGACGTGATGGAGTGGTGGGTCCGCGCCGGCTCGCTCGCCTTCCCGCTCACCGACCGCCCTGTTGGCGACCGCCGCTCGATGAGCGATGACTGACGCACCACGGTCAGAGTGGGCGAAGGACGGTTCTGCTCGCTAAGGATGTCGACTCGGGTCCAGGTCTCTAGAGTTCGATCACGAATCGCGGCAGGCTGAGGCTCGCGCATGCGATGCGATCGGCTCAAGTGGGTGGACGAGGGGGAATCGACCGTGATCATGAACCTGGTCTTCATCGGTCTTGGCGTGCTTACAGTGCTGGCCGGCATCGTCGCGTGGGGGAAGTACGGGCCGCCGGATGACCCACAGGACGACACTGAGGAACCTGACGACTGATCGGTGGGGGCGCTGCGCTGTCGGCGAACGGCGGCGCTGTGCGGTTGACGCAGTCAAGGTCTACGTGGTCACCCTTGACGTGCACGGGGAGGAGCGCGCATGTCCGCAGAACCGCTCAGCACCTGGCCGCCCAGCTGGCCTCCGGAGGTCCCGCCCTCGCGACCACCGTTCCAGCCGGCGACGCCCGCACAGCCAAGTCCCAACCCGCCGCCGATCCTGCCGTCGTGGGTGGAGGTCACCGAGGGCCATGACACCGTCGCTGAGCGGTTGCTCGACCAGCGGGTCATCCTCACGGGTGGCCACCTCGACGACGCTCTGGCCAACCGCACCGCTGCACAGCTCCTGCTGCTGAGCCGCAGCGACACCCGGCCGATCGAGCTGCACCTCGCCTGCCCTACGAGCGACCTGGACGCCGCACTCGCGCTTGCGGACGCTCTCGACCTCGTCTCGGCTCCAGTACACGCCGTAGTCCGCGGGTCACTTGGCGGTCCCGTCGTGGCGGTGCTCTGCGCCGCCGAGGAACGCGCGGCGCATCGCAACGCCGTACTCGTTCTCTCGTTGCCGCGCACCGGCGGTCAGGGCACGGCTGCGCAGCTTGCCGTCCAGGCTGAGCAGCACGAGCGCCAGGTCGTACGACTGGTCGAGCGCCTGGCGGCGGTATCTGGCCGTGATGCGGATGCCATCGCGGCGGACCTGGAGACCGGTCGGATGCTGAGCGCCGAGGACGCGCTGTCGTACGGGCTGCTCAACCGGCTGTTGTGAGAGCGGAGGCGCGGCCGGAGATCGCGCCGATCTGTCCCAGTGCGCGCGGGGTGGTCGCGTCAAGAGCCGTTCCACTGAGGTCAACTTGTTGCCCTGAGCGGAACGCCCGCTGGAAGACCCTGCCGGTCTCGCTGGCGGTTAAGGCTGAGCCGACCATTCCCCACGCAACGTCCGAGCCACCGAGGGCCATCGCGCACGGATCCTCGGACGCAACGCCAGATTTGGGCGACGATTCAGCGGAGGGTGGCCCCCGAGATGGCTCGAGCGATGACGAGTCGCTGGATCTCCGATGTGCCCTCGAAGATGGTGTAGAGCTTGGCGTCGCGATACATGCGCTCGACGGGATGATCACGGCTATAGCCGGCGCCGCCCAAGACCTGCACGGCCTTCTCGGTGACCGCGACTGCCACCTCGGCCGCCTTCAGCTTGGCCATCGACCCCTCCCCGGCCGCAAGCGGCTGCCCAGTGCGGGCGAGCCAGGCCGCCCGCCAGACCAGCAGCCGCGCGGCGTCGATCTCCATCCGCATGTCGGCGAGAGCGAACGCGATGGCCTGGTTCTCGATGATCGGGCGGCCGAACTGAACACGTCCCTGGGCATAGTCCAGGGCGTACTCGTACGCAGCCCGCGCGATGCCCAGGGCTTGCGCCCCGACCGCGGGGCGGCTCACCTCGAACGTGGCCATTGCCGCCTGCGACCGCGCAGACCTGCCCTCGCGTCCGCGGGCGAGCCGCTCGTCCAGCCGCTCCTTGCCACCGAGGAGACAGCGACCTGGGACTCGTACCTCGTCGAAGAACACGTCCGCCGTGTGCGATGCGCGCAGGCCGAGCTTGCTGATCTTCCGCGTGCTCTCGACGCCGGCAGTGCCCGGTGGCACCAGGAACGCGGCCTGGCCCCGTGACCCGAGTGCCGGGTCGACCGACGCCGTGACGACATGCACGCTGGCGATGCCACCGTTGGTGATCCACGCCTTCTGACCGTTGATCACCCACTCGTCGGTGGCCTTGTCGTAGACGGCGCGCGTGCGCATCGACGACACATCGGAACCGGCCTCCGGCTCCGACGTGCAGAAGGCAGCCACCTTGGGCGCAGACTCGTCGCCGAAGCACTCCGGCACCCACTCGGCGAGCTGGTCGGGCGTGCCCGAGGCGAAGATCCCGGCGACCGCGAGCGACGTCCCCATGATCGACATGGCGATGCCGGCGTCTCCCCAGAAGAGCTCTTCGTTGAGGATCGGCAGCGAGAGACCGGTGGGGTCAGACCAGGTCTCGGCGAGCGACTCGAAGCCGTACAGCCCGATCTTGGCCGCCTCCTGGAGGATCGGCCACGGCGTCGCCTCCGCCTCGTCCCACTCTCGCCCTGCCGGACGAAGCACCGACTCGGCGAAGCCGTGGACCCAGTCGCGGAGCTCGCATTGCTCGTCGCTGAGCGCGAGCGAGAACGGCGTCACGTCAGGCGCGCGGGATGTCGAAGTAACGGGTGAGGCTCGCGGCCAGGCCGACGTCACCATCGGCGCGCAGCTTGCGGGTCATGAAGAGCATGGGCCCGTTGGCGTTTCCGGAGACGAGCTTGAGGAAGTCGGTGTCGTCCATGCTCACGATGAGCGTGGGCTCGGCATCCGTGCGCCCCTTGGTCGACACGCACGTCCCACCGGCGATCGCGAGCTCGTACGTCGCTGCGGCCCCTGCCGGTGAGGCGAGCTGCCAGCGGATCACCGCGTCGAGGTGACCACCGACGTCAGACTTGAAGGAGCGTCCCATCCGAGCAAAGACCTCGTCGAGCACGCGCTCGCGGTTGGGGCCGGACATGAGGTCGGCAAGCTCCTGCTTGCTCGCGGACTTGACCAGTTCGGCGAACTCGGCTGGCGAGACCGCCGAGAAGTCGAGCGAGCTGAAGTCGGACATGAGCAGATTCTCCCTACCAGGCAGTAAGTTTACTGACGGGTAAGATTACGGATCCGTAGATAGACTCGCAAGCGTGACGATGCAGGGCGCCCAGAAGCGCTTGCCGCGCGCGGTACGTGAGCAGCAGATGCTCGACGCCGCCGTGCAGGTGTTCTCGCGGCGCGGGTATCACGCTGCGTCGATGGACGAGATCGCCGAGATCGCCGGGGTCTCCAAGCCCATGGTCTACCTCTACCTCGGCTCCAAGGAGGAGCTGTTCGTGGAGTGCATCCGTCGCGAGGCGTCCCGCCTGGTGGAGCGGGTCACTGGTGCGGTCGGCGATGCCACGACGCTCGAGGAGCGGCTGGCGTTCGGGTTTGAGGCGTTCTTCTCGTACGTACGTGAGGAGTCCGACAGCTGGGCCGTCCTGTACCACCAGGCCCGCACCCTGGGCCCGCCGTTCGCAGACGAGGTCGATGCCGCACGGCGCGGCATCATCGAGGCGGTGACCGGGCTCGTCCGCCGGCGTGGCCGTGCGGCCGACCGCGACGGAGAGGCGCTTGCGTACGCGCTCGTGGGCGCGGCCGATGCGCTGGCCGAGTGGGCGGCGGATGTACCTCGGGAGAGCGCGCGGGCGACCACTGCCCGCCTGATGAACCTCATGTGGGTCGGGATAGAGCGGCAAGCGCGCGGCGATCACTGGCCTGCGGGTTAGCTTTAGGCCACGACGACCCCGATCAGGTGCGGCCTACCTCCACCATCGGCCGGAACCACCTCGAAGTGCTGGGCGTCCGCGGTGGCACGCAGCTCGACCGCCGACGGCAGCGGTAATGGGGCGACGAAGTCAATGGCGACCTCGTACTTGTCAGGGAGGCGATCCTGCAGCTCTGCGAGCGCGCGGGCCATGGTCCACATGCCGTGCGCGATCACCGAGCGAAACCCGAACAGCCGCGCGGTCGCTCCGGACAGATGGATCGGGCTGTAGTCGCCGGACACGCGCGCATAGCGGCGACCCTGATCAGCGGGCACGGACCAGCGGGCCACCTCGTCGACCGCCGCTGACCGACCCTGTTGATCATGGACTAGCCCACCACCCGAGGCCGAGTCGATGGTGTCCTTCTCCATGATCAACTCCGGGCGGGCCTGGGAGTTGGGTCGTCGCGTGTTGCGGCGGAGGTAGGTGCTGCGCTCGAGCCAGACGAGCTCGCCGCCGCTGCGCGCCTCGGTGACCAGCTCGACGATGCGGCCTTTGGGGTTCTCGAATGGCCCCTCCGCCCACACCGCCACGTCGAGCGGCTCGTCGAGCGCAAGCGTCCGATGCTGTCGAATGACGTTGCGTACGTGCACCAGGCCGGCGGGCCGAAGGGGAAAGTCGCGGCGCGTGATCAGCCGCATTGCGAAGGGGAAGCCGAGCACGTGCGGGTATGTGACTGGCAACGCGTCGCCTGACTCGGAAGCCGCAGACATGCGCGTACGCCGACACTTCCACCCGGGTGGCCCGCGCATCGGGCGACCGCAGCACGAGGTCGGGCACAGTCTGCGCTCGATGCGGCAGCAGCGACGCGATCGCGGCCCGGGCCATCAGCAGCTCAGGCACCGAGCATCGCCTGCCCGCACACCCGGACGACCTGACCCGTGACACCTGCGGTGGCCGGCGCCACCAGCCACGCCACGGTTTCCGCGACGTCGATCGGCTCACCGCCCTGGCCGAGGCTGTTGAGGCGACGGCCGGCCTCGCGCACGGCGAACGGGAGATGAGCGGTCATCTGCGTCTCGATGAACCCGGGAGCGACCGCATTGACGCGTATGCGCTCCGCGGCCAAGGCGGGCGCGAGCGCCTCGACCAAGCCGATGAGACCGGCCTTGCTGGCCGCGTAGTTGGTCTGCCCGCGGTTGCCGGCGAGCGCGGTGATCGAGGACATGCAGGCGATGGACCCGCCGGGACGGATGAGCTTGCCCTCGAGCAGGGCCGCGGTGAGGCGTTCAACGGCGGTGAGGTTGACGTCGATCACCGAGGACCAGCGGTCGACGTTCGTACGGGCGAGGGTCTTGTCGCGGGTGATCCCGGCGTTGTGCACGACGATGTCGAGCCCCCCGTGGGTTGCCTCTAGGTGCTGGGCGATCGTCTCCGGAGCAGTCTTGTCCGTCAGGTCAAGAGCCAGCGGCGCTCCCCCGATTCGTTGCGCCACAGCGCGTACGGCTTCGGCCTGCGCTGGGACATCGAGGCACACGACTTGCGCCCCGTCGCGGGCGAGTACGGCTGCGATCTGCTCCCCGATGCCCCGCGCGGCACCAGTCACGAGCGCGACAGTCCCCGCGAGTGGGCGCGACCAGTCGTCGGGTGCTGCGGTCGGTGCGCCCGCTGCGACGCGTACGACCTGGCCGGACACATAGGCCGAGCGCGCCGACAGGAAGAACCGCAAGGTCGACTCGACTGCCTGCTCGGCGCCTGGCTCGACGTACACGAGGTTGCACGTCGCCCCGGCACGCAGCTCCTTGGCGAGCGATCGGGTGACTCCTTCCAGGGCACGCTGCGCGACGGCTTCGGCGACCGAGCTTGCTGAGGTGGGTGGAGTGCCAAGGACGATCACGCGGCCGCTGGCGGCAAGACCGGGCAGCAACGGCGCTAGCAGTGTCGGGATTTCCACCAGTTCGGCGCTGCTGCGGATGCCGGTGGCATCGAGCAGGATCGCCGCAGCGGGCTGATTCGACGCAACGACACCCTGCGTCGATTTCGGATCCGCCACTGGGTGCCACCGCGTCGAACCTATCGAGGCAAGGTCGCGTTGCGTCGAATCGTGCAGGCGGCCGCTGAGGGCGGAGACGAGCGCGACCGGACCGGCGACTTCTGGCCTGCCGGAGTGATAACGCTGCAGCGGAACGGGTACGGGAAGGGAGAGCCTGCGCATGACCGCCTGGCCAGGCTTGCTTGCAGCGAGACGAAGATAGCGGTCGGGCATTGCGCAACTCCTTACCGATGAGTAAGTCTACTGCGCAGTAAAGAACACCACCTGCCTCCGAGGCAACCTTCGCAGAGGAGCAGAACGATGGCCGAACCAGCACGACGAGCCGCGATCCTGGGCGGCAACCGCATCCCGTTCGCGAGGGCGGGCGGCCCGTACGCGACCGCTTCCAACAGCGACATGCTGGCCGCGGCACTCGACGGGCTCGTCACCCGGTTCGACCTCGCCGGACGGCTGCTGGACGAGGTCGTCGCGGGAGCGGTCCTCAAGCACTCGCGCGACTTCAACCTCACGCGCGAGGTCGTGCTCGGCAGCAGGCTGGACGCGCGTACGCCGGCCTACGACCTGCAGCAGGCGTGCGGCACCGGACTCGAGGCGGTCATCGCCGTCGCCAACAAGATTGCCCTCGGCCAGGTCGAGGTGGGTGTCGCAGGTGGCGTGGACAGCTCCAGCGATGCGCCGCTCGGTGTCAACGACGACCTGCGCCGCATCGTCATGGACATGCGGCACGGGCGTGGCGTCGGCGAGCGGGTACGCACCCTGACGCGGCTGCGTCCGCGCCAGGTCGTTCCAGATATCCCACGCAACGCCGAGCCACGCACCGGCCTGTCGATGGGCGAGCACGCTGCATTGACCGCGGTCGAGTTCCACATCACGCGGGAGGAGCAGGACGAGATCGCGCTGCGCAGCCACCAGTTGCTCGCGAAGGCCTACGACGACGGATTCTTCGAGAGCCTCATGACGCCCTACAAGGGTCTGACGCGGGACAACAACATGCGACCAGACGCCAGCATCGACAAGCTCGCCAAGCTCAAGCCCGTCTTCGGCGACCCGGTAACAGGGACGATGACCGCGGGCAACTCGACGCCGTTGACCGACGGCGCGGCAACTGTCCTGCTGGCCTCCGACGAGTGGGCGGCGGCGAACGGGCACACTCCGCTCGCGCACGTGGTCGACGCGCAGACGGCGGCCGTCGACTTTGTGTCAGGACGAGACGGGCTGCTGATGGCGCCGGTGTACGCGGTGCCACGGCTGCTCACACGCCACGGAATCGGGCTCGCCGACCTCGATCTGGTCGAGATCCACGAGGCCTTCGCGTCGCAGGTGGCGGCGACTCTGCACGCCTGGGCTGATCCGGCCTTCTGCAAGGAGCGGCTGGACTTGACGGATGCGTTCGGCACGATCGACCCAGGCCGACTCAACGTGACCGGGTCGTCGTTGGCGACGGGCCATCCGTTCGCAGCTACCGGCGCGCGGATCGTGCCAACGCTCGCCAAGCTTTTGCGCAACCGGGCCGACGAGCTCGGCCGACCGGTGCGAGGCCTCGTCTCTATCTGCGCCGCCGGTGGTCAGGGCGTCGTCGCGCTGCTGGAGGCGCCGTGATCAACGATCTGCGCCGCGCACGTCGCAGGGTCGCCGAGCCGCCGGTCGAAGTCGTCGTCGAGGACGGCCGCGTCCGCGAGGTGACAGCACCTCCGCTCAAGAGCGTTACGCCGCCGAGTTCCGGCAGCCTGGCCGACACGCCGTACGTCAACGCGTCCGAAGCTCCGGACGCGGTTGTGGTGCGCCGCAAGGTCGCCGGCCACTGGGTGGACGTCACCGCTGCGGCCCTGGCCGAGGACGTCACGGCGGTTGCCCGCGGACTGGTGGCGCGCGGGCTGCCACCGGAGGGCCGGGTCGCTCTCCTCGCGCGGACCAGCTATGAGTGGATGCTGCTCGACCTCGCGGTCTGGGCGGCGGGCGGCGTCACCGTACCCGTCTATCCAACGTCGTCCGTCGAGCAAGCGCGCTGGATCCTGTCAGACAGCGACGCGTTCTGCTGCCTCGCCGAGAACGCCGACCTCGTTGCCCTGGTCGAGGCGACGGGCCTCCCCGTGCCGGCGTGGAACATCGAGGCCGGTGCGCTCGACGCGCTCCGCGTCGAGGGTGCGCGGGTGCCCGACCAGGAGCTCGCTGCTCGGCGCGCTCTGCTCGATCCAACCGCGCCCGCAACGATCATCTACACGTCTGGCACGACCGGCGTCCCCAAGGGCTGCGTGCTCACGCACGGCAACCTGATGGCCGAGGCCGACACTCTGGTCGCCCTGTTGCTGCCGCCGTTCAAGGCGATCACGGGGGTGGAGCCGTCGACGCTGCTGTTCCTGCCGCTCGCCCACTCGCTCGGCCGCGCTGTCCAGCTCGCCTGCCTGCGCGGCCGGGTGCTTATCGGACACGCACCTTCGGTCAAGCCGGAGGAGCTGAGACCCGAGCTCGCGTCGTTTCGGCCGACGTTCCTCGTCGGGGTGCCTTACTTGTACGAGAAAATCCGCGACACCGGCCGCATGCAGGCCGCCGAGATCGGCAAGACGGGTGCGTTCGACCGCGCGGCCAAGATTGCGGAGCGATACGGGCGGCTGGCGCTGGAGGTCGACGACCGCGGCTCGGTGTCGAGGGTTGGCATGCTCGGGCTGCATGCTGCGCACGGGTTGTACGACCTGCTGGTCTACCGCCGCATACGCGCCGCGCTCGGCGGCCGCGTACGGCATGCAATCTCCGGCGGCTCCGCGCTCTCGCCGCAGCTGAGCCACTTCTTCGCTGGCGCGGGCATCGCGATCTATGAGGGGTACGGGCTCACCGAGACGAGCGCGGCGATCACGGTCAACCCGCCCCTGCGGCCGCGTCCGGGCACCGTCGGTCGGCCGCTGCCCGGATGTGCGGTGCGCATCTCCAACGAGGGAGAGGTGCTGCTGCGCGGGCCGGTCGTGTTCCCCGGCTATCACGGCGACGTGTCCGGCGGGCCTGACGAGGACGGGTGGTACGCCACCGGCGATCTCGGCTCGCTCGACGCCGACGGTTACCTCACCATCACCGGACGGGCCAAGGAGATCCTCGTGACGAGCGGCGGAAAGAACGTCTCGCCGACGCTGCTCGAGGACCGGCTCCGCTCGCACCCGCTGGTCAGCCAGTGCATCGTCGTCGGCGACAACCGGCCCTTCATCGCGGCCTGCTGACCCTGGACGAGGAAGCTGTCGCACACTGGCGCAAGCATGCCGGCGACGATTCGGACGAAGCGCTGCGGGCCGACCTGCAAGTCGCCGTCGATGCCGCCAACGCCGCGGTGTCGCGGGCCGAGTCGATCCGTACGTTCTCGGTCTTGACCGACGACTTCACCGAGGACAACGGACTGCTCACCCCGTCGCTCAAGCTTCGCCGGGCCAAGGTCGTCGAGCGCCACGCGGCCGAGATCGACGCGCTGTACAACCGCGCCGCCGCTGGCCGTCACGCTGCTGGGGAATGACCACGTCCAGCAGGGTTGTCCCCGCACCACCAGGCCTGTACGCCTAGCGGAGCGGGGACAAGCCTGGCGGTGGCGCGGTCGCGGGCCTGGGCGTTGCTGGCTTCCACCTCCGAGTAGCCCTCACAGGATGTCGGCGGGCGAGTACGCGGCCGCTTGGGGGTGTTGAGCTGCGATTGCCTCGACACGACGTACGACCTCGGCGACCTGGGCCTGCGCCGCAGCCGGTGAACGAAAGTGGCTCGGCGACCAGCGACGCCAGATCAGCCCGCGACAGCTGCAGCCGGGAGTCGGCGGCGAGCCGATCGAACAACTCGTTGCGGTCGGTGCCCTTCTCGCGCATCTCCAGGGCGACACTGACCGCGTGCTCCTTGATCGCCTCGTGCGCGGTCTCGCGGCCGACGCCTTTGCGCACCGCAGCTATCAGGACTTTGGTGGTCGTGAGGAACGGCAGATAACGGTCGAGCTCGCGTTGCACGACCGCGGGGTAGGCGCCGAACTCGTCGAGCACGGTCAAGAACGTCTCGAACAATCCGTCGACGGCAAAGAACGCATCGGGCAGCGCCACACGCCGTACGACCGAGTCGGAGACGTCGCCCTCGTTCCACTGGTTGCCGGCAAGCTCGGACACCATTGACTGATAGCCGCGCAGCACGACCGCGAGCCCATTGACCCGTTCGCAAGAGCGCGTGTTCATCTTGTGAGGCATCGCCGAAGAGCCGACCTGGCCCTCCTTGAACCCCTCCGTCACGAGCTCGTTCCCCGCCATCAGCCGGATCGTGGTCGCGAGCGACGACGGCCCGGCAGCCACCTGTACGAGCGCCGAGACGACGTCGAGGTCGAGCGAGCGCGGGTAGACCTGACCCACCGACGTCAGCACCCGCGAGAACCCGAGATGCATCGCGACCCGCTGCTCAAGGGCGGCCAGCTTGGCTCCGTCACCGCCGAGCAGGTCAAGCATGTCCTGCGCCGTGCCCATCGGGCCCTTGATGCCGCGCAGCGGGTAGCGCTCGATCAGGTCGTCCAGTCGCTCGTACGCGATGAGCAGCTCGTCGGCCGCGGAGGCGAACCGTTTACCGAGAGTGGTCGCCTGCGCGGCGACATTGTGCGAACGCCCGACCATGACGAGGTCGGAGTGCTCGGCCGCGAGCCGCGCGAGTCGTACGAGGGTCGCCACGACGCGATCCCGTACAAGCAGCAACGAGAGGCGGATCTGCATCTGCTCGACGTTCTCGGTCAGGTCGCGCGACGTCATTCCCTTGTGGATGTGCTCCTCGCCGGCCAACGCGGAGAACTCGTCGATGCGCGCCTTGACGTCGTGCCGGGTCACCCGCTCGCGGGCTGCGATTGCGACGAGATCGACCTGGTCAATAACAGACTCGTACGCCTCGACAACGCCGGCCGGCACGTCGATCCCGAGGTCACGCTGAGCCTGGAGCACGGCGATCCACAGCTGCCGCTCGAGGACGACTTTGCGCTCCGGCGACCACAGCGTCGCCAGCTCGGGAGAGGCGTAGCGAGCGGCGAGGACGTCCGGGATCACGGGCTTGCTCATGGCTCGATTGTCCCGCATGGCCTGCCTGTGGACGGCCCTCTGGCGACAGTCATGCCTCACCGAGGTCAGTGCAGTATGCGATCGTCGCATCGTCCGCCGCCACCGCGTGGCGCGCTTCCGCCTGCCGGACACGATGGATGATTTCGGCGGGTCCGCTCGACGCTAGGACAGCCAGGACCCCTGGCCAGTCCGCGAGCCGGAACCGATCCACGATGCGGCTTGCTCCGTTGCTGAGCAGGACAGCACCGGTCAGCTCGGAGACAGGGCAGCTTCCGGTGGTCGCCTCGTCTGCTGCCCGCGGGTCGTCCTTGGCCACCCAGAAGCCGCCCGGCTGGTTCCTGTTGGCGCGCAACTCTCGAAGGACCCGGTGGTACTCGTCGCTACCCTCGGGTACGGCCTCGAGCGCGGGTAGGTACGACCGGCTGATGATCACCTCCCGGGGATCGGAGACGACCAGCGGCGCACCCTCTGCTCTGTCGAGCACGAGCACCTGGTCACCGAGCACCAGGTGCTCAATGACGCCGTCGGACACGCGCAGGATGGCTACGGTCGCCGACGGACTGATGGGGTTGGCGACGTCGCAGGTGTCCCGGTGATCGTCCGTCACCTGCTCGATGGCCTCGGCGAGCAGCGCTGACAGGCTGCGGTCCCGCACGAGTGACAAGAGGCTGAGGAGGCTGCCTGCGAGGCGGCTGGCGTACCAGGCCACGCCGTGCCGGCAGATCGACTCGGTGCCGGGGATGCCGGCGCCGTCGATCAGCACCGCTGCCGTCGGTACGGCCCCAGTGAAATCCTCGTTGGCGTGGCCAGTCCGTGCCGCAGCGCTCGTCATCGTCACCCGCATGTCCTGCCGCGCCCTCCCGCCGGTAAGGGCGTCGACTCTAACGACCGCCGACGCGCTTGGGGGTTCGCGGCGCCACAGATCCCATTGGCCCGATCCCGGAACCCCAGCCATCGGCAGTCAGAGGCGAAGCCTCGCCGTGCATTTGCTGGTCCCGGGACCAGCAAATGCATAAGGGCGGCGGACCAGGGCGGCTGCCCTAACCAGGGCCACGCGCACAACCCTTCGGCGCCCTCGGCAAGCCGGACCCTGCCGGCAGTCCATGCGCAGGTCGGGCCCGGCCGCACCAGACCCGGCAGGATGGCAGCGCTTGCCTACTGGCGTTCCCGCGGGAACGTCCGGACGTACCGCCATCCGCTCGCCGCTGATTGGCAGGCTCGTGGCCATGTCTGGGTGTTGGTTCGTGCGAACGACGGGCGGAGAGTGGTCGCTATGGAGAAGCGCAGACTCGGACGTCTCGAGCACCACAGTTCGGTGCTGATCTACGGCGCGGCGGCTCTCAGCGATGTATCGCAGGACGCGGCGGACCGATCGCTGCAGGAAGCCCTCGACGGAGGAATCACCCACTTCGACGTGGCGGCGAGCTACGGGGACGCCGAGCTGAGGCTCGGGCCGTGGATGCCGGAGATCCGTGATCGGATCTTTCTGGCGACCAAGACCGGTCAGCGAAACCGCGAGTCGGCATGGCAGGAGATCCACGCCTCCCTGCAACGGTTGCGGGCCGACCGGGTTGACCTGCTGCAGCTGCACGCCATCGGCGACCCCGCCGAGCTCGACCTGGCCACAGGTCCGGACGGCGCGCTCGAGGCGGCGATACGTGCGCAGGAGGAGGGGCTGGTCGGCGCCATCGGCATCACCGGCCACGGCCACGACGCGCCCGGTACGCACCTCGAGGCGTTGCGCCGATATCCATTCGCGACCGTCATGACCCCGCTCAACCCGGTGCTCTGGCGCGACGAGGGATACCGCGCCGACTACCTAGCGCTCGTCGAGGAGATCCGCCGCCAGGACGTGGGCCTGATGACTATCAAGACGGTGTCCCGCCGCAACTGGCCGGACGGTGCAGGGCATTCGTACACGCACGTGGTACGAGCCGTACGACAACCAGGCCCGCTTCGCCGCGGCGGTCTCCTGGGTGCTCTCGCACGACGAGTTGACGGGAATCCCCACTGCCGGAGACGTCAGACTGCTGGGCATGTTGTTGGAGGCCGAGCGGAACCGGGTGTCCCCCGCCGAGGCCGAACAGCAACTGGCGACCGACGGTGACTACTCATCACCATTCATCGCCATGCCGTTCTAAACCCGACGGGCTTGCAGTCAGCCGCCCGGCGGTTCCGTAAGGACTACGGCCACCCCGCGCGCCGCGCGGGCGCTGGTGCAGTCAACACCTGACCGGTTCGACTCGAGTCGTCCACGCCCTCGAGGCCACCCCACTCGGCGGCCAAGACGAACAGTGTCTGCCCGTCCGGACCCCCGAGCATGCACGCGAACCCGCCCCGGTCCAGCTCGATCGTCTGGAGGACTTCGCTACCCTCGCGGACCCGCGCGCACCGCTTGTTGGGTACATCGGCGTACCAGACCGCCCCGTCGGCATCCAGGCAGATGCCGTCCGGGTATCCGCCTTCGAGGTGCGCCCACACCCTCCTGTTCGACAGGCCGCCGTCAGGGTCGATGTCGAACGCGGTGAGACAGGCCGCGTAAGACTCCGCGACGATGAGCGTCGAGTTGTCGGGAGTCACGACCATGCCGTTGGGGAAGGCAAGACTGCCCGCAACTTGCCGCGCCGAGCCATCCGGCGTGACGAGCGCGATGAGTCCAGGCGGATCGCCCTCGCTGGGCTCGAACTCGATGCCTCCGTTGACGTAGACATTGCCACGGCCGTCCACGACGATCTCGTTCCAGTTGTCTGAAAGCCCCGCTAGGTCGACATGCGGCACCATCGAACCGTCGGGCTCCTGGCGCATGAGCCCTTGCCCGGTCACTAGGAGGCGACCGTCCGGCGTCCACTCGATGGACCATCCGAACTCGGGAGGTCCCTGCGAGACGACCCGGCTGGTGCCGTCGAGGCCGACGGCGACGATTTCCCCGGCGCCCCAGTGGGCAAACCACAACCGGCCATCGTGCCAGCGTGGCGACTCGACGTACGCGAGGTCGCTCAGGAGGACTCGCGGCTCACCTAGGGATGTTTCGTGCGACAGCATAAGAAGACTTCCTTTCAATCACATCGGCAGAATGCGTCACTCGTGATGGCGTCCGGGCAGCAGAGAGCTCGTCAGCGATTTGCTGGCCACTCGGATGCCGTTACGACTCCAAGAACGACTTCAGGTGGGTCAACCGCGCTCGCCACGCCGCCTTCGTCGTCTCAGCTTCGTCGCTATCAGGCAGCCGCTCGTGCGCAACCTCGACCGCCGATTTCGACGGACCCTTGTCGACGAACCAGACGTTGACGCGTGTCGAGCCATCCGCCCAGCTGAACCGTGCTGTTTGTCCCGGCTGCGACCCGCGGAGCGACATCGTTGCGTCGGTGAGCCACTTCTTTCGCGTTCGTGAGTTGGTGAACGAGTCGAAGAGTACGTCGACGGGAACGGCGACCGTCTTCGTGGCGTAGACCGTGAACCCGTTCGCCTGCTGGTGCTTGAGTCGCATCCCGCGAGCCAGCTGGTACCAGTAGGTGATGGATTGCGCCCACCAGCTCGAGACGCCATGGTCGCTCATCAGGAAGTCGACCGTCTCCCCACGCTTCTTCCCCTGAGCGCCCCACCGGTCCAGGACCGAGAACCACGCGTCCCACGTCCTGCCGGTCACTTCCGCGATCCGCTCCTCCGAGGGACGATCGGTTGGAGCCGCCAGCCTGGTCCGAGCCGCCTGTACGCGACCGCGCTTCTGGGATACGTGGCTGCGTGCGGTCGTGTAGCTCTCGCCGGTCTTGGACATGCGCTCGCGAACGCGGTCCTTGAACAACCTCTCCTTGGTCATCGCATCCACCTTCGTCACGCCGCGGCCGAGAGACTCACGCTCCCTCGGGCGCGACCCGAAGGGGTGCCGCCAAGCAATCCCGAGAGCTGAGCTCCCTTTGCCTCGCTGTTGCCGACGGCGTGAGCGCCGGAGCCGAGGTTGGGCGTGGGACCCGCCATAAGAGAAAATACTCGGCCTGTCGATGGGCTGTACAGACCCGCGGCACTTGGCATGTGGTCTGCCGGACACCACCTGGTACGCGCACTACCGCGCCCGGCTGGGCGGGGAGGCGGCCTTCGACGACCGGCTGTTCGACCCGGCCGGGCTGCGCCCGCCGATCTCGTTCCAGCAAGTGCCCGAGGGTAAGTGTTCTGAAGGAAGAGTCGGGTCAGCTAGTGCTGGCATCAGCCAACACATGCTTATCCTCGATCGGCACTTCGGCAGCGCGGCCGACCGGCATTGCTGGGACGATCATCGAGTGGCTTTTCCCCCGCCCTAGGGTTGGACGAGGGCGTCGAGTTTGTCGACGGTGATGCAGGAGCGTGTCATGGCGAAGTTGATCTACGCGTCGAACATGTCCCTCGACGGCTGCACCGAGGATGAGCGCGGCGCCGTCAACTGGGCTCCGCCCGACGACGACGTGTTCGTGTTCATCACCGAGCTCATGCGGTCCGCAGGCACGTACCTCTATGGGCGGCGCATGTACGAGACCCTGGCTGTGTGGGAGACCGACGCCACCCGGGCCAACCAGTCGGACCTCATGGCGGACTACGCGAGCGCATGGCAGGCGGCGGACAAGGTCGTCTACTCCTCGACCTTGGCCGCACCACGCACCGCGAACACTCGGCTCGAACGCCACTTCGACCCCAGCGCGGTACGCGACCTGAAGGCCGCCGCCAGTAGGGATCTGTTGGTCGGTGGCCCGAACCTGGCAGCCCAGGCTCTCGTCGCTGGGCTGGTCGACGAATTGGCCTTGTTCGTCTGGCCAGTCGTCCTCGGTGGGCGCACCCCCGCACTGCCGACCGACATGCGCGTCGATCTGAAGCTCATCGACGAGCACCGGTTCAGCAGCGGCGTCGTCCACCTCCGCTATCGCCTTCCGTAACGACGCAGGGACCTCGCACCCTCGCGCACCCGCACAAAGAAGCCGATCATGAGACATCGTCGGTGCCCCGGCACCTCGGATGTCTCATGATCGGCGTTGTGGGGTGCTACCAGTCGATCTCGGTCACCCGTCCACCGACGACCGGGATGAGCTGATGGCCGTCGACGGCCCGCCCGTACGGCTTGTACACCCCGGCTGGCAGATCCGGGAACACCGCCGCGTACACGACCTGTGCCCCGACCCGCCGTCGCCGCACCACGTTGTGGACCGGCCTGGCTACGGCTTGCTCGGCCTCGCCGATGGACGCGATCTCGACCTCGTGGCCGACGAGCTCTTCATCCGCGTAGACCACGAGCGCTCCGACCTCGCCGCCGACGTCGATGAGCAAGGACTCGCTCACCTCGTCGGCCGCACGGACCGGCTCTGTATGCGAGTGCCCATGCCCATGGAGGTGACCATGGCCATGCTCGTGGCCATGACCGTGCTCGGCTGCGTGGTCGGTACTCATGTCACGCCGCCGGCACGTTGAAGCCGCTGTACGCCGTACCGAGGTAGGGGAACCTGTTGAGGAACGGTGTCCCCACCGAGTCCGGCCCGAGTCCGTCGTCAACCGCGGGAATTGCGGCGTCGGGCGTGTACGTCGGGTCCACCAGCGGGAACGTCGCACCAGCGACGGCCTGCAGCTCGATCTTGACCACGTCGTCGAACACCCGCCGACCGTTGGGGAAGCCTGCCAGGTCGCCACCGAGGAGGCCGAGCACGTTCGGCTTCGACGAGGGCGGGATCGCCGTGTTGAGTCGCATCAGGTCGGCGGGCCGGTCACCGGTGAAGTTCTGGAACCCGGGGATCAGTCCGGACGGGATGCCGGTGAGCAGGATCGCCACCAGGTCTGCCCGCTTCTTCTGGAGCGCTGCCAGGTTGGGGAACACTCCCGGGTAGAGCACCGGGAGCAGTGCCTGCAGCTCAGGCCGCTCGACGAACTTGACGTACCTGCTGTCGTCCTTCGGCTTGCGGGTGTTCCACTCGTCCTTCTCACCCATGGGCACGATGACCTCGTTGAACAGCGGGTTGGCCAGGCGGGACACCTGCACCCACGGGCCGACGCCACGGTCGTCGTCCTCATCGCGGACAAGGACCTTCTGCCGGCTCGCCGACGTGTAGACGCCGATCGTCGCCGCCGGGTCGTTCACGTCGGTGGGCCGCTTGCCATTGCGGGTCAGGTCCGTGATCGGGACCTGGATGGCGATGGCGTGCACGTTGAGGAACTTCGTAGCGTTGACGCCGGCCGCGGACGCGAGCGGGATCAGGTGCAGGTTCTGCACCGGCCGCAGGGCGCCCAGGTCGAAGATCGAGCCGAGGTCGACGTAGAACATCTCGGCGCACTGCCCGGCGAAGACCTTCTCACCGCTGCGCAGCGTCGTTATTGCGGCGTCGCGCAGCCCGTCGAAGTTGGGCGTCGAACGTGGCCCAATGTTGCATGGCGGGGACGGCACGTTGTCGGCTAGGCGACGGCTTCGGCCGTTGACAACCTTGGTGATGGAGTACGTCTGGACGCGGTTCCAGTCAGGGTCGTCGAGCGTGGTGATAGGACCGGTGTTGTAGAGGAAGCTCCGCGGGTTGCGCACCTTGGTGTCGAAGCGGAACTGGTAAGTGATGTTGGCCTTGGCGTCACCGTCGTTGTCGATGTGGATCTCGTACAGGACATCCTCGCCGAACTCGTAGAAGTTGGGTCCACCAGCGGGGCCCTGCAGTGGGATGTAGTTGGCGATGATCGTGACGGTGTCGGGCCGGTCCGGACTGACAAAGCAATAGACGTCGGTGCTGTCGCACACGGGATCCTTGGAGATCTCGGGCGCTTCACGGTGGGACGACATGTGTGCTCCTTGTTGGTCAAGCGCGGGCAGCCGCGCGCACCAGGCGGCGGGCCAGCGTCTTGTCGGTGTAGCTGATCTCCTCGGTTCCGAGGTAGAGCGACATCTCGCCCGTACGTGCGTTGCGGACGCGCACCATGACCGGCCCGCTTGTCGCGGGAGCGTCGCGGTCGTCCTCGTCGTCCTTGGGTGCGGCGGAGGCAACGCCGGGGAGTGCGGTCACGGTCGCGGCAGCAGCTCCGGCTGCGGCGGTTCCGATGAACGCGCGCCTCGTCAGTCTGGCCATGGGTGTTCCCCTCTCGATATGGAAAGGCCACCCCAAGTTCGATGCTGATCCGACGGCAGATTGGAGCGGCGAGCCGACGCACCGTTCTTTGGTGTGGAGGCGAGCGCGACCAGACAATTGCGTGGCGTCCCGTAGATTCCTTCGACATGACGGTGCTCGAGCGCGCGGAGCTGCGGCGGGTGGTGGCGACGCGCTACACGCTGCCGCTGCGCGAGGGGGGCTCGCTGCCCGGCCTCGTGGAGGCCGATGACCTCGGGATGTACGTGGTCAAGTTCCGCGGCGCCGGGCAGGGACCGAAGGCACTCGTCGCGGAGGTCATCGCGGGTGCGATCGCTCGGGCGATCGGGCTGCGGGTGCCGGAGCACGTGCTCATCGAGGTCGACGGCGAGCTGGCCCGCGCAGAGCCGGACTTCGAAGTGCAGGCGCTGCTGCGGGCGAGCGCAGGGCTCAACCTCGGCGTCGACTACCTGCCGGGCTCGCTGGACCTGAGCCCGTCGGTCGACGACGTGTCACCCGAGGATGCGGCCGCGGTCCTGTGGTTCGACGCGCTGACCCAGAACGTCGACCGGTCCTGGCGCAACCCCAACCTGCTGACGTGGCACCGCCAGATGTGGCTCATCGACCATGGTGCGGCGCTCTACTTCGCGCACAACTGGGCCGGCCGGGATGCGGCGCCGACAAGGCCCTACGTGCAGGCGGGCGAGCACGTGCTCATCCGACGAGCCGGCTCGGTGCTCGACGCCGATGAGCGGCTGGCCCCGCAGGTGACGGCCGAGGTGCTGGCCGCGGCTGCTGCCGCCGTACCCGATCTGTGGCTCGCCGACGAGCCGGAGCTTGGCGCCCCTGATGCGGTGCGCGAGGCGTACGTGACTGTGCTCTCTCGCCGCCTGGAGCAGCGCGACACCTGGCTGCCGGATGTGGAGGCGACGCGTGCATCCGTTTGAGTGGGCCCTGATTCGCGTCGTGCCGCGGATCGAGCGTGGCGAGTTCGTCAACGCGGGCGCCATCGTCTATTGCCAGGCACTCCGCTTTCTGGGGGCAGCCGTTGAGCTGGATGAGGACCGGTTGCGCGCACTCGACTGGGACGTCGACCTCGACTTGGTACGCCGTCATCTGGCGGCGGTGAGTGAGCTGTGTGCTGGCTCCGGCGACCTGCCCGCGAGCGTTGCCCGCTCCCCCGGCGAGCGATTTCGGTGGCTGACCGCGCCGCGCTCGACGAGCATCCAGACCTCTCCGATCCACACCGGGCTGACCGACGACCCGGCCGCGGAGCTGGAGCGGCTGCTGGTAGTCATGGTCCGCTGAGAGAGGAAGCCGTGTCCCGTCCCGTACGCATCGCATTTCAGCTGCAGCCGCAGCACTCCGACTACGGCCAGATCCGCAGAACGGTTGCCGATGCGGAGGAGGCTGGCGTCGACGTGGTCTTCACCTGGGACCACTTCTTCCCGCTGAGCGCCGGACACACAGGCAAGCACTTCGAGTGCTGGTCGATGCTGGCGGCCTGGGCCGAGCAGACATCGAGGGTGCAGATCGGTGCGCTGGTCACGTGCAACAGCTATCGCAACCCTGACCTGCTTGCCGACATGGCCCGAACGGTCGACCACATCAGTGACGGCCGGCTGATCCTCGGTATCGGGTCCGGGTGGTTCGAGAAGGACTACCTGGAGTACGGGTACGAGTTCGGCACCGCCGGCAGCCGGCTCGACGCGCTCGCGGAGGCGATGCCGCGCATCAAGGCACGCTGGACCAAGCTCGATCCGCCCCCGACGCGCGACATCCCCGTGATGATCGGTGGCGGCGGCGAGCGCAAGACGCTGCGCATCGTGGCCGAGCACGCCGACATCTGGCACAGCCTCGCCGACCTGGAGGCCTTCCGGCACAAGTCGCGCGTGCTCGACGAGTGGTGTGCGCGGGTCGGACGGGATCCGGCGGAGATCGAGCGGTCGGCGCATGTGATCTCGCAGCGGCCCAGCGAACGCGGCGACGCGATGGTGGAGGCCGGCGCCACGCTGTTCACCGTGCGGGCGTCCGGCCCTGCTCTGGATCTGGGACCCCTTAAGGAGTGGCTGGCCTGGCGCGACGCGGTCAACGGCGCGCGCTGACGGGAGTGGATCATCCTGCTAGGCGTCGCGGCGTTTCATCAGGATCGCGGCGATCGCAAGGATCACGACCCACCAGGCGGTGAAGACGGCGTACCCAGCCCACGGGCTGAGCACATCACCGCTCTGGCGCACGATGAGGACCTGCTGGCCGGCGTTGGTGGTGAAGTACTTCTGCACCGTGTCACCCCAGTCGCCCGGCAGCAGGTTGGTGAGCCCGGGCAGCACGAAAAGACCGGCAACCGCGGCAGTGATCGCGCCGGCGGTGTGCCGTAGCAAGGCCCCGATCGCAAACCCGAACATGCCGCTCGCCGCAAGGTAGAGCCCACCACCGATCACCGCGCGCAGCACGCCCTCTTCACCCAGATGGGTGTCGAGGTCCTCGGCGGCCAGGAACGCCTGACCGACGAAGAACGCGGCAAACGAGGTAATGGTGCCAACGATCAATGCGACGACCACGAACACCAACGCCTTGCCGAACAGCAGCCGCATCCGTTGCGGGACCGCCGCTAGCGAGGTCTTGATGGCGCCGGTCGAATATTCGGTGCTGATCACGAGCACCCCGAGCACTGCGATCACGAGCTGGCCGAACGCGATTCCTCCGGTGGCTACCGAGGTCGGATCGAGAGTTGCGCGCTCCTCTGGGGTGAAGTCGTCGATGTTGGAGGCGACGCCCCAGCTGAAGAGTGCCGAGAAACCGACCGTGATGACCACGAGGATGAGCAGGCTCCACATGGTCGAGCGAACGGACCAGAACTTGGTCCACTCCGAGCGGATGACGTGCCACAGGCTGTCGTCGTGACGCGTCGGGGTCGGCGTCGGCTGCGTGACTGTTGTCGCCATGGCGCTCACTGCTCCGTTCCAGTGGCCCGTTCGGGAGATCCCGCGACCTCCGCATGGAACTCGACGCTGTCGCGCGTCATCTCCATGAACGCCTCCTCCAGCGACGAGCGTTGCATGAAGATCTCGTGCACCCGGATGCCGTTGTCGAAGGCGAGGTCGGCCACCGTGGCAGGCTCGACGCCGGCCACCTGCAGGTATCCGTCGACCGGCTCGGCCTTGATGCCCTGCCGGTTGAGCAGCTCGGCCAGTTCGGTCGCCTGCGGCGACTTGACGCGTACGTAGTTGTCCGAGCTCTGCGCAATGAACTCGCTCGTGCTCACGTCGGCAAGCAGACGCCCCCGCCCGATGACGATGAGGTGGTCGGCTGTCTGCGACATCTCGCTCATCAGGTGGCTGGAGACGAAGATCGTACGACCTTCGGCAGCGAGCGCCTTCATGAAGTTGCGGATCCAGAGGATGCCCTCGGGGTCGAGCCCGTTGACCGGCTCGTCGAACATCAGGATCTGCGGGTCGCCGAGCATGGTCGCTGCGATGCCGAGCCGCTGAGACATGCCGAGCGAGAAGCCTCGGATGCGCTTCTTGCGCACCGACGTGAGGCCGGTCATCTCGAGGACCACGTCAACCCGCGAGCGTGGAATGCCGTTGCTCTGCGCCAGCGACAACAGATGGGCGTATGCGGTGCGACCGCCGTGCACGTTCTTGGCGTCCAGCAGCGCGCCGATCTCGTGCAGCGGCTGAAGCGAGTGGTCGTACGGGTGCCCGTTGACCAGCGCGCTGCCCGCCGTAGGTCGGTCAAGCCCGAGGATCATGCGCATCGTCGTGGACTTGCCTGCGCCGTTGGGGCCGAGGAATCCCGTGACGACACCGGGGTGGACGGAGAACGAGAGATTGTCGACCGCAACCGTGCCGCCGAACCGTTTGGTGAGCGAGCGTGCTTCGATCACGACAAGCCTCCTGTCGGTGTTGCTATCTCGCCGTGGAGGGCCTTGCTGGCGATGTCCGTTCGATAGTGCGATCCGTCGAGCGTGATGCGCTCGACGGCGTCATATGCCCGCGCGCGCGCCTCAGCCAGGTCACTGCCGACGGCGGTGACCGACAAGACGCGGCCGCCGTTGCTAACGAATCGGCCTTCCGCGTCCAGCGCCGTGCCAGCGTGGATGATGTCGACCCCCTCGACCTTCGCCGCCGCGTCGAGTCCGCTGATGACGTCGCCCTTGCGCGGAGAGGCCGGATAGCCCTCGGCCGCAACAACGACGGTTACGGACGCGCCCGGCGCCCAGGTGGGGGGTACGTGGTCGCGCAGGTGGCCGGTCGCGGCGGCGCGCAGCAGCGATCCGAGCGGCGAGCGCAGCAACGCGAGCACGACCTGGGTCTCGGGGTCGCCGAAGCGGCAGTTGAACTCGACGACTCTGGGTCCCACACTCGTCAGCGCCAGCCCGACGTAGAGCAGCCCGGCGAATGGTGCGCCGCGGCGGCGCAGCTCGTCGACGACCGGTTGCGCGATGCGCTCGACAACGTCGTCGACGAGGTTGGCAGGAGTCCAGTCGAGCGGCGCATAAGCCCCCATGCCGCCAGTGTTCGGCCCGGCGTCGTTGTCGTACGCGCGCTTGAAGTCCTGCGCGGGCAGCAGCGGTACGACGGCCTCGCCGTCGGTCACACAGAACAGGCTCACCTCGGGGCCGTCGAGAAACTGCTCGACGACGACCCGCTCGCATCGGGCGGCATGGGCTAGAGCCTCGGCGCGGTCATCGGTGACCACGACACCCTTGCCCGCGGCGAGCCCGTCATCCTTCACCACGTAGGGCGGGCCGAACGCGTCGAGCGCGACCGCGACCTCGGCGGCCGTCTCGCACACGTGCGCCATCGCGGTCGGCACGTTGGCCGCGGCCATGATCTCCTTGGCGAACGCCTTCGACCCCTCGAGGTGGGCGGCCTCCGCCCGAGGGCCGAAGCAGTCGATGCCTCGGGCCCGTACGGCGTCGGCAACGCCCCGCACCAACGGATCCTCCGGGCCGATACCACGAGCTCGGCTGCCAGGCGCTCAGCGAGGTCGGCCACGGCGGCGCCGTCGAGCGCGTCGACCGAATGGACCGTGGCCTCGGCGGCGATCCCTGCGTTTCCCGGCGCAGCGTGGACCTCGGTGACCCCTGGGTCACGGAGCAAGCCCTTCACGAGGGCGTGCTCCCGGGCGCCGGAACCGATCACGAGTACGCGCACAGGAATCGACCCTATAGGGGTTGGCTGGACCGCGGAGAATCGCCGGCGCGGTTTGCCCGGGCCCTCAGGGGGAACCGGTCGACGGCCCTTCGCAACTGCCGACATTCATGGCAGCAGATGCGAAGGCGCTGGGCAGCGCAACCCCCTGGCCGAGCTCCCGCCGGTGACCGGCTAGCGCGGGCCGCCGAACTGCTGCCACAGCCGCCGCAGCTGTCGCTCGACGTCACGCATGGTTTCGCGAATCTCCGGGCTGGCCAGCTGCTCGGAGATGCGGTCGGCGAGGGGGGTGTCGGTGTCACCCGACTCGATGGACGGCGCGCCGCGCAGGATACGAGACTTCTCCACGTCATAGCCGGGCAGCCCCGTCTCGCGGATCACCGCAGAGGCGAGCTCGTAGGCCCGGTCGCGCGCGTCGATGTCGGCCGCGTCGATGATGCGGATCCGCGCCGAGTCCGGCCACAGGCTCAGCTGGACCGTGGTCGAGGTGATCTCGTGCGTGTCGGGCGTCGCGAAGACCTCGACGTCGCCGAGGCGCTCGCGGGCGATGACGACAAGCCGATCCCACTCCGCCAGCCGCGTGGTGCTCAGCTCGCCGCTGCGCTCCGCCGCCTCAAAGGCGTCCTTCCACGTCTGGCTGCCCTGCCGTTGCACGAACCAGAGGTCATAGTTGCTCACGGCAACGAGGCTACGCGTTAGAGCGTCGCGAGCGCCTCGTCGAGGATCCGCAGGCCCTCCTTGGCCTCCGCGTCGCTGACCGTACACGGCGGCACGACATGCAGCCGGTTGTAGTTGGTGAACGGCAGCAGCCCCCGCTGCTTGCAGGCGGCGACGAGCGCGTTCATCTCGGGCGAGGAGCCGCCGTACGGGGCAAGCGGCTCCTTCGTCGCGCGATCGCGGACCAGCTCCAGCGCCCAGAACACCCCGAGGCCACGCACGTCTCCGATGACCTCGTGCCGCTGCGCCAGCTCATGCAGCCCCGGGCCGATGACCTCGGCGCCGATGCGGGCGGCGTTCTCGACGATGCGCTCGTCACGCATCGTCTCGATCGTGGCGACGGCGGCCGCGCACGCGAGCGGGTGCCCGGAGTAGGTCAGCCCGCCGGGGTAGACCCGCTCTCTGAAGAACTCGTAGGCGTCGTCAGAAAGGATCACTCCGCCCAGCGGGACGTACCCGGAGTTGACGCCCTTGGCAAAGGTCACCAGGTCGGGACGCACGTCGAAGTGGTCGAGCGCGAACCACGCGCCCGTACGACCGAAGCCGGCCATCACCTCGTCGAGGACTAGCAGGATGCCGTAGCGGTCGCAGATCTCCCGCACGCCGCGCAGATACCCCGGCGGCGGCACCATGATCCCGGCAGTCCCCGGGATCGTCTCCAGCACGATGGCCGCGATCGTCGACGACCCCTCGAGCTGGATGGTCCGCTCCAGGTGCTGCAGAGCCCGCGCCGACTCCTCCGCCTCCGTGGTCGCGTGGAACTCCGAGCGGTAGAGGAACGGCCCGAAGAAGTGCACGACGCCGCTGGCCCACTGGTCGTTGGCCCAACGCCGCGGGTCGCCGGTGACGGTGACGGCAGTCTGCGTGCCGCCGTGGTAGGACCGGTAGCGCGCAAGGACCTTGTGCCGGCCGGTGTGCAGCCGCGCCATGCGTACGGCGTTCTCTACCGCCTCGGCACCCCCGTTGGTGAAGAAGACGTGGTTGAGCCCCTCGGGGGCACGCTCGACGACCAGCTCGGCGGCCCTGCCTCGAGCGTCGTTGGCGTGCTGCGGCGCGATGGTGCACAACCGCGCGGCCTGCTCCTGGATCGCCGCGACGACGCGGGGGTGCTGGTGCCCGATGTTGGTGTTGACCAGCTGGCTGGAGAAATCGAGGTAGCGATTGCCGTCGTAGTCCCAGAGGTACGACCCGCTGGCCCCTGCCACGGCCATCGGCTGCAACGCGCCCTGCGCCGACCAGGAGTGGAAGATGTGCGCCCGGTCGAGCGCGACGACGCGTTGACCCTCGGCCGGGTCGGCGAGCGGGGCGGCGGAGCTGGTGGTGGCGGCGTCCATGCGCCGGACGCTAGTCGATGAGCTCGACAAGTGTGGCGCCGAGCCAGGTGTCGAAGTCGCCGGGGTAGTCATGGGCGACGCCGGCCACGACGTCGACCCGGACCGTAGGGCCGATTCGCTCCGCTGCTTCCCGCGCGGCTTCGGTGAGGGCGTCGTCCGCGCCAAGGAGCACCACGCCGCGGACAGGGCGGGGCTGCTCCGGCAGCTGGTCTGGTCGGATCGCCGGGGCGACGAGCACGTACGCGGACACCGGCACAGGATCGGCGGAGAGCGCCCAGAGGAGCGCAGCCCGAGCGCCGGCGGAGAAGCCGGCCGCGATCACGGGAAGAGTGGTCGCCTCCGGGACCGTCCGCAGCGCGGCGGCGACATCGCGGGCGACGACCGCCTGGTCAGGCCAGGTGCGAAAGCTCGGACTGGACTGCTGCGTCGACCGTACGGCCAAGATGACAAAGCCCGACTCCACCGCGGCCTGCCAGTCGGCCGCGGTCTGCAGCGCCTCCTCCTGCGCGCCGTGCAGGACCACAAGAACGCCGCGCGGTGGCCCGACGGGCCGTACGACCACTGTCACCGGCTCAGACTCCTGGTGCTGAGCCGCGCGGCGGCCGCATTCCGCGACGAGCTCGTCCCAACCCTCGAGCGACCGCACTGACGCCAGATCGTCGTCGTCAAGGACCCGTGGCGCCCACCAGAACCCGTCGTGCACCGCGGCTCGCAGCTCGCGCATGGCGGCGGTCGGGTCGCCGTCTAGAGCGAGCAGGCAGGCGGCGAGGTGCGCGGTGTCGGCGCGGTAACCCGGGAAGGACGGCGCCGCCTCGTGCAGGATGGCCAACGCCTCGCGGTAGTGCTGCGTGTCGTAGAGCCGGATGACCTCATCCTCGGTCGCCTGGAACCGTCGCTGCTGTGCCGCAAGTCGGGACATGAGCACATCTGATCAGAGCCACTTGCGCTTCTTGAACACCAGGTACAGCCCAACGCAGACCGCGGCCATGAGCAGTAACGCGAACGGATAGCCGAGCCGCCAGTCCAGCTCGGGCATGTGCTCGAAGTTCATGCCGTAGACGGTGCCGATCAGCGTCGGAGCGAAGAGGATTGCCGCCCAGGCGGAGACCTTTTTGATCTCCTCGTTCTGGTCGAAGCTCGCCTCGGTCAGCGCCCTGACCTCCTCGTTCTGGGCCTGGGCAACCAGCGTCGCATTGAGGGCCAGCACGTCAGTGATCATCTGACGGAAGCTGTCGACCCGCTCGGCGGCAGTCGTCGCGTGGTCGGCGACGTCCCGCAGATAGCGCTGGAGCTCCTCCTCCACGTGGTATTTCGCCGACCCCGCACTGAGCCCCCCGAGGATGTCCAGCAGCGGCCGAGTGGCCCGCTGGAGCTCGATCACCTCGCCGGAGAGCTCGTACGTGCGCCGCGACGCCTCGGGGTCGCCGCTGAACACCTGGATCTCGATCTCGTCGAGGTCGTTCTGCACGCCTGCGACCACAGGGGCATAGCCGTCGACGACGGCGTCGAGGATCGCATAGAGGACGGCTTCCGGCCCCTGTCCGAGCAGCTCAGGATCGGCCTCCATCCGGCTGCGGACCGCGGCGAGGTTGGGCGCGTTGCCGTGCCGGACCGTGAGGACGAAGTCCGGCCCGGTGAAGACGTGCAGCTCGCTGAACTCGACAGTCTCCGTCTCGTCGATGTAGCGGGCCGCGCGGAGCACCACGAACAACGTGTCGCCGTAGCGCTCGAGCTTTGGCCGCTGATGGGCGACGATCGCGTCCTCGACCGCCAGCTCGTGGAGCTCGAACTCCTCGGCCGCCTGCAGGAGCTGCCGGTCCGTTGGGCGCAGCAGCCCGATCCACGCCATTGCCCCAGGCTTGTCGCGCAGCTGCTCGCGGAGGCGCGACAAACTCGCCGGCGTGTCGATGCGGCGTCCGTCCACATAGATCGCCGCGTCGACCACGCTGCGCTCGACGGGCGGGTTGGCCGAGCCGGCCCGCGGCTCCATCGACTCCTCTGGAGGCAGCTCGATGCTGGCCCGGCGTTGCGCATTGCGGCGAAAGGTGGACTGAATCGGACGGCGGATTTCTGGCACGGCGAGTACCTCCTGCGAGGCGCAGCGTCGTGGTCACCGTAGCGCGCTCCGATGGCCTCGGCTGGTCGAGGTGCTAGGCGACGCCGACGCCCCAGAGCGACTCGGCAGCCCCGCGGCGCAGCAGCTCACCGAGCCGCGCCCGCACGTGCGGCCACTCGGGCGCGATGATCGAGAAGACCACGCTGTCCCGCCAGCTGCCGTCGGGGCGCAGCATGTGATGTCGCAGGGTCCCCTCGTGGACGGCACCGAGTCGGGCGATCGCCCGCGCGGACCGCTCGTTGCGGGTGTCGGTCTTGATCATGACCCGTTCCAGGCCGCAGTCCTCGAAGGCGTGGCCCAGCACCAGCTGCTTGGTCGCCGTGTTGACCTCGGTGCGCCACCAGGCACGGCCGAGCCACGTGGCCCCCACCTCGACGCGGCGATGCTTGGGCTCGATGTCCAGATAGGAGGTGGTGCCGACGATGCGCCCGTCGAGGTGGCGGCGGATCGCCCACGTGGCATGCGTGCCGTGGTCGGCGAGCGCCAGCAGCTCGTCGATGGTTGTCCGCGTGTCTTCGATGCAGCGCGGGGCCTGCCAGATCCCGGTCCACTCGAAGATCTCGTCGGCGTCCGTACGCGCGACCTCGAAGAGATCCTCGGCATGGTCGTGCCGCAGCGGCTCCAGGTGGACGTACGGGTTGTGCAGGGGTACGGCAACGATCATGGGCGCATCCTTCCGAGCAGCACGCCCTGCGAGCCCCGTGCGGTCTCACGCGCGCGGGAGCACGCTAGAGCAAAGCACCACCCTTTGGGCAGACCTGGGTGGACATTTACCCATCAGCCGATGGGGAACCCTCCCGGCCATGGACGAACATGGGGACGACCGTTGCCCACGACAACGTACGGATTTCGCAGTCCGTGCCCGGAAACCCTTGCCTGATCGAGCGGTGTCAGGGTGAGATCGGACGAGATCCGTAGATATGGGAGCGAATTGACATGGGCGACCTGCGCCAACTCAGAAACTTCGTCAATGGCAAGTACGTCGACCCGGTGGACGGCCGGACGACCGACCTGGTGAACCCCTCCACCGGAGAGGTGTTCGCCCAGGCGCCGCTGTCCGGCCCGGAGGATGTCGACGCGGCCTACGGCGCCGCGGCCGAAGCGTTCGAGTCGTGGCGCGACACGACGCCGAGCGAGCGCCAGATGGCGCTGCTCAAGCTCGCCGACGCGGTCGAGGCGCGCGCCGAGGAGTTCATCGCCGTCGAGGTCGAGAACACTGGAAAGCCGATCGGCTTGACCCGCTCCGACGAGCTGCCCCCAGCGATCGACCAGATCCGGTTCTTCGCCGGTGCGGCTCGCGTGCTGGAGGGTCGGTCGGCCGGCGAGTACATGGCTGGGCACACGTCGTTCGTCCGCCGTGAGCCGGTCGGAGTCGTCGGCCAGGTGACGCCGTGGAACTACCCGCTCATGATGGCCGTCTGGAAGATCGCTCCCGCGCTAGCCGCGGGTAACACGGTCGTCCTCAAGCCGTCCGACACGACACCGGCCTCCAGCCTGCTGCTCGCGGAGGTCGCCGCCGAGTTCCTGCCGCCGGGCGTGCTCAACGTCGTGACCGGTGACCGGGACACTGGACGGCTGCTCGTCGAGCACCCGACTCCCGCCATGGTGGCCATCACCGGCTCGGTGCGGGCAGGCATGGAGGTCGCCAAGTCCGCGGCGTCCGACGTGAAGCGTGTCCACCTCGAGCTGGGTGGCAAGGCGCCGGTGGTGGTCTTCGACGACGCCGATCTGGAGGCTGCTGCCGAGGCGATTGCCGTGGCCGGCTACTTCAACGCGGGACAGGACTGCACCGCAGCGACTCGCGTCCTCGCCGGGCCCGGCATCTACACCGACTTCGTCGCGGCGCTGTCCGAGCAGGCCCGCAACACGCACACCGGAGCGCCTAACGACGAGGACGCGCTCTACGGCCCGCTCAACAACGCCAACCAGCTCGAGCGCGTCCGCGGCTTCGTCGACCGGCTGCCTGACCACGCTGCCATCGCTGCGGGTGGGTCGGCCGTCGGCGAGGCTGGGTACTTCTTCGAGCCCACGGTGCTGTCCGGGCTGCGGCAGGACGACGAGGCGATCCAGAACGAGATCTTCGGCCCGGTCATCACCGTCCAGCAGTTCTCCGACGAGGGCGAGGCGCTCCGCTGGGCCAACGGCGTCCCGTACGGCTTGGCGTCCTCGGTCTGGACCCGCGACTTCGGCCGGGCGATGCGCATGGCCCGGCGGCTGGACTTCGGCTGCGTCTGGATCAACACGCACATCCCGCTCGTCGCGGAGATGCCGCACGGCGGCTTCCGGCACTCCGGCTATGGCAAGGACCTGTCGATGTACGGGTTCGAGGACTACACCCGCGTCAAGCACGTCATGGCCAACATCGAAAGCTGATCGCGCGGCGGCCGCGTGAATGACCACGTGAAGCAGGATCTGCACCCCGCACCGCCAGGCATGTAGCCCTGGTGGTGCGGGGAAAAGCCTTGCGAGTGAACAGCGGCTGTGCCATGCAACTGGTCAGAGCAACGACCGGACCTGGATGACTTCATCCCGAGCAGGCCCGACGCCGATCGCCGAGAAGCGTGCGCCGCTGATCTCCTCGATCGCGGTCACGTACGCACGTGCCGCTTTGGGCAGGTCGGACAACGTGCGAGCCTCGCTGATGTCCTCGTCCCATCCGTCGAAGAACTCATAGACCGGCTGCGCGTGGTGGAAGTCGGTCTGCGTCATCGGCATCTCGTCGTGCCGCACGCCCTCGACGTCATAGGCCACGCAGACCGGGATGCGCTCCCACCCCGTGAGCACGTCGAGCTTGGTGAGCACGAAGTCGGTGACGCCGTTGATGCGTGCCGCATAGCGGGCGATGGGCGCGTCGTACCACCCGGTGCGCCGCGGGCGGCCGGTCGTCGTACCGAACTCTCCACCGGCCTGCCGCAGCCGCTCGCCGTCGTGATCCAGCAGCTCGGTCGGGAACGGGCCCTCGCCCACGCGCGTGGTGTAGGCCTTGACCACGGCGATGATTCGGTCGAGCCGTGTCGGTGGGATGCCCGAGCCGGTGCAGGCGCCACCTGCGGTCGGGTTGGACGACGTGACAAACGGGTACGTGCCGTGGTCGACGTCGAGCAGGGTTGCCTGGCCGCCCTCAAGCAGCACCGTCTCGCCGGCGTCGAGCGCCTGGTCGAGCAGCAACGCGGTGTCCGCGACCATAGGCCGGACGCGGTCGACGTACGACAGCAGCTCGGCGACCACGTCGTCAACCGCCACCGCCCGGCGGTTGTAGGCCTTGACCAGCAGCTGGTTCTTCTGGACGAGCGCGCCCTCGACCTTCTGCCGCAGTATCGACTCGTCGAACAGGTCCTGAATGCGGATGCCGACGCGGTTCATCTTGTCGGCGTAGGTCGGCCCGATGCCGCGTCCGGTGGTGCCGATGCGCCGACTGCCGAGGAAGCGCTCGACCACCTTGTCGACGGTGCGGTTGTACGACGGGATGACGTGCGCGCTCGCGCTGAGCACCAGCCGTGACGTGTCGATGCCGCGCGCCTCCAGCGCCTCGATCTCTTCGAAGAGCACCTGCAGGTCGACAACGACGCCGTTGCCGATGACCGGCGTGACGCCGGGGGTAAGGATGCCGGAGGGCAGCAGGTGCAGCGCGTACTTCTCATCCCCGATGACTACGGTGTGGCCGGCGTTGTTGCCACCGTTGTACTTGACCACGTAGTCAACCGAGCTGCCGAGCAAGTCGGTCGCCTTGCCCTTGCCCTCGTCGCCCCACTGGGCGCCGAGCACGACGATCGCGGGCATGCGAGGGTCCTTCCTGTACGGGTCGCGGCCGCCGACGGCCCCGGCCGACCAGGCAGCGAGGCTATCGAAAAGACCCGGCAATGACCGACCCGAGTCACCAATTCCCTGGCCGACGACAGGTCGACAGGAGCATCATTAGACCTAGTACGTGACCATCGAAACCGCGTCAGGGGACGGCTTCGATGGTCACGTCGGTTAAAGGCTGATCAGCGCTGCTCGAGCACCTCGGCCGCGGTCGGGCTGCAGTCCCTGAGGAAAGTCGCGCACCGCGTCGCCTCGTCGTCCTCGCCGATCGCCGCAGCCGCCAGTCCGAGCGCGTGCAAGGCCCGGAGGAAGCCCTGGTTGGGCTCGTGCTCCCACGGAACCGCACCTTGGCCGCGCCACCCGTTGCGCCGGAGTTGGTCGAGCCCGCGGTGGTAGCCCGTGCGGGCATAGGCGTACGCCTCGACCGACCGTCCTTCCGCCAGTGCCCGCTCCGCGAGCGCCGCCCAGGCGAGCGAGCTCTCCGGGTGGCGGGCGGCGACTTCAGCGGGGTCGGCGCCGGCGGCGAGCTCGGACCTCGGCCCCGGGTCGTCGGGCAGCTGCGTGGGTGGCGGACCGGCGAGGAGGTTGTCCGTCACGACGTGCCGAGCGTCTTGCCGGCGCTGCGCAGGACCTCGGCGGCTTGCTGGACCCGCTCGGCCATACCGGCTTCGGCGAGCTTGCCCCAGGAGCGCGGGTCGTACGCCTTCTTGTCACCGACCTCGCCGTCCACCTTGAGCACGCCGTCGTAGTTGCGGAACATGTGGCCGGAGACGGGCCGGGTGAAGGCGTACTGCGTGTCGGTGTCGATGTTCATCTTCACGACGCCGTAGTCGAGCGACTCGTTGATCTCTTCGAGCAGCGAGCCGGACCCGCCGTGGAAGACGAGCTCGAACGGCTTCTCGACGCCGTACTTCTGGCCCACGGCGTGCTGGATGTCCTTGAGGATGCTCGGGCGGAGCACGACGTTGCCTGGCTTGTAAACGCCGTGCACATTGCCGAACGTGAGAGCCGCGATGTAGCGCCCCTTCTCGCCCAGACCCAGCGCCTCCGCTGTCTTGAGGCCGTCCTCGACGGTCGTGTAGAGCTTCTCGCCGCTGCCGCCAACGACGCCATCCTCCTCACCGCCGACGACACCGACCTCGATCTCCAGGATGATCTTGGCCTTGCTCGTCTGCTCGAGGAGCTCGGCGGCGATCGAGAGGTTCTCGTCCAGGGGCACGGCCGAGCCGTCCCACATGTGCGACTGGAACAGCGGCTCCTCGCCGCGGGCGACGCGCTCCTGCGAGATCGCAATCAGGGGACGGACATAGCCGTCGAGCTTGTCCTTGGGACAGTGATCGGTGTGCAGCGCGATGTTGATCGGGTAGTGCTTGGCGACGTGGTGGGCGTACTCGGCGAGCGCGACGGCCCCCGTCACCATGTTCTTGACGGTCTGGCCCGAGGCGTACTCCGCGCCGCCGGTCGAGATCTGGACGATGCCGTCGCTCTGTGCTGCCGCAAAGCCTTGCAGCGCGGCGTTGAGCGTCTGCGACGACGTGACGTTGATCGCGGGGAAGGCGTACGCGCCGACCTTGGCGCGGTCGAGCATCTCCGCGTAGACCTCGGGGGATGCGATGGGCATCGTGGTGCTCCTCAGGGGCGGCTCTTCGCTGTGCGCCCCAGTATTCACCCACGCGTGCCGTGGTCAGGAGGAGAGTCCCGGAGGCGTCGCATAGGCTGGCTCGCACACCTGAGCCCAGGAGGAAACCGGTGCCAGAGCGTCGCGTCACCATCGCCAGCAAGGTGGGGCTGCACGCCCGCCCAGCTGCCCTGTTCGTCAAGGCTGCGGCCGCGCAGCCGGTCAAGGTCAGCGTCCGCAAGGAGGACAAGGCGCCCGTGGAGGCCGCCTCGATCCTCGGGATCATGACGTTGGGCGCGGAGTTCGGTGACGAGGTCATCCTCGAGGCCGAGGGCGATGGGGCAGAGGAAGTGCTCGACACCTTGGCGGCGCTGTTGGCCAAGGACCTGGACGCCGAAGACACCGCACCCGATGGCCACCAAGGCTGGTGAGCTCACAGACCGAGCGTGAGCTGCTCGGGCTGGCTGGGTGTCGGCGCTGCGGGCACGGTGCGCACGCGGCGGGCTCTGCGGGGTGTCGTGCGCCCCACGCCGTACCGCTCGGCCAGGGCGTGGACGCGCTCGGTGACTGACTGCTGGTAAGCCTTCGGCGCGTAGGCGCCGCGGCCGTAGAGGCGCTCGTAGTCGGGCATCAGGTGCGGGAAGTGCTCGCCGAGCCACTGCAGGTACCACTCGCGGGCACCAGTGCGCAGATGCAGCACGATCGGGGTGATCGACTGTGCGCCCGACTCAGCAATCGCCCGGACAGTCGCTTCTAGCGCGGCGTCGGAGTCGCTGAGTCCGGGCAGCACCGGCGCCATCAGGACTCCGCAGCCGACGCCCGCGTCGGTGAACGCGCGCGCCACCTCGAGACGCTTCTGCGGTGACGGTGTGCCCGGCTCGACGACCCGCCAGAGCTCACGGTCGATCGACCCCACTGACACGTTGACGCCGACGTCGGTGAGTTCGGCGCACTCGGCGATCAGCTCCAGGTCGCGCAGGATGAGCGAGCCCTTGGTGAGAATCGAGAACGGGTTGCGGGCATCACGCAACGCCTGGATGACACCGGGCATCAGCTGGTAGCGGCCCTCGGCCCGCTGGTAGGGGTCGACGTTGGTGCCCATCGCGACGTGCTCGCCACGCCACGACCGAGCAGCCAGCTCGGCCCGCAAGCCGCTCGGCCACGTTGACCTTGACGATGATCTTCGAGTCGAAGTCGAGCCCGGCATCGAGGTCGAGGTAGGTGTGCGTGTTGCGGGCGAAGCAGTTGTGGCTGACGACGCCGTTGGCGACGAAGTCGCCGGTGCCGGTCGTGATGTCGTACATCGGAAGCGCGACCCCGAGGGGCTCGACCGACTCGACACGAAGGTCCGCGGCAACCGCGACTCGCAACCCCTCGACGCTCGTGTCCTGCGGCTTCACTGCGGCCAGACCGAAACCGCGGAGCGCGTCGTCGACTGTGAGGTGTGGCCTCCGGCCTCCAGCGACTGCCGGGCGACGTGCTTCCACCCCCGATCCGTGAGAAATCGGTGGTCTCCGCTTGCGATGAGGGTGGTGCCGTCGCGCAGCCGCACCCGGTATGCCGCCTTTTCGGTGCGCCAGTGAGCCAGAACGGTGGTCCGCACGTAACGCCGATACCGACCGACAACCTCGGTGCCGATGATCTCGTCGCCGATCCTCAGGTCGGCCAGGTCGCGGACTGTTCCATCCGCCATCAGGATCTGCGTGTCGCCGACCAGGCAGTAGACACACGCATGGCTGCAGCCGCGGTAGGGGTTGACCGTCCACCGGAACGGCACGCGCGAGGCGTCGGGGACCCGGTTGAGTGCCGAGCGGCTGCGGACCTCGTAGAACGTGATGCCGCGGAATCCGGGTGTGTCGAAGGTGCGGACGACCGCGTCGCGGATCGGCAGTGGCAGGGCAGGCTGCGCGGAATCGGCCCGCGTCTCGGCGGCCGAGTCGAGCGTGAGAGCGTCCCAGCGCATCTTCCCAGCCTAGAACAGATGTTCGAGACTGGCCAGGTGGTGTGCGTCGAGAGGCGGCAGCGGGCGGAGATCCAGGAGCTGAAGCTGGCGTTGGCCGAGGCGACAGTGCAGTTGCGGATCTGGCAGATGGGCTCGGAGTGCGTCGACCTGGTCCCTTCGCCGACCTCGAGGCCCTGAGAGCGGCAGCCGAGCTGCCGGTCGCGAGGTTCGCCGCCCTGCCGGCATTCCAGAGCGCACCTACCACCGCCGCCTGGCCACGCTCCGAAGCGGCGACGCGCCGGTGAAGGGGCAGTGGCCGACGCCGGCCGTTGATGCGGCCGAGGCCTTGGCGGCGAAGTACGCGAGCGACTGGCCTGCGTGAGGCCACCGCAAGATCGCCGCGATGATGCGCGCGAGCACCTCTACCGCGCCCCGATCGACGACGGCGGCGCGCTCGCCATGGAGACCGGCCGCTTCCGCAACATCTACAACCGCATCCGGCCACACCAAGCTCTCGACGATCGAACGCCGCGCCAGGCCTACCTCGACACGTGACGCAGCGTCCCGCTGAAGGCCCGGTCACCGCGACGCGGCACCGGGCGGGTCTTACGAGACATCCCGTCATCGAGCTGGCCGGCGACGGTGGGCGGCGTTTCTCAGCGCCGCTCCCGTGCCGGTGGAGGTTCGTCAATCGGTCCGGGTGCGGAGGCTCCGCGCCAGGGTGGGGATCATCACTGTCGCAGCAACGAGGTGTAGCCCGAGGAGGGCGGTGATAGTGGCGGTGTTTGCCTCAGAGAGGAGGGGCGGGACCAACGAGATCGCGGTCAGCGACACTGCCGTCCACGCGAATCGCTCGGCGGGGCGAGCGCTCCAACGAAGAAGAACGGCGGCAATGACGACGCCCACGACCGAGAAGAAGCCGGTCACCACGGCGACCCCGGACAACGGGATCGTCTCGCCACCATCGGGGACCTCGAAGTCGACGCCAACGGCCTGGGCAAGCGCAGCGGCCAGGGTGGTGGCCACCATCGCCGCGAGCGCGGCAATGAAGCCGGTGACGGCGAGCCCGCGAAGTCGGTGGGTGTAGCTCGTTTGGCCCGATGCCAGGCCTGCGACGACCCCGGCGTCATTCATGCTGTTCATGTCGTTCCTCCATTTCGGTAACTGGCGTACGAGGTGTGTTGACTGGCATGTGACGGTCCCGGCCCTGGGGTGTCATTCAGTCGGGTCGACCGGAGTACGCCGGCGAGGTGCGGGTACACCCGTCCTCGTCGATCGTGCCGAGCACCATGTAGCGGATCCGGTCCATCACGTTGCGGGCGGTCGCGGCCAGGGCGGGAGCTGCGGTGTCGACGGTCATGGGGGCTGGGGTCCTCCGGCGGAGTCCTGCTGGGCCGGCGGGGCGGTGTGCTGTGGCGTCACGGGGCCAGCGTCGTCGGTGGGTGTGGTGGGCACCGCGGCCGCGGAGGCGGTTCCGAGCAGAAGATCAGGCCGGGACGGAGAGCCCCTGCAGCCAGGCCTGCCAGGCCGGCTCCTCGCGCCGCACGTAGTCCGCCGCGTCGGCGGAGAACACGTACGCCCGTACGCCCGCCGTCGCCTTGCCGTCGCCCTCGCCGTACGCGAAGAACATGAGCATCCCGGGCACCGGCGCGGTTAGCCGGACCAGCGTATGCCGCTCGCCGACACGTTCGACCGTGCCGGTGGCGCCGCGCACCTCGACCGTCGCGCCCTCGTCGCCCAGCCCGAGCGCGTCGTGCAGGGTCGACCACAGCACCTCCGCGTCGCCGGGGTGGGAGGCGGCGACCTCGAGCTGCGTGGCCTCCTGGCCGGGGAAGTGCGACAGGTAGAGGCGCAGGTTGTCGAAGAACGGCATCCAGTTGGGGCCCATGTCGTCCCAGAACTCCGACTCCCAGGCGGCACCGGTCCCAAAGCCGCTGCTGGTGACGCGCACGACGCAGGTGCCGCCGGACTGCGCCTCGACGAGGAACTCCGTCGTCAGCGGGCTGAGCGCATCCGGGTCCTTGCCCATGAGGGCGGCCCAGTCCTCCTCGAAGACGAGGCGGCGCGGCGGGTCCCAGCCGGTGACCTGGCCGTCCGAGCCCATCTCGGGGCCCATGGTGAAGTGCACGGAGCCGCCCTCGCGCTCCTCCATCTCGGTCGGCGTGAACCAGGCGCTCATGCCCTTGCCGGTGGCGATGGCTTGCCAGACCTGCTCCGGGGTGCCCGGAACCTCGACGCTGAACTCCAGGCGGTACGGGACGTTCGGGGTCGTGCTCATGCGCTCTCCTCAGGAAGTGGGTGGGCGGCGACGACGAGCCGGTGCGGGCGCCCGTCGTCGTGGTGGTAGCGAGCGGCCAGGTCGAGCACCGCGGCAGTCAGGTCGTCCGCGAAGGCAGCCCGGTCGGCGGCAGACCGGAAGCCGACCTGCGTGTCGATGGTCAGCGTCGGCAGGCGCTTGCCGGACGCGCCGGCCCGGCGCGCCAGGGCGCCGACCTCGCGCACCAGCCGCCCGGCCAGCGCGACGAGGTAGCCCGCCGACAGGTGGTCGGCGTTGGCGTCCGGGTCGGCCGCGGACGCGCTGACGGCCGCCGGCGACACGACGTACGACGCCGCCGACGCCTGCAGCACCCGCTCGGTGATGCCCCCGTGCCGGCGCTCTTCGGACAGCTCCACCAGGCCGTGCGCCTCGAGCGCCTTGAGGTGGTAGTTGACCTTCTGGCGCGCGACGCCGACCCGGGCGGCGAGCCCGGCGGCGGAGGCCGGGACGGCCAGCTCGCCGAGCAGCCGGGCCCGGACCGGATCCAGCGCGGCGGCGGCTGCCTCCGCGCTCTCGATGACCTCGACGTCCCGCATGACGCCACCGTGCCATTGACAAGAAAACTTGTCAAGGGCGAATTTGCCCTTGGCATGGTGACGAGGACGTACGAGGTGCGCACCTACGGCTGCCCGATGAACGTGCACGACTCCGAGCGCATCGTCGGCCTGCTCGACGAGGCGGGCTACGCCCCGGTCGCGGACGGCGCGCAGCCGGACGTCGTCGTGTTCAGCACCTGCTCCGTGTGCGAGAACGCCGACAACAAGCTCGACGGCAACCTCGGCCACCTCATTGCGGTCATAGACCGCACGCCCGGCATGCCACCCCTCGACCGCTTCGTCGTCGTTTGCCGATCCGCTTACGGGATTGGCCTGCACGTCCGTCCTGCCAACTTCTTGACGCAAGACACAGGCTGTGGCTCACCGGGCCGCGAGGCCACCGCAAGACCTAGGGTGCCGCCATGACCGTCGTCCGATCGATCGCGCTGTTTGCCTTGGCCGCCGTCGCGGAGATCGGAGGCGCCTGGCTCGTCTGGCAAGGCGTACGCGAGCATCGTGGGTTGCTCTGGGTGGGCGCAGGAGTGATCGCGCTCGGCATGTACGGGTTCGTCGCGACCCTGCAGTCCGACCCGCACTTCGGGCGGATCCTGGCGGCCTACGGAGGCGTGTTCGTTGCGGGTTCTCTGGCCTGGGGGATGATCTTCGACGGCTTCCGCCCAGACCGCCTCGACATCATCGGTGCCGCCATCTGTCTGGTCGGCGTCGCCGTCATCATGTACGCACCCCGGGCCATCATGAACACACTCGAGCAGAACAAGCAGACCGTGCGCGAGCTTGTGGACGAGGTCATGAACGGCCGCAACCTCGAGCGCCATCGACCGGCTGTACGACCCGCGCCTCGCACCGGCCGCCCGTCGCTGGGTCGAGCCGTTCCTGGCGTCGTTCAGCGACGTCCACATGCGCATCGACCAGCTGGTCGCCGAGGGCGACACTGTCGTCGGCCGGTTCTCCTGCTCCGGCACGCACACCGGACCGTGGCTCGGTCACCCGCCCACCGACCGCCGGTTCACCGACGTCGCTGAGGTCTACTTCTTCCGTCTTGCCGGCGGCCGAATCACACGCGCCTGGGGACTTGAAGACACCCACACCCGGCTCCGACAGCTGGGCCTACGGAGGAGCACATGACAGAGCCAGCGTTGCTGGTGCTGGAAGACACGGCCGACGAGGGTGACTGCCTCAGGGCCACGCTGAAGCGCCGGTACGCGCAGGACTATGACGTCATCTGCGAAGGCTCGGCGGCCGCGGCGTTGGACCGTCTCACCCAACTGGCTTTCCATGAAGCGCGTCTTGGGCGGAAGCTCACCGGTCCGTGGATCGACTGTGACCGGTTGGACGTCGCGCATGTAGGAGACAAGGTCGTAGTAGGGGTCGAGCAATCGACGCGAGTACGGCCTGCGGCCAGGACGCGTCGAACACCTCTTGCGGCGGGCGCATCGCCACATTGGCGTAGACCAGTGAGCCGCCGCCGTAACCCGCCGCCTGGATGGCGAGGATGTCGTTGAGCGGCTTCGCGTCGTACAGGCCGTGGTTCAGGCCCACAGCCACCCGTCGTCGAGGCGAGTGAGATCCCTCGGAAAGCTGCCCGGAGGCCACCGACGACCTCGCTCGACCACGGCGACATCGACGCCGGCCTGCGCCAGCCGGCACGCTGCCACGGCCCCACCAAACCCACTGCCGATCACCAGCGAGTCAAAGGCGTCGCGGTCCAGGTATTGCTCGTTGCTCACAGGTCCTCCTCAGGCGTCCGAGTCAAGCCTGCGCAACGGCGGTTGTCGACGCGTCGGGCGGTTACGGCTCGCCGTCGTGGACCACGACTCGGTCGGGCTGCCCCGGCTCAGGAACTCGCTCTCGACGGGCTCCGGCCGGTGCTCGGCAACGCCGTACGGACCCGGCTTGGGCCGGCGTGGCTCGCGGACCCCGCCGTCGCGTGGGCCACCGCCGCCTGAGCCATCGTCAGGCCTGGCGCCGGGTCCGCCCGGCTCCGGGCCGCCGGGGTCGAAGCCCGACTGGGCGCCCACGGGCGTACGCCTAGCCGCCAACTGCCTGAGCACCGCCACCGCAATGGGGAGCAGCAGGACCAGGGCTCGCAGCCATCGCCTTCGTCGCACGTTTCGGCGCACGGCTCCCCTCACAACCCGAGCTCGTCGAGAACGGGCAGCATCGTGCGTACGGCTTCCCGCGCACCTCGCGCGGTCTTCGCCGCCAGCGCCACCCGCCCAAGCTCGGCGCATTCGTCGCGCGTGACTGTGGCAAGCACATCGGCGACATCAGGCAACGCCCGCGGCGCCATCGACAGGCTCGAGACGCCGAGCCCGACGAGCACGCACGCCAACCCCGGGTCGGATGCGGCCTCGCCGCACACCCCGATCGGTCTGGCATGCACCTCGGCACCCCGGCAGGTCAGGTCGATCAGCTGGAGCACCGCAGGCTGCCAGGGATCACTGAGGGTGGCGAGCTCGCCGAGCAGCCGGTCGGCCGCCATGGCGTACTGCGTGAGGTCGTTGGTGCCGATGCTCGCGAAATGCGCCACCGTCAGGATGTGCTCGGAGCGCAAAGCAGCACTCGGCACTTCGACCATCACCCCGGCCATGTCGAGCCCATGCTTGCCGCAGGCGGCGACGAAGTCGCGTGCCTCGTCGACCGTGGCCACCATCGGCGCCATGACCCAGACCTCGGCCACCTCCGCTTTGGCCGCCTGTGCGATCGCCTCCAGCTGGTCTGTGAGCACCTCCGGCGATCGCCACGACGTGCGCAGCCCACGGACGCCGAGGGCCGGGTTGGGCTCTGACACATCGGTGAGGAACGGCAACGGCTTGTCGGCGCCCGCGTCGAGCGTGCGCACGACGACCTTCTTGCCAGGGAAGGCCGCCAACACGTGCCGGTAGGCCTCGACCTGCTCTTCCACGGTCGGCGCGCTGTCGCGATCGAGGAACAGGAACTCGGTGCGGAACAGGCCGATCCCCTCGGCGTTGGCCTCGGCTGCCGCGACCGCGCCCTTGGCGTCGCCGACGTTGGCGAGCAAGGCCACGGCGTGCCCGTCCTTTGTGGCGCCACGGCCATTGAACGTACGACTGCGCGCCGCGACGCTCCTTACCTTGTCGATCTCCTCGTCCGACGGATTGGGGTGCACCCGACCGAGCGCGCCGTCGACCAGCACCAACGTGCCGTCGGTCAAAGTGGTCGCACCCTTGGCGGCGACAACCGCAGGGATGCCGAGTGACCGGGCGAGGATCGCGGTGTGACTGGTCGGGCCACCCTCCTGTGTGACCAGTGCCAGCACAAGCGACGGGTCGAGTGTCGCCGTATCGGCAGGGGCCAGATCGTGTGCGACGAGTACGTACGGCTCGCTGCGCTCCGGCACCCCGGGTGCGGGTCGGCCGGTGAGCGCGGCGACCAAGCGATCGCGGACATCTTGCACATCGCGTACGCGCTCGGCCATGTAGCCACCAAGGGACGCCAGCATCGCCGTCACCTCCGCCGCGGCCTCCCAGACCGCGCGCTCCGGACGCAGGCCTGCGTCCGTGACCTTCTTGGCCGCCGACGACACCAGCGTGGGGTCGGCCGCCATCATCGCCGTTGCCTCGAGAATCTCCTTGCCCTCACCACTCGCGCGGGCCGCCCGCGCCTCGAGGTCGGCGCGCACCTGATGCGCCGCGGCCTCGATGCGCGCCGCCTCGGCCGGCCGGTCCGCGCCTTCGGGAAGAACGCTGTCGGGCCCGGGTTCCTCGACCGGGTCGGGCATCCGTACTACCTGACCGACTGCGCGGCCCGGACTCACTCCGACGCCAACAATCTCGGACACGTGTGCCTCCGCGAACACGTACGGGTTGTGCTGGCAGCCTGCCACGCGAGTGGGGCGCTGGCCCGCCGAGGTAATCCCCGGTGCAGCCAGCGCCGCCGCGCGTCACATCCGCGGGATCAGGCCTTGACGACCTCTTCCTGCACCTGTTCGGCGTCTTCCTCCCGTCCCGGTGTCCGTAGATTCCACTTGCGGATCACGAACCGGAAAAGGAAGTAGTAGACAACCGCGTAGCCCAATCCGATCGGGATGAGCAGCCACGGCTTTGTCGCGATGTTCCAGTTGAGCACGTAGTCGATCAACCCCGCCGAAAAGCCGAACCCGTCTCGGATATCCAGCGCGTTGACAAGTGCCAGCGAAGTACCGGTGAGGATCGCGTGGATGATGTACAGCGGGAACGCCACGAACAGGAACGCGAACTCGAGCGGCTCGGTGACTCCCGTGACGAAAGAGGTCAGCGCGGCGGCGAGCATGATGCCGCCGACGACCTTCTTCTGGGACGGCTTGGCCTCTTGCGCGATGGCGAGCGCGGCCGCGGGCAGCGCGAACATCATGATCGGGAAGAAGCCGGTCATGAATGCGCCGGCCGTCGGGTCGCCGTGCAGGAAGCGGTTGATGTCGCCGTTCCACGTCGCGCCGGTGGCGTCGGTGAACTCGCCCAGCTGGAACCACGGGAACGAGTTGAGGATGTGATGCAGGCCGAGCGGGATGAGCAGTCGGTTGGCGGTGCCGTAGACGAAACCGCCCAGCACGTCGTTCTCGGCCACCCATTCGCCGAGGTTGGTCAGGCCGGTGTCGAACGGGCGGTAGATGAAAGACATGAGCACGGCCAGCACGATGGCGGCCGCTGCAGTGATGATCGGGACGAAGCGACGACCACCGAAGAACGCGAGCCACGGCACGAGCTTGATGCGGTGGTAGCGCTGCCAGAGCAGTGCCGCCATGATGCCGACGAGGATGCCGCCGAGCACACCCCAGTTGATGAGCCGCTGCACCTCGCCCTCTGCAGCCTCCTCCAGGATGTGCGGCGACATCGCGTCACCAACGCCCTTGAACACCAGGTAACCGACCACCGCGGCGAGCGCGGTAGAACCGTCGGCCTTGCGGGCGAAACCGATCGCCACGCCGACGGCGAACAGAAGGGGCAGGTTGGCGAACAGCGCGTTGCCGGCGGCTCCTATGACGTCGGCGACAGCGTCCCAGCCCAACCCCTCCGGGCCGAGCAGGTCGGGCTGACCGAGCCGCAACAGCAGCGCCGCGGCTGGCAGAACGGCGATCGGCAGCATCAGCGAGCGGCCGATGCGCTGGGCAACGGCGAGCGTGGCAGGCCAGAACCCCCCGCCGCTCTTGGTTTCTGCAGTTGTCGTGGTCATGCAGGTCCTCCTGTGTCGATCGATGGGTTCGCCCGCCGATGGGACCGGTCGAGCGACATGTGCACCTGATAGCGATCAGCGCGGTAGTACGAGGTCATGTGCTCGATCGCGCGGTGCCCGGCGTACGACGTGCGCCGGAAGACGAGCAATGGTGCTGCTGTGTCGACTTGGAGCAGTCGCCCGCGGCGATGCCCGGCAGCCTCTGCCCACAGGGTCTGCTCGCCGGAGTCGACATTGAGGTCGTACCGCTCGGCGAACAGTGTGTAGAGCGAGGCGGCGAGGTCCTGCTCCAGCAGATCCGGGAGCGGCTCGATGGGATACCAGCCGATCTCGAGAGCCATGGGGATGCCGTCGGCGATGCGGAGCCGTTCGAGCCGGTAGGTGGGCTCGCCCGGGCGCAGACCGAGGCTGGTCGCCGCGAGCGCCGGCGGCGCCTCCATGACAGCGGCAAGGACCACGGTCGTGGGTAAGTGTCCGCGGGCGCGCATCTCGTCGGTGAACGACGCCAAGTGCAGCTGCGACTCGACACGCGGCGCCGCGACGAAGGTGCCTTTGCCGCGGACGCGGTAGAGCCGACCCTCGGAGACGAGCTGGCCCAGGGCCTCGCGGACCGTGGCCCGGCTCACCCCGTACCTCGCCATGAGCTCTCGCTCCGACGGGATCGGACGGTCGGGGGCCAGGACGTCGGCGATCTGCTCCAGCAGGATGCTGCGCAGCTGTGCGTGCTTGGGGACGGGGCCATCGGTGACGACACCCATCGCCTCTGCCTCCCGGCCTCGTCGCCTGGTACGCACTGGTCCGGTCCAGTTAGGACCAGGCAGGAGACTGGCCCTACGGACTAACGGTGTCAAGACCCCAGAAAACGTAGATTCCGATCGGGCCAGCTAGATGCAAAGCGCGCGACAACCTGGCACGCTCATCGGCATTGCGCCGCTGCCGCTTCGAGACTTGACGAGGAGAAACTGTGAGCCAGGCCGAGGACATCCTGACCGCGCTGGGCGGCAAGGAGAACATCATCGAGCTTGAGCCGTGCATCACCCGGCTCCGGTGTGAGGTCGAGGACCCCGGCCTGGTCAACGAGGCTGCGCTCAAAGCTGCTGGAGCCATGGGAGTCATGCGGGCGGGCAAGCTGGTGCAGGTCATCGTCGGGCCGCAGGCCGATGTCATCGCCTCGGACATCGAGGACTTGATGTGACGCAGACGGTGCAGGTGGTCGCCCCCGTCCCAGGGCGCGCGCTCGCCATGGCTGACGTCCCCGACCCAGTCTTCTCCGGTGCCATGGTGGGCCCTGGCACAGCGATCGATCCGCTGCGCCAACTGGTCGAGGCCGTCGCTCCGGTCAGCGGCACGATCGTCAAGCTGCACCCGCACGCGTTCGTGGTCACGACGGCTGACGGCGCCGGCGTGCTCGTACATCTCGGCATCGACACGGTGCAGCTCAAAGGCGAAGGCTTCGAGCTGCTTGCCGCCGAGGGCGACACCGTCGAGGCGGGCACCCCCATCGTGCGCTGGGACCCCGCCGCTGTTGAGGCAGGTGGACGGTCACCGATCTCGCCTGTCGTCGCGCTCGACGCGCCGGCGGATGTGTTGACCGATCTCCGCGACAGCGGCGACGTACAGGCGGGTGAGCAGATCTTCACATGGCAGCGCTGAGGCTGCCCGTCCCCGCGGCAGTCCTTCTCGACCTCGACGGCACGCTCGTCGACTCGGAGCCAGCACACCGCGCGGCCTGGTATGCGTTGTTCGCGGCGCACGGTTGGCACGTCGACGATCAGACCTACCTGCACAACTTCGTCGGCCGCCGCGGCACCGACGTGCTGTCGACGCTGCCCGGCCCTTGGGACCCGCAGGATGCCGAGGCGCTGACCGCGGAAGCGATTGGCTACCTGCCCCAGTTCCTCGATCGGGCGACGCACACGACGGGGGCAGTCGACCTGCTCCATGAGCTACGTACGCGGTCAATTCCCACCGCAGTCGTGACGTCGGCGTCCAGGGAATGGGTCAGGCATGTACTCGCGCGTGTGCTCGAGGCGCAGCACCTGGTAACGACGGTCGTGTCGGCAGAGGACGTCAAAGAGGGCAAGCCGGATCCAGCGGGGTACGTGCTCGCTTGCGGTCGGCTGGCTGTCCAGCCGAGCGACGCAGTGGCGTTCGAAGACGCGCCCGCAGGGGTGCGGGCTGCCGTATCCGCAGGCGTCGGGGTGGTGGTCGGCGTGCGCACGTCCTATGCCGAGGATGCACTCCGGGCGGCGGGAGCCAGCTACATCGTCGGGAGCCTTGCAGACGTGAGTCTCGTCACGGAGTGGTAAGCGGCGTCGACCGGGCAGGCAACCTCCGCGTAACACGGCGCCCGTACCGTCGAGGTATGAAACGTGCCCATGAACGCAAGCAGATCGACTGCTGGCTGACCGACATGGACGGCGTGCTCGTGCACGAGGGCCACACCGTCCCCGGGGCTGACGAGTTCATCTCTCGACTCGCCTACTCAGGCAAGCGCTTCCTCGTATTGACCAACAACTCCATCTACACACCGCGCGACCTGCGGGCGCGACTGCTTACGTCTGGCATCGACATCCCTGAGCAGTCGATCTGGACCTCCGCGTTGGCAACCGCCAAATTCCTCGACGACCAGGCCCCGAGTGGCAGTGCGTACGTCATCGGCGAGGCCGGGCTGCTGACGGCGCTGCACGACGTCGGCTACGTGCTCACCGACCGGGCTCCGGACTATGTCGTGCTCGGCGAGACCCGCACCTACTCCTTCGAGGCGATCACCAAGGCAATCCGGCTCGTCGACGCAGGCGCCCGGTTCATCGCCACCAACCCCGATCCCGTCGGCCCGTCACCTGAGGGCTCACTCCCCGCCTGTGGCTCGGTGGCGGCGCTGATCACCAAGGCGACCGGCGTCGACCCGTACTTCGTGGGCAAACCCAACCCACTCATGATGCGAAGCGCACTCAACCAGCTCGAAGCACACAGCGAGACCACGATCATGATCGGTGACCGGATGGACACCGACATCATCTCGGGCATGGAGGCCGGTCTCGAGACCGTGCTAGTGCTCACCGGGGTCACGAAAGCCAGTGAGGTCGAGCGGTTCCCCTACCGCCCGAGCCGCATTGTCGACTCCGTTGCGGATCTGATGGATTTGGTCACCAACTGAGGCACGTCAGACCGGCGGCTGGCGAAAGACGTGCTGTCGCACCCAGGCGTGCATCGCGATCCCGGCCGCGGCGCCGGCGTTGATCGACCGGGTGGATCCGAACTGCGCGATCGAGAGCACAGCCGTGCAGGCTTCGTGTGCCTCTTGTGACAACCCAGGTCCCTCCTGGCCGAGGAGCAAGACACAGGCGCGCGGCAACGCGTACGTCTCCAACGGCAGCGACCCCGGCAGGTTGTCGACTCCGAGCAGCGGTAGCCCATCCTGCTGTGCCCACTCGGCAAGCGCGGCGACATCGGCGTGGTGGCGGATGTGTTGGTAGCGGTCGGTGACCATGGCGCCACGGCGGTTCCAGCGCCGGCGGCCAACGATGTGCACCTCGCTGGCGAGGAACGCGTTGGCCGTCCGGACGACGGATCCGATGTTGAAGTCGTGCTGCCAGTTTTCGATCGCGACATGGAAGTCGTGTCGGTGCGTGTCAAGGTCGGCAGTGATGGCTTCGAGCCGCCAGTACCTGTAGCGGTCAGCGACATTGCGCGTGTCACCTGCGGCAAGGAGTTCGGGGTCCAGCCGATGGTCGTCCGGTGGGTTACCGGGCCACGGTCCGACGCCGACCTCCAAGTCGCCCACAAGCGGCAAGTGTGGCGTATGGCGTCAATGGATCAAGGCGTTAAGGAAGATCAGGACCATCCCGAGCGCGCCCGCCCCTAGGCCGACCGCAATGTCAGCAGCCCAGCCCCGACCGCCCTGGCGTCCCGCGGCGACGCCGGTCACGAACAGCACCACCACCCCCATCCACAGTGCCAGCGTGACGGCGGTGTCGTCATCGATCCACCGGGCTACGCCGGCAAACACACAAGCGAGAGGAATGATCGCGGCCACCAAGATGCCTCGATGGTGAACGAACGCGTGTTGGAGTGCGGCCCGCGCCGCCATTGCGCCTTGGACCCAGCGAGACATCCAGGTTGCATAGACATGAGCGGCATAGAAGATCACTACGGAGACCGAAGAGATCCCAAGCACGTACGACGCGGGCTCGCCGTGGCTCGACGCACCGGCAATGACGGCTGCGACGAGAATCGTCCCGTAGATGCGGTCGGCAGCCTCGGACGGCTCGATGTTGATGATCGCGAACGGCCCGAGCGGTGATCGGCGTTCCGGCTGAGTTTCGGTCATTGACCCTCCCCGTGGACGAAACGCTACGCGGCGTGGATCACACTGCCAGTCGGTTGCCGCCCGGCTGGTGCGCGGCGCCGACTACCCTGTCCGCGTGGACGTACTCGCACTGCTACCCGACTGGCTCGACGCCGAGAAGATCCTCGACTCGTTCGGGCCTTACGCATTTTGGGCCGCGGTCGCGATCGTTTTCGTCGAGTGCGGGCTGCTGATCTTCTTCCTGCCCGGCGACTCGCTGCTGTTCGTCATCGGCCTGCTCGTCGCTCAGCAGAGCGAGGGCATGCCAGGCATCGTCACTGCCTGCGTGATCCTGACGCTCGCCGCGATTGCGGGCAATGCGGCTGGCTACGGCATCGGCTACCGGGTCGGCCCCAGGCTGTTCCGGCGCCCCGACTCACGCCTGTTCAAGCAGGAGTACGTCGACAAGACGCACGCATTCTTCGACCGCTACGGCGCGCGGGCGATCATTCTCGCCCGGTTCGTACCGATCGTGCGCACGTTCATCACGGCCACCGCTGGCGTCGGGCGGATGGGTTTCCGCCGCTTCATCACCTACTCGGCCATCGGCGGTGTGCTCTGGGCCACCGGAGTGACCCTGCTGGGCTACTGGCTGGGCAACGTCAGCTTCATCAAGAACAACATCGAGGCTATGGCGATCCTCATCGTCGGTGTCTCGGTCATCCCGATCGTCATCGAGCTGCTGCGCGATCGGTCGAGGCGGCGGCTTGCCGCGTACGACGAAGAGTCCGAGCGCCAGCGGGTCTGGCAGGAAGACGTCCGCGGCGACGGCTGAGCTCGGGGCCGGTCAGGCCCTTGTTGGTGGCCGATAGCGAGGCCACCAGAGCTGGCGCGCGTAGAGGAGAACGTGCTCCTCGATCCAGTCGGTGACCTTCATGGCCACCGGGCGGCCAGCCTGATGGTCCCGCCCCAGCCAAACCTCGACCGGGTAGTCAGCGACGTGCGCTGTCACCCACCCGCCCGACGCGACGTCCGGCAGCACGATTTCCTCGGCAATTGCGTCGGTCACCAGCACAGCAAGCGGTGCACCCGACCTTCCGGCGTCGTGGCGATGACTACGGCGACCTCCTCGTTGCCGAGGAAGCCGCGCATCAGTCCTGCCATGGTGCCTGGCTTGCGCATCTGCTCTTTCACTTCTAGCCACGTCGCCCGTTCACGGTCCACCAGACCGATGGCTGACGTCGGGCCGCACATGGGGACCAGGCTCCCGCTACCCCTTGCCCGCCGACGACTTGGACACACCGTCGATGGCCGGCACGGTCTTCCCCGGAGTCGGAGGGCCACCACCAGGAGTTCCCCCGCACCACCAGGGCTACATGCCTGGTGGTGCGGGGGAAACCCTGCTTAACGTGGTCATTCGGAGGCTAGCCCCAGATCGGCCTGATCGTACGCAAATCGGTACGAGAGGCCCTCAGCCTCAACCCGCTCCCGGGCCCCAGTGTCCCGGTCGACGATGACGGCGACCGCGACGATGTCGGCCCCGGCCTCGCGCAGTGCGGCCGCCGCGGTCAGGACGGAACCTCCCGTGGTCGAGGTGTCCTCGACGGCGAGCACACGCCGACCGGCGACATCTGGACCTTCGATGCGGCGTTGCAGACCGTGCTGCTTCTCGCTCTTTCGGACGACGAACGCGTCCAGCCGACGACCCCGCGCGGCGGCGGCGTGCAGCATTGCCGTCGCAACGGCGTCTGCCCCAAGGGTCAAGCCCCCGACATCGTCAAACTCGAGGTCCTCGGTCAGGTCCAACATCACCTCGCCGACGAGCGGCGCTGCCGCGCCATCCAAAGTGATGCGGCGCAGGTCGATGTAGTAGTCGGCTTCCCGCCCGCTCGACAGCACCACGTGCCCATGCACGATGGCCTTGTCCTTGATCTGCTGCCTGAGTTCGTCGCGCGCGCTCACGACTGGTGAGCGTACGGGCAGCGCAGCGATCGCTCGCCGTTGCCTGGCAGGGTTGGCGCGTGCGCCCCGGCTGCCTCGTCCTATGCCACAGTCCGCTCACCACAGCGGCCGCGTGGGGTGGGCTGCCGGAGGCGCTGGCAGCTGAGGGATTACCTAACCTCGTGATCGACGTGCGCCGTGATGACCGGCCGCCCTACGCCGCCGCGTACGTCGCGGACGCTGCTGGCCAGCTTGCCGCCGCAGCGCCGCCCGACCCGGTCGTCCTCGTCGGCCACTCGGGCGCGGGACCGCTGCTGCCGCAGCTCGGGTTCGCCCGACGCGCCGCGAGGCACCCGGTCAGCGGGTACGTGCTCGTCGACGCGATGCTCCCGCGCGCCGGGCAGCCCAGTCGCCTGGACCTGCTGCACGCCGAGGATCACGAGCAGGCGCACGGCCTCGCCGCGCTCCTCGATGCGGGTGGCCGCTATCCGGACTGGGACGACGTCGACCTCATGGCGCTGGCCCGCCCGCGAGCCAAGGACTTCTTCACCGAGCCGCTGCCACACCCGCCCGACTGGCCGGAGGCGCCAGTCGCATTCGTGCAGACCTCGAGCGGTGTACGCATGGCACGCGCGAGTCGCCCGCGGCCGCGGCTGGCCGGTCGTCGAACGCGACCTCGGCCACTTTGCTGGGCGGACCGATCCGCGCGCGGCGGCTCAGCTGATCGCGACGGCCGTCGCCGCCTTGCCGGGTTGACCGACTCCTCGCTCAGATCTTCGACCGCACCGCCCGGCGCACCAGCAACCGCCGCGGTGCGACCCGAGCGAACGTACGCGCCACCTTGTAACGCAGGCTCGGCACCGACACGACCTTGCCGCGGTCGAGGTCACGCAGCGCAGACGCAACAACCTCGTCCACGTCGAGCCAGGCCCACGACGGCACGCGATGCGGATCGCGGCCGGCACGCTCCCAAATCTCCGTGCGTACGAACCCCGGGCACAGCGCCATCACGCGTACACCCCTCGGTGCGAGCTGCGCCGCCAACATCTCGCTGAAGAACGTCACCCATGCCTTGTGCGCGCTGTAGGTGCCACGCGGGACGAAACCTGCGACCGAGCTGACGTTGACGATCGCGCCACGCCCACGACCGGCCATCGCCACGGCCGCCGCGTGGGAGAGTCGCAGCACTGCGCGTACGAGGACGTCGAGCATGCGTTCCTCCTCGTCGGCTGTGTTGACGATGAAGGGCTTGCGCAAGCTGAAGCCGGCGTTGTTGACCAACAGGTCGACTGGTCGAGCCACGTCGGCGAGTCGCTCCTCGACTACCAGGCATTGCTTCGCGTCGGCGAGATCTGCCGGCAGCACCTCGACCGCGACACCGTGCTCCGCGGAAAGTTCGGCCGCAAGAGCCTCGAGCCGGGCCGTGTCGCGCGCGACCACAACGAGGTCATAGCCCGCGGCAGCGAGCTGGGTGGCAAAGGAACGGCCGATCCCCGACGAGGCTCCGGTCACCAACGCGACAGACATGCGAGCGACCCTAACCCCCGCTGTGCGAGGCTTCCCATCAAGGACCCCGCGGGCTAGCGTCGTGCGCAATGCCGCAATGGAGGTGTCGTGCTGACCCGCCGTAGTCGACTGGTTACAGTCGTGGCCTTGGGGTCGCTCGTTCTCGGCAGCCCCGCGGCCATGGCGATCCCGGGTGGCGGTGGGGAGCCTGCACTGGTCGGCGACACGCTGCCCGCGTTGCGCGACTCCGACGCCGACAAGCTCGACGACGCGCTGGAGGCCCAGCTCGCCGCGGGCGCAACATCCGTACGCGTCCTCGTCGGCGGCACCTCGTCCGTCACGGCAGGCGGCACCGTCGAGGGTCTTGCCGTACACCGGGAGTTCCGACTGGTGCCCGGGTTCGTTGCGACCGTCGCCGCCACCGCTGTTGCAGAGCTCGCAACGCTGCCCGGTGTTACTCGGATCGAAATCGACTCGACGGTGTCCGCGCTCGATGCGGCAGGCGCGCGTGACTTTGGGTTGGATGCGGCCCGACGAGACAGCCGCTTGCGGCCCGCCGACGGTGGACTCGATGGCACTGGCGTCGGCCTGTGCGTGCTCGACACGGGGATCGACCCGCGTCACGAGCAGCTTGCGGCGCGGTCCGTCGGCTTCCTCGACCTGGTGGGTGCGCGGCGTTATGCGTACGACGACAACGGCCACGGCACGCACACCGTGAGTGTCGCAGCGGGCGATGGCGCGGGCGGGCCCCTCGCCGCCGACCACGCCGGTGTGGCACCCGCCGCAGCTCTGTCCGTGGTCAAAGTGCTTGACGCCGAAGGCAACGGTCGGGCGTCGAACGTCGTGGCCGGCCTGGAGTGGTGCGCCGAGCAGCCTGGCGTCAAGGTCCTGCTCGTGCCGCTCGGCGGCGGCCCCAGCGATGGCGGAGACCTCGTCAGTGCAGCGGCCACCGCGGCTGCGGCAGCGGGAAAGGTCGTCGTGACAGCCGCCGGTAACACTGGCGACGCCCTGGACGGGCTGGCCGCTCCGGCCGCCGCTCCCGCCACGATCGCCGTGGGCGCAGCAGCGGACGCCTCCGCACCCACCGGCTCGGACTCGCAGGACGGGGGCATCTTCCTCGCGCCGTGGTCCTCGCGCGGCGTCGTCGGGGGCCGGCTGCCGGACTTGGTGGCACCAGGGGTCAGCGTGCGGGCCGCGGCCGTGGGCACCCGCGACGGCTACGTCACACTGTCCGGCACCTCGGTGGCCGCGGCCTACGTCGCTGGTCTTGCCGCTCTCGGCCTCGAACAAGTGCCAGAGGCCACCGCGCAAGACATCCGAGCTGCCCTGACCACCGGCAGCGTCGACCGCGGCGCCGACGGGCCCGACCCCGACTGGGGCGCAGGCACGGTCGATGCGCGACGATTCCTCACCACGCTCACCGAGACGTGGGTGAGTGCGCCGTCCGCATCGCTCGTACGCATGCCTGTGACGGTCGCCGACACACCTCAGACGATCGAGGTCCCGGTGCTGCGGCAGGGCGGCGCACTCGCCGCCACTGTGCTGCTCGCCGGTCAGCGTGACCTCGACGTCGAGCTGTATTCACCGTCCGGGGTGCTGACCTCCGAGTCGCGTTGTCCCGCGTACGGCGATATCGGTTGCTTCTCCGGACGCCAGGAGACTCTGGGCGTGCCGTGGGCCGAGGCGGGCACTTGGCGGCTCGTCGTCAACCCGGTCGAGGCGGGCGCCCCACAGGTCGCCTATGTGGACGTCATCGGCGGCGTGCCCAACCCGACGATCCCGCGGAGCGCTGGCCGGTGACGGCAGCAACCGCACGCATGGCGGCGCGGCTGCACGGCCTCGGAACGACGATCTTCGCGGAGATGTCGGCCCTCGCCGTCACGACCGGGCTCGGTCAACCTCGGCCAGGGGTTCCCGGACACCGACGGGCCGGACAGCCTTCTCGACGACGCCGTCGCAGCAATTCGCTCCGGGCACAACCAGTACCCACCCGGCGTCGGCATCCAGGCCCTCCGCGCCGCGATCGCCGAGCACCAGCAGCACTGGTACGCGCTCTCCTACGACCCCGACACCGAAGTCCTCGTGACGACGGGGGCGACGGAAGCCATCGCCGCGGCGATGCTGGCCCTCGTCGAGCCCGGCGACGAGGTGGTCGCGCTCGAGCCGTTCTATGACTCGTACCAGGCGACCGTTGCCATGGCGGGCGGGCGGCTGGTCCCGGTGACCCTGCGGCCATCCACCTTCGCTCTCGATGTCGATGCACTCCGTGCTGCAGTGAGCGGGCGCACGAAGGTGATCCTGCTCAACACACCTCACAACCCGACCGGCGCTGTGCTGTCGGCCGCCGAGCTTGCGGCGGTCGCTGCACTGGCGGTCGAGCGTGACCTGGTCGTCGTAACGGACGAGGTCTACGAGCATCTGACGTTCGACGGCCGTCGCGCACATCCCTCTCGCCACGCTGCCCGGAATGCGCCAACGCACGCTGTCCATCGGCTCCGCCGGCAAGACCTTCTCCGTGACGGGATGGAAGATCGGCTGGGCGTGCGGCCCTAGCGAGCTGGTGACCGCGGTGCGCACAGCAAAGCAGTTCCTCACGTACGTGTCAGGGGCGCCGTTCCAGCCCGCGGTCGCGGCCGCTCTTGCGTTGCCCGACGCGTTCTTCGCCGGGGTCGCCGCGGATCTACAGGCACGACGCGACCTGCTGTGCAATGGATTGCGGTCGTTGGGCTTTGAGGTCTACGTCCCGGCGGGCACCTACTTCGCGACTACCGACATCCGCTCGGTCGGCTACGAGGACGGCGTCGAGTTCTGCCGCGACCTGCCGCGGCGAGCAGGGGTCGTGGCGATCCCACACCAGGTCTTCTACGCCGATCCCGAGCGCGGTCGACACCTCGTGCGCTGGGCGTTCTGCAAGCAACCTGACGTCCTCGAGGATGCCCTGGGGCGGCTCGGGAAGGCGTTCGGTTGAGCGCTGCGCGTTGGACCGATCCGTTGTTTCTGTCCGGTGCGCTCGAGTGGGTCGACGAGCAGCTGAGCCCGTTCGTCCCCATAGATCTCGGGGATCCAGAACGGCCGCGCAGGGCCACGGTGCCGGCCGCCCGTCCTCGGCATCGGTACCTCATCCGGCTCGTCCGACGGTGGCTCACCGGGCGGGTCCCGCTGACGCACAGTCTGCGAGCGACGCCCGTCATTTGCCAGCGACAACCAGTGAGTCCGAAAGCTTGATGGGGTTCCGGCTAGGGTCACTGCAGGCGGAGATTCCGGTCGGAGAGTTCGACCACCCGGCAATGTGGAGGAGTGCAGTCGTGCTAATCCTCGCGATACTTCTATGGGGTGTGCTGGCCGGCGGACTCGCCTGGCTGATCGTGCGTGGCGGCGGGATGCGTCAAGTCAACTGGGCGCAGGCGATGCTGGCCGGGATCCTCGGCTCCTTCGTCGGCGGTTTGGCGGTGAGCCTGCTCAGCGGTGACGGTCTGGCACTGCGCGCCTCGGGTCTGTTCGGCTCACTGGCCGGCGCCATTGTGGTGCTTCTGCTCTGGGGCGCCGTCGAGCGTCGGCGCGCGACCTGAACGCTCCCACGCGGGCGGGGTCGACCAGCCACGCTTTCAGTCAGCGCCACTCGTACACCAGCTCATCGCCGGGGCGCAGGGCACGCCAGCGCGCTGCGGCGGCGCGCAGGTCGGCAGCCGCCACCCGTATCCGATCCGGCTGCATGTCAATTCCGACAACGGTGGACAGCTTCTCAGCGGCGTGGCGCCGCAGCTCAACGTCCGTTGACAGCTCGCCTTCGACCGCCGTCTCCACCACATCCACCATCAGCTCGGCGAACTGGATCTGACGGGGCTGCACCCGCTTGAGCTCCCCAGACCTTGACGTCGCGTGCCGACGCCGCCGCCCGGACACGTGCGTCATGCTGCACCCAACGGTCAGGCGGCCAGCCCGAGACGGCAACTGTGAAAACGTTCCCGCGGGAACGTCCGCACTGGCTGCGATCGCCTCACCCGAGGCGCCACGCGTGTCTGTCTGCTTCGGAAATTGTCGGCGCCGACGGCTAGACAGAAGGAGTCGCGCTCACAAATCACCGGGAGGCGCGCATGACCCCGCCACATGACGACCGCGTAATAGAGCTGGTCGTTTTCTCGCTTGTCGACGGCGCCACGCCGGAGCGGTTTCTCGGCACGGTGGACGCAGTCTCCGAGTGGATCCGGACCCAGCCCGGGTTCATCTCGCGGGATCTCTCCTACTCGGCAGAGCAAGACCGATGGATCGAAATCATCCACTGGGGCAGCCTGCGCAACGCGCATGATGCCGCCAAGGCGGCGGAGAGTTCGGATTCGTGCCTACCCATGTTCGCGATGATTGACATGGAGACGATGCTCTTCCTCCACGGCACGCCAGCAATCGCTCCGGTCGCGGCCTGACCGAAGGTATGCCGCGCTGCTTCGCCAGGGTGTGAGATTCACTCCTCGTCCGGTTCAGCGCCGTACCAACCACCCTCCGGTAGCGCGAAGGGGCGCCGCGAGGCCCAAAGGTTTCGCCCGTGTCACCCCAATTGACCCGGGGCCTCCTGAAGGATGCGCTCGAAGACATCGAGGTCTGCGGCAAAGATCGAGTCCGGAACCGGCCAGTGCAGCACCATCTCGTCGAATCCCACCGCGGCCACGCTGCCGGCGAAATCGACGAACGCGTCCAATGAGTCGAGGGGCGCGATTGTCGACGTGCCGGTGAGCAGCAGCCTGTCGATCGTGCCTGGGTCACGGCCCGCGTCGGCACAGGCGGCGTCGAGCCGAGTCACCTGCGCACGGAGTTCGTCCATGCGCTGGGCCACAGACGCATCGCTGGGCAACCGCGGGTCGCCGTACGTCACCCATCCCTCGCCGTACGCCGCAACCAGCCGCATCGCGCGCGGCCCGGCGGCAGCCACGACAAAGGGCACCCGTGGTGACTGGACGCAGCCCGGCAGCAGCTGCGCCTCAGACGCGGAGTAGTAGAGGCCGGAGAAGTTCGTGAGTGGCTGCCGCAGCAGCGCGTCCAACAGCTCGACGAACTCTGCGAACCGGTCCGACCGCTCCCGCGGCGACCATTCGGCCTGACCAAGCACGGTCGAGTCGAATCCGGTGCCACCAGATCCCAGCCCCAGCACGACCCGCCCGCCCGAAACGTCGTCGAGCGTCATGACGTCCTTGGCGAACGGCACCGGGTGGCGGAAGTTAGGACCAGCGACCATCGTGCCGAGGCGCATGGTGCTCGTGACCGTCGCGGCAGCCGTCAGCGTGGGGACTGTCGCGCCCCATGGGCCGTCGCGAAAACTGCGCCAGGTCAGATGGTCGTACGTGTAGGCGGCGTGCGCGCCGAGCTCCTCTGCGCGCCGCCAGATATCGCGGGCCTGTGGCCACGGGTAGATCGGCAGGATCACGACGGACAGCCGCATGACCGTTATCCAATCGCAATCCCCTCGGCTCGCCCGCCCGTATATACGGACGGACATCGTCGCGCCCAGTCTGAGCGCCCGTCAGAGGGGAACCGGATCGATGCACGTACGTCCGTTACGCCCGAAACTCCGGGCCTTCGCAGTCCTGTTGTCAGCGCTTGCTCTCGGGTTGGCGGTCAGTGCGTCAGCCTCCGCGTGGCCGAACCGCGACCGCACCCCACCGAGTACACCGGGCAACTTCCGAGTCGTGTCGACCACCCAGACGAGCGCCATGCTGGCCTGGAGCCCGTCCACCGACAACCGTGCGGTCGACAGATACACGGTCACAGCCGACGGTGCCTACGGCGTCGGCGAGATCGTCGACCACCCGGGGACCACGACCACTCTCACGGGCCTGTCACCCGGCCTGACCTACACCTTCCGGATCGTGGCGTACGACACGTCTGGTAACCAGTCACCCGCCAGGACGACGACAGGGACGACAGTCGTCGATCCGTCCCTCCCTACGACACCGGGCAACCTTCGGGTCGTGTCGATCACCCATGCCAGCGCCACGATCGCATGGGACCCGTCGACGGACGCCGACGGGATCGACGGCTATGCAGTCTGGCCTGCCACCACCCCAGGGAAGCTGTTCTGGGTCGACCACCCCGCGACCAGCGTCCTCGTGCAGCCCCTACAGCCGAACCTGACCCAGACCATCAGCCTCCGCGCAAGGGACAATGCCGGCAACTACTCCAACATCGCGAGCATCTCAGTTACGACGCCGCCGGACACCGGCGCCCCGGACACGACACCGCCGACGACGCCGACCAACCTCTCGCTGATCGGTGTGTCGGGGTCCACGGTCCACCTCCGCTGGGGAGCCAGCCTCGACGAGATCAGCATCGTCACCTACGACGTCCTCGTAAACGGCGTACCGACCCCCAATGCGCTGTCCGAAGTGGCTCCCGGGACGTTCCCGCGGCCATCGTCCGGAGGTGCGTTCGTCCGCCAACTGGAGCCGGGGACGACCTACTCGTTCGCGGTGCGAGCCCGTGACGCCGCAGGAAACGCGTCTGGCGTCACCAACACGGTGACGGCAACGACGGCACCCAACGCTGACGCCACCCCACCCACCACGCCGACGTTGACACGGGTCAGCGACGGAGGCACCGACATCTGCGCGGAGGAGCTCGAAATCGGCTTCACCGGATCGACCGATGACAGTGGCGTCGTCGAGTACGAGATCCGCATCAACGGTGTCATCAACGACGTCCTCCCGGGCGCCGGGAACTGGGTGATCTACACGGAGCACTCCGTCAACCAGGTGACCATCGTGGCGGTTGACCGAGCCGGCAACGCCTCGGCTCCGAGCAATGCGATCACGCGCACCATCAACCTTGGCTTCCCCATCTGCCCCTGAAACGGGGCCTTCCGGTCGACCAGAACTGAAGCGCTGTGCGCGACCCGCGGCGCCTGGGTTCGGGGGGTTGGCGCGCACAGCGCTTCAGTCTTGCGATCCCTGGGCCCGTCTAGCGGGACAGCCGCTGATACTTGCGCACCGCGAGCGGAGCGAAGATTGCCGTGATGATGATCGGCCAGACCATCGACATCATCATCGCGTTCTGCTCGATCCAGCTGTCGCCGAGCGGGGTCGGGTTGCCGAACAGCTCACGCGTGGCGTTGGCGGTGGACGAGACCGGGTTCCACATCGCGATCGCGCCCAGCCAGTCGGGCATGAGCGACGGCGGCGTGAACACGCTCGAGATCATCCCGAACGGGAACGCGACGGCGAACAGGCTGCCGGCCTGCTCTGTGTTGGGCACCAGCAGTCCGAGGTAGACCCCGATCCAGATCAGCGCGAACCGCAGCCACAGCAGAAGCACGAACGCGAACAGCGTCTCCATCAGAGTGCCGTCGGAGCGCCACCCAACGACAACAGCGATAACGGCGAGTACGGCAAGGTCGACGGCAGCACCCAGCACATCCGACACGCTCCGCCCGCTAACCACGGCGGACGGCGACATCGGCATCGAACGGAACCTGTCGGTGACGCCCTTCTCCTTGTCGAGAGCGATCGCATACGCGGTGTTCATGAAGCCGAAGGCCATGGTCATGGCGAACATGCCCGGCATCGCGAACGCCTTGTAGTCCCCACCCCCGATGTCCATCGCACTGCCGAAGACGTAGACGAACAGGAGCACGGAGACGATCGGAAAGCCCAGCTGCCACGCAATCGTGGACGGCATCCGGACGTAGTAGAGCAGCCCGCGCCGAACCATCGTCCAGCAGTCGACTATGGCCCAGTACATGCGGGCCTGACGGGTTTCCGGTGCGCTCGTTTCGATGGCGGTCGTGGTCATCGGTCCGCCCCCTCCAGCTCCTTGGTCGCTGACTTGCTCGACGACTCGTCCTCCGCTTTATGCCCGGTGATGCGGAGGAACACGTCGTCGAGCGTGGGGCGACGCAGGCCGATGTCCTCGACCGCGATGCCATCGTCCTGAAGCCGTCGCGCAACGTCGGTCAACGCGGCGACGCGGTCGGTGACCGCTCCGGCGACCCGGCGGCCATCGTCGTCGATCTCCGGCTCGCCGTCGCACACTTGAGCCACTGCCTTGACGGCATGCTGGATGTCCGCCGGCTCGTAGACGATGACCTCGATCTGGTCGCCGCCGACCGTGCGTTTGAGCTCGGCGGGCGTGTCGTCGGCGATGGTCCGCCCGCGATCGATGACCGCGACGCGGTCGGCGAGCCGGTCGGCCTCCTCGAGGTACTGCGTCGTCAACAGGACGGTGGTGCCGGCGCCGACAAGCTCGCGCACCGAGTTCCAGACCTCGTTGCGACCGCGCGGGTCAAGACCGGTCGTCGGCTCGTCCAGGAACATCAGACGCGGTGTAAGAATCATGCTCGACGCAAGGTCGAGCCGGCGCCGCATGCCGCCGCTGTACTCCTTGACTCCCTTGTCGCCGGCCTCCGTGAGGTCGAACTGCTCGAGCAGCTCGACCGCGCGCTCGCGGGCACGGCGGGCACCAAGGTGGAAGAGCCGGCCGAACATCTCGAGGTTCTGCCGTCCGGTGAGGATCTCGTCGACAGCGGCGTACTGCCCGGCGAGCCCGATGTTGCGCCTCACATCCATGGGCTGCCGGACGACGTCGAAGCCGCCGACCAGAGCCCGGCCGCCGTCGGGGCGGATCAGTGTCGAGAGGATCCGCACCGCGGTCGTCTTGCCCGCGCCGTTGGGCCCGAGCAGCCCGTAGACCGAGCCATAGGGGACTTTCAGGTCGAACCCGTCGAGGGCCCGCTTGTCGCCGTACCGCTTCTCGAGGCCTTCCACGAGGACGGCCACGTCTGGGCTGGTCATGCGCTCTCCAAGGGCTAAACTGAGTGCGGCGTACGCTTTAGAGCGTACGCCCTACGCAGATTGCCTTCAAGGCTATTCGAGGGACTCAACAATGACGACGGAGCACAGCGGCGGCGGCGACATCAACCGCAGTCTCGCGCTGATGTGGGAAATGGATGAAAAGGCCACCCGCGGTCCCAAGCCCGCCCTGACCCTCGACAAGCTCGTGGCTGCGGCGATCGACATTGCGGATGCCGAGGGACTCGAGTCCGTGTCCATGCGCCGGATCGCCGAGGCGCTCGGCGTGGGCACCATGTCGCTCTATCGGTACGTGCCGGGCAAGGCCGAACTGCTCGACCTGATGCTGGACCGCGTGATCGGCCCGCCCGATGTCGACGAGCTCGGGCCCGGCTGGCGCAACACTCTCGAGGCCATGGGGCGAGACATGTGGAAGCTCTACACCGACCACCCGTGGCTGCCGTTCGTCGACCAGAGCCGGCCCCTGCTCGGGCCCAACTCCTTCGCCGGCCTCGAGCTCATCCTGCGTTCACTGACGGACTGCGACCTCTCCGACAAGGAGAAGATCAACGCGATCTCCATGATCGAGGCCTATGCAGCATCGATGGCACGCACGCACAACAGCGCCGAGATGGCGGAGAAGCGCACCGGCGTGAGCAGCGACGAGTTCTGGGAGACACAGGCGCCGGTGCTCGACAAGGCGCTGAGCACTGGCCAATTCCCCACCCTCGCCGCCCTCTCCGACGACGCGTTCACGGCTTACGGCGAGGAGCTGTTCGAGTTCGGCCTGCGGTGCATGCTCGACGGCGTCGAGGTGATGTTGCGGCAGCGGAGTGCTCCGTGAGCCGGGTGATCAGGCGCTCTTTGCGATGAGCACGCAGCAACGATCGGGACCGGGGTCCAGCGTGACGGCGCGGTCTTGGCCCGCGCCCTGCACGATGCCTTGCACAAAGCTCAGGTTCATGCCACAGACGACTTTGGTGTAGACCTGCGCGAGCTGGTGGAAGGGGCAGTTCCGCAGCGAGACATCGCCATCGGGCTCACTTCTCGGAGTGAAGCCATGCTCCAGAAGGGCCGACTCGGCTGTCTCAGCCGCACCCCCGATGTCGTGACCCGCGGCCGCCGCCTTCCGAGAGAGCACGTCCAGCACCGGCTCGCCTGTGCGATTCGACTCGTCGACGGCGCCGGCGAGGAGCGAGCCGGCGAGGTCGTACCTCCGCGGGGGCAGGCTGGCGGTGACCTCGCGACTGCTGCGTCGGTAGAGCTTTGCCGTGCGCCCGGCGCCTGGCCCCGTCTTGCCGGAGAGGCGTCGGTACTCGACGTCCAGCAGGCCGTCGGCGGCGAGCCGGTCCAGATGGAACGCGGCCGTGCTTCGGCGTATGTCCAATGCCTCGGCGGCTTCGTCACGGCTGACCGGGCGGTCCTGCTTGGTCACCAGCTCGAACAGCGCTCGCCGGACCGGCTCCTGCAGAGCGGCGAGGACTTCCAGATCATCGCGCTGCTGCGGGTCCCTCTGAGTCATGGGTCCGATTCTATAACGCATGCCCATTGACGATAGATCTCCATCGCTCTAACGTCCATCCAAGACGACTTTAGAGAGGACGGGATCATGACTGACCAGCGCACTTCTCGGCCCGCAGCGGCGGGCATCGGTGGAGGCGATCCTTCCCGACAGGCCTTCATGCTGCTCCGCACGGTCTACACGGTGGCGCCCATCCTGTTCGGTCTCGATAAGTTCACCAACTGGCTCGTGGACTGGCCGATCTACCTGGCGCCGGAGATCAATGACCTGGTGCCGGGCACGGCGCAGCAAGCCATGTACGCGGTAGGCGTCATCGAGATCGTCGCGGGTCTCGTTGTGGCCGTGGTCCCGCGCTACGGCGGGTTGCTCGTCGCCGCCTGGCTCGCCGGGATCATCGTGAACCTGTTGCTCATCGGCGACTTCTACGACATCGCATTGCGCGACTTCGGCCTGCTGGTCGGAGCGCTGGCGCTGTCGCGGCTCGCCGTGGCGCACCAGCGTGGCCGGTTCGCCTAGTCGCCAACTTCGTGTTGATCATGGCAGGGAGGCGACGTGCTGGACCTGCCCCGCCCCGTCAGGCGGTTGTCACGTCGAGCGCGTCCTTCTCCTCGTTCAGCTCGACGCGCACGGTGTCACCGTCGCGGACTTCATCGGACAGGATCGCCTTCGCGAGCTGGTCGCCGATCGCGCTCTGCACAAGGCGCCGCAGCGGCCGTGCGCCGTAGACCGGGTCGTATCCGGTCAACGCCAGCCACTCCCGTGCGGCGTCGGTGACGTCAAGTGTCAGCCGGCGGTCGCGGAGGCGACGGGCCAGCAGGTCGACCTGCAGGTCGACGATGGCACCGAGCTCCTCCATGCCCAGCGGGTGGAAGAACACGATGTCGTCCAGCCGGTTGAGGAACTCCGGCTTGAACGACGCGCGCAGGACGCCCATCACCTGGTCGCGCTTGACGTCCTCGGACACCGTTGGGTCGGCCAGGAACTGCGAGCCGAGGTTGGACGTCAACACCAGGATTGCGTTGCGGAAGTCGACGGTGCGGCCCTGCCCATCTGTCAGCCGGCCGTCGTCGAGCACAGCAAGCAGCACGTCAAAGACCTCGGGGTGCGCCTTCTCCACCTCGTCGAGCAGAACAACGGTGTACGGGCGGCGGCGGACGGCCTCGGTGAGCTGACCGCCCTCCTCGTAGCCGATGTAACCCGGCGGTGCGCCCACGAGTCGGGCGACGCTGTGCTTCTCGCCGTACTCGCTCATGTCGATGCGCACCATCGCGCGCTCGTCGTCGAACAGAAACTCCGCGAGCGCCTTGGCGAGCTCAGTCTTGCCGACACCGGTGGGGCCGAGGAACAGGAACGAGCCAGTCGGCCTATCGGGGTCGGACACGCCGGCGCGGGCGCGGCGTACGGCATCACTCACCGCGAGAACGGCCTCGCGCTGGCCAACCACGCGACGGCCGAGCTCCTCCTCCATCCGCAGGAGCTTGCCGGTCTCGCCCTCGAGCAGCCGGCCAGCCGGGATGCCGGTCCACGCGGAGACGACATCGGCGACGTCGTCGGGGCCGACCTCCTCCTTGACCATGGGTGCTTCCCGCTCGATCGCGGCCGCCGCCTCCTGTGCCGAGGCGAGCTGCTTCTCAAGCTCAGGGACCTCGCCGTAGAGCAACCGCGATGCGGTCTCCCACTCGCCGTCGCGCTGCGCTCGCTCGGCCTGCCCGCGCAGCTCGTCGAGCTGCTCCTTGAGCTCGCCGACGCGGTTGAGCCCGGTCTTCTCCTGCTCCCAGCGCGCGTTGAGGGCAGTCAGCTGCTCCTGCTTGTCGGCGAGGTCCCTCTGAAGCCGCTGGAGTCGCTCGCGGGACGCTTCGTCGTCCTCCTTGGAGAGTGCAAGCTCCTCCATGCGCAGCCGATCGACGACGCGTTGCAGCTCGTCGATCTCGACCGGACGGGAGTCAATCTCCATGCGCAGCCGGGATGCAGCCTCGTCGACCAGGTCGATCGCCTTGTCGGGGAGGAACCGTGCGGTGATGTAGCGGTCGGACAGCGTCGCTGCGGCCACGAGCGCCGCGTCTGCGATCTGGACCTTGTGGTGCGCCTCGTAGCGGCTCTTCAGCCCACGCAGGATGGCGATCGTGTCCTCGACACTGGGCTCGCCGACGAGGACCTGCTGGAACCGACGCTCGAGCGCGGCGTCCTTCTCGATGTGCCTGCGGTATTCGTCGAGGGTCGTCGCACCGACCATGCGCAGCTCGCCGCGGGCCAGCATGGGCTTGAGCATGTTGCCGGCGTCCATCGCGCCCTCGCCCGTGGCGCCGGCGCCGACGACGGTGTGCAGCTCGTCGATGAAGGTGATGACCTGGCCTTCGCTCGCCTTGATCTCACTGAGAACGGCCTTGAGCCGTTCCTCGAACTCGCCGCGGAACTTGGCGCCTGCCACCATCGCGCCCAGATCGAGGGCGACGAGCCGCCGACCCTTGAGGGACTCGGGGACGTCGCCCGCCACGATGCGCTGGGCGAGCCCTTCCACGACAGCCGTCTTGCCGACGCCGGGCTCGCCGATGAGCACGGGGTTGTTCTTGGTGCGACGCGACAGCACCTGCACGACACGGCGGATCTCGGTGTCGCGGCCGATGACCGGGTCGATCTTCCCCTCGCGGGCGCGCTCGGTGAGGTCGATGCCGTACTTGTTGAGGGCGTCGTAGGTGCCCTCCGGATCGGGGCTGGTCACACGGGCGCTGCCCCGCACTTGTACGAAGGCTGCGCGCAGCCGTTCGGCGGTCGCGCCGAGTCGCGTCAGCAGCTCACGGACGGGTGAGTCGACGTGGGCGAGGCCGACCAGCAAGTGCTCGGTCGACACGTACTCGTCGTCCATCTCGCGGGCGACTTCACCGGCGTGCTGGAGCACCGCGTAGGTCTGCCGCGCAAGTCCGGGTGCGCTGACCGACGCGCCACTCGCCGCGGGCAATGCCTCGGCAAGTCGCTGCGCCTCGGACCGTACGGCGCCTGGCTCGACCCCCACCGACTCCAGCAGCGGCCGGGCGATGCCGTCGGTCTGGTCGAGCAGCGCGCGCAGCACATGCACCGGCTCGACGGCCGGGTTGCCGGCCGCGGCCGCCGATCGGACGGCAGCCGAGAGTGCCTCCTGGCTCCTGGTGGTGAGCTGACCGGCTTCCATTGGTGTCCTTTCGCCACACGTCTGTCTAGCGAGTCTCGAAGAGACCCGCACTTGGGGCAACGTTACTCAAAGTTGAGCCTATTCCGCTCAACTCTGCTCTAGCGAAATGAACGTATTCGGGGCACCTGAGTCAGGCCGGGGCGGGGCTCAGCTCGGCCTCTCCGGGAGCGGGCTCCTCGGGGTGCATCGCCACCGACTCCTGCAGCGGCGCCTCGTGGATAAACAGCGTTGCCACCAGGCCGACCGCCGCAATCACCGCGGAAACGAGGAAGATGTGGCCGGTCACGTCACCCTGTACCGCGCGGTACAGGTGCTCGACGGGGGCCGGCAGGGCCGAGATGTCGAGGTCCCCGCCCGTCGCGCCTGATCCCCCCGGGACGTCCATGGCGGCGAGACCGTCGGTGATCTTGGTCTTCATCTGGGTCGCCAGCAGGGCGCCAAGCACAGAAACGCCGATGGTGCCGCCGAGAGAGCGGAAGAACGTCGCGGTCGAGCTCGCCACACCGATGTCACGTACGTCGACAGTGTTCTGGACCGTGAGCACGAGGTTCTGTATCAAGGCGCCGACACCAAGCCCGACGACCAGCATCGCGATGCTGACGAACGTGACCGGGGTTTCGTGGTCGATAGCGGCGAGCATCGCGAAGCCGCCGACCAGAATCGTCGACCCGCCGACAAGCCAGCGCTTCCACTTGCCGGTCTTGGTGATGATCCGGCCCGAGATCGTCGATGCGATGAACACACCGAGCATCAACGGGATGGTTACCAGACCAGCCTTGGTCGGCGAGAAGCCGCGAGCGATCTGGAAGTACTGCGCGAGGAACACCGCGCCACTGATCATGGCGATTCCAACGGCGAGGCTCGCCACTATGGCGAGCGCCGGAGTGCGTTGCACGACGATGTCGAGCGGCACGATCGGCTCAGCAGTGCGGCGCTCGACCCACAGGGTGAGGCCGAGGAGCAGGACCCCACCGCCGACCATGGCGGCCGTCTGCCAGGACATCCAGCCATAGGAGCTACCCGCAAAGGACACCCAGACGAGCAGCAGGCTCACTCCGGCCATGAGCAGTGTTGCGCCCGCGTAGTCCACCTTGACGTCGCGGCGGATCGTGGCGACGTGCAGCGTCTTCTGCAGGATGACCAGGGCGGCGACCGCGAACGGGGCCCCGACGAAGAACACCCAGCGCCACCCGAGGGACGAGTCGACGATCGTACCGCCGATCAGCGGTCCGGCCACCGTGGCGACCGCCATCACGGCGCCCAGGTAGCCGTTGTACCGGCCACGCTCGCGCGGCGGGATCATAGTGCCGATGATCGTGATCGCCAGCGCCGAGATGCCACCGAGCCCGATGCCCTGCACAGCGCGGAAGGCGATCAGGGTTCCGACGCCCGCGGCGAACCCGCTGGCGACCGAACCGACCGCGAAGATCACGATCGAAACCTGGACCAGCAGCTTCTTGCTGAACAGGTCCGCCAGCTTGCCCCAGACGGGCGTGGTCGCGGTCGACGTGAGCAGTGTCGCGACAACGATCCACGTGTAGCCGGTTTGCGAGCCGTGCAGTTCCGCGATGATCGTCGGCAGGGCAGTGGTGACGATCGTGCTCGAGAGCATGGCAATGAACAGCGCGAGCAGGAGACCCGACATCGCCTCGAGGATCTGCCGGTGACGCATTGCGCCGCCGTCGCCGACGGAATCTGCAGTCAGGGCGCCGCTGGTAGCAGCAGCAGCCGGTGTTGCCGAGGTCATGGAGTCCTTTCGAGGACGGGCGCGGCGTCGCCGGACGTCGCTGCCGCATTGAGGTCGTGGGTGAGCCTGGCGAGCAGGGCGGCTGCCGTGGCGCCCTCGGCTTCGGTCCAGTTGTGCAGGGCGTCGTGCAGCCAACTGGCCATCTGAGCGCTGATGCGTCGGGCGTACGTCATGCCCGCGTCGGTCAGTGAAAGCAGGGCCGCACGGCGGTCAGCGGGATCGTCGCGGCGACAGACGAGGCCATCGCGTTCGAGCGCTGCGACGTGCCGGCTCATCACTGACACATCCACACACGCGTGCTCGGCGATCTCGCTCAGGCGGCACTCGCCGCGCTCGGCGAGCAGCATCAGCACGCTGGTCGGCGCACGCGTCACGTCGCCCGGACCGTCGAGAAAGAAGTTCCTGGCCCGATGGGTCAAGGAACGCCGCAAGCGCGTGATCGCCCGCAGCTCTTCGTTGAACGCCGCTGCGGTCTGCATGGAGATGGGCACAGATGCCCCTCCTCTCCTCGAACAGTTAGTTGCGCAACACAACCATATACCTAACAGGTTGCCCAGTGCAACTATTTCCGTGGGCGAGCGGCTGGGACAGAAAGGGCCGAAGAGGCGCCCGAGAGCTCGGCGTTTCAGCTCGACAGGTCGGCGTTGAGCCGCCGCAACAGTCGCACCAACTGGTCGAGGTCCTCCTCGGGCCAGGTGGCGAAAGAGGCGAGGAGGCGCTTGTGCTGCTCGTCCCTCGCAGCCGCGAGCCAACGGTCACCCGCATGGGTGACGCGCAGCAGTCGCGCCCGCCCGTCGCGATCGTCGGGCGCCACTTCGACGAGTCCGAGGTCGACGAGGCGAGCGACAAGTCGGCTCACGGTGGACTTGTCAAGCCGCAGCCGGTCGACAAGATCACTTGCCCGCAGCTCGCCCGACTCCTGGACCGAGACCAGCGCGGCGTACTCGGTCGGCGTGAGACCTGGGCTGACCAACGCGGCCCAATCGGTGAAGAGTGATCGACCGCGACGTAGCAGGGTGCGTATCTCCTGCTCGACATCGGTGGCGCGACCCGCCCGGTTGGATCTTCCCCGACTCACTACACGCTCCGCGCCGTCAGTCGCGGCGCGGACGCCACACTGCGAGGGCGCTGCGCTCCACGGGCACCGGCAGGTAGGTGTAGTCGACCTGCTGGCCGTGCGCTTCCGCCAGCTCCGCGACGAGCTCCTCGACCTGCTGGTGCATCGCGTCCAAGGCGTTCTCCAGCTCGAGGATGCGCTTGATGCCGGCTAGGTTGACGCCCTCCTCTTGGGAGAGCC
>CAVWSM010000018.1:0-7082 GCA_963757805.1 uncultured Actinomycetota bacterium | reverse complement strand
CGCGGCCAGCAGCCGCTGCCCGAGGACGCGCGCGGCCTCCTGGAGCTCGGGGCACCGCACGATCCGGTACGACGCCGGGATCGCCGCGAGCTGCTCGGCGTACCACACGGGGTTGCTGGTGCTGCCGACCAGCCGGGTGGTCTCGGCGTCGAGCGGCTCGAGCCGTCCGAGGGCGCGGGGCAGGCAGCGCGCCACGCGCGTCGACGGGCGCGTCGATGACGACCTCGACGTCGTACTCCCAGCCGACGGCGAGATGCTCCTCGAGCATCGGCGACCGGGTCGAGGTCGGCGGGTGGGCTGAAGGTGTCGTCGAGCACCTCCACCGCGCGGACCCGGTCGATCCGGTAGGCCCGCCGGGCGTCCGCGGTGTGGGAGCCGGCACAGCAGGTACCACCGGCCGTGGCGCACGACGACCGCCCACGGGTCGACCTCGGTGACCCACTCCGACCCGGCCTCGGAGCGGTAGCCGAGCCGCACCCGCCGGTGGTTCGAGCAGGCCTGCACGAGGGCGGTCGTGGTCGCCGGGTCGGGCCGGGCGGCGGCGCGGTCGGGGGCGGGCGCCGTGGTCCGGCGGACCGCCTCGGCCTGGGCGGCCACCGGCTCCGGGAGTGCCCGCACGATCTTGCCGAGCGCGCTGCCGACCGGGTCGGTGGGATCGCTCGCGTCGTGGTGGCCGTCGAGCACGGCCATGACCAGGCCGAGCGCCTCGGTGGCGCTGAACATCAGCGGCGGCAGCCGCAGGCCGCGGCCGACGCGGTAGCCGCCGTAGGGCCCGCGGACGGACTCGATCGGGATGCCGGCCTCGCGGAGGATGCCGACGTACCGCCGGGCGGCCCGCTCCGAGACGCCGAGCTTGTCGGCGAGCCGGTCCGCGGTGATGCCCGGGCTGCCCTGGACCAGTTCGAGGGCCAGCAGCGCCCGTGCCGTGGGGCTCGCGTCGGGCTTCACCAGCATCTCCGCTCATTCCGGAAGTAGAACGTCCGGAACCGACCCTACGGTGCTCGCCATGACCGACGACAACGTACTGGACACCACCATTCACGAGCCATCGATGCGCCGGCCGAGGTCGAGATGCTGCTCTTCGCGCTGGAGCGCCAGCGCCGGACCAGTTCGCCTGGAAGTGCGGCGGCCTCGACGCGGCCGGCCTGCAGCGCGACGCACTGCCGCCGTCGACGATGACGCTGGGCGGGCTGCTCAAGCACCTCGCCTTGGTCGAGGACGACTACTTCGCCGCTTAAGCTGACCGGAGCGGACCGCCGGCCCGCCGTGGAACGCGGTCGGACTGGGAGGCCGATCCGGACTGGGACGTGGCGCACCGCGGCCGACGACTCCCCCGAGGAGCTCTACGCGCTCTGGGAGCGGCGCGTGGCCCGCGTCCCGGGCGAGCCGTCGCCGCGGCGCTCGCCGACGGCGGGCTCGACCAGCCGGCCAACTTCACCTGGCCCAACGGCGAGTCGCCCAGCCTCCGGCGCCTGCTGGTCGACCTGCATCGAGGAGTACGCCCGGCACATCGGCCACGCCGACCTCCTCCGCGAGGCCATCGACGGCCTGGTCGGAGAGGACCCGCCGCAGCCGAGTGGCGCCGCTTAAGCGAGCCGATTCGCGGACGAGCAGCTGACCATCGTCCCGGCCAACGAGGCGTCGTGGGACGACCTCGTCGCGATCTTCGGCACCGCCGACTACCCGGGCCAGTGCCAGTGCCAGCGGTTCAAGGTCGTCGGCTGGATCTGGCGCGACTCCACACAGGAGGAGCGGACCGCGATGCTCCGGGCGCAGACCGCCTGCGGCAACCCGGACGCCGCGGCCACCAGCGGGCTGGTGGCCTACGTCGACGACGAGCCGGCGGGCTGGGTCGCGGTCGAGCCGCGGACCGCGTACCCGAAGCTGCGCACCTCCCGCGTCCCGTGGAGCGGTCGGGACGAGGACAAGGACGACGACGGCGTCTGGGCGGTGACCTGCTTCGCGGTCCGCAAGGGCTACCGGGGCCGCGGCCTCACCTATCCGCTCGCCCGGGCCACGATCGACTTCGCCCGGGAGCGCGGCGCCCGGGCGCTCGAGGCGTACCCGATGATCACCCAGCCGGGCAAGGAGATCACCTGGGGCGAAGCTGCACGTGGGTGCCCGTCAGGTCTTCGAGGACGCCGGGTTCGAGGAGGTCAGCCACCCCACCCCGCGCCGGGTGGTCATGCGGATCGACTTCGGCTAAGGACCGACGCCCGCTGACTGACTAACAGCTTCGCGGGATCTGGTGTGTCTATTCGAATCCCGTCGTACAGCTGATTGCAAGGGATCACGCCAGAGATGGCCGAGTCTCGGGACCTGCCCGAGGCACCGGTTCTCCGGCCGTTCACGCAAGCCCCACGGCGACTACGGCCCGCGCCGACAGGGTCTTGGTGACGCTGACCGGCGGGTTGCACTCCCCGCGTCAAGAAGACAGACGGCACAAGCTCCTCAGGCTCGTATCCTTTGGTAGAAGGACTCCGCCACGCCGTCGGGAGCCACCGGCGCGGCCAAACAACGATGTCTCGCAAGAAGGCGAAGACGCGTCGTGCTCAGCACCGCCGAGTTCACGGCTCCGAGCTAGCGCCTGACCTTGGATCCAAACCCGGGAAGTGGGGGATCTCGCAATGAAGACAGCACCGATCGTGTCATCGCAGGAGTGGGAGGCTGCGCGCCAGCAACTGCTCGTGAAGGAGAAGGAGCTGACCCGCGCCCGCGACGCGATGGCCGCTGAGCGTCGGCGGATGCCGTGGGTGACCGTCGAGAAGGAGTACCAGTTCGAAGGGCCCAAGGGTAAAGCGAGCCTGCTCGACCTGTTCGAGGGCCGCCGTCAGCTGATCGTCTACCGCGCCTTCTTCGAACCCGGCGTGTCCGGCTGGCCCGACCATGCCTGCGTCGGCTGTTCCCTGTTAGCGGACCACGTCGCTCACGTCGCACATCTGAACGCCCGCGACACCACTCTCGTCTTCGCCTCGCGCGCGCCGCAGCCGGCTATCGAGCGTGTGAAAGCGCGGATGGGCTGGCAGATGCCTTGGTACACAATCACCGACGGCTTCGACACCGACTTCGGCGTGGACGAATGGCACGGCACGAACGCGTTCATCCGCGATGGCGACACCGTGTTCCGCACCTACTTCGTCAACGACCGTGGCGACGAAGCAATGGGGAGTACCTGGAATTACCTCGACCTGACCGCGCTCGGGCGTCAGGAAGAATGGGAGGACTCGCCCGAGGGCTACCCCCAGACCCGACCGTACGAGTGGTGGAACTGGCACGACGAATACGGCTACGCCGAGGTGTCCCGTTAATGGAACGACCATAAAGGACGACCTCGACCCCGCCGTGGGCGAGCTTTCGCAGCCGGTGTTGTAGCCGGACTGGCCGGCAGCATCGGAAACATCTGCCGCACGTGCTTGTTCGCGGCAGGAACCGGGCCTCGCTGGTGAAGCTGAGCAGCGCCTGCATCACCGCCAAAGTAATGATCTCGGCGTCGCTGACCCATGGCTGGATCCCGACGGCGGGTCGCCATGGGACCTGTTCGGGATGGGCCTTCAACAGATCGTCGGTCGTCGCATAGAGTGCGGTCGCGAGGGTGTCCAGATCAGCGTCCACCGATTGCCTGCCAAGGGTTCAAGGTTGGGTTAGGACCGCGTCGATGTCCCGCGGATCGTTGATGGTACGGGTGGCGTGCGCCAGCCCGCGCAATGCTTGTTGTGCCTCCGCGGCGTCTGCTGCGGGGTCCTGGAACGTGGGCACTTGAGCCTCCTGCCGACATGAGTAGTCGACATCCAGGTGTGAAACGACGCCCGGAGGTTAGTCGGGCGGCTCCGCCAGCCGCTCCGAGCCGGGTCCAACCGGCCCAGCCACGCTCGCGCATCAGGTCCAGCAGCCGCTCCGCCCGCGGGTCGGACTCGACGGCAAGTGCGTCCAGAAGGTCAAACGGTAGATCGTCGTGCGCCATCTCGCCGAGGTTGATCTCGCCGGAGGCGTATGCCTGCTCGGCCAGGCCGGCCATGATGTCGGCGGCTTCCTCCAGACGCGGGTCGTCGCCTGCGTCGCTGTCGAAGATCTCCGACAGGACCCGATAGAGCCGAACGAGTTGCGGGTCATCGAGCTGCGCGAGTTTCTCGGGCATGATCTCGCGGATGCGATCGGGCCAGCGAGCCGCAACCAGGATCCACCCGTCCCGCTCAGCCTCCACCATCCGCTCTGACGCCCCGATCTCCCGAAGCCGATCGAGATAGGAGATCACCTCCGGCGGGAGCGCCAGACTGTCCCCGGCAGTGAGCTGCGCGATCTGCTTGCGGCTGGTCTCAAGCCGTTCGATCTCGTCGCGCAGGTGGCTGTCGATCCTTTGGACCGCTTCGGCAAAGGTCGATGCGTCGGCTTCGAGCATCTGACCGATCTGAGACAGCGGCACGCCAGCGTTGGCGAGGGTGCGGATCTTGATGAGGGACACGACTGCCGTTGCGCCATACCGCCGGTAACCCGAAGCATCCCGCTCCGGCTCGGGCAGGAGTCCGATCTGGTGATAGTGCCGCACCGCCCGCACCGTGACGCCGGCATACGCCGCCAGTTGACCGATCGTCAGCATGCTCTGATCCTGCCCTCAACTCGCCCAGACCCGGTCGACGCCGGCTCAGGAGATCCTGCGACGGTAGGAGATGTTGGCGAAGATGTAGGCAACGATGAGGATGCCGACGCACCAGGCGAGGGCGATCCAGATGTCGGTGCCGACCGGCTGCTGGGTGAACAGGTCGCGGATCGTGTTGACGATCGAGGTCACCGGCTGGTTCTCGGCGAAGGCGCGCACCGGGCCGGGCATGGTGTCGGTGGGCACGAAGGCCGAGCTGATGAACGGCAGGAAGATGAGCGGGTAGGCGAACGCGCTCGCGCCGTCCACGCTCTTCGCGGTGAGGCCGGGGATGACGGCGATCCATGTCAATGCCAGGGTGAACAGGATGAGGATGCCGGCGACCGCGAGCCAGGCCAGCACCCCAGCGCCCGAGCGGAAGCCCATGAGGAGGGCGACGCCGACGACGACCACGAGCGAGATCACATTGGCGACCAGCGAGGTCAGCACGTGCGCCCACAGCACGCCCGATCGGGCGATCGGCATGGACTGGAATCGCTCGAAGATCCCGCCCTGCATGTCCCCGAAGAGCCGGAATGCGGTGTAGGAGATGCCCGACGCGATAGTGATGAGCAGGATGCCGGGAAGCATGTAGTTCACATACGAGACCGTCCCGGTGTCGATCGCGCCGCCGAACACGTAGACGAACAGCAGCATGATGGCGATCGGTGTGATCGCGGTCGTGATGATGGTGTCCAGGCTGCGGGTGACGTGGCGCATGGTCCGTCCGGTGAGGACGGCGGTGTCGCCGAAGAAATGCGTGGCCATTGGTGTTCCTTACTTCTTGTTCGACGTGGTCTCGCGGTCTTGGCTGCCCTTATCGGCGCCGCCGTCCTTGTCGTCTTCGCCGGCGTCGCCGACGACCGCGAAGAAGACGTCTTCGAGGGAGGGCTGCTTCTCGACGTATTCGACCTTGGCGGGCGGCAGCAGCTGTTTGAGCTCGGCCAGGGTGCCGTTGACGATGATCCGACCCTGGTGGAGGATCGCGATCCGGTCGGCAAGCTGTTCGGCCTCGTCCAGGTACTGAGTGGTGAGCAGCACGGTCGTGCCGCCCTCGGCGAGCTCCTTGACGGCCTGCCACACCTCGATGCGCGCCTGCCGGGTCCAGCCCGGCCGTCGGCTCGTCGAGGAAGATGACCGGCGGATTCCCGATGAGACTCATCGCGATGTCCAGGCGGCGGCGCATGCCACCGGAGTACGTCGCTACCCTCCGGGTGCCCGCCTCGGTCAGCGAGAAGCGCCTCAGTAGGTCATCCGCGATCGCGCCCGGGTCCTTGAGGTGCCTCAGCCTGGCGACCAGGACGAGGTTCTCCCGCCCGCTGAGGATCTCGTCGACCGCCGCGAACTGCCCGGTGAGACTGATGGACTCGCGTACGTCGGCGGCCTGCGTCGCGACATCGAAGCCGTTGACTCGGGCAGTCCCTGTGTCGGCCTTGAGCAGCGTGGACAGGATCTTCACCACCGTGGTCTTGCCCGCCCCGTTCGAGCCGAGCAGGGCGAAGATGCTGCCCCGCGCCACGTCGAAGTCCACGCCGCGCAGCACGCGCAGCTCCTTGTACGACTTCTCCAGGCCCTGCACGTGGATCGCAGGCCCCTGGACCTGATTGGTTGTTGGAGGGATGCTCATGACAGCCAGCATGGAGGGTTGACGCAGCGTCAGGGTCAAGCCCGCAGGGCAGATTCGATTCGTCCACTCAAATGGAAGCTACGGCCCGACGCCCGACGAGAGTGGCTGACTCTTGTCAGGCTAATCGACAAAGTGGGAGGGCGGTGGCGGAGAACGCCTGGGCCCGCTGGCCCCAGAGCCGACGCGTCTCACACGATGCCAGGATGGCTGCTTGCTCAATGTCGGCGACAGCGCGTTCCAGTTCATCGGGGTCTTGGGCGCTGACGGCAATGAGTCCGGGTGGTGCGCAGGATGCGGTGTCCCGCGGTGAGGCCGGCTTCTTGCTGGAGAACGTCGTTGTACTCGGCGCTCTGCTGCGCGTCCTCGATCTGCCCCATCCGCTGGCGTTGGGAGGCATCGGAGATGTACTCGGTTTCTTCCTTGCGGATGTCGCGTGCAGCCTGGTCGGTGCGCATCGGCGTGTAGAGCAGTGTGGAAGGTGCGTCACACGCTCGCAGGAGAGCAGGACTCGCCCAAGGAAGCCGGGAGCGTGCCGCCCAGGCATTAGTCATTGCACACCACCCGACCGACCCGCAGAGGGGCTCAACATCCTGCGCCCAGTCGCTCCGCCCGCTCGTCAGCCAGGCCCGTGCGGGCCTAGGCGCCGTTGACGGCGTGCCGCGCGGAGTGAAGCGCGAATGTCGCGACAAGGGTCGGCACGTGGCACGGTGGTGTGATCACGCCATCTACTTCAAGTTCCGCTGTGCTGGAAATACCGCTAATGACGATGGACCCGCTGGGCAATCGCGCGCTGTCTTTGGGGATCGGTCCCAAGCCCATCAG
>CAVWSM010000017.1:0-13037 GCA_963757805.1 uncultured Actinomycetota bacterium | reverse complement strand
TTGTCTTCCCCTGTGCCTGTGTTGCTTGAGTGGTTCTCGGGGGTTCCAGGGGGCGGAGCCCCCTGGTGTTGCTGTTCAATGAAAGTTACCGCCGGTGAACGTAGGTGGCTAGTGTTCAAGGGAGGCGCCGCATGTCCGAGCCGATGGGGGCAGCCGTGCCGGCACTTGGCGCACGGATCCGATCGGAGCGGCTGCGTCGGGGTGTCACCGTCCGCGGCCTGGCGCGTGACATCGGCGTCTCCGCGAGCCTGATCTCCCAGATCGAAACCGAGAAGAGCCATCCCTCGGTGAGCACCTTGTACGCCATCACGTCCGCCCTCGGCCTGCCCGTCGAAGAGCTGTTCATGGCCGAGTCGCCACCGGAACGCGATGCGGTCGGCGACGACGGTCGGATGCGGCTCGTGGGGCGGGACCGCACGCGCTCCGTCGGCCCGCTCGTCGAACCCGAGCGTCGGGAGAGGCTCACGTTGGACTCCGGCGTGACCTGGGAACGCCTCGGACAGCTGCCTGGCGCACACATCGACTTCCTGCTCATTACCTACGAGCCGGGCGGCACGTCGTCGAGCAGCGGTGAGCTCATGCGGCACGACGGCACCGAGTACGGCTACCTCGTCAGTGGCGAGCTGGTCCTCACGCTCGGCTTCGAGGAGCACCGGCTGACCGCCGGCGACTCCGTCTGCTTCGACTCGACCACGCCCCACCGCTTCCGCAACGACCGTGATGTTCCGGCGGTCGGCGTGTGGTTCGTGCTTGAACGTGGGTAGTCAGGCCTAACAAATTCGTCGCAAGTTCACGCCAGTGTTGCACCGTGTGAACAAGGAGCATACGCTCCCTGGCCAGAGCTGCATCCCATTCCTCCGCAGAACCGAGGGGTGCCTGCCATGGCCGAAGAGCGACGATCAGGGGGCCTGTCCCGACGCGATCTGCTCCGCGCTGGGGCCGCAGCTGGGGTCGCGACCACCGCCGGCGGGCTGACCGCCGGGGCGGCCGCCGCCGCTGACGACGACGAGGGCGGGCGCCGCGATCGGAGTGAGCGGCTCGTCCTCGTCAACGGCAAGATCCACACGATGGACGGCCACAACAGGGTCGTCGACAAGGTCGCGATCGAGGACGGCCGGTTCGTCGAGATCGGCAGGGGCGTGCGATCGAGCGGCAAGGTCGTGAACCTGCGCGGCCGCACCGTGGTCCCCGGCATCATCGACGACCACAACCACATCGTCCTCATGGGCAACCGGCCCGGTTTCCACACGCCGCTGGAGAACGCGTACTCCATCGAAGACGTCCAGCAGACCTATGCCCGCCGCGCGCGTGACATCCCGCGTGACGCGTGGATCACCACGATCGGTGGCTTCCACCGCAACCACCTCGTCCCGCCAGACCAGCCGCCGCGCCTGCCCACGCTGGCCGAGCTCGACGCCGCCGTCCCGCGAAACCCGGCCTACATCTCGGAGAGCTTCAGCGGGCCCTCGACGACCAACAGCCTTGGCAAGGCGTTCTTCGAGAGCCGCGGCATCCCAGTGGGGCCGGACGGCTCGATCGAAGCTGGATTCGGTGCGTCGCCAACCGGCCAAGCCACGCTCGCGCTGCGCCAGACGCTGCTCGACTTCGAGCAACGCAAGCGCGGCACCATCGACGCCATTGCTTATGGGCTCAGTCTCGGCGTGACCACGCACCTCGACCAAGGTGCGTTCCAAGCGACAAATACGGCATCGGATGGTGCCGCGCATGAGGACAACTACACGATGCACCTGCCGTTCCTGGCCGTGCATGACGACGGCAACCTCAAAGCGCGCGTGCGCATCAACTTCCTGCACATGGAGTCCGACCCGGCTACGCCAGGGCTGGTCGAGCGCCTCAAGAACCAGTTCCAGTTCTTCGGCGACGACATGCTGCGGACCGGCGGGATCGGCGAGTTCATCGCACAGGGCACCGGCCCGACGACCCCGTTCGTGGATGCCGCCCGCCGCGTCGCGCAGGCGCGTTGGCGGGCCGAGGTCCACTCGCTGAGCAGGACTGACTTCCAGGAGGAGATCCAGGCCTTCGAGACGGCTAACGCCGAGTTCGGCATCGGTGACCTTCGATGGGTCATCGCGCACGTCCCGTTCATCACCGAGGACTACGTCAACCGCCTCAAGGCGCTCGGCGGCGGCCTGTCACTCACCGGATGGCGCTACCTTGCCGGGTCGCCCACGAACAACGGCCCGCCCTTCCGGATGATCGTCGACAACGGCATCAACGCGGGCATGAGCTCCGACGGCATGCAGATCGCACCGATGAATCCGTGGCTGCACATGTACTACGCGACCACCGGTCTCAACGCGCGCGGCGTCCTCATCAACGATGGACAGCAGATCAGCCGCCAGGAGGTGCTGGAGCTCTACACGAGCAGGAACGGCTGGTTCCTTCGCGAGGAGGACCAGCTCGGATCGATCGAGGAAGGAAAGCTCGGCGACCTCGTCGTGCTCAACAAGGACTACTTCCGGTGTCTCCGACGAGGAGCTCAAGGAGATCAGGTCGGACCTCACGGTGGTCGGCGGGCAGCATAGTCCACGAGAGCCGCAGGTAGGTGCGCCATGAGCGACCTCTCTCGTCGTGATGTCCTCAAGGCAACTGCTGCAGCCGGGACGGCCGCAGCGGTCGGCGGCGCCGCCGTTTCGCCGGCGGCTGCATCCGATTCGCGCGGCGGCGGCCACCGTACGACTGAGCGCCTGGCGCTCGTCAACGGCAGGATCCACACGCTCGACCGCCGAGACCGGGTCGTGTCAGCCGTGCTCATCGAGGACGGCGTGTTCGTCGACGTGGGCCGCCGAGTGGACACCGAGCGGGCACACGTCGTGAACCTCCGCGGCCGCACCGTCGTGCCTGGCCTGGTCGAAGGCCACATCCACTCGGTGAGCCTGGCCAACCGGCCCGGTTACCACACGATCCTCGAGAACACGACGTCCATCGCCGAGGTCCAGGCGGCATTGGCGGCCAGGCGACCAGCGGTGCCGGACGGGCAGTGGATCACGTCGATGGGTGGCTTCCACACCAACCAGTGGGCCGAGCACCGGATGCCGACGCTCGCCGAGCTCGACGAGGCCGTCCCCGACCGGCCCGTACTGCTGTACACGAGATTCACCGGGCCGTGCGCCACCAACAGCCTCGGCAAGGCGTTCTTCGACGCCGCCGACGCGGGGCCGTTGCCGCACCCCGCCTACGTCCCGGTGAACGCCGGCGCCGATGGGTTCATCGCCGAGGGGGGATTCGTCGGCGGGCCGTCCAACTCTGCGCTCTACCTGTTGCGCACGATGCAGACGTTCGACGACAAGCGCCGCAGCGCGCTCGACATGATGGCGTACTCGACGAGCGTAGGCCTGACGTCGCATCTCGATCAGGTGCTCTTCCCGACTCCGGGTCCGCTCTCGCCAACGCAGGTGCTGTCCAACCTCGACCATTACCGGATGTACGACGCCCTGCTGGCGTTGCACCGCGAAGGACTTACGACAATCCGGCTGCAGACCAACTTCCTGCACAACCAGGCCGACCCGGCGCTCCCCGAGCTGAAGGAGCGTCTGCGCAACCAGTTCCAGTTCTTCGGCGACGACATGTTCATGACAGGCTCGATCGGTGAATGGGCAGCCCCGCTTGGGGCTGGCGCCGTCTGGTTCGAGGCGCAGCGGCTGGTCGCGCAGGCTCGCTGGCGCAACGAGAACAGCGTGCAGAACCTCGCCGGGCTGGAGCAGGTCGTCAACGCCTACGAGGCGGTCAACACCGAGTTCGGCATCACGGATCTGCGCTGGATGGTCCACCACGTGCCGTTCGTGACGGCGGACTTGCTCACCCGCCTGCAGGCACTCGGCTGCGGTGTTCAGATGGCGGGTTACCGGTGGGTCACGTCCGGACCGAGCGACTCCGGTGTGGGTGCGCCGTTCCGCACGATCGTGGACCACGGGATCCAGGTCGGCCTGCACGGCGACGGCGTCCACATCGCCCCGCTCAACCCGTGGCCGCACATCTACTACGCAACGACCGGGCGTCAACTCGTTCGGCGTCCAGGTCAACGCCGGGCAGCAGCTCAGCCGGTTGGAGGCGCTGCGGCTGTTCACCCTGGGCAACAGCTGGTTCCTGCGCATGGAGGACAGGCTCGGCTCGATCGAGAAGGGCAAGCTCGCCGACCTCGTGGTGCTCGACCGGGACTACTTCCGGGTCCCGGACGAGGAGGTCAAGCAGATTCGGTCGGTGCTCACGGTGGTGGGCGGCGAGGTCGTGCATGACGCCGGTGTGCTCAACGTCCGCTGACCACACAACGAAGGAGACAGGAAGGTGGCACCGTGAAGAGACGTTCACTCGCGAGTGTGTCGATGGCGGCGGCACTCGCCATGGTCATCACCGCCTGCGCGGACGACGACGACGGCGACGGTGGCTCGGCCGAGGAGTCGCCCGCCGGGGGATCCCCGACCGGCGAACCCATCGTGGTCGGCTCCACGCTCTCGCTCACGGGTGCCTTCGCGGCGACGGGCGCCATCCACCAGATCGCTGGTGAGCAGTTCGTCGATCAGCTCAACGAGAACGGCGGGCTGCTCGGGCGGCCGGTCGAGTGGACGGTGCTCGACGACGAGTCCGACGGCGCCCAGGTGACACAGCTCTACGAGCGGCTCATCAGCCAGGACCAGGTCGACCTCATCATGGGCCCGTACGCGACACCTAACATCCTGCCCGCTGTGGCCGTCGCGGAACGGCACGGCTATGTCATCCCCCAGCACACTGCCGTGATTGCCCCGCTGCTCACGTACGAATGCCAGTTCCCCGGCTGGTCGATCGGCACCGAGCCCAACGTGTTCGTGCCCGAGCAGCTGTTCGACGCCATGGAGAGCCTGCCTACGCCGCCCCAGTCGGTGGCGATCGTGACCAACCAGAACGGCTCGACGGACTTCATCGGGTACGGGTCGCCGGACGACGACAGCGACCCCGGCATGGTCTCGATCGCTCAGGACCGTGGCCTCGATGTGGTCGCCGAGGTCAGGTACCCACCCAACACCTCCGACTGGGTGCCGATCGCGACGCAGATTCGGGACGCCAACCCCGATCTCGTCATCAACAACGGGCTCGGCGTCGACCCGGTGAACCTGCTCCAGGCCATGGGCCAGCTCGGCTACCAGCCGCCGATGATGTTCAGCCTGTTCCCTGCCCCCGGGCCGCCGCTCGGGCTCGGCGAAGCGTCTGACGGCCTGCTGTCCGTCTCGATCTTCGAAGCCAGCGACTCGACCGCGGACGACTACGGCGAGGAGGCCGCGGCGATCACCGAAGAGTTCACGACGCGCGCGGAGGCCGCCGGTCTGCCGTACACCGCATTCGAGACGCAGGCTGCCGCGTCGTGGAACGCGTGGGAGATCCTCACGCAAGGTGTCGAGGCCGCGGGCAGCCTCGACCACCAGGAGATCTGCGACGCGCTGCACGAGGACGGTGCCGACACCACGTTCAGCGGTGAGTTGACGTTCGACGCAGACGACAACAACTTCTGGCCGAGCACGGAAGGAATCAAGCAGATCCAGGGCGGCACCTGGGTCATGGTCTGGCCAGCCGACCGCGCGACTTCGCAGCTCCAGCCGCCGGTCGGCTGACCTTAGCCACTACTGCGCTGTGGTGCCGCCGCACCACAGCGCAGTCCTACGATCGGGCACGAGGGGAGTCGGATGGTCACTGCTCAGGCGGCGCTGTCAGGGGTGCTCGTCGGCGGGCTGTACGCCGTCATGGCCATCGGGCTGTCCCTGACCTGGGGAATGCTGAAGCTCATCAACCTCGCGCACTTCGCGCTGATCCTGCTCGGTGCCTATCTCACCTACGAGCTGGCGACGTCGTGGGGGCTCGATCCCTTGCTGACGCTCGGCGTCACGATCCCACTCCTGTTCGTTGTCGGTGCGCTGCTGCAGTGGGCGTACGAGGTGTCGCGCATCGACGAGCTCGGCTCGCTGCTCGTGAGCTTCGGTGTGCTCGTCATCGCGATCCAGACGGTGAGCAACGTCTGGAGCGCCGACTTCCGGCGGATGACCGACGATGTGAACCCGTACTCGTCGGAGTCGGTGTCGATCGGCCGCTTCGTGTTCCCGCTGCCCTCGTTGCTTGCCTTCGTGAGTGCAGTGCTGCTCGTCGTCACCGCGGACGTCGTGCTTCGCCGCACGTTCGTCGGCCGAGCGTTGCGTGCCTTTGCCGAGGACCGTACGGTGGCAGCCGCCTTCGGCATCGACCACCGACGACTGGGCGTGCTGCTCGGCGGTTTCGTCGGCGCTACGGCGGCCATTGCTGGCATGCTCTTCGCGCTCAGCAACTCGCTGACTCCTTCGACGCCGTTCGAGTGGTTCGGCATCGTGTTCGCCGTGGTCATCCTGGGTGGCATCGGCAACGTCGTCGGGACGTTGCTCGCCGGCGTCCTGGTGGGTTGCCTGACCGCTGTCGTCTCGGTCACCTGGTCGCCGGCCGCCGCGCCACTCGTGCTGTTCTCGGCAATCATCGTCGCGTTGTTGTTCCGGCCACAGGGACTGCTTGCCACCCGGGGAGCCCACTGATGCGGAGTCCGTTGGTTGGCGCCTTCGTCGTCGTCGTGGGCGCGTTAGTGCTCCTGCCGTTCGTTCAGGACGACATCCGGCTCTCGGCGTTCTACATCGTGCTGCTCTCCACGTTCTTCTTCTGGACCGCCCAGGCCACGAGCTGGAACATACTGTCCGGCTACAGCGGCTACTTCAGTTTCGGTCAGGGTGCCTTCGTCGGGCTCGGTGCCTACACCGTCGCGGTCATGGTCGGTCGCAACGACGGCAACTTCTTCGTGGCCATGGCGGTGGCCGCAGGCCTGTCGGCGGTTCTGGCCGCTCTCGTCGGCGGGCTGGCGTTCCGCCTGCGGTCGTTTCGCGGCGAGATCTTCGCCCTCCTGACGCTGGCAGTGCCGTTCATTCTGGCGTCGCTCGCCCGGCTCAACGAGTCGATCGACGGCGGCCAGGGTGTCATCGTGCCCATCCCGGAGTATCCGGAGTCGATCGGCCGCTTCCAGGACTTTCTCTACCTGCTCAACCTCGCGGTGGCGATCGTCGCGGTGGTGGTCGCACTCGTCATCCAGCACAGCCGGCTCGGCTGGGCGCTGGCCGCCATCCGCGACGCCGAGGACGTCGCGGAAGGCGTGGGCGTTCCGACGTTCCGGGCCAAGATGCTGGCGCTCGTCGCGACGGGGGCCATCGGCGGTGCGTCCGGTGCCGCGTTCGCACTGCAGATCGGGTTCGTGACCGTCGAGGGTGTCTTCGGCCTCACCATCCCGTTGTTCGTGATCGTGATGTGCGTCCTCGGTGGACGTGCGCACTGGCTCGGTCCGGTGATCGGCGCGGCTCTGATCGTGACCTTGCAGGACCGGCTGGCCACCTCCGGACTCGAGGGTTGGCGCCTGGTGATCCTCGGCTCCGTGCTCGTCGTCCTCGTGGTCGCGGCACCGGAGGGACTGCAGCCGCGGCTGCGTGCGCGGCCGTGGCTGTCGCTGACCGCGTTCGTCGTCGTCACCCTTGCGGCGGCCGTCTTCGATCTCGGCGGCGAGGAGATCGCCTGGGTCGGTGCCGGCATGGCCGCCGCTGCCGTCGTGGCGCTGTGGCCAGGTGCCCGTGTCCGGAGCGCGCCCTTGCCGCTCGAGGGCGCAGCGGCGCCTGCCGCGTTCAGCCCAGTCGCTTCCGCCGCGGTGGAGCCCGTGCCCGAGGCGCCTGCCGAGGCCGCGGCGCTCGTGGAGTGCCGAGCGGTGTCCAAGAACTTCGGCGGCGTGCGGGCGCTCCGGGACATCACGCTCGACATCCATGCCGGGGAGATCGTCGGCTTGGTCGGGCCCAACGGCTCCGGGAAGACGACGCTCGTGAACCTGCTGGCGGGCACGCTGGCGCCGACGGGCGGCGTGATCCGCATCGACGGGCAGGACATCCGTCACCTGGCCCAGCACCGGCTCGCCCACGCAGGCGTCGCCCGTACCTACCAGACGCCACGTCCGTTCGAGTCCATGACCGTACGAGACAACGTGGCGATGTCGCTCATGTTCGGTCGTCACCCGCGACGGCTCGGCGAGGCCCGCGAAGCGGCCTACAGCCATCTCGAGTTCGTCGGTCTCGCCCGACGCGCCGACGCGCACCCGGCCGAGATCAACCTGCACGAGCGCCAGCTGCTGGAGATGGCACGCGCGATCGCCTCGAACCCGCAAGCTGCTGCTGCTCGACGAGGCGCTCGCCGGACTCAACCCGGCGGAGATCGACAACGCGGTCGCCGTCGTGCGGCGCATCCACGCGTCGGGGATCACGATCGTGATCGTCGAGCATCTGCTGCGCGTGGTGAACCAGCTCGCGACTCGCGTCGTCGTGCTCGACCGGGGGAGCGTCCTGGCCGACGGCGATCCGCAGACGGTGATGCGTGACCCCGCCGTCGTCCGTGCCTACCTCGGGAGGCAGGCACATGCTTGAGGTGCGTGGGCTTGACGCGTTCTACGGGCAGGCGCAGGCGTTGTGGGGCGTCGACCTGGACATCGCCGAAGCCGAGACCGTGGCGATCGTCGGTCCCAACGGTGCCGGCAAGTCGACGCTCGTGCACACCATCGCCGGGCTGCATCGCTCGCGGCACGGCCGCATCCGGTTAGACGATGTCGACGTGACGGCCAAGCCGGCGCACGCGGTGTGCGGGCTGGGCATCGCGATCGTGCCCGAGGGTCGCCGGGTGTTTGCGCACATGTCGGTCTACGACAACCTGTGCCTCGGTGCCTACCGCCGATCCGCGCGGTCCGCCTATCGGGAGACCCTCACTGAGGTGTACGACCTGTTCCCGCGGCTAAGCGAACGGTCCGCGCAGCTTGCCGGCAGCCTGTCCGGCGGTGAACAGCAGATGCTCGCGATCGGGCGTGCGCTCATGTCCCGGCCACGGCTGCTGCTGCTGGACGAGCCGTCACTCGGTCTGGCGCCAGTGCTGGTCGACGAGGTGTTCGACGTGATCGAGTCGATCAACACGCGCGGGGTCGGCGTGCTGCTCGTCGAGCAGGACGTGGAGCGCGCGCTGGAGATCGCCGGCCGCGGTTACCTGCTGGGCGAAGGGCGGGTCGTCACTTCCGGTCCATCGAGCCAGCTGCGCAGCAACGCGGAGGTACGGCGCAGCGTCCTGGGTCTCTAGTCGATCAAGCGGCCGGGTCGAACACGCACCACACACCGACGGCCGGGACAACACCGTCGTTGCGGTAGCTGTGCGGTGTGGTCGAAGGGAACGACACCGCGTCGCCGGCGCCCAGCTCGTACGCGTCGAAGCCGAGAGTCAGTGTCAGCGCGCCGGAGATGATGTAGCCGTACTCGACGCCCTGATGTCGCATCAGCTGACCGGTGCTCGATGATGTCCCGCCGGGCGCATAGGTGGCCAGGATGAAGTCGACGTGGACGCCGCGGACCCGGCCGAGCCGTTCCCAGGTGACGCCGGAGTCAAGCTCCAGGACCTCCCGCTCGTCCGGGCGCACGAGTGGGCCGATCTGCCCGCCCGCGTCGACGTCGACGCCCGCGGCTGCCGCTGCCGCCGATGCGGCGAGCGCGTGTGCGACCGTCGGTAGGCGACCCACGACCGGCGCGACGACTGCAGCGGGCTGGTCCGCGTCCGGCGCGTCGAAGACATCCTCGAGCGAGATGCCGAGCGCCTTGGTGATCGCGTAGAGCGTGCTCACCGACGGCCGGCTGCGGCCGGTTTCGATCTGCGAGATGAGACTGGCCGAGACGCCGAGATCACGGGCCAGGCCCCGCACCGACAGCCCCCGCCGAAGCCGCTCTTCCCGGATCCGATCGCCGACCGGCGGAAACGCGTGAGCCAAGAACAACCTCCCCGGTCGTCGTCATCGTACAGCGGCATTGAACAGCCTAGGGCGGTCGGGCGGGGACAGGTCAAAAGTCCGAGGATTAAGAAAGCGATTTCGTGGGTAGTGCGCGCGCGGGTTCCGTACGGCGGCCATCGGAGGCCGCCGAGGAGGTGAGGGGACCATGCGCACACCATCCCGTGCGTTCGCGTGGGTGGCCGCGATGACCGTCGCGTCGCTCACCCTCGCGGCCGGCCCGGGCGGCATTGCCGCCGCCCGGCGACCCGGTGCAAGCCGCGGCCGGCGCCGCAAGGCGACCACCAGGCCGAGAAGGTGCATGGACAACCGGCAGGGCGTCGCCCGACAGACCGCAGCGCTGGCGCGCACCGCAGCGGCGCGTGCGGCCCGCTGAACGACCTCGGCACGCCCGCAGTCCATCGCGACGGCGCCCGCTGGCGTCCGGACTGCCGGCCGATCCGGTGGCCGCGGCGACGGCCTACGTCGCCGGCAACCGGAAGCCCTCGGGCTGACCGAGCGAGGTGCCAGCCGCCCTCGAGGTGGTGGCCGTCAACCCCATCGGCGAAGGGGCGGCCGTGCTGTTCAGGCAGCGCTTCGGCGACCTCGTCGCGGGCTACGACGGGCTGCTCGCCGTCGGCGTACGCGGCGGTGAGGTATGGCACGTGAGCTCGTCGCTGGCACCGGACGCAGCTCCGCCAGAGCCGGCAACGCTGCACCGCGGACGAGGCTGTCCAGGTCGCACTGGCCGACGCTGGTGGCGTCGACGCGGAGATCCGCGGCACCGAGCTCGTCGCTGTCCCGACTGCCCGGGGTCCACGCGGCGGCCTACCAGGTCGTGCTCATCGCGCAACGGCGCCGATTCCGGTCGGCTACACCACGTTCGTGGACGCTCGCGACGGCAGCATCCTGGTCCGCGAGAACCTCGTCGACCACGAGCTGGACAACCCGGAGTGGGAGGTGTTCCCCAACGCCCCGCCGCACCGACTACTCGTCGACGGGACACCCGGGTCGCTGGTGCTTCGCAGCCGGACCGCGGCTGTGACGAGGTCGTCGGGACGTCCGCGTCACCGCTTGCCTGGGACGTCGACCCGGCGACCGGCAGTCGACCAACACCACGCGCGGGCAACAACTCGTTCGCGGTGCACAACTGGTTCAGCAACGACGCCTTCAACGTCGGCACGGAGACGGCGACGGCCGCAGCCGGACCGCGACTACGTCTACCCGTGGACGAACCAGTGGTTCGAGGAGTCGTGCAACCCGGACACCACGTTCGACCTCGACGGCGCGCAACGACATCGACGCCGCACGCGCCAACCTGTTCGCGATGCACAACCGGATGCACGACTGGTCCTACCACCTCGGCTTCACCGAGTCGCCTGGAACATGCAGGAGCGACAACTTCAGGCGCGGCGGCAGCAGCAACGACCCCGAGCAGGGCAACGCCCAGGCCGGCGGGATCAGCGGTGGCCCGCCAGGGTTCCCGGCCCGGGACAACGCCAACCAGATCACTCCGGCCGGACGGCGTCGCGCCGATCACCAACATGTACCTGTGGCAGCCGATCGCCGGGTCGTTCTACGCCCCGTGCGTCGACGGCGACTTCGACATGTCGGTGATCGGCCACGAGTACACCCACGCCATCACCAACCGCATGATCGCCGGCCCGACTGCTGGGCTGAACTCGCCGCAGGGCATGAGCGAGAGCTGGTCGGACCTCATGGCGGTGGAGTACCTCTTCGAGCACGGCTACGCGCCCGAGCGGCAGCAGCGCGTTCACCATCGGGCACGTACGTCACGTGCGACCCGGTGCGCCGGCATCCGCAACTACAACATGAGCGACAGCCCGCTCAACTACAGCAGCGTCGACTACGACTTCGTCGGGCTGCAGGTCCACGCCTCCGGCGAGCTCTGGAGCGCGGCAACTTCGACATCCGGTCGGCGATGATGGACCGGTACGGCGACGGGCACCCCCGCGCTGCAGAAGTCCTGCGCCAACGGCGAGACGCCGGTGACCGAGTGCCCGGGCAACCGGCGCTGGGTGCAGCTGGTCTTCGACTCGTTCCTGCTCATGGCCGTGAGCCAGCTGAGCATGGTCGACGCGCGAGACGCGCTGCTCGCCGCCGACCGGATCCGGTTCGGCGGTGCCAACCAGGACCTGCTCTGGAACGCCTTCGCCAAGCGCGGGCTCGGTGAGGGAGCATCGAGCAACGGCCACATGGACGCTAACCCGGTCCCGAGTTCACCTCGCCGTTCGCCACCGAGGTGACGGTCGTGTTCGCCCCCGGTCGACGAGGCAGGGTGGCAGCGCGTGCCGGGCGCACAGCTGTTCGTGGGCGACTACCAGGCGCGGGCCGTGCCCGTCGCCGACACCGACGCGGCGACGACGCTGCGCGACAAGGTGAGCCTGGTGCCCGGCACGTACGACTTCCTCGTGCGCGCCCCGGGCCACGGCCACGCCCGGCGTCGAGAAGTCGAGTCCGGGCCGGCGACGTCGTCGACCTCGACGTGGAGCTCGCGCGGCAACGTCGCGTCGAGCGCCTCCGGCGCGACGGCGACCGGCGACGGTCAACCTGGCTCGACGCCGCTCATCGACGACGACGAGGCCACCAACTGGGCGTCGCTGGGCAGCCCGGTCGCCGGCAAGCAGGTCACGGTCGATCTCGCGGCGGTCGTCAGGAGGTCGAATCGCGTCCAGGTCAGCGCCCTGCTGCGCCCGCCGATCGGACCGGCTGACCCGACCCGGCATCGCAGAGCCGGTTCTCCGCGCTGCGGCAGTTCCGCGTCCTCGCCTGCGAGCATCGGCCCGGTCGACTGCACCGACGCGGCCGACTTCCGGTCGGTCTTCACGAGCACGGCCGACGCGTTCCCGTCGGTCGCGCCGCGGCCGCGGGCACCGGAGTTGGCGATCAAGTCGTTCGACATCCGCCGACACCAGGGCAACGCACCTGCGGTTGGAGGTGCTGACCAACCAGTGCACGGGTGGCCCGGACTTCGCGGGTGAGCAGGATGCCGACCCGAGGGCCAACACCGACTGCGCGACGGCCAGCGCACAGGCCGGCAACGTGCGCGTCGCGGAGTTCCAGGCGTTCGGCGAGGACTAAGGAGATCAGCTGCGAGTTGTCAGATTGTCAGAGCACACACGAGCACCATCGCCGCAGGTCAGGGCGCCGGGCTCGACTCTGACAATCTGACAACTCCGGCTAGTGG
>CAVWSM010000016.1:0-32320 GCA_963757805.1 uncultured Actinomycetota bacterium | reverse complement strand
CGCGGCGGAAGAGGCTGCCGAAGAGCTCCCCGTGCCGGAAGACGTCTGTGTAGAGGCTCAAGGGACGCCAGTCTACGGCTAGCATCGCCGGGCGACGGGCGGCAACAGGGCGGCCGCGGACGCCTGAGTAACGCGGCGCGGCGGGAGGCGGAACTGCGCCTGCGCTTGAGCGCGAGGTGCGCGAGCTCTCCGAGTGGGTCGCCGCTCTCGAGGAGCGTGCGAAGACGAGCTAGCTGTTCGGGCGCGTCTCGAGGACAAGCGTTTGGAAGAAGGTTCGCCCTGTCAGCCGGCCGACGGCGAACGTGCCCCACACGCCGAGCTTGAGAATGGTGGACTGTCTCGGCATGTCGACTGCCGCCAGCGGGATGTTGTGCCTGTGCAGGCGGAGTACGCGGAAGCCGCTGCGCTCCATCAGCGTCTTGAGGGATCGTGTTGAAGTGATTGAGGTGGTGCCGGTCGTACAGGCGCTCGAACGGGACTTCGTACCCGATGCGCCTAAAGACTTCGCGACGTCGTACGGGATGCTTCGCTCGTTGTTCGTCGTCACGATCGGCAAGCCCACCTGGCACGAGGATCGAACGGAGACGCGCCGCGAAGGTCCGGACGTCAGCCAGGTGCTCGATGGTCGCGAGGCTGACCGCGACGTCCCATCGACGATCGCCGAAGTCGAAGGAGTTGACGTCTGCCCGCATGACCTCGACGCCTTCGATCTCGGGCTGGAGCGAGACGTCCATCCCTGTCAGCGAGAGCCTGGGATTGTGCTCGCGGAGATACGCGAGGAACTCGCCTCGCCCCGCTCCGATGTCGATGACCGCCGCATCCGGCTTGTGCCCCGCGATCGTCTCGGCCAGGAACGAAAAGAGCGACACGTTCGGGTTCGCGAACCAGTTCTCGTGAAGAGCCTCCCACGCCTCGTCGTACTCACCGAGGTACTCCAGCGACTCGACGTCGGTAAAACAGTGGTCGCAGCTAGGGCACCGGTGGAGGATGACGTCGTCGAACCGGTGCTCCTGCCGGCGTGGCGAACCGCAGACCGGACACTCGAGGACGTCGCCCGGTCATTGCTCCCGTCGCGGGGCGCAGACGCACAGAGTGGTCGTGGTTGACGCGGAAGCGCTCGACCTTCTCAAGCGCGAAGCTCGTCTCGAGCGCCCGGATGAGCTCCTCCTCGCTGCGGGGGAAGCGGCCGAGGTCGAGCTGCCACAGGAACTTGCTGCGCACCTCGACCCGCGTAGGGCGTCGACGAAGACGAATCGTTCGCGCGTCACTCGCGCGGCCTCTTCGAGGCAGGCCTGGAGCGCTCCGTCCGGCAGGTGATGCGAGACCTCGACCATCACGGACCAGTCCGCCGAGTCGGAGGCGAAGGGAAGCCGCGCAGCGTCTCCCAGCACCGCCAGGCAGTCGATCCCCTTCGAGAGCAGCCCCCGTAGCTTCAGTCTGTCGTTGTCGAACCAGATGTACCGCGTCTCGGACGGAATCAGGCCACCGACCATTCCCGTTCCCGCCCCGATGTCGAGGAGGGTTGCGCCGTCGATGCCCTCGAAGTGTTTCTTGACCTGTGCCGCGATCGGGCGGCCTCCACCGTAGTGCTGGTGGAGCTCGTAGACGCGCGGGTTGCCGAGCACTGAGTACTGCAGAGCGCCCAAGGAACGACGGCCCGCCCGGAGAGCCGCTGCTGTCGTCCAGGACCGGCACGCCTTGCTCGAGCGCGTAGTCGCGACCGCACTCTGTGCACCGCAGCCGCACGGCCTCGTCCGCGAGTCGGCCGCGACACACAGGGCACACCAGGAGCTCGAGCAGCCCCGTCATGTCTGCGTTTACCGCCATCAGGCCGGCACGCGGCCGTGGCCACGCCACGAGTTGCCGTGCCGATGCGAGATCACGACGTCCTCGAGACCGTTCTCGGCGAACCAGCTCCGAAGCTCGGGACCCTTGATGTACGCCGCCGTCGGCGCGACGAGCTGGTCGAAGACGATCGAGTAGTTCTGGCGGAAGCTGAAGTCCGCGACGCTTGCCATGTACTCGTTGAGCGGTAGTGCTCTGCCGATTGCGGTCCCGTCCAGCGGCCCGTAGACGCCCTTCGCGGCCCCGTGGAACGCCGCACCGAGTGGCCAGGCGACGCCGCGAAGGAGCGGCGGCGGCATCCTCGTCGTGACTCGCCGCAACGGCTCGACGACGTTCCGCACCAAGCCGTTGTTCTCGTAGCCGTACACCCAGACGGCGATCGTTCCGCCGGGCCGCATGAACCGCAGCAGCGAGCGGAATCCCTCGTACGGGTCGGGGAGATGGTGAAGCACGCCGATCGAGTACACGAGGTCGAAGCCGCCGCCCTCGGCGGCGGTGCGCAGCGGCGGCCGGAGGAGATCACCCTGGACGACCTCGGCGTTCTCGAAGGGCGAGAGCACGCGGCGCGCGGTCTCCACGGCCTCGCTCAGGTCCAGTCCGACGACCTCGCTCGCCCCGTACTGCGCGGCGAAGTACGCGTGCCTGCCGGTGCCGCATCCCGCGTCCAGCACACGCTTGCCGCGGAAGAAGTCCGCGCCGATCGGATGGAGCCACTCGAGGAACTGCGCCTCGTACTCCGGGTGCATCTCGTCGAAGTGCTGCCACTCGAAGCCGAACGCAGCCGCAGTCCGTCGCTGCTGCTCCACGAGATCGGGCGGAACGAGGCGCGGTACACCGCGAAGCACCTTCCAGCTTTGGCCGCATCCGACACACACGAGCTCGGCGCTCTCGATCTCGCCGTCGGCGTCGTCGCTTGCGAGCTGGAGTGGTTCGGACGAAAGCGGGCACAGGAGATCCTCGAGGAGGCGGCGCTTCATCCGTCGGGCGAGGATAGCTAGGCGGTCACCGCACGGGACTCGCCGGCAGGCGATGCCGTGCGGCCTTCGAGCCAGCGCCGATGCCAGAGCTGGAAGACGAACAGCGTCCACAGGGCCTTTCGGTGATCTCGTCGGCCCGAGAGATGCTCGGACACGAGCCGCTGCACCTCGGCCGGCTCGAAGAGCCCCTGCCGGCGGATCCGATCGGGCGACAGCTCGTCCTGCAGCGCTTCACGCAGCTCGCCCTTGAACCAGGCGGCAACCGGGATGCCGAACCCCTTCTTCGGACGGGTCGCGATCCCGGGCGGCAGCACGTCGCCCATCGCGCGCTTCAGAAGGTGCTTCGTGTCGAGCCGGCGGAGCTTGAGCGACGAAGGGACGCGGGACAGGAACTCCACGAGCACGACGTCGAGGAACGGCGCCCGCACCTCGAGCGAGCAGGCCATGCTCGCTCGGTCGACCTTCACGAGGATGTCGTCCTGGAGGTAGGTCTTCGCGTACAGGTAGATGAGCTTTCCGAGCCGGTCCTCGCCACCCGCCGCAAGCACGCTCCGCTGCTCCGCGAACGGATCGCCGGGCGGCGAAGTGAGAAGCGCTGCCTGCTCACCGGGGGTGAAGGACCCGAGCCAGACGGGATGCCGTACGTCTTCGCCCGAAGCCGCCGCGCGCAGGAAGCGCTTGAGCTTGAAGTCGAAGCTGAAATTGGCGGTCGAGACCGGCAAACGGTCGACCAGCGGGACGATCACGTTTCCGTGGAGGAGTCGCGGCACGCGGTAGAAGCGGGCGAAGCGATCCGCCGGGAACGTCGGGTACCCCGCGAGGAGCTCGTCGCCTCCGTCCCCGCCGAGAGCCACCGTGACGTGCTGGCGCGTGAACCGCGAGAGCAGGTACGTCGGCAGGATCGACGCGTCGCCGAAGGGCTCGTCAAGCCAGTCCACGACATTCGGCAGCAGCTCCAGCATCGTCCCGGGCGTGAGGACGTCCTCGTGGTGATCGGTGCCGAAGTGGGCGGCGACCCGTCGGGCATGGGCGGACTCGTCGAAGCTGCGCTCGGCGAAACCGATCGAGAAGGTCTTCACGGAGCTCGCCGGAACGCAGTCGACCATCATCGCGACGACCGAGCTCGAGTCGATGCCCCCGCTCAGGAACGCTCCGAGAGGGACGTCGCTCATCAAACGTCGACGAACGGCTGCGCGGAGCAGCGTGCGGAATTCCTCGATGTACTCGTCGTCGGAACGAGGCGGCGAGTCCGGGTCGAGCCGCAGGTCCCAGTACTGCTCGATCGAGATGCCCCCGTCGCGCCAGCGCAGGACGTGACCGCCCGGGAGCTTGCGGACGCCGGCGAAGATCGAGTAGGGCGCTGGCACGTACTCGAGCGCGAGATAGCGCGAGAGTGCGTCGAAGTCGAGCTCGCGCGGACAGAGCGGATGTTCGAGGAGCGCCTTCAGCTCCGACCCGAACAGAAGGCTGCCGCCGAGATCGGCGTAGTACAGGGGTTTCTTCCCGAAGCGGTCGCGCGCGAGTACGAGCTCACGCCGCTTCTGGTCCCAGAGCGCAATCGCGAACATCCCGTTGAGGCGATCGACGCAGTGGGCGCCGCGCTCCTCGTACAGGTGGACGATCACTTCCGTGTCCGTGTTCGTCGCGAAGCGGTGCCCGCGCGACTCGAGCTCGGCGCGCAGCTCGGGGTAGTTGTAGATCTCGCCGTTGAAGACGAGCTGGATCGACCCGTCCTCGTTGCCGATCGGCTGATTGCCCGAGACGAGGTCGATGATCGACAGGCGCCGGAAGCCGAGGCCGACGGTCACACCGTCCCCGCGCTCGTCGACGTGGAAGCCCTCGTCGTCAGGGCCGCGGTGGCGAAGAGCGGCGGTCATGCGCCGAAGCGCGTCCCGATCGACCGGCTCGCGGCCGACGACTCCGCAGATCCCGCACATCGTGGGTCGGCGCTCGCTACGCGAGCGGCGCCTGCTCCTCGAAGTTACGCCGCTCCCGGACCAAGTACGTGGGCTTCGACTGCGACTCGTGGTACGTGCGGACGACGAGCTCCGCGAGCAGCCCGAGGAGCAGCAAGTTGATCCCGATCGTGAAGAGGAAGACGCCGACGAGCAGCGACGGCTGCCGATAGACGAAGACGCCGTTCACGAGGCGCTCGTACGCGGTCCAGAGGATGAAGAGCGAGCCGAGGAAGCAGAGGATGACGCCGCTGCCGCCGAAGACGTAGCTCGGCTTCGTCGACCCGACCGAGAGGAACTTCACGGTCATGAGGTCGAGCAGCACCTTGAACGTGCGACCGAGGCCGTACTTGCTCCGGCCCGGACGTGCGCGCGTGGTGCTGCACCGGAATCTCCGCGATCTCGCGCACCCGCTTGGTGAGCGAGCGCCGGGAGAAAGCGGTGCATCTCGCCGTAGAGTCGCGTCTCGGCGATGACGTCCGCGCGATACGCCTTGAGCGTGCAGCCGTAGTCGTGCAGCCGGACGCCTGTGACGCGGCCGATCAGCCAGTTGGCGACCCGCGAGGGCAGCCGGCGCACGACGCCGTCGTGCCGGTCCTTCCGCCAGCCGCTGACGACGTCGTACCCCTCGTCGAGCTTGCTCAGCAGCCTCGCGATGTCGGCGGGGTCGTTCTGGAGGTCGCCGTCCATCGAGATCACGACGTCGCCGACGGCATGGTCGAAGCCCGCCGCCATCGCCGCGGTCTGGCCGTAGTTGCGCCGCAGCTTGATCAGCTTCAGCGCGCTGTCGGCCTCCGCGAGGCGTGCGAGCCGCGCATAGGTCTCGTCGCGGCTCCCGTCGTCCACGACGATGATCTCGTAGCTTCGCCCGAGCGACTTGAGCGCAGTCGTGAGCGCCTCGTACAGCGCTCCGACGTTGCCCTCCTCGTCGTGCATCGGGACGACGATGGAGAGATCCAGCTGCTCGGCTTCTGACCCCGGCGCGTCCTGCCTCGCGGCCGTCGGTGAGCGCTGCGAGACTGCCGGAGGCCGAGCCGCCATGGACGGGCCAGTATGCCTCATGACGCAGGAGCGCAAACGTCCTCTGCGCGGATCACTACGATCGCACTCGGACATGGCGACGCCGTCCACGAGAGCCGAGCCGCGGAAGTGGAGGACGGCGCCGGTGTCACGGAGCGCACGGCCGACGAAGAGCCGTGTTCGTGCGCTCGGAGTCGACGCCGCGGTCCTCATCGGCCTGACCGCGCTGACGGCGGCGGTCTACGTCTGGACGAAAGCCCCGCTCTACAACCCCTTCGGGACGATCGATCCCTGGCTGTACACGGCGCTCTGGACGAACTTCGACCAGATCTACGACGCCGTTTCCGCGGACGTACTACATCTCGCGGCTCCCGTGGATCGTTCCCGGCTACCTCCTCAACGGGATCTTCGACGCGCGCACCGCGTTGCTCGTCCTCCACACGGTCTTCTTCCTCGGCGGCGGCGTGCTGTTCTACGTCCTTTGCAGGCGCTGGCTCGGGGTCGCTGCGGCAGCGATCGGCTACGTCGCCTTGATCGGCAGCCAGATGTACTTCAACGCGCATCGCTGGGACTACCAGGAGGGCGCTGTCCTGACCTACATGATCGGTGCGTACGCGTTCTCGCTCGTCGCGGACGCGATCGCCGCTGCTTCGGGCGGCGAGCCTCGCGCTCGGCGGCGCCTTTGCCGCGGCCATGGTCACGACACGCATCATCGACGTCGCGTATCTCGTTGGGCTCCCGCTGCTCTACCTCGCGGTGAGCACGGAGCTTCCGCGCTCCCAACGGCTGAAGCAGGTTGCTCGGGATCTAACGACGTTCGCCGTCGGGGCCGCGGCGCTTCTGGTGGCTTGCGGCCTCTTCGCCAGGGCACACGGCGCGGAGTTCCTCTTCTTCATGCCGCAGATCCGGGTCGTGCAGTCAGGTCAAGGCGAGCTAGAACCAGCTTCCGGTCGACGCGTGGCTACCCTTTTCACCCTACTTCTGGGTACCGCTGTTCGTCGTCACTCTTCGCCGCCGTCGTCCTCGCGTTCGGCCCGCGGCACGATCGTCTCGCTCGGCGAGTCCTGCTGGCATCGGTGCCGCATGGCTGACGCTGATGTATGCCTGCTTCGCCGCTTGGCAGTTCCTTGGTGACGGCTGGCTGTTCAACATCGGCTACTACTTCAGCTCGTTTCTCGTGCCGACGTTGCTTCTGCCTTGCGGCCGCGGCGGCGGTGCTGGTCGGCGCGGCAGGTTGTCTATCGGCGGTCGACTCTCGCGCGTCGCGTGTGCGGTCGCCGTTCTTACACCGGTCGCCTGGATCTACGAAAGCGATTCCGCCACCTGCGTTGCGACGAGCTACGGAGCTGATTCCTACATCGCGATGTTCGTCGTGATGGGATTGGCGCTCGTCCTGGCCGCTTTCGTTCGCGTTCCTCGGTTTCGGGCGATCGGCGCGGCAGCTGTCGCTGACAGCGATTCTTCGCCTCGGCTTACGGCGTCGACTCGAGCGTGCACGACGCTGGGCTTTGGGTCGTCCGACACGCGTACCGGCGGTCTGTACGTCGTCGGCCAGAAACTGATCGCGCACATGCGCGCGAACGGTTACGAGAAAGAGCTCCCTCGCACCTGGTACGACGGCGAGCACGTTGCCAGTGGGATCGGGTCGATCCAGTCGCTCTATTACTACGCCTTCACGCACCTCGATGTCGCCATGCCGACGATCAACGACGACATTCCGCGTCGCGCATGGCGCGAGCGTTCCAGCCTCATCGCATTGTCCTTCTCTGCCCGGACCGCAGTGCAAGGGCGCTGAGCCGGCGCTGCGGCACGCCGGATATGGGCCGCGGCTCCAGTCGTGGCCCTGCTAGCGTCGGACGGAGTTCGGGTATGGGTCAAGATCTACCGAGTCAACTCGGGAGCCGTCTAACCCGTGGTGGATACCCGGACCCCGACGCGTCCGGCCTCGCGACCGTCGGTGAGCGCTGCGAGACTGCCGTAGGACGTGCCGCCATAGACGGGCCTCATGGCGCAGAGCGCAAACGTCCTCTGAGCGGAGCACTACGATCGACCTCAGACATGGCGACGCCGTCCACGAGAGCCGAGGCCGCGGCAGTGGAGGACGGCGCCGGGGTCACGAAGCGCACCGTCGACAGGAGTCGCGTTCGGGCACTCGGAGTCGACGTGGCCGTCCTCGCCGAGCCTGACCGCGCTGACGGCGGCTGTCTACGTCTGGACGAAAGCTCCCCTCTACAACCCCTTCGGGACGATCGATCCCTGGCTGTACACGGCGCTCTGGACGAACTTCGACCAGATATACGAGTCGTTTCCGCGACGTACTACATCTCCCGGGTTCCTTGGATCGTTCCCGGCTACCTCCTCAACGCGATCTTCGACGCGCGCGCGGCGTTTCTCGTCCTCCACACGCTCTTTTTCCTGGGCGGCGGCGTGCTGTTCTACGTCCTCTGTAGGCGCTGGCTCGGCGTCGCCGCGGCAGGGCTCGGCTATGTCGCCTTGATCGGGAGCCAGATGTATTTCAACGCCCACCGCTGGGACTACCAGGAGGGCGCTGTTCTGACCTACATGATCGGTGCGTACGCCTTCTCGCTCGTGCGGACCCATCCCGTCTGCTTCGGCCCGCGAGCTTCGCGTTCGGAGGCGTGTTTGCCGCGGCAATGGTCACGACCCGCATCATCGACGTCGTCTATCTCGTGGGGCTCCCGCTTCTCTATTCGCAGTGAACGCGGACCTACGTGGGCGGTGCGGTTGAGGCGGTTCGGCTCGAGACGTCGCTGCGTTCGCTGCCGGGGCAGTGGCGCTTCTGGTGGCGTGCGGCCTCTTCGCCAGGTCGCACGGTGAGGAGTTCCTGTTCTTCATGCCTCAGGTACGCGTCGTCCAGTCGACCTCGGGCGGCTACAACCAGATTCCCGTCGATCAATGGCTCCCCTACGAACCCTCGCTTCTGGATTCCGCTCCTTGTCATGCTTTTCGCCGTCGTTGTCCTCGCCCTCGGCCCGAAAGCACGATCGTCCGCTCGGCGCGTGCTGCTCGCCTCTGCTGTCTGGCTCTCGCTGGACTACATGCGCGTTCGCCGTCTGGCAGTTTCTCGGCGACGGATGGCTATTCAACTATCGGCTTCTACTTCAGCTCCTTTCTCGTGCCCACGCTGCTCTGCCTCACCGCGGCGGCGGGGTTCTGATCGGCGCGGAGAGTCTGTCTCGGCGGTCGATGCTCGTTGGGATCCCCTTGCGCGGTGGCGGTCCTCGCGCCGGTCGTCTGGATCTACGGGTCCGACCGCACCGACCGCGTCGCCTCGGCTACGCGACGAGCCGTACATCGTGATGTTCGTCGCGATGGGAGTCGCGCTTCTCCTTGCCGTTCCGTTTGTGTGCCCCGACTTCGGGCGATCGGAGCCTGGCCGTCGCTGCGGCGTTCTTCGCAGTTCCTACGGGGTCGACGCGAGCCGTTGACCCTTTCCTACGGTGCATCTGACCCCCGCACCGGCGGACTGTACGACCTGGGCCAGAAGCTGATCGGCCATCTGCGTGCGAATGGATACGAGAGCGAGTTCCCGTCACCTGGTACGACGCCAGCGATCGACAGTGGGATCGGCGCGATCCAGTCCCTCTACTACTACGCGTCACGTTCGCCGACACCGAAATGCCAGCGGTGACCGAGATGTTCCGCTTACGAATGGGCTATTCGAGCCCGAGCGGCTCGTCCTGCTCTGCGTCAACCCCCGTTGCAAGGGCGCAGAGCCGGCCCTCGAGCGTCGGGCTACGGGCCCCGGCTGCAGCTCGCAGGCGCTGTCTGCGTCAGGCGACGTCGCGTATGGGTCAAGATCTACCGAGTCGACCTTCCCACGCCCTAGGATCTCGCCGACGCTCGACCGCACTCATCCGGATTGCGGTCGCGCAGCCACCGACTCCGAGGATGTCGTCCACGCCGACGTCCGCCCTATCGGCTCGCGCGAACGGTCAGGCGCCGACTCCGAGCGCCCTTCGCACGACCTCGATGACTCGCCTGACGTGGGCCTCGCCCATCTCGACCCAGAGCGGGAGCCGCACCAGACGCTCGCTCACGCCGTCCGTGACCTCCATCGACCCGTGCACGCGCCCATAGTGAGCCCGGCAGGTGAGGAGTGGAGCGGGACGTAGTGGAAAGTTGCGTTCACTCCATCTTCGGCCAACCGCTGGTGAACCGATCGCGGTCGCTGCTCCCCGGCGAGCAGCACGTAGTACAGGTGCGCACTGTGCGTGCAGTGATCCGGGACAACCGGACGCCGTAGCAGCCCCTGCTCCTCGAGCGCCTCCAGCGCCTCGTGATATGCGTCCCAGATCGCGATCCGCCTTGCTCTGATCTCCTTCGCCTGCTCGAGCTGCGCCCAGAGGAACGCGGCACCGATGTCGCTCGCGAGGTACGAAGAGCCGAGGTCGACCCATGTGTACCTGTCCACCTCGCCGCGGAAGAACTGGCTGCGGTTGGTCCCCTTCTCCTGAATGACCTCGGCGCGCTCGACCCACTCGGGTCGGTTGACGAGGAGCGCCCCGCCCTCTCCGCACGTCACGTTCTTCGTCTCGTGGAAGCTGAGGCAGGCGAGGTCGGCGAGGCTCCGAGCGGCCGCTCGCGATAGCGACGCGCCGTAGCCCTGCGCCGCGTCCTCGATCACGACCATGCCGTGCGCCCGGCGAGCGCCTGCGAACGACTCCATCTCGCAGCCGACACCGGCGTAGTCGACCGGGCGATCGCCCGGGTGCGTTCGGTGATCGCGCCTTCGACCAGGCGCTCATCGAGGTTGAGCGTGTCCGACGCGGACGTCCACGAAGACCGGGGCGCCGCCTCGCAGCGCGAACGCGTTTGGGATGCGAGGGGAACGCGAAGGAGGGGACGACCACCTCGTCGCCTGGCTCGATCTCGGCCAGGAGCATCGCCATCTCGAGCGCGCCGGTGCAGGAGTGTGTCAGGAGCACGCGCTCCGCAGCCGATCTCGTTTTCGAGGCGCTCGGTGCACCGCACGAGAACGGGCCGTTCCCGACACGTGCGCGTTGGCGATCGCCTGGCGGATCTACGTCGTACTCGGCGCCGTCGCGTACGGGCGGTTGAAGGGGATGTGCTCGTCCTCGGGCGCTATGGTCGCCTCGCGACCGCGAGCAGGGGCCCCCCGGCCGGAAGCGACAAACCCCTCCTGATCAGAGCCCTTTCGGCCGTCAGGACCCATCCGAAGTCGGAGTCTACCCGGCGGAATGCGGTACTCGGAGAGCGGATCGAGAGTCCCTGGAACTGCTCGGAGTTCCAGTCCACGCCTCGAGTGGTCGGGGCCATGCTCGCGCAGCGACCCCTGTAGTGACGCGCTTCGGGTCAGACATCGACGCGCCCCGCCTCGAAGCTCTTCATGAACCGAGTCGCGTCAGGCCCGGTGTTGAAGAGCAGATCGAGCACCGTAACCGCGTGGTCGAACGGCCCGTGCAGCTGCGGGTATTCCGCGTACCTGGCGTAGTCGATGTATTCGAGCGCGATCCCGGCGTCCTCGAACAGGTCCTCATCGATGTATTCGCGGGCGCTCGGGCCGGACAAGTAGGACGTTGCTCCAGTTGCCTGGCATAGGCCGATGAGGCGTTCTGTCTTCGCACCTTCGGCGTCATAGTCGCTCGACCACGAGAGGCGTGTAGTGATTTCGAGGCTCGAGCAGATCGCCTCGAGAAACGTGCGGTTGATGACGCTCAGCCGCGGATCCTGAACATCGCGGTAGAGCCGCTCGAAGTGGTCGCTGTAGTCGTCGAAATGAGCGGCTGTGCGGTAGTTCTGCGTAAGTGACTTCCAATGCCGCGCGCCCCAACCCGAGTCGCTGATCTGCGTCTCGTCGATTCTCTGGCCGAAACGGCCCTTGACCGGAATCGTCAGCCACTGCGAACCTCGTGGCGTCTTGATCCTGTTTCGGTTCCGCCAGTCCTGCCGCGTGTATTGGACGTCGTCGTACAGGATGAACTCGTCGACGAGGTTGATCAGGTCGAAGTAGCCCTTCCACGGGATGTAGCTGGACTGGACGATCGCCACGCGCTTCATCGGACCGCTTGCGCGCGTCTCCCACGCGCTCCGCCACCGCGTAGAGGGGCCGCTCGTCGACCGAGTTGAACATCATCACGTCGATGATCGAGAGCGCGGGCAGAAACGGCGAAGCGAGATGTGAGCACGGCCCCAGCTCCTGCTCGAGGAACTCCAGATGCAACGCCGCAGGCGGCGCAACGCCGGGGGTCGCGTCGGGCTGCATCTTCCCAAGTCGCAGGTGTGCCCCGTTCGATCGCTGGCAAGATACTCGCGCCAGCATGGTCCGCGTTGGTTTCTGCGGAGGAGAGGCGCCGCATGGCCGAGAAGATCCAGCGTGAGTTGTCAGCTCGCGCCGAGCAGTTTCTGGAGGCCCACGGGCCCGACACGCCCCTCGGCGTCGGTTGGACCCGTGCGTTCGCCGGGCGGTACGAGGTGATGTTCGACCTGCTCCTTTGGGACCGCGCACACGCGAGTGCGGAGCGCGTGTCGTTGGTCGACCTCGGTAGCGGGGCCGGCCACTTCCACGACTTCCTCCAGAGCCAGACCGCGGTTGAGGCCGACTACACCGGCGTGGAGATCTCGCCGGCGTTCCTCGAGGCCGCACGGAGTCGGTTTCCCGAGGCCCGGTTCCTGGAGCTCGACATCCTCGAAGCCGACGGGCCACTGCCGCAGTTCGACTACGTGATCGCCAACGGCCTGCTCAACTCGCGCGGGTCCGTCGACTACGTGGACATGTGGGACTACGCGAAGCGGTTGATCCGGGCCGCCTACTCGATGGCTCGCCGCGGGCTCGCGGTCAACGTGATGACCAAGCACCTCGACTGGGAGCGGGAAGACCTCTTCCACGTTCCCTTCGACGACATGGCCGCCTTCGTGCGCGCCGAGCTCAGCCCGCATTTCGTGTTCCGGCAGGACTACGGCGCCTTCGAGTACACGACCTACGTGTACCGGTCGGCGTCGACGACTCCGGACTGACCGGCGTCCCGAGGTAGGGGGACGCGATCGAGGAGGTCGGAAGCTCAAGGCGCAGTGCGACGGCGACATCGTCGTCCACGGCAGTCCACAGCTCGCGCAGACAACTACCGCGCGCTGCGGGAAGCCCCGGCAAACACAACGAGCTCGATGCTCCCGATGTGAACGGTGCCCGGCACGTCGACGTCCCACGTTTGAACGATAAGGTCGCCGGCTTCCTGCAAGCTCCGGATTCGCAGGCGAAGCTCCACGTCACGCTGCGAAGGGTCGAGATCGCGACGGTCGAGGAAGCGGTCGCCGGCGCGATTCAACACACCGATTCCGACTGTCGAGCGTTCCGCCCACCCGCGTACGCACACGTACGCCGGATCGTCCGCAGCCGCCAGCTCCTCCAGCCGTAAGGGGAGCCGTGCACCATACGCCCAGGATGTGGGAGCCGTGGTGATTGCGAGACGCCCGTCGGCTTCCCACTCCATACGCCCCCACTCGGGCACGAACCCCCCGAGCGCGACTGGGAAAGCCGTTGACGGGCCGAGCTCACTGGCGTCCGAAAACCGCATGGCGGTCTCCGCGAGAAACCGCTCGCGTTCGATATACGGATCGAGGATGGCCGCGTAGCGGTACTCGAAGTGCTCGTTCAAAGCCTGGTGCAGCTTCAACAGCATGGCGTTTGCCGAAGTCCGGGTCCGAGTCGTAGATGCGAAATCCGCCGCCGCTGTGCTTGCGGTGGACGGCCATGCAGTCGGTCAGGAAGCCCACGCTACCGCGCTCCGCGAGAAGAACCTGGAGAGCGTAGTCGCTGTTGAACACATCGATGAACCAGGCCGGGAACGTCCGCAGTAGGCGTCGGCGAATCATCATGCTTGGCTCCGGCAGCTCGGGCTTCGTCTCGAGCCGGAGAATGTCCTCGATCGAGCAGAACCTCTTCGGAGACGTGCCGATCACGGATTCCCAGTGCTCGCTGCGCTCGCCGCTGTACTCAACGGCGACGGGATGACAGCACAGCGCGCAATCGGTGTTTGCGTCGAGGAATCCCACTTGCTTGCCCAGCTTGCGGTCGTCGGTCCAGTAGTCGTCGCCGCTGAGCCAGGCGATGTAGTCGCCGCGACATGCGCGATACGTGGCCAGGATGTTGTTGTTTCCCTGGAGGTGGGGCTCGTGTGGGCCCAGGTTCTGTGGACGGAGCAGCAAGCGGATGCGCTCCGGATGCTCTCGGGCGTACGACCTCAGGATCTCCTGCGTGCCGTCCGTCGAGCAGTCGTCGCCGACGACAATCTCCCAGTCAAGCTTCGCCCTCTGGTCGAGAACGCTGTCGAGGGCCTGCGCGACGAATTCCGCATGATTGTACGTGGGCATGAGAACGCTGACCTTCGGTCGGCGTCGCAGGCTCCGACCCCGTCGTGTGAGCAATCGTCGAATTGTCCGGCCCCCATCGTCGAGTCGTCCGGCTCCCGCTGCGATGATATGGAAGGCGCACGCTCCGCCGTGGTTCCCCGCACCCCTGGGTGCAATGTCTATCAAGAGACCCCTTAGGTACTGTTCACCCGGCGTTCGGCCTGTACCCGCTATTCTCGACCTAGTCAATCACTCTATCCGGAGAGAGCGCCGCCAGTGAGACCCGAAGCCTTCCACGTAACAAGTCCGTCGCCGACGTGCAGCAGTACTGGAACGCCGTCCGTGCAACATCCGCCACTCGCCGCAGCCGGTCGGGCTCGCGGGAGTACTTCGACGAGGTCGAAGCACGCAAGTACTTCGTCGAGCCGCACATTCCGGCGCTTCGCGGAGTTCGCGCGCTGGGGGGGCAAGCGCGTGCTCGAGATCGGCTGCGGCATCGGCACCGACACGATCAACTTCGCCCGCGCCGGCGCGACCTCACGGCCGTCGAGCTCTCGGAGGAGTCGCTGGATCGCCGCGCAGCGCGCCGAGGTCTTGGGCGTCGCCGACCGGATCCCGTTCGTCCAGGCGAACGCCGAGGAGCTGACGTCGGCGCCCGTCGAGGAGCCGTACGACCTCGTCTACTCGTTCGGCGTCATCCACCACACGCCGCACCCAGAGCGGGTTCTTGCGGAGATGCGCGACGCTCACGGCGCCGGGAGGCACCCTGAAGCTGATGGTCTACCACCGGCGCTCGTGGAAGGTGTTCTGGATCCTGCTGCGCAGGGGAAGGGCCGCTTCTGGAAGACCGACGAGCTCGTCGCGGAGCACTCCGAGGCCCAGACCGGCTGTCCGGTCACGTTTACGTACACGCGCGGCGAGCTGCGCGAGCTGCTCGAGCGGCAGCGGCTTCCGCGTCAACGATCTCTTTGTCGACCACGTCTTCCCGTAGCGGATCCGCGACTACGTGGAGTACCGCTACGTCAAGGTCCGGTACTTCCGCTGGATGCCGGAACGCGCTGTTCCGCGGCCTTCGAGCGCCGGCTCGGCTGGCACCTGCTGTCACGGCCGAAGGGCTCCTGACCGCGGATGCGTGTCGCCGTGTCGGCCTCGGGAAGCTCGGCTCGCCGATGGCCGCCTGCTTCGCGGCAAGGGCTTCGAGGTCGTCGGCGTCGACCTCAACCCAGAGGCCGTCGCGGCTCCTGAACGAGGGCGCGCGCCGGTCGACGAGCCGGAGCTGCAGGAGCTCTGATCCGCGTCGCGCGAGCGGTTGAGCGCGACCACCGACCCCGCGGGCCGTCGCGGCGCGCGACGTGTCGATCCTGATCGTGCCGACGCCGTGCGACGAGCGGGGAGCGTTCTCGAACGGTACTGCTCTCGGCGCTCGAGGAGATCGGCGCGGCCTCGCGGGAGCGACGGTACCACGTCGTCGTCGTCACGAGCACGGTCATGCCGGGCTCGTGCGACGGGGTGGTCCGGCTGGCGCTCGAGCGGCGTCCGGGAAGCCGGGCGGGTAGACGTCGGGCTCTGCTACAGCCCGGAGTTCATCGCTCTCGGCAGCGTCGTCCGGACTTCCTCGACCCGGACTTCCTCCTGATCGGCGAGTCGGACGAGCGCGCCGGCGACATCCTCGCCGGCTCTACGCGGACGTTCGAGAACGACGCGCCTGCCGCGCGGATGAGCCTCGTCAACGCCGAGCTGGCGAAGATCGCGGTCAACACGTACGTGACGACGAAGATCACCTTCGCGAACATGCTCGCCGCATGTGCGAGCGCCTCCCCGGCGCCGACGCGACGTCGGCGCGGACGCGCTCGGACTGGACACGAGGATCGGGTGACTGCAATGGCCGAACACGTCAGCGAAATCTTGACGGGCTACAAGTCGGGTTCACTGGAGGTTGCCGAAAATGATGGACCGCGCCCGCAATACTTGCCCGAGCTTCAGATGGGCAACCGGTGTTTGCCACTGGTCGGCAAGGGGGTGCCTGCGGCGCGTTTCGGTCGCTACGGTCCAGGAATGCGTAGGTCGATCGCCACGGTCTCCCTGTCTGGCACCCTCAACGAGAAGCTCACCGCGGTGGCAAATGCCCGGTTCGACGGCGTCGAGATCTTCGACCAGGACCTGCTCTGCAGCCTGTGGACCCCGCGCCGGATCAGGGAGCGCTGCGAAGAACTCGGTCTCAAGATCGAGATGTTGCAACCCTTCCGCGATCTGGAAGGCATGACCGAGGCGCAGCATGCGCGGGCGATGCGGCGCTTCGAAGGCAAGCTCGACATCATGGCCGAGCTGGGTACCGACCTGATCCTCGTCTGCTCGAGCTGCCAGCCCGACGCCATCGACGACGACGGGCTGTCCGCGGAGCAGCTGCGCAAGGCTGCCGAGCTGGCGCACGAGCGCGGCATGCGGATCGCGTTCGAGGCCCTGGCCTGGGCGACCCACGTTTGGGACTACCGCCGAGCATGGAAGATCGTGCGGATGGCCGACCACCCCGCGCTGGGTACCTGTCAGGACACTTTCCATGTGCTCTCGCGTCGGCTCGACCCATGGGCCATCCGCGACATCCCGGGCGAGAAGATCTTCTTCGTTCAGCTATCGGACGCGCCCGAGATGGCGATGGACATCCTCCAATGGAGCCGGCATTACCGTGTGTGGCCCGGTCAGGGTTCGTGGGATGTCGCCGGCTTCCTGGAGAACTGCCTCGTGGCCGGCTATACCGGCCCGCTGTCGCTGGAGATCTTCAATACGGTCTTCCGCCGTGCCGATGCCGAACGCAACGCGCGTGACGCCCTACGGTCACTGCTGTACGTCGAGGATGCGGTCGCCCACCGGGGCACCATGCCGCCCGGCTCGCTCGACAGCGCGCCGCCGGAGCCACAGGGGACCGGTCTGGAGTTCGTCGAGCTCGGCGTGCCGGAACAGCAGCCGTTGACCGCTGCCACGCTCACCGCACTGGGCTTCCGGCACACCGGCAACAACCGCGAGAAGCCGATCCAGCTGTGGGAGCAGGGCGACGCGAAAATTCTGGTCAACACGTCGCCGGTGGGCCGCGACAGCCAGGTCGGCCCGCACATCGCGGCGCTCGCCGTAGGGACGCACGACCCGGCCGGGGCATTCGAGCGCGGTGCGTATCTGCACGCGACGGTGGCTGCCCCGGGCCGAGGCCCGAAGGATGCCCCCGACACCGCGATCGAGGCTCCGGATGGCACCGCAGTCTTCTTCAGCCGCCTGGTCGAAGAACCCGAGCGCTGGGCGGTCCACTACGACCGGGCATCGGGGGAGTCCGGCGAGCAGAACGACCTCGACCTGCACATCGACCACGTGAGCCTGGCCCAGCCCTTCGACCAATTCGAGGAGGCGGCGCTGTTCTTCAAATCGGCGCTGGGGCTGCAGACGCACGAGGACATCGAGATCCCCGCGACCTACGGGTTGTTCCGTTCGCGCGCAGTGAGTAACGACGACCGATCGGTGCGGGTCATCACCACCGTCGCCCTGCTCGACGACGAGGGCGGTGTCACCGAGGATGAGTCGCGCAAGAACTCGGTCGCCTTCGAGGTGCCCGATATCTTCGACGCGTGCGAGCGGGTGTGGGCCCGTGGAGGCGAGCTGCTGCGCGTCGGTCACAACTACTACGTCGACCTGGCGTCCCGCACGGACTTCGACGCCGCGACCCTCGAGCGGATGGAACGCCTTGGCCTCCTGTACGACGAGATCGGGTCGGGGAAGCTGTTGCAGGCCTTCACGCCGATGATCGGCAACCGCCTCTTCTTCGAGCTGTGCCAACGGATCGACGGATACGACTCGTACGGCACCGCCAATGCGCCGGTGCGGATCTCGGCCCACCGGGGTGTGACCCCGGGCCTACGCACCAAGGCCGTCGACGAGGACTAGCTGGCTGGAGTGGCGACGGGAATCGAACCCGCGTAACCAGTCTGGAAGACTTGGGCCCCCAAGGCTTACCAGATCGCGCACGACGCCGAACACACCCTCACGCATGCCGTGCCCAAACTCTCCAGCGCCCCACGTCTTCACCTGAGAGCCGTTGCGGCGCTGGGGCGCCGGCCTGTCACCGACCCGCGGCTTGGGCAAGCACCTGGCGCAGCGGCCGAGGCACGATGCCGATTTCGGCGTCGAGCCGCCGGGCCTTGCGTCTGGTGACGACGATGCCAACGATTGCCAACGCCCACACCGGATACATGACGAGCCAGGCCATCCTGAACGCTTCAGGCGTGAATCCGCCCGCGGCTGTCATGACGGCACCCATGGCCGCCAGCACGAACAGCGTGGCCAGGAACCCTCCCAGGTTCGCGATGGACTGCGCGACACCGATATTCAGGCGCGGATTCGCGGTCCGCGCGATGTCAAGACCCACCACCGAGCCAGGGCCGCCCGCGGCCAAAATGACCACGAGCACGACCAGCAGCCATAGCGGAGCAGGCCCGGGGAGTGCCAGTATCAGCGTCCATATCGCGATGTCGGCCGCGACAACGCCGAGGATCAACCACGATCTATGCAAGGTGTGGCGTGCGGTGAGCACGCCGATCACCGGTCCGATGACGACCGAGCTCAGCACGAACGCCATGATGAGCAAGCTGGCGGTCGATTCCGAAAGGTGCTGGGCGGAAACCAGATAGGGCAATCCCCACAGCAGCGCGAAAACCATCATCGGGAACTGCGTGGCCATGTGGCCGAAGAAGCCAAGACGGGTCCCCGGGCGTGCCCACACCTCTTTGAGTGCAATGCCGACATCGCGGGCCGAAGCGATCGGAGTCGGCACCCAGGATCCGGGCGGGCCGTTGCGCACGACCGCGAATGCCAGCACGCCCATCAGTGCACTGGCGGCGGCGACACTGGTGAATGCGGTCGACCATCCGCTGTGGTGGAGCAATGCGACGAACGGGACGGCAGACAGAATTTGCCCCAGTTGACCAACGATGGTTGTCAGCTGGGTCATCAACGGCACCCGTCGTGCAGAAAACCATCGTGGGATGAGCGCCAAGGTCGCCGCGAAGACGATCGCGTCTCCGGTTCCGACCAGAACTCGCGCCGCAGCGGCGACGGGCATGGTTGTCGCGTGCGCCAGAAGCATCTGCCCGGCAGCGAGCAGAACAGCGTTGGCGACGAGCATCGCTCGTGGCCCGAAACGGTCCACCATCAATCCAGCCGGGATCTGCGCCACAGAGAAAACCGCTACCTGGATGAACACGAAGGCGGCCAGGGTGCCCGGGCTCAGCCCGAACCGATCCGCGGCATCCAGGCCCGCAGCGGCGAGGGTGGTCCGCTGCATGACCGTCAGAATGTAGGCGGCCACCCCTACCGTCCAGATCAGCCACGCGACACGGGCCCGCGCTGGCACTGCAGCGTCGGTCGGATTCACGGTGAACTCTCTTTCGGTTTGGCAACTGTGGCAATAGCTTGCCATAGTTGCCAGAATATGGCAAAGTCTGGCAATGCGATGGGCGCGACAAGGGGAGCCAGTGAGCAGGTCTGATGAGGCAAAAGGGCGGACCGTGACGCTTCAAGATGTCGCCAGAGAAGCCGACGTCGCCGTTTCCACAGTGTCGCGGGCATTGTCGAATCCCGACCGCGTCAGCCGGCCCATGCGTGAGCGCATCCAGGAGGTCGCCCGGCGCCTCGGGTATACGGCGGCCCGGATACCGGTGCGCGACTCCTTGCTGGCCCTCATGGTCAGCGGCATCGGTAATCCGTATAACGCCGCGCTGATCCGGGGGGTGGAGTCCCAGGCCCGTGCCGCCGGTTCGTCATTGGTCGTCGGCGACATCGCCGATGGACCGGAGGTGGAGCTTGCCCATATCGAGCGGCTGAACGATCGAGGAGTCGACGGAATCGTCCTCGCATCCAGCCTTCTCCCGGCGGCTGAGCTAGGTGCGGTGGGTGATCGGGCCGATGTCGTGCTGTTCAACCGGCAGATCCCCGGATTCGCCAGTGTCATCACCGATTCGCGCGACGGTAGCCGGCAGATCATCGAGCATCTGGCCGCCCTCGGCCACCGTTCGATCGCGTATCTGTCCGGGCCATCGGCCCTGTGGACCGACGCTGAACGTTGGCGCACGCTTTCCGAAAACGCCGCGCGATTGGGTGTCGAGATCGTCCGCCTCGGCCCGTTCATGCCGACGCTCGACCAAGGCTCTGCGGCCGCCGATGTCGGACTCGGCAGCGGCGCCACCGCGCTGGTTGCGTTCAACGACTTGCTGGCTATTGGAATTCTGCAGCGACTACGGCGGAGGAACGTGGACGTGCCGGGCGCGATAAGCGTTGTGGGCCACGACGATATCTTCGGGGCCGACTTCTGCCAGCCGTCGTTGACCACCGTACACAGCGATGTCGAGCACGCTGGCCGAACGCTGGTCGATCTGGTGCAAGGTCGGATCGTGACCCGACCGGACACCCCGATCGTGATCCCCACCCAACTCGTGGTTCGGGAATCGACGGGGGCCTGCACATGACCGACTGCGGGCGCGACGTCGTTCGGATCGCGGTGGCAGGCGCGGGGCTGATCGGAAAGCGACACATCGAGGAGGTCGACGCCAGCGACTCGGCCGTGCTCGCATCGATCGTGGACCCGGGGCCATCAGGGCCGGAACTGGCCCAGATATACGGTGTTTCGTCCTATCCGTCCCTCGCCGAGCTGTTCGCCAAGGACAAGCCGGACGGAATCATCCTGGCCACGCCTAACCAGATGCACGTGGCCGGTGGCCTGGAGTGCGTCGATGCCGGGGTACCCGTGTTAGTCGAAAAACCCATCGGGGACACCGTCGCATCAGCCACCCGACTCGTCGAGGCCGGCGAAAGCGCCAGGGTTTCGGTGCTGACCGGCCACCACCGCAACTACAGCCCGATCATGACCAAGGCACTCGAGATCATCGAAAGCGGTGTTCTGGGAAGGCTTGTCGGCGTTACAGGCACCGCCTTGTTCTACAAGCCCGACGACTATTTTGACGTTGGCGGCGGATGGCGACGCGAACCCGGGGGTGGGCCCATCTTGCTCAACCTGACCCATGAGGTGAACAACCTGCTGTCGCTGATCGGCGATATCGACACTGTGACGGCGTTGACGTCCAACACAACTCGGGGTTTCCTCGTCGAGGACACCGCGGCGATGATCTTCCGCTTCGCAAACGGTGCGCTCGGCACTTTCCTGCTCTCCGACACTGCGGGGTCGGCGCGCAGTTGGGAACAGACCTCCCAAGAGAACACCAGCTACACCAGTTATGACGACGAGGACGCGTATCACATCGCCGGAACGCAGGGTTCGCTGTCGGTGCCCACGATGCGCCTGAAGTTCTTCGCGGGTGAGCGGTCGTGGTGGCAGCCGTTTACCGCCTCAACTGAGAGCGTGGAGCGCAGCGATCCTCTGGCCGGCCAAGTGAAGCATTTCGCCGAGGTCATTCGCGGCGAGGCCGAGCCAATCTGTAGCGGCCGGGACGGCCTCAAGACGATGCAGGTGGTCGATGCCGTCGTGGAGTCCGCCCGCACTGGCAGGCCCGTCAACATCGCGAACTGAGCCAACACAATTCGCTTTGTCTAGTGATCCAGATCGGGGGTTGACTCGTCAAAGCCGAACAGCCGCATTGGGGTGTCCCACAACACCTTCCGACGGTCGCCGGGATCGGGAATCAGCCGCTCGACAAGGACGAGAACGGGTCCGTAGTCGATCCGCTCGGGGGCCCGCAGGAACGGCCAGTCCGATCCCCACATGCACCGGTCGGGAGTGAACGCCTCGAGCAGCGCCTGCACGAACGGCCAGGAATCCCGCCAGGGGTACGTCTCCGCCGAGCATTTCACCAAGCCGGAGATCTTGACGAAGTACCGCCCGCTCGATGCAAGGTCGAGCAATCGGCGAAAACCCGGCTGACTCAATCCGGCTGTGGGATCGGGTCGTCCGCAGTGGTCGATCAGCACGCGCACCCCCGACGGTTCCAGAACCGGGGCCATCTCGATCAGTTGGTCCCCGTCGACCTGCACGTCGGCGAACATGTCCAGAGCGGCGAGGTCGCGCAGCAGCGCTGTGGTGTCACGGAAGTGATCGACGCCAAGCAGTGAGGCCTGCATGGTGGTGCCGACAATGCCGAGGCCACGCAGCCGCTCCAGTTCGGAGCGGCTGATGTCGTTGTCGACGACAGCGACGCCCTTGAACCGGCCGGTTCCCCGTGCGAGGAAGTCCAGTAGGCACCGGTTGTCGGTGTCGTAGCCCGAATTGGGTCCGACTACCAACGCATGTCGGGAACCGTAGGCATCGAACAACTCGGTCAGTTGATGCGCCGTGCCCTGCTCGTTGGCAACCGGTTGGTACCAGGCGTCGGGCGCATATCCGAAATGTGCGGGGTCGAGAAGGTGGTTGTGACAATCGATCTTGGGTTCGTCGTAGATCGTCACCACTTCAGTTTCCGGCACCGGAACAATCGCGGTTCGACGCGGAACGACGATCCCGCTGAACGGAATTGAGAGGGCGGCAGCGCAGTGTGGAGGCCTAGGCATGATCGAATGGCAATTCAGCTAAGGGGTCCGGGAAGAGGTTCTGTGCTCGAATCAACCGCCGTGGTCGCCACTGACGCGCCCGAACGCTACGCGAAGCAACTCCTCGCCCATCTCGGGCGCAAGAACACGGTCGTGACGGTCGCCGGCGAGCGGCAGGGCGGACGGCTGGTGTTTGCCTACGGCACCGCGACCGTCCGGCCGGAGGACAACCGACTTGTACTCGAGGCCGCCGCCGAGCACGCCGAGTCGCTCGCCCACATTGAAGACGTGCTGGGCCGTCACTTGGAGCGGTTCGGGGCCAAACGCGAACTAGTGGTGACCTGGCAGCGCGCCAACCCCGACGGTATCGGCGGCTGACGTCTCATTCTTCCTTGCGGCACTGCGCGAGGAAGAAACGCACCATCTCGGCGGACGCGTCGGGGCCCGCCGGGTCGGTGTAGGACCCAACCGGGCTGCCTCCGGACCACGCGTGCCCGCCGCCGTGCACCGTCCAGGACTCAGCGAGGACGACGCCGTCGGCGCCGTTGTACACGGTGCGGGTGCAGGCGTGACCGGTGGGCCGCGCATCGAGCTGCGTCGTGTCTGAAACCGATGTGTCGGCCGCGGCCAGGCGGGCGGCGACGAGGTTCCTGGCGTTCACAGGCGCCACGATGTCGTCACGATCGCCGTGAAACACGATCAACGGCATTTGGCCGCCAGGGCCCGGTGAGCCGCCCGTCCGCATCGCGACAAACGCCGAGGCGACGTCACGTGCAGCGCGGTAGGCGATTCCGGAGTGCACTCCGACCCCCGCGTAGAGCTCTGGGTAGTTCGCGGCCATCACTGCGGCCATGGCGCCGCCGGCGGAGAGTCCTGCGACATAGACCCGGGCGGGGTCGATCGTGTGGTCGGCCATGATCTGACGGGTGATGCCGGCGATGATCGCCGGCTCGCCAGCCCCAGCCTGCTGGTCGGCCGGCGAGAACCAGTTCCAGTAACCGCCGCTGTTGGCGGCAGCGGACTGCTGCGGGTACGCGACGAGGAACGTGTGCTGCTCTGCGAGGTCATTCATCCGGGTGCCTGCGGCGAAATCGGTGGCGTCCTGCTTGCCGCCGTGCAGCATGACGACCAGGGGTACCGCCGCACCGGTGTAGCCGGTTGGGATGTAGAGGTCATAGCTTCTGGTCCCGGCCGGTTCGGTGTGGACGAGGCGGCGGATCTCACCGCCAGCTGCGGCGGCCGCCGCAGCCGCGCCGGGGTTGGGGGTTGACGGGGGCCGGAGTCTATCGAGCAGCCCGCCGGCGCGTCGCATAGTGCCCCATCCCTTGGGCGGCGTGTGGTGGCCCCCGGTGGGTCGTACTGGGACTTCCGGGGCGGTGCCGATGGGCCCGGTCGGGCCCGCGGCCCCGAGCGTGCGTTGCAGAACGGCGAAGGCCTCTGTGAGCTGTCCTGCGCGGGTGAGCCTCAGCGCTTCGGACATGCCGGTGCTGCGGTGATGGTCGTCCATGGGAGCCCTTCGGGTGTGATGTCGACGTCGACCGGTCGGTCGGCGTCGTTGACGCTCAGGTGGTGCGGTTGGCTAGGGCGGCTTTCACGGTTTTCGGCGCCCGGAAAGCACCGAGCACCTCGACCGAGGAGATGGTCGCGAGCGCGAGGTCAGCGCTCACGTCGTTGGCGATAGTGGCCAACCCGAGGACACGCAGATCGACCGTCTGCCCTGCGTCGCGGAGTTCCTCGAGGTCACGGCGGCTGAGATGCCGTGTGCCGAGGGTTAGTGCTCGGCGTGCCACCGAGGTGTTTACCGCGTCTGCCCGGCTTTCGAGCTGACGCCTGATCGCTGTGCGGATGAAGTCGGTGCGATTGGCGAAAAACCCCTCGTTGACGAGCAGATCGATCTGGCCGAGGTCGACCAGGCCCACGTTGATGGTGATCTTCTCGCTCTTGTCGACCTCTGCCATGACCCACCTCCGCCATCTGTAGTCCATCCTACTACCATCCGATGAGATGGTAGAAAGCTCGGCTGATCAGATCTCCATGCATTGGGTCCCACACCGCTGACAAGGCGGTTCGGGCGCAGCGCACGGCCTCGGTACCGTACGACGGTGACCGACCGACACTTCCTGTTACTCAACGAGCCGAATCTGAAAGCTGCTGTGGCGGTCCGCCCTGGCCGGCGGGCGAGCCTCGTGACCGTTCCTTCTCCGGCGACTGTGCGTCAGGCCGCCGTCGTGGTGTCGCTGGAGGGCGCCGCGCTGGTTGCGGTCGCAGCCGTGTTGGTCGTGCGTCACCTGGCAGGCGCCGAAGACCAGCCCTGGCTCAGTGGGTACGGCACCGCCGGCTGGTTCGTGGTCATGGGCTCGGCGGTGCTCGCCGCGGGCTGGGCATTGTGGACCGGGCGGCGGTGGGGCCGCGGGATCGCGATCTTCGCGCAGCTCCTCCTGTTGCCGGTGGCCTGGTACATGGCCGTCGGATCTCACCAGTGGCTCTACGGCATACCCATCGCAGTGGTCGCGCTGGTCACGCTGGTGCTGCTGTTCAGCCCGTCCGCGCTGCAGTGGCTAGGGGCTCAGGATTCGGCCAGCGCCGACAACTCCGGGCCCGACACCCGGTAGGTGATCCACTCGGTCTGGGGCCGCCCGCCGACGGCGTCGTACAGTGCAATCGCGTCGACGTTCCAGTCCAGCACCGCCCACGACAGCCTGGTGTAACCGCCGTTGACGCATTCCCCGGCCAAAGTGGCCAGCATTTTGCGGGCCAGTCCGCGGCGACGGAACTGCGGGCGCACATACAGATCCTCCAGGTAGATGCCGGCAACACCGTCCCAGGTGGAAAAGTTGCGGAACCACAGCGCGCCCGCCGCAGCCTGGCCGTCCACTTCCGCGATGTGCCCGAACACCGTCGGGTGGTCGCCGAAAAGTGCTTCGCGCAACTGGTTTTCGGTAACGGTGCAGTCCGCGATGGCCCGCTCGAACTTGGCCAGCTCGTGAATCATCGCGGTAAGTTCGGTCTCGTCTCCCGGCTGGGCGGGGCGGATGATCTCGGTCATGGTTGAACTCCCAGAGCCGACAGGATCGTATTGAATTTCGTTGTGGTTTCCGCGACTTCGTCGTCTGGATCGGATTCGGCGACGATGCCGCCGCCCGAATGCGCGTCGGCGGTGCGGCGATCGGCCGACAGCTGCGCGCCGCGGATGGACACTACCCACCGGCCGTCGCCGCGCTGGTCGCACCAGCCGATCGCGCCGGCGTAGAAGCCTCGATCGCCTTCCAACTCGTTGATCAGTTCCGCCGCCGCCGTCGCGGGGACGCCGCCCACCGCAGGCGTCGGATGTAGGGCGATCGCCAAATCCAATGCAGTGGTGGATTTTTCACGTAGCTTGCCGGTGATGGGCGTATACAGGTGCCATACCACCGCGGTCTTGCTCAGCTGCGGTTCCTGCGCGATCTGAAGATCGACACACAGCGGGTCCAGTGCCTCGCGCATCGCATCGACCACCAATTGGTGTTCGTGACGGTTCTTGGCCGATGCGGCGAGGGCGGCGCCGCTGGCCTCGTCGGCGTCGGGGTCACTCAACCGCGGCGCCGATCCCGCAAATGGGCGGCAGGTCACCTGATCGCCGTGCCGCGCAACCAGCAGCTCGGGGCTCGCGCCGACCAGTGCGGTGCCGGAGTACCCGCCGCCCGCGGCCGTGAGGTCGGCCAGATACGCGTTCGCGGCGGCATCGTTGGCGACGAGCCGATGCACGATGGTGCGGGCGTCCAGTGGGCCCTCCGCCACCAGCCGCAGCGCCCTTGCCAGCACCACCTTGTGCAGGCCGGTGGCCGGATTCTGCAGCCGGCGCAACGCCGCGCCGATGCGTGCGCGGTGCTCCTCGGGATCGGGAATCGTCTGTGCGATCCGAACGGTCGGCAGCTCGCGAAGCGGCCAGTCAGGCAGCGTCTCGCTGAACTGCACCGACTGGGGACGGATCAGCGCTGCCGGTTTGGATAGGTCAAAGGGCAAGGCTCCCAATACAATTGGAGAGCTGTGCGACGCAAGCGCGGCCCGTGCGTCGGCCAGCCGGGGGAAGGCAGTGTGCACACCGTCGGCGATCACCGCGCCAGCGCGGCCGGCGAGAACGAAGGCTGGTTCGCGCGTCACGTCGGCAGGCACGGGTGGCGGTGACCCGTCAGTCCCAGCGCGCTGAGCTGGCGCACGCCGTGTTCGAAGCCGCACACCGCGATCGACGCGGCCACCATCGAGAACCTGATCCCCTCGGAAACCTCAAGCTCGATCCAGCGCGTCACCAAAGCGCGCGAGAAGTGTCCGTGGCCGACGAACAGGACATCGTGGGCCTCCATGTGCTCCAACGCGAAGGCGATCGCCTGGTCGGCCCGGTCGCTGACCTGCTGCACGCTTTCACCGCCCGGGCAGCCGTGCGTCCACACGAGCCAGTCGGGCATCGTCTGCCGGATCTGCTGGGTGGTCAGGCCTTCGTACTCGCCGTAGTCCCATTCGGCCAGAAGAGGAGAAACCTCGTCGACCTTCAAGCCGGCCAGTTCGGCGGTGACTTGCGCGCGCCGCCGCGGGCTCGTCACGACGAACGAGTTGTCGAGGCTGAGCACCGCGAGCGCGTCGGCGGCCAGCTTGGCCTGTTCTCGCCCCGTCTCGGTCAAGTCCAGTTCGGTCCGACCGGTATGCCGGCCGGACTTCGACCACTCGGTCTCACCGTGACGAAGCAATAGCAGCCGGTGCTGCAGAAGGCCCACGCGGACTGATTCTGCCGCACGCCCCATCGATATGTCGGTAGCCGTGCAACGATGAACACTGTGACGCGGGTACTTGCGGTCGCCAATCAAAAGGGTGGGGTTGCCAAAACGACGACGGTTGCGTCGTTGGGAGCGGCGATGAAGGAGAAGGGCCGACGGGTGCTGCTCGTCGATCTGGACCCACAAGGGTGTTTGACGTTCTCGCTCGGCCAGGATCCCGACAAGCTGTCCGTGTCGATCCATGACGTGCTGCTCGGTGAGGTGGAGCCGGACGCGGCGCTGGTGGACACGTCGGAGGGGATGACGCTGCTGCCTGCCAACATCGACCTGGCCGGCGCCGAGGCGATGCTGCTGATGCGGGCCGGTCGCGAGTATGCGCTCAAACGCGCGCTTGCCAAGATCGGCGGCAAGTTCGACGTGGTGATCATCGACTGCCCGCCGTCGCTGGGGGTGCTCACGCTCAACGGACTGACCGCGGCCGACGACGTGATCGTGCCGCTGCAGTGCGAAATGTTGGCGCACCGCGGAGTCGGCCAGTTTCTGCGAACGATCACCGACGTGCAGCAGATCACCAACTCGGACCTGAAGCTGCTTGGCGCGCTGCCCACGCTGTACGACTCGCGCACCACCCACAGCCGCGACGTGCTGCTCGACGTCGCTGACCGCTACGACATGCCGGTGCTGGCGCCGCCGATCCCGCGGACCGTGCGGTTCGCCGAAGCCAGCGCGTCGGGGTCGTCGGTGCTGGCGGGGCGGAAGAACAAGGGCGCGAACGCTTATCGCGAACTGGCCGCCGCGCTGCTCAAGCATTGGAAGAACGACAAGGCGCTGGCCACGTTCACCCCGGAGATTTAGCCCAGCGCGACGAGTTCGTCGCCGCGCTGCATTTACTCGCGGGGTATCCAGGCAAATGCAATCCTGCACGTCGGCGGCAAACTTTCTCCTATTGTTGAGCGACCGCCCAGCCGTTAGGCTGCCTTCATGTCGAGCAGCCCTGCTGACGAGCCGATACGAGCTCGCCGCGAGGCAACACGGGCAGCGCTGATCGAGGCAAGCGCCCAAATCATGCTCGACGAGGGCTATGCCGCGGCGACATCGCGGCGGGTCGCGGCCAAGGCTGGGGTCAAGCCAGCCCTTGTGCATTACTACTTCCCGAGCATGGACGACCTGTTCGTGGCCGTACTGCGCGATAAGGCAGAGGCGATTCTGAAACGTCAGCGCCAGGCAATGGCCGAGTCGGAACCGCTGCATGCGTTGTGGCAGCTCAACAGTGCGCACGACACTCAGCTCTTTACCGAGTTCCTGGCAATGGCCAACCACCGCAAGGCTATCCGCAGCGAAATCGTGTCGTACGCAATGCGTTTCCGCGATCTGGAAGAGGGTGCGGTGACCTTGGCGCTCAAGGCGCGCGGTATCGACCTCGAACTGTTTCCCCCTGTGGTGATGTCGATGATCATGGGCAGCCTGGCACGGATGGTCTTGCACGAACAGGGGTTAGGCATCAGCCGCGGCCACGACCAGGCAAGGGCGTTCATCGAACAGTGCCTCGAGCGCTTCGAAATGCCCTCGTGGGGTCGGGAGCGAATCGTCTGATGTTGCGTCTTGCCAAGCGCACTTGGGTAGTGCTGGTGATCCTGCTGGTGGTAGTCATTGCCGCGTTCTGTGTGGACCGCTTCCGCGGATTCTTCGGCCAAACCGTGCTCACGAAGCCGGGCGCCGGCCTCGTAAATGACCCCGCGCCGTTCAACCCCAAAGTTGTCAAGTACGAGATCTTCGGAGCCGGATCAGCGGCGACGATCAATTACCTGGACCTTGACGCGCAGCCGCAGAAGGCCGAGAACACCGCTTTGCCATGGACGCTCACGCTCACTACAACCGCGCCGGCTGCCAGCCCGAACATCGTCGCCCAAAGTGACGGTGACACCATCACCTGCCGCATCACCGTCGATGGTGTCGTCAAGGACGAGAGGACGACCGACGGCGTGGACGCCCAGACCTTCTGCTTGGTGAAGTCCGCATGAGCAACACACACGTCGGCGCGCACCCGATGATCCCCCGCTTCATCCGCCTGTTCTCGTTGCCCATCTTTCTCGGGTGGATCGTGATCGTCGTCCTCCTGAACGTCATCGTCCCGCAGCTGGAGGTGGTCGGTGAGGCGCACGCGGTGTCGTTCGCCCCGAGCGACGCGCCATCGATGCAGGCGATGAAGCGCATCGGTAAGGACTTCAAGGAGTTCGATTCCAACAGCTCGGCGATGATCGTTCTTGAAGGCGACCAACCTCTCGGCGAGAGCGCGCACAAGTATTACGACGGCCTGATCGACAAGCTCGAGGCCGACAAGAAGCACGTCCAACACGTCCAGGACTTCTGGGGCGATCCGCTGACGGCCTCGGGCGCGCAGAGCGGCGACGGCAAGGCCGCGTACGTTCAGGTCTACCTGGCAGGCAACCAGGGCGAGAGCCTGGCGAACGAGTCCGTGCAAGCCGTCCGCAGCATCATCGATAGGACGCCGCCACCACCAGGTATCCACGCCTACGTCACTGGGCCCACACCCCTCAGCAACGACCAGCATCACGCTGGCGACAAGACTGTCAAAGTCATCACTGCGCTCACGATGGGCGTGATCTTCGTGATGCTGTTGTTCGTCTACCGTTCGATCGTCACGGTGCTGCTTGTCTTGGTGATGATGTTCATCGAGCTGTCAGCTGCCAGGGGAATCGTTGCGGCCCTTGGCTATTACGACCTGATCGGGCTGTCGACGTTCGCGGTCAACTTGCTCACCACTCTGGCAATCGCGGCAAGTACTGACTATGCGATCTTCCTCCTCGGCCGCTACCACGAGGCACGTCAAAACGGCGAGGACCGCGAAACCGCCTTCTACACCATGTATCACGGCACCGCCCACGTCATCTTGGGATCGGGGCTGACTATCGCGGGCGCCACGTTCTGCCTGCACTTCACGCGGCTGCCCTACTTCTCCACGCTGGGCATTCCGTTGGCGATCGGGATGCTCGTCGCGGTCGTCGCGGCGCTGACCATGGCGCCCGCGCTGCTGACCATTTGCAGTCGCTTCGGGCTGTTCGATCCGAAACGGAAGATGCAGACGCGCGGCTGGCGCCGGATCGGCACTGCCGTGGTGCGATGGCCGGGACCGATCCTCGCCGTGTCAGTGGCCCTCACCCTGATCGGTCTGCTGGCCGTGCCGTCCTACAAACCCGCCTACAACGACCGCCTCTATCTGCCGCCGGATATCCCGGCCAATGTCGGCTACGCGGCGGCCGACCGGCACTTCCCGCAGGCCCGGATGAACCCCGAGATGCTATTGGTGGAGACGGATCACGATGTGCGCAACCCGGCCGACATGTTGGTGATCGAACGAATCGCAAGGGCGATCGCCCACACTCATGGGGTAGGCCGGGTGCAGGCCATTACCAGGCCGCGGGGAGTTCCGAATGAGCACACGTCGATCCCGTTCCTAATCAGTGCGCAGGGCACCATGCAGCCGATGAACCAGGACTACATGGACGAACGTCATGGCCAGGACACGCTGAAGCAGGCCAGCGACATGCAGCGCATCCATCGACACGCATGGCAGAAATGCACGAACATCACTGTGCAGATGGCGGCGACCACGCACAGCATGGTCGCGAAGATGAAGGGCACAGTTGTCGACCTGAACCAATTGAGCGACAACATCGCCGATTTCGATGACTTCTTCCGACCTATGCGCAACTACCTCTATTGGGAGCCGCACTGCTTCAACATCCCGATCTGCTGGTCGTGCGATCGGTCTTCGACGGGCTCGACGGCATCGACACGATGTCCGCCGACCTCGAGAGCCTCATCGCGGACATGGAACGCCTCGACCTGCTCATGCCGCAGATGCTCGACGATACTGCCCGCCCAGATCGCGACGATGAAGACCATGCGCAGGATCACGCTGACAATGTACAGACCCGGCGGCCTGCAGGACCAGAAAGGGCCATGCAGGGGAACGCGGCGGCCATGGGCCAGGCCTTCGACGACTCCCAGGACGACGACTCGTTCTACCTACCCCCGGAAGTCTTCGACAACGAAGACTTCAACGCGGGTTGAAGATGTTCGTGTCGCCGGACGGACAGCCATCCGGTTCATCATCGCTCACGAAGGTGATCCGGCGAGCCCCGAAGGCATCGCAATATCGACGCGATCAAAACCGCGGCGTTCGAGGCCATCAAGGGAACACCGTGGAGGGATCGAAGATCTATCTGGGGGGCACCGCGGCCGCCTTCAAGGACATGCAAGAGGGCCAACTACGACCTACTGGTCGCCGGAATCGCGTCGCTGTGTTTGATTTTCGTCATCATGCTGATCCTGACTCGACGGTGATCGCCTCGGCCGTCATCGTCGGCACCGTTTTGTTGTCATTGGGCGCATCCTTCGGACTTTCGGTGCTGATCTGGGAACATGTCCTCGGCATCCCATTGCACTGGCTGGTCATCGCGATGTCGGTCATCATCCTGCTGTTCGTGGGATCAGACTACAACCTGTTGTTGGTATCCGCTTCAAAGAGGAGATGCACGCGGGCTTGAAGACGGGCATCATCCGGTCATGGCGGCACAGGCGCGGTGGTGACGGTCTGCCGGTCTGGTCTTCGCTTCACGATGATGTCAATGGTGATCAGCGACCTGCGTCGTGGCTCGGACAGGTAGGCTCCACGATCGCCTGGGCCTGCTGTTCGACACCCTGTGATCCGTTCGTTCATGACGCCGTCGATCGCGGCGCGCTCGGGACGGTGGTTCTGGTGGCCGCAGAACGTGCGAACCAGGCCCAAGCCTGTGCCATGGCCGACACCACCGCAGCCCAAGGAGGAACTTGCGGTTGCAGTGTCGGCGCCGGTGATGGTGGAGACGAAAACCGGACGGACCCAGTCAGATAAGGGTCGACATCG
>CAVWSM010000015.1:0-10394 GCA_963757805.1 uncultured Actinomycetota bacterium | reverse complement strand
TCCGGACCGCGGCGGCCTCGGAGGCACGCAGCGCGTTGATGCCCAGCAGGTAGGCCAGGGCGCCGTGGTGGACGGTGATGGTCTGGGCGACTTGGAGGAAGCGGATGAGTCCTTGAGCCGGTCGAGACCTTGGGTTCGGGCTCGTCCGGCGTGCACCTTAGGCAGCCGCGCGTAGACAGCGGGGTCGGCTGGGATCAGGCCGTCGATGTGGGCGAACCGGAAGAAGCCGCGCACACCGTGCATCATCGTGTTGGTCGAGGACGCCATGAGCCCTGCTGCGCCGAGACTGCGGATGTACAGCTCGACGTGGGCGCGCTGGATCCCAACCAGCGGGTCCAGCCCATTGCCTTCGCACCATACGAACCAGCGACGCAACTGGTAGGCGTAAAGTCGTGGGTGTGCCCGGCATACCGGGCCAAGAACGAGACTGCCGCCAACTGGGCAGTGGACATCGTGGTGGGCTGGAACGGCAACAACCGCGACTCGCTGGACACGAAGCACCTCGCACGACGAATCACGCCCGGGCCACGCTGCCCTCGCCGCCAACACGGCGAGGCACCCGAACCCCTGATGCTAGGCCCGTTGAGGTAGCGCGACTGGCCGCGTTAAAGACGCAAAAGATGCCCGCAACGACTGGTCTTGGCGAAGTTGGAACTCGAGGTCGCGAGGCGCCTCGTGACACCTGGCTGCGTGAGCGGCGGCGAGGCGCCTCGACGAGATACCCACCGTTCTAGTCGAGGTGTTCGGGGAACCGCAACTCTGGTTGAACTATCCAGCACCCTTCAGCGGTCACGCTCACGGATGCGCGATGGGTCAGACACAGATGATGCTGGCGGAGTGCCGTCGTCGACAGGCTGAGCGGTGCAGACGCGGCGGTGTGACGCAGGTCTACAACCAGCTAGTCCAGGGGAAGTTCGCGTGCTCGCTCTACTCGGCGCAGCCAGTACCGAACTGCCGGAAGTTGCTTGTCGAGGAACGCGTCATTGATCCACACACCTTCAACGTCGCCGGGTTTCCCGACACGCAGCTTCAGCAGCCTGACGTCTCCTGATCGCGTCGTACCCGGTCTTGCGTGGAGAACTGTGTTCCGGCGTGCCGCGACATTGAGGAGCGCCTTGGCGGAAGTGGCGACGAAGTGCTGGACGTTCGGTTGTCTAGAGAGCTCGGGAACCACTACCTCGAGCGCACGTCCGATGGCACCGGTTGGGAGGCCATGCAATGTGATGGCGTCGATCGACGTGCTTGCAAGCCGGATGTCGTCGATGATGAGCCATTCGAGCTGCGACACCTGGTAGGCGAGTTCGCCGATCTTGGCCAGATACCCGCGCGACGGGATCCACCCCCACAGTTTGGTGGGCGAAGCCCGCACACGAGGCGTAATGCGGCGGTAGCATACGCTCCGCGTTCGTTCCTTTGCATGCGTCGGGGTGCCCAATCACTCGAGGTCGTATGGCCCGAGCAGCCTCACGCCCACCCGTTTGCTGCACGCTCCTCCGCTCTCCCGCTTCTGATCCGCCTCCTTGCTCTGCATCCGGCTGATCCACCCCTGTCGCTCTCCGTCTCGCCATTGGTCGGCAGTGCAAAGCAGGACGGCGTGCACCAGCCCGAGGAGCTTGCTGTCCGTGGGGCGGATCGCCGCTTGACCTCGTGGCTCCAAAAGCGGCTTCTCCGCCAACTCCAAGGCGTTGCGGGGAGCCCCCAAGTCAGCCGCGACAACCGGCTGTGGCCGGGTGACCCTGGCTTCCTTCAACGTGAATTCCTTGCCTACGTCCGGGACGCTTCGCAAGTCCCTCCACGGTGCGTTCAACGAGCGTGATCACGGAGTTATCGCAAACTCAACGCTCCCATCCCATGCTCGGCCAGACTGCCTGTCGAAGTGTTCGCCCAAGCGCGCCTCAGCGATCGCTTCGGCGACCTTGATCACCGCGGCGGCAGTGCCCATGGAGAAGTCTTGCGCGTCGCGAACGAGCTGCCGGTCCCAGAACTCGCGGTTAAGCACAACGAGTCGGGCCAGTGGTTCAAAGTGCCAGTCGACCTCATCGGCCGGGCATCGTCGGGCGCCCAGCCCGAGTTCGACGAGATAGGCAACCAGCACCCCGGCGCTGCGGAAGTCCTGTTGCGCTAGGAAGCGCCGGGCGGCCTTCTCCAGGCTCAGCAAGAGCCGGGCGCGGTCGCGGTCGAGCAGGGTCTTGGTCGTTGTGGCGAACTCGACCGCCCGAACCATCGAGCGGCCTACCTCGTTGGCGACCCAGATCCGTGCAAGCGCCAGCCGCACTGCCTTGGCGTCTTCCTTGTTCTTTGGCTCGTCCGCACGCCCGTTGTACTCCATCGACTCCTTGACGTCCTTCGAGTCCGGATCGTGGGGGCAAGGTGGTGGAACCCAGAGAACCCATGGCTCATGAACCGCTGCGTAGTCACGGCCGCTGCTCGCCTCCTGGCGCAGCGGGCTCGTCTGCCAATCCAAGGAACTGCGGTTGTAGTCGTCGGGAACTCCGCAGCGCCGGTCGACTGGAAACTTTGCGTAGGCGTCCACGAGATTCAGCGTTTCCTCCAGCGCCACCTGCAGCTCGCGGCTATCCCCTGCGGTGGCCGAACTCCGGGCCCACCCACGGAGCGTCCGAACCACTCCGTAGAGGTCATCAACGGCCATCTGTTGAACGTCGGCGACAGCGGCGCGACGAGCATCTCTTTCCGCCCGCTGGATCTTGGCCTGCTGCCTCTCGCCACGCGTCCCCTCCTGCTGGGTCTCGGCCTGGGTCGCCGACTGCTGGGCCTGGCGCTTGAGCTCCTTGGGGCCCGCCCATTGACCTGCTTCCAGATTCGCTCGACTTCCCGGCCGGACCGCTGTCTGCTTGAAAAGTGCGTCCGGAGTGGACTTCTCCACATCGGCCACGATGTCCAGCCTTCGCAGGGCTTCCGCATGGCGCTCGGAGAGCAGCCCAGCGAATTCAACCGGGTCAGTGGCTTCCCCGAGGATGCTCGAACAGGAAGCCGGTGGAGATCAGCAGGTACGCCACCGCGCCCACCAGCAGAGCCGAGCCCAGCGGCCAAGCCCATCGCTGATCCAGGACCAGAACCAGCGCCGACAGCGGCGTTAACGCCAGCGCTGGCGCTAGAGTCCACGCCAGATGCCGGTCTCTCAGGACCTCGACAGCACGTGTGCCACGCGCGGTCGGAACAACTTGGGCGACCACGAACTGGGTGCCGACGGCGAACACGAATATCGCTACGACGATCGCCGGAACCACCTGCACCACTGTCTGCAGGCTGCCGCTGGCCGGCTCGACGAGCAGCCGCGGCTGCCACCCCAACCACTCCAGGATCGCGTCTATGATCGCGTCCCCGACGCCAATGACGATCCGCTGGCCACCCTGATCTCCACCGCCCAGCGGTTGGCGACCTTGCCCAGAGGGTGACGGGACGGCAGCCCCTGCCTTCTTAACCGCAGCGCGCGTCAGGTCACGCATGGCCTCGACCCTCGCCGGCCATCCGAGTACAACCTGCTGGGTCACGCCACTACGTTATTGGCCAGGTCACGCATTTGCGATGGCAGTGCTCGCACGGAGGATGGTCCCAGCTCTCGGCTCGGTAGCCGAGTCACGCGTCCAGCAACCAGATCCACTCCGAAGTATTGCTGCATCCACGCAGAGCCCCTCTCGCGGCGGAATGACGCAGCCCTCCGGCTGAGAGCAGCGGCCGAGTCGGCCCCAGCCTCCTGTTACTGCTGCCCCACAACGAACGGCGGGCGCACGATCTCGTTGTCCTTGGTGAGCGCGGTCATCAGGTGCAGCGATCCGTCGGGCAGCAGGCCCGAGACCGGGGTCAGCCGCGCTTCGTCCCCGTCGATCTCGACGAGCAGCAGGTGCGCCTGGGCAGCCCACGCGGTGGTGTGGGCGTCCTCGAACCCCTCGGGGATCTCCTCGCGGAGCTTGCCGCCGGCCCCGGAGACGACGAACGTGCGGCCGTCCACCTCCGAGACCTGGAAGTTGTGCTCGTGGCCCGCCAGCACGAGCCGCACCCCGCCGCGTTCGAACAGCGGCAGCAGGGTCTCGAGCATCTCCTGGTCGTTCCCGTGCGCCGGTCCGGCGCAGAACATCGGGTGGTGGGAGAAGGGGATCCGCCAGACGGGGTCGCCCACCGCCAGCGCGTCCTCGAGCCACTGCTGGTGGTCGGGCACCTGGAAGAACCGGTGGTACTCCGGGTCCTCGCTGTCCTGGGAGGTGTCGATGCAGATCAGCTCGAGGTCCCTGCCGTAGCCGAAGCGGTAGAACAGCCCCGGCCCCACCGACGCGCGGTCCTGCTGCTCGCGGAAGCGCTCGTGGACGTGGAAGTTGTCCTCCATCTGCGCCCGGTCGTCGCTGCCCTCGGTGTCCGTCGTGTCGTGGTTGCCGATCGCGGGGAACACCGGGACCCGGGAGATGACGTAGCGGTAGGGCTGGAAGAAGCTGGAGTACCAGTCGTCGTCCTCCCCGCCGCTCTCGTCGTCGACCTGCCCCTGCTCGCCCTCGTAGATGTTGTCGCCCAGCGACAGCACGAAGCGGACGTCGTGGTTGCGCACGAGCTCGTCGAGCACGTCGGCGATGCGGCGTTGCCGGCGGCTGGACTCGCTGTCCGACTTGATCCCGACGCCGTAGTCGCCCATGGCGACGAACCGCACGGGCGGTGTCTCGCTGTCCGGCGCTGGGAAGGTGCGGAACCCCAGGTCGTAGGCCTTCCCGGCCCGAGGTCGTAGCCGCCCGACGCGGTGGGCACCCAGTCCCAGCGCTGGCCCGGCGCCCACTCGCGGCCGTCGACCCGGATGCGGTAGCGGTACGCCGTGTCCGGCTCGAGCCCCTCCACCCAGACCCAGGACCGGTCCGCGGTGTGCGCCTCAGCGACGACCTCGCCATCGGCGTCCAGCACCTCGACGTGAGCGTCACCGAAGGGTTCCGCGCCGTGCCCGATGCACGTACGCCGACCGACGGCCGCTTGGAGCTCCGAGTCGTCCAGGATGTTCCACCGGCCGTCCGCCTCGTCGCGCCGGAACCAGAATGCTCCCCAGGCGATCAGGACTCGGTCGTGCGAGAGGTCGACCAGATGGACGAACTCCTCGCGATGGATCTCCTCGCCCTCCGCTCCCATGAAACCACCCTAGGCGCCAGCGCCCACGACGGCAGTGACGACATCGCGGCATACCGGCACAGATCGCCCCCTCGCCCACGTGGATCCGTTCTCAGATCATCCAGGAAGCGGTGATCCGTGAGTCCGGCAGGTAGACGCAGTAGGTCCCCGTCCGGATGGCCCGATCGAGGTGCTCCCCCAGCGGCGGGTCGTGCTGACGGATCCGGCTCATGGCGTGGCGGACCGCCCGGGTGACGCTGACGCGGGCGCGTTCCGATGCGGAACCGGCCCGCCGATCACGCCCGCCGAGCCCGACAGCGCGCGACAGCTCGCGGATGAGGAAGTCACGTTCCGCCTCCGCCTGGACAACACGTCCGCTGTCTCTCATCAGTCGCGCATCCTCGAGGTCCTCATCGATCTCCGCAAGCCGCCGGCGGTAGGCGTTCTTGGCCTGGGCGTCGAGCAGCACACCAGAATCCCCCCATCCGGAAGGCGTCAGCTCCGGATCGGTCGTGCCGGGAGGGGTAGCGCGGCCGGAGCGACCCCGCTCGCCACGAGGTCGAGCACGTGGAACTCCCGACCGGGATGCGCGAGGAGCCGCGCGAGATAGTGCAGGCCCTTCAGATCACGCAGTGTCACGGTGTGGTCCTCGAAGGAAATGGACCAGTAGTCGCCTTCCTGGCGAAAGACGTTGGGGTTCCGCTGGCCCTCGTCGACCTGCCTCGTTCCCACCGGCGACGGCGCCGGCCCCGACTCGAGGCGGGCATCGACCTCAGCCCCGGCGGCGCGGTCGACCTGTGCGAGGCCGGTTCGCGCCAACGCGGCCTCGTGGGGAGCCCCCACGAGACTCCACAGCTGGACGGCAGTCTCGAACGCATGCCGGGCACCCGCCATATCGCCTGCTGCGAGCCGCACCCGTCCGTCTGCCATCGCCGCACTGGCAGCCAGTGCCCTGCTCTCGAACGACTGCGGCCACGCGGGCAAGTTCGTCGGCCGCGTCGCGGGCACCGAGGAGGTCTCCGGCGGCCACCTCGATCTCGACCCGAGCGGCGAGCAGCGGAGCCCGGCGCAGGTCGGTGTTCGGCGGCAGCTCCTTGGACGGAACGGTCAGGGGATGGTCGAGCGCGTCTCGGATGGATGCCGCCGCCAACGCAACGTCGCCCTGAGCCAATCGCACCAGGGCGAGTCCCGGCTCCGGATCCCACCCCGCCTCGCGAGCCGCGAGGAACGCCTCCTCCGCACCTCGGAGATCACCCAGCTGGAGTCGTACCCGGCCCAATTCGGTGAGGGGCCAGCCGAACTCCCGCCGCAGGTAGGGTCGCAGCTCCGCACATGCCGCCAGGGCCTCCTGCTCCGCCTCGGCGGACGCCCCGCGCAGCCGAAGGATCTCGGCACGGTGCACGCGGCAGCGGCCATGGACGCTGCCGATACCGCTTCCGTGGCGCCACCGCTCCATGGCCTCGGTCCACTCCTCGGCGAGGTCGTACTGGGCGAGCCCCTGGAGCATGCACACCAGCTCGCAGTAGACCATTCCGGTCGATATCGCATCGAGTTCACCGGAGATGGTGGCCACCGCCGCCTCCTCGACGAGGTCGAGGCCCCGACGGACCTCGCCCGCCAGGATCACGGCGTGCGCCTCGGCCACCCGACCGAGAGCGGCCGCCGCCGGGTTGCAGTTCGACCCCACCGCGATCGCACGACCAGCCCATTCACCGGCAGCGCGCAGGTCGCCCATCATCAGCCGCTCGTAGCTCTTGATGACCGCCAGCCAGGCGTGGACCGGAGTCTCGTCGTACCCCTCGAGCAGTCGCTCCGCTCGTCTTACCCAGCCGCGGATCGGCGCCATCAACGCGGTGTCCATCAACAGGTGCAGGGCGACCCGGCTCGCCGCGCCGGCCGCCGCGAGCGAGTCGCCGGCCCGCACCGCCTCCGCGTGCGCGCGTTCCCACGCCTCGATGGTCACCTCGAGATGGCCGGTGGCGTAGGCGACCTCGGCCAGCAGCCCGAGGTCGTCGACCGTAAGCCGGGTGCGCTCGTCGGCACGGACGAGCAGGCCGTAGGCCCGCGGCCAATCACCGCTGGCGGCCGCCTCGCGTCCCTGCTCCACCAGCTCCGTTTCGGCCACGTCGTCCATCGCTCGCCGATCTGCAGGCATACCCGCCTCCGGCCCGCGGTAACACCGAGGGCTACCCGGGTAACAGTCTTCCTCACGCCTTGCAATTGCGCGTCGAGAGTCGATGCGACGGAAGGAGAATTCTCATGCCGCTCATCAACGTGAAGCTGATCGAAGGCGTGTTCGATGCCGCCCAGAAACGGGAGATCGTGGAGAAGCTGACCGAGGCCATGGTCAGCATCGAGGGCGAGAACATGCGGCCGGTGACGGTCTGTTACGTGGAGGAAGTGCGCAGCGGCGACTACGGCATCGGGGGCAAACCCCTCACCACCGCCGACGTCAAGAACCTGGCTGCCGGCCAACCGGCGGCGGTGTAGCGCCAAGCCAGTCGGTCAATGCGGCGCCACCCGAGAAGGCGGCGCCTCTCGGGCGCCGCCCGACGAGACGCCGCGAGCCAGGCAATGACTTGAACATTGAACGCAACTCGAGTATCGAAAGGAAACGCGACCGATGAACACAGGTGTGACGCAGCTGGCGCCATCAGGCACGGTGCAGGCGAACGGGCAGCAGCTGTACTACGAGGTCCACGGAGACGGACCTCCGCTGGTCCTGGTGATGGGGATCGGGTACGACTCGTCGCTCTGGACGCTGGCGCAGGTCCCGGCCCTTTCCACCCAGTTCCGGGTGGTCTTGGTCGACAACCGCGACGCCGGCCGCAGCTCGAAGGCCAGCCACCCGTACAGAATCGCGGACATGGCCGATGACCTCGCCGGTCTGCTCGACGCGCTGGGGATTCCGCAGAGTCACCTGCTGGGGCTGTCCATGGGAGGGATGATCGCCCAGGAGTTCGCTCTACGACATGCGGACCGGCTGGATCGGCTGGTGCTCGCCGGGACGGGAGCAGCGCCGGCACGAAGCGCCGTCGATCCGATCCAAATCTGGAGCTGGGTCAAGGCCAACGACGCGACCGGGGAGGTGTTCGGTGGGCAACAGTTCGTGTCCCTCTTCTCCACAGCCTTCCTTCGGAACCACGAGGCGGTGCGGGACACCGCCGAACTGCTGGCAAGCAATCCGTACCCGATGAGTCCCGAGGCGTACGCGCGACAGGCGGATGCGTACCGGCAGTTCGATGCCCTTGATCGGCTGGGCGCAATCACCGCTCCGACCCTGGTAGTCGTGGGAGAGCAAGACCTGCTGACGCCACCCTGGATCGCGCGCGAGGTTGCCGACGCGATCCCGGGCGCACGTTTCGAGGTCATCCGCGGAGACGGGTCCTCGCACGTGGTGCCGATCGAGCGCCCCGACGACTTCAACCGGCTCGTGTCGGACTTCCTTGCCGAATGACGCGAACGATGGAGACCGTCGCGTTGAGGCCAAGACAGGCAGGACCTGCTGACGCCAGACGCGCAGGGTTCGGCAGGGGCGTCATTCTGGGCTGAAGTGACGCGCCGCGCTCTTCGGCAACGAGTGAGCCGTCTGGACCACGGCCTATGTCCGTCGGTGGAATGCGACGTTGCCGGTCGGCTGTCTGGTCAAGTCGTAGCGGGTGTCGTGCGCTCGGCGGTGGTGCCAGGGGCAGATCGTGATGAGGTCGTCGAGGGTTGGTGTTGCCGCCGTCGGCCCAGTGTGTGGGGTGGTGCAGCTGGCACCTTCCGGGTGGGGCGTCGCCGCCTTCGGCTTCGCAGCCGCCGGCTTGGAGGGTCTTGAGGATGCGTTGGGTTGGGCTGCTGAATCGGTTCTTGCGGCCGAGGTCGAGGACCTGGGACTTGGTGCCGAGGACGGCGGGGATGATCCCCGAGTCGGCGGCGAGCCGCCGGGCCTGTCCGGGGGAGATCCGCTCGCCGGTGTCCAGCTGGGCCGCTGTGAGACCGCCCATCGAGGTTTCGAGGGTCATGGTGACGATGACGGTGGCGTTGAGGCCGCCGGCTTTGGGGAGGCGCTTCGTGGGGTAGCGGGCGAGGTAGTCCCAGAACGCCAGTCCGAGGCGTTTGGGGGGTGGTGACACGTTCCCCGAGTGGACCTTTGGAGGCCTGGTGTTTGGGGCCGGCGATCGCCAGGAGTGCCTCTTGAGGGCGGCACCCTCGAAGGCCGGGAGCGTGAAGCGGCCGTGGACCTTGCCGTGGCCGTCGTCGTAGACGACGAGCCTGGTGGCGGCCTGGGCGTGTCGCTCTTCCCTTCTCCAGCAGCTCGGCCTCGTGGGCGTCGGCGGCGTCGGGGTCGACGACCTCGAGGATCCGGCGGCCGAGGATCGTCAGCGCCTTGGCGCCTTCAACGCCCTGGCGTCGTGGGCGGCGGCGAGCTCGAGCAGGTGCTGCTCGGCTTGGTCCACCATGTGCGGGTCGAGGTCGTCGGGGAGCTCGGGCGACGGCTTTGAGGATGGCCTTGGCCCGCTCGATGTGAACCTGGCCTTGCGACATGGCAGCGCGGGTCAGGTCGCGGGTCCTCGAGCCCATCAGCGAGCCGCATCGTGCGGTGTGCCTGCGCCCGGGTGGTGCGGGTGGCGACGGCGTGCCAGTTCGCGGTCGAGGACGCCGCGGTGTTGCCGGCGATGTCGATGCGTGCCGCGTGCGCGAGCAGCCGGGCCTTCCAGCTCGGCCAGCTGCGCCTCGGCCGCATGGACCTCCGCGATCGCCGTCGCGGTCGCGGCTCCGTCCATCGACGACACCGGGATCCCCGCGACATCGCTGAGCCGATCGCGGACACCGCTGACCGCCCGGGTGACCGGGTGCGGCCGGTGCGCGATCGCTGTCATGGCCCCTATTCCAGCACTGGTCACCGACCCTCGTTCACGGCCGGGATCCCGTTGTGGACAAGGGAATGCCGGGACCTCGGCTGTGGACGGAAAGTGGACATCGACCACCCGTGGTGGGCCGGCGTCCAGCGGACGCTGCGGTGGTCTCGACGGGCTCGACCGGCGGCGGGCGCGTAGGTGCCTTCGGTGCGGCGTGTCCGACGTACTGAACCACCGCGGGACCGCAGCCAGCCCACTGGCGGCAACCCGATAGCCAGCCCGTCTTTCTGCGCTTCTCCTCGTCCGTCAAGGACGCGAAGCGCTTCAGACTGCCTTGACGGACGAGGAGAAGCGCAAACACTCGGCTGTCGGGTTGCGGCACCCAACCACGCCGACCACCTCAGTTGTTGAAGCGATATCCCATGCCGCGCACGGTGGCGATGGTGGTGG
>CAVWSM010000014.1:0-180560 GCA_963757805.1 uncultured Actinomycetota bacterium | reverse complement strand
TCCCTTGAAGCCATCGGGAGGCGTGTAGGTTACCGTCCCATCGTCGTTGATGACGACGGATCCGCCGTTGATGGGCGAGGTCACCTCGGTCACCGTCAATGGATCGGCTTGGGGGTCGGTGTCGTTGTCGAGCACCGGGATGACCACCCCGGTGTCGCCGCCCGTTGTCGCAGTGTCGTCGGCGGCGACCGGCGGATCATTGGTGATGGTGATGGTGACGGTGGCCTCGTCGCAGGCGGCCGGGACGTCATTGTCGCAAGCCAGTACGTGAATGTCGTCGTCCCCGTGAACCCGTCGGCGGGAGTGAACGTGTAGCTGCCGTCGGTGTCGACCACGACAGTCCCGGCCGCCGCCGGCGGGGGGATGGCGAGCGTGGCCGTCAGGGGTCACTGTTGGGGTCGTTGTCGTTGCCAGAGGACGTTCGCCCGTCACCGGCTGCCCGGCCGGGCCGCTGTTGGCATCGTGGGTCGCCACCGGAGGCGCGTTCGCGATGATCGACGGTGATGGTCGCGGTGTCGGTGCCGCCCCGACCGTCGCTGACGGTATAGGTGAAGGTGTCGGTGCCCTTGAAGCCGGCATTGGGTGTGTAGGTGATCGTGCCATCGGCGTTGGGGGTCGCGCTGCCGTTGGCCGGGTCGGCGATGTCGACCACCGAGAGGAGGTCATCGACGTCAGGATCGGTGTCGGTCGCTGTCATTGGTCAGACCGGAATGACAACCGGCATGCCCGGCGGGCGTTTCGGGAACCGTGTCGTCGCGTGGCGACGGGTGGGTTGTTGAGGGTCACGGTCGCGGACGAGGTGTTGTTGTTGGGCGCCTCGTCTCGGTTGCTGCCCGACACCGATGCGCTGTTCACTGCAGTCCCGGCTCCACTCGCCACCGCGGCGGTGATCTCGACGGTGGCTGTGGCGCCCACGGCCAGCGGGCCCAGCGTGCACGTGGTACCTGTGCAGCGTCCCTTGCGACGACACGACCGCGGTGGCGGTGAACCCCGGCGGGAGGGTGTCGGTGACGATCGCGGCCGGCTCGATGTTGGGGCCGTTGTTGACGACGACCAACTGGAATGTCGTGCTCCCCGGAACAGTGATACACGGCGGGTCCCGTCACCAGCTTCGTGACCGTGAGGTCGGAACGGGCGACCACGGGGATCTCGAACCGGTTGCTGGTCGAGGTCAGCTCGATGCCGGTCTGCGCGCCCTCATACGTCGACTCGACCACGTTGCTGAGGGACACCCCGTCTGGGGCGTCGGGTGTCACCACGACGTCGAACGAGAACCGGGCGCGCTCTTGCACCAGCAGCGTTCCGCCGAGCGTGGACGAGGCTCCCTCGCCGACTCGGGCCGTCAAAACGCCGCCCACGACCTCGCCGGTGTCGTCTCCTGCCCCGTCGGTCACCGGTGTCCCTTCAATAGCAAGGCTCCCGGGCACGAATGAAGTGAACGGCGGGAGCTGATCGCTGACGACTGCGTTGATCGCTGCGTCGCGACCCCCGTTGTGAACGGTGACGTCGTAGTGAACCCGGTCGCCGGGCTCGAGGTCGCCGCCATTGAGGTCGACGCCCACCTTGCCGATGCGAAGTTCCGGTGAGAACAAGTCAGTGGCGAACGTGATGACCCCAGGAAAGAACGTCTCGCTAGTCGTCGTGACACGCACCACGCTGTTGGTCTGCCCATTGGCGAGCACGCCGGTGGCGTCGAACCGGTCGACGTCGAAACCGAGCATGTTGGGATTGCGCAGGGACACGCGCCGCATTCAGGACGCCGAGGTCGCTAGCAGTCGAGTTGAACACATTGGTGGTCGGGTTGGAAGCGTTGGACAGGTTGGCGAAGGTGCCGTCCTGACGTTGGAGCTGGAGTTGGTCACCCGTCGAGCCACCATCCCCTTCGTAGACAACAGCCCCGACCCGGGTCGTCACTGGGCCCGCAGGGGGCGTCTCGAAACCGCTGATCGGCATGTCGACGGTCCGGTCTGCGACGGCGTGTCTGCTGGACGATGGCGTAGCCGTCGAACACTGTCAGGTTGCGCGGCGGCTCACCGGGGTCCTCGTACGCGACGACCAGGCTCCAGCCACCGTAGCGATCGCAGCCGGTGCCGGCCTGCACGTTGGAGACGGAGTACTCACCTGGGCCGGCGGCGACGACCCGAGCGGTGACGTCCGCGAACCCCTGGTAGCGGGTCCCCGACGCGTCGACTGTGGACGCGGTGATCACGGCCGCCGGTTGTCCGGGCACCTGGAACTGGACGGTGTCACGCGCTGCCGGAGTCGGGGCGGCTGCCCCGGGCGTAAGGCGACTACCCGCGGGGCAGTTGCTCGCCGGAGCACTGGAAGTATCGGCTCCCCAATAGAGGCCCGCGAACCTGATCGTGGCGACAGCCGGCAACGCCAGGGTGGCGCTGCTGCCATTGAACACGCCTACGGCGCCGTCCGGGTCGATGTACCCCATGAACACGCTGTTGTTGTTCACATTCCGCGCGGTCTGCGCGTTACCGCACGTGTTCGGGGTCACGGCCGTCATACAGGTGAGCACGTTGTTGCCGATCAGCTTGATCGCGCCCGGCGCGTTCGTGGTGAAGCGCGCGGTGAAAGGCCGAATCACAGCCGCCTCCGCAGGCGGAGCGATGACGACAACCGAAGTCACGGCCGCGACTGCCGTCGCGACCGCGATCACGATTATCCGGGGCCAACCGGGCCACCCCATGAGCGGACCCTACTGGGATACCCCAGGTCCTGCGCCTGGGAGCGCTCCCACGAATCGGGCGGCCTGAGGCTTCGTCTAGGGCCCGTCGACTCGATACCTGAGGTGGGTCACGCCCGGCGCGTCCAGCACGTTAACTATCTCGAGCCGCACCGGTCCGCCGATGTGGTCGAACAGCCGCACGCCCCCGCCGAGCAGCATCGGCGCCAACGGAAAGCTGGATCTCGTCGAGCAGCCCGGCTCGCAAGGCTTGCTGCGTCGCCTGCGAGCCCGTGAGTGCGACGTACTTGTCGCCCGCAGCAGCCTGGGCCTGCTTGATGGCGCTCTCGATGCCGTCGGTGACGAACGTGTAGGGCACCGTCGTCTCGGGCACTTCGGCCGGGACGCTGTGCGTGAGGATGAACAGCGGCAGCCCGGGGACCGGACCGTTGCCGCCCCATGCGTGGCGATGTCGTACGTACGTCGACCCGACACCACCGCGCCACACGACTCGACGCCGGCGTCGAAGAAGTCCGCGTTGACCTTGGACATGCGGAACATGTCGTAGTACTTGCTAGGCGTGTCACCGGTGAAGAACCACTCGAACAGCGGCTCGCCGCCCTCGCCCAGCGGATGCTCGGCCCCATCGTTGGGCCCGGCGATGTAGCCGTCGAGCGACACGGTGATGGCCACTCAATACTTTGCCCATGATGTGCTCCTTGCCTGTTCAGGCGAGCGAGACCGCGACCTTCTCGAGCAGATCCATGCCCTCCTGCATGCCAGCTTCCATGCCGGAGTCGATGATGAGATCGCGGACTTCCTTGCTCGGGACGTCCGTGAGCATCGTGAGCGTCGTGCGTCCGTCGACTTCGGTGAACGTCACCGTGACGACTGCCGGCTCGCCTTCCTCCGGCACCCCCTCGTAGACCTCAGTGAAGACGAGCCGCTCGTTGGGGACGATCTCGCGGTAGTCCCCGTGGAAGCCGACCTCGAAGCCCTCATTCGCGACCATCACGTAGCGCCACTTGCCCCCGACGCGCAGGTCGATCTCGACGCTCGTCACTTCGCCGCGCTGACCCGCCCACCACCGCTTCACCAGCTCGGGCGTCGTGTAGGCCCGATAGACCAGGTGCTTTGGCGCGTTGAACTCCCGCGTGATGAGAATCTGCTCATCGGTCGGGAGTGTCACCTTCGCCGTTCCTGTGCTCGTCTGTGCTGCCATCACTCCTCCTCCTCCTTCTTAAGCTCTTCGATCACGACGTCCATCTGGTCGAACCGCTCGGACCACGTGCGCTCGTAGGCCTTCACCCAGTCGTGGATCGGCTTGAGCGCGTGGCCGTTGAGCCGGTAGAGCCGCTGCCGTCCTTCGTCACGCACCTCGACCGCCCCCACTTCGCGGAGAACGCGCAGGTGCTTGGACACCTGTGGTTGCGCCAGCCCGAGCAAGGCCACCAGGTCGTTGACCGGCCGCTCCCCCGATGCGAGCAGGTCGAGGATCTGCCGCCGTCGGGGCTCGGCCACCGCGTTGAACGCATCGGTTGTCGTCGCCGCTCGAGCCATGCCCAGATCATATTCCCATATGGGAATGTGTCAAGCCGGCTCAGAGCACGCGTTCGGCGATGCCCGGATAGTCGATGACGAACCCGAAGCGGTCGTACATCAAGATCCCTTGGTAGTCGAACCTCGGGGACGAGTAGTCGTAGCGCTGGCGATCACCATCATCAGGGAGTCGTACGTAGGTCTGCTCCAGCCGCTCGACCGCCGCGTCGGCGGCACGGACGTAGGCCGCCGGCGCCGGCGCCCGACGCGTCCACTAGTCAGGGCCAGCCGGTGCACCGGCATCGCGTTGGTTGCCGCCGACGCCTCGACGTCGACATCGAGGCACCCGTCGAGCCACGGGGCGACCTCCCCGTCGACCAGCCAGTGGCCCAGCCCGTCAGCAGTCAGCCGGACCGACCGTGGGCCGAGATCCGACCGCACGTCGACCTGAGCCGCCCGGGTGAGCCAGTGCGCGTCGATCTCGATGTCGTAGTCGACGACCCACGCCTGGCCGTCCTCGACAGCAGCGGTCGTGCCCTGGAGTCGCAGGCCCGCCCCGGACGCCGCGATCCGGAGCACTTCGAACCCGTCGCTTGCATCGCGATGCCGCCACGCCGACACCGCGGGGTGTGTCGCAAACGAGGCGCCGCCTTGGTCAGTCATGCGCCGGCAACAGGTCGGCCAGCTGTCGCGCGTTGACCTGCGCGTAGTCGCGATAACAGTTGTTCATCAGCACGTACACCGTGCTCGCTTGCTCGGCGAGCCCATGCACCCGGGGAGCCCACTCACGCAACTCCTTGGCGGAGTACTTGTAGCCGAACCGCTCGTAGATGTCGTTGCTCTGCCACTTGTCGCTGTGCCCGTGGAACCGCACGACGGCCAGGTCGGCGGTCGCCTCGACAACCGGTGGCACGGACGACGGGTAACCCTGCGGCATGTCGACGCAGACGTACGGCACTTGGTAGGAGCGGAGGAAGTCGAGCGTCTCCTCGCGGTTGTCGTCGGACAGCCAGGTCCTGTTGCGGAACTCGACGCAGATCGAATACGGCGCGCAGCGGCGCTGGCACTCCAGGATGTAGGTCTTGTTGGCCTTGCCGATCGGGAACCACTGCGGGAACTGGAACAGGACCGCGCCTAGCTTTCCAGCGTCGTGCAACGGCTCGAGCGCCGACAGGAACCGCTCCCACACCTCGTCGATCACCTTAGGCTCGATGTCCTTGGGATAGAGCCGCGCCTTGTCGGTCTCGGGCCGCAAGTCCTTGTAGAGGGCAGACGTCCGCGTGGGATGCTGGGTGAGCAGCGAGAACGCCTTGATGTTGAAGGTGAATCCATCGGGGGTGCGATCGACCCACAACTGCGCATTCCGCTCGTTGGGCGGCGTGTAATAGGTGGAGTCGACCTCGACGAGTGGGAACTGCTTGGCGTAGTAGTCGAGGCGCTTCTCGGGCGTCTTGGCGTCGTCGGGATACCACCCCGACTCGAGCAGGGTCTTGTCCGTCCACGAGGCCGTGCCGACGAGGATCGACATGGTACTTGTTCTACCCGTCTCCACTGACAGCGACCCGTCAGCGGTTTATCAGCGGGCAATGGAAAACTGGGCGTTGTCGTCATGTCGTGCCACTGGAGGGCGCTGTGTTCGAAAAGCTCGGCCGTTTCGTTGTGCGCCGGCCCTGGCAGGTCATTGCGGCCTGGGTCATAGCCGCCGCGGCCATCATCTCCGTCGCTCCCACGCTGAGTGAGGTCACCAACCAGGACCAGACCGAGTTCCTACCCGAGCTCGTACGAGTCGATTCAGGCACAAGACCTTGCGGAAGAGACGTTCGGTCAGCAGGCCGACGTCACGGCGACTATCGTCATCACGCGCAGTGACGGCCAGCCGCTGAGCCAGGCCGACCAGGAGACCGTGGGCACGATCGCCGACGACCTCCAGGCCGCGCAGGTCGACCACGTTACCGACGTCACCACCGGCACCGAGTTCGTGTCTCCCAACGACGCCGTTCAGCTCATCAACGTCGACCTCGAGGGCAACCCCAACGACCCCGAGCTCACCCAGGCGATCCGCGACATCCGCGACGAGCTTGAGCCGCTGGTCAACGGCACCGACCTGAGTGCCGGGGTGACTGGTGAGCTGGCGCAGTTCGCAGACAGCGAGGATGCGTTCGAGCGCGCCTTGCAGATCGTCGGCATTGCGACCTTCGTGCTCATCATTGCCCTGTTGCTGCTGATCTTCCGCAGCCCGATTGCAGCCCTGCTACCGCTCATCACCGTCGGCCTCGTTGGCTCGGTCGCGCCAGGGCTGATTGCCTGGGTGGCCGAGGCGTTCGACCTGCAGGTGGACCCGTCACTGCAGACGATCCTGCTCGTGGTGCTGTACGGGATCGGTACCGACTACATCCTGTTCCTGCTGTTCCGCTACCGGGAGCGGCTGCGCGAAGGGGACGACAAGAAGCAAGCCATGGTCTTCGCAGTCTCACGTGTCGGCGAAGTCATCGCGTCCGCGGCCGGGGTGGTCATCGTCGCCTTTACGGCGCTGCTGCTCGCGACGCTCGGTTTCTTCACGTCTCTTGGCCCGGCGCTGGCCATCGCGGTCGCGCTGATGCTCGTCGCCGCACTCACTCTCATCCCGGCGATCGTCTCGTTGCTCGGCCCCAAGGTCTTCTGGCCCTCGAAGTCGTGGCAGCGCAAGCCCGAGGGCGCGATCTTCCAGCGGCTCGGCCGCTTCGTCGGCCGCCGGCCCGGCCTCACGGCTCTGGCGTCCGGGGGTCTTCTTGTTGCCCTTGCTGCGGGCACGCTCGGCCTCAAGGTCAACTTCGACCAGACCGGCCAGCTGCCGCAGGACACCGAGTCGGCGGAGGCCTTCCGGGACCTGCAGGAGGGCTTCCCCGCCGGTGCGATCAACCCGACTAACGTCTTCCTGCGCAGCACCGACGGCGAGCAGATCGACGTCGACGCGGCCACCGACTTTGCCGAGACAGCTGGGCGAGATCGACGGGGTCGGACAAGTCGTGCGGGCAGGCCCGGACGGTTCCCCGGTGGTGCTCAGCGACGACGGCCAGGTCGCGCAGATCGACCTGCTGCTCGACAACACCCCTTACTCCAATGAGGCGCTCGACCTCGCTGGTGGCACGATTCGCGATGTCGCCCACGCCGACGCCCCCGCGGGCACCGAGGCGCTCGTCGGTGGCCTGAGCTCCGCGTACGCTGACATCCGCTCCGCCAACAACCGCGACATGGTGGTCATCTTCAGCGTCGCAGCGGTACTCATCGCGATCATCCTGGCATTGCTGCTGCGCAGCCTGGTCGCCCCGCTTTACCTGATGGGCGCGGTTGTGCTGGGCTTCCTGGCCACCCTTGGTGCAAGCGTCTATGTCAACCAGGGCATCCGCGGCGAAGCCGGCCTGTCGTTCACGTTGCCACTCATCGTCTACCTGTTCGTGGTGGCGATCGGCACCGACTACAACATCCTGATGATCGCGCGATTGCGCGAGGAGGCCCGCGAGGGCAACGATCCGCGCACCGCGGCCGATCTGGCGGTCGAGCACGCCGGTCCATCGGTGACCTCGGCGGGTCTGATCCTCGCGGGGACATTCGCAGCGATGCTGCTCGCCGGAGTCACGTTCCTGTACGAGCTGGGCTTCGCGGTCTCCGTCGGCATCATCCTCTCGGCGTTCGTGATGGCGCTGTTCCTCGTGCCTGGCCTTACCGCCGTCATCGGGCACAAGGCGTGGTGGCCTGGTCACGGTGACGAGCCGGACAAGGCCGAGGCACCAGCGCCGGAGCCCGGTGCCGAGGAGCGCGAGCGCGGTCTAGTTACGACGCGCGCCCCGAGGCGAAGATCGACAGCCTCCTTCCACGCGACTCGCCGCAGGCCTGTCGCACGGGGGGAGGCTGTTGATCTTCGGGGCTCGTCGGCGGTGGCCGGTGGCTGCTCAGCTGCCGCCGTTGTGGTTCTCCGCGATCAGCAGGTGATGGCGGATGACCTCCTCGACGATGAAGGCGAGGAACTTCTCGGCGAACACCGGATCCAGCCCCGCATCCTTGGCCATCTCGCGCAACCGGGCGATCTGTTCCGCCTCTCGGGACAGGTCCGCCGGCGGCATCCCCTGCCGAGCCTTGAGCGCGCCCACCTCCTGGGTGAACTTGAACCGCTCGGCCAACAGGTGCACGAGAGCCGCGTCGATGTTGTCGATGCTCGCGCGCAGCCGCGCCAGGTCAGCTGGCACGTTGGGGCGCGGGGAACCCGTCACGCTGCGACATCGTACGGACGCGGCCTCACCCGCGAGGGCCGAGCCCCTGGAGCACCACCCTGAGGACCGAGTCGAGGAAGGCCTCGTCGACTGGCACATCGGGATGGGTGGTGATCCGCTGCAGCACGGGAGCGGTGATCACCTGTACGTCCGTCGGTCACGATCCTTCAGAGCCCGGCGGGCTCTTCTCGCAACGCGCGGGTTCCCCTTTCGGCTCGCGGTGCTGATGACCTTGGCCCGCCAGGCCGTCACATCGTCGAAGTCGGCTGGGTCAACTGCGTACCGGTGAACTCTGACGACTGCCATGGTGATTCCTCCCTCGGGTTCCGTCGCTCGTGTTGTAGTGACGAACGGACTGGCCCGAAGGTGACAGGTGGCGGGTCGCCGAGTTGCCGCTCCGCCTCAGAGACTGAAGCACCGTGTACGACACGCCGCGGGAGTGTCGTACCGGCCGCTTCAGTTCGTGTCGGTGGCCGGCAACGCCGCGATGACGGCATCGGCGAGCTCTCGCCGGCGTGCCGCTGTCGACGTCGACCACGGCGTCCGCGACCTTGGCATAGCCCGGCTCGCGGACCGCCGCGAGCTTCCGGATCGCCGTGTCCAGATCGTCGGTCAGCCACGGCCGGTCCTGCCGGTCGACTGCGACCCGGGCGGCCAAAGTGTCGATCCGGGCGCGCAGCCATACGACCGGGGTGTCGGCGGGCAGCCGGGCGAGGAAGGCCACGTTGTCGGGGTCGAGCACCACGCCCCCCGCGACGCCCGCGACCAATGGCCCCGGGCGCGCGGCCAGGGCCCGCATCGCGGCGGACTCTGCGGCGCGGAGCCCGGCCTCGCCCTTCAGCTCGACGAGGGTGTCCTTCGATGCACCGACGAGCTCCTCCACGACCTCGTCGTTGTCGACGTATGGACAGCCAAGGCGGGCAGCGACCTCGCGACCGACCGTGGTCTTTCCCGACCCCATCAAGCCGATCAGGAGGACGCGCACCGAGCTCAGGCGATCGTCACGAAGACGTGCGAGGCGATGGCGGAGGCCACCTCCACCGCGCCGTCCCCCGAGCCCAGCAGGTAGCCCGAATCGGTGCGCTCGACGCGGATCGTCCGGTTGGGGACCACGCCCGCCTCCCGCAGCTGCGCCATCAGCTTGGGGTCGGTCTGCAGTGGCTCGCTGATGCGCCTGACCTGTACGTCGGCACGGCCGCTGGGGACGACGCTGGTCACCGAGGCGACGCCATCCTTGAATTCCTCGACGGCCGGCGTTGCGCCGAGCTCGACGAGCCCGGGGATCGGATTACCGTACGGCGACTCCGTCGGGTTGTGCAGGATCTCGATGAGCCGCCGCTCGACCTCCTCGGAGATCACGTGCTCCCAGCGGCAGGCCTCCTCGTGGACAAGCTCCCAGTCGAGGCCGATCACGTCGGTCAGCAGCCGCTCGGCCAGCCGGTGCTTACGCATGACCCGGATCGCGTGGGTTCGGCCCTCGTCACTGAGCTCGAGGTGGCGGTCCTCGTCGACATGCACCAGCCCGTCGCGCTCCATGCGAGCCACCGTCTGGCTGACGGTCGGACCTGACTGGTGCAGACGCTCGGCTATGCGCGCGCGCAGAGGGACGATGCCCTCCTCCTCCAGCTCGTAGATCGTGCGGAGGTACATCTCCGTGGTATCGATGAGATCGCTCACTGCGCGGGGCCGCTCCCGTCGTTCAGACCATCCCAAGCCGTCGAGGACAAGTGTCCCACGCGGACACGCTCAACGTGGACGGGCCCGACGACGCCGCATCGCACACCGACTTGGCGAGATCACGCGAATACAAGTTGAACCCTGGGCGAACGGCCGGTGACCCTGGCACACTCCATTCGTGCACATTGTCAGCGTTGTCAGCGTCAAGGGCGGGGTCGGAAAGACCACCGTCGCGCTCGGGCTGGCCGGCGCCGCCATGGTGCGGGGGCTGCGGGCCCTCGTCGTCGACCTGGACCCGCAAGGCAACGCGACGACCGGGCTCGAGCCGTCCACGATCCGGTTCACCAGCCACGACGTCCTCGGCGACGATGCCGCGGCGTCCCTGGCCGACGCGGTGACGCCCAGCGGCTGGGGCCAGCTCGTCGACCTGGTGGCGAGCGAGCCGGCGCTCGAGTTGCGCAACCACGTGCACGGACGCGGGCGTCCGCATCGGCTCCGGCAGGCGATGGAGGGCCTCGGGGCCTACGACCTCGTGCTGCTCGACTGCCCGCCCAACCTTGGCGAGCTCAGCCGCAACGCTCTCGCCGCTGCGCACCAAGCGCTTGTCGTGACGGAGCCGTCCCGGTTCGCCGTGGCCGGCGCCCAGCAGGCTCTCGACGCCGTCGATGCGGTGCGCCGTGGGTTCAACCTGCGGCTGCGCCCGGCCGGCATCGTCGTCAACCGCTACCGGCCGCGGTCCGCGGAGCAGCGGTTCCGGCTCACCGAGCTCACGACGTCGTACGGGTCGCTGGTCCTGCCCGACACCGTCCCGGATCGTTCGGCCGTGCAGCAGGCGCAAGGCGCGGGGCTCCCCATCCAGCGGTGGCGCTCGCCGGGTGCGCGTGAGGTGGCTGCGGTGCTCGACCGGCACCTCGGCCACGTACTCTCGATCGACGGCCTCGAGGGCCCGCTGACCAAGGGCAGGAGATCTGCATGAGCACCCCGTTGATCCCGAACCCACGGCCGGCGCTGCGGCGGGCCAAGGACGGCACCGTTCATCCGGCCGCGCCGCACCTGTCATCACTTGCCGTGGTGCTGCGCCCCGCCGATACGCGCTCCAAGCCCCCCAAGCAGAAGGACAGGGACGACAGCGACGACAAGACCGTCGAGCTCGTCGTGCACGTGCCCAAGTCGCTGCGCAAGAAGTTGCGCAAGCGTGCGGAAGAGTTCGGCTGGACGACTGAGGAAGCCGCCGCGCACGTGCTGCGCGTCTGGGCCGACGGCTAGGTCTGCGGCCGCACCACCCACGCGCCGCGGGCCAGCACTCCGCGCAGCGCCAGTGACTCGTCGATCACGACGAGGTCGGCCGCGAGTCCGTCCGCGAGGTCGCCGACACTGTCCGCGAGACCGAGCAGGCGAGCTGGGTTGGTAGACGTTGCCCGCACGGCGTCGACCATCGTGAACCCCGCGCGCTCGACCGCAAAGCGAAAGGCCGAGCTCATCGTCAGCGTGCTGCCCGCGATGGCGCCGCCGTGCACCAGGCGAGCGACACCATCCTGCACGCGGACCGCGAGCTCGCCGAGCAGGTAATCGCCGTCGGAGCCGCCGGCTGCCGCCATCGCGTCGGTCACCAGGACGACGCGGTCGGCACCGGCGGAGGTGTAGGCGTGCGCAGCGATCGCCTCGTGCAAATGGACCCCATCGCAAATCAGCTCGACGCTGACGCGTTCGTCCTCGAGCAGGGCGATGATCGGCCCCGGTGCGCGGTGCTGGATGGGCGCCATCGCGTTGAACAGATGGGTCGCCACCGTGGCACCGGCGTCGATTGCTGCGCGGACCTTGTCATATGTGGCGTCGGTGTGTCCGACTGCCGCGATCGCCCCGTGGTCGACGATCGTGCGTACGGCGTCGATACCCTGGTCGAGCTCGGGGGCGATCGTCACCATGCGGATCGTGCCCCGCCCTGCGGTGAGCAGCCGCGCGACCGCCGCGCGGTCCGGTGTGCTCAGCGCCGCCGGATCGTGAGCTCCCTTGCGGCCCGGGGCGATCCAGGGTCCCTCGAGGTGGACACCGGCGATGAGGCCGTCCTCGGTAAGCCCGGCGAGCGCCCGCACGTCGCGCTCCAACGGATCGGGCTGCGCCGACACAAGACTGGCGACGATCGTCGTCGTGCCGTGGCGCCGGTGCGTTTCGGTGAACGTGCGTACGGCATCGGGATCGGCGCCCACCACAGTTGCTCCACCACCGCCGTGGCTGTGGATGTCAACAAAGCCGGGAACGACCCACGCTCCGCCAAGCGACACGTCCGGCTCGCCCGGCGGCGTGCCCTCGCCAATGCGAGTGATCTGCGTGCCCGTGACCTCGAGCCAACCGTCATCGAGCACGGCTTGCGAGGTGACGATCTTCGCGTCGGCGATCAGCACGCCTGCGATTCTGTCGGAGTCGCTGCGGCGGTTGCGACTCGGTCCGCACGGGTAGGTTGCGGCTATGTCGGCAGCGGACACCGACCCACAGCGTCCCGGCGCGGAGCGCTGGGTGCCCGAGACCGGCGGCATGCGGGCGCTGCGGGCGGCGGCGCCGGATTGTCGTGGGTGCGAGCTGTACGCCGACGCGACGCAGGTGGTCTTCTCCAAGGGTCCGGTGAGTGCGCGGATCGTCCTGGTCGGCGAGCAGCCCGGCGACCAAGAGGACCTGCAGGGCGAGCCCTTCGTCGGGCCTGCGGGACGGTTGCTCGACAAGGCACTCGCCGACGCGGGGATCGATGCGGCGAGCGTGTACGTGACCAACGCGGTGAAGCACTTCCGGTTCACACCCACACCGAAACGCCGCATGCACCGCACCCCCGACCTCGCCCACCTCGAGGCCTGCCGGCCGTGGCTGGTGGCCGAGCTGCGCATCGTCGATCCGGAGGTGCTCGTCTGCCTCGGCGCCACCGCGGTGCGGGCGGTGCTCGGACCCTCGTACCGAGTCATGCGCGACCGCGGACAGCTCATCACGTGGCAAGGCATGCTCGCCGACGAGCCGGTTGGCCGGAAGTCGTCCTGGGCGGTCATCACGGTCCATCCGTCGGCCGTGCTCCGCGCCGACGACCGTGACCAGGCGTACGCCGCTCTCGTCGCGGACCTGCGGGTTGCCGCGGAGGCACTCGTGACAGGCTCTGGCGCGTGACGATCCTGATCGGGGAGCGGTTCTGCGGACCGGACAACAGTGGTAACGGGGGCTACACGGCTGGGCTGCTAGCGCTGCGGGTCGGCGCAAACGCGGCCTCCGGCGGCGCCGTCGTCACGTTGCGACAGCCGCCCCCGTTGGAGCGACCGCTGTCTGTCGTGGCCGACGACGCCGGCCTGTTCCAGGTGTTCGACGGTGCGACCCTTGTCGCGGACGTGGCGCGTACGTCGCTGGATGTCGATGCGGTCGCTCCGGTGCCGGCCGAGGAGGCGCGTGCCGCGGAGGAGTCGTACGCCGGCCTGTCCGCGCATCCGTTCCCGCGCTGCTTCGTGTGCGGTCCGGAGCGGTCCGACGGGCTGCGGCTCGCACCGGGCCCGATCGCACCCGGCGCCACCGCGTGCACGTGGGTGCCGGACGCGTCGTTGCCGGTCGCCGACGGGCGGGTCGCGCCCCAGGTCGTGTGGGCCGCCCTCGACTGCCCCGGCGGCTGGACCGGTGACATCGTCGGGCGACCGATGGTGCTGGGGCGCATGGCAGCGGCCGTCGCGTCGTTGCCCGAGGTCGGAGAGCCGTGCGTCGTCGTCGGCCAGCGTCTCGGCGGCGAGGGTCGCAAAATGTGGACGGCGACGACGGCGTACGGCTCCGATGGCCGTGAGCTCGGCCGCGCGCACGCCACCTGGATCGCGATCACTGGGTAGCCCCATTTCGGCGCTCGATCGCGCCGTGGGGTGGGGCGCGCATCGGTCGCCATAGCAACGCTGGGGCGCCCCAGCTCCACTGGGCGGCGAGAGCGTGGGGCGCGGATCGGTCGCCATAGCAACGCAGGGGCGCCCCAGCGCTCTCGGCTCCGGCTAGGCGGCGTTCAGCCGAGCCAGCGCGTCGTCGTCGAGCACGACGTCGCGGGCGGCCATCGCCTCGTCCACCTGGGCGAGCGACGTGGCGCCGACGATCGGCACTATCGGGCGGTCCCGCTGCATCAACCACGCGAGCACGACCTGGTTGACCGTCGCTCCTGTCTCGTCGGCGACCGACCGCAACGCAGCGAGCCGCGACGCGGTGCCGGGGTGGTCGTACGCCGACTGCAGCGGGCGGTCTCCTGGCCGCGCGTAGGCACCGGAGAGCAGGGTCGAGTAGGCGACCAGCGTGAGATCCGGCTCGGAGTCGACGTAGTCGAGCAGCTCGGCGTCGGCGTGCCGGTGCGCGGCCTCGACAAACGGGACATCCGTGCGCGGCTGCAGGTAGCTGTAGCGGAGCTGGATGGCGGTGTAGGGCTCCACCCCCTGCGCTCTAGCAATCTGGCGGGCCTGCTCGACGCGCCAGGTCGGGTGGTTGCTCACACCGACCAGCCGTACGAGCCCCGCGGCCACCTGCTCACCGAACGCCCCGACCGTCTCCTCCAGCGGCACAGTCCGGTCCTCGATGTGGGAGTAGTACACATCGATGCGATCGGTGCCCAGCCGACGCAGGCTGTCCCGCACAGCGGCGCGGATCGCCGGCGCGGAGAGCCCGTCGACGTTCTCCAGACCGGCACCCGGCACCCGTGGGCGGGCACCCACCTTGGTCGCCAGGACGAGCTGGTCGCGCAGCCCGGGCCGGGCGGCAAGCCAGCGGCCGAGGGTCCGCTCGCTGGAGTCGGCGTCGCCGCTCCAGAACGCGTAGTTGTTCGACGTGTCGATGAACGTCCCGCCGAGCTCGACGAACCGGTCGAGGATCGCGAACGAGCGCTCCTCGTCCACGGTCGAGCCGAACGGGATCGTGCCGAGCGCGATCGGGCTGACCTCGAGCCGGCGCTCGCCGCCGAGGAGCCGCGGGCCGTGTGCCGTACGGAATGTAGGGACTTCGGGCGTCTGAAGATCAGTCATGCCCGCAACTTTGCGACCTGGAGCGCACTCCAGGTCAAGGGGCAAGCCGCTCCCATTTCCAGCCCTCAGCCGTGAGTGCGTAGCGGAACCGGTCGTGCACCCGCCCGATGCGCCCTTGCCAGAACTCCACCGTCTCCGGCACCACCCGAAATCCGCCCCAGAAGTCCGGCAGCGGCACCTCGCCCGGGTAGCGCGCCGCGACATCCGCCACCGCATCGTCGAGTACAGCCCGCGACCCCACGGGCTGCGATTGCGGCGACGCCCAAGCACCCAGCTGCGACTCGCGTGGCCGGGTGTGCCAATAGGCCTGGGTCTCGGCTCGGCTCACCTCTTCGACCACGCCGGTCACGAGCACCTGCCGCTCCATCGGAAACCACGGAAACGCGAGCGCCGCCCTCGGGTTCTCTGCCAGCTCGTGCGCCTTTCGCGACCCGAGGTTGGTGTAGAACGCGAAGCCACGCTCGTCGAACCCCTTGAGCAGCACATGCCGCACACTGGGGCGCCCGTCCAGAGTCGCCGTCGCAACCGACATCGCATTGGGCTCCGGGATGCGCGCGGACACGGCGTCGGCCAGCCAGCGTCGAAACAACGCGTACGGCTCTGGCGTCAGGTCGCGCTCGTGCAGCCCGCGGGCAAGGTAGGAGCGACGGAGGTTGGCAAGGTCGACCGACGGCTCTGATGTCATGCTTCAAGCCTTCCATCCCCCGGCAACGTCCGAGAGACCGCGCGCGACAGCCCACACCTCCTCGGACGTTGCGGGAGCTTGCTGGCACAATGCGATGACGCTGACAGAGCCGTCAGGCCCGAGTACGACGCACTGACGTTCGGAGCATCCCACCATGGCAGAGGCCACCCAGCTCACCATCCCCGCCGACCTCAAGCCGGCAGACGGCCGCTTCGGCTCCGGGCCGAGCAAGATCCGGCCCGAGGCGCTCGATGCGCTGGCCGCGACCGGCACGTCGCTGCTCGGCACCAGCCACCGCCAGGCACCGGTCAAGGGGCTGGTGCGTCGGGTGCGTGAGGGTGTGACTGAGTTGTTCGGGCTTCCCGAGGGTTACGAGGTCGTGCTCGGCAACGGTGGCTCGACAGCGTTCTGGGACATCGCCGCATTCAACCTCGTACGTGACCGGGCGCAGCACCTGTCGTTCGGCGAGTTCTCCGCGAAGTTTGCCGCGGCGACCAAGGCCGCGCCGTTCCTCGGTGAGCCGACGGTGGTGAAGGCGGAGCCGGGCACGCTCGCCGCTCCGCGCGCCGAGGCCGGCATCGACGCCTATGCCTGGCCGCACAACGAGACGTCGACGGGCGTCATGGCGCCTGTCCGCCGAGTAGAAGGCGCCGACGCCGACGCGCTCGTGCTTGTCGATGCGACGAGCGGTGCCGCCGGCCTGCCGGTCGACATCACGCAGGCCGATGCCTACTACTTCGCCCCGCAGAAGGGCTTCTCCTCCGACGGTGGGCTGTGGGTCGCCGTCCTGTCGCCGGCCGCCATCGCTCGTGCGGCCGAGATCCACGACACCGGCCGCTATGTCCCAACGTTCCTCGACCTGCCCACTGCGATCGACAACTCACGCAAGGACCAGACCTACAACACCCCGGCGATCGCGACGCTGTTCCTTATGGCCGAGCAGCTCGACTGGATCAACGGGCAGGGCGGGCTGCAGTTCGCGGTTGGCCGCACAACCGACTCGTCCGAGCGCCTCTACACCTGGGCGGAGAAGAGCGAGTTCGCGACGCCGTACGTCGTCGACCCGACGGCACGATCGCTCGTGGTCGGCACGATCGACTTCGCTGACTCGGTCGACGCGGCCGCGGTCGCCAAGGTGCTCCGCGCCAATGGGATCGTCGACGTCGAGCCCTACCGCAAGCTCGGCCGCAACCAGCTGCGCATCGCGATGTACCCCTCGGTCGATCCCGCCGACGTCGAGGCTCTGACCGCAAGCATCGACTGGGTGGTCGACCACCTGGCGTGACCCGCGACCGCGCCACCTGGCTCTGCTACCTCCTGCTTGCGGTCTACGCGTGGTTCCTGTACGGCTTCGGCCCGGTCATCCCCTTGCTCGGGGACGAAGAGGGCGTCAGCCGCGCAGTCGCCTCGTTGCACGGCAGCGCGCTCGCGGTTGGCACCGTCCTGGCGGGCGTCACGGGGCCGCGCGTGGTGGCGCGCACGGGACGGCGGTTCTCGCTGTGGGGGTGCGCCGCAGGCATGTGCGTCGGCGTGGCTCTCCTTGTGACCGCGCCGTCGATCGTCGGCACGCTGACCGGCGTGCTGATCGTTGGCCTGACCGGGTCGATCATGCTGAACAGCCTCAACGCGCTGCTGGCCACCCATCACCCCGGGCATACAGCCACGGCAATCAGCGAGGCCAACGCGCTCGCCGCTGCAGTCGGCACCGTGAGCCCGCTCGCCGTCGGCGCCGCCGAGGGGCTTGGGCTCGGGTGGCGGGTCGCCATCGCCGCGGTCCTGCCGATGGTCGCCGGGTTGTACGTCGTGCTCCGGCGCGCCCCGATTCCGGACGCCGCGGCCCCCGACCAGGTCACCGGTCGGCTGCCGACGCAGTACTGGTGGGCATGGACGGTGCTCGTGCTGCTGATCGCCGTCGAGTTCTCGTACACGATCTGGAGCAGCGAGCTCATCCGAGACCAGACCGGGGCCAGCGATGCAACGTCAGTCGCGTCTGTCTCGGCCCTGGTGTTCGGCATGGCCGTCGGCCGCTACGCCGGAGCGCGCCTCGCGTACCGGTCGACTGTTGACTCGCTCGTGCTGGGAGCGATCGCCGTGACCGCCGTCGGGTTCGCCATCCTCTGGGTCGCCGACACCGTGCCGGTCGCGGCACTCGGACTGCTCGTCAGTGGCTTGGGCATCGCGCTGCACTTCCCGCTCGGACTCGTACGGGCAATCGAGGCATCGGCCGGACAACCTGACCTGGCGACGGGCCGGGCGGCGTTGGCGGCTGGGCTTGCCAGCGGCGGCGGTCCGTTCGTCCTGGGGGCCCTCGCCGATCGCGTCGGCGTCGTTGCGGCGTTCCTCGTCGTGCCGGGCCTGCTCGCCGTAGCGGCGTCGATCGTGCTGATAGGTCGGCGGGAGCGCTGAGCTCGGCCACGCAGACAAGGAGGAGCGCCCGGTGCGCCGGTGGTAAACCACCGGTCGGCCGGGCGCCGGCCCCCCTGCCCGCCGCTCCCCCCCGAGTTCGCGGCTCCCGCTTCCCCCCTTGCGGTTGTTACGGAAAGTAGTCGGGCAGCGGCCTCGACCGCCATCAGCCGTTCGGCCAGTTCCCACCTGCCGGGTGGCACGGGTGTCATCCGTTCGGAGGATGGTGCTCAGCTGGCCTGGTCACCCTCCAGCAGCGGAGCGAGCTCTACGCTCAGCAACCGTTGCAGCGCGGGCGTAACTGACCATGCGCGGGTGACCTCGAGATACTCCGCCACGCTTTCGGGTGTGGGCGGTGCCTGCGTGCGTACGGCGCGCAGCGCCACGTTGCGCGGCGTGTGCTTGGACTCGACGAACTCGACGACGTCGACGCGATAGCCCAGCATCCGCAGGATGGCCGCGCGCAACGCGTCGGTCAGGCCGTCCGCGAACCGCTCGCGCAGGATGCCGTGCCGCGTGAGCAACGCGTACGGGCTCGGCGCCGGCGCGCCGCGGAGCTGCGCCTGCAGATCGTGGTGGCAGCAGGGCGCGACGAGCGCGACGGGGGCCTGCCAACGGACCACCTGGGCGAGCGCTTCATCGGTCGCGGTGTCGCAGGCGTGCAGAGCGAGTACGAGGTCAGGCCGCTCCTCCAGCTGGACGTCGCCGATGCGCCCCTCGACGAACCGGGCGCTGTCCGCCCATCCCAGGGAGTCGGCGATCGCGGTGTTGCGCTCGCGGGCCTGCGCCTTGACGTCGACGCCGACGAGCTCGACGGCGCTGTCCCGCCGCTCCGTGAGGAACCGGTAGGCGGCGAACGTGAGGTAGGCGTTGCCACAGCCGAGATCGACGACGCGCAGCGTCCGGTCGGGCAGGTCGTCCAGCACCGGTTCGAGGGTGCGGAGCATGTCCTCGATCTGTCGGAGCTTGGCTGTACGGGACGGCTTGACGCGGCCCGCGGCGTCGCTGATGCCTATCGCGCGCAACACGGGGTCAGCGGGGTCGAGCAGGCGCGGCTTGACCCGGTCGTGCAGGCGGGCCTCGACGACGTCGAGCGACAGCTCGCGGGCACGCCGATGGACCTGCGCCTCGCCGCGCTTGGTGACGCGCAGCTGGACCGTCTCGGTGAGCGTGTCGACATGCCAGTTGCCGTACGGCTGCGCCAGCAGCTCGCCGACGATTTCGCCGGCGTCGGGCTCTGGCACGTTGCGCGTGAATGCCTGCCTGTCGTCGTACGACACCAGTTGCAGGTGCGGCCCGTCTGCGAGGTCGACGTAGCGCAGCTCCTGCCGGCGCCACGGCGGCGGCTCCTGACCCTTGCGGCGCCCAGCGGCGACGGCGCGGACCAGCCGGTCGGCGGTCAGGTCGGCTCGCAGCCCGTCGAGCGCGGTCTGCAGCGGGACTGGCATGCGTCCAGTCTCACGCATCGGCCTTAAGGCACGCCGCGCGTGTCAATTTGTCGCGCTCGCCTCCGCACCAAGGAACGGTGCGTCGGCTCGCCGCTCCCTGGCAGCCGGCGCGAGCAGGAACACCCCGAGGCCGGCCAGCGCCACGAGCCAGAGAGCTGCGCCGAGGCCGATCTCGTGACCCAGCAAACCGATCAGTGGCGGGCCGACCAGGATGGCCGCGTAGCCGAGAGTCGCGGCAAATGCGATGGCGTCGGCTGACCGGCCGGGCGTCTCACCAGCGGCACTCATCGCCGCCGGGAAGACCAGAGCGACGCCGAGGCCCCACAGCAGTGCCCCGGCGTAGGCCACCGGTAGCACCGGCACTGCGAGCGTTGCCACCAGTCCCAGCGCCATGGCGACGCCGGCTACCCGCAGGGCGGTCTCGCGCCCGCGCCAGGCGATGATCTGCGGCCCGGCGAACCGTGTTACCCCCATGGCCAACGCGAACACCGTGAAGCCGGTGGCAGCCGCGGCCTGCGACGCGCCCCGCTCGTCCGCGAGCAGCAGCGCCAGCCAGTCGCCGGCCGCGCCCTCGGCGATCGTGCCGCAGAGGGTCAGCGCACCGATGGCGAGCAAGCGAGGTGTGAGCAGTCGGCGCCGTTTCGGTGTGCCGGCCGTGCCGTCCGACGCCGCAACTGCCGCCGGTGTGGCCCGGTCGGAGATGAAGAGGGCGAGCACGGCGAGGAGCAGCGGCAACACAGCGATCGCAACAGCGAGGAATTGCGCGCCGGCCGACACCTCGAGCGCAGCCGCACCCACGCCCAGCACCGCACCGAGCATGGCGCCGATGCTCCACATCGCGTGGTAGCGCGGCATCCAGTCGCGGCCGGCGCGGGACTCGACGGCATGCCCGTGGACATTCATCGCGACATCCCACGCGCCGTAGGTGAAACCAAACAGCGCGAAGGCGCCACTGAGCGCCAGTACCGACGACGAGAAGCCGAGCAGTGCGACAGCAGTGAGTGCGACGACAGCGGTGCCCGTGATGACGATCCGGCTGCCAAATCGGGACACGACCCGCCCGGTGAGCGGCATCGACAGCAAGGACCCGATGCCCATGGCAAGGAGTGCCCGGCCGAGCTCCGCCTCGGTGGCGCCGACGGCGTCGCGCAGGGCCGGGATGCGAGACACCCACGTGCCCTGGAGCAGGCCGCTCAGGGCGAAGACGGCACCGGTCGCGATTGCGGCGCGGCGCAGCCGCTCGGCGGTGAGGGTCGGTGCGTGGGAGGCAGGCATACGGGACCCGATGCTCTCACCCGCGTGTGGTCGGCCCGGTCAGCGGCCAGGTCTCGAGCACCGTGTGCAGGGCTGAGCGGCCAGGGCCTTGACCGAGCTGAGAGCGCATGAGCGCGTACGAACGTACGGGCCAAGCCGGCCCGGAATAGCCGCGCAGCGCCTCCACGTACGGTCGCAAGTCACTCGGTGACGCTGCCCGAGCCACCGTCAGATGCGGGCGATACGGGCGGTCCTCGACTGCGATCCCGCTGCGGCGGACAGCAGCTTGCACCGACTGGGCGAGTGCCCGCAGCTCGGAGCGCGCACCGTCGAGACCGACCCAGAGGACCCGGCCATCGAACCTGCCGGCACCGCGGAACGCGACGGCATGCTCCGCATGCCGTCGGCCCGCCCGCTCCAGGCGCGCACGCAGGGTGGGTAGATCCTCGTCGGGCACCTCGCCGAGAAACGCCAGCGTCAGATGCCACGTCTCTGGTCGCGACCAGCGAAGTGCTCCGGCCGCGTCGAGCGTCTGAGCGGCGGCCAGGCCCTCCGCGAGATCGGCCAACGCATCCGCGGACGGGGAGACGGCGACGAACAACCTCACCGAGCGGCGCCACCCATCATCCGTCGATCATGCCGCAGCGGTGCGACGTCGGCGCGGCCGATCAGGCCGGCTGCGCGGCCTCTTCGAGTTCGGTCTCGGCCAAGCGGTGCGCTGTGCGCAGGCGCCAGCGCTGCGGCCGCAGCTCGAGGCCGCTGCGAGCGGCGAACAGGGCGGTCACGGCGATCGTGCCAAGTGCCGTGATGAGACCGCCGCCGGCGATCGACCAGCGGGCGCCGAGATGCTCCGCGACCCAGCCGATCAGCGGCGCTCCGACGGGCGAGCCACCCATGAACACCAGCAGGTAGATCGACATCACCCGGCCGCGCATGCCGGGATCGGCGCTGGCCTGGACATAACTGTTGGCCGCGGTCATGAGCGTGAGGGCGGTCAGCCCGACGACCACGAGCGCGATAGCAAAGGTGTGATAGCTCGGCATGAGTCCGGCCAGGATCTCGACGCCGCCGAACAGCAGCGCGGCGGCGACCACGAACCGATAGCCGACTCGCCCTCTCCGCGCGGCCAGCAGCGCGCCGGTGAGGCTGCCCACGGCCATGATCGACCCGAGCAGGCCAAACTCGCGGGCGCCCTTGCCATAGACCTCTGTCGCCATCAGCGCCATCGTCATCTGGAAGTTGAGCCCGAACGTGCCGACGAAGAACACCACCCCCATGACCAGCTGCAGGTCCGGCCGGGAGCGGACATAAGCAAGTCCAGCCCGGAGCCCGCCGCCGTCCTTGGCCTTGCTGCGGGGCGGCGCGGCATCGCGGATGCGTACGAGCGCCAGCAGCGGGCCGAGGAACGTGAACGCGTTGAGGACGAAGACCCAGCCGGTGCCGACGAGCGTGATCAGCAAGCCGGCGACGCCGGGACCGACGATGCGGGCTGACTGAAAGGAGGCGCTGTTGAGGCTGACCGCGTTGGGCAGATCCTCGATGGGAACGAGCTCAGCCGCCAGCGACTGCCGGGAGGGCGTGTCGACCGCGTTGACGACGCCGAGCAGGAACGCGAGCAGGTAGACATGCCACACCTGGACGGCGCCGGAAAGGGTCAGAGCACCCTGGACGAGGGCGAGCACGGCCAGTGCCACCTGAGTGGCACGCAGGATTTTGATCTTGGAGACGCGGTCGGCAAGGAGACCGCCCAGCGGAGTGAGCAGCATCGGCAGGAACTGCAGGCCGGTGGTGATACCGAGCGCAGCAGCGCTCCCGGCAGTCAGCTGGAGGACGAGCCAGTCCTGGGCGACCCGCTGCATCCAGGTTCCGATGTTGCTGACCACCATGCCCGACCAGTAGAGCCGGTAGTTGCGGTGGTGCAGCGATCGGAACGTCTGACTCAAGCTATGGCCAGCCTTTCCAGGATCGGCGCCGCGCGGCGCAGGAGATCTCGTTCGTCAGCGGTGAGCTCGCGGAGCCGTTGCGCAAGCCATGCGTCACGCCGGCGGCGGTCGTCGGCGAGCAGCTCGGCTCCGGCGTCGGTCAGCGCGACCAGCACCTGGCGACGATCGGTCTCAGCCGCGGCACGTGTCACGTACCCAAGCTCGACGAGGGACGTGACGGTGCGCGTCATCGACGGCGGCTGGACCTTCTCGGCCTGGGCCAGGTCGCCGATCGTGAGCGCCCCGCGGCTTTGCAGGCAGGCCATCGCAGAGAGCTGGTTGAGCGTGAGGCCGCTCTCAGGTCGCTCGCTGCGCAACCGCCGCACCAGTCGCTGCACCGAGAACCGCAGCGCGCTCGCGAGCGCGGAGTCACTGCGTACAGGGGTGGGGAGCACGTTCTTTAGCATAACTCATTACCTCTGCTAACGAGTTGGGTGGGGTGGAATGACCACGTTCAGCAGGTGCTCCCCCGCGTGACTAGGCCTGAAGCCCTGGTGGTGCGGGGGAGATCCTGGTGGTGGCGGCGTCAGGGGTGGCGAGCTCAGTCGACGCCGAGGACCTGCCGAATCGGGTCGAAGGCGGAGTAGACGACGAACAGCGTGGTGACGACCCACATGACGGGGGATCATCGCAGCCGGGTACAGCGCATGGAAGAGGCACGACCAAGCGATAACTCGACAGCAGTTAGCCTGTGTCCATGGCAGGGCGACGCAAGCGACGGGGAGCAATCTCCGGGCGGTCGCCGTTGCGCCCGGTCGACGTCGACGGCGTTCGCACGGTGTCGATCGGCACGGTCCTCTGGAGCATCGCGTTCCTAGTCCTTGTCTTCCAGCGTGACTCGCTCAGGGCCGAGGACCGCGAATGGTGGCTGTGGACCTGCCTTGCCGGGGCAGGACTCGGGCTGCTCGGGCTGGAGTACTGCCGTCATCGCCGGGACGCGATCGCGCGGGCCCGACGCCGGGTCGAGGCCGAGCACCATCAGGTCTAGCTAGGACGATCGAACGCCGTCTCCGCGAGCAGGACGTCCAACGCGTCGGGATCGCGCAGCACCTCGGCGACGAGCAGCCGCCGGTCCCAGGCGCCGGCGACCCACGCCAGCCCGCGGGCCAGCCCATCCAGCGTGCAAGCGTGGACGTTGCCGTCGGATACCCACCATGCGACGCCGTGGCCGCCGACGGTCAGCTCCTCGTGCTCGATGTACGTCTTAGGCGCGTCCGGCAACACCCGGAACACCACTTCAGGCACGTCGGTCACTGTTCCGCGACCGGCGACGTTGAGCCCGAGCCGCTCCTCGGCCAGCGGCAGGTCGAGCACGTCGGCCAGGTCCTCGGCGACGCTCGCTTCGGCCGCAACGAGGGCGACGCTGGGAAGTTGCGCCCAGTGTGGTCCGTCAGCGACGACTGCCTGCGCGGCAGAGACGACTCGAGTGCCGGCTCCGCTCGCGATACGCACGAGATCCGGCGGCGCGACGTCCTCCGGGTCGGCGGCGGCTAGTGCCGCATAGACCTCGCGTAGTTGAGCCGCCGTCACGTCGACGGTCTCGTCGGCCAACCTGTCGAGCACCGCGTCGCTGCCCGTCGGCTGGGCGATGATCGACGACAGGTCGCCACGCACTCCGAGGGTCCGCAGATATTGCTCGTCGGCCGCGACCGCGAGCGGCGCCCACAAGGCAGCCACGACCGCGTCGGCAGAGGGCAGCCGAAAATCGGTGAGCGGCAACCCGTCGACCCGGGCATGCACAGAGAGCCACCACTGGGTGTACGACGGCAGCAGTACCCGGCCGCCATCGCCGAGGAGTGCAACAGCCGGACTGACGACGAGCTCGCGGTAGGGCGGCTTTGCCAACGCAGCGAGCACCGCTGGCCAGGCCTCGTCGCGTACGAGATCAAGGTCGCCCACTGCGGTCAGCTCCGACAGCAACGGTGGGATCGGACCATCGGGCACGCGCGCCAGAAGGACGTCGACCCAACCGTCCTCGTCGTCGAGGTCGTGCCAGGCCTGCCCGTCCAGGGGCACGTCGGCCTCGCGGACGATGGGCAGGTCGGTGCGTACGCCGACAGCAATCAGCACTGCCGGACCCCACCGTCGTACGAGCACGTCGTCGACGATGCCGACCTCTGCGGGGTCGAGCCAGGCGAGCACCTGTGAGCCGGGCAGGTAGAGCGACCCGGCCGCAGCCGAGTCGCCATTTGCCAGTGGCAACCGTAGGTCAGCCAGCCAGCGATCGTCTGCCAGCGTCGCTCCGGAGTCGGCGACGAGTGAGAGTACGACGTCAGCAACCGGCTCACCTGCCACGACCGCCCCACGCACGAGCGGATCGGTGAGCAACCGCCGCGGCGAGGCGACCTCGGCGCCGAGTCGAGCCAGGAGTGGATGCACCGCGTCTGGGTGCACCAGGCGCAGCCCGAGCTCGACGAGACCGCTGGGAAGCGGCCCGTCACCAAGAACCGTGCCGCGCGGACCTCGCACCGTGCGCCCGTCGACAAGGGGTACGGGCAGCGCGGCGAGCGCCTGCAGATCTGTGCCCTCGAGTGCGGCGTACAGGTTGCGCCAGTCTGCGGGTGCCAGCCGCAGGCTGCCGAGGTCCGTGACGACATCGTCGAGTGAGGCGACCGTGACTCCGAGTCGCGCGAGCACGTCGACCCGCGACCACCGCGGATCGACCAGTCCGGCGATGATGCGACCGATAGCACTCGGGTCAGCAGCCGAGCCGAGACCGGGCACCGTCACGGCCTCCGAGGGCCGCAGTCGCACGGCACCGTCGGCAGCGGCCAGCATCGGGGTGTCGCGCAGTGCGTCGAGGACGACGCGACCCAGCTGGCCGTCCAGCGCGCCGGCGGCGAGCGGCGGGGGCACCAGGTCGAGCATGGCTGGATTGGCGGGCAGCTGGGCCACAAGGTCGGCGTAGGCCTCGCCAAGCCGAGCCACGATGAAGTCGCGGGCGGCGCCTGGTGCTGCGTGCCTCCTGGTCGGGTCCAACGGCAGCGAGGCCACGAGGAGCGCCGGCAGCGACAGCGGCTCGTCGGTCGGGGTGGGCGCATGCAGCACGCGCGGCGTCGTCGCGGGCAGCGGCTGCGGGCGGCCGCCTGCGTCGACGGGGACTGCGGCAAGGACAGACCACCATGGACGCTCCCGCTCCTCGACCGGGCGGTCGGCGAGGAGCGCCGGGTCGAGCGGCCCGGACCGCTCCCCGCGGAGCCAGCGCGTCGAGCGTTCGGCCTCGCTGACGACGACATGCTGGCCATCGGCCCGCGCACGCAGCACGCGTACGTGCCCCTCGACCTCGACGACCACCTCGCTCAGGGTGGGCAGCGTGAGCAGCAGGGCATCGTCGATCCACGCCAGCAGGCGGCGGACGAGCCCCTGCGCGGGGCCATCGCGCAAGGGCACGCGGACGACGGTGTCGTAGCTCGCGATCAGGGCCGGCTCGACCGGGAATGGCAGCCGCAGCACCGGGACGGCGTCGCCACGGCGGGCGACTTCCGGCTCGAGCTCGGGCATCGACGCAGCCGCCGCCACCGCGGCGCCTCGTGACCAGCGCACCGCGCCGCTGGCCGAGTGCACCGACGGCTCGTCGCTCACCGCGAGGACCGCAGCGAACCCCACCCCGAAGCGGCCCACGCTGCCGGGCTCGTCGCGCTTTGCAGAGGCCCGCAGCGTCGACAAGCTCTCGACACCCGCCGCATCAAGGGGTGCACCAGTGTTGGCTGAAACGAGCACACCGTCGGCAAGACGCAGCAACAGCCGCCCCGGAGCACCGGCGCGAGCGGCGGCGTCGGCGGCGTTCTGCGCGAGCTCGATGACGACCCGGTCGCGGTAGCCACCGCGGACTAGATCCTCTTCCGCGTTGGCGTCCTCCCGGAACCGCGCGGGCGAGGCAGACCAAGCCGCAAGCACGCGCGCCCGCAGCGCCTCAGTCCCGAAGGGGTCGACCGATCTCCGCTCAGGCGTGGCCGGGCCCCGAATCGGTGTCGGGCAGGGCGCCCAGTGGGTCGCTGCCCAGGGTGTCGAGCACAGTCCCGGACTCCTGGCCGGGTGTTGGCATGCGAACCGAGGAGTGCGCGCCGCAGCCGTGGTCGTAGGACACCGCGCGGCCGTCGCTCGGGGACATCTCGTTGGCACAGACGCCAAATGCCTGCGCGAGCGGCCCGCCGAGCCGCACGAGGAAACCGCAGGTCACGCAGTGCGCGGGTGCGGCCTGAGCGATGGCGGCGTCGGGGCCGCCCTCACCGGCGTGCCAACGGTCGGCTGCCTCGTCGCGACCCTCGACCGAGAGGACGAGCTCGCGGCCGAGCCCGAGCTCGTAGGCGACCGCGGCGATCTCGTCGGAGTCTGGGGTGCCCTCGTCGGCGCCGGTGTAGCCGGGGACAAGCCGCGGATCGTCGAGGCTTGTCGGGAGCAGGTCGCCCGGGCCGAGGTCGCCGGGGCGCACGCGCTCGTCCCATGGCACCCAGGCGGGGGCCAGCAGCGCGTCGGCGCCCGGCAGCAGCAGCACCTCGCTGACGGTGACGACCTTGGATCGGCTGGCGCGGGCGAGCGTGACGCTCCACCGCCACCCGATGTAGCCCGGTGTCGAGCTGGCGAACAGGTGCGTGACGACACGCTCGCCTTCGACGTGGTTCCCGAGGTAGTCGCCGACCTGGTCGGCACCAGCGACCTCCTCGGCCGCGGCCCGAGCGAGGTCAACGGCGTCCAGCGCGGCGGCGTCGGCCTTGGTGGCGGACGCGCGTCGGCTGGACCGGGAGGGGTCGGCCGTACGCGTCGCTGCACTCACGAGGCGTGATTCTCGCAAACTCCGAGCCTGGAACGAAATGCCAACTTGCGCACTCCGTGCGATGGGGCCACGGCGATAGGCCGTCAGGTTGGGCAGGATAGGGGTGTGGCGGAGGAGCCGAGGTCGCAGCGGTCGGCGAGCACCGCCGCGCCCGGCAACGCGCCGCCCGAGGACGCCTCACGGCTGCGCCGCAGCGCCGCGATGGCGGCACGCGCCGCCAGCGCGACATCGCGAGCGGCAGGCTCCACTGCCCGCCGGGTCCGGCGCGCGACCCATGCTCAGGGCGCCGGAGAGAGCGGCCTCGCCCGACTCATCGAGTTGCATGTGGTCAACGCGGCGGGTGACGCGTTGGTCAGCGTTGCCCTAGCCGGGACATTGTTCTTCTCAGTGCCAAGCGATGACGCGCGCGGCCGCGTTGCGCTCTATCTCGTACTCACCATGGCGCCGTTCGCGATCGTGGCTCCGATCATCGGGCCGTTCCTCGACCGTTTTCGTCGGGGCCGCCGTTGGGCGATCGGCGCGACCATGGCGATTCGTGCCTTCCTCTGCTGGGTGATGGCCGGAGCTGTGCAGGACGAAACCTTGTCCCTCTACCCGGCAGCACTGCTCGTGCTCGTCAGCTCCCGCGCCTATGGCGTCACGCGGTCCGCGGCCGTTCCCCGAGTGCTGCCGGACGACGTCGGGCTCGTCACGGCCAACTCCCGGCTCGCACTGGCTGCGGTCGCGGGGCTCGCGGTGGCCGCGCCGATCGGGATCGGCGTCTCGTGGTTCGGACCGGAGTGGGTCCTGCGGCTGGCCTTTGTCGTCTTCGTGGTCGCGACTGTGCTCTCGATCCGGCTTCCGGGCCGGATCGACTCCAATGAGGGCGAGCAGGAGGCGGGGCTGCTGCCCGCAGCGGCGGGCTTGCGGCGGGGGAGGCGGGTCCAGGTCGGGCCGACCATCGTCCGCGCATTGCGGGGAAACGCCGGACTGCGCTGGTTCTCCGGGTTCTTGACGTTGTTCCTCGCCTTCGAGCTGCGCAACGACCCTGTGGGCGGGCTCAGCGACGTCGTCGCAATCGGTGTCGCCGCGGTCGCCGCCGCAGTCGGCAGCACGGCCGGCACCGGCCTCATGTCCGTGCTCAAGGCGCGCCACCCTGAGCGCCTGGTGTACGGCTGCGTGCTGCTCGCCGCTGTGGCGGCCCTGCTCGCAGCCCTGTTGTGGGGGCTCGCCACCTTAGTAATCGTCGCGCTCGTGGCCGGGCTTGCGCAGCAGCTTGCCAAGCTCTGCCTCGACGCCGTGATCCAGACCGACGTCCCGGAGGCCGTGCGCACTTCCGCATTCGCGCGCTCCGAGACGCTGCTCCAGCTGGCCTGGGTCATCGGCGGCGGCGTTGGCATCGCGTTGCCGCTCTTCCCGGAACTCGGTCTCGGGATTGCCTGCGCTGTCCTCGTCGCGACGCTCGTGCTAGGCACGCGTGTCCGCGCTCGCCCCTAGAGCTCGAGCTCGTCGGCCAGCCTCCGCAGCACCTTGGCGATGCTCTGCGACTTGCGCGGGTCGGGGTGCCGGCCGCGGCGGTACGACGTCGCGGCATCGTCGAGCATCTTGATGAGGTCCTCCACCAGGACGGCCATCTCGTCGGGTGAGCGCCGCGACGCCTTGGCCACCGACGGCACGGGGTCGAGCACGCGAACGGACAGCGCCTGCTCGCCGCGCCGCCCCTCCGCGACGCCGAACTCGACGCGCTGCCCCTTGCGCAAGGTGACGCCTTCAGGCAGCGCCGAGACGTGTACGTGGACGTCGCCGCCCTCGTCCCTGGACAGGAAGCCGTACCCCTTGTCGGCGTCGTACCACTTGACCTTGCCGGTAGGCACAGGTGACCTCGTATCGAATCGTGCGGGTGGGTTGCCGTGTTGCCCGGTGTCACGCGGGCAGGCCAAGCCTAGAGCGAATCCGCGGCGGGGTGCAGATTGACCGTTTCAGCACTGGGCTGAACAGCACGAACACGCAGCTCCTCCGCCAGCCATTTCGGGAAATGTGTGAGATCGGCCAGCACTACGTCAGGCGCCGCCGGCCGCGAGCTCCTCGGCGGAGTACGGTCCGGTCGCCACCGCCACCGCCGTGGCACCCGCTGCACGGGCCGCGGCGATGTCGCCCAGATGGTCTCCGACATAGATCGTCGCGCCGTGCTCGACGAGCGCCACGCCCTTCGCCTCGGCAAACAGGTCACCGACCACCTCGTCCGGCGTCAGGCCGATCCGCTCGAGCAGCGCCCGTGCCACGTCTGTGCGCTTGGCGCTCACGACGAGAGTCCGGCCGCCGTGCGCACGGACGGCCGCAAGGGACTCGGCCGCCCCAGGCAGTGGAGTGGAAACCGCGATGCCCAACGTGGGGTACAGCTCGCGGTAGCGCTCGATCGCCGCCGCCACGGCCTCCGGGGGCAACCGCTCACCCAGGACGCGATCGAGGGGCAAGCCGACCGCTCGATGCAGTCGCTGCCGGATCCCAGTCGAGACCGTGCTCCCGGCCGATCGCCAGCCAAGTCGCGACGATGCCGTCCGCCGAGTCGGCGAGCGTCTGGTCGAGGTCGAATCCGATCACGAGAGGGCGCACGATCGACCACCGTAGCCCGCCCCGCCGAGCACGCGCGGGGGCGTTCCCGCGGGAACGTCCTCAGCGCCAGCCAAGCTCCGGTGCGAGATGCGTCAGCACACTGTCGATGACGTGCGCGTTGTAGTCGACGCCGAGCTGGTTCGGAACCGTGAGAAGCAGGGTGTCCGCGGCCGCGATTGCCTCATCCTCGGCGAGCTCCTTCACGAGCTTTTCCGGCTCCCCGGCGTACGACTTGCCGAACCGGGCCAGGCCGCCGTCGAGGTACCCGACCTGGTCCTCGCTGCCCGCCTCGTGACCGAAGTACGCGCGGTCCAGGTCGCTCACGACCGGGAAGACGCTGCGGCTGACCGAGACCCGCGGCTCCCGTTCGTGACCCGCGGCCTTCCAGGCGTCCCGGAACCGCTGGATCTGCTCGGCCTGGAGCTGGTGGAACGGCACCCCGGTGTCCTCGGTGAGCAGCGTCGAGCTCATCAGGTTCATGCCCTGCTCAGCGGTCCATTCGGCCGTCGCGCGGGTTCCGGCCCCCCACCAGATGCGGTCGCGAAGCCCCGGCGAGTGCGGCTCTAGCCGCAGCAGGCCGGGTGGGTTCGCGAACATCGGCCGCGGGTTGGGCTGTGCGAAGCCCTCGCCACTGATCACCTCGAGGAACACCCGGGTGTGCTCACGGGCCATGGCCGCATGGTCGGAGCCCTCGGCAGGCGAGTAGCCGAAATACCGGAACCCGTCGATCACCTGCTCCGGTGATCCCCGGCTGATGCCCAGCTGAAGCCGGCCACCCGAGATCAGGTCAGCCGCGCCCGCGTCCTCGGCCATGTAGAGCGGGTTCTCGTAGCGCATGTCGATCACGCCGGTGCCGATCTCGATCCGGCTGGTCCTGGCCCCGATGGCGGCCAGCAGCGGGAAGGGAGACGGACAACTGGCGCGCGAAGTGGTGCACACGGAAGTACGCGCCGTCGGCCCCGAGCTCCTCGGCCGCAACCGCGAGGTCGATGGACTGCAGCAGTGCGTCGGACGCCGAGCGCGTCTGCGACTGCGGCGACGGCGTCCAGTGGCCGAACGACAAGAACCCGATCTTCTTCATGCCTAATGCAAGCACCACCGACCGTTTGGGCTTCCCGGCTCCCCCCAGTCAAGTGGGCGTCGCATGCCACGTGCGGGAAAATGTGCGTCCGTGACCCCGAAGTCCACGAACCCGGTCTCCCTGACCTGGAGTGGCGTCACGGCCCGGCGGATGGACCGCCACGCATTGACCGCGCCGGCTACGAACCTCAGCCCTGTCGACATCGCAGGCGTCCTGTGCGGCGCGCATGCTCAGGTCCTCAGCGCCGCCGAGCTGTCGATCGGGCGGCGCGTCGCCGGGGCGACCCGTGCCGACGTACAGCGAGCGCTCTGGGACGACCGCACGCTGGTCAAGACGTTCGGTCCGCGCGGCACCGTACACCTGCTGCCGACCGCCGACCTGCCGATGTGGACCGGAGCACTGTCGGCCCTGCCATCGTCGGTGCCGATGCATCCCGAGCCGGTCCGCTTCACCCCCGAGCAGGCTGACCAGGTCATCGCAGCCATCGGCGACGCGCTGGCGGAGACAGAGCTGACCGTCGACGAGCTGACCGAAGCGATCGAGGAGCGCACCGGCCCCTGGGCCGTCGAGCGGACGATGGAAGCCTTCCAGGACAAGTGGCCGCGATGGCGCCAGCTGACCAGCACTGCCGCGCACCGCGGATTGCTCTGCTTCGGACCGAACCGCGGCCGCAACGTGACCTACACCAACCCGCATCGCTGGCTGCCCGGCTTCCGCCCTGACGACGGCGACGCTGCCCTGCGCACCCTCGTCACGCGTTACCTGTACGCCTACGGACCAGCCACGCCGCAGCACTTCGCCAGATGGCTCAGCATCCCGCCACGTCGCGCCGTCGAGCTGTTCGACGAGCTCACCGCCGAGCTGGAGTGCGTCGAGCTTGATGGTGAGCCGGCATGGACGAGGGCCGGAGACATCGAGACGCCGCAGCAGCCAAACACAGGTGTCCGACTACTGCCCTACTTCGATGCGTACGTCGTCGCCGGGCAGCCTCGCGAACGGCTCTTTCCCGGCGCAGCAGCAACCCGCGCGCTCACGCCGAGCGGGCAGGCGGGCAACTATCCGGTGCTGCTGGTCGACGGGGTGGTCGGCGGGGTGTGGCACCAGCGGCGCTCCGGTGGGACGCTCGCCATCACCGTCGAACCACTCGGCGAGCTAACAGCGACCCAACGCAGGCAACTCGACGATGATGTCGAGCTCGTAGGCATGGTCATGCAGGCCAAGCCCACGCTGACGCTGGGCACCGTGACGGTCGGCCCGCACGCCTGAACCACGTACAGGAGGACAGCCATGGGCGACCCGTTGCTCGAGCAGGACACCACCCTCGCAGCCTTGCAGCAGGTGCTTGATGCTGCCGGACCGTTCCTGGACGCCCTCCCCGACCGCCTCGTGTGGGACAGCGCCACCGAGCCGATGTTGCACGATCTGGCTGGTCCCTTGCCTGAGCAGGGCTACGGAACACTCCCCGCAGTGGAAACGCTGCTGCGTGTTGGCACCGCGACCGCGACCGCCTCAGCCGGGCCACGCTTCTTCCACTTCGTCATCGGCGGTTCGACGCCGGCGTCCTTGGCCGCCGATTGGACGGTCTCGCTGCTCGACCAGAACGCGTTCGTACGCGCATCGTCGCGGCTCGCCGACGCCGCGGAGACAGTGGCTCTGGGCTGGCTGCGAGACCTGGTCGGGCTGCCTTCGCAGTGGGGTGGCGCCCTCACCGCGAGCGCCACATTCGCCAACGTCACCAGCCTGGCGCTGGCCACGCACTGGTGGGCCGAGCAGCACGGCGTCGATGCGACCTCCCAGGGAATCGTCGGACTTCCACGGATGCCTGTTCTTGGCGGCGGCTACGTACACCCGAGTGCGCGCAAGGCACTGCAGCTGCTCGGCCACGGCAAGGACACGGTGGAGGTCTTCACCCGCGACGACGTCGGCCGGTTGGACGTGGACGCGCTCGCGCATCGACTGCGCGAGCTGGACGGCGCCCCGGCCGTCATCATCGCCACCGCGGGGGAGCCCAACGCAGGCGACTTCGACCCGATCAGCGATCTGGCCGAGCTGGCCGAGCAGCACGGCGCCTGGCTGCACGTCGACGGCGCGTTCGGCATCTTCGCCGCCCTCTCCCCGCGCACCGCACATCTGACCGCCGGTGTCGAGCGGGCCGACTCGATCGCAGCCGACGCGCACAAGTGGCTCAATGTGCCGTACGAGAGCGGGTTCGCCCTCGTCCGCGACCCTGAGCGGCTGGGCAGGGCATTCGGTATGCCGGGGGCCGCCTACCTTCCCGGGCCGGACGACCCGCGCGGCGGCTACGGACTGCTCGGCCCGGAGTCTTCCCGCCGCGCCCGAGCCCTGCCGATCTGGGCGACCCTCGCCGCCTACGGCCGGGCCGGCTACCGCGCGCTCGTGGAGCGGCACTGTGACCTCGCGGCGCACCTGGCAGCCACGGTGGATGCCGCACCGGATCTGGAGCGGCTCGCGGACGTGCCCCTCAACGTCGTCTGCTTCCGTTATCGCCCACCGGGGCTGACCGAACCCGAGCTGGACACGGTCAATCGCCGTCTCGGGGAGGCACTGCTCGACGACGGCCGGGTCTTCGCCGGCGGCACCGTGTACGGCGGACGCGCCGCGTTGCGGCCCGCCATCAGCAACTGGCGAACCACGGCCGCGGACCTCGACCTGCTCGTCGACGTCGTGCGAGAGCTCGGGCAGTCGCTTTCGGCCGACCTCGCCGCCGAAAGCACCGCGCGATGACCTGAGGTCAGGTCCGCCGCGAGAGGATCTGACGCACTTCCTTGGCCGTCTCGGCATCCGGCGCGGTGTTCATCAGGGCCGCGCGCGCCTCCCCCAGCTGCCGCCCGGCGGGAAGGTCATCGCGGCCGACCCCCCAGAAATCCTCGAGCCCCTCGGCCTTCAGGCTCAGGTAGGCGAGGTACGAGTCACGCGCCGCGTTCAGATCGTCGTGCCACGGCAGGATCCGTACGCGCTCCACAGCAGCCATGCCCATGCGGATGTCGCCAGCACCCTTGCTGGCCATGTGCTGGATCGTGCCTTTGAGGTCCTGATGCAGCGAGTCAGGGACGTCGAACGAGTAGAGCGTCGGAGCCATGTACTGCAGCGTCCGCCACACCAGGTCATCGGCTTGGTTAGCCTCCGTCTGCGCGATCGACACAGCATCGATCAACGCTGCATGCTCACGGTCGCGCACCTCCGAGTCCCCCCACCAGCCGGTGAGTGCAACTACCAGTGCTGCGGGCAGCAGGACTCGCCGCCAGATCGGGCGCGACGGTCTGTCCTCGTCCCCGGTGTCGAGGATCTCCGTGTCGCGCCACTGCAGCTCGGAGGCCACATGACCACTGTCCTCCCTCGCGGGCGCCGTGTCAGGTTCACGTGCCGTGCCGGGACGACCCCCAGACCAGGTAGCCCGCACCCAGGAGGCCCGCGGTGAGCGGGAAGACCCGCTGCATGACGAAGTCCCAGTCGGTCGCCGCCCCGAGCAGGGCCATGACAATCAGCAACGCAGCCGGCAGCCAGAGCAGAGCCACGACCCGGACACCGTACGAGTTGGGCGGCAGCGACCAGCCGAACAGCCACGCGATCGCATAGCCGAACCAGCCAAGCCAGCGCACGAGCAAGATGACGGCCAGCACCGCGATCGCCATGGTCACTACGGGGCCCAGCTCAGAGCGTCGACGCGCAGCCAGCAGGCGGTCGCGGCGAGCGGTGATCGGAGGGGCGGCTGCGGCCGGGGCTCCCCGCATCGGCGGCGCTGGGCACCACCACCGGCTGCGGTGTGGCGACGCGCGGTTTCGCCATCGCCTTCGCCACCTGCTCCGCGGGGTCGCCGAGCTTGGCGAGGATCGCGCGTACGACGTCCGGCTCGTCACGATGGCTCTCGCGCTCGCGGTCGATGCGACGGCGCAGGTCGGCAATGAACTCCGTACGCTCGATCGGATGCATTCGGCGCCGCTGTGCTTCGTCGGCGACCTGGTCGAGGTAGTCGAGGACGACGTGATCGGTGTCGGCGCTCATCCGTCTCCTGCCGCGCGGCCCGTTTAGCTGCATCGATCATGCCGCGTCATGTCACCGCGGGTCGGCAGCACGCTCCGAAGTCGCACTAGCGTTGTACGGATGACCACGTCGGGAGCGCTACCGCGCACGCTCGCAGAAGATCTGCGTGCGCGTGACGACACAGCGCTGGGCGCACTGCTGCGTGGCCGGCCCGACCTGGCCCAACCCGTGCCGGCCGACAGCGCCCAGCTGGCGTCCCGCGCCGCGACCCGGGCGTCCGTCGTCCAGCTGCTCGACCGACTCGACCGCTTCATGCTCGACGTGGTCGACGCTTGCGCGGTGGCAACGGCTCTCCACGACGGTCCAATGGAGCGCGCCACTGTCGTCCGTCTCGTCGGGCGGCCGGCCGCCGAGGTGGCGCCGGCGATCGAGCGGCTGCGGACACTCGCGGTCTTGTGGGGTGCAGACGACGCGCTTCGACTCGTACGAACAGTGCGTGACGTGCTCGGGCCGCACCCCGGCGGACTCGGCCCGCCGGCGCGGCAGGCACTTCTGGCACTCGCACCGTCACGCATCGCACGCATCGCCAGGGATCTCGGGCTGACCCCGACCGGCGACCCGGTCGCCGACGCTGAGCAGATCGGCGACCGGCTCGGCGACGCCGCGTCGCTCGACGCGTTGCTCGACCGGCTCGGCCCCGATACCCGAGCGGCGCTGGACGCCGTGGCCGCCGGGCCACCCACCGCGCAGGTCGGCAACGCCCGCCGCGCGGTCGACGCGGCAACGGCGCAGTCGCCGGTGGACAAGCTGCTCGCGCACGGTCTGCTCGTGCCGGTGGAATCCGCCACCGTGCTGTTGCCCGCCGAGGTGGGGCTGCACATGCGCGGCGGGCGGATCCGTGCCGATCTGGCAGTCGGGCCGCCGTCGCCCGCGACGACAGAACGCTCGGCTGGGGTCGTCGACCGCACGGCCGCGGGTGCCGCAGCGGAGGTCGTACGGCTCGTCGAGGCGCTCCTCGAGAGCTGGTTGGCCGCGCCGCCGGGCGTCCTGCGGGCGGGTGGACTCGCCGCCCGCGACCTGCGCCGCGCCAGCGCTTCGCTGCAAGTCGACGACGGCACCGTCGCCCTGCTCGCCGAGTCTGCCCTTGCGGCCGGTCTGGTCGGCCGCAGCGACGACTTCGAACCCGTCTGGCTGCCAACCGACGCCTACGACGTGTGGGCAGCCGGCTCCACAGCAACGCAATGGGCCGCGATCGCGCGGGCCTGGCTCGGCATGCCACGCCTGCCGGGTCTTGTCGGCAGCCGCGCCGAGCGTGACCGGCTGGTCGCGCCGCTGGGCCCTGACCTTGACCACCCCGTTGCGCCTGAGGTTCGACGAACCGCCCTGGACGCCCTGGCCGCCCTGCCACCCGGTCACGCCGCGAACCCCGAAGACCTGCTCGCTGTGCTCCATTGGCAGCGCCCGCGACGGCGCTCACGACTCCGTGATGACATCGCTCGTTGGAGTCTCCAGGAGGCGGGCCTGCTCGGCGTGACCGGCGCGGGCGCCCTCTCGTCGTTCGGCCGGGCACTGCTCACCAACGTGTCGGCGACCGCGGCCGCCCTGGACCGCCTGCTGCCGACTCCAATCGATCACGTGCTGCTCCAAGCGGATCTCACCGCCGTGGCGCCCGGCCCGCTGGAGGTGGACCTCGGTCGCCGGCTCAGCCTTATCGCTGACGTGGAGTCGACCGGCGGGGCCACCGTCTACCGGTTCAGTGCCGACTCCGTTCGTCGTGGGCTCGATGCCGGACAGTCCGCAGCGGAGATGCAGCGCTTTCTCGCCAAGGTGTCGCGCACCCCGGTGCCGCAGCCACTCGCCTACCTTGTCGACGACGTCGCCCGCCGCCACGGGCTCATGCGCGTCGGGTCGGCCGAGAGCTTTGTCCGCTGCGACGACGAGTCAGCGCTTGTCGAGCTGCTCGCCGACCGTCGGGCAGCCGGGCTGGGCCTGCGCCGGATCGCGCCAACGGTGGTCGCCTCGCAGGTGCCACCTGACGTGCTGCTCGCCCGACTCCGGTCCATGGGACTCGCGCCTGCGGCCGAGGCGCTCGACGGGTCGGTCGTCGTCGCGCAGCCGCCCGTGCGCCGGGCGCCAACGATGGTGCGCAGTGGCACGCAGACGTACGAGCTCCCCGGCCTGACCGATCGTCTGGTCGAGGCGACCGTGCGCGCGCTGCGCACCGGCGACACTGTCGCCGACCGGCGTCCCGACGGGGCCACCGCGGCGCGGATGCAACCAGCGGAGGCCATCGCGATGCTGCGCGAGGCGGCCGACGCAGGGGCGTCGGTGTGGATCGGCTACGTCGACAACCACGGAGTCACCAGCGAGCGCGTCATCGACCCCGTACGTCTCGAAGGTGGCTGGCTCACCGCGTTCGACCATCGCAGCCAAGAGGTGCGCTCGTTCGCGGTGCACCGGATCAGCTCCGTCGCGCCGTCCCCCGCCTAATCCCCTCGTTGTGCCGCCTTGGGCGACGCCCGAGGCAGCCGTGCCTGGGCCCTTTGCAGTTGCTGGCGTGCAGCCCAGCAACTGCAAGGGGCTCGGAACGACGTTCCTGCAACCCTCGACAGAGTCGTTCCAGGAACCAGCTCGCGGCTATCCGGGCGGAAGCAGCCGACAGTGGCAAGACGCTGACGTGGTTCAGCACCGACGTCACAACCGCCGAAGCATGATCACCTCGTCGCGGTCGTCGCCTGGCGCCACGCGAATCGTGCCCGGCACGCGCCCGACTTCCACATAGCCGCACCGCTCGTAGAAGCCGGCCAGCCCCAGACCCTCTCGGTAGGTGAGCCGCAACGCTTCGAGCCTCAGGTCACGGGCAACGCCATGGATGCCGGCCGCGAGCACGCGGCCGAGCCCGGCACCCTGGTGCCGCGGGTGAATCTGCAACCGAACCAGCTTGCCCCAGTGCGCGAACAGCGGGTTGGTCGTGCGCTCGATGAAGCCAAACCCGGCCAGCCGATCACCCGTGCGCAACACCACGAGCACCGTGCCTCGCGACCGCATGCCCTCGAGCGCCTCGTCCAACGTCGGCGCGACGTCACGCGCCTGGACGGGCGGGACGAAACCCACCGCTCCGCCCTCGTTGGTCACGTCGACCCAGCACTCGAGGAGCTCACGGCGCAGCTGTGCGTCCACCTCATCGACGCGCTCGACCCGCGGCCCGTACAGCAGCAAGCACGGCACTCCCTCGTACGAGATCGTCCTGGCCCGCACGAAGCCGCTGCGCTCGGCAACCCGCAACGACGGCACGTTGACGGGACGAATGATCGCGACGACTGGTAGGTCCGGCAGTTGTTCGGCAGCGAACACCAGCGCTTCGCGTACGACCTCACGCGCCAGGCCGCGACCCCACACGCTCGGCCGATAGCGGTAGTAGAGGTTGAGCACCCGCTCGCCTTCGACGTCCTTGTGCTGGATGCCCGAGAAGCCGATGACCACGCCGGACTCCTCGACAGCCCAGTATCCGAACCCGTGCTCAGCCCAGTGCTCGATCCACGCCGTGAGCTGTGCCTCGCTGACTGAGGGATCGCGATGTGGGCCGGCCGGGTTGAACAGGTTGGTGTCAGGGTCGCCGTGGATTTCGAAGGCGGCTGCGAGGTCGTCCTTCGTCGGCTGGCGCAGCAGGACGCGGTGGGTCCGCCGGACCGCGTCCGGCATCAATCCCGTGCTCATCACCATCTGGGCACCTCCCTGGTAAGGAGCACGATACTCATCTACCGGTTACGCGCCAGACCTTACCCGGTAAGATTCATGCATGGAGTTCGCCTCTTACGCGCGACAGGCAGTGGTGCTCGCCAACGCCGACCTCGACAGCCTCGACGCGCTGCGCCGCGAGCTGGCCGACTTGCCCTGGTATGTCGACCGCGTGACCGAGCACGACGTCGACATTTTGCGTGAGGCACAGCCCCGGCTGCGGGCGATTTTCGAGCTTGGAGCCGCGGGCGACGATCACGCGGCCGTCGCCGAGCTCAACGCGCTGCTGGCCGACGCGCCGGTGTCGCCGCGGGTGTCCGGCCACGACTCGCGCTCGTGGCACCTGCACGTAACGGGCCCAGGCACCCAACCAGCGCAGGACCTGCTCGCCGAGTCGCTCATGGGCCTCGCGATCACGGTCATTGATCATGGTGCCCATCGGCTCGGCATCTGCGCATGCGACGACTGTGACGATGTCTACATCGACACATCACCCAACCGCTCGCGCCGCTACTGCTCGGATCGCTGTTCATCCCGCGCCAACGTGGCCGCGTTCCGCGCGCGACAGAAGGTACGCCTGTGACCGACGGCCCACTGATCGTCCAGTCCGACAAGACACTCCTTCTCGAAGTTGACCACCCCCTAGCCGAGGAGTGTCGGCGCGCCATCGCGCCGTTCGCCGAGCTCGAGCGAGCACCCGAGCACATCCACACCTACCGGGTCACGCCGCTGGGCCTGTGGAACGCCCGCGCCGCCGGGCACGACGCCGAACAGGTCGTCGACACGCTGCTGACCTACAGCCGGTACGCCGTGCCGCACGCGCTGCTCGTCGACATCGCCGAGACGATGGCGAGGTACGGGCGGCTGCGGCTGGAGACCGACCCAGTCCACGGGCTGGTGCTGCGCGCCCTCGACCGGCCGGTGTTCGAGGAGGTCCTGCGGTCGAGGAAGGCACGACCCCTGTTCGGCACGCGGATCGACGACGACACCATCGCCGTGCACCCGAGCGAGCGGGGGCACCTCAAGCAGGTGCTGCTCAAGCTCGGCTGGCCGGCGGAGGACCTCGCGGGCTACGTCGACGGCGAGGCGCACGAGATCGATCTCGCCGAGGACGGCTGGGCGCTACGCCCCTACCAGCGGGAGGCGGCCGACGGGTTCTGGCACGGCGGGTCTGGCGTGGTCGTCCTCCCCTGCGGCGCCGGCAAGACCCTGGTCGGCGCGGCCGCAATGGCCCAGGCCAAGGCGACCACGCTGATCCTCGTCACCAGCACCGTGGCTGCGCGTCAGTGGCGGGACGAGCTCGTCAAGCGCACCAGCCTGACCGCAGACGAGATTGGCGAGTACTCCGGCGCCAAGAAGGAGGTCCGCCCTGTCACGATCGCCACCTACCAGGTGCTCACCACGCGGCGTAAGGGCGTCTACACCCACCTCGAGCTGCTCGATGCGCGCGACTGGGGGCTGATCGTCTACGACGAGGTGCACCTGCTGCCGGCGCCGATCTTCCGCATGACCGCCGACCTGCAGGCCCGGCGGCGGCTCGGTCTCACCGCGACGCTGGTCCGCGAGGACGGCCGGGAGGATGACGTGTTCACCCTGATCGGCCCGAAGCGCTATGACGCGCCCTGGAAGGAGATCGAGGCGCAGGGCTACATCGCGCCCGCCGACTGCGTCGAGGTCCGCGTGACTCTGACCGACTCGGAGCGCCTGGCGTACGCGGTCGCCGAGCCCGACGAGCGCTACCGGCTTGCCGCCACCGCGGCGTCGAAGACTCGTGTGGTCGAGGCACTCGTACGCCAGCATGCCGACGAGCCACTCCTCGTGATCGGGCAGTACATCGACCAGCTCGACGACCTTGCCGCCCGGCTTGACGCGCCAGTGGTGAAGGGCGAGACGACCGTACGGGAGCGCGAGCGACTGTTCGGCGCATTCCGCACCGGCGAGCTGAGCCGGCTGGTGGTGAGCAAGGTCGCCAACTTCTCCATCGACCTGCCGGAGGCGTCCGTCGCCGTACAGGTGTCCGGCACGTTCGGGTCCCGCCAGGAGGAGGCCCAGCGCCTCGGGCGCCTGCTGCGGCCCAAGGCGGACGGGCGCGGCGCCCGGTTCTACGCCGTCGTCGCACGCGACACCGTCGACCAGGACTTCGCGCAGCACCGGCAACGGTTCCTCGCGGAGCAGGGCTATGCCTACCGCATCGTGGACGCCGACGACGTTCTCTACGGCGAGGGCGTGGGCGACGCCGGCTGACGGGTCGCCGGTCTGCACTCCGCTCCGCTGGCCGACCGTGGATTCCAGGTGCAGCTGATCGATCCGGTTCCGCTGCATGTCGACCAGGCGCGTGCCGTGCCCAGGCTGGCCGGCGCCTCGCTCGGTGTCGCCCGCGCGCTGGACTGGGCGGTTGCCACCGTGGTTGCCGTGCTGCTGCTCGGCCAGGTGTACCACCTCTCCGAGCTCGCCGACCGGGTGCGCGCCCTCGCGGAGGACGACGCGTCCTGCGCCCGGTGGCGTGCTGGCCGCCGCCGCGATCTACCGCTATGCCTCGGTGCTGGACGGTTGTATCGCAGTCACCTGCGCGAACCCGGTTTGAGGTGATCGTCGAGCGCGACCTCGCCGTCGGCCAGCATCGCAACCCCGACGACATCCCCATCTCGTTCACCACCGCCTTCTTCCACCTGCCCGTCGAGCGCGGCCGAGGCCGCCAACGCCGGACTCGACCGGTCGAGGTGCTAGCCGTCGAGCGACCCTTCCCTGTCAGTGCCTCGGTTTAGCGTGCCCGGCATGACGAACCGTGACTTCGAATTCCTGGCCGGCCACTGGGACAGCCGGCAACGGCGACTGGTCAAGGTGCTGGCCGGTCAGACCGAGTGGTACGAGTTCGGCGCCACCCTCGACTGCCAGGTGCTTCTCGATGGCAACGCCGCGTTCGACGTGCTCCGCGCGCCGGAGCGTGACATCGAGGGCATCACGCTTCGCCTGTACAGCCCCGAGGAGGCGGTGTGGCGCATCTGGTGGGCGGCCAAGACCAGCGGCGGCCAGCTGGACGTGCCGGTCGTTGGCCGATTCGACAACGGGATCGGCACCTTCGAGTGCGACGACACCTGGGAGGGCAGGCCCATTCGGGTGCGCTATGTGTGGTCGAAGACCGACACCCCGCATCCCCAGTGGGAACAGGCCTTCTCCGTCGATGGCGGTAAGACCTGGGAGATCAACTGGGTGGCGACCTTCACCCGGCGCTCATAGGCACCCGATCAGGCCACCGCCGACGCCTTCGGCCAGACTCGAGTAGTGGCCGGCTCAGAGTTCCCGAGTTGACCTTCGGGCTGACTGCACCCAGTGCTTCGGGCTGTGCTGCGTCGTCCCAGCCTTCGCCGCCTCGGCCGACTTCGCCATCAACAAGCCTGCCGGTCAGCCGTGCCCGAACCTACAGTCGGACTTCCGCTGCTCGATCCACGAACAGCTCCGGCCGCGAGGCTTCCCGGGTTGCGCCGTGTATGACTGCTTCGGTGCCGGACAGCACGTCGCCCAGGACACCTTCGGCGGGCACGACTGGCGGCAGTCCCCGCAGATCGCCGAGCAGATGTTCGCGGTGTTCCCGATCATGCGCGACCTGCACGAGCTGCTCTGGTACCTGAACGAGGCGCTCGCCCTGCCCGCGGCATCCGACCTGCATGGTGAGCTGCGCTCAGCGCTAGCCGCGACCGAGGCGCTCACCCAACTTGAGCCCGCGGTGCTGGTCGACGTGGACTCCAAGGCACACCAGCGCGGCATCAGTGAGCTGCTGCTGCGGACGAGCGAGGCCGTGCGAGCCGGCGTGATGCGAGTCGACACCGATCTCAGGGGCGCCGACCTGATGGGTCGTGACTTGTCAGGTCAGGACCTCCGTGGCGCCAACCTCAGAGGGGCCCAACTCATCGGCGCAAACCTCCGGAGCGCCGAGCTGAGTCAGGCCGACCTCATCGGCGCTGACCTGCGGGGCGCCGACCTGAGCGGAGCCAACACGGCGACCAGCCTGTTCCTCACCCAGTTCCAGGTCAATGCAGCCCGCGGCGACTCGAGCACCAGGCTGCCGGCGTCGTTGACTCGCCCGACCCATTGGGCGACCGGGTCGCGGCAATGAGGCAGTTAATGCCCGCGCGGCTGCCCACCCAACACGTCGACGCGCACGCCACGCCGGGCGAGCTCATCATCCAGCGCGCGGAACTCCTCGATCAGCGCAGAGAGGAACTCATCGACCTCCTGCATGTCATAGCCCTCACGCAGCCGAACGGTCGTGAACTCCACGTTGTCGATGTGGTCACTGCGCAGCCCCACGCCGAGCGAGGTCATCGTGTCGCCCGCCATCAGCCGCGTCCGCGCATCGAGCCGCAGCTGCAAGTTGCGCCGGGCGATATCGAGAAACTCGTCAACCTCTTGCATGTCATAGCCTTCACGCACACGCGTCGTGGTGAACTGCACCGCGTCGATCACATTAGGCGTAACCGCCGGCTGCGCAGGCTCACTCGCTGGCTGCGTCACGATCTCGGGTCGGCTGACCACGCGTACGCGGTGCCGCGTCAGCTGGTAGTCCAGGTCGCGATAGCGCTCGGCGATCAGCGCGACAAATGCATCGACCTCTGCGACGTCGTACCCCTCGTGCAGGCGCACTTTCGGAAAACGAGTGCCGCGCACCTGCGCGTCGGTGAGCGCGACGTGCAGCGGTGCCGGGTCGGCACCGGCGCGCATACCGTCGAGTGCTGTCAACCTGATCTGCAGGTCGGACTCGGCAAGATCCATGAAGGCGTCGACAGATTGCATGTCATAGCCCCGCTTGACTCGCACGGTGCTGAACTCTGCGGCATCGACGGCCGCCGGAGTCAAGGGTTCCACTCCGGGTCTCTCCCATCCCGCCAAGGGCTAAGCGGCAAGTGCCGTGGCGTTATCCTGCCGCGAATTTGCCTGGACGGCAGCCCAATCCGCCGACTAGAGTCACATGCTCTTCGCGACTGGACCGAACCACCGGGCCGTCGGAACGCCTCACCCGCCGACCGCCGACCCAGGAGCGCGCCCCTTGCCCACGCCAGACATTAGCCGCTACACCGATGCGGCCGACGTGCTCGCCGCGGAGCAGGATCATCTGCGCCGCTCGCGCGCCGACCTGCGCGCGATGCGCGAACGCACGCTGTCGCTGACCGCACAGGCGGGCGACGCGGTGTCGGAGGCCTACCTCCAGGCCAGTCTTTACCGACGGGCCAAGGCGCTCGAGGACGACACCGACGTACCACTGTTCTTCGGCCGCATCGACACCACCGGGGACGGCACGGAACACGGTCCGGAGACGTTCCACATCGGCCGCCGCCATGTCATGGACTCCGGGGGCGAACCTGTGGTCATCGACTGGCGTGCCGACGTGTCACGGGCGTTCTACCGGGCCACCCGCACGGATCCGCAAGGCGTGCGCCTACGGAGGCGGTTCGGCTTTGCGCACGGCGTGATCACGTCGTACGAGGACGAGCACCTGCTTGACACCACCGAGCACGACAGCGCCAGCCGCATCCTCGCCGACGAGATCGAGCGCCCGCGCGTTGGCCCGATGCGCGACATCGTCGCCACGATCCAGCCGGAACAGGACGAAGTCGTACGGGCCGACCTGCGTCAAACCGTCTGCGTACAAGGCGGTCCAGGCACCGGCAAGACGGCGGTTGGCCTGCATCGCGCTGCCTATCTGCTGCACGCGCACCGCGACCAGCTGTCCCGCCGGGGAGTTCTCGTCGTGGGGCCCAACTCGGCATTCCTGCACTACATCGGCCAAGTTCTCCCGGCCCTCGGCGAGGTCGATGTCCGACAGGTCACCATCGACGAGCTCACGGCGATGGTGCCCGTGCGTACGCGGGATGATGCGGACGTCGCCACGCTCAAAGGCGACGCGCGCATGGCTGAGCTCCTCCGTCGCGGTTTGTGGTCGCACATCAACGAGCCCGCTGAGGCGCTCGTCGTGCCGCGTGGGGCGCACAAGTGGCGCGTGCCGGCGCACGAGATTCGCGACGAAATCGATGCATTGCGAGTGCGAGGAGACGGTTACGAGACCTGCCGGACCTTGCTGCCGCAGCGGCTCGCGCATCTGGTGCTGCTGCGCATCGAAGGCCTCGGCGGTGTCACTGACGACCGAGTGCAGCACGCCGTCGCACGATCGCGCCCCGTACGCGACTTCGCCGACTCGATCTGGCCCGTCAGTGGATGCCGGCCGCCTGGTGTTCCGGCTGCTCACGGACGCGGACTTCCTTGCCGAGCACGCCGGGGGGCTCCTCGACGAGGCCGAGCAGCGGCTGCTGCTGTGGCCGAAAGCCGTACGGAGCCCGCGCACCGCACCCTGGTCCGTCCCGGACGCGGTGCTCGTCGACGAGGCAGCCGCACTGCTCGAACGCACGCCCGGCGTCGGCCATGTCGTGCTCGACGAGGCGCAGGACCTGTCGCCGATGCAGCTGCGCGCCGTCGGGCGGCGAGCCGCGCTCGGATCGGCGACCGTGCTCGGCGACATCGCGCAGGGCACAACTCCATGGGCGACGCCGTCATGGCCAGTAGCGCTCGCACATCTCGCGCAGGATGGTGCCCACATCGAGGAGCTGCAGAAGGGATATCGCGTTCCGGCCGAGGTAATCGCCTTCGCGGGGCGGCTGCTGCCACACATTGCCCAGGGTGTCGCTGCCCCGGCGCCCGTACGGTCCAACCCCGGGCGGCTCGACCTTGTGCACGTAGACGAGGCCGACCTCCTGTCTGGTGCGGCGACTGCGGCGGCGACTGCACTGGCTAGGGAGGGTTCAGTCGGCGTCATCTCGGCGGACGTGGCGCTCGACCGGGTGATGTCGACACTCGACTCCGCGGGCCTGACACCGCGAGCACTGTCGGATGAAGCCGACTCGCGGCTCACTGTCGTGCCGGCATCGATGGCCAAGGGCCTCGAGTTCGATCACGTCGTGGTCGTCGAACCAGCCGAGGTGGTCGCTGCGGAGGCGGACGAGCGTACGGGCCTGCGACGGCTGTACGTCGTCCTGACGCGTGCCGTCACCTCGCTCGCCGTCGTGCACGCGAGGGCCCTGCCTGATGCCCTCGTGGTGTGAGGAATGGCTGAGCCCGCGTCAACCGGGTAACTCCAGGTCAGATAGCAGCACCGATCTTCCCGGATGACCTAGTTAGTTAGTCCTCGGCTGGTGGCGTCAGCGGGAGCAGCACTGTAAACACGGTCTCGCCCGGTCGTGAGGTAACACGAAGATCGCCACCATGCCGGTTGACGACAATTCGCCACGAGATGTCGAGGCCAAGCCCGGTGCCCTCGCCGACCCCCTTCGTCGTGAAGAACGGCTCGAAGACGCGGCCAAGCACCTCGGGTGGGATGCCTGGGCCGGTGTCGGCAATGTCCACCGCGACGCAGTCGGCGTCGAGGCGGGTACGCACCGTCAAGGTGCCCTCGCCTGCCATGGCCGCCGCCGCGTTGTCGATGATGTTGGTCCAGACCTGGTTGAGCTCCCCGGGATACGCGGGCACCAACGGGAGCGTCCGGTCGAAGTCCTTCACCACCTCCAGGCCCCTGAGCTTGCCGGACAGCATGACGAGCGTGGACTTGAGGCCGTCGTGGATGTCGATCATCTGGAAGGGCGCGCGGTCCATCTGGCTGTACTGCTTCGCGGCGCCGACCAGCCCCGAGATGCGGTGCACGGAGTCCTCGATCTCCTTCATGAGCGACTCCGTCTCCACGGTGTAGGCGAGCCACCGCGCAGCATTTCCGAGCAGGTCGGCCGGCACCCGACCGGAAACCTCGTCGAGCCACGCCGTGTCGAGCCCCCCGGCCACGAGCATCGGGGCAATGTCGTAACCGCCAGGGACGCCGTGGTCGTCGAACCACTCAGCCATGGCGTCCTCGCGGTCGCTGGTCTCCATCGGGGAGAGGTCACCGGTGGCCTTGGCCGTGCGTTCGGCTGCCTCCTCCTGGAGCTCGACCAGCTCGCGCATGTTCTCCGTGGGTAGGTGCCCGTCGGCGAGGAGCGCCAGCTTGTGCCGCATGCCGGCGACGCGCTCACGGAGGCCGGCGGTGGCACGTACGGCCGCCGCGGCCGGGTTGTTGAGCTCGTGAGTCAGCCCAGCAGTCAACGAGCCGAGCGCGACGAGCCGTTCACGCTGTCCGACGACCGCTTGTGAGCTGCGCATCCCGAGGAACAGGCCCTCGAGCAGGTGCACCGCCATCGGGAACCACTCGCGCATCATCGTCGCGAAGGTCTCCGCGGGCAGCACAAGGAAGGTGGACGGCACGACTGCGCGCATGCTAGTCGGATAGCGCTGGTCGGCTTCCTGGACATAGGCCTGCATGGCTCCGGCGTAGACCCCGCGTTGACTCGTACGGCTGGTCTCGACGTCGTCCGGCCCGACGCGGCGCAGCAGCGCGACCTCGCCCTCGAGCAGCACGTAGAAGCACTCCGCCGGCTCCCCCTCCACGAACACCGGCCCGGCGTCGATGTCCTCGATCCGGCTGTTGTCGGACAGCCAGTGCAGCTGATCATCAGTCAGCTTCTCGAAGAGGAACAGCGTGCGCAGCTCGTCAACCGGCAGCCGCCGAGGGGCTGCGTCGGGTGCACTGTTAGTGGTCACAACTTCTCCAAGTACCGGTGGACCAGGGTGACAGCCATTGCGCCCTCGCCGACTGCGGAGGCCACGCGCTTCACCGAGTCCGCGTGTACATCCCCTGCAACAAAAACACCCGGCACACTTGTTTCCAGGTGCCACGGGTCCCGGTCGAGATCCCAGTCCGGTGGCCGCGCGCCCTCGACGAGCAGGTCCGGCCCGGCGAGCACGAAGCCACGGTCGTCGCGGAGGACGACGCCATTCAGCCATTGCGTGCGTGGCGCGGCGCCGATGAACACGAAGAGAAACTCGGTGGGCAGCCGCTCCTTGGTACCAACGGTGGAGTCAAGCACCTCGATCCACTCGAGATGCCCATCGCCGCCGCCGTCGACGACCTGAGCGCCCGTACGGATCCGCACGTTGGGCCGCGCGGCGAGCTCCTCGATGAGGTAGCGCGACATCGACTGTTCGACCGACTCCCCCCGCACCAGCAAGGTCACGGTTTTGGCGTACTGGCACAGGTGGACCGCCGCCTGACCTGCGGAGTTGGCGCCGCCGACGAGATAGATGTCCTGGTCGATGCAGGCCGGCCCCTCGAAGGCCGCGGCACCGTAGTAGACGCCGCGCCCGGTGAGGTCGGCCAGCCCCGCCGAGTCCAGTAGCCGGTAGGTGACGCCGGTGGCGAGGATGACGGTGTGCGCGGCGACCTCCGACCCGTCGTCGAAGATCACTACGCGGGACGGGCCACGGGCGTCGAGCCGGACCACCTCCCGCGCGGTGAGCAGCTCGGCACCGAAGCGCAGGGCCTGGCGGCGAGCTCGCTCGGTGAGCTGGGCGCCGGAGACCCCGTCGGGGAAGCCAAGGTAGTTCTCGATGCGGGAGCTCTGCCCGGCCTGGCCACCGGTCGCCTCGCGCTCGACGAGGACCGTGCGCAGACCCTCGCTTGCTCCGTACACGGCGGCACCCAGGCCTGCCGGTCCGGCGCCGACCACGACAAGGTCGTAGAAATCGGTGGCCGGCTCGGTGGTCAGGCCCACGGCCGCGGCCACCTCGGGGTTGGCCGGCTGCGCGAGCGCCTGCCCCGTTGCGGTAACGAGCACGGGTACGGCTGACTCGTCGAGTCCCGCTGCCTCGAGCAGGCGCTGGCCTTCCGGCTCGTCGGACTGCAGGTAGCGGTACGGCACCGCGTTGCGGCCCAGGAAGTCGCGGATGTCGAATGTTCGAGAAGACCACCGGTGCCCGACCAGCCTGGTCGCGACGTCTGTTCCGGCGCCGCCGGAAGCAGCCCAAAGCTCGAGCAGCGAGTCGACGACAGGGTAGAGGTGCTCCTCCGGCGGGTCCCAGGGCTTGAGCAGGTAGTGGTCGAGGTCGACGACGTTGATGGCTTGGATCGCGGCGTCGGTGTCCGCGTAGGCAGTGAGCAGTGCCCGCCGAGCCTGTGGGTAGATGTCCATGGCCTGCTCCAAAAACTGCAGGCCACTCATCTCGGGCATCCGGTAGTCGGCTAGGAGCACGGCCACCGGTTCGTCGCGGAGCCGCAGCTCACGCAAGGCGTCAAGGGCGGCTCTCCCGGACTCGGCCCGAATGATGCGATCCTCCTCGCCGTAGCGCCGGCGAAGATCGCGCGCCACGGCCCGAGACACGCTGACGTCGTCGTCCACGGTAAGGATCACTGGTTTCGACGGCACACGTCCATGCGACCACGGCAGGGCGCACCCTGTCATCTCTCGGCTTTGCCGGCCCGTCACTGACACCCTGGACCGCATGGCGGAGCTTCTAGATCAGTGGCGCGCGGTCGTCGGACCGTCCGACGAAGCCCGCGCGGCGGGTGACGCATTGCTGACCCGCTGGTCGGAGCCGCACCGGCACTATCACGACGTTGCCCACCTGGAGGCTGTGCTGGCGGCCATCGGTGACCTGGCCGACGACGCCGACGACGTCGACGCAGTGCGGTTGGCCGCGTGGTTTCACGACGCGGTGTACGAGGGGCGCGCGGGTGACGACGAGGAGGCCAGCGCCCGCCTCGCCGAGGAGATCCTGCCTGCGCTGGGCGTGCCAGCTGAGCGCGCCGCCGAGGTCGCGCGGCTCGTACGGCTCACGACGACGCACGAACCGGCGCCCGGAGACCGCAACGGTGCCGTGCTTTGCGACGCAGACCTGTCGGTGCTGGGCGGCGATCCGCAGTCGTATGCGACCTACGCATCGGCGATCCGCGCTGAGTACCGGCACGTCCCCGACGAGCTGTTCCGGGTCGGGCGGAGCGACGTGCTGCAACGCCTGCTCGCGCATGACCCGCTCTATCGCACCGCAACCGCCCTTGACCTGTGGGAGCACCGCGCGAGGCGCAACCTGCAGACCGAGCTCACGCTGCTGCGGGCTACTGGCGTGAGGGCTTCCGGCGACGCAGGCCCGCCGAGATGAGCCGCAGCACGAGTTCCCGGCTGGTCACGGCGACCGCGCCGGCGGCCACTGCGTCGGCATACCGATCCTGTGGCAGGTCGTAGTGGTCCCCGTCGAACCCGCGCTCCGGCACGCCGAGCCGCCGTGCGAACTCGTGCAGCTCCTCGTAGGACTCGTCGGACACCAGATGCGACCACAGTCGCCCGTGCCCGGGCCACTGCGGGGGGTCGACGAGGATCACTGGTAGCTCACAGGGTGATAGCTCACAGGGTGGCGGCGACGGCGTCGTCGATGAGGCTGCGCCAGGACCGTACGAGGTTGGCGTCGACGTAGGCGTTCCACGCGCCGCTCGGTCGCACCCGGCTGCCGATGTGGAACTTGCGGACGCCCACCCTGGCAAGCCATGGCACGTGCTCAGGCGCCAGCCCTCCGCCAGCCATCGTCATCTCGGCGATCCACGAATCGTTGCGGCACCGCGCCACAAGGTCGTCGAGCCCTTCGGTGACCCCACGCGCCGACCCTGCTGTCAGCACGGTGTCGAGCCCGGGCATTTCCCGCAGAGTGCGCCACGCACGGTCATGATCGAGCGAGTTGTCGATCGCGCGGTGGAACGTCCACGGCAGCTCGCCGGTCGACTGTGCCAGCACCGTCGTGGCGTCGACGTCGAGGTCGAGAGACGGCGCGAGGAAACCGAACACGAACCCGTCCGCGCCGGCGGCGGCGAGCTCCTGCGCCGCGCCGCGCAGCCTGGACATCTCCGACCCGGAGGTGGCGAACCCGTCGTTGGCGCGCAGCATGACCCGCAGCGGCAGCGACGTCTCTGTCCTGAGCTCGCGGACGGTGCGCACTGATGGTGTCAGCCCGTCGGCGGCCATGTCGGCCACGACCTCGAGCCGGTCGGCCCCGCCTTCCTCCGCCCCGGCCGCATCGCCTGGTCCGAGCGCGATCACCTCGAGCAGCGGTCTCGTCACGGTCGAAGCCTACGGCCCGTCGTGGCCTCGGCACTGGCATCCTCGAAGCCGTGGGACGACGTCGCGGCACGGCACCTGCGCGCCATCAAGTCGACTCCGGCGTCGCCACTTTGGAGCCGGATCCGGATCGGCCGCGCGCGTTCACCCTATATGTCGACGGCACCCCGCAATCGCACGTGGACTTGGACGACCCGCGTCATCTCGACTTCGAGTACATCCAGCGGATGGCAATCGCCGTCGACGAATGCTTCCCGCCCGGGGAGTCCATTCGCGCCCTGCACCTCGGAGGTGGTGCGCTGACCCTGCCCCGCTACATCGGGGCCACGCGGCCCGGGTCGACGCAGCGCGCAGTCGAGATAGACGCCGCACTGGTCGAGCTGGTGCGGCGTGAGCTGCCTTGGCCCAGCTCGATGCGGCTGCGGGTGCGGGCGGGCGATGCGCGGGCGGCGGTGGAGGGTGCGCATGCGGGTGCGTACGACCTGGTGGTGAGCGACGTGTACGCCCGCGCTCGGACACCTGCCTCCGTCACGAGCCGGGAGTTCCTCGCCGAAGTCGTACGGATCCTGCGGCCGGGCGGCCGGTTCCTGGCCAACCTCGCTGACGGCGCTCCGCTGACCTTCGCCCGCGGCCAGGTGGCGACGGGACGCTCGGAGTTCGCCGAAGTGGCGCTGCTCGCCGATCCGGCGGTGCTGCGTGGCCGGCGGTTCGGCAATCTCGTCCTGATCGCCTCTGGCGCGCCGCTGCCGGTCGCGGCACTCGCGCGGCGCGCTGCGGGCGTCGGCTTCCCGGCACGCGTTGTGGAAGGCGCCGACCTCGATCGGTTCCGGGCGTCGGCTGCCGCGGTGACCGATGAGCTCGCGGTCGCGTCCGCGGCACCGCCAGGGGAGGTGTTCGGCCCCCGCTCTGCGCGGACGGCAGAATAGACGCTGTGACGACGCCCGAGCCGTTGCTTGCTGCCCGCGCTGCCGTGCTGCACGACCTGACGAGCCGCGGCCTGGCCGAGGCGGCATACGTGGACGTGCTTGACCAGGTCATCTCGCAGCGCACGTGGTGGCTGCATGAGTGGCCGGACGGCGCGGCGTACGTCACCGGACAGGTCGCCCAGGATCTGCAGGAGCGACTGCACGACGAGGTCGGAGTCCGCTGGCCGCGGTGCGCCGCTTGCGACGATCTCGACGAGCACGAGCTACGGATCGCGCCCGAGCTCGGCGAGGATCCGCAATGGACCTGCGAGCGCGGTGGCTTCAAGGTGGCCGCTGTGGGAGCGCTGAGCTGACGCGGGCATCGGGGTGCCGGCAAACGCCAGGGACCCGCGCTCTGCGAGCGCGGGTCCCTGGGTTGCTCTGCGTGACGCGGCGCTCAGGCCGCGGGCACGAGCTTCTTGCGTAGTGGCGTCTCGACGAGAGTCGGGATCTCCCAGCGCATCTCGAGACGGACATCACGAGTCACGGGGTCGATCGCCTGCACCCAGTGCATCTGCGGACGCAGCTGCTCCGTCATGGCGTGACCTCCTTTGCGGGCCTAGGTGAACGTAGACCAACAGGTCCGTTCACTTTTTGTTCACCTTGAAGATAGCAGATGTTGGGCCCACTCTGCACATTCTCCCCCACTCGGCCCGTCAAGGATGCAACAAGACGGCCCCTCCGCCCCACCCGCACCAAATGTCCACCTTGTACGACAGGGCGTAGGGGCCTTGTCTCGGGGTTAGCCAGGTGGGCGCCCTTCATGGCCACCCCAGCCGGCCGGCCCGGTAGCCCCCCGGTTCACGACGCGTCGGGGCGGGGGACGGGAACGCACGAGGGGCGGCCCTCCCGTGTGGGAGAACCGCCCCTCTTCTAGGCGCGAGCTGCTGGAGCTCCTGAAGCCGTCAGGCTCAGAAGTCCATGCCACCCATGTCGCCGCCACCCGGAGCGGCCGCGGCGGCCTTCTCCGGCTTGTCGGCGATGGCGACCTCGGTGGTGAGGAAGAGGCCGGCGATCGACGCGGCGTTCTGCAGCGCTGAGCGGGTGACCTTGGCCGGGTCGATGATGCCGGCCTTGAGCAGGTCCTTGTACTCACCGGTGGCGGCGTCAAGACCCCAACCGGCGTCGAGCAAGCGCACCTTCTCGACCACGACGCCGCCCTCGAGGCCGGCGTTGACCGCGATCTGCCGGAGGGGCGCGTCGAGCGCGACCTTCACGATGTTGGCGCCGGTCGCCTCGTCGCCATCGAGCTCGAGCTTGTCGAACGCCTTGGCAGCCGCCTGGATCAGCGCGACGCCACCACCGGCGACGATGCCCTCCTCGACCGCAGCCTTGGCGTTGCGGACAGCGTCCTCGATGCGGTGCTTGCGCTCCTTGAGCTCGACCTCGGTGGCCGCGCCCGCCTTGATGACGGCGACGCCGCCGGCGAGCTTGGCGAGGCGCTCCTGGAGCTTCTCGCGGTCGTAGTCCGAGTCGGACTTGTCGATCTCGGCGCGGATCTGGTTGACGCGACCGGAGATCTGCTCCGCGTCACCAGCACCCTCGACGATCGTCGTCTCGTCCTTGGTGACGACGACCTTGCGGGCGCGACCGAGCAGGTCGACGCCGACGTTCTCCAGCTTGAGGCCGACGGTCTCGCTGACGACCTGGCCACCGGTCAGGATCGCGATGTCCTGCAGCATGGCCTTGCGACGGTCACCGAAGCCGGGCGCCTTGACGGCCACCGAGCGGAAGGTGCCGCGGATCTTGTTGACGACGAGCGTCGACAGGGCCTCGCCATCGACATCCTCGGCGATGATCAGCAGCGGCTTGCCGCTCTGCATGACCTTCTCGAGGACCGGCAGCAGGTCCTTCACCGCGGAGATCTTGGACTCGACGATCAGGACGTGGGCGTCCTCGAGGACGGCCTCCATCCGCTCCGCGTCGGTGATGAAGTAGGCGGAGATGTAGCCCTTGTCGAAGCGCATGCCCTCGGTGAGCTCGAGCTCGAGGCCGAAGGTGTTGCTCTCCTCGACGGTGATGACGCCTTCCTTGCCGACCTTGTCCATGGCCTCGGCGATCATGTCGCCGATCTGGGTGTCGGCAGCCGAGATCGAGGCGGTGGAGGCGATCTCCTCCTTGGTCTCGACCTCCTTGGCGGCGGCGAGCAGCTGCTCGGAGACGGCCTCGACGGCCTTCTCGATGCCGCGCTTGAGGGCCATCGGGTTGGCGCCCGCGGCGACGTTGCGCAGGCCCTCCTTGACGAGCGCCTGGGCGAGCACGGTTGCGGTGGTCGTACCGTCACCGGCTACGTCGTCGGTCTTCTTCGCGACCTCCTTGACGAGCTCGGCGCCGATCTTCTCCCACGGGTCCTCGAGCTCGATCTCCTTGGCGATCGACACACCGTCGTTGGTGATCGTGGGGGCGCCCCACTTCTTCTCCAGCACGACATTGCGGCCCTTGGGACCGAGCGTCACCTTGACGGCGTCGGCGAGGGTGTTCATGCCGCGCTCGAGACCCCGACGGGCCTCTTCGTTGAACGCGATGATCTTGGGCATGGAGAGATGGTCCTCCCGGTACGGGTGGCGGTCCGGCGTACGACGCCCGCGACGGACGGCGCGCGAACGCCCGAACTCCTGTGCCGGGCGCCCGGGCACCTCGTCGACCCGGATCGTTGGGCTGTCACTCTGTACAGCAGAGTGCTAACTCGTGTTTAGCACTCTACCTTGGCGAGTGCAAGCCGCGCGGGACTCCCTCACATGCCGGCGCCAGTTGGTGGCGTGGTGGCGCTGGGCCGCCGGCGGCGCATGAACCAGCTCGCCACGGCCACGACAACCACTGAGCCGATCAGCGCTCCGAGGAAGCCGCCCCAGTCGAAGATGTCGTCGTCGCCAATGCCGAACAGGCCGGTGAAGATCCAGTAGCCGAGCAGCGCGCCGGCCAGCCCGATTATCAGAGACACCAGCCACGACGCCGGGCCGCTCATGCCGCGGAAGGCATCCTGCGGGACGAGCATCCGGGCAAACACACCTGCAACGAGACCGAGCAAGATCGCACCAACCATGCTGACCACCTTCCCCGATCAGCATGGGCCGGGTGCAGCATCCGGCGCCAGTCGAGCCCGGGGCGGCAGGCTGGTGTGTTGGGGCGGAAATCGGTCGCTATAACGACGCTGGGGCGACCCATGCGCCAGGGTGGCCCAAGCATGGGGCGGAAAACGGTCGCTATAGCGACGCTGGGGCGCCCCGGCGTGGCTCTCGTGGAGCAGCGGAGCACCGCTGAACAGCGAACGGCCCGGCACCGAGATCCCGGTGCCGGGCCGCTCAGCCAGGTCAGGGGGCGATCAGATCAGACGACGCGGACGCGCTCGGCCTGCGGGCCCTTCGGACCCTGACCAACCTCGAACTCGACCCGCTGGCCGTCCTCGAGTGTCCGGTAGCCGTCCATCTCGATCGCGCTGTAGTGCACGAAGAGGTCCTGGCCCCCGTCGACGGCGATGAAGCCGAAGCCCTTCTCGGAGTTGAACCACTTCACGGTGCCCTGTGCCATCTATCTCTCCTCGTTGGCAGGCGCGCAGGCCGCAACGTACGTCCCTGCGGGTCGTGCTCGCTTCCACCGCCCGAGGCTTAGCACCACGGCTTGGGTTTCACGCGGGCGAGTTCCGCTTGCTCTGGATGCTCGCGTCACATTCGACCGCGCCCGACCCTACACAAACCAGGCGAAGTGGTGAAGAGACTTCACCCGCTAGATATCGGTCCGTGACGTTTGCGAGGTCCGTGCAGGTCAGCCGCCTGCGACGGCCGGAATCACGGACACCTTGGCCCCGGCAGGGACGGGCGTCGCGAGCCCGGACGCAAACCGTACGTCGTCGTCGTCCACGTACACGTTGACGAATCGACGCAGCGCGCCCTGGTCGTCGAGGACGCGCGCGCGGATCCCGGGGTACGACGTCTCCAGGGCGTCGAGCACATCGGCCAGGGTCGAGGCCTCCGCGACGTCGAGCGTCACGTCGGACTCGCCCTTGGTGTAGGTGCGCAGGATGGTCGGGATGCGTACGGCGACGCTCACAGCTCAGGCCTCCGTGTCGATGGCAGCGTGGAACGCGTCGGTCGAGGCCGCGATCGTCGCATCCGGTCCCACGACGGGCGACACCGCGTCCAGCGTCTTGAGGCCGTCGCCGGTGTTGAACACCACCGTCTCGGCCTCGGGGTCGAGCTGGCCGGTCGCGAGCAGCTTCTTGAGCACGGCCACGGTGACGCCGCCGGCGGTCTCGGCGAAGATCCCCTCGGTGCGGGCCAGCAGCCGGATGCCCTCGACGACCTCGGCATCGCTGACGTCCTCGACAGCACCGCCGGTGCGCCGTACGACGTCGAGCACGTACGGACCGTCGGCGGGGTTGCCGATCGCGAGCGACTTGGCGATCGTGTCGGGTCGCACCGGGCGTACGACGTCGTGGCCGGCCTTGAACGCCGCCGACACGGGCGAGCATCCGGTCGCCTGCGCGCCGAAGATCTTGTACGGGGTCGGCTCGACCAGCCCCAGCGACCCCAGCTCGCGGAAGCCCTTGTCGACCTTGACGAGCTGCGCCCCCGACGCGACCGGGATCACCACCTGCTCGGGCAGCCGCCAGCCGAGCTGCTCGGCGACCTCGTACGCCAGGGTCTTGGAGCCCTCCGCGTAGTAGGGCCGCACGTTGACGTTGACGAACGCCCAGTCCTCGTGGATGCCGGCAAGCTCGGAGGCGAGTCGGTTGACGTCGTCGTAGGTGCCCTCCACCGCGATGAGGGTCGTCCCGAAGACCGCCGAGGTCACGATCTTCTGCTGCTCGAGGTTGCTCGGCACGAACACGTACGACCTGATGCCGGCGCGGGCAGCCGCCGCGGCGACGGCGTTGGCGAGGTTGCCGGTGCTCGGGCAGGCCAGCACGGTGAATCCGAGCTGGCGGGCGGCGGCCAGCGCCACGGCGACGACGCGGTCCTTGAACGAGTGCGTCGGGTTGACCGAGTCGTCCTTGACCCACAGCGTGCGCAGCCCGAGCTCTTTTGCGAGGTTGTCGGCGCGGATGAGGCGGGTGAAGCCGGGCTCGGTGTTGGGGGTCTGCTGTGACGTCGGTCGGGACCGGAAGCAGGTCCTTGTAGCGCCAGATGTTGCGGGGGCCCGCCTCGATGCGCTCGCGGGTCACGCCGCTGAAGTCGTAGGCCACCTCGAGGGGCCCGAAGCACTCCAGGCACGCATAGAACGGTCCAAGCTCGGTCGTCGTGCCGCACTCACGACATGACAGGTGCGTGGCGGAGCCGAGGTCAACGCGTGTTGATGTCTTCGTGGGCGCGGTCGTGACGGTCATGGGGCGAGGCCTTCCTCTCATCTTTCCCGCGGCCGGCGGTCGACCTGACGGGACGGACGTGGCACCGTGTCCGCCGCTGGGCCTCGCCGGGAGTGCGAGCGCGGTACGGATGGTTGCCGGGGCTTCGTCGGGCCGTGTCCCTCTGCCCCTCTGGATGAGTCCGCTGTGCAGTTGTTGTCTTGGATCCTAGGAAGGGCGTCCGCGGGTCGAGAGGGCGAGTCCACCTCGTGAGACGCGTTGCCGCGGCCGATAGCGTGGCGCGCATGCGCGCCGACGTGCAGGACTGGTTCGAGCGGCGCAGCTGGCACGCGCGGGATTTCCCGATCAGCGCGCTGCGCCGGCTCAAGGGCGCTCAGCGAGTCAGCGTCGTGCTTCCCGCCCTCGACGAAGAACGCACCATCGGGCCGATAGTCGCCTCGATCCGCGACCACCTGTGCACCGCGGCAACGCCACTCGTCGACGAGCTCGTCGTCATCGACTCAGGCTCCAGCGACGCGACGGCTACCGTCGCCGCCGCAGCCGGAGCGCAGGTATTCCGACGCGACGACGTGCTGCCCGAGCTCGACCCCCTCCCCGGCAAGGGCGAGGTGCTGTGGCGCGGGTTGGCTGCGACGACCGGCGACATCGTCGTATATGTCGACAGCGACCTGGAGGACTTCACGCCGGCGTTCGTCACCGGCTTGCTCGGCCCGCTGCTGACCGACCAGCGCGTGCAGCTGGTGAAGGCCACGTACGACCGAGCGCTGCGCAGCGGCGAGACCGTGCTTCCCGCGGGCGGCGGCCGGGTGACCGAGCTCGTCGCCCGTCCGCTGCTCAACCTCGCGTGGCCCGAGCTCGCTGGTTTCATCCAGCCGCTGTCCGGTGAGTACGCCGGGCGCCGCAGCCTGCTCGAACGCATCCCGTTCCCGACCGGGTACGGCGTTGAGATCGCAGTGCTGATCGACGCGCTGCGGCTGGCCGGGCTCGACGCGCTGGCGCAGGTCGACCTGGTCCGACGCAAGCACCGCAACTCGTCTGACGCCAAGCTTGGGCAGATGGCGCACGAGATCCTGCAGGTGGCGCTCGGCCGGCTCGAGCGCGAAGGCCGAGCCACGATCGCCACGGACCTTTCGCCGGTGCTCACGCAGTTCAGTCGCGACGGCGTCGGCTACGCGGTCAACGTCGCCGATCTGACTCCCCACGAGCGGCCGGCCCTGATCGACGTCGAGACGTACGCACGCGGCCGCGGGACACTCTCCGCGTGAAGGGGAGTCATCGGCTTCGGCAGATCGTCAACGTCATCAACCTGTCGACGCTGCTCGGCCTGCTGGTGGCGCTGCTAGGGCGCTGCCGCCTGTCACGCGGGCCGGAGGGGCTCATCCTCGCCCGCGGCTACCGGCTCCCGATTCCTCCCGCGCCGGCGTTCACGCTCGGCAACGTCATCATGCTGCGGCTGACGGACGAGCGGCTGACCCGCCGTCCGCACCTGCTCAAGCACGAGTCCAAGCATGCGACGCAGTACGCGTGGTGCCTGGGGCCGTTCATGCTCATCGGGTATCTAGTGGCGTCGGCGTGGTCGTGGATGCGTACGGGCGACCCGGCTTCACGCAATGTCTTCGAGGTGCGCGCGGGGCTGGTTGACGGTGGCTACCGTGAACGCCCGCTGCGCCGGCAGCGTCGGTCCGGCTCTCGGGCCTAATGGTCGCCTTCGCGGCTCCGCTCGTCCCTCGCTCCGCCGCTCACCACTCCGATATAGCTGCTGCGTAGCCGGAACCGCAGCGGCTCCGCCTCGTACTCCTCGAGCGCGTGGGCCACCCACCCGGCAGTGCGCGCCACGGCAAAGATCGCCTCGCCCGCGTCAGCGGGCATCCCCGTCGAGTGGGCCAGGGCACTCACCGCGAAGTCGATCGTGGGGCGCTCACCCAGCCGCTGGTCGACCGCGTCGACCAGCCCGCCGACCGCAGCGGGTACACCGCGGCTTGCTGGAAGCTCACGCACGTGGTCGAGCAACGCGGTGGCCCGCGGGTCGCCGTCCGGGTAGAGCGGGTGCCCGAACCCGGGGATGGCCGTCCCGAGGCGCAGCCGTTCGGAGATCGCGCTGAGCGGGTCGGTAGCCAGCGCGTCGGAGATGAGCCGGAACGTCTCGTCGGGGGCGGCGCCGTGCAGCGGGCCGTCGAGGGCGGCCAAGCCGGCGGAGACGACTGCGTACGGGTGGGCCCGGATCGACGCAGCCACCCGGGCGGCGACCGTCGAGGCGGCGAGGTCATGGTCGGCGAGCAGAACGAGCGCGGCGTTGAGCGCCTCGACCGCCTGCGGCTGCGGGGGCGCCGCCGTGAGCCGCGACCACAGCCGGCCGGCCAGCGAGGTGGGCGACCGTCGTGCAGTGCTGTCGGGCAGGGGCAACGCGTCGACCATGGTCCCGATGAGGTTTGCCGCCGTCGCGGTCACCGCTTCAGGCCGAATGTCGAAACGCAGCGGATCGTTGGCGGCCGCCGCCGCGACGATCAGCCGCAGTCTGTCGGCGAGGCGTGCCTGTGCTGGCATCCCGGCCGCGGCTGTCCGCACCGCGTCGAGCTGGCCACTCGCGGCCGGGAATGTCACGTTGTCGCGCCAGCGTCCGGTCCAGAGCCAGGCGGCGACCGACTCGTACGATGCGGTGCTCGCGAGCTCGATCGCATCGCGACCCCGATAGCTGAGCCGACCGTCGGCGATCAGCGTCAGCCGGGTCTGCACGGTCGGCGGTGTGCTGCGGGCAAATCGACCCGCGCGTGTCGCTCGCGCGGCGAGACGCTCCACCTCCTGCGCCGGATAGCGGCTCGACCGCTCGCCGGGCACGCGCGCGCTCGTGAGCAGTCCGCGGCTGACGTAGGCGTACAGCGTCTCGGGCTTCACACCCAGCCGGCTCGCCGCCTCGGCAGCGGTCAGCAGCTCCTCGGTCACTCGCGCCATGCTGCCAGTTGCATTGATTACAGTCAATCTAATCAACATTGACAATATCAATGCATCGGCGGCAGGCTGGCGGACATGACAGCAACCATCGAGCAACCCATGCGGGCCCCCCGCGGCCTGGCCGGCGTCGTGGTCACCGAGACCGAGCTCGGCGACGTCCGCGGTCGGGAGGGGTTCTTCCACTACCGGCAGTACTCCGCGGTCGACCTCGCGCAGAAGCGCAGCCTGGAAGACGTCTGGCGGCTGCTCGTCGACGGTGCCCTGCCCGATGAGGCCCAGTCCGCGGCATTCCGCGCCGAAGTGACAGCGTTGCGGGCGATCCCGGATGCCGTGCGGCCCGTCCTCCCGCAGATCGCGGCCGCCTGCGCAGACCCGCTCACCGGGCTGCGCGCCGCCCTGTCGGTGGCCGGCGGTGCCCGCGCCGTACGACCCGGCTATGACCTCACCCCGGCAGAGCGGCGCGCCGACGCCCTCTGGGTCGTCAGCCTGACCCCGACGTTGCTCGCGGCGCTGCACCGACTGCGCCGCGGCGAGCAGCCGATCGAGCCGCAGGCCGACCTGCCGTTCGCGGCCAACTACCTCGCGATGGTGACCGGCCACACGCCCGACCCGGCGCATGCGCGCGCAGTCGAGCAGTACCTCATCGCGACGATCGACCACGGCTTCAATGCCTCAACCTTCACGGCAAGGGTGATCGCCTCCACAGGCGCCGACGTCGTCGCTGCCGTGGTGGGTGCGCTCGGCGCGTTGTCCGGACCGCTGCACGGCGGCGCTCCGAGCCGGGCGCTCGACACGCTCGACGCGATCGGCTCGCCCGACCGGATCGACCCGTGGATCCGGGCAGCCCTCGCGCGCGGCGAGCGAATCATGGGTTTCGGCCACGCGGTCTATCGCACCGAAGACCCGCGGTCTCGCATGTTGCGCGATGTCGCCCGTTCCCTTGGCGGCCCGCGAGTAGAGCTCGCGACACAAGTCGAGTCGCGAGTGGTCGAGCTGCTCGCCGAGCTCAAGCCGGGGCGCGAGCTGTACGCCAACGTGGAGTTCTACGCCGGCGTGGTCATGGAGGCGTGCGGGCTGCCGCCGGAGATGTTCACGCCGACGTTCGCGGCGAGCCGCATGATCGGCTGGACGGCCAACATCCTCGAGCAGGCCCAGGACAGCAAGATCATCCGACCGAGCGCCGCGTACGTCGGCCCACCCGCGCCGCAGCCTGTGCCGTGACCGGTCCCGGAATGACCACGTCCAGCAGGTTTTCCCCCGCCGTGACAGGCCTTGAGCCCTAGCGGTGCGGGGGAAAGCCTTGCGGTGGCACCGCCGGGTCACGCAGCGTGCCGTAGGAGAAGAGCAGCGGCATGGACGCGATCCTCCCATCGTGGCGAACGGCCAAGCCCTCGATATTTCCTGACCCGCTGAGGCAGGATCGGGCGCATGACTCTCGTCGGCGGCGTGGACAGCTCTACGCAGTCATGCAAGGTCGTGATCCGCGACGCGATCACGGGCGAGCTCGTGCGCGAGGGGCGTGCATCCCACCCCGACGGCACCGAGGTGGACCCCGCGGCGTGGTGGACGGCTTTGCAGGAAGCGATCGCCAAGGCAGGCGGCCTCGACGACGTCGAAGCGCTCGCAGTTGCCGCCCAGCAGCATGGCGCGGTCTGCCTCGACGCCGACGGCGCAGTCGTACGCCCCGCACTGCTCTGGAACGACACTCGATCGGCGCAAGCAGCGGCCGACTTGGTGACCGAGCTCGGCGGCGGAGCGGCCTGGGCCGCCGAGGTGGGCCTTGTCCCCGTGGCCTCGTTCACGATCACCAAGCTGCGCTGGATCGCCGAGCATGAACCCGAGGCGGCAGCCCGGATCGCAGCGGTGTGCCTGCCGCACGACTACCTCACCTGGCGACTCGCCGGGACCGGCGACCTCGACGCGCTGACGACCGATCGCGGCGATGCCTCCGGCACGGGCTACTGGTCACCGTTCACGGGTGACTACCGCCGCGACCTGCTGCGCCTGGCGCTCGGCCACGAGGTCACCCTCCCCCGCGTGCTCGCGCCGCAGGAGCCGGCGGGCAAGGCTACTGCCGGAGCGCTGCTCGGTCCGGGCACCGGGGACAACATGGGCGCCGCGCTTGGGGTGGCCGCCCGCCCCGGTGACGCAATCGTGTCCATTGGCACGAGTGGCACGGTGTTCGCGGTCTCCGAGACGCCGACCCGCGACGGGTCCGGCATCGTCGCCGGGTTCGCCGACGCGACCGGCCGCTATCTGCCGCTGATCGCCACACTCAACGCCGCCCGGGTCCTCGACAGCGCCGCCCGACTCCTCGGCGTCGACCTCGCGAGGCTCTCCGACCTCGCCCTCGACGCCCCGCCCGGAGCCGACGGCCTCACCCTCGTCCCCTACCTCGAAGGCGAGCGCACACCCAACAAGCCCGACGCCACCGGTGCGGTCCACGGCTTGCGCCTCAGCAACACCACGCCAGCCCATCTGGCCCGCGCCGCGGTCGAAGGACTGCTCAGCGGCCTCGCCGACGGGCTCGACGCCCTCGTTGCCCAAGGCGTCCCAGTCGAGCGCATCCTGCTGGTCGGTGGGGGCTCGCGCAGCGAGGCCGTACGCAGCATCGCGCCCAGCGTGCTCGGCCGGCCCGTGGTCGTGCCACCCCCCGGTGAGTACGTCGCCGACGGCGCCGCCCGCCAAGCCGCCTGGACACTCCTCGGCGGTGACGAGCCACCGCAGTGGCCGAGCACGGGTGCCGCAACCTATGACGCGCGAGTCGAGCCGCGGATCCGCGAGCAGTACGCCAAAGCCCGCGACTTGACCGTCACTCGCTGATCGAAGCCAGGACCGCCAGCACGCCCGCCGGCCCGTCGACCACCAGATCGCAGCGGTCGCGTACCGCTGCAGGCGTCTCCGGCGAGTCGGCGCACACGGCCAGCGTCGCGAGACCTTCCGCGCGCAACTCGTCGAGCGCGTCGAACGCGGGTACGTCGCCGAGGTCGTCCCCCGCGAAGAACACGACCGAAACGCCCTCCGCGCGTACGAGATCACGCAGCGCATGCCCTTTGTCGACACCCGGCGGCCGCACCTCCAGCACGTACCGACCCGGCACCACCTCGAGCCCAGCATTAGCGGCAAGCGTCGACACTTCAGCGCGTAACCCGTCGAGCGCGCCCGCCGGGTCTTCGGTGTTGCGCGTGTGCACAGCGAGCGAATGGCCCTTGTCCTCGAGGTAGGTCCCCGCTGGGGCCACCGCGACCAGCGTCCGCAAGGTCTCGCGCGCTACGTCGACCGCCGGGTCATCGGGCGGCGACTCCAGGCGGCCGTCGGCCCACCGCTCCAGCCCGTAGTGCCCGAGCACCACCAAGCCCGGCACGGCGTCGAGCCCACCAAACAACACCGCATCCCCGGCCGGCCGGCCCGTCACCACGGCAACCCGACGTACCCTCGCCGCAACGCCCACCAGGACTCCTACGGCATCTGGCAATGCCCGCGCATCCTCTGGCCGCGGCACAATCGGTGCGAGAGTGCCGTCGAAGTCGAATGCCACAAGGGCGTGCGACGGATCGGCAAGCAGCCTGTCGTAGGCCCGGCGCCCAGGCTCCGTGCGGATCGCGTCGCGCACCTCGGGCATGTCAGCCCTTCGTGAGTGCGATGTCTTGCGCGAGCACCAAGGTGAGCTCGCCGGTGCCCATGCCCTCGCTCGCCGGCTCGATCACCGTCAGCACCGGGTAGGTCCGCGACAGCGTGGCCGCCGCGTCCTCCAGCCCCGCCGGAGCAAAGATCGTGGTGGCCCTGACCTCGCCGGAGAAGTTGTCGGCCCCGGTGACCTCCCAGCCGTCGGCACGCAGGGTGTCGGCGGTGCGCCCGGCGAGACCCTGCACGCGCGCGGCATTGAGGACGCGGACGGGAGCTTTGACGTCAGGAGGCGGCTGCTCCGTCACGGTCTCGGATGGGGCCGCGGGGTCAGTGGCCGCGGTGTCGGTGCCGGAGGCCACTGGCCCGTCCGACGAGTCGACGTCGCGGCCGAAGAACAGCAGCAGGCCACCCACTACGGCCAGCGTGCCGACCAGCGCGACCAGGGACGGCCAGATGGCGTTCCACCGCTCGCGCATGGCACTCCTCGGCTCCCGGGCTCAGACCTCGAACCCTAGGCGGCGAGCCGAACGAGTGCGCTGCCGGGACGACCGCAGTCGCCGCAGCCGCTTGACCAGCATGGGGTCGTAGGCCAGGGAGTCCGGGCGGTCGATGAGCTCGTTGAGCAGCTGGTAGTAGCGCGTCGCCGACATGTCGAACAGGTCGCGGATCGCCTGCTCCTTGGCTCCTGCGTACTTCCACCACTGCCGCTCGAAGTCGAGGACGGCCCGGTCGCGATCGCTCAGGGCAGCCGCTGCATGCGCCGCCGCGGGGCCGGTGACCACCGGATGTCCCGTGTTGCGTGCAGCCTCCATGCCCGCTCCTCCTCGTGGCGCGTCCCTATCGTCTCGCCAGCGTCATCTGTCTCGATTGCCCGACCTCGCCAGCCATCGTACGCACCGACAAACGACACGCCTGTCATTTGACACACCCTTAGCGCGTACGACATCGATGCTCACGCCGCAGCGATTCAGCCCTTCACCGCGAGGGCATAGTCTGGGTTACCCCCAGTTACGGAGGGCCACCCGTGACGGACGTCAGCCAGTCCAACGCCGGTTTTGTTGTCGTCGCCAACCGATTGCCGGTCGACAAGGTCACTGACGATGACGGATCGGCGGAGTGGCGGCGCAGTCCCGGGCGGCCTCGTGACTGCGCTTGCCCCGGTGATGCGGGCCAACGACGGTGCCTGGGTCGGCTGGGTGGGCACCGTCGACGAGGCCCCGGAGCCGTTCACCGAGGACGGCATGCATCTGGTGCCTGTCCCGCTGTCCGAGGAGGACGTCGCGGACTACTACGAGGGCTTCTCCAACGCGACGCTCTGGCCGCTCTACCACGACGTCATCGTGCAGCCGGAGTACCACCGGGAGTGGTGGGAGGCCTACGTACGCGTCAACCGGCGCTTCGCCGAAGCCACCTCGCAGATCGCCGATGAGGGAGCGACGGTCTGGGTGCAGGACTACCAGCTGCAGCTCGTCCCGCAGATGCTGCGCATGCAGCGACCCGACCTGCGCATCGGCTTCTTCCTGCATATCCCGTTCCCGCCTATCGAGCTCTTCCTGCAGCTGCCTTGGCGCACGCAGATCCTGGAAGGCCTGCTGGGCGCTGACCTCGTCGGGTTCCAGCTCAATGGTGCAGCCACCAACTTCTGCCACCTCACCGAGCGGCTGCTCGGGCTCACGGTCGAGGACGGCCACGTCCTGCTACCCGATCGACAGGTGCGCGCGGAGGCCTTCCCGATCTCGATCGACAGCTCGGAGATTGCGGAGCTGGCCGACAACCCGGACACGCAAGCGCGCGCCAAGGAGATCCGCGGCGAGCTCGGCAACCCGCGCTACGTCCTCCTGGGTGTCGATCGACTCGACTACACCAAGGGCATCGGCCACCGACTCAAGGCCTTCGGCGAGCTCCTGGCCGAGGGCAGGCTGTCGCCAGAGGACGTGGCGTTCATCCAGGTCGCCACGCCGAGCCGTGAACGCGTCGGGCAGTACCGCCTGCTGCGTGACGAGATCGAGCAGCAGGTCGGGCGCATCAACGGTGAGTACGGTCGCTTCGGCTATCCCGTCGTCAACTACATGCACTCGTCGTACGACCGCGGCGAGCTCGTTGCTCTGCTTCGCACCGCTGACGTCATGGTGGTCACCCCGCTGCGCGACGGCATGAACCTCGTCGCCAAGGAGTACGTCGCCGCGCGCTCCGACGAGCAGGGCGCACTCGTGCTGAGCGAGTTCGCCGGTGCGGCAGCCGAGCTGCGCGATGCCTACCTCGTCAACCCGCACGACATCGTCGGCCTCAAGCGCGCGATGCTCGACGCGATGTACGCCTCTCACGACGAGCAGCGGCGGCGCATGCGGGCGATGCGCGCAATCGTGCTGGAGCACGATGTCGCCCGCTGGGCGCGCGACTTCCTGGACGCGCTGCGCGACCAATCCCTTGTGCCCGGCCGCTGAACGACTCGACATCGGAAATCGCGGCGCCGCGAGCGAGCAGCACATCGCCGACGCGCAACGCGAAGTCGAACGACCGGTAGAGCGCGCGGTCCTGCGGCCCGGGCAGCCGCTTGCTCGCCAGCCATGGGCTGCGCCGCAGACCGGGTGACGTCGGCGGATCGGTGTCCCGCCACAGCCGCACCATCCGGTCCCGCGCGGACCGCCGGACGCGCGGCACGTCAGCCCGTGGCCTGTTCGGGCCGACCGACGAGACTGCGCGCGACAGACGCGGTCGACGGGCCGAGCCCTTCGCGCGAAGCGGCCGCGAGGTCATCGAGAGTGTCGATGTCATGCCGGAGACCGGGCGCGGCGTCGAGACGAACGGCGGTGTGGGCATGCGCCATGGCCGACCCGGGGCCGAAGGCCGGCTCCAGCGGCACGCCGCGCGCGGTCAGGATCGTGGTGCCAGTGCCGGCGCGGTCTGGCACGTACGCGGTCGCATGCCGCTCCGCCTCCCGCAGCGCGGCCGACAGATCTTCGGCGGTCAGCAGGGGCAGGTCGGCCATCACCGCAGCAACCGACACGCCCGGCACAGCTCGAGCGCCGGCGACGAACGCGGCGTTGAGGCCGCGTCCGGGATCGGGCACCACCCGCGCGCCGCCGCGACGCGCGACCCGGGCGACGTCGCCGTCGTCGGTGACGACCACGATGTGCGTCACATGTGGAGTCGCGCGCAGCTCGGCGAGCACGTCGGTCAGCATCGCCAACACGAGCCGTGCCCGCACCGGGGCACGCAACGTCCGCATGCGCGACTTGGCTTGGTATAGGCCCTTCACGGCGACGACGATGCCCCACTCGTGGACGGTGGGTCTGGTAGTCACTCACGTCTCCGGTTGGCGGCTGGGCGGGTCTCGGTTATGAGGGTACGGGGCGTGCGGCCCCGCCGTCGTACGCGTGAAATGGTGGGCGCAACGATCACCCACGATGGCGGAGGATCCCATGCCGCGCACGACCATCGGCTACGCCGCGATGCTCGAGCAGTTCGCCCCCAACGACGTACTCCGGTTCTCCGAGCTCGCCGAGGCACACGGCTTCTCCGGTGTGATGGCCGCCGACCACTTCCAGCCGTGGGTGCCGCAGCAGGGCGAGGCGGGGTTCGTGTGGAACGTGCTGACCGGCATCGGCGCGCGCACGACCGGCGACCTCGGGCCTGGTGTGACGTGCCCGTCGTTTCGCATGCATCCCGCCGTGGTCGCGCAGGCATCCGCGACGCTGGCCGCGATGTACCCCGGCCGGCACTGGCTCGGCCTGGGATCCGGAGAGGCGCTCAACGAGCACGTCCTCGGTGGCTATTGGCCGGAGGCACCCGAGCGGATCCGCATGATGTTCGAGGCGATCGACGTCATTCAGAAGCTGTTCACCGGATCCCTGGCGGGCAAGGACGTCAAGCATTCCGGCGACTACTTCAAGCTCGAGTCGACCCGGCTGTGGACGATGCCCGAGCAACCCCCGCCGATCTATGTGGCCACGGCCGGGCCGGTCACCGCCAAGCGCACCGGACGCGTCGCCGACGGCATCATCACCGTGGGCGCACCGCTGGAGAAGATCGGCGGGATCTTCGCGAAGTTCGAGGAAGGCGCGCGCGAGGCCGGCAAGGACCCTGACACGATGCCCCGCATCCTGCAGCTGCACCTGTCGTGGGCGCCGAGCGACGAGGAGGCGCTGGCTAACGCGATCACCGAGTGGCCCAACGGCGGCATGAAGTTTCCCAAGCAGGACATCCGCTCCCCGCACGACTTCGCCGCGATGGCGCAGCTCGTCCGGCCCGAAGACTTCAAGGGCCGCATGCTCATCTCCAGCGACCCCGACGCGCACCGCGCCGAGATCCAGCGCTACCTCGACCTCGGGATCGACCGGCTCTACCTGCACAACGTCGGGCGCAACCAGGAGGAGTGGATCGAGGTCTTCGGCCGCGACGTGCTGCCCAAGCTCGTCAGCTGAGCCGGCGCCCTCCCCCGACTTGTCAGGTTGTCAGATTGTCAGGGCGCTGCATCGTCGCAGGTCACACGCTTGGCCCTGAGCCTGACAACCTGACAACTCGCGGGCGCCGGCCGATCTGACCGAGCAGCAGCATCGCGACCGCGCCCACGACCAGCGAGGCGATCGAGGCGCCAAACCACTCCGGCATCTCGAAGGGCAGATCGCCCGCGCGGCGCGCCCACCAACCGCTCCAGCCGGAGACGTCGCCAGGGTTGATGAGCTGGTACGTGACGAAGCCGGCGAGCCACGCCACCACAGGCTGCCAGCGGAAGCGCGCGCGCTCCGAGACATCCCAGCGGCCGCGGCTCACGACGAAGAAGTCGACGATCGCCACGGCAAACAGTGGGACGAACACCGCACCGATCAACAGCAGGAACGACGTGTAGCCGCTGATGTCGACCCACAGCGCCAGCGCGGTCGCCAGCACCCCGATCGCGACCGACACCACTCGCCGGTCGAGCCTCGGCGCCAGGTTCTGCACCGACATCGTGGTCGAGTAGACGTTGGCGAACGCCTCGTCCACCTCGTCGACCAGCAGGATGAACAGCGCGACCGCCCCGGCCGGCAGAGCGACCAGCGCGAAGATGACGTTGTCGCCGTCCGTGCCCAGCGTCGCCACCGCGAGCACACCCAATGTGTAGTACGCCAACGCGGCAAGCCCGTAGCCGACGGATGCTCCGCCGAACGCCGCCGCCCGCGACTTCGAGTGCCGCGAGTAGTCGGCCGCCAGCGGCGCGAACGAGACGACCCCTGCGACGGCCAAGTCGACCGCCACCCAGAACCCGGAGAAGTCGCCCGCCGTGACCGACCCGATTGGTCCGCCGCGCAGCACTTGGACGAACAGGAAGACGCTGGCCAGCAGGACCAGCCACACCATCACCTTGCGCAGCGCGCGGACAGAGCCCAGTGGGCGCACCGCCATGAATGTGGCCACGGCGCCGGCGAGGAGCACGAAGAGCCAGCGCCATTCGGCACCGACGATCGCCTCCGCGGCGGTGGCGATGAGGACGATCTCCAGGGTTGCCCAGCCGACGTTCTGAGCGACGTTGAGCGCCGTGGGTACGTACGAGCCGGGCCGCCCGAACAGACCGCGCAGGCAGACCATCGCCGGCGCGCCGGTCGCCGCGCCGAACACTGCGGCTCCGCCCAGCACCGCCGCCCCCAGCGCGACCCCGACAAGCGTCGCAAGCAGCGCCGGCCGCGAGCGAGCCGGTGGTGGCCGCGATGAACGCTCCCGTCACCGGGCCGAACAGCGAGATCCCCAGGTTGCCCCAGAGAGTCATCTGGTCGAACAGGCCGAGCGGGCGTGGTGGCTCGGTGGTGAGGACGAGCGGCGCCTCGGGTGGCGCGGCCTTCGGTGGATGATCGAGCAGCGTCACGACTCGCTCCCTACGCCGGCATTACCCGGTCAGGTTCCGGCGGTCGGCGACGCCTGCCGTACGGACGACGTACGGCGCCTGTCACCCTCTCAGCCCGCTGTGGCGCGAGCTCCCGCGTCTGTTGTTCTGAAGCGCAGCCTACTGCTCGACCCGCGCGACGCGGCCTGCCTTCTCGCCAACTGGGTCCACCAAGGTCGCCTCTTCGGCCGCCTCGGTGACCTGCTCGGCAGCGGACGGCGGCTCTGCCTCGCGTCGGCCAGGTTGGCCGCTCATGATGAGCGCATTGACCCACCGCGTGTTGGGGTCGATGTCAATGAGCAGCGCCTTGGTCAGCAGCGTCAGACGGGATTGCCAGCAGAGCGCCGAGCGCACCGAACACCCAGCCCCAGAACACCAGCGACAGGAACGTCATCGTCACCGTCAGCCCGACGGCATCGCCGACGAACTTCGGCTGGATGAGCGACTGGATCACGAAGTTGATGACCGAGTAGACGATGATCACCGCAAGCATCAATCCCCAGCCTCCCTCTAAGAGACCGAGCAAGGCGGGTGGGATCACGCCCACGACGAACCCGATGTTGGGGATGTAGTTGGTGATGAACGCCAGGAAGCCCCAGATGATCGGCAGCGGGATGCCCATGATGCTCAAGGCGATCGTGTCGATGACGGCGACGATGAAGCCGAACACGGTGGACACCACGAGATAGGTGCGGGTGCCGGAGGCGAATCCACGCAGCGCGGCGACGATGTCGGGACGTGACCGCTCAGCAACCTCGAGCCGCCGGTCGAACGACATGGCATCGATGAACATGAAGAACATCAGCGCGAGGATGAACACGATGTTGGAGAAGACATTGAGCAGGCTAGTGAGGAGCGTTTGCACGACGTCGACCAGTTGAGTCCAGTCGAAGCCGCTCAGCGCCTCCTGGATCTGCTCCTGCTCCACACCTCGGTTGACGAGGAACTGCTCTGCGTCGTCGACCAGGTCGTTGAACTGGTCGGTGTAGTCGGGCAGCAGAGACGCCAGTCGGGCAATGGACAGTGCGAGCGCGCCGGCCAGCACGAGGATGATCAAGAACGCAGCAAACATCGACAGGATCCCCGCGAGGATCCGCGGCACCCGCCGGCGAACGAGCCATCCCATGAGCGGGTCGACACCGACGACGATCATCAACGCCAGGAAGGCCGGGCCGAGGATGCCTGAGATCGACCGCATGCCACCAACGGCGACCACCACGCCGGCAAAGCTCAGCACCACGATGAGCCCGCGTGGAATCGTCCAGCCGTTCTGGCTGGGGACCGTCGGGGGCTGCGGCGCGGTCACCTTGTCGGACATACCGCGATCATGTCGCGTAGGGATGCTCAAGGGCTAGCACCGGATCGGGCGCGCCGACTCCCGCGCGCCGCTACGCCCCTGGAGTCCGCCGTCACTAGTCTCGATCGCGACTACCAAGTCGCCTCGTTTCATGACATCTCCGGGAGGATCAGATGTCGACCGAAACCCTCGAGACCAAGCGCGCCGGCGGTGTCCGCTTCCTCGGCATGTTGGTCATCATCGCCGGCCTGCTCATGATCGTCGCCGGCGTGGTCACCTGGTTCGTGGTCCAGGACCAGCTAGCCGACGAAAACATCACCGTGTCCGACGACGCCGACTTCCTGGCCGGCGACGAGGTCAACGGCCCCTTCTCGGCCTACGCCCAGGCGGACATCATCAACGAGCACGCACTGGACGCGTCCGACGGCCAAACCTACGCCGAGCTCGACCAGGACGACCCGGTCCGACAGACGGTCATGACCGCCTCGTTCCTGCGGGCGTCGCTGTTCACGTCGGTAGTGGCCTTCGGCGTTGCCGCGATGGCAGCCGGCCTTGGCATCGTCCTGATCCTGGTCGGCATCGCGTTGCGCCGTCTCGCCCATACGCACACGACGGTCGAGACGACCGCGCCCACGGCGGACGCGCCGCCGTACACCGGCACCGCCTGACCGCACCCCGGCATCCCGCCATCCCGACGATCTTGAGACATCGGTGGGGCGCGAGGCCCGCGGATGTCTCAAGATCGCCCGTGCTGGCTCGACCTCACAGCAGCTGCGAGACGGCGTGGATGAGCGACGCCCACGATCGCTCCGACCACGGTGCCGTTGATCCGGATGAACTGCAGGTCACGGCCCACCTGCACCTCGATCCGACGGCTGGTCTCCTGCGCGTCCCAGCGCTCGACGGTGTCGGTGACGAGCCGGGTGATCTCGTGGCGGTAGCCAGTGACGACGTAGACCCCCGCCCGCTCAAGCCATCCGTCGACCTTCGCCGCGATATCCGGCTCCGTCGCAAGCCGCTCACCCCAACGCACGAGTGCCTCGCGGATGCGCACCCGCAGCTCGCTCGACGGGTCGTCGATCATCTCCACGAGCGCCTTGCGTGCGGCGGCGACGAGGTCGGCGACCACCTCGCGGCTTTGCCCGCCGGCGGCGAGTGACTGGACCGCGCTATCGACTCGAGCCTGGGTGGCCGGGTCGTGCTGCAGGTCGTCGGCCAACCGAGTGAGCCACTGGTCGATCGCTTCGCGGGCTGGGTGCTGTGGATGACGTACGACGTCGCCGGCCACGCGGAGCAGCTCGGAGTAGATGCGTGTCGCGACCCGCTCGTCGATGAACCTCGGCGACCACGTGGGCGCCTGCTGGCTGACCACGCGCATGATCAGGTCCCGGTTGGCGAACAGCCAGTCGTACGCACTGCGGGCCAGCAGGTCCACCAGGCCGCGGTGTGCGCCATCGCGTACGACCTGGTCGAGCGTCCGGCCCAGACTGGGCGACACGTGCAGGTCAGCCAACCGGCGCTCGACGAGCTGCTCGAGCACGGGCTGCACGTCGTCGTCGCGGAGCAGCTCAATGCCAGCTTTGGCCGCGTTGGCCAGCTCGCCGGCCACCCGTTCGGCGTTGTCCGTTCGGGCGAGCCAGGTCCCGAGCCGGCGGCCGACCTCGGCGGTGGCCAGCCGCTGCCGCACCGCATCGGCGGACAGGAAGTTTGCGCCGACGAAGTCGCCGAGCGTGTGGCCGATGCGGTCCTTGTGCGTCGGGATGATCGCAGTGTGCGGGATCGGCAGCCCGAGCGGGTGGCGGAACAGTGCTGTCACGGCGAACCAGTCGGCGATCCCGCCGACCATTGCAGCCTCCGCGGCCGCCCGCACATAGCCCGCGAGCGTGGGCGCATCGTCGGACTGCTCCCAGGCGCGGGCGAGCACGTAGATCACCGCCGCGGCGACGAGCAATCCGGCAGCGAAGAGCTTCATCCGACGCAGGGCGGCGACGCGCTCCTCATCGGCGACAGCGAACGGCGTCATGCCGCTGTGCCTACCAGATCAAGGGCCGGAATGACCGGTGCAGGCTCAGCGCGGCTCGGGCAGGCCGGTAAACATGATGACGAGGCGACCCTGCGCTATGAACAAGGCGTCGCGAACCTCCGGCGGCAGGAAGTCCAGGTGCCCGTAGGTCTCCAGGCTGGTGAAGCCATGCAGGAACGACCAGCAGTGCATCATTGCCTGGAACGTTCTGGGCGGCAGCGGGGGGTCGTCGTCGTGCTTCTCGGCCAGCTCACCCTCCACGCATGCCGCTACCACCGGGTCGACCTCGCGCAGCAGCGGCGGGCCCAGCACCCCGAGGCGCGCGGCGTCGTAGAACAACGTCTTTAGCTCGGTCATCGCCCGCTCGGCGGCCTCGGTCGTCGGGCCCTCCTGGGGCGGAGAGAAACCGGGCACCGGCATCCCGAGGATCAGGGCGAACCGCTGCGGCTCGCGACGCGCCCACGCGCGGTAGGCCTGACCGACCGCCAGCAGTCGTGACGACGGGTCGTCCGGAGGGAACTTGTCGCGCGCCTCGGCGACCGCGGCGCCCAGATCGTCGAACGCGTCGACGATCAGCGCCGTGAGGAGCTCGTCGCTGTCGGCGAAGTAGCGATACAGCGCCGGCGCTGTCATACCCATCTCGCGGGCAATGTCGGCAAATCGCACGTCGGTCGTCCCCGACTCGCGCATCAGCCGCAGCGCGGTGTCCTTGATTTCCTCGATCGTCGCCGCCCGGGCGCGCTCGCGGCGAGACAGCAGCGGAGACGTCGACGGCTCCGGCGACGGCTCGGGCGTCAGCATGCTCACAGCGGTTCCCTCTTCCGAAGGTGAACTTTCGGTAACGCATCGTTACAGACGTAACGGGGCTTGACAAGCAAACCTTCTTCGTGTTCGTTACAGAGCATAACTCAGTTGAGTGCACGTAACCAGAGTCAAGCTCCGTTGCGTACGAGAGGCGCCGTCATGCCCCAGCTGCCCAGCACCCACGCTCCCAGCTTCGACACCCCACAGGCGGCCGAGGAGCGACCCCCGATCGGCCCCCTGGGGCGGTTGGCCGGCGTCGCCTTCCGCCATCGCTGGCGCGTGGTCCTCGCCTGGGTCGCCGCGCTCGCGATAGCCATCGGGCTGGCTTCCGTCGCCAACGGCGAGTTCAGCGCCGACTACTCCGCGCCAGGCTCCGACTCCGCGCAGGCGCAGACCCTGCTCGAGGAGCAGTTCCCCAGCCAGTCCGGCGACACGATCGACGTCGTGGTCCGGTCGCACGCACCCGCCACGGAACCAGCGGTGCAGCAGGATGTCTCAGCGCTGCTCGACGAGCTCAGCGCCCAACCGCACGTTGCCGCGGTGGATGACCCGTACACCACCCCCGGAGGCATCTCGCCGGACGGCCAGACACTGGTCGCCCAGCTGCGGCTCGACGTCATCAACCCCGGCGATATGCCCGTCGCCGACACCGAGAAGATCATCGAGGCCGCCGAGGCGCACGACGCGAGCGGGTTCGAGGTTGCGCTCGGTGGCCAGACGATAGAGATGGCCGAGATGGGTGAGATCGGCTCCGAGGCCATCGGTCTGGCCGCGGCCGTGATCATCCTCCTGATCACGTTCGGCACAGTCGTGGCGGCAGGCCTGCCGGTCCTGGTCGCGGTCTCCGGCCTCGCGATCAGCAGCGTGCTGGTCGGAGTCGTTGCGGCCATCACCGACGTACCCGACTGGTCGACGGCGCTGGCCTCGATGATGGGCATCGGCATCGGCATCGATTACGTGCTGCTCATGGTCACCCGGTTCCGCGAATGGCGGGCCGCCGGCCTCGATCCCGAGCACGCCACCGTGGCCACCCTGGACACGGCCGGGCGGGCGGTGCTCGTGGCGGGCAGCACCGTCGTCATCAGCATGCTCGGGCTGTTCGCGATGGGGCTGTCGTTCATGCAGGGTGCCGCGGCGGTGACGATCGTGGCGGTGCTCGTGGTGATGGCGGCGGCCGTCACACTCCTTCCCGCTCTGCTCGGCTTCTTCGGACGTTGGGTCGATCGGCTCCGGCTGCCGCTCGGACGCCGTCGCCCGGTCCACGTCGCCGCCGGTGGCCACATCGAGCCGAGTCGTGGATGGGTGCGCTGGAGCCGGCTCATCGAGCGCAACAGCGTCCTCGCCACTCTCGCCGGCGTCGCCGTGCTCGTGGCGCTTGCGCTGCCCTTCCTCGACGTACGCTTCGGCTTCCCCGACGCCGGCAACCGCCCGGAGGACCAGACGTCCCGTCAGGCGTACGACGCGCTGGGCGACGCGTTCGGCGACGGCGCCAACGGGCCGCTGCTGCTGGCCGCCGACCTCGACACACCCGGGGACACCAGCGACCTGGACCGGCTCGCTTCCGACCTGTCGAACACCTCCGGGGTCGCCGTGGTCAACCCTCCGCTGCTCAACGAGTCCGGCGACACGGCCATCATGACGGTGCTGCCGACGACCGGGCCGCAGGACGGGGCGACCGAGGAGCTCATCGACGCGCTCCGCGACGACGTCATCCCGACGGCGATGGACGGCACGGGGACAGCGGTACACGTCGGGGGGGTCACGGCCACCTCGATCGACAGCACGGCCAACGTGGCGAGCCGGCTGCCGTTCCTGATCGCCGGGGTTGTCGCGATCTCCGTGCTGTTGCTGCTCGTGTCGTTCCGCAGCATCGTCATCCCCATCACCGCGGCGCTGATGAACCTGTTGTCCGTCGCTGCGGCGTACGGGATCGTCGCGCTTGCTCTGCAGGGCGGCTGGTTCGGTCAGCTCATCGGCATCGAGAACGCGACACCGCTGCCGGCGTTCATCCCGGTCATCATGTTCGCGGTGCTGTTCGGGCTGTCGATGGACTATGAGGTCTTCCTGGTTAGCCGCATGCGCGAGTCCTGGGAGCGGCACGCCGACAACAGTCGGGCGATCGTGAGCGGCCTGGCGGGTACGGGCCGGGTCATCACCGCGGCGGCAGCCATCATGGTGGCGGTGTTCGCCGCGTTCATCCCGAGTCCGGACGTGATGCTCAAGGTCATCGGTGTGGGCATGGCGGCGGCGATCCTGGTGGACGCCACGGTCGTACGGTTGCTGCTCGTGCCGGCCGTCATGCAGTTGCTCGGCCGGGCCAACTGGTGGCTGCCGGCGTGGCTTGACCGCAGGCTCCCGCAGCTGCACGTCGAGGGTCGCCCGGAGGCGTTTCTTCCGTCGCCGCCACCCGCCGAGCAGGCCGATGCGCCGCGGCCGAAGATCCCCGAGCCCGAGCCGGCGATCTGACGCAACTTCCGGGCGTCGTCAAACGTCCTTACACATGCCGGGGCGCCCCGATGCGGGGGCGCCCCGGCACCATGCCGGGCTCAGTGCCGCGACAGCTGGTCGAGCCGAGCGAGCTCGTCGGCGCTGAGCGCGAACCGCCAGATGTCGAAGTTGGACGCGATGCGCTCCGGCGTCGATGACTTGGGGATCGTGACGAAGCCGTGGTCGACGTGCCATCGCAGCACGACCTGAGCCGCGGTCACGCCGTGCGCGTCGGCGACGTCGAGGAGCACCGGGTGGGTCAGGTCGCTCGCCTTGAACGGGCTGTAGCCCTCGAGCACCACCTGTCGTGACCGAAGGTGCTCGACCCGCGCAGGGTCGTACAACCTCGGGCTCCAGCGGATCTGGTTGACCTCGGGCGCCGAGCCCGTCGCCTCGATCAGCGCGTCGATCTGTGCAGCGCTGTAGTTGCTGACCCCCACCGCGCGCGCCAGCCCCTTGTCACGGGCCGTCAGCAGCTCGCGCCACACGTCCGGCGCGGCACCCCCGCCTGGCGGCCAGTGGATCAGCCACAGGTCGACGTAGTCGAGACCGAGCAGGTCGAGGCTGCGCGCCAACGTCTGCTGCTCGCGCCCGGCATTTTCCGCAGGGAGTTTCGTCGTCACGAAGACCTCGTCACGCGGGACACCGCTGTCGCGCACCGCCGCGCCGACATGGTCTTCGTTGGCGTATGCCGCGGCGGTGTCGACGTGGCGATAACCGACATCGAGCGCGGTGCGCACCGAGTCGTAGGCCTGCCGGCCCCGCAGCTGCCAGGTGCCGAACCCGAGCAACGGCACCGACGTCCCACCGGACAGCGTCACATTGCGATCATGCGAGCCGCTTTGACCATGCGAGGAAGCCATGGCCCAATCCTGCCCGACGGGACATCTCCCGCATCACGTCATCACGTGGTGAATTTGTAGTCCCAGTTGTCACCCGGGGGCGGTCCTTGCAGCGCCCACGTGTTGCCATCGGGGTCTGCGAAGAAGACGAATGTGCCCCAGGCCTGCTCGTCGACGTCGCTCGCCTCGACACCCCGCGCACGCAGCTCATCACGCGCGGCAGCCGCATCAGCCACGACCATCTGCAGGCCACCTTGCGATCCGGGAGCCATCTCGGTGATGCCGAGCCCGAGCACTATGGAGCACGCGGACCCTGGCGGCGTCAGCTGCACGAACCGGAGACCCTCGTGCACCTGGTAGTCGTGGTCGGCGTTGAACCCCACCTGCTCGACGTAGAAGTTCTTGGCGCGGTCGACATCGGTGACCGGGACTGGGACGAGCTCGAGCTTCATCTGCATGCGACGACGCTAGTGGCGGGCACCGACAACGCACAGTCGGCACGGCCGGTCTCTCGACTTGACCCATATACCCCTAGTAGGTATATCTGTAGCCATGCAGCCGAGCCACGTGGACCATGACCCTCACACGGGCCAGAGTGCGCACGACGCTCACATGGGGCATGACCAGCACGCCGGACACGACCCCGAGGCATTCCGCCGCAGGTTCTGGCTGTCCTTGCTGCTGACCGTGCCGATCGTGCTGACCAGCGAGATGGTCATGGACTGGTTCGGCTACTCGCTGGACTTCCCAGGCATCGAGTTGGTCGGTCCGGTGCTCGGCACAGCGGTGTTCGTCTATGGCGGCCGGCCGTTCCTCGCGGGCGGCGTCGCGGAGATCCGCGCTCGCGCGCCGGGGATGATGCTGCTCATCTCGATGGCGATCACGGTGGCCTTCGTCGCATCGCTTGCCACGAGCCTCGGCTGGTTCGACCTGGAGTTCTGGTGGGAGCTGGCCGCGCTGGTCACCATCATGCTGCTGGGCCACTGGCAGGAGATGAAGGCGATCGGTCAGGCGCAGGGGGCGCTGGCCGCGCTGGCGGAGCTGCTGCCCGACGATGCAGAGCGCATCAGAGACGACGGTTTGGCCGAGGTCGTGCGCGTCGCTGACCTTGCCGTCGGTGATGTCGTGCTCGTACGGTCCGGGGCGCGCGTCCCGGCGGACGGCACGATCGTGGACGGCGCCGCTGGGCTCGACGAGTCGATGATCACCGGCGAGTCGCAGCCCGTCGCCAAAGCCGTCGGTGACCGGGTGGTGGCGGGGACGGTTGCCACCGACTCGGCGATCCGCGTGCGCGTGACCGCTGTCGGAGATGACACGGCGCTGGCCGGCATCCAGCGGCTGGTGGCCGAAGCCCAGCAGTCGCGAGGCAGGGCGCAGGTGCTGGCCGACCGGTTCGCCGCACTCCTGTTCTACATAGCGTCCGGCGCCGGGTTGCTCACGTTCCTGGTGTGGTGGGGGCTCGGCGACCTTGACGAGGCCGTCGTCCGCACGGTCACGGTGCTGGTCATCGCATGCCCACACGCACTCGGACTGGCGATCCCGTTGGTGATCTCGATCTCCACCGCAGTCGCAGCCAAGGCCGGCATCTTGGTCAAGGACCGACTCGCGCTCGAGCGGATGCGTCAGGTCGACGCGGTGCTGTTCGACAAGACCGGCACGCTGACCAGAGGCTCGCACGTGGTGACCGACGTCGCGGCCGCCGATGGTGTCGATGAGGACGAGGTCGTCCGCGTTGCCGGTGCGGTCGAGTCCGACAGCGAGCACCCGCTGGCCCGCGCCATCGTGAAGCTCGCGGCTGACCGCGGGTTGAGCGCGTGTGGCGACGGACTTCACCTCGATGACGGGGCGCGGGGTGCAGGCATCGCTAGATGGTGTGACCTACGCGGTGGGTGGCCCGGCGCTGCTGCGCGAGCTCGGGATGTCGGTGCCGGATGAGCTTGCTGAGCGTACGCAGGCGTGGGCGTCGCGGGGTGCCGCGACGCTTCACCTCGTACGGCTTGGCACCGAGCCTGTTGTGCTCGGCGCGTTCGCATTGGAGGACGAGGTACGGCCGGAGGCAAGGCAAGCGGTCCAGGAGCTCCGCGACGAAGGCGTCGACAAGATCGTGATGATCACCGGTGACGCCCAGGCAGTCGCCGACGCTGTGGCGGCCGACCTGGGTTTCGTCCATGGCGTTGACGAGGTGTTTGCCGAGGTGCTGCCTGCGGACAAGGACGAGGCGGTCGCATCGTTGCAACGGCGCGGACTGACCGTGGCGATGGTCGGCGATGGAGTCAACGACGCGCCAGCACTTGCTCGCGCGGATGTGGGCATCGCGATCGGTGCCGGCACAGACGTCGCCATCGAGTCCGCCGGCGTCGTGCTGGCCTCGTCCGACCCGCGCGGGGTCACCGGAGTGATCCGGCTGTCGAAGGCCTCGTACCGCAAGATGGTGCAGAACCTCGCCTGGGCGGCGGGCTACAACGTGGTGGCGATCCCGCTCGCTGCGGGTGTTCTGGCATGGGCGGGCGTGACACTGTCACCAGCAGTTGGCGCGATCCTGATGAGCGCATCGACGATCGTGGTGGCGCTGAACGCTCAGTTGCTGAGGCGTGTGCAACTCACGCCGGACCGACCCTGACGCCTGCTCGCCTGGCCTCGGACAGACCCCGGTTGGCCAGAGCATCGGCGCGCTCGTTGCCAGGGTTGCCGGCGTGACCCTTCACCCACAGCCACTCGACCTCGTGTCGGGCCATGGCGTCTTCGAGTCGCTGCCAGAGCTCTGCGTTCTTGACCGGCTGCTTGTCACGGGTCCGCCAGCCGTTGGTCTTCCATCGAGGTAGCCACTGGGTGATGCCGTTTCGCAGGTAAGAGCTGTCTGTGTGCAGCCTCACGACAACAGGTCGTTTCAGCGACTCGAGTGCCTGGATGGCCGCCATGAGCTCCATGCGGTTGTTGGTCGTCGCGTCGGGCTCGCCGCCACAAAGCTCCTTCTCGTGCTTGCCCGAGAGCAGCACCGCTCCCCAGCCCCCGGGGCCGGGGTTTCCGCTGCAGGCACCGTCGGTGTAGATCTCCACTGCGGTCGGCTTGGTCACATGCACCTCGGATTCGTCGTGCTGCGTGGTGGTTGCAGCCCAACTATGCATGCAGGTCGAGGCGCGTCAGCGTTCGGCGCGGCCGGGGGGTGCTCGCCGCCCCGGCCGCACCGGGCCGAAGGAGGTGCAGTCGGTGGGAGGCCCGCCCGGCAGGCAGCCACTCCCGCAGGACGTCAACCGGCTGACCTCCCCGGCGTCTCTTCCAAAGTCGTGGCACCGGTCATGATCGCCACGACTTCCGGCATCGTGTGTGAGCTTGGCGAGACGACGCCCGCGCTGCGGCCCAGCCGCTGGATGTGGATGCGATCAGCGACCTCAAACACCTGCGGCATGTTGTGACTGATCAGGATGACGGGCATGCCGCGAGACCGTACCTCCTCGATCATGCGCAGCACCTGGTTGGACTCTCGAACCCCGAGCGCGGCGGTCGGCTCGTCGAGCACGATGAGTTTGCTGCCGAACGCTGATGCGCGCGCGACCGCCACCGCCTGACGCTGCCCACCGGAGAGGGTCTCCACTGCCTGGCTCATGTTCTGCAGCGTGCCGATGCCCAGATCGGACATAGCCTGGCTCGCTTCTTTGCGCATGCCCTTGGAATCAAGCATGCGAAGGATCGAACCCAAGGGTCCGCGACGACGTTCCTCGCGGCCGAGGAACAGGTTGCTGGCGATGTCGAGGGCCGGTGCCACCGCGAGTGTCTGGTAAACCGTCTCGATGCCCGCAAGTCGAGCGTCCTGTGGCCGCTTGAAGTGCACCTGCTCGCCGTCGAGGAAGATCTCACCGGCGTCGGGAACGAGCGCTCCGGTGAGGCACTTGATGAGGGTTGACTTGCCTGCACCGTTATCGCCGATGACCGCCAACACCTCGCCGGGGTAGAGGTCGAGGTCAACGCCATCGAGCCCAACAACGCGACCGAAGGTCTTCACCAACCCTCTGGCCGACAGGATCGGGGATCGCTCGAGAGCCGCGCTGGGCTCAGGGCTGACTGACTGGGGCTGGGCTGCGACGCTCATGCCTTCACCTTCCGGATCCACTGGTCGACCGCGACGGCGAGGATCACCAGGACACCGATGGCGAGTACGCGGTACTGGTCGTCGACGCCCGCGAGCGAAAGCCCGCTGCGGAAGAACCCCACGATGAGGGCACCAAGCGCGGTCCCGATGAGGGTGCCGCGGCCACCGAACAGGCTCGTGCCGCCGATAACCACTGCCGTGATGCTCTCGAGATTGGCGTCGGTGATCGCGTTGGGACTTGCCGCACCAGCGCGGCCGATGAGGATCCACGCGGTGATGCCACAGATGAGACCCGCCACGGTATAGACACTGAGCAACACCCGGTTGACCCGTATGCCCGCGAGGCGCGACGCCTCGGCGTCGTCGCCAACCGCGTAGACGTGCCGACCCCATGCAGTCTTTGCGAGCGCGAAGCCGAACACGATGTACATGAACACGACGATGAACACACCCGTCGTCAGCCTGAAGTTGCCGATCTCGACGGACTCCCCGGTCCAACTCAGCAACGACGGCAGGTCGGTGGCCTGAACGCTCTGCCCGCCGGAGTAGAGCAGGCCGAGGGCCGTGAAGATGCTGAGCGTGCCCAAGGTGACGATGAAGGGAGGCAGTCTCAGGCGCGTGACAAGCAGGCCGTTGAGCAGGCCAGCCCCCGTCCCGACTGCGAAACCGATGAGCAGTGCGAGCCAACCCGCGATGCCCTGCTCGGCCGCCAGTTTGGCCGTGACCATCATCGCCAGGATGGTGATGGCGCCAACCGAGAGGTCGATGCCTGCGGTCAAGATGATGAGCGTCTGCCCGATCGCCAAGGCGCCGATGACGGCAACCTGCTGGAAGACCAGCGAGAGCGAGTTGGCGGTGGCGAACCGCTCGTTGAGTAGCGAGAAGACGATGAACGAGATGACCAGCACGATGAACGGGCTGATCGCAGGATGCGAGTGCAGGACGTGCTGGACCCGCTGGAGTGGCGACCGCTGGCGGAGGGCGAACTGCTCCGCCGCGGTATGCGGTTGCTGCGTGGCTGTGCTCACGGCGACCTCCGTGCCGTTGGCAGTTCACAGAATCAGGTGATTGGTCGGCGAGGCCGGACTCGCGGCCCCGCCGATCCAACCGTCAGCGGGGGTTGGTCAGCCCCAGCACAGCTCCGAACCCTCGGTGGTGTCGATGCTCTCGACGCCGTCCACGGGAGTGTCGGTGACGAGCGCGACTCCGGTGTCGAAGAAGTCGAGTCCCTGTGTGACCTCCGGTGTGTCTCCACCACGCGCGATCTCGGCGATCGCCTGGACGCCGAGCTCGGCCATCTTGAGGGGATACTGCTGTGACGTCGCCCCGATCACGCCGTCCTTGACTTGCTGGACACCGTCGCAGCCGCCGTCGACGGAGACGACGAGGACGTTGCCGGTCGCCCCCGCAGCCTCGAGCGCCTTGTGGGCACCCACCGCGGCCGGCTCGTTGATCGTGTAGACCACGTTGATGCTCGGGTTCTGGGTCAAGCAGTTCTCCATGGCGGTGCGGCCGCCGTCCTCGGCGCCCTCGGTCGGCTCGTTACAGACGATCTCGTACTCGCCTCCGGAGTAGCTCCCGGTCGCTGCCTCGTCGCCGTTCTTGGCCTCGTCGGCGGTGTCGATCCCCATTCCCGTGAGGAAGCCCTGGTCGCGGTTGTAGTCGACCGAGACGATCTTGTCGTTGAACAGGTCGAGCATCGCAATCGTGGCCTTCTGCCCACCAAGCTGGGCCGCCGTCCACTGGCCGATGAGCTCGCCGGCCTTGAAGTTGTCAGTGGCAAAGGTGATGTCCACCGTCTCTGCAGGGTCGGGTGGCGTATCGAGCGCGATGACGAACAACCCCGCCTCGCGGGCGCGCTCGATCGCAGGATTGACCCCTGGCCCGTTGGGCGTGATCAGGATCCCCTTGTCGCCTCGGGCGATGGCCTCCTCGATGGCCTGCACCTGGCCTTCCTCATCACCGTCCTCCTTGCCCGCGGCGACCGTCACACTCACGGCTTCGGACTCGCCGGCCTCCTTCGCGCCGTCCTGCATAGCCACGAAGAACGGGTTGGTGGAGTTCTTGGTGATCAGCGCAACGGCGACCTCCTCGCCGTCACCGCTGGTCGCGCTGCCGGAGTCGTCGTCGCCACCGCAGGCACCGAGAACGAGCGAGCCCGCGGCGGCCGCGGCCAGGAGGACCGCCGCCCTCCGAGGCGAATAGGTGCGTCTGGTCATGCCTCTGCCTCCCTGTCTTCTTGCGGCCCTAGCGGCCCGGTCGTAAGCGCTAGACAACGTTGTCTAGAAACAGTAGGTTACGAATTAGTGTCGACGTCAAGGACTTTGGCTGAGAAAGTTGCAAGTTTGAGACATCGTTGTCTAGGCCGATGAACAGTCCGACCTGAGGAGGGCACCACCATGGGGGTCCGCGCGACGATGCGCGACGTCGCGGCGCTCGCAGGCGTCAGCCTCAAGACGGTGTCCCGTGTCGTCAACGACGAGACCGGGGTCTCCCCGGAGATGGTCGAGCGGGTCAACCGAGCGGTGGCCCAGCTGCACTACCGGCACAACCTCGCGGCCAGCAACCTTCGGCGGGGCGCGCGCACGGCTTCGTTGGGAGTTCTCGTGCAGGACTTGAGCAACGACTACTCGGCCCAGCTGCTCCGCGCCGTCGAGGATCTCGCGCGCGAGCGGGGCGTGGTCGTGATGTCGTCCAGCCTTGACGAAGAGGAGGCGCGGGAGCGAGAGCTCGTCACTAGTTTCATCGCCCGCCGCGTCGACGGTCTTATCCTCATGCCCGCGTCGTCGGACCAGTCCTACCTGCAGACCGAGGTGCGCGCCGGGCTGGCAGTGGTTGTGGTCGACCGTCCGCCCAGTTTCATCCCGCTCGACTCAGTCGTCGTCGACAACCGTGGCGGTGCGCAGACTGCGGTGCGGCATCTCATCAAGCACGGGCACCGACGGATCGCCTTCATCGGCGACCTGATTCGCATCGCGACCGCTGCCGAACGGCTCGCGGGATACGAGGCTGCGCTGGCAGCGGCTGGGGTCTCGTTCGATGCCGCATTGGTACGCCTTGACGTGCGCACCAGCGAGGCGGCGCAGCAGGCTACCGAGAACCTCTTCGCGAGTGACCACCCTCCGACGGCGATCTTCGCCGGCCGCAACGTCAACGCCATCGGCGCCGCGCGAGCCCTGCGTCGGCTCGGTTTGGCCCGCGCGGTCGCCCTCGTGGGATTCGATGACTTCCCGATGTCCGACCTTGTCGAGCCGGCGATCACAGTGATCCGACAGGACGTTGCCGCCGTCGGACACACGGCCGCCGACCTCCTGCTGCGCCGGCTGGACGGCGACGACGGGCCACGCCGCAACGTGGTGCTGCCGACAACTCTCATCGCGCGCGGTTCCGGTGAGATCCGGGCAAAGCCGAGCAAGAAGGCGGCGGCGGCGATCTAAGCTCACGCCGTCGACGCGTCCCCCGGCGCGCCGTCGGCTGCCGATCGCGCGGCGGCGACCGCCTCGTCGATCGTGGTGTAGACGGCAACGACGGGCTCCTCACCGGCCCGCCGGATGACGTCTCGCACCTGACCGATGCTGCGTACGAGTATCAGCTGAACACCGTCGCGTTGTAGGTCACGCGCCAGTTGGCTCAGCATCTGCGCGGCCGTGACATCGATGTACGGCATCGTCTCGCCGTCCAGCACTACGGCCCGGGTCTCCAGCCCTGAAGCGTGCCGCACGGTGTCGCGTACGTGCTCGGCGTTGGCGAAGAACAACCCGGACTCCACCCGTAGGACCACGACATCCTCGTCAGGGATCACCTCCGGGTGCCGGGCCACGTCGACCCAGGCGGCGCGACCGTCGTCGGTGTGAAGCCGGACCAGACGTGCGACATGGGGTCGGGACGCGCGTGCGAGCAGAAGGACTACCGACACCGCGATCCCGATGAAGAGGCCAGGCAGAGTGTCGAAGACCAGGACTCCCAACATCGCAGCAAGCGCGGCGTAGAAGTCTGCTCGTGCGGTCACCGACCGCATCCCGCCAACCGGACCGGCCCAGACACGGTAGAGGCGGCGCAGCGCTTCGACGTCGACGAGCTCGATGACCGCGGCAATCACGACTGCCGCGAGCGTGGCCTCCGGCAGATTCTCGAAGAGTCCGGTGAGGAACAGCAGCGTGATGACTGTCAGCGCGGCCACCGTGAGGCCCGACACCTGCGAGCGCGCCCCGGCACCGCCATTGACTGCGGTCTTGGACAGGCTGCCGTTGACGACCATGCCCGACGCGATACCCGAGCCGAGGTTGGCGCCGCCCAGGCCGATGAGCTCGCGGTTGGGGTCGATGTCATAGCCGGCGCGCGCAGCGTATGTCTTCGCTGCGCCGAGCCCCTCGGCGAAGCCGATGAGCAGCAAGCCCACCGCTGGACCGACGAGAGCCAGGTAGTCGGACAGCGGAGCGTCCGGCAGCCCGATCGACGGCAGCCCCGAGTCGATGTGCCCGACGATGGATACGCCCTTGTCGTCAAGGTCGAACAGGCCCACCGCCGCAATGCCGAAGAGGACCGCGACAAGTGAGCCGGGCACCAGCGGCAACCAGCGACGCAAGCCCAGCACGACAGCGAGACTCACCGCTCCCACCACAAGCGTGCGCCAGTCGGTGTCGCCGAGGTGCGTCAGGATGTGCCATAGCTTCTCGAAGAAGTTGCCCTCGCCACCCTCGATTCCGAGCAACTTCGGCACCTGGCCGATGATGATCGTGAGGGCCAACCCGACAATGAAGCCCTTGAGCACCGGCTCGGAGATGAAGGACGCCACAAAGCCGAGGCGCAGCAATCCCGCGATGACGCCCAATATGCCCGTCACAATGGCCAGCGCCGCCGTCAACGTCACGAAGTCGTCGGACCCGGCTGCCGCAAAGTCCGCGACGATCGCTGCGGACAGTGCGGCCGTCGCGGACATGGGGCCGACGACCAGGTGCCGCGAGCTACCGAGCAACGCATAGATGACGAGTGCGGGCACGGCCGCGTAGAGGCCCACCACCGGAGGGACACCCGCGATCGTGGCGTATGCAAGCGATTCCGGTACGAGCACCGCCCAGACGGTGAGACCGGCGATCACATCGGGACGGAGCCACCCGCCCTGATAACCCCGGAGCGACCCGAACAACACCGGCGTCCCAGCCATGGGCTCAACCCCCACCTCTGGTCGTTGCGCTCACTGGTGCGCCCATGCCGGCGACGCTGTCGCACCGGCTCGCAGTTGGCGGCCCAGCCAGCCCTCGTCCGTGTAGAGCACCCGACCCAAGACCGTAGTGAGGACTATGGCAAAACCGACGACGAACAACCATGACAGGTACGTGAACGCGATGCCGAGCGCGCCGAACTGGCGCGCTCCCACGCTCAGCGCTCGCGGCAAGTAGATGCCGCTGGCCACCGAGAGCAGCACCCCGGCGAAGCCCATCAGCACCGCGCCTGGCAGGAGGCAGCGGGCCGGCAACAAGCCGGCAAGCAGCAGCCACGGCACCCACAGGAACAAAGCTCCGTACGCGACAAAGACCGCGACTGCCTCGAGCAAGTCGCTGAGCGGCTCACCTTCCAGAGCGCGCCGCAGGGAGTACTGAACGAACGTCACCAGAGCGAGGCCGATGACGACGGCCAACCATCGCCATGCGATCGACAGACCCTTGGGCCGCTCGATCGACCAAGCCCGGGCATAGCTGCGGGTCAGCGCGCGGGAGAAACTGGTCGCGGAAATGAGGATCACCAGGACACCGATGACGCCGAAGGCGCTGACCGCCGTCGAGTCTTCATCCGGCAGCGATCCCACCAGCGCCTGCCGGGTCGCATCATCGAGCTGAAGCGTGTCGGCCATTGCAGCGCCGACCGTGCCCTCGCGAAGCGGGTTGAGCGTGGCCAACGCGATCATCACTGGAAGGATGGACGTGAAGGCTTGCGCCGCAAGCGTCATGGCTCGGTCGAAGATCTCGACATCAGCCATGCCGCGAGCGGTCCGCGCGATCGTACGCAGTGGGAACGCGGCGGCGCGGCCTGCGGTACCTCGTAGTGCCGCCACCAGACCTGTGCTCACTGCGCGATTCTCGGGCATGGACGCTGCGCCAACCACCTGGACTCGAGCTGTGATCACTTGCGAGTGCGGATCACCACGACCTACGCGATCATGGCTGGCGCCACAGACTGAAGCGCCGTGCACGACACGCGTCGGGCGCGTCCTGCACGGCGCTTCAGTCTTGGATGGCGTGGGAGGGTCATCTCATGGGCGAGGTGGTCGGCGACCTGCTCCCGCTCGCGGTGGGTGTGGCGATCAGCCCGATCCCCATCATCGCCGTGATCCTGATGCTGCTCTCGCCCCGCGCGGGGAGCACGAGCCTCGGGTTTCTCGTCGGGTGGATCGTCGGGATCGTCCTGACGACGACCATCGTGTTGTTGCTGTCCGACTCGGTGCACGAGGGCGGCGAGCCGCCGGCATGGGCGTCGTGGCTCAAAATCGTGCTCGGCGCTCTGTGCCTGCTGCTCGCCGTGGGGCAGTGGCGCAAGCGACCCAGAGCCGGCACCGAGCCAGCCCTGCCGAAATGGATGTCGGCCATCGACACGTTCACGTTCGGCAAAGCAGCTGGCCTTGGATTCCTGCTGTCGGCTCTCAACCCCAAGAACCTCATCATGTGCCTCGGCGCGGGCGTCACCATCGGAGCGGCCGAGCTTTCGACGGGTGGCGTCGTGACGAGTGTCGCGATCTTCACCGTCATCGCTGCGTCTACCGTCGCCATCCCCGTGATCGCCTACTTGGTCGCCAAGGACCGCATGGCCAAGCCCCTTGGTGAGCTCCGCGAGATCTTGGTCCGGGACAACGCGGTCATCATGGCTGTCCTGCTCGGCGTCATCGGGGCCAACCTCATCGGCAAGGGCATCGGCGGCCTCGCGTGATGATCGTTCCAGTGGCGGATTCTGGTCCGTAACGGGAAACTCCCCTCAGACAAGACGGAGAGGGGAATCACAGTGACAGACACCACGCGCCAGACGGGTAGAGACGGCAGCCCTTGGGCGGCCGGCGCGGCCGTGTTCGCCGGCTCGCTGATGCTGATGGTCGGGATCTTCCAGTTCTTCCAGGGACTCGTCGCTGTCCTCGACGACGAGTTCTTCGTGCGAGTACGCGGCTACACGTTCGACATCGACACCACCACGTGGGGCTGGATTCACCTCATCTTGGGCCTGCTCATCGCGGCGGCTGGGTTGTTCATCTTCACCGGCAACCCTGTTGCCCGGTTCGTCGGCATCTTCTTTGCGATCCTGTCGGCGATCGCCAACTTCCTCTGGCTGCCCTACTACCCGATCTGGTCCATCATCATCATCGCCGTCGACGTCTTCATCATCTGGGGGCTCGCGACCTACCGTGGTGCAGACGAGGCCTACTGAACCCGCGACTGGCTTGCCGGCCAGTGTGATTCCCCCACCACCCGACGGGCGGCCCAGGTCGCTCGCAGGGTCGACCCGCCGACGGGCTCGTGGCTGTACTCGTCGGTGACGGCCAACTCTCCGAAACCTGCATCGACCAGCGCCCTGCGGACCTGCCCGTCGGTGAAGAAGTACTGGCGATGGTGCTCGCTGAACGTGTCACCGTCGCTGGTCCGGGTGATGTCGATCCTTGTGTCGCAGGTTCGTGCGGCGACGTCTACGGCGTTGACGATGGTGAAGTGGTGCCCGTAGGCGTCGCCTGTAACGACGGGGTTGGACTCGGCGAAGTCCATCATCGTGTCGGTGTGCAAATCGAAGACGAGCCAGCCGCCGACACGGAGTCGGCGGGATATGGCGACGATGGTCGCGCGCAGCTCGTCGGGTGTGAGGTAGTTCAGCGCGTCGAACGTGGAAATCGCCGCGTCGAAGACGCCACCCACCGTCAGGTCCGGAAGCGTCCTTTGCAGCAGGACCACCTTCGGGCCGAGGAGGCGGTGGGCCCGGGCAAGCATCGCGGCCGAGCCGTCCACGCCGACGACGCGATACCCGAGGGCGACGAGCTCGCGGGCCATCAGACCGGTGCCGCAGCAGACGTCCAGTACGGCGTGCACACCGGCCTCGTCCGAGTCCCACAGCTCGTGGAGGTATGTGGCCCAGCGATCATGGCAGGGATCCACGACGATCTCGTCGTAGATCCCAGCCAGCCGTGAATACGCCTCAGCTTCAGTCACTCGAACCGCCGGGACGGCCCGTCAGATCCCGAGGATCTTGGCCTTTGCAGCCGCGAACTCGTCGTCGGAGAGCACCCCCTGGCTGTGCAGCTGCGCGAGCTGCTGCAGCTGGGCCATCGACTCGTCCTGCTGTGGGGCGGGTGCGGGTGGGGGCGGCGGGGGCGGCGCAGCCTGCGCTTGCTGCGGTGCGGCTTGTTGGTCGTACCTGGCGGCCTGACGGCGTGCGACTCGGCCCGACACCGCGGTCGCCGTCCCGGCGACAACGGCCGTCCGGGTTGCCATGCGTAGGAGACCCATGTGGTTACCTCTCCGTTCTTGGATTTCTCTTGTCTAGCGTGCGGCGACGACGGCCTCGACGACGTCGGCCGGGATGCGGATCTGGTCGATCACGACGGCGTCAGCCGCCCGGCAGGCATCGACAAACTTGGCCGCCCAGACGTTCTCGAACGCGACCAGCAGCGCTGAGCTGTTCGGCGCGAGGTCGTCGCTGACCTCCTCCGCGTCCTCTACCCCGAGAGCGCCCGGTTGGGCCACATCGATGGCGAGGAAACTCGGACCCGACTCGGCGTCCAGGTCCTGCGCCTCGATCGTGCTGACGACGCCGTCCGCGTTCTTCATGACGAAGAGAAGGTCGACCACGCGGATGGTGCCCGTGTCCACGAGCTCCATCAGGGCTGGGGCTATCTGACCCGTGAACTTGTTGCCCGGGAATCCGATGATGACCACGTCGACAGGGCCGACTCCCATGCTGCCTCCTCGTTGTGAACGCTTCCCCGCCAGGGTGACACTGCATACTCTGCCTCCGGGCAGGGCAACGCGCGCGTCGAAGTGCCCACGAACGCTCTCTACGTCATCGACGGACGAGCCGGAAGCCGATGTGGCTCGTCGCGGTGTCCACCGCTTGCGGAGACCGCGCGGCAGGTCGGTAGCGAAGGCAGTACTCGGGTGCGCACAGATGTGACCCGCCCTTGAGCACCCGACGCGGAATGCTCGAGCCTGGCTCAGCACTGCCAGTCGCGTCGGTGCGCTGCGGGTTGTGGACAGCCCGGCTCGGCCCGCAGCAAGGTCGCCGCCGGAGGCTCGTGTGTCGGCGTGTAGAAGTCGGTCGTCCATTCCCAGACGTTGCCGGCCATGTCATAGCAGGCCATATCCGTTGGGCGGGAAGGAGCCGACGGGCGACGTGCCTACCCAGCCGGCGGCTCCCTTGTTGTCGTACGGGAAGCGCCCCTGCCAGGTGTTGGCCATCAGCTGGCCACCCGGGCGCGGATCGTCGCCCCAGGTGTAGATCGCACCCTCGAGGCCGCCGCGCGCCGCGTACTCCCACTCTGCCTCGGTCGGCAGGTCGGCGCCGGCCCACTCCGCGTAGGCCGCCGCGTCGTGGAAGCTCACTTGCACCACAGGGTGTGTTTCCTTGCCGGTCAGGTCCGACCCCGGCCCTCGCGGCTGACGCCAGGAGGCGCCGGGCACCCATGTCCACCACTGCCGCCAGTCGCGCAGGTCGACTGGGCCCTTGGTCCCGGTGAACACGAGTCCCGCCGGGTACGAGGTCGGCCGGCGCAACCCCTGGATAGTCCGCGGCGTCCAGCGGCCGCTCGGCCACCGTGACATATCCGGTGTCCTCGACGAACTCACGAAACTGGGCGTTGGTCACCGGATAGGCGTCGATGCCGAATCCGTCGACGCTCACCGGGTGCACCGGTCCCTCGTCGGGGTAGAAGTCGACCGACCCCATGGCGAACTCGCCACCCGAGAGCGCGACACATTCAGGCTCAGCCATCTGGGAAGACTATGGCCCAGTCGTCCTTGATGCTGACCACCGTCCATCCATGCGAGGCGGCCCGCTCCAGGGCCTGCTCGGCACCGGCCGTGTAGTCGAACTCTCGGTCCGGGTCGTCGTGCAGGACGAGGAGCCGCAAGGCGTCGCGATCACGCTGCTTGGCAAACCGGAGCATGTCTATGTCGCCGTTGGAGTTGCCGCCGGCGACCAGTGGCCGGCGGCCGATGCGGCTCCAGATCCGTACGGGCTTCTCCGGGCCGTCGTCGAAGAACTCGATCTTCGACTTGTAGAGCAGCTCCGTTCCGGCTTCCCCCGCGTGAACCTCGAGGCCGAGGGAGCTGCCGATGACGCGTTCGGGCGGTATGCCGTACAGGTCGTGCGCGAACGGACGCATGAAGTCGCGGTCGCCGCCCGAGGCTATGTACGTCGTGAAGCCATGGGCTTCGAGGTAACGGAGCAGCTCAACCATCGGGGCATATGCACAGCCGAGGTAACGGCGGTGCAGCACCGGATGCTCGGCACTGTCCAGCCACCCGAGCACTTCGTCGCCATAGGCCTCGACTGACATGCCCTCGAACGCACGCTGCACCGCATCCTGGAGCAGGACCAAGTCGGCGTCGTCGCCCCTGTAGTGCTTGACCATCGCCTCGCCTAGCCAGCGGTAGTCGCGCTCGACGGCCGCCTTGTAGGGCTGCCGATCTGCAAGCGCCGGATCAGCCTTGGCCAGCTCGGCCATCCGGAACAGCGTGAAGTCGAGCTGGATCGGGATCGGCTTCTCGCTCCAGAGCGTGCCGTCGTTGTCGAACACGGCGATCCGCTCGGCGGGCGGCACATCGCGTGCTGCGGCCTGGACAAACTCGACGATCGCCTGCCGGGTCGGGGTGTCGTTCCAAGAACGAAGCTCAGCGTCGTGCGCTATAGCAATCACCTCTGTCTAGTCGCGCCTCGTGCGGTGGCTAGGCAATGGTCCGGACGCTAATGGCTGGTCTCCGGGGTCGCATGTTGGCCGCCAGAGAGGGGGGAGGCGCCGAGTCCGAACTGTGACGCCGGTGTGATTGCCTCCGATTTCAGGTTGCGGCTACGTTTCAGGCACCTCGCTGGCCGGTGCCTGATCAGGGTGTCGTCCACGGGCTCATCGGTGGAGGCCTTGTGCGCGGGCACAACGGATCGGCGGTCAACACGATGCCGCAACACATCGACGGCCGCACCATGCGTCTCACACGATTAACCCCCTCGCAACCAGTTCGGCTGCGCCGGTGTCGCCGAAGCCGCATCGTCGAGAGGTAGGTGTCACCGTGCTGGAGGTTCGCAACCTCGAAGTCGTCTATGACGACGTGATGCAGGTGCTGCAGGGCGTGAGCCTGCAGGTGCCGGACGGGTCGATCGTGGCGCTCCTGGGCGCCAACGGGGCCGGGAAGTCGACCCTGCTCCGCGCGGTCACCGGTCTGCTCGACGTGCATAACGGAAAGATCACGAAGGGCTCGGTCAGTCTGGATGACGCACCCATCAGCGACATAGACGCCGCCCGGATCGTGCAGCGGGGCATCGCGCAGGTGATGGAGGGCCGCCGGATCTTCGGCGAGCTGACCGTCGAGGAGAACCTCAAGGTGGGAGCGCACACCAAACGCCGCGCGCTCGCGACCAACCTGCAGCGGGTCTACGAGCTGTTTCCGATCTTGCAAGATCGACGCGCCCAACGGGCCGGGTTCCTGTCCGGCGGGCAGCAGCAGATGGTCGCGATGGGCCGGGCGATGATGTCCGAGCCGCGCTACCTCCTGCTCGACGAGCCGAGTTTGGGGCTGGCACCCCTGCTGGTGCAGCAGATCCGCGATCTCATCCGCGAGATCAACAAGCAGGGCACAGCCGTCCTGCTGGTCGAGCAGAACGCGACGATGGCGCTGTCCATCGCGACCCACGGCTACGTGATGGAGACCGGCAAGGTCGTGATGGACAAGCCTGCTGCGGCGCTGCTGCAGGACGAGGACATCCGTGAGTTCTACCTCGGGCTCGGACCGGAGGGCGCGCACCAGTCTTTCCGAGACGTCAAGCACTACAAGCGGCGGAAGAGGTGGGCCGCATGAGTGCGCCGATCCTCGACGTCCGCGACATCACGCTTCGGTTCTCCGGCGTGGTCGCGATCAACGGTGTCTCGTTCACCGTCCAGCCGAGCGAGCTGCTCGCGATCATCGGCCCTAACGGCGCCGGCAAGACGTCCGTCTTCAACGTCCTGTCCGGTGTCTACCGGCCGCAGCAAGGCAGCGTCCTCTTCGCCGGGCGAACAGATCATCGGCAAGCGGCCGCACCACATCGCCGGGCTTGGCATGGCCCGCACCTTCCAGGGCATCGAGCTGTTCACCAACCTGTCCCTGGTCGACAACCTGATGCTCGGTCGGCACCTGCACCTTCGCTACGGGCCGCTGGCCGCGCTCGTCTGGCGCGGACGCGCGCTGCGCGAGGAGATCACCCACCGCGCCGCCGTCGAGCGCATCATCGACTTCCTCGAGCTCGAGCCGTGGCGTACGCAGCCGGTGGGGCTGCTGCCGTACGGCATCCAGAAGCGGGTCGAGCTGGGCCGCGCGCTCGCCATGGAGCCCACGCTGCTGTTGCTTGACGAGCCGGCAGCAGGCATGAACCTCGAGGAGACTCAGGACCTCGCGCGGTTCGTGCTCGACATCCGCGACGAGCTCGGCATCGCCATGGTGATGGTCGAGCACGACATGGGCCTCGTGATGGACCTGGCCGACCGGGTGCTCGCGGTCGACTTCGGGACGCCGCTGGCGCTGGGCACACCTGCAGAGGTGGCCCACGACCCGGCCGTCATCCAGGCCTACCTCGGACAGGAGGCGACGGCATGACCGAGATGACGTTGCCGGCACCGACCACCCAGTCCCCCGGCGAACCACCGGCTCGCACGGTCGCCACCCTCGTACGTGATCGCGCGGCGACCCGCGCCGCCGGTGTGGCGATGCGCGCCAAGGTCTACGGCGTGTGGGAGGAAACCACATGGGCGGACTACTGGGACACGGTCCGCACCGTCGGCCACGGCCTGCTTGCCCTCGGTGTCGAGCCGGGAGATCGGGTGGCGATCCTGGCCGAGAACCGGCGTGAGTGGCTGTTCACCGACCTGGCCGCGGTCGCCGTGCGAGCGGCGACGGTCGGGCTCTACTCAACCAGCCCGTGGCCCGAGATCCGCCACGTACTCGCCAACTCGGGCGCCCGCGTGCTGGTGGCCGAGGACCAGGAGCAGGTCGACAAGGTGGTCGACATCCTGGCTGACGACCCAGGCGCGCTGCCCGGTCTCGAGCATGTCGTCTATCTCGAGCCACGCGGGCTTAGCGGCCACTACGACCAGCCGTGGCTGATGTCGTGGGACGACCTGATCGCAGCCGGCAGCGCACATCGCGAGCAGCACCCTGGTGCCGTCGAGGAGCGCATGGCGGCAGCACGGGAGGACGACCTGGCCGGGCTCATCTACACATCCGGCACCACATCGGCCCCCAAGGGGGCGATGCTCTCGGTCGCCAACGTGGACTTCGCGATCCAGTCCCTGATCGAGCGGTCAGGCTTCCTGACACCGCACCCCAACGAACGCGATGTCGTGCTGTCCTACCTCCCGCTGTGCCACGTCGCCGAGCGGTTGTTCACGACGTGGTTCAACGCCGGGGGCGGCGTACAGGTCAACTTCGCCGAGTCCATCGCCACCGTCGGGCCCAACCTGCGGGAGATCCAGCCGACCATTCTCTTCGGGGTGCCGAGGATCTGGGAGAAGTTCCTCGCGGGCGTACGCATTCGGCTCGCCTCGGCCAGCCCTGTCAAGCGCGCCTTTGGCCAGTTCTGGCTGCGTCGCGCCGACCGCATCGGCGACACGCTCGTGCGCACGGGCGGTCGCCACACCATGGGCACCCGCATCGTCTCGGCCGTCGGCTACGTCTTCTTCTTCCGCTCGCTGCGCGACCGCCTCGGCATGCGCAAGGTGCGCTACGCCGCGTCGGGCGCCGCCCCGATCGCTCCCGAGGTGCTCAAGTTCTATATGGGCATCGGCGTGCCCATGCACGAGGTCTACGGCATGACCGAGCAGACCGCGGTCGCCACCGCCAACCGGCCGGGTCACATCAAGCTCGGCACGGTCGGCGAGCCGCACTGGGGTGTGGAGCTGCGCATCGACGAGCAGACCGGCGAGATCCTGACACGGCACGCCGGCATCGTGATGGGCTACTGGCAGGACGAGGCGGCAACGCGCAAGGCGATCGACAGCGACGGCTGGCTGCACACCGGTGATGTGGGTGAGCTTGTCGACGGCACCCATCTGCGCATCACCGACCGGATGAAAGACATCCTCATCACCGCCGGCGGCAAGAACGTCGCCCCATCGCCGATCGAGAACGCGCTCAAGGCCTCGCCCTATGTCAAGGAGGCAGTCGTCGTCGGCGACCGCCGTCAGTACATCAGTGCGCTGATCGGCATCGAGCTCGAGACCGTCGGCGAGTGGGCGCAACGCAAGCGCATCGCCTACACCACCTACCGCGACCTGAGCGAGAAGCCGGAGGTGGCCGAGCTCATCCGAGGCGTCGTGGACGACGTCAACAGCCGGCTTGCTCCGGCGGAGCAGGTCAAGAAGTTCCGCCCGTTGCCCAAGGAGCTCGACCACGAGGATGGCGAGCTCACCGGGTCGCAGAAAGTCAAGCGCGCGGCCATCGCCGACCGCTACGCCGACCTTGTCGAGTCGATGTACGGAGGCCGCCAATGAGCGAGCTCGTCGAAATTGTCGTCCGAGGGCTGGGCACCGGATCCGTCTACGCCCTGCTGGCGCTCGGGTTCGTCGTCATATACCGCGCCACTCGGGTGATCTCCTTCGCCCAGCCGGCATTCATGGTTGCCGGCGCGGTCGCCGTCAGCTACCTCTCCCCGGAGATCGGCTACACGCTCGCCGTGCTCGCCGCCGTGCTGGTAGGTGCCACGCTCGGACTTACCGTCGAGCGCACCACGATCCGCCCGATGATCGGCAAGCCGGTGTTCGTCATCGCCATCATCACCCTTGGCGTCGACGTGGTCGTACGTGTCTTCGTCAACGCGCTCATCGGGACCGACGTGCGACAGCTCGGCGACCCGTGGGGGCTGAGGACGGTCACGGTGGCCGGTATCGCCGTGCAGCAGCGGTTCATCGCCTCATTCCTTGTGACGGGTGTCGTGGTCGCGGCGCTGTTCGCGTTCCTCCGCTGGACCCGCTATGGCCTGGCGATGCGTGCCGTCGCCCTCGACCAGGAGGCGGCCATGGCGCAAGGAGTCTCGGTCGGCCGTGTCTTCGCTCTGTCCTGGGCGTTGGCCGGCGGCCTCGCCGCGATCGCCGGCGCGTTTGTGGGCACCGGCTCCGGGATCGACCAGACGACGTTCATCATCGCGTTCTCGGCCCTGCCGGCGATCATCCTCGGCGGCATCGACTCGATCGGCGGCGCAGTCGTCGGCGGACTCCTCGTCGGCCTGGTGCAGTCGCTCGTGGCGAGCTATCAGCCCGACGCGTGGCCGTGGCTCGGAGCCAACTTCCAGATCGTCACGCCCTACCTGCTCATGATGGCCGTGTTGCTCTTCCGGCCCTACGGACTGTTCGGGACACCGGAGGTGCAACGCGTATGACCACCACCCTGCGCACGGACGGCGAGACGACCCAGGTCCCCGCCGCACCACCGGAGCGGCGGCGCAGCAAGCCGCTGCGCGGCCGGCCGGCGATGTTCACCTCGTACGCCCAAGAGCTGCGTCTGTTCAACACCCGGCCGAAGCGCATCTGGGTCAGGCTCATGGTGCTTGGCGCGGTGCTGCTGCCGTTCGCCCTCACTGATGACTGGCTGCGGCTGCTGGCCGTCGGTTACGTCGCCGCGATCGGTGCCATCGGGCTCAACATCGTCACCGGCTACGCGGGCCAGGTCACCTTGGGCCACGCCTTCTTCCTGGGGGTCGGCGCCTACACGGCTGCCGTCGTCAGCGGTGACCCTGACGGCCGCACGCTCGGGTTCGGCATCACATCGATCCCGGTTTGGCTGCTCGCCGCCGGACTGGTGGCCGGGCTGTGCGGTCTGCTCGTCGCGCCGCTGGCCGTCCGGCTGCGTGGGCTCTACCTCGCGATCGTCACACTCGGCCTGGTCTTCATTGGTGAGCACATCTTCAAGGAGTGGGGCTACGTGACCGGCGGCCCCGGTGTCGGGCGCGCGGCCGCGGTGCCCGAGATCTTCGGCTACGAGCTAAACCAGGACGGGCCCTACCTGACCGCGATGCAGCAGATGTACCTGCTGATGCTGGTGCTTCTGGTCATCTTCGCAGTGCTGGCCCGCAACCTCATGCGCTCCAAGGTCGGCCGGGCTTTTGCCGCAGTGCGTGACCGCGACATCGCCGCCGAGATCATGGGCGTCGGCCTGACCAAGCACAAGGCGCTCGCGTTCGTCGTCTCGTCGTTCTACGCCGGCTGCGCGGGAGCTTTGCTGTACACGGTCAGCGGTTTCTTCGACCCAGGCTCGTTCAACCTGCTGCTGTCCGTACAGTTCATCGCGATGGTGCTGATCGGTGGCGTTGCCACCATTTCCGGCTCCATCATGGGCGCGCTGTTCATCACGCTGCTCCCACGGTTCACCCAAGAACTGCCGTCGTTCATCCCAGCGGTCAGCACCTCGCCGACCGACTTTCCCAACATCTTCCAGGTCGAGTCTCTGCTGTACGGCCTGCTGATCATCGTGTTCCTCATCTTCGAGCCACGCGGGCTGTACGGGATCTGGGTCCGCATCCGCAACTACTGGAAGACATGGCCCTTCACTTACTGACCGGGAGGTCAAAGCATGAGTACGAGACGAACCACGACGCTCGCATTGCTGCTGGCTGCGGCGTTTGCTCTGGCGAGCTGCCGCGGCGACGACGACGATGGCGCGGCGAGCCAGGATGAGGGTGGCATCACGACCGATGTCGGCGTCACGTCCGAGGCGTGCCCCGAGGCGGTAAACCCCGACAACGGTTGCATCTTCCTCGGCACCATCTCCGATCTGACCGAGGGACCGTTCGCCCCGCTCGCCGTGCCGATCGTGGAGGCACAGGCCGCGTTCTGGCAGCGGGTCAACGAGGACGGCGGCCTCGGCGGCTACGACATCGACGTGACGACCTACGTGCGGGACAACAAGTACAACCCCGAGGTCCACAATCAGGCCTACCAGGAGATCAAGGGCGACATTCTCGCCCTTGCGCAGTCACTCGGCTCCCCCACCACGGCGGCCATCCTGGAAGACATGAAGGCAAACGACATCGTCGCCGCCCCGGCAGCCTGGACGTCGGCCTACGACTTCGAGGACGTCATCGTCGAGTCCGGCACCAACTACTGCTTCGAGGCGATGAACTCCGTCGACTGGGCGTCGCGCGAGCTCGGTGCCCAGAAGGTGATGGCGGTGCACTACCCGGGTGACTACGGCGGCGATGCGGCCGGCGGCGTCGAAGCTGCCGCAGAGGCTCTTGGGCTGGAGTTTGCGGACGCCGAAACTGGCCAGGGCACCACCAACCAGGGGGCTGCCATCCAGGCCATCCTCACCGAGCAGCCGGACGTCGTGTTCGTGACCACCGGTCCGGCAGACGCGGCGGCCATCATCGGCCAGGCCGCGGCCGGTGGCTTCAGGGGCGCGTTCGTCGGCACCAGCCCGACGTGGAACCCGGCGCTGCTGCAGAGCCCGGCCGCACCCGCCCTCAAGGCGGCCTACTACCAGTCCGGCCCGTGGGCGCCGTTCGGCGGGGACACCCCCGGCCACCAGGCGATGCGCGAAGCTCTTGGTGACGTGACACCAAGCGACGGCCACACCGCCGGGTGGGCCTGGGGCTACCCGATGAAGGCCGCCCTCGAGGCAGCCATCGACAGCGGTGACCTCACCCGGGCAGGGCTGCTCGAGGCGGTCCAAGGCCTCGAGACCGTCGACTATGAGGGCATGCTGCCTGCGGAGGCCGGCAACTACGCCGGTGAGCCAAGCGAGGCGGCGTTCCGGCAGAGCGTCATCTCCAAGGTCGACGAGGCCGCACCCACCGGCGTCAGCGTCGTCGAGGAGTTGTTTGCCAGCGACACTGCACAGTCGTACGACTTCGCGGGTCCCTGCTTCTAGCCGAGCGGCTCCACCCTGATTGTCTGAGGGCGGCCCTGCGCCAATAGGACTGGTGCAGGGTCGCCCTCAGCCAACCGTGAGGAAGAACTCGGCCAGCACCGGAGCCAGGTCCTGGGGCGGCACGCCGTGCCACTCTCCCTTCATGCTGCGGTGCTTGCCGTTCGGCAGGGCCTCAGCAACTCCTCGTGCCCAGCCGTGCAGGCGGGCATCGCTGTCCTGGCTGTCGATGACGAGCGTGGGCGTCGCGATGGTGGCAAGCCGCACCGCAGGGAAAGTTCGAGTGACGATGCAGTCGTAGACGAGGGTGTGCGCGCTCGACTCCAGCAACGGCCAGTACGCTGCGTCCCGCATCTCGGCGGTTATCTCGACCGGCACACCGATGCTCGCGTGGAAGTGCTCCACTGCGTCACCGCGGCGACCGGCGGCGACGAGCGCGGCCACCTCCTTCTCGAGCATCGTGTCGGGTTCCGCCTCGGGGTCGAGCTCCAGCGGCGGCTCGAGCAGCGCCAGCTTCCGGATCGGGAGCCCAGCCGCCGCTGCGTGCAAGGCAAGCACCGCACCTGACGAGAACCCGTACACGAACGCCGATCCACCAGACGCGTCGATGAGAGCCTCCAGATCATCGACCTCGCGCTCCACTGTGTACGGCTCGGTGTCACCGCTTTCGCCGCGACCGCGACGGTCGTACGTGATCGCGGTGAAGTCCACCGCGAGCAGCTCGGCCAGCCGGCCCATCGGCCCGAGCCCGCGGAAACCGCCCGCAGCGTCCACGAGGATGACTGCCAGGCCCGTACCAGTCCGATCGAAGGCGATCACCGTCCCATCCCGCGACGTGACTTTGCCTGTTGTCTTCATGTCCGTGCTCCTTCCGATGCTGCCTACGCACGTAGTCGCGAGGACCCGTCGAAATCGACATGTCGAACGCGACTACGTTGCGTACAGGGCAATCCGGCCTCGAGGAGGTCCGCGCGATGAAGTACCTCTGCCTCGTCTACGGCGACGAGGCAAAGCTTGACGTGATGCCGCAGGACGAAGTAGACGCGGTGATCGACGAGATGCTCGCCAACGAGGAGGAGTTGCGCGAAAGCGGGCACCTCATCGCCGCCGAAGCGCTCGAGCACGTCGCTGCCGCGACGACCGTTCGGGTGCGCAGCGGGAGGCTGTCGGCGACCGATGGGCCATTCGCCGAGACGCACGAGCAGCTCGGTGGCTTCCTGCTGATCGAGGCGCGCGACCTCAACGAGGCAATCCAGATCGCTGGCCGGATTCCCGGTGCGCGGCTCGGGAGCGTCGAGGTGCGGCCAGTGATCGACCTGATGCGCGAGCGCTCGCCGCGGTGACCTCGGTGGCACCACCCGGGATGAGCCAGGAGATCGACCTTCTCTATCGGTCTGAGTCCCGCCGGGTGCTGGCGACGCTGGTCCGGCTGCTGGGCGACTTCGACCTCGCCGAGGAGGCGCTACAGGACGCCTTCCTCGCGGCGACAGATCAGTGGCCCCGATACGGCGTGCCCGCCAATCCGCGTGCGTGGCTGGTGTCTGCCGGTCGATTCAAGGCGATCGATCGAGTCCGCCGCCGCGCGAGGTTCGACGCAGCACTCGGCCAGCTCGCCGCGCTGCTCGCTAGTCGGGAGACAGACACCCGCCGAGCCCGACGACGGGGTCCTCGAGGACGACAGGCTGCGCTTGATCTTCGTCTGTTGTCACCCAGCGCTGTCCCCGGATGCCCAGGTGGCCATGACGCTGCGCGAGGTGTGCGGCCTCACGACGGAGGAGATCGCCCACGCCTTCCTAACCGCTGCGCCCACGGTGGCCCAACGCATTGTGCGCGCCAAGGCGAAGATCCGGACGGCGCGCATCCCGTACGAGGTGCCGAGCGAAAGCGAGTTGCCGGGCCGGCTCAAGACAGTGCTGCATGTCGTATACCTGGTCTTCACAGCCGGCTACGCCCCCGCATCGGGACAGGCGGTGGTGCGGGCAGATCTAGCCGAGGAGGCAATCCGCCTCGGGCGAGTGCTCGTCGAGCTCCTCCCGGAGCCGGAGGTGTGCGGTCTGTTGGCGCTGATGCTGCTGCAGGACTCGCGCCGCGCTGCCCGTTTCTCCGCCGATGGCGAGTTGGTGCTGCTGCCCGAGCAGGACCGCACGCTCTGGGATCGTGACCGAATCGCCGAGGGGATGGCGTTGTTGGGGCAGGCGGCCTCCTCAGGCCAGATCGGTCGTTACACGCTCGAGGCGGCGATCGCGGCGTTACATGCGAAGGCTCCGACCCCGACAGCCACCGACTGGACCCAGATCGTCCAGCTCTACGACCGCCTGCTGCACACCGAGCCTTCGCCCGTGGTCGAGCTGAACCGGGCGGCAGCTGTGGCGATGAGCGACGGACCCGCAGCGGGCCTGAGATTCATCGACGAGATCCTGGCGCGCGGTGAGCTCGGCGACTTCCATCTGGCGCATGCGGCACGGGCTGATCTGCTGCGCCGGCTTGGTCGGACGGTCGACGCGCGGGTCGCGTACGAGCGGGCCCTCGAGCTGACGCGGCAGGAGCCGGAGCGGCGGTTCATCGAACGACGACTCGACGAGCTCGGCTCAACCGACGTCTGAGGAGGTCAGCTCGGCGCTGCGACTGCTGCTCGGCCGCCGCTGCGCCGGCAGGTCGTCGACAGCGTCGCGCGGGGTGATGCCCAGGATGCGGATGCTCTCGAGAGCAAGGTGCAGCTCGCCAACCGCGGACGGCTCAGTGAAGCTGCGCCCGGTGAGGCCTTCCACCCGACGAAGCCGATAGTGAACTGTGTTGCGGTGCATGTGCAGCCGCGCCGCCGCCGCGGATGCCGAGCCGTTCTCGGAGAACCACGCGCGCATGGTGTCCAGCAACGCATCGCGGTCGGCCGCGGGAAGCGCGAGGACAGGTCCCAGCACCACTTCGGCGACGCTGCGCCCGAGCTCCGGCACGCTCGCCAGCATGATGGCGATGGGCTGCTCGCCATAGCGGACGAGCTCGGTGGTGCCAGGTGTGGCTGCGCTGCAAGCCACCAGCGCTTGACGGAGCGCACCTGCCGACTGGTCCAGGTTGATGTACGGCTCGCTCACCCCCAGCCTTCCGCGGGCGAGCGGAGCAATGTGTTGGCAGACCTTGGCCAGCTCGCTGCGCGCCTGCACAGAGACAACGCCCACCTGTCGCTCGGTCTCCAGCCGCCAGGCTGACGCGACCGAGTGCCTCCGGAGGATCCCCTCCACGCCGGGCAGCGCCTCGTCACCGGCCTTTGGTGTCTGCGCGACGACGACGACGAACGTGCCTTGGTGCGGCAGGTTCAGCATCGAGGCCGACTCCCACAGCTGAGGGCCGCCACCGAGGGAGCCGTCCAACAGGCCGCTGAGCACGGCGTTGCGCGCCTGCAGGTTGTGGCCGGCCTGATCGGCGATGGTGTCCCGGTAGGCCTCGATCAGTGCTTCGGAATAGTCGTCGATGATGGTCCAGACGTCGCCGGCCGACCTGTAGAGCGCGTCGCGGGCGTGGTCGTTGTCCTCCGCGTGCTTGACCAACGTGTCCCAGACGAACCGGCCCCCGATGCGGTAGGCGTGCAGGATCGCCGGCAGCGGGACACCCTGCTCGGCCCGGCGCCGCCCGGTTGCTCGCGCAGCCTCCATCTCCATCGGAGCATCGCCGGCGAGCTGAGTGAAGATGTGCCGCAGGTTGTTACGGCAGGAATCCCACAGGTCGTCTCTCGGCACCCCATGCGGGCGGGTGTAGTGCGACTCACCATGGCGGATCCGATCGGCCAGGTCGGCGGCCAGATCGTCAACCATGGTCAGAAGGCGGCGGCTCAGCGCCCGGACGCTCGGCTCGTCGGAAGCTCGAAGTCGTGCCATGCAGGGCAGCATGCCTGCTGGCAGTGTTGTGCACAAGCACAATGCCACGATCGACAACATGCTGCGACGGGACATCGACGGCCTACAGTCCAGTCACGGACGATGAACATTCGCAGCGCACAGCCGCAACAGCCGTCTCCGCAAAGGTGGTGACCGTCGTGAACCTCGCGTCGAACCTGACCCAGACGACGAGCGAGCACGCCGACCGAGTCGCGGTGCGGCTCGGCGAGTCGACGACAACCTTCCGGGATCTCGACGAGCGCAGCGCCCGAGTCGCCGGGCTGCTGCAGGACCACGGGGTGAAACCCGGCGACCGGGTCGCCATCATGCTGCCCAACCTGCCGGAGTTCGCCGTCATCTACTACGGCGTGCTCCGCGCCGGAGGCGTGGTCGTGCCGATGAACCCCTTGCTCAAGGCGCGGGAGGTCGCCTACTACCTCGGCGACTCCGGAGCCCGCCTGATCTTCGCCTGGGACGGTGTCGCGGACGAGGTCGGCAAGGGCGCCGAGAAGGCGGGCGCCGAGGTGATCGGCGTTGATCCGGCGACGTTCACCCCCGGCCTCGCCGAGGCCAGCCCGGTGCACGACGTCGTCGACCGCGATGCCCAAGACACGGCCGTGATCCTCTACACGTCGGGTACGACCGGGCAGCCGAAGGGCGCCGAGCTCACGCACGCCAACCTCACGTCCAACGTGGAGGTGCTCTCCACCGACCTGATGGAGCTGACGCCCGACGATGTGATCTTCGGCGGGCTCCCGTTGTTCCACTCGTTCGGGCAGACCTGCACGCTCAATGCTGCGGTCTACTCGGGTGCGAGCCTGAGCCTGCTGCCGAGGTTCGACCCGACGCAGGCCCTGCAGCTCCTGGCCGGGCACCGCGCGACGGTCTTCGCCGGGGTGCCGACGATGTACGGTGCTCTGCTCGCCCAGCCGGACCGTGAGTCCTACGACGTGTCCGCCCTTCGGGTGTGCGTGTCCGGCGGGTCGGCGATGCCGGTCGAGGTGCTGCGCGGTTTCGAGCAGGCCTTCGGGTGCAAGGTGCTGGAGGGCTACGGCCTGTCCGAGACCTCGCCCGTGGCGTCGTTCAACCATCCCGACCGGGAGCGCAAGCCCGGCTCGATCGGGACTCCGATCCGTGGCGTGGAGATGCGTGTGGTCGACGACCTCGGCAACGAGGTCCCGCAGGGCGAGGTCGGCGAGATTGTGATCCGCGGGGACAACATCATGAAGGGGTACTGGCAGCGGCCCGACGCGACAGCCGCAGCGATCCCGGATGGGTGGTTCCGCAGCGGCGACCTGGGTCGGGTCGACGAGGATGGCTACTTCGCCATCGTCGACCGTAAGAAGGACATGATCATCCGCGGTGGCTACAACGTCTACCCACGCGAGATCGAGGAGGTCCTGTACGAGCACCCAGCGGTGGCCGAGGCAGCGGTGTTCGGTGTGCCCGACCCACAGCTCGGCGAGGAGGTTGCGGCCGCGATCGCTCTCAAACCTGGCGCTGAGGTCGACCCCGAGGAGCTTAAAGAGCACGTCAAGAGCCAGGTCGCGGCGTACAAGTATCCCCGCAAGGTCTGGATCGTCGACGCGCTGCCGAAAACGCCCACCGGCAAGATCCTCAAGCGGGAGATCGTGGCCCCGGACGACCAGAGCGCCGGATGAGCTCCGGGTCGGCCACGCAGTCGAGCGGGGCGTCCGCGATGCCCGTACCCGATGACGTCGCAAACCAGGCGGCACCGTTGGACGCCCTGCTTGTCGACGCCGCGCTGGGTCCGCTGCGCCGGTTCCTCCCGAACTCATCGACCGCAAGGTTCGCGGTCGGCCTGGCCAAGCGGCCCAGCACCACGGGTCGGCGGCTCGGCGCCCTCGCGACGGAGCTGGCACAGGTCACCGTAGGTAGGTCGGCTCGGGCTCCCTCGTCGCGCGACCGTCGCTTCGCCGACCCGGCATGGGCCGACAACCCGCTGCTGCGCCGCCTCGTACAGGCCTATCTCGCCGCTGAGGAGACCAGCGGTCAGCTCGTCGGAGACGCCGGACTCGCGTGGCGCGACGAGCAGCGGGTCAGGTTCCTGGTCGACAATCTGGCCGCGGCGCTCTCGCCCAGCAACGTGCCGCTCGTCAACCCCGCGTCGGCCAAGGCGGTCATCGATACCGCCGGGCTGAGCCTCCTGCGTGGCGGCTCCAGCCTGGTGCGCGACCTGGCTTCGGCGCCTCGGGTGCCGCAGATGGTCGACACGACGTCCTTCCAGGTCGGTCGCAACATCGCCGTCACGCCCGGCGCCGTGGTGCTGCGCACCGAGCAGCTCGAGCTCATCCAGTACGCGCCGCAGACGGCGGCTGTGCGTGAGGTGCCGCTGCTCATCGCCCCTCCGACTATCAACAAGTACTACGCGCTCGACCTCGCACCAGGCCGCAGTCTCGTGGAGTACCTCGTCCAGAACGGCGAGCAGGTGTTCATGGTCTCCTGGCGCAACCCGGACGCGCGGCATGCCGAGTGGGGCATCGACACCTACGTACAGGCACTGATCGACGCACTCGATGCGGTCCGCCGCATCTCTGGGACTGACCGCGCTGCACTCTTCGGCTTCTGCTCCGGCGGCATCATCGCCAGCATGACGGCGGCCTACCTAGCGGCAATCGGACAGCAGTCACGGTTGGCTGCACTAGGGCTCGGGGTCACCGTGCTCGACTTTGCCGACGCCGGAGTCGCCGGCGCGCTGGTCGACGAACGCCTGGCCGGCGCGGCCAAGGCAAAGTCCCGGCGTCGCGGTTACCTCGACGGACGGGCCCTGGCCGAGGTGTTCGCCTGGCTGCGTCCCGGCGACTTGGTCTGGAACTACTGGGTCAACAACTATCTGCTCGGTCAGAAGCCGCCCGCGTTCGACATCCTGTTCTGGAATGCGGACACCACGCGGATGAGCGCAACGCTGCATGCCGACTTCGTCGACCTGTCGATGGATAACCGGCTCGTCCGCCCCGGCGCGACCACCGTGCGCGGTGTCCCCATCGACCTGTCGCGCGTGGACGTCGACACGTACGTCATCGCTGGGATCGCCGACCACCTCACGCCATGGCAGAGCTGCTACCGCAGCACGCAGCTAATCGGCGGTGAGAGTCGCTTCATCCTCTCGACAAGCGGTCACATCGCGGCGCTGGTCAACCCGCCGAGCAATCCGAAGGCGAGCTATCGCGTCAACGACGACCACGGCGCGGACGCCGAGACCTGGCTGAAGGGGGCGGAAACCCGTACGGGCAGCTGGTGGCCAGATGTCGTCGCGTGGCTTGGACAGCGCGGGGGGGCCGAAAAGCGTGCACCCCAACGGCTCGGTGGCCGTCGACAGCGGCCGATTGTCGACGCGCCCGGTACCTACGTCTTCGATCGATAGGGACGTGCGGCCGGTGGGGAGGCGCATCACGCGTGTCGACGCGTTCGCGTAAGCGAGCAAACATCCGCTTCGTCGAGGTCGACGGAGTGCAGCTGCGTACCTCGGTGCGTGGCTCAGGACGTCCGGTGCTGCTGATCACTGGCTTGGGGGCAAGCCTCGACTTTGGCCTGCCGTTCGAGCGGGAGCTGGCTGCGCGGCGGTTGCAGGTCATCAGTTTCGACTTCCCGGGCGTCGGGCAGTCGACGCCGTACCCGTGGCCGCGGCGCATGCGGGGTGTCGCCGACACGGTACGGCGCATGGTCGAGGCACTCGGGTATGAACGCGTCGACGTGCTCGGCATCTCGCTCGGCGGAGTCGTCGCGCAACAGCTGGCTCATCAATGCCCTGATCTCGTACGGCGCCTCGTGCTGGCCGCCACCGGTCCGGGGCTGGGCGGCGTACCCGGGTCGCCGTCGGTGCTGTGGGCGCTTGCGACGCCACGCCGCTATTACCAGCCGGACTACTTCCGGCAGATCGCTGGACGCATCTACGGAGGGCTCGCCCGCCGTGACCCGGATGCTTTGTTGCACGGCTCAGTGGGGCCGTTCGTCGAGCGGCCTTCGATCAGTGGCTACTTCGGACAGCTGTACGCCATCAGCGGGTGGACCAGCGTGCCGTGGCTGCATCGGCTGCCGCAGCCGACCCTCGTGCTCGCCGGCGATGATGACCCCATCGTCCCGTTGGTCAACGGCCGCATCCTTGCGGGACGGATCCCCGACGCGCGACTGCATGTCGTACCTGGTGGTGGACATCTGTTTCTGCTCGAAGATCCGTCGGCGATCGCTGAGCTGGTGGCCGAGTTCCTGTTGTCTGATCTCGTTGCTGATGGGTCTGCGGCGACGCGTCAAGGGGCTTGAGGTGTGCGTCCAGTTCATCCTCAGCGACGGACGCAGTAGCGGATGTGCGTGGCCGCCTGAGTGTCGATCACCCGAACGATCTCCAACTCGACGCGCGACGGCAACTCCTCGAACAGCCGACGGCCACGACCGAACAACACAGGGATCTGATTGATCTGCAGCTCGTCCAGCACACCGGCCTCGAGCGCCCGTTGCGAACGCCGAGGTCCGCCGCTTCGCTCGTTTAGTCGCATGAGCCTTCGACGATGTGTCAAGGGGCTAGAGCAGATCTGTGGACAGCGGTGTCCACAGGTCGTCGGTTGTGGATAACGAGTGGCCGGAAAGGCTTGCGGTGTAAGGGAATCGGGGCACTCGCGGTCCGCGAGTTCTGTCGGACCCCCCGAGTAGGTTCATGGGTATGGAAGCGACGTCGACTCCGCCGCCGGTGCACCCGGTGGAGTCCGCGCTGGGCCGCAGCGCAGGACCGCCATGGCCATGTCCTCGACGGCCGACTCCTCGACCCTGGGCAGCGCCGGGTTGGTCGATGCGTTCGACGAGATCGTCAAGCTGCACCGCGCCACCGAGGCCGCCTACCTGCAGCTGCTGGGCGCGGTCGACGAGCGCAGGGTGGCCACCGACGCCGGCGCCAAGTCCACCGCCGAGTGGCTGCGGCTGCGGCACAGGCAGGCCGGGTCGGGTCGCGACGTGGCCGCCGCCCGCGCCACCGCCCCCGGCGGGGACCTGTACGAGCTCGGGCAGGCGCTGGCCGACGGCCGGGTCTCCCGCGAGCACCTCGACGTCGCCGTGCGCACCCTGGGCCGGATCCCGGCGCACCTGAAGGACGAGCAGCGCGGCAAGGTCGCCCAGTTCCTCACCGAGCAGTCCGAGCAGTTCGCGCCCCGCGACTTCGAGGACGTCGCCAAGGCGCTGCTCGCGGTCCTCGACCCCGACGGCGCCCACTCGTTCGACCCCGACGCGCACCAGCGCCGGTCGCTGTCGATGGCCCAGGACGCCACCGGCATGACCGCCGGACGGTTCCTGCTCGACCAGATCGGCTCGGCCTGGTTCAGCACCGCGCTGCAGCACTACGCCGCCCCGGACCCCGCCGCCTGTGGGGTCGACGAACACGGCCAACCCACCCTGCCGGTCAAGGACCCGCGCAGCGCCGCGCAACGCCTCGCCGACGCGCTGGTGTTGATGGCCAAGGCCGCCCTCGCCAACGCCGGTGAACGCGGCGGCGAACCACCACGCATCGTCATCCACACCACCCCCGACCAACTCGCCAACACCACCGGCCAGCCCGACACCGACGGCGGTCTGTCCACCGACGACACTGTCCGCGACGACGATGTCAGCGCGGACGACGCGGCCGGAGAGTCTGGCGACGCGCCTGAGGGCGACCCGGGCGACCAGCCCTCCCCCGACAGCACGTCCGGGCCGGATGATGCAGCCGCCGACGGCGGCGGGAGCACTGACGGCGACGCACCCGACGACGCGTCCCGGTCGGAGGACAAGACGGCCGGCACCGGCTCGCCGTTGCGGCGGCCCACCGGCGCGGCCGGGCTGGCCCGCTGCGAGCAGACCGGCCCCCTGTCCCCGCTCGCGCTCGGGGTGCTGTCCTGCGACGCCATCCTCGAACGCGCCACCGTCGGCCCGTTCGGGCAGATCCTCGACTACGGCCGGGCCCGCCGCCTCGCCACCCCCGCACAGCGCCGCGCCCTGGCCGCCCGCGACGGCGGCTGCCTGATCCCCGGCTGCGGCGCCCTCCCGGGCTGGTGCGACGCGCACCACCGGATGCCCTGGCAGCTCGGCGGCCCGACCGACCTGTCGAATCTGCTGCTGCTGTGCCCCAGGCATCACACCGAAGTGCACGCTCGGCATGCTGGGTCTCGTGCTCCGCCGACGGCCTGCCCTGGGTCATCCCACCCATCTGGCTCGACCCCCAACAACGCCCGGTCCGCAACCAGCTCCCCGACACCATCGACCGAGCCCACCGACTCGCCCAACAACTACGCCTCGACCTCGACGACACCGGATAGCGGCATCGTTCCCAGAACGACTGGGAACGCAGCTCACGTCAGGCTTCAGGTTGTGACGAGAACAGACTTAGCCCAAGACGCCGGGCCAGGAACCGCGCGGCCAACTGACCCCGGACGCTGTTCCCAGCCTCGTCGAGCGGTGGCGCGAATGTCCCCAGCCCGCCCTTGCCGGGCACAACCGTGACGATGCCGCCGCCGATGCCGCTCTTGCCGGGCACCCCTACGTCGTACAGCCAGTCCCCCGACGTCTCGTACATGCCGGCGGTCGCCATGACGGCCGAGGCGTAATGGCATACGTCAGGGTCGACAATGCGGATCTTGCTGCGCGGGTTGACGCCCCCGTCGGCGATGCTGGCTCCCATCACGGCCAGGTCTGTCGCACTGACGGCCAGGGCGCACACCCTGGTGTAGAGCTCGAGGGCCTCGGCAGTGTCACCGTAGACCCGGCCATAGCTCGCGAGCAGGTTCGCGATGCTGCGATTCCGATGATTGGTCTCCGACGCCGACTTGTAGACCTCGTCGTCCATCGCCAACGCGCGGTCGGCGAAGCCGGAGAGGCCGTCATGGAGGAACCGCCACTTCGCCTCCATGGTCTCGCCGACCGCGAGGCTGGTGGCTGCAATGGCACCTGAGTTCACCATCGGGTTGGTCCTGCCGTCGCCGCTGCGCTCGACCGCCTCGAGCGAGTTGAATGGCAATCCGGTCGCGTTGACTCCGAGCTTGCCTCGGACCTCGTCGGGGCCGTAGACCTGGCAGATGAGAGCGAACACAAATGGCTTGGCCACGCTCATGATGGCGAACTCGTGCTCAGCATCCCCCGCGGCATAGATGCTGCCGCTAGTGCCAACCAGGCAGATGCCGAACAGCTCGGCAGGCACTCGCGCTAGCGCAGGGTAGGTCTGCGAGTTCTCCCCCGACGTGACCGATAGGAAGCGATCGTACGCATCGTCGACCCAGCGCTGTACCTGGGCAGGCGATGGGAGATGGCCAGTCGAGACGTATTCGTTCTCGGCTGCCTCGTCGTGTTCCATGTGCTCCATCATCCAGCGCGACGAGTGGTTGCCGTTACCCGTCGCGTGTACGGTGCGGGAATGCGAGGTCGGAGAGGCGGCCTGCTGGGCAGCCTCGTGCTACTGATGCTTCTGCCGGTCACCGCCTGCGCGGACGACAGCAGCCAGCAGGATCGGCTGGCAAACCCGCGCCGACCCGACAGTGTGAACGCCACGGTTGGTGACATTCGGCTGATCGCCGTACGCATAGAGGCCCCCGATGACGAGCTTCACATCGAGGGCGACAACACGGGTTTGTTCCTCACGATCGCTAACGGCGGGGACAACGACGACACACTGATCGCGGCGAGCACCGTCGACGCGCAGTCGATTGTCTTCCGAGACGGCGACGAGCCACCGGCAGATCGCATCAACGTGGAGATTCCGGCGGGCGATGTGGCCTCGTTGCAGTACCCGGGCGGACCACATCTCGAGCTGGTCGAGCTGAAGCGCGACGTACGCGGCAGCAGTTTCATGCCAGTGGCCTTCCGATTTGACGAGGCCGGCACGATCACGGTCAACGTGTTCGTCCAGGGCTTCGGCAGGCCGACGGTCGCGCCGTCGTCATAGGTCGCGGGGCCGCACGTAGGTCACGAACTGCACGCCGGCATCGAAGGTCTGTGTCGACGCAAGGCGGAAGCGGGTGGGCTCGAAGGGGCCGTCAAACAGCGGTATGCCAGCACCCAGCACCATCGGGTGCCGCTTGATGACCAGCTCGTCGATCTCGCCACGCAGGACCGCCGCGAGCTTGCCACCGCCGCACAGCCAGATGCCCAGCCCGTCCTCCAGCTTGAGATTCCGTACGAATTCGACGGGGTCCTCGGAAACGACGTGGACGTCCGGGTCGGTGGCGGTGAGCGCGCTGGAGAACACGTACTGCCGAAGATGCGAGTACGGGCTGGTGACGCCGATAGCTAGTCCTGGCTCGTACGTGCCACGCCCCATCACCACCGTGTCGAACCGCATATTTCGGTGCTCCCGCGACGCCCCACGGCTCGCGAGCATGCGACGGCATCGTCTCCGGGTACTCGGCCAGGATCGCCGCCTTGGCGTCGCCTTCGAACGGAAACAAGTCGAACTGCCCATCCGGCCCAGCGATGTAGCCGTCGATGGTTGCCGCGATGTAGTAGGTCAGGGACCTCATTTCACGCCGCTATCCCGGTTTCGACGGGGTACCCAGGGCCGAGCGGGATGCCAAGCAAGACCCAGGCCACGAAGACGATGACCCACGTCACAAGGACGATGAACGTGTAGGGGATCATCAGCGAGATGATCGTGCCGATGCCGGCGTCGCGCTTGTAGCGCTGGGCGACGATCACGATGAACGGCAGGTAGACCATCAGTGGCGTGATGACGTTCATCGGGGAGTCGCCGACGCGGTAGGCGGCGAGAACGGTCTGCGGCGCAATGTCCAACCGAAGAAACAGCGGGATGAAGATCGGCGCGAAGATCGCCCACTTCGGCAGCGAGCCCGGGATGATGATGTCCAGGATCGCGATGACGAGGATGAACCCGATCAGCAGCCAGATGGCGCCGATGTCGGCCCGCTCGAGCAGGTCGGCCATCTCGACCGCGGCGACCGTCGGCATGTTGCTGAAGTTGAAGTAGGCGATGAACTGGCTGATCAGAAGCAGCAGGAAGATCAGGCCGGACAGTGACGCGAACGTCTTCACGATGGCGTTGATGATGGCGACGCTTCCCGTCAATGTCTTGGCGCCGGCGCCGTAGCAGATCCCGGCCACCAGGAAGATCACCGTGATGATGAAGATCAGGCTGTCCATGAACGGCGCGTCTTCGATGATTGACCCCGTCTCCGGATTGCGGAGCGGTGCCCCGGAGGGAGCAGTCGCCAGCACGACCACGGCGACGGCTGCGAGCAAGCCCCACGAGGCGAACCGCAGACCACGAGACTCGGCCACGACGTCGACCTCGTCACTGCCGTCGTCGGCGACGCCGGCGGTGAGCGCCGCCGGTTCGGTGTGGTCTTCCCGCGGCTCCGGCACATAGGCGCCCAGGCGCGGCTCGATCAGCCGAGTGGTCACGAAGGTCATGACCAGCGCCATAAGGATCGTGGAGACGATGGCGAACCACAGGTTGGCGGTGATGCCGATGGTCGCGCCCGGGTCGACCAGCTGGATCGACTCGTTGGTCACCTCCGTCAGCAGTCCGTCAAGCGGTGCAATCAGGATGTTGACCGAGAAGGCTGCGCTCACGCCCGCATAGGCCGCGGCCAACCCCGCTAACGGGTGCTTCCCGATGCTGAGAAACGCCGCAGCGCCGAGCGGGATCAGGATCAGGTATCCGGCGTCCGTGGCGACGCTGGAAAGCCCGCCGATCAGGATGATGATGAAGGTCAGGGCACGGCGGGGGGAGACCTTGACGAGCTTGCGAATCAGGGCCGCCATGAGCCCGGCTTCCTCAGCGACGCCAACCCCAATCATGGCGACAAGCACCACGGCCACCACGCTGAAGCTCGCGAAGTTCGAGACGAATGACGTGAAGATGAACCGGATGCCTTCCACCGTGAGGAGACTCTCGATTGCTGTCGTCTCCTGGACGATGACGGTTTCTTCAGCTTCGTAGGCCTCGGGCGGGATTGGGAACTCGGGAACGACCGAGCCGCCGACGTACTCGCCCTCCACCTCGACCGGCGGCTGTTCTGCCACGTCGTATGTGACGCTGATATCGAACATGTACAGAATCTGCGAAAGCAGAATCACGAAGAGGATCAGGTAGACGAAGATCATCGCCGGATGCGGCACCTTGTTGCCGACGGCCTCGATGCCGTCGAGCATCCGCTGCATGAACGACTTTGACTCGCCCTCGGGGCCAGGGGTCGTAGTCACGTCCTTGGTCTCGGCCATCGCGTCGTCCCCTCCGGACGGGCTAGGTTCAGGACTTCGGTACGGCAAACGTGAGTGCCAGCTCGGCCAGGAGACGGGCGCCGAAACCCGTGCACCCCTTGGTTCGCCATGACTTGTCCGCGTCGTTCTGCGCGGGGCCGGCAATGTCTATGTGCGCCCAAGGCACATCGTCGACGAAATCGGCGAGGAACAGCGCCGCATGGATGGCGGCACCGTTGGGTCCGCCCATGTTGGCGATGTCCGCGACGTCGGAGTCGATGTCCTTCCGGTATCGCGTGGCGAGCGGCAGCTGCCAGGTCGGCTCGTCGGTGCTCTGCGACGCGGCGAGCACCTGATCGACCAGCGCCTGGTTGGTGCCGAACACGCCAGCGATCTCGGGTCCCAACGCCCGCAGAGCGGCGCCGGTGAGTGTGGCGATGTCCACGATCGCGTCTGGTTGTTGCTCGGTGGCCAGCACCAGACCATCAGCGAGCACCAGTCGGCCCTCTGCATCGGTGTTGAGCACCTCGACGGTTGTGCCGCCACGGATCGTCAGCACGTCACCCAACTTGGTGGCGCTGCCCGACGGCATGTTGTCCGTACACATCAGGTAGCCGGTGACCGCCGTCGGGCAGTCGAGCTGCGGCAGCGCCCACATGGCCGCCAGGGTCGCCCCAGCGCCTGACATGTCGTTCTTCATGGTCGCGTGCACTGCGTCCGACGGCTTGAGGCTGATGCCGCCGGAGTCGTACATGATGCCCTTGGCCACCACGGCGAGGTGTGGCGTCTCGGTGTTGGCGTTGGCCGGCCGATAGCTGAGCTTGATCATTCGTGGCGGCTCCGTGCTGCCCGCGTTGACGCCGAGCAGCCCGCCGCACCCCATCTCGACCAGTGCGTCGCGGTCGAAGACCTCGACACCGAGTCCTACATCGGCGCCCAACCTCGTGGCGATCTCGGCCATCCGAGTCGCCGTGAGGTGCGCGGGCGGGCTGTTCGCCAGATCGCGAGCAATCGCCGTCGCGGTGGCCATGATGCGGCCGCGCTGCGCACCGGCCGTGACGTCGTCGGAGATGTCGGGCGGCGCCACGAGCGTGATCTTCGTGACGGGGGCTCGTTTGGGCTTGCGCCGCAGCGGGTCGTACGAGTAGCGCGCGAGCAAGATGCCCTCAATGGCCGCCTGGCTCGCGGCAGCGGCGGAAACGTTGGAATGGCCGGCGACGGGCACGACCAGGTGCTCATGTTTGTCAGCCGCCCGAGCGAACGCGGCCGCAGCGTCACGAACGCCCGCCGCGTCCACTGTGTCCGCATCTCCCTTGCCGATCGCAACCAGCATCGGCCCGTCGCCTCGCGGCACCACGAGAATCTGGCCGACCTCGCCCTCGAAGCCGAGTTGCTTCAGGTCGTCTCGACCAAGGCCGAGATCGTCGGGCACGGCTCCATCTTCTTCAACCCGCACGGCGACAACCGTCGCGTCGTCCGGTATGGAGGAAGTGACCGCTATCTCGAGCTGCGTTGCGAGGGCCAGCGAGGGGATCGGGTCGAAGTCCGAGCCGGGTGCTGTACGGCGCTGGGCGGTGTCCTGGCTCATCGCAAATCCTCTCGTGTCGCTCAGCCATCGTCACCGAGGAGCACGAGCTTCATGCGTCCCGATGAAGGGCACGAGCCAGCCACGGGACAACGCCACCGAAGGCCGTACCGCCCGCACGTGACGATTCTTAGTGCCAGCTCACCAACCGGCAATTCGTGGCGTGGTGACCGTGCGCGACCCTGCAGAAAGGCGACGTCCTCGTTGTGCACGGCGACGCAGATGCCGTCGTTCGGCGACTATTGGAAGCTGGGCCTGCCGATCATGCTCTGGTACCTGGTCGTCGGAGTGTTGCTCGTACCACTGATCTGGCCGCTCTGAAGACGCTGGGCCGACACGCGCTCTTCGCGGGTGCAGTCGCACAAAGCCCGCCCTACCATGATCAGCGTCCGACGAGTGGAGGTCACATGTCGTTCTGGGACATCGTCTGGTTCATCGTCATCAGCTTCGCGTTCATCGCCTACCTGATGGTCCTGTTCATGATCATCACCGATCTCTTCCGCGACCCGAAGACAAGCGGCGTTGCCAAGGCCATCTGGATTGTGGCGCTGATCTTCCTGCCACTCCTCACATCCCTCATCTACCTCATTGCCCGGGGGCCTGGCATGTCGGAGCGGTCCGAGGAGCAGGCCAAGGCGGCGCAGCAGCGTTCAGACCAGTACATCCGCGAGGTCGCCTCGGCCAGCCCCGCCGACACGATTGCCAAGGCGAAGGAACTGCTCGATCAAGGCACCATCACGGAAGAGGAGTTCCAGGCGATCAAGACCCAGGCTCTGGCCTAGAAAGGCCGCGCGCCCCGGAGGGCGACCCACGTGCGATCGGGAACGGGGAGTTGATGGGGCCGTACGGGTCTCCGAACGCGCTAGTCGCTGCCCGTACACCGTTGGTGCTGCGGCGAAACAGTTGACATGGGTGAGCTCGGCTCGACAGCGGCTGCCATGGCCGACCTGCGCGCTCGAGGACGCCCCGCGCTCCGACGCTTCCGAGTGTTCGTGGCGCTCGTTGAGGAGCCGCGGTCCAGGCGAGCCACCGACGCCATCGGACTGGCTCTTTCGGTGCTCGCCGTTTGCCTTCTCGCGTTGGTCGCGGTGCCGCAATCAGGATTCGAGCACGCACTCAGCAACTTCATCGCAAGCTTTCCCCCGAGTCTCGACGGCCTGTGGCAGCTGATCCTCGAGATTTTCGTCATTGCGGCGGCTCTGGTGCTGCTGGCAGCAGTGATCCGCCGACGGCTGCAGCTGTTGCGAGATATCGGACTGGCGCTGCTCGTGTCGCTCGGGGTCTCGCTGGTTGTCGGTCACACCGTTCAGGACACCTGGTCTCCGCTGTGGGCCTCGCCCCCGCGCGAGTCCGATGCTTGGGCCCTAACCGCCGCGCTCGTGGCCCCCAGCGCCGTACTGCAGACCGCTGGACCGCATCTCCGAAAGTCGATTCGGCGGGTCGGACGATGGCTGGTGCCACTCGCTGGATTTGCCGCCATCGCCCTGGAGGCAGCACCGTCTGCAACGGTGGCAGGGCTTCTCGTCGCGTCGATCGGGGCCGACGTAGTGCACCTCACCTTCGGCTCGCCGCAGGGTCGCCCCGGCCTGGCGGACGTGTCACTGGCTCTCGCGAGCCTGGGTGTCAAGGCGGATTCGCTCGGAGTCGCCGAGCGGCAACCCGCGGGTGTGTTTGTCGTGGACGCGGTTGGCGCCCATGGTGAGGACCTGGCGGTAAAGATCTACGGGCGCGATGCGTACGACACACAACTGCTTGTGACCGCCTGGCGCAGCGTCTGGTATCGCGAGGCCGGGTCGCCGGTGGCGTACGGACGCAGACAGCAGGTGGAACGCGAGGCCTTCCTCACCCTGCTGGCCGCCCAGGCAGGGCGTCCTCACTGAGCCGGTTGTGGCCGCCGGTGTGACGGCAGACGATGACGCGATCCTCGTGCTTCGACGCGTCGGGAAGCCACTATCCGAGGTGCCTGATCCATGGCCGGATCAGCTGGTCGCCAATGTCTGGGAGACGGTGGGCAGGCTGCACAGAGCTGGGATCTCACACGGCGAGCTGGACGACAAGCAACTCGTGATCGAGGGCGATCGGGTCGGAGTCATCAACTTCCGCGGCGGTGACTCCGGTCGGGACCAAGAGGACATCCGCACCGACGAGGCACAGGTACTGGTCACCACCGCGTTGTCTGTCGGGCCTCAGGCAGCGGTGCGCTTTGCGTTGGGCGCGCTCGGGTCGGATGGCTTGGCCGAGCTGCTGCCGTTCGTTCAAGAACCTGCACTCACGACGCGGCAGCGGCAACGCATTCGTAAGGCGGGGCTAGACCTCGATGATCTCCGATCCCAGGCGGCTGTGGTTTCGGGGATCGCGCTGCCCGAGCTGCGGCGGATGCGGCGCGTCACCGTAGGCACGCTCGTGCAGACGGGCCTACTCGTGTTCGCGTTCTTTGCGCTGGCCTCGGAGTTTGCTGGACTCGACATCGCCGACCTAGTCGACCAGCTCAAGTCGGCGTCGTGGGTGCTGGTGTTCGTAGGTTTTGTGATCGGCCAGCTCCCGCGGTTGTCACAGGCTGTGTCGACGCTCGGTGCGGCGCCCATACCGCTGCCACTCGGCACGGTCTACGCACTTCAGCTTGCGCAGTCCTACGTCGGACTTGCCGTGCCCTCGAGTGCTGGTCGCGTGGCCCTCAACGTCCGCTTCTTCCAGCGTCACGGGTTGTCTCCCGGCGCTGCGCTCGCCATAGGCGCGATCGACGGCTTCGCCGGGTTGGTCGTCCAGGCGACTTTGCTGATCGGGCTGCTGCTGCTCACATCAGTCAGCCTCAACCTAGACCTGGACGACGCCGAGCCGGGAGGGCTCGTACAGCTGGTGCTGATCGTCATCGCGCTCTCGGTCGTGGCGTTGATAGTGCTCGCGATCGTGCCGCGTTGGCGACGGGCGATTCTTGCTTGGATCGGTGGGGCTATCCGTGATGCCATCGACGCTGTTCGCGGCATCAGGTCCCCCCGCCGCATCGGCCTCCTGCTCGGAGGAAGTCTCGGAGCAGAGATCCTCTTTGCGCTCTCGCTGGGAACCATGGTGGCGGCCTTCGGCTATCACGTCGGCTTCGCCGAGCTGCTGCTGATCAACATGGCCGTCTCGCTGCTGTCCGGTCTGCTTCCGATTCCCGGTGGCATCGGCGTTGTCGAGGGCGGCCTCACGCTCGGGCTTGTCGCTGCGGGGGTGCCGGAAGAGACGGCGTTCGCGGCCGTCATGGCCTACCGGTTGGCGACGTTCTACCTGCCGCCGATCTGGGGTTTCTTCGCCTTGCGCTGGCTCGAGCGTCGCGGGGACATCTAGCTCGGGATGGCGTACGGATCTCCTGACACGGACTGGACCGGCACGATCTCCTGACCGAGCGGGAACAGCGCGAGCGGGAGCATCTTCCAGCAGGCAATGCCGAATGGGATGCCGATGATGGTGATGCACAACAGCAGGCCGGCCAGCAGATGCGCCAGCGCGAGCTCCCACCCCACGACGACCAACCAGATGACGTTGCCGATCAGCGACCAGACTCCGGCGTCGCGGCGGAAGACGGTCGTGCGTCCGAAGGGCCAGACGACAAAGCTGGCCAATCGAAACGACGCGATCCCGAACGGGATCGTGATGATGAGGATGAACGAGATGATGCCGGCGATCACATAACCGAGGGCGAGCCACCAGCCCGCGAGAACGAGCCACAAGGACATTGCCAACAGTCCGCATGGCCAGACCTTATGTCGCGCCGAGGCGCAGGAGCGGAGAGTCTGGTCGCCGTCTCGGGCTGGTTGAGCAACTCAGCGCTTGTCATGTAACCGCGGTTTCACTATGCTCACCAGCCATGGAGCCGCGGATTGATTGGATACTCCTCGCCTACCGGCTGCCTCGGGAGCCGTCGACACCTCGCATCGCCCTGTGGCGCAAGCTGCGCCGCCTGGGTGTCGTGCAGCTGGTGGACGGGCTCGTGGCGCTTCCTGCCGACGCCAACACCAAGGAACAGCTCGAGTGGCTTGCCGACGAGGTCCTCGAGGCTGGCGGCGAGGCGACGGTGTGGTTGGGCCGGCCAGGATCGGCCAGCGAAGAGCGTCTGCTCGCGTCACGCATGGCAGACGCCATCGCTGCCGAATACCGGGCGGTTCTCTCGGATGCAGAGGCCGCGGCACAGGGGGATGGCATCGATCGACGGACGCTTGCTCGACTCCGCCGCGAGCTCGAGCGGATCCGTCGGCGCGACTTCTTCCCGCCGGCCGAGCGGGACAAGGCGCATGCCGCAGTGCAGCGGCTCGAGGCAGACCTGGAGGGAGTGGGCCGGTGAGGTGGGCGACGCGTGCAGGAGTCCATGTCGACCGGGCGGCCTGCGCCTGGCTGATCCGTCGGTTCGTCGATCGCGACGCCGAGTTCGACTTTGTCGATGACCCCGATGACGTCTCTGCGGACACAACGCCGTTCGACATGCGTGGCGTGCAGCTCTCCCACCACGATGGCGACTGCACCTTCGAGACGATGCTGCTCCACTACCAGCTCGATGACCCGGTCCTTTGGGACATCGCTCGCATGGTGCACGAGGCTGACCTCGCCGACGATCGCTACCTCGCCCCGGAGGCGCCTGGTCTCGACGTCGTGTGCCGCGGCCTGTCCATGGTGCTTCCTGACGAAGAGATGGTCACGGTGTCGGCGGCCATCTTCGACGGTTTGTACCAGCACCGACGGCGCGCTCTGATGCTGGGGCGCGACCCAGCGTGAGCCGGGACGGCCAGCTGATCCTCGCAGCGCAAGCGCTGCGGGCGCTGGTCTACGGGTTCGCGTCCGTGCTGCTAGGGGTCACCCTGGCAGCGAGCGGCTGGTCCACGACAGAGGTCGGCGTCCTGCTCGCAGCCATCCTCGCCGGCACGGCTGTGTTGTCGTTCATCGTCGGTCGCTACGCCGAGCAGGTGGGCCGCCGCCGGATGTATGCGTTGCTATTCGTCGGTCTCGCGCTGGCAGGTCTCGCCTTTGGCCTGACGACCAACTTCGTCGTGCTAGCAATTGTTGCGCTGATCGGGACGCTGTCGACCGAGGTCGTCGAGTCGGGGCCCTTCACCTCGCTCGAGCAAGCGATGCTCCCCGAGACGGTGGATCAATCGTAGTCGGACCCGGGCGTTCGGTGTCTACAACGCGGTGGCAACGATCGCCGGGTCGTTCGGCGCGCTCGCTGCGGGCGGGCCCGGCATGTTGCGGGCGGCTGGGTTTGGCGTACCCAGTGACCATCGTTTCTTCCTGCTCCTGGTGCCCGTCGGGTTCCTCGGCGCCCTGATTGCGAGCTCGCTTTCAAGCAGTGTCGAAGCGCCGCACGACTCGGAGGTAGCAACTGGGCCGCTTCGGCGATCGCGGCCCGTCGTCCTGCGCCTCGCGGGTCTCTTCGCGCTCGACAGCTTTGGCGGCGGCTTCGTCGTGCAGAGCTTCCTCGTGTTCTTCCTGGCCACGAAGTTCGGCCTGGCGCCGGACGAGCTCAGTGTCGTCTTCTTCGTTGTGGGGTTCCTGCAGGCCGGCTCGTTCCTAGCCGCGACGCGACTGGCCGCGCGCTTCGGGCTTTTGAACACGATGGTCTTCACGCACCTCCCGTCCAACCTGCTCCTCGCCGCCCTCGCCTTCGCACCCAACGCGGCATCCGCAGTCGCCCTCGTCCTGACGCGGTTCGCCTTGTCGCAGATGGACGTCCCGACACGACAGGCGTACGTGACGGAGCTGGTCGACCCTGACGAGCGGGTGGCCGCCGCGGCCTACACGGCCACCGCCCGCTATGCCGTACGGCCGATCGCGCCGATGGTCGGCGGCGCCCTGATGCAGGTCGGGCTCGGCGTACCACTGCTCGTCGCCGGCGCGACCAAGACGGCCTATGACCTTCTGCTGTGGTCGTGGTTCCGGCGAGTCCCGCTTGGCACCCGTACGACCCTCGAGGAGGCGCATGGTGATCCTCTGTCTGCGCACGGTACGAATACCCGCCGACCAGCGGCAGCAGTTCCTGGCGTGGATCGCTGACAACGCCGAACTGCGGCGTCGGCACGGGATCCTCTGCGAGCTCGTTCTCGCCCGCTCGTCGCGGCAGAACCCGGCCGGGGTGCTGCAACCTGACACCCACGATGAACAGCTGGAGCACGTCGTGATCACCGCATGGCCGGACCACGACTCGTTCGACGCCTGGATCGACACCCCCGATAGGGACCGCCTCACGGCGTCAGCCACCCATGAAGCAGTGCAGTTTCGGCCCATCACGCGCTACGACGTCATCGGCGGCTATGTCGCCGAGGCGATCGCAACGACCGACCCGACAGTAGGAGAACAATGAAGTGGGTTACTCGAGCTCGTCCAAAGACCGACCGCATCGCCTGCCCATGGCTCATCCGGCGGTTCATCGACACCGAGGCAGAGATCCTGTACGTCCCCGCCGCCGACGTGCTCGCCGTCGCCGAGGCCGAGAACGCCCGCAGCTTCGACGCGCCCGGTGCGTTTTTCGACCACCGCAACGGCTCATGCACGTTCGAAGTGCTCATCGACGAGTACGGCCTCGAAGACGACCCAGCGCTGGTGCGACTCGCCAGGATCGTCCACGCCGCCGACATCAAGGCCGATCTGGACTCGGATCCCGCCGGGGCCGGGCTGCTGGCGATCGGTCTCGGCGGCCTCGACGTCGAGGATGACGACCAACGCCTCCTCGAACGCGCCACCTTCGTGTACGACGCCTTGTACGCCTGGTGCGCTCGTCAGGTAGCCGCGGGGACCTGACCCCGAGGGCGACTTCATCCTGACCAGCGGCCGACCCGGGCTAGCCGCTGCCTTCCGCGCTCAGGCCGCGCGCTGCCTGTACGCCGTCAGCACGCGCCTAAGTAGGCAACCTGGAGCGCGGACTAGGCAGCACTGCCGATTCGCCGCGACGGCTCGGCGCTCACGCTGGGAGCAGGCGCACAGCTGTGCGCGCGACCGAGTGATCGGTCTTTGCCCAGGAGAGAAGTTCCATGAGTTTCAACTACGTCAACCAACTGTTGCTGGAAGAGCGACGACGTGAGCTGGTGCGGGAGGCGGACCGCCACCGGCTCGCGGCGCAGGTAGCGGTGTCGACCGGCCGACGGTGGTCGGTCGCCCGCTTCCTCCGCCGGATCAACCGCGCGTTGCGCGCCGCCTCGTCGATCTCGCCTGACCTACGCGACTTGGACCTCGACAGCAACCGAATCCCCCGGGTCCGGGGCTACCCCATGGCCCCACGGCACTGAACCGACCATTCCGAAGATCCTGGCCGCCTTCCTGGAGGAAGCCCCCATGTGGAACAAGCCGACAAAGCTCAACCACGGCACCCGTGAGCTCCTGCTCCGAGAAGCCGACTTCCGGATCCTCAAAGAGCGCTCGGCAGGGAAAGGGCGCGATGGCTGGCGCGGGCGGACTCGCCGCTCGTACTGGCCACGGGCACCCCGCCCTGCCTGACCTTCTCCCGCACGGCACCGGCATCGCGCCGGTCCCGAAGCCTGGAGTGGACACCGACGTCCCCCGTCGACTTGGTGTCCACTCCAGTTCCATTTCCGGCCTAGGCCGCGCACGAAAGCACACCGAAGTACGTACCGAGAGGAGGTGCGCCATGGACCGTTCGGATCGTCCCTATCGTCGATTCCCGCGGCGGTCGTCCCCCGCTGAGCCGGCCAGCCTGGACCTCGTCAGCTGCCCGGAGTGTGGCGCCCCCGCCGAGGTGGCCAGGCGCGATGTCCATGCGTCGACCGATGGCCCGATAGAGCACGTCATAGTGCGGTGCGTGGATCGGCACTGGTTCAACATGCCGGCGTGGATGCTGCCGGACGCCGCCTAGCCGGCGAGGGCTGCCCGTGCCGGCTGCCCTTGTGTGGCTAGCCGCTCCTGCGCAACATCCCGAACATTGCGCGCCAGTGTGGGGAGCTCCCGCATCGCACTTGCGAAGTCGCGCTTCGCAATCACCTTCAAGGTCAGGTCTGTGGAGGCGACGACAGATGCTGTTCGCGGCACGTCTTCCAGCAACGCGATCTCCCCGAAGAACTGGCCGGGTCCCAGATCGACCCTGCGCTCGTCGCAGATCACCGTTGCACGGCCGCGCACGATCAGGAAGAACCCGTCGGCCGGGGCCCCATGGCGTAGCAGCCGCGTACCGGACGGCACCCGTCTGGTGCTGGCGAGCTGTCGAAGCGTCCAGCGTTCCTGACGTGGCAACCATGACAACGGCGAGCGTGTACGGGACGGGACGCGGCGCGCCTCGAGGACGACGACGCCCGCGACGACCAGAACAGCGCCGAGCACCTGTGCCGCACCAAGGCGGTCACCGAACACCGCAAACGCGAGCACGGGAGTCAAGGCCGGTTGCACTGCCGAGACAATGCTGGCTCGCGACGGGCCAAGTCTGCTGATTCCGAACACGAACGTGCTCATCCCGGCCACGCCCGCGAGCCCGACGAGGGCGATGAAGCCGACGCCTTGCAGGCTGATGTGGGTCGACAAGTCGTTCTGGACGATCCCAGCCACCGTAAGGGTGGCTGCCGCACCTGTCGCGACGAGCGCCGTCAGCAAGAACGGCTCCGTGCGTTCGACCTCTCCCGCAGAGATCATGATGTACGCGGCGTACGCGACCGCTGCGCCAAGCGCGAGCGCTGCACCGAGCGGGTCGATGCTGCCGAGGCCGCCGGCGAGGACGAGTGCGGAGCCTGCAGCTGCCGAGCCCAAGGCGAGGGCGCGTCGCATGCTCCAGCGATCCCGGCCGAGCATGACGGCCCCCAGCGTGACCAGTGCGGGGTAGGTGAAGACCAGCAGGTCCACGAGGCCGGCGTCGAGCCGAGCAAGGGAGGCGGAGAACAGCCAGGCGTGTGCGCTGAATCCGGCACCGAGAGCGAGACCAGCAGCGACCTGTCGGCCAGTGGGCCGTCGCGAGCTGATGACCCAGACAAGCGGCCACAGAACGGCAGCGGAGACGATGAACCGCCCGGATAACACGGTGCCCACGGTCGCACCCTGCGCGTACGCAAGCTGCGTCAGCACACCGAGCGTCGAGTAGAAGACGGCAGAGGTAATGGTGATGAATAGCCCGGTCGCAGCGACGCTGACGGGCCGAGGAGTAGCGATGGACAACACTCAGTCGACCGTACGAGCGCAATAGCCCACCCACATCGGCAGATCCGCCGACTCGCCTTGCCTAGGACGGTCCGTCAAGGTGTCGTCAATGACGCCTTGTCAGAGCAGGCCGTTCTCCTCGGCGAACCGACCCGCGGCGGCACGCGAACGCACACCCACCTTGCGGTAGACCGATCGCAGATGGGCGTTCACAGTGCGGACGCTGAGGAATAGGCGAGTGGCGACCTCCGCGTCCGACATTCCCATCGCCACCAGCCGGAGCACGTCGACCTCGCGTGCGGTCAGTCCTGCCGGGTATTCGATCGCCCCGTCCTCGGCGGTGCTTCGTGGAATCGGCTGCATGCCTGCCCCGGCGGCGGCCGGGAGACTTGTGTCCTCAACGGCAAACAGTCGTCGGGGTTCTGCGGCACCCGGCAGTGCATGGTCGCCACGATCGGCGAAGACCAGCCCCGCGCCGGCAGCGAGCTCGCGGGTGGTCGCGCTGACGAGCACTTCTCCGGCGGCCGCTCGCGCGGCGATGCGGTCTGCGACGAGCACGGCGATCCCGCGCATCCGGCCCCCGAGGTACTCGACCTCGCCGGTGTGGATGCCGGCACGGATCGTCAGCCCGAGCGAGCCGACGCGCTCCACGGACGCGAGCGCGCAGCGCACCGCGCGCGCCGGACTGTCGAAGGACAGCAGGAAGCCATCTCCGGGCGCGTCGATCTCCTCGCCACCGAAGAGCACCAGCTGTTCCCTGACGGCTCGTTCGTGCGCCAGCACGAGCTCGCCCCAGGCGCGGTCGCCGAGGCGCTCGGCCGTCTTTGTGGAGCCGACGATGCGAGTCACGAGGATGGACCGGATCTGGCGACTGCTGTCGGGGCCTGCCTGAGCCGCATCGCCCGGCTCGGTCTGCGCAGCGACGACCCTGTATGTCTCATCACCCAACGGCGCGAGGGTGAAGACGGCGTTGACCGCCGAAGCTACGTCGCTTGTCACGCGCAAGTCTGCAGAGCCCTCCCGCACCAAGGCGAGGGCTCGGGCGATCGGTTCCCCCTCAGCCGCGTAGACCCATCGCGGCGCCCCTGCCCGGCTGATGCGGGTCGAGCCGATGTGCGCGCGTCCGCCAGTGATCGCGACCTGTGCCGTCAGTGGTGCAGCGGCCCCCGGCGGCGCGTCAGCAGGGCTCTCCTCGATGATGGCAAGCGCCGCCTCGACGGCCGCAGTCGATCGGCTGGCGGCGTCCGCCCCCTCGAACACTGCAATGAGCACGTCGCCGGGGTTCTCGGTAGGTGTGCCTCCGAGCGCGCGGATGCGCGCCGCCGACGCATCCCGAGGCCCGCGCCCGACGAAGCTGACCGCCGCTTCGGGGAGACTGGGATCGGTGAGGTGCCATGCCACCGCGAGCACCGCGACGTCCCTCTCCTGACGGCCGTATCGCTCGAGATGGGTGGTGCTGCTGCGCAGCTCGCCCACGGTTTCGTCGATGGCGCGCTTGACATTGAGCGCGGTCCTGATCCGTGCCAGCAGCTCCCGGTCGTCGACGGGCTTCGACAGGAAGTCGTCGGCGCCGGCCTCGATCCCACGCACCCGATCGTCGATGGAGTTGAGCGCCGTCATGACCACGACAGGGATCCACTTTGTTTCCGGGTCGCCCTTCAGGATCCGGAGCGCCGTGATGCCATCCATCTCCGGCATCATCACGTCCATCAGGACGAGATCCGGGGGATCGGCGGCCACCCGTTCCAGCGCCTCCAGCCCGTTGGCGGCCGTCTGGGTGACGAAACCGTGTGAGTCCAGCTCCTGCTCGAGGTAGTCGACGTTGAGCGGCTCGTCGTCGACGATCAGAATCCTCGCCCGCCAAGCCCCCGTGGGGTCGACTGATCCGGTCACTCTGCTGCTCCTGCCCCTACATGATGCAGGGGGAGGTCGAGCTCGAACGTCGATCCGACGCCGAGGCGACTCTCGACACCGATATCGCCGCCGAGCGCTCGTGCGAGCCGCCGCGAGATGGTCAGGCCGAGGCCGGTCCCCTGACGCCGCCGCGAGCTCGTTGACGCGGCCCGATGGAACTCGTCGAAGATCCGGCCGATCTCCTCCGGCGGGACTCCGACTCCGGTATCAGACACACCGATCCGAAGCCGGCCATCGATAGCCTCGACGTGCACCCTGATCGTTCCCTCGTCGGTGTACTTGATGGCGTTGCTGAGCAGGTTGAGCATGATCTGCCTGAGCTTCTCGCGGTCCGTGATGGCCTTGGGCAGGCTTCGATCGGCTTCGATGACGAGCCGTACATGCGGACGATCGACGAGCGGCTCCAACGAGTCTGCGACCTCTCGCACAACATCCTCGACGTCAACCTCGGTGACATCGAGGCTGACCTCACCGGCCTCGATGCGCGACAGATCGAGGATCTCGTCGATCAGACCTAGAAGGGTCTCGGCGCTCACGAGAATCTTCGAGACGTTCGCGACCTGCTTGTCGGGCAGACCTTGGGCGTTGCGCGACACGAGCCTGGAGAAACCGATGATCGCGTTCAACGGTGTGCGCAGCTCGTGGCTCATGTTCGCCAGAAAGCGACTCTTCGCCGTACCGGCTTCCATCGCTGCGTCACGTGCCATCTCCACACGACGAAGCAGCTCCGCCAGCTCGGCCTCGTTGCGCTTTTGAGCCGTGATGTCGATGTCGATGCCCGCAACGGCGACAGCCCGGCCAGAACCGTCGAAGACGGGAAACCGAACGTCGGCGAGCACGTGCTCGCGTCCCAGCCGGGTGATGTGCTCCTCACGTCGGTGCGGTCTGCCGGTCGTGAGGACCTCCCGGTCGACGGCTGCGTTTACCTCAGGCTTCAGATCGGCCATCGCCTGGGCGGCGGTGTCAGAGAGTGTCTTGCCTCGGAGGTCCACATTGCGCAGGCCCCAGAACTCTTCGTACTGTCGATTGACCAAGACGTATCTTCCGCCGATGTCTCGCAGATAGACGCTGGCCGGCATGTTGTCGATCATCACGCGCAGCCGTGCCTCCTCGGATCTCTGCCGCTCCACGACTCGCCCCAGCTGCGTGCCGACGCTGAGCAGCAGCTCCAGCAGCTCCGGGTCAGGCCGTACGGGCTCGCCCGAAAAGAACTCCAGCACGCCCACCACGTCGCTGCCTGCCATGATCGGGACGGCGACCCCGGCGCGAAGGCCCAGCTTCAGCCACTCATCCGTTCTGCTTCCGCGCGGACCTCCAAGGGGAGCTACGACTGACGCGGAGCCATAGCTGGCGGGGGTCTCCAGAGACACGACGGTCAGCGTGACCGACTCGGGGGGTTGGCCTATGAGGTCGCTGCTCAAGGCCACGACCGGCTTGCGCGCCTCGAGCGCGACCCCGGCAAGTCCCTGGCCGATCAAGACCCGCTCGCGCTCGGAGGCATCACGGAAGGCCGCGTATCGCTTGACGTCGCTCACGCGGACGATGCCGGACGAGACGAGCCAACCGGGATCGTCCCTGCTCGTCAGCAAGGCGTGCCCGATGGGCCAGCCGGTGTATCTGCACACCTCGTCGAGCGCCACGGTGAGGGCCTGCTCGACCGTGGCCGACTCGTTCGCAGCGGCTGCCGTGCGTCGCAGCAGCTGCAGCGAGTCGGTTTGACGCCCGATGGTCGCCAGGACTCGGTTGTACTCGGCCGCGATCTGGCCGACCTCGGTGTTGGGCTCGGAACGAATCGGGTTCCCGAAGTCACCGCTGCGCCGTTGTGCGTCCATGTCTGTGAGCAGGTCTGCGATCTCGGTGCTGGCCCCATGCTCGGCGATGTTGAGCCCGGCTATCTCCCCGGCGGCGTCGATGCGCAACCGGTACCGGCGATTGACAAACCACAAGAAGGCAAAGCCGAGGCCGAACGCCCAGACGAAGCAGACCCCGATGCCGACGAGTTGGATGCCGATCTGGCCGACTCGGCTCGTCGCAACTGGGAACCGCGCGACATCCCCGAGCAGAGCGACCGCGAGCGTGCCCCAGATGCCTGCCGCCAGGTGGACGGGGACGGCACCGACGGCGTCGTCCACACGCAACCGCTCAAGCAGGAGCGTGGCAAGCCGCATCACGCCCGCGGCGACTCCACCGATGATGGCGGCCTTCCAGGGGCTCGTGATGTTGGCCGACGCCGTGATCGCCACGAGTCCGGCGAGCGCCGAGTTCATGATCGCAACGACATCGGGTCGCGGGTCGAGCCGCCACGACAGGGTCATGCCGACCAGGCCGCCGAACGCCGCGGCCAACGTCGTGTTCAGGATGATTGCGGGCACATCTGGGGTGAGCCCCAGTGTGCTCCCGCCGTTGAAGCCGAACCAGCCGAGCCACAGCACGAACACCCCGAACGTGGTGACCGGCAGATCGTGGCCACGGATGGGCACAGCGTCGGGGCCGAAACGCCCGAGTCTCGGCCCGAGGATGATGATCGCGGCGAGCGCCACCCAGCCGCCGACAGAGTGCACGACCGTGGACCCGGCGAAGTCGACGAAGCCGAGCTCTTTGAGCCAACCGTCCGACCCGCTCTCGCCGAGGATGCTGGCGCTCCCCCAGACCCAGTGTCCGAAGATCGGGTAGGTGAACGCCGCGACGAACGTCGCCAGGACGATGTAGCCGCCGAAGCGCATGCGCTCGGCCACCGCTCCCGACATCAGCGTCGTCGCGGTGGCGATGAACCCGAGCTGGAAGACGAAAAAGGCGGTGAGAAAAGCGCTGTCGCTATCGAACAGGAACTGTGCGTCGCCCACCAGTCCATCTGCGCTCCTGCCGAACATCAGCCCGAAGCCAAACAGCCAAAAGAGGGCAACGACGATCAGGAGGTTGGCGAAGTTCTTGATCGCGACGTTGATCGAGTTCTTCGAACGAACCAGTCCGCTCTCCACCGCAGTGAAGCCGGCTTGCATGAACAGCACGAGCGCCGCGCACAGCAGCAGCCAGGCGATGTCGACGGGCTCAACGCTCATGGGGAGAGGTAGAACCTAGACCAGAACGACAACGCCGTCGGGGTGATCCACTTTTCGAGGGTACGTCTGCGTCAATCAGCCTGGCCACAACATTACCTGCCGGCACCTGGTGTCGATCATGGAGAAGGACACCACCAGCCCGCGCTCTGGTGGTCAGCTAGTCCATGATCAACGGGATCGGGCGGCCCTATGTGATCGAACGGCTGAGGTAGCTCCGCAGTGCCGACGCGACAATCTCGTCAGGCGTGGCTTGCCACCGCCGAGCGCGAACCCGGAGAAGCATCAGCAGATCGCCGGGGACGTTGACAGTCAGCGGCTGCGGCTGGGTTGCGAGCGCCCCCGTCGCGGGTGGACGGGGTTCGTCGATGGTGATGTCCGCGCCGCGGAGGGTCGGCAGCTGGGTCACGGTCTGCAGGCTCACGACCAGGTGCGGCGCGGCGCCCGTGACGTGCGTGCGGGCTCCGAGCCGGGCGAGCTTCTCGAACAGCAGACCGATGGCGGCAAAGTCCAGCCGGTATGCCTCGGACAGATCGATGACCACAGTGGGTGGGTCCTGGCCGACTCTCCGCTGCAGATGATCGCGAATGTCGGCGAGCCAAGTGCCCACGTAACGGTACGCGTGCTCGGCTTGCCACCGGTTCGGACGCAAGACAAGCGGCTGGGCATTCAAGGTGACTGTTGGGCTAGTCATGTTCGGACTGCTCTGCTCCCATCGTGTTGATCGGCAAGGCCAGATGGTCGTGAACGAGACGGCTGGCCATTGCCCCCTCCCCAACTGCGGCGGCGACGCGCTTCACCGATCCGCTGCGGACGTCCCCGGCGGCGAACACGCCGGGCCGGCTGGTTTCGAGCACGAGCGGAACTCGCCCGACGTTGCGCCACAGCTCCTGGTGGGCGTTGCTGGTCGCAACGGCGTTGCCCGTCACGACGAAGCCCTGCGCGTCCAGAACGACTTGTTCCTTCAGCCAGCCGGTGTGCGGTGCCGCGCCGATGAACACGAACAACGCGCGTGCCTCGAGCCGGCGCTGCCGCCCCGTCTGGTTGTCCTCCACCACAAGTGCCTCGAGGCTGTCACGCCCGACGAGCTCGCGGACTTCTGTATTGACGAAGACCTCGACGTTGCGGGTGCGCTCGATGCGGTCGGCCAGATAGCGCGACATCCGGTCGGTGAGGTTGCCGCCACGGATCAGCAACAAGACGCGCGGCGTGTGCTTGGCCAGGAAGAGCGCGGCTTGCCCGGCAGCGTTGCCGCCGCCGACCACCGCCACCGGATCGAGTCGGCATTGCTGTGCCTCCGACTCTGTTGCGGCGTAGTAGACGTTCGTGCCCTCGAACCTGTCGAGATCTGGGACGTCGAGCTTGCGATAGCGCACCCCGGTGGCCACGAGCAGAGTGCGGCCGGTGACGCTGCTGCCGTCGTCGAAGCTGACGCGATGCAGTCCGTCGACAAGCTGCAGGCCAACGGCTCGGACCGGCACGCTGAGCTGCACTCCGAACTTCTGGGCCTGGATGACCGCCCGGTCGGCGAGCTCTGCACCGGAGATGCCCGACGGGAAGCCGAGGTAGTTCTCGATCCGCGGCGACGTGGCGGCTTGGCCGCCGGTGGCGACGGCGTCGACCAGCATGGTGCCGAGGCCTTCGGAGGACGCGTAGACCGCCGCGCCCAGCCCGGCCGGACCGGCACCAACGACGATGAAGTCGGTGACGTCTTTTGGCATCGGCCGCGCCGGCAGGCCGATGACACGGGCCAGCTCAGCGTTCGAGGGGTTCCGCAAGACCTCGCGTCCTCGCCAGATGACGACGGGTGTTTCCGATGTGGGCACGCCCAGCTCAGTGAGCAGGCTCTCGGCCTCCGAGTCCTCCTCCAGGTCGATCCAGCGGTGCGGCAGCCGGTTGCGCGCAGCGAACTCGCGCAGCCGACGCGTGTCAGGTGAGAAGCGCGACCCGAGGATGCGAAGCCCCGCGCCGAGTCCGATGAGCAGTGACCTGCGCACCAGGAATGCGCGCAGGATCACGTCGGCGAGGGCGGGGTCGCTCGTGACGATCTCGCGAAGCTTCGGCATGGGGACAGCGAGTACCTCGCCAGGCTGCTGCACGACTGCCGTAAGGAACATCGGGCCGCCAGTCAGTTGCGCGATCGAGCCGAGGAACCGGCCACGGCCGTGGACTCCGACAACCTGGCCGTCCGTGTCGTCGACCAACGCGATCGTGCCGCCACACACGACGAAGAAGTCGCAGTCCACATCACCCGAACGGAAAAGAATCTCGCCGGCAGCCGTCGCTCGCGTCGACCCAACCGCCGCGAGTGCCCTTATCTGCAGATCTGTCAGACGCGGAAAGGCATCGTCGAGGTCCGGCGTCTCGGCGAGAGGTTTTGCTCCCGAACTGGTCACTGCGGTCCCTACACGTACGCCTCGTCGAAGTAGCACCAGCTCCAGTCCTCGCCAGGCTCAAGTGAGGAGACGATGGGGTGACCCTGGGCAAACGCGTGGGCACGCGCATGTCGCATCGGCGAGGAGTCGCAGCAACCCACGTGGCCGCAGGTAAGGCACAGCCGAAGGTGCACCCAAGGCGTGCCCAGCTGCAGGCATTCCTCGCAACCGCGACTGCGCGGCACCACGGGGCGGATGAAGCTCACATGGGGGTCGACCAAGACGGGCATGTCAGGCCTTCGTCCCCGTGGTGGCGAGTGCCCGATCGACCCAATCGCGCAGCGCGGTCACCGGCATCGCACCCACCTGTTGGGCGATCACCGCGCCGTGCCGCATCACTAACAGTGTCGGGATCGCCCGAACGGAGAACCGGTCGGAGATCTTCGGGGAATCGTCGACGTTGACCTTGACGAGCTTCAGCTGTCCGGCGCGTTCGGTCGCGACTTGTTCGAGCGCCGGGCTGACCATTCGGCACGGTCCGCACCACGGTGCCCATAAGTCGACGAGCACCGGGACGGAACTGGCCTCGGCGACGTCGGCGAAGTCGTCGTCCCCCGCATCGGCGATCCAGGGCAGCGGCTCATGGCAGTTGCCACACTGCGGCCGCCCGGTCGCCGTGGCGGGTACCCGGTTGGAGCGCCCACAGTTGGGGCATCGAATGACCTTTGCAGACATGGCGGCCCTCAACCGGCTTGGTCCGACGGCTCGGGGTTGCTGTAGCTGACCGTCAGCTCGCCTTCGCTCAGGTCCACGCGAATCGTCGCGCCGTCCTGCACTTCGCCGGCGATGAGCGCACGGCCGATGCGCGTCTCGACCTCCCGCGCCAGATAGCGCCGGAGCGGCCGCGCACCGTACACGGGGTCGAAGCCCTGCCGGGCGATGAAGCGTCGCGCGTCCTCCGTGATCTCCAGGCTGATTCGCCGATCCACGAGCCGCGTTCGCAGGTCTTCGAGCATCAGCTCGACGATGCGCTCGATCTCCGCCTGGGTGAGCGGCTTGAACAGAACGATCTCGTCCACGCGGTTGAGGAACTCCGGTCGGAAGTGCCGACGCAGTGCACTCATCACCGCATCTCGCCCCTCCGGCTTGATCTCCCCGCCGGGCGTGACCCCCTCGAGGAGGTGATCGGATCCGATGTTCGAGGTCATGATGATCACGGTGTTGCGGAAGTCGACCGTTCGGCCCTGCGCGTCGGTAAGCCGACCGTCGTCGAGCACCTGCAGCAGGGTGTTGAACACGTCGGAGTGCGCCTTTTCGATCTCGTCAAAGAGCACCACCGAGTACGGCTTACGCCGCACCGCCTCCGTGAGCTGACCACCCTCTTCAAAGCCGACGTACCCAGGAGGTGCACCGACCAGGCGGCTCACCGTGTGCCGCTCCTGGTATTCGCTCATGTCGATGCGGACCATGTTGTCCTCGGTGTCGAACAACGCCTCCGCAAGCGAACGGGCCAGCTCCGTCTTGCCCACTCCAGTGGGCCCGAGGAAGATGAACGACCCGATCGGGCGCCGCGGGTCCTTGATGCCGGACCGGGCGCGGATGATCGCGTCGGCGACCAACTGGACCGCCTCGTCCTGGCCGACGACTCGCTCGTGCAGGATCTCGTCCATGCGCAGCAGCTTGTCGCGCTCGCCCTCGGTGAGGCGGCTGACCGGGATCCCGGTCCATCGCGACACGATCCCGGCAATCTCCTCCTCGGTGACGACCTCACGCAACAGCCGCCGACCGCCTTGCTTGGCGGCAAGTTGCTCCTCCTCGGCCTGCAGCCGCCGCTCCAGCTCCGGCAGTTTTCCGTGCCGGAGCTCAGCGGCCGTGTTGAGGTCGTACTTGCGCTCGGCCTCGTCGGCCTGGTGGCGAAGCTGCTCGATCTCCTTGCGCAGTGCCTGTACCTTGCGCAGGGCTTGCCGCTCCGCCTCCCACTGGGCGTGCAGGGAATCCGCCTGGGCGCGCAGGTCAGTGAGCTCCTTGCGCAACTCGTCGAGCCGGGCAGCACTGGCGGGATCGGTCTCCTTGGCGAGAGCCGCCTCCTCGATCTCCAGGCGAGTCACCCGGCGGGTGAGCTCGTCGAGCTCAGCCGGCATCGAGTCGATCTCGGTGCGCAACATCGCGCAGGCCTCGTCGACCAGGTCTATGGCCTTGTCCGGCAGGAATCGGTCGGAGATGTAACGGTGGCTGAGCGTCACGGCAGCGACGAGCGCACTGTCCTGAATCTTCACGCCGTGGAAGATCTCGAGCCTTTCGCGCAGACCGCGCAGGATCGAGATGGCGTCTTCTTCGCTCGGCTCGTCGACCAGCACTGGCTGGAACCGTCGCTCGAGCGCGGCGTCCTTCTCGATGTGCTTGCGGTACTCGTCGAGGGTCGTGGCCCCGATCATGTGCAGCTCACCGCGGGCGAGCATGGGCTTGAGCATGTTCCCGGCGTCCATAGCGCCCTCGGCGGCGCCCGCGCCGACGACCGTGTGGAGCTCGTCGATGAAGAGCAGGATGCGCCCCTCTGCGGCACGCACCTCGTTGAGGACGGCCTTGAGTCGTTCCTCGAACTCGCCCCGGTACTTCGCGCCGGCCACGAGGGAACCCATGTCCAACGCGAAAACGGTCTTGTCACGGAGGCCTTCGGGAACGTCACCGCGCATGATGCGCTGCGCTAGCCCTTCCACGATCGCCGTCTTGCCCACACCCGGGTCACCGATGAGCACCGGGTTGTTCTTCGTCTTGCGGGACAGAATCTGAATGACTCGACGGATCTCGGAGTCGCGGCCGATCACCGGGTCCAGCTTGTCCGCCCGCGCGTCGGCGACCAGGTCGCGTCCGTACTTCTCCAATGCCTCGTATGCAACCTCGGGCATCGCCGAGGTGACCCGCTGGTTGCCACGAATCCCGGTAAGCGCGCCCAGGAAGCTGTCCCTGGTCACGGATTGCTCGCGGAAAAGGCGCCCGGCCGCGGTCTCCGGACCCTCCTCGATCAAGGCGAGCAACAGGTGCTCGACCGAGACGTAATCGTCCTTGAGCCGCGTGGCCTCTCGCTCTGCAGTGTCAAGCAGCCGAGACAGTCGTTGGGTGACGAACACCTGTCCAGGAGCGGCACCCGGGCCGCTCACCCGCGGGCGCCGGCTGAGCTCGGCCTCCGCGGCGCTTCGCAGCTGGTCGACGTCGGCACCGGTTTGGCTGAGCAGCCGGGGCGCCAGCCCCTCGGCCTGGTCGAGCAACGCCAACAGGAGGTGCTCTCCATCGACCTCGGTATGCCCGAACCGCAAGGCGACGGTCTGTGCGTCGTGCAATGCCTCCTGCGACTTCTGGGTAAGTCGGTTCGGGTCCATGCGTCAGCCTCCGATGCGACGTGGTGTGCTCAGCCCGGCCCGACGCAACGCCGACTCGAGCTCTGCGATTCGGTCGAGCAAGTCCACGACGAGCCCGAGTGATGCGTAGCTGATGCCTAACCCCAGGTGCAGTCGCTGGATGCGTGCTGCAGCGGCGACCTGATCGGGGCCGAACCAGAGGGCTCCGGACGCGTCGCGGCCTGGCTCGAGCAGGCCGAGCGTGACGAGCCTGCGCACCAGCTCGGGGTGCAGGCTGGTCGTCCGGGCAAATGCCTCGGTGTCCATCCGCCGCGTTGTCGTCGTACGGACGAGGGTGTAGCTCATCGCCGGCTCCTCGGGTCGAAGGCCGACTTCGCGGCGAGCTCGTCGAACAGCCGTCGCTCCTCCTCGGTCAGCCGGTCCGGCACCATTACCCGCACTTCGGCGAACAGGTCGCCGGGCCGACCGTTCGGGTTGGGCATGCCACGGCCGCGCAGTCGAAGTCGCCGCCCGCTAGAGGTGCCCGGCGGCACCTTCACCTTTGCCTCCCCGCCGGGACTGTCGACAGCGACCGTCGCACCCAGCGCCGCCTCCCATGGCGACACCGGCAGCTCGACCGTGATGTCACGACCGTCGAGCCGGTACTTCGGGTCGGGGGTGATCCGCACGACGAGGTACAGGTCTCCCCGCGGCGCCCCCTGGCTGCCTTGTCCGCCCTGCCCACTCAGCCGAATCCGCTGCCCGTCGGTCACACCCGGGGGAATGGTGACGGTGAATGTCTGCGGCCCGCTCGGACCCTCCAGCGTGATCGAGCGGCGACCGCCGCGGTATGCCTCCTCGACGGTCAGCGGCAGCACGGCCTCCTGGTCTGCCCCCGGGACCGATCCCCAGCCGCGACGCCCGCGGCCGCTGAAGAAGCCACCGAGCAGATCTTCCAGGTCGACATCGCCGCCGTCGGTGCTGAACCACACCCCTTGCTCGCCTCCGCCACCCGCCGCGCCGGCCGCGGCTCGCCCGGCACCTGGTCGTCCGGCACCTGCTCCGGCACGGGCCCGCGCCCACGTCTGCGGATCCACGCCCTCGGGCACCTGGCGGAAGTCCGGGCCGAACGCGTCGTACCGTCGCCGCGTCTCCGGGTCGGACAGCACGTCGTACGCCTCGGAGATTTCCTTGAACCGTTCATCCGAACCCGGTTCCTTGTTGACATCCGGGTGGTGTTGGCGAGCAAGCTTGCGGTACGCGCGTTGGATCTCCTCCTGGCTCGCGGTGCGCGGCACACCGAGCAGCTCGTAGAAGTCACGCTGGTCAGCCATCATTGACCCCGGTGGCGACCACCACCGCCGCCGGCCGCAGCTGATGCTCCGCGCTGCCGTACCCGGGCCGTACGACCTGGATCACCGTGCCCGGTGCTGCGCCGGAGTGCGGGACCGCGGCGACCGCCTCGTGACGAGCCGGATCGAAGGGTTCACCCAGGTCCGCAGTACGCGGGAAGCCGAGCCGCGCCAGCACGTCAAGGGCCTGCTCACGGACCGCCTCGATGCCCTTCACGATGCTGTCGGGCTCGGAGTCGGCATGCTCGAGGGCACGTTCGAGGTTGTCGACCACCGGTAGCCATGCGGCCGCGACGCGAGCCCGTTCGGCCGCCCGTTGCTGTTCGTACTCGCGGGCGACCCGCTTGCGCAGGTTGTCGAGGTCCGCGAGCGTACGGCGCAGCTGATCCTCCAGCTCGGCAACCCGCGACGTGAGCGCATCGATGGTTGCCTGCGCCCCGCGGTCGTCGCCCGCCTCGTCCCCGGTCGAGGTGGCGGCGCGACGGTCGTGGTCCTGTGGCGCCCGATCAGGCTGATCGGTCATCGTCGGCTCACTCCGTGGTGAATTCGGCATCGATGACGTCGTCGTCACCACCGCCTTGGCCACGGTCGGCGCCGCCGGTCGGGCCGGAGGCTCCGCCCGCGCTCGCTCCCGCCGCCGACACCGACCCGAGGCCGTGGAAGACCTGCTGGAGCTCCGAGGTCAACGACCGCAGCCGGTCCAGCGTCGCTTCCTCCTTGATGGCCTGGCGGGCGTCGGCGACGAGCATCTCGGCCCGGGCCTTCTCGTGCGTAGGCACGGTGTCCCCGAGATCGGCGAGCTGGCGCTCCACCTGGTAAGCCGCTGCGTCGAGCGCGTTGCGCGCGTCAACCAACTCGCGGAGCCGAACGTCCTCGGCCCGGTGCTGCTCGGCGTCGGCGATCATGCGATCAACCTCGGCCTTGTCGAGGTTGGAGGTCTCGCTAATGGTGATGCGCTGCTCGGTGCCAGTGTCCTTGTCGCGTGCGGACACGTTGAGGATGCCGTTAGCGTCAATGTCGAACGTGACTTCGACCTGCGGGACCCCGCGCGGGGCCGGGCGGATGTTCTCCAACCGGAACCTGCCGAGCACCCGGTTGTCCGCAGCCCGTTCGCGTTCGCCTTGCAGGATGACGATGTCGACGGCGGACTGGTTGTCCTCGGCAGTGGAGAACACCTCGGTCCGGCGGGCCGGGATCGTGGTGTTCCGTTCGATGACCTTCGTCATCAGCCCGCCGAGAGTCTCCACGCCCAGGGACAGCGGGGTGACGTCGAGGAGTAGCACGTCACGGAGCTCGCCCTTGATGACCGCAGCCTGCAACGCCGCGCCGAGCGCAACGACCTCGTCGGGATTGACCGTCATGTTGGGGTCTTTGCCGCCGGTCAACCGTCGCACGAGGTTCTGCACAGCCGGAATGCGGGTGGAGCCGCCCACCAGGATGACCTCGTCGATGTCATCCGCGGTGAGTTTGGCGTCTGCCATCGCCTGCTCGACCGGACCACGGGTGCGTTCGACGAGGTCGGCGGTGAGCTGGTCGAACTTCGACCGCATGAGCGTGGTGTTGAGGTGCTTGGGCCCGTTGGCGTCAGCGGTGATGAACGGCAGGCTGATCGTGGTCTGGGTGACCGAGGACAGCTCGACCTTGGCCTTCTCCGCAGCCTCGAACAGCCGCTGAAGAGCCTGCGGGTCACTTCGCAGGTCAATGCCCTCCTGCCGCTGAAACTCGTCGGCGAGGTGGTCGACGATGCGTCGGTCGAAGTCGTCGCCGCCCAGGTGGGTGTCTCCGGCGGTTGACCGAACCTCGACGACACCGTCGCCGATGTCGAGCAGGCTGACGTCAAAGGTGCCGCCGCCAAGATCGAAGACCAGCACTGTCTCGTTGTTGCGCTTGTCCAGCCCGTAGGCCAGCGCCGCCGCAGTTGGCTCGTTGATGATGCGGAGGACTTCGATGCCGGCAATCTTCCCTGCGTTCTTGGTCGCCTGGCGCTGTGCGTCGTTGAAGTACGCCGGCACCGTGATGACGGCTTCGGTGACTTTCTCGCCGAGGAACTTCGACGCATCGTCGACCAGCTTGCGCAGCACCTGCGCGGAGATCTCCTCCGGTGCGTACTGCTTGCCCTTGATGCTGAAGCGGACGGCGCCATCCGGCCCGGGCACGACATCGAACGACACGGCTGTCATCTCGCTGGTGACCTCATCGTGCCGCCGACCGATGAACCGCTTCGCCGAGTAGATGGTCCCCTTCGGGTTCAGGATCGCCTGGCGTCGCGCCAGCTGGCCGACCAGCCGTTCACCTTGATCAGTGAAGGCGACCACGGACGGCGTGGTCCGCGACCCTTCAGCATTCGGGATGACGGTCGGCTGCCCGCCCTCCACGGTCGCGATCACCGAGTTCGTCGTTCCGAGGTCGATCCCAACTGCCTTGGCCATCACGCCTCCCGGGCGTCAAGTTCTCGGCGGGGCAACAGTTGGACAGTAGGAGCGGCAAACCACCCCGACCACGGCCTACGCGGTCAGTCCTGGAGGCGGGGATTCGCCCTACCGGATCAGGTCCCGTCCGAGGCGGATGTGCCCGACCATGGGACAGACCGAATGGAGCGTTACCCAGAGTGTTCTGGGGCGGAGAGGTCGGCGGCGTCGAGGTAGTAGGGGTTCTCGACGACCACGCCATCCACCCACATCTTCGGGTGCACCCTGATGGCTGGCAAGATCACCTCGCCGCCGAAGATGTCCAGGTCGTAGAGGCACACGGTGATCTGCGGATTCTCTCGCGCCCAGACGTTGAACCGGGCCTCATACGACATGAGGTCGGAGATGAAGGGCGCCGTGAGGTAGGGACAGGCCCAGCCCATGTCGGCGGCGATGCGGGCGAAGGGAATGCGATCCCTGCCGAAGTTTGCTTCGCCCCATTCCTCCCAGAATCCCATCATCTGATCGGGGTCGAAGCGACCTGTGCGCAAGTGGCTGCTCGCGGGGTCGGTGAGCTCCAGCAGCGGCCCAGTCTCGTCACCCTGTGGAGCCAGTGCGTCTCGGTAGCCGTCGATCCTCGTAGCATCGACCATTCCAAGAACGCGCTGACGAGCCTGGACCCCTTCACGCAGGAACTCGCGCAGCAGGCTCTCGCCCTGCGCTGGACCACGGTGGAAGACGCAAAGATGATCGTGAATCGACAGGGGTGCCCCGTCCAGGCTTGCCATGGGTTCTGGCGTGGGTGCAGCGGTCGCGTCGATCTCCATGATGCAGCGCCTCTCGCTGGGTCACCGTACGCAATCTCAGCGTAGGAGCGTGTTGCCGCAAGGGACAGGGGCGGGCATCGACGATCACGCGAGTGGGCAAAGCGCGGGTAGCGTGAGGTGCGAGTGCTGGGTAAGGCGGGAAGGTACGGGGAGACATGGACGTCGTACGTCCGGATGCTCCACAGGAGGAACGATCCGCCCGCGAGCGGCTGTCAAATCTGTACGGGCTCCTTGTGTTGTCGAGACTGCTCTTCGACACCACTGACGAAGCAGCAATAGTCGCGCTGGCCGCGTCGACCATGCCGACGCTGGCGCGCTGCGTTGTCGAGGCAGGAGTGGTGCTCCAGCACGGCAGCTATCAGACCGTGGTCGGCGATGGACCCGCGACCAAACGCTTGGAGGCCAAGCTGCGTGGATTGGACGGCGAGGAACGCGAGCTGGACCTCCCGGACCGGGGCTGGGTCGTGGCCTTCGCGCTTGGCACGGGCAGCCGACATCGAGGCTTCTTGGTGACCAGCGCCGAAAGACGGCCGGACGAGCACGAGTTGTTCCTACTCAAGGCGCTGGTTCAGCAGACCACGGCTGCAATGATCAATGCGTCGTTACGCCAATCGGATCGCGACCAGGCCACGGAACTGCGGCGGCTCTACGTCGACATCGAGTCGATCAATGCGCAGCTGCGCAACTCGATCGCGGATCTGGAGCGCCAGAAGCGCGTGCACGAGGTGCTCAACGCGGTTGCTGCGACGGGCACAGGTGAGGCCGGGGTCGCAACCGCCCTTCACGAGGTCACGGGCCTACCGGTGGCCGTGGAGGACCGCTTCGGCAACCTCCGTGCCTGGGCAGGACCCGATCAGCCGCAGCCCTACTCGAAGCCGCCCGCCGCGCGACACAGTGACATCCTTCGCCAGTGTCGCGAAGCCAGCGCTCCCATCCGACATGGTGATCGTCTCCTCGCCGTCTCCCACTCCCGGGGTGAGATTCTCGGCGCCATCTGCCTTGTTGATCCGAATTATTCGTCAACGGAGTTCGAGACGTTCGCGCTGGAATACGCGAGCACAGTGCTGTCGATTGAGCTCGGCCACCAACGAACCCTGGCCGAGGCGGAGGTCAGGCTTCGCAGAGACCTCGTCGAAGATCTCCTGGAAGGCACGGACAACGACAGCGCCTTTGCGCGAGCCGAAGCACTTGGCCACGACCTTCACGTGCCGCAGCAGGTGCTCGTGCTGACCTGGCGCGGGCAGTCCAATGACGACGCCGTACTGCGGGCGGTCCACCGTGTTATGGCCGCCTCGGATCGTGACTACCTTGTGGCTCGACGGCCGGCAGCGGCCGTGATCTTGGCTGCCGCGTCCGCCGAGTGGGACGACTTGTACACGAGACTCGCCAACTCGTTGAAGATCGGAGAAATATCGCTCGGTGTCGGCGGCGGCTGCGAGACACCAGACGAGATACCTCGTTCGTACGAGCAGGCGCGCCGGGCGCTGGCTGTCCGGCGGCAGTCTCGTCAGCCTGACGGCGTCACCAACTACGCAGAGCTCGGCGTCTATCGCATTCTCGCCGGCGGCGAAGGCAACCCCGAGTTAGAGGCGCTCGTGCAGGAGTGGCTAGGGGCCTTGCTCGCGTATGACGCGACTCACCGCAGCGAGCTTGTGAAGACCCTGTTCGTACACCTGGAGTGTGGCGGCAACTACGACAAGACCGCGGAGGCGTTGGTCATCCACCGAAGCACTCTGCGGTACCGGCTGCAGAGGATCCGAGATGTCAGTGGTCGGGACCTCAGCGACGTCGACAACCGCTTCAACCTTCAAGTTGCTACCCGGGCGTGGCGGATCTTGGAGGGCTCCTGACGACTCCGGGGCTTGCGCTCGATGTACTTGGCGCGTGGGACTAGTCTCGTGACGCCTGCGTGTGCGGGAGGGAGATAGCTCGAGCGCGCATGAGCGGTGATGCGTTCTTCACAGTCGAGCCGTGGTCGGTACGGGAGACCCAGCTCGATCTTGATGTGCTCGCACGCACCGAGTCGGTTTTCGCCCTGGCCAATGGCCATATCGGGCTACGCGCCAACCTCGACGAGGGCGAGCCCTACTCGATCCCAGGCACCTACCTCAACTCGTTCTACGAGCTGCGGCCGCTACCGTACGCGGAAGCCGGCTACGGCTATCCGGAGTCCGGTCAGACGCTCGTCAACGTCACCAACGGCAAGATCATTCGCCTCCTGGTCGATGACGAGCCCTTCGACGTCCGCTACGGCAAGCTGCTCACGCACGAGAGAGTCCTCGATCTGCGTGCCGGAGTGCTGCATCGTCACGTCGAGTGGGAGTCGCCTGCCGGCACAGGCGTACGGATCTCGTCGACGCGTCTGGTCTCACTTGTGCAGCGAGCGACTGCCGCGATCCTCTACGAGGTCGAGCCGATTGCCGACGCGCTGCGGGTCGTGGTGCAGTCTGAGCTGATTGCCAACGAGCCAGGGCCACCGCAGGCCGACGACCCGCGCGCTGCCGCCGTGCTCGAGTCCCCGCTGCAGTCCGAGGAGTTCTCGCAGCACGGCGCTCGGGTCGTGCTGGTGCACTCGACCCACCGCAGCCATCTCCGCATGGCAGCAGGCATGGACCACGTTGTCGAGGGGCCCGATGGCACTGAGACAGCCACTGACAGCTCGGCAGATGTCGGCCGCGTCACCGTGGCCGCCGACCTCGAGCCCGGGCAGCGACTGCGGGTCGTCAAGTTCATGGGATACGGGTGGTCGAGCCAGCGCTCCACCGCCTCGCTGCGCGACCATGCGATCGCGGCGCTCGCTGAGGCCCGACACACCGGCTGGGACGGGCTGCTCTCCGGGCAGCGTGACTACCTCGACCAGTTCTGGCGGACTGCCGATGTCGAGCTGGAGGGTGACGCCGAGCTGCAACAAGCGGTGCGCTTCGGGCTCTTTCACACTCTTCAGTCCGGCGCGCGGGCCGAGGTGCGCGCCATCGCTGCCAAGGGGCTGACCGGGCCGGGCTACGACGGCAACACGTTCTGGGACACCGAACGTTTCGTCTTGCCGGTGCTCACCTATGTGGCCCCCCGCACGGCCGCCGACGCGCTGCGCTGGCGTCATGCGACTCTCGACCTGGCCCGTGAGCGAGCGCAGCATCTAGGACTCGAAGGCGCGGCCTTCCCCTGGCGCACCATCCGCGGCCACGAGACATCGGGGTACTGGCCCGCCGGTACGGCGGCCTTCCATGTCAACGCGGCGGTCGCCGACGCGGTGTGCAGGTATCAGGAGGCCACGCTCGACGAACAGTTCGAACGGGAGGTCGGCCTGGAGATCTTGGTGGAAACTGCTCGGCTGTGGCGCTCTCTCGGACACCACGATCCGCAGGGGCGGTTCCGCATCGACGGAGTCACTGGCCCCGACGAGTACAGCGCGCTTACGGACAACAACGTCTACACAAACCTCGTCGCTCAGAAGAACCTGCTCGCCGCCGCCGACTCCGTGGCGCGCCATCCCCGCCACGCGGCTGCGCTTGGCGCTGACTTCGAGGAGGCAGCGACCTGGCGTGACGCAGCGCAGAACATGGTGATCCCCTGGGATGACGCGCTAGGTGTGCACCCCCAGTCCGAGGGCTTCACCAGCCATGAGAGATGGGACTTCGAGGGCACCAAGCCCGACCAGTACCCCCTGCTCCTGCACTTCCCCTATTTCGACCTCTATCGCAAGCAGGTCGTCAAGCAGGCGGATCTCGTGCTCGCGCTGCACTGGCGAGGCGATGCGTTCACGCCCGAGCAGAAGGCTCGGGACTTCGCCTACTACGAGGCGCTGACCGTCCGCGATTCATCGCTCTCGGCCTGCACGCAGGCGGTGATCGCCGCGGAGGTCGGCCACCTTGACCTCGCGTACGACTATTTCGCCGAGGCCGCGCTGATGGACCTCTACGACCTCGCGCACAACACGCGCGACGGCCTGCACATCGCGTCGCTCGCCGGGTCGTGGCTCGTCGCCGTCGCCGGTTTCGGCGGCATGCGCGACAACGGCGGGCAGCTCACCTTCGCCCCGCGGTTGCCCAGCAACCTCAGTCGCCTCAGCTTCGGGCTTGACTTTCGCGGCACGTGCCTGCGGGTCGAGGTCACAAAGCAGGAGGCCACCTACACCATCCTTGACGGAGGGCCGCTGGACATCGCTCACCACGGCACCTCGATCACTGTGTCGCCCGAGAAGCCTGTGACGCAGCCGATTCCGCCGATAAGCCCGACGCCAGCACCCACCCAGCCGTACGGGCGCGCGCCCAGCCGCCGGCGCACTGAGATCGCGTAGGTCGCGCCGCTGTGGCGTTCGGGTCCTTCGACCAGGACGCCACACCTACGGCGCACTCAGGATCGCGCGCTGGCCTCCTCGACGGTGAGCTCCGCCGCAGGGTCAGCCTCAAGGCGCTCGTCTGGGATGGGCAGCGCGCTGAGGATGGAACGCCCGTACGTCCCATTGTCGAGTCGTTCCTCGGCGCGGTCGAGCGCGGCCAACCGCTCGCGCAACCCAGCAGCAATGGCGTCGTCCAGACCTTCGGCGGCCAGTGGCTGCGCGCGGTCGGAGACGTCGCCCGTCTCCTCGTTCTCTACCTCTCGGTCCTGCCGCCCCGCCGACTCGGTCTCCCCGAGCAGTCTCCGCACCTCGGCACGCTCCACGCGAAGGCGCTCCCGCGCCAGGTCCTCGTCCATGTGTTCTCCTCCGCTATTTCGGCGTCGAGCCGGACGGTGGGCCAGGCGCAGCCCCTTCGGAGGGTGTCGTGGCGCCCATCGGGGGCGCGGTATCCAGTTCCGTGTCACCAGTTGGCGCTTGGTACGTGAGGTTCTCCCCCGTCCGTGGGTCGAACAGGTGGGAGCTGTGGAAGTCGAATACGAAGCGCGTCTCCTCACCCACGCGGATGCGGACCGTAGCCGGCATCTGAACGACGATCTGCGTTCGTAGCTGCTCCGAGTCCAGATCGCGCGCCAATTCAGCGAGCCCTTTGCCGATCTCCTCGTGCGCCTCGAACGGGATGTAGGCGACTTGGTCGCTGCCCAGCCACTCGATCACGTCCACCGTCTCGGTGAACTCGACTGTTGGAGCTTGCGTGGTGGTGGCGCGACCGTCTTCCACGACCGAGATATGGTCAGGTCGGACGCCTAGGATCAGCAGCTTCCGGTCTCCGAGCTTGCCGGCCACCTCCTCGGTCAGCTCGAGATCGCCGAACGGCAGCTTGAGCTTGGAGCCTTCGACCTCCGCCGGAATGAAGTTCATCGGTGGTGAGCCCATGAACCCGGCGACGAAGAGGTTGACCGGGTTCACGTACAGCTCCCGTGGGGTCGCGACCTGCTGTAGGACGCCCTTGCGTAGAACGGCCACCCGGTCGCCGAGCGTCATCGCCTCGACCTGGTCGTGGGTCACGTACACGGTCGTGATGCCGAGTTGTCGCTGGAGGCGGGAGATCTCCGTTCGCATCTGCCCACGCAGCTTGGCGTCGAGGTTCGACAGCGGCTCGTCGAACAGGAATGCGTCGGCGTCACGGATGATGGCCCGGCCCATGGCGACGCGCTGTCGCTGACCACCCGAGAGGTTGGCCGGCTTCCGCTCGAGGTGCTCAGTCAGCTCGAGCAGCTCGGCCGCCTTGGTGACGCGCTCCCGGACCTCGTTGTCCGGCGTCTTGCGCAGCCGCAACGGAAAGGCGATGTTCTCGAAGACTGTCAGGTGCGGGTAGAGCGCATAGTTCTGGAAAACCATCGCGAGGTTGCGATCGCGCGGCGGTTTCTCGTTCACCCGCTCGCCTCCGATGATCATGTCTCCCGACGTGATGTCCTCGAGGCCGACGATCATGCGCAGCAGTGTCGACTTCCCGCAGCCGGATGGTCCGACGAGGATCACGAACTCGCCGTCTGCGACGTCAAGGCTGACGTCGTTGACCGCGGGATAGCCGTCGCCGTACTGCTTGACGATGTGCTTCATCTCGATGGCTGCCATGGGAGCGCGCTCCTAACCTTTGACGGCACCGTTGGTCAGTCCGGCGACGATCTGCCGCTGGAAGAGCAGGACGAGAATGACGACCGGGATGGTGACGATGACGGCGGCGGCCGAGATCGCTCCTGTCGGTTCTTCGAACTGCGAGGCCCCGGTGAAGAACGCCAGAGCAGCGGGCACCGGGCGAGCGGCCGACGTCGAAGTCAACGAGATGCCATAGATGAAGTCGTTCCAGGCGATGAAGAAGCTGATGATCGCCGTGGTGAACACGCCCGGTGCCGCCAGCGGCACGATCACCTTGCGGAACGCCTGCCAGGGCGTCGCCCCGTCGACCTGCGCAGCCTGCTCCATCTCCCACGGGATCTCGCGGAAGAACGCTGACAGCGTCCAGATCGAGATCGGGAGTGTGAGTGACAGGAACGGGATGATGAGGCCGAGCCACGTGTCGTACAGCCCGATATTGCGCCACAGATTGAACAGCGGGGTGACGATCGAGATGGCCGGGAAGATCGCCACAGCGAGCGCGGTCGACAGGATGATCCGCTTGCCGGGGAAGTCAAGCCGGGCGATGGCGTACGCACAGAACATCGCGAGCACGACTGCGATGAACGTCGAGATGAGGCAGATCCCGATCGAGTTGCGCAGCGCCGACAGGAACAGGTCCTGGGCGCTACCGGAGATGATCTGTTCGTAGTTGACCGTCGTAAACGTGGTCGGCAAGAACTGCCCATTGGTCAGGTCGGACGGCGCCTTGAACGACAGCGAGACGATCCAGGCGACCGGGAACAGGGCGTAGACCACGATGAGCAGGCCGGCGATCCACCACCACGTCTTCTGCCGGGTCGACATCTCGGTCATCACCGATCACCCCTTGCCTGGGAGAGGTCGACCTTGAAGCCCTTGATGAACAGCGCAGCTGATGAGCACCACACAGATGAACAGCAGCACCGATACCGCCGAGCCCAGCCCGATCTCGAGCCGGTTGATCGTCTGGCGATATGCCAGGAATGACACCGACTCGGTGCCGTTGGCGCCAGCGGTCATGATGAAGATGCTGTCGAAGATCCGGAACGCGTCGAGCGCCCGGAACAGGACCGCCACCATGATGGCGCCCTTCATGTTGGGGATCGTGACCTTGTAGAGCCGCTGCCAAAACGTGGCACCGTCGACCTTGGCGGCCTCCTGGAGCACCTCCGGAACCTGGGCGAGTCCGGCGAGCAGCAGCAGGGAGATGAACGGCGTCGTCTTCCAGATCTCGGACAGCAGGATGACGAACAGCGACGACCCACGCTCCCCGAACCAGTCAAAGTCCTCCAGGCCGAACCAGCTGTTGATGAACCCGGTGTTGATGCCGAACGCGAACCGCCAGGCGAAAGCCGAGACGACCGTGATGATCGCGTAAGGGATGAGGATCGCCGTGCGGACGATCGGCCGCAGTGTCTTCAGTGCTCGGTGCATCACCATCGCCAACGCGAAGCCGAGCACCAGCTCCACACCCACGCTGACGACGACGATGAATATCGTGGTGCCTAGGTCGCGCCACCACACCGGGTCCGTGAGGATCACCCAGTAGTTGTTCAGACCGGTGAAGCTCCGGTTGTCGGGGTCGGTGAGCCGGTAGTCGAACAGCGACTCGTACACCGCCATGAGGATCGGGTACGCCGTCACGAGGAGCATGACGGCGAACGCCGGGCCGGCGAGCATCCAGCCGAGCCGCCGCTCGCCTCGTGCCCGCTCGGACGTCTCGACCCGAGCCTTCCGGCCTGTGGTCTCGTCCTGTGTCGGGGGCAGCGTTGTGGTGCTCACAGCAGCGCCTCCTTCCGCAGCACCTGACCGATGAAGTTCGCCGAGTCCTCCGGCGTGGAGTCGGGGTCGACCGAGTCCGGTGTGTGCCACGTCTGCTGAATGCCGACTGATACCTCGTTGTAGTACGGCGTCTGTGGCCGCGGCGCCGCCTGCTCCAACGACTCGCGGATCGTCTCCGCCATCGGGAAGAGCTCGATGACCTCCGGGTCGTCGTACACGGACGTCTTCACCGCCGGGTTGCCGTTGGTGGTGAAGTAGTAGGACTGGTTCTCCTCACCGACGATGCACTCGGCGGCCTCGAGCGCGAAGTCGGGATGCTTGCTGAAGGCACCAATGCCGAGGTTGATGCCGCCGTACGGTGGCCTGGCCTCCTCGCCCTCGACGACCTCCGGATAGATCGCCCAGCCGTAGTCGTCAAGCGTCGCCTGGTCCAGGCTGCCGCCTTCCACAGCGGCCTCCCCGCGCGGCCACACGAACGGCCAGTTGACCATGAAGTCCGCGTCGCCGGTCTCGAAGAGCGTCGCTGACGTGTCTTCGTTTCGGGTCGAGAGCGCCGGCCCGGCGACACCCTCGTCGACGATCGACTTGATCACCTGTGCGGCCTCGCGGCCGGCGTCGCTGGCAAGCCCGAGCTGGAGGTCGTCTGGTGCCGCCTCGGGGTTGTCTATGACCTGACCCCCGGCTGAAGTGATCAAGGCGTTGATCCACACGGTGTACGCCTCGGCGCGGATCCCCTGCACCGCCAGCGAGCTGTCCAGCTCCTTGGCGGCTTCGATGAGCTGGTCCCACGTGACCGGCTGGGTCATGTCGAGGCCAGCCTGTTCGGCCGCGGCTTTGTGGAACCAGAGCAGTTGTGTGTTGGCCCAGAACGGGATGGTGACCAGCTCGTCCTTCCAGGACGCGCCGGCAACCGCGCTGTCGACAACTCCCTCGGTGACCCGGTCGGTCATGTCGTCCGGGATGTCCGCAAGGAAGCCCGCCTCGGCGAACTCCGGGATGAAGGGGGGGTCGAGACTCATCAGGTCGATCGAGTCGTCGTTGGCAGCGAGCCGCCGTACGAGTTGTTCGCGCTGAGACGAGGCCTCGCGCGGGAGCAGCGTCGTCTCGATGCGATAGCGGCCGTCGGCGGCATCCGTACACCGGCTGGCGAGCTCCTCCTGGCCGCCCGAATCCGGGTTGATGTACCAGGTGACCGTCGGAGGACCCGAGTCGGAGCCGCAGGCGGTCAGCAGGGCACCCGCCACCATCGAAGCCAAAACGACCGGAAAACCTCGTCGTCCTTGCGAGAGCGCCATCGCGTCTCCTCACCGTGGAGGTCGGGCGAGTGCCCTTCCTGTCTACTCCTCACTTGCTGGAAGGGAAACTTGTGGTGAACGGTGGGGGTCTACGTCCAGGACTCCAATGCGTCAGCGCCACGACGCAGTCCCGCCGCCTCGTCCCGCCGTCCGTGCGCTTCGAGATCCGCGGCATTCTCGCGTCGAGCAAGTGCAAGCGTGCTCGCTGACACTCGGCATGCAGACCACCACCGACAATCGTTGGCCAGGCGACTCGGCGCACGGTGGACTGTTCTCATGCGGCTTGGGGTGCATTTGCCAATCATGGGTCTTGGCGACCAGCAGTTTGGCGTCGACCATCTCGTCGAGTATGTGGAGACCGCCACCTTGGTCGGTTTCGACGCGCTGGCCGTCAACGACCACATGGTGTTCGGCGCGCCGTGGTTGGACGGTCCCACGGCGCTTGCAGCGGTTGTGGGGTGCTCGGGCCGAACGGGCCTGTTCACTACCGTGTCCAACCCGGTGGTGCGGGGCCCGGTGCCGTTGGCGAAGGCCTTGGCGGGGTTGGATGTGATTTCGGGGGGCCGGGTGGTGGCCGGGCTCGGGCCGGGTTCGTCCGCCCGTGACTACGACAGCGTGGGCATTGCGTTCGAGGAGCGGTGGCCGCGCTTCGACGAGGCGGTGTCGGCGATGCGGGCGCTGCTGCGTGGCCGGACGTTCCACGGGCGCTACTACGCCGTCGACGAACCACTGGAGCCCGCGTCCCCCCAGCCCTCGGGGCCGCCGCTGTGGGTCGGAAGCTGGGGGTCGGACGCGGGCCTGCGTCGCGCGGTGCGGCTCGGCGACGGATGGCTGACGTCGGCGTACAACATCACGGCTCAGCAATTCGTGGGGCGGTGGGAACGGGTGCGAGAACTGCTGCAGACCCAAGGGCGCGATCCCGCAGACTTCGGCAACGGTGTGGCCACCATGTGGTTTCACATCGGCGAGCGTCGGGCCCGCGAGGTCCTGGACAACCGGCTGGCGCCGCTGATTCATCGACCCACGGAGGAGCTCCGCGAGCGGCTGGCGTTCGGCTCTGCCGAGCTGGTGGCGGAGCGTCTGAGCGCGTTCCGCGATGCCGGCGCCCAATGGATGTTCCTGTGGCCCGTCAGCGACGCGATCGAGCAACTGCAGCTGTTCGGGCAGCAGGTCAAGCCGCTCTTTCAGGCTTGACTTATATAAGTGTCAGGTGGCATTCTCGCCGCTATGCATGCATTCGACGTGCTCGGCGACCCGGTGAGACGCCGGATATTGGAGCTGCTCGCCGACGGCGAGCAGACCGCCGGCACGGTCACCGGGGTCATCCGGCGCGAGTTCGGGATCTCGCAACCAGCGGTGTCGCAGCACCTGCGGGTGCTGCGGGAGTCCGGGTTCGCGACCGTTCGCGCGGACGGCACGCGACGCCTGTACGCCGTCGACGCGGCGCCGCTGCAGGAGGTCGACATCTGGCTCGACCATTTCCGCCGGTTCTGGACCCAACGCCTCGACGCCTTGGGCACTGAGCTCGTCGCGCGGCCGGCGGGCGCGCCGCGCAAGAACTGCCACGAAGTCGCCGGTCGCCATTGACCCGCAACCAGAGAGGGAGGAAGACACATGATCGACATCGTCAACCAGATCAACGCAACGCACAGGGAGATCGGCAATCATCCTGTCGCCTCCGGGGAAGGGCGATCGCTGCTGCTGCGGCGCACTTACGACGCCCCGATCGAGGACGTGTGGAGCGCCTGCACCGAACCCGAGCGGATCAGCCGATGGTTGGCCCCGATCGATGGCGACCTGCGGCTCGGCGGCACGTTCCAACTGAAGGACAACGCGGGCGGGGACGTCCTGCGCTGCGAGGAGCCGCACCTGATCAAGGTGACCTGGGTCCTCGGCGAAGGCATGCCCACCGAAGTCGAGGTCCGCCTCGCCAACGCCGAAGCCGGCGGCACCGTATTGGAGTTGGAGCACTCGTGCCCTGCCGAGATCGTCGACGAGCTGGTACGCGCATACGGGCCTGGGGGGACGATCGGAATCGGAGGCGGCTGGGACCTCACGCTGCTGGGCCTTGACCTGTTCCTGCACAGTGCGGGGTTGGACCCCGCAACTTGGGAAGACACACCGGAAGCCAAGGAGTTCGCCGCCCAAAGCTGCCACGCCTGGGGATCCGTGATCCAGGCAGCTTGGGGGACCAGCGACGACGAGATCGCCGCGGCTATCGCGTTCGGAGTGCAGCACTTCGCGCCCGAAGCTCCAGCGGACAGCAACGGCTGAACGACTTCAGGCGGCCATGCGAGTGCGCACCTTTGGGGCCGCAAACGGCCGGTAACCGCATGCTGGCCACGAGGATCGCCGGACATGATGAGAGAGCCGGCGAGGGGAATCGAACCCCTAACCTCCCGATTACAAGTTCCCGACCCGGCGTATCACCTCGTGTCACGAGGGATCCGCCACCGCGAGAGCACGCCGAGCGGCGTGTCACCTCGCATCACCTCACGCCACCTCGCGGTGCCTCGCTTGTGAGACGGTTGTGAGAGCCAGCCGTAACCGCAGTTACACGCCGAGGCGCGGAAGAACTATGACGAAGACCGTCGCCGCTCCTGCGCAGCAAGAGCGTGCCAACAATCAGTCCCGTCGGTCTTCGCGACGCTGTTTGCGACGTCTGTGACGACGTACTACGCCCAACCCGAACCAGACAAATGCCCCGAACAGCGCCACCACGATGGTGTAGAGCCACAACGGCCAGGTGAAGCTAAGGAAGAGGAAGTGGAACCTGACGTCCTGGGTGTTCTGGAGGACGAAGATGAGCAGTACCGCCAGGCCGGAGAGCGAGGCGATAACCCCGCCACCGAGTCGGCGACTCTCTTGTTTCACTTCACCTTGTTGACTCATCACAACCTCCTACGCATCTGCGTACCCTCCAAAACGTGGGAACCGTCCGCAGCGATCATGCTTGCCTGGATCGTCGGGTGTGGAGAAGGTGACCCGGCACCGAACTGGGGTGGGATTGCGCCCGAGCGAGCGTTGTCGGCTGGACGATACACCGATCTCGCCACGCCGCGATACCACTGGCTGCGCAGGCGAAAGTTGCGACGCCCGTTGCTGGCAGCCGAGGCAGAGCCGACACCCCCGGACGGTGTCGACGCACCAACCGTCAGCCCGTAGCGCCCAGCCACGGGCCCAGTTCGGGGCACCATGGGGCTAGTGATTGTCCGCGTTTGGCGGCTGCCAGGGCTTCGGGCGGGATGTCGCCGTGTAGGGCGTAGCAGTGAACCGCACCGGGATTGATGGAGGCTGTGCCCTGCCCTGGGCGGCCACATCCTTGACCGTCTGCCCCTCGCCGATCACCGCCAACACCGCGCGGTACCGCTGCTCGGCCACACTCAACTCCCTCATGATCAGGGAGTGTCAAGAATCAACCGAAGTAGGTGTCAACCCTCAGCCGAAACACTGTCAACCATCAACCGAAGACCAACCGTCAAGGATCAACCGAGCGCGAACACAGACCTAGAGCCGGCGAGGGGAATCGAACCCCTAACCTCCCGATTACAAGCCGTGATCGGCGTGTTCGGCGTCGTCGCGGAGGTCTGTTTGGGCTGGTCAGAGCGATGTTGATGTACGTCGGGGTGCGCCCGGATCCGCGGTTGTCGGGTCGCTTGGCGCTACCTGTGGCACACGATCATGGCACGCTCGGACTGTGGTGGGTGCGGCCGACCGTGATGACGTTGCACAAGCTGACCGCCGGCGACGGCTACACCTACCTGACTCGGCAGGTCGCCTCGGCCGATCAGCGCCGTGCTGGGCAGTCGCTGGCCGACTACTACGCCGCTACCGGTAACCCGCCGGGCCGGTGGCTCGGCGCGGGCGCGCACGACCTCGACTTGACCGGTGTGGTCGGCGAGGCGCAGATGCGGGCGCTGTTCGGCCGGGGTGAGCACCCGGACTCGGACCGGCTGGTCGCCGCCGCGCTGGCCGCGGGCGCCTCGCTGCTCGAGGCGCGCCGCGCCGGGCGGCTGGGTGTCCCGTTCTCCCCCGACGATGCGCGACAGACGGTGGCCGGGTTCGACCTGGTATTCACCCCGGTCAAGTCGGTGTCGCTGCTGTGGGCGCTCGGCGACGACGCCGTACGCCGAGCGGTCGAGGACGCGCACCATGCCGCCGTTGCGGATGCGATCGGCTGGCTGGAGCGCAACGCGGTGTTCACCCGCATCGGCGCCGGCGGCGCGCTGCAGGTCGAAACGCAGGGGCTGATCGCGGCCGCGTTCGACCACCGCGAATCGCGCCTCGGCGACCCGGACCTGCACACCCACGTCGCGGTGGCGAACAAGGTGCGCGCCGTGGTCGACAAGGCCGACGGCTCACCACGGTGGCTGTCGATCGACGCGCGGACGCTGTACGCGGCCGCGGTGGCCGCGTCCGAGCGGTACAACACCCGGCTGGAAGACAACCTGCGCCGCGCCCTCGGCGTGCACTTCGTCGAGCGCGCCGACACGGTGCGCCGCGATGCCCGGCCCGGTGCGCGAGATCGCCGGGATGCCGGTGTCGCTGATCAAAGCCTTCTCGCGGCGACGGGCCGAGGTCGAGCGCCGGTACGAAGAGCTGCGCCGCACCTACCGGGTCGAGCACGGCCACGACGCACCCCGCACCGCGCAGCTACAGCTGGCGCAACAGGCAACCCTGGACACCCGCGAGGGCAAGCCGGCCCCGCGACGGTTCGCCGAACAGCTGGCCGAGTGGCGCGCACGCGCCGCCGAACCTGCTCGGCGACGACGGACGAGGTCGACTCACTGGTCAGCAGCGTCATCGGCCACCCGATCGCGCCGACAGGCGAGGTCGACATCCGGGCCATCGCCCGCGACGCCATCGCGGTCCTCGAGAGCGAACGCTCGACCTGGTCGCGGTGGAACCTGCTCGCCGAGATCGAACGCCAGACACGACCCATTCCCACCGCAACACCGCCGAGACGCGGGACGCGCTTGTCGAGGCCGTCTTCGCGGCGGCAACCGCACCCGCCGAGAGCCTCCGCATCGTCACCCCGACCGTCGAGACACCACAGGCGGAGCTCACCCGGTCGGACGGCGAACTCGCCAGCGTACGCAGCACGCGCTCCGAGCGGTACACGACGCGTCGCATCCTCGACGCCGAGCAGCGTCTGCTTGACGGCGCCCGCGAACACACCGGGCTGCACGTCCACCCCGCGGTGGTTCGCGAAGCAGTCGCCGAGGTCGAGCACACTGCCCGGCTGACCCTCGACTCAGGTCAACGCGCGCTGGCCGAGGGCTTCGTCAGCGACGACCGCCGAATCGTCGCCGCCGTAGGTCCGGCCGGCTCGGGCAAGACCACCGCGATGCGCGCCGCCTGCCAGGCCTGGGAAGCCGCCGGTCGACGAGTCATCCCGCTGGCCACCTCGGCGAAGTCGGCCGAAGTCCTCGGCGCCGAACTCGGCCGCCGGGCGGAGAACGTGCACAAGTTCCTGCACGAACTCCAACGACCACATCCCGCGGACGCCTGGTACACGCTGCGCCGCGGCGACGTCCTCCTCGTCGACGAGGCCGGCATGGCCGGCACCCTGCGCCTCGACGAACTCCTCGCGCACGCACGGCGCGCCGGTGCGCAGATCCGGCTGCTCGGCGACCCGTGGCAGCTCGGCGCCGTCGAGGCCGGCGGCGCCCTGCGGCTCATCACCCACGACGTCGGCGCCATCGAACTCACCGACCTGCACCGCTTCACCAACCACGACGAAGCCAGAGCCAACACTGCAACTGCGCGACGGCGACATCAGCAGCGCTTCGCTTCTACGCAACCAACGACCGGATCCGACAGCGGCACCCACGAAGCGATGCTCGACCAGGCGTACACCAACTGGTGGAGCGACCTGCGGGCCGGCAAGCAGTCCCTGCTGATCGCCAGCACCGGCGAGGAAGCCTCCGCGCTGTCCGCCAGGGCCCGCCTGGAGCGCGTCGCGGCCGGCGCAGGTCCAACACGAAGGTGTCGAGCTGCACGACGGCAACACCGCCGGCGTCGGCGACTGGATCGTCACCCGCGCCAACATGCGCCTGATGCAGCTCAACGGCGGCCGCGACTTCGTCAAGAACGGCGACACCTGGACCGTCACCGCCGTCGAGCGACGACGGCTCGCTGACGGCCGACACCTCGCCACGGCGCAGAGGTGCGTCTCCCCGCGCCGTACGTCGAACGCGACGTCGAACTCGCCTACGCCGTGACCGCCCACCGCGCCCAAGGCATGACCGTCGACACCGCCCACGCCCTCGTCACCGACGACACCACCCGCGAAGCCTTGTACGTCTCGGCAACGCGCGGCCGCACAGCAACCACCTCTACGAGGTCACCGACGCCACCCTGCACGCCGACCTCGACCCACCCGACCAAGGCGCCGGGAAGGTACGAAGTCCTCCGCGCCGCACTTGACCGCACCACCGCCGCCCTCAGCGCCACCGAAACCATCCGAGCAGCCCGGGAGTCCGGGCGGCGGACATCCAGGACTGCGCAGCTTCGACCCAGTCCAGACCCCCGCCACTCGTACAGCCGGACTCCGCGTCAGGAAGGGCTCGGGCGAACGTTCTGACCGGGCCGAAACGCCGTCCTTGACACGCGCGGATGCACTAGGTCATGCCGATGAGCGGACGGGTCATTCCGCCCAGATTGACGCATCAGACCATCCGGATCTGCTTGATATGTGGGTGATCTTCTGGGACTCCTCGGCTTTCCGTGGGTGAGTTGAGCGGCCGGGTGGCGGGGAAGGTCTTACGCGGACGAGGTTTCTGGGCTGGTGGCGGGTCAGCGTGTGGTGCTCGTGAAGTGGACCGGCTGAGCGCGCTCGTCGGCTGGGGTCGCGCCGCTGCCTGCCTCTGGGCCGGGTAGCGGTGGGCAGCACGGGCAGGCGGGGCCTGCACTGGCAAACGCGGCGCGGGAGAACGACCCCGCGGCGGCGTGCGCGCCCCGCTGCAACCAGCAGAACAAGGCCCACCCGCACGGCGGGCGGCTCACACCATCAAGCGGCAGGCCCCCGACCCGTTCAACCGGGCATAGCCGCGAATCGGTCCACAGAAGCCCGAGGAGTCCCCCATTCCGTACGCCCTCTGGCTCTGCCGATCTGCGGATGTCACGATCGCAGCGTGCGAGCCGAGATCGCCGACCGGGTCCGAGATGCCGCAATGGGGTTCGCGGCCGTCTCTCGTCCTGGTGACGCTCGTCGTCCTCGCCATCCGTGCCGATGTCGCCGCACCGCACGCGAGCGCGTGGCTCGTCGTCCTCGACGTGGCCACCGGTGTCGCCTTCGTGGTTGCCGCCGCGCTTGCGCCTGGATCGCACGCGGAAGGCGGGCTCATGGCGGCAGTAGGTGCGGCTTGGCTTACCGCCTCGTTCTTGCCCGCGGCCCGGTCCGTGCACCAGGCGGTGCTTGTGGTGGCGCTGATCGCGTTCCCGGCAGGCCGAGTGCGCGGGCTCGAGCCGCTGGCTGCTGGTGGGTCTGGCCGTACCGGTCGGGTTCGGGCTCCTGCCGCAGATAGCCGTGGCCGCGCTGTTCGCCCTGGTCGCTTTGCTTGTCCTGATCGAGGGCCGACGGGATACCGCCACCGTCTACCCAGCGCTTGCGGCTATTGCTGTGGCGGCCACGCTGGGCGCCTCGTGGTCAGTCGCCCGTTGGCGGGCGGACGTCTTCGATCCGACCGTGGCGCTGGTGGGCTACGAGTTGGTGCTTCTGGCCGTGGCGATCGCGTTTCCGGTCGCCGCTCGGGCAGTCATTCGCAGCCGGGCAAGGCTCGTCGACCGGCTGCTCGCCGGCGAGCGGCTCACGGGTCTCGACGGGTTTGCGGTCGTGTTGGGACGCGTACTTGGTGATCCCAGCGTCCAGGTCTTCCGCTGGCACAGCCCGGATGTGGGATACGTCGACGAGGGTGGTCGCCTGGTGCCAGCCGGAGGTGGTGACCGGCGGTGGCTCACGGTGGACGATCCCGACGGGCGTGTTGCCGTCGTCGCGCATCAGTCGCTGGTGCTGGACGATCCACCGACGGCAGACGCGGTTGCTGCCGCAGTCCGGCTGGCGGTGAGACATCTGCGTTTGCAGGAGGAGCAGCGGCAGCAGCTCGCCGAGCTCGAAGCCTCCCGCGCCAGGATTGTCGCTGCTGCGGACCGCGAGCGGGAGCGAGCCGCGACGCAGCTCCGGCAGGACGTGGGAGTGTCCCTGCAACTGGCCCAGTCGGAGTTGACTGCGGTTCGTCCGGCAACGCGTCATCCGGCAGTAGCCGGGTCTCTCGACGTCGTCGTCACGGAGCTGGCAACCGCACGGGACGAGATCGTCGAGCTCGTCGCAGGAGTACCTCCGGCGCAGCTCGGGGGCGGGCGGCTCCGCGACGCCCTGGATACATTGGCCCAGCGCAGCCCGGTACCGGTGTCGGTAACCGTCGACGCAGATGCCGCCGGCGACGCGGACACCGAGACAGCGTTCTTCTACGTCTGCTCGGAGGCTCTGGCCAACGCAGTCAAGTACGCCGACGCGAACCGGATCGACATCACCTTACGGCGGTCGAACCGACGCGCGATCATGGCCACGGTTTCCGACGACGGCCGGGGCGGCGCCGACCCGTCGGGCTCGGGATTGCAAGGGCTCGCCGACCGGCTGGCAACGCTGAACGGCCGGCTCCGGGTCGATAGCGCACCCGGAGCCGGCACGACGGTGACAGCGGTGGTTACGGTCTAGCCGATCTTCGTCCACGGTTCGAGGTCGCCACTAAACGTGAGGCTGTCGCCCTCGATCTCCCACGTCAGCGGGCCGCCGCCGCCGGGCCCGCAGTGATCAGGCAGCGTCTCGGAGACAGGAAGCTTGCATCCGCTCAGCTTGGAGACCAGTTCGGGGTCGTGCACGAAGGTGACCGTGTCTGACCCGTTCCCCGCAGGTAGCCGGCGTCGAGCGGGCCATCTTCGACCGCGTGTCCGCAGTCAATTCCTGGATCGTCAATGCGGCCGGCACCGCATTTCATAGATGCCGTCGCGAACCGTCAACGTCCACGTACCTGACTTCCCATCGTGGTTGTCTAATCCTGCCGCCGCGAGGTCGTCCGTCGTGATCTCCACCCGGTATTCGCCATCAGGCAGGTCGGATACCTGGCCCGGAGCGCCGGCGGCTGGGGAGGCTGGCGAAGCAGCCGACTGGTCGTCCGCCGTGCCCTGCCGGCAGGCCTCGGGCACGGTGGGGACGTCGGGCTCTGGGTGGTCGGCCGCTATTGCCTGGATCTCCGCAAGCAGCGTGCCGTTGGCCGGGTCGGCGGCGAGGTCGTCCAGTACCGGCTGCAGGCTGGTGCGTAGTGCGACGATCTGGTCGGGGCTGGCGGCGATGAAGTGCGCGCCTTTCCCGCACAGCTCTTGTGCGATGGTGGTTTCGTCATAGGTCGAATCGACCGAGACCTGCATCGCCTTGTCGGCGGCCTCCCGCACCCAGTTCTGCTGTTCGTCGCAGAGCGCGTCGAAGCGTTTTTGGCTGATGGATAGAACGAACACCTTCGGCCACAGTATGACGTTGGCGGTGACTGTAGCCGGCCTCGGTGGTTTCTCCCATCTCCGCGTACTGCGCGATGTCGAACTCCACGCCGCGCAGGCGTCCGGCCCGCACCTCGTCGATCCATCCGAGGCCCAGGTTTACCGGCGTGGCGCCGAGAAGGCGCACCGCGTCGGTTTGCACCGGTGAGTTGTAGACCCGGAACGTCGCACCGGCCCAGTCCTCCGGCCCGAGCAGCGGCGCCTCCGCAGCGAACGGTCGGCGAAGTGGGCCCACCGCGAGGTCGAGACCGAGGACGCCAGTTCCCTCCAGTTTCGCCAGCAGCTTGTCCGCGACCGGACCGGAGACCAGCGCCTTCTCGGCGGCGTAGCTCGTCAGCGTCATCGGCGCCTCGACCGCCTCCAGGCCGGTGATGCCGGCGTTGGCGAAGGCGCGGGTCGAGGGCCAGCCGCCGTCCACCTCACCGGAGGCGATCGCCTCCACCAGATCGGACTCCGCCTCCGGCGCCGACTGCCCGTACTTGGTCGTCACCTCGACCTTGATCCGGCCTCCGGACACCTCCTCCAGGTTCTCGACGAAGGCCTCCGGCCCGTAGGACTGGCCGTTGTTGTTGACAAGGTCGATGGTCGCCAGCCGCAGCACAACCGTGTCGGCGCCTGCTTTGTCCGCGCCAGCCGAGCACGCCGCCACCAGGACAGCCGTCGCCACGGCTGCGGCCCATGGACCGGTTGTTCTCATGTTCATCGTGGCCTCCTAAGTCGTCCGATGTCTGGACGCTAGAAGCCGGGATCGGCCTCGCCCACCGGGTTTCCTCGGTATTCGGATGTGGATAACACTGCACCAGCCGGACGCAGGTCGTCACAACTCCAGCAGCGCGGCGACGGCGGGCCAGGTGATCTCTGCGGCCTCCGCCTGTCCCTGCAAGTTCGTGGTTCCAGTCGCCGGAGAAGTTCTCCCGGCGGTCGACGCACGCAGCGCGAGCGCCGGCGTCGGTGCGGCAATTCGGCACCGTGGCACACCCGGGCCTGCTCGGCCTCGTAGTCCTCGAGGATGGACGTCAGCGTGTCGAAATGCTCGTTGGCGAGGACCCCGTCGGCCCCGAAGAAGTCGCACTCGCCGGTTCCGGTGAGACCTGCCTGCACGGTCGGGTCCTCGGCGACCAGCTTCTCGACGACCGATGGGCTGGGTCGTCCGAGCTGGCGACGAAGATGATCCGCGAGTCTGGGGGCCGCCGCGCAGCCTCCTGATCGTCCGCTGCTTGGACGCTAGGAGCCAGGATCGACGTGGCCCACCGGGTTCCCTCGGTATTCGGATGTGGATAACACTGAATCGGGCGCGTTCCGGTTGCTACTCGCAACGGCCGGCTCCGGGTGGACAGCCCTACCCGGAGCCGGCCCGACGATGACAGCGACCTTCCCGGCTAGCGGCCCGTTATCCAGCCAAGGTCGGGCAGAGAGCGCGGTAGTCCTCCGAGTGGAGGCCGTGCACCATCTCCGTCACGTTGCCGCTTGGGTCAATCTCGATTCGGGCCATGCCGCTTGAGGCGTAGACGAGCCCGACGCCTTGCACCGTGATCATGCCGTCGGTTCCGTGCGCGAGATACCGTGACGGAACCATCGGGGTGCAGTGTGACGCTGCGCCCGCCGGTGCCGCCGGGATGGACGAGCACCGACTGACCGGTAGACGGCGCGGAGATGACCGAGTCAATGCGGACGGCAACGTCGTGGATCCGCACACCACCGTCGGGCAGGACCACGGTCTGAACCTCGAGCGTCCCGAAGTCGTGCTTGTAGACCTCGAACCCGCAGGTGGCGCTTGTCCTCGGGAGCAGATAGGTCTCATCGACTGCGATGGTCTCCCACGCTGGCGGTTGCGCCATCGCCGAAGTTGACCCGATCCCGACACAGAGCGTTGCGAGCGCTAACGCCGTCCGTAGGCGTCGTCCCGTGAATCTCATGACCCTCCGTCGGTCGGTCGGCGCGCGGTTGGAAGGCGACGCGATCGCCACCACTCCGGTGCCGAAGTCGTGAAAGCTGCCGTTACCGTGGCGAGCACGGCTGCGTCGGAAACGTGCCATTTCGGGCCTCCTTTGAGCGGGGTTCCTGGTCGTCTGATGTCTTGGACGGTAGGAGCCGGGATCGACGTGGCCCACCGGGTTTCCTCGGTATTCGGATGTGGATAACACTGAATCGCCCGAGCTCCGATGTGCGCACAATGGCGCATGTGGTCACGCCCGGCGGAACCCAACACATGCCGCCAGGGCGGGCACGTCATGCCGCGACGATGAGCACAGCGCTGGCCACCGGGGTGGCGGTATTGACGGTGCTGATGTCGCTCTGGCGGATCGGGTCGGTGATGATCCGCTTGCCTTCGCCGAACGCCGGCTACCGGCCTGGCTGACAGCGGTCGGCTTGGCAGTTGTCGGACTCATCATCGCCGGCCAGTGGGCGACCCGAGCTGATCACCCCTGGGCGTCCATTGGGCTCGCTGTGGCTACCGCCGGCTCGCTCCTGCCGTTGTGGGCGGCCTGGTCATGGCTTCCTGACGTCGTGCGTGCTGGGGTGCTCGCTGCCACGCCGTTCGTCGTCGTGGGAGTGGCCCAGGTTGCCCTTGGCTGGCCGGCATCGAGTTCCCGGAACGCGTCCGCGGCGATGCGCGTCGTGTTCGCGCTGGTCGTCGGCGGCGCGCTGGTTCATCTCCTCGGCTACGACCCGTTCGCCGACCCGGGATGCGCCCGCACCTGCGCCGATGTCACACCGCTCCTGGATGGATTGCTCTCTACCAGATCGGCCGTGGTCGTTTCGTGCTCGCTGACAATGGTCGCGGCAATCCTTGCTGCGGTCATCGTGTCGAGAGCCAGCGATCCGCGAACCCCGCGCCTGATCGTTGGCGCCGTGCTGGTGGCGCTGGGCGCGCAGGTGGCGTTGGCCGCCGTACGGTTGGCGACCTGGGGTGACAGCACAGCTGCCGGTCTGCTGCTGGTCCTCCAGCCGGTCGCTTTGGCAATCGTCGCCCTTGCGATCTGCGTGGTCGCGGCCCGGACCCTGCGGACCCGTTCTGCCGTGGACCGGTTGGCTGCCCGGCTGTCCGGATCGGTGGCGGCGCTCGGCGGTGTCGAAGGGGTTCACTTCGCCGTCCCGGGCGAGGCGCGATGGGTCGACGCCTCCGGCCGCGAGGCCACCGAGGGGCCCGGCCACGACCGGTACGTCGTCTTGTCGGACGAGTCGGGCCCGGTGCTTCGTCTCCTGGTCGCCCCGGGCACCGATGAGGGTGACGTCCTCGCGGCGGTCACACCCGCCACCCGGCTGGCGCTGCAGAACGCGCAGCTCTCGGCGGTGGCGAAGGCGCGGCTCGCGGACGTTCAGGCGTCCCAGCGACGCGTGGTCGCGACGTCCGACGCTGAGCGGCGGCGCATCGAACGCGACCTGCACGACGGCGCACAGCAGCGGCTGGTCAGTGTCGCGTTCCATCTGAGGGTCGCCCTCGCCGGTGTCGATCCCTCGACCGCCGGGCAGCTTGCGACCGCAGAGGACCGGGTTCGGGACGCCCTCGCCCACCTGCGCCGGCTCGCGCATGGCATCTTTCCCAGCGTGCTCGCCGAAGAGGGGCTTGCCGTGGCCCTGGACGAGCTTGTTGCGGCATCCGATATCCCGACGAGGTTGGACGTCCGTTCGCGCATCGATGTCGGCGCCGAGCCGGCAATGGCCGCCTACGCTACCGTTGCGGCCGTCCTCGGCTCGGTCGAGCACCCGGCATTGGACAGCCGTGCCCTGATTTCGATCGACCAGGCCGACGACACGCTGACCGTCCGGGCAGAGGTTGTAGCCGGCGGTGGCGCGGTTGTGGCGACAGACTTCGTGGATGTCGCCGACCGGGTTGGTGCCCTCGGTGGACGGCTCACCAGGTCAGAGACGGCGACCGGCGCGACGGTGGTGACGGCGGTGATCCCATGCGGGTCGTAGTTGCCGATGACGTCATGCTGGTCCGCTCGGGGCTCGCCCGACTGCTCACGGATGCTGGGGTCGACGTCGTCGGGGAGGCGGCCGACGCCGATGCGCTCCTGCGCCTGGTCGCCCTAGAAGATCCGGATGTCGCGATCGTCGACATCCGGATGCCGCCGACCCACACCGACGAGGGTTTGGTCGCGGCTCGCCGCATCCGGGAGCGCTACCCGACGACGGCAGTCGTCGTGCTCAGCCAGTACCTCGAGGCGCGTTACGCCCAGCGGCTGCTTGCCGACCAGCCCGGCGGGCTCGGTTACCTGCTCAAGGAACGGGTCTCCGACATCGCCGTCCTCATCGATGCCCTGCGCCGGGTGACCGAAGGCGAGTGCGTCATCGACCCGACAATCGTGTCCCGCCTCATGCAGCGTCGGCGTCCGAACTCCCCGCTTAGCCACCTCACGCCGCGCGAGCGAGAGATCCTCGCCTTGATGGCCGAAGGGCGATCGAACGCTGGCATCGCCAGCGAACTCGTCGTCAGCGAACGGACCGTCGAAACGGTCTGCGCGCAGGTGTTCCGCAAGCTCGGCCTGGAGCCGTCCCGGGATGTTAACCGCCGCGTGCTGGCCGTGCTCACGTTGCTCCGTAGCTAGATCTGGGACCGGCCCAGCGCCGCCCGGGCTGGGGCGGAGAACAGCGCAAGCAGCGCCGCCACATTGCGCCAGTCCAAGCAGCATGGCGCCGGGCCGGAATCCGCCGCTGGCCATCCCGTAAGTCACGCCGAGCCCGACAGCTGAAGGAAAACGCCGGCACCGAAGGCCCAGCGTTTCTACAGCCAGAGCGCGAGCAGACCCATCAGCGAGATGAACGTGGTCGCGCCTTGGAACACACCGCGATTGCTCGCCTCCTGGCTGGTACGGCGGAGCAGGAGCCCACCCGGCGAACCCGAGCAATGCGGCCCCATCGACAGCGACCACACCTGCGGTGTGATCTTCGATCACCCACATAATGCCGCGACGAGTGCGTCATATCGCCGCGAAGCGGCCATGCTCGAGACCGTCGCGTCGACAGTCAGGTCGCCTGCGATAGAGCGCTTGCGATCACTGCGGCGGTCTGCTGCGGAGCCTCGTCCGGGAGGAGGAACACCGAGCCGGGAATCGTCACCAGGGTCACGTTGGGAGCCGCTTGGAGTGTGGCGCGCTCGGCGTCGGTGAGGCCTCCGTCCCCCTTCTCGGCGTGGACCACCCACACGGGATTGCCAGACGCGGCCAACTGCGGCGGCGAAGTCCCGGTCTTCGGCGATGTAGTCGAGGTACTCGCCGCACACCAGAACCGAATCGCTGGCCCTGTTCTGCTTGAAGTCCTCGATCAGTTCCTTCTTGTGCAGCTCAGGTGTCTTGGCAGATCTGGCCATCAGTGGCATGAGCCGGAACAGGGCGGCCATCGGCCAGCTGCCCACCCTCTGCGACGCCCGTACGACGACGCGGAAGAACCTGGCCTCATCCTCAGTCGTCAAGCTGATGCCGAGGAGCACCACCGGGCCTTGGAAGTGCCCTGACAGCACCATGTCCAGGGCCACTGTCGCGCCGTGGGAGAAGCCCACGACCACGTCGCACCCGTGTTCCTTGGCCAGCTCCCCGGCCCGTCGGGACAGGGCGGGGATGGACACGTCTTCGGACACAGGCGCGCCTGCCATGCCCGGCAGCGTCGTGGCCACCAAGCGAACACCGGACAGCGCCGGGTCAGCCATCACGAGGTTGAACGAGCGGGCCGCGTTGGCTCCGCCCGGAAGGAGCAGGACCGATCGATCCGCGTCCTCGGGTCCCGCGGTCAGAAGCTCCCAGGCTTCCCTCATGGCTACCTCCTCAACGCCGGTCCTGCCGGCGGGCGACGTAGTAGTTGTTGATGAAGTCGCCGTCCAGGCCCTTGACCTCGACCTGGGCGAAGCCGGCCTCGTGAAGCATCCTGACCGCGGTCTGCTCACCCCACGCGGCGCCGAGCCCCGTGCCGCCCTCCTGGGCCAGCGACACCGTCATGCAGTGCATTAGCGAGATGCCGTAGAGGAACCCTGCGCCCGGCACACCGACGTTCTCGTGGGGATGGCTCGAGGCGCGGATGTCGCACATCAGGAACACGCCGTCGGGCGCCAGGGACCCGGCGATGCCGGCGAGCACTGCGGCCGGGTGGGCCTGATCGTGGATCGCGTCGAAAGCAGTGACGAAGTCGAAGGGGCCCGTCGCCGACATGTCCGTCACGTCGCGCACCTCGAAGCGGACGTTGGTCAGCCCTCGCGACTCGGCGGTCGACTGTGCGCCCGCGACCGCTTCCTCGGAGAAGTCGTACCCCACGAAGGAGCTGGCAGGGTACGTCGACGCGAGCACGTTGAGATGGTGCCCGCTGCCACAGCCGACGTCGGCGACCGAGATGCCGCGAGACAGCCGGTCCGACAGCCCGTCGACCAGCGGCACGACGTCGTCGACCAACAGAGCCTCGGCCACGTCCTTGCTGTCCTCCGCCATCAGGGCGTGGAACTCGGTGTAGGCGCTGTAGGGGACGCCGCCACCCTCACGGAAGCAGGTGACGACCTGCGGCTCGACACTTGCCATCAGGCCGACCAGCTGGGCAAGCTTGGCGAGGTTGTCCTTCCCCGCCTGCCGGGTGAGCACCGCGCCGTGCTCGGGCGGTAACCACCACGTACCCGTCGTGGGGTCATGCTGAACGATGCCGCCGACCAGCATGGCCGCCAGCCACTCTCGCACATACCTCTCCTGGAGTCCGGTCGCGTCGGCGACCTCCTGGGAGGTCGACGGCGGCAGGCCGGCCAGTCCGTCGAAGAGGCCAGTGCGGTGCCCGATGCTCAGCGACAACGCCGCTGACGCGTCGGCGATGATCTGCAGCACCTTGCCGGCGAACTCCTCCACCCGGGCGACGTCGAGGTCGGCCGCCTCGGTGACCGGGGCTGGCCGGCCCTGCGGTTCGGGTGGTGTTCTGGGTGGTGGTCATGGTTGCTCCTGACGGTTCTCGGCCGGAAGGTCCCGGTGTCGTCGAACCTAGGAAGCAGCACTGGGTCTCCGCTTCCGTCGGAATGTGCAACCTCTACGGACCGACCTTGCACCGATATGTGCAGCCGGCTGGTTCAACAGGCTGCTCGCTACAGCCCGGCGTCCCGCGCCCAGGCGACGGCCGCGGTCCGGGTCGAGACACCGAGCTTGATGTAGATGTTCGCGAGATGGCGGGCCACGGTCTTCTCGCTGATCACCAGTGCATCTGCGACCTGCTTGTTGGTGCCTCCGTACGTGACCTGTCGGAGGATCTCGGCCTCACGCGGCGTCAGGCCCCCGGGGAACTTGGCACCCGGTCGCAGCCGCTCGAGCCGTCGAAGGTCGACGACCGCGTCGAGCCCGGTCAGCGTCCGCTCGGCGACGTCCAGCTCCCGGGTTGCGGCGCCGTGGTCTCCCAGCGCCGAGTACGCCTGCGCCAACAGCATCCGCGACCGAGCACAGGCGTACGGCGCCTCCAGCTCCTGCCAGCGTCGGACGGCCTCGCGAAGACCAGTGACCGCCTCGCCGGCATCCCCCGCGGCGATCAGCACCGCCCCGCGCGCGTGGGCCGCCACGGCGTACAGACCCTCTGATTGCCATCGGTGCGCCATCGCGGTGAGCTGCTCGCACGCCTCACCGGCCGTGACCAGGTCCGGGACATCGACGGCAAGGTCGACCACGGCGTGGAGAAGGGGTGCACGGGAGTACTCCGCGCCCTGGTGGCTGACCAGGGCCGTGCGCAACGAGGCCAGGCCGGCGCCGACCGCGTCGGTCTGTGCGGTCAGAAGCGCGAGACCCGGCTGCGGGTCCCGACCCAGCTCGTGTGCGCGGAGGTACGCCGCCTCGGCCCCGACGACATCGCCGCGCAGCCGCAGCAGCTCACCCAGCAGGTAGTGGCCCTCCGCCACGACCTGGGTGTTCATGCCGACGAGCTCGGTGCACACGACCCGCGCGTCGTCCGCGGCTACGTCCCACTCGCCGGAGACCTGGCGCAGCTGGACCCGGTGCATGCGGCAGATGCCGGAGAACATGACGGCGCTGTCGAAGTGTTCGCACCAGCGTTCGGTCGCTGCGGTCCACTCGCGGGCTCGGCGCAGGTCGAACAGCTCCCAACAAACCCCGATCATCTGGCAGTAGAGGTTGCCGGCCATGTCGGGCGGGATCCGTCCCGCCTTCACCGGAAGCATGGCCTCGTCGAGCAGGGCCATGCCTTCGGCCATCGCCCCACCGCGCAGCCGGGCGGTCCCTTCGGTCATCAGTGCGAGCGAGAGCAGGGTGGGATCCGAAGCCCGCTGGGCGGCGCCACGGACCTGCCGGGCGAGGGCACGGGCGCGGTCGAGGTCGCCGCCGTGCAGGGCGTTCTCCGCGTCGAGGTGTACGACGTACCAGCGGGCGGTCTCGTCTGGCGACTGCTCCAGAAGTGACCGGCCGCGCTGGATCCAGCCGGAGCCCGCCGCGAGGTCGCCGCGCAGCATCAACAGGAACCCGAGCCCGATGGCAGCCTGCGCAGCTCGGGTCGTTTGGCCCTCGGCAACCAGCCGCTGGTGGGCGACCTCGGCGAGCTCGAGCGCCCGGTCGGCCTGGCCGAGCCACCACGTCGAGTCCTGCCATGCAACCAGGTCGTCGGCGGAGAGCTCACCGAGCCGGTCGGCACGGGAGAACGCCTCGTCGGCCTCGGCGAACCGATGCTCGGAGTGCGCCGCGTGTGCCTGCCGGAGCAGCTCGGCCTGGTCGCTCACCCTCCGATCCTTGCGCCGACCAACGCTCGGCGTCCATCCGGAGGTCCTCCCGTCGGCCTGGAGTGGGGCGCGCTGACCATCCAAAGACGGGGGCTATCCGTTGCGGACTCCGGGGCGAGCATCCATTCCCGCAGTTTTCGACGCGTCAAGCTATCCACCGGCCCGGCTCCGCACGGGCGGCCACACCCCGCCGGTCACTGCGAGATAGCCACGCACCGAGCCCTGCGCCCGACCCAGCCTTCGGGCCACCATCCGCACCGATCGACCCTCGCGGGTCCAATCCCAGATCTGCTCCTTCTCCGCCTCCGGACAAACGAATGGTCGCCACGGCGCCACCACCTCCACCGCGGATGATCTCCGCAGATCAAGGAGGTGTTGCGACGACTCACTCAGACCAGCGTGGTCTGAGTACGGTCCGGTGAACGCGCGGCGCACATCAAGGGAGAGCAACGAGATGAGACCACTTCGATACTCGATCAACGTCACGCTCGACGGCTGCTGCCATCACGAGGCAGGGCTCCCCCCGGACTCAGGAGTCGATGCGCCACTGGACCGCTGAGATGGAACGAGCCGATGCCCTGCTTATTCGGCCGGGTCCCACCTACGAGATGATGGAATCGGCGTGGCGGCAGCCGGCCACGGGCACGTGGCCTGACTGGATGGATCGAGTGGCGGACCCCGTTCGCCGAGACCATCGACCGGGCGAAGAAGTACGTCGTGTCGAGCACGCTAAGCGGGGTCGATTGGAATGCCGAGCTGGTGCGAGGCGACTTGGGGCCAAGCGGTTCAGCGGCTCAAGCAGGAGCCAGGCGAGGGCCTGTTCGTGGGTGGCCGTGACGCTCCCCCTGGCGTTGGCAGATCTGGGACTGATCGACGAGTACGAGTTCCTTGTGCAGCCGGTCCTGGCCGGACACGGGCCGACGCTGCTAGCCGGTCTGCGCGAGCGCATCCAGCTCGAGCTCGTGGACCGCCACGAGTTCCGGTCGGGGCGGTCTCCCTGCGCTACCGGCCCACGCGAGTTACCGCACCCCTCGCGCCTCGCTCATCGGCCATGAGCGGGCGTTCAGAGTCACCCGGTAGGTAGCCGGTTCTGCGCGATCATGGAACACCCTCATCTGCCGCCGAGAGTGCGTCCTTCCGCCGCCAGTGCACCGCCGTGACAGCTGCCCTGGGGCGGGTTGGCGGCATCCGTTCGGACTGCCGCGCAACCTTGTCGCCTCGGGACTCCGCGGGGAGCGACCCTGGCGATCTAGTGTGACCGGGTGCTCATGAACCGGTCGGCGCCGCACACGAGGGTGACCCCCGTCCTGACCGTGGCCGACGTTCGAGCGGCCGTGGCGTGGTACACCGAGGTCCTTGGCTTCGTCGAACACGTCCGCATCGGAGAAGGGCATCGCTTGCAAATGGGCATGCCGGAAGGGCCGCGGCCGAGTTCGTGGTGGCTGAGGTTCGGCCAGGACGGCGAACCCCGGAGCGGGGACGTTCTCACCAGGTGATGCTCAAGGTCGCCGATGTCGCCGGTGTGGTCGAGACGGGCGGTGGCGCGAGGGGCAGTCCTGGTCGACCCGCCGCACGACTGGGAGTACGGCGAGCGGCAGGCCACCATCAATGACCCGTTCGGGCACCAGTGGGTCCTCAATCAGACGCTGATCGACGTCGCACCCGAGGAGTGGGGTGGCCGCACCGTGATCCCGCGTTCGCCCCAGTAGCGGATCCTCTGATGCGGCCAGTCGGCGGACGTGGCGATCCGCTAGTCCGCATGGTCGCGTCATTCCGCCGCGTGCGTTGCTGGCCGCAGGGAACGCCACTTGCTGACTCATGCACCCGAGTGGCGATAGGCACGCGGGACACGAGCTGGGCGCAGCCGGCGGTGGGGTCCCCGGACGGGATGACTTCGCGGTCAGTGACGTAGCGCTGCCGCTTGGAGCGGCGCTGCGATGACGGAGATCGCCAGGATGGCCGCACTGAAGACGATCAACGCTGATCGGCTGCTGATCAGGTGCGTGCGGCGGTCAACAGAACCGGCGGCAGACCCGGTCCGAGGTAGGCGATGACAAAGAACATGGCGAGGACTCCGGCGGTCGAACCCGGTTCGGCGGTGGTGGCCACGCTGAGGGCGGCTTTGAACAATAGCCCGGCCCCGGCAAGGGCAATCGCCGATCCCAGCAGGTAGAGGGTGAGCGATGGGTTGTAGAGAGCGACGACAACCAGGGTGGTGGCGTGGTTGGGGTGGGTGGCGGCGGGGAGTCCACCACGGTTGTCGGTGAGGACGTCTAGCGTCCGCTCCATTCGAACAGGGGGATGGGACTGTGGGGCACGCGCACCGCAAGGCGATGCTGCGGTCGTTGGCCGATGGCATCGAGGAGACGCTGGACCAGATCGAGGCCACCGCAACGGGCAGCAGGCGTCTCCCTTACGCGGACCGTGCGCACCGGCTGCATGAGCTCGATACGGTGCTCAGCGGTGGGTGAGGCCCGGACAGCTCATGGTGATAGCCGCCCGGCCTGCCGCAGGGGGTTCGACGCTCGCGCGCAACGTCGCTGTACCCGCGGCCGTGAAACAGAAGATCCCGACCGTGTTGGGCGTGCCATGGACCACGCGCACTGACGTTGCCCGCCGCATCCGGCGGCAGCGGCACGAGTCCCTTTGAACCATCTGCTTAAGGCAGCAGATCCCTAGAAGATCTCGATCTCGCCATTGTCGTACTCAATGACAATGATGGATTCGGGATGCTTCTCGGCCTGCCGGATCACCGACTCACGCACCATCGGCGTTGCCGGGTGATACCTCTTGGTGGAGCGCCCGATTCGGCGGCCGACCACGATCGTTTCGATAGTCATTTTCCCTCACCGTGAATGCTGTTCTCTGGGTATTCGGAGACGTCTGACCTCACGGTTGCCCTCGGTGGCGGCTCTGTCTTCACGGCGAGCCGCAGGTTTGCCCTCCGGCTGGCAGCAATCGTGCAACTCCTGCTGGCAGCCAGCCGAGACGGGCGCTGCCCGAAATGCCACACCCTCCCGCCCGTGACCGCACCGGGCGGGAGGACAGAACAATGCATCAGGTGCGCGACTCGGTTTCCAGCTCGCGCTCGACAGGCTGGTCGAGGACTTGCCGCAACCGCTCGCCTTCGACGTCGACGTTGGGGAGCGTGTCAGTTGGAAGAATGCTCTGGCGGTACGCAAGGTTGTGGTCTCTAGTAGCAGCTTGCAATGCAGCGCGCAGAGGGCCCGCCTGAAGGTCAGTGATAAAGCCAGGTGTACCGATGTGTTGCCGCCAGGATTCGTTGATGGGACCGGCATCAACGGGGTCGAATCCCAGCTCGTCGACCAGGGTCATAACCCGCTGCTTGGGCGCACGGTCGTCGCCGGCAACCGGAAGTGCGACTCGGCGCGGATCGCCCGCAGGTCGGGCGAGGTCGATGATGCGTTGAGCAATGATGTTGTTGAACACCTTGACGACTGGCGTTCCAATCTGAGTTCCGACCCATGCGCTGTCGGTAAAGTCCTGGTCGTCCCAGAGCTCCTCGATGCGGCCGTCGCGCGCCACGTCGTAGTTCGTGGTGTCGATGACGGGCGCGTCGGTCTCGCGGAGCGAGAACAGGTGCGGGTCGAGCGCTGGGACCTTGCCCAGCGGGATGGCTACGACAACGACGCCGGCGTTCCTGACGGCGTCCTCCACCCCCGCGGGGCGGGCCCCGGTGCTGGCCGCCACCGCACCCAGCGACGCCGGCCCGCGCGAGTTGGCAATCCATACGTCGTGCCCAAGCGCATTGAGCGGTCCTGCGAGCGCGCCGCCAATGCGACCCGCGCCAAGTATTCCGATCTTCACCTTCGCCCCTTACCGAGCTTCGCTGGTCGACGCATCGGTCCGGTGGGGTCGGTAAGGCTTCGCGCCCAGCTCGGTGAAACCAACCATCGCGTGGGTCTCAGTCGAGTCGCTGGTTCCCATCAGTTGATCGATCGAGTCTCGCAACGCCTCCGGGGTCGTGATCCCGGAGATGTCCGGCGTGGCGGCGAAATAGTCGCGGTGGACGCTCCCCATTGCCGACGAGAGCATCTGACCGGTAATGGTGCAGCTCTGGTGCGCCAGGTAAGCGACGGTAGGCGCTACGAGATCGGGATCCAGCGTAAGCATGGTGCGTAGCGCGTCCGAGCCAGACTCCAGTGACGCATTCGACATGCGCGTCCCCGCGGCGGGTCCGATGATGTTGCACCTGATGTCACCCAGCGACTGCACCTCGACGGCGAGCGCCCGCGTGTAGCCGATGACCCCGGCCTTCGGTGCTGCGTACGACGTCAGTCGAGGCACACCGAACGCTCCTCCGGATGTCGTGTTGACGATGCGGCCGTATTTCTGCGCGGTCAGGTGTGGGAGCGCGGCCCGGCACATCCAGACGACACCCATGAGGTTGATGTCGATGCTGAGGTCCATATCGGCATCGGTCATTTCCGCCGCCCCGGCGAAAACGCTCGACCCGGCATTGTTCACGAGGATGTCGAGACGCCCATAGTTGTCGATCGCCGTTTGAACCGCAGCTCTGGCGCTGTCGGGCTCGGCGACACTGTGGGTGTCGGCCACGGCTTCTCCACCCTCGGCGATGATCTCGGCCACCACCGCTTCAGCGAGTGCGTTGTCCGACACTCCTGGCAGGCCCGCTGTGGAGCCAATGTCGTTCACCACGACCCTCGCGCCGCGAGCAGCCAACAGGCGGGCATACGAACGCCCCAGCCCTGGATTGCCGCCGGCGCCGGTGACTAGGGCGACCTGGCCGTCGAAACGCATCTCGTTCAAGATCTCCGACATGAATAAACCTTCCCGTTGGCATAGTAGATGCGATGCATCCTGCACAGGTCCGCTCTAAATGGTTGCGTAATCACGCTCCTGCGTGAGCTTGGTGCCTTCCAAGTCGACGTTGGGCAGGATGCGGTCGAGCCAGCGGGGCAGCGCCCACGCTTTGTGGCCAAGGAGTGCAAGGACTGCCGGGACGAGGGTCATGCGGACGATGAACGCATCTACGAGCACGCCGAAGGCGAGTCCAAAGCCGAGGGAGGCGATGACGGGGTCGCCACCGAAGACGAATCCACCGAAAACGCCGACCATGATCAGTGCGGCGGCGGTGACGACGCGCGCGCTGTTGCTCATGCCGCGTCTGATGGCGGCTTGTGGGTCGCGGTGGCGGCTGTAGTCCTCGTGGACGCGGGAGACGAGGAAGACCTCGTAGTCCATGGCGAGACCGAACAGGATGCCCACCAGGAGGATGGGGAGGAAGCTGACGATGGGGCTTGGGCCTTCCACTCCGAACAGACTGCCCATGTGGCCTTCTTGGAAGATGAACACCATGGCGCCCATGGACGCAGCGAGGGACAGTAGGAATCCGACGACGGCCTTGAGGGGGACGAGGATCGATCGGAATACAAGCAGCAGAAGAAGGAATGCGAGCACGACGATCACGGCGATGAACACGGGCAGCGCCGCGGCGAGCTTGCTGGATACGTCGATGTTGATTGCAGCCTGGCCGGTTACGTAGGCATGTACTCCGGATTGCTTCTCGGCTGAAGCGGCCGCAGTCCGGATTTCGTTGACCAGGTCCTTGGTCGTGTCCGAGGCCGGGCTGGACTTGGGGACGATCGAGAGGATGGCAACATCGCCGGCCTGGTTGGCGACCGGCGTACCTACCGATGCGATGTTCGCGCCACCCTCGAATTTCGGGACGGCACTGGCCGCGAGGGCGGCGGCGTCGCTGGGTTGGGGTGGTAGAAGACTAGGGTTAGCGGGCCGTTGAAACCGGCGCCAAACCCCTCCGTGAGCAGGTCATAGGCGCGGCGCTCGGTCGTAGAGGTCGCCTTGCTGCTGTCGTCGGGCAGACCCAGGTTCAGGTTCAGCAGGGGAAGTGCGATGACGCCGAGGGCCGCTGTGCCCGCGATGACGGTCAGCCATGGCTTCGCGGTGACGATCTTCCCCCAGCGTTCGCCGCCGGTGGGCGTCGTCCCGATCCGATCCTGCCTGCGCGACAGGACCTTGATCCGGCCTGTGGCGATTCGGTCGCCGAGCAGGCTCAGGACGGCGGGGAGCAGCGTGAGTGCGATCAGCACGGTGATGGCTACGGTTGCGGCGGCAGCAAGACCCATGACGCTCAGGAACGGGATGCCGACAACGGTGAGTGCGCAGAGCGCGATGACGACTGTGAGCCCGGCGAACACTACGGCGCCGCCGGCGGTGGCGGTGGCGATAGCAATCGACTCCCGAACCTCCATGCCGTCGCGGAGTTGCTGTCGGTGGCGAGACAGGATGAATAGGGTGTAGTCGATGCCCACCGCCAGCCCGAGCATGAGGGCAAGCGCAGGAGCGGTGGAACTCAGCTCGACTGCGCCGGACAAGGCGGTGATGCCGAGCAGTCCGACCCCGACGCCGAAGATCGCCATCAACAGGGGCATGCCCGCCAGGGTGAGCGATCCGAACGTGACGATCAGCACGATGAAGGCGACGATCACCCCGTACAGTTCGGAACTGCCCGCCTCGGTCGTGGTGGAGACGACACCACCAGAGAATTCGACCTTCAGTCCAGCATCGGTCGCTGGTTTCGTCGCGGCCTGCAACGCCTCCTTGGCTCCATCGCTGATCTCGTCGACCGGAACCGCGTAGGACACGTCGACGAACGCGATCCGCTTGTCCTCGCTCACCGTCGCTTGGTCGAATGCGGTCACGCCGATGACCTGGGGAGCGTTCGCCATCTCGGCCAACGACTGCTCCGCGGCCGCGATGTAGGGCGATTCGCTCAATGTGTGGCCGGCCGGAGCAGCGACCACCACGCGGGCGCTCGCGCCACCGGTACCGGGGAACTTCTTGTCGAGAAGGTCGAGTGCCTTCTGCCCTTCGGTGCCGGGGATCGAGTACGAGTTGCTCGTCGTGCCGGACACGGTGCCGGCAAGGCCGCCGACAACGGCGAGGAGCAGCACCCAGCCGCCGAGAATCACCCACCGTCGGCGAGCGCTGTACGCGCCGAGCTTGTACAGCAGCGTGGTCATGGGAGCTCCTCATCAGATCCGGCATCGGCGAAGTGCTACGTCGAATAGTTAGTACCATAGGCAAAGTTGCCGTCACTTGCAAGTATGCAGTTGACGCTACTATGGCCCGATGGCAGCAACCGCGACTGGCGAGACCCCCGGAGCGGCTACCGGCCTGCGAGAACGTTCGAAGCGCCGCAGGCGCGCCCTGATCTTGCGGACCGCGATGCGACTGTTCACCGAACGCGGGTACGACGCCACCACGATCGCGGAGATCGCCTCGGTCGCCGAGCTTGCCCCCCGCACCGTGACCGGCTACTTCCCCAACAAGATGGATCTGGCCACCGCCGTCACGGACGACCTCGCAACCAGCCTCGCCGCCACCTACACCGCGTCTCCCGACGACGACAGCATCACCGTGATCAGGCGCTGGCTCGACACCGACGTCGCGGACAGCGACTTCGAACTCATCCGACTGTCGGCAGCAATGACGGCGGCAAACCCGAAGCTCGCTGCGCCCACCGATGCGACGGTCGCCGCGGCAGCCACCGGGTCGGCCAGGATGTCGCGAGATCTCGGCGTCGCGCCCGACCATCCGACGGTTGCGATCTGCAGCGCAGCTCTCGGCAACGCCATCGGCACCTACGTCGGCCTCCTCGTCAGCAGCGACCTCGACGAGGACCTACGCCGCTGGTTCCTCAACTTCCTCACCGCCATCTTCGACGGCGCCAGGCTGCGCTAGACGGTATGACGTGACCCGGTCGGCGTGACGGGGTTGCGGGCCGGGGCCTCACTCACAGAATTCGTGGGTTACCGAGCAGGGGCTGCCTGCTCGGCCTATCCGACATTTGTGGGAGGCCCCGGTGTTCACTGAGCGTACGAGTGTTGGGCTCGACGTACGCCGTCGCGCCCGGCCCGATCAACGGCCCCTCAGCGCAGGCCCTTCCCCCCGAGGTCCGCGCCTCCAACGCCGCGAAGACCGCCATGGGCCGCGTCGGCGAGGTCGACGAGGTCGCCAACGTCGTGGGCCTCCTGCTCTCCGACGAGGCCGCCTTCATCACCGGCTCGGACTATGAGGTGAATGGTGGCCAGAGCCAGCTCTGACATCGGCTGCACATTCCCGAGATAGGGCTGGCGGGCCACCACGGTACAGACCAAACAGACGCCGGCGCCCGGCCAAGTCCGGTAGGTCCAGGGCCACGGCTTGATCGACTCGGCGGGGACGTTCGGTCAGCGCGGGCTCGAGGACATCCGCGCGGTTGGTGGTCAGGAGGAACACCACGTCAGCGTCCTTGGCCAGGCCGTCCATCCCGGTGATGGTCCGGATCTATGACCACCGCGACCTGATTCGTCATCGGCCCTCCTCACGTGGAGTCACCCCCGGCGGCCCCTTCCGTCGAGCACCAACCGCATGCCTGTCATCCACCCAGTGTGCGCGAACCGCCCAGGTGCGGCGGACGGACATAGCAGGACTGATTCTTATGCCGTCGACTGGGTGCGTCATACCGCCGCGATCCGGTGCTGCAAGAACGGCACTCTCCAAGCTCAACGTCGGTTGCGGTTGAGGTTGCCCGCCGAGAAGAAGCCGAGTGCGGGGGTCTGGCCAGCCCAGCCGTCCCGGTCATGACCTCGGATGAGTTCGTGCCGGTTGGTTTCGATCCGCCGACCTCGCTCGCCACCGACCAGTTCCGTCTCGAACCGCTGGGTCCCGAGCACAACGAGGCCGATCATGCTGCGTGGACGTCGAGCATCGAGCACATTCGCTCCACTGCCGGCTATCCCGACGGCCGTTGGCCACCACACGACGGCATGACGTTGGAGGAGAACCTCTCCGACCTTCGCCGCCACGCCGACGACTTCACGCGGCGCGCTGGTTTCACCTTCACCGTCCTTGACCCGAGCGACGACGACGTCATCGGGTGTGTCACCTGTACCCCTCGGCCTCCGAGGACTGGGACGTCACAGTGCAGTCCTGGGTGCGGGCAGACAGGGCGAGCCTCGACGTACCACTCGCTGAGGCCGTCGCCCACTGGCTCGCCACCGACTGGCCCTGGGAGCGCGTGGACCGCTGCGGCCGCTGAATCGAGACGGCCTACTCTTGGCGCGCTGTTGGTGCGTCATTCCGCCGCGAATGATGTGGGCTCGGCACCGCCGACGGTGCTCACGCAGACGGCCGAAGTCGGCCGCGTGGAGCGTCCGCTCATGCTGGGAGGAGCGGGCATAGGTGCCAGTCCGTACGCGGGAGAACCGGCGAAGTGAGTCGCTCCAAGAGCGGGCCGGGCCTCATTCGAACTGAGGCTATCCAGCGATCCAGGCGCAGCATCGCTCCCGACGAAGTATGCGGACAAGTTTGGCCTCGGTGTTGTCGCCGACGCCGTTGCGATCGTTCTCATACTGGCGGGATCACCGACGGCCTCTGTGGTCGCAGCCATAGCCGTGACTTTACGTCGTTGCGGGCGTTGTACTCGCTCGGACGCGACGGCTCAGAGGGAGAAGCCTCGGTTGGGAGGCTTTGCGCCTGTCGTTCGGCTGGCTCGATTTTCTGTGACTTTCTGGGTCGCGAGCGATCGCGCATAGGCGCCATTCGGGGCGAAGTCGATCCGTTGCGTAGGAACGCTGGGCTCGCCGTTGTTGGCTACGGAGATGCGGCTCATCCCACCCGGAATCGCCTCGCTCCCATAACGGTCCTGCAGTCACTCAGCGGCGCCTTCGGACAAAGCCGTGGTAGAACTCTCGGCGGGGGGCCGCCGGCGATCCGATGCCATAGGCCTGTGGATCGCGGAGGTCATCCATGGATGCTGTCTATCAAGGTGCTCGGGACGTGCACGTCCTGCCGGCCAACCTGGCCCTGCCGGGGGTGGGGGTGCTGCCGATCAACGCCTTTGTGCTGATGGCGGAGGAGCCGGTGCTCATCGACACCGGGATCGGGGTCGACGGCGAGGACTTCCTCGCCGCGGTCAGCTCGATCATCGACCTGGAGTCGCTGAAGTGGGTGTGGCTGACCCACGACGACGCCGACCACACCGGCAGCATCCAGCGGATCATGGAGGCTGGCCCCGAACGCCAAGCTCGTGACCCATGCGATCAGCGCGCTGCGGATGGGTACGTGGTGGCCGGTCCCGATGGAACGGGTGCACGCCATCCGCGTCGGCGACGAGATCCACGTCGGGGACCGGACCCTGACCGCGGTCGCGCCGCCGCTGTTCGACAACCCGCTGTCGATCGGCGTGCTGGACCAGTCGACCGGCGCACTGTTCAGCGTGGACGCGTTCGGGGCGATCCTGCCGGAGGCGACCCAGAGCGCGGCCGACGTGCCGCCGGAGGCGCTGGCCGGCGGCATGGTCGGCTGGGCCACCGCCGACTCACCGTGGGCGCACATCGTCGACCGCGCCAAGTTCGGCGAGGTGCTCGACCGGGTCCGGCAGCTCCAGCCGACCCGGATCTTCTCCTCGCACCTGCCGGCCGCGGACGGAACATCGATGGAGGAGTTCCTGAAGGTGCTGGAGACGGTCCCGGACGCCGAGCCGTTCATGCCGCCGGACTCCGAGCAGTTCGCCCAGATGATCGCCGCCATGACAGCCGAGCAGCAGGGCGGCCTCCCCGAGCAATGGATCGAGCGGCCGAGTGAGGTGTTGGTGTCGCCCTGACCGGACCCGGGCCAGGCACCGTTGCTGAGCGACTCGGCACCCACCAACGGCTCTGCGCCGGATCTGGTTGCGTGACACGCCAGTTGGCTAAAGGGCTTGCAGGAAGGCAAGCAGGTCAGCGTTGATCGTCTCGGCCTGGGTGGTCGGCATGCCGTGCGGGAATCCTGGATACGTCTTGAGCACCCCGTTCTTTACGAGCTGCGCGGATAGCGGTGCGGAGTCGGCGTAGGGGACGATCTGGTCGTCGTCGCCGTGCATGACCAGCACGGGCACCGTGATCTTCTTGAGGTCCTCGGTGAAATCGGTTTGGGAGAACGCAACGATGCCGTCGTAGTGTGCTTTTGCTCCGCCCATCATTCCCTGGCGCCACCAGTTCTCGATGATCGCTTCCGAGGACTCCACGCCGGGTCGGTTGAAGCCGTAGAACGGTCCCGATGGCAGCGCCCGGTAGAACTCGGACCGGTTGGCGGCCAGTTGGGCCTGCAGGTCGTCGAACACGGCCTTGGGCAGGCCGCCGGGGTTGGCGTCGGTCTGCACCATGAGCGGTGGCACCGCACTGATCAGTACGGCTCTGGCCACGCGGCTCTCACCGTGCCGGCCGATGTAGTGCGCGACCTCGCCGCCACCGGTGGAGTGCCCGACGTGGATGGCGTCGTGGAGATCCAGATGAGCAGTCAGCGCAGCCAGGTCGTCGGCGTAGTGGTCCATGTCGTGACCGTCGCTGGTCTGCGTGGAGCGTCCGTGCCCGCGCCGATCATGGGCGATCACGCGGTAGCCGTGCTGTAGGAAGAACAGCATCTGGGCGTCCCAATCGTCGCCCGACAGCGGCCAGCCGTGACTGAACACGATCGGTTGGCCCGAGCCCCAGTCCTTGTAGAAGATCTCCGTGCCATCGGTCGTCGTGATCGTGCCCATGGACTGGCCTCCCTTAGTGGGGTGACGCCGAAAGGTCCGTTCGCAGAGCCGTCATCTTGGCACTCCAGGTCGGTTGGCAACACCCGTCGGGGTCCCCCGCCGGAACCGCACAGAGTGTTGCGAAAGCGCCACAGGCGCTGAGCGCGGTCGCACCGATGTGCCGCTAGGCGCGCGGAGACTAGCCGGCATTACGAGCGGGTGCGCGGGCGGCGCTCCAGAACGGGCAATCTGTGCGCGTTCTGCCATTGGCGTCCGTTCGAGGCGATGCTGAGCCTCACGGGACCGGTGTGAGCGCAAAGACTGGATGCTGGTCGGCTTCGGCCGCGATCGCGTCGTCGGACAAACACTTCGTGACATCGAAGTGGCGGCGCACGACCCAATGGGTGGGCATCGTGAGGTACGCCCGCAACACCGGCGTTGCTTCGCGTGCGTCGAGCTCCCGCGCCTGGTACAAGGTTCGCTCCTCGCCCCGCCGCAATTCGAGCTGCGTAGCTTGTCGGACGTTGCGGACCCAAGCCACCTCGCCGTACGGCGACACGACCCACACGTCGCCGTCACGTATGACTGGCACCACCGGTGTCGCGTGCGGCTCTCCGGTCACCCGTCCCCGCACGGTGAGAAGTCGCATGAACGCCGGGGCCCGCCCGCGTTCTAGCCCCTGCGTCAGCCTCGCGTTCGCCCAACGTAGGAAGCGCGGGGGGCGGTTTGCACCGCCGGTCGCGCTCATTGGGGCGTGCCGACGGCACGGTCGCGGAAGCTGTACCGCACTGAATGAATTTTCGTCGGTTCAGTGGAGATCTGCAAGCGGCTCGCCCGGGTGGAGAACGACCTTGGACGCCTAGGAGAAACGAGTTCTCGACGTTGCTCTGGATGCACGCATAACTGCCGATCTGTGCGGCGGCCATGCCTCAAATCCGGGACGACCTGAAAGTGCCGATCTTGCGCGGGTGGGATCCGGCACCATCGTCTGCACGAGGCGACGGTGGTGCGCATGCGAAGAGGAGCTGGATCTCGGTGCTTGCCTGCCGCGGGAGGGCGGAGTGGCGTTGGTCAGGTTGCGATGGTGATGACGATCTTTCCGTGGGCGTTGCCTTCGGCGATGATGGCCAGGCCCTCGGTGGCTTGCTCGAGGGGCAGTTGGGTGGCGACCTGAACCTGCAGACGTGCCGTTGGCGGCCTGCTCGGCCAGGGGTGCGACGACCTCGCGGACCGGGCCGGCCATGATGTTTGACCCGGTCAGGCCGAACTACGGCGAGGGTCTGGTCATCGGCGGCGCCCATGCTGCTGGCCACCTTTCCGCCCTCGCGCACCGCGTCCAGCGGCAGCCCATCCGGGGTGTAGCTGACCAGGTCGATCAGCGCGTCGACGCCGTAGGGGGTAGGCGGCGCCGGACCTGCCCGGCGACCGGACCGGTCGTGTAGTCGATGACGTGGCCCGCCCCAAGGCCGGTCAGACGCTCGGTGTCTTGCGCGGTGCCGGTGGCCAGCACGCTTGCGCCGCGTGCGGTCAGCAGCTGGATGGCGAACGAGCCGACGCCCCCCGAGCCGCCGTTGACGAACACGACCTGCCCGGGCCGCGGGTCGATGGCCTGCCACGGCGGCGACCGCGGCCGCCACGGCCAGCGGCAGCGCGGCGGCCGCGACGAAACCCAGCCCCCGGCCGGCTTGGCGGTGACCCCGGCCGCCCGGGACCAGCGCGTACTCGGCCAGGGTGCCGGCCTGGATCGGCGGGGCCATCAGCAATGTGTCCGATCACCTCATCGCCGACCGCGACATGGTCGACCCCGGCGCCGACCGCCTCGACGACACCGGCGGCGTCACGACCGAGCACCACCGGGTACTCGTGCGGCACCATCTCCGTCAGCATCCAGGCCGCTACCGCGTTGTCGAAGGCGTTCAGCCCGGCGGCCTTGACCCCGGATCAGCACGGTGCCCTCGGTGACCTCGGGGATCGGCAGATCGGACAACTGGAGGCTGCCGGCCGGCGGCCGGGACATGGAGTGCGCGCATGCACGTTGGTCCTTCTCTCGGAGTTGGTTCTTACTTGTGCAGGTAAACTGAATCCTCCCTGAGTCACTTGCCGTGTCAAGTAATGCGGTAGCGTCTGGTGACCCGTGGACAGTCACAGAGAAAGGAGCAACCATTGCCACCTCTGAGGAGCCGCGCTGGCTGGGAGGGCGGGAGGGGAGCGCTGGCGTGGAGTAGTCCTGGCGGGGGATGCTGGTCCGAGCTGCCCGCCGCGCTCGACGCCCCAACTGCAGCGCGACGCGGGGTTTCAGCCACTTCGAGTACCAGGTGATG
>CAVWSM010000013.1:0-250038 GCA_963757805.1 uncultured Actinomycetota bacterium | reverse complement strand
GCATGGCTCGCTCGACCCGCTCCCGGGTGCGGGTGCTGACCCGGTCGGGACGGTTGAGGACGTTGGACACTGTGCCCAGTGAGACCCCCGCGGCCGCGGCGACGTCCTTGACGCTGACGGACCTGGGTCCACCGGCCGCCGTCGACAGCGCCATCTCATGACTCCTCATCCAAGCCGCAGGTGCGACTACCGTTATTGAAACGTGACAAGAGCGAAGGCTATCTGCCCGGACACGCCTTTGCACTCACTCCAGCGCATGCTGACTGGAAACTTCCCCGACATCCACTCTTGACGTCCTCTGCGCTCGCCTCTAGTTTCGGCTCAAGCGTTGAAACCTTTCAAGACCAATTCTTCTGGCCAGTCGAAACCGTACGACCACGCGGAGCGGCGAGCGACATGACGACAGCAGGAGCCGAGGGGGCTGACAGCGCCCCTGTCACCCTCGAGCTGCGCGACGTCTCGAAGACGTTCGGGCCTGTCGTCGCGTTGCGTTCCGGCACGTCTCACCGTCGACGCCGGCACGATTCACGGTTTGGTTGGGGAGAACGGCGCGGGGAAGTCGACGCTGGTCAAGGTCGTCGCCGGGGTCTACCGGCGAGACGGAGGGTTGCTTCGCCTGCACGGGCGCGACGTTGACTTCCACTCCACTGCGGAGTCGAAGGCTGCCGGCGTCGCGGTGATCTACCAGGAGCCGACGCTCTTCCCGGACCTGTCGGTGACGGAAAACATCTTCATGGGCCGGCAACCGGTCGACCGGTGGCGACGCATCGAGCGTGGCGAGATGTACGCCGAGGCGGAGGCGCTCTTCGCGCGACTCGGGGTGCACATCGACCCGCGACGCCCGGCGCTGGGCCTGTCAATCGCCGACCAGCAGATCATCGAGATCGCCAAGGCGATATCCCTCGACGCCAGCCTGCTCATCATGGACGAGCCGACCGCGGCGCTCAGCGGCGTGGAGGTCGAGCGGCTGTTCGCGGTGGCCCGCAGCCTCCGTGACGAGGGCCGAGCCTTGGTCTTCATCTCGCACCGCTTCGACGAGGTCTTCTCGCTCTGCGACACCGTCACTGTGATGCGCGACGGCGCCTATGTGGCAACCAAGCCCATCAAGCAGACGACTGTCGACGAGATCGTCGCGCTCATGGTGGGCCGCGAGGTGGGTGACCTGTTCCCCAAGATGCCGTCGACGATTGGCGCGTCTGTGCTCGAGGTCGAAGCACTCACCTCGGCAGGTGAGTTCCACGACATCAGTTTCTCCGTGAGGGCCGGAGAGATCCTCGGTCTGGCTGGTCTCGTTGGCGCCGGTCGCAGCGAGATCGCTCGAGCAATTTTCGGTGTCGACGGATACGACTCGGGTGCGGTGCGCATGCACGGCAAGGCTCTGGCCAAGCGCGACCCACGTGCCGCCATTGCGGCCGGCATGGCGTTCATCCCCGAGGACAGGCGCAAGCAGGGTCTCGTCACCGAGGCGTCCGTCGCCCGCAACGTGGCCGGTGTCATCCGGTCGACGCTGGCCAGGGCCGGTCTGATCACCGAGCGGACAGAGAACCGCGCGGCCGGGCCGTGGGCGGCGCGCCTGCAGGTCAAGACCAACGCGCTCGACGCAGCGGCCAACACCATGAGCGGCGGAAACCAGCAGAAGGTCGTCATCGCCAAATGGCTGGCGACCAACCCGAAGCTGTTGATCATCGACGAGCCGACACGCGGCATCGACGTCGGCACCAAGGCCGAGGTGCACCGGCTCCTGTCCGAGCTGGCCGCGCAGGGGATCGCGATCCTCATGATCTCGTCGGAGCTCCCCGAGGTGCTGGGCATGGCCGACCGCGTGCTTGTCATCTGCGAGGGCCGGCTCACCGCCGATCTCGATCGAGCGGAAGCCACCCCCGAGGTGGTCATGCGAGCGGCCACGCAACTGCTGGAGAGCCAGCGGTGAAGACCGAGACGCCCCTGCCGCACGGCGAGCACACGACGGCCGAGACTCTGCTCGTCGAGCCGAGCAGGCTGTCCCCGGCGCGTCGGATCATCGGAACCATTCTTCGGTCGCGGGAGATCGCGATCGCCGCTGTGCTCGTGGTGGTCATCGCCGCTGCGACCATCAAGACGTCTACGTTCCTGTTCACCGCCAACAGCTGGCGAGACCTGCTGCTCACGCCCGCCATTCTGGTGCTCCTCGCGATCGGTCAGGCCGTCGTGGTCATCACCCGCAACGTTGACCTCTCGGTCGGTTCCGTGCTTGGGCTCACGGCATACCTGAGCGGCACTCTGTTCCTCGAGGTTCCCGGCATTCCCGTCATCGTTGTCTTCCTGGCCGGAGCCGCTGCGGGCGCGCTGCTCGGCTTGGTCAACGGCCTGCTCGTGGCGTACGGCCGGGTGCCGGCGCTCGTCATCACCCTCGGCACGCTCTACATCTACCGCGGCATCCTGCTCACCTGGGTTGGCAGTGACCGCATCAATGCCGGCGATATGCCGGACGCCTTCCTCGATCTGGGGACCAGCTCGTTCTTGGCCGTGCCCTGGCTGACGTGGATCGCCGTTGCCGTGCTCGTCGTCGTGGGCTACTACATGTACACCGCGCGTGGCGGTCGGGAGCTGTATGCGATCGGCTCCGATCCCGACGCTGCTGAGCTGTACGGCCTCAAGGTGCGCCGGCGGCTGCTCTTCGCGTTCCTGCTCAGTGGGGCGCTCGCCGGGCTGGCCGGTGTCCTGTTCGCGGCCCGCTACGGCACGGTCAGCTCGGGTGCCGGACTCGGCATCGAGCTCCAGGCGGTCGCCGCGGTGGTCATCGGAGGTGTCGCGATCTTCGGTGGCAGCGGCACCGTCTGGGGGGCGGCGCTCGGCGCCATGCTGCTCATCACGATCAACCGCGCTCTGCCCATCCTCGGCATCCCGGACTTTTGGCAGCGCGCCGTCGTCGGCGTACTCATCATCAGCGCAATCGTGCTCGACCGCGTCCTCGCGACCCGGCAGGCGCGCCGGCTCGTCGAAGCGAGGGACGAGACATGACAGCGACCGCCGCGTACGCCGACTACGCACAGCCGCTTTGGCGCCGGCTGCTCCTCACGCGCGAGGTGGCCATCATCGCGCTTGTCCTCGCGGTAGTGCTGTACTCAACAGCCAACGTGCCGAACTTCGACAGCCCGCTCACTACCACATTCTTGCTGCTGGACATCGCGCCGATCCTCTTCATCGCCCTCCCGATGACGATGGTCATCATCACCGGTGAGATCGACCTGTCGGTCGCAAGCACCGTGGGCCTGTCCAGCGTGCTCGTCGGCGTTTTCCACGAGCACGGCTTCGCCATCCCCGTCGCCGGCTTGCTCGCGCTTGTCGTCGGTGCATTGTGCGGCGCGTTCAACGGCTTCCTGGTGGCCTACGTGGGGCTGCCCTCGTTGGCGGTCACCATCGGCACGCTGGCCCTCTTCCGCGGCATCGCCGTTGGCCTACTCGGGACGAGGGCAGTGACCGACTTCCCGCGCGACTGGACGTCGCTCGTCAAGGACAAGATTGGCGACACTCCGATCCCTGTCGTCATGATCCCGTTCGCCGTGCTCGCCCTTGCGTTTGCCGTGCTGCTGCACTTCTCGACGTTCGGGCGCGGTGTCTACGACATTGGGCTGAACGGTGAGGCAGCGCACTTCACCGGCGTCAACGTCGCGCGGACCAAGTTCGTCCTGTTCGTGCTGTCGGGCACGGTTTCAGCGCTGGCCGGCATCTATTTCACGCTGCGGTTCGGCAGTGCCCGAGGCGACAACGCGACAGGTCTCGAGCTGCAGGTCATCGCGGCCGTCCTGCTCGGCGGCGTGTCGATCTTCGGCGGCCGCGGAAAGCTGCACGGCGTCATCGCGGGCGTCGTGCTCATCGGCATCGTGGGCAGCGCGCTGCGCCTCGAGGGCATCACCGTCAACGTCAACAACATCATCATCGGGCTGCTGCTGATCCTCTCCGTGATCTCCAGCAGCGTGGCCAGGTGGCTGTCCGGGCTGTGGTCCCGTCGCGCCACCTCAACATCCCCGTCACAAGCACGTCGGGTCCCGGCGTGACAACCAAGGAGGTCCAACAATGAGGTTCCGGTCCAAGCGGGCCACCGGCCTGGTGGCCCTCGTCGCCGCCGCGGCGCTCACCCTCTCCGCCTGTGGCGGCGACGACGACGACTCCGACAGCACCGCAGAAGGCGGTTCCGGCAGCGGTGACGTGACGGTCACCTTCCTGCCCAAGAACCTCGGAAACCCATACTTCGACACCAGCAATGCCGGCGGCAAGGAGGCCGTCGAGGAGCTAGGCGGCACCTTCGAGGAGGTTGGCCCGCAGGAAGCGACCCCCGACGCCCAGGTGCAGTACATCGACACCGCTGCGCAGCAGGGTGTGAGCGCGCTTGTCGTGTCGGCGAACGACCCGTCCGCCCTATGCGACTCGCTGAACCAGGCCCGGGACGCGGGGACAAAGGTCGTCACGTTCGACTCCGACACCGACCCGGAGTGCCGCGACCTGTTCATCAACCAGGCCACTGCAGAGGGCATCGCCAAAGTTCAGGTCGACCTGATCGCCGAGCAGATCGGGGACGCCGGTGAGATCGCCATCCTGTCGGCCACGGCCAACGCGACGAACCAGAACGCCTGGATCGAGATGATGGAGGCGGAGCTCGCAGCCAACCACCCGAACATCCAGCTGGTCGACACCGTCTACGGCGACGACGATGACCAGAAGTCGTTCGACCAGACGGCTGCGCTGCTCCAGTCGCACCCCAACCTCAAGGGCATCATCTCGCCGACGACAGTCGGTGTCGCTGCTGCTGCCCGCTACCTGTCGGATTCTGCGTTCAAGGGGCAGGTCGCGCTCACCGGCCTCGGCACCCCGAACCAGATGCGTGACTACGTCGAGGACGGCACCGTGACCTCGTTCGCGCTCTGGAACCCCGAGGACCTCGGTTACCTCGCGGGGCACGCCGCCGCCGCCCTGGTCAACGGCGACATCACCGGCGAGGAGGGCGACACCTTCGAGGCCGGCCGGCTCGGCGAGTACACCGTCGACGAGAACGCCACCGTCCTGCTCGGTGACCCGTTCGTCTTCGACGCAGGCAACATCGGCGACTTCGACTTCTGAGTCGTCCCTCCGGTCGTGGTCCGGCCGACTTTCAAATCGGCCGGACCACCCGATCACCGAAGGATCTCGATCGTGCAGCGCGTGTGCTTCCAGCTTCAGGTCAAGCCGGACCGGATTGACGAGTACAAGACAAGGCATGCAGCGGTCTGGCCAGACATGCTCGCGGCGCTCTCCGCGGCTGGCTGGCACAACTACTCACTGTTCCTGCGCGAGGACGGGCTGCTGATCGGGTACTTCGAGACGCCGTCACTCGAGGGCGCGCTGGCGGGGATGGCGGCGACTGAGGTCAACACGCGGTGGCAGGCCGAGATGGCAGAGTTCTTCGTCGACCTCGGCGACGCACGCCCGGACACTGGGTTCGTACGGCTCGCGGAGGTCTTCCACCTTGAGGACCAGCTGGCCGCTCAGACAGCAACAAGAGATAGCCGAGAGATGTGAGTGAGATGGCAGATTTCAAGGCGATCAGCGATCAGTTGAATGCGCTTGCAATAGAGGTGCCTTCCTGGGCGTACGGCAACTCCGGCACCCGCTTCAAGGTGTTCGGCAGCCCAGGCACTCCGCGCACCGTCGAGGAGAAGATCGCAGACGCGGCTACGGTCCACAGGTTCACCGGTCTGGCTCCGACGGTGGCGCTTCACATCCCGTGGGACCTGGTTGACGACTTCGGCGCGCTGCGCCGCTATGCCGAGGACCTCGGCATCGGGCTGGGCACGATCAACAGCAACACCTTCCAGGACGACGACTACAAGCTCGGCAGCCTGACCCATGCCGACCCGAAGATCCGGCAGAAGGCGGTCGACCACAACCTCGCCTGCATCGACGTGATGAACCAGACCGGATCGCGCGACTTGAAGATCTGGCTCGCCGACGGCACCAACTACCCCGGCCAGGGCGACATGCGGGCTCGGCAGGATTGGCTCGCCGAAGGGCTTCGCACCATCTACGACCAGCTAGGGCCAGATCAGCGCATGGTGCTCGAATACAAGCTCTTCGAGCCGGCCTTCTATCACACCGACGTGCCGGACTGGGGCACCTCGTACGTGCACGTCGCCGAGCTCGGCGACCGGGCCAAGGTGTGCCTCGACACGGGTCATCACGCACCCGGAACCAACATCGAGTTCATCGTCGCCCAGCTGCTGCGGCTGGGGAAGCTCGGCTCGTTCGACTTCAACAGCCGCTTCTACGCCGACGACGACCTCATGGTGGGCGCCGCGGATCCATTCCAGCTCTATCGGATCCTGGTCGAGGTGCTGCGCGGCGGGGGCTTCGGGCCCGACGGTGACGTCGCGTTGATGCTCGACCAGTGCCACAACATCGAGAAGAAGGTCCCCGGTCAGATCCGCTCGGTGCTCAACGTCCAGGAGATGATGGCTCGCGCCCTGCTGCTCGACGTCGATTCCCTCGACGCCGCGCGCACGGCGGGTGACGTACTGCAGGCCAACGAGATCTTCATGGACGCGTTCTACACCGACGTTCGGCCCGACCTTGCGGGCTGGCGCGATGAGCGCGGCCTGCCGGCCCAGCCGCTGCGCGCCTACTACTCGAGCGGCTACCAGGAGCAGATCGAGGCCGAGCGAGTTGGCGGCGTACAGGTCGGATGGAGCTGACATGAACGCGCCCAGCGCAGCACAACTTCTGGTTGACCGGTCCAACCGCCTTGGCGCCGACCCACGCAACACCAACTTTGCCGGTGGCAACACGTCGGCGAAGGGATCCGCGGTCGACCCGGTCACTGCCGGCGACGTCGACCTCCTCTGGGTTAAAGGCTCCGGCGGCGACCTCGGCACGCTGACCGAGTCTGGTCTCGCCGTGCTGCGGCTTGACCGACTCCACGCCCTTGTCGGCGTTTACCCAGGCGTGGATCGCGAGGACGAGATGGTCGCCGCGTTCGACTACTGCCTCCATGGCAGGGGCGGAGCCGCCCCGTCGATCGACACGGCCATGCACGGGCTGGTGGACGCAGCGCACGTTCGACCCCCACCTGCATCCCGACTCGGGAATTGCGCTGGCCACGGCTGCCGACGGGGAGGCGCTGACCAAGGCCTGTTTCGGTGACCGCGTCGTGTGGGTGCCGTGGCGGCGACCCGGCTTCCAGCTTGGGCTGGACATCGCCGCTGTCAAGGCCGCCAACCCGCAGGCGATCGGCGTCATTCTCGGCGGCCACGGCATCACGGCCTGGGGGGACACCTCCGAGGAGTGCGAGCGCAACACCCTGGAGATCATCCGTACGGCCGAGCGGTACATCGCGGAGCACGGCAAGCCGGAGCCGTTCGGACCGGTTGTCGCTGGCTTCGAGCCGCTGCCTGAGGCAGAGCGGAAGGCGCGGGCAGCTGCCTTGGCGCCGATCGTCCGCGGCCTAGCGTCCACCGACACACTGCAGGTCGGCCACTTCACCGATAGCGACGTGGTGCTCGACTTCCTCTCCCGGCAGAAGCTGCAGCCGTTGGCGGCGCTCGGCACCTCGTGCCCCGACCACTTCCTGCGCACCAAGGTGCGGCCGCTGGTGCTCGACCTGCCGACGAGCGCGCCGCTAGACGAGGTCGTCGCCAGGCTGCGCGAGCTGCACGCCGAATACCGCGAGGAGTACGCCGCCTACTACGACCGGCACGCCACGCCCGACAGCCCCCCGATGCGCGGTGCCGACCCGGCCATCGTTCTCGTCCCCGGCGTTGGAATGTTCTCGTTCGGGAAGGACAAGCAGACTGCGCGGGTCGCCGGTGAGTTCTACGTCAACGCGATCAATGTGATGCGCGGCGCTGAGGCCCTGTCCACGTATGCACCGATCGAGGAGAGCGAGAAGTTTCGCATCGAGTATTGGGCGCTCGAGGAGGCCAAGCTGCAGCGGATGCCGAAGTCCAAGCCGCTCGCTGGCCGCATCGCGCTGGTGACAGGTGGTGGGTCAGGCATCGGGAAGGCCATCGCCGAGCGGCTCGGTGCTGAGGGCGCCTGCGTGATTGTCGCCGACCTCGATGGCGCGGCTGCGATGACTGTCGCGCAGGACATCGGGTCGACTGACGCAGCGGTCGCCGTCGCGGCTGACGTCACTGACGCGAGCGCTGTGCAAGCAGCCGTCGACGCGGCGGTACTCGCGATTCGGCGGCATCGACCTGGTCGTCAACAATGCGGGGCTGTCGATCTCCAAGCCGCTGTTGGAAACGACCGAGGCCGATTGGGACCTGCAGCACGACGTGATGGCCAAGGGCTCGTTCCTGGTGTCGAGGTCTGCCGCCAAGGCGATGATCGACCAGGGACTGGGTGGCGACATCGTCTACATCTCGTCGAAGAACTCGGTGTTCGCCGGGCCGAACAACGTCGCGTACGGTGCGGCCAAGGCAGACCAAGCACACCAGGTCAGGCTGCTAGCGGCAGAGCTTGGTGAGTACGGCATCAGGGTCAACGGGATCAACCCCGACGGTGTCGTCCGCGGGTCGGGCATCTTCGCCAAGGGGTGGGGCGCCGAACGCGCGAAGGTCTACGGGGTGCCCGAAGACAAGCTTGGCGAGTTCTACGCCCAACGCACGCTGCTTAAGCGAGAGGTGCTGCCCGAGCACGTGGCGGCTGCAGTGTTCGCGCTTACCGGTGGCGACCTCGCATTGACCACGGGGCTGCACATCCCAGTGGATGCCGGCGTCGCGGCGGGCTTCCTCCGCTGACCATGGTCAGTCCACTGCGTGTCGCCGCCGTCGACCTCGGAGCGTCCAGCGGCCGGGTGATGGTCGGCGAGGTCGGCCCGGACCGACTCACGCTGCAGGAGGTGCACCGCTTCGGCAACCAACCGGTGCGCGCTGGTGGCACCTGGCACTGGGACATTCTCGGCATCTACCGGGAGGTCCTCGAAGGGCTCCGGCGGGCCGGACCGGTGCAGAGCATCGGCGTCGACTCCTGGGCGGTCGACTACGGCCTGCTCGACGCGTCGGGGGCGCTGCTGGGCAACCCGGTCTGCTACCGCGACAGCCGCACCGACGGGGTTATGGAGCGGGTGCTCAAGGTGGTGACGGCCGAAGAGCAGTACACGATCACCGGACTGCAGCAGCTGCCGTTCAACACCGGCTACCAGCTCGCGTCCGACCCCGCGGCGTTGGCCAGCGCGCAGACACTGCTGATGATCCCGGACCTGCTCGACTACTGGCTGACCGGTGCGCTCGGCGTGGAGCGGACCAACGCGTCGACCACCCAGCTGTACGACGTCCGCGCCGGCACCTGGGCCACCGACCTCGCAGAACGGCTGGGCATTCCCAGCCGGATCCTGCCTCCTATCCGCGATCCGGGCGACGTCGTCGGGACGCTGCGGCCCGAGGTGGCCGCGGAGGTCGGTCTGCCCGACTCCACCCCGGTGGTGGCGGTCGGGTCGCACGACACGGCTTCGGCGGTGGCCGGAGTCCCATTCGCGGCGCAGGCCGTGCCGGCGGCGTACATCTCGTCGGGCACCTGGTCGCTCGTCGGCGTCGAGCTCGATGCTCCGGTTCTCACCGAGGCGGCGCGCACCGCGAACTTCACCAACGAGGTCGGCGTCGACGGCACGATCCGGTTCCTCAAGAACGTCACGGGCCTTTGGGTGCTCAGCGAGCTGCTGCGGACATGGGGCCGAGAGGCCGACCTGACGACGCTGCTCGCCGAGGCCGACCACGCGCCGGCACTGACATCAATCATCGACGTCGACGACCCGATGTTCCTCGCACCCGGAGACATGCAGGCACGCATCATCGACGCCTGCCGCAATACCGGCCAGCCGGAGCCCCGCACCCCGGCAGCATTTGTGCGGTGTGTGCTGGAGAGCCTGGCCGTCGCCTACCGGCGGACCATTCGGTTGGCGACAACCCTGAGTGGCCGCCCAATCGAGGTGGTGCACATCGTGGGTGGCGGAGCACGCAACGGCCTGCTGTGCCAGCTCACCGCCGACGCCTGCGGCGTGCCGGTACTCGCCGGACCGGTCGAGGCGACGGCGCTCGGCAACGTACTCATGCAGGCACGGGCCATGGGTGCTGACCTCCCAGACCTCGCAGCGATGCGCTCTCTGATCCGGCGAACCCATCAACTGCACAGGTTCGAGCCCACGGCTGACCTTGACTGGGACGGCGCCGAGGCCCGCGTCTCAACCCCGGAGCAACCGAGAGGCGACCGGTGAAGAGACAGCTGCCCTCGCCAAGCGACCTGGCGCCGCTGCTCAAGTTCAAGAAGCCGACGCTGTCGCCGAAGCGGCGAAGGCTCGCGGCGGCACTAACCATCGAGGACCTGCGGCGGATCGCGAAACGGCGCACACCGAGGGCGGCCTTCGACTACACCGACGGGGCGGCCGACCATGAGGTGTCGCTGGCGCGGGCGCGCGAGGCGTTCGCCGACGTCGAGTTCAATCCCGCGATCCTGCGCGACGTGTCGCATGTCGATACCTCGCGTGACGTGCTCGGCCAAAGGGTCTCGCTGCCCTTCGGAATCGCCCCAACGGGATTCACGCGGATGATGCATACCGAGGGCGAAATCGCAGGCGCCGTGGCCGCGGGTGCCGCGGGCATTCCGTTCACACTCTCTACGATGGGCACCACGTCGATCGAGGACGTTGCGGCGGCAAATCCGCACGGTCGCAACTGGTTCCAGCTCTACATGTGGAAGGACCGCGACCGATCGATGGCGCTGGTCGAACGGGCCGCAAAGGCGGGCTACGACACGCTCGTCGTCACCGTCGACGTGCCGGTCGCCGGGGCGCGCCTGCGTGACGTACGCAACGGGATGACAATTCCGCCCACCTTGACCCCGCGCACGGTGGCCAATGCGATACCGCGTCCCGCCTGGTGGTTCAACTTTCTGACGACCGAGCCGCTCTCCTTCGCGTCGCTCGACTCGTGGTCGGGCACGGTCGCCGAGCTGCTGGACACGATGTTTGACCCATCGGTGACCTACGAGGACCTCGGGTGGATCCGCGATCAATGGACGGGCAAGGTGTCCGTCAAGGGCGTGCAGACCGTCGACGATGCGCGGCGACTCGCCGCCGCCGGCGTGGACGCCATCGTCTTGTCCAACCATGGCGGACGGCAGCTCGACAGGGCACCCGTGCCGTTCCACCTGCTGCCCCGTGTTGTCGATGCCGTCGGCAGTGACCTGGAAGTGCATCTCGACACCGGCATCATGTCGGGACAGGACATCGTCGCCGCCGTGGCACATGGCGCCCGCTTCACACTGATCGGCCGGGCCTATCTCTATGGACTGATGGCTGGCGGCCGCGACGGTGTCGATCGCGCCATCGAGATTCTGCGGGGGCAGATCGAGCGAACCATGCGCCTGCTCGGTGTCGCGACACTCGACGAGCTCGAGCCAGGCCACGTCACCCAACTGCAGCGAATGGCGCCACGAGCGAGGTAGTCGCATGCACGAGTTGACGAGGAGGCCACGGCATGAGCGCGCGTTCGCACGAGCACCGGTGAAGGCATCTGGGTTCAGTCGGCTTGCCCCTGATCAGCTCGACATCCTCAGCCTCCTCGCCCAAGGCCTGACCATCGAGACCATTGCCCGCCGACTCGACATGTCCGAGCGCACTGTGCGACGCAAGGTCCGTGCGGTCGTCGACGAGCTCGGGGTGGACTCCACGATCGAGGCGGTCGTGTGGGCGGTGCGGCACGGTCTGATCTGAGTGCGGATGTGGTCGATCTTGTCGGGGGTGTCAATGAACCATCTGGCTGGTCGAGACGTATTACCTGGGTGGCCGATCCCACCACCTATGCGGCGGGACGTGGGATTCCCCTCGGGCTCCCGGTGGACCCTCCTGAAGATGGCGGCAGTGGTCGGGCTCGGCGTCACCGGCGTGTACGTCGGCCGGCTGCGCCGTACTTTGGCTGAGGGCCCCCGGGATGACGCGCGCCCAGCTGCTGCTGCTCTTAGCAAGTGCGGGCGTCTCCCAGGCCTGCTGGTGGACCGCGGTGGCCGTGGGCTTCCTCAGCTCCCAGGGATGACAGGCGTCAGCGGCCGCAGTCCTCGGGTACTCGTAGGTCAACTTCCTCGACCGAGATCCCCGCCGCCTCCATCGCCTCGATCGATGGGTAGTCCCCCTTGAGAAACCCCTGCCAGGTGACCCTGATCGTCCGGACCCCATCCAGGTGTATGACCTCTGCGACGTACCTGTCACTCATGGCGGTAACCGTACGACGGTCCGTTATCGCATGAGAGGCGTTTCGTGAGAACGCTTCCACACCGTCCAGCCCGTGGCGTGCATCCCCTCAGGCAGCGGCCCTAGATCGTGTCTCAGGTGTTCGGCGATCAGCGTGTCGATGTCGGCGTGGCCGGTGGGCGCGGTGGACCTGGTGGGTGCGCCGGCGTCGACCAGGGCTTGAACCGTCCGCTGGTAGTCGCCGTCCTCCGCGCGGTTGTTGCGTAGGCCCCAGATGGCACAGTCCAGTGGGGTCGGACCGTCGTCGTCGAAGGCGGTGTCGTGCAGGTTGGCGCCGCGGTCGATGAGCAGCTGCACCGTGTCCGCGCGGCCATGCATTGCGGCCGCCTCCAGCGGGGTGAAGTTGCTCCAGCCTCGGGTGTCGACGTCCATGCCGGCGTCGAGCAGCGCCAGCACCACGTCGGCGCGCCCCAGCAGCGCGAACTGGGCCAGGATCCACCCGTAATCGGTGCCCTGCGGGTTGCCCAGCGCCGGAGGCGGCGCCTGCGGCAGACGCACAGACGTGCCACGGGCGACGGCGAGCACGGCCGCGTCCACCGCATCCAGGTCGGCGGCTGCGCCGCGGGACGCGAGCAACTCGAACGCCGCGAGGTGCCCGCTGCGGGCGGCCAGCGCCAGGGGGCGGCGACCCACGTCCCACCGGTCCCACGGCTGGTTCAGGTCGGCGCCGGCGTCGAGCAAAGCGGTGATGATCGGCAGGCCGCGACCACGCGCGATCGCGTGGTGCAGGCAGCAGAGGGCGTTGACGTCCACGCCGCGATCGAGGAACCACTGCAGCCCGGCTAGGTCCTCGAAGTCCAGCTTGTGCAGGACCATGCCTTCGAAGCCAGGCCGATACAGCAGGTCAAGGAAGGCAAGGTCCGACTGCTCGCAGGCATGGTAGAACGCGTCCTCGTCCTTCGACGCTCCATGCTCGACCAGCAATCGCGCCAGCGCCAGATCGTTGCGCTCCACCGCAGCGAACAGCGCCGACATTCGGCCCTGCCCTCCCCACTCGATCGTGTGTGAGTTTGGATCCGCGTCCGCCTGCAGCAGCAACCGCGCGCAGTCACGTACGTCTGCCGGGGAACCAACCGACCGGCGCACCAGCACCAGCAGCGGTGGCACCCCGTCGACATCCGCCGTTGCCGCAGCAGGGTTGGTGTTCAGGTACGTCGACAGCGCCGCAGTGTCGGCCAACACCAGGGCCCGCTCCACACCCTCACAGCCGGCTGGCCTGAACGTGACGAACCAGCCTTGGCCAACTGTCGAACCCGTACTCGCGGGCGATCTCGAACTGCGCCCGACTCAGAGCAATCCCGCGGGCGCGGCGGCGGGCCTTGGCCTGTTTGCGCAGAAACTCCAGCGATGCACGCTCGGGAAGCACAGACACGGCGAACCTCCATCAGCCCGTGTCCGCGTCCGGCGGGCCGAGGTCCGTCGTCTGATAGATGCCCTGCTGCCGGTGGGATGCTCCCTACCCCGCGGACCGGATGCGCCCGGCGACGCACCGACGATGCTACCCGCCTGGCAGATCCTCGAAGGGCTCGCGTATATCGCGGATCCCGAGCAGCGAAACGACGTTGGTGGAGGATGGTGGCATGCGACTGGTGTCGTTGCTGCCATCCGCCACGGAGATCGTCTATGCCCTCGGCTTGGGCGATGACCTCGTCGGCGTGACGTTCGAGTGCGACGAGCCCGCATCGGCACGCGTCGACAAGACGGTCGTTGTCGGCGGCCGGGACACCCGCGGCATGAGTCCGGGCGAGATCGACGAGTACGTGCGGACGCAGCTCGCGTCCGGCGGGGACCTGTACACCTTGCATGCGAACGCGTTGGCCGACCTGAAACCCGAGCTGATCCTCACCCAGGACCTCTGCCGGGTTTGCGCGCTGCCCTCTGGCCACGTCACCGACGCACTGGACTACCTAGGCTGCCAGGCCGACGTCCTGTCGCTGGACCCACACACGCTGGACGAGGTACTCGACACGGTCGTGGCCGTCGGCGCTCGCACCGGGGTTGCGGAGCGGGCCGAGGCGCTCGTGTCCGAGCTGCGTGCCCGGCTTGCCGCCGTGGAATCCGCCGTCTCGCGCCTGCCCAGACCGCGGGTTGTCCTCGTTGAATGGGTCGACCCGCCGTTCACCGCGGGCCACTGGGTGCCGGACCTGGTCCGCGGCGGCAGGGGGTCAGCCGGTGGCTGCTCGCCCGGCCGCGCGCTCCGTGCAGACGAGTTGGCAGGAGCTGGTGGCCGCCCGGCCCGATGTAGTTCTCGTCGCGCCGTGCGGTTTCCACCTTGGCGGCGCCGCGAGTCAAGCGCGCACGGTCGCTGCCAGGTTCCCCGGTGCCGCGGTGTGGGCGCTCGACGCGGACGGCATCGTCGTACGGCCGGGGCCGCGCCTCGTCGAAGGTGTCGAGGCGATCGCGGGCATCCTGCATTCGGGCCGTATGCCCGCGCCGCGCAAGGACGCTGCCGTCCGCGTGTCCTGACCTCGATTCGCCGGGTGAGATCACAAGCCCTGCGCTGAAGCCGACGGCTGTTTCAGGCCAGTCGCTCCCAGTGGGTGGTCCTACTCACGATGGAATAGACGAGGGAAAGGATGCACAGGCCAATCACGAGGTTGGTCAGGCTAGTGGCGACCTGGCCCTCCGTCGTGCCATCAAGGCTGTACGGGATCGCGAAGCCGACAATGGTGGCCAGCGCCATGATCCACGCGAAGAAGGCCAGCGGGCGAGGTGCCGCGATCACGAGCAGGTGGGCCAGGCCCGTGGCCACTAGCGCCAGGACGGCGGCGGTGAAGGCGTACTGAAAGGCGAACGAATCCCCGACCTCCAGGCGTGGTGGGCGAACCATCACGATGTCGAGCACGTCCTCCCAGACGAGCACACCAACCAGAGCCACGAGGGCGGCGACAATCGCCGTGGCCACCCCGCCGGCCCATAGCCTGCCGGCATCCACGGTTGGGTGTGGCGGGTTTTCGGTTGGGACGGGTTCGTAGGTAGACATGTGCGACCTCCGAGCGGAATCCGGGTCATGGTGGCGCAATCCGAGGATCGCTCGTGACGCTAGTGATATTGCGTGCGCGCGGCCTCACCCCATCGGGGTGATCGAGCGTGATCACCCGCTCCGGGTGGCCACCCACCATGGGCCAGCCGAGCATGCGGCAGCGACGGTGCGGGCGTCATTCGCCGCTGGGCGCGCTGGGCGAATTGGAGGGCTGGGCATGGCTCAGTGCCCAGTCGAGTGCGTAGTCGGCGATCTCCTCCCACCCCGGTCCGGAGGGCATCAGGTGTGGCCGCCCCTCGTACAACTTGACCTCTGTCACGGTGTTCGACTTGTAGTGCTTGGCGTTCGACTCCTGAACCTTGGGCGGCATCAGGTGATCTTCGCCTCCGGACAGGAACAGCAGCGGCGCCCGGTTGTCGTTGTGGTAGTCGACCCAGATGTCCTGCGGTCCCGGCTCGTAGTTGGCCAGCACGCTGTTCCACAGGATGCGGCCTGAAGCGGGTATCGCATACCGCTCGTAGAGCCTTCGCGACTCCTCCTCGCCGAACGTGTTCGTGAACGCGTAGTGCCACTGGTCATGGTTGAACCCGACTGCCCTGTGGTGGTTGGCCGGGTTCTTGAGCACGGGGAAGAAGGAACGGATCTGACTGAGCGGCGCGACCTTGACCCCTTCGGTGGGTGCGGAATTGATCACAACTCCCGCCGCGCCGTACCCGTGGTCGAGCAGCACCTGGGTGAACGCACCACCAGCCGAGTGGCCCATGATGATCGGCGGGGACTCAAGCTCACGAACGACCGACTCGAGCTTCTCGACGATGGCCGGTGCGGTGAGCTCGACGATCGGGGTCGGGTCGGCGTTGAGGGCCTCCACCTCGACGTCGAACCCTGGGTATGCCGGGGTCAGCACGCGGAACCCGCGCTTCTCGTATCGGGCCGCCCAGTCCTCCCAGCTCCGGGGGGTGACCCAGAACCCGTGGACCAGGACGATGGTGTCGGGTGTGGATGGGTTGCTCATGACTGACCTCTCTGATCCCGCGAACTCAGTTAGCAAGCAGCCGGCCGTTCAGGCGGCGTTGCCTGAACGGTGCCGGCCGCTCCACACTTTCAGAAGGTGCGAATCGCGATCTCTGCCGGAGCCGAGAGCAGCGAAACGAGCTCATCGTCGAGCTTGACGAGCGTCAGCGAGACGCCGGCCATGTCGAGCGACGTGCAGTACTCACCCACGTAGTTGCGGCCCACGCTGATGCCGCGGCTGTCAAGCTGCTCGTGCGCGCGCCCATAAAGAATGTAGAGCTCGCTGATCGGCGTACCGCCCAGCCCGTTGATCATCAGCGCGACGCGGTCGCCCTGCTTGTAGGGCAGGTCCGTGACGACCGCCTCGAGGAGCTCGTCGATGATCTCGTTGGCGCCGGCGAGCTTCTCCCGCCGCCTGCCTGGCTCGCCGTGGATACCGACGCCCATCTCCATCTCGTCGTCGCCCAGCTCGAACAGCGGCGACCCCTTTGCGGGTGGTGTGCACGACGTCAGGGCCATGCCCATGGTGCGGGTCACCGAGTTGACCCGGTTGCCGATCTCCACCAAATCGGCGATTTCGGCGCCCTGCTCGGAGGCCGCGCCGACGGCCTTGATGACGAAGAAGTTGCCCGCAACCCCGCGCCGCCCGACGGTGTAGGTCGAGTCCTTGACTGCGACGTCGTCGTCGACGATGACGGTCTGGATGTTGACGCCTTCGGCCTCTGCCAGCTCGCGGCCCATGTCGAACGCCATACGGTCGCCGGTGTAGTTGTTGATCAGGTGCAGGACACCTTTAGGCGTGTTCAGCAGCTTGCTCGTCTCGAGTACGTAATCCATCGGCGGTGCGGAGAACACGTCGCCAGGGCATGCCGCGTCGAGCATCCCTTTGCCGACGATCATGACGTGTGCCGGCTCGTGGCCCGACCCGGAGCCCTGGATGATCGACACCTTGTCGTCGCGCGGCGCGTCCGACCGCATGATGAGGTTGTATTCGGGCACGTATTTGAGCGTGTCCGGGTTGGCCAATGCGATGCCCTTGAGCATCTCTGGGACGAACTGTTTCGGGTCGTTGACGAACTTCTTCACAGCGCCTCCTATTGAGCGTCGGTGGATGGGGTGGCACGGTCGGACCAACCCTTGGCAACCTGTTCCGCCATGACTGCGACTGCCACGGCACCAGCGTCGAGGGTGCCGATGCTGCGTTCGCCGGTGTACGCCGCGCGGCCGCGCTTCGCAAGCATCTCGCGCGTCGCCTCGGCCTGTTCGCGTGCGACTGTCGCGGTCGCATCGAGCGCTGACTGCGGATCGGCGCCGGCATCGAGCTCGGTGGCCAACCGGTCCGTCGCAGGCACCAGCGCGTCCAGCAATGTCTTGTCACCGATGTCGCTCTGGCCGCGAGCCTTGATTCCCTCGATGGCGGCCCGCAGCATCGTGATCGCGTCGTCGGCCGTGATCTCCGTACGGTCACCCGCGGTTGCGCCGGCCCGCAGAAACGCGGTGCCCCAGATCGGGCCAGACGTTCCACCGATGCGGCCCGTGATGGTGAGGGCGACTTTCTTGAGGAACGTGCCGATGTCCGTACGGTCGATAGAGTCCCAGTCGGCGAGCACGATCTCGAAGCCGCGGGCCATCGAATACCCGAAATCGCCGTCGCCGACGACCGCATCCAGGTCGCCGAAGTACTTCTCGTTGTCGACCGCGGTCTGCGCGATCGTACGGACGACGTACTCGACGTTGGCGAAGCTCGAGTCTGCCATCGGCCCTCCTAGCCGGTCGGGTGTCGTACGGCGAGGCAGCTGGCAACGTCGTCGAGGACGATCCAGTCACCCGGCTGCGCAGCTGTGCGGTTGGCGAGGACACGGGTGTGCTCGCCGTCGGGGTCGCCGAGGCTCGTCACGACGAGGGCGGCCTCGGAGAAGTCTTCGTGCTCTGTGTAGCCGTTGACGGTCACGAGGCAGGCCAGGCCCGCAGCGTCTGCTGCCTCCAGCCCGTTGCGGCTGTCTTCCACGACGACGGCGTCGGATGCATCGATGCCAAGTCGTTCGAGGGTCAGCAGGTATATGTCCGGCGCCGGCTTCTTGCGTGGTACGACGTCGCCCGCGAGCACCGTGAAGCTCGCGGCGCGGTCGGAACCTACGACGTGCTCGAGCACGGCACGTACGGACGGCTCGGCCGACGTGGAGGCGACCGCGAGCGACCAGCCAGCGGCAGCGGCCTCCTCGACCAGCCGCGCGACGCCAGGCCTACTGGGCAGGCGACCCTCGGTCACCATCGCCGTGTAGATCTCGGTCTTGCGCTTATGCCAGGCCGCGACCGCCTCCTTCTGGCCGTCGGGATCGGCGGGCAGCCCGGCCTCGGCGATGAACTCGGGCGTGAGCAGGCTCGCCATGCGCTCCTTGCCACCGCCGATCTTGAGCTTTTCCGCATAGTCGTCCTCGCTCCACCGCACCGGCAGCCCGAACTCGGCGAACATCTGATTGAACGCGGGCAGATGTCCGTATCGCTCGGTGTCGGCGAGCACCCCGTCGCAGTCGAAGATCAGAGCAGGCACCGGCGTCACCACGCCTTGCCGGAGCTGCCGAACCGTCGCATGTGGTCCGCCGCCATGGCGAGCACGTCAGCCCGGACCGCGCGGAAAAGTGATGGCGGGTCCCACTTGTCTTCCAGCTCGGCGTCCCGGAGGAACTCAAGGTTGGACTTCATGTAGGTGACCTTGAGAGCGGTCGAGATATTGACTTTGGCGCAGCCGCGGGAGATGAGGTCACTGAACTGCGCGTCCGTCATGCCGGTGCCACCGTGCAGCGCGATCGGAATGGGCTCGGCCTCGACGATGTCGCTGACGCGCTGCGCGTCGAGCTTGGGCTCGCTCTTGTACTCGCCGTGCGCGTTGCCGATCGCTGGCGCGAACACGTCGACGCCGGTCACCCGGATGAACGTCAGCGCCACGTCAAGCGTCTGGCGGTGCGACTCCTCGTCCGAGCCGATGCCGTCCTCCACTCCCGTGATGGACTCGATCTCACCCTCGACGTGCGCGCCGTAGGAACGGGCCTCCTTGACGACCTCGACCGTTTGCCGCTGGTTCTCCTCCACCGGCAGAGATGAGGCGTCGAAGAGCACGCTGTTCCAGCCCTTGCGCAAGCAGTCGGAGATGACCTCCCGCTCCGGGCAGTGGTCGAGGTGCAGGCTCACCGGGACCTCGATCCCGGCCGTCATCTCCCGCCACATGGCATACAGCAGGTCGAGCCCGATGGACTTCACCGTCTTCACTGACGTCTGGACGATGACCGGGGCTCGCTCTTCGACGGCCGCGGCGAGCACGGCTTCCATGCTCAGGTCGTTGACGATGTTGATCGCTGCGACGCCATACCGCTCGGCGAATGCTCGGTCGACTATGTCCTTGAGCGGGACAACGGGCACCGTTGACCACCTCCGCGGTGTCGCCTCAAGCGGAGGCTAGGTCGCGCGAGGTCCGCGGCGCGTCGGGGAAAGTACCCGTCTGCATGCGGGATTTCCCTACTTGTGGCCGCGGGCGGCGACCTCCGTACGGCTCCTCGCCCTGGTCTTGCGAAGAATGGCGCCAACGTGCTTTTCCACCGTTTTCACCGAGATCTGGAGCCTCTCGGCGATCTGCTTGTCGCGCAGACCGCGTTCGAGCAGGTCGCGCACCTCGCGCTCGCGCGACGTGAGCGCAGGCAAGTCGGAGTGCAGATCGGGCCCGTGCTGCAAACCGTCCCGCACGCTTGCGGAGAGCGTGATCCCACCGTCGGCGGCGGCGAGCACGGCTCGGGCCAGCTCCGGACCGTCGACATCGGCGCCAACACAGCCGCGCGCACCGGCCCGCAGGGCTTGGTCGACTAGGGCGTCGCCGGGTGTCGCGTTGAGCAGGACTATTGCGGCCGAGGGGTCCTCCGCGATGAGTTGTCGGGTGCACTCGACGCCATCCAGGTCGGGAAGGTTCGAGTCCACGAGTACGACGTCCGGCTGCAACAGGCGATAGGCGTCAACCAGTTGGTGCGCGCCATCAATCTCCGCAACAACTTGTACGCCAGGTTCTGCTGCCGCCAACAGCCGGGCCAGCCCGGCCCGGACGACTGCCTGGTCGTCGACCACGAGGACCTTCAGGCGTGGCGCCGATCCGGTAGCCGGGTCGGGCGACTGATAGGGCAGGAACGCGCGGACGCGGGTGCCCCAGCCAGGGGTGGACTCGACCTCGACCGAGCCGCCGAGCGCGCGTGCCCGCGCGACGATGCCACGCAGCCCGACAACGCCGTCATCCGCACCGTGCAGATTGGCACGCTCGAACCCGCGCCCGTCGTCCTGGACTAGCAGTACGACGCCGGCGGATCCGTACACGATGCCGACCCGCGCCGATGTGGCCGCCGCGTGCTGGACGATGTTGGTGAGCGCCTCCTGGGCGATGCGAAACGCCTGATGGGCGACCTCAGGCGTGAGCGGCGCCTGCTTCCCGGCGACGACGAGCTTCGCGTCCAGGTTGCCGGTGGAGCGCGCCCAGGCGATCTCCAGCCCAATCGCCTCCTCGAGCGAGTTTCCCTCGAGCAGCGAGGGGGCGAGCCCGAGCACCGTGCGACGGGTGTCGGTGAGCGCGGCGTGGGCGGCCTCACGCGCTGCGGCGAGGTGCCTCGAAGCCTCACTGTCCTTGTCCAGAGCGACACCCTCGAGATGTACGAGCACGGAAGCCAGACCCTGCGCCACGCTGTCGTGGACCTCGCGGAGGAGACGCTCCCGTTCGGTGGCGGTGGCCTCTGCGCGCGCACGTTCCTCCGTCTGCTCGTGCATGCGGGCGTTGACGATCGCGAGACCAGCGTGTGTGGCGAACAGCTCGAGTAGCCGAGCGTCGCTGTCGGTGAAGCTGCGCGCGGGATCGCGGCTGAACACGATGCAGGCGCCGATGATGGCGCCGCGCCAGATGATGGGAACCCCGATAACCCCGTGCAGCGTGGCGCGGTCGATTGGCGCGACGTGACCGCCCGGCACTTGGGCGTACTCGGCAAAGATGACAGGGCCGCGGCGCGCAACCACGGCCCCCGTCATGCCCTCCGACAGCGGGAAGCTGTGACCGGACTGGCAAGCGATGCCGAAGTCGGCCTCCTTCCGGTAGATGCCGGCCGCCTCGTCCACGATGCACATGGAACCGGCGTCGCATCCAAGGAGCTCCACAGAGCGCCGAAGGATTCGCTCCAACAAGGGCTGCAGGGAGAATTTCCCGGCGAGGTCCTCGACGACCGAGGCGAGAGCGTCTGCGCGAGCCTGGGCGTCGGCAGTCCGAGCGGCGGGCTCGACTGCTGGATCGGTGAGGCTCACTGGTCCTCCACGGCGGTGTGAGGGACAGGCAGGCGACTTCGTCCCGGCGCGAGGCGAGGTCAGACCCAGCATCCTGCATTCGGGCAATCTTCGGGAGCCATCGTTCCCGATCACCGCCAATGCGGGCCTGATATGACAATTCAAAGGTGGGTGAGGCAGAGACTGGCAGAAGCAACCGCATCTGCGGTTAGACTTCGCCGGTGCCGACGTTTCGGATCAAGGAAGCGGCGAATCTGCTCGGGGTCAGCGACGACACGGTGCGTCGCTGGGCGGAGTCCGGGCGGTTCGAGACGACCACCGATCCATCCGGCCGCGCGGCCATCGACGGATTGGAGCTGGCGCGTTTCGCGCAGGAGCTGGCCGACGCGGGCGGTCACGACGACGATCCACCGGTGGTGGCGCACTCGGTGCGCAACCGGTTCAGCGGCCTCGTGACGCGTGTCGTGAGGGACACGGTGATGGCGCAGGTGGAGATCCAGGCCGGGCCGCACCGGTTTGTGTCTCTTCTCAGTCGTGAGGCTGCCGACGAGCTGGGTCTGGAGCCGGGCGTGCTCGCCGTGGCGGCGGTGAAGGCCACGAACGTGTCGATCGAAATCCCGAGCATTCGATGAACTCGCCATTGGCGAGCCTCAACCAAGGAGCACAGATGCGTCTCCGCTCTGCTGTCTCGATCGTCCTCGCCGGGGCACTTGCCGCCGCACTGGCCGGCTGCGGCTCCGACGACGACGACGACGCGGGTTCCGTACCATCGACCAGCGACGGCGCCTCGTCGGCGTCGCTGTCCGGATCGATCACGGTGTTCGCGGCCGCGTCGTTGACCGACGCGTTCGAGGAGATCAAGTCACAGTTCGAGGCCGCGAATCCGGACGTCACGGTGACGTTCAGCTTCGGCGCCAGCTCGTCACTCGCGGAGCAGATCAACTCAGGGGCACCGGCCGACGTGTTCGCATCTGCGAGCGCGAGCACCATGGACCAGGTGGTGGACGCGGGGAACGCAGACGACCCAACGACGTTTGCCCAGAATGTCATGGAGATCGCCGTCCCCCCGTCGAACCCGGCGAATGTCACCGGGGTTGAGGACCTGGCCAACTCCGCGGTGAAGGTGGCGCTGTGCCAGCCGCAGGTACCCTGCGGCACGGTCGCGGGGGAGGTGTTCAGCAACGCTGGCATCACGGTCACCCCGGTGACGCTCGAGCCCGACGTGAGGGCGGTGCTCGGCAAGGTGCAGCTCGGCGAGGTCGACGCGGGGGTGGTGTACGTGACCGACGTGCAGGCCGCCGGTGACGCAGTCGAGGGGATCGAGATCCCCGACGACGTGAACGCGTCCACCTCGTACCCGATCGCGACTCTCACCGAGTCCGGCAACGCGGCGGCCGCCGAGGCGTTCGTGGCGTTCGTGCTGTCACCCGATGGCCAGAGCGTGCTTGCCGACGCCGGGTTCGCGCAGCCCTAGACCTGGATGCGACGTCGCCGTGGAGTCTCTCGCCACCCCGACCCGCTTGACGGCCCGCGAGCGTCTGCGGCGGGTCACTCGTGGCGAGAGCTCGCGGCGCGCCCCCGCGCCGCTGCTCGTACCCGCTGTCATCGCGGTTGCCTTTCTTGTGCTGCCGCTGGCCGGACTGATCGTTCGTGCCCCCTGGGGGCGGCTGTGGACGATCCTGAGGGGCTCGGACGCCACTCAGGCGTTGCAGCTGTCGTTGTGGACCGCGTCGGTGGCCACCGTTATCTCGGTCGTCATTGGTGTGCCGTTGGCGTGGCTGCTGGCCAGGGGCACCTTTCCCGGCCAGCGACTGGTGCGTGCGTTGGTGACTTTGCCGCTCGTGCTGCCGCCGGTGGTCGGCGGAGTAGCGCTGCTCCTGGCGTTCGGTCGCCGCGGTTTCGTGGGCAGGTACCTGGACGAGTGGTTCGGGCTGACCATCCCGTTCACGCCACTGGCCGTGGTACTTGCCGAAACCTTCGTCGCGATGCCGTTCCTGATCGTCACCGTCGAAGGGGCGCTACGGTCTGCGGACCAGGGCTACGAGCAGGCCGCGGCCACCTTGGGTGCCTCGCGGATGACCGTGTTCCGTCGCGTCACCGTGCCGCTCATCGCACCCTCCCTTGTCGCCGGGGCGGTGTTGTGCTGGGCCCGGGCGCTGGGTGAGTTCGGTGCCACGATCACCTTCGCCGGCAGTTTCCCCGGGCGCACCGAGACGATGCCGATCGCTGTCTACTACGCCCTCGAGCGGGATCCCGACGCGGCGATCGCGCTCAGCCTGGTGCTCCTTCTCGTCTCCGTGACCGTGCTGGTGAGCCTGCGCGACCGGTGGCTGCGTGGTGGTGTTGCACCGTGACGGCCCCAGACAATGCCGGCCTCGCGGTCGACGCTCAAGTGCGACGCGGGGACTTCGAGCTCAGCGTCTCCTTCACCGTCGGCCCCGGTGAGGTGCTCGGTGTGCTTGGGCCGAACGGATCAGGGAAAACCACGCTGCTCAGCGCGCTGGCGGGGCTCATCCCGCTGACAGGCGGCCGCATCGAACTGGCCGGACAGGTCATGGACGACGCGACGAACGGGCAGTTCGTCGAGGCCGCCGGACGGCCGGTCGGCTTCGTTTTCCAGAACTACCGGCTATTCCCGCACTTGACCGTGCAAGACAACGTTGCGTTCTCGCCACGCGCCCGCGGGCTGGGCCGGAGCGCCTCGACGACCAAAGCGCACCATTGGATGGATCGACTCGACCTCACCGCACTTGCCAGGCGCAAGCCGGCTCAACTGTCCGGCGGGCAGGCCCAACGGGTGGCGCTCGCCCGCGCCCTGGCAGGCGACCCCGTCATGCTCCTGCTCGACGAGCCGCTGGCCGCGCTGGACGCACGGACCCGTCTCGACGTGCAAACCGAACTACGCCAGCACCTGGCCGATTTCGACGGGCCGAGCCTGCTGGTCACCCATGACCCACTCGAGGCACTCGTTCTAGCTGACAGGCTGCTCGTGCTCGAACACGGCCGCATCGTCCAGCAAGGGACCCCCGCGCGCGTTGCGCGCCAACCCGCCACCGAGTACGTCGCCAAACTCGTCGGCCTGAACCTATACATTGGCCGCGCCGACGGGCCAAACGTCACCCTCGACGATGGAGGCAGCTTCGTGGTCCCCGACCACCACGAGCACGGTGACGTGCTGGTCGCGATGCGCCCATCCTCGGTCCTGATCAACACACACCGTCCCGAAGGGAGCAGCGCGCGAAACAGCTGGCCGGCCACCATCGCGGGCCTCACTCTGCTCGCCGACCGGGTGCGGCTCGACCTCGACGGCCCACCCGACGCCCTGGTCGACGTCACCCCCGCGGCGATCGCCGACCTCGCCCTCCGGTCCGGCAGCCAGGTCTGGCTCAGCGTCAAAGCCACAGACCTGGAGGTGTACTCGCACTCGTCAACGAGACGCGAAGCCAGCTAGGCCTCCACGCCCAGCATCACGTCCGAGGCCTTGATGATTGCAGTGACCTCGCTGCCTTCGACGATGCCGAGCTCGCGGACCGCCTCGACCGTGATCGAGGCGACCAGGCGCACGCCATTCGCGTCCAACTCGACGTTCGCGATGGCCGCCCCCTCGTTAATGCCGGTGACGCGGCCCGTGATCTGGTTGCGTGCGCTGATCCTCATGCCGGGATCGTAGTGCTGAGCGCGCCGATCTCGAGACGCTGCGACGGTCCTGTCTCATGGGTACTGTGGCGGTGCCTGACGGTGGAGGCAGTCATGACGGCGGCTGGCGAGGTCACTCCGGGGGTAATCCGTACTCCGGATCAGCGGCTGAGGGTCTTTGTGAGCTCAACACTCGGCGAGCTCGCCGAGGAACGAGCCGCGGCGCGGACAGCGATCGAGCGTCTGCTGCTGACCCCGGTCATGTTCGAGCTCGGGGCAAGGCCGCACACTCCGCAGTCGCTCTACCGTGCCTACCTGCGGCAGAGCCATATCTTCGTCTGTCTCTACTGGCAGAACTATGGCTCGGTGGTACCGGGGGAGTCGATCTCGGGACTGGAGGACGAGTACGAGTTGTCGGCCGGCATGCCGTAGCTGCTGTACGTGAAACGACCAGCTGAGCAGCGCGAGGACCGGCTGACCGAGCTGCTCGAGAGGATGAGGCGCGATGCCGCCGTCTCGTACAAGCCGTTCCATACTCCCGAGGAGTTGGCGCAGCTGCAGTCCAGTGATCTCATCCTGGTCCTGTCCGAAAGGTTCGAGGACTCAGGCGGGACACAGCAGCAGTCCGGCGTGCAATTGCGGCTCACCCCGCCGCCGCTCCCGCTGACCGCGATTCTGGGGCGTGACGCCGAGATTACCGGCGTCACCGAGTTGATCTCGTCGGGCGCGCGCCTGGTGACGGTGACCGGCATGGGTGGGCTGGGGAAGACGCGGCTGGTCGCCGAAGTCGCCCGGCGTTTGGTGTCGAGCATGCCTGACTCGGTTCATTTCGTGGGGCTGTCGGCGGTCCGCAGCAGCGACGCTGCGCTCCCCGATATCGCCGAGAGCCTCGGGATCCCACATGAGCGCGATCGCACGGCGGTGGAGTCCCTGGCGGACCACATCGGCGACCGACATCTGGTCCTCGTGTTGGACAACTTCGAGCGCGTGACGGCTGCGGCTCCGCAACTGGCGAGCCTGCTGGATGCCTGTCCAGGCGTGCAGGCGATGGTCACCAGCCAGCACACGCTGGGCATCAGGGGCGAACGCGAGTTCCCCCTTGATCCGCTGCCGGTGCCGTCCGGCAGCGCACCGGCCGACGCCGCTGTGAGCCCGGCAGTGCAGCTGTTCGCCGAGCGCGCCGCTGAGGTTCAACCGGGGTTCGCGCTGACCGCTGACAACGTCGCGACGATCATCGAGATCTGCCGCCGACTCGACGGGTTGCCGTTGGCGATCGAGCTGGCCGCGGCGCGGGTGCGGCTGCTGCAACCCGCGGCGCTGCTGCGCCGGCTGGAACGGCGTCTTGACCTGCTCGCGACCGACGCGGCCGGCGTGCCGGAGCGCCAGCGGACGTTGCGCGCGACGATCGACTGGAGCTACCACCTGCTGACCCCGGATGAGCAGCGGTTCGGGCGGCTGTCGGTGTTCACCGGCGGTTGCACGCTTGAGGCGGCCGAACGCGTGTGCGGCGACGGCGTCGATGTCGTCAGCACAGCGACGTCGCTGCTCGAAAAGAGCCTGCTGCTGGTGGCAGACTCCGGCTCTGGAGACGAGCCGCGGTTGCGCCTGCTAGACACCGTCCGCGAGTACGCGCTTGAACGGCTGTATTCGAGGCCCGATGCGGCGCACCTGTATCAGCGCCACGCTCAATACTTCCTGCAGCTGGTGACTGACGGCGAGGCACTGTCCCGCGGTCCGGCACATGGGCGGTGGTTCGAGCGCCTCGACGCCGAGGCAGGCAACTTGCGAGCCACAGCCGAGTGGCTCATCGCTCAGGGCGACTGGAACGGCGTCAGTGAGTTTGGCTGGTGCCCGGCCATCTATTACTGGATCCGAGGCAACGTTCAGCAGCTACGCGGTTGGATCGAGCGGGCCTACCCGCACCAAGACAGCCTCACCGCCCCCAACCGCGGGCATCTGCTCGCATATCTAGCGTCGGCATCATTCCTGGGAGGCGACAGCGCACGAGCGGAACGCCTGGCGGATGAGGCTTTGAGTGTGCTTGAGCCGTCTGACAACCGCGCCACGGTCCTCGCGCTGCAGATGCGCGTCTTGACCATCTTTCAGAAGGGCCGACTCGACGAAGGCACGGGACAGGCAGCGGAGATGTTGGCGCGCGCCCACGCATCCGGCGATCCGTGGAACATCATGCTCGCCGGCCATCTGGGGTCGGTTGCTGCAAGGCTCCGCGGCGACCTCATCTTGGCCGAGAACCGGCTCACCGAAAGCCTGGCAATAGCCAGGCAGCTCGGCCAGTCGCCCTTCATCGGCATCTGCTTGAGGGACCTCGGCCTGCTCCGCATCCTGCGTGACGACCCTGCAGGAGCTCAGCCACTCCTTCTGGACGCCGGCGACTCCTTTCGGCGAGCGCATTTCCGCGAGGGGCTCGCCGATTGCCTCGAGACGCTTACAGCCGTGGCCCTGGCAGCGGGCGATGCGCGCCTGGCGGCCCGGGCACTCGCGAGCGCAGAGGGCACACGTCAGTACCTCGGGGTGCCGCATTGGACGGCCAACGAACCCCTGAACGAAAGGCTGCATTCACAGCTACGGGCGCAGCTCGGCTCCGATCTTGATGCTGAGTGGGCCGCAGGTGCCAGCATGAACGCGTACGCAGCCTTCGACGAGGTAGCTGCCGCTCTCCGTTCCCGGGCCTGAGCTCCCGTTCTTCCTGCTAGCCGGTAAGTCATATGGCCGCCTGCCGTGAAGACACCGCAACTGCAAACGGCGAACGTGGAGAGCAGTAGCAGTTCTTCCAAGGAGGCAGTAATGCTCGTGTTCAACAAGCCCGCAGTCGCCCGACCCGGTCGCGGCAAGGTCGCGGCCATGTCTATCGCGGTCGCCACTCTTGCGCTGGTCACCGCCGCGTGTGGCAACTCCGATGACTCGGGAAGCAGCTCTTCGGGGTCGTCGTCGGCGCCTATTCCGAAGGCGACGGGGGACCTCGTGAGCGCACAGCCAACGTCGCTTGGCACGATTCTCGTCGACGGCAAGGGCATGACGCTCTACGACTTCGCGAACGACAAGAACGGCCAGTCGGCCTGCACGGATTCGGCGTGCGTAGCGGCCTGGCCACCGGTTATGGCGCCTGGAACTCTGCCGGCCTCGCTGTCCGGCGTCGACGCCAAGCTCGGTATGACGGCCCGGCCGGATGGCACCGAGCAGTTGACCGTTGGAGGCCACCCCGTCTACACCTTCGCCGGCGACTCCAAGCCGGGTCAGACCAACGGTGAGGGCAAGGAACTGAACGGCGGACTCTGGTTCGCTCTGTCGCCTGCCGGGGATTCGGTTACGAACTCCAGCTCGAACAGCTCCAGCTCCCCGAGTCAGGCACCCGCGCCGAGCTCCCCGAGTCAGGCACCCGCGCCAAGCTCCCCGAGTCAGGCGCCCGCGGCGCCGAGCTACTGAGCCGACCCGCGTCGTGCGGAGGCGTAGGAGGGAGAGCATCTGATGTCGACGGCAATGGATCGCGGCGCGCAAGGCGTGCGCACTTCGAGGCAAAGTGGCGTGTACTTGCTCCAGCGCGTGCTGGGACTGGCGACAGCCGCGCTCTTATTGGTCGATGCCTACGTGCACTTCCACGACGCCAACTTCTACGACTCCGTCACGACGTCCACCCTCAGTGAGGGGTGGCTGTTCCGAGCTCAAGCCACAGTCGCGGTCGTCGTCGCGATCGCGCTCCTTATCAAGCCGCACCCCGTTGTGTGGGGGATCGCGGCGGTGGTGGCCGCCAGCGCCGCGGGAGCGGTATTCCTTTACACGTACGTCGATGTTGGTCAGCTCGGTCCCTTACCCGACATGTACGAGCCGACGTGGGACCTGCCCGGCAAACGGGGATCGGCCGTGGCCGAAACCGCTGCGGCCGTCCTCGCCATCGCGGGGCTGGTACTCGCCCTTCGAACCCGCCAGGACGCTAAGGGTGCAGTGGCACAAGGGCGTTGAAGAAAATGACGGGCAATGGTTCGCACGCGGACACCCGCGACATGTACACCGTGCACACGACGTTCCGGCGAGAGTTCGGCGCTCTGCCGAATCTGGTCCGAAACGTGCAGGCAGGTGACATTCAACGATCGCAGGCAATCGGCGACCACATCGACATTTTGAGTATCTACCTGTATGCGCATCACCACAGCGAAGACATACACCTGTGGCCGAGGTTGCTCGATCGTGGGCGGCGAGAGGTGGCTCCGATCGTCCACGTGATGGAAGGTCAGCACGAGAACATCGAACGACTGAATACCGAAGCAGATGAGACAGCTTTCGCTTGGCGCGCACACCCCGCCGCCGAAAGCACAGCGGCTCTAGCCGATGTTCTCGACGAGTTGATCCTTGCACTCGATGAGCACATGCATCTTGAGGAGCAACGAATACTCCCGCTGGCGGAGAAGTACATGACCGAGGATGAATGGCAGGCCATGGCCAGCGAGGGCGGGCGGGCAATCCCCCAGGAGAAGGTCCCGTTGGTGTTTGGAATGACCCTGTACGAAGCGAGCCCCGAAGAAGTCCAGAGAACTCTCTCCGGACTGCCACCAGAAGCTCGTGCTTTGCTGACGTCACGCTCGTGGGCCATGACTGGGGCGGAGCGCTGGGCTTCGACTGGGCCTCCCGCCACCCCGGCCGGGTCCGGGGAATCGCCTTCATGGAGACCATCGTCCACCCCCTTACTTGGGACGACTGGCCCGCGTGGGCAAGAGGAATGTTCCAGGCCTTCCGCCGGCCAGGGGAGGGCGAGGAGCTCATCTTGGACCGCAACTTCTTCGTAGAATCCGTTATCCCCCACTCCGTCAAGCGCACCTTGAGTGAGGAAGAGCTCGACGCATACCGGGCGCCATTCACTGACCGAGCACAGAGGCTGCCGATCCTCGCGTGGCCCCGAGAGATCCCTGTCGACGGCGAACCCGCCGACGTCGTGAGACGAGTCGAGAGCTACGACGCCTGGCTCGGGTCGACTACCGAGGTGCCCAAGCTCCTGCTCAGCTTCGACCCGGGCGCGATCATGACTCCCTCGACAATCAGGTGGTGCCAGGATCACATAGCCGCCCTCGAGGTCGAGCACATCGGCACCGGCATCCACTTCGTCCAGGAAGACAATGGACCGGCCATCGGTACCGCCATTGCCAGATGGCGTGAAGAGCAAGGACTCGTCAAGTAGCCGTCCAGGCAGACTCCTTGTAGAACGCGTTGTTTGCACGCGCATCACGGGCCCTACCTTGCCCGTCGATCGGTAAGCGCACGACTCCTGCTAGCCAGTAGGCGATCTGGCTGCCTGCGGTGAAGACACAGCCGCCACCGACGCGGAGTGTGGAACAGACGCGATGTGCAGGATGAAAGGTGGTCCAACAGAGTGACTGTGACCCAGAGTGCGGCACGCGTCAGGCGCGTCGCCTTGATCTCCCATCCGGCGCGTGACAACCGGTGGATCGTCGGGCTACTCACGTCCTGGGCGGAGCAGGTGGGCACCGAACTCGTCTCACTCACTACGGGCAGCGAGGGGGAGTGCGCCACTTGCAGCCCGACAGCGAGTGAATCTCTTCGTCCAGAGTGACCTCGTGATCGCTGCCGGCGGGGACGGGACCATCCTGCACGCCCTCGCGGTTGCGGCACCCAGCGGCGCACCCGTTCTCGGCGTCAATCTCGGACACCTCGGGTTCCTCGCTGAGATCGAGCCGCACGAGCTGGGCTCAGCACTCACCGCGATCGCCGAGGGCCACTTTCATGTTGAGGACCGCCTCGCCCTGACGGCACAGATCGAGTCCTCTGGTGAGACGCGCTCGGTGTGGGCGGCGAACGACCTGGTGATGACGCGCGCAGCTGGCAACGGCCAGGCGGACCTTGCCCTAGGCCTCGGTGGTGAGGTGTTTGCTCGCCTCGCCGGGGATGGCCTCATCGTGTCCACGCCAACCGGCTCCACCGCGTACAACTTGTCCGCCGGGGGTCCGATCGTGTCTCCGGCTGCCAAGGCACTTGTTCTGACGCCCCTCGCGAACCATGGGATGTTCAACCGCAGCATCGTGACCGATGCGCAGGAACGCGTTGACGTTCGCGTGCTGAACGGCAGCGCACCACTGACGATCGAGCACGATGGGGTCCGCTGCTGGGAGGTGGGCGCAGGAGCCAAACTGAGCATCGCGAAGAGCGAGATCAGCGCTCGGCTCATCAGGCTCGGACAGGCCTCCTTCTATGAGCGGGCGAGGTCCCGGCTGCAGCTGGCAGATCCCCTCGAACTGGTTGCCACCAATGCCGATGGCGCGACACCCACTCTGCCTCGGAGGGCGTGACAGCGCCACCAACCGCCATTGGGTCCCTGACGAAAGCCGGAATGTGCTGGCTGCGCTCGGCGGGTTAGCGTGCGATGGTGCCGACTGATCGCATCGAGATGTTCAGCGATGGCGTGTTCGCGATTGCGATCACGCTGCTCGTGCTAGAGATCCGCCCGCCTGAGGACACGGCGCACCTCGCCCACGAGCTGGGCGAGCTTTGGCCCTCGTACCTGGGGTACGTGGTGAGCTTTCTGCTGATTGGCCTTGTATGGGCGAATCACCACATGATGTTCCAATACATCGTGCGGGCCGACCGTACCTTGCTCTTCCTCAACATCCTGCTGCTCATGAATGTTGCCTTTCTGCCCTTTCCGACTGCGGTGATGGCGAACGCATTCTCTGAAGGAGCCGGTGAGAAGGTCGCAGTCGTCCTCTATGGCGCGACGCTCGTGGTGGGCGGAGTGTTCTTCAACGCCGTCTGGGAGTACGCGCGCCGCAATCACAGACTCCTGGGCGCGGACATCTCACCCGAACAGGCACGAGCAATCGGGCGACGGTTCCTACTGGGACCGGTCCTCTACCTCGTCGGCACCCTGCTGGGGGCGTTGAACGCGAAGGTGGGTGTGGCGGTCTTCGCACTCCTGATTCTCTTCTACTGGCTGCCCGGACGCGCACGTCCAACTCCCGCTGAAGCAGCAACGATCAAGGAGAACGGCTATGGCCGCGTGGACGACTGACGACCTACAGAAGATTGGCGCTGCGCGGGAGCTGCAGCTCGCATCGCTCCGTCCTGATGGCACGGTTCGGCCCTACGTGACGATGTGGGTGGTGCATGCGGGGGACGACCTCTACGTGCGATCTGCCTATGGGCCCGACAACCCCTGGTACCGCCGCGCGAAAGCCAGCGGCTCGGGACGCATCCGTGCCGGCGGCCTCGAGCGGGACGTGACCTTCGCTGACGCCACGCCGGAAGCCCACACGGCCATCGACGCCGCCTACCACGCCAAGTACGACCGGTACGGGGCCCGCATCGTCGACACCGTCGTCGGCGACCACGCCGCGCCCGTGACCATCCGCCTCGTACCGCGTACGTGATCGCCTTGCCTCAACTGGATGGCGGGGCGTGATCGCGGGAGGCTGTGCAGATGGTGCGAAGAGCAGAAGCAGCTCGCCTGGAAGAGGTCCGCTCAGGCGTTCCGTGGAAGCAGTGGGGGCCATACCTCAGCGAGCGGCAGTGGGGCACGGTGCGGGAGGACTACAGCGACAACGGTGATGCATGGAGCTATTTCACTCACGATCAGGCGCGCTCGCGCGCCTACAAGTGGGGCGAGGACGGCATCGCGGGGCTCTGCGACGATCGCCAGCGGTTGTGCTTCGGGATCGCGCTCTGGAACGGCGTGGATCCCATCCTCAAGGAACGGATGTTCGGACTCACCAACGCAGAGGGCAATCACGGCGAGGATGTCAAGGAGTACTACTTCTACCTCGACGCGACTCCGACGAGCTCCTACCTGAAGTATCGGTACCGCTACCCGATGGTCGAGTTTCCGTACGGCGATCTCACAGCAACCAACCGCGCACGGAGCCGAAGTGAGCTGGAGTACGAGCTTGTCGACACCGGCGTGTTCGACGACGACCGCTACGTCGATGTCGACGTCGAATATGCCAAGGCCGCGCCCGACGACATCCACGTACGCATCACGCTCTCCAACCGCGGCCAGGAGCCGGCCAAGCTCCACCTGTTGCCGTCACTGTGGTTCCGCAACTCGTGGTGGATGGGTGAACCCAAGGGTGTACTCCACGCGCCCGAACACCCCGGCCGGGCCGTCATCGCTGCTCAGCACCCAAGTCTCGGGGATCTCGAGCTGCAGTGTGAGGGAGACCCGGAGCTCCTGTTCACCGACAACGAGAGCAACACCGAACGACTGTGGGGATCGGCAAATCCGTCGCCGTACGTGAAGGATGCCTTTCACGAGTACGTGGTCGACGGGCGGGCCGGCGCTGTCAACCCTGCGCGCACGGGCACAAAGGCAGCTGCACACTATGTTCTCGAGATCCCTGCCGCGGGGTCTCGAGTGGCGCACCTCCGCTTGTGCCAGTCGGGCCTCCCACCGATGGACGCGGCTGCGGTGGACGAGGTGTTCACCCAGCGCATCTCGGAGGCCGACGAGTTCTACGACTTGATCACCCCTCCAGCCACCACGGCCGATGAGGCAATGGTGATGCGATCGGCCCTGGCCGGGATGCTGTGGGGAAAGCAGCACTACTTCTTCGACCTGGATCGCTGGCTCGAAGAGCACCACGTACATCCGCTCCGGGACAGTGGCGGGGGAAACGTCCGGAACCGCAGCTGGTTCCACATGATCAACAACGACGTCATTTCCATGCCGGACAAGTGGGAGTACCCCTGGTACGCGTCGTGGGATCTCGCGTTCCACACGGTGGCGCTGGCGATGGTCGACATCGACGAGGCGAAGGCCCAGCTCGGCCTCATGCTGCGCGAGCTCTACCTGCATCCGAGCGGCCAGCTACCTGCGTACGAGTGGAACTTCTCCGACGTAAACCCGCCGGTGCACGCGTGGGCGACGCTGCTCGTGTATGAGACGGAGGTTGAGCAGCGGGGGACCGCCGATGTGGAGTGGCTGAAGGGTGCGTTCCAGAAGCTGCTCGTCAACTTCACGTGGTGGATCAACCGGAAGGATCCGACCGGACGCAACGTGTTCGAAGGCGGGTTCCTCGGGTTGGACAACATCGGCGTGTTCGACCGGAGCGCCCCGCTGCCGACCGGCGGCCACCTCGAGCAGTCGGACGGCACGGCGTGGATGGCGTTGTACTCGCAGTGCATGCTCGGCATTGCGCTGGAGCTGTCCCAGCACGACCTGTTGTACGAGGACATGGTGCTCAAGTTTGCCGAGCACTTCGTGTTCATCGCCGCGGCCATGGATCGCATCGGCGAGAACCAGGACGAGCTGTGGGACAACGACGACGGGTTCTTCTACGACGTGCTGCGCCTCCCCGACGGAAGTGCCCAACGACTCAAGGTGCGCTCGATGGTGGGGCTCCTGCCGTTGTGCGCAACGACCATCTTGCCGCGCGAGCGAATCCGTATCAGCGAAGACCTCCTGGCCCGGTTGTACCGTCGCATCGACGCAATGCCTGAGCTCCTCGCCACGATCCACGACTTCGGCAAGCCCGGCGTCAACGGGCGGCGGTTGCTGGCGGTGCTTAACGAGGACAAGCTGCGCCGCGTCCTGGCCCACATGCTCGACGAGGAAGAATTCCTGAGCCCGCACGGGCTGCGCGCGTTGTCCAGGTTCCACGCCGACCATCCGTTCTCGTTCGAGGCCCACGGGCAGACCTTCGAGGTCCACTACCTCCCCGCGGAGTCCGACACCGGGATGTTCGGTGGCAACTCCAACTGGCGGGGGCCGGTCTGGTTCCCCGTCAACTACCTGATCCTCCGCGGGTTGCTTCACCTCTACGCGTACTACGGCGACGATTTCACCGTGGAATGTCCGACCGGATCTGGACGTCAGTGCACGCTCTTCGATGTGGCCAACGAGCTCGGCCGTCGGCTGATCTCGATATTCACCCGTGACGCCGAGGGTCGTCGCCCACTCTTCGGCGGGACCGAGCTGTTTCAGACGGATCCGCACTGGAAGGACCTGCTGCTGTTCAACGAGTACTTCCACGGCGACAACGGTGCCGGCCTCGGCGCCAGCCACCAGACGGGGTGGACCGGCCTCGTCGCACGCATGATTCAGGTGCGCGGCTACCTTCAACCGGCTGACCTGCTTGCGAACGGCCTGCGCGAAAACCTCGTGTACGAGGAGGAGCCCGAGTGAGCGCCTGGCCGTCCGCGCCGGTCATCTACGAGCTCAACGCGGCCGCGTGGCTGCACGATGTGGGGGAGCGCGCTGGGCATGCGACCACGTTGGCGGACGTTCCCGGACCGGAGTGGGACCGGGTGACGCCCCAAGGGGTGGATGCGGTGTGGCTGATGGGCGTCTGGGAACGCAGCCCCACCGGCGTACGCCTCGCGTTCGATTCGCCGGAGCAGATGGCGTCGTTCCAGGCCGCACTTCCAGACCTCCGCGAAGCCGACGTCATCGGCTCGGCCTACTGCGTCCGCAACTATCAGGTGGACGCACGGTTCGGCGGGCGTTCCGGACTCGCCGCGGCCCGCGCCGCCCTTGCCGAACGCGGGGTGCGGCTGCTCCTCGACTTCGTACCCAACCACGTGGCCCCGGATCATCCCTGGCTGATCGAGCACCCCGAATACTTCGTACGCGGCACCCTCGACGACCTCGCTCGCGAGCCAGCCGCCTTCCTGGCCGTCGGTGACAGCGTCATCGCCCGAGGTCGCGATCCCTACTTCCCGCCATGGCCGGACGTTGCCCAGCTCAATGCGTTCGCCCCGGGTCTGCGACGGGCGGCCGCGGACACGCTCGTCGACATCGGCCGGCAGGCCGACGGCGTGCGCTGCGACATGGCGATGCTCTTCCTCAACGACGTCTTCACGCGTACGTGGGGGGAGCGGGCTGGGCCTCCGCCGGATGGGGAGTACTGGCCCGAGGTGATGGCGTCGGCGCGGGCCGTTCACCCGGACTTCGTCTTCGCCGCGGAGGCCTACTGGGACCTGGAATGGCAGCTCCAGCAGGTCGGGTTCGACTTCTGCTACGACAAGCGTCTATATGACCGACTGCTGCACGAGGGTCCAGAGTCCGTACGCGGGCATCTGCACGCCGACCTCGACTATCAACGGCGCCTCGTGCGGTTTCTCGAGAACCACGATGAGCCGCGAGCTGCGAGCGAGTTCCCGCCTGCGGCGGAACGAGCTGCGGCCGTTGCGGTCGCCACGCTGCCGGGCGCCACGCTCTGGCACGAGGGCCAGTTCGAAGGATGGCGCGTCCGCTTGCCCGTCTTCCTGGGCCGCCGCCCTCCGGAGCCGATCGACGACGAGCTCCGTGCCTTCTACGAGGCGCTTCTGCCCGTTGCGGCCACCGTCCGACGCGGTGACTGGACTTTGTGCTCGGCGAGCGGATGGCCGGGCGACCAGAGTTGCGACCAGCTGCTGAGCTGGTGCTGGAAGGACGGACCAGAACGATCGCTCGTCGTCGTCAACGACGGGGACGGTGTCGCATCGGGACGAGTGCACGTGCCTTGGGACGACGTATCCGGGCAGCCGTGGCGGCTGGACGACCTGCTGTCGGGCGAGAAGTTCGAGCGCGACGGGAACGAGATCGCTGCTGAGGGCCTCTTCGTGCAGTTGCCGCCGCGGGGCTTCCACGTCCTCGCTTGGGTAGCCGCGGGGTAGTTGGTTCGCTCAGGAGGCGATCCGCAGCGGTTGGTGGTCGGCGGCGCGCTGTGTCCGCGGGGCCCAGTCGGGCGCGGCGCCCACGGCGGGTGCGGCGAGCTGCGGGTCCACGGTGAGAGTGGTCACTCCGAGAGGGGCGGCCAGCGCGCGCAGCGCGGGCTCAGCCAGCCGAATCCATGCCTGGTCTGGCCCGAGGGTGGCGGCCAGGCGTTCTTTACTGGTGAAGCAGACGGCCGTTCGTTCGCCAAGCGGCGTGCGGAACAGTCTCGTAACACATCCGACGTGACCCGACCGGACGGGGACGTAGAGCGCTTCCCGTTGTGATTGTCCGGCCGGGATGGGATTGGACGGGTCCGGGTCGTCCTCGCACGCTGACTCGGTCATGGCGCTTCTTCCTGTGAGAAGGTGCGTGGTGCCCCGGCCGGGTTTGGACCGGGGCACTCCATTGACGCTAAGCCGGACGCATCCCGAACCGGGACCTCCCTGACGCGACGTTGACGCCCCGAGGCCAAGCGTTGACGGTGGGCTCGCGATCCTTGACCGAACGCGTTCCCGCGGGAACGCTTTTGAGGTTCTGCCTCCATCCATCCCGGGCGGTTCACGCTGACCGAGCTCGCAGTCACCCAACGGTGGCAAGACCAAGGCCGACATGGGAACCGCGTTCGGGAACGGGTCGGGAACCAGTGGCCTAAGGTCAGGTTCCGTCATCCTCGTCGGCTGCGGCTTGTTCGACTTCATCTAGCAATGAGTCATCAATGGCTGATTCGTCGTCGTCCAGAATGTCAACGCCGATGGTGTCGTCATCTTCCCCGCCTCCCTCAGCCAACCCGATGGCCTGCCAGTCCCTGGGTTCGATTCCCTGGCTCAGCTCCCACCGCCAGACCCTGTCCGTCACCGTGGCGTCATCGTCTGCGGCTGCCGCCGCCAGGTCCCCCGCGTAAGCAAACGCCACCGTACGCGGGTAGCCGTTGGCGACTTTGCGGAACCTTTCGGAATGGGCAACGGCAACAGGGTCGAGCTGCTGTGGGTCCGTCGGGTCAGTCATGGCGTCACGCTAGGACCTGGAAGTGGGAGGCCGGAAGGGCTCACCACAACGGACCGAACCCTGACAGGATTGGCCCCCGGGCTGCCCACCATGATTTACGACTTCAGCCGGCTGAGCCGCTCCCACTGGATCAGTTCCGCCTCAGTCAGCAGGAGGTCCCAACCAACGTCGGCGGCCCCGACCAACGGCCCCCGGGGTCCGACGACCGCGGGACGCAACGCGGGAGGTTCACGGCGCCGGAACTCCATCAGTCCAGCTATGTACGCTCCCGAAACCTCATCCGGCGCCGCGGCATACAGCGGGGCAGCCAGCCCACCCAACGCGACCACCGATGGGTCCAGAGCATTAACCAGTCCGGCAACCCCGTGCCCGAACGTCGCCGCGCACCGCGCCACCGCACGCGCCGCCGAGCGAGCCGTCGCCGAGCTGGCGGCGTTGTGTGAGTCCGAGCCGGGTCGAGCCGAGGCTGCCAACGCAAGCGTCTCGACCGCGTACGAATAGGGATCGGCTGGCTCGGGATGGCGCCGGTGTCGGGCCATCGCCCGACCGTCCACGGCGACGTCCCAGCAGCCGTGGGCACCACATGGGCAGGCGAGTCGCGGATCTGCGAAAGGCAGGTGCCCGAACTCACCGCCGGCTCCCCTCGCACCCGCTGCCGGCTGCCCGTTCACTACGAGGATGCCGCCCAGTCCCACCTCGATCGTCAGGTAGAGCAGCGTCCCAACATGACCGGAGCGTCGGGCCTCGGCGACGCCCGCCAGTGTCGCGTCGTTGCCGACCAACAGCGGCAGGGGGTCAGGCACACCGCGCTGGAGCCGTCGAAGGTCGACATCCCGCCACCCGAGTGTGCTGGCCTGCACGACCACGTCATCCTGTACGGTCCCCGCGACCGCGACAGACAGCACCCGGATGCGCTCTCCGTACGTTCGTCGCGCCGCCGCCACGGCCTTGCGGAGCTCTTTCAGGACCGCCGGCGCCGCGGGGTCCACGTGATGGCGGTGCCCGATCTCCTCGAGCGTTCCCACCAGCTCCCCTACTGCCAACCGCCAGTCGGCATGCCGGAGATCGAGGGCGAGCACGAGGGGCCCGGACGGTGCCGCGCCGAGCGTCATCGTCGGTCGCCCGCGGCGCCCCGCCGACACCGGCTGCTCGTCCACCAGTGACAGCTCTCGTAGCCGAGCGGTGATCTCCGCCGCCGACCCGCTGCTCAGACCAAGCGTCCGCGCTGCATCGGCCCTGGTGACACCCGGATTGAGACGTACGCGCCGCAGCAGGTCGAGCGCCCCCTGCCAGCGCGACGCGTCGGAACGGCGAACCCTACGGCCTTCCATCGCACTCCCAACCGGAATATCCTCGTACCACGAGGATATTAGCCAGGAGGTGCGACGATGGCCGATCTGAACGCCTTGAAGGCGGTGTTGCTCGACATGGACGGCACTCTGGTCGATTCCGACGCTGCGGTCGAGCGAGCCTGGCTCGCTTGGTGTGAGGAGTACGGCGTCGACCCAGCGACCGCCATGGCCGTCTCTCATGGCAACCCCGCGGAAACGACGATTCGCCACCTGCTCCCTCACCTCACCGAAGCCGAACTCGCCACCGCCACCCAGCGTGAGCACGAACTGCAGTACGACGATCTCGCCGACGTCGTCGCCACGCCGGGTGCGCAACAGCTCATCGACACCATCGAACGGCGCGGCCTTGCCTGGGCCGTCGTCACGAGTGCCGATCGGAGGCTCGCTCGCGCTCGTCTAGGCGCAGCGGGCATTGCGCCGCCGCAGCTGATCACCGTCGAGGACGTGCTGAACGGCAAGCCGGACCCCGAGGGATACCTCCTGGCCGCCGCCCGTCTCGGCGTCGACCCCCAGCGTTGCCTCGTCGTCGAGGACTCCGCACCCGGCCTCATCGCCGGCAGGCGAGCCGGCGCAATGACCGCTGCCCTGCGAGGTCTGGATGCCGATGTGTCCATCAAAGACCTCGGGGAGCTCGCCGTAGCACTAGACACCGGGACGATGTGAGACATCCCGCCAACATCGACCGAGCCGTCGCTGCTGCGCTTGGCTCGCTCGGGTTTGCGCTCTCGAGCATTGGCGCCTACATCGTTCTCCTGGCGAGCGATCTCCGTGTCGCTGAGGAGCAGCTGACGTGGCTGTCTTCCGCGTTCGGCCTGGGGCTTGTCCTCGTCGCAGCCGTGGGGCCGTTCCTGGTCGCCCTAGGTGCCGGACGAATGCTGCGTACGGCTGCCGTTGCCCTTGCATCAGGTCTGGCGCTGCTCGCCGTTGCGCCGAGTTCACACGTCGCGATGATGGGCGCCGCACTGTTCGGAGTCGGTGGGTCAGTCATGGTCCTCGTCACTCCGACCTTGTTGCGCGGCGCATCGGCCACCGCACGCCTGAGCCGGGTCAACGCTGCGGCGAGCGCCGCTGGCATTGCCGCGCCCGTCGCAATGGGGCTGCTCGACAGCGCCGGCATCAATGGACGCCTCGCCCTGCTGGGCCCCGTACCCGTCCTGCTTGCCCTCGCCGTCCGCCCGATAACGACGCCTGTTTACGAGTCGCCTCCCTCAGCAACTCACTCGCATCAGCTTGCGACGGTGTCAACGGTCGCGCACGTGGCGAGGTTGTGGTCGTGCGTCGTGCTGGCCGTAGCCATCGAGTTCTGTTTCGTCGTATGGGGCGTCGCTCGGCTGGTGGACGCTGGTTCGACGACTGGCACGGCTGCGGTCCTGGGGGTCGCGTTTCCCATCGGCATGGCTGTTGGCCGTGCAGCAACGCCACTCGTCATAGACCGAGTGAACGTCGTCGCGCTGAGCATGGTAATCACCACGGTAGGCACCGCAGGAGTCGTCCTCAGTGACCACCGCGCGGGTGTTGCCGTCGGCCTCGCACTCGCCGGCCTCGGGGTTTCCGTCCTCTATCCCGCGACCCTCGCCGATCTGGTCAACACCCACGCAATCCCGGCGCGGGTGACGGCTTCACTGGGTGCGCTCGCATCGGGCGTCGCCATCCTCGCCGCCCCCACCGTGCTTGCGGCGGTCGCCGGTGTCAGTGGATTGCGGTGGGCGTTCGTTCTGCCGCTGCCTCTGCTGACACTGCTCGTCGTCGCGACATTCGCACGGAGACGACCCGCTGAAGGCTCGGGCTCCGAGGCAGCGTCCCCGTCCGCGCCCTCTCTGACAAGCCGGTGATCAGCCGTCGGCGGTCGACTAGTGGTGACGTTGGTAGTGGCGAGCCGCGCGCACTCGGTTTCCGCACGCGACGGAACACCATTCGCGCCGGGGATGGTCCTTCACGAAGTAGAGCACGCAACCTGGGGCTTGGCAGGCCCGCAGCTCGACACGCTCGGCACCGGCTACGAGCTCCATTGCGTCGCGCGCGATCGAGGACATGGCTCGTTGCACCGGAGCGACGCGGCCTGTGGGGGTGAGCCGCAGCTGGCCGTGCTTGTACGTCAACTGCGGCCAGGTCGGGGCCTGCGTGGCCGACCGGTTGACTTCGGCGACCGCCGCCCGAAGGTTCATCGTGACCGAGGTGGCCCTCGGCCTTTGGTCATCGGTGATCTGCGCGGCAACGCGGCGTAGCGCGTCCCGGAGAGCTCGGAACCTCTGCAGGTCGCCGGACCGCGGAGCGAACCCAGCCTCTTCGTCAGGGTGAACGGCCGCCAGCCACGCGCGCAGGTTGCCGACCGTCTCCAGGGCGTCGTGTACGCCGTAGCGGTCGGCCCAGATCGTGTTCATGAGCCGCACCGGCACCGGCTCGTCGGGGACGAGCAGCGCCAGACTCGCGGTCACGAGGTCGGGGTCCGACTGTTTCGGCATACCTAACGGTAACACGGGCTTGCATCCGTTAGGGGATGAGCGTACGGTCCGTGACTAACGGCAAACTCGCCGTCTTTCCGTTAGGAGTCGCCGCCCGACCTGAGAGGACCGTCATGAGTCGCCTGCCCCTGATCGACCCCGCCACTGCCACCGCACCGGTCAGCGAACTGCTGGCCGAGGTGCAGCGCCGCATGGGTGTGACCCCGAACATGACCCGTGCGATGGCCAACAGCCCAGCCTTGCTACAGGGTTACCTGGACCTGTCCGCGGCGCTCAGCCGTGGCGTGTTCAATGCGGCCGAGCGGGAGCTAATCGCGCTGACTGTGGCGCAGGGCAACTCCTGCTCATACTGCCTGTCTGCGCACAGCTATGTCGGCGAGCACGTCGCGCGTCTCGATCAGGACGAGATCATGGCCGCCCGCAAGGCATCCTCATCGGATCCGAAGACCGAGGCGATCCTGGCCTTTGCTGCGGCTGTCAACGACAGCCGCGGCGGGGTTAGCGAGCACGACCTCGCCGTCGCACGCGCCGCCGGTGTCAGCGACGCGGAGATCGCCGAGACCATCGGCCACGTCGCGCTCAACGTGCTGACCAACTACCTCAACAAGGCTGTCGACGTCGACATCGACTTCCCAGTCGTCGTCCCCTGAACGGGTGAAGGCCTTGTCGAGGACTGCTTCATGTACGTCTCGGGCCTGTGGCGTTACCCCGTGAAGTCCTTGGCCGAGGAGCGGTTGACCGCTGCTCGCCTGACCGCCGACGGGGTCGTGGGCGACCGTGGGGTTCACGTCGCCGGCCCGCGAGGCGTACTCACCGGCCGCACCCGCCACGAGCTGCTCACCATCCCGGCAGCAATCGGACCCGACGGTGTCCCGCAGGTGGCTGACCACCCGTGGGACACCCCGGAGGCGTTGGCGATCGTTCGGCAGGCGGCCGGAACAGACGCTCGCCTGGTGGCGCATTCTGGCCCGGAGCGGTTCGACGTTCTCAGCCTGTTGGTTGCCACCGACGGCGCCGTCGCCAAGCTTGGCACCGACGTACGGCGGCTGCGTCCCAACCTGCTAATCGGAGGCGTACCCGCCGACGCCGAACAGAACTGGCCTGGGCACGCCTTGGCCATCGGCGACGCCCTCATTGGCGTCCACTCGATGCGCCAGCGATGCATCGTGACCACGATCGACCCCGACACCGGCGAGCAGGACCTAGATGTGCTGCGTCGGATCCGAGACCGGTTCGGCAACGCCATCGCCCTCAACTGCTGGGTCATCCGTCCAGGCAGCATCCGCATCGGCACGCCCGTCACCCTGGAACCGAGCGATGCGGCCCCTGCCAATCCCGGCGGTTGGGTTGTCGGCGCGCCGTACGCCATCAGTCCGTGACGACGCGACCCCGCTTACGGCCGGTAGTCGGGGTCGGGCTTGATCACCGAGAAGTACGCGCCCTGCGGGTCGCCGATAGCTGCGAACCTGCCCGCCGGGGTGTCGGTCGGCGGCACGGCGACGGTGCCTCCCAGCTGCTCGACCTTGGCCGCCACGGCGTCGGGGTCGTCGACGTTGAAGTAGACCATCCAGCGAGGCGGCTCGTCGGCGGTTACCTGGTACATACCTGCCACCGCCTGCCCGCCGACCTCCCACAAGGTGTAGACGCCCTCCGTGTAGTCAATGTCGCGGGCCGAGACCCCAAGTGCGCTGGGGTAGAACGACTTCGCGCTGCGTGGGTCGCCAGTCATGAGCTCCGCCCAGCCGAACGAACCGCTCTCGTTTCTCAACTCGGCGCCGGGCATCGTTCCCTCCTGCCACACAGCAAACGCGGCGCCACCAGGATCGGCGAAGACCGCCATCCTCCCGTAGCCCATCACGTCCAGCGGTGGCATCAGCACCTTGCCGCCACCCGCCTCCACCTTCGACACGGAGTCGTCGACGTCATTGGTGGCGAAGTACGTGGTCCAGGTGGTCGGCAGGCTCGGATCCATCTGCCCGCCGACGGCCGCGACGGCCTTGCCGTCCTTGAGGAAGGTCGTGTAACCCATTGCCTCAGGTTCCTCCGCGACGCGCGTTGCCCAACCGAACAGCTCGCTATAGAACCGCTTCGATGCTTCGACGTCGGTGGAAGCAAGGTCGACCCAGCTGGGCGTCCCCGGTGCGTACGTGGTCATGACCGCTCCTGCGAGTTCGACGGCTATGTCCCTCCCAATCTCGCTCGGAAGGTGAGGCATGGCAACACCGCTGGACGACAGTTCAGCCGCTTTCACTGTCGAATCAGGGCGGCGGGTCAGGCGGCTGTTGGCCGCGTCAACGAGGCATCAGCGGGACCTCAGCCGCCTATCAGCACCGTCCTCGACAGTGGTGGAGAAGGCCAACGAGCCACCACGAAGCGAGGTAACGATGACAACCAGCCGCCGGCCACCGGCGATCGATGTGACGGGCCTGCGCAAGTCCTTCGGCGACAATACGGTCCTCGACGGCGTGGACCTGCAGGTCGCGGAGGGATCGATCTTCGCGCTGCTCGGCCCCAACGGCGCCGGAAAGACCACGACCGTTCAAATCCTGTCCACGCTCCTCCCCGCCGACGGGGGCGAGGTCCGTGTCGCCGGCCACGATGTGGTCCGGGAGGCTGACGCCGTCCGCAAGGCGATCGGCGTCACCGGCCAGTTCTCCGCCGTCGACGACCTGCTCACCGGCGAGGAGAACCTCCTCCTCATGGCCGACCTGCACCACCTGGATCGCACCGAGGGCCGGCGCCGGATCGCCGAGCTCCTCGAGCGGTTTGACCTGACCGACGCGGCCACGAAGGCGCCAGTCATGTACTCGGGCGGGATGCGACGCAAGCTGGACCTGGCAATGACGCTGGTCGGCGACCCGCGCGTCATCTTCCTCGACGAGCCGACCACCGGCCTGGACCCACGATCCCGGCGAACCATGTGGGACGCGATCCGCAACCTGGCCGACAGCGGTGTCACGGTCTTCCTCACCACCCAGTACCTGGAGGAGGCCGACCGGCTCGCCGACCGCATCGCGCTGCTCGACCACGGCCGACTGGTTGCCGAGGGCACCGCCGACGAGCTCAAGCAGCTGATCCCCGGTGGGCACATCCGGCTGCAGTTCGCCAGTACCGCCGAACTCGACGCGGCCTCCCGCGCCTTCGCCGAGTCCACCCGCGACGATGACGCGCTCGCTCTGCAGATTCCCAGTGATGGGGATGTCGGCTCGTTGCGGGCCGTACTCAACTACCTCGACGCCGCGTCGATCAAGGCCGAAAGCCTGACCGTACACACGCCGGACCTCGACGACGTCTTTCTTGCCCTCACCGGCCGGTCCGCCGAGGAGAGCAGCACCGATCAGCAGAAGGAGACCGCACGATGAGCACACTTGTGACGACGAGGTCGTCGACGAATCTGCGTGGCTACGCGGTCCGCGACGCCCGAACGATGCTGCGGCGCAACCTGCGGCGCATGGTGCGCTACCCCGCGATGACCCTGCAGCTCGTCGGCCTCCCGATCGTCTTGCTGCTGCTGTTCGTGTACGCCTTCGGCGGGACGCTCGGTGCGGGACTCGGCGACGCATCGGGCGGTCGAGAGGCCTACGTGAACTACGTCGTGCCCGGGATCCTGCTCATGACAGTCGCCGCAGCCGTCCAAGGGACGGCGATCTCGGTTGCCATGGACATGACCGGAGGCATCATCGCCCGCTTCCGCACCATGGCGATCTCCCGAACCGCGGTGCTAACGGGACACGTCATCGGCAGCATGATCCAGACCCTCGTCAGCATGGTGATTGTCCTCGGCGTAGCGCTGCTCGTCGGGTTCCGGCCTAACGGCACGGCGGTGGAGTGGGTCGCGGCGAGCGCGATCATCGCGGCGTTCTCCCTGGCGCTCATCTGGTTGACGGTCGGCCTCGGACTGAAGGCCAAGACCGTGGAGACGGCCAGCAACTCGCCGATGATCCTGACCTTCCTGCCGTTCCTGGGTAGCGGGTTCGTGCCCACCGACTCGATGCCCACTGTCCTGCAATGGTTCGCCGACTATCAGCCGTTCACCCCGGTCATCGAGACCGTGCGTGGTCTGCTGCTGGGCACCGCCATCGGCAACAACGCCGTCCTCGCCGTGGCATGGAGCATCGTCATCGGCGTGGGCAGCTACGTGTGGGCGAAGGGTCTGTTCAACCGGCCGCCAGTGCGTTAGATGCCGAGTACGCCCGCAGCGAGCTCGCGCACCGCTTCGGTGGTCGCGAGCTCGCTCGGTTGTACGCCGGCGAAGTCATCGCGCGCTCGGCGCAACGCCTCCTCGAACGCATCTGTGCCGAGAGCGTCGCGCACCGCTGCCTCAACTCGCGAGCCGTCTGGGCGGGACAGATCAGGCCCGTCGCCCACGATCCAGCTTGCCGCCAACAGTCGCGCAGCCTCGTGCGGGAGACCCTGCTGCAGCGCCTGGTGGGCTACTCCCAAGAGCGCCTGGCTGACTAGAGCTGGGTCTTGGCTAGCGACCGCAACCGGGAACGCTTCGGCGCGTCGTGCACCCGCCGCGGCAACATCTCCTTCGGCCACGTCCATATAGGCGGTCGAGTCGAGGACCATCGCGCCAACCACAGGGTCGACGGTGATCTGCTGCAGGACGGCGTCGGCGCGTGCCAACTCGGCCCGTGCCGCGGTGAAGTCGCCGGACCAACGGGCGAGCTCGGCCTTGAAGAACGCCAGGATGGCCAGGGCATCGGGCCAGCCGACCTGTTCTGCGGTGCGCTCGGCTCGGGCTATCGCTTTCGCGCAGCCGTCCATGTCGCCGACCATCCAGTACAGCCGAGCCTGCCCGCCCAGGATCATGACCAGGTCATCAACCGTGCCCATCTCGGTGCTGAGGACGATGGCCTGCTCGCCGAAGTCGATGGCCAAGGACAAGTCGCCACGCCGGGCGGCAATGTCCGACAGGATGGTGAGCGCATAGGTGATGCCCCAGCGCTCGCCGATCGAGCGCAATTCGATGAGGGCTGCCCGGACGTCCGCCTCACGCTCGTCGGAGCTGAGCATTCGCGTACGCGCCAGCCGGACTTGCGCCCGTACCCACGGGTCTTCGTCTGCTGCCAACCGGTCGAAGGTTTCCCCTGCCAACACACTGAAGACGTCCTCGCCCTGCACCACTGCGGCGATCCCCTCGGCGTACCGCAGCAGCGGACCTGGATGATCCAGCTCCTTGGCCAGCTGCAGCGTCTCGCGCGCCCATGGCTGCGCCTGGCGTACGTCGCCTACCCCTCCCGTGATGAAGTAGGCGACTATCGCGCACGCCGTGGCGCGCGTCTCGTCGTCGACGTCACCAGGCACCCGGAGCGCCTCGATGCTGAGGTCGATGCCCTCTGCCTTATGCCCGGCGAGCCACCAATACCAGCCGACCGCGGCCACCAGCGCCACTGCGGTCTGCGCATCGCCGACCGCGACTGCGCCACGCAGCGCGTTGACGATGTTGTCGTGGTCAGCGCTGAGCCTGCGCAGCCAGACGAGCTGCTCCTCGCGCCGGAGGTAGGGCTCGGCGGTCTTGGCCAGCTCGAGGAAGTACCTGGCGTGAGCCCGCCGAAGGGTCTCCCGCTCGCCCGCCGCATCGAGCTGCTCCAAGGCGTACGCCTTGATGGTCTCCAGCATTCGGTAGCGAGGCGCGTCACTGTCGCCGCCGGCGACAAGCAGCGACTTGTCTGCCAGGGCGGTTAGTAGGTCGAGTACGTCACTGGCGGCGACGCCGTCCCCTGTGCACACCCGCTCGGCCGCCTCAACTGTGGCACCGCCAGTGAAGACCGCGAGCCGACGAAGAAGAGTCCGTTCGGCGTCGGACAACAGCTCCCAGCTCCAGTCGACCACCGCGCGCAGTGTCTGGTGCCGGGGCATGGCAGTCCGGCTGCCGCCGGTAAGCAACCGGAATCGGTCGTCAAGATGGTCGGCCAGCTGGACTGCAGTCATAGTGCGTAGGCGAGCGGCTGCGAGCTCGATGGCCAATGGCATGCCGTCCAAGGCACGACAAATGCGGGCCAGCAACGGCGCGTCTTCGTTGGTGACTTTATAGCCCGGATGGGCTGCACGAGCCCGGTCGACCAGGAGCCGGCCCGCGCTGTACGCCAGCAGGCCGGCCGCGTCCAAATTCGTGTCAGCTGCCGGCAGCGCGAGCGGCTCGACCGGCAGCACAGCCTCACCGGTGATTCCCAGTGGCTCCCTGCTGGTGGTCAGAATCCGCAATTGCGGGCACTCGCTGAGCAGGCGGTCGGCTAGAGCGGCGGCGGCGCCAATCAGATGCTCGCAGTTGTCCAGGACGAGCAGGGCAGCTCGGGACCGCAAGGCCGAGGCGAGACGGTCGACCGGATCGTCCGCCACCCCCATGTCAATCATCGCGGACTCGCGCATTCCCATCGCGGCTTGAACCACCGACGGCAAATCCGAGCCGTCGGTGACCGGCGCGAGCTCCACCAACCACACCCCGTCAGGCATCTCGTTCAGCAGCGTGCGCGATGACTCGACAGCCAGTCGAGTCTTGCCCGATCCGCCGGGACCGGTGAGGGTGATGAGCCGATACTCGGCGAGCAGGTCGCGCACCTGGGCGACGTCGGCGTCGCGGCCCACGAAACTGGTCAGTCCTGCGCGCAGATTGGTCCGTCGAACTGTGTCGTCGACTGCGGTCGTCGGTGTCGGCCCAATCTCGCCGCGCAGCACTGCCGTGTGCAGGTTGGAGAGGTCAGGCGACGGGTACGTGCCCAGCTCGTCAGCGAGCGCCGTGCGGGCCCGCTCGTAGACAGCGAGCGCATCCGCCGGCCGGCCCGCCTGGCTCAGCGCGCGCATGAGTATGCCGACGAGCCGCTCGCGCAGCGGATGCTCCGCCACCAGTGTCGTCAGCTCGGTGATCACGTCTGGCGCACGGCCCAGCCGCAGATCAGCCTCGATCCGGTCTTCTGTCGCGGTCAGCCGTTGTTCCGCCAACCGGGCCAGCGCTGGCTCGAACGACTCCACGGCCGCCACGTCCACGAGGGCGGGTCCGCGCCACAGGCTGAGGGCCTGGCGCAGCGTTTCCGCGGCCGACGCCGGGTCGCGGGCGAGCTCGGCCCGCCCGGCCGACACCAACCGCTCGAATCGGACCACGTCGATGGCCTCGGGGTCGATCACCAGGCGATAACCGGCCGGCTGGGACTCGATCACCGCCTCGGGTAGGGCGCGCCGGAGCCGCGAGACCAGTGCCTGCAGGGCGTTGGCCGCCCCGGCTGGCGGTTCGTCGGCCCATATCGCGTCCACCAGGCGAGGAGTAGGGACCATTCGGCCCGGTGTCAAAGCCAGCGCGATCAGCATCGTGCGCAGTCGGGCACCAGCCACATAGACCGCGCCACCGTTGACATCACTGATCTCGAGCGGCCCCAGCATCCCGATTCGCACTAATCCATCCTGCCTGAGCGCCGGTTGGCGCTGGATCGGCCGGCGTGCTTTCTGTCCGATACTTCCGGCAAGTCCTGTCCGACCCTTTCTGGAGTATCACTTCTAGACGTCACAGGCGCCGACATCGGGATTGACGGCGGGCTGCTCAAGACAGCGCCGGCGACGGGGCGACTGGGCGGGCGCTAACGCCGCTGTGACTCGCATGATCGGATGAGTCCGCTCATGCTTGATATGCCGGGGATCTTCCTGGACATTTCGCCGGGGACGCCCGGTGGTCCGTGAGGAGGAAGGCGTCGGCCATGCCACCACTGCTGGACCTGTGCCTGATCCGTTCCCGTGCCCGGCCTGGTGAGCCGTCGGTTCGGCTGGGTGTGCCGCTGCTGGATGAGTATCTGGAGTTCCTGGCCGGGCGGTGTCGGCCGAACACGGTGCTCGCGGTCGGCCTACGACCTGAAGGTGTTCTTCACCGTGGTGGGCAAGCCACCGCAGGAGGTGCAGCCGGCCGACGTGCTCGGGTTCGTGACCGCGCAACGCACCGGGCAGCATCGATCGGCGCGGTGGCGCAGCCCGGTGCGACGACGATGAGGCGGGTGTGTCGGCGCGGACGGTGCGCCGCCGGCTGTCGAGCGTGTCGGGGCTGTTCGCGTTCCTGCACGCCCGCGGCGACGTCGCCGCGAACCCGGTGCCGCGTGGGCTGCCGACCCGGCGGGAGCGGCAGCGGCCGCGCCAGGGGTGCCGCTGGTCCGCGCGCCGCGGACGCTGCCGCGGATCCTCACCCCGGCCGAGGTCGACGCGCTGACCGGCGCGCTGCGCACGCATCGGGACCGGGCGATGGTCGCGGCGATGGTGCTCGGCGGGCTGCGCCGCTGCGAGGTGCTCGGGCTGCGGCTGGAGGACCTGCGGGTCGCCGAGCGGCGGGTGTTCATCGCCGAGGGCAAGGGCGGGCACCAGCGGCTGGTCCCGATCTCGCGCCGGTTCTTCGACCACGGTGGCGGCCTACCTCGACACCGAGCGGCCGGCCGGACGCCGACACCGACCGGGTGTTCGTGGTGCTGAAGGGACCGCAACCGCGGGCAAGCCGCTGTCGGTCGCGGGATTGGACGAGATGCTCGACGGCGCCCGGCGCCGCGCCGGGCTGGCGCATGCGACCTGTCACGAGCTGCGGCACACCTGCCTGACCCGGCTGCGGGAGGCCGGGATGGCGTTGGAGGCGGTGCAGGCCCAGGCCGGGCACGCCTCGATCGAGTCCACCCGCATCTACCTGCACCTGGCCGACGACTGGCTGGCCTCCCAGTACCGCAAGGCCGCCGAGGTGCATCGACGCGCAGGTGCTTCGCCGGCAGACCGATGCGAGCCGGCGAGTGCCGCGGTGACGCGCGGACCGCTCGGGGCGCAACGGGATGGCGGCGCTGCCGCAGCTGGGACCGAGCTCGAGCCGTCAGTCCCGACGATCGTGGCCACGATGCGCCGCTACCTGCGAGCAGATCGCGCTGCGTGCTGCGGCCGGGCAGCGTCGGCAACGCCGACCATGGCGCTGCGGTCGTTCGCCGGGTTCCTGGTCGAGACCGCACCCGACGTGCACCAGCATCGCCGAGGTCACCCGCCGCCACATCGAGGACTTCAAGCCCTGGCTGGCCGCCCGGCCCGGGCAGAACAAGGCCCGGGTCACCACCGGCGACCCTGGCGCACCGGCTCGGCACGCTGCGGATGTTCTTCGTCCGCATCGACGAGTGGGGCTGGGACGAGGCGCCGGCCGCGGGTGCCGATGTTCCCCGGCGACCTGCCCCGCCAGGACCACCCGCTGCCCAAGGCGCTCGACGACGCCGCCGCCGCGAAGCTGCTCCGCGCCGCCCAGGCCGACCAGCGGCTGCTGGTCCGGGTCACCGTGGAAGTGTTGCTGCGCACCGGACTGCGGGTCGGCGAGTTCACCGCGCTGCGCGCCGACGCGGTCGTGCAGATCGGCGCCGCACCCTGGCTGCACGTGCCGGTCGGCAAGCTCCGCGACGACCGCTACCTGCCGCTGCACCCACACCTGGTCACCCTGATCGACGACTACCGCACCGCGCACGTCGCCGCCGAGCATCCGCTGCTGCTGCCCCGGGAGAACGGCCGAGCGCTGGACCGGCACGCGGTCACCCGGATGCTCAACAAGGCCGGCGCCGCCGCCGGGCTGCCGCACATCCACCCGCACCAGCTGCGGCACACCCTGGCCACCCAGGCCATCAACCGCGGCATGTCGCCTGGAGGCGATCGCCGCGATGCTCGGCCACCGCAGCATGGACATGACCCTGCGCTACGCCAAGATCGCCAACCGCACCGTCGCCGACGAGTACTTCGCCGTCACCGACAAGGTCGACGCCCTCTACGGCCAAGCCCAGCCGCTGCCCGCCGACGCGATCGGGCCGAAGATGGCCCGGCTGCGCCGCGAGCACCACCGCCTGCTCGGCAACGGCTACTGCACCCGACCCGCCGAGCTCGACTGCGCCTTCGAATCGATCTGCGAGACCTGCACCTTCTTCCAGACCAGCATCGAGTTCCGGCCCACCCTGCAAGCCCAACACGACGACGCCGCGCAGCAACGGCCAGACCCACCGAGCCGACCTGTTCGCCCGGCTGCTCACCGGCCTCAACGACAGCGAAGCATCATGATCCACTTGACACCGATCACCGGCATAATGCCGCGGTGAGGGCGGCTACGCTCGCCCGGTCATCAGCGTAAGTCGCTGTGGTCAAGGGTTTGGTCGCCATCTGACTGTGTCTGCGAGCGGCAGATGGGGAAACATCGCCTATGTGACTGATCCCCGTGACCTGCCGCCCGCGGAGTCAACGGCCCCGAGCGAGGACCCGCCGGCCGCCGCTGAGCCGACACCGGGCGAGTCGCGGCCGGGTGCACCGGCCCGGCCGGAGATCGTGCCGCGGACCCGCACGGGTGCGCTCTGGGTCATGCTCGGGGCGGTAGTGGCGCTGCTCGTGCTGCTGATCGTGTTCATCGTTCAGAACGACCAGGACGTCGATATCGAGTTCCTCGGCTTCAACGGCACGGTGACGCTTGGTCTCGCCATGCTCATCGCCGCCGTCATCGGTGCCGGATTGACCGTCATCGCGGGCACGGCGCGGATCATCCAGCTCCGGATGGTCGCCCGCCGCAACCGGGCCATGCACCCGCGTACGTAGCGGCGTCGGAGCAGCCGCCCTTGGCGGCTGCCATCCGTTCGGGGCCGCCGTCACGCTGGGCGCATCGTCATCGTGGATGCGGGCGCGGTGCCGTGGCCGCCTCGTCGGGCGACAGTGTTGGCTGTCGTTCCCTCATTCGCGGGTCAACCGCTTCGGGAAAGGCGCACTCTTCGGACGGCAGACACGCAACCCGCAAACTCTCGGCGCCCACAAAGCACGGTATCCCCGATAGAGCGCGGGGCATCACCTCTCGTTTGGGGCGATCATCTGCAAGGAACTGCACTCAACGCAGATGCTTCCGCGAGCAGCATCCAACTTCCGTCTGTCATCGCCGTTGCCCAGACCGCTTGGTCTGGTTGAGGGCCTACCTGTCAGGTGTGTTGCCGGCGGGAAAGGTGCGTTCGATGACGTGGGCGAGCTCGACGCGTGTGGTGACGTCGAGCTTGTGGAAGATGTTGCGCAGGTGCGACTCGATTGTCTTGGGACTGAGGAAGAGGGCTTCTGCGATCTGCGGGTTTGTTCTGCGGTCGAGCACCAGGAGCGCGACTTGACGCTCGCGTTCGGTCAGGGACTCGACGCCGACGCTACCGGCGGGGCCGTGTCGGGTTCGTCTGTGCACGTGGTGGCCGAGGTGTCGGAGCTCGCGGTCGGCTGCGGCGCGGTATCTAAGCGCGCCACAGGCGTGCAGTTGGGCGGCGGCGCTCTGCAACGTGGCGATGGCTTGTTCGGGTTGGTGGGCTTGGGCGAGGGCACGTCCTGCGAGCGTCCGCGATAGGGCCGCCTCGACGGGGGCGTCGACGTCGTCTGCGGCGCCCGCGGAGGCGAGCGCACGTTCGGCGGCCGGACCCGGTTGTCCTGCGGCGAGGGCGACCGCCGCGGCGGCGCGTTCGGCCATCGCGTCCGCCATGCGGAGGTCCAGGGCCGAGGCCGCGGTCAACGCGGCCGCGGCTGCGTGTTCGGCGTCGGTGTGGAGACCCTGCGCGATTCGACAGCGGGTGAGCAGTTCCAGTGAGCTGGGTCTCCATACACCGGGGATGAGGGGGAGAGTGTCGCCGCCGGACGATGCGATGAGGACGTCGGCCGCTCGCCTGGGGTCTCCGTGTTCGAGTAGGGCGGCGGCGAGCGCCACCCCGGCCGCGCAGACGAGGCTCGGGTCGAGCCCGTTCGTCAGTTCGGCGTTCTCCTCGGCGGTGGCGAGCGCCAGGTCGAGGTCGCCGGCGGCGAGTGCGACGAGCGAGCGGTTGACGAGGTTTCCCGCCAGCGCTTGAACGTTGCCCGACAGGCGAGCCGCCTCGACGGCGTTGTCGAGCAGTTCACCGGCTTCGGCGAGCTGGCCGCGCAGTAACTTGACCTGGCCGAGGATCGAGTCGGCGAGAGGGATGTACTCGCCTTGGCCGGTCTGCCGAGCCACGGCCAGCGCTCGTTGGGCGTGCCTGTCAGAGTCCGGGTAACGGCCGAGGTAGAGCTCGGCGCCGGCGAGGTTGACGGCGGCATCGAGGCGAACGGCGAGTCCCATCTCGGCCAGGTCGTCCACGAGTCTTGCCGCTTGCGAGCAGTGCACGGCTGCGTCGGCGGTGGCGCAGGTGGCCGCGTTTGCGAACGCGAGCGCCGCGACGGCGGCCGCGGTCAGTGGAAGATCCCCGAGCAGGCGTGCAGCACCCAGGGCCCGTGCCGCCCACTGTCGCATCCGCTCGTAGTCCATCAGTGCGAACCCGTCCATCGCGAGGTCGATCATGAGCGCAGTCGCCTCGGGCGAAGCGTCATCCGATAGGGCGTCGACGGCTCTCGCGAGGCGGGCATGGGCCTGGGTGTGCTTGCCGAGCAGATGCTCAACGCCGGCGCAGGCCGTCGTCAGGCGCACCCTGAGCGCGGCCGACTCGTCGGGGACCAGCCCGATGCTGGTGACCAGGGCCGCCCGTCCCTCGGTGAACTGGCCTGTGGCGACGAGGGTTCGTGCGCGCGCGAGCAAGAGCTCGACCCGCATACCGACCGGAGCATCCTCGGGGAGCAGCCGCAGCGCCGCGGCAAACCAGGTGGCCGCGCTGGCCGGTGCGCGCAGCTGTGCCGCCTCGCCAGCGTCACGAAGGGTGGCAACGGCCGCGGCGTCGCCTTGGCGTGCGCAAAGTTGGAGATGGTGGGCGCGTTCTGAGGCCGGTGCCCCACCAGCCGCGAGCCAATCGGCGCACCTCTGGTGCGCGCCCAGCCGCCAGCCGCCAGGTGTTGAGTCATACACCGCCCGCCGCACGATCGGATGCCGGAAGCGAAAACGGCGCGGCACATCGGTCGGACGGAGGAAATCGAGCTGCAGCAGCTCGTCCAGGGCTTCCAGAACTGACGCCTCGGGGATCGCCGCCGCGGCGGCGGCGAGCTCGGGCTCGAACGGGTCGCCGGCGACCGCCGCACCCTCCAGAACGCGCCGCCCGCCGCTCGAGAGGTGAGCAACCTCCACGGCCAACGCGGCCGCAACCGGTTGCGGCACCTCCAGGTCCATCACCGGCCGGGCGGCAACGGTAACGGGGCCTTCGAGGAGGACCGATCGCGCCAGTTGCTCGAGAAAGAATGGGTTGCCGCCGCTCTCGTCATACAGGCTGGCTGCCACCGCACCGTCTACGGTTTCGCCAAGGAATTCCTGAGCCTCGCCGCGAGTGAGAGTGGCGAGTTCGACGCGGTCAAGCAGTCCCGCCCTATGGGCACGCTCGAGGGCAGCATTCAGTCGCCCGGGTGCTTGACGCGGACGGACCGCGATAGCGATAAGCACGGCGGCGTCCGGCGGGTGGCGGAGCAAGGCGCCGAGCAGCTCCACCGAGGCGGGGTCAGCCCAGTGGACGTCATCGAGCACCAGCACCAGCGGCTTGGCCGCCGTCAGTCGTTCGAGCAGGTCGCGCACAGCGCGGTGAGTGCGGTAGCGCTCGTACAGCGACCCAGCCGCGCGGGGTTCCGCGGATCGGGACATTGAGGGCAACACGAGACCCAGCTCCGCACGGACGTCACCATCGAGCATTCCGATGCGGTGCGGATCGAGTCCCCGGATGTACTCGTCGAGCGCGTCGACGAACACCCAGAACGGCAGGTTCCGGTCGAACTCCGATGCAGATCCGCACAGCACCAGGTGGCGCCCGGCCTCGGCGCGAGAAGCAAGCTCGGCAAGCAGGCGGGTCTTGCCGATGCCCGGCTCACCCACCAACGCGAGCGCAGCAGTGTTGCCCCGCCCGATCTCGGCCAGCCCACGATCCAGCGTACGGAGCACTCCGGAGCGTCCGACGAGTTGCTGCGCGAACACCGCGATGCCCTCCTCGCCTCGCGAAATCAGGGTGGCCCCCCGATGTCGCTATCGGCCCCCCAGATCACCGTAAGCGCATGGCCGCGTATGTGCTCCACCACCGCCACCAGGCGCACGAGTGCGGGATAGTGTTCGCCGCCTTCAAGGGTCACGACAGCCCGCTGCGCCGCCAGGCGACGATCGCGTCGTGCCGGACCGGCGGCCACGAGATCTGGTGGACCGTGGACGCCGCCTCCGATCAGGACGCACTCACGCTGCTTCCGCGCTACGTCGCCGCGCGCACCACCGCCACCCGAGTCAGCGAAGTGGACATCCCCTGACCCGGAGTGCTGCCGCTCGACCAGGGCGACACGCCGATTCCCCACCCACCCCGCCGTGCCGTCCACCGGGGCATGGCCACTGGAAAGGCACCCGACATGAACAAATCCCGAACGGCACACCGGCAAACAAGCCTTGCCCGCCTGCTCGTCTTTGCTGCACCACTCGTGTGGGCAGCGCTCGTGCTGTTCCACCCGATGCCCCACGGAGATAGCCCCTATGAGGGCCTCACCCGCCACGTCGACCTCTGGCTCGTCGTCCACGTCGGACAACTGATCTTGACCCCGTTCCTGTTCCTCGCGGTCTGGCGGCTACTCGACGGTCTCTCGTCGGTGGCGGCCAAGGTCAGCCGATCCGCCCTGGTGGTCTGGACCGTGTTCTTCAGCGCGTATGACTCCATCCAAGGAGTAGCCGCCGGCCTACTGACCAGGTACGCCAACGGTCTGTCCGGCGAGGAACAGGCGTCCGTCGGGCGCGCGATCGACTACCTCGTCCAAGACAGCCGCCTCGCCGGAGACATCTCCGTCCTTCAATTGGTGGCTGGGGCGGCCTGGTGGACCGTCGCGATAGCCGCAGCCGTCGCCCTGCACCAAGCAGGAGCCGGCAAGACGATCGTCACAGCCGCCGTCATCTCGATCCTGTTCTCGGTCCACGTCGCCCCGGCAGCCATCGGACTGCTCGCCCTCGCCATCGCGGGAGTACTTCGTGAGCGGCAACGAACCAACGCGGACGCCAACGCGGCAGCGTCACCCGCGGACACGCCGGCACACGGACCCGCGAGGTGACAACGACACAGCGCTGGAGTCAGCGCACCACACCAGCGGAGACTGGTCACTCCTCCGTCACACCGCCCGCCGCACGGGTGCTCCACCACAACTGCGCACATCGAACTCACGGCGGCGCACCTCCCCGCCCGCTGGGACAGCGAGTTGCGCTGACTGCCGGAACGGGACATCAGAGGCTCAGGAACACCTGCCAGCGCCCCCTCGGAGATGGGTCGGGGATTACCGGATCTGCCGCGGTGAGGGTGACACGAAGCGCGCTGTCCCCGGGTCACGGGGAGGTGACAGGCTGACCACGTGGACGTTGCGAGGCTACGACTCACGGTTCTCAAGCAGGGCTGGGCCGACAACGGGGCGCACTGCCGGCTTGTCTTCGTGTCAGACGCAGACGCGCGCAGCAGATGAGCGACCCCGTGGTCTGCTCGGCGAGGGGCTGCCGGGTGTGGGCGTCGTACGCCCTGGTCTGGAACAATCCGAAAGTCCACGCGCCGGAGCGAGAAAAGACCTGGGTGGCCTGCGAAGAGCACCGACAGTCACTCGCCGACTTCCTGGATCTGCGCGGGTTCCTGCGGCGGGTGGAAGCGTTGTAGGTGCTGGCTATCACCTGACCCGATGCCGTCGCCCGCGCCAGATCCGCACATCGCCGCGAGTTCTCGGCACTAGCGCACGTTGCCGTGACCGACAAGGTTTCTGCACGGCGACGTCATCCAAGGTCGGCGAAGAACGCGTTCACATCAGCAGGACACGAGTCCATGAAGGACCATCTCTCGGTGATGAGCCCGTCGCTCATGTGGGCGACCTCGATGGCCGGGTAGGCAACCTCCGACCCGTCGGGCTTGCGGAGTGCCACGTTGATCAGGGCGATGACGTGCTCATCGTTGGCCAGCACGTCATGGACGGCGATGTTTCCATCGATCCGCTTGATCGCACCGCTCATCTGTTGGAGGACCGCCTCCCGCCCCATGACCTCGGGGTTGCCGGCTTCGTGCCACCGCAAGCCCGGGGCGAGGGCAGCCTTCACGGTGTCGACGTCGCCCGACTGGAATGCCGCGGTCAGCCGCCGGTACAGCTCGGCATTGGGATGCTCCATCGGCGTCTCCACTCGCCCTGGCTGCACCCAGGCTGCGCCCGGCCAACGGGGCTGTCAACGCCATCGGCCGGCACCCGTGCCGGCCGCGGTCGCTTCAGGCTCGACCCGCGCCGCCGTCGACTCGGCGACAGGGAGGCACTCGATGATCTGAGCTATCGCCGACCCCGACGTGGCTGTTCTGTCCCATGCCACCGCCAGATGTCGGGCTCGTACCCGGCGGCCGCGCCCTGCGCACGAATCCGGGTGTGCCGACAGCCCACCTTCACGATCCGCGAGGTCCGGACATGCCGCTGGTGGCGCGGCTCTGCCGATGCGGGTACGCCGCGGGCCCGAAGTGGCCCTGGCGATGAGCGGACCCTGTCGGCCTTCGGACGCCCATCCGACCCGACTCACCTCGACTTCCCCGACGGAGGCGTCGGTGGCGTGTCGAGCGCGTCGAGCTCGACCCCGGTCGCGGCGAGCACGACGTCACCTGCGAGGTGGACTGCGGCCCGCTGGCCGCTCGCCAGGTCAGCGGTCTCGTACAGCTCAACAGGCAGCGAACCGACCTCCGTCGGATACTCCTCCACCATGGTCAGCGACCAGGCCACATCGACCGGACGTGGCGCGAGCGCCGGATCGGTGAGCGCGACCAGCCGTACCCGCGACGACGCCCCGACGCGAAGTCCCAGCAGCCGCGCGACCGCGACGAGGAACCCCGGCGACCGGCCCGTGAACCCCGCGGCCGGGGCCGTGTCCTCGCCCACGTCCAAGCCCGATGCCCCCGTTCGGACCCACACCGTCTCGCCGTCAGCGACCCCCCCGCGGACAACCCAGCCGCCGGCCCGCACCTCGACCCGGATCTGCACCCCCGACGCATCGGTCGTGACGTCGACGAGCCCCGTCGGGGTGCGACCGTCGGGGGCGAGCACCTGCGCGTTATAGCGCCAGCCCACCGGACCCGGCGCGCAGGAGAACCGTTCATACGCGACCACCGTCCCTTCCTGGTCGCGCAGGCAATACAGACCCCTCGGCATGTCCTCAGTCTCCCCGACACCAGACGCCACCGAAGACGTCGCGCAGTCCAGCCGGTGACCGCGACCGTGCATACATGGAGTACCCGCCAAAGAACGCACTCATTTGCCGCATGCAGGGTCGCCTTCCCAGACCTGCTGCTGGTGACCCAAAGACCAGTCGGTCGCCGCTCAGGTCTGTCGACAGCGGCCGGTCCGGAGATCCGCCAACGTCATGCTGGCCGGGGCTGCCGAGCAACCCGCCTGCCGACTCCTGTCAGTCCTTGACGCCGAGGCTGTCTCTCATGGCCTGGTGCAACGGTGGGAGCGCCAAGTTGTAGCGGCCATGCGCAGCCTCCAGTGAGTTGCGCTCGGCGAATTCGTCTCGAGGGGCCTCGCCCGCCTCAACCGCAAGCGCCATCCGCATGCGGGCTATGGCGATAGCAGCCTCTGTGGCCGCTTCCTTGACCGGCTTGGGGGCCAGCAACCACACACGGGGTATGAGTGCCTGCATGATGCTGAGCAGCGCAGTTACCTTCGCCAAGTCCTGCCCCGGCTGACCTGAGTCCACCGGGGCTAGCGTGGGCACCGCATCGAACAACTCGCCATATAGCTTCAGGCGCTGGTCGCGCAGCCACTCGTCGTGGCGGGCGCGTTTCTCCGTCACCCTGGTGGCGAGCCCGAACCCGAACGTGAGGAGAGCGCCAAACGCGACGCCGACGAGCGTGCCCCAATCCATGCGGTGAAGCATCCCGCCCAAGCGGTGAGCCCGCGACGGCAACGCCCCCGACCGCGGTGAGCTCAAGCGGGCAGGTCGACGTCCTCGAGCCACAGCCAGGCTTGATCAACCTTCCTGTTCTGCCGCGGGTCGAGCGCCATACCGGTTACTTTGTTCCGACGCCAATGTTGAGCGGGGCGGTCAGCCCGGTGCGGCCATTGCCAGCGGCACGATCATGGATCATCCCATCGAGTACCTGCAGCATGGTGGCCTGTTGTTCCTCCGCGAGGTCGCCGACGATCATCCCGGCGATTGGGTTGCTTCCCAACACCCAGCTCCACATTTCTTGCCCGGAACCGAACTCCACTCTCTCTTCGTGGGTCGTGTCCACGGTGACGTTTCTCAGGCCCGCGTCGGCCAGTCGCTGGCGCAACACGTTCGGGTCCGCCACCTGGAACTCCAGCGGCGGAGGATCGTCCGGCAATCCTTCAAAGTCGGGGACCACGACTTGCAACGCCGCGATGAAGAACTGCATGGTTTCGAACTTGTCCGGTGAGCCGTACGCGATCAGCAGGACACGCCCGCCGGGCTTTGTCACCCGGACCATTTCGCGCAGCGCGAGCGGCTGGTCGGGCACGAGCATGACCCCAAACTGCGACCCGGTGACATCGAAGGTGTCATCCTCGATCTCGAGTGCGTGGGCGTCCATGATTCGACCCTCCGCGTCGGCCAGCCCTTCCGCGCGGACACGCGCCTCGAACCGTTCGATCATCGCCGGGGACCAGTCCGTCGCCAGCACCTTGGCGCCGAGCCGCGCGGCCGGCAAACTCAGCCCGCCCGGCCCGGCCGCGACATCGAGGAAGCGCTGCCCCGAGGTCAGGCCGGCAAGGCGGAGACCGGCGTTCGCGAACGGCGCCTCGCCGGGCGCTACGAACTCGTCGTAGCCCGCGGCGATCGCGTCCCACGCCTCCGGCGGTGCAACTTCCTCGTCGCCGGTTGTCGCTGCTTCTTCTTCCTTCGTTGCCATCGCCTCGTCCTTCACGTCGTCCACTGGTGACGAACGTACGAAGCGCAGGGCCGCTGCCGCATCGGGCGAATCATCGAAGTCGCCGATGGCGCGAGTAGGTAGTTCTGTGGAGGCAGCGCCTACACGAGATGGTGTTCGTAGGCGTAGGCCGTTGCCGCCGACCGAGACGACAATCCCAGCTTGGTGAAGATACTGCTCACATGGGCGGCGACCGTCTTCTCGCTGATCACGAGCTCGGAGGCGATGGCCCGGTTGGTCTTGCCAGTCGCCACCAGCGCCAGCACCTGCACCTCGCGGGCGGTTAACCCGCCCGCGGTCCGGCGCACCATGATGTTCAAGAGATCCTCGACGCGGACGAGATCGGGTGCCGCGTCGATTTGCTGGAATACGGACCGCGCCGCGTGGAGCTCCATCTCCGCGCCGTCCTCGTCCCCCAATGCCCGGCAGGCAAGCCCGACCAGCATCCGGGCGCGCGCCCCTTCGTAGGGCGCGTCCAAGTCGAGCCAACCCGCCCACGCCCGGCGGAGCGCGGCCAGCGCGGCACGGGCGTCGCCCTCCGCCAGGAGGACCGACCCGGTCGCATGCGACGACAACGCCTGGAGAAATGGCGTGTTCCACTCGGCCGCGATGCTCGACAGCTCATCGGCGGCGGCGCGTGCGGCGGCGACATCGCCGCCGGCCAGGAAAATCTCGACGTACGGCGCCAGCAGCCTTGACCGCGCCACGGCGTCCTCGGCCTCGTCGAGGGCGTGCCGCATGGCGGCGACGGCGGCATCGACTCGACCCTGAGCAAGCTGCAGCTGTGCCAGCCCGGGTTGTGGGTGCCGTCCCCATCGGCTGGCCTCTCGGTAGGCCTCTTCTGCCTTGGCGAACTCGCCCCGCAGGCGGTGGAGGTCAGCCCGCACGTAGTACGCAGCCCCGAGGGCACGCTGGCTCGCGGGTTTGGCCAGCCGGTCGCGTGCTCGCTGTATCTCCGTCGCGGCGTCCGACCAGGCACCGCGGAGCAGCATGAGCTCGGCGCGGTGGACCAGGCATTGGCCGCGGTAGAGCACGAGCTCGGGCTGCGAGTCGCACCAGCGGCTGAGCGCCGCCGTCCACTCCTGGGCCCGGCGTACGTCGAACACCTCCTGGCACCCCTCGATCACCGTGCAGTAAAGGTCACCCACCGCGGTCGGGGACACCTCCTGCGCCGTGATCGCCACCATCGCCTCGTCGAGCAACGCCATGCCCTCGGCGATCTGTCCGCGATAGATGAGGCACCGCCCCTGACCGACCCGGGCCAGCGCGACCAGCTGCGGGTCGCGGAAACGGTCACCGATCCTGGCCGCTTGGGCAAAGCCCACGCCGGCGGACTCGACGTCGCCGTCGAAAGCGAAGCACAGGGAGGCGCAGTAGCGCAGGTATCCGTGCTCGACACAGTCTCTGCCGCCGCCGTCGAGCAGCCGCTGCGCTCGACGGACCCACCCGCTGCCACCGGCCAGCTCGCCCTTGTTTAGCAGGACGAAGGCCAACCAGAACGCGCAGCGGGCGGCACGGGCGACATCGTCGACTTGCGTGCACTCGTGGTACGCGCGCGCCCAGACGTCGACGCTCTCCTCGTCCCTGCCAAGGAGGTATGCCGCCGCTGCGAGCCGCTCCAGATCCTCCAGCGCTAGGTGCGCCTCGCCACCCGCGGCCGACAACTGCTCGTACGCGTCCATCCACGCCCGGCGTCCAAAGGACTCCCGACCCCGATCGATCGCACCGGCCATGGCAACAGTCTCGTCCCGTTCGGCGACTGGGTCCGCCTTTCGCTGGGCTGCTCACCGCACTTTGGGCGTGGGTCCGATGAGTTCTCCAGTCTGGAGGAGTCCGCACTGCCATGACGACGACTCAGATGCTTGAAACCGCCGCGGTCGATATCGCCTACGACGTGCACGGCCCACTGCCCACCGTTGACGGACGCCCACCGCTGTTCATGATCGGCCAGCCGATGGACGCCAGCGGGTTTCATACGTTGGCGTCGCTGTTCCCGGACCGCACTGTGGTCACCTATGACCCGCGCGGCCTGGGCCGCAGCACCCGCAAGGACGGCCGGGTCGACAATGCGCCCACCGTCCAAGCGGACGACGTGCACGCCGTCATCGGGGCGCTCGGCGTGGGGCCGGTCGAGATGTTCGCGAGCAGTGGCGGCGCGGTGACCGCGCTCGCGCACGTGGCGGCCTACCCCGGCGACGTCACCGTCTTGGTGGCACACGAGCCGCCCCTGATCCCGGTGCTCCCCGACGCCGAGGCTGCCGAGCGGGCCCGCGCCGGCGTTCGGGACGCGTACCAGGCACGGGGGTCGGGTGCCGGCATGGCGGCCTTCATCGCAATGACGTCGTGGCACGGCGAGTTCACCGACGACTACTTCGCCCAGCCCCTGCCGGATCCCGCCGTGTTCGGGATGGCGACCGGGGACGACGGCTCCCGTGACGACCCGCTGCTATCCGATCGGTCCTGGGCCGTCTCCAGCTACCGCCCCGATGTCACCGCGCTGGCCGCGGCGCCGACACGCGTCGTGATCGCCGTGGGCGAGGAGTCCCTGGGTACCTTCACCGGACGCACCTCGGTGGCCACCGCCGAGCTGCTCGGTCAGCGGCCTTCCGTCTTCCCGAGCCACCACGGCGGCTTCATGGGCGGCGAGTTCGGCTACGCCGGTCAACCCGAGGCCTTCGCGCGCAAACTGCGTGACGTCCTCGACGACAACAACTGACGCGGTGCACTTCGCGTGTCGGGCGCGGCACGCCGCGACGGACAGCACGCATCCCGCGCTCCGCCCCTTGGCTGAGCGCCTTTGACCTCGGTATGCGGATCCTGTGCGCCGTCGAACCGCCGTCACCGAGTTGATCCACTTTCCGACTCTGCCGCGTGGCGTGATGTGACGCCCACACGAAGGCGAGTGACTCATCGGTCGCCTCGGAGCCCATTGGCACTACCGGTCGGACCAACACGCTGCGCCGAAAGCATGACGTCCTTGTATGTGACTCGGACGATCAATGCTGCCACTCCAGTCGCCTGGCCCCGGCGCAACCGAATCGTCTGCGCCGGGCGGCTAGGTTCATTTGGTCAGCGCAGCTTGAGGTTGGCGACCTTGTCGATGAGGGACTCCGCGTACCAGGGGTCACCGTTCGCACCGATCGTGATCCCGACCGGGTCCGGCCGCCTCGGGTCGGCGAAGTCGATCGCCTTGGAGGCCTCGGTGACCACACCGTCCTGGGTTATCCGAGCGATGTTGCCGCGGAGGTTCTGGGTGAACCACACGTTGCCATCCGGGGCCGCGGCGATGTCCAGCGGGGTTGCGTCGACCGGGGTCGGGAACTCCACGAGGTCGTGAGGGCCGGATGCAGTCGGCGTGAGCCGGGCGATGAGGTCGGCGAAGATCTCGGTCACCCACACGGTCCCATTGGGAGCGACAGTTATGCCTGAGCCCTCTGCGCTGAGCGGCGTAGTGCTAACGACACCGACCGCGGGATCAATCTCCCCGATCGCATTGGTTCCGGTAAACCACACGTTGCCGTCCGTTGCCACCGCGACATCGCCGACCTCGGGGGCAGGGAAGTACGTGAACGGGTCCTCGCCAGGGGCGGCGAAGACGTTGAGGCGACCGACCCGGTTGTTGAAGAAATCGGCGAACCAGATGCTGGTCGAGTCCGCCGCAACGCCGCCGAGCGGATCGCAGAACACCTCCCCACAGGGCGAAATGCTGCTGAGGACCTCTCCCGAGGTCGTGATCCGGCGCAGCTGACCATCGTTGTCGCTGATGTAGAGGATCCCGTCGGGACCTTCCACGATGTCATTGGTGACACAGCCGTCGCAGACGGCAAACTCGGTGATGTCGCCCCGCGGCGTTACCCGTGCGACCGAGCCGGGGGTGAAGAACGCTCCCTGGACGGTGAACCAGACGTTGCCGTCGGACGCGGTCGTGACGAAGTGTGGATTGCTACTGGTTGGCAACCTGTAGTGCTTGACGGTTCCCAGTTCGGACGCCGCCTCGGCGACCGGCACCGCGGTTGACGCGATCAGGCCGGCAGCCACGATCACGCCCCATCTGCGCACCCGCATGGACGTTGGCATTTCCTCTCCTTTGCGTTCGACAACTGCCCTTCGGTACCCCGCGAAGGGTCTGTTGGACGTGTTGAGGCACTCGAAGCGAGCATCCCGAGTCCATATGTCGGCTGACGCTTGGGGGAGTGTTCGCTACGCAATTGAGGTTTCTGCTCGTCCCGCGCTGCGACGCTGTTCACGTGAAGTGGCCACGAGGCTCGGGGAATTCATGGTCACTCTCCATGTTGCCTCCTTCTCGACCGGTCAGCTGACGTTCAACTGATCGTGATGGAGAACTCCTTCTCGCTGAAGGCGTCCAGATCGTCGGTGACGCGGACGGTGAAGGTGAACGTGCCAGCCGTGGTGGGCGTTCCGGAGATGGTGTTCTCCCCTCTCGGCAGTTCCAGGCCAGGCGGCAGCGCCCCGGCGACCACCGACCAGGTGAAGGGCCGGACCCCACCGTCGGCGAACAGGTTGCCGCAGCAGTAGAACTCGCCGACCGTTCCGTCGGAGAGCGCCTCGGTGGTGATCGTCGGCGCCTCGGCCGGGAGGATCTCGACCGTGAAGGTCTCCGTGTCGGTCGCGCGGGTCTCGTCCTTGACCTGAACCGTGAACGTGAAGACACCGGCGGTCTTGGGGACTCCGTTGATCAGCCCCGTGGCCGTGGCGAAGTCGAAGACCTTCGTCCCCGGGGGAAGCTTGCCGTCGACGAGTCTGAACGTCGGTGTCCTGAACGACGACGAGCAGCCGGTCACCGTAATGAAGACCGTGAACTCGGTCCCGACCTGGCCGGTCAGCGTGGGGTCCTGGGGATCGATGGGGTCGATGGTGCACGTGGCGGCCTGTGCCTGGGCGGACGGCGCGCCGAGCACCAGCAGCGGAAGGGCAAGAAGCAGGACTAGCAACCTACCGATCCGTCGGGCGTGAGCACGCGAGTTCATGGCCAACCCCTTCCCTTCGGAGAACCACCACGTACTACGTGCTCCAGCAGGAGATGGATTGCGCGCTCGGAAGCCAGCGACCGGCGCCGAGGACTGTCTGAGCAGGCCCACAAGGCGTCGGCCGCGCGCAAACGACCGATCCTCGTAACGTGCCACAACTCGCTGCCCCCCTCAGCCCACGAAGACGACAAGATCGACTGACCGCTCAATAGCTGTCTGGTCGGTGTCGGCACGGGTGACAGGATTGCGGGCGACGGGCCAATAGCCGCCGCAGACAGGAGCACCGCCGTGCTGGTCAGTACGAAGTCACGTGCCGATCCCTCGTGCCGGGGCACCTGGCCGAACTGCACCTCGAGCCAGTCACCGCAGACACACCCGGGGCAGTCATGACGAGCGCTGACACGGCTGCCGAGTTCATGCGTCGCCTCAATGGACTGCATGCCGCGGGCGACCGGCGCCCGCCGATGCGTGAGATCTTCGCGCTGGCAAAGGAGTTCATCGGGATGCAACAACCAGAGATCGGAACATTGCTCGAGCGGCCAGAGCATGAAGCCCGTGTAGGCGCCATCAGCATCATGGACTACCAAGCCCGGACCAAGCGCATCCCCCAGGTCCGCCGCAAGGAGCTGTACGACCTCTACGTGCAGCGGCACGAGCTGATCGACACCTGGGACCTCGTGGACCGCGCTGCACCCTCAGTTGTCGGCGGATACCTCACGGACAAGCCGCGCGACCAGCTGTACGCATTCGCCCGGTCGTCGAACCCGTTAGAGCGGCGAACTGCGATCGTCGCAACCTATGCGTTCATCCGACGAGGGGACCTCGAAGACACTTTCGCCATCGCTGACATCCTTGCCAACGACCAAGACACACTCGTCCACAAGGCGGTCGGTGGCTGGGTCCGCGAGGCAGGCAAGCGCGACCCAAACCTGTTGCGCCGATTCCTCGACCGGCACGCAGCAACCATGCCGCGCGCCGCGTTGCGATACGCCATAGAGCACCTCGACCGGGGCGAACGCGATCACTACCTAAACCTGAAGAACCATCCGTAGCAACCTGAGGACGAGACCGCCCGGCGGGGCTCTAATCGAGCTGGATCTCTCATCCGATGCGATCCGAGACGCCATCCTGCACTCCGGCCCGTACGAATGAAGGACTGTCATCGACATGCTCCGCTAGCTGAGCAAGGTCACTCTCAGGCCGCTGGGGGCGGGTCGCTGTTCAGGTCTACGCTGCGCGTGTGGGCGGCCCAGCGCGGGTGGTGCATCTGGCCACCGGGGTGACTGTTCCGTACGTTGCGCAGGGTGATCCGTCTGGTGTGCCGGTGCTGCTGCTGCATGCGTGGGCGGAGTCGATGGGCTGCTTCGACCGGCTGCGGCCCCTGTTGCCGCCCTCGCTGAACGTGTTGGCGTGGGATCAGCGTGGTCACGGCCACGCAGACAAGCCTGCGGGCGGCTACGAGTTGTCCGACTTCGCCGCGGACGTCCTTGCCTTCTTGGACGCGGTCAACCTGGGAGCCGCGGTGCTGGCCGGCTCGTCCAGCGGCGGCTACGTGGCACAGCAGGTCGCCGTGACCAATCCGGATCGGGTGCTCGGCCTGGTGCTCATCGGATCTCCACGCAGCTTGCAGGGCCGGCCCGCCTTCGCCGACGAGCTCGACCGGCTGACCGACCCGGTTGACCCGGCCTGGGTGCGGGAGTCGCTCGGATGGTTCCCGCGCTACCACGAAATCCCCGACTGGTACCTGGAGGATCGGGTAGTCGACGGTTGCCGACTGCCGGCCCGAGTGTGGCGGGATGCCTTGGCCGGGCTCACCGGGCCGCGCCCGCCTACCGAGACGGGCACCATCACCGCCCCCACGCTGATCTTGTGGGGCGACCGCGACGAGTTACTCTCCCGGGCCGACCAGGAGCGTATGACCGCGGCCATCCCCGGCGCACGTCTGGTCGTCTACGAGGGCACCGGCCACGTCGTCCTCTGGGAACAACCCGACCGTGTGGCAGCCGACCTCGCCAGCTTCGCGCATGCCCACGGAGGCGCACAGGGCTGACCCGCCTTCGCCCCGTAACCATCGAAGTACACGCTGAATGCAACACCACAGGACAGGGCTAGCCAGGCCGAGTCCGACGGCAAAGGCTCTGAGGTGCTGAAGCAGCACGGGCGCGGGAGGATGGCGTGATGGCTCGAACAGAGAGCGCCGCGCGGACCGCCGTCCCCGACCCGGCCGCTGGACCTGTACGTCTCAACAAGAAGAGCTACGACAAGGAGCTCGCTCGGCTCCAGTCCGAGCTCGTGGCCATGCAGGAGTGGATCCGGGACTCTGGGTTCCGCCTCGTGGTCCTGTTCGAGGGCCGCGACACTGCCGGGAAGGGCGGCACGATCAAGCGCATCTCGTACCGCTTGAACCCCCGGTCCGCCCGCGTCGTTGCTCTGCCGACACCAACCGAGCGTGAGCGTACGCAGTGGTATTTCCAGCGCTATGTCGAGCAGCTGCCGGCTGCCGGCGAGATGGTGCTGTTCGACCGCAGCTGGTACAACCGGGCCGGCGTCGAGCGGGTGATGGGATTCTGCACCGACGCGGAGTACGAGGAGTTCATGCGCACGTGTCCGTCGCTGGAGCGCGCGCTGATCCGTGACGGCATACGCATCGTGAAGTACTGGCTGTCGCTGTCGGACGAGGAGCAGCGCCGCCGGTTCCAGGCGCGCATCGATGATCCGGCCAAGCGCTGGAAGCTCAGCCCGATGGACCTGGAAGCGCAGGCGCGCTGGGTCGACTACGCAGAGGCGAAGGACCAGATGTTCGCCTACACGGATATCAAGGAATGCCCGTGGTATGTCGTCGACGCCGATGACAAGCGCAGCGCCCGGCTGAACCTCATTGCACACCTACTGTCGCTGGTGCCCTACAAGCCGGTCGAGTATCCCCCGATCAAGTTGCCGCCGCGGCAGACGCGAGCGTACGCACGACCACCCATGGAGTCGCAGACGTTCGTGCCAATGAGGTACGTCGTCGACGGCGCCCGCTGACGTCGGGTTTGGCGCATGTGACACCCATTGTTGTCGGGGTTCGACCCTTCCGTTGCGCCCGACCTAGTTCTAGGGTCGCGGTCGTCACCATCCACCTTCGGAGGAGATCATGCGGAGATCATCCTTAACGGCGGGCGTGGTCGCAGCAGCAACCGTGGCTGCGACGACGTTGGCGCTAGGAGCGCCCACCGCCGGAGCAGAGCAGAGCCTGTCCGGTGAGACCACCCGGTACTACGTGCTCGCGAAGGACGGCGCCTCGCTTGCCGCGGCCAGGGCCGAGGTACAGAAAGCGGGCGGCAAAGTCGTACAGGAAAACAAGGCGGTCGGCCTGTTGACCGTCGACGCACCGGCCAACGGCTTCAGCGCCAAGGTGGCCGAGCAGCCCAACCTGGACGGCGCGGCGCGCCGCACCGTCGTTGGCACGCTGCCCGACCGCAAGCAGAAGCCGGACATCGAGCGCGAGAACCAGACCGCGCCGAAGTCGGCAGGAACCCTGAGCGCAGAGCACCGCTGGGCTGGACCCCCTGGACGGCAATCTGTGGGGGCTTAAGATGGTGCGCTCCGACCTGGCGCGGACCGTGCAACCCGGCGACAAGCGTGTCGTCGTGGCCGTCATCGACACTGGGATCGACTCACGCAACCCCGACCTCGCGCCAAACTTCAACGCGGCGCTGTCCCGGAACTTCGCGCCTGATCTCCTCGACATCGACGGGGCGTGTGAGTTCCGTGGCTGCGTCGACCCCGCCAATTGGGACGACGCCGGTCACGGCACACATGTGGCGGGCATCATCGGTGCGGCGGCAAATGGGTTCGGCGTCAGCGGTGTGGCACCCAACATCACGCTGATCAACGCGCGCGCTGGTCAGGACAGCGGGTTCTTCTTCCTCGGTCCGACAGTCGACGCCATCACCTACGCGGGTGACGTCGGCGCGGACGTCGTCAATATGTCGTTCTTCGTCGACCCGTGGCTCTACAACTGCACCGCCAACCCGGCCGACTCGCCCGAGGCACAGGCCGAGCAGCGCACGATCATCCGCGCGATGCAGCGCGCACTGCGCTACGCGCATCGCCACGGAGTGACGCTGGTCGCTGCCCTGGGCAACAACCACGAGGACGTGGGCGCCCCTCGCACCGATATCCAGAGCCCGAACTACCCGCCCGACTCGGCATACCCGCGGCCGATTGACAACGCCACCTGCCTCGACCTTCCGGCCGAGGGCGTACACGTCATTGGCGTATCCGCTTTGGGCCCGACGGCGGTCAAGGCGGACTACTCCAACTATGGTGTCGAGCAGACCGACGTCTCGGCACCGGGTGGCTATTTCCGTGACTTCTTCGGTGACCCGCGCTTCCGGACTAACGAGAACATGATCCTGTCGAGCTACCCGCTAAACACGCTTCAGACGGTGATCCCCCCTGGGGCAATGGAGCCCGAGGTGGATGCCGCGGGGAACATCACGCCCACCGGTGCAGCGCTGGGCACGATGAAGTCCTGCCCTGCCGGGGTGACCGACTACACCCAGTGCGGGTACTACAAGTACCTCCAGGGCACCTCGATGGCGTCCCCGCACGCTGTTGGTGTGGCGGCCCTGATCGTGAGCGAGTTCGGGCGAGGCGGCAGCAACTTCGGCTTGGACCCGGACCGCACGTTCCGCATCCTCCGGAACACGGCCCTCGACCGGGCTTGCCCAGTGCCACCACTGTTCTCGTACGAGAATGTGGGCAGACCCGCGGAGTTCAACGCCCTCTGTGTCGGTGACCGCAAGTACAACGGTTTCTACGGACACGGCGTCGTCGACGCCTACCGGGCGGTGACAAGCAGGGGTTGACATTCGATTCCACCTCGTGGCCGCCCGGCACTTCACGCAGTGCCGGGCGGTTGCGCGCGTACGGGTGGTGCTGCCCGCCGTCCGTGGCGGGAACAAGACATGGCATGGCTCCGCCAGCGCCAAGCCGTTCCATACCGGTCCTTGTGTCGGTATACCGCTGCCATGTCTCCTATCTCGCACCCCTCCGGCGGCAACACGCGGCGGCAGGTCATCTCTGCGGCAATGACGCTGCCGCTCGTCGCCGCAATGCTCGCCGTGCTCCCGGCAGGGGCGTCGCAGCCGCAGCCGGCAGCCGCCAATGCTGCGACCGACCCGACACACATCGACGAACGATGCAACCCGTTCGAGCCGATGCAGTCCTACGCCGGCCTCATTCCCACCGACGAGGCGTACAACGACTGGCTCGCCCACAGACTGTCGGCCGTCTTGGCCACCAACCGGCTCGACGGGCTCGTGCTGGACTTTCTCCGCTGGCCCGGACATTGGGCACTCGAGTTGCGGCCGGGGGCCAGGCCGCGGCATGGATCGTACGATCCCATCACCTTGCGACGGTTTCGACGCGCTGTGCTCGAGGCGGGCCACAACGCCTCGGACATCCATCCCGCCGACCCGGTCGGAGCTGCGGCAGCCGTCCGGGCCCGTCATGCCGAGGCCTGGACGCGGTTCCGATGCGACGTCATCGACGAGACAACCGACCGGCTGGCGCAGGAGATCCGGTCCAGCGGACGCTGGGTCGGGATGTTCGTCGTGCCGGCCTCGGACGAAGTGCGCCGCACCGTCTACGGGCAGGACACGCATCGGCTCGGGCGTCGGGTAGATGCGCTCCTCCCGATGACCCACCACGCGACCCTTCGGAAGCCGCCGTCGTGGGTGAGCACAATCGCAGACAACCTGCGCGTCGGTACCGACGTGGCTGTGGTGCCCGTAGTCCAGGCGACCTCGACGGTCGCTCATTCGGCCGGCCACGACTGGGGGCCGCCAGTCGATCCGGCCGAGTTTGGCCGAGCGCTCAGGCATGCCGGACGAGCGTCCGCGAGGGGCACGACGCATGGCTTCTGCGTGTTTCCCGGCGAGTCCCTCGACACCGATCGGCTCGACGTGCTTGCACGACAACTATCGCCAGACGGCGGCGACTAGGCCAAGCCTGCTTCCGTGGCGGGAACCTGATGGGATGACCCCGTGCGTGACAGTACGGCTAGGCGACTGTCGAGGTTCCATGCCGGGGTTTATCGACTCACCGGTGGGGTGCTCGGGCGACGGCTCGTACACAACGACATGCTGCTGCTCACCACGCGCGGTTGTACGACGGGCAAGGCGCACACCGTACCCCTGCTCTATCTGCGAGACGGCGAAACGTTGGTTGTGATCGCCTCCTGGGGAGGGCGACCCCAGGATCCGGACTGGTACCGCAACCTGGTCGCCGAGCCGCGAGCCTTCGTTCAGGTGGGCGCGAAGTCCTGGGCCGTCCGCGCCCGTACCGCCGGGCCCGTCGAACGTGATGCCTGGTGGCCGCGGGTCGTTGGGGCGTACTCGGGATACCGCGGGTACCAATCGCACACCAATCGGGTCATCCCGGTCGTCATGCTCGAGGCAAGCCCGCCTCAGCCATAGTGGCGGCAGCGGACGTCGAGGGATTCACTGGGGCTACCGTCCTCGAGACAGAGGAGTGGCAATGGCCACCGACGACATTGGTAGGGCACGAGGCACCGATTACTTCCTCATCGCCGAGCAGCTGACCGAATCGGAGCTTGACTACCTGATGCGGACGAGGCAGTTCGTCGATAACGACGTCCTCCCCGTCATCAATGACTATTGGGAGCGCGCCGATTTTCCGTTCGAACTCATACAGAAGTTGGCGAAGCTCGACCTAGTAGGCGACGGGATCGAAGGATACGGCTGCCCACCCATGAGTCCTATCGCGGCGGGTCTGGTGAACATGGAGCTGAGCCGCGGCGACGGGAGTGTGGGCACGTTCTACGGTGTCCACTGCGGTCTGGCGATGAAGTCGATCGACTTGCTGGGATCAGCGGAGCAGAAGGAACGCTGGCTGCCGCCGATGGCTCGGCTGGACAAGATCGGCGCCTTCGCGCTCACCGAGCCAACACACGGGTCAGACTCGATCGGCCTGGAGACCTCGGCGCGGCGCGAGGGTGAGGAATGGGTGCTCGACGGCCAGAAACGCTGGATCGGCAACGGCTCCATCGCCGACATCGTGGTCGTCTGGGCCCGCGACACCTCCGACGGGCAGGTCAAGGGTTTTGTCGTCGAGAAGGGAACCCCCGGGTTTGACGCGACCGTTATCGAGGGCAAGGTGGCGCTGCGCTCAGTCTGGAATGCCCACATCACGTTGACTGGGTGCCGCGTGCCCGACACAAACCGGCTGGCAGACGCCAACACGTTCAAGGACACCGGTCGGGTGCTCACCGGCACCCGCAACACGGTGGCCTGGGGCTCACTAGGACATGCTGTTGCGGCGTACGAGATTGCAGTCGCGTACGCGAAGGAGCGTACGCAGTTCGGCAAGCCACTCGTGGGCTTCCAGATGATCCAGGAAAAGCTGGTCGCGATGCTCTGCGAGGTCACCGCGATGCAGCTCTATTGCTTGAGGCTCGGCCGGCTGATCGAAGAGGGCAGGTTCACCGACACGATCGCGGCACTTGCCAAGCTGAACAACACGGTGAAGGCCCGGGACGTGTGCCGCATGGCTCGCGAGATCCTCGGCGGCAACGGGATCCTGCTCGACTACCACGTCGTCCGTCACTTGGCGGACATGGAGGCGCTCTACACCTTCGAGGGCACGGCCGAGATCCAGACGCTGATCGTCGGGCGTGACATCACGGGTGTGAGCGCTTTCGCCTGAGGGCAGCGACGGGTTCGCTATTTGTTGCCTTTCGCGAGCTCGGTGGCGTAGGCACGCGCATCGATCGCATCGAGCACCGCTAGCCGCGAGTTGTCTACGGCCCATTCGGCGTAGTCGATGGCATCGGCTGCGTCGGCCTCCGCCCACTCCGCACTGGTCTCGGCCGCCTTGGCGTCGAGTTCATCACCTCGCTTGTCGATCCGTGCCTTGACGTCATCCATCTTGGCCGAAGCGTCGGCCTTCATCTGAGCCCATTTGCTCTGTGCCTTGTCGGCTGCTTGACCAGCCGCTTGTTTTGCGTCCTTGGCTGCCTGGTTGATGTCGACCTGGGCCTGGTCGATGCGCTGCTTGATCTGGTCGCGGGACTCGGTGGCGGCCGCCTTAACTGCGGTCTGCAGATCCGCTACGCGCTTCTGGAGAACATCCACTTGCTGGGCGAAGTCCATCGTCTCCTCCTGCCGGTGTGGGCTCCTGACTTGCTCCTGAACCAGCAAAGCGCGTTACGGCCGGTCTCGCATCATTGATCTGGCTCCAGCGGTCCCGCCCATCACTGGGCGCTTGTCTGGTCCTCACCCCAGGCGTCCAGCCGGAGGAACCGGCTGACGCCGAAGAACCACACGACCGAGAGGATCGCGACGAGCAGCAGCGCGAGGAGCCATGGCGCCGGTCGAGCCCAGCCGACAATGAGAGAAGCGGCTGCGCCTGCCGCCAGAGCCATCCTCAGGGGTCGGTATACCGGGTCGAGCCGTTCAGCATCGGCGAGTGATCGTTCGGTGAGGATCAGTGCGAGCATGCCGAGCGCCACGGCACCACTGAGCAACCAGGCTGTACCCGCGGGCGTTCTCGCATCGTGCGCATGGGCTATCAGGCTCACCATCGCGGCACCCGCAGCGGCGATCGACATCGTGATGGGCAGGTGGCTCAGCAGCCAGGGCACAATCGCGCGGAAGTCGCGTCGCGGCAGTCGGCGGCCGATGAAGTCGAAATAGACCCACCAGAAGCCGAACCCGATCCAGAGGGCGAGCATGCCGGTGGTGATCGTCTTGGCGTCGTGCTCGGCCGAGGACAACCCCTCGACGATTCCGAACACCACCTCCCCGAGGACGATGATCGTGAACAGCCCGAAACGCTCGACAAGCGACTCGGTGGGAGGCAGGCCCTGGGTGATGTCGAGTCCTGAGCGACCCAGCAGCAGCATGCCCACGACGAAGGCGACGGCGACACCCGCCCAGACCGAAAGGCGCGGCTCATCAGGAAGGAGCGCGCTGGCGAGCATCACCACCGCCCCAAGACCCAGACCCGTTACCCAGCGCCCTGTTGCCGCCTGATATCCGCCTGGGTCCCAACGATCCTGACGGCGGACCGTGTAGTACAAGAGCATTTCGACGGCTAGGAAGATCGCGTAAACCACGGCGAAGGCCGCCCCGCTGTCACCCGCGGCGTCGGCGGTGAACACCGCCAGCAAGACCAGTATGGCCATCTGGACGAAGACGGCGTTGCGGGTCCTCCCATCCTCGCGGCCATGCAGATCGAGGTAGAGGGATCCGCCGACCCAGGCGATCCAGATCAGGGCGAAGATGACCGCGAACTCGGCGGACCCACGCACCGTGACGTGCTCGGCGAGGTGGTGGGCTGCCTGCGAAATGACGGCAACGTAGACGAGGTCATAGAAGAGCTCGAGGAAGCTCACCCGCCGCCCTGCGATGGCCTCGCCGTGCGCGCGCGGCGGGCTCCACAGCCATCGCCTGAAGGGGCCGGGGGCCTCGCTCACGGCGACAGCGTAGCGATCAGTTTTGACGCAATGACACCCAGCGTCGAATCTAACGACGCTGGGTGTCATTGCGTCGAGGACTCAGTCAGGACTCATTTCGAATAGACCTCGAATTCCGAGATCTGTGCCGCTGGCCAGCCGGCATTTTCGGTGAATGCGAGCGTGATTTCCTGCGCCGCAATTGCGGGGAGCGTGATCGTGACAGCGTTGCCCGTATCGGGATCGAACAGGTAGTCCGGTGCGTCGACGAGCGGGGAGCCGTCCACCGACACCGCGATCGTCTGCGTACGGCCACCCCAGTTCGTCGGCAGCTTCAGCACGACCCGGCTCACGAGTGGGGCGTGGACGACTTGGTAGGCGATCGCCTGCTCGGCATCATCGAGCAAACGGTGTCTGACGAGTCGTAACGGCGCGGAGTGGCGGGCTGCGACGTTCCGTCATCTGTACGAGGTGGAGGGCCTCGACCGCCCCCATGCGCTTCGCGAGCTGGTCGAGCGCTACATGGTGCACATGCACAGCAACGAGCCCGTGCACTCGTGGCCGTTTCCGGACTGACTGCTCACTCCGTCACGGCAATGACGGCCAGGCTCAGGGCAGCTATGGCGACGACTGTGCGAGTCACGTGGCCGCGCAGCCAAAGCACTCGCCATCGCTCGAGCGCCGCCGTAGTTGCATCGCGTGAGCTGCTCAGCCGCCGCTGCATCGGGACCAGCCAGGTCACTGAACCAACGAGCACGACGAGCAAACCAGACGCGGCCAAGAGTGCCAGTGTTCGCGCCCGACCGTCCTCGACGCTCGCGAAGCCGATCGTCGAGGCGAGGCAGACAGTGAGCAAGGCCGGTTGAAGGCGGTCGACTCGCCGCAGTGTGTCGGCGAAGCTGGACCGAAAGTCGGCGAGGCCGGCACGTCGCCAGGCCGGAATGCGCTCCCAGGCAATCGAAGCGACGCCACCGGCGAACAGCCCGCCGCTCAGCAGCATCGCGAACGCCCACCATCTGGTCACGCGTCACCAACGCTCCCCAGAGCGCGGCTGAGCTCATCGAGGACACGGGCGGTCGTGCGCAGGTCGGTGACACTTATCCCGTTGGTCAGCTGATTGACCCACGTCGCCTGTTGCTTGTCGACGGCCGTGTATGCGCGCCGGCCCTCGTCCGTCAGGTCGATCAGCGGAGATCGCCGATGGTCGGCGTTTGGTGCGAGAACGAGGAGCCCGTCATCGACGAGGCGCTGCACAGTGGCCGACACGCTCTGCCTTGTCAAACCCATCCGCCGCGCGATCTGCGGCACGGTCAGCGGCCGCTGCTCGAGCACGATCGCCCCGAGAACCTGCCACCGGGCGGAGGTCAAGCCCTGAGGGGCGGCCATCCGGTCCCCGGCACTGAGCAACAGCCCGTTAGCACGGAACGTCGACAGGATCACCTGGGTCGCTGCTGCACCGCTCGACGTTCGCTTGACCATGTTCGGAGACTGACACAATGACAGGTATCTGTCAAGTTGTTGAAGGCGGGCATGCCCCGTCGAACTCTTGACCCAGATGATCGACGACGGGGAGGCCATCGTGGCCAGTGAGGTGGTCCGGTTCGAGCTCCTCGCAGGTGTTCGTGAACGCCAGGTCGAATCCCTCGAGCTGTTCTTCTCGGCGCCTTCTTGGGTCCCAGTGACCGAGAGCATCACCCGAGCTGCGAGTCTTCTGGCGCGACGGCATCGACGGGCGTTCAGCGGGATCGACGATGCTGACTACCTGATCGCTGCGACGTCGATCGTCGTCGAGGCGCCGCTTCTCACCACCAACGTGCGCCACTTCCCGATGCTCAAAGGGCTAAGAGCCGCCTACTGACACCGTCGACCTGCCTCCCGCTGAGCCAGGTTGGTGTCGCGCGGATGGTCAGGCCAAGCGCTTCCAGTCGGTGGTCACGTTCGCGACCGTGTAGACGAGCGAAGTGATGCACAGGCCCAAGACGAGGTTGACGGTGCTGGTGGCGACCTGACCTTCCGTCGTGCCATCAAGCGTGAAGGGGATGGCAACCACCACGACGGTGGCGAGCGCCATGATCCAGGTGAAGAAGGTGAGCGGGCGCGGTGCCGCGAGAATGAGCAGATGGGCCAGGCCGGTCGCCGCGAGCGCCAGCAAAGCTGCGGTCACTGCGTACTGCTCGTTGAACGACTCGCCGACCTCCAGCACCGGCGGTTCCACCATCTCGACATCGAGGACGCCCTCCCAAATGAGCACGCCTGCCAACGCCACAAGAGCGGCCACCACTGCAGTGGCGACACCGCCGGCCCACAACCTGCCGGCATCAACCACTGGACGTGGAGCATGCCCGGGAAGACGTTCCATCGAAGACATGCCGACCTCCGAGATAGCCCGCAGATGCTGGCGCAGCGGCAAGGACCATCCGTCACAGTAGCGGCGTCAGATCGGGGGCGATTCCCCTTCTCGGTGGGAGGACGAGGGCAAGATCGGCGATTTGCCGTGCGCTACCCGCCCTCCGAGACCGAGGACGAGTCGCTGCAGGCCTGGATGGATGCGCCGGGTCGCCTTGCGGCCAGCAACTTCATCTTGGCGCTCGGCGTTGCGGCGTGGATCGCTGTCGCCGCGGCCATTCTGGCGCTCGTCCGCGAGCGTGGGCGCCTCTGGGCCACCGTTGCGGCCTGCATGCTCTGCGTGGGGGCACTTGCCGCCTTTGGCGCGTTGGTCCAGTACGCGTCCGTGTTCTCGATCAGTGCCGACTACGTAACGGAGAACCCCGGCGAACGAGAGGCGATCGTCGGACTACTTGAGTTCGGCGGGGCCAGCGTTCTCCTTGGTGTCCTGTGGATCGGCTTCTTCGTACTGCTCTTGGGCATCCCGGTGGCTGGCATTGCGCTGCTGCGGTCGAAGGCGGTTCCGTTATGGGCGGCGATAGCGATGCTCCTTGAGCGCTGTCGCGTTGTTCTTCTCCGAGTCGCAGCTGACGCAGATCGTGAGCGGCGTTGTCACGCTTGTCGCTGTTGCCCCGATTGCCTGGGCACTGGCGACCAGGGATGGAACACCTGCATCAGAGTCCGAGCGACTCCAGGCGGCGGCTGTCTGACACGAGCAACGATGACGGGGCGTCGGCTTGGTCGACGCCCCGTTTCGCGGCCGGCACGCGGTCCATACTCGACAGATGGAGCTGGCGGCGGTCTGCGCGCGGTACGGGGACTCGTTCATCGGTCAGCCAGCCAATGCAGTCACGAGTGTCGCGTTCGTCGTGGCCGGCGCCGGAATATTCGTCGCGTCTCGTCGTCGCCGCACACGCGTCCAACGTCGTCAGACGGGCGTCTTTGCGCTGTTAGTCACCGGGATCGGAGTGGGATCGTTCATCCAGCACGGGCCAGACCCGGACTGGCAGGCGTACGCCCACGATCTCCCGCTTGCGGGGGTTCTGGTGTTCGTCGCCGCCGACGCGGTGTCCGACCTCGACCGGGCGCGAGCTGTCGCCCGCGTGGTGGATCGTCCCCATGGCAGCGATGGTTCCGGTGGTGGCAATCGGGCCCACCGCGTCCGCCAGCATCCAGACGGTGATGGCCGCCGTCGCGATCGGGCTGAGCCTGGTGCGAGCCCGACGCCGTCCCGCGTTACGCCCCACGCTATACACGGCGCTAGCAGTGCTGGCTGCTGGCGCCGTCATCGAGAAGCTGATGGACCGGAGCCAGTCGTGTCAGCCGGACAACTTCCTCACGGGTCACGCTATCTGGCACGTGCTCGCGGCGGCGGCGTTGTGGCGGCTGGCACCGGCCATCGGCACGCGGGGTCTGTCACAAGGGTTCGTCACGTCGACGCCGGCCAGCGACTTCATCAGCTGACAGTCAGACTGGGCGTCGGAGGTGCCGCTCGTGAGTCTCCGTCGGCAAGTCCTGGGCTGTGCGCTGGTCGCCGCGACCGCCGCCACCGGCTGCGGAGCCGACTCCCCGCAGGGAGCGCCGTCGTCGCCTGCCCCCACGTCCACAGCGTCCTCAACCACGACGTCTGACCCACCGAGGCCGCCGACCACACCGTCACCCACGCCAACCGCGTACGAACTGGCCGCGTTCGCGGTCACCGGCGGGTCCCGCCCGCACGACGTCGCGCCAGCCGTCGATGGCGGGATCTGGTTCACCGGCCAGCGGGCGGGCTTCCTCGGTCACTTCAACCCAGCGACGCAGTCCGTCACCGAGGTGCCGCTGGGTCGGGGCTCGACACCGCATGGCGTCATCGTTGGCCCGGACGGAGCTGCGTGGGTAACCGACGGCGGCCTCAATGCGATCGTCCGCGTCGACCAGGTGACACACCAGGTGCGTGTCTTCCCGCTTCCCGCCGGCCGAGAGGATGCCAACCTCAACACTGCGACTTTCGACCTCAACGGAGTGCTTGTGGTTCACGGGCCAAGTGGGCATCTACGGTCGGCTCGACCCCAGGACCGAGGAGCTGGTTGTGTACGACGCGCCGCGCGGCCAAGGTCCGTACGGCATCGCCACGACACCCGCCGGTGACGTCTACTTCGCGTCCCTCGCCGGGAGCTATGTCGGCCGCATCAACCGTCAGACCGGCGAGGTGACGGTGTTGGAGCCGCCGACGGCGGGGCAGGGCGCGCGCCGCGTCTGGTCGGACAGCCAAGGCCGCATCTGGGTCAGCGAGTGGAACGCCGGCCAGCTGGCGTTGTTCGATCCGGTGAGCGGGCAGTGGCGAGAGTGGCGACTTCCGGGCGAGAGCCCGCAGGCCTACGCAGTGTTCGTCGATGAGCGAGACCAGGTGTGGGTGAGCGACTTCGGCAGCAACACGCTGGCCCGCTTTGACCCGGCGACCGAGACGTTTACGACGTACGCGCTGCCCGGTCCGGCGTCCGACGTTCGTCAGATCCTTGGTCGGCCTGGCGAGGTGTGGGGCGCCGCATCCGCCCTCGATCAGCTGGTGGTGGTTCGCAGCACCTGACGGCCCGGGGCCTGCAGCAGTCGACGCCCCCGCCCGTCGCCACGACACTTGGATGATGCTCGTCGCAGGGAGGGCGCGAATGGCACCAACCGCTCAGGTCCGTCGGGCCGCCCAGGCCACCGCATGATGATTCGGCGCGAGCGGGCCACCGCGACGGCTGTGGCTCTGCTAGCTGCTGCCTACAACGTCGCGGTCAACCGGGTGCTGCCTCAAGCAACTCATGTGCCGGCCAACCTCGTCGCCGCTGCGTTCGCGACGGCGCTCGGTCGGACGGCGGCGCACGCGTCGTGGTCGGAGCTTGGACTTGGTCGCGAACAACTCCGACGTGGCTTGGTGATGGGTGGCGCAGTGTCGCTCGCGGCAGCCGGGATCGTCGGCGCGGCAGCAGTCACGCCGGCAACAGGCCGGTTCTTCGTCGACGAGCGTGTGCACGAGGTGAGCCCGCCAGCCGCCGCGTACGAAGTCGGAGTTCGTATCCCGTTCGCTACAGCTCTGCCGGAGGAGGTCGTGTTCCGCGGCGTGCTGCTTGGGGTGCTGCAGCGCTCGCACACGGAAACGACATCCATCGCGTGGACGTCGACACTGTTCGGCTTGTGGCACCTGCTGCCGACCCTTGACACGATGCACAGCAACCCGGTCCGAGAGGAGCTGCCCGCCCGGCCGAGGTGGCCAGGCGGTGGCACTCGGGGCAGCCACAATGGCCACAGGTGCCACAGGCGTGGCACTCGCACTGTTGCGCAATCGCAGTGGTGGCGTGCTCGCGCCATTCATAGTGCACGCGACGCTCAACGCGACCGCCTACGTCTGCGCCCACGTCGTTGTGTCGCGAAGGCCGGCAGTCAGGATTGGGGAGTGAGCGAGTCGTCGAGCGAGGGCCAGCAGGCGGAGCCCGGCCGGCTACGTACGTATCTAGGAACCGCACCCGGCGTGGGCAAGACCTACGCAATGCTCAACGACGGGTGGCGACGGTCCCAGGACGGCGAGCGGGTGGTGGTCGGCTGGATCGAGCGCCACGGGCGCCCGGAGACGAAGGCCCAGCTGCGCGACCTTCAGCTGATTCCCGGCCGCTCGGTCGACTACCGCGGCAGCACCTTCCTGGAGCTTGACGTTGACGCGGTCATCGCAGCGCAACCTGACGTGGTGCTTGTCGACGAGCTTGCGCATACCCATGTCGACGGGATCCGGAAACGCTGGGAGGACGCGGAAGAGCTGTTGGCGGCTGGCATAGCGGTTATGACCACAGTCAACATCGCCAACCTGCGATCGGTGCGTGACTACGCGGCTCGGGTGACCGGTGCGGGGATGGTGGAGTCGGTGCCCGACGAGATCGTCCGGGCGGGCGAGATCGTCCTCATCGACCTTTCCCCCGGGGCGCTCCGCGAGCGGATAGCGGCTGGCCAGGTCTACTCCGCCGACCGGGTGGGCGGCGCATTGGCCAACTACTTCCGGCCGTCAAACCTCGCCGCGCTCAGCGAGCTCGCGCGAGCCTGGCTGGCCGGAACGCTTGATGCGGTTGCCCGGGATGTGCTGGCCCGCGAAGGCGTAGGCCCCGAGGTGGCGCGTCCCACCGTGCTGGCGGCTGTGTCTGGGTCAGCGTGGGGAGAGCACATCATCCGCAAGGCGGCGAAGCTCGCGGCGGAGGACGACGCCGACCTGCTGGTCGTGCACGTCAACGTCATCGATGGCCTTGGTGGTCGCAGTCGTCGGGCCGACCTGCTCGACCGACTCCGAGAATTGACCGTCGAGTCCGGCGGCAGCTATTCCGAGCTTGACGGCTCGAGTGTCGCCGAAGTCTTGGCCAGCGCCGCCCGCGACCTGCAGGCCACCAGGGTGGTGGTCGCTCGTCACCGGTCCCGGCTCGGAGAAATCCTGCGCGGCTCAGTCGCGCGCCGGATCCGCCGGCTCGTCCCCGACATCTCAGTCCACGAGGTGCGGCCGGAGCGCACCGCTCGATGACGTGAAGGGCCCTGACGAGCGGCCACACTCATTGGCGCCGGCGGGACAGCGCTGGGTCTTCGACAGCGAGCTGGGTCTCGGGACGCGACGCAGTTGACATGACGAAAAGGGTGATGAGGACGAGCCCGCTGGAGTTGACGGTCACCCAGAGTCGCTGCCAGAGCCCGGTGTGCGGCTCGCCGAGTCGCGAGACGAGGAGCAGAGACGCGACGCCCAAAACGGCGCTGGTTACCCGAAGCCACCGGGGCAACCGGCCCCGCCGGTTGCCGACCAGGCCAAGCGCAACGACCGCTGTCGCGAGGACACCGAACACCTCGTAGAACGCGATGGCCCACCCGTGAGTGGTCGCGATCCAGTCCTTTCCGGAGGTGATCGTGATGCCACACCCTGCGGCCCCACTCGCACAGCTCATGCGCGCACTCGCTACGACGACGCCCGCCACGCCAGCGAGTACGAGGAACAGCGCCAGGGCATGCGCCCGCCATGCCGCCTGGGCGGCGACACCGGCCGCGACGTGTGCCAGCCCCAGGGCGGCGATCGCCGCAATGCCAATGGCTGCTACTGAGGAACCCCGTGCTGCAAGCGCAGAGATGTAGTCCTCTCGAGGTGAATAGTCCGGCGCAAGGAGACCTCCTACGACAAGGCCGACCCAGAAGAGCGCGACCCCTGCGAGGGCCACGGTGCCAGCCGTTTGAGCAGTCGGACTGCGAGCCATAGGCCCCGATCATGTCAGTGGAGCAAGTGGCTCGCACGGCGTCGATCATGACTCCGCTCGTTGACCTCAAGTGCGGTTGAGTTTCTACGGTGATGGCATGCGTGCAATCCAGCTCCACGCCTTCGGCCCGCCCGACAACCTCTTGTACGAGGAGGTGGACGATCCGAAACCCGCGCAGGGACCGGTGCGAATCGCGGTCGAAGCGGCGGGTGTGCACCTGATCGACACCACGATCCGCGCCGGCGACGGTCCGCCCGGTCTCACGCCGCGGTCACTGCCGGCCATCCCGGGCCGTGAGGTTGCCGGCACCGTCGATGCGTTGGGCAGCGACGTCGACGACCAATGGCTCGGCCGCCGCGTCGTTGCGCATCTCGGGCCGGCCAGCGCCGGGTATGCGGGGCTGCCAAGGTCGTGCTGATTCCGTAGAACCCCAAGCCCACAGACTGAAGCGTCGTGCGCGACACTCCGAGGGCGGGTCGCGCACAGCGCTTCAGTTTCGAGGTCAACGACTGCTGGGTCAGGCGACTCTGCGGTCGCCTGCGGAGAACCCGATCGCGGCGACAAGCAGCCAGATCGGACCGATCATCGCCGCCATGTACTGCAGTGGGGACACGCCGATCACCACGATCAGCCCACCGAAGACCAGGCTGACCCAGCCGAGCCACCGTGGCGCTGCGGCATGACGAAGCGCGGCGATCGCGACTGCTAGGGCGGCGAGCCCGGCGCCGACCCAGACCCACGGGACCGTGCCGACCCAATGGCCGAAGAACACTGCTGACTCGGGCGAGACGAGCGTCGGGTCGTCGATGTCGACCAGGAACTCGGTGTCGAGCGCGGTGCCGAGCATTCCCGCGACGGCGACGAGCAGAAGGCCCGTGGAAGCCACTCGAGGGACCAAGCTGTCGGCCGGCATTCGAGCGGCGAGGCGGCGCGAGAGCCCTGCGGCAAATATCGGCAGCAGGAGCACAGCGACCAGTGTCCCCACATGGAACACGAGCAGCTGCGCAGACTGGGTCGACATCTTGTCGGCGATGGCCGTGACGTCACCGCCCAGGCTGCTGTCGTAGACAGCGGTCATCGCGCTGCTTCCGGCCAGGCCGGCAATGGCCGCGACGGCAGCGCCGATGCCGGCAACGGCCCAGCCCCGCGTCGGTCGGGCGGGGATCACGTCCGGAGCCGGCGCTCCGGGCCAGTCGGTACGGTCCGCGGTGGAGGCAGTCATGTCGTTCGATCCAATCTCGAGTTCGTGCGGTGAACCCAGCGTGCGGGCGAACCTCCCTTCGATCCACGGACAGAATCCGGACACCACCCGCACAGTTGGCGGTTAGGCTGCCCGCGTGTCTGGCCAAGCGGGGGCTAAGCAGGACAGCGGCTTCGGGTCGCGCCTGCGCGAGCTGCGCCAGGCCGCCGCCCTCACCCAGGAGGAGTTGGCTCACCGAGCCGGGCTGACGGTCGATGCGGTGAGCGCTCTCGAGCGCGGGACTCGCCGACGTCCCTATCCGCACACCGTCCGCTCGCTCGCGACCGCCTTGGGACTCTCGGACGCGGATCGCGCTGCCCTCCAGGCGGCTGTGCCACCCCGGCCCACGCCGGCCGGGACGGCCGCAGAGCCCTCCGTCGTCACCTGGGAGCGCGCCTCCGTTCCCGTGCCTCCCACGCCACTCGTCGGCCGAGAGTCAGAGCTTGCCCAGATCCATGACCTCGTCGCCGGCGGCCAGTCCCGGCTGGTCAGCCTCACCGGACCAGGGGGTGTCGGCAAGACGCGACTGGCGGTCGAGGCGGCGCGGCGGGCCTCGTTCCCCGATGGGACCGCCTTCGTCTCGCTGGCACCATTGGCGACCGCGACGCAAGTGCCTACTGCTTTGGCGCATGCGCTTGGCGTACGCGACGTGCCGGGTGCCGAGCCGGTGGAGTCGGTGCTCGCCCACCTGCAGCAAGAACACATGCTCCTTGTGCTCGACAACGCCGAGCATGTCCTCGACGCGACTGCACAGCTTGTCGCCGAGGCGCTCGCGCGCTGCCCGCAGTTGACGATCTTGGTAACCAGTCGCGCCCCACTGCGGGTCAGGGGCGAGGTGGAGGTTGCTGTGACTCCGCTTCCGGCAGCAGCGGCCAGTGAGCTGTTCGTACAGCGTGCCCGCGCCGCGGCGCCATCGTTGACCGTGGATGAAGCCGCCTCCGATGACGTACGGGAGATCTGTCGCCGCCTCGCCGGGCTGCCCCTTGCGCTGGAGCTTGCGGCGGCGAAGATGAGGACCCTGGACGCCGCAACGCTGCTCGCTCGGCTCGATGAGGCGATCGCAGCAGGCGGCTCTCGCGATCTGCCGGAGCGGCAACGCTCGATGCGGGCCGCGCTCGACTGGAGCCACCGGCTCCTGGACCCGGACGAGCAGCGCGCCCTGCGCTGGCTCTCGGTGTTCGCCGACGGGTTCACACTCGAATCGGCGGAGGGACTGTTCGGGCAGCCTGCGTTAGCGCTGCTGGAACGGCTTGCCGACAACTCGCTCATTGCGGTGCAGCGCGGGCCTGGCGGGACCGTCCGCTACGGGATGCTCGAGCCCGTCCGGCAGTATGCGCGGAGTCTGCTCCAAGAGACGGGCGAGGAGTACGAAGCCAGCGCGCGCCCACGCCGCAGTCTTTCTCGCGCTGTCCGAGCGAGCGGCCCCATCGTTCAAGAACGCCGAGCAAGCCGAGTGGCTGCAAACGATCGAACGTGAGGACGACGATGTTCGGGCGGCCATAACGTGGTCACTTGCCTCGGGTGACAACGAGACAGCGGCGCGCATCGGGTGGGCGCTCTGGCTGGCGTGGTGGCTTGGGGGCACCTGGCGTGAGGGACGGGAGTGGATGGAGCAGGCTCTTGCCCACCCGTTGACTCCGGCTGTACGCGTCCGTGCAAACCTCGCGGCGGCGAGCATGGCCTACGCCGAAGGCGCGATCGACGACGCACGGGAGCACTGGAGGCAAGCGGTCGAAGGGGCAACAGCCGCACACGACGCTGACGCTCTCGGCTATGCCGTTGGCGGCATTGCCCTCGTGTCGATGGCAACCGGGCACGATGTGCACGCCGCCGAGCAGCTACTGCACACGGTCGAGCTCGCCGAACAGCAGGGCCAGGACTGGCTCTGGTCACTAGCGAAGGTGTGGCTTGGCACCGTGCGACTGCTCCAAGGTGCGTCGGGTGAGGCTGTGGGTCTGTTCGAGGAGGGGCTGAGCTCGGCACGCGCGCGCGGCGACAGGCTGGTCATCTACGTTGCTCTCTACAACCTGACGCAGGTCGCGTTGGCCCGCGACGAGACCCGGACGGCGAGAGCGTGGGTCCTCGAAAGCGTTGAGCTGCCGCGAGTCATCCGCGACCGCGCGAACCTGGCCTACTGCCTCGACTCGCTTGCCGAGATCGAGGCACGGGAAAGCAGCCATCTGCGAGCAGCAACCTTGTTCGGCGCGGCCGATGGTCTGCGTGTGGCCCTCGGCTCATGGTCGTACCTCTATTACATGGCCCCTGAGGAGAATCGGGAACGCACCATAGAGACGGTGCGAAACGCGCTGAGCGACCTCGCGTTCACTCAAGCCTTCGCGCAGGGTCAGTCCATGGATGTCGACGAGGCCTTGGCGTTCGCGACCGGCCGAGTCTGACCGGCGCATCGTGGGGCTAGCGCCCTCGGGAGACCTTGACATCGACCCACACCAGCCGGTGGTCCGAGCTCGGGAAGCTGAACGGAACCTCCACGTTGAACTCGCCGGTCAGGGCCGACAGCGGGTCTGACCGCAGCGGCCAGAACACCGCGGAATCGACGATGCGGAGCCGCCGATCTGGCAGCACGTAGTCGGCGCGCAGGTTGCCCGGCGCCGTGTCCGCGAAGTCCGCTGTGTCGAACTTTGGGTCAGACCGGTGCGTGGCGTTGGCGCCACCTTGTCGGGTCGCTGCCTCCGGAGCTCCGGCGCTGCTGGGGGCCATCGATGCGTTGACGCGACGGTCGTCGAGAAGTTGTTGGATCGCTCCGGGGACGCTGTCCCCATCGAGCGGGTCGGAGTTCTGGTCGCCGGCGATGACGAAGTGCTCGCCGGGCTTCAGACCGCCGGTCTTCCCCTCGTCGTCGTAGATGTAGCGCCCCCGACCAGGGGAGATGTAATCGGACCAGAACCGGATCTCGTCGAAGTTGCGCAGCCCGTTGCGATCCTCCGGACCGTCGAACACAGGCGGGGTCGGGTGGCTCACCAGGAAGTGGACCGTGCGCCGGTCGATCTTGATCGGCAGGTCCCAGTGGCTCTTGGACGACAGCGGGAAGATGGCCTGCTCAGCAGGCGAGTACCAGTCTTTGGGTGCAGAGGTTGTGGGGTCGTCCGGCAGCAGGGCGCCAGGCATGTCCTTCCACAGGAAGTGCTGGAAGGTACGCACCTCGTGGGTGTCGATCGGGTAGCGCGAGTAGACCGCCATGCCGAACTGTCCGGGGAAAGCGCCAAAGCCCAAGGAGTCGTCGCCGTATCCCGGCGCGCCGGGTTGGGTCACTGTCTGCCCGTTGTTGTTCAGATCGAAGCCGGAAGAGATTCCCGTGTTCGATGGTGCAGTGAAGCGATAGCGGTAGGTGATCGGCTGCGCGCCGCCCTGACTTACCGACAAGTAGTTGTCCTGGAACAGTCGCAGCGCCGTACCCTGCGCGTCGAAGTCGAACTCGTTGATCAGCAGCACGTCAGGTCTCGTACGCTGGATGATCTGCGCGACCGTCGCCGCCTGGGCGTTGCCGGTGGTGGACAGGTCAGTGATGAGCTGCCCCTCCGCCAGGCGGTTGAGGGAAGCGTTGAACGTTGCGAACCGCACCGGATCGTCCGTCGACCCGTGAGCGATGGCTCCGGGACTCGCGACGACGCTCGCCGTCCCCAGCAGCGACAGTGTGGCGACGATCGAGGCACTCAGGCGGAAACTCCGGACGCGCATGTCGACCTCCCTAGGCAAACTACTCCAGCCCACCGCATGGTGTCGATTACCCGCAAGAGCCAACAGACAACCCTCGGTGAACTCTTGTCGTCCTGCGGGCGCACCAGGCCGGGCACACTCTTGGGTAGCCACCAAGCTGGAGGTGAGAAATGGGGGAAGCGCAGCTTCAGGTCGTGGAAGATGTCTGCGCCGTGAGGTTGTCCGACGAGCAAGTGTGTCTGTCGGCAGGCGCCTTTGCAGCGTTGGACCTTGCGGTGCCAGCCGATTTCAGCCGCCCCGGAGCACGGCCGCAGCTGATGCTGAACAGTGGTGCGTCCTTTGCCGCGTTCACGGTGACTGCCGTCCTCCGGGACGCCGGCTCCAACGAGGCACAAGTCGCGCTCGGCGATCCCGACCGCCTGTTCCTGGGAGGCATGCCCGCTGCGACAGTTCTGGCGACGACCAACCTCTTCGCCGATCAGCAGCTGACCGAGACTGTCACGGTCTCTGGCGACGTCGCCGTCATCGCTCCGCACGGCGGTGCCATCGAGCGCCGTACAGCCGAGCAGGTAGCGCTGCTGGTTGCCGATGAGCGGCTGCAGCTCGACTCCTGGGTCTGTGCTGGACGTGGTCAGAACCAGAGCCCTCGCCTGCACATCACGAGTGATGACATCAGCGAGCAGTCGTTTGCCGGGTTCCGCGAGCTGCTCGGGCGCGAGCACTCCGTGGCCGTCTCGTTCCACGGTTTCGGCAGCGCGACGAACCCGTTCACCGGGGAGGCGTTGGACGTGATCGTTGGCGGGCAGTTCGACCTCGACGGCAGAGATGAGATCGCCGACCGGATCAGGCACAAGCTGCCGCCCGATTCCGCCTTCAGGGTGTTCGTGACCACGCAGTGCAGTGATCCGTTCTCCGGACTTTCGCCAGGGAACGTGGTCAACCGACTAGGGGGCTTAGGAGGCGTGCAGATCGAGCAGTCGCGACGGCTTCGGCAGTCGGTCAAGGCGACGCGGCTCGTGGCGGAGGCGATCGCAGAAGCACTCCTGTCTCAGAACCGCGCCGGCTAGCGAACCGCGAGGACGAGATAGCGGTGCTCGGAGTCGTCGACCGACTCGCAGTTCCACCCGGCCTCGGCGAGTGCGACGCGGATCCTCTCCTCGCCCCGGAAGTCGTTGGGGTCGAGCTCCCGCCCCTGTCGACGGGCGAGGCTCTGCCGTCCGATCGGATGGAACAGCGCCAGCCGTGCACCGGCACGGCAGACGCGCGCTAGCTCCACCAGCCCTGCCACCGCATCATCGAGGTGGGGGAGCAGCCCGGCGGCAAAGACGACGTCCACCGATCCGTCCTTGAGCGGCAGGTTGGTTGCATCGGCCAGGACCAAGGTGGCGACTGAGTCACGGCCGCGTCGTACGGCTTCGGCCAGCATCTCGGTGGTCAGGTCTACGGCGATGACGATCCCAGCCGGTCCGACCGCGTCGCGCAAGGCAGGCAGCGCTCGCCCGGTTCCGCAAGCAGCGTCCAGCGCGACCCCACCACGTGGCGGTGTCAGCTCCGCAACCGCCTGCGCGTACAGCGGGTCGTCGTCCGGAAACCTGTCTTCCCAGTCGGCTGCACGTGCCCCGAAGAACGCGCGCGTTGCTGCGATCTGCGTACTCCGCCGGTCCGTGCGGCCCATGCGCCCGTTCTACACCCCGCTCCATCGAGCGGCGCTCAAGCCTTCCGGCCGGCGATGAAGACCGCACGGATCGGCATCTCCACGGCCCCAGTGGGTGTCGTGTGCTCGTCCAGCAGCTGCCGGCAGTCCGCCAGAATCCGCTCCAGGACCTCCTCGCTCAGCCTGTCGATGAGTGGCGTCCCCTTGACCTCGATCTCCACCAAGGCGGCCACCGACGCGTAGCGGGCGATGCCCATGGGCGTGCGAGTCTCGGTGACCTCGAGCCCTGCACCGGCGAAAGCCATCGCGAGCTCGTCCGGGTCGCCCTGTGAGAAGTACGTCGTCACAAGGCTCTTGGCTTCCGGACCGGCGTGCTTGAGGACGACGTCGACAAATAGGCCGTACGTCGGCTGCGCATCGAGGCTGGCGTAGGTCTGCAGCGCTACCGTGCCGCCTGTCTTGGCGACTCGGCTCATCTCGCGGATGGCGGCCGCCGGGTCGGGGAAGAAGAAGAGCGCGGACTGGCAAAGCACGGCGTCGAACGATCCGTCGTCGAAGGGCAAGTCGGCTGCATCGCCGCTGAGCCACTGGATGTCCGGCCGGACACGCTTCGCAACCTCGAGCATTGCGGCGTTCAGATCGACACCAACGACCAGGTCGGCTTCACCCACCAAGTCGGCGGCCGCGCGTGCAACCACCCCGGTGCCGCATGCCACGTCGAGCACCCGCTGGCCCGGCGAGACGTTGGCGGTATCGAGCAGCTGCGGAGCCCATTGAGCGAAGAGTGCCGGCACGAACAGCGCGTCGTAGGCCTCGGCCTGCTCCACCGTGAGGTGGAATGTCTCGGTCATGGCGGCCTCCGTCGGTCCAGATTTTCAGGCTCGGACGGCCACTAACTCTCAGCATCGGTCAAGTGACCTATTTTCCGCCGGTCTTGGGGTTTCGACTCAGGTCAGATCCTCGGACCATGAGGGGGTGGGGTACGACGAGCACCTGGCGAGCGCGCAGGAGGCCCTCGCCGCCGGCCAGTGGCAAGCGGCCCGAGAGCTCTTCCGGCTCGCCCTGGGCGAGCAGGAGTCGCCCGACGCGCTTGCCGGCATGGGCAGCACGCTGTGGTGGCTCGGCGACCTCCGTGCGAGCCTCCGGCACCGTGAACGGGCGTACGCGATCTATCGCGGCGAGCAACGTCTGGGGGACGCGGCGGCAGTCGCCCTGGAGATCGCGGTGACCTACCTCAGCAACCTGGACAACGAGGCCGCGGCACGGGGTTGGATCGCGCGGGCCAGGCGCGCGGCCAGCACCGGCGACGACCGGAGTCTCGATCCGTGGCTGTGGTTGATGGAGGGCTACGTCTCATCGGATCCCGACGAGCAGCTAGAGCTGTTGCGCCGAGCCCTGGACGGCGCCCGCGCGTCCCGCGATACGGACCTCGAGCTGGTTGCGATGGCCGATCTGGGTCGGGCGCTTGTCTCTCATGGCGACGTTGACGAGGGGCTGGCCCTGCTCGACGAGGCGATGGCCGGCACCTACGCGGGGGAGTGTCAGCGACTCGAGACCGTCGTGTGGAACAGCTGCAGCATGCTGGCCGCGTGCAGCCTGCTGCAGGACCTGAAGCGGGCTAGGGAGTGGTGCGGTGCCGCCGACGCGTTCACGGAGAGATATGGCTGCCCGTTCCTCCAGGCGCGATGCCGCTCGCACTACGGCAGGGTGCTCGTCGCCACGGGACACTGGGAGAAAGCCGAGCGGGAGCTCGCAGCCGCGCTGTCGATGTCCGTCGATCTGGGACGGGAGCCGCGCTGCGAGGCGTTGGCTGCCCTTGCCGAGCTGCGGCTACAGCAGGGGCAGGCCGCGGTCGCTGAGCGCCTGCTCGACGAGGTGGCAGGTTGGCCACAAGGTGCCGTCGTCACGGCTCGAGTTCTGATCGCGCGGGAGCACGCCGACCGTGCCGTTGCCATACTCAAGGAGCGGCTCGAGGACGTGCGCGAGCAGGATGTCGAGTTCGTCGGCGTCGCGGCCGCTCTTGCAGAGGCTTACCTCGCTGCGGGCGAGGTGTCGGCTGCTGACGACATAGCGCGGTCCCTGCAGCGTGCCTGTCCGTAGTCATCGGCATCCGCAGGCCACCGCCTTGTGCGCGCGGGCAGCCGGGCTCGTCGCGGGCGCGATGGGACGTGACGACGAGTCAGCAAGCTTGCTGTGCGATGCGGCGGCGGCGTTCGACGCGAGGGAGCTGCCGTACGAGGCGGCAAGCTCCCGGCTGGCGCGGGCCATGGTTGTCTCCGCGACCGACCCGGCGCTCGCCGCCGTCGAAGCCGGCCGTGCGCTGGCAGTGTTCGAGCGGCTCGGTGCACGCCATGACGCCGACCGCGCGGCGGCGATCCTGCGCGACCTCGGCGTCACGCCGAAGCCGGGTCCGCGCGATGTCGGATTGCTCTCGCGTCGCGAGCGCGACGTACTCGACCTCGTGGCACAAGGTATGACCAACCCGCAGATCGCCACTCAGCTGTACATCAGCCGAAAGACGGTCGCGCACCACGTGAGCAGCATCCTGACAAAGCTGAACCTCAGCACCCGCGCCGAGGCGGCGGCGTACGCCGCGCGCGAAGGTGTCAATCCGACCAACGCCTCGATCCGCTGATGCGGCGGATGGTGATGGTGTGGGCGTCGTGACGGAGATCGTGCCCGTGACCGCGGATCGTTGGCAGCAGCTTGCCTCGTTCTTCGGTCCATCCGGCGCCTATAGCAACTGTTGGTGCACCTATTTCCGCCAGTCGGGCAAGGAGTACGAGTCCGGTGTGCGCGACAAGGGAACCGGCAATCGAAGGATGCTGCGTCGGTTGACCGGCGAGGGCCAGGTCCCTGGGCTTCTTGCGCTACGCGGCGACCAGGCAGTCGGCTGGGTGAGCGTCGCGCCGCGCGAACAGTACGCGCGGGTGCTGCGGTCGCCGCTGATCGATCGGCAGCAATTGGCCGACGACCGCGTGTGGTCGGTCGTCTGCTTCTGGGTCCCGAGAGAGCACCGCGGGTCTGGTGTGGCCAGCGCGCTTCTCGCTGGCGCGGTCGACTACTCCGCGGCGAACGATGCAGGACTGGTTGAGGGTTACCCGATCGACACCGGGGGTAGTCGGCGTACATCGAGCAGCATCTACCAGGGGACGCTCGAGCTGTTTCTGCGAGCTGGATTCACCGAGGCGTACCGGCGCAAGCACGATCGACCCGTCGTGGCCCGGGCGATGCACTGACCGGTTCACCACGGACGAGTCCGCTTGACTGCTACGGATACAGGGTCTGTTAACTGCGGCGGGCGCGCGCTCGCCGCTTGCCCTCGTGCATCGCCTGCACGCGCGCGACGGGGATTGCGCGACCCTCCTCGACCAGCTCCGCGTTCAGCGGCTGAGGCGGGGGCATGTTGGCGATCCACGGATCGCTGTCGGCGACCAGCCCTGCCGCGGTGCGAACGGTGAACTCGGCCGGTGTCACACGATCGAGATCCTCCCAGTCGAGCGGGAACGACACCGGCAGCCCCGGACGCACGCGCGGGCTATACGCGGCCACCACTGTCGCCCCGCCGGATCTGGTCGAGTCGAGGAACACCTTGCCCTCACGCTCGTCCTTGACGTAGGCCGTCGTCGCGAGGACGGGGTCCAGTCGCTCCGCCCGCGCGGCGAGCGCGCGGGTGGCCGCGGCCACCTCCTCCATCGTCGCCTGTCCATCGAGCGGCACGAACACGTGCAGCCCCTTTGCACCGCTCGTCTTGACCGCCCCGGCCATGCCGAGGTCGGCAAGTGCTTGACGGACCAGCTTTGCGGCTCCGGCGGCCTGCGCAAACACGTCAGATGCAGGCGGGTCGATGTCGAGGATGAGGTGGGTCTGCCGATCCCAGGCGTCCGTGCGGACAAGCGTCGGGTGATACTCCACGGCCCGCTGGTTGGCGAACCACAGCAACGTACGGCGGTCATTGCACAGGGCGTACGACACCTCGCGCTTCGACGCCTCGGCCCACAGCGGCACCGTCCGAACCCATTCCGGGGTGTACTTCGGGACGTTCTTCTGCATGAACGGCGGCTGGCCGGGGCGCACGCGCACCACCGAAAGCGGCCGGTCCCGCAACTCCGGGAGGATGCGGTCGGACACCGCGTCGAGGTAGTCGACCAGATCCCGCTTGGTCGCCTCGGCGGCGTCGAACATCGGTTGGTCGAGGTTGGTCAGCTCCACGCCGTCTCGCACCTCAGGGTTGCTACTCACTCGGCCAACATCCCACCCCAGGCACCAGGCGATCAATCCGACATCGGCGAGCTCATGGCTCTGTCGATGTCGAATGATCCACTGCAATAGGGACGGCCGGCTGAGGTGGCGGTGGCCCGGGTCGCCGAGCGGCGCGGAATCCCGTACACGCTCTCCACCATGGGCACCACATCGATCGAAGATGTGGCAGCCGCCGCACCGGATGCACGCAAGTGGTTCCAGCTGTACGTGTGGAAGGACCGCGCAGCCGGCGAGAACCTGATGGGCCGCGCGAAGGCGGCCGGGTTCGAGGCGCTGGTGCTAACCGTCGATGTGCCGGTAGCCGGCGCGCGGCTGCGTGACGCCCGTAACGGGTTCGCGATCCCGCCGGCGCTCACGGTCAAGACGGTGCTGGACATGAGTCTGCGTCCAGCGTGGTGGATGAACCTGCTTACGACCAAGCCGCTGACCTTCGCCTCGCTGCACTCGTGGCAGGGCACCATCGCCGAGCTGTTGGACGAGCTGTTCGACCCGAGCACGACGCTGGCCGACCTGGAGTGGTTGCGCGGCTCGTGGGACGGACCCCTTGTCATCAAAGGCGTCGAGACCGTCTCCGACGCGGTCCGCATGGTCGAAGCCGGCGCCGACGCGATCGTGCTGTCCAACCACGGCGGCCGCCAGCTCGACCGCGCGCCGGTGCCGCTGCGGCTGCTGCCCGACGTGGTCGACAAGATCGGCGCGGACGCCGAGGTCTGGATCGACACAGGCATCGTGAGCGGCGCCGACATCGTCGCAGCGATCGCCTTGGGTGCCAACGCGACGATGGTCGGACGCGCCTACCTGTACGGGCTGATGGCCGGCGGCGAGCGGGGCGTGGACCGTGCGGCGGAGATCCGGGCAGGTGAGGTCCGCCGGACCATGGCGCTGCTCGGTGTCAGTCGCGTCGACCCGTTGAGCCTGGGGCGCACTCGGAGCCCGGAAACGCGGAGCAGCCAAGCAGAGTCACATGTCGTCGGCCGGAGGGACGGCTCGGCCGAAAGTAGCCTTGTTGCCGCGATCGAGCCACCGAGGCAGCCACCACGCGCGTACGCCGAACAGCTGTATGCCGACGGTCATTCGCTCGGCCGCCATCGGTTTATGCCTGTGCCACCCATCACCCACGCTTGGTGCGGCCACGCAGCGCGGCGAAGCACATCGACATGCTGATCGCGCCGACGACGCCGATGGCAATCAGGGCCTGCCCAAGCTCTTCCCACTGCCAGCCACGCATGATCAGCGAGCGCATGCCCTCGAGCAGGTAGGTGACCGGGTTGATCGTGGCGACGGTGTCGAGCCAGCCGGACAGCTGCTCGCGCGGGACATAGGACGATGTGAGAAAGAGGAACGGGAAGAACAGCAGGAAGCTGGAGTTGACCGCCGCCGGGTTGCCGGTCTTGAGCGCGATCGCGTAGCCGAACCCGGCGAACGCCAGGCTCCAGAGCCCGGCCAACAGGATGAATGCGACGACCCCCAGCGGCCCCGTCTCGAATCGGACACCGAGGGCAAAACCCATCGCCAGGATCGGGATGGTCAAAGCGCACGCCACCGCGACGTCGGCCGCCAGATGTCCAAGCAGGATGGCGAGGCGCCGGATGGGCGTGAGCAGCAGCCGATCGAAGTAGCCGTCCTGCACATCGAGCACCAGCGCGTAGGCGCGGGACACGCCGGTGACGCCGAGCAGGATCGCCGTGGGCATCTGGAACGCCTTGACATCGAAGCCCGGGATGTTGCTCTCGGTGATGTCCTGCAAAGTGCCGATATTGACCAGGAAGAAGAACAACGCGATGAAGATCGGAGGAATCACCGCCTCCACGTCGCGAGGCACCGCGCGCAGCGCGCGTCCCGCTATCGCGGTCACATCGTGCAGGAACCCAGCCGGTCGAGCCCGGATGGCACTCGGCCGGACGGGCGCGGGCAGGCTGGCGTCGATCGTGGTCATCTCGTCACCTCCGCGATGCTGTCTCGGTGGTCCCGGCCGCGACTTCGGTGTCCGAAGAGTCGCCTCCGAAGGACTCCTCGGTCTGGATGTGCGTGCCGGTCATCTCGAGGAAGACGTCGTCGAGAGTGGGTGTGCGCAGCGTGAGGTGCCGCACCGGCACTCCGCAGTCGTTGAGCGCGACGGCCACCGGCCCGATGATGGCCGAGCCGTCGGCCGCGGTGATCACCAGCTCGTTGCCGCGATCGTCGACGCTCTCGACTCCGGTCAGGCTCTCGACCGCGCTGCGGGCCAGGGAGGCGCTCCCGTCGAGGCGCACAAAGATGACGTCGTTGCCGATGCTGCGTTTCAAATCGGATGGGGTGCCTTCGGCCACGATCTTTCCCCCGTTGATGATGCCGACGCGATCGGCGAGCGCATCGGCCTCCTCGAGATATTGCGTGGTCAGGAAGATCGTCATGTTGAGCTCTTGGTTGAGTCGGCGGACTTCTTCCCACACGCGTGCCCGGCTCACCGGGTCGAGCCCCGTGGTCGGCTCGTCGAGGAACAGCACCCTCGGGTTGTGGACCAGAGCCGCTGCCAGGTCGAGGCGGCGCTTCATGCCCCCGGAATAGGTGCTGATGCGCCGGCCCAGCGCATCGCCGATGTCGACCAGTGTCGTCAGCTCCTTCAAGCGCTGCTCGATCTCGACGTTGGACAAGCCATAGAGCCGCCCCTGTAACCGCAGCAGCTCGTTGCCCGTCTGCTTGGGGTCGAGCGCGACGTCCTGCATGGCCACGCCGATGTTGAGCCGCACCAGACCGGGACTGGTGGCGACATCGTGACCGGCGACGACCGCACGGCCGCTCGTCGGCGCGAGCAACGTGCACAGCATGCGCACCGTCGTCGTCTTCCCCGCGCCGTTGGGCCCGAGGAAGCCGTAGATCTCACCCTCGGTGATCGCGAGATCGACGCCGGCGACTGCCGTCACGGTGTCGAACTGGCGAACCAGCTGCTCCGCACTGATGGTTGTCGTAGGCATGCTCGCGACGCTACCTGGCGCCTCTGACAGGTTGGAAACTCATTTGCGCCGTACGCCGAAGGCACTCGCCCGCTCTGAAATCGGCTCGGGGGAGCAGAGTCGATCAGTCACACTGTGTCGGTGCTTCTCACCATCTCGTCGACGGCATTGCCTGCCACCGATCTCGGCTACCTGCTGCACAAGCACCCTGGCCGGGCGCAGAGCTTTGACGTCTCGGTCGGCCAGGCGCACGTGTTCTATCCGGAGGCGTCCGAGGAGCGGTGCACGGCGGCGCTTCTCCTGGAGGTTGACCCGGTCGGCTTGGTCCGCGGCCGCAAGCTGGGTGGATCGGACGCGTTCTCCCTCGCGCAGTACGTCAACGACCGCCCGTACGCGGCGTCGTCCATGCTGGCGGTGGCCCTGGCTCGGGTGTTCCGGACGGCGATGGCGGGCCGCTGCGACGCCCGACCTGAGCTCGTCGGCCAGCCGTTGCCGCTGGAGATCCACGTTCCGGCGCTGCCGTGCCGCGGCGGCGCGGAGATCGCGAGGCGAGTCTTCGAGCCGCTGGGGTGGACGGTCGGAGCGACCCAGATCCCACTCGACCCAGAGATGCCCGAGTGGGGTGCATCGCGGTACGTCGACCTGCACCTGGCAGGCGCTCAGCGGCTCGCCGACGCGCTGAACCACCTGTACGTCCTGCTGCCGGTGCTCGACGACGGCAAGCACTACTGGGTCAGCCCCGACGAGGTCGACAAGCTGGTCCGGGCGGGCGAGGGCTGGCTGCATGACCACCCTGAGCGCGACCTGATCACTCGCCGCTACCTCGCCCACCAGCGCGAGCTCGTGCTGTCCGCCGTTGGTCGACTGGCCGAGGTCGACGACGCCGAACCGGAGGCGCTGGACAACGCCGTCGCCGACGTCGAGGAGCAGACCGAGCGGCAGCTCTCGCTGGCCGAGCAGCGCCGGGGCGCGGTTGCGGCCGCGCTCAAGTCGGCCGGTGCTCGGCGGGTGGTGGATCTCGGCTGCGGTGAGGGCGCGCTGCTGCGTCTGCTGCTCCAGGACCCGTCGTTCACCGAGATCCTGGCCGTCGACGTGTCGCACCGCGCGCTGGAGATCGCCGCGAAGCGCCTGCGCCTGGACCGGCTGCCGGATCGTCAGCGCGAGCGGGTACGGCTGCTGCAGTCGTCGGTGACCTACCGCGACGACCGGCTGGCCGGCTACGACGCGGTCGTGCTCATGGAGGTCATCGAGCACGTCGACCCGTCCCGGCTGCCGGCGCTGGAGCGCGCAGTCTTCGGCCATGCGCAGCCCGAGACGGTGGTGGTGACGACGCCGAACGTCGAGCACAACGTGCGCTACCCCGACCTGGCCGCCGGCACCATGCGGCACCGGGACCACCGGTTCGAGTGGACCCGCGAGCAGTTCCGGGACTGGGCCGCGGGGGTTGCCGAGCGGCACGGCTACACCGCGCGGTTCCTCCCGGTCGGCGACGGACGACCCGGCGGTCGGCCCGCCGACGCAGCTGGCCGTGTTCACCCGTACTCATCGGCACAGAGCAGCGAGGTTGCCCCGTGACCGCCGATAACGTGACCACCCAGCCGGACGGTCGCGAGCTGCCGATCCCGGAGCTCGCGCTGGTCGCGCTGGTCGGCGTCTCCGGGTCGGGCAAGTCGACGTTCGCCCGCGCGCACTTCGGCCGACGCAGGTGCTGTCCAGCGACTTCTTCCGCGGCCTGGTCTCCGACGACGAGAACGACCAGTCGGCGACGAAGGACGCGTTCGACGCGCTGCACTACGTCGCGGGCAAGCGGCTGGCGGCCGGCCGGCTCACCGTCGTCGACGCCACCAACGTGCAGCACGAGGCGCGCAGGCAGCTCGTCGAGCTCGCCCGCGACCACGACGTGCTGCCGGTCGCGATCGTGCTCGACCTGCCGGAGAAGGTGTGCGTCGAGCGCAACAAGGCCCGCCCCGACCGCGACTTCGGCGCGCACGTGATCCGCCGCCAGTCCAGCCAGCTCAACCGGGCGCTGCGCAGCCTGCAACGCGAGGGCTTCCGCAAGGTGCACGTGCTGCGCACGCCCGAGGAGGTCGACGCGGCGCGCGTCGTCATGGAGCCGCTGCTCAACGACTTCCGGCACGAGACCGGGCCGTTCGACGTGATCGGCGACGTGCACGGCTGCCGGTGCGAGCTGGAGACGCTGCTCGACCGGCTGGGCTACGCGCTCGTGCGCGACGACGCAGGGCCGGCCCGTCGACGCGCGCCACCCGGACGGGCGCAAGGCCGTCTTCGTCGGCGACCTGGTCGACCGCGGGCCCGACTCCCCGGGCGTGCTGCGGCTGGTGATGGGCATGGTCGCGGCGGGCAATGCGCTCGCTGTGCCCGGCAACCACGAGAACAAGCTCGTGCGCGCCCTGCGGGCCGCAACGTGCAGGTCACGCACGGGCTGGCCGAGACGCTGGCGCAGCTCGAGCACGAGCCGCCGGAGTTCCGCGCCGACGTCGAGTCGTTCTGCCGCGACCTGGTCTCCCACCTGGTGCTCGACGGCGGCGCGGCTGGTGGTCGCGCACGCCGGGCTGAAGGAGGCCTACCACGGTCGCGCGTCGGGCCGGGTGCGCAGCTTCGCGCTGTACGGCGACACCACCGGCGAGACCGACGAGTTCGGCCTGCCGGTGCGCTACCCGTGGGCCAACGACTACCGCGGCACAGGCGATGGTGCTGTACGGGCACACGCCCGACCCCGATGCCGAGTGGGTCAACAACACCATGTGCCTCGACACCGGCTGCGTGTTCGGCGGGCGGCTGACCGCGCTGCGCTACCCGGAGCGCGAGATCGTCGACGTGCCGGCCGAACGAGTCTGGTACGAGCCGGCCCGGCCGTTCCTGCCGGCCGAGCAGCTGCCCGAGCCTGCCGACGTCGCGCGCAGGGAGCCCGACCTGCTCGACATCACCGACGTCATCGGCAAGCGCGTCATCGAGACCCGGCACCACGGCCGCGTCACGGTCGGCGAGGAGAACGCCGCCGGCGCGCTGGAGGTGATGAGCCGGTTCGCCGTCGACCCGCGGCTGCTGCTCTACCTGCCGCCGACGATGGCGCCGTGCGCGACGTCCTCGCGGCCTGACGTGCTGGAGCACCCGGCGGAGGCGTTCGACGACTACCGCACGGCCGGTGTGGCACGGGTCGTCTGCGAGGAGAAGCACATGGGCTCCCGCGCCGTGGTGCTCGTCGGCCGGGATGACGGCGTCCTGCGTACACGGTTCGGCGTCGACGACGGCGCCACCGGAGCCGTGTTCACGCGCACCGGCCGGCCGTTCTTCGCGCCAGCCCTGACCGAGGAGTTGCTCGACCGGCTGCGCACCGCGGTCAGCAGGGTGGCCTGTGGGACGAGCTGGAGACCGGTGGCTGCTGCTCGACGGCGAGCTGCTGCCGTGGTCGGCGAAGGCGGGTGACCTGCTGCGCCACCAGTACGCCGCCGTCGGTGCGGCCGCGCGCGCCGCTCTGCCGGCAGCGGTCAGCGCGCTCGAGTCCGCTCGCAGCGCCGGAGTCGACGTGTCGGCGCTGCTGGACCGTACCCGCGCCCGCGAAAGCAACGCTCACGCGTTCACCGACGCCTACCGCCGGTACTGCTGGCCGACCGACGGGCTGGCCGGCGTGCAGCTCGCGCCGTTCCAGGTGCTCGCCACCGAGGGCGCGACCTACCACGACCGCGACCACGGCTGGCACCTCGCCATTGCCGACCGGCTGGCGGAGGCCGATCCCGTGCTCATCGCGCGCACCCAGCGCCTGGTCGTCGACACCACTGATCCGGACAGCGTTGCCGCGGCCACGGGGTGGTGGGAGGAGCTGACCGCGGCGGGCGGCGAGGGCATGGTCGTCAAGCCGTACGCCAACCTGACGCGCGGCCGCCGTGGGCTGGTGCAGCCGGGCATCAAGGTCCGCGGCCGGGAGTACCTGCGGATCATCTACGGCCCCGACTACACCGAGCCCGCCAACTGCACCAGCTCAGGCAGCGCGGCGCTCGGCCGCAAGCGGTCGCTGGCGCTGCGCGAGTACGCGCTCGGGCTCGAGGCGCTGGACCGCGTCGCGCGTGGCGAGCCGCTGTGGCGGGTGCACGAGGCGGTCTTCGCGGTCCTGGCGCTGGAGTCGGAGCCGGTGGACCCGCGGCTGTGACGCGAACGCGATCATGCGACAGTGCGACATCCGTGGGCCAATGACCGGTCCGTTGTCGCAATGTCGCATGATCCACTCGTGGGGGCAGCCCTGGCAGACCGCTCTCGGTCGCTGGCGCGCGCCACTTCGCTGGGCTGTGCCATCGTGCTGCGGCGATAGGCTCCCAGGCCATGAGGCCGGTGTCGGACGCGTTCCTCCTCAACATGGCCGAGGTCTCCTCGGCGTTGGTCGGTCTCTTCCTCGTGGGCATCTTCTTCTTCGTGGAGAGCGGCTTCAGTCGATCGGCTACGGCGCGAGATGTCATGGAGCCGTACTTCCGATCCGGCACCAGGATCGTGCTGATTCTCTACGCGCTCACCATCGGTCTCTCGTTGTCGTTGGTCGTGCTGGAGCTGGTGTGGAGCAGATGGCTTTTCCTGCTGCTGAGTCTGACGCTGCTCGCGGCCAACGTTGACAGTGCCAGACGCGTCAGGCCGGTCGCACGTGTCACGCGCTCCAATGCACTGATTGTCAACGAGGTCTTTGGGTCGGTAGCGGTGGCACTCGTCGTCACGTTGCCGTGGATTCTCGGTGGGTTCCACCCCACCAGGGAAGAACTCACCTGGGCGATCCTGCTGGCCTTTGCATCGGGGTTCCTGAGCATCAGCGCAGCCGTGCTCTCGGCGTTCGATGTCGACAAGCTGGATCCCACCAGCACGCCGGGTGAAGGCGGTGGGTAGCGCACCTTCACCACCTGCCGCACCCCGAGCGGTGAGGGTCCCCACCACATGGGTGGGGACCCTCGGCGTGCTTAGTTGCCAGTTACTCGGCGCCCAGGTCGACGGCAACGCCGATGAGCGCGTTGACGGCTGGGTCAACCGCGACGTTGTCGTCGCCAGCCAGTGTGCGCACCTGCAGCTGGTCGGCAAGCTCGCTGCCGGTGACGCTGGTCGTGGTCCTGAGGCCGAACACGTCGATGCGTGACCCGTTGGTCGTGACGGCGACGTTGTCCGGCTGCTGGGTCCCGATGACGGTCACGATGTCGATCGCGCCATCGCCGATACCGGCGTTGGACAGGTCGACGTCCGCCTGCCGGAAGTCCGTGCGGGTCATGTCGTCGATGGTCACCCTGTCTGCGCCGCCGAGTGCGGTGAGGTCCAGGCGCTCGACGCCCCTCATGTCCATGCGGATGTTGGCAACGTCCCGCAGGAACAGTGCGCGCCTTCCGTTGCCGGACAGGCTCATGTTCTCGGCTGCTGCGGCACCGTTGAAGTCGAGTGTGTCGAAGCCGGCCTTGCCTTCGATGATGTCGCTGCCGTCGCCCGGGTCCCACCGGAACGTGTCGTTCCCAGCACCCATCACGCCGGTGTCGTCGCCGCGGTTTCCGTCCGCAGAGTCGTTACCGGAGTTGCCTTCGAACAGCTCTGCGCCATCACCGCCGTCCATCGCGTCGTTACCAGCACCGGCGCGTACGGACAACGCCTCGTCCGCAAACGCTCCGTTGACCTGGTCGACGCGGAACACGTCGTTACCGGCCCGAAGATTCACCTCGATCCGGCTAAAGGTCGCACGGTCGAAGCTGTGCTCAGGCGTTGTGTCGTCGCCGAAGTCGACCTGCAGCGTGTTCGGGTCGCCCGGTGCGAGACGCAGAGCTAGGCGATCACTCTGACTGCTCGCCTGCACGAAGAGCGTGTCGTTCTGGACGGACGCCGAAGTCCTTCCGTGAGCTGAGGCCGGGGTTCCGATGCCGATAGCCAGTACGGCCGCCGCGCCCGCTGCGATCCCAAGCCGACTTGCCCTGCGCATGCCCGTGTTATCCATGGTCTCCTCTTCCGTGGTGCACGCCCACCGTGTGTCGGCGCTCTTGGCGAGGAGTACGCATGCACTAACCGGACCGGTTCGCGCTTCCCACGGCGCGCAACGTCCGAAGAAGCGTGCGCAATGGCGCACGCTTCTTCGGACGCAACGGGGTGGCCGGCTTTGCGCCCGCCTGACGTCACCCGCTGGGGGGCGCCGCAGGCTCCGCGCTTGCTGCGTCGGGGGCCGGAGCCGGCGCCTCGGCGGGTGCCTCTGCGGGTGCCTCTGCTGGCGGCTCGGCGGGTGCTTCCACGGGTGCCTCTGCTGGGGGCTCGGCGGGTGCCTCTGCGGGGGCCTCGGCTGGCGCCTCAGCTGGGGCGGTTGCCTCAGTCAAGATCTCAACCACGACCTCGCGCATCGCGGGGGCCCACCCGACGGTCGCGGTGTCCGGCGGCTCCTCGGTTGCTGGCGGTTCCGGCGCCGGCTCGGTCGACGGCTCGGGCTCGGCCGGTGGCTCGGATGGCGCAGGCTCGGTGGGCGCGGGCTCGGTGGGTGCGGGCTCGGGTCAGCCGGTGCGCTCGGCTCAGGCGACGGCGGAGGGTCGGCAGGCGGCTCGGGCGACGGTGCTGGCGCCGGGGGAACCGGAGCGGGTGCCGGGGGAGCAGGCGCGGGTGGCGCTGCAACCGGCGGAGCGGCCGGGGCTGGCGCTGCGGGTGCAGCTGCTGGGGGTGCGGGCGCTGCCGGTGGCGCGGCTGGTTCGGCCGGAGCAGCGGCAACGATGTCCTCGTCCGGTGCAGGCTCCTCCTCGAACGGCTCGTCGCTGTAGGGCTCGTCGTTGTAGGGCTCGTCGGTGTATGGCTCATCCGTCACCGGCTCGTCGGACGTAGGAATCTCTTCCACGCCTCCCGCCTCGTACATGGCGGCCAGGTTCAGCACGACGCGCACGTACTCAGCGGCGTTGTTGTAGCGCCGCACGGCGCTTGCTGCCTGGCCCTCGTCGCGCAGATCGCCGTCGCCCTCGCACAGGTACTCGGCGGCGCCGGCGGCCGCGTCGAAGATGTTGTTGGGGTCCTCCGTGCCGTCCTCGTTGCCGTCGACGCCGAAGGATGCCCAAGTCCCCGGGATGAACTGCATCGGCCCGACAGCTCGATCGAATGTGTCATCGCCGTCGAGCGCGCCGTTGTCGGTGTCGCGGATGGTTGCGACCCCCGGGCGCCCGTCAAGCGGGATGCCGCGGATCGGCTTCGTGCCGTACCCATCTGCACGCAGCTGCGCACCGCCGAACCGACCGTGGTTGGACTCGACTCGTCCGATGGCCGCCAGGAGTGTCCACTCGATGCCGCATTCCGGGTCGGTCGTCGCCAAACGGCTCTCTGCATCCATGTAAGCCTGCACCGCCACCTCGGGGATTCCGTTCTCGCCGAGCGAGTCGATCACCTCGGAACCGGTGAGTACGGCCTCCACCGGCGGCGCGACATCCTCCGGCCCCACAGGGACGGCGGCAAGATGCTCCGGATCCATGTACGGCTCCAACGCGGCATCCGCGGCAGCCCAATCGTCGCGATCGAAGCCACTCGCATCGACCTGCACCTGCCTCGCCTGCGTCATCGGATTGTCAGCCGATGAGCTCGCGACCAGGCCGAGCCCGACCGCGACGGCCAGACCGACCGCAGGCAGGATGCGCGGCGCTTTCGGTGGACCTTGACGTCGGTGCTTTCCTGCGCCTTGGCTCGCGTTGTCAGCTGTCGATGGCATGGCAGTCGATCCCTCGCCGATCGGGACGGGTGCTTCACGGTCCGGTCAGCAAGGTTTCGGCGCCGAACGACTGCTGGATGGCGGTGGTCGCGGAAAGAGTGGCCGAGCGTGGCTAGGACGCCGCCGATTGCTGGTGCGCAGGGTGCTCGACGAGGGCTACGACACGGCTGGCCATGAACCGCGCAGACCGTACGACGGTGCCGCCGCGGGTCACCTCTGCGACCTCGGCAATGCCGCGACTCACGGTCGTCTCGACACGGCGTCCAGCACGCGTCGCCTCGACCTCGTAGGTGCGCAGACCGTTGCCCGCATCGATGACGATCTCAACCCGATCGCCCTTCACGATTTCGAAGGTACCCGCGTGGGGTGTCGTAGCGCTCAGCACACGCCAGGCGGCTCGGGTCGATCACGTTCGGTAGGCGCAGGCGGTCTGTGCAAGGCATGCAGGCCGCGCTCAGACGGGGTCGATCACGTTAACGTGATCAACCCGGTCCGCATCGGCCGCTCAGCCGCGCAACCGCTCCAGCACCTCGCGGACGCGCCGCGCCCGCGTGTCGGCGCGCTTCGCCTCGCCGACCCACTGCGCGTACTCGCGGCGATGGGAGAAGGACAGACGTTCGAAGGCCGCCGCCACATCCGGGTCCTCGGCGAGGGCGTCCGCAAGCTCCGCGGGGACCGTGACCTTGCGTGGGCGATCGTCTCGTTCGACCGACACGTCGACAATGTCCCCGATGCTGACCCCCGCGGCTTGCCGGGTTGCCTTGTGTACGCCGAGACAGACCCGACCGTCACCCATGCCCATCGTCGAGCTGGCGAAGCTCACGCCGTTGAGCGCACCCGTGACGCGGAACCTCGCACCACCCCCAAGTCCGGCCAGGACCTCATCCGGCAGCACGACGTAGGCGCCGCCGCCGCCCGCATCCTCGATCTCTGCCTGGAAGCGCTGGGTCGTCACGGCGCCTCAGAGTACGCCGGTGTCCAGCCACCACGGGCTGGCGTAGGCGATCGCGTACGAGTTACCGGGGTGACCGTCCGGCCCCGGGTTGTCGTTGCCGCGACCGGGTTGGGCAACGCGCAGCAACACCCACCCCTCGTCGGGCAGGTCCACGTCGATCTCGGTGACGGCGCCCATCTTGGCGTCGGCGAGCGCGATCACGGTAGGTGCGCCGTCAGATCCCATCGGTCCGAGCAGCTGCAGCTGCACAATCTCGTCCGACTCTCGGTCAGTGGTCTCCAGGTCGACGAGCAGCTGTTGCCGTGCGCCTCGCGACAGCGACGAGCCCATGCGTACGTCGCCGAGCGTCGCCTCCAGCCGAAGTCCGACCTCGCGGGTCGCGTAGCTCCGTCGCGCCAGCAGTGCCTCGCGGATGCCCTGCCGCGAGTGCTCCGTTGCCCACAATCCCGTACGGCCCTTGCCGATGAGTCCGTACGAGCGGCCGTGCTCGTCGCTGCATCCGACCAACCCCGGTCGCCACCCCGAGTCGAGGCAGGCGGCGATCGGGCGATGAGTGCCCGCCGCCGAGCCAGCCCTCGAACAGAAAGTCGGAGTAGCGGTTGAAGACTTCGAGCGAGACCATGCGCGGGGCAACGACTGGGTCGAAGGAGTAGTCGGCGAACAGTCCAGGCTCGCGACCCGGGTGGTTGTAGCCGAACAGCGCCTCCGGTGCTTGGTCAGCGAGCCAGCGGTGCAGGCCGTCGATGCGCGCAGGTGTGTGTACGTGCTGGAACTGCTCGCTGAACCACACGTTGGCGTGCCCGAGCCACGGCTCGGTCCACTCGAAGCCGCGAAACGCGGTGAACACTCCGGGCTCGTCGGCCTCATCGGCCAGCTCACCGGTGAGCAGCCAGCCCTCGTCGTCGAGGCTGTGGGGTGCGAGTCGGGCGAGCGCACGTGCCTCGTCGTCGGGATAGTCGGCCGCGTCGATCGCAGTCTCGAGCGCGTGATGCGGGATAGATGCGTGGTCGGTCAGTGCCGCAAAGTCGAGCCCGGCGGCACGCATCATCGCGAACGCGGTGCGGGGGTCCCCGGCCCCGTCAGAGAGCAACGTGTGGTTGTGCAGGTCGCCGAACAGCAGCTGTAGCGGCTCGTCGTCCAGTCGCGTTTCCCCGCCGGTCTGGCTGCGCAGCTCGTTGCCCATCACCCTCGACGCTACAGGCCCGTGACGAGCACCCGTGCCTAACCCCGAGGCTTGTAGACCTTCGGCAGCTTGTAGCCACGCTCCGCGAGGATCTCGCGCAAGAGGTCGGGCCGGTCAGTGATGATCCCGTCCACCCCGATGTCGATCAGCGACTCCATCGTGGCGCGGTCGTCGATGGTCCACGGGATGACCTCCATGCCCCGCCAGTGCGCGGCCTGGACGAGCTCGCGGGTGGTGAAGGGGACGTAGCCCGGGTCGTTCACGGTGCCGTTCTGCGGATCACCGTGGACGGGAGAGACGGCGTCGGCGTCGAACGAGGCGGCGGCGGCGACGAACCGCTGCTGCAGTGAGCCCGGGAAGTTGTCGATGTCGATGCCGCCGAGCCACGGAGAGGCTCCCGGCTGACCGGCCTGCAGGAACTGCTGTCCGTTGGTGAGTGCCACGATCGGCAGCCGCGGCTCAACCTGGTGCATGCGCATCAGAGCGCCCCAGTCGAAGCTCTGGATAGTGACCTGGTCGAGCAGGCGAGCGCGGCGCACCTCGCGCGCGACCACCTGGACGAACTGCTCGCGCGGAGCGGTCTGCTCAGGCGCACCGGCCTCGACCTTGGTCTCGATGTTGAGGGTCACGCCGCGCGCCCGATAGGCGTTGACCAGGTCGAACACCTCAGACAGCAGCGGCATCCGCTCGCCTGGGTGCAGCTCCTGTTCCGGGAACTGCGGCTGCTGCAGCGATCCGCAGTCGATGGTGCGCACCTGCGCGAGGGTCAGGTCCTTGATGAACGTGCGATTGGGTACGTACGGGAACTCCGGGTCGCCCGCGAACGCCGGCGCGGTGTCGAGGCACTTGGCGGGCGACGGGTCACGGTCATGCGTGACCACCGCGTACCCGTCCTCGGTGATCTGGACATCCAGCTCGAGCGTGCTCACACCAAGCTCGAGCGCGTTGGCGAAGGCGGGCAGCGTGTTCTCCACGACGAGGCCGAGACCGCCGCGGTGCGCCTGCACGTCGAAACGTTTGTCATGGCCGTGCCGGCCGTATGCCGGTGCGGCCACCGTGAGGGCCACCGCGGTGGCGGTGGCGGCGACAGTGAGACAGGTCCGAAGTGTTCGCATGGCCTCGAACGTTGCGACGCGGCCCGTACCGCGGCGTGACCCGCGCGTTGCCGCACGGCGACGCTTCCGTGAAATTGGCACGACACTGGTTGCGTGTGGATCCTGCACATCGACCTCGACCAGTTCATCGCTGCGGTTGAGGTGCTGCGACGCCCAGAGCTGCGCGGACGGCCCGTGGTGGTCGGCGGCAACGGCGACCCGACACAACTTCGCCAGGTGGTTGCGACGGCGTCGTATGAGGCGCGTGAGTTCGGCGTCCAGTCAGGCATGCCGTTGCGTACGGCCCTGGCGCGCTGCCCGGAGGCGGTGTTCCTGCCCTCGGACCCAGCCGCGTACGAAGCAGCCTCGGCGCAGGTGATGGCCACTCTGCGTACGTTTCCTGTCGTCGTGGAGGTCTGGGGCTGGGACGAGGCGTTCCTCGGCGCTCGGACGGATGATCCCGAGGCTCTCGCCCGACAGATCCAGCGAGCGGTGTTCGACGAGACGGGACTGCACAGCTCCATCGGCATCGGCGACAACAAGCTGCGAGCCAAGCTGGCGACAGGCTTCGCCAAGCCGGCAGGTGTCTATCGGTTGACCAAGGCCGAGTGGATGGACGTCATGGGTGATCGTCCGACAATCGCGCTCTGGGGCATCGGAGCCAAGACCGCGCGCAAGCTCGACGAAATGGGGCTGCGCACCGTGGCGCAGCTGGCCGCAGCCAACACTGATGAGCTCGCCACCAGGTTCGGCCCCACGATCGGCCCGTACCTGCGGGACGTCGGTCGCGGCGTCAGCAGCACCAGCGTCACGGCCGAGCCGTGGGAGCCGCGCTCGCGGAGCCGGGAGACGACGTTCCAGGTCGACCTGACCGAGCGGTCGGATGTCGAGGCGCACGTGGCCCGGCTGGCCCGGGAGCTCACGGTCGAGGCCGAGTCGGAAGGGCGGCTGGTGTTCCGGGTCGGGGTGAAGGTGCGCGTTGTGCCGTTCTTCACCAGCACCCGGGAGCGCAAGCTCGCCGAGCCGACCACCGACGCCGACACCGTGGCCAAGACCGCGGTGGATCTGCTCGACAAGTTCGAGCTGCGCCGAGCGGTGCGGCTGCTGGGAGTGCGCGTCGACTTCAGGGCGTGACCCGCCCGGCCGCCTCGGCGGCGGCAAGGCATCGCTCGAGGTATGCCCGCTCGGGCTCGTTGCCGACGAGCTCGAGGGCGCGCCGGTAGGCGGCCGCAGCGTCTGTCGCCCGGCCGATGTCGGCGAGCAGGCGGCCGCGCGCCGCGTGCAGCAGGTGGTAACGGCCGAGCACGCCGGAGGCCGCCAACTCGTCGAGGACCTCCAAACCAGCTGCCGGCCCGTGCACCATCGCAACCGCTACTGCTCGGTTCAGATCGACAAGGGGGGATGGTGCGGTCTGCCGCAGCAGCTCGTACAACGCAAGGATCTGTCGCCAGTCGGTCGCTTCGAAGGCCGGGGCCTCGTCGTGCACGGCGGCGATCGCAGCTTGCAACGCGTACGGCCCCGGTGACCCACCGCGTAGCACTTCGGCCACTAGCGCGCGGCCTTCGGCGATGAGCACGTCGTCCCAGAGGGATCGATCCTGATCTTCGAGGAGCACAAGGTCGCCGCCAGCGTCGGTGCGGGCCGCCCGCCGCGCATCGACCAGCAGCAACAACGCGAGCAAGCCGGCCACCTCTCGCTCCTCGGGCAACAATCGGCGCAGTATCCGCGCCAGCCGGATGGCCTCGTCGGCGAGGTCAGGGCGTAAGAGCCGCGGGCCGGTGCTTGCGGCGTACGACTCGGTGAAGATGACGTAGATGACTCTGAGCACGGCGGACAGTCGCTGGGCCAGCTCCCCCGCAGCTGGCACGCGATACGGGATGCGCGCGTCAGTGATCTTGCGCTTGGCTCGGACAAGGCGTTGCGCCATGGTGGCCTCGGGCACGAGGAACGCGCGGGCGACTTCCGCCGTCGACAACCCTCCGAGATAGCGCAGCGTCAACGCGACGCGGGCGTCGGCGGCCAGCGCCGGGTGGCAGCACGTGAAGAACAGCCGCAGCCGGTCGTCGTCGACGACGTGCGGGGCCTCCACCTCGGCGCCGAGGCGATAGGCCTCAGCCCGCGACGCCTCGACCTTGAGGACGGCGAGCTTGGCCGCGTAAGCCTGTCGACGGCGCAGCAGGTCGACCGCGCGGCGGCGCGCGACAGTGAGCAGCCAGGCGGTCGGTCGCTGCGGGACACCGTCGACCGGCCACCGCTCGAGCGCCGTGGCCATCGCATCGGCCGCGACCTCTTCGGCCAGGTCCAGGTCGCCGACCCAGCGGACGAGGGTGGCGAGCAGCCTGCCCCACTCCTCGCGGAAGACGGCCTCGACCGTCTCGGCTGCCCGCTCGCCCTCGTAGGTGGGCACGATGTCTACTCGAACTCCATGACCGGTCGGACTTCCATCGACCCAAATTTTGCGCCCGGGCATCGGGCCGCCCAGTCGATTGCGGTATCGAGGTCGGGTACGTCGATCAGGTAGAACCCGCCGAGCACCTCGCGTGTCTCTGCGAAGGGTCCGTCGGTGACCACCCGCTCGCTCTCCTTGAGCCGGACGGTGGTTGCGGTCTGCGTGGCTTGCAGCGCCTCACCGGCGACGAAGACGCCGGCCGACCTGAGTCCTTCGGTGTAGTCATTCCACTCCGCCATCACCGCAGCCTGCACGTCCTGTGGCGGCTGTTCGGTGACCTCTTCGCTATAGATCAACAACAAGTAGCGCATGGCGACCTCCTCGGTCCTGACCCCCGGCGGCCCCCAATTGGGGTCGCTCTACCGATGATGACGAACGGGCGGCGTGTGCATCGACATCCCCCGGGGCAGCATCTTCGCGCGACGCGAGGATTCAGTCGTCCTGCTCTATCGCGGCGGTAGGCACGCCAGTGGCGCAGCTAACCCGGATCTTGACGTCGCTGTCGTCCGACTCGAACTCAACTTCCGCCTCGCGGCCCTGCTGGTTGGCGCCGTCATCCACGTGAAAACCCTGGGCAGCCGTCCACGAGATGATCTCAACGGTGTCCACGACGCATCGGGCGAGCACTGTGTTGCCGGCGGCGCTGAAAGGCACCGGCTTCTGTCACTGGCTGCTGGTTTGGCGGCTGGCTGGCGGGCGCCGACGGGGTGGCAGTCGCGCTGGCGTCGGGCGACGACGGGTTCGGTGTGGCCGAAGGGCTCGGTGCGGCCGACGCGGTCGCCTCGGCGAGTGCCTCGTTGACATCGGCCTGGCTGAGCGGCCGGGTCGATCCGCCGAAAAGGCCCAACCCGATCATCGACACGGCGCCGAGCGTGACCGCCGTGGCGACTGCCGCGGCGGCGACCCAGCCGCCGACAACGCCGAGGCCGCGGGCTACCCGTCGAGGACCTTGCTGCATACGAACAAGCATCCCCTAGCCGCTCCTAACGCCAGCCTAAGGAGGCCGTAACGCCCGTTCTCATCAGCACGGAGTGAGGTGCCACGTCGGCTAGCGTTCCTCGCATGGTTCACGTGCTTCTCATCGAGGATGACGTGACGATCCGTACGGCATTGATCCGCGCACTGACTGAGCATGGGCACGCGATGTCCTCGGCACCATCTGGAGGCGAGGGCCTGCGACTGGCCCTTGCCGAGCACCCCGACATCGTCGTGCTCGACCTGGGCCTGCCTGACATGGATGGCCGCCAGGTGCTGGCCATGCTGCGCGCGGTCAACGATGTACCGGTCATCGTCGCGACGGCGCGTGACGGCGATCCCGATGTCGTCGGAGCGCTGAATGCGGGGGCAGACGACTACGTGGTCAAACCGTTCAGCGGAGCGCAGCTGCATGCCCGCATCAGCGCCGTGCTGCGGCGCGCGGGGGCGGGGCCGGCCGGTGACGAGCCGGTCGAGGTCGGCGGGCTGCGGATCGACGCGGGCGCCCGCGAGGCACTGCTCGACGGCAGGCCGCTCGAGCTGACGCCTCGCGAGTTCGACCTGCTGCACTACCTCGCGCTGCGGGCCGGGCAGGTGGTCTCGAAGCGTGAGCTCTCGACCGAGGTGTGGCAGGTCCCCTTCGGCGGCGCCGACAAGACCGTCGACGTGCACCTTTCCTGGCTGCGCCGCAAGCTGGGCGAGACCGCGCAGGAGCCGCGCTACCTGCACACCATCAGGGGTGTCGGGGTCAAGCTCAACCCGCCGACCACATGACCGGTCACCTCGGATGAGACGTGCGCTCGCCCTCCTGGTCGCCGCGACCACCTCGCTGGTGCTCGTGGCGTTCCTCGTCCCGCTCGGACTGCTCATCAGGTGGGGCACCGAGGAGCGGGCTGTTTCGGCCGCGAGCAGCCAGGCCAGCGCGCTCAGCCCGGTCGTGGCGACCGCCGAGCGCGGCGCCGAGACGGTGTCGCTGGCGCTGGCAGGCGTGACGGCGGAGACGGGACATCCGTTCACCGTCTTCTACCCGGACGGTAGGTCAGTCGGCAGCGAGGTCGAGCCTTCGCCGGCGGTGCAGCTGGCGGCGACGCGAGGGGAGAGCTTGACCGCGGACGCAGACGGCGGACGCGAGGTGCTTGTCGCCGTGGGGTTGCCCGACGGTACCGCCGTCATCCGCACGTTCGTGCCGGACGATGAGCTGACGGAGGGTGTGCTCCGTACGTGGCTGCTGCTGGCACTGCTCGGGATCGCTCTGGTTGCGCTGGGAGTGTTCCTTGCCGACCGCATGGCTCGACGACTCGTGCGTCCTCTCGTCGATGCATCGCTCGTGTCGCGCCGCCTGGCCCGCGGAGAGCTCGATGCGCGAGTCGAGCCCGGCGGGACGGCAGAAGTCCAGGAGGTGGCCACCGGTCTCAACCGGCTCGCCGGTCGCATCACGACGATGTTGGCCGACGAGCGCGAAGCTGTGGCGGACCTGTCCCACCGGCTGCGGACACCGTTGACAGCATTGCGGCTCGAGGCCGAGGCGCTCGACGACCCGGACGAGGCGCGTCGTGTTGGTGACAGTGTCGATGCTTTGGAACGGGCTGTGACGCAGGTCATCAACGATGCCCGCCGGCGCGGTTCCGCCGAGCCGGGAGAGGCCGTCTGCGACGCAGCGGCGGTAGTTGGTGAACGCGTGGCCTTCTGGTCGGTTCTGGCCGAGGACACCGACCGGGCCGTGTCGGTCTCGCTTGCTCATGGGCCAGTGTGGGTGCGGTCCACTGCTGCCGATCTCGCTGCGGCCGTGGATGCCTTGCTGGGCAACGTCTTTGCGCACACCCCCGACGGCACATCGTTCACGCTGGAGCTGGCGGCCGGGGTCGACGGTGGCGCGACGCTCGTCGTTTCCGACGGCGGACCGGGATTTGACCACTCCGATGTGGTGGAGCGTGGCACGAGCCGCGGCGCCTCCACTGGACTCGGCCTAGACATCGCCCGACGGGTGGCGGAGGCCTCGGGCGGACAGTTGCGTACGGGCACGTCGACGCTCGGCGGTGCCGAGGTGACTGTCGCACTCGGAGCCCCTAACTCTTTAGGCCCGCGTTAGCAATCGGGTAGCGCGGCCCTTAGGCGGCCTCACGCACTCTCCTTGGTAGTGGCACCCACACGGGGCGCCCGATCCAGAGGAGACAGTCGATGAACATCCCCCGTTGGCTCACGGCAGTAGGGGTGGCCGCCGGCCTTGCCCTCGGTGGCGGGGCGGTGGTGGCAGCTGCGGGCGGCCTCTCGGACGACTCGTCGCCGTCGAGCTCGCGCAGTAGTGCCTCGCCGAGCAACAGCGCCTCGCCGAGCGACAGCGCCTCGCCTAGCAGCAGCGCGTCCCCGAGCCCGTCCGCGAGCACGAGCACGTCACCGGCAATCCCCGCGGACACCGCGATCACCCAGGACGATGCGCTGGCGATCGCAGAGGGTGTGCTGGGCAACACGGCGACGCTGCGCGAGGTCGAGCTGAAGTTTGAAGACGGCCGGCTGATCTGGGAGGTGGAGTTCGCCGACGACGCCGAGGTCGAGATCGACGCCAGCACGGGTGCAGTCGTGAAGATCGAGACGGCCGACGACCGCGGTCCGGCGACGACAACAGTGGTCCCGGCAACAGCGACGACGACTCCGGTCCCGGCGACGACCACTCCCCCGGCGACAACAGCGGTCGAAGCGGTGGCGATGACGACGCTCCCGGCGACGACCACGGCAGCAACAGCGGCCGGGATGGCGCCGACGACTGACCAGCCGGACATTTCCGGCACGAAGTAGTTACGGCCAGGGGTGGCAAGTCAGTAGGGTCGAACCCGACTCGAAGGGAACCCTGATGACCACACCTCCACCGGAAGATCCGTTCGCGACTCCCGGCGCCGGGCAGCAGCAACCCGGCGCCGGCGAGCCTGTGCCACCTGCACCGACCGCGCCGCCCGGCTACCCGAGCTACCCGTCCTACCCGCCGGGCGGGGAAGGCCAGCCCCCGGGCTACGGCGCCTACCCGACCGCACCCGTGCCGCCGCCCGCCGGCCCGGCACCGCAGCCGCCGCAGTCGATCTTGACCGCCGTCAAGCTCATGTATGTGGGTGCAGGGATCTCCGCGCTGACGATTGTGTTCGCCGTGCTGTCGCGAGACTCGATCCGTGACGCAATCGAGGACAACGATTCGACCCTCTCGGCCGACCAGCTTGACTCCGCAGCCAATGCCTTTGTCGGCGTGCTTAGCGTGATCGGCCTGATCGGCGTTGCGCTTTGGCTCTGGATGGCGGCTATGAACAAGCGGGGCCGCTCCTGGGCGCGCATAGTGGCTACGATCCTCGGCGGCCTCAACATCATCGGTACGCTGCTCGGTCTGAACCAGTCGGGCGGGCTGACTATCGTGATCAACCTGATCTCTCTGGCGTTGGCCGGCACGATCCTGTGGTTGCTGTATCGCAAGGAGTCCAGCGACTACTACGCCGCCGTCTCGGCGCGGGGACGCTGGGGCTGACTCAGCTCGGCCGGTCCGCGCGGGCGTCTCGTACTCGCGCGCGGACCGGTGCCAGATCGTCCGCGGCAAACAGCCGGCGCATAGCGTCCTGTAGCGCCCAGTCGTCACCCGGACCGCGCCACGTTACCACGGCCCCATGGTCGCCGAGGGCCCCGCGGACGCGTTCCTCAGCGTTGACGGTGCTCACCGAGTTGATGACAACGAGGAGCTTGGCGCCGTCCCCGAGTCCGCTGAGCAGAGCGGCAAGGTGTCGGCCTGGTACGGCAGGCTCGGGTCACGACGCCACTTGGTCTCGACGAACACCGTCTGACCAGCCACGGTCACCACGAAGTCAGGGATCGACCGATCCGCGCTGGACGCGCGGGTAATCACTGCCCCAGGTAAGAGTCGCGTGAGCGCGCCCTCGACGTCGTAGTCATAAGCCTCGGCAGGGTGCATCGGCACCTGCCCAGTCCGTTGCAGGTCCTCGAGTCGCTGCCTCAAAAGCTTGAGCTCGCCCAACGGTGTTGGCGCTCTCGGTCGCTTCCGCGGCTTCGATCTGCGTGTCGATCGTCTCGAGCACGGGCTCCCACGCGAGGCCGCAGCCGCCGTAGGCACGGACCTGGGTGGGCCACTGCCCGTGCATGGCGAGGAATCCGGCGACGGCGCCCACGGCTATGAGGGCGACCGCTCCCGCGTCATGACGAGCTGTGAACGTGGCGATCCCCCCGGCGACCCAGGAGGCCACCCCGCACAGTGCGAGCAGCAGTCTCGTGCGGGTCGTGATGGACGGTCTGGCGGTGTGTGGTGTAGGTTCGCACGACGGAGATCATGGCACGAGCAGTCAATGCGGCATCCGATTGATCGGGTGGTCGCTGGTCGCCCACAGATGCTGGACGGCATAGGACCGGTACGGTCGCCACGTTTCGGCGTACGCGGCTAAGGGCGCGCGGGCCCGCCGGGAGGCCGAGTCGTTCATCCGGCGAGCCGCACTCCAAGGTCCGTCGCCGGAAAGGCGTCGGCATCTCCGAGCGCGCGCATCGCGATCGTCTCGACCGTCCACGGACCGATCCCGGGCATCGCCAACAGCTGTGCACGCGCAGCCGCGAGGTCGACCCCCGGGCGCAGCTCCAGCTCGCCGTCCGCGAGCGCCGTCACCAACCGCAGCACCGTGACCCTGCGCGACTGCGGAAAGGCAAGCGCTGACGGCTGCATTCGGCTCAACTGCTCAGCCGTGGGAAAGAGGTGAGTCAGCCCACCGCCCGGGTCTGCCACCGGGTCGCCATAGGCGGTGACCAGCCGGGCAGTGTGCGTACGTGCTGCGGCCGTCGAGACCTGCTGGCCGAGTACGGCCCGCAGCGCGAACTCGTGGGCATCGACGGACCGCGGCACCCGCCGGCCGGGGTGCTCGTCGACGAGCGGCGCGAGCACATCGTCCTTACGCAGGGCAGCGTCGATCGCGATCGGGTCAGCGTCGAGGTCGAGGAGCCATCGGCTGAGTGCCGTCGCAGGTGGTTCGTCCCCTGGGTCGACGAGAATCAGGTCAGCCCTGACGTGGTCCGTGTCCGGCCGAAGGGCAACGATCCCGGGGCCGTGAGGCAGCCGGAGCGTGCGCCGGAAGGCACCATCCCGCCACTCCTCGACGCCCGGCACCGCGGTGGCCACAAGGTGGCCGAACAGGTTGTCCGGAATCAGTGGTGGAGTGAAAGGCAACCTCACCGCCACGTAATGCGTCATTGCGGGTAGCGGCTGCCGATCATGCTCCACGAAATTTCAAGGTAATGGGTCTGGCTTTCGGGTATCTGACCCGCTAACGTCCGGTATCCGCTGATACGGAGTATGCACGTCTGCGCGGGTTTCCGCACCAGCTGACGACAGAGGGAGTCGCCCGCGTGGGAGTGTTCCGGAGAGTCATCCTGCCGACCGTCCGCCTGCTCTTGCTGGCGGTTATCAGCGTCGCGCTCGTCAAGCTTGCGTTCGGCGATGACGCCGAGCCGGCCAGCGACGATGGGCCGCTGACCCCGTCGGCGACGGTTAGCGAGCCGCAGGTTCCCGTGGGCCGTGGCACGGTCGAGAACACCGTGACGATCGATGCGTCCGTCACGTCCGACCCCGCGGTGACGGTGAAGTCCACCGCCGAGGGCAAGATCAACAAGATTCTCATCGCCAAGGGCACCGCGGTGGCGGCAGGGGACAAGCTGCTCGAGGTGGTGTTCGAGGAGCCGCAGGACCCGGCCCGGACAACCGACGCCGAGGGCAACGTCGTCGAGACGCCACGGCCGCCGAAGAAGAAGATCGAGGCCGTCAAGGCGCCGGTCGCCGGCACGGTCGGGCGACTACTCGGTGCTCGTCGGCCAGACCGTGTCGATCGGTGGCGACGTTGCCACGATCGCCCCAGGTACGTACTCGGTCACCGGCTCGGTCACGGCCGACCAGCAATACCGCCTCCTCTCCGCGCCGGGCGCCGCCCAGGTCACGCTGCAGGGTGGGCCGGCACCGTTCGACTGCTCCAACCTGAGCATCGGGCGGTCCTCCACCGACCAGCAGCAGCCCCAGCAGCCCTCCTTCGACCAGTTCGGCATGCCGATGTCCAGTGGCGGCGGATCGACGATCCGTTGCTCGGTGCCTGCAGGGGTGACTGTGTTCGACGGCCTCACGGCGACGATGAGTGTGCAAGCCGGCAAGGCCGAGAACGTACTCGTGGTTCCGGTCACGGCAGTGCAGGGGTCGTTCGCCACCGGCAACGTCTGGGTCGTGGGCGCCGATGGGCAGAGCGCCGAACGGCAGGTCAAGCTTGGCCTCACCGACGGCGAGCAGGTGGAGGTGACCGAGGGTCTCGCCGAGGGCGACATGGTGCTGCAGTTCATCCCGATCGCCAACGACAAGGCGGCCACCTACCCGGGTGAGGTCTTCGCCGGATGAGCCTGATCGAGCTCGCGGGCGTGAGTCGCGCGGTGCTGCTCCCCGACGAGCGCACCCTCACCATCCTCACCGGCGTCGACCTCACCGTGGATGCCGGCGAGCACATCGCCATCATCGGTCGATCAGGGTCGGGCAAGTCGACCCTGCTCAACATCGTCGGACTGCTGGATCTGCCCAGCGACGGTCGTATGTCCTCGACGGTGTCGACGTCGCGCGTCTTTCCGACCGGCGCCGGGCGCGCCTGCGCGGACGGAGCTTTGGCTTCGTGTTCCAGCAGTTCAACCTGCTACCGCGGCGCACGGCGTTGGAGAACGTTGCGGCGCCGCTGCTCTATGCGAAAGGCCGGGAGTTCTGGCAACGCCGCCGGATCGCCGCCCAGATGTTGGAGCGTGTCGGCCTCGGTGACCGGCTGGACGCGACGCCGGACAAGCTCTCCGGCGGCGAGCAGCAGCGGGTGGCGATCGCCCGCAGCCTCGTACGCAACCCGCGCGTGATCCTCTCCGACGAACCCACCGGCGCCCTCGACGTCGAGACCGGCCACGAGATCATGGCGATGCTCGACGACATTGCGCTCGAGTCCGAGGCCACGCTCATCACCATCACGCACGACCTCGCGGTCGCCGCTCGGGCGACAAGGCACTACCGGCTCGACCACGGTCGGCTGTCCCCGGTCGACCTGGACGTGCTGCGCCAAGCCGTGCTGGAGCCCACGCTGTGACGGGCGTGATCGCCGGCCTGGTCGAGGCCTGGGGCGAGGTCCGGGTGCACAAGGTGCGGGTCGTACTGTCGCTGATCGGCGTCATGCTCGCGGTGCTTGCCATGACCGTCGTCACCGCGCTTGGCGACATGGTGCGTCAGGCAAACGCGGAGCAGAACGAGCGCTGGAGTGGTCGGCCGGCAACGCTCAACGTCAGCGCCTCCACCCCCTCGGGCTACCCCGCAGACGCTGAGGCCTCCAACGCCGCCTTCGCTGATCTGCTCGAGCGCTACGACATCTCGTACGCGACAACGGTGACCTATGCGGAGCGGATCTTTCGCTTCCGCGAGGGCAGTGCAATCGTGCAGTCGGAGACCGTCGATGTCGCCGTATGGAGACATGTTTCGCGTACGCCTCGACGAGGGGCGATGGTTCGACCAGAGCGATGTCGCCGCATACGCGCCCACGGCAATCGTCAACGACGCGTTTCTCAACCGGCTCGGGGTCTCCGATCTGAGCGGCCATCCGACCGTCACGCTCGGCGGTCCACGGCCGGTAACCGTCACGATCATCGGAGTCGTCAGCGACGACACGCGTGGCGGCGATATGCCGTTCGCATACCTGCTACGTCCGGCGGTCGAGCGATGGGCCGAGCCCGACCCCGCCCGAGGGTGGAGCCAGCCCGAGATGCGCATGTGGGTGCCGCCCGATCAGGTCGACCAGCTGACCGAGCGGATCACGAGCGACCTCACGTCCGTCATGCCCGAGGGGACGCAGGTCAACGTCTATCGCAGCGACGCGGGCGACGAGTTCGCCGAGATCGACACGCAGATCCGGTGGGCGATTCGTGGCGCTGCTGCCATTGCGCTGGCTCTCGGGTCGCTTGCACTCGTCAACGTCGCGCTCGTGACGGTGCGCTATCGCATCCGTGAGATCGGCATTCGGCGCAGCTTTGGAGCCACGTCGGCGCGGGTGTTCTTCGGCGTGATGATGGAGAGCGTCTGCGCCACTGTGGTCGCCGGTCTCGTGGGCGTCGCAATCGCAGTGGCGATCGTCAAGAACCTGCCGCCTGATCTGTTCGACTTGGACGACCTGCCGGCCTTCCCGGTGCGGGCAGCGGTCGAGGGCATGATCGCCGCCCTCCTCGTCGGAGCGCTTGCCGGACTCACCCCGGCTATCGTTGCCGTACGGATCAAGGTGATCGACGCGATTCGATACTGAGGAGAACCGGTGCGGGACGACATGGTCGCGACGCTCGAGGGCCGTACGTTCCTGTCGACTCGAACGGTCCGCGACGGCGCAGAGCTCACGCTAGCCGGACGCACCCGCATCAGCTTGTCGTTCGCAGGTGGACGGATCAGCGCCCACGCGGGCTGCAACCGCATCAATGGTGCGGCGACCGCCTGGGACGGCGAGCTCGTCGTCGAACAGCTGATCTCGACGATGATGGCGTGCCTCCCGGAGGTCGACGCGCAGGAGCGCTGGCTGACCGAGCTGCTCGGGTCGCGGCCCTACCTGGAGCTTGACGGCAACCGGTTGGTGCTGACATCCGGCGAGTCGGTGCTCGAGTTGCTCGACAAGGTCGAGGCCGATCCCGATCGCCCGCTGGAGGGGACGCAGTGGCGGCTGCAGTCGATCCGTACGCCGGACTCGGTGTCGAGCTTTGCCAACGTGACGGCGACGGTGCGGCTTGACGGGGGCCAGCTCATGGTCGACACCGGCTGCAACACAGGTGGTGGCTCGGTGACGGTGGGAGCCGGCACGATCGAAGTCGGCCCGTTGCGCCTTACACGCAAGGCCGGGCCTCCCGACGCCATGCGCGTCGAACGCCATGTGATGCAGGTGCTGCAAGGCACCGTTTCCTACACGATCGACGCCGACATGCTTACCCTCGGCGACTCCGCCAACGGTCTCATCTACCGCGCGGAGTAGGACCTGGTTACACCTTGGCGACGGTGACCGCCGGTGAACTCACCCCAGCCAGCAGCAAGGACACCAGGATGCCCAGCGGCAGCGTGCCCCAGTAGGACAGCTCAAGACCCACGTTCCCGGCGAAGAGCATCAGCAGCCAGGTAGCGGGGAAGGTGGCTAGCACGAAGAAGATGAAGCCGAAGACGAGTGTCCTGATCATGGCGACCTCCCGACGGTCGTGCTCGGCGCCGCGCGGCGCCTTCGCGAACCCATCATCGACCGCGACCGTGATGTTTGACCTGAATGACACGCACCCCCGCGGCGGCGGCTGACGAAACTGGCAGCGATGAGTCAGGATCAGAGATGTGAGCCGTCCGGCCATTCCGCTGTCTCGGCACCTGCTCAGGGTGCGCGACCTGATCGACCGTGCCTACGCGGAGCAGCTCGACATCGCCGCCCTCGCTCGCAGCGCATCGGTCTCGGAGACCTATTTCAGCCGGAGCTTCAAGTCGGCGTTCGGTGAGACCCCGCACCAGTACCTGATGAGCCGACGCATGGAGCGGGCCATGGCGCTGCTGCGTGCCGGTGAGCTCTCGGTCACTGAGGTTTGTTTCGCCGTCGGCTTCTCGAGCCTCGGCTCCTTCAGCACCCAGTTCCGACGTGTCGTCGGCGACAGTCCGAGCGCCTATCGGGAGCGTGACGGTCACGCCGACCTGGCCAAGGTGCCGAGCTGCTACGTACGGATGTGGACTCGTCCGCGCGGCAGGCCTGCATAACTGTGCAGGTTTCGAGAAGCCTGCGCCGGGTGGCGCTTCCTATCGTCGAAAACGCGTCGCGGAGATACGGCGACGCATCTTCTCCGGGAGGCTTCGTGATGGAAAAGGTTCAGTCCAAGGACGGCACCACGATCGCGTTCGACCAGCTCGGCGAGGGCGCGCCCTTGGTCCTCGTGGCCGGGGCGTCCTGCGACCGGTCGATCGACGTGCCGATCGCGGAGGCGCTTGCCAGGCACTTCACGGTGCTCAACTACGACCGTCGCGGTCGTGGCGACAGCGACGACACGCTGCCCTATGCCGTCGAACGCGAGGTCGAGGACATCGACGTGCTGCTCGCCGCCGCTGGCGGCTCTGCCACGTTGGTGGGGCTCTCGTCCGGTGCGGCGCTGGCGGCCGAGGCGGCAGCAGCCGGGCTAGCGATCGACGCGCTTGTCATGTGGGAGCCGCCGTTCAGCCTCGATCCTGAGGACTCGAAACGGGCTCAGAAGTACACCGAAGAGCTCATCCCGGCTGCTCGCCGCCGATCGCCGCGGAGACGCGGTGGCCCTCTTCATGGGAAGGGTCGGTCTGCCAGAGGAGATGATCGCCGGAATGCGGCAGTCGCCGTACTGGCAGCTGGGTGAGAGCCTCGCTCCCACGCTGGCCTACGACGCGGCCGTGATGGGCCGCGACAACACGATCCCGACCGATCGGTACGCCCACATCGCTGTACCCACCCTCGTGCTCGCCGGCTCGGAGAGCCCGGAGTTCATGCGCCAGGCCGCCGCGGCGGTCGCGGCCGCGATTCCTGGTGCGCGCCATGACATCCTCGCCGGTCAGGACCACAATGTGGCAGGCGAGGCTCTGGCACCGGCGGTGGCCGCGTTCACCGGGCGATGAGCAGTCCCTGCCGCGCGAGGGCCGCCGGATGTGCCGAGGCGCAACGATTTCGCTGCTGTTAGGGAGAGTGCGCATGATCACCGGTGTCGGTCTGGTGTGCGTCTTCGTACTCGACATGGACGAGGCGCGCGAGTTCTACACCAAGAAGCTCGGCCTCGAGCTGGGCGTGGACTTCGTGCGCGACGGCGTGCGGTGGCTCACTGTCCACTCTCCGCATCAGCCCGACGTGCCGATCATGCTCGTCGATCCCTCACCGCCGGTCGTGGACGGCGAGACTGCCGCGCAGATCCGGTCGTTGGTCGCGACCGGCTATCTCGGCCCTGGTGCGCTCACCACCGACGACTGCTGGGCGACCTTCCATGAGCTCAAGGCGAAAGGCGTCGAGTTCATCGAGGAGCCGGAGGAGCGCTTCTACGGCATCGATGCCGGGTTCCGCGACCCGTTCGGCAACCACTGGCGGCTCACCCAGCCGAAGCCGGTCGTGCCGACCGAGTAGGTCCGCGAGCGGCACTCGCGCGGAGCGAGCGAGTCGCGCTATGGCCACTCGTCCTCAACCTGATCTAGCAACAGGCCCCCCTGCGCTCGGTTGTTCGGACGTTGCGCCGGGAGGTTGCGGGGCACGTCAGGGTTGTCCCCGATGCGCGCATCGAGATCGCCCGCCTACCGTCGCAACTGGTGCTGATCATTCCGGGCCCGTCGACCACTCAACACGGGCTCAGGCGGCAGGGAGGCTTGATGAAGGCGATAGTGCAGGAGCACTACGGGACGCCGGACACCCTCGAGCTGATGGACATCGACCTGCCCGCTATCGGGCCTGACGATGTGCTTGTTCAGGTACACGCCGCCTCGCTCAACCCGTATGACTGGCACATGCTGCGCGGCGATCCGCGCATCGCGCGGCTCATGGGAGGCGTAGGGCTGACCAAGCCCAAGGAGCGGGTGGCCGGGATTGACGCGGCCGGTCGCGTGGAAGCGGTCGGCGCCAATGTGCGCGGGCTCCAGGAAGGCGACGAGGTGATGGGCTTCTGCCCAGGTGCATTCGCCGAGTACGCGCGCGCCGAGGCAAACCGGGTGGTACCCAAGCCGCCCAGCCTGACCTTTGAGCAAGCGGCGGCCGTACCCATGGCGGCAGCAACCGCCTTGCGCGGGATCCGCGACGTGGGACAGGTGCATGCCGGGCAACGGGTACTCGTCAATGGGGCGGGCGGCGGCATCGGCACGTTCGCCGTACAGATGGCGGCGGCGCGGGACGCCGAGGTCACCGGGGTATGCAGCACCGGCAACGTTGAGCTCGTGCGGTCGATCGGTGCCGAGCACGTTGTGGACTACACCAACGAGGACTTCGCCGACGCAGGTGCGCGATACGACGTGATCTTCGACAACGTGGGCAACCAACCGCTCAGCCGACTGCGTGGAGCGCTGACCCCGACGGGGACGCTCATGCTCAATGGCGGCGGTTCACCGGGCAAGATAGTCGGGGCGGTGGGCTCCATGGCTAGCGCGGCGGTGGTCAACCTTTTCGTTCGGCAGCGGATCGCATTCATCCCGACCAACCAGAGTCAGCAGGACTTGCTCGACGTCACGGACCTCATCGAGGCCGGCACGGTGAAGCCGGTCATCGGCCGCACCTACCCGTTGGCTGACACCGCCGAGGGCTTGCGCTACGTGGAGCAGGGGCACGCGCGCGGCAAGGTCGTCATCACCATTGCGTAAGGACGTTCCCGCGGGAACGTGCTCGCTAGCGTCCGAAAACCTCAGCGCTATCCGCTCAGTTGCTCGGACGTTACGCGGAAGGCGGAGGGGGCGGCGCCGCGCCTTCGCTGTGGTGCTCCAGCAGCTCACGGGCCAGAGCGACGCCGGCGTCAACCAACGATGAGGGCGAGACGACGAACGCCTCCGGCCCGGCAACGACCAGCATGAGCCCCAGCCGCTGCTCGACCGGGCCGAGCAGGGACGCGCGGACTTTGACCGACTCCTCGTCCTCACTGAGCACCGTTACCGACTCGGCGAAGCGGTCGACCACCCACTTGGCCGTGTGCGGGAGCACGAGGTCGACGGAGTAGGTGGCCCTGTTGGCGGCCACCGCGGCGTCGACGTCGGCGGGTGACGCGAAAGCGTCGTCGAGCACGTCGACTTCCTCCATGCCGGTCGCGAGGTAGGTGCGTACGGTGCCGGGGTCCTCGGGGGTGCCGGCGTCGAGCTCCCAGCCGCGGCGCGTGCTGTGCAGCGCGTACGGCTGCAACTCGCGCTCCCGCACGCCCGGCCGCCACGCCCGGGCATAGGTGACCCGTACGAGCCGCCGCTCGCGTACCGCGGTGCGCAGCCGGTCGGCGACCTCGGCCTGCCAGTCGCTTGGCCGCGCCTGCACACCCTGAAGCGTGGTGACTTCCAGGGTCTCGAGGGCCGCGGCCAGCTCGTCGTTGTCGGGTTCGACCTGCAGCAGCCTTCGGCCGGCGAGGTAGACCTGCGACAGCTCGCCCGCCGTCAGGTAGTCGACGCCGAGCTCGCCGGCCAGCTGGTCGCCTTTGACCCGGACGATCTCCGCACGTTGCGGATCCTGGTCATCGCCATCTGCCCCGACGAACGCGATGACATCGGCACGCAAGCAGCCCGTGCAGGTCATCGGGGCTGACATCGGCCGTGTAGAAGGCCAGTAGCTCCTCCCGCAGCTCCGCCTCGCTGGCGCCGACCTCCCTGGCGAGCTGGCTGACACGCAGACCGTCGGGGTGCAGCGCCAGCAGCTCCAGAACGCGGGCCACCCGCGCGAGCCTTCGTGCGTACATCGGTTGCACGCTCACCTGCCAACCCCCGTGATCTCGGTCAGCTCGGCGAGGATCTCGGCGCGAACGTCGGCCGGGCCGAGCACGCGAACGCGGCGCCCCAGCTCGTAGAGCCGGGCACGGAACGCCGCGCGGTGCGTCACGGTGAGCGTCAGCACGACGCGCCCGTCGTCGACCGTGACCGAGGTCGGGGTGCCCAGCGTTGCCTCGACGTGCGGACGATGCTCCGGCGTTGTCTCGACGAGCACGTCGGTCGGCGGATCGACCTGCCAGGTCATCGGGTCGAGCTGCCGGCGCCGTGGGCTGACCGGCTGGTCGGCGGTGCCGGGCGCGTCAATGCGTACGTCGCTCATGCGGGCCACCACGAAGACCTTGGCGACAGTGTCACCGTCTTCGTGGCCCTCGACGTACCAGCCCGAAGCGCCGGGGAACACCACGTGCGGGTGCACCGCCCGCGGTTTGCCGTTGTACGTGAACCGTACGAGGCACTGCCGCGTGACTGCGCGCAGAACGGCGTCGAGGTGGGTCGGCGTGCTGCCCGCCGCGACCCGTACGTCACTGGCGCTGGGCACGTCGGTGACGCCCAGAGATCGTCCGGCACGCTCGTCGAGGCGGGCGATCTGCGCGGCCCGGACGAGCTGCACCTGCTGGGGCAGGGTCAGCGAGACACGCAGGCGGTTGTCGCGGGCGACGAGGCGGTAGACGGCGTCGGTCCCTTCCGGGGCGACGTTGCGGATGTCATAGCCGAGTCGGTTGAGCTCGGCGAGGTCGCGGGTCAGCTGGCGCCGCTGGCCGGTCTCATCGTCTCCGCCGTACGCACCGACGACGACCAGCCGACCCGTCGTCAGCCCCTGGTCACCGGCCTGCCACAGCACGGACAGCAGCCGGACGAGCCGCTCGAGCGGCACGCGTTGGTCTCGTCCACCAGCCACGTGTCCGACTGTAGGGTGCGTGATGGATCGGGTGGGCTGATCCCGGAATGACCACGTTAAGCAGGAGTTCCCCGCACCACTAGGCCGATAGCCCTAGTGGTGCGGGGACAACCCTGCTGAACGTGGTCAATTCGGGACGCCGCGCGGGCATAAATCTGGGCAACAGGCGAGTTCTCATGGCTAGGCTTTGCCGGAAACGGCTTCGGCTGCACAGGGGGTCGGAGCCGCGTTGCGTGTGAGGCCGACAGGGTGACACGCGATTAGTCGGCTGACAGGGGAGGCCGTGGTGGGACACGGAGCGCCGTCGACGCTCGACAGCCGCCTGTCTCCGCTGCAGCGACTGCGCCGCCGACAGATTCCGTGGTGGGCCGAGATCGGGCTGCTCGTCGCGGTCTGGGGGGCCTACACGCTGGCGCGACTGGCCGCCTCGGACGACGCATCGGTCGCCGTACGTAACGCCTACCGGTTGCTCGATGTGGAGGCGTCGCTGGGCCTCGACTTCGAGATGCCCGTGGTCAATTGGACCAACGCGCACACCGTGGTGGCCATCGTCGTTTGCTACGCCTACGCGACCATGCACTACGTCCTCACGCTCGCGGTGCTCGTGTGGGCACGGGCGAGACGACCGGAGATTTATCCCTTCGCGCGCGACACCCTCGTCGTCGCGACGCTCATCGCCCTCGCCTGCTACTGGCTGGTGCCGATGGCACCGCCGCGCCTCATGGGGGCCGGCTTTGCCGACGTGATGGCTAACTACGCCGATTTCGGCTGGTGGGGCACCAACGCCAGCGCACCGCCCGGCACGGCACCGTGGACCAATGAGTTCGCGGCCTTCCCCTCGATGCACGTCGGGTGGGCTGTCTGGTGCGGCTGGATGCTCTACGGCTGGGGCACGCCGGCATTCCGCACGATCGGTGTCGCCTACCCCGTGTTCGCAACCTTTGTGGTCGTTGCCACCGGCAACCACTTCGTGCTGGACGCCGTGGCCGGGGCCGCCGCAATTGGCGTCGCGGCTACATTTGCCCGCACCTGGCACCGAGATCGCCTGCGCATCCTGCGCGAGGTCACCACCTAGCGCCCACGCACGTCCCCACCGGCTCGGCTGGAGGCCGCCATGGACACTGACGTCGTCGTCATCGGGATGGGACCGGGTGGTGAGGACGTCGCTGGGCGCCTCGCCTTGGCCGGACTGGGGGTCGTCGGGCTGGATCGGCGCCTCGTCGGCGGCGAGTGCCCCTACTACGGCTGCGTGCCGAGCAAGATGATGATCCGCGCCGCCAACCTGCTGGCCGAGGGGCGCCGCATCCCCGGCATGGCCGGTGAGTCCGACGTACGGCCGTCGTGGGCGCCCGTCGCGAAGCGCATCCGCGAGGAGGCCACCGACGACTGGGACGACACGGTCGCTGTCGAGCGGTTCGAGGGCAAGGGCGGAACGTTCATCCGTGGCACCGGCCGCATCGTCTCGCCCGGGCTCGTACGAGTCAGCAACGACGGCAAGGAAACCGACGTCACCGCGCGCAGGGCGATCGTCGTCAACACGGGCACCGATCCCGCCGTGCCGCCGATCGAGGGCCTCGCCGGCACCCCGCTCTGGACCAACCGGGAGGCGATCGAGGCCACCGAGGTCCCGCGGTCGCTGATCGTCCTAGGAGGCGGGGCCATCGGCTGCGAGCTCGGTCAGGTGTTTGCCCGGTTCGGCGCGCAGGTCACGTTCGTCGAGGCAGCCGACCGGCTGCTCCCGCTGGAGGAGCCAGAGTCGGGTGCGCTCGTCGCGCAGGTCTTCGAGAAGGAGGGCATCGCGGTCCACACGGGCGCCAAGGCCGTGCGCGTCGAGCACGACGGCGAGTTCGCGCTGAGTCTCGACAGCGGCGACACCCTCCGCGCGGAGCGATTGCTGGTAGCCACTGGGCGCCGTATCGACATCACCGGCCCGGGCCTCGACACGGTCGGGGTGGACCCCCACGCGCGCGCCGTCCCGGTCGATGACCGGATGCGGGTCTCCGATGGCGTCTATGCGATGGGCGACATCACCGGCAAGGGTGCCTTCACGCACGTCTCGATGTACCACTCCGGCATCGTCGTGCGCGACATCCTCGGCGAGGATGGGCCAGGCGCCGACTACCGAGCCGTGCCGCGCGTCACCTTCACCGACCCCGAGGTCGGCGGCGTCGGCCTCACCGAGGCGCAGGCCCGCGAGCAGGGCCTTCGGGTGATGGTCGGATCCACCCAGGTGCCCTCGACGGCTCGCGGTTGGATCCACAAGGCAGGCAACGAGGGCTATATCAAGCTCGTCGCCGATGCCGACCGTGATGTGCTGGTCGGCGCCACGTCCGCCGGACCGACGGGCGGCGAGGTCCTCGGCGCGCTGGCCGTAGCGGTCGCCGGGCAGGTGCCGCTCAGCGTGCTGCGGCACATGATCTGGGCCTACCCCACCATCCACCGGGGGATCGAAGCGGCGTTGGCGGACCTCTCGTAACCGCCGATTATCCCGGGACGTCCGAGGACGCGAGCGCTATCGCGCTCGGCCGCTCGGACGTTAGCGGGTGCTATACCGTCTTGTCCGTGAGCGCGCCGGAGCAGCTAGGCCCGTACCGGCTCCTGGACCTCCTCGGCGAGGGCGGCATGGGGGTCGTGCACCTTGCTGCGCGCGGCGACGGAAACCCGGTCGCCCTCAAGGTGCTGCGGCCGCACCTGCTGGGCGGCGTCGACGCCCGCGACCGGCTGGCCCGCGAGGTCGCTGCCATGCGCCGCGTCCGTGGTCGGCATGTGGCCGAGGTGCTCGACGCCGACGTGACCGGAGCGACGCCCTACATCGTCACGCGCTACGTGCCAGGCGCGCCGCTCGACTCTGTCGTCCGCGATCACGGCCCGCTTCGCGGCGACGCGCTGCGACGTGTGGTCGCAGGGTTGCTCGACGCGCTCGACACCGTGCACGCCGCAGGGGTGGTGCACCGAGACATCAAGCCGGGCAACGTGATGCTCCACAACGGCGAGCCGGTGTTGATCGACTTCGGGTTGGCGCGAGCCCTCGATGACGCGCGCCTGACGGCGACTGGCCTCGTGGTCGGAACGCCGGGCTACCTGGCCCCGGAGACGGTCATGGGCCTGGATCCGACACCGGCGACGGACATTCATGGTCTCGCCGCGACGATCGCCTTCGCCGCCACTGGCCAGCCGCCATACGGGAAGGGGCCTGACGTCGTCGTCCTCGACCGGATCCGCCGCGGCGAGATCGGCATCGACGGGGTGACCGAGACGCTGCGCGGTCTCCTCGCCTCGGGGCTTGCGGTCGAGCCGGCCCGGCGGCCGTCCATCGCCGAATTCCGGGCCCGCCTCGGACTCGCGCCAGCTGCCTCGCCGACCCCTTCGGCGCCGGGCGCGGAGCGGACGGCAACGGCCCGGCCGACCGTGCTGGTCGGCGGCCAGGTGACCGCCGCGGTGGCTGCGCCTGACGCGACCATGGTCGTCGGTGCTGCCCCGTCGACTGCCGTCGTCGGCCGGGTCACTCCGCCGACCCGCCTCGACCTGCCGCCGGCAGATGCCGTGTGGGCTAGCCCGAGCGCCGCCCCGCCCGCCGCGCACGTGCCGTTTCCGCACGCCGCGGCCCAGCCGCTCGTACCGTCGACACCGCTTTCCCCCGCCTTGCAGCAGTCACTACCGGCGCCCACGGCCGACGCCGCCGGCTCGGTGTTACGCACGCGCGCCGCCCAGCTCGGACTCCTGGCTGCGATCGCCATGCTGACTCCGCTGCTCCCCAACTTTGCCCTCATCACGGTCTTCCTGCTGCTGGTCGTGGGGCGCACCTTGTGGCTGGCCGGGCACGCCCTCTGGGAGCGCCGCCGCATTCGCGGTGGCCCGCACTCCAGCGACGTCGTCGTCGGGGTGCTGAGCAGCCCCTGGCACGCCTTCCGTGCGCTCGTGGGCGCCGTCCTGCAGCTCGTACCCATCTTTCTGGTTGCCGCTTCGGCAGGAGCCGTAGCGCACGGCGCGGGGGCTGACGCACGGGGCACGCTGACTGTGGCTGGGGGTGCCGGAGCGCTGATGGCGTGGAGCGGCCCTGGCGCCAAGCGCCCCCGCGCGGTTGGCACCTGGGCGATAATCCGGCTCACCCGCGACCGGCGTGCGGGGTGGGTGCTCCCTGCGGCGCTCTTCGTGGTGGCCTGGGTGTTCGGCATGGCCTACGAGAGCTATGGCACGAGCTGGTGGCCCGGCCAGCCCCCCGACTGGCTGGTGGGTGTGCCCGGGTTCTCCTAGGCGCCTGACCTGGGCAAGGAGGGGCAGCGTCGCGCGGTGCACGTACCATTCCGTCGTCCACCCTGGCCAAACGGAGTTAACTCGTGCGATTCACGCCCCGTGACACGGCGTTCTATGACCTGTTCACCTCGGCCGCGGAGAACCTGGTGGCGGGCGTCACACTTCTAGCCGAAGCGCTCGCCGACGGCGCCGACCGGCCGGAGATCGCCCTGCGGATGCGCGATGTCGAGCACCAGGGCGACGAGGTCACCCACGCGATCATCCGGCGGGTCAACTCGACGTTCGTCACACCCTTCGACCGGGAGGACATCTACCGGCTCGCGGCCTCCCTCGACGACGTCATGGACGAGATGGAGGCGGGCGTCGACCTTATGGTCCTCTATCGCCTCAAGGTGCTCCCCGAAGAAGTGATCGACCAGGTCGAGATCCTGCAGCGTGCGGCAGCGCTCACCGCCGAGGCGATGCCCAAGCTGCGCAGCATGTCGGGTCTCAAGGAGTACTGGATCGAGATCAACCGGCTGGAGAACGAGGCGGACCAGATCCACCGTCGGCTGCTCGCGAGACTGTTCTCCGGAGAGTACGAGGCGCTGGAAGTGCTCAAGCTGCAGGGTGTCGTCGAGGCACTAGAGGCGGCGGCCGACGGCTTCGAGCACGTGGCCAACACGATCGAGCAGATCGCGCTCAAGGAGTCCTGAGCGTGGAGCTCGCCCTCATCATCGCCGTCGTCGTGGTGGCGCTGGTCTTCGACTACACGAACGGCTTCCACGACGCGGCCAACGCGATCGCCACCTCGGTGTCAACTCGGGCACTCACGCCACGAGTCGCGCTCGCGATTGCCGCGATCATGAACCTCATCGGCGCGTTCCTCGGCCAGAAGGTCGCGCAGACGGTCAGTGAGACCATTGCTGCGCCCGAGGGAACGCAGGGCTTGGTCGTCGTCCTCGGAGCCCTCGTCGGCGCGATCGGCTGGAACCTGATCACCTGGTATCTCGGCTTGCCGTCATCATCAACGCATTCGTTGATCGGCGGCCTCGTCGGCGCCGGGTTGGCTTCGGCGTCGACGGTGCACTGGGAGTCCATCACGAGCAATGTGCTCATCCCGATGGTGGTCTCACCCGTGGTCGGATTCGCCGTGGCGTTCCTGCTGATGGTCGTGATCTCGTGGGTGTTCTACCGGCGCAACCCGGCGCGTACGAATCGGGGATTCCGAATCGCACAGACCTTCTCGGCGTCCGCGATGGCGCTCGGTCACGGGCTGCAGGATGCGCAGAAGACGATGGGCGTCATCGTTCTGGCGCTCGTGACCGGCGGCTATCTGGAGGACACCGGGGAGATCCCTCCCTGGGTGGTGTTCGCCGCCGCGGGAGCCATCTCGCTCGGCACCTACTCCGGCGGCTGGCGGATCATGCGCACGCTCGGCCGCCGTGTCATCGAGCTCGATCCGGCCCGTGGGTTTGCGTCGGAATCGACGGCTGCCGGGGTGCTCTACACCGCGGCCATCGGGTTCGGTGCGCCCATCTCTACGACGCACACGATCACTTCGGCGATCATGGGCGCCGGAACCACGAAGCGAATGTCGGCAGTGCGCTGGGGCGTCGCCGGCAACATCGTCACGGCCTGGATCCTGACTTTCCCGATGGCCGCGGGCATGGCCGCGGTTGCGTACTGGATCCTGAACGCGCTGATCGGGTAGACCGCGCTACGAACCAGCCTCTGTGACGCTGAGCATGCTGGCGCAGGCGTCGAGCGCTTCTGGGACGACTTTGTAGTAGGCCCACACCCCGCGCTTCTCTCGCGTCACGAGCCCGGCGTCCAGCAGGATCTTGAGGTGGTGGCTGATCGTCGGCTGGGACAGCTCGAACGCGTCGTTGAGGTCGCAGACGCATGCCTCGCCGCCTTCATGCGAGGCGATGAGCGAGATCAACTTGATGCGTACGGGGTCGGCGATCGCCTTCAACAGCACCGCGAGCTGCGATGCTTCCTCGTCGCCGATGACCGCGCGTGTGACAGGTGGACAGCAGGCCAGCGCCTCGGGCACCGACGTCGTCAGCTCACGCTCAGCAGCATCCACCACCGGCATTGGCGCCCACCTCCTCCAACGGGAACGCGGTCAGGCCGCCCTGCACGCCTGTGGCGAGCCCGATCGACACAGGCTCCAGGTCGGTAGAGCAGACACCGGTCTGCGGCAGGTCGAGCTCGACCGCGTCGGCGGACTCGAGGTCGCCGGCAAGGGCTGCCACCACCGAGCGCACCTGCTCGTAGCCGGTAGCCATCAGGAACGTCGGCGCTCGTCCGTAGCTCTTCATGCCGACGACGTAGTAGCCGCGCTCGGGCTGCTCCAGCTCGCGGTGTCCGTGCGGGCGCACGGTGCCGCACGAGTGGCTGTTGGGGTCGATTAGGGGAGCGAGCGCTCGTACGGACTCCAGCGTTGGGTCAGAGTCGAGGCGCAGCTCGCGGGCGAGCTCGAAGTCGGGGCGGAACCCAGTGGCGGACACCACGATGTCGACCTCGACCGACGTCTCGGTGCCGTCCACGTCATTGCTGAGGACGCGCACTGGCCCGTCCTCAGGCTTGGCTGCCATCGGCTCCAGCCGCGCCGCGCGGAATCCAGTGTGCAGAGTTACCTGGCCTGCCGTGACCAGAGCCCGCAGCCGCGAGCCGAGCTTGCCACGCTCGGGCAGCTCGTCAGCATCACCTCCGCCGTAGGCCCTGGCCGGGGTGCCGCTGCGGATTGCCCAGTGCACTTGGGTGTCGGGTTCCTCGCGGGCCAGCTCAGCCAGCGCCTGCAGCGTGTTGGCTGCGGAATGCCCTGAACCGACGACCAGGACCCGCCGACCTGCGAACTGCTCTCGGTCAGCACCCAAGACGTCGGGCATCGCTTCTGTCACCCAGGCTGCCGAGGCGTGCTCGCCGAGCGCGGGCAAACCGTTGGCGCCAAGCGGGTTCGGGGTGGCATACGTACCTGAGGCGTCGATCACGGCGCGGGCGTGAATCTCGGACTCGTCACCCGCGCAGTCGCGCAGGCGCACCACGAATGCCTGCCCGTCCCGGCCGGCGGTGCGCAGCTTGTCGACCCCGACGCGCGCCACCGCGACGACCTCGACGCCGAGCCTTAGGCGCGGCGCGATGGAGGGATGGTCCGCCAAGGGGCGAAGGTAACGGTCTACCAGCTGGGCACCGGTGGGAAGGGCGGCAGCGTCGGGCTGCTGCCAGCTGATGTCGGCCAGCAGGCGGACGGCCGCCTTGTCGAGGTTGTACCGCCACGGCGAGAACACGCGGACATGACCCCAGCGGAGGATCGAGGCGCCGACCGCCTCACCGGCCTCGAGAATCAGCGGCTGAAGCCCCCGCTCCACCAGGTGGGCGGCGGCCGCCAACCCGACGGGTCCGGCACCGATGACGACGACAGGCAGTTGGGACACGTGCAGCTCCAGACATCGAATAACGTCGATGTCCTAAGTTCTAGCTCAGGATATCGACGAATGTCAATGTCTGGGTTCACCCGTCGCGGCGCGTTCCCACGCCTGGGCGCCGTGCTGGACGGCGTCCCATGGGCTTCCCAGCGGCGGGGTGTAGGACAGGTCGAGGTCGCTAATGGCGTCGATGGTCATGTTGTTGTGGATGCCTGTGGCGGCGATGTCGATGCGCTTGGCCACGGCTGCGTCCTTGTGGCCGACCATCTGCACGCCAAGCAGTCGGCGTGATCCGGTGTCGGCGGTCCAGCGCATGTTGATGCGGTGGGCGCCTGGGTAGTAGGCCTTGTGGTCGTCGGCCGCGGACTCGACGGTTCGCGGGTCAAACCCCGCGTCACGGGCTTCGACATCGCGCAGGCCGGTGCGCGCGGCAGCGAGGTCGAACACTTTGACGACCTGGGTGCCGAGGCTGCCGGCGAAGGCCCGACGTCCACCGATCATGTTTTCGCCAGCGATCCGACCCTGTTTGTGCGCGGTCGTGCCCAACGGGATGTAGGACTGGCCGAGCTGCCGGTGGTGGGTGACGATGCAATCACCCGCGGCCCACACGTGCGGTATCCCCGTGGCCATGTGCTCGTCGACGATGATCGCCCCGCGCGCACCCAACCTCACTCCAGCGGTCGCGGCGAGCGTGGTATTTGGTCGCACGCCGGCCACCACCACCACAAGGTCGACCAGGCGGCTGAACGTGTGCTCGCCAAGCACCCGCAAGCGGCCGGTCTCGGCGTCGATCGTCTTGATCTGGGTGGCGGTGACGACCTCCACGTTGTGCCGTTCGAGCTCGGCCCGGATCAGGGCGCCGAGCTCGGCGTCGACTGTCGGAAGCACCTCGGGCAGCGCCTCGACCTGGGTGACGCGCAGGCCGCGCATTCTTAGCGCCTCGGCCATCTCGAGCCCGATGTATCCCGCGCCGACGATCAGCGCCGACTGCGGACGGCGTTCCTGGAGGTACCGGGTGAGGGTCAAGGTGTCTCCCATGGCGTGCAGCAGGTGCACGCCGCTGCGCGGGCCCAGCCGGTCAAGCCCATCGATCGGCGGCTTGACCGGAGATGCGCCGGTCGCGAGGAGCAGCTCGTCATAGTGCAGCCACCGCGTCCGCCCGGTCGGCCCCTGAACTTCCACCGTTTGGGCGGCCAGGTTGATCTGAAGCACTGTCGTGTCCAAAACCAACCGGAGGCCATGCGACCTGAGGTCGCCGAGGGTGCGGTGAGCCAGAGCCCGCCAATCCGGCACCTCGCCAGATACGTGGTACGGGATACCGCACACGGAGAAGTTGGGGAACCCGTCGGCGACCACGACGGTGACCTCGACGTGCGGGTCCAGCTCGCGGGCGCGCAGGGCGGCAGCGATGCCCGCGTCGCTGCCGCCGACAATGACCAGGTGCATCGCCGCTAGGCGATCGGGGTGAGTTCGAGCTCGCCGAGCAGCTTGCGCACCCGCCGCTCGATCTCGTCCCGGATCGGCCGCACGTGCTCCACATCCTGACCGGCCGGGTCGTCCAGCACCCAGTCCTCGTACCGCTTGCCGGGAAACACCGGGCAGGCGTCGCCGCAACCCATCGTGACCACCACGTCGGCAGCCCTGACCACCTCGTCGGTCCACGGCTTGGGGAACTCCGAGGAGATGTCGATGCCCCGCTCGGCCATGGCGGCTATCGCAGCTCGGTTGACTTCGAATCTGGGCTCCGACCCACCGGACCAGGCCACCGCCTGCTCACCGGCGAGGTGCTCGAAAAAGCCCATCGCCATCTGTGAGCGGCCGGCGTTGTGAACGCACAAGAACAGCACGGTGGGCTTGCCGTCGTCGTGCAGGCCCTCCACCTTCGCCAGCGCGCGCAGCCGCTGCCGCGCGAACCGCTCGGCCATCAGCGGCAGGAAATCGGCCACCGTGGCGCTGCCGGCGAACTGGTCGTAACTGGTGGTCAGAAACCGTTCGATCGTCTCCTGCCCAAAGGTGCCCTCGAACGTCTCCGCCAACCGCTGTGCGGCGTGCCGCAGCGCAAGCTGCTGGTTGATCGTCAGCTCACGAGGGGCAGACACTCCGGACTCGCCGATGCTGGTCATCGCACGTCCTCTCCTTGATGGACCGCGGCGGCCAGTCGGCCCACCCAGTCCTCAATCTCGATGTAGGCCCGCTCGAAAGCGGCGTCGGTGCCAACTCGAACCGGGTCCGGCACCGACCAATGCAGCCGCGACATCGAGTCGCTTTGCAGCTCCTCGTGCGCGTTGTCGCACACCGCCACCAACAGGTCGTTCGCGGTGACCACGTCCTCGATGTGTGCCGTACGCGCCTTCGCCAGCGACAATCCGTGCCGCCGCGCCACCCGCACCGCGCGCGGATGCACCTGCGCTGCCGGATGGGTGCCGGCCGATGCGGCGGGCAGCTTGCTGATGCGTCGCCACGCGGCAGCCGCCAGTTGCGAGCGCGCCGAGTTGTGGCTGCACACGAACACCACCCGGGTGGGATGCGGCGCAGCAACAACGAGTGGCGCCACGCCCGCGACCACCGAGCGCACAAGCCGCACGTATGTACGGCGACCGTCGCCCTCCGACCGCACCCGCTCCACAAGCCCCGCCCGCACCAAAGCATTCAGATGGTGTGCAACCAAGTTCGACGGCATCTCAAGTGCCTCGCCCAGCTCACCAGGCGCCGCATCACCAAGCAGCAGCCGCTCTACCAATGCCAGACGCCCCGGGTCACCCAACGCCGCATGCAATGCCGCGCGCCGCTCCAGAGCATCTTCCTCAGTAGTCACTGACTCAGTGTCCGTTGATTGAGCATCGTCTGTCAATCGGTGGTCAAGACCAGCGATGCGACAACGTGTCGTCCGCGGCGTCTCCTAGTCAATGACCCATCAAACGCTCCGTGATTCTGTGACCTGCGGATCGCGTTGCGACTGGGTAACGCCGTAACGTGCCCTACTTTCACCGCCGGTGGGTCCAGGCACGGACGATGGTTCGCGATCACCGAGAAGGTGGCACTTTAACCACCCGGATCAGTGCTCCAAGTCGGATCGCCGCGGGTAGTCGCGCTCTTGATGACGCCGCACAGGTGTCGTCTCAGTCCACTTACCGCGGACGACGCTCGGCCGCCGGATGAGACCCCAGACCAGGAACCCGAAGATCGCGAGCAGCGTCCCGACAACGATCGACGTGCCAATGACGCCGGCTACGTCCACGGAATCTCCTAGAAGCTCCCTTGAGCGAGGCCTGCTGATCATTGTGCGGCTGATCGAGGCCGAGCACCGCCGGACAGGCTGGCGATTACCCTAGGCTCAGCCGAAGCGGCCGGCGATGTAGTCCTCGGTTCGCTGGTCGGTCGGCTTAGTGAAGATCGTCGTCGTCGCGTCGAACTCGACGAGCTCGCCATAGCGCTGCCCGTGCTCGTCGACGTTGGCCGTGAAGAAGGCCGTCCGGTCGCTGACGCGGGCTGCCTGCTGCATGTTGTGGGTCACGATGATGATCGTGTAGTCGTCGACGAGTTCCTGCATCAGGTCTTCGATCTTGGTCGTCGCGATCGGGTCGAGGGCCGAGCATGGCTCGTCCATGAGCACGACCTCCGGCTTGGTCGCGATGGCGCGGGCGATGCACAGACGCTGTTGCTGACCACCGGACAGAGACAGTCCGCTCTCGTTGAGCTTGTCCTTGACCTCGTCCCAAAGCGCCGCACTCTGCAACGCCTCCTCCACGAGGTCGTTCATCCGCGACTTGTTGAGGCGCATGCCGAGCACCTTGGGGCCGTAGGCGACGTTCTCGTAGATGGACTTGGGGAACGGGTTGGGCTTCTGGAACACCATGCCGATGCGCCGACGCACCTCGATGGGGTCGACCTTGTCGGCATACAGGTTCTGTCCGTGATACAGGATCTCGCCGTCGACTCGGGCGCCGGGGATCAGGTCGTTCATGCGGTTGAAGCACCTGATCACCGTCGACTTGCCGCACCCGGATGGCCCGATCATCGCCGTGATTTGGTTGCGGCCGATGTCCATGTTGACCCCGCGGACGGCGTGGAAGCTGCCGTAGTGGATGTCGAGGTTCGTGACATGAATGATCGGGTCGAGCGGGCGATGTTCCCGCGCGCCGCGCTCACGGTGCTCCGGCTTCGGTGCGTGCTGCTCCAGCGACCGCTCGGGGACGGGTATGGGGTGTGCCTCGCTCGTGGACTCAGTCATGGGCCTGGGCTGCACCTTTGGCTCGGTCATTGGCATTCTCTCAAAGACGGTAGGCCGTCACCAACGGCGCTGATAGCGGTTGCGGATGAAAATTGCCAGGCTGTTCATCAGCAGGAGAATCACGAGCAGGATCACGCTGACCGCTGAAGCCAGCTGGATGAACTCCTCCTGCGGCTGCCGGGCATAGTTGTAGATGGCAATCGGCAGTGCGGTAAATCGGTCGCCGAGGCCCGCCGGGTTGAAGGCGATGAACGTCGGGATACCGAGGATGATGAGTGGCGCAGCCTCGCCGATGGCACGCGAAAGGGCGAGAATCGACCCCGTCGCAATGCCGGGGACCGACGCGGGCAGCGTTTGACGCCAGATCGTCTGCCACTTTGTCGCCCCAAGGGCCAGCGAGCCCTGACGGATGCTGTCGGGCACCGCCCGAATCGCTTCCCTGCTGGCGACGATGACGACGGGCAGTACGAGCAAGGCCAACGTCAGAGACCCCGTCAGGATCGTCGAACCGAGGCCAAGCTGACGGGCAAGGATGCCCAGCCCGAGGATGCCGAAGACCACGGACGGGACGGCCGCAAGGTTCTGGACGTTGAGCTCGATAAACCTGTTGTACCAACGGGTCTTGTCTGCGTACTCCTCCAGGTAGATCGCCGCCAAGATGCCGGTCGGCAGACAGAACAACGCAGTGAAGGCCATCAGCCAAAGTGATCCGTAGATTGCGGCCTGCGCGCCGGCGTTCTCCGGATTGCGACTGGAGATCTGGTTTTCCCAGAGCCGCGAATCAAGGCGCGGCCAGCCATCCACGACGAGATAGGTAAGGACGACAACCAGGAATGCAATAGCCAGCACCAGGCAGACAATGAGCAGTGCCTGGAACCCTCGGTTGGCCGGTTCGTTCTCGTGTCGGCGGCCAGTGAGTGGCTGTTGCGCCGGCGGACGTTCGAGGACATCGCTCGTTGTCACTCGTACTCCTCACGGAATCGCCGCACCAGACGAATGCTGATGATGTTCATGACCAGCGTCGCGGCGAACAGCAGCGCAGCAACCGCGAACAGCGACTCGTAACCGATGCTGCCGGTTGGTTGGTCACCCCCGGCGGCCTGTGCGATGAACCCGGTCATCGTCTGGCCGTCCGACAACGGGTTGAACGTAAACACCGCCCGGTTGCCGGCCGCCAGCGCCACGATCATCGTTTCGCCGACGGCTCGGCTCAACGCCAGGACGATCGCGGCGGTGATGCCTGATATCGCTGCAGGGACCACCACACGGACGGCCACCTGCCGCCTGGTGGATCCCATGCCGTAGGCCCCGTCGCGAAGAGCCTGGGGTACCGCCGACATGGCGTCTTCGGACAGTGATGCAACCGTGGGGATGATCATGAAACCCATGACGACGCCGGCAGTCAGCATGCTGAAGGCTCCGACGCTGCTGAAGATCCGCTGGGTGAGCTCAGGATTGATGTACGAGAGCGCGAAGAAGCCGAAGACAACGGTCGGTATACCGGCAAGGATCTCGAGAATCGGTTTGATGATCTTGCGCGTTCCGGGCTTCGCGTACTCCGCAAGATAAATCGCTGCGCCGAGCCCGAGCGGGACGGCGACGAGAAGTGCGATAACGGTGGTCGTGATCGTCGCCGAGACGAGAGCTAGGACACCGAACTCCTGTTGCGCTTCAGCAAAAAGCGGTGTCCACGTCGTGCCGGTGATGAAGTCCCAGAACGACACCGCTGGTTCGCGGAAGAACTCGATCGTCGGACCCGCAATCGCAATGACGATGGCGAAAGTCGTGACGATCGACACCAGAGCAGCGAGGAAAAGAACTGCCTCGATGACCTTTTCGCCGTATCGCGGGCGCTTCCGGCGCAGGGTCACCCCTGCGCCGGAAGCGGAGGTCGTGGAGGTCACGACGTGAGCCCGCTCAGCCGACCAACTCGTCGAAGGCGGCCTGGAGCTCCTCCTTCTGGGTGTCGTTGAGGGCGATGAAGCCGGCCTCTTCGACGATCTGGTCGATGTTCTGGATGTAGAACTCGACGAACGCCTCGACCTCGGGCTTGTCGGCGAGGGCCTGTGCGGACGGGTAGATGAACAGCTGCCGCCCGAGCGGGGTATAGGTGCCATCCTGCACCGTGTCGGCGCTCGGCTCGACTCCGTCGATCGTGACAGCGTTGAGCGTGTCGGCGTTCTCCTCGTAGTAGCTGAAGCCGAAGTAACCCAACGCACCCGTGTCGCCCTGCACACCCTGGACGATGACGTTGTCGTCCTCAGACGCGTTGTAGTCGGTGCGCGAGGCACCTTCCTCACCGTTGATGGCGCCGGTGAAGTAGTCGAACGTGCCGGAGTCAGTGCCCGGGCCGAAGAGCGTGAGCGGCTGGTCGGGGAACGATGGGTCGACCTGGTTCCAGTTGGAGACCGTCGAGTCCGGTGCCCACATCATGTTGAGCTGCTCGACCGTCAGATCGCTGGCCCAGTCGTTCTCGCTGTTGGTGACGACGGTCAGGGCGTCGTTGGCGATCGAGAACTCGTCGAACGTGATGCCCGCCGACTCGCAGGCGGCGGTCTCGTCATCCTCGATGGCGCGGGAGGCGTCGGAGATGTCGGTCTCGCCGGCGCAGAACTTCTCGAAGCCGCCACCAGTGCCGGAAGTGCCGACGGTGACGTTGACGTCGGGGTTCTCGGCCATGAAGAGCTCGGCGGCGACCGTGGTTAGCGGAGCGACGGTGCTCGAGCCGTCGATGACTACGGTGCCGCTCAGGTTCTCGCCACCGCTGCTCGTGTCGCTGTCGTCGTCATCGCCGCCGCAGGCCGCGAGCACCAGAGCGACGGCCGTGGCGCCAACCAACGGCAGCATGCGTCGACGCATCGTGCTGGGATTCACCTGAAATGTCCTTTCGTGGGACAAGGTCGTCCTGTGTTGTCGCGGCGACGTTAGGGAGAGTCGGTGACACCGCGGTCCGAAATGGGTTAATCACAGGTGAACGAGGGAAGATCAGATGCTGACAAGTGGCGAGCCGAATGATTGCGATTGTGTGAACGGCGGGCTCGAATGACGGGTCATCGGTCCTCAGTTAGGGCCATTGCCGCCGGGGTGTGCCGCTCGACCGCCACGAGGTCGCTGTTGCGGTGGTGGATCACCAGGAAGTCGCTGGGATGCAGTGGCTCGTCCAGGGCCGACCGCAAAGCGAACCCGATGAGGGCGGGCAGCACCGGGCGATGCGTGCACAGCAAGAGCCGCCGGCTGGGACCACAGCTCGGCGACGACGTCGACCGCGCCCTGCCCGTCAGCTGCGCCCTGCCCGTCTTCCGCGAGGCGCCGGTCGGCGGTCACGGATGCGCCAGTCGCGCGAGCGTACGGCTCAACTGTCTGCACACAGCGGACCGCGTCGGATGTGACGACAGTGCGGATGCCGTAAGCCGCGAGCAGCGGCACGAGCGCCTCCGCCTCGGCACGTCCCGCCGGCGACAACGGCCGGTCGCGATCCGGCCCACTCCAGGACTCCCGCGGCAGGGCGGTTGAGTGCCGCAGGAAGATCATGGTCTGGGTCGGCTCAGGGTCGGCGGCGAGGAGACGTACGAGGTCGGCGTCGTTCTCACGGGTCAACCGGGCGATCGCCTGCTCCGCGGGCAGAAACTCGATCCGGTCGATCTCCTTGGTGCCGGGCCATTCCCCGGCCTGCTCGTCGGCGCGAGCTGCCCAGTAGTAGACGCGCTTAGGCTCGCCCGCGACCTCGTACTCCTGGGTAGGCAGTGGCCGGCCCAGCGCGACCGTGTGCCCCGTCTCTTCCTTCACCTCACGCACGGCGGCCGCGAGCACGTGCTCACCGGGGTTCAGCTTTCCCTTGGGCAGCGACCAGTCGTCGTACTTGGGGCGATGGACAACACAGAACTCGAGCCTGCCGTCGTGGTCGTCCCGCCACAGGACCGCGCCGGCGGCGAGGATCACGCCACGGCCCGGCGGCGCTGATGGCGGTCGATGAGGGTTTCCTGCAGGTCGCGCAGGGGGTTGCCGTCGGCGTCGCGGTGATGTCGCGTCCAGTGACCATCGGGACGCAGGTGCCAGGACGACGTGCCCTCGTCGAAGGCCAGGTCGAACAGGCCGTCGATCTCAGCACCTTGGTCGGGCTTAACCAGCTGCACCATCGCCTCGACGCGCCGGTCCAGGTTGCGGTGCATCAGGTCGGCCGAGCCGATCCAGTACTCCGGCTTGCCGCCGCCGGCAAAGGTGAACACCCTTGAGTGCTCGAGGAAGCGGCCGAGGATGCTCCGTACTCGGATCGTCTCCGACAGCCCCGGCACGCCGGGCCGTAGCGAGCAGATGCCGCGGACCCAGATGTCGACCGGCACCCCGGCCTGCGAGGCACGGTAGAGCGCATCGGTGGTGGCCTCGTCGACGATACTGTTGATCTTGAATCGGATGCTGGCGGGCCGACCAGCCTGGTGGTGCTCGATCTCGTGCTCGATCCGCTCGATCAAGCCGCGCCGGACCCCTTGTGGCGCCACGAGTAGCCGCTTGTAGTTGGTGCGGTTGGAGTAGCCGGAGAGCTGGTTGAACAAGTTGGCTACGTCATCGCCGACCTCGGGGTCGGTCGTCAGCAGCCCCATATCCTCGTACAGTCGCGCGGTCTTGGGGTGGTAGTTGCCCGTGCCGACGTGCACGTAGCGACGCAACCCGTCAGTCTCGCTGCGCACCACCATCGCGAGCTTGCAGTGCGTCTTGAGACCGATGAGCCCGTAGACCACGTGGCAGCCGGCCTGCTCGAGCTTGCGGGCCCAGCTGATGTTGGCCTGCTCGTCGAAGCGCGCCTTGATCTCCACGAGCACGAGCACCTGCTTGCCTTGCTCGGCCGCCTCCACCAGCGCGTCGACGATGGGGGAGTCACCGCTGGTGCGATAGAGCGTCTGCTTGATGGCCAGGACCTGCGGGTCGTTTGCCGCCTGCTCGATGAACCGCTGCACGCTGGTGGAGAACGAGTCGTAGGGGTGGTGCAGCAGGATGTCGCCCTTGCGGATTGCCGCGAACATGTCAGGCGCCGACGCCGACTCGATGTCGGGCAGGTCGCGATGCGTGCGCGGCAGAAACGCGCGGTACTTGAGCTCGGCGCGGTCGAGCTCGGCGATGACGAACAACCCGGTGAGGTCTAGCGGACTGGGGAGGTAGAAGACCTCCTGCGGACTGACACCCAGCTCGCGGACGAGCAGCTCGAGGACGTGCGGGTCCATGGAGTCTTCGACCTCGAGCCGCACCGGCGGACCGAACCGCCGCCGCATGAGCTCGCGCTCCATGGCGGTCAGCAGGTTCTCCGCGTCGTCCTCTTCGACCTCGACGTCCTCGTTGCGAGTGACGCGGAACATGTGATGCTGCAGCACTTCCATGCCGGGGAACAGCGACGGCAGGTGGGCGGCGATGACGTCTTCCAGAGGCACAAACCTGCTCTCGCTGACCGCGAGGAAGCGGTCGAGCACCGGCGGCACCTTGACCCGCGCAAAGTGCTCGCTGCCGCCGACGGGGTTGCGGACAACGACGGCGAGGTTGAGCGAGAGACCGGAGATGTAGGGGAACGGGTGCGCGGGATCGACGGCGAGGGGTGTCAGCACCGGGAAGATGCGTTGCCGGAACAGCTGAGTGAAGTGGTCCTGCTCATCAGCCTCGAGCTCGTCCCAGCGCAGGATCTCGATGCCCTCCTTGCTGAGGGCCGGCAGCAGGTCTTGCTCGACGAGGCGAGACTGTCGCTGCGTGAGCTCGCGCGTGCGGCTCCAGGTGGCTTCGAGGACCTCGCGGGGGAGCATCCCGCTGGCAGCCCGCACGGCGACGCCGGCCGCGATGCGACGCTTGAGGCCGGCCACCCGGACCATGAAGAACTCGTCGAGGTTGCTGGAGAAGATCGCGCAGAACTTCGCCCGCTCCAGCAACGGGATGTCTGGGTCTTCGGCCAGCTCGAGCACCCGGTTGTTGAAGGCCAGCCAGGACAGCTCCCGATCGAGGTACCGGTCCTCGGGGAGGTCGGTCTGTGCGCCACTCGTGCTGGCCGTGGTGCTCGTGCTCATGCCGAAATCGTCCCACCGCCCGGTGAACTGAGGATTGCGTCCCGCCTAGCGTCTCAGATCAGCTCGGTCGGCGCCCCAGGTCGGGCGTAGACGATGTCGACCTCCCATTGGACGAAGCCGAGAGCGGTGTACGTGCGGATGGCCGCAGCGTTCGACTCGTCGACGTACAACATGGCCTGGCTCAGCCCACGATCGCGCAGGTGGTGCAGGCCGACCAATGCCAGCGACTTGCCCAGTCCCAGGCCCTGGGCGGACGGGTCCACCCCGAGGACGTAGATCTCACCGATCGGCTCGCGCTCCTGGGCGGAGCCGGGGTGCACCTTGGTCCAGTGGAACCCGATCAGCTCATCGGACCGCCAGGCCAAGAAGAACCCGGCCGGGTCGAACCACGGCTCGGCCATCCGTTGGTGCAGGTCGTCGAGCGTCAGTTGTCCCTGCTCGGGGTGGTCGGCGAACGCCCGCGCGTTGATGGCTACCCACGCTTCGTCATCTACTCCAGGGCGAAACGGCTCCACCCGTACGCCGTCCGGGAGTCGTCGGCTCGTCGAGCGGCGCCTGCAGTGATCTCCGCATCTGCCAAAGGGCCCTTTGCCGGATGTAGCCGGCGGACCGGGCGTAGGCCGCCGCGCCCTCCCGGTCGCCGTGCGCCCATAGCCGCAATCGCGGGTCGGTGATCTGCTTGTCGATCGCGACGACGAGCGCCTTGGCATACCCGCGGCGGCGGTGCGCGGGATGGACCACGAGCTCGGCGACAGGGCCTTCGCGCTGGTCGGCGACATCGAGGTGTGCGTAGCCGACCAGCGTGCCGTCGAGCAGCTTGGCCAACAGGTTGGTGGCGGCGTCGTGGTCGCCGCCGTGCTGCAGGTGCAGCAGGGCGTGCTCCGAGACCGGCCGTACGCCGTCAGCCTCGGTCGCCGCGTCCAACAGCCGGCGCACCGCGGCTACCTGGCTCGGCGGCAAGGTTGCGGCCGCGGTGATCGCTACGGGGGGAGCTGGCTCCTGGGTCACTCTGAGATTGTGAGGTCACCCGCGACGCGCGGCTCGGGCAGCGGGGGGGTGATCTCCCGCGAGGGGACGACGAACCGGTAACCCACGTTGCGCACAGTGCCGATGAGCTGCTCGTGATCAGGGCCGAGCTTGGCCCGCAGGCGGCGCACGTGGACGTCGACCGTGCGGGTGCCGCCGAAGTAGTCGTAGCCCCACACCTCCTGGAGCAGCTGCGCGCGGGTGAAGACGCGGCCGGGGTGCTGCGCGAGGTATTTGAGGAGCTCGAACTCCTTGAACGTCAGGTCGAGCGTGCGACCGTCGACCTTGGCCGTGTAGGTCGCCTCGTCGACCATCAGGTCGCCGGAGCGGATCAGTTCTGTCGATCCGTCGTCGGTGCGAGCCGCGGCGAGCCGCCCGGCCGCGAGTCGCAGCCGCGCCTCGACCTCGGCCGGGCCCGCGGTGTCGAGCAGCACGTCGTCGACGCCCCAGTCGTTGGCGACGGCGGTGAGACCGCCCTCGGTGACGACAAGCAGCATGGGTACGTCCATGCCGGTGGTGCGCAGCAGGCGGGTCAGGCTGCGCGCTTGGGCGAGCTCTCGGCGGCCGTCGACGAGGACCGCATCGCAGGGTGGAGCATCGAGCAGGGCGGACGCCTCAGCCGGCGCGACGCGCACCTGGTGGAGAAGCAGGCCAAGAGCGGGCAGCACCTCGGCGGAGGGCTGCAGCGCGTTGGTGAGCAGCAAGAGAGTGCTCATGCCACCTCCAGGGTGGACGCTCGGTCGTGCTAAACCGCGAAGGACCCGGGGGCAACACTGCCCGGGTCCTCTATGACTTGGAAGGATAACGGACATGACAGCGGCGTGTCTGTTGCATTCCTGCAATCGGGCTGGTGGTCCTGAATGACCGTTGTGACCGTGCGTTACTGGGCCGCGGCGCGGGCGGCCGCCGGCGCATCCGAGGAGCGGGTGGAGGCAAATGTCGAGACGCTTGCCGACGTCCTCGAAATCGTACGGTTCACACGACGGGACGTCCCACGATTCGGACAGGTGCTCGGCGTGTGCTCGTTCATCGTCGACGGCGACCCGGTCGGCAAGCGTGACCCTGCGACGGTGATTCTCCGGGAGGGGTCCGAGGTGGAGGTGCTGCCGCCGTTCGCGCGGCGGCTGAGGGCCTCTCGCCAAGTCACTGGGCTGTTCCGGTTGGGTCACAAACCGAGACCGATGCGCCCACAGTCCGAGACGCCGCCGGGGCACGCCGATCCGGCAACCCTAAGATCGCTGCCGTGCCAGCACTGCTCGCCGCGGGGCTCTCCGGGCTGCTGCTCCTCGCGTCGGCAGCCGGGGAGTGGGTGCTGGCTGCTGCGGTCTTCCTCGTGCAAGCGCTCCTTCTGCTGGCCATCTCGGGCATCGTCCGGGTGCCGGGGGCCCGCGCCGCCGCGGCGCTCGCCCTTGTCGTCGGAGGCGTCTCCTGCGTGGTTGTCATTCGCGCCGACACGGCGCCGGACTGGGGTGCGATGGCGGTCGTGCTCGGCCTGGCAATGCTTGGCGCGTTCGCGGTCGAGCTTGGCCGCCGCGACCGTGACCAGCTCGTGGAATCGCTGAGTCTCACGACGACCGCCGTGATCCTCGCCGGCCTCCTGGTCGGCTGGGTCGCGCTGCGCACTGCGCCCGATGGCACGGTCTCGCTCGGCATCGCGGCCGCCGCCGTCGGCGTCGCGGGGCTGGTCGAGGCGTTGCCGGGGTCACGCGCGCTCATCCGCACGCTCGCCGTGCTGGTCGCCGCGGGTGCCGCCGCATTGGTCGGTGGGCTCGATGTCGTGGCCGATGCGGCCGAGCCGATCAACGTGATTGCCGTGGGGGCATTCGCTGCACTGCTTGCAGTCGTCGCGTTCGGCGTGGTCGACCGCATCGCCGAGGATGTCGTCGAGGAGGCGCTGCCGGGCGGGGTGCCGGCACCGCGGGGCGGGCGGCGCAAGCGGCGGCGACCCGGCGTCGGCGGGACGGCGGAGGTGTTGCTCCGCGCGTCGCTGCCGTTATGCCTCGCGGCCCCTGTCTCGTACGTCGTGGGCCGGATCATGGTCGGCTGATCGGCTGATTGTCCCGCAATGCGAGACGCGTGGCAGCCGCTAGGTGAGACACCAATCTCAGGATGTGGACGCCGGAAGACATGGGCGGAGATCGCTTCCTAGAGTCCTCGCCATGCCAACGACCGAGCTCACCAAGCGCCGCGCGATCGACCTGTGTCGCGTCGCGGCCATGCTCTGTCGCATGCACTAAGGCAGGCGCGTCGGCCTCCGAGCCCCTGACACCACGGCTCGTCTCCGCCCGTGCCCGGCCGATGCCGGCACCGCCTCCTGCCTACCCGCCCGTGATCAGCGCACCACCCTGTGCGCACACCGCGTACCCGCATCCCTGAACTTTGACCGAGGAGGTCACGCCACATGAGCCGAGAGCAGGTTCTCGTCTCCGCCGACTGGGTGGAGCAGCATCTCGATGATCCCAACATCGTGCTCGTCGAGGTCGACGAGGACACCAGCGCCTACGACAAGGGCCACATCCGTGGCGCCGTCAAGCTCGACTGGAAGGCGGACCTGCAAGACCCGGTCCGCCGCGACTTCATCGGCAAGGCCGCGTTCGAGCAGCTCCTCTCGGGCCGCGGCATCGGCAACGACAACACGGTCGTCCTCTACGGCGGCAACAACAACTGGTTCGCTGCGTACGCGTACTGGTACTTCAAGCTGTACGGCCACGGCGACGTACGCCTGCTCGACGGCGGACGCAAGAAGTGGGAGCTCGACTCCCGCGAGCTCACCGACGAAGCCGTGCAGCGCGCGGCGACGACCTACTCCGCGAGCGAGGCCGACTCCTCGATCCGCGCGTTCCGCGACGAGGTGGTCGCCTCCATTGGCGCCAAGAACCTCGTCGACGTGCGCTCGCCGGACGAGTACGCCGGACGCCTGCTCGCCCCGGCGCACCTGCCGCAGGAGCAGGCGCAGCGCGGCGGCCACGTACCGACCGCACTGAACATCCCCTGGTCCAAGTCGGCCAACGACGACGGCACGTTCAAGAGCGACACCGAGCTCACGCACGCTCTACCAGGATGCGGGCGTCGACCTGTCGAAGGACACGATCGCCTACTGCCGCATCGGCGAGCGCTCGGCGCACACGTGGTTCGTCCTGCACGAGCTGCTCGGCCAGCCAAACGTCAAGAACTACGACGGCTCGTGGACCGAGTACGGCTCCCTCGTCGGTGTACCCGTTGTCGTGGGCGACGAGCCCGGCACCGCGACGGGGGCCTGACCGATGTGCGGAGCAACCACGGGAGGCGTCTCCACCGACGGCATCGACCTCACCAAGGAGGCGGTGATCCAGGGCGTCGTCCTGCGTGACGGCAGCCCGGTCGGTGGGGCATATGTGCGCCTGCTCGACAAGGGCGGCGAGTTCACCGCCGAGGTGCCCACGAGCGCGGCCGGCCAGTTCCGGTTCTTCGCGGCACCCGGCGAGTGGACCGTACGCACCCTCGCGCCACGCGCGACCAGCGTCGACCGGGCGGTCATCGCTGAGCGCGGGGCGGTCGCGGAGCTGGAGGTCTCGGTCGGCTAGCGCCGGCGCGCGCGCACTGGGGCGCCCCAACGCCGCTCGGGCGGTGCGGGGGCGCCCCAGCGGCGTGGGAGGCGAGCCCGTTTCGTGCGGGTCTGTCGCATGCGCCGCTGGTTCCGTACAGTGTCCCGGTGCCTGTACGCCTGCCTCAGCTGCCAGTGACCCGGCCTGTCGCGATCGCGCTGTTCGGTGGCGCGGCGATCGTGGGTTTCACCGTCGGTGCCGCGGCCGCCACGGTCAACGGGGGTGGGGAGGGCCGCAAGAGCCCGGCCGCAACCGCGGGCGCCAACGCGTCGCCGCTCACGCCGGTCGGCGCGACAGCCACCTGCCAGCAGCAGGACGGGCGCGACGCAACCGGCGCGACGGTGTCGTACGCACCGATGCTCGCGATCGACGCCGACGTGTCGACTGCTTGGCGCTGCCCCGGCGACGGGGTCGGGCAGACGCTCACGATCGACCTCGGCGCCGCGGCGCAGGTCAGCGGGCTCGGCATCGTGCCCGGCTACGCCAAGACCGATCCGGCGGACGGCACCGACCGCTACGCAGAGAACCGGCGGCTGACCAAGGTGCGCTGGACCTTTGACAACGGGGTGAGCCTGGAGCAGGAGCTCGACCCGGCACCCGACAACCGTGACGTGCAGCGCATCGAGACGCCGGGTCCGCTGACCAGCACGCAGGTCACGATGGAGGTGCTCAGCTCGGCCGAGGGCCCGCGCAACACCATCGCCGTCGGCACCATCGAGGTCCTCGGCGCCGCTCAGTAGACGAGCGCTTGCGCCCCTTCGGCGAGCGACTCCTCCACGAAGACCGCAGCGCCTGCGATCCGTACGCCGTCGATGACGTCGCCTGCCCCGATGTCCCGCCGCGCGGCGCACTGCGTGCACAGCGTCACCCGCCCCGCCGCCAGCACCGCGTCGAGCAGGTCGGGCAGCGGCGCGGCGTGCGGCAGCTCGAACTCCGCTGCGCGGCCCGGCAACGCGAACCAGGCCGACTCACCGGTGAGCCAGAGCGAGACGTCCACCCCGGAGGCGGCGGCCGTGGCCGCGACCGTGAACGCCTGCGAGCAGCGCTCCGGCGCGTCGGAGCCGGCTGTGACCTTTACGACAAGACTGCGTGCCATGCGCCGACCTTAGGGCTGGTTAGACTCCAGCCGTGCTCGAGGTCTTCTTCACCGGCCTGCTCATCGTCGTCGCGCTCGACGGTCGTTTGGTTCGCAGGCTTCGTCGTCTATCGGCTCTACAAGGGGCAGAGCTGATCGAGATCCCGTCCGACCTGCATCCGGACTGCGTGCCGATCTCCTGGTTGCTCGGGAGGTGGCAGGGGCCGGGGGTCGGCGACTATCCGACGATCGAGGCGTTCCGGTTCGGGCAGGAGATCGAGTTCACGTACGTGCCCGACAAGCCGTTCCTGTCGTACGAGTCGCGCAGCTGGGCGCTCTCCGACGAGGGTGCACTCGGGCGGCCGCTCGCGACCGAAACCGGCTACTGGCGGCCGCAGCCGGACGGCGCCATCGAGGTCGTCCTGACCCACCCCACCGGCATCGTGGAGATCTACCTCGGCACAGTCGAGCCCGCCAAGATCGAGCTCGCGACCCGCGGGGTGCTCAAGACCGAGACCGCGAAGGACTACCGGGCCGGGCACCGGCTCTACGGCCTCGTGCAGAGCAAGCTGTTCTGGGTCTTCGAGATGGCTGCCATGGGGGAGTCCCTGCAGCCGCACATCTCGGCCGAGCTGGAGCGCGTCGCCGGCTCCGACACGGCTCGGGTGGGCGTCGAGCCGCTCTCCTGAACGAGCCCCGACCTAGACTCGACCGCGTGACTGAGCAGGACTGGCGAGCGACGCTGCGCGAGCGGGGCTATCGGCTCACGCCGCAGCGCGAGCTGGTCCTGGCCGCCGTGCGCGACCTGCACCACTCCACGCCCGAGGCTGTCCTCGACTATGTCCAGCGCACCGCGCGCGGGATCAACCTGTCGACCGTCTACCGCACCCTCGACCTGCTCGAGGAGCTCGGACTCGTCGCGCACGCGCACCTCGGCCACGGTGCGCCCGTCTACCACTCGAGCGACGAGCCAGAGCACGTGCACCTCGTGTGCCGGACCTGCGGACGGGTCACCGAGGCACCGACCTCGGTCGCGGACACCCTGGTGGGGGCGGTCGACAAGTCGTACGGATTCGACGCCGACGTGCCGCATCTCACGGTGTTCGGCACCTGCGCCGACTGCTTGGGCGCAGCGCAGGCGCAGCCGAGCGGGCTACCGTCGTAGACGTGACCTCCTACTCGTCGCCTCTCTTGGCGTTGCCCGGCGCAGTCGCGGCCGATGAGCCCGACGCGGGCGTTGCGGCGCACTACGGCGACCCGATGAAGGAGCAGCGCCAGCTGGCGTCGGGGGTCGGGTTCGTGGACCTCTCCCATCGCGGCGTCGTACGGATCGCCGGACCCGACCGGCTCGCCTACCTGCACTCGATCACCACGCAGCAGGTCGAGCAGCTCGCACCCGGAGTCCGGACCGAGGCGCTGATCCTGTCGCCCAACGGGCACGTCGAGCACCACATGCGGCTGGTCGACGATGGCGAGGCCGTGTGGGCGACCGTTGAGCCGGGGATGGCGCCCGCGCTCGCCGAGTTCCTCGACAAGATGCGCTTCCTCATGCAGGTAGAGGTCGCCGACGTGACGGATGAGTGGGCGGTCGTGTTCGAGCCGCAGCGGGGATGACGGCTTCGCGGCTCGGCCGGGAGGTCCTGGTGCCCCGCGCCGAGCTCGCCGAGGCCGTCGAGCGGTTCGGCCCGCCTGCGGGTCTGCTGGCCTACGAGGCCTTGCGCATCGAGGCCCACGCGCCGCGGCTCGGCATCGACACCGACCACCGGTCGATCCCCAACGAGCTGGGCTGGATCCCGGCTGCCGTGCACCTCGACAAGGGCTGCTACCGCGGTCAGGAGACCGTCGCCCGCGTGCACAACCTCGGGCGCCCGCCGCGGCGGCTCGTGATGCTGCACCTCGATGGGTCGGTCGACCGGCTGCCGGCGCGCGGCGCTCCGGTGACGCTCGACGGCCGCGAGGTGGGTTTCGTCGGATCGAGCGCGCGCCATTTCGAGCTCGGGCCGATCGGCCTCGCGCTCCTCAAGCGCTCCGTGCCCGTCGACGCCGACCTGCTCGCCGACGGCGTCGCTGCGTCGCAGGAGGTCGTCGTCGACCCCGAGGCCGGCCTGCACATCCGGCCGGCCCTGCGCGGCTAGACCCCACCTCCGCGGGGCCTGACAGCGATCGGGGAATCGAGCCCGACGCCGGGGTGACACGGCCGCGTCGCTTGGTATCTGCTGGGGTCGGGCCCGGCAGACGCAAAGGACCTCCGGACCGCCCTTGTCCAGCCTCAGCCGGTGTGACCCACGGGCTAGATGAGTCCGACTGCCGCGCGGACACGATCGAGGACCTGCCCAGCCACCAGGCTGGCCCGGGCAGCGCCATCTGCGAGGACGCGGGCCAACTACGCTGGTTCAGCCATGAGTGAGCCGTACCGCTCCTGCACCGGCCGCGAGCGGGCTGATGATGCAGTCGGCGGTCATCGCTTTGAGCTCGCGGTACGTCGTGATGCGCTCGGCGAGCAGCTCCGGTCGTCTGACGGAGGGCGCAGATACAAGAACAGCCGCCCCGACGGGACGGCTGACGTGGAAATGAGTCGAGGACCGTCCGCTAGGACGGCCACACACCTCGGTGCTACTCAGTGCCACAGCCGCAATCTCACGCCTCCGCGACCGTCTCCACCGCCACCTCAGACGGCTCGACCCCCCGAGCGTCGGCGTCGATCGAGCGGCGCAGCGCGATGTGCAGTGTGTTGGGTGTGAGCACCCCGAGATATCGCTGGTCCTTCGGATCGAGCACCGCGATCCAACCGGCGTCCCACTGCAGCATCTCGCCGAACGCAACTTTGAGTGAGTCGCCGAGCAGCACCCAGGCGTCCATCCGCTTAGCCCGGTCACGGACGACGCCGGAACCGTCGAGCATGTCCCGACCGACCCAGCCGGCCAGCCCGCCGTGCTCGTCGAGCACGACTGCCCATCGGCTGCGCGCCTCGGCCATCACGCGAGCCGCGTCGTCAAGGGAGTCGGTCGCCCGCACGACCGGCGGATGCTCCAAGTCACTCTCAGTGGTCTGCGTGACCGAGAGTCGCTTGAGGCCGCGGTCAGCGCCCACGAACTCGGCCACGAACGGCGTCGCCGGGGCGCCGAGGATCGTCGCGGGGGAGTCGTACTGCTCTAGGTAGCCGCCCTGCCGCAACACCGCGATGCGGTCACCGAGGCGTACGGCCTCCTCGATGTCGTGCGTGACGAAAAGGATGGTCTTGCTGACCTCGGCCTGCAGCCGAAGGAACTCCTCCTGGAGCTGGTCGCGCACGATCGGGTCGACGGCACTGAATGGCTCGTCCATCAAGAGCACGGGCGGGTCGGCGGCGAGCGCCCGTGCCACGCCGACGCGTTGGCGCTGCCCGCCCGAGAGCGCATGCGGGTAGCGCTTTCCGTACACACCGGGATCCAGTCCCACCAGCTCGAGCAGCTCACCGGCTCGCGCGCGCCGCTGCGCCTTCGACCAACCAAGCAGTTCCGGGACGGTGGCGACGTTGTCGAGGATCGTGCGGTGCGGGAAGAGGCCGACCTGCTGGATGACGTAACCCATGCTGCGGCGCATGTCTACCGGGTTGGACTTCATGACATCGCGCCCGTCGACGACGATGGACCCGGACGTCGGCTCCACGAGACGGTTGACCATCTTGAGCGTCGTCGTCTTTCCGCAGCCGGACGGTCCGACCAGGATGACGAGCGAGCCTCGCGGCACGTCCAACGAGATCTCATGCACTGCGACCGTGCCATCGTCGTACTTCTTGGAGACGCGGTCGAGCCGCACCATTACATCTTCGGTACGGTCTGTGTCGTGCTCGTCCATGCGGCCAGCCTTTCCGACTCGTGCCTGGTGCGCAATGAGTGGGTCTGCTGGGAATACGTGGAGACGCGCAGCGACGACCTGCGAGACATGCTCAGCGAGCACATCTACATCACCGTGGTTTCCATCGTCATCGCGCTGGCTGTCTCGCTGCCGCTGGCACTGCTCATCCGCAGGTGGACCGTGTTCGAAGGCCCCGTGCTCGGCACATCCACGATTCTGTACACCATCCCGTCGCTGGCGCTGTTCGCTCTGTTGAACCCTTGGACTGGCCTGACGATCGAGACGGTCATCATCGGGATCACGATCTACTCGCTGGTCATCCTCGTGCGCACAGTGCTTGCCGGCCTTCGCTCCGTACCCGCCGAGGCCGTGGAAGCCGCGCGTGGCATGGGCTATGGCGCCGGACGGCTGCTGCTGCGCATCGAGCTTCCCCTCGCACTGCCCACCATCTTCGCCGGGTTACGCGTAGCGACGGTGTCCGCAGTCGCGCTCACGACAGTCGGAGCCATCATCGGTTTCGGGGGCCTCGGAAACGCCATCTATCGCGGCTATCGCAGCAACTTCCGGGCCGAGGTGTTCACGGCGTCGGTGCTTTGCGTCGTGCTAGCGCTGATCGCCGACCTGCTGCTTCTCGCGCTTCAGCGCGGCATGACGCCGTGGCGCCGAAGGGAGGGCTGAGCATGGACCAGCTGACGGGTGCGTGGGACTGGCTGACTGACGAAGCCAACTGGAGCGGGCCGGAGGGCATTGCTCAGCGGCTCTGGGAGCACACCTACATTTCGGGCCTCGCACTCCTCGTGGCCGCGCTCTTGGCTATTCCGATCGCTGTTGTGCTCGGCCATATCGGCCGTGGCGGAACGCTCGCCATCCAGGTGTCGAACATCGGGCGGGCCGTGCCGGTCTTCGCGATTGTCGTGATCCTGATCCTCCTCATCGGCACTACCAACGAGCAACGGACTATTGCCACGGTCATCGCGCTCGTGCTGTTTGCCATCCCCCCGATGCTCACGAACACGTACGTGGGCATGCGTGAGGTGGATCGCGACGTTGTGGAAGCCGCGCGCGGCATGGGGATGAATGGCGGACAGCTCGTGCGAGATGTCGAGCTGCCGCTCGCGACACCGCTCATGATGAACGGCGTACGGATCGCGGCCGTGCAGGTCGTCGCCACGGCCACCATTGCCGCGGTCGTCGCCGGTCCGGGACTCGGCCGGATCATCACCAACGGTTTCGGCCGCCAGGACAACGATCAGGTCCTGGCCGGCGCGATCCTCGTTGCTCTCTATGCACTCGTCGTCGAAGGCTTGTTCGGGTTGCTACAGCGCGTGCTCGATCCGGTGCCGCGGGAGCGGACGCGGCGGCGTCGGGCCAGGGGCCTCAACCCGGCTGTCGGCTCTGTTGCGGATTCGTGATCTTCCTAGCGGATGAATCTGTCAGACGACGGGAGTTGACTGGTGCAAGCGCGGGTGCCCCGAGGTGCTCGCCGGACACGCGTGACCGCAGTCGCGGCACGGGACACAGAAGGCGGACCAGGAAGGCGGTGTGCCGCCAATGAGAATGTCACTGCGCAAGACCCCGATTGCCCTCACCGTAGGGCTCGTTCTCACCCTCGCCGCATGCGGCGGTAACGACGACGATGACGACACCACTACCGGCGGTGAGACCACCGGCAGTGCCAGTGGCGACCTCACAGTTGGGGGTGCCAACTTTACCGAGATGCTCGTCATGCAGGAGATGTACAAGCTGCTGCTTGAGGACGCCGGCTATACCGTGACTGTCCAGTCGGTCGACAACCGCGAGCTCTACGAGCCGGCGCTCGAAAGCGGCGACATTGACGTCGTACCTGAGTACTTGGCAACTATGACCGAGTTCCTCAATCACGCGGACAACGGCCCAGACGCGCCGACCATCGCGACGAGCGATGCGGCGGCGACGGTGGCAGTCGTCACACCGATCGCGGAGGCACACGGGCTCACGGTGCTCGATCCGGCAGAAGCGATCGACGCCAACGGCTTCGCTGTCACGCAGGAATTCGCCCAACAGAACAATCTGACGACACTCTCCGATCTCGCAGCCCTGGGTCAGCCACTCGTGCTTGCAGCGACCGAGGAGTGCCCGGACCGGCCGTTCTGCGAGATCGGCCTCGAGCAGACCTACGGGCTGAACATCACGCAGGTCGAGCCACTCGGCTTCGGCACCACGCAGACCAAGCAGGCCGTGCAGGACGGTACGGTGCAGCTCGGCCTCGTTGGCACCACCGACGGCACGCTCGACCAGTTCGGTCTTGTCCTGCTCGAGGACGACAAGGGGCTGCAGCTTGCCGACAACCTCGTGCCATTCGTCAACACGGAGTCAGCAGGCGCTCCCGAGGTTGCCGACGCGCTCAACCAGCTCGCCGACGTGCTGACCACCGAGGATCTTGCGATGCTCAACCTGCAGGTCGACGCCGAGCGCATGCAGCCTGCCGACGTGGCACAGGCCTACCTCGAGGACAAGGGTCTGCTCTGAGGGCGTTGTGAGCGACGGTCTGGCGGAGCCGGGCGGCGGCGCCTACGCATTGGCGGTCGCCGACTGGCGGCGTCGGGTGTTCGCGCACTACGCGGCGATCCGCGCGATGTCGGATCCGGCGGAGGCGCATGCGCAATGGCGGGCGGGGCGGGACGAGCTGTTAGCGGCTCATCCCGCCACGCCGATCCCCGTCGACGAGCGGGAGTCGTTCCGCGGCGCGGACATCGGGGACTATCAGCCAAAGTTCCGCTTCGAGGTTGCCGTTGACTTCGAGGTCGAGCCAGTCCGCTGGGAGGTGCCGACCACGACCGACGGTGTGGTGCCGTTCACCCGGGTCGGCATGCTGCACCTTCCGTCGGTCGGCGACCTCGACGTGTGGTGGCTCGAGTCCTACGGCGGCGGGGTGTTCGTGCCGGTCAAGGACGCGCTCGCGGGCAGCCGCACCTACGGCGGCGGGCGCTACCTGCTCGACACGGTCAAGGGCGCCGACCTCGGCGGCGACGTGCGCGACGGCTGGCTGGTCGTCGACCTCAACTTCGCCTACAACCCGTCCTGCGCCTACAGCCCGCTGTGGACCTGCCCGCTGGCGCCGGCCGGCAACACGCTGGCGGTGCCGCTCCCGGTGGGCGAGCTGATGCCGCCCAAATGACGCCTATTTGTCTATATCTCCCACGACGAAGAACATCGACCCCAGGATCGCGACAAGATCGGCCAGCAGGGCCCCGCCCACGATCTCGGGCAGCGCGGCGATGTTGTTGAACGACGCGGAGCGCAGCTTGAGCCGCCAGGGCGTCTTCTCGCCGCGGGACACCAGGTAATAGCCGTTGATGCCGAGCGGGTTCTCCGTCCACGCGTACGTGTGGCCCTCGGGAGCCTTGAGCACCTTGGGCAGCTTGAGGTTGATCGGCCCCTGGGGCAGCGCCCGCAGCTCCTCGATGCAGGCCGTGGCCAGGTCGAGCGAGACCGCGATCTGCTCGGCCAGGCAGCTCAGTCGCGAGAAGCAGTCGCCGTCGGATCGGGTCACCACCCGCCCGGGGCCGCCGGGTGCGAACAGCGACGGGTAGGCGAGGTAGGGCTCGTCGCGGCGCAGGTCGAAGTCGAGGCCGCTGGCGCGGGCGATCGGGCCGGAGACGCCGTAGGCTTGGGCGACATCCACGGGCAGCTTGCCGACGCCGACCGTGCGCGCGCGGAAGATGTCGTTGCCAAGGACGAACTCGGTGAGCTCGGGCAGGCGCCGCCGAACGTCCGTCACCGCCTGCTCCGCGCGGTCAAGCCAACCGGCCGGGAAGTCCTCCTTGAGCCCGCCGACCCGGTTGAACATGTAGTGCATGCGGCCGCCGGACAGTTCCTCCATGACGTGCTGCAGCACCTCCCGCTCGCGGAACGTATAGAAGATCGGCGTTATGGCGCCCATCTCGAGCGGGTACGAGCCCAGGAACATCAAGTGGTTGAGGACCCGGTTGAGCTCGGCCAACAGAGTCCGCGCCCAGATCGCGCGGATCGGCACCTCCATGCCCAGCATCCGCTCAACGGCGAGCACAACGCCGAGCTCGTTGGCAAACGCCGACAGCCAGTCATGCCGGTTTGCCAGCACGATGATCTGCCGGTAGTCACGCACCTCGAACAGCTTTTCCGCGCCGCGGTGCATGTATCCGATGATCGGTTCGCACTTGCGGATGACCTCGCCGTCCATCGTGAGCCGCAGGCGCAGGACGCCGTGGGTCGACGGGTGCTGCGGCCCGATGTTCAGCACCATGTCCGTCGTCGCGAACTCGCCCGCGCCGGCGCCGATCCCCACGGTCGTCTGGGTCACGGTGTTCACTCTGCCATCCCACACCGCTGCTGCCGCGCATAGGCTTGATACGTGACGCTCCCAGCCGACGCCGTGTTCGCGCCTCCCGGTGAGGAGTGGCAGCGCGTGCAGCCGGCGCTGGCTCGAATTCGGCGGCTGGTGCATGTCGCGACCAACCTGGTCATTGCCGCCGTCTCCGTCGTGCTTGCGGTCGTGTTCGACGCCCCGTGGGTCGGCGTCATCGGGCTTGGGTTCGTGGTAATCGACACAGTCACGGGATGGGCGCTGATCGGACGCCAGGTGGCGGCCTGGGGATACGCCGAGCGTGACGAGGACCTGCTCATCACGTCGGGCGTCCTGTTCAAACGGCTCGTGGTCGTGCCTTACGGGCGCCTGCAGTTCGTCGACGTGAGCGCGGGTCCGCTCGAGCGATGGGTGGGTGTCTGCACCGTGCAGCTGCACACCGCGTCGGCCGAGAGCGACGCGACGATCCCCGGGCTCGACCCGACCGAGGCTGCCAGGCTCCGTGACCGGCTGGCCGAGCGCGGTAAGGCCATGGCTGCCGGGTTGTGAGCACCTTGCCCAGCCAGCTCCGCCGGCTGCACCCGATCACTCCGCTGCTGCGCGGCTGGAAGTGGCTCGCGGTCGGCGCGGTCATCGCGAGCCAAAACGCAATCCGTGAGGTCAGGTTCGCCGAGCTGCTCGCCATTCTCTTCGCCGTCGCCGTGATCGGGGCGATCGGTGGACTGCTGTCGTGGTGGTTCACCCGGTACGGGATCGACGGTGGCGACCTTCGCATCGACTCGGGAGTGCTCGTCAGGCGGTCGCGGCGCGTGCATCTGGATCGGCTGCAGGCCGTGGACGTCGTACGACCGCTCGCCGCACGTATCTTCGGGGTGAGCGAGCTGCGCCTCGAGGTTGCCGGTGGTTCGGAGGCGGAGGCACCGCTGGCCTATGTGTCCGCGACCGAAGCCCAGGCCCTGCGCGCCGAGCTGCTGGCGCGTGCCGCAGGCCTGGACGCAGCTACACCGGAAGCGCCGGAGCGGCCGCTGCACGAGGTGCCCTTCCCGCGCCTGCTCGTGTCAACCTTCCTGACCTGGCCGATCATCATGGGGTTCCTCGCTTCCTTCCTGCTGCTGGGCACCTCGTTAGTCACCAACCAGTGGGTCGTGTTCGGTGCGTTGCTCCCGCTATGGCTCGGTCTCGGGGGCGAGCTTTACCGCCAGCTCGTCGTCAGCTTCGGCTTCACTGTGGCCGAGTCGCCGGATGGCGTACGGATTCGTAAGGGACTGCTCGACACGCACTCGCAGACCGTGCCCCCGGGCCGCGTGCAGGGCGTGTCGATCCGGCGACCGTGGCTGTGGCGCGGTCGCTGGGTGCGCGTGTTCGTCGACGTTGCGGGCTATGGCAAGGACGACCCGATCCAGAACCGCACTTCGTCGACGCTGCTGCCGGTCGCGCCCTACGAGGTCGCGCGACTGGTGCTGGCTGACGTGCTTCCCGGTGTCGACATCGACGCGGTGCCACTGCAGTCGGCGCCGCGACCGTCGCGGTGGCTGCGCTGGAAGGGGGCGTCAGCGCTGGCCTACGGCTTCGACGACAAGGTCTTCGTGACCCGGCAGGGTTGGCTGCACCGGGTGCTCACCGTCGTGCCACACGCCAAGACGCAGAGCGTCCGTGTCACGCAAGGGCCGGTGCAGCGGCGGCTGGGCCTGGCCAGCGTGCACGTCGACTCGCCGCCAGGGCCGGTGAACGCGAAGGCGCTGCACCGCGATGCCGCCGAGGCAAGGGTCATCGCGGACGCCCAGGCAGCGCGGGCCCGCACGGCTCGGCGCCTCGAGGCACCAGAGCGCTGGATGGCGCCGGTATCAGTCCCCGCCGACTCGGGGAAGACCCGCGAGGATGTCGGGGACGAGCCGCTCGCGGCACTGGACGAGCCAGCCCAGCCCACCGAGACCCCCGACGTCTAGCAGTTCCGCGACGGACGAGGCCTGCTGCAGCTCGGCGGCGTACGCCTGCGGATCCTGGTGCGCCAGGTCGCGGGCGGGAAGCTGCCCCGACAGTCCCAGCGCGCGAAGCGCCGGTCGCTGCGTCGTGAGCAGGGTGTCGTCGACCTCCGCTCGGATTCCGGCTGCCGCGCACGCGTCCAGTGCGACATGGCTGGTGACGTCACAACTGCCGTCGGGCACGGGCTGCACGAGGTGTCCGTCCCGATATCCGGCCAGTGTGCCGAACGGCGGCCGGTCCTCGCGTACGTGGAAATAGTCGGCGGCCAGCAGCACCCCGCTGCGCACGGACGCGACGACCTGGGCCCATGCGTCGTCGCGCGGCCAACCGATCTCTGCCCGGAGGCCAGGTTCGCTGCGGTCCAGCGGCCACCAGGTGTCGAGCCACTCCGCGTCCCGCCCGTCTACAGGCGCGCCCAGCGTCTCGGAGCCGGTCGCCGGGTCGACGCTGACAGCGCGTACGACTCCGTCGTCGTCAACCTCGGCAACATCGACCGGGATGTTGTCGAGCCACTCGTTGGCGATGACCAGTGCATCGTCCAAAGACGTGGGGACGGCATCCCGCCAGTCCACCGCAGGCGTGAGGTTGTCTGGTCGCGCCGCGATCTCGACACCGACCAGCTCGAGCTGCGGCGCACATGTCGTGCAGTTCGGCGAGCAGCTCGCCGCGGCCGGCCCCGACATCGACGACGATCCGTGCCCCGACGGCGTCGGCCAGCCGGGCGATCGCCTGCGCGAACGCCGGCGTCGCATGCACCGAGGTGCGGAAGTGCGCGTGCGGCGCCTCGCGGCGGTAGAACCCGTCGGGCCCGTACAGCGCCTGCTCCGTCGCGGCCCGCCAGCTGATCACGCGCACACCTCCTCCCGCGAATCGCACCCCACCCGAGTTGTCAGGTTGTCAGACTCCCTGACCTGGGCTGATCCGGCGCGCGAGCCTGACAACCCGAGGGGCGGGGACCTGTCAGGCTGGGCGGCCGCAGCGCTGCAGGTCACGCGTCCTGACAACCTGACAACTCGGCTAGCGGCGGGGCATGCCAGGTACCCTGAGCCTCGCCCGACAACCGCGTCCGGTACCTCGTCGCCGAGGACTGGAACCCGACCAGGCAGGCCAGCTTGACGCACCCCAACCAGCCGCACCCGGCCCGGCTCCGGGTCGGCATCGTCGGCACTGGTCGCGTCGGGGCAGTGCTCGGTGCCGCGTTGGCCGCCGCCGGGCATGAGGTCGTCGCCGCCTACGGTGTCTCCGAGGGGAGCCGCACCCGCGCGGAGGCCCTGCTGCCAGGTGTCCCGCTCGTCACGCCTGCCGAGGTGCTTGCGGACGCAGACCTTGCATTGCTCGCAGTGCCCGACGACGTGCTGCCACAGCTGGTCATCGGGCTGGCAAGCACCGGAGCCGTACGCGCTGGGCAGCTGCTCGCCCACCCCAGCGGCCGTTATGGCATCGGCGTGCTCGACCCGGCGACTCGCGCTGGAGCCCTGCCGCTGGCAATGCATCCCGCGATGACGTTCACCGGCACCAGCCTCGACCTGTCGCGGCTGCACGGCGCGAGCTTCGGCGTCACAGCCCCCGAGCCGCTACGCCCGATCGCCGAGGCGCTGGTCCTGGAGATCGGTGGTGAACCGGTCTGGGTCGACGAGGAGCATCGCGTGCTCTATCACGCGGCCTTGGCGCACGGCGCCAACCACATCGTCACGCTGGTTGCCGAGTCGCTCGACCTGCTCCGCGCCGCCGGCATCGAAGATCCGGCCAAGGTGCTGGCGCCGTTGGTCTCCGCGGCTCTCGACAACGCGCTGCGCGACGGCGATGCCGCGCTCACCGGGCCGGTTGCGCGCGGCGACGCAGGCACCGTAGCCGAGCACCTGCGACAGATCGCGGCGGTCTCGGCGGAGTCGAAGGAGGGCTACGTGGCGCTCGCCCGGCTCACCGCGCTGCGCGCCCTCAGCGCCGGCCGGCTCAAGGCGACCGAGGCCGAAGGCTTGCTGGAAGTGCTGGCCAGCGGAGCGCGTACGTGACGACGCCGCGTGTCGCGCGCACTCGTGAGGCGCTGCTCGACCATCGGTTCGACCTCGCCGACCAGCACGGCGGCGAGACTGCGGTTGTCATGACGCTGGGCGCGTTGCACGACGGCCATGTCGCGCTGATCAGGCGAGCCCGTGATTTGGTCGACGACACGGGTGTTGTGCTCGTCACGATCTTCGTCAACCCACTGCAGTTCGGCGCGGGCGAGGATCTCGAAAGGTACCCACGTACGTTCGACGACGATCTCGCCGTCTGCGCCCGCGAGGGCGTCGACCTGGTCTTCGCGCCTCCCGAGGCCGAGATGTATCCGGACGGCCAACCTCAAATCACAGTCTCGCCAGGTCCGCTCGGCGACCAGCTCGAGGGCGCGAGCCGCCCGGGGCACTTCGCCGGAGTCCTCACCGTGGTCGCCAAGCTGCTCAACCTGGCGGTGCCCTCGGTCGCAGTCTTCGGAGAGAAGGACTACCAGCAGCTCACGCTCATCCGCCGCATGGTGCGCGACCTCGACCTGGGCGTCGAGATCGTCACCGTGCCGACCGTACGCGAGCCTGACGGTCTCGCGCTCTCGAGCCGAAACCGGTTCCTCGACCCCGCCGAGCGAAAGGCTGCCGCGGATCTGTCCCGTGCGCTGCGGGCGGGCGCGGCCGCGGGGGCGGACGGCGCAGCGGCCGTACGCGCGGCTGCGCTGGGAATCCTTGAAACGCAGCCCGGCGTTGACCTTGGTTACCTGGAGCTCCGCGGAGAGGACCTTCGTCCGAACCCCGGCCCGGGGGAGGCAAGACTGCTCGTCGCCGCACGGGTGGGCGCCACACGTCTCATCGACAACGTGCCCGTGCTGCTGGGGAGGAGGACATGACGCCGCGGCTGCCCACGCGGCTGGTCGCGGCAGCGCCCGGCTGGGTCGCCCAGGCCGACGTCATCGTCGTCGGCAGCGGCATCGCGGGGCTCACCGCGGCGCTGGAAGCACGCAAGGCCGGCCGGGTCCTCCTCGTCACCAAGACCTACCTCGACGAGGGCTCGACGGTGTGGGCGCAGGGCGGCATCGCCGCCGCGCTGGCTCCCGAGGACAGCCCTGAGCAGCATCTGCGTGACACGCTCGTTGCGGGTGTCGGCGTCTGTGACGAGGCGGCGGTGCGGGTGCTGGTCACCGAAGGCCCGGCGCGCGTGCACGAACTCGTCGCATTGGGTACGCAGTTCGAGCGCACGCCTACCGGCGACATCGCATTGACGCGCGAGGGCGGTCACCTGCAGGACCGCATCGCGCACGCGGGCGGCGACGCCACAGGGCGCGAGATCTCCCGAGCCTTGCTGCAAGCCCTCGACGCCGTGCGCACCGACCCCGGCATCGAAGTGATCGAGCACGCCCTGGTCATCGACTTGCTACAAGCCGCCGACCGTCGCGTATGCGGTGTCACGCTGCACGTCATCGGGGAGGGCCAGCGCGACGGTGTCGGCGCCGTGCTTGGCCGGGCGGTTGTGCTGGCGACCGGTGGGCTCGGCCAGGTCTACTCCTCCACGACCAACCCTGCTGTCTCTACCGGCGACGGCGTCGGCGCCGCGCTGCGTGCCGGTGCTGAAGTAGCCGACCTCGAGTTCGTGCAGTTCCACCCGACGGTGCTATGGCTGGGCCGCGGATCAACCGGGCAGCAGCCGCTGGTGTCGGAGGCCGTCCGGGGCGAGGGCGCCCACCTGCTCGACACCGACGGTGCGCGGTTCATGCTCGGCCGGCACCCGCTCGCCGAGCTCGCGCCACGCGACGTCGTCGCGCGCGGCGTGATCGAAGCGATGGCACGCACCGGCGCCGACCACGTGTGGCTCGACGCGCGGCACCTCGGCGCCGAGTTCGTCGAGACCCGGTTTCCCTCGATCGTCGCCCGCTGCCGGTCGTACGGCATCGACCCTGCCACGCAGCTCGTCCCGGTCGCGCCGGCGCAGCACTACGCAAGCGGCGGAGTCCGTACCGACCTGCGAGGCCGTACCACGTTGTCGGGTCTCTACGCCTGCGGCGAGGTGTCCCGCACCGGCGTCCACGGAGCCAATCGGCTGGCGTCCAACTCGCTGCTCGAGGGTCTGGTCTTCGGCCATCGCATCGCCCGCGACATCATCGATCAAGGCCTCTCGCCCCAGGCTGACCCGATGCAGCGATCGGGTTCGGTGGGGCTGGTCCCGGCCGCTGCTCGTCGCGACATCCAGGACGCGATGACGTCAGGCGCGGGCGTCGTGCGCTCCGCGGAGAGCCTTGCAGCCACGACCAAGGCGCTCGACGAGGTCGCTGGTCGCGCAGCGCCGCCGGTGCCGAGCGTCGACGACTGGGAGACGAGCAACCTGCACACCGTGGGCAGCGTGCTTGCACACGTGGCGACGATGCGCACCGAGACTCGTGGCGGGCATTGGCGCGAGGATTATCCCGAGCGTGATGACAGCAACTGGCTGGGGCACGTAACCGCCGTGACAGACGAGGACGGTATGGTCCGCGCGGCATTCCATCGCAAGGAGCGCACGTGACTCTCCCCGTCGAACTGTCCGACCGTTTGCGCACTGCGCAGCTCGACCCGCGCTGGGTCGAGGATCTTGTCCGCGCGTCGCTCGAGGAAGATCTCGCGGGCGGCCTTGACGTCACGAGCGTCGCGACCGTGCCGGAGGAGCAGCGTGCCACCGCTGACGTGGTGTCGCACGCCCACGGCGTAGTGGCCGGTCTTGCGGTCGTCGAGGTCGTGCTGCTGACGACCACAAAGGGCGACGCTGAGATCATCCGACCGGTGGAGGACGGCGCGTTCATCGAGCCGGGCGACGTTCTGCTCACGGTGACCGCCTCGACGCGGGACCTGTTGCTTGCCGAGCGGGTGGCACTCAACCTGCTCTCGCACCTGTCCGGCGTCGCCACGACAACGCGTCGCTGGGTCGACGCCGTCCGCGGCAGCAGCGCGGCGATCCGCGACACCCGTAAGACGCTGCCGCTGCTGCGGTCGCTGGAGAAGTACGCCGTGCGCTGCGGCGGCGGCCTCAACCACCGGCTCGCTCTGTCCGATGCTGCACTGGTCAAGGACAACCACGTCGCTGCGGCCGGCTCGGTGGCCGAGGCTTTCCGGCTGGTCCGCGAGCGTTTCCCCGACATCCCCGTCGAGGTCGAGGTCGACAGCATCGACGGAGCGCTCGAGGCCGTCGAGGCCGGGGCCGATCTGATCCTGCTCGACAACTTCGGCATCGACGAGCTGCGCCAGGCGGTGGACAAGGTGGCGGGGCGGGCCAGGCTCGAGGCCTCCGGAGGGCTCACGCTCGCCCGCGCCCGTGAAGTGGCGGCCACTGGCGTTGACTACCTTGCCGTCGGCGCGCTCACGCACTCCGCACCAGCACTCGACGTCGCGCTCGACATCCGGGAGGTGCACGCCTAGTGCTCCTCGCCATCGACGTCGGCAACACCCAGACCGTCCTCGGCCTGCTCGACGGCGAGAAGGTCGTCGAGCACTGGCGCGTCGCCACCGATGCGCGGCGCACCGCCGACGAGATGATGGTGCTGTTCACCGGACTGCTCGGCGACCGCCGTGCGACCGTCGACGGAGTGGCGCTGTGCTCCACGGTGCCGGCGGTCCTGCACGAGCTGCGAGACATGACCGAGCGCTACTTCGTGGCGATGCCGGTCGTGGTCGTCGAGCCAGGGATCCGCACCGGCCTGCCTGTCGTCGTCGACAACCCCCGGGAGGTCGGCACCGACCGCATCGTTGACTCGATCGCCGCCTACCACCTCTACCCGGGACCGGCGATCGTCGTCGACTTCGGCACCGCGACCACCTTCGATGTCGTGTCCCCCCGCGGTGAGTACATCGGCGGCGCCATCGCTCCAGGCATCGGCATCTCGATCGACGCTCTTGCGCAGCGTGGCGCGCAGCTGCGCAAGGTCGAGCTGCTCAAACCGCGGGCAGTCATCGGCAAGAACACCGTCGAGGCCCTGCAGTCCGGCTCGCTCTACGGCTTCACCGGACAGGTCGACGGCATCGTGACGCGCATGGTCGCCGAGATGGGGCTCACCCTCGACGAGGTGACGGTGGTCGCGACAGGAGGCCTCGCGACGCTCGTGATCGAGGAGTCGCAGACGATCGACCACCACGAGCCGTGGCTCACGCTGATCGGGCTGCGCGTGGTGTACGACCGCAACATCCACTGACTGCGTCGACGATCAGGTCAGAGCGTGCGCTGGTCCGGCTCGCCGGATGCGTCGCGCGTCGCGGATGCGCCCGGCATCTCGCCCATGCCCAGTGGGAAGCCGGCGTCCTCGAGTGCCGCGTGCGCCGGGCCGTTGAGGGCGGACAGGTCAACGTCGTACCCATGTATGGAGCCGCGCTCGTGCAGCGCCCTGATGAACCGCACACCGGCCGGGCCCAGGCTCGTCACATCCCGCAGGTCGATGATCGCCCGGTCGAACTGGTTGACGCGCTCGAGCATGTCGACCTCTTCGATCGCATCGTCGAGCCGCGTTGCCATCGTGTCGTCGATGTCGCCGACGAGCAGTACGACGATCTCGCCGCCACCGTGGTCGTGCACCCGGACCTCAGCCATCCCGGCCACCTCCTGACGAGTCGACTCTGGCAGTGTCGCCGGCTTGCCACAACGCGAGGTAGGCCTGGCCGCGTGGACTGAGCCGATAACCGATGCGCAGGCTCTCGGTGAGCCCCAGGTTCTTCAGCTTGCGTACGTCCGTCTTGAACGGCTGGGTCTCCCGCCCCATGGCCGCGGCGAGATCCGGTGCCCGCACGGCCGGCCGCTCGGCGATGAGCGCCAGCGTGTCCCGCGTCCACGGGCCGTGGCTGCTGGCCTGGTCGAGCCGGTCGAGGCGCCGGGTCAGCTCTGCCAGAGCGGTTTCGTGCAGCTCAGCATCCGCGGCAAGCACGGAGCGAGGGTCCGGCCCGGAGACGTACGTGAACTCGATGCGCAGCACGGGATCCTCGGGTCGCCCGCGAAGACCAGCACGTAGCGCGTCGGCGTCGGCGTACCCGGCCCGTTGCGCGTCCGTGGAACTGATCGCAGCCGGGTCGACAGACTCGACCGATGTGACATGCAGTCGTCCCGCGGGCGTGCGATACATACGTCCAGCGACTACTTGCGGCCGCTTCCAACGTCGGAAGGTGACTGTCACCGAGCCGTCCGCGATCGGGGCCCAGAACCGCTGCTCAAATAGCATCTCAGCCGGCGACCGGGCCCAAGTGCCGCAGCTTGTCCGGGTTGGCGACACTGTGCATCGTCTGCACCTGGCTGTCGGCGATCTGCAAGGCGAGCACACTCAACAGCCGCCCGTCTGAGTCGTCCACGGCGAACCCTGGCTGGCCGTTGACCTCGACGACACGGAGCACCCAGCCGCGCGTCTTAGCCTGGCGCATGAGGCCGAGCAGGAACCGAGCCACTTGCACGTTGCCGCTGACCGGGTGCACCACGGCTGCTGCCTTCCCACCGCCGTCGCCGAAGATCTGCACGTCCTCGGCGAGCAGCGCCTCCAGAGCCTTGAGGTCGCCCGTCTCGCTAGCCGCGAGAAACGCCCTGGCCAGCTCGTCGCGGCGGCGAACGTCCGGCTCGAAGCGCGGCCGGCGCTCCTCGATGTGCGCCCGGGCCCGCGCGACCAGCTGACGGCAGCTCGCCTCGCTGCGCTCGAGCACCTGCGCGAGCTCGCCGTACGAGTAGTCGAAGCCCTCGCGCAGCACGTACGCGGCCCGCTCCAGCGGCGACAGGCTCTCCATGAGCACGAGAAACGCAGTGCTCACCGAATCATCCATCTCGATCCGATGCGCCGGGTCGGCGTCAGGACCTGACGTCAGCAGCGGCTCAGGCAGCCACGGGCCGACATAGGACTCACGCCGCACGCGGGCCGACCGCAACGTGTCGATCGCCAACCTGGTGGTGACCTTCGCGGCGTACGCCTTCGGCTGCTCGATGGGGCCGGCACCGGTGAGGCGCACGTACGCCTCCTGCACGACGTCCTCCGCCTCGGAGACGGTGCCCAGCATGCGGTAGGCGATGGAGAACAGGTAGGGCCGCAGGTCGGCCAACGCCGTCTCGGACACACCAGCGATTCAAGCACCCCCGATGTCACAGGTGCCGCCGCTGTCTCGTCTCCGGTTCAGGAGAAGGGAGCACAACGATGCGAGTATTTCTTGCCGGTGCCACCGGTGTCGTGGGGCGGTTCCTCGTGCCGCAGCTGGTCGCCGAGGGCCATGAGGTGGTGGGCACCACCAGGTCGGCCGACAAAGCGGCGCGGCTGCGCGACGTTGGCGCCGAGGGAGTGGTGCTCGACCTGCTGGACCGCAGCGCCGTACGCGCCGCGGTGACAGCCGCGAAACCCGAGGCGATCATCCACCAGGCCACCGCACTGTCTGAGCTCACGGCCAGGTCCATGCGCAAGTTCGACCAGGCGTTTGCCGTGACCAACCAGCTGCGTATCGCGGGGACCGACAACCTGCTTGCTGCGGCGCGCGAGGCTGGAACGACCAGGTTCGTAGTGCAGAGCTTCGCCCCGTTGATCTACGCGCGCACGGGTACGTCGCTCAAGACTGAGGACGACGCGCTGGATCCGCACCCCGCGGGCAACGCTCGCGAGACGATGGACGCCATACACCGCATGGAGACGGCGGTGCTCGCAGCCGACGGGATCGACGCTGTCGTGCTCCGCTATGGCGGCTTCTATGGACCGGGGACAACCATGGGCGCCGGCGGCGAGCAGATCGAAGCGGTGCGCAAGCGGCAGTTCCCGATCGTGGGTGACGGGGGCGGCGTGCTGTCGTTCATCCACGTCGAGGACGCGGCCAGCGCCGCCGTTGCTGCGCTGCATGGCCCGCCTGGCGTCTACAACATCGTCGACGACGACCCGGCGCCGGCCCGCGACGTCGCCACGTACATCGCGACGCTGCTAGGCGCGAAGCCGCCACGGCGAGCGCCCAAGTGGCTCGCGCGACTGCTCGCGGGGGAGAACGCCGTCCTCCTCATGACCGAGGCGCGAGGTTCCTCCAACGCGAAGGCGCGCCGCGAGCTTGGTTGGGTGCCGCGTTACCCGTCCTGGCGAGACGGCCTCAAGGCCGAGCTGGCCTGAGCTGACGCGCCCGCACGACGCGCGACGTCCGAAGGACCGATGGCCAGTGTGCGCACGGTCCTGTCGGACGTAGCGGAACTCCCCGTCGTCAGGCGGCGTCCGCCGCCAGTGCCAGCTCAGCGTCGGCCTCCGGCTCAGGCTGCGGCGGCCGCCGCAGCAGCAGGAACGCCGCCAGCGTCGCCAGCCCCGCGAAGATTGCCGAGACGGCGAAGCCCCGCGAGTAGCCGTCCGTCAGTGCCTGCGCGAGCAGGTTGGGCGGCAGCTGGGGCAGCCCGTCCGGCCCGATCACCGGTGCAGCGCCGCTCGTCCGGACCAGGTCCGAGATGGCGTTCTCGGTGGCCGTGGCCGAGACGGTGGCCAGGACGGCGAGCCCGATCGAGCCGCCGACCTGCTGCAGCGTGTTGAACACGCCCGACGCAAGTCCCGCCTCACGCTCGGCGACGCCAGACGTGGCTGCCACCGTCAGCGGGACGAAAGTGAGGCCCATGCCGACGGCCAGCAGGAGCATCGGAGGCAGCAGGTCCGTCAGGTAGGACGCATTCTCGTCGGCCCGGGTGAGCCAGATCATCGAAGCCGTGGCGAGCAGGCCTCCAGTCACCGCGAACGTGCGGATGCCCACACGCCCGACGAGCTGCGCGGCGATGCCCGACACGACGACGATGCCGACGCTGATCGGCAGGAATGCCGCCCCCGCCTTGAGCGGGCCATAGCCCAGGACGTTCTGCAACAGCTGGGTGAAGAAGAAGAACATCCCGAACATGCCGGCGACGATGAACAGCATCGTCAGGTAGGCACCAGCGCGGTTTCGGTCACGGAAGATCCAGAGCGGCATCACGGGGTGGCTCGCCCGCGACTCGTAGCCGACGAACGCCACGAGCAGCACGACGCTGGCGATCAGCGACGACATCGTGACCCCGTCGCTCCACCCATCGGTGGCGGCCCGTGTCAGTCCGAAGACGCCTAGCCCGACTCCCGCGCTGCCGATGGCGGTGCCGAGGATGTCGAAACGACCGTGCTCGCGGGCCGACTCGGGAAGAGCGGTCAGCGCCGCCCACGCGACCGCGATGCCGATCGGGACATTGACGAACATCACCCAGCGCCAGTCGAGCGTCTCGGTGAGCAAGCCACCGAGCAGCAACCCGATCGACGCGCCGGCACCGCTCATCGCGGCGTAGACACCGAATGCCCGGTTGCGCTCCGGGCCTTCCTTGAAGGTCGTGGTCACGAGCGACAGCGCGTTGGCGGCCACGATGGCGGCGCCAACCCCCTGGACGACTCGTGCGATGAGCAGTGTGCCCTCACTAGGCGCGAACCCGCCTGCCAGCGACGCAAGACTGAAGATCGCGAGGCCGGCGACGAACATTCGACGACGGCCGAGGACGTCACCCAGGCGCCCGCCGAGAAGCAGCAGAGCACCGAAGGCGAGGGTGTAGGCGTTGATGACCCAGGCGAGGTTCCCGACTGAGAAGCCGAGGTCGTCCTGGATCGACGGCAGCGCAACGTTGACGATCGTCGCGTCGAGCACGACCATCAGCTGCGCTGTGGCTATGACGGCGAGCGCAAGCCCGGGGCTGCGCCGCCTGGCGACAGTTGTGTTGTCGTCGGTGGCAGTGGATGGCTGGACACTCATAGGTCCGAGATCTCCAAGATCATTCTTTTGGCCGCACGCATCCCACAGCCCGCGGCGTTGCGGGCGGACAGGTGCGATTAACGGACAGGGTCGAAGGTTGAGGCCCTCAAGTGGTTCCCACCATGTCCCATACCCTTGAGAGTGTCAAGTGTTTATCTAGTCAAGCGATGAGATGTTCACGTATTGTGAACCTGTGACCACTGCCGAGCGGCTCGCGGAAGAGGCGACCGACGAGCGCTTCCGTCTCGTCGTCGACGTCGCCCAGTCGTGTTACGCCTTCGCCAACGCATTGCATGCCACGGCGGAGGTGGTGTCCGCGGAGTTCGGGCTGACCCAGGCCCAGTCAAAGCTGCTTTGGCAGCTGGATCTCGCCAGCGACCCGCTTCCCATGCGCGGGATCGCGACCGTGATCAAGTGCGACCCCTCCAACGTGACCGGGCTCGTCGACCGACTGGAGGAGCGCGGGCTCGTCACGCGCACGATGTCCGACCGCGATCGGCGGATCAAGCTCATCGCCATCACCCCAAAGGGCGCCGAGCTCCGCCGGCAGCTCGAGCGCGCCGTCGTCGAGCGCACGCCGTGGGCCAACATGAGCGACTCCGAGCTGCGCCAGACCATGCGCTTCATGAGCAAGGTGCTGGCGAGCTGGGACCGCGAGGCGGCACCGCGCAAAGCGTCGGTCTGAGCCGGCCCACCCGCCCCGTTCGGGCCGGGCCTTAGAGTTGGGAGCCGTGACCGAGCAGTCGACGCCGCCCCCTGCCACGCCGGAGGACGACCTCCCCGAGCAGATGCGCGTACGCCGGTCCAAGCGCCAAGAGCTCATCGACCGTGGCATCGAGCCGTACGCGCTCGGCTTTGGCCGCACCCACACCCTGGCCGAGCTGCGGTCTGCCTATCCCGACCTGGAGCCCGGCACCGAGACCGGCGACAAGGTCGCCGTCACCGGCCGCGTGATCTTCCTGCGCAACACCGGCAAGCTCTGCTTCGCGCGGCTGCGCGAGGGTGACGGCACCGAGATCCAAGCCATGCTGTCCCTCGATCGCGTCGGCGAAGAGGCTCTCCAGGACTGGAAGCACTTCGTCGACATCGGCGACCACGTCGGCATCGAGGGCGAGGTCGTCTCGTCCAAGCGGGGCGAGCTGTCGGTGATGGCCGACCGCTGGACGCTCACGGCCAAGGCGCTGCGGCCGTTGCCGGTTGCGCACAAGGATCTGTCCGATGAGATTCGCGCGCGGCAGCGTTACGTCGACCTCATCGTCAACCCGCAGGCTCGCGAGATGGTGCGCACCAAGGCGGCCGTGCTGCGCTCGATCCGCGCGACGCTCGACGGGCGCGGCTTCGTCGAGGTCGAGACCCCGATGCTGCAGTACATCCACGGTGGGGCCGCGGCCCGGCCCTTCCACACGCATCTCAACGCGTTCGACCTGCCGATGTCGCTGCGCATCGCGACCGAGCTACCCCTCAAGCGCGCTGTCGTCGGCGGTGTCGAGAAGGTGTACGAGATGGGCCGCGTCTTCCGCAACGAGGGCATCGACTCCACGCATCACCCGGAGTTCTCCGAGCTGGAGGCCTATGAGGCCTACGGCGACTACGACACGATGGCCGAGCTCACCCGGGAGCTGATCCTGGCCGCCGCGCGGGCCGTCGGTCGCACGGTGGTGCCGGGACGCGACGAAAGCGAGATCGACCTCGAGCAGCCGTGGCGGCGGGTCAGCATCCACGGCGCCGTGGCCGAGGCAACCGGGCAGCCGGTGACCCCCGACACCCCGGAGGAGACCCTGCGGGCGCTCGCCTCGACGCACGGTGTCGCGCTTCAGGGCGGCTGGGGGCCCGGCGAGATCGTGTTGGAGCTGTTCGAAAAGCTCGTCGAGCACACGCTGATCCAGCCGACCTTCATCGCCGACTACCCGGAGTCCGTGCGACCGCTCGCCCGACCGCACCGTGAGGATCCGCGGCTCACCGAGTCGTGGGATCTAGTGATCAACGGCGTCGAGCTCGGCGTGGCCTACACCGAGCTCGTCGATCCCGTGATCCAGCGCGAGCGGCTGGTGGAGCAGTCGCTGCTGGCCGCGCAGGGCGACCCGGAGGCGATGCAGCTCGACGAGGACTTCCTCCGGGCGCTCGAGCATGGCGCCCCACCGATGGGCGGCATGGGCCTGGGCGTCGACCGGCTGGTCATGCTGCTGACCGGCAGCGGCATCCGGGACGCGATTTTGTTTCCGTTGGTCAAGCCGGAGTGAGCGCCGAAGTCCTCGTGCGCCGGGCGCGTACGGCCGACGTCCGCGCGATCCGCGGCCTCGTCGACGAGTACACCCGCGAGCGCATCCTGCTCTCCAAGGAAACCGTCACTCTCTACGAGGACATCCAGGAGTTCTGGGTCGCTGAGATCGACGGCGAGATCGTGGGTTGCGGCGCCCTGCACGTCATGTGGGAGGACTTGGCCGAGGTACGCACGCTCGCGGTGCGCATGTCGGCTCGCGGCACCGGCACGGGGCATCTGTTGCTGATGCGGCTCCTCGACGTCGCCCGCGAGCTCGGAGTGACGCGGGTGTTCTGCCTGACCTTCGAGGTTGAGTTCTTCCGCCGGCACGGCTTCGAGCAGATCGAGTCGACGCCAGTGGACCCGGTGGTCTTCGCCGAGCTGCTCCGGTCCTACGACGAGGGCGTCGCGGAGTTCCTCGATCTTGAGCGGGTCAAGCCCAACACCCTCGGCAACGCCCGCATGCTGCTGCGCCTGTGACACGCGGCGTGCGGCATCCTTGGCGGCATGCCGCGCTTGATCGAGACCAGCACCCGCGTCGCCGCCGCCGGGACGCCACCCAAGCTCATCGACGAGTACGTCGGCCGGGTCAACTCCGGCGACGAGGCCGTCAGCATCGCGCACATGCGCAGCCCGTCAGGGTGGCGTGAGCCAGGGCAGCGGCCGGAGTTCGACGAATTTACGTACGTTTTACGCGGCGAGCTGCTTGTCGAGCACGAGAACGGCCAGCTGGTGGTGCCGGCCGGGGCCACGGTGCACACGCGACCCGGCGAATGGGTGCGCTATTCGTCACCCGGCGCCGAGGGCGCTGAGTACATTGCAGTCTGCCTCCCGGCTTTCGGGCTTGATCTCGCCCACCGTGATCCCGACTGAACCCTTTACGAGGGACCTGGCTTGTGACCACGTGAGTCCGCAGGAATACAGAACGGCACGGGGCTTGCGTCATTAGAACAGCCGATCAGGGGCTCCCATGTCCAATAGGTTCGGGCATGGGCGCCCTGATCGGGTATGTGGAAGCCCTGGCATAACACACCCTCCGGCTTAATGCGAGGGGCGGATCTGGGATGAACGGCTCGAAATCCTAGGGCCTGTCGGCTTGAACTTCCTGGACGAATACGATTGGGTACATTCTGCATCGTGCATTCGACACGAGTTTCCCAAGCAGCGGAACAGGTGAATCGATGGCCCAGAAGGTCCAGGTTATTCTCGAGGACGACATCGACGGCGGAAAGGCCGATGAGACGGTGACGTTCTCGCTCGACGGGGTGAGTTATGAGATTGACCTGTCGAAGAAGAACGCCGACAAACTGCGCAACTCTTTCGCTCCGTATGTCGGTGCCGCTCGTCGCATGACCGGCCGCAGCACCGCCCGGCGGGGGCGCGCCGCGCGCGGCACCCGCAACGAGGCGGCGGCGATCCGTGAGTGGGCCAAGGAGCAGGGCCTGAAGGTGTCCGACCGCGGGCGCATCCCAGCCGACATCGTGGAGCAGTATCGCGCGGCCCACTGAGCGCAGGGGATGTTCGCCTCTGGCGTACATCAGGGACAGATCGGAACACCATCACCGCAGGTCACAGTTGTGCTCCATATCTGCATCTGGCGGCAGCTCGGTCACGAACTAATGACGACACGAGCGTGTCACGGGTGCGGGCTAGCATGGCGGACGTGGGCATGGGAAAGTCCCGGGGCCACGACCGCTCTGGTGAGGAGCGCTACTGATGTTCGAGAGATTCACAGACCGGGCCCGTCGTGTTGTGGTGCTCGCGCAAGAAGAGGCGCGGATGCTCAACCACAACTACATCGGCACCGAGCACATCCTCTTGGGCCTGATCCACGAGGGTGAGGGCGTCGCTGCCAAGGCGCTGGAGAGTCTTGGGATCTCGCTGGAGGCCGTCCGCGCCCAGGTCGAGGAGATCATCGGCCAGGGACAGCAGGCACCGAGCGGTCACATCCCGTTCACCCCGCGCGCCAAGAAGGTCCTCGAGCTGTCGCTGCGTGAGGCGCTGCAGCTCGGCCACAACTACATCGGCACCGAGCACATCCTGCTCGGCTTGATCCGCGAGGGCGAGGGCGTCGCCGCCCAGGTCCTCGTCAAGCTCGGCGCCGACCTCAACCGTGTCCGCCAGCAGGTCATCCAGCTGCTGTCGGGCTACCAGGGCGGTAAGGAGGCTGCGACGGCCGGTGGGCCGGCAGCCGAGGCGCCGTCCACGTCCCTCGTGCTCGACCAGTTCGGCCGCAACCTCACCCAGGCGGCACGCGAGGGCAAGCTCGACCCGGTCATCGGGCGCGAGAAGGAGATCGAGCGGGTCATGCAGGTGCTGTCCCGCCGCACCAAGAACAACCCAGTCCTCATCGGTGAGCCCGGCGTCGGCAAGACCGCGGTCGTGGAGGGACTCGCCCAGGGCATCGTCAAGGGCGAGGTTCCCGAGACACTCAAGGACAAGCAGCTCTACACGCTTGACCTCGGTGCGCTCGTGGCCGGCAGCCGTTACCGCGGTGACTTCGAGGAGCGCCTCAAGAAGGTGCTCAAGGAGATCCGCACACGCGGCGACATCATCCTGTTCATCGACGAGATCCACACGCTCGTCGGTGCGGGTGCAGCGGAGGGCGCCATCGACGCTGCCAGCATCCTCAAGCCAATGCTGGCCCGTGGTGAGCTTCAGACGATCGGCGCGACGACCCTCGACGAATACCGCAAGTACGTCGAGAAGGACGCCGCACTCGAGCGCCGGTTCCAGCCCATCCAGGTCAACGAGCCGACGCTCGCGCACACCATCGAGATCCTCAAGGGGCTGCGCGACCGCTACGAGGCGCACCACCGGGTGTCGATCACCGACAGCGCCCTGGTGGCCGCGGCCACGCTCGCCGACCGTTACGTCTCCGACCGTTTCCTGCCGGACAAGGCGATCGACCTGATCGACGAGGCCGGCTCGCGGCTGCGCATCCGCCGCATGACTGCTCCGCCCGACCTGCGTGAGTTCGACGAGCGCATCGCCGGCGTGCGTCGGGAGAAGGAGTCCGCGATCGACGCGCAGGACTTCGAGAAGGCCGCCAACCTGCGCGACGAGGAGAAGAAGCTCATCGCCGCCAAGGGCGAGCGGGAGAAGCAGTGGAAGGCCGGCGACCTCGACGTCGTCGCCGAGGTCGATGAAGAGCTGATCGCGGAGGTGCTCGCGACCGCGACCGGCATCCCGCTCTTCAAGCTGACCGAGGAGGAGACCTCTCGCCTGCTCCGCATGGAGGACGAGCTGCACAAGCGCATCATCGGCCAGGAGGACGCGATCAGGGCGCTCTCCAAGTCGATCCGTCGCACCCGCGCCGGCCTCAAGGACCCCAAGCGTCCCGGTGGCTCGTTCATCTTCGCCGGCCCGTCCGGTGTCGGTAAGACCGAGCTGTCCAAGGCGCTCGCGGAGTTCCTGTTCGGAGACGAGCACTCGCTCATCCAGCTCGACATGAGCGAGTTCTCCGAGAAGCACACCGTCTCGCGGCTGTTCGGCTCCCCGCCGGGATACGTCGGCTACGAGGAGGGCGGCCAGCTCACCGAGAAGGTGCGCCGCAAGCCGTTCTCGGTCGTGCTCTTCGACGAGGTCGAGAAGGCGCACCCCGACATCTTCAACTCGCTGTTGCAGGTGCTCGAGGACGGCCGGCTCACCGACGCACAGGGTCGCGTGATCGACTTCAAGAACACTGTGATCATCATGACGACCAACCTCGGCACCCGTGACATCGCCAAGGGCGTCAACCTCGGCTTCGCCACGTCCGGCGACAGCGAGGGCGGCTACGACCGGATGAAGTCGAAGGTCCAGGACGAGCTCAAGCAGCACTTCCGGCCGGAGTTCCTCAACCGTGTCGACGACGTGATCGTCTTCCACCAGCTGCTGCCGTCGGAGATCGTCCAGATCGTCGACCTCATGATCCACCAGGTCGACGAGCGGCTGAAGGACAAGGACATGGCCATCGAGCTCACGCAGCCGGCCAAGGAGCTGCTCGCTCAGCGCGGGTTCGACCCCGTGCTCGGCGCCCGGCCGCTGCGCCGCACTATCCAGCGTGAGATCGAGGACGCCCTGTCCGAGCGCATCCTCTTCGGTGAGATCGGTGCCGGGCAGATCGTCGTGGTCGGCGTCGAGGGTGAGGGAGCGCAGGCGGCCTTCACCTTCACCGGCGAGGCCAAGGCGACTCTCCCCGAGGCTGCCGCGGTCGCCGCTGCGGGCACTGCCGGAGCGCCGCGCCGCGGCTGCCGGCCAGGAGGGTTAAGCCACACCTTTGCCCCGCGTCACCAGCACATCGCTGGGGGCGCGGGGCAAAGCCATGTGCGGCTCGTGCCAGCTCGCCGGACAAGCCGTACGAACAACCCGCCGGCGGCTAGCCTCGAACAGCAAGCAGGAATGTCGGTCGGGGAAATCTGCGTTGGAGGAGCCATGACGACGAAGAGCGCGGTCGAGCGGTTCCGCACCGCTGAAGAGCTGTTGCAACGCGGTGCCCCCTTGCACGCCCTCACCGAGCTCGAGCCCCTGCTAGCTGAGCAGCCCGACTCCAAGTCGGTGCTCGAGCTGGCTGGGCGCGCCTACTTCCAGTCGGCGCAGATCCGACGGGCCGAAGAGGCGTTCCGACGGGTCGTCGAGCTGGAGCCAACCAATGCCTGGGCGCGGTTCGCGCTGGGTCGCGCGATTGAGCGGCAGTCGCGACACGACGAGGCCGCCGGGCACTATCGAGTCGCTTGTGCCATGAGCCCGCGGGCGGACTACCGCGAAGCGCTCGACAGAGTCAGCGCGCGCTGACGCTCGCACCGGCACTGCGTCCGAAGGAACGTGGCGTATTTCGCTGCCGCCTCGGACGTTGCGGGGCAGATGCGCCGGCGCGACGCTGAGGCGTGGACTGGCCGACAACTCCGGACGCGCTGGAGCAGCTCCAGCGCGAGCTGGCCACCGAAGCACCGCCTGAGTGGCAGCCGCCAGAGGATGAGCTCCTCGTCGGCGGCTGCTTTGTTGCCTTTCCCCGCGGCCATCAAGGACACGGCGCGGCCGGCGACCCCGCGTGGGCCGCGGCGGTCGTCACCCGAGGCGGGCGGGTCATCGCTCGTCATGTCGTGACCGGCGTCGCAGGCTGGCGCTACGAGCCGGGGCTGCTAGCGCTGCGGGTTGGCGAGTTGCTGGCCGACGTCGTACGCGGGCTGGCCGAGGCACCGCACGTACTCCTTGTCGACGCGACGGGGCGCGACCACCCACGCCGAGCCGGCCTGGCGGTGCACCTTGGCGCGGCGCTCGACCTTCCCACGGTCGGGGTCACGCACCGGCCGTTGATCGCCGCCGGAGCAGAGCCACCGCAAGCGGCTGGCGCCTTTAGTCCCCTCCTGCTCGCCGGCGAGACGGTCGGCTGCTGGCTGCGCACCCGCCACGGTGCGCGACCCCTCGCCGTACACGCCGGGTGGCGGGTGGACGCGGCGACTGCGGTGGCCGTCGTGCGGCGGTCGACTCGCGGGCACCGCACCCCGGAGCCGCTCAGACAGGCGCGCCGACTGGCCCGCACCGCTCGGGCACAGAGAAATGTGCCCGATGGGTGGTTTGAGCGGTCCTAGCAGTGGGTAGCAGGCCGTAGCGGGGACCGGATACAGGGACGTGAGGATCATGCTGCTTCTCGGAATTGTCATTCTCCTGGCTGCTGGGAGTGCGACAGGTGCGCTGGTCGCATTCAACCTTTCGGACTCCCCGGACTACACCTGGACGGCGTTCGGGACCGATCTGGTGACGATCGACGCTGTGTTCACGCTGCTCGCCGGGTTTGCACTCGGCCTCGTGTTCTGCCTCGGCCTGGCCTTGATCGTCGCCGGGGCGCGTCGCGGCCGGCGCCGGGCCGCCCGACTGCGTGAGGCCGAGCGCCAGGCCGCACAGGCCGCCGCGGAGCGCGACGCACTGGCCGATCGGCTCGCCGCAGAGGAAGCCCGCCGCGAGAGCGACGAGTCGTACGACGAGCCGTATGCCGCGCCCGAGCCGGACTCCCGCTGGACGCCGCGCGAGCGGGTCGGCCGGATGTCGGGGGAGCAGCGCTAGGAGCGCGAATTTGCCCAACCTTGGGGACGTGACATAGGTAGCATTTGAACCATCCGCCCCAAGGAAGAGGCCGGTCGATGTCGTGGCTTGCGTGGTTGGTTGCCGCGGCTGTCATGGGCGTTGCGGAGTTCTTCACCCTGACGCTGGCATTGGGCATCCTGGGGGCCGCGGCGCTCGTGGCGGCGATCGTGGCCGGGGTGGGATTGCCGCTACTCGCGCAGGTCCTCGCGTTTGCGGTCACCGGCGCCGCCGGGCTCTTGATCGTACGGCCGATCGCGCAACGACAACTGACGAGTGCTCCGCTTGTCCGCGACGGCAGCGACGCGCTCCTTGGGCGGCAAGCGATCGTGGTGAAAGAGGTCACCGCGATGGGCGGTCTGGTCAAGCTCTCCGGCGAGGAGTGGTCGGCTCGCCCACTTGACGAGCATCACGTGATCCCCGCGGGAGCGTTCGTGGAGGTCATGGAGATCGAAGGCGCTACAGCCGTCGTTTACCCGCGAGATCTGCTGCCGTGATCTTGCGGTTCTGACAGGAAGAGGAGACATGGAAGTCTTGGTGCCAGTCATCGTCGTCGCGGTGCTCATGGTGTTCCTGGTCGTCTCCGCGGTGCGGATCGTCCCGCAGGCGCACCGTTACAACGTCGAGCGATTCGGCCGCTACCGGGCGACGCTGCAGCCGGGCCTGAACTTCATGATCCCGGTGGCAGACCGGATCAACACCAAGCTCGATGTGCGCGAGCAGGTGTACTCGTCGGACCCCAGGCCGGTGATCACCGAGGACAACCTGGTCGTCAACATCGACACGGTGCTCTACTACCAGATCACCGATCCGCGGGCAGCGGCCTACGAGGTGGCCAACTACCTGCAGGCCATCGACCAGCTCACGGTCACCACGTTGCGCAACGTCATCGGCAGCATGGATCTCGAGCAGACCCTCACCTCGCGCGAGGAGATCAACACCCGGCTGCGCATCGTGCTCGACGATGCCACCGGCAAGTGGGGTATTCGGGTGAACCGGGTCGAGATCAAGGCGATCGACCCGCCGGCAAGCATCAAGGAGGCTATGGAGAAGCAGATGCGCGCCGAGCGCGACAAACGTGCGGCCGTTCTGCACGCCGAGGGAGAGCGGCAGGCCAAGATCTTGACGGCCGACGGAACCCGGCAGCAGCAGATCCTGGAGGCGCAGGGCGCCCGCGAGAGCGCCATCCTGCGCGCCGACGGTGAGGCCAAGGCGGTGGACCTCGTGTTCACGGCCGTCCACCGCAACGACGCAGATCCGAAGGTGCTGGCCTACAAATACCTCGAGACCCTTCCCCACCTTGCCAAGAGTGGGAACACGTTCTGGGTGATCCCCGGCGAGCTCACGCAGGCCGTCGGCACGATCACCCAGGCATTCCGCCGCGACGAGGGCGCGGGTAGGCCGGCCACGGATCTTGGCCCGGACGCACGCCCAGCGCCTCAGGTCGAGAGCGACGAGGCCCAGCGCGCGTTGCCGTCCGGCGATGGGAGGTCCTCGGATGCCGAGGCCGCCGCCGACCAGGCCGTCGAGGCGGCCAAGGCGGCAGTCATCGACGCCAAGGCACAGGCGGAAGCCGCCGAAGCCAGTTCGACACGGTGACGCGGCGCGGCGCTGGCGTGTGGACCGGCGCCGCGACGACATAGCCCTACTGCTGTCGGCGCCTGGCGAAGGCTGCGGCGGCGAGGCTGAGGAACACCGCCGAGATCCCGACACACCAGGCGACCGCGAGAGCTGGTGCGTTGCCCAGCTCGGTGCCGACGAGCAGGCCGCGGATCGTCTCGATGACCGGCGTGACGGGCTGGTTGTCAGCGAAGCCCTGCAGCCAGCCAGGCATCGTGTCAACCGGAACGAACGCGCTCGACACGTACGGCAGGAAAAGCATGAAGAACGTGAACCCGCCGGCTGCATCGGGCGAGCGCACCAGCACGCCCACGAACGTCGCGACCCACGTGATCGCGAGGACGTAGAGGACGATCACCGCCGATGGCACCGAGCCACTCGAGCAACCCAGCGTCGGCGCGGAAACCCATGAGGAACGCAACCCCGAACACGACGGCTGTGGTCACCAGGTTCTTTGCCACACTGGCAATGACGTGCCCGGTGAGGACCGTCGCACTGGCAACCGGCATCGACCGGAAGCGGTCCATGATGCCGCTGGACATGTCGTGCTCCACGGCGATCGCCGTGTTTGCTGCACCGAACCCGGCGCACAGCAGGATGATCCCGGGCGTCACATAGGACAGGTAGTCGCCGCCGACATTCATGGCGCCGCCGAAGACGTGCACGAACAGCACCATCAGCATGACCGGCAGGACGATGCCCATGATGATCGAGTCAGGATCGCGTGACACCAGCCGCAGCGAGCGCGCGATCATGGTGCCGGTGTCGCCGGCCAACCGCCGAAGCGGTCCAGGCGACAATGGGCCGACGGTGGCCGAAGGTTGTGTGAGGGTCGAGACGCTCATGCGGCTGCTCCATCTTCATCTGCATCAGTGGTGCGGGCGGCGTGCCCGGTGAGGGTGAGGAAGACGTCGTCGAGCGACGGCGCGCGGACCTCCCAGCGCTCGGGGACGATGCCGGCGTCGTCGACAGCACCCAGGACGTTGCGTACGTGTGCCACCGACCCGTCCGTCGGCACCCGCAGCACGCGCGACGAAGGGCTGGGTGTTCGGACAGCTGCCGCCGCCCGTGACGCCTCCGCGACGTCGGCGAAGGTGAGCTCGACGCCTGCGTCACCGATCTGCGCCTTGAGCTCAGCGGCGGTGCCGTCGGCGACGACCTTGCCGCCGTCGAGCAGCGAGATGCGGTCGGCGAGCTTGTCGGCCTCCTCGAGGTACTGCGTCGTGAGCAGCAGGCTCGTGCCTCCGGCGACGACCTCCCGAATCACGTCCCACATGGCTTGGCGGCTGCGCGGGTCGAGGCCGGTGGTGGGCTCGTCGAGGAACATCACCTGAGGCCGCGTCAGCAGTCCGGCGGCGAGGTCGAGCCGCCGGCGCATGCCACCGGAGTACGTCGCGACGCGGCGGGTCGCGGCCTCGGCCAGGTCGACCGCCTCGATCAGTTCGGCCACGCGGGCGCGCAGACGTGCTCCTGGGCAGGTGGAAGAGCTTGCCCATCATCGTGAGGTTCTCGACCGCTGACTGCTTTTCGTCGACCGACGCGTACTGGCCAGTGAGGCTGATCACCTCGCGGATTCGTGCGGCGTCTCGGACGACGTCGAGCCCGGCCACGGTGGCGCGGCCGGCATCGGGCTTGAGCAATGTGGCGAGGATGCGGACCGTGGTCGTCTTGCCGGCGCCGTTCGGGCCGAGCAGGGCGAGCACTTCGCCCCGGTGCAGGGTCAGGTCGACGTCGTCCAGCACGGTGACGGGGCGGCGGGCTGAGCCGAAGCTCTTGCCCAGGCCCTCGGCGCGGATGACGACGTCAGAGGTGTGTGGTCGTGCGGGCATCGGTGGTTCCCCTTAGCCTGTGACTGTGTGTATGCCGTAAACTGCTTATGGCAGATACGATTGAGTTTACGATATACACGGTTTCTGCCGCGGGTCAAGAGAGAGGAGGTTCCGTGAGCACAGACGACACGGTGGGCGATGAGGGTCGGCTGGAGCTGCCGCCGGCGCTGCAGCGCCTCTGGGGCCCAGGATCGCGTCCGCGCCGAGGGCCGAAACCCGCGCTGAGCCTGGCCAGGATCACCGAGGCGGCCATCGAGATCGCCGACTCGGAGGGGCTGGCCGCGGTGTCCATGGCTCGCGTTGGGGAGGCGCTGGGAGTCACGAGCATGGCGCTGTACCGCTATGTCAGCAGCAAGGATGAGCTGCTGGTGCTGATGGCCGATGTGGCCGGGCAAATGCCGCCCGACGTGGTTCCCGATCCGCGTTCAGGCGCGGTCGACTGGCGTACCGGGTTGGAGCACTGGACGCGCGCCCAGATCGAAATGATCATGGCGCGGCCTTGGTACCTCGAGCTACCGCTGACCACGACGCTGCCAGGGCCAAACAGGGTCGCGTGGCTCGAGACCGGGTTCGCGTTGCTCGAGCCGACCGGGCTGGGCACGGAGGAGAAGTTCATGGTGCTGGGGATGCTTGCCGAGCACGTGCTGGGCGAGAGTCGGGTCCAGGTCGAGACCCGACGCGCCTCGGTCGAGGGTGCCCGTGCCGCGGCCGGGTTGCCGGCAGACACGCCCGAGGACGAGCTGGACCCCGCCGCGATCGCCGCGGCCGATCCGTTCGCCGGCCTCGAGGACATGCTCGCTCTCGTCGTCGACCCCGAGCGGCATCCGGCGTTGCATCGCGCCGTACACGAGGAGCGAACGACCGATCACGACCCGCAGCTCGACGACCTGAGCTTTGCCATCGGGATCGTCCTGGACGGCGTCGAGGTTTTCGTTGAGCGCCGCCGGCGGGAACGCGGAGAGCACTAGCTCAACGCACTCGCCCAGTCGGCCGCGGCTGCTGCCGACGCCACCTCGAAGTGCGTGACGAAGTCCTCCTTGTCGACGAGGAACTGCTCGTCCTCCGGGTAGTACACGGCCTGCTCGACATTGTCGCCGGCGAACGCGCGGATTGAGTCCATCGACTCCCAGAAGCTGATTGTGACGAACTCCGTACGGGCGTCGTCGAGGTCGCGCCGCAGCATGAAGGCAGCCAGGTTGCCTGGTGTTTCGCGGTACTCGCGCATGCCGGTCTCGTCGATGTACGTGACGTACGCTGCGGCGTCCTCGGCACGCACCCATCCGCGCCAGGTACGAACGATCATGGATGGAACCTCCCGCGTTGTCTTTCGATCATCATGTCGAACGGCGACTGGACACATCGACTCCCGGGCAGCAAGCCCAACGACGGCCCGCAGGATGACTGCGGCGACGGCCAACATCAGCTGCGGGGCGCTGATCGACTGACCGGGGGACGCGGCGCCGAGCCGCGCGTGAACCGGCCGGGCCGGCAGCCACGTATTTATGACGTCTCCCCAGTGCTCCTTCTCAGACACAGCCGACATGGGAGCGCTAGGGAGGGCGTCATGGAATTCATCGAGCGGCGACCCGCCCTGCGGTCGCACACACCACCGAGCGCGCTCGACCTCGTCGGCTGCCCGGAGTGCGGCGCGCCCGCCGAGGTGTCGCGTCGCGACGCTCTCGGATCGACAGACGGTTTGATCGAGCACGTCTTCGTGCGGTGTGTCGACCGGCACTGGTTCTACATGCCGGCGTCGATGCTGCCCGCCGCGGGCTAGCGCACCGTCCGGAAGAACGCCCGAACGTCCTGCACGAAAAGGTCCGGTGCCTCCCACGCGGCGAAGTGGCCACCGCGGTCGAACTCCGACCAGTGCGTGATCTGGAATCCCTGCTCGCCGTACTGACGGATCGCGACATCTTGCGCGAAGACGGCGACCCCGGTCGGCACTGACACTGGGGTCGGCCATTCACCTCCGTGCATGCTCTCGTAGTAGAGGTGCGCCGAGGATGCACCCGAGCCGTTGAGCCAGTAGAGCATCACGTCGGTGAGCATGCGGTCGCGGTCGACGGCGTCCTCCGGCACCTCGGCACCGTCGGTCCATTCCTTGAACTTCTCGACGATCCAGGCCAGCTGGCCGACCGGCGAGTCATTGAGCGCGTACCCGATCGTCTGCGGACGCGTGGAGTGCACCTTCATGTAGCCGCTCTGGTCTTCCAGGTAGTTCGCGAGGCGGTCCAGCCGTGCCCGCTCCGACTCCGTCATCGCGGCCCGGGTCGCTTCGTCGACGTCGCCCCAGGGGATGAAACCGAACGTGGCGGCGTTGAGGTGGATGCCCACGACGTGGTCGGTGTCGACGCGGGCGAGGTCGGCGGTGACGAAGGCGCCGTAGTCGCCGCCCTGCGCGCCGTAGCGGTCGTAGCCGAGGCGGCGCATCAGCTCGGCGAACGCCTGGGCCACCCGCTTCGACCCCCACCCGGCTTCCGTGATCGGCCCGGAGAAGCCGTAGCCGGGGATCGACGGGATCACGACGTGGAACGCGTCGGCCGGGTCGCCGCCGTGGGCGCGCGGGTCGGTGAGCGGGCCGATGACCTCGAGGAACTCGATGAACGAGCCTGGCCAGCCGTGCGAGAGGACCAGCGGCATCGCGTCAGGTTCTGGGGACCGGACATGGATGAAGTGGATGTTCTGCCCGTCGATCGTGGTGGTGAACTGGGGCAGCTGGTTGAGCTGCGCCTCGTGCTTGCGCCAGTCGTACGAGTCCCGCCAGTGCCCGGCGAGCCCGCGCAGGTAATCGACCGGCACGCCACGAGTCCAGCCGACGCCGGGGATCTCCGAGGGCCAGCGGGTGTGGTTCAACCGGTCTCGGAGATCTTCGAGGGCGGCCTGCGGCACGTTGATCCGGAACGGGGTGACGGCCGTGTCGGTGCTGGTCTGAACGCTCACGTCTTTTCCCTTCGCTGCGGTGCGTCCGATTGCTTCGAGCCTAGGGAGGCATGCGGTCAGCTTCTGTCCTCAAGCCGCGGCTGACTGCCACACTTGTGCCCGAGTTAACCGCCCTCGGAAGGGACGGGCAATGCACGGCACAGAAGTCATCCGCGACGCCTTCGGCCGCGTGCAGGAGGAGGTGCACGCCGCGGTTGCGGGGCTGACCCCGGACCAGCTGGAGTTCCGCATCGAGGGCAAGACCAACTCGATTGCCTGGCTGATCTGGCACCTTACGCGAACCCAGGACGATCACGTGGCCGATGTTGCCGGGACGGAACAGCTCTGGACCGCTGCCGGTTGGTTCGACCGGTTCGGCCTCCCGTTCCGGAAACGCGCGACGGGCTACGGCCACCGATCGGCCGACGTCGAGGCCGTGCGTGTGGAGTCGGGGAAGCTCCTGACCGGCTACTACGACGCGGTGCACGAGAGCACGATCGCGTACGTGCGCGGCCTGCGTGACGCCGATCTCGACCGCGTGGTCGACTCTCGCTGGGACCCACCGGTGACTCTGGGCGTGCGGCTGGTCAGTGTGATCAGCGACGATCTGCAACACGTCGGCCAGGCGGCGTACGTGCGGGGTGTGCTCGGACGTTAGCTGCCCACGCGTCGAGCGCGCAGCCCGCTGGCCCGCACCACAGGCCGGGCGATCGCGGCGCGCACTGACTCCTCGGCTCCGACGAGCCGGACGTGGGCGCGGGCCCGCGTGACCGCGGTGTAGAGCAGCTCGCGGGTGAGCAATCGTGACGAAGGCTCGGGCAGGAGCACCGAGACGCGCCGAAACTGGCTGCCCTGGCTGCGGTGCACGGTCATCGCGTGCACCGTGGTGACGTTGCTGAGCCGGCTCGGCGGACGCAGCACCGGATCGCTGCCCCGCCCGAACGCTGCCACCAGACCGCCGTCGCCGTCGTCGACGACCACACCGGTGTCGCCGTTGTAGAGCCCGATCTCGTAGTCGTTGGCGGTCACCAGCAGTGGCCGTCCGACATACCAGTCGCCTTCCGCACCGTAGCCGTCGATGGCATCGCGCAGCCACCGCTCGACCTCGGCGGCCCAGCTGGCAACACCATGCGGGCCTACCCGGTGCGCGCATAGCAACCTGTGGTGCTCCAGGGCGTCGAGAGCAGCCTGCGCGTCGCCTGCGCGAGCCGCATCGATGAGAGCCCGTCCGCTGTCCACGACGTCGCGTCGCAGTCGCGCCAACACCACCGTGGAACGGCGATCGACCGCGCTCGCCTCGACGAACTCCACCTCGTCCGCTCCGGCCCGAAGCACCGACATCGCCTTGTCGGCATCGCCGTCGCGGATCGCATCGGCCAGCTCGCCGATCGCGTCACCGAATCGATAGCCACGGCGCAGCCGGACGACGTCGTTGCGCAGCTCTGCCTCCACCTCGGCTCTCGGTGCGAAGTCGGCTGGCAGCAAGGACGCGAGGCGGGTGGCGCGCGCGTCGGGTGCCGCGCGGGGCTCGCGGTGCACCAGGTCGCCGAGCACGGCGCCGGCCTCGACCGATGCCAGCTGGTCGGGGTCGCCGACCAGCACCAGGCGGGTGTCGGGGCGCAGGGCCTCGAGCAGCCGGGACATCATCGTGAGCGACACCATCGAGGTTTCGTCGACGATGACGACGTCGAACGGCAGCCGGTTGTCACGGTTGTAGCGGAACCTGCTGTGCGAATCGGGTCGCCAGCCCAGCAGCCGGTGCAACGTCGATGCGCCAGTCGCTGCCGGCGCCGGAAGGTCTGCCCTGGTAAGGCTTTCCGCAGCGGCAGCCACGGCCTCCTGCAGCCGCGCAGCCGCCTTGCCCGTGGGTGCGGCCAGCGCGACACGAGGTGGCTGGTCAGACAGCGCCGCGAGTGCCGCCAGCAGCCGTGCCACAGTCGTGGTCTTGCCGGTGCCGGGACCACCGGCGACCGTCGTGAGCAACCCGGTGATCGAGGCAGCCACCGCCAGACGCTGATGGTTGGTCGCCACGTCGGGATAGAGCTGGCTCAGGACGACGAGCAGCCGCGCCTCGTCGACTTCGGGTGCTGTGCGGGTGGCCCGGTCAGCCAGCTCGGCGCGGACGAGTTGTTCCTCACGCCAGTAGCGGTCGAGGTATAGCAGCTCGCCAATCAACCGAACCGGCCGGTCGGCCGGACCGTCGATGCCCTCCGCGACCAGCGGACTGGCCCGACAGGCGGCGTACCACTCGTCGACATCAGGCCAGGGCAGCGTCGAGGGGTCGGCGTCGACGTCGACCTCTCCGATTGAGACATGCGCGCCGCTGAGGTCGACGCAGACCGATCCCTCCTGACGGACGGCCCGGACCGCCAGTGCCACGGCCAGCAGCACCTGCTCGTCGGCCTCATCGGCCAACCGTGCGAGCGTGCGAGCGACGTGTACGTCAGCGGCCGACAGGACTCCGCCGGCGTTGAACTGCGCCAGCAGTCCCGATGCCCGCAGCGCGAGCCGCAGGTCGTGGACGTCGGCGGTCATCGTGCACCTCCGGCGAGGAGCGCCGACGCGGCTATCACAAGGTCGGTCGGGGGAGCCCACTCGAAGACCCCGCAGGGGGTGCCGCCGATGACGGGAGTCTCCGGCCCGCACATCCCACGTACGAAGAGGTAGAGCACGCCGCCGAGATGCACTGCCGGGTCGTAGGACGGCTGCCGCCATCGCAGGAACCGGTGCAGCGCGACCGAATAGAGCAGCGCTTGCAGGGGATAGTGCGCGTGCACCATCTCGGCCGCCATCGAGGCCGGCCGGTAGTGCCACGCGGTCAGGGGCTCGGCGCCGTCAGGCCCGAAGCCACCCAGCCAGTTGGTCTTGTAGTCGACAACGACGTAGCGCGGCTTAGCCGCCGTTGCACCAACCCGCAGGACCGCGTCGATGCTGCCCGTCAGGTAGCCACGCAGCTGCTGGGAGCGCAACGCTGGCACGTCCAGCGAGTCGGGGTAGGAAAGCAGCGGATCGCCCTTGGGCAAGTGCTCGCGCATCAGTGCAGCCAACCGTGCCACGGTCGCCGACGCCCGGTCGGCCGAGTCGCCGCCGGCCAGCGGCAGCTCGAAGGCGAGCTCGGCGAGGCGATCGCCCGGTGCGATGTCGCGCAACCGAGCACCGCCGGCCAGTGCGCCAAGCGGCGTGTCGAGCACCGGCAGCAACCCCGCCGCCAGCGCCGCCGCGTCGACCGGCGTGCCGAGTCGGGCCTCGACCGCGGTCGCGCAGCGCAGTCGCAGCTCGGCGGCAAGATCGGCAGCGGTGGTGTCGACCTCCTCGAGCACGCTGTGCACGAGAGTGCCGAATGCGGGACCGGACGGCAGGCCGGCGAGCGGTGAGGGCATGGCCTGCAGCAGCGCCTCATCGAGGTCGGCGGGAGAGTCGACCGTGCGAGTCGTCTCTGGCTCGTCCTGTCGCTCCTCGACTTCGGGCTCACTGCTCACGCCGGCCTCGACGGCACCGGGGTCGTGCACCGCGCGCGTGAGGCCGGTGTAGGAGGTGCGGCGCCAGCCGATGTCTAGCCGCCGGTCGAAGGCCGCCGCGGACAGCTGCTCGTCGGCCGACTCGTCGGGCTGCCTCGTGGCCTGTCGCTCATAGGCGACCGGTTCGATGCCGATGGTCCCGTCGGAATCCTCGACAAGCGCGTCAAGCCGGGCACGCACGTCGCGGTCGCGGGCGAGCGGGAGGCGCTCCGGGGGCTGCTCACCGGAGGCGAACTCACCGAATAGGAATCGGTGCAGAGATGCGTTGGCAGTCGTGGTGGACGGCACCCACCAACCGACAACCTGGCACTGCGCGCGCGTCATCGCCACGTAGAGCAGGCGCAGGTCTTCGCCGGACTCCTCCGCGTTGTGCCGCGCCTTGCGATCGTCGTAGCCGGTCGCTTGCCTGCCGCACACGTCCAGCAGCCGTTGGCCCTGATCATCGTGTAGGCGCAATGGGTCGGGGTCGCGTGGCACGAAGCGGTCCCAGGCGTAGGGAGCGTAGACGATGGGGAACTCCAGGCCCTTGCTCCCGTGGATCGTGACGACCTGCACCGCGGCGGCGTCGGACTCGAGTCGCCGGCTGCGCTCCTCGGCGTCGTCCTGGGCGGCCTCGTTGATGTGATGCTGCAGCCACTCGACGAGCGAGGCCGGCCCCAGGTTGCCGGCGCCTGCGGCAGCATGCAGCGCGTGGCCGATGTGCCGGAGGTCGGTGAGGTCGCGCTCGCCGTCAGCGGTCGCGAGAGCCCGCTCGATAAGGCGACCCGACGCCGTCATCACTTCCATCAGCGCGGCGACTCCCCGCTCGGCCAGCACGTCGCGCCACGCCCGGAGCTGGGTCGCCAGCCCGTCCAGCTCACTGTCGCTGGCGGTAGCGAGATCATGCGCCGTCCAGCCCACGAAGTCCGTGAGTGCCGCGGCGCGCACGAGCCCGGCGCGGTGCGGCTGCTCGAGGGCACGCAGGAGCGTGAGCCACTCGCGCGCTGCCGGCGTAGTGAACACGCTGCGGGTGCCGGTGATGACAGCTGGCACTCGGCTGCGCTCCAGAGCGTCGCGGACCATGACGGCCTGGTCGTTGGTGCGGACGAGCACGGCGACGTCGCCCGGACGGACCTGGCGTGGATCCTCGTCATCGAGGGTCAGCTGAGCCGGGCCGTTGAGCAGAGCCACGATGTCGAAGGCGACGTCTTCGGCGACAAGTGGGCGCGCTTCCGGGACGCGGATTGCCGCGTGGTCGTCCTGGTCGAAATGGCTGCGCGTGGCGAGGCGAATGCGCAGTGGAGGTCCTGCGTCAGCCAGCCGCCGGCCGGCATGCTCGGCCTCGACGCGGCGGACAGTGATGCTCGCATCGCCGAGGGCGGCGCCGCGAAACACAGTCTCCAGCGCGGTCAACAGGTCGGCGTCGCTGCGCCAGTTGCGGCTCAGCGTGTGCTGCGAGGAGGCCGCCTTCGCTGCTCTGAGGTAGGTGACGAGGTCGGCCCCACGAAAGGCATAGATGGCCTGCTTGGGATCGCCGATCAGGACCAGCGTGGTATGCAAGTGAAACGCGGTCTCGAGAATGCGCCACTGCAACGGGTCGGTGTCCTGGAACTCGTCGACCAGCACCACCTTGTAGCGTGCTCGGAGCCGCTCGCAGGCGGCTGGGCCACGCGTCTCGTCGCGCAAGGCGGCGTCGAGCTGTGACAGCAGGTCGTCATAGTCGAGCAGCCGCCGGGTGCGCTTGCGCCGCGCCACCTCGAGCCGCACAGCTGCGGCAAACCGTTGGCGCACAACGGATTCGGAGTCATGCGGGTCGCTGGCCGGCACGATGTCGGCTTGTGGGTCAGCGATGGCATCGCGAGCTACCTTGAGGGCAGTGGCGTAGGACATCGTGGGCGGCTGCGGGTCGTTGGCGTAACGCTGCAGAAAGAGATCGTCGACCGTCTCGTCAACGAGCTCGGCGATGTCCTCGATCAGCGTCGCATCGGGCTCGGTGTCACCGGCAATGCCCAGCCCGGCGAGCATCTGCTGGCAGAACCCGTGTGTCGTGGCGATGGTCGCAGCATCAAATGCGGCGAGCGCCCTGCTCAGGCGTCGGTGCCGCCGGTCAACCTCATCGTCGGGGGCGTCGGCCAGCAGCTGCAGCAGCGGGTCGCTCTTGGCTGCGCGTGCACGCGCAGGATCGAACAGGCCCTGCTCCGCCGTCACGAGCCGATCGCGGACTCGCTCGCGCAGCTCCTGGGTGGCAGCCCGGCTGAACGTGACGAGCATGAGCTGCGGGAGCTCGGCGAGACCTTCGGCCACGTATCGGGTGGCGAGTGCGGCGATCGTGAATGTCTTGCCGGTGCCGGCACTTGCCTCGAGCAGCGTCGTGCCGGTCGGGAGCGGGCCGAGCACGTTGAATGCCTGGATCTCCTGGTCGGTCTGCGTCATGACGTGTGCAGCCGTTCTGCGTCGAGCAGCGGCTCCCACAGCCGGCGGGCGAGCACGCCAAACCGGCGCGACTCGTCCCACCGCTCGTCGCCTAGCTCGTCATCGTGGGGACCGGTGTCGGTCAAGGTGCGCAGAGGCGCATCCTCGCCCCACACGAGCACGTGCGCGGGGTCGGCCTGCTCGCCCGTGATGGTGCGGTCGGAGGCCCAGTCCTTGGCCGCCTGACTGCGCGCGCCTTGAGGTTGGGCGCCGCGCCGACGACGTGCCGCATAAGTGTGTGAGGTCTTGACGGCCATCGGTAGCGGCTCGCGCATGCCCTTGTCGTAGAGAGCGACGAGATCGGCCAGGTGTAGCAGTGCGGTCTCACGGTCGAGCGGGCCGAGCGTCGACTGCATGACCGCAGCCTGCTGCCCCCCGCGGCCCACCGTCACCGCCTGCCATGACCCGTGCGGCTCGGCGGCTGTCAGGGCAAGAAGCTGGGCCCATGCCCGCAGCCGATGCTTGGGGCCAAGCGCCGAGTATTCGACGCGGACGATGCGGCCGTCGTGGACAGTGCCGACCGTGCCGGTGACACGGCGGCCGTCGATCTCGACGACAACGTCGACCGCACGGCCCGGCGTGGTGCGCAGATCAGCACTCGCCGCGACCAGTGGCTCGACCTTGCTCATGAGGTCATTGACCAGCCGCCGACCGAGCTCGCCGGGCGGCAGCGACTGGCGACGCCACTCCGCCTGCATGCACGTCTCGGCGTCGGCTCCGCCGAGTCGCGCCTTGAGCAGCCGGTCACCGATCGACCACTGCTGGAGGCCGTCGAGCTGCACGGCCAACGCATCGTCGAGCTCGTCCTCGGCGCGCAGCAGCGACAAGCCAAGGCGTTGGCGCAGGAACGCCTTGACCGGATGCTCGAGAAACGCGATGAGGTCATCGAGCGCCAGATCGCCGCCGGTGTCTAGCGGGTCGAGCGGCTCGCCCAGGAACGCCACCGGTGCGCTGCGAGGACGGGCAGCCCGCAATGCGCCCGCTAGCGCGTGCTTGTCGAAGCTGAACGGGCGGGATGCGCCCAGCTGACCTGCCGTGAAGTTGCGGGCGTCGAACGGCTGCAAGGGATGCCGAACGATGATCGGGTGGCGGGTGCGGGCGGGGCTGTCCTCTGCGCGTAACAAGGCATGGGCTGCGTCGAGGATCTCGCCGACGGGCACAGCCGGAGGCTGCACGGCATTGGTGCGCGGATCGTTGCCGGTGTAGAGGATCACCAGGTGGTCAGTGGCCGCAAGCAACGCATCGAGGAGGAGCTGGCGGTCCTCGTTGCGCGGATCGCGCTCACCAACGCAAGGGTCGCGGGCGAGCACATCATCGCCGTCGGTGGATGAGGTGCGGGGGAATCGTCCGTCGTCGAGCCCGAGCAGGCAGATCACGCGGTGCGGCACCGACCGCATCGGCACCATCGAGCACATCGTCAGGTCACCGGTGCGGAAGTTGGCACGGGTCGGCCGTCCCTGCAGGCGATCGGCGAGCAAGGCCCGCACATCGTGCAGCGAGAGCATCACCTGCTGGGCCCGCTCGGCGGCGTCGGTCATCACCTCGGCCAGCTCGCGCTGCGCCTGGGTGCGTTGCCACGCGTCCTGCTCGCGAATCTCAGTCAGCCGGTCGAGGGCTCGGACAAGGGAGTCCAGCCACGCGGCGAGTGGGCGTGTGCCGCCGAGCTCGTCGAGCGTCAGCCCCAGCCGGTCGAGCAGCTCGGCCAGCCGACCGGCCAGATCGATGTCACTGGAGTCGACGTCGTCAAAGGGCAGCGTGGTGTCGATCCAGCGCAAACCTTCCTCAGCCATTGCGGCGCCAAGCAGGATGCGGTCGAGGCCCGTGCGCCACGTGTTTTGCGGGATAGCGTCGAGCTTGAACGCCGCCCGATGCGCACGGTCGAGTCCCCAGCGGATGCCCGACTCGATCACCCACTGTTGCATGCGGTCCATGTCGTCGTCGGTGAACCTGAACTTGCTGCGAACGGGCGCTGCGGCCGCCAAGTCAAGCACCTGGCTCGCGGTGACCCTGGAGTCGGCCAGCTCCAGGAGCGCGGCGATCGTGGCCAGCAGCGGGTTGGTCTGCCGCAGCGAACGGTCGGCCAACCGAACACGCAGCTTGTGTCCCGGATGCTGGTCGGTGACGTCGTCATCGGCGAGGCCGAACGTGGCGGAGATGAGCGGCGCATAGTCCTCGATGTCGGGACACATCACCAGGACATCGCGCGGCTCAAGCGTGGGATCACTCGCGAGCAGACCGACGAGCACCTCGCGGAGCACCTCGACCTGGCGCTCCGGGCCGTGGCAGGCATGGATCTGCAGGCTGTGGTCGCGTGGGTCTAGAGGCTCCGGCTCGAGAACGGTGTCGTCCTGGAGCGCGCGCTGCAGACGACCGAGAAGGGTCGCCGGTCGCGCCCCGAGCGCGTGGTGCTGGTCGACGACGCCGGTCGCGTGTGCGGCGATCTGCAGCTGCATCTCACGTGAGTCGCGGCCGAGGCTGGCGAGCAATGGGTGCACCGCTGCGTCTGTCGTGGGGTCGTCGCGCCGGCGAGCGTCGGGCGGTGGCCCGAGGCCGGCGATGCGGGACCACAGCGCATCTGACGGGTGGGGGAGCCATAGATGTACGTCGCGGTGCTGCGCCAGCGCGGCCAGGACATCGAGCTGCGCAGTGGAAAGCCGCGTCGGACCGAACAGCGAGAGTCGTCGGGGCAGGTCGACGAGATCGGGCTGGTCGGCCAGCCGCTGCGCCGCCGCGGGCAGCCGCTCGGCCGGGCTGGCTGTGCCCAGCTTGTCGCGCACGCGTCGCCAGAGCATTGCCTGCCAAAGCAGGTCATCGGGAAGCGGCTGCCCGGCACCGTCGCTGTCGTCGCCGCGGGCCCAGTCACGCAGCATCGCGGGTCGGCTGGCGGCGTAGGAGTCGAAAAGCTGCGCGAGATGCCGAGCGGTCGACAGGCGTCGTCCGCGGCGGTGGTCGACGGCGTCGCCGGACACGAGGCCCAGGTGATTGGCCAGTGTGCCCGCCCACGGCTCGCTCGCCGACTCGTCGATGGCCTCCAGCAGCGGCCAGACAAGCCGTTGCCGCGGCCACGGATCATGCTCGGGCTCGATCCCCGAAGCCACGGCCAGCGCCTCGGCGACGAGGGTGCTCGGGTGCGGGAACTCGACGTTGGCGCAGATGCCGTCTTCGTCATCGGGGTGGGTGCCCAGGACGTGTGACAGCCGCTGGGTTATCCAGCGCTCGACGCCGCGAGCGGGCACAGAGACGATCTCAACGGCAAACGAGTCTTCGAGTGGCTCGTCCAGCACCGCGCCGAGCGCCTCGACCAGCTGGTCGGCGCGCTCGGATCGGTGCACGTGCAGCATGCGGGTCTCCCATTCAGCGCGGGCGGCTGATAGCGAGGACCAGTCTGCCGCCGACCCCGGACGGAACGGGAGGAAACCTCACCACGTGATCGTGAAAGATCGCCCGTACTCGACGACGGGCGATCCTTCTTGATCATGGTCAGGGTCAGGCGGCGCCCTCGGTGCACGGCTCGTGGGTGCTCAGCATCCGTTGGGGCTCGGGCTCCTCGACTTCCGCCTCAGGGGTGGTAGTGCCCGGCGTGCGCAGGTTGTACCAGGCGAAGGCCGCGACGCCGATCGCCAGCACGCCGCAGATCGCCGCCACGACCTGCATGCTGCTGGTGAAGGCCCCCTGAGCGGCGTCGAGGAATGGTCCGGCCAGGGCGGGCGGCAGCTGGGCGGCCGCCTCGGCCGCGGCCCCCAGCGTGTCGCGCGCTGCGCTCACGGCCTCGGCGGGGACGTCGGCCGGCGTCTCGGTCGAGACCCGCCCACGGTAGATCGCGACACCGATGCTGCCGAGGATCGCGAGCCCGAGTGCCCCGCCGAGCTCTGCGGCCGTTTCCGAGATGCCCGATGCGGCACCGGCGCGCTCCGGTGGCGCAGAGCCGACGATCAGCTCGGTCGTGAGGCCAAACACCGGCGCCAACCCCAGCGAGGTCACCACGGAAGCGGTCACCAATAGCCCCAGCGAGTCTCCGCCGCTGCGACCCACCTGCGTAAGGATGAGCAGGCCGATCGCACCCAGGAACAGGCCGCCACCGATGAGCTGGGCAGCGCTGAACCGTTGCGCGAGGCGCGGCGTGATCTGCGACCCGACGACGAAGGCCAGGGCCGAGGGCAGCGACCACAGTCCCGCCTCCAACGGTGACAACCCGACGACCAGCTGCAGGTACTGGGCGACGAACAGGAAGTACCCGATCATCACGAAGATCGAGAGAAAGTTGATGGCCAGCGCGCTGTTGAACGACCGGATCCGGAACAGCGACACGTCGATCATCGGGTCGGACAGGCTGAGCTGCCGGCGCCACCAGATCACGGCCAGGACGGCGCCAGCGAGGATGCTGAGCAGCGCGACGGTCGACATGCCGTCCTGCGCCCACGACTTGAGCCCGTACACGACATTGAGCACAGCAGCGACGGACAGCGCCGCGCTGAGCGGGTCGAGTCGGCCGGCGTCCGGGTCGCGGTACTCCGGCAGTACGCGCGGGCCGAGCACGAGCAGCGCGGCCATCACGGGCAGCGCGAGCAGGAACACCGACCCCCACCAGAACACCTCCAGCAGGGCGCCGCCGAGAACTGGCCCGACCGCGGCGCCCGCAGAGAACGATCCGATCCAGACACCGACCGCCCTCGTGCGCTGTTTGGGGTCCTGGAACATGTGGAAGATCAGCGAAAGCGTCGAGGGGGCGATGGTCGCACCGGCGATCCCCAGCAATGCTCGCGAGAGGATCAACATCTCGGCGCTGTTCGAGAATGCTGCGAGCAGCGAAAAGGCACCGAAGGCCACCGCACCGATCATCAGGATGCGTCGACGGCCGACCCGGTCACCTAGCGTGCCCATCGTGATCAGGGAGCCAGCGACGAAGAACCCGTAGATGTCGATGATCCACAGCATCTGCGTGCTGCTCGGCTGCAGGTCGGCGCTGATCGCCGGCACTGCCAGGTGGAGCACCGTCAGGTCCATCACGTAGAGCAGGCAGGCCAGCGCCAGCACGGCCAGTCCGGTCCACTCTTTGCGTCCGGCCTTCGGTGCTTGCGTCTCGGTCGTGGTTGTCACGGCTGCTCTCCAACGCTCTCGACGGGCTGTAGGTCGAGACGACCGATGGCGGGGAAAGTCATCGCCACCGGCCCGATCACGCTCGACTCATGTCTGGGAGTCGGCGCCGTGGGCTCGGTTTCGACATCCTCACCGAGCCGCCTCTCGACCGGATGACCTCAACTAAACTCGAGGTCAACGGTGCCGGCTCCGCGCCTCGGCCAGGGGCCACCACCAGGCTTTGCCTCGCGCCGGCAGGGCTACTGGCCTGTTGGGGCGGGGGAAGGCCTGCTGGACGTGGTCATTTCCCGCGGCCGCGGCGAGCCGGCAGCCGGAACGACCCGTTGGCCAGTGGCTCGGCCAACCCATCGGCGACCAGGCCGTCGAGAGCGCGTTCACGCTGCGTGGCGTCCGGCCACGCCGCGTCCAGCGCAGCGCGTGCGACGGGGCTCGGATGGTCACGGAGCACGGCGAGCAGACGCCCGCGGGCCTGGCGGTCCGTGCCTTCGTACGACTGGCTGCGTCGGACCGGTCCGTCGTACGGCGGCCGCCCGGCCAGCCGCCACGCACACCGCGTCATCAACGGGCAAGCCTCGCAGCGAGGGGCTCGCGCCGTGCACACGAGCGCGCCGAGCTCCATCGACGCGACGGCCCAGCGCGAAGCCGTCCCTGCGCCAAGTGGCATGAGCTCCGCTGCCATGCGCTGCTCAGCCGAAGTTGGCGACGCCGAGCGCGTACTCGCTGCCATTGACCACACGCGCGAGCACTCGGCGCACGTTGGTGTCCAGCACCACGTGCCGCTGACCGAACGCGAAGGATGCCACTGCGGCTGCGGTGTAGGCGCCGACGCCCGGCAGCTGCAGCAGCGCATCGTGCTCGCCGGGCACCTCCCCGCCGTGCCGATCGACGATCAGCACAGCGGCTTGATGCAGCCGGAGTGCCCGGCGTGGGTAGCCCAGTCGACCCCACTGCCGTACGGCGTCACCGGGCGCCGCGGCCGCGAGCAGCGCCGGCGTAGGCCAGCGGTGCAGCCAGGCTCGCCACGCGGGTTCCACCCGGGCCACGGGCGTCTGCTGCAGCATCACCTCGCTGACGAGCACTCCCCACGCGCTGCAGTCCGGTCGCCGCCAGGGCAGATCGCGAGCGTGCGTGTCGTACCAGCCGAGGACGGCGTCGTGGATCTCTGCGGCGGGCATGCCGGGCGAGTCACCGACCGCCGATGAACTGCGCCTCGCCATCCCTCAGCGGTCGGAAGCGCAAGGCCGACCACTCATCGTCGACCGCAACCTGGGTGATGGGGCGCAGGCCGTACTCCGCCACGATTGGCCAGAGCGTGTCGCGGTTGATGTCGGCCCGGTTGCCCTTGCGATAGGCGATCCAGAGGACCTCGGGCTTGAGCAGGTCGGCCTCGTGGCGGGCGAGCAGTGCGCGGGCGGCGGCCTCGTCGTACGCGTAGAGCACCGCGACGGTGGCGCTGCCGAGCGACCTGCTGCGGCTCGCGCCCTGCGGCAGCGGCTCGAGCAGCCCGTCGTGGTCCGGGTGCGACGTCCAGTACGAGGTGTCCGGTTTGACGAGCAGTTTTGCGGCGACGGACTTGGCGGCCATGCAAGACACGGTACGTCCGAAGGTGCGTGCGTTGTCGCGCACGGTTGCTCGGACGTTGCGCGGGCCGCGGTCAGCGATGAATTTGTGCGCCGAGGGCAGTCATGGCCAGGAGAGTCGACGCTGAAACCGCGGCGATGGGAGTCTGACGTGCCGGTCTTCGGTGACCCGTCGCCACAACCGCCCCGCGACTCGTCGGCGCCGAGACCCAGCGTCGTACGGGTGGTCGGGCCCACCCTGCGGCCGGAGGACTATCGCGCGCTCGGCGAAGAGCTGGCCGCCCTGTTCGACCAGCCAGAGGTCGTCGAGGTGATCTGCGACGTCAGCGAGGTCACGGCACCTGACGCCACGGCGGTTAACGCACTACTGCGCATGCAGCTGGCCGCGGTGCGAAACGGCAAGCGAATCAGGCTGCACGGGGCGCGCCCACACCTGCGCATGCTGCTCTGGCTGTGCGGGCTCGAGGAGGTGCTGCAGTCAGAAGACGGTCCGGTCATGCCGCCAGGGTCATAGGAAGCCCGAACATCGGAAACAGCCGGTCGACGTCGAGGAACGTGTTGAGCCCGGCAACCTGGCCGTCGACGATCTCGAGCACGACCAACCCCCACGGGGTGCGACCGCCGTCGCGATATTGCGCGAAGGCCGGCATGCCGTTGGCCGCACCAACTGGAATGAGCCGCGACCCCTCGCAACCCGATGCCGCTGCCGAGCAGCCACTCGCCGACGTCGTCGCGCCCGCTCAGCCAGAGCGGCAGCGGAGGCATCGACATGATCACGTCCTCGCGCATGAGGGCAGTGATCGACGCGACGTCATAACGCTCGAAGGCGTCGACGTAACGCTGCAGCATCGCCTGCTGCTCGGAATCGAGCGGGGCGAACGTCTCGGTCTCGCTGATGTCGGCGGCCGCGAGCGTCGCGCGCGCTCGCTGCAGCGCGCTGTTGACCGAGGCGACCGTGGTGTCGAGCAGCTCAGCCACCTCGGCGGCGCTCCAGGCAAAGACCTCGCGCAGGATCAGGACCGCGCGTTGCCGGGCGGGCAGGTGCTGCAACGCGGCGACAAAGGCAAGCCGGATCGAGTCGCGGGTGGCGGCGACCTCGGCGGGGTCGGCCACCTCGCTGACGACCCGTGAATCGGGCATCGGCGTCAGCCAGACAGCCTCTGGCAACGCGGAGGGGACGGGCAAGCGGCCGGCGTTGGAAACCGGCTCGAGCTCCATTGGACGAGCACGCCGCTGACTGCTGCTCAGCATGTCCAGGCAGACGTTGGTCGCGATGCGATAAAGCCACGACCGCAGCTGCGAACGACCCTCGAACTTGTCGAAGGCGCGCCACGCCCGGATCAGCGTCTCTTGCACCGCGTCCTCGGCCTCGAATGCGGAGCCGAGCATGCGGTAGGCGTATCCGGTCAGCTCTCGGCGGTGCTGCTCCAGCTGCTGCTCGATGTCACTGCGGTCAACAGACTGCTGAACTGGGAGGTCATGATCCGCGCGGACCTCGGTCATCGAACGTCACCCTCTGCTCGGACGGCAGGCATTGCTTGAAACCGTACCCTCGCCCGCTGACAGGTCGCTGAGGCCTGTGACGCGAGACTGGACTTGCGGTGATTTGTCCGTTGTCAGACGTAGCGCTCGAGGATGCTCGACTCGGCGAGGCGCGACAGCCCTTCACGGACGGTGCGGGCGCGCATCTCGCCAACCCCGTCGACGGCCTGCAGGTCGTCGATGCTGGCCGCCAACAGCTTTTGCAGGCCGCCGAAGTGGTCGACAAGTCGGTCGACGACCGTGCCCGGCAGTCGCGGCACACGCGCGAGCAGCCGATAGCCACGCGGGCTGACTGCGCCATCGAGCTGCTCACCGGCGGAGCCGTAGCCGAGGGCGCGGGCCACGGACGGCAAGTCCAGCAGCTGCGAGGAGTCGAGCGAATCAAGCTCGCCGAGCACGTCGGCCACGGTGCGGTTGCGTCTGGAGGGTAGGTAGTCACGCGCGACGAGCTCGCGGTCGATCTCGACCCCGGCGACAAGCTCGTCGAGCTGCAGAGCCAGGAGTCGGCCATCAGCGCCTAGCTCGACGACATAGCCCTCGATCTCGCTTGCGATGCGTCGCACCATCTCGAGCCGCTGCGCGACCGCTGCCACGTCGCGCACGGTGACGAGGTCCTCGATCTCGAGCGCTGACAGCGTGCCCGTGACCTCGTCGAGACGCAGCTTGTAGCGCTCAAGTGTCGCGAGCGCCTGGTTGGCCTTGGAAAGGATCGCGCCGGGGTCCTCCAGCACGTATCTGATGCCGCCAACATAGATCGCGACGATGTGCATCGACTGGCTGACGGAGATCACCGGCAGGCCGGTCATCTGAGCGGTGCGGTCGGCGGTGCGGTGCCGGGTGCCTGACTCGACAGTGAAGATGGATGGGTCGGGGACCAGCTGCGTTGCCGCCCGAACGATGCGCGTGCAGTCCTTGTCGACGATGATCGCGCCGTCCATCTTGGCCAGCTCGCGCAGCCCCGTGGACGTGAACTCGACGTTGAGCGTGAAGCCGCCCGAGCAGATCGACTCGACGGTCTTGTCGTCGCCGAGCACGATCAACGCACCGGTGCGGCCCCGCAGGATGCGCTCGAGGGCATCGCGCAGCGGCGTCCCGGGAGCCACGGCAGCCAAGGTCTGGCGCAGCTTGGCCTCCGCGCTGCTGCGGTCGCTCGTGGCCACCTCGCCCCCGTCGGTCGTCGTAGTCACCGGCGCGCGAGAACGCTGCGATGGGCAGTGACCTGACGCCGGGCGTACCCAGAGTGTACGGGGCGTGTGTGACGAGGTGGCGAAGCACGACACAACGTGGACGCCGCGCTAGTGATCCGGCGACTGACCGACGACTCGCAGGACCCGCAGGGCGCTCGCGACGTCCGTGACCTCACGCACCCGCATCCCATCCGGCGGGTCGCCGGCGTCGGGTGGGACGAGCGCCCTGCGGAAGCCCAATCGGGCAGCCTCCTGAAGCCGCCGCTTGACGGCGGTGACCCGGCGGATCTCGCCGGCCAGACCGACCTCTCCGATGGCGACGAGATCGGCTGACAGCGGCAGGTCGAGTGCCGCGCCGGCGACCGCCAGGGCGACCGCGAGATCGGCTGCAGGCTCGGTGAGCCGGGCGCCGCCAACGGTGGCCGCGAACACATCTCGGTCACGCAAGCCGATGCCTCCGCGTCGCTCGAGCACCGCCAACACCATGGCCACCCGAGCCGAGTCGAGACCGCTGGTCGCCCGCCGCGCGGACCCCGGGTTGGCCGGAGCGACCAGAGACTGCACCTCGGTCGGCAGCGGGCGGCGCCCCTCGACGGTCACCGTGACGCAGGTGCCGGGCACCGGCTCTGCGTGCCGCGACAGGAACAGCCCGCTGGGGTCGGGCAACGACACGATGCCGACGTCGGACAGGTCGAAGCAGCCGACCTCGTCGCTCGGACCGAACCGATTCTTTAGTGCCCGGACGAGGCGCAGCCGCGAGTGTCGGTCCCCCTCGAACTGCAGCACGACGTCGACCAGGTGCTCGAGCACCCGCGGCCCGGCGACCGAGCCGTCTTTGGTCACGTGCCCCACGAGCAGGGTCGGGATGGCTCTCTCCTTGGCAACCCGGATCAGCGCCGCGGCGACCTCGCGGACCTGGCTCACGCCGCCGGCCGCACCGTCGACCTCGACGCTCGCGACCGTCTGCACGGAGTCGACCACGACCAGTGAAGGCTTGACCGCGTCGATGTGGCCGAGCACGGTGGCGAGGTCGGTCTCGGCGGCCAGGAAGAGTTCGTCGGCCAACCCGTTGGTGCGCCCCGCGCGCAGCCGCACCTGGCTCGCAGACTCCTCGCCGCTCACATAGAGCGCGCGCTCGCCGGTCCGCGCCCATCGCGCCGCAGCCTCGAGGAGCAGAGTCGATTTGCCGACGCCCGGCTCGCCCGCCACCAGAACCACAGCCCCCGGCACGAGCCCGCCACCGAGCACCCGGTCGAGCTCCTCGACACCGGTCGGCCGCGTCGCCGCCGCCGCAGCGTCCACCTCGGCGATCGGGCGCGCAGGCGTGCTCGCTGGAGCAGCCGAAGTCGTGCGGACTCGAACCGTCCCTTGCTCCTCGAGCGTCCCCCACGCCTGGCACTCGCCGCACCGGCCGACCCACTTGCTCGCCGTCCAGCCGCACTCCGCGCAGCGAAACATCGGCTTGGTGGCGCGGACGGCAGGTTTGGACGAGGCCATGCGGGAAGCATGCCGGACGGGTCGGACGAAACGGCTCACCCGGAAGACCGAAACGCCGGAGCCGCGACACGCCGCGCGAGTCGTGCACGGCGCTTCAGTTTGCGGCGGGGGCGGCCGGGCACCAACGGACCACTGTGGGTACGGAAACCTCGAGCCCCGAAGTCGCCGCGATTGCCGTCCGTGCGACAGCTTCCGGAAACTCGATCTTCAGCACCGCCTCAAGATCGGCACGCCGCTCGAACACCCATCGCACCGGAAGTCGCCGGGCACGAAAGCCGAGATCCGCCCAGAACTGCTCGACGCGTTGCGCGTCCACGTGCGGCCATGCCGCCCGGAACCACGTCCCGTAGCCCGCACCGAGCAGATCGACATCAACCACCGCCAGCACGCCACCGGGTCGCAACACCCGGAAGGCCTCGGCGAGACCCGGCTTGCAGCCAGGTCCGAAGAAATAGGCCCAGCGAGCGTGCACCGCGTCGACCGAACGCGGCGGCAGTGACAACGACTCCGCACCCGACCGTACGACGCGGACCCCCGGCAGATCGCCGCACCGTCGCCGTGCGCCGGCGGCGAGCTCAGGGTGTGGCTCCACGCCGATGACCTCGGCCGCGTCGCGTGCGTACGCCGGCAGGTGGAAACCGGTCCCACAGCCGACATCGACGATCGACCCACCGGCCCACGGTGCGACCTCGCGCAGTGCCGACCAGACCAGCGCGTCCGGGTCCGAGGCCTCGTTGAGCAGCTCGTAGATGTCGGGGTGCCGCCAGATGTTGGGGCTCGGGATGGGCGTTCCGGTCGGCGGCCGCGGTGCGGCACGGCTCACGAGTCGCCGGCCTGCTGCACCGGTGTCGCGGCCTCGGAAGCCGCCCGGCCGGTTGCGCGCCGAGACGGACGCACCGGGTCGGCAGGGTGTCGGACAAGCCGGTGCTTGGCGGCCAGGTGCTCCTCGCAGAGCCGTACGAGCTCCGCATAAGCCTTGTCACCCATCAGCTCGGTGAGCTCGTAGGAGTTGGACACGTAGACCGGCTCGCGGGCGACGTGCGCCTCGGTGTTGCCCGAGCAGTACCAGTCGAGGTCGTGACCGCCCGGACCCCAGCCGCGTCGGTCATACTCGGCGATCGAGATCTCGAGGTAGGTCGTGCCGTCGGCCCTTTCGACGTTGCGGTAGGTGCGCCGGATGGGCAACTGCCAACACACGTCGGGCTTGGTCTGCACGGGGTGGAGCCCGACGCGCAGCGCATATCCGTGCAGCGCGCACCCATAGCCCCCGGAGAACCCAGGCCGGTTGAGGAAAATGCATGCTCCGTCGAAAACCCGAGTCTTGCGCGCGCCTTCATCGTCGCGCTCGGTCCAGCCGTTCTTACGGCCCTCCGCACGGTATTGCCAGTCGTCGTCACTGAGCTGCTGGACATAGCCTTTGACCCGCTTGACGTCGGCCTTGTCGGAGAAATGCGCACCGAGCGTGCAGCATCCGTCGTCGGGTCGATCTGCGTAGATGCCCTTGCAGCCCTGGCCGAAGATGCACGTCCAGCGCGAGGTCAGCCACGTCAGATCGCAGCGGAAGATCTGGTCGCTGTCGCTCGGGTCGACGAACTCCACCCATGCGCGCGGAAAGTCGAGGGGCACCTCAGGCACAGAGTCAGGCTAACCGTAGGAGAGCACAACTTACGATGTTGCGGGGTGAGTGCGATGCCGGGTCCGACACACGAGCAGCCCGACCTTTCGTCCTACGAGGCGCTCCTTTTCGATCTCGACGGCGTCATCACGCGGACCGCGACCGTCCATGCTGCGGCCTGGAAGGATCTCTTCGACGATTTCTTCGACCGGTGGGGACGCGACCACGGGGTGCGGGTCCCGCCGTTCCAGATCGAGACCGACTACCTGCAGTACGTCGACGGGCGCCGCCGATACGACGGTGTCGCCGCCGTGCTCGCGTCACGGGGGATCGAGCTGCCGTACGGTGATCCGGACGATCCCCCCGACGCACTGACGATCTGCGGGCTCGGCAACCGCAAGAACCGTTACTTCGTCGAGCGTCTCGGCCAGATGGGCGTCGAGGTCTTCGATGACACAGTTGAGCTCGTCCGGGCGATGCGCAAGGACGGCAAGAAGATCGCCGTCGTCTCCGCCAGCGAGAACGCCCGAGAGATCCTGCAGCGGGCTCAGCTGGTCGACCAGTTCGATGCGTTCGTCACCGGGATCGAGGCCGCCGAGCTCGGGTTGCGCGGCAAGCCGGCCCCCGACACCTTCCTCAAGGCAGCCGAGCTGCTCGACACCCCTCCCGCACAGGCGGTCGTCTTCGAGGATGCGATCGCCGGTGTCCAGGCCGGGCGGGCCGGCCGGTTTGGTCTCGTGGTCGGGGTCGACCGCAGGGGTGAGGCTGAAGCGCTCGCCGACAACGGCGCCGACATCGTCAGCAGCGACCTGCGCCAGTTCTTGCCTCGCCATGGATAATCGGCGGACCACCGGCCCCGGTGTGATTCCCTAGACCTGTCCACCGCCTCCCGAAGGTTGCCCCATATATGCGTCGCGTACTTCCCGTCTTGCTGGTCAGCAGCGTGCTCGTCGCCGGTTGCGGGATGTTCGGTGGCGACGGGGACGATCGGCGCGACGACGCTGCCGCCGCGGCCCGCACCTTCTTCGACGCGTGGGCAGAGGGTGACCTCGCCGGAGCCGCTGAGGCCACGAGCGACGCCGCCGCGGCGCTGCCCGTGCTCCAGGAGACCACCGATCGGCTTGCCGTGACCGCGGTGCAGGTCGAGCCGGGGGATGTGGCGGGCTGCGGCGACGAAGAGCCGTGCACCGTGCCGTACGACGTCACCTTGTCGCTTCGAGCGGCCGGTGACTGGGCGTACGTCGCCGAGCTCACCGCGGCACCGACCGGCGAGGGTGACGACGCGACCTGGAAGGTCGAGTGGACACCCGCGATCGTGCACCCCGCCCTGACCCCGCAGATGCGACTTGGTCGCGAGCGGTCGGTCCCGGCGCGTGCGTCGATCCTCGACCGGCAGGGTCTACCCATTACCGAGGATCGGCCTGTGGTGACGGTCGGGGTCGTGCCCAAGGATCTGACCGACCCCGAGGCGGTTTATGCCGCCCTCCAGACCGCTGCTCAAGTCGACCCGGCGCGCATGGCGCAGCAGGTCGCGGCCGCCCAGCCGGACCACTTCGTGGAGGCGGTGACGTTGCGACGGCCGCACTACGACGCGGTTGCCGAGCTGCTCGCCCTGCCCGGCGTGCAGACACGCGAGGGGATGCGGTCTCTGGCGCCGACGACAGGCTTTGCCCGAGGCGTGCTTGGTGCTGTCGGCCCGGCCACCGAGGAGCTCCTGGCCGAAGCCGGCCCGACGGCTTCGTCGGTGGACTTGGTCGGTGGGTCCGGCCTGCAACGTACCTACCAGCAGCAGCTGGCAGGTACGCCGGGCTTCACCGTGCGACTGGTCAACCGCGACACCGACCAGCCGGTGGGCGACCCTCTCGTCACCGTCGAGCCGACGCCCGGAGCCCCGCTGCAGACGACGCTCGACATCACCGTGCAGGAGGCGGCCGACCAGGCACTGCTCGGCGTCGATGCTGTGACGTCGCTCGTGGCGGTCGACGTCAACACCGGCGGCGTGCTCGCCGTAAGCAATGCGCCCGAGCCATCGGACAATCGTGCCTTCACCGGCCAGTACCCGCCGGGGTCGACGATGAAGGTCCTGACGTCGTCGGCCTTGTTGCGCAACGGAATCACCCCGCAGACCGAGATGAGCTGCCCACGCACCATCAACATCGGTGGCAAGAACTTCAAGAACTTCGAGTTCGGGTCGTTCGGGTCAGGGCCGTTCGAGGAAGCTTTCGCGCAGTCGTGCAACACGGCCTTCGTGCAGCTCACGGGCTCGATGCCGCCCAATGCCCTGCCGGCGGAGGCGAGTGCCTACGGGCTCGGTGCGGAGTGGGACCTGGGCGTCCCCGCCTTCAGTGGGGCCGTGCCCGAGCCGACCGACCAGGTCGACGAGGCCGCCGCGATGATCGGCCAGTCCCGGATCCTCACCAGCCCGCTCGCCATGGCCGCCGTCGCCGCAGCCGTCGCCACCGGCCAGCCTCATCCACCAGTGCTGGTGCCGGAGCGCACACCGACGCCGGCCCCCGCCGCATTGCCTGCCGAGGTCGTGGGCCAGCTCCGCGAACTGATGCGCCAGACCGTGCAGCGGGGGACTGCGGCGGATCTGGCCGACCGTGGCGAGGTCTTCGCCAAGACGGGGACAGCGGAGTACGGCGCCGACACGCCGCCCCGTACGCATGCGTGGGTGATCGGTTTCCGCGGCGACATCGCGTTCGCGGTCCTGGTCGAGGATCGCCAGTCGGGCGCGCACGACGCCGTCCCCGTTGCCGATCGGTTCCTGTCGGCACTCCCGTAGGTGGAGCGATAGCGTCGCGCCATGCGGCTTGGCGTGCTCGACATGGGCTCCAACACGGTCCACCTGCTCGTGGTCGACGCGCACCGCGGCGCTCGGCCACTGCCCGCCTTCAGCCACAAGACCGAGCTCCGGCTCTCCGAGCTTCTCGACGAGTCGGCCCGAATCACCTCGTCGGGCACCCGGCGGCTCGTGTCGTTCGTGCGCGAGGCACTCGAGATGGCGGAGGACAAGGGCGCTGAGCAGGTGCTCGCGTTTGCGACCTCGGCGATCCGCGAGGCCAGCAACGGCGACGAGGTGCTGGGCCGCCTGCGTCAGGAGGTCGGGCAGGAGATCACCGTGCTCTCCGGTGCCGACGAGTCGCGCCTGACGTTCCTTGCAGTCCGTCGTTGGTACGGCTGGTCGTCGCGACGGCTGCTCGGTGTGGACATCGGCGGCGGCTCATTGGAGATCGCCAGCGGGATCGACGAGGACCCGGATGTCGCGTTGTCCTTGCAGCTGGGGGCCGGACGGCTCACTCGCGAGCGCCTTGACGGCGATCCGCCCTCGAAGGAGAGCGTGCGCGAGCTACGCCGTTACGTACGACAGCAGCTGGGCACGGTCGTCGGCCAGGTTCTTCGCGAAGGTCCGCCTGACAAGTCGGTCGGCACTAGCAAGACATTCCGATCACTTGCTCGCGTCACCGGAGCGGCCCCGGCGGCCGAGGGGATGTATGCCACGCGCCTGCTGGAGCGTGCCGCGCTGTCGGAGATCATCCCCACCCTGGCCAAGAAATCGGCGCACGAACGAGCCGAGCTGCCCGGCGTGTCCGAGTCGAGGGCTCCGCAGCTGCTCGCCGGCGCCCTTGTCGCAGAGGCAGCTATGGACCTGCTCGAGGTGGACAAGCTCGAGATCTGCCCATGGGCGCTTCGGGAGGGTGTCATCCTCCGGCGGATTGACACGCTTGCCGCTTGATTGCGGGGGTCTGGACGTCTTGGCGATGATCTCGCTAAGGTCACACCCGCCGGCCCGATGACGTGCCGGTGCACCAAGGCGTCGTTCGACGCACCTACACGGATGGTCGCAAGACCTGAGGGTGTGTCTCGCGGGCCTCGCATCTGCCGCCTCTCGTGACGGCAGATACGTAGGCACCCGAGACGCTGCTCAGCCGCACCCGGCACGCCGGGGGAGACTGGGCGCAACCGGGGGCACCTCAGACTCCGGCGGCCGGCACTTCCGGTGGGTGGGTAACGGCTCCAATCGGAGCCGTTATAGTCGAGCAGCCTTTGTCCCGATTCGTCCCCCCGGTTGGAGTCGCCCGTGTCGCGAGCCGCGCGCCATGTCGCGGGCAACCGTGCCGGCACGTCGGAGGCTCCGTCGACGGCATCGGCCACCAGGGCGCGAGGTGGCCGGCGCAAGCGCCGCCGCTCGAGCGCCGTTGCGCGCAAGAGCCGCAAAGTCATCCTCCCCAACCTCGTCGGCCTGGCCGCACTCGTGGGCGCAGCCGGTGGCGCGATGGTCGACAGCAAGCCCAGCCCGGTCGAGACCCAGCTCACCGAGGGCCGCATCTCGCTCGACACAAGCGCGCTGTCGCGGCAGAGCAACGCGGTGGTGTCGCGCAGCGTGATCCGGGCCAAGGCCGCCGTGCCGTTAGCTGACATCCCGGTTCCGCCTGACGTGTCGTTGCCGCCACCGCCGCCGCCTGACCCGACTCCGTACGGCTTCCCCTCGGTGCCGGGGTGTGACGCGACGTTGGACGAGGACCCGGCCAACGGGCAGCTCAGCGATGACCACCTGTGCCCGATCGGTGGCGGCGAGATGCTGCGGCCAGACGCGGCCGCGGCCTTCCTGGCGCTCAATGCCGCCTACCAGGAGCGCTTCGGTGTCCCGCTGGAGATCAGCGACTCCTACCGCAGCCTTCGCGACCAGCGCATCCTGCGCAGCCAGAAGCCAGGTCTGGCCGCCCGGCCCGGCACCAGCGAGCACGGGCTCGGCCTGGCCGTCGACCTCGCCGGCGGCATCGAGAGCTACTACAGCAAGAAGCACAAGTGGATGCGTGCAAACGCACCCGACTTCGGCTGGCAGCTGCCCAAGTGGGCTCGCGATGGCAACGGGCGCGAGGAGCCCTGGCACTGGGAGTACTCCCCGGTCTACTGACAGGGAGAGTCAATTGTCCTCGGGCCAATACCCTGTGACCGTGAGCGCCGCGCAGGATCGCACGCAGCCTCCGGCCAGCCTGCGCTCTTCCGATATAACTGTCAGCCTCTCCACGGCCTCGGTCTACCCGCAGAGCACGGCCGACGCGTTCGCGCTCGCCCGCGACCTCGGCTACGACGGTGTCGAGGTCATGGTGTGGACCGATCCCGTCAGCCAGGACACCGAGCAGGTGGCGCAGCTTGCCGAGTCGCACGGCGTCCCCATCCACGCGATCCACGCGCCGTGCCTGTTGCTCACCCAACGTGTCTGGTCCCCCGACCCGTGGGAGCGGCTGCGCCGTTCTGTCGAGATGGCCGGTGACCTCGGAGCCGAGGTGGTGGTCGTCCACCCGCCCTTCCGGTGGCAGCGCGACTACGCCCGCGGGTTCGTCGACGGTGTCCGTCGACTCGAAGGCGACTCCGGAATCAGGATCGCGGTGGAGAACATGTACCCCTGGCGGGCCGCCGGGCGCGAGATCGCTGCGTACGCGCCCGACTGGGATCCCACCGACGAGGAGTACGCGCACTGCACGCTCGACCTGTCGCACGCCGCAGTGTCCGGGTCTGACGTCATGGAGATGGCCGACCGTCTCGGCGACCGGCTCGCGCACGTGCATCTCGGCGACGGCACCGGTTCGTCCCGCGACGAGCACCTGGTGCCCGGCCGCGGCACCCAGCCGTGTGCCGAGCTGCTCGAGCGGCTCGCGGTCGGCGGGTGGGGCGGTTCGGTGACCGTTGAGGTCACCACCCGTCGGGCAAGGACGACGGCTGAGCGGGAGGCGGATCTCGCTGAATCCCTTGCGTTTGCCAGGCTCTACCTCGTACGACCGCAGAGCCGGATGTTCTCTGTAGCGGCCGACGGCACGGCCGAGCGGGTGGAGCAGGAGTGAGTGCCGAGCCTGCCGCGCGTCAGCCGCGACCCAAGCGGTCGGGACGTCGCCCCGGCACTCCCGACACTCGCGGCGCGATCCTGGTTGCGGCGCGGACCGAGTTTGCGGCCAAGGGTTTCGACGGCGCGTCCATGCGCGGCATCGCGTCCGCCGCCCAGGTCGACCCTTCGCTGGTGCACCACTACTTCGGCAACAAGGAGCAGCTGTTCGCGGCGGCGATGCAGCTGCCGATCGATCCGGGCACCATCGTGCAGCGGGTTCTCGACGGCGACCAGGCGGATATCGGCGAGCGGCTCGTGAGGATGCTGCTGGAGGTTTGGGGCCCGCCCGCGACGCGCGGCCCGTTCGTGGCGCTGCTCCGCTCGGCGGTGACACACGAGGCGGCGGCTGCGATGTTCCGCCAGTTCATGCGTCGAGCGGTCATATCACGCGTTGCCGAGACACTCGACATCCCGGACCGAGAGCTGAGGGTCACCCTTGCCGCGTCCCAGATCGGGGGGCTGCTGCTCATGCGCTACATCATCAAGATCGAACCACTCGCGTCAGCCAGCGACGACGAGGTTGTCGCTCTCGTGGCTCCGGTGATCCAGCACTACCTGACTCCTTGACTCAGCCGGTGAGTGGAGTAGATTTCATCATGTGATGAATTCCTCGCTGGACAAGCTGAGTGGCATCGAAGCCGCAATCCGTGCTCGTGGGGTCTCCGTCGTGCGCGGTGGCAAGACGGTGCTCGACTCGCTCGACCTCGACATCCGTCGCGGCTCGCTGACGGGGCTGCTCGGCCCGTCCGGTTCGGGCAAATCAACGCTGATCCGGGCGATCGTCGGGGTGCAGCAGCATGTGACGGGCGAGTTGACAGTGCTCGGCCGCCGCGCCGGCACGGCGAGCCTGCGCCATGAGGTCGGCTACGTGACGCAGGCGCCTAGCGTCTATGCGGACCTGACTGTCCGACAGAACCTGCGCTACTTCGCCGACGTGCTCGGGGCACCCGCCGAGCACGTCGACCGCGCGATCGCGCAGGTCGACCTGGCACGCACAGGCCGACCAGCTCGTCGGCAGCCTGTCCGGGGGCCAGGAGTCACGCGTGTCGCTCGCGACCGCGCTGCTCGGCGATCCGCAGCTGCTGCTGCTCGACGAGCCCACGGTGGGCCTCGACCCGGTGCTCCGGCGTGACCTCTGGGCGCTGTTCCGGTCGCTGGCCGATGCGGGTGTCACGCTGCTCGTCTCCAGCCACGTCATGGACGAGGCCGAGCGCTGCGAGCGCATCGTGCTGCTGCGTGATGGACGGCTGCTTGCCGACGACCCGTTGCCGGAGCTGCTCGCGCGCACGAGCACCGACTCCGCCGAGGCGGCGTTCCTCAGCCTGGCCGAGGGGGTGGCGGCATGACTCCGCGCATCACGTTCGCCACCGCCAAGCGCGTGCTGCTGCAGCTGCGCCATGACCACCGCACTGTCGCGTTGATGCTCGTCGTGCCTTCGGCACTCATGGGCCTGCTCGCGTGGATGCTGCCGCAGCACGACCTCGACCAATACGGGCCGCCACTGCTCGGCATCTTCCCGATGCTGGTGATGTTCCTGGTGACCTCCGTGGCCACGCTTCGGGAGCGTACGAGTGGCACGCTGGAGCGGCTGCTCACGATGCCCATCGGCAAGGCCGACTTCATCATCGGCTACGCGCTCGCATTTGGCGGATTCGCGGTCGTGCAGGCGCTGCTCGTTGCCGGGTTGTCGTTCGGTGTCTACGGCATGGAGGTCCGCGGGTCAGCCTGGCTCATCGTGCTCATCGCCGTGCTCGACGCGCTGCTCGGCACCGCCCTCGGGTTGTTCGTCAGCGCGTTCGCGACGACGGAGTTTCAGGCAGTGCAGTTCCTGCCCGCGATCCTGCTGCCGCAGCTGTTGCTCTGCGGCATCATCGTGCCCCGCGACGAGTTGCCCACCCTGCTCAACTGGGTGTCGGACGTGCTGCCGTTGTCCTACGCAATCGACGCCGTCTTCGAGGTCGCGCAGTTCGCCGAGGCCACCGCCGCCTACTGGCAGAACCTGGCCGTCGTGCTGGGCTTCGCCGTCGTGCTGCTGGGGCTGGGTGCGGGCACGCTCCGCCGCACTACGCCGTGACGGCCACCGTCGTACGCTGAGCGGCATGAACGTACTCAAGCAGGCCCTGCTGTCGGCGGCGGACAGCGACCAGCTGCGCCGGCTCGCTGAGGGAGTGCCGGTGACACGGGCGATGGTTGCGCGCTACGTGGCGGGCGAGCACACCGAGGATGCCGTGCGCGCGACGCAGGCTCTCGTCGACGACGGCCTGTACGTGACCCTCGACCTGCTCGGCGAGGACACGCTCGAGCGCGCCCAGGCCGATGCGACCGCGGCCGCGTACGTCTCACTGCTCAAGGCACTTGATGACGCCGCCCTCACCGGTCGGGCCGAGATCTCGGTGAAGCTTTCCGCCGTGGGGCAGGCGCTCCCGGTGGACGGCCACAAGATCGCGCTCGAGAACGCTCGCCAGCTCTGTGAGGCGGCCCGCGAGGTCGGCACCACGGTGACCCTCGACATGGAGGACCACACCACGACCGACTCGACATTGGGCATCCTGCGCGAGCTGCGAGCCGACTTTCCGGAGACGGGCGCGGTGCTGCAGACCTACCTCTTCCGGACCGAGCAGGACTGCCGCGACCTTGCGCACGCGGGCTCGCGGGTGCGGCTGTGCAAGGGTGCCTACGCCGAGCCGTCGACGGTCGCCTACTCCACCGCGGCGGAGGTCGACAAGGCCTACGTTCGCTGCCTCAAGATCCTGCTCGCCGGCGACGGCTACCCGATGATCGCGACGCACGACCCGCGGCTCATCGAGATCGCGGGTGCACTCGCGACCAGGTACGAGCGCGACCAGGGCAGCTATGAGTTCCAGATGCTGCACGGCGTACGACCTGACGAGCAGCGCCGGCTCGCTCGCAGCGGGGAGCGCGTGCGCGTCTATGTCCCCTACGGCGACGAGTGGTACGGGTATCTCGTTCGACGCCTGGCCGAGCGGCCTGCCAACCTGGCACTGTTCGCTCGCTCACTCGTCTCGAAGGGCTAGAGGTATGACCGCGCGTGTCCACAAGACTGTCGCCATCCTTGGCGCCGGGGTCATGGGGGAGACGCTGCTCTCCGGTCTGCTCCGAGGCGGGTGGCGCGCCAGCGACCTCGTCATCTCCGAGCGGCGAGCCGACCGTGCGGCCGAGCTGCACGAGCGCTACGGCGTCGAGGTTCTCGACAACGTCTCTGCCGTCAAGGCGGCCGACACGATCGTGATCGTCGTCAAGCCGCAGGACATGGGGGCTTTGCTCGACGAGATCTCCCCGCATGTGTCGACGTCGTCGCTTGTCGTCTCCATCGCTGCTGGCATCACGACTGGTTTCGTCGAGTCGCGGCTGCCCGACGGCATTGCGGTCGTACGCGTCATGCCCAACACGCCCGCACTCGTCGACGAGGGCATGGCCGCCATCTCGCCTGGATCGCACTGCGACGAGAGCCACCTCGAGGAGGCCGAGGCGCTGCTCCGCTCGACCGGCCGCGTCGTACGTGTCCCCGAGAAGCAGCAGGACGCGGTCACGGCGGTCTCCGGGTCTGGCCCTGCCTATGTCTTCTACGTCGTCGAGTCGATGATCGAGGCGGGCGTGCACCTCGGGCTGCCGCGCACGGTCGCGACAGAGCTCGTCGTTCAGACGCTCGTCGGCTCGGCCAAGCTGCTGCGCGAGACCGGCGAGCACCCGACGGTGCTGCGCGAGCAGGTGACGTCGCCGGCCGGCACGACGGCCGCGGCGTTGCGCCAGCTCGAGGACCACAAGGTCCGGGCGGCTTTCCTCACCGCGCTCGAAGCGGCCCGCGACCGCTCGCGAGAGCTGGCCGCCGGGCAGTGAGCAGCACAATCGAGCGGCTGCGACCGGACGACTGGCAGCGGTTCCGCAGACTTCGCCTTTCTGCGTTGCGGGACGCCCCCGACGCCTTCTGGACCACGTACGAGCAGTCACTAGCGCAACCGGAATCGTTCTGGCGTGATCGGCTGGGCACCCCCCGGACCGCCTACTTCACGACCTCTGCCGATGACGGCCTCGTCGGCGTCGGACCCGACCCGAGCGACGAGACCGAGGCGGTGATCATCTCGATGTGGGTTTCGCCGGATGCCCGCGGACAGGGGGTCGGCGAGCGGCTCGCTCGGGCAGCGATCGACTTCGCACGGGAGCTGGGCTTTCCGGCCGTCAAGCTCGAAGTGGTCGACACCAACGTTGCTGCGATCCGGCTCTACGAGCGACTCGGCTTCAAGCCAAACGGCGTCACGGCAAGGTTCCCACCACCGCGTGGGCACCTCACCGAGCACCAGCGACGGCTCGTGCTCTGACGCGGCGCAGCGCTGGCGTCACGCCTCGTTCACCGAGCGACTGTGTCGCCCTAACTCTTTGGCCGCCCGCGAGCCATCTGGTCCTCCGAATGTCACTGGGTGCGAGCGGCAACGGCGATGATCGTGCTGGGGCTCGGGGTGCTCGTCGTTGCGGGTGTCTGGGCTGCCTCACTGTCGACGACTGATCCGCTCGCCGGCTATGCAGCCGCTGCAGACTGCTGCCGAGCCGATCGCGGCCGCGCCGACAGCGCCTCCCGAACAGGCGCAGACGTCGCCGCTCCTCCAGTCGGGCGCATCGCGGGTCGCGCGCGCTGTCGACCCGGCGTGGGTGCAGACCATCGCGGCGAAGACCGGTATCCCCGACCGGCACTGGGGGCGTACGCGAATGCCACGCTGCGGCTGGCCGACGAGCAGCCGGGCTGCCGGCTGAGCTGGCCGACGCTGGCCGGTATCGGCGCGGTCGAGTCCGGCCACGGCACGTTCGGCGGGCTGGCCCTTGGGCCCGACGGTCGAGCGGAGCGGCCCATCATCGGGGTACCTCTGAATGGGACCGGGGTCGCGCAGATCGCCGACACCGACGGCGGCGCCCTCGATGGCGACGCGCAGTGGGACCGGGCTGTCGGTCCGATGCAGTTCATCCCGTCGACGTGGTCGCGATGGGGTGCCGACGCCGACGGCGACGGACTGTCGGACCCGCACTCGGTCGATGACTCGACGCTCGCAGCAGGGCGCTACCTGTGTGCCTCCGGCGGCGACCTCACGCGCGGCGATGCCTGGAACCGGGCGATCCTGGCCTACAACCACTCGGTCGACTACGTCGACGCCGTGCGTTCGCGCGCTGACATGCAGTTCGCCACAGCGAGCGGTCAGTAGCGCTGAGTCGCGCAGCAACCGTACGCGTGGAGTTGTATCTGTTTCCCGTGTGGGCGCTCTATCTAGGCGTCAATATCTGGCCCACGGGAGGCCGTCATGGCCGCAATTAGTGACGTTTCGGATGCACCACGTCTCGGCGAACACGCTCGACATCAGAGAACTGCGATATCCGACCGAGCCTTCCCGCTTTGTCCTGGCCGTTGTGTGCGCCGTATCAGGTCTGCTCGTGGTTGCTGTTTGGATTGCGCAGCTCGATCTGCCAGCGCTGCTGGCTGCCCTCGTCGTCCTGGCGATCGGTTTGTCGTTGCTTTGGGTCACGCTTCAGATACACCGTGTCCGCATCCTCGGTGACGCAGTACTCGTCGGTCCCGACACGCTCCCGGATTTTCAAGGTGCGGTCGACGAGGTCAGGAACATGATCGACTATCACAAGCGTGTCGACATCTTTGTTGTTCCGAAACTGTCGCCTCCGACCCAGCTCACGAGCTATTTCGGTGTGCGTGTGCTCCTCGTCGAGGGTGGCGCGGTCGCAGACATCACGACACCGGCCAATCGGCCGCAATTGCTCTTCCTACTTGGCACCTACTTCGGGGCTCTGAAGGCGAAGCATGATCGCTGGACATTGTTCGAGCTCCTGCTCGACAACGCCGGTCTGCGGCGCCTCCTGGCGCCCGTCGTCGGACCCTGGCTGCGAGCCACCGTGTATACCGGCGATCAGATCGCGTTTGCCTGCAGCCGGGATTTCGGGACCAGCCTTGACGCCGTCTTCAGGACGTTGGTTGGACGAGAGCTGAGCCCGCAGCTGGAGGCGGGCGGGCTGATCAAGCAGGCCGACCGCGTCCGCAAGTCGCTGATCCTGCGGTTTGCCCAGCTGTTTCGTCCTGTTCCCCACGCGACCAACCGGTTCCTCAATCTCGTGCACTTCGCGCAACGAATGGACGCCGAGTCCGCGTCCGCGTTTCGCGCGGCGCTCCCCGAGGACACCAAGAGCTTGCTCGACAGAGCACTCACCCGAGCCTCTCGAGACGAGAGACGAACGGCGGGCGCCGCGATCCTCACTGCTGGAGCGGTCGCGGTGAGTGCTCTGCTGATCTACGCCGGCTTCCAGGCGGGCGACGCCCTTCGCGCTACGCCGACTGCAGCCGATGACGTGGTGATCAACCCGACACCGGAACCGATTCCAGCGCCCGCGGACACGACGCCCGACCAACACCGGCGCAGACGCTCATAAGCGCTGTGCCCTCTTCGCTGGGCGCGCCATGCACTGAGATACCCGCGCCTTCTCCGGAGTTGACCGGCGGCCTCACTGGGGCGGTGTCATGCGTCAACCCGACCGCCGACTTTGTCGAGCTCTACGCCTACGACTCGTCCGACCAGCATGACGTCAGCCGTTGAGCGTCCTGGCTTGGAGGCCTTGGTTCGGGCCTCTGCGCAACGGCGGCCGAGACACGTGGGACTTCGCCGGCGTCCACCGCGGCACGCTGGGCTGCTACGTCCACTCGAACGGCCAGTCCATCGCCGTGTGGACGTACGACGACGAAGCACTCCTCGTCGTTGCGGCGGATGGCGGCCTGGGGTTGGCAGATCTCTACACCTGGTGGCAGCAGGCAGTTCCTGCCTCAGTACGGGGCTGAGTCCGGGTACGTCAGTCGTCAGCGTGGCCGTTGCGCAGTATGGTGACTACCGGCCGCGGTGCGGTGTCGACGGCGAGACGGAACACGTCGGGGCGGTGGTAGTGCCCGACCGGGTCGAACAGCCGCCGGGCTGACAGCACCTTGGTGAGATCCAGCTCGGCGACCAGGACGGTCTCGGCATACCGAGCAGGTCCGGCGAGGATCTCACCATTGGTGCCGACGATCACCGTGTTGCCGGGCTCCACCCAGTCAGGGTCGTCCGGATCGGTCTGCCACACTCGCTCCCGCTCGGGGAAATCCGCCGGGATCTGGTCGACGCGCACGCACGGATTCACGCCGATCACATAGCAGCGCCCTTCCCGGGCTATGTGACGCATCGTCGCGATCCAGCCGTCACCTCTCGCCAGCGTTGGCGCCACCCACACGTCGACGCCCTGCGAGTACAGGTAGAACCGAGCCAGCGGCATGTAGTTCTCCCAGCAGATCAGTCCGCCGAGACGTCCGAAGGGCGTCGGATAGGTGTCGAGGGTCGAGCCGTCGCCCATTCCCCACACGGTGCGCTCCGAGCCGGTCGGCATCAGCTTGCGATGCTTGCCAAGCAGATTGCCGCCGGCATCGAAGTACAGCACCGTGTTGTAGATCGTGTTCCCGGTTGGCTCGCGTTCGTTGACCCCGATCACCAGATAGGTTCCCGCTTCCCGAGCAGCCGCACCGAGCCGATCGGTGGCCTCGCTCGGCACGGCGACAGCCTGGTCGGCGAGCATCTCGAACCACTGCTCGTCACCGTCCCAGATCCGCGCGCCGTCGATCCAGATCGGCGTGCCGGGCACGAATGCCTCTGGAAACACGACCAGGTCCGCCGCCCGCACCGCAGGGTCGGCCAGCAACTCCTCCACCTTGGCAAGAGTCGCGTCACGATCCATCAGCACGTAAGCGGCCTGCACCGCCGCAACCGTCAACGACGCCATCGTCGGCCAGTTGCAGGTCAGCGGATGTTCTGGTTGAGGTGGAACAGGTTGTCGGGGTCGTACTTCTTCTTGATGTCCCGCAGCCGCTGGTAGTTGGCGGCATAGTTCACGGGTACGCGGTCCGCGTCGTCCTCGGACATGAAGTTGACGTAGCCCGCGTCAGTGCCGTACGGCTTGATCGCCTCGTAGTAGTCGCGCACCCACGCGATGTTGGCCTCGTTGTCAGCAGGGTCCGGCCACATGCCCGCGATCACTGGTGCGAAGGTCACGTCGCGGAACGGGAAAGCCGTCTCGTCCGACGCAACTCGGTGCACCGCCCCGTTGATCGGGTAGAGGTGCATCGTCGACGACACGTGCGGGGACCTCGCGCCCCGTGCTCGACGTGCGCGGCGATCGCATCGGGCGTCAGCTCACGGACGAACTGAGCCTTCCAGTAGTGCTGAAGACCCTTGGGCACCAGCCCATCGAAGGCTGCGTTGAGTGCGGGGTACGGCATCGGCCCGACGTGCTCGGCGACGATGGGCGCGAGATCGCGCATGGGCTTCAGCACGCGCTCACCCTCGGAGGAGGGACCGGCCCAGGCCATCACCAGGACGACACAAGGTGTCCCCGTGCCGGTCCTCGGGGATGAACGGCAGCGGCGGGGCGATCTGCCAGGCGAAGAAGCCGCCCAGCTGTTCGGGGGCCTGGCTGATGTAGTCGGCGAAGCCGGCCATGACGGTCGCCGCGTCCTCGAGCTCGAAGAAGATCGGTCCGCCGTACAGCTCCGGAATCTCGTGCAGCTGGTATTCCAGCGCCGTGACGACGCCGAAGTTTCCACCGCCACCGCGCAGCGCCCAGAACAAGTCCTCGTTCTGCTGGTCGCTGGCGTGGAGGAACCGCCCGTCCGCGGTCACGACGTCAGCCGAGAGCAGGTTGTCGCAGGAGAGCCCGACGCCGCGGGCGAGGTAGCCGATGCCACCGCCCAGCGTCAGGCCGGCGATGCCCGTAGTCGAGATGATGCCGCCTGGTCGTGGCGAGACCGAATGCGTTGGCGGCGTGGTTGAAGTCTCCCCATGTGGTGCCGCCGCCGGCTCTGGCCGTCCGGGCTTCCGGATCGACGTGGACCCAGCGCATGCCCGACAAGTCGAGCACGACGCCGTCGTCGCACGTACCGAATCCGGGCACGCTGTGCCCCCCACCCCGAACGGCCAGATCGACCCCCTGCTCACGGGCCAGCGCGACACCCGCCCGTACGTCCGCGACGTCCACAGCGCGAATCACCACCGCGGGCCGGCGATCGTGCATGCCGTTGTAGACAGCACGTGCCTCGTCGTAGCCCTCGTCACCGGGGGCGAAGACCGGCCCCCGAACAGTCTCTCGAAGCGCGCTGATGCTCGCGTCGTGCATGCGTGTCCTCCCCATCGGATGATTAGCCACGACCATGGAGGCCAGAGCGTTCCCTGAGCGTTCCGTCCTATCCGACGGCGAGCAACGAGCGCTCGGCGAGCCGCTGGTGGGCGATTGCCCCCTGATCGCGAGCTACGGCAATGGCGCGCCTGATCAACGACGTGCCCTGCTCGGGTTCTCCGGTCGCGATGTGAAGCTCCCCTTCGATGCGGAGCAGGTCGGCGTCGAGGTAGCGCTGTCCCGTGCGGTCAGCAAATGCCCTCGCGTCGGCGATGACGCTCAGCGCTTCCTGTGGCTCGTCTGCGAGCGCGAGGGCACGGCCAAGGACCGCCATGACGAAGATGAGGTAGAGCTGACGCGCGGGGTCTCGGTAGGCCTCGGCCGCCCCGCGGACTAACAGCAGTCCGGCGTGCTTGCCGCGCCGCACTTGGCCCCATCCCCGGAGCAGATCGCCCATGGGCTCAAAGAACGGCGTCCGACCGCTCCACAGCTTCGCTCCTGCTCGCGCGCTGGCGGCGACCTGCTCGTCGTCCTCGCGCAGGAGAGCGAGCCAGCCTTCCCAGCAGGCGACGTAGGCGAGGGTGAACGGGTCGCGGATGGCCGACGCGTACCGTTTAGCCTCGGCCATCAGCCGTACGGCTTCTGCGTCATGGCCTCGCCACCAGACGGTGACCGATAGCCGGCTGGCGCACACGGCGTACGGGTCCTGGGCGTAGGCGCGAAGATGAGTGGCGCACTCGTCGGGGTTGTATCGCGACATCGCCTCCCGCAGATGGGTCTCCGACTCTGCGAACCGAGCGCGCCAGAAGTCGTTCACGCCGAAGAGATAGTGGCCTTCCACCAGTGAGATCGGATCACCCGCCGCACCGCGTCGTACAAGGTTCGCCTGCCCGTTGCGCGGCCTCGTCGAACTGACAGTTGGACAGGCTCAGAAGCCCAAGACCTCGTTCCGCCGATGGAGTGATCTCCGCGCCGAGCCTGCGCGCAAGTCGCCCGACCTGGGTGTACTGCTCGCGGACCTCCTTCGACCCGTAGCCGAACCGCTTCACCAGCGGGACGGCAAGTGCCGTGCGCACCGCGAGTTCCGTTTCCTCGCGCTCTCGAGCGGCGGGCAGGCGGGCCACCAGAAGCAGGGCCCGGCGCAGGGCGGCGATCACCTCATCCGTGGCGAACAACGACTGGGCGTAGGCCGCTGCCCGGCGATGGGCCGCGATGGCCTCACGGATGTGGCCCGCCTTCTCGTAGTGCATGGCGAGCTCGGCGACGACTCGATCCAGATCGTCGTGGTGCAGTTCGGCTAGGGCGCTCGCGACCGTGGCATGCAGGCTTCGACGTCGTACCGGGCTGATGGCGTCGAGGGCGACTTCCCGCAACCGGTCGTGGGTGAAGTCGTAGGCGTCGCCTTGCTCGCGCACGATGCGGCGGCGCCACAGCTCGTCAAGCGCGTCGACGAGCTCGTTGCGCTCACCTGTCCAGGCGGCTTCCAGGAGCTCGAGGGAGAACGCCCGGCCGATCAGTGGCGCAGAGCTCAGCCAGCCTTCGCCCGACAGGCGTGAGCTGTCCGAGGCGTGCCTGGAGGACTCCTGAGACCGTTGGCTGCACGAGCCCGCGACCCTCCTCGGCCGATCGTCCCCCAGCAGCTCGGATTGCTTCGACGATGAAGAGCGGGTTTCCTTCGGACTCGGCGTAGAGGTTGCTTGCCTCCAGCGTGGAGAGGTCCGCGCCACGCAGTCGTCGCCCGAGCTCGGCGGTCGACTCGGCGTCGAGTGGTCCCAGCGCGATCTCGGTGAGCAGCCCGGCGCGATGCAAGCCTGTCGCGACTGTCGACAGTGGATGTCCTGCGTCGACCTCTTCGGTGCGGGCGGAGCCGGCGACCATGACCGGCGCCGAGCCCGACTCCCGTACGAAGTAGTGAAGGAAGGCAAGCGTGTCGGCGTCGCACCACTGCAGGTCATCGACGATGAGCAGCGTCGGTTGGTGGCTCGAGAGCAACGCGTGTCGCAAGCCGTCGAAGAGCCTCGCGCGTCTGCCGGCCTCGCTCACGGGTTCGGGCGCGCTGGGAGGTTCAGGCAGGGACAGCTGGGGCAGCAGGCGGGCCACTTCGCCCCGCCAGGTCGGGTCCAGCGTGGAGACAGTCGGCCACAGTGTCGGGGACTTGAGCCAGTCTGTGACCGGTCCGTAGGCCAGCCGTCCCTCGGCCGCATATGCCCGGCTTCGGGCAACGCGGATGCCGTCCGCTTCGAGAGCATCGGCGAACTCCTCGAGCAACCGGGACTTGCCGATGCCAGGCTCACCGGTGACCAGCAGCATGCGCCCGGGGCCCGAATGCGCCTCGCGCCAGACCACGTGGGACATCGCCAGGTCGCCGTCCCGTCCCACGAGGCGGGGAGCGGCGGCCGTCAGGGTGGGGGCTGGCGATGCCTCCAGCAGCGAGCGATAGACCGCCTGTGTCGCCGAACTCGGTGACACGCCTGCGGCCCGATCCAGTGCGCGGACGCACTCGTGAAACACCCGAAGGCTGCGGGCACGGTCGCCCGCCGCCTCATAAAGACGCATCAGACGTCGATAGCTCGGCTCATGTGTGGGATCCAGGTGTACGAGCGCCTGCGCGCTTTGCGTGGCGCCGTTCAGGTCACCGTCGTCCTCGCTGGCCCCCGCTAGCTGATCGAGCACCGTGATGGCGGACGAACGCAACCGCTCGCGTTCAGCCAGCACCCAGTCGTCATAGCTGCCCGGCAGCAGGTCACCGCCGTACGCGTCGGCGGCGGTCATCAGCCACTGTCTTGCGAGGCTGTCGCTTTCGGCGCCCTTCGCCTGACGTACCGCCTCTTGGAATGCTTCGACGTCGACCCATGCCGGGGAATCTGTGCGCCACTGGATCGTCGTCCTCGACAGATCCAAGTAGCGGTCTGGCTCGGGCAGGGCGTTCTTGAGATGGTGCAGCAGGTGCCGCAAGTTGGTCCGCGCCTGCTCCTCGCTGGAGTCGGGCCACAGGGAGAACGCGACGTGCTGTCGGGACTGCGGGATCGGACCTCCGACGAGCAGACGGGCGAGTAAGAGCTGGAGCCGGTTGGACTCGAAGCCCGGCAGGTCAGTGCCGGCTAAACGAACCGAGGCCTGCCCGAGCAGGCGCACGGTGAGGCCGGACCGGCGGTCGTGCGCGTTCGACACGACGCCAGTGGCCGTCCCGCCGCGTTCGATTGCCGCTGTTGCCATCTATGCCTCGCGTCGGATCGTCCCGAGGGCGCTCGGCACCCGTCAAGCCCAATGATTAATGGGACACTCGGTGCTCATGCGCTGATACTCGCCGCAGTTGGGTTTATCCGATTGATCGTCGAATCTGTGTGCGGCCAGGGTGATATGTGTCCAAGAAGAACGGGATGTCCGCTTCGTCGAAGTAATGTCTTCCGATTTGTCGAGGAGGATGCGGTCAGGTACGCATCCGGCATGCAGCTGTACGCGGATCTTCCCGCTCGCCGCACGCGCCAGATTGTCGCCGATGCCATTGCCGTCGCCTGGATCGTCGGCTCGATCTGGTTTGCCAAGCAGGCGTTCGACCTCGTTGACGCGCTCGCCGGACCCGGGCGCACGATGGAACGCGCCGGCGCCGATCTGGCGGGCAGCATGCAGAGCGCCAGCGATCGGGTCGACGGCGTGCCACTCGCCGGTCGCGCTCTGGCGTCGCCCTTCAACGCGGCTTCCGATGCCGCCTCGGGAATCGCGTCGGCCGGTCAGAGTCAGCAGGATGCGGTCAACGATGTGGCATGGCTGATCGCGATCGTGCTCGCCGGCGGTGCGATCCTCGTCGCGTTGCTGGTCTGGGCAATCCCAAGGCTGGTCTGGATGCGCCGGGCACAAGCCGCCCGCCGGGTGCTGCTCGACCGCGACGGCGCCGACCTGCTCGCCATGCGCGCACTGGCCACGCGACCACTACGTCAGCTCGCCGCGGTGGGCTCTGACGGTGTCGTGGACCGATGGCGGCGCGGCGATAGAGAGACGATCGCCGCTCTCGCGAACCTTGAGCTGCGCGACCTGGGGCTCGACACGCGCAGGGTCCGTGCGGTGACGTGAGGGCGAGCAGGCGCTCGTGTCGCTCAGGCGGCGAGGTCGACGATCAAGCGGACGCGGTGCTCGACCCAGGACATGTCGCGCGGCCAGTCGTCGGGTGGGTCGGTCTGCGGGAATGGGCCAGTCGGGCTGGTGCGGCAGTGGCTCCACCTTGGTCTGGTAGGTGCGGCCGAGGGGGCTGGTCATGGTCAGGGTGCCGTCCGGTGCCAGCGTGGTGGTCCAGCCGCCGTGCGTTTTGGCGTTGTGGTGGCGGCGGCAGAAGGTGGTCAGGTTGCACTCGCAGGTCGGGCCGTGCGGCCATGGCACGTCGTGGTCGGCGTCGCAGCGCCAGACCGGCGCGTCACAACTGGGCGCCCGGCAGTGCCGGTCGCGGTCCAGCACGCGGTTGCGCATCGCCTCGGTGGGCCGGTAGCGGATGCGGTCATGCGAGTGCGGGGTGCCGGTGGCCGGGTCGGTGAGGATGCGTTCCCAGACCTCGGCGCCGGCGGCCAGCGTGCGGGCCACCGACGCGGGGACCGGGCCGGCGCCGTCGACGTCGCCGGGCGCGTCGGACAGCCCGAGCAGGGTCTGCACCGGCACCGTCATCCGGACCAGCACCCCGCCCGAGCTCGTGCTCGGTGTCGCGGCCGGTGAGCAGGTCGATGGCGGCGTCGAACCGCAACACCCCCAGCGGGGACACCTCACCGGCGCGTCTCGCCTGCAGGGCGCGCTGCGTGATCGCGGTGTAGGCGGCGGCCAGGTCCTCGGTCGGCCCGAACAGCGACAGCCAGCCCATCCCGTCCGGGCCCGGCTCGAAGTCCACACACCGGGTCGCCTGCTTGGTCTCGCGGCGTCTGCGGACCCCGTCGGGGTCGAGCTCGGCGATCAGCCGGGCCACCCGGCGGCCCAGCTCGGCCACACTCCACCGCGCCGCCTTCGACGTCAGCTCGGCGTCGATGACCGCGGCCACCGCGTCGTCACAGCATTGGGTCTCCAGGATCAGCCGCCGGGCCCGCGGCAGGGTGATCTGTCCGGTCAGCAGCGCCTCCCGTGCCAGCGGCAGCCGCGACAGCCCCCAGGCGAAGGTGCCCTTCGCCGAGCCGGTGCGGATCGACGCGCCCAGCGCGGCGCCGATCTCCACCGCCGGGTCGAACCCGGCCGGGCAGTTGTCCGCATCCAGCAGCGGAACGCACGGCGTCGGCCTGCACCGCGTGCGCCCAGCCGATCAGCCGCTCCGCGGCGACGATCAGATCCACCCGATCCCCCAGGGGCAGGCCCGCCGGGTCGGCGGCCGCCGCGGCGATCGCGGCGGCCAGCTCGGCACCCACCAGGTCTTCGAACATACGTCCAGAATAGCAGGTCAGGCCGACAAATGGTGGCGTCTGTGCACAAGTTGATGGCCCATTTGCGGGGCTTGCGACGCGCCCGGGTATCTGGCCTCGTCAGAGTCAAAATGATCACCGCAGATCGCCGATCGGTCTACCCGCGCGCCACTCATGTACGCGCGGCAAACCGCTCACACTGAGACGTCTGACCGCACACGATGAGCAGATCGCCTTCCTTGATGACCGTTTCCGGGCGGGCATAGATGAAGTCCTGCCCAGGGCGCTTGGTGCCCACCACAGTGATGTTGTACTTGCTCCGCAGCGCCGACTCCGCCAGCGTCCGGTTGACCGCCTCTGCCGGCGCCCGCGTCTTGACGAGAGCGAAGTCGTCGTCGAACTCAATGAAGTCGATCATCTTCCCAGTCACGAGGTGCGCGACCCGCTCGCCCATCGCGTGCTCCGGGTAGACCACCTCGTGCGCGCCGACCCGAGCCAAGATCTGACCGTGCTGGCGGTTGATCGCCTTGGCAAAAATGTTCGGGACACCGATATCGGCGAGCACCGATGTTGCCAAGATGCTCGCTTCCATCGCAGTCCCGATGCCAACGACCGCGGTGCTGAACTCTGGTGCACCGACCTGGCGCATCGCCTCTTCGCTGGTGGCGTCGGCCTCGACGACGTACGTGAGCTTGTCGGCGTAGGTCCGGACGAGCACCGGGTCGGAGTCGATCGCGAGCACCTCGTGACCGAGCTGGACAAGCGACTCTGCGACGGCAGAGCCGAACCGGCCGAGACCGACCACGAGCACACCCTTCAGGTCGCCCGACTGGACATCATTGCGCTGCGGCATGGCTTCCTACCCCACGATGACTCGGTCTTCCGGCAGACGGTAGAGCCGGCGCTGCGAGTGCAGCGCCAGCGCGGCAACTGCAGTGATTGTGCCGACTCGCCCAAGGAACATGAGCACCATCAATATCCACTGCGCCGATGAGGGCAAGTCGCTGGTGATACTCGTGGACAGGCCAGTGGTCCCGAAGGCGGAGACGACCTCGAACAGCACACGGTCGAGATCCAGGTCGCTGATCTGGCGCACCAACAGCGTTCCAAACGCGACCAGCCCGATCGCGAACAGCGCCACAGTCAGAGCCTGCCGCTGCACGTCATAGCCGACGCGACGCGTGCCCACCGTGACGTCCGGCTCGCCGCGCACCTCGGCCAGCATGACGAACGCCAGCAGCATGAACGTCGTCACCTTGATGCCCCCGGATGTCCCGGCGCTCCCCGCGCCGATGAACATCAGGGCATCGGTAACCATCAAGCTGTTCGGACCCATCTCACCAATGTCGATGACGTTGAATCCGGCGCTCCGCGGCATTACTCCCGTGAAGAACCCAGCGAGCACTTTGGTCGACACATCGAGCGGGCCGAGCGTCTGGTCGTTGGACCACTCAGCCACCAGGAAGTACAGCGTCGCGAAAGCGAACAGGAAGCCCGACCCCCACACCGTGAGCTTGGTGGTAACACTCCAGGTGCGGGGCCGCCAGCGCTCCCGATACAGCTCGGTGATCACCGGAAAGCCCAGGCCGCCGAAGATCACCGCTAGCGCGATTGGCAGGCAGATCCACCAGTCGGACACGAACCCCATCAGGCTGTCCGAGTAAAGCGAGAATCCCGCGTTGTTGAACGCTGATACGGAATGGAACAACCCATGCCACAGAGCAGTGGGTACGTCGTAGTCGTACCGGCCAAAGAAGTGGGCCGCCAGCCACACCGCGAGCACGGCCTCGAATGCCAGAAACAGCCCTGCGATCCGTCGCACCACCGTGCGCACGTTGCCGAACGACAGCGCCTTGTGCTCGCCTTCGGCGATGAGGCGCGTACGGATCCCGAGCCGGCGGCTCACCGTAATGATCAGGAGCGTTGCGGAGGTCATGATGCCCAGCCCGCCGAGCTGGATCAGCACGAGGATGACCACCTCGCCGAAACCGCTCCAATAGGTGGCCGTGTCGACGACTGTGAGCCCGGTGACCGTGGTCGCCGAGGTTGCGGTGAACGCCGCCGTGGTGAACGGCACTACTTGGCCGCTCGCACTCGACACCGGCAGCATCAGGATGAGGGTGCCCACGACGATGACGGCCAGAAAGGCAAGGGGCACGGCGCGTGTCGGTCGCTGGATCGACCCGAACCGTGCCATCGGTGACCTCCGCTGTCGGTTCGATCACGCGCTGACAAACCTACGATGATCCCGTGCGCCTCGCAGGTGATGTCTCGTGGAGTGTCGCAGTTGCCGTCGTCCTGACGACCTTGGCCGCCACGGCGTGCACCGCCGACGACGATGGCGCCATCGAGACCGGCCTGGTGGGCCGGGAGACCGTGGTCGAGGTCGTCGAGGCCCCGGCGGCCGTGACTGCCAAGGCTTCGGCCACTGTCACCGCCGCCGCCGACGGGCAGGTCGGTGAGCTGCTGGTGGCCGACGGGCAACAAGTCCCGGCGGGCACCGTGCTGCTGCGCATCGCCTCGCCGCAGGCTCAGCAACAGCTCACGCAGGCACAGGAGGCGGATGCGTCCGCTGCGGCGAGCGCCGACGTCGAGCTCGGTGCGATCCCAGTGTCGACGCAAGCAGCGCGGACGGATCAGCGCGCGACTGCCGCGTTCGCCACCGCCCGAGACGCTGCACAGGCGATCCCCGATCCGGCAGCCCGCGCGCAGGCACTGGCCGCTCTCGCCACAGCCGAAGCCGACTACGCAGCAGCCCGATCCGACGCCGACCGGGCGATCCGGCAGCTCAACGCAGGGCTCGGCAGTCTCTCCGACGCCCTATCGTCCCTCGGTGCCGCCCAACGAGTGCAGACCCAAGCGGCGGTCGACGCCGCACAGGCGACGGTTGACGCGCTGGAGGTGCGCGCGCCCGTCGGCGGGATCGTGTCGCTCGGCGCTGCTGGCGCCGGCGGTGGCACTGGGACCTCGGTGCCCGGCCTTCCGCCGGCTCTCGCCGATGCGGCGGAGGATGTGCTCGAAGACGCCGCAGCTGGATCCACCAGCGCCGCGCCTGCCGTCAGCACCCTGGCTGTGGGCAGCCCGGTCTCGCGCGGTCAAGTCGTCGCGACGGTCACAGACGTGTCCGCGCTTGGCATGGCGGCCGAGGTTGACGAGACGGATGTGCTGTTGGTGCAACCGGGCGTTGTCGGCACGGCAGAGCTCGACGCGCTGCCTGGTGCAACGTACGGCGTCGCGGTCTCCAGCGTGGACGTGGCGCCGACGACCTCGGCCAGCGGCGGTGTCAGCTATCGCGTGCGGCTGGCACTCAGCGCGGGACAAACGGCCGACGGGGATACCGCCCCGGCTCCGCTGCCGGGCATGAGCGCCGTGGTTGACCTGCGCGTGCGCGAAGCCACGGACGCCTTGTCCGTCCCGGCGTCCGCAGTTGTACGAGATGGCGCGCGCGACTCGGTGTGGCTTGTTGTGGATGACGTCGTGCGTCGCCAGCACGTGCGGCTGGGCGCGCAGGGAGAGTCCTCCGTAGAGATCGTGCAAGGGGTGTCGGAGGGCGATCGCATCGTCGTCCGTGGCGCGGACCGCGTGCGTGACGGCCAGAGCCTCGGCGGGTGACGCGGTCATGTTCCCGCTGCGGGATGAGACCACTCCACCACCGATGGCGGTAGCGGCAGTCGAGGCAGTCGATGTGACGAGAACGTACGCGATGGACGGCGTACGGGTTGACGCGCTACGCGGAGTCACGCTGCGCATCGAGGCCGGAGAGTACGTCGCGATCCTCGGTCCGTCTGGCTCTGGCAAGTCGACGCTGATGAACGTGCTGGGCTGTCTCGACAAGCCGACCACCGGCTCGCTGAGTATCGGGGGTGCGCAGGTCTCCGGCCTGTCCGACTATGAGCTCGCGGAAGTGCGTAACCAGACGGTCGGGTTCGTCTTCCAGTCGTTCCACCTGCTGCCACGGACGAGCGCACTAGACAACGTCGCGCTGCCGTTGGTCTACCGGGGCTTGCGCTCCGCCCAGCGCCGCCGGCTCGCTGCGGATGCACTCGAGTCCGTGGGGCTGGAACATCGCATGCAGCACCGGCCCACCCAGCTCTCAGGTGGTGAGCAGCAACGGGTGGCCATCGCACGGGCCCTTGTCGGTGAGCCCGCCTTGTTGCTGGCCGACGAGCCCACCGGCAACCTCGACACAGCCACGAGCGCTGACGTCCTCGCATTGTTCGACCAGCTCAACCTGGAGCGGCGCGTCGCGATCGTCCTCGTCACGCACGAGGCAGATGTTGCGGCCCGGGCGCGCCGCCAGGTCCGCGTACGAGATGGACTCATCGAGCGCGACACTGCAACGGACGCCGGCTCAGGGAGCACGTCGTGAGGACGGCCGAGGCAGTTCGTGTCGCGCTGGATGCCTTGCGGGCCAACCGGTTGCGCAGCCTGCTCACGATGATCGGCGTCATCATCGGCGTGTCCGCCGTCGTGGTGCTCGTCGCAATCGGCAGCGGCGCCAAGAACGAGGTCGAGCGGCAAGTCGAGGGACTCGGCGCCAATCTCATTTTCGTTGTGCCGGGGCGCTTCGAGTTCGGCTCGGCCCCGAGCGTGAGCAGACTCGAGCTCGACGACGTCGAGCTGCTTGGGCGGGTGGCCGGTAACCCGGACTCGGTCGCCACGAGCCTCACGTCGGGGGAGCAAGTCAGGGTAGGCAACGCGAGCGCGTTCGTGAGCGTGCTCGGGACGAACGAGACCGTGCCCAACGTGTTCGACCGGCCAGTTGCCCGCGGGGAGTTCTTCTCGGCAGCCGATGTCGATACGCGGCGCCGCGTTGCGGTGCTGGGGTCGGCGGTGGCTGCCGACCTGTTCGGCGACGTCGACCCGCTCGGGCGCACGGTCACCATCTCCGGCGTGCGGTTCCGCGTCATCGGTGTGCTCGAAGACGTGGGGACCACCTTCGGAGTCGACCGCAACCGTGAGGTGCTGGTGCCGGTGACAGCCGCGCAGCGGTTGTTCTCCGTCGACCGCATCGACGCGCTCGCGGTCAAGGCGCCAACGACCGACGGCATCGAGGATCTGCAGCAGCGACTGGTGAACGCGCTGACCGACAAGTACGAGGGCGAGGAGTTCTCAGCTGTCACCCAGACGCAGATCCTGGGCACGATCGGACGCATTCTCTCCCTGCTCACGTTGGTGCTCGCGGCCATCGCCGGGATCTCGCTGCTGGTCGGCGGTGTCGGGGTGTCCAACATCATGCTGGTGTCCGTACGTGAACGGACGCGCGAGATCGGTCTGCGCAAGGCCCTCGGTGCGCGCCAACGTGACGTCTTGCTGCAATTTCTCGTCGAGGCCGTACTCCTCACCACGCTCGGCGGGCTGATCGGGATCGGGCTTGGCATCGTGGCGTCGGCAGCGGTCGAGCGCTTCTCCCCGCTGCCGGCGCAGATCGCCTGGTGGTCGCCTGTGTTGGCGTTCGCGGTATCGGTGGTCGTAGGCGTGTTCTTCGGGGTGGCGCCCGCTCGGCGGGCGGGGCGTCTCGACCCGGTCGTGGCCTTGCGGACCGAGTGAACGCCGGCCGGTCACTCGACCGGCGATCCGGCGAGGTCGCGCAGGTGGGTGAGCAGCAAGGCCCGGACGCGATCTGCCGGCGTGCGAGCGGGATCGAGCATCAGGTGGAGCGCCAATCCGTCAAGCAGGGAATGGATGCGCTCGGTCTCGATCTCCAGGTCACGTGCGGGATGAAGGAGACCAAACTCGGCCAGCGCAACGAGGGCGTCCCGGCACAGCTGCCTGATGCCGCCGTCGGCCTGCCGTCGGATGGCCGCCATGCCGGGATCAGTGGCCGGAGGCGCGGTGAACGCGGCCCACACCTTGGCCTCCGTCATCCGCTCCTCGTCGAGCGGGAGGACCTCTTCGAGGAGGGCGACGATCGCGTCCAGTGGCCGACCCTCCGCCACGGCAGCCATCCGATCGGGTGCGCCGGCCTCGATCCGCCGGCTGGCCTGGCTGACGACCTCCTGTACGGCGAAGCGCAGCAGCTCGTCCTGGCTGGCGAAGAAGTGCCGGACCGAGCCCATCGACAGCCCGGCTTCGCGGGCAACGCCACGCACTGACGCCCCGCGCACGCCGTCGCGGACGACGATGCGCCAGACCGCATGCGCCAACTGGGCGCGGCGGGCGTCGTGATCGACCTGGACCGGCACGGAATACGTTCTAGCACACCTGTGTTAGCGTTCCAACACAAGTGTGCTAGAACGGAGTGTCGGATCAATGGTTGCCGCCGCGATAGTCGCCACCGAAGTGGCCTTTTGGGTGTTCCTCATTGCCGGGCTAACTGCCCGATATGTCCTGCGCCGACCTCGGCTGGGTCTGGCGTTGCTGCTCGGTTCCCCGGCTGCCGACCTCGTTCTCCTTGCGCTGACGGCCGGGGACCTGCACAGCGGCGCGGCACCCACCCAAGCCCACGCGCTCGCCGCGGCCTACCTCGGATTCACCATCGCGTTCGGGCACGACCTGGTGAGCTGGGCCGACCGGCGCTTCGCGCATCGGTTCGCCGGGGCCCCACTGGCGGCCAAGCCGCATCGCGGTGGGGCTGAGCGCGTCCGGCACGAATGGCGCGAGTTCCGCAAGGCTGCGCTCTTCTGGGCCATCTCGGTCGGGCTGCTGCTCGGCCTCAGCGCGCTCGTCGGCGACGTCGAGCGAGCCCAGCCGCTGTTGGGGTACGTCGTCGTGCTCACGCTCACCCTCGGGATCTGGTTCGTGGTCGGCCCCGTGGCGACCAGCGCCAACCAACGACTCTTCGTCGCCATCACTGCCGGCTACCGGATCGCTCGCCGGGGCCAGCCGCGCAAGTAGCCTCACATGACATGGCAGGTGAGGTTGGTTTCTTCGAGCTGGGGGTCGCCGACGCCGACAAGGCGAAGGCGTTCTACGGCGAGCTCTTCGGTTGGACGTTCGCGCCTGGACCGGGCCAGGGCTACGTGATCTCAACGCCCTCGGTCCCCGGTGGAGTCCACGGCGACGACCCGGCCGCCAGACCGTACCTGTTCTTCGTCGTCGACGACATGGACGCGGCGTTGGCCAAGGTGCGTCAGCTGGGCGGCACCGTGGATGAGAGCCAGGCCGAAGGTGACGAGACGACGCAGGCGACCTTTGGCCGGTTCGTGCTCTGCAAGGACGACCAGGGCTCGGAGTTCGGGTTGCACCAGCGACCCTCCACCTGACGGCTGCGGCCCATTCCGGCGGAACTGGCTAGGGTCGATTGCCATGAGCTGCTCGGTCCACATCGCCTGGGATGAGGCGCTGTGCGCGTACGACTTCGGACCAGGCCATCCGATGGCGCCCATCCGGCTGGACCTGACCGTCCGACTCGCCCGCGAGCTCGGGCTGCTTGACGGTGGTGGCGTCAAGATTGTCGCACCAGAGGTGGCCACGGACGAGCTGCTGACGCTCGTTCACCAGCCCGCCTACCTGGCTGCCGTGCGTCGCTGCAGCGGGGCCGTCCCGCAGGTCGAGTCCTCGTACGGCTTGGGCACGGAGGACGACCCGGCATTCACTGGCATGCACGAGGCGTCCGCTCGCATCGTCGGCGGCACGGTCGCGGTGGCCGAGGCCGTATGGCGGGGCGAGGCGGCGCACGGAGTCAACTTCTCCGGCGGCCTGCACCACGCGATGCCAGGCTGGGCGAGCGGCTTCTGTGTCTACAACGACCTGGCCGTCGCGATCAGGCGCCTCCTGGACCTGGGGGCGTCGCGAGTCGCGTACGTGGACCTCGACGTGCACCACGGTGACGGAGTCCAGGCGATCTTCTGGGACGACCCGCGCGTGCTGACGATCAGCCTGCACGAGACACCGCGGACGCTGTTCCCCGGCACGGGCTACCCCGAAGAGACCGGCGGTGCGGCCGCCGAGGGCAGCGCCGTCAACGTGGCGCTACCGCCCGGCACCAACGACGCGGGCTGGCTGCGCGCGTTCGACGCGGTCGTGCCACCGTTGCTGCGCGAGTTTGCGCCGGACGTGATCGTGAGCCAGCACGGTTGCGACGGTCACGCCGAGGATCCGCTCGCCCACCTCGCGCTCACCGTTGACGGCCAGCGGGCCGCACAGGTCGCGATGCACGAGCTGGCGCATGAGCTGTGCGACGGACGTTGGGTGGCCACCGGCGGAGGCGGCTACGCCGTCGTCGATGTCGTACCCCGGTCCTGGTCGCACTTGATCGGCATCGCCGGCGGCCGTCCGGTCGATCCAGAAACCGCCGTGCCAGAGGGCTGGCGGTCGTACGTGCAGCGGGTCCTTGGGCGCATCGGCCCCTATCGCATGACTGACGGCGGGCTCGGCCAGATGCCATCGTGGGCCGCTGGTTTCGACCCCGCCGACGACGTCGACCGGGCTGTGATCGCCACCCAGCGCGCGGTCTTCCCGGCCCATGGGCTCGCCCCGGTCTGGTGACCCTCCGTGGGCCACAGGCGTCTCCACTTTCCCGTCTGTCACATCCGCAACTAGCATGAGCCCTTGTACGCCCGCGTGACTGTCGCACCGGAGGGGAAGCCGGGGCCGACGCGGGTGCGAGGCGGTGTGACATGGCCCGGAAGGCTGCGGGGAAGCAGGAGCCCCTGGACATACGCTTCCTGACCGTTGCTGAGGTCGCGGACATGATGCGCGTCTCACGGATGACCGTCTACCGGCTGGTGCATGCCGGCACACTCCCGGCCGCGCAGGTTGGCCGGTCGTTCCGCATCCCGGAGCAGGCGGTGCAGGACTACCTGCGCGACTCGTTCATCCAAGCCGGCTGACCTCCGGTATCCATCTCGATCACTGGCCGCAACGAACCTCCTAGTGACGCCCTGACTACGCAGGGTGCGTGCAAGGAGGTGACCAGACATGGCGGGGAACATTCGTCGTACGTCGGTATGGTCCGGCCTGGCGCTCGCGGCAGCGACCTTGATGACCGCGGTGCCGGCAGCCACAGCGGTGGAGCCGGCACGACAGGCACCCCCGACGCCCATCCCCGTCGCGGAGTCCCACGGCTTCGTGCTCGACAAGGGCCGGGTCACGACATTCGACGCACCAGGGGCCTTCACGACGCAGGCCTGGGACATCACCAACACTGGGCAGGTCATCGGCCAGTACTACGACTCCGACGACGGTGAGCAGCACGGCTTTGTCCGCGACAGGCGTGGGCAGATCAGCATGATCGACTTCCCTGGCGAGGACGGATCGCTGAACGAGTCGATCGGCGGCAACGATCGCGGCGAGATCGTCGGCAGCCATGGAAACTACGACCCAGAGAACGGTGAGCTGCAGGCCTACGTCCGGGACCGCCGTGGCAGGTTCGCGACCCATGACGTCCCCGGCGCCCTCGTTACCGGCGCCTTCAAGAACAACAACCGTGGCCAGGTCGTAGGGGCCTACAGCGTGGAGAGCCGCCGGGTGCCCATCCGGGCCTACCGCGGGTACCTGTTCGAGGACGACAAGTTCACCCCGATAGATGCCCCCGGGGCGACGTACACGGCTGGCATCGACATCAACGACCGCGGCCAGATGATCGGCATTGGCGTCGTTCCCGACGCCCGCGTCGGCTTCGGTTTCCTGCGTGACCGCAACGGCAGCTACTCGAGACTGCCCGACGTTCCCGGCGCAGCGCAGACCGTTCCGTTCGGCATCAACAACCGGGGCCAGATCGTCGGCGCCTACGCGAGCCTTTCCGCAGCCGGCACTCCGGTGATCCGCGGGATGATGCTTCAGGACGGCGAGTTCACCTTGATCGACGTGCCCGGAGCCGAGCAGACCCAGGTGACCGGCATCAACGACCGCGGGCAGATGGTCGGCTTCTACGTGGACGCAGACGAGTCGCCGGCGGCGCCGGCCCTCGCAGCTGAACAACCTGGTGACGCCATGCCCACGCTGCAGGGGCTTATGTCCTGGCCGGTCATCCATCCCGAGCACCGCTGGCAACGAACCTCCTTGTGACGCCCTGACTACGCAGGGTGCCGCACAAGGAGGTGGTCAGCCATGCCTTGGACAACTCGAAAGACACGCACGGCGCAGGCCGCATCGGTAGCGCTCATTGTCGCCGCGGCACTGGCGACGACTGCGTCGCCCGCGACGGCGCAGGACCCGGCCATCGACAGAAACAGGGTGATGCACGGCTTCGTCCTCGATGACGGCGAGTTCGACCGCTTCGACGTCCCCGGCGCCTCGCACACCGTGGGCTCCGACATCACCAACCGTGGCACCGTCGTCGGCGCCTACTACGACGCCGGCGACCTCGAGCAGCACGGCTTCACCCGGGACCGCCGGGGCCGGGTCGCCACCGTCGACGTCCCGAACCACGACGGCGACCTCAACTATGCCTACGGGGTCAACGACCAGGGGGAGATCTTCGGCAACTACGGCGAGTACGCCGAGGACCCGGACGGCGAGGCGCACGGATACCGGCGGGACAAGCGTGGCCGGTTCCAGACCATCGACTTCCCGGGCGCTGCCGTCAGCGGCCTCTTCAAGGGCAACAACCGCGGCCAGGTCGTCGGCTTCTACAGCGCCGAGCGCCGGTTGCCGGGCTTCAACTTCCGCGGCTTCGTATACGACGGTAAGCGGTTCACCCAGATCGACGCGCCGGGCGCGACGACCACAGGGGTGATCGACATCAACGACCGCGGCGACATGGTCGGGCTTGGGATCGTCGACCGGGCCGCCGGACTCGCCTTCGCGTGGCTGCGGACCCGTGACGGACAGTTCGTCACGCTGCCCGACGTGCCCGACTCGTTTCAGACGATCCCGTTCAGCATCAACAACAAGGGCCAGATCGCCGGCGCTTATCTCCGAGTGGGCCCGGACGGCATTGGGAGGATCGGCGGCTTCGTGCTCGACGACGGCGAGCTCACCCTGATCAACGTGCCCGGTGCCTCGAGCACCCAAGTCAACGCGATCAACGACCACGGCGAGGTCACCGGCTTCTACACCGACCCGCCGATGCAGACCCAGGCGCGAGGTGGGGCCGCCGCCACGTCGATGGCCATGCCGCCGGGCGATCCACGTGCCCTCGTGGACATGTGGCGGCTGCCGAACCGCGTCGTGCCCGACCCGCGCGGGCGGGTACCCTGAGGGCCAGTTGTCCGCGGGTCCGGCCCGCGACAGGCCGTACCTTCAGTGACGAGTGAGGTTCCCCCGTGGGCTCCGTAATCAAGAAGCGCCGCAAGCGCATGGCTAAGAAGAAGCACCGCAAGCTGCTCCGCAAGACCCGCGTGCAGCGTCGCAAGCTCGGCAAGTAAGGGCCCGCGCGGCCCGGAATGATCACGGCACCGATGCCCGTGGGACGTGTGCAAGGCATGTAAGCCCTGCACACCGCCCGTTCGCCTCGGTACCGTGATCACTTCGTTTCAGGCACCCCGTGTTTCTGCCACCTTGTCGCGAGACGACGGCTGCGTAGGATCGGCAACACCTGACGAGGGGAGCGGGTCATGTCCCGCGTAGTGCTGGTCACTGGTGTCGCCCGACAGCTGGGCGCCCGGATGGCTACGCGCCTCGCTGCGGACCCCGCGATCGACAAGGTCGTAGGCGTCGATGTGATCGACTCGCCCTACGACATCGGCGGCGCCGAGTTCGTCCGCGCTGACATCCGCCGCCCCGAGCTGCCGGAGCTGTTGTACGCGATCGGCCCAGACTCCGTCGTCCACATGAACGTGCTGACTACACCGCGCGACGCGGGTGGCCGGGTGCCGCAAAAAGAGATCAACATCATCGGCACGATGCAGCTGCTCGGGGCGTGCCAGAAGTCGGACACCGTCCGGTCGGTCGTGGTCAAGTCGTCGACGGTCGTCTACGGCGGCTCGTCCCGCGACCCGGCGCTGTTCACCGAGGGCATGTCGGCCAAGGTCACGCCGCGGCGCGGCTTTCCCAAGGACTCGCTCGAGGTCGAGGCTTACGTGCGCGGCTTCGCGCGACGTCGCCCCGACGTCGCGGTCACGATTCTTCGGTTCGCCAACTTCATGGGTCCGACGGTCCGCACGCCGCTGACCGAGTACTTCTCGCTTCCTGTCATCCCGACGATCCTCGGTTTCGACGCGCGGCTGCAGTTCGTGCATGAGGACGACGGCATCGAGGCACTGCACCGTGCGGCGGTCGAGGAGTGGCACGGCACCTACAACCTCGCCGGGGACGGCGTCCTGCTGGTGAGCCAAGCGGTGCGGCGCGCAGGGCGGCCGGAGCTCCCGATCCCACGGTTTGCGACGGGCTATGCGGGGCAGACGATGCGTACGTTCGGCATCGCGGGGTTCACACCGGAGATGCTGACCTTGCTCTCGTACGGCAGAGGCGTCGACACGACCCGCATCCGTGCCGAGCGAGACTTCGTGCCGCGGTTCAGCACGGCCGAGGCATTCGCGTCGTTCGTCGAGGCGCGCGGCAGCGGCCCGTTTGCGGCGAGTCGCGTCCACGCGGCCGAGGAAGCATTCGTGTCAGGGCTGGAGGCAGTCGATGGGTGAGGAACCCGAGGTCGCGCTGCCGCAGCAGCTGGCGCAGCTGGCCGAGACGCTGGGCCAGCTTGCTGGTCACCTGCCTGAGGACGCTCAGCGGCAGCTCGCGACCGGCGTCGCGTTCCTACGGCGCCGGCTCACCGGCGAATATGACGTCGACGTGTTCGGGTTCGACGCCGAGCTCACCGACGAGATCCTGCTGCCGTTGATACGACCGCTCTACCAGCGCTGGTTCCGCGTCGACGTCACCGGGGTCGAGCACCTGCCCGACGAGGGCGCCGCACTGGTCGTGGCCAACCACTCGGGCACCATCGCGCTCGACTCCGTGATGACCCAGCTGGCCGTGCACGACGAGCACCCGCAAAGTCGGCATCTGCGCTGCCTCGGCGGCGACATCGTGTTCTCCATGCCGTTCGTGGGTGAGATGGCCCGCAAGGGCGGCGCGACACTGGCGTCACCCGAGGACGTCGACGCGTTGCTCGCCGCTGGTGAGCTGGTCGGCGTGTGGCCGGAGGGCTACAAGGGGAGTGGCAAGCGGTTCAGTGAGCGCTACAAGCTGCAGCGGTTCGGCCGCGGCGGGTTCGTATCCGCGGCAGTGCGGGCGCAGGTCCCCATCGTCCCCTGCGCGATTGTCGGTGCTGAGGAGATCTACCCGCTGATCGGCGACATCCCGGTGCTTGCCCGGCTGCTGCGGTTGCCCTACTTCCCTGTCACGCCGACCTTCCCATGGCTCGGTCCGCTCGGGCTGGTGCCATTGCCGTCCAAGTGGCTCATCGAGTTCGGTGAGCCGATCCAGACCGACACATACGACCCCGCGGAGGCCGACGACCCCATGGTCGTGTTCGAGCTCACTGACCACGTACGCGACACAATCCAGCGCTCGGTCAACGAGCTGCGCGAGCGGCGGGGCAACGTCTGGGGCTGAGCGCCGCCTGAAGCCGATCAAGGTCGCGCTCTTGTCGTGCGTCCATCGGGCGTTTCAGCGCCACGGTGTCGGCCGCCACCCGGAGGCCTTCTCGACATTCAAGGGTTCCTCAATGAGGAGGGGTCACGTGTCCATCCGTATCTTGCAAGGCCGCCGGCCACGAGCCTTAGCGGCCGCATCGCTTGCGGTGGCCGTTGTTCTGGGCGCCTTCGCGGTTATACCGCAGGCGTCCGCGGACGTTTCTGGTCCGCAGCAGACGTATGTCGTGCTCTACAAGCACTGCTCGGCCGCGTGCGCGGACTGCCGGTCGTGCGCCGCGAGCGCATCTTCGGTCGGGCGCTGCGGGCCTGGGTCGACCGGCGCGTCCGGCCCCCGCGAGCTCCGGAGCTGCCAACCGCCGCGGATGGGCTGCGGGCGCTCGAGGCGGTCGAGGCAATCGAGGCCGTCACGGCGCGCTGCCGGTGCGCGTCTGACCATGCGCGTCCTGCTTCGTCACCGACTGGCCCGCGCTCGAGGGCGGCACGCGAGCGCTATGTCGAGCTGCGATCGACGCGCTGCGGCGCGCGGGGCGACGAGGTGCGGCTGATGACGAGCTCCGCGGGCATCGCCGCGAGGGCACGCGCGGACTACGTCGCCTACGGGACCGAGAGCGCGCGGCTCCAGGCCGGGCTCAGGTGTCAACCCGTCGGCGATCCTGCACCCTGCGCCGCGCGCTGCGTGAGTTCGACCCCGACGCGGTCACCTGACGATCGTTCCTGCCGCACCTGTCGCCGGCGATCCTGCCGCGCCTGCGCGATGTGCCCGACCGCTGATGATGGTCCTGGACTACAAGCCCGTCTGCATGAACTCCACTCGCATGCGGGCCGACGGCAGCCAGTGCGAGTCACCGCCGGGGCGGTCTGCTGGCAGGGCGGGTGCGTGTCGCGACTGCATTACCTCGCGACCGTCCGCTACCGGATGTTCCGGACGGGCTGCGCGCCGGACCGACGGTCCGCACGATCTCCACCTGCGATGCGGTGCGTGCTGGCACCAGGCCGGCATCGACGCCGGCTGATCCGCTGCCGGTGTTGCCGCCCGGCCGCGGATCCGGCGGCGCCGGGCGGCCGCGCCCACGTTCGCTTACGGCGGGCGGTTCGCGCCGGTCAAGGGCGTCGACGTCCTGCTGCGTGCGTTCGCCGCGTGCTCGGTGCCGTTCGTCCCGACGCCCGGCTGCGCCTGTACGGCGACGGCCCGGACCGCGACGCGCTGATGGAGCTGCGCCGACGCGCTCGGCCTCGGCGAGTCGTCAGCTGGAGCGCGGCATGGTGCCCGACTGGGCGGACGAATCGGCGACGCCTGGGCTGTCGTCGCGCCGTCGGTCTTCCGCGAGCCGCTCGGCCTGGTCGCCATCGAGTCGATCGTCGCGCGGGTGCCCGTCATCGCCACGCGACGGCGGCGGGCTTCCGCGAGACCGTCGAGCCCGGCGTGAGCGGCGCGCTGGTGCCGCTCCGCGACCCGGTCGCGCTGGCCGACGCGATGCTCGCGATGGCGGAGCGCGCCGCTCGACGTGCCGGCCGCACGCGATCGACGCGATGCGCTCCGCCACGACGCCGACGAGCACGCGGCTGCGCTGCGCGAAGCACTGGTCCCGCACCGCGAGCCTGTGGCCGCGTGAGCGACCCGGTCCGCGTGATGGCGCTCGGCTTCGACGCCGGCGCCGGGGAACTGGTGCGCCGCTGGGCCGCGCGAGGGCGAGCTGCCCGTGCTCAAGCGGCTGATGGACGGCGGCGCCACCGCCCCGCTCACGTCGATCGCCGCAGTTCCTGCCCGAGTCGATCTGGGCGTCGATCATGACCGGCTGCGGGCCGGGCGGCCACGGGTCTACAACTGGCGCGAGACCCGCCCGGACACCTACATGCGCGGCCGCCGGCCCCTGACCCCGAACCGCCCGCCGTTCTGGAACGTGCTGCGTGGGGAGGGCCGGCCCGCCGCCGGCGCGCCGCGCGCCGTGCTGCTGGACGTGCACGGCGCGGTGCGCACGGACGACCCCGGCGTGGCCGTAGTCAGCGGGTGGGGCCTCCGGGGCGCCGCACCGCACGAGACGGAGTCGTCACCGCCGGGCGAGCTCGACCGCGTCATCGAGAAGCACGGCCGCTACGCCACCAACCTGAACCGCGACGTGACCGGGCGCCCATTGCTCGAGCGCTCTCAGCTGCGCACGCTGGAGCGTATGACCGCGCGCCGCGTCGACATCCTCCTGGACCTGATGGACAGGCATCCGTGGGAGGTCTGCTCGACGATCTTCTTCGAGACCCACTACGCCGGCCACACCTTCCACCAGTACGCCAGGCGCGACGCCTACATCGAGCCGGTGCCGCGCGGCCGCGGGATCGAAGACGGGCTGCTCCGGGTCTACAAGGCGGCCGACAGCCGGAATCGGCAGGTTGATCGCCGCGGCACCCCCCGGTACCCACGTGGCGGTGTTCTCGGGCATGGGCATGCGGCCCAACACCAACGGGGTCACGCTGCTGCCGCGCGCGCTCGAGGCGCTGGGCTACACCGTGCCCGCCACCGCATCGCCCACGTCGCGCCGGCGGGAGCTGATGCGGCGGGTGGCGCTGACCGTCGTGCCGCGCCCGCTGGCGCGAGCGGTGCGCCGGCGCTTCATCGACTCCGCCGAGGTGGACCGCCACGCCGAGCGGCTCTGGTTCGAGTCGACCGACTGGCCCAGCACACGCGCCTGGGCGGAGGCCGAGCAGGGTTCGGGCTTCATCCGCCTGAACGTCGCCGGCCGCGAGCCGGAGGGGATCGTCCAGTCGCGGCGCGGACTACGACCGGGTCTGTGCCCAGATCAAGGCCGACCTCCTCGAGCTGCGCGAAGCCGACTCCGGCAGGCCGGCGGTCGAGGCGGTGGTCCACCGCTCGGAGGTGACGTCCGGCCCCTTCGAGGATTCGATCCCGGACCTGCTGGTCAAGTGGTCGAGCCGCGACGTCGTGCGCCGCGCCTGGCACCCGAGGGTGGGCATGGTCGAGGACGACGGATCGGACTGGCAGGTCTCGGAGCACGACGACGACGGCTGGCTGGTCATGTCCGGCCCGCTCGTGCGCCCCGGCGCGCAGGCGGAGGGGGCGCGGGTCGAGGACCTCGGCGCAACGCTGACCCACCTGATGGGCGGCGAGCTGCCGCAGCACATGGACGGGCGCGTGCTGACCGAGCTGCTCACGCCCGCGGCCGGGCCCGTGCGGCGCGCGGCGCCCGAGTTGTCCGACGACGCGCCGGCCGTGGCGTGAGCGAGCGGCGCGTCCTGGCCGTCGCCCTCGACGCGACCGATCGCGAGCTGATGCAGCGGCTGGTCGACGCGGGCGAGCTGCCCGTGCTCGGCCGGCTCATGCGGGAGGGAGCGACCGCGGCGCTCGAGTCCGACGGCGACTGGATGCCCGAGTCGGCCTGGTCGACCCTGCACACGGGCTGCACTCCCGGCACGCACGGCGTCTACCACTGGCGCGCGCCGTACCCCGGCTCCTACGTGCCGCGGCGGATGCTCGTACGGTCGTGGCGCCGCCCCTGGTGGGAGCTGCTGCGCGGCGACGCCGCACCCGCGAGCGGGCCGTCGCGCACGATCCTGCTCGACGTCCCGTGGAGCGCCCCCGTGCGCGAGGAGGGGATGGTCCACGTGCACAACTGGGGCCAGCGCGGCGGCGTGACCAGCGCATCGTGGCCGCCCGAGCTGGTCGGCGAGCTGAACGCCCGGCACGGCCGCTACGCCCGCAACATGAACCGCGAGGTGACCGGCCGGCCGCTGCTCGCGCGCGGCCAGCTGCGCTCGATCCTGGCGATGACCGCGGCGCAGGACCGAGGTCGTCAAGGCGCTGATGGCCGAGCGCCCGTGGGACGCGGTCGTCGCCGTGTTCCCCGAGGTCCACCACGCCGCCCACGCGTTCCACCAGTACGCGCCGGGACATCGGCCGGCTCGAGCCCGCGCCGCGTGGCCGCGGGCTCGAGGACGCTCTGCTGCGCTGCTACCGCGAGGCCGACCGCGCGCTCGGCGAGCTGGTCGATGCCGCCCTGCCCGGCGACGACCGTCGCGGTCTTCAGCGGGATCGGGCTGCGCACGCAACACCAACGGCGTGCACGCGCTTCCGCGCTCCTTACCGAGCTGGTACCACGTGCCGGCGCCGGCCTCGGGCGCACCGCGCCGGATGGAGCTGGCGCGGCGCGCTGCGCTGACCGTCGTTCCACGAGCGCTGGCCCGCCGGGTCCGCGCGCGGCTCATGTCGCCCGAGGCTGTGGAGGCTCACGCTGAGCGGCTGTGGCCGAGTCGACCGACTGGACCGCGGACGCGCGCATGGGCGGAGATGGAGGCCGGGTCGGCCTGGTGCGCATCAACCTCCGCGGCCGCGAGCAGGACGGGATCGTCGAACCGGGCCGCGAGCACGAGGAGCTGCTGGCCGAGATCACCCGCGAGCTTTGGCTGCACGCGACGCCGCCACGGGCGAGCCGGCGATCGTCGCAGGTCGAGCGCGCCGCCGACGTGGTGCCCGGACCGCGGGCCGGCGCCATGCCCGACCTGTTCGTGCGCTTCAACCGCGACGTCGTGGTGCGCTCGATCCGCGCACCCGCGCGCCGGCGTCTTGGCCGAGGCGCACCGACGGCTGGCGGGCCACCGAGCACAACTCGGCGGGCTGGCTGACGCTGCACGGCGCCCACGTCCGGCGCCGGGGCGACAGTCGCCGACGGGCGCGCCGGCGACTTGCGCCCACGCTGATGCACCTGCTCGGCGGGGCGGTCCCCGACGACATGGAGGGCCGCGTGCTCGACGAGCTGCTGGCCGACGACCTGCGCCGGTGCGCACGGTCGCCACCGACGCCGTCGACGACGCGTGGGCCGGGCCGCTTCGCCGATGACCGCGCGCGCGCCTGCTGCGGCCGCTGATGCGCCCGGGACTGCGCGGTTGCAGGCCCGTTCCGCGGCCTGGCGCATGCTCGGCCGGCGCGACGAGCTGCGCTTCTGGCAGGCAAGGGGCGGCCCCGCATCGGCGACGGCCTGCGGGAGTGGGCCTACACCGAGGTGTTCGGCATCGAGCGCGACTGGTACCGGGGCAAGCGGATCCTGGACGTCGGCTGTGGGCCGCGCGGGTCGCTCGACTGGGCGACACGACGCCGCGGTGCGCGTCGGGCTCGACCCGCTGGCCGAGTACTACCTGCGCCTGGGCATCGACACCGAGGCGATGGACTACGTCATCGGGGTGGCCGAGGGCATGCCGTTCGCCGATGCGTCGTTCGACGTGGTCGGGTCGTTCAACTCGCTCGACCACGTCGACGACGTGACCGCGTCTGCCGCGGAGATCGCGCGCGTACGCGGCCCGGCGGCCTGTTTCTGCTGCCACCGAGCTCAACCACCGCGCCCGCCTGATCGAGCCGCAGACGTTCGGCTGGGAGGTCGACGCGGCTGTTCCAGCCGGCGTTCGAGGTCGTCGACGAGCGGCGCTACCTGGACACCGAGGCCGGCTTCGACGAGTCGCTGCGCGAGGCGATGCCGTATGACGATCCGGGGAACTGCGGCCCGGCGTGCTCGCGGCCAAGCTCCGCCGCGTCTAGAGCTCTTCGGCGATCCGCGGCGCCTCGCGGTTGAAGTACCAGAAGCCCGAGCGATCACGAGCCCGACGATGATCGCCCCGCGGCACGAGCAGCCGGTCCGCGCCGCCCGCCGCCTCCGCGGCGGTCGGCGCGCGTCGGGTCGATCAGCGCGTGGCGCATCTGCTGCAGGATCGCCGCCGAGCGGGTTGAGCATGATGATCTCGCTGCGCCTTGGCGCGTCTCGATCGTCTCGATCGCGTAGATCACCGGCGACCCGTAGAGCAGCACCTGCAGCAGCACGTCCCAGATCGGCTTGACGTCGCGGAAGCGCACGTACAGCGCCGACAGCAGCGTCGCGATGCCCATCGACAGCGCGCCGCAGCAGCAGCGATCAGGAACGGCACCTGGATCCAGGTGCGCGTGCGGCCGCGACGCCCGAGGCGAACGCGAAGACGAGCACGACGAGGAAGTTGAGCGCCGAGGTTGAACGACGCGGTGAGCACCGCCGTCGTCGGGATCACGAGCCGCGGGAACTGGATCTTGCGCACGAGCTGCTCGCGGTCGACCACCGACGATCACCGCGCCGCTCGTCGCCTCGGCGAAGAACGTGTAGAGCACGATGCTCGTGAGCAGCACGACGGGGAAGAACTTGACCTCCGCGCCGAGCTTGATCGCCTGCGTGAAGACGAGGTAGAGCACGCCGAACAGCAGCAGCGGCCGCATCAGCTGCCAGAAGTAGCCGAGCACCGAGCCGAAGAAGCGCAGCCTGAAGTCGCGACACCGCGAGCGTGCGGGTCAGGTGGACGAAGCGGCGCGAGGTCGCCGCCGAGCGCCGACGGCCCGCGGATCGGCCGGCCGAGCTGCGGGCTGCGGCGCTCACGCGGGCACCTCGGCCTCGGCGCCGCGCGCGCTCGAGCGCGACGTCGTGCGGCAGGTCGACCAGCCCGCCGGTGACGTGCGCGCCGGTCACGAGCGCCGTGACCATGCGCGGGCGGCGGTCGGCCAGCTCGGTGCCGCGGCCGGTGCACGACCCAGGGCGTCACGTAGATGCGGCCGGGCGCGATCGCGTTCTCGAACGACGACGCGTGAAGACCGCCGACTCGCCGGCCTCGAAGATGCCGGTCTCGCCGTTGTTGAGCACGTCGGTCGACGCGGCGAACAGCGGGTGGTGGCGGTCGTTCTCGATCAGCACCGCGACGGCCGGGTGCTCCATGCGCTCGCGGAACTCGACCCGCGCCTTGAACGTGCACGGCTTGCCCTGCGGCAGCGACGTCGTGCGCTGGCCGTGCTCGTCCTCGAACCAGGCCTCGACGATCTGCGCGCCCTGCGATCCGTAGCGCTCCTCCTCGCCCGGCGCGATCTCGCCGCGCCTCGCGGCCGAAGTTCAGCTCGACGTACTGGTCGCCGACGCGCGTCGGGCTCGCCGATGATCTGCACCTCGCCGCTCTCGATCAGCAGCGCGCGGTCGCAGAAGCGCTGCACCGCGCCCATGTCGTGGGTGACGAACAGGATCGTCTTGCCGGCGTCCTTCAGCCCCTGGAAGACGTCGAAGCACTTCTGCTGGAACGACGCGTCGCCGACGGCGAGCACCTCGTCGACCAGCAGCATGTCGGCGTCGGCCTGGATCATCACCGAGAACGCCAGCCGCACCTGCATGCCCGACGAGTAGTTCTTCAGCTTCAGGTCGACGAACTCCTCGAGCTCGGCGAACTCGATCACCTGGTCGAAGCGCGCGCGCGCCTCCTTCGGCGACAGGCCGAGCATGATCGCGTTCAGCGTCGACGTTGTCGCGCGCCGCGAGGTCGGGGTTGAAGCCGACGCCCAGCTCGATGAACGTCGACAGCCGGCCGTTCACGTAGATCTCGCCGTCGTCGGCCCGGTAGATCCCGGCCAGGCACTTGAGCAGCGTGCACTTGCCCGACCCGTTGCGCCCGACGATGCCGAAGAACTCGCCCGGCTGGACGCTGAACGAGACGTCCTTGAGCGCCTCGAAGGTGCTCGTGCCCGGCGCCGCGGAACGGGTGCAGGGCGCGCTCCTTGAGCGTGTGGACGCTGCTCGCGCGGCACGCGGAACTGCTTCGAGACCGAGTCGACGACGACCGCGGGAAGCTGGTCTGACGGAGTGCTCATCGCCACGAATGTAGCCGGTGGGTCGGCTCGCTAAGGTGCTTGGCCGCCGCGCCGCAACTCTCCCCGCGCGCGGCGGTTATCAGGCACCTATGCCTTTTCCGAAGCTCTCCACAGTCCTGCTCGCCTGCCTGCTCGCGGTCGTCTTCGCGGCCCCGGCGGCGGCGTACTGCGCCGTTCCAGATGGGCATCCACGAGCCCGAGGCGTCGGGCGGCGACGCCGGCCGCTTCGACGCGATCCGCGACGCCGACGCGCAGATCGTCGCGCGACACGGTCTACTGGGCGCGGCATCGCGCCCGCCGGCACCGAGAAGCCCGCCGGCTTCGACGCGCGCAACCCGGCCGACCCGCAGCTACAACTGGTCGCGAGCTCGACGCCTTCGTGCGCGCGGCCGCGGCGCGCGGCATCGAGCCGCTGATCACCACGCTACGAGGCGCCGCCGCTGGGCCGAGGGCGACGACGCCGCCGACCGCGCGCAACGCTCCGGCGACGCCGGGCGCCTACCGCCCGAACGCCAAGGACTACGGCGACTTCATGCACGCGCTGGCCACGCGCTACAGCGGGTCGTTCCCGGACCCGCGAACCCGGGCAGCACGCTGCCGCGGGTCAGCTACTTCCAGATGTGGAACGAGCCGAACTTCGGCCAGTACCTCGTCTCGCAGCAAGCAAGGCGGACATCCCGCCGGCTCTACGTCCGGCTGCTGAACGCGGGCTACGACGCGGTCAAGGCCGTGTCAGCAGGTCGAACGTCGTGCTCGCCGCCGGCCTCGGCCCGTACGGCAACAACGGCCACGCGACCGACGTCGACCCGCAGGTCTTCATGCGCTCGATGCTGTGCCTGACCGGCAAGGGCGGCGAGAGCCTGCGCGACAAGCGCGGCTGCGAGTGCCCGAAGCCCAAGTTCGACGTCTGGACCCAGCACCCGTACACGTTCGGCGGCACGCCGACGACCACGGCCGGCACGCCCGACGCCGCGGCGATCGGCAACATGGCCGACGATCAAGCGCACGCTCGACTTCGCGGTGCGCGCGCAACGTCGCGCCGCGCGGCCGCAAGAAGCTGTGGGTCACCGAGTTCGCGCTGGTTCTCCAACCCGCCCGGGCATCGGCGGGCGACGGCCGCCAGCTCGGCGTGCCGCTGTCGCGCCAGGCCGCCTACCTGTCGGAGACCGCCTACCGGCTCTGGAAGCTGCGCTTCGAGGCGCTCGTCTGGTACGGGCTGCGACGACCAGTCAACGCGTTCCCGACCGGCCTGTACCAGGGCGGCGGCCCGACGCGACGCCGCAAGCCGGCGCTCGACGCGTTCAAGTTCCCGTTCTACGCCGACGCGACGTCGCGCGCGGCGTGCTGTTCTGGGGCCTCGTCAACCGGGGCGGCCGCACGACCGTGCGGATCGAGCGGCAGGTCGGCAGCAGCTGGAAGCGGGTCGCCGACGTGCGCACCGACACGCGGGGCATGTTCTACACGCCGCTGCGCGGGCCCGAAGGCGCACCTACCGCGCGACCGCGTCTGAACGGCGCGAAGTCCGGGCTCGACGAGCCAGCCGTTCACGGCGCGCTGACGCCAGGCGGTACAAAGCGGGGCTCGATGAAGCCCCGCACCAGCGTCATCATGCCGGCGTACAACGCGCACGGCACGATCCGCGCGAGCGTCGAGTCGGCGCTCGCGCAGACGGTCGCCGAGCTCGAGGTGATCGTCGTCGACGACGGCTCGGACCCGCCGATCGCGCGACGGCGCTCGCGGACGTCCGCGACGAGCGGCTGCGCGTGCTGCGCCACCCGCGCAACCGCAACTCGCCGGCGGCGCGCAACACGGCGCTGGCCGCCGCGCGGTCGCCGCTCGTCTCGCAGCTCGACGCCGACGACCTGTGGGAGCCGGACTACCTGGAGTGCGTGCTGCCGCTGCTTCGACGACCCGGCGCGTCGGGCTGGCCTACACCAACGCGCGCATCATCGGCCATCCCGCACGGGCAGGCGACGTATCATCCTCGACCCGTCGGTGCACCCGATGGACACGTTCCCCAAGATCGCCGAGCAGAACCCGATCGCGTCGGTCACGGTGACGATGCGCACCGACGCCGTGCGCGACGTCGGCGGCTACGCCGAGTGGCTGCTGGGTGTGCGACGACTACCACCTGTACCTGAAGCTCGCGCACGCGGGCTGGCGGTTCGCCTACGTCGACCAGCCGCTCGCGTCTACCGCTGGCCGCAGCCGAGCGCGGGCAGTCGTACGCACGAGGGGCCGCGCGAGCGCGACGTGCTGAAGATGTACGCCGGCTTCGTGCTGCGCCACCCGCTCACGCCGGGGCCGCGGCGCCAGGTCCGCACGCGGGTCAAGCAGGAGCTGCGCCGGTGGCGCGAGTCCTGACCTGGAACTCGCCGGGCGGGTCAAGGGCGTCGCCGCCCCAGATCGAGGCGGTTCTCGCCCGCCGTGGGACGTGGTGTGCCTCCAGGAGGTGACGCCCACGACCATCGCGCCGTGGACCGCCGCTTTCGAGCAGATTGGCATGGCGGTCGCGCCAGTCCGTGGCTCGCGGATCCGTCGGCTCGCGGCGGCTGGCCGTTGCTGATCGCGTCGCGCGACCCGGTCGACGTGGCGCCGGTGGACGGCCTGCCGTGGCCCGAGCGGCACCTGGGGGTGCGTACGGCAGGCATCGAGGTCCACACGCTGCACGCTCCGCTCAGCGGCAAGCCCGACCGGTCAAGGTGCGCACGCTCGAGGCGCTGCCGCGCGCGCTGCCGCCCACGACGACTGCACGGATCGTCGCGGCGACTTCAACACGCCCCCTACGAGAGCCGCGAGGGCCAGATCCAGACGTTCGCGCGCACGCGCTCCGGCCATCCGGCCCGACTACGGCGAGCGCACGACGCGCCGAGCTGCTGCTGTCGGACTCCCGGCTCGTGGAGGACGCTTCCGCGCGCTGCACGGTACAGCGCGGACCGGTCGTACATGTTCGCCAACCGCAAGTCGTGGCGGCTCGATCACATCGTGTCGCCGGCTCGGCCTGCTGCGAGTACTGCACGGTGGCGCGAGACGGCTGAGCGACCACTCGGCGATGTGGGCGGAGCGAGCGCCGCCCGCGACGCTGCGCCCGCGACCTCGGTGAAGAAGCGCTCGACCTCGTCGAGCTTCCTGCCAGCTCGTACTCGGCCGCGGTCCGCCGGCCGGCCTCGGCCAGCCGCGCGCGCAGCTCGGCGTCGCCGAACAGCCGCTCGATCGCCGCGCGCCACCGCGTCCGGGTCGTCGTCCGACCATCAGGCAGTTCTCGCCGTCGCGGCAGAAGTCGCGGTTGCCGTGGGCGTCCGTGCAGACGACCGGCGCGCCCGCCGCCATCGCCTCGAGCAGCGGCAGGCAGAAGCCCTCGTGGCGCGAGGTCTGGACGAACGCGGTGGCGCGGTTGAGCAGCTCGTTGACCTCGGCGTCGCTCGGCCGCTCGAAGTAGCGCGCGCCGAGCTCGCTCGCCCAGCTCGGGCTCGATGCCGAACAGCCACAGCTGCGGGCGCGGCCTCGGGCAGCGACGCGCCAGCGCGTCGCGCGTCAGCGGGAAGTTCTTCAGCGGGTTGGTGCGGCCGAGCGCGAGCAGCGACGTCGTCCTCGCGCTCGACGCCGGGCAGCGGGTGCAAGCGGCTCGAGGTCGATGCCCGGGCGGGACGATCGCCGGGCTCGACGCCGCAGCTCGCGCAGCCGGTCGGCGACCCACTGCGACGTCGTCAGGTAGCGGAACTCGTGCGCGGTAGCTGGCCAGCACGCGCGCCGTGCGCGCTCGGGCTGGTCGGGGTAGTAGCGAGGTCTCGATGTCCTGCACGAAGTAGACGGGGATGCCCGTGCGCACGGACGCCTGCCACACCGGCGCGCGCGGTGTCCCACCAGGTCGCGACCTTGATCGCGTCGACCGGCTCGAGCGCGCTCGGCCAGCTCGTCGTAGTCCTCGAACGCGCGCACCGGGACCTCGAGGTCGAACCAGTCCGGCGCGCCGCCGTCGAGCGTCCACAGCTCGGCACTCGTGGCCGCGCGTCGGCGAGGCCGTTCAGGTGCTCGAAGACCACGCGGTGGCCGCCGCCGACGCCGGTGTCCTCCGTCACGTAGACGATCCGCAGCGCGCCCGTCGGCGCGTGCGCACGTCGCGGCGCGTCGAACCAGTCGCCCCAGCGCTCCCAGAAGACGCGCTGCGAGCGAGCTCGCGCTCGCCCTGGCTCGATCGCCGCGCGTCTTCGACTCGAGGTGGGTGAGCGTGCGGCCGGGCGCGTAGATCGACGCGCAGCCCGGCCTCCCACGCGCGCAGGCACAGTCGACGTCCTCGTAGGCCATCCCGTAGCGCCTCGTCGAACAGCGCCGATCGCGTCGAGCGTCGTCGCGCTTGATGTACATGCGCGGCGCCGGTCATCGGCGAGCACGTCGGCGCGGCACGTTGGCCGGGCCGTGGTCGGCCGGGCGTGAAGCGGTAGCGGTGGTCGAACCACTCCGGCGCGCCCGGGTTGCGGTAGCGTGCCCGCCGACTGGATCGTGCCGTCGGGGTAGAGCAGCTTCGGGCCCGACGATGCCGACGTCGCGCGTCGCGGTAGGCGGCGTACTGGAGCTGCTCGAGCCAGCCCGGCATGGGCGATCACGTCGGAGTTCAGCAGCACGACGTCCGTCGCCCGGCGGCGCGCGATGCCCGCGGTTGGCAGTTGGCGGCGAAGCCCGTGTTGCCGGCCGGGCTCTCGACCAGCGTGATGCCCTCGACCTCGCGCAGGCGCTGCGACGTGCTCGGGCGCCGAGCCGTCGTCGGCGACGACGATCGTCGCCGCGCTCGGCTTGGTCGTGCGCCTTGATCGACTCGACGGCCTGGACGCCAGCTTGGGCGTCGCCGTAGTGGGGGATGACGACGGCGACGGGCCTGCCGTTGCGGCGGTACCAGTCGCGCGGCCATCGCCCAGCGGGTGGCGCGGCGCCGCGGCGAGCTCCGGGCCCCACGGCGTGAGCCGCAGCGGGAACGTCGCGACGCGGACGATCAGCTCGCGCCAGCCGTGGTACTGGACGGTGAGCACCACCCGCCGCGGCAGATCGCTGAACAGGTCGCGCAGGTAGGCGACCAGGCGGTCGAGGCGGTAGCGCATGCGGCGCCACGAAGCTAGCAATCCGCTCCCGGAGCGGAAGTTGCGCCGGCGCGGGTCTCCATAACCGCGGGGACATAACTCCGGGCGCGCGGCCGCGTTACCGGCGTCCTGCAAGAAACGCTTGCAATTGCAGGGATTCTGTTCGGCCGTTAGTAGGGTTGCGCCCGCAATCGCCGAGTCCCCGCCGCCTGCCGGTGGGGAACGGGGGACCCGAATGCGGCTTCGGCCGCAGGGGCGAATCGCCGCGCGTTTCGCGGCGTAGCGCCGTGCTCTTTGGCGCGAGCCCGTCAGCTCACCTCGTAGGCAGCAGAAAGGGACATCTTCGAATGATGGACGACGGCTGGCGCGATCTCGCGTCCGATGAATTTGGGAGGAGTCGATTGCGCGCTCCCAGGCGCGGCGCGGCCTGCGCCCCACGGTCGACTTCGCCTCCCGCGACCTGACCTCGGGTGAGCCGTGGGACAACTCCGCTTCGCGGTCGCGCCTCCGGCGCGAGTGGCGCGCGCGGCACTTGAACTTCGGGCCGATCGACGGCAAGCGGATCGCCGTGCCGGCCGCGTTGCTGGCCGGTGGGCTGGCCGTCGGTGAGGTCGTGACCGCCGGTGGCGGCGGTGGCGGTGGTGGGGTCGATGCGACCGCTGCTTCGGCGCCCGTGGAGGCGCCGGAGGCCGTGGAGGCGAAGCCGGTCGCCCGCGCAGTTGCGAAGTCGTCGACTACCGCGC